>JBNJJV010000041.1:0-204 GCA_051750565.1 Bacillota bacterium | reverse complement strand
CAGAGGAGACAAGCATAAGGCGAACAGGCCGGAAAGGCGCTCTTTGCCTTTTTGGCCTGTTTGACTTATGACCTCGAGCCTCTAGCCGCCGGAGCTGGACGACACCAAAAGCGGAGGCGGCTTCTCAGCACCATCCTAAATAATTCACACTTTCATCTATTCCCCACAATAAAAAAAGGACCCTCCGAGAGAGTCCCTTCATCA
>JBNJJV010000040.1:0-215 GCA_051750565.1 Bacillota bacterium | reverse complement strand
CCGTTCCCCAGGTAACCAAAATGTATATAATCAATTCTTTATTAGTAGTAACAACGTTAATATGTATCATATTTTTTGATAATTTCTACATGAAAGTTGGAATAACCCTGGGCACTATTGCAATACTAGTTATTAGTATCATAAATTATTTGCAACACAGGAAAACAGTCGATGATATTTAATGGCTCTGACTGAAACCAGTAGTAGAAGACCTC
>JBNJJV010000039.1:0-215 GCA_051750565.1 Bacillota bacterium | reverse complement strand
AAGGTCTTCTACTACTGGTTTCAGTCAGAGCCATTAAATATCATCGACTGTTTTCCTGTGTTGCAAATAATTTATGATACTAATAACTAGTATTGCAATAGTGCCAAGGGTTATTCCAACTTTCATGTAGATATCATCAAAAAATATGATACATATTAACGTTGTTACTACTAATAAAGAATTGATTATATACATTTTGGTTACCTGGGGAACGT
>JBNJJV010000038.1:0-241 GCA_051750565.1 Bacillota bacterium | reverse complement strand
ACTGACATCCACCTCATGGAAAGGTTGGACGAAGGAATTTTAGAGCATAGACTCTGTGAGAAATGGGAGGGTTGACCTCCATGGGAAATGTGGAGATCCACCAGTGCGACCATACTTTTACTAGTTAACCACTTTTTGGATTGAGGTGGTTGGGTGGGTTAGCTTTCTTTTTCTCTATATGCCCAAAATTCCCCTTACTTTCAACATCTATCCATACTTCAAATGTCTTAGATAATTAAAC
>JBNJJV010000037.1:0-276 GCA_051750565.1 Bacillota bacterium | reverse complement strand
AAATATAAAGCCTGGCGACGTCCTACTCTCACAGGGGGAGATCCCCCAACTACCATCGGCGCTGAAGAGCTTAACTTCCGTGTTCGGCATGGGAACGGGTGTGACCTCTTCGCCATTGTCACCAGACTATTGCTTGTCTCTTTTAAAGGACAAGTATTATTATATCGCGTAGATATAATTTTTCAAGGCTTTTTTTATATTTTCGTATAAAATTCATTCCCTGAAAACTAGATAAAGAATTGATGTCAAGAAAGCCGAATATCGACCAATTGTTGC
>JBNJJV010000036.1:0-322 GCA_051750565.1 Bacillota bacterium | reverse complement strand
AATCAGGTTTTTTACGAAGTGTAACGGAGAAAAAACCATCCATCAAACAAACAATGGTAAGCATTGCTTATCATTCATTTTTATGGAATATGGGCCTATAGCTCAGCTGGTTAGAGCGCACGCCTGATAAGCGTGAGGTCGGTGGTTCGAGTCCACTTAGGCCCACCATATTCTCATTTTACGGGGCCTTAGCTCAGCTGGGAGAGCGCCTGCTTTGCACGCAGGAGGTCAGCGGTTCGATCCCGCTAGGCTCCACCAAGGTTTTTTACGAAGCGTTAGCGGAGTAAAGTAACCATCCATATAGTCTCTTTTGAGATTAAGA
>JBNJJV010000035.1:0-371 GCA_051750565.1 Bacillota bacterium | reverse complement strand
TTTTCCTTAATTACTTCAGCGTAAAAGCTTTTATATTTATAAAAGATCCCGTAATTTAATATGCCGGTGTAGCTCAACTGGTAGAGCAACTGACTTGTAATCAGTAGGTTGGGGGTTCAAGTCCTCTTGCCGGCACCACTTTGGTTTTGAATATCATCTTTTCAGATGAGCCATTAGCTCAGTTGGTAGAGCATCTGACTTTTAATCAGAGGGTCGAAGGTTCGAGTCCTTCATGGCTCACCATAGATTTTTGCGCAAGCAAAATATCAAATATACATGCGGGTGTGGCGGAATTGGCAGACGCACCAGACTTAGGATCTGGCGCCGCAAGGCGTGGGGGTTCAAGTCCCTTCACCCGCACCATTCATTTT
>JBNJJV010000034.1:0-379 GCA_051750565.1 Bacillota bacterium | reverse complement strand
CTAAATTTAACCATCGTACTTTTAATCATAATATTCCTCCTTATTTTATGTAAAGGGAATAAAATCCAATACAATTATTACCGTACATTAACATTATTTTGTATAATCACTTAATTTACAATTTATTACCATAATATTATTTAACCCAATGTTATGATTATAAATATGGTTTAATCATTCCGGTTTTTGTAAAAAAGCATAAAAATATATAAGGAGTAGGATAAAATGAAAAAAGATCAGATAAGTACAATAATCTTGCTTAGTTTACTTTTTAGTTATTTTATCAGCGTAATTATTGAAACATATAAATTGTTCATACCTATTGTTTTAATAAGCTTTTCTTTCTTTTATTTATTAAATGTTTTAACAAAAAAGCTCA
>JBNJJV010000033.1:0-392 GCA_051750565.1 Bacillota bacterium | reverse complement strand
CCTACAGGGTCTATGCCCGTACTTTAATGGTTTTACTGACTAATCCGTGCTTCAAATGTCTATGAAAATAATCTCTAAAACTAAATAAACGACAGTGAAACTTAAGCTGCTACCTGTAATGAAGCCAAATGGGGAATGTCTTTCAACATTCTTTTTTCACTAAATTCACATTGCTTCGTGCTTATCGCAAATAAGATCCTAATCAGCTTGTTACATATGGCAATCATGGACTGCATCTTCTTCAAAGGGTTACTCTGTCGAGTAGTATAATACTGATGTAAAGCTTTAAAGGCGGCATTCTTGGCGACCAACGGCATAGCTACTCGGAAGAGGAGAGCCCTGAGTGCCTTCCTTCCTCGTTTCGTAATTTTCGTTAGTCCCTTATGCTTTCC
>JBNJJV010000032.1:0-490 GCA_051750565.1 Bacillota bacterium | reverse complement strand
GAGGTGTTCTCCTTCAGGCTAAGTCCAGCCAATTTGATGATCTGGCGGGGATGGGAGTAGTGTCTTATGTCTCCTACTTCCGCAAAGAACCCTGCCACTGTATCCTTGCCAATTCCCGTGATCGCTAACATCTGTTGAACACCAGGGATCTGATCAAGAAGATCCTCTATATCAGAATCTAATTCTTCGAACCTTTCGACTACCAACTCATACTTTTCCAGTAAAGTGCGAAGCTCTAATTTAGCCATCTTTGAGCCTTCCCGAATGCCAATTGAGTCTTTGGCAGCTCGTTTCAGCTCTTGAATTTTGCGGAGTCCAACCGCACGTTTTACAGTCTTTCTAAGGTGAGTCAGAGTGTCTTGATCCGATAAAAGTTCCAACTCATGTGGTAATACATTTAACTTCAATAATTGAAGTGCTGCTTTCCCTTCCCAATCCTTAAAGACGGTTAGAAATTCAGGAAAATAGCGATCCAGCCAGTTGTGAATCT
>JBNJJV010000031.1:0-494 GCA_051750565.1 Bacillota bacterium | reverse complement strand
AATATATATTTCGGAGGATTAGCTCAGCTGGGAGAGCATCTGCCTTACAAGCAGAGGGTCGGCGGTTCGATCCCGTCATCCTCCACCAATGATTTTTGCGTCAGCAAAATATCTTTCCTTAATTACTTCAGCGTAAAAGCTTTATATTTATAAAAGATTCCGTAATTTAATATGCCGGTGTAGCTCAACTGGTAGAGCAACTGACTTGTAATCAGTAGGTTGGGGGTTCAAGTCCTCTTGCCGGCACCATTGTTTTTTTTATTTTGTCTTATTTTTTATATTGAGAGCCATTAGCTCAGTTGGTAGAGCATCTGACTTTTAATCAGAGGGTCGAAGGTTCGAGTCCTTCATGGCTCACCAAAGATTTTTGCGCAGCAAAATTTCTTTACATTTATATCATGCGGGTGTGGCGGAATTGGCAGACGCACCAGACTTAGGATCTGGCGCCGCAAGGCGTGGGGGTTCAAGTCCCTTCACCCGCACCATTATATTTC
>JBNJJV010000030.1:0-495 GCA_051750565.1 Bacillota bacterium | reverse complement strand
AACCAAAATGAAAAGATTGCTCAAATCACTTCTCAAACACTAATTATAGGTGTAGACATTGCGAAATTCAAGCATGTCGCGCGTGCTCAAGACTTCAGGGGACTGGAGTTTGGTACCCCTTGTCATTTTGAGAATTCACATGCTCATTTTGATCTGTTTTTAAGCTGGATCAAGCAGCTGATGGACCAAAACAATATGGACAAGTTAATTATAGGCATGGAACCAACAGGACATTACTGGCTAAACTTAGCTCACTACCTTAAGGAGAAAGAGATTAAGTTTGTGGTGGTGAATCCCATGCATGTAAAGAAGTCCAAAGAGTTGGATGACAATTCACCAACAAAAAATGATGTCAAAGATGCCAAAGTGATTGCCCAGTTAGTCAAAGACGGAAGGTACGCTGAACCACAAATTCCGCAAGGAGTGTATGCAGAACTTCGTGTGGCCAGAAAAATTCGCGACCTTTTGTCTGTTGATCTACAGATGCTTCAAGGG
>JBNJJV010000028.1:0-531 GCA_051750565.1 Bacillota bacterium | reverse complement strand
CGGTTCAGGGCTATCCCTATGTAACTGGAATGATAAAGGTGTAATCTTAAGAAAGGTTTCTTTGAGTTGGACCTGTGTTCCGCAGTGATAATTAGAATATTTTTTAGTCTTTCTTAAAGAGATAGTCGACATTACATCTGATGCGGGAAGTGGATCGAATCCAAAACCCCTGAATTTCTACTGAAAATCTACTATTAATCTTTTATTTGTTCTGAGAAAACTTATGTGTGACTCAAACAACATCGGGTATGACCAACTTACCTGTGACTTCATTAAAAAGTATATGAAAAGGTTAAGAGCAATTTTTTAAGTGCTCTTGGCCTTTTTTGTTTGCTCCTTATTATAGTGATAGGTATAATAATAATTCCGATTACTATGGACATTAATATTTCCACTCAAAATCCCCCTGATCTTCAGTTATTGCCCCCTATAATGGAATAAGCCTATAAAGTTAAAATATCAGATTACGAAGGTGCAAAATACCGTATAATAAAGCCCCACTAATTAAAACTAGCAGTGCAACCATAACAA
>JBNJJV010000027.1:0-632 GCA_051750565.1 Bacillota bacterium | reverse complement strand
CCCTTACTGACTGTCGCAAATTAAGGAAAGATATTTTGCTAGCGCAAACCAATGAAGATTATTTTGCTTCCGCAAAAAATCTTGGTGCCGAGGACCGGAATCGAACCGGTACGGTAGTCACCTACCGCAGGATTTTAAGTCCTGTGCGTCTGCCAGTTCCGCCACCCCGGCAATCTTTGGAGCGGAAGACGGGATTCGAACCCGCGACCCCCACCTTGGCAAGGTGGTGTTCTACCACTGAACTACTTCCGCGAAATAAATGGTGCGGGTGAAGGGACTTGAACCCCCACGCCTTGCGGCGCCAGATCCTAAGTCTGGTGCGTCTGCCAATTCCGCCACACCCGCATGAAATGAATATTAGATATTTCGCATTCACGAAAATCTTTGGTGAGCCATGAAGGACTCGAACCTTCGACCCTCTGATTAAAAGTCAGATGCTCTACCAACTGAGCTAATGGCTCATTTAAATAAATAAGAAACCGAATGGTGCCGGCAAGAGGACTTGAACCCCCAACCTACTGATTACAAGTCAGTTGCTCTACCAGTTGAGCTACACCGGCACATTTCATTACTTTGCGTTTAAATGAAGCCAACTTAATTAAAATTCACTTCATCCAGCAGCTTAAGGAAAG
>JBNJJV010000026.1:0-678 GCA_051750565.1 Bacillota bacterium | reverse complement strand
AATTTCGATGAAACCGAAACCTTTTTCTGCGTTAAACCATTTTACTGTACCTTGTTGCATAATTGTTTCCTCCTGTGTGGACTTGAATCCACGATTTATTACTATCGTTGCTCAATTAGATATCAAAGGCGAAAAGTTTAAATACTTTCTTTCCTTACAGACCGAACAAAAATAATTCTTACTTAGAATAACAGATATTCTGAGAAAAAGCAAATCTTTTCCTATATTCTTCACAAACCAATGATCTTCCCCCTTCTTTCATCTTTTAACTCAACGGCTCATTCTAAAAAAACCTTTGAAAATTTACCTTTAAACTCTCCATCAGTAAAGGAGAAACCCATCCTTGTGTCGAAAGTAAAAGATAAAGGGGCTGACCCAATGAATAAAATTGGATTATTAAAAAGTTTAAATCAAGCCAGTCGCGGAAACTTCTTTTCAATTGAAATTCCTATGACTTCAAAAGAAGAAGCACAAACAATCGAAAATCTGGCAACCGAGTTAGAAAAAGAAGGAAAAATCAAAATCAGGGAATGTAATCAGAATGAATCCTCCGTTTACATTCAGGGAATCATCAAGTATGCGTTAACGTAATTGTGAAGAGTTGCCATCTACTTGTACGACAGGCAACTCTTTTTTTTGACAAATTAAAAAGGACTCTACGAGAGAGTCCTTCATCAT
>JBNJJV010000025.1:0-696 GCA_051750565.1 Bacillota bacterium | reverse complement strand
ATATGCCATCAGATTATGTTTGTCCTTTTTGTTTGGTTGTTAAAGGTGAAGAGGACGAAAAAAATAGAATAGTTCAAACTAAGCAGCAAGATATTATTTATAGTGACGGTGACGTAACTGCTTTAATCGCAACATTATGGTGGCCTAATAATAAAGGTCATGTGATTATCATACCGAATAAACACTATGAAAATATTTTTGATTTACCTATAGAGATAGCAACTAAAATACATAAATTGTCACAACAAGTATCCATAGCACTCAAGGAGGGTTACGGTTGTGATGGTATCTCAACAAGACAACATAATGAACCTGGTGGTTGTCAGGATGTATGGCATTATCACCTACACGTTTATCCAAGATATTGTAATGATAATCTTTATCTAACACATGGGAGTTTGAGCAAACCCTCTGAACGATTAGTGTATGCTGAAAAGCTTAGAACATGGTTTGAAACGAATATCATGATTAAATGATAATATTTGTTAGAAAGTTACTTATAGGACAGCTTTCTTACTCAAGAAACAGATGCTTATCCAGAACAGAAACTTTCCAAGAGGGTTTTCGTATAAGTTAATTAAGATAGCCAGAGAAATAATTGTTATGTTTGAGGGGGTTCTATGAAGACGATGCTTGATGGGATAAAGAACATATTTTTAGATTTATTTGCAATGGGGAAAGGCTTTATCTATGGTT
>JBNJJV010000024.1:0-753 GCA_051750565.1 Bacillota bacterium | reverse complement strand
ATCGACTTAACCTTGCATGGGATCGTAACTCGCCGGTTCATTCTACAAAAGGCACGCCATCACTCGTTAACGAGCTCTGACTACTTGTAGGCACACGGTTTCAGGTTCTATTTCACTCCCCTTCCGGGGTGCTTTTCACCTTTCCCTCACGGTACTGGTTCACTATCGGTCACTAGGGAGTATTTAGCCTTGGGAGATGGTCCTCCCAGCTTCCGACGGGATTTCACGTGTCCCGCCGTACTCAGGATCCACTCAAGAGAGAATGAAGTTTCAACTACAGGGTTGTTACCTTCTTTGACGAGCCTTTCCAGACTTCTTCGTCTACTTCATTCCTTTGTAACTCCGTATAGAGTGTCCTACAACCCCAAGAGGCAAGCCTCTTGGTTTGGGCTACATCCCGTTTCGCTCGCCGCTACTCAGGGAATCGCAATTGCTTTCTCTTCCTCCAGGTACTTAGATGTTTCAGTTCCCTGGGTCTGCCTTCCATACTCTATGTATTCAAGTAAGGATATTGTTCCATTACGAACAATGGGTTCCCCCATTCGGAAATCTCTGGATCAAAGCTCACTTACAGCTCCCCAAAGCATATCGGTGTTAGTCCCGTCCTTCGTCGGCTCCTAGTGCCAAGGCATCCACCGTGCGCCCTTCATAACTTAACCGAATTGGTTGTTACATCAGGTTTAAAACCTAAAATGGCGATACTCGGTAATTTCTTGACTATCAATTTATCTTTATCTAGTTTTCAAAGAACAA
>JBNJJV010000023.1:0-889 GCA_051750565.1 Bacillota bacterium | reverse complement strand
AAATAATACTTTACCAGTTAACTTCGCAGAAGTCAACTTCTTTTTAAACGTTTTTTAACTTTTATATCAACTAAGTTATTAAACACTTAAACCAGCCTAAAAGAGATAGAGTTAGTTAAACCCCCTTATATAAGGCGGAAAAACTATAATATCACAAACATCTACTTAATAGCAACAGCTATTTTATAATTTATAGAAATCAGAGAGTTCAGGTTAGAATTACACAGCAAACACATAGAAGAGAACAGTAAACATCATCTACTTGACTAATAATTTCCGGTTATCTAAGTATCTCTTGGTTTAGATGAGGTATTTAGATGAAAAATATGAGTTAGTTTTCTGCAGCAGACTAAATAAATGAGAGTTAAGGAGAGTTCCAAATCTGAAGTTGGTCAAAATCAATTGTTAGCGAATTTTGTTACTCTTAGGCAAAAGCTTATTTTAGTTTGGTTTGGAGATACAATTTTAAATTTCTAAAAGATTGATCGTTTACTAGTAGAATCGGTGCGGGTTTTCATAAGGTTTTATCATTAAAATAGAAAGATTTAGCCCTATTCAAATGAGAAATCGATAATAATCTGGCCAACACTTTAGGTTGTGGCTACTATTATCAGTGCATTATAGGTTTCATTAAATCTATTGCGTCAAATAGATAGGAATTGCGTCGTTTTCCAACTTCATCTAAAAAACATTGTCCGTATTTCAATCACAATCAGTCCTTCTTTTCTGGTTTTAGTTGTTCAATCAACTTTCAATAACATTTCTCCAACAATTAAAATCTCAAAAAAGCCGTCTCTCTCCTAAGACCAGTTCGTTCTTCGAACCAAGAATCCATCTAAAACAAACGACAAAAAAAGAGTAACTCCTAAGAGCTACTCTTTTAACATTT
>JBNJJV010000021.1:0-1607 GCA_051750565.1 Bacillota bacterium | reverse complement strand
GGTGTCAGTGGTAGGAGAGCGTTCTAAGGACTGCGAAGCTAGACCGTAAGGACTGGTGGAGTGCTTAGAAGTGAGAATGCCGGTATGAGTAGCGAAAGATGGGTGAGAATCCCATCCACCGAATGCCTAAGGTTTCCTGAGGAAGGCTCGTCCGCTCAGGGTTAGTCGGGACCTAAGTCGAGGCCGATAGGCGTAGACGATGGACAACAGGTTGATATTCCTGTACCACCTCTTTTCCGTTTGAGCAATGGGGGGACGCAGGAGGATAGGGTAAGCGCACTGCTGGATATGTGCGTCTAAGCAGTTAGGCTGATGATGAGGCAAATCCCATCATCGTGAAGGCTGAGCTGTGATAGCGAGCGAAATATAGTAGCGAAGTTCCTGATTCCACACTGCCAAGAAAAGCCTCTAGCGAGGAAAAAGGTGCCCGTACCGCAAACCGACACAGGTAGGCGAGGAGAGAATCCTAAGGTGAGCGAGAGAACTCTCGTTAAGGAACTCGGCAAAATGACCCCGTAACTTCGGGAGAAGGGGTGCTCTGGTAGGGTGCAAGCCCGAGAGAGCCGCAGTGAATAGGCCCAGGCGACTGTTTAGCAAAAACACAGGTCTCTGCGAAGCCGTAAGGCGAAGTATAGGGGCTGACGCCTGCCCGGTGCTGGAAGGTTAAGAGGAGTGCTTAGCGCAAGCGAAGGTGCGAATCGAAGCCCCAGTAAACGGCGGCCGTAACTATAACGGTCCTAAGGTAGCGAAATTCCTTGTCGGGTAAGTTCCGACCCGCACGAAAGGCGTAACGATCTGGGCACTGTCTCAACGAGAGACTCGGTGAAATTATAGTACCTGTGAAGATGCAGGTTACCCGCGACAGGACGGAAAGACCCCGTGGAGCTTTACTGTAGCCTGATATTGAATTTTGGTACAGCTTGTACAGGATAGGTAGGAGCCTTGGAAGCCGGAGCGCCAGCTTCGGTGGAGGCATCGGTGGGATACTACCCTGGCTGTATTGAAATTCTAACCCGCGCCCCTTATCGGGGTGGGAGACAGTGTCAGGTGGGCAGTTTGACTGGGGCGGTCGCCTCCTAAAGAGTAACGGAGGCGCCCAAAGGTTCCCTCAGAATGGTTGGAAATCATTCGCAGAGTGTAAAGGCACAAGGGAGCTTGACTGCGAGACCTACAAGTCGAGCAGGGACGAAAGTCGGGCTTAGTGATCCGGTGGTTCCGCATGGAAGGGCCATCGCTCAACGGATAAAAGCTACCCCGGGGATAACAGGCTTATCTCCCCCAAGAGTCCACATCGACGGGGAGGTTTGGCACCTCGATGTCGGCTCATCGCATCCTGGGGCTGTAGTCGGTCCCAAGGGTTGGGCTGTTCGCCCATTAAAGCGGTACGCGAGCTGGGTTCAGAACGTCGTGAGACAGTTCGGTCCCTATCCGTCGTGGGCGCAGGAAATTTGAGAGGAGCTGTCCTTAGTACGAGAGGACCGGGATGGACGCACCGCTGGTGTACCAGTTGTCTTGCCAAAGGCATCGCTGGGTAGCTATGTGCGGAAGGGATAAGTGCTGAAAGCATCTAAGCATGAAGCCCCCCTCGAGATGAGATTTCCCATCAC
>JBNJJV010000020.1:0-1668 GCA_051750565.1 Bacillota bacterium | reverse complement strand
GAATAATACTTTACCAGTTAACTTCGCAGAAGTCAACTTCTTTTTAAAAGTTTCCCAAAAAAATATTGAGAACCATTCCACTTTCTATAATGAAAAAATGGCTCCGCAGGCAAGATTCGAACTTGCGACCGATCGGTTAACAGCCGATAGCTCTACCACTGAGCTACTGCGGAATAATATGGTGGGCCTAAGTGGACTCGAACCACCGACCTCACGCTTATCAGGCGTGCGCTCTAACCAGCTGAGCTATAGGCCCATTAAAAATTTGGAGCGGGTGAAGGGAATCGAACCCTCATCATCAGCTTGGAAGGCTGAGGTTTTACCACTAAACTACACCCGCATTAATAATTGGAGGCGGCAACCGGATTTGAACCGGTGATAAAGGTTTTGCAGACCTCTGCCTTACCACTTGGCTATGCCGCCGTTGGCTGGGCTAGCTGGATTCGAACCAACGCATGTCGCAGTCAAAGTGCGATGCCTTACCGCTTGGCTATAGCCCAATATAAAGGGCGACTGATGGGAATCGAACCCACGAATGCCTGAACCACAATCAGGTGCGTTAACCACTTCGCCACAATCGCCATGTTTTAAGTTTCTTTGGCAGGGGCAGTAGGAATCGAACCCACACCAAAGGTTTTGGAGACCTTCGTTCTACCGTTAAACTATGCCCCTATAAGAATAGTTGTTTAACTTCGACTAATTAAGGATGTTTTACTTTTGTAAAAGTGTTGATAGATATTTCGCTTGCGCAAAAATCTTTGGTGGAGGGGGGCAGATTCGAACTGCCGAACCCGAAGGAGCGGATTTACAGTCCGCCGCGTTTAGCCACTTCGCTACCCCTCCAAATAAAATAAATACTTAAAGATTCTTAAGTATAAATGGTGGCTCAGGACGGAATCGAACCGCCGACACATGGATTTTCAGTCCATTGCTCTACCAACTGAGCTACTGAGCCATATTATATAGAAGATTAAATTATCAAAATGAACATTAAAGAAATAAAATGGCGGTCCGGACGGGACTCGAACCCGCGACCTCCTGCGTGACAGGCAGGCATTCTAACCAACTGAACTACCGGACCAAAAATTTTTGCGATAGCAAAATATTTTACCTTGAATTGCGACAGCAAAATAGGTTTCAATTCTGCGATAGCGAAAATAACTATCCATGCGTGACCCATAAAGGATTATGCTATCCTAAGTCAAAAATGGTATTGCGGGGACAGGATTTGAACCTGCGACCTTCGGGTTATGAGCCCGACGAGCTACCGAACTGCTCCACCCCGCGACGATAAAGATGATATTCTGATTAAAAAATGGAGGAGGAAGGGGGATTCGAACCCCCGCGGGCTGTTACACCCCTGTCGGTTTTCAAGACCGATCCCTTCAGCCGGACTTGGGTATTCCTCCGTATAATGGACCCTGTAGGACTCGAACCTACGACCGGACGGTTATGAGCCGTCTGCTCTAACCAACTGAGCTAAGGGTCCTTATCAATCGTGCGTTTTGTATTGAGTAATAGCGGCGGAGGGGATCGAACCCCCGACCTCACGGGTATGAACCGTACGCTCTAGCCAGCTGAGCTACACCGCCACGAAATATTGACTATCCATTTCAATTTTTGCTTCAGCGAAAATCAATGAAGTTTATTTTACTTTCGTAAAAAACC
>JBNJJV010000019.1:0-4562 GCA_051750565.1 Bacillota bacterium | reverse complement strand
ACTGACATCCACCTCATGGAAAGGTTGGACGAAGGAATTTTAGAGCATAGACTCTGTGAGAATTGGGAGGGTTGACCTCCATGAGAAATGTGGAGATCCACCAGTGCGACCATACTTTTACTAGTTAACCACTTTTTGGATTAAAGTGGCTGGGTAGGCTAGATTTCTTTTTCTCTTTATGCCCAAAATTCCCCTTACTTTCAACATCTATCCATACTTCAAATGTCTTAGAGAATTAAATCTGGATAGAAATATTGAGAATGAGCAAGAAAACAAGAGTTATCTCTTTCTTTATAGAGGGAGGTTAATTTAATAGGTAATACTTAAAGGTGCTTAATTTTCAGATAAAAGTTCCAGGTTTAAATCTAGGGAAATTATTATTGAGGATATTGAAAATGGATACTTAATTGATTTAAAAGGGGTTCACTATAAATATGATACAAAGGAAAAAAATACATTAAGAGATATTAATTTACAAATACCAAATAATACAATACTCGGGATAGTAGGAAAAAGTGGTACCGGAAAAAGTACTTTAATTAATATTATAAGTGGACTTATTAAACCCACAAAAGGTTACATAACTTACTCAAAAAAAGCTTCATCTCTAGTTAAATCTGTAGTATCTCAGGAATCCTTTTTCTTTTCTAAGAGTATTATAGAGAATCTAACATTTGGGAGTAAAACAATAAATTTTTCTGACATCATTTCAATATGTAAAGAGGTTTGTATCCATGAGGAAATTTTAACATTACCAAATGGGTATGACACGATAATGAGTGAAAGTGGAAATTTGTTTTCAGGTGGGCAAAAACAAAGAATTGCTATAGCGAGAGCATTACTTCAAAAACCAAAGTTACTTATCTTAGATGAAGCAACCTCTGCATTAGATAAAAGTACTGAGGAGTATGTTATGGCTAATATAATAAATAGAGTAAAAGTGCAAGGCGGTACTATCATATTAATTAGTCATAATCCGAATATAATAGACTTTGCTGAATCCATAGTAGAAATAAAAGACGGTACTATTATAGAATTAGTAACCAAAAAAGAATTTCGGAATAAAGGACGTAAAAATGATAAATTAGAAAAGGAGGAGTTAGAACATGCAAATCGTTAACAACATTATTTCATTTGTATGGAAGATCATTTCGTCCTTTTTCGCTATTTTACTTATAAGCGGTATTCCGTATTTATTTGATAACTTTAAACTTGATTTTTTAAAGTATTTTAATAAAGTTGGAGAACTTTTAGGAAATATAGTTTCACTACAAAATTTAGAATATAGCACAGGTAATCAAACATTTAGACCATTATTTCCTTCGATTTTACGCCCATTATCGGATTCGTTAATGCTTGTCGCGGGTTCATTAATCTTATCAATGGCTGCATCTCTTTTTGTTGCCTTTTTTATTGTGAATTTAAAGAAAAAGCACATTAAACTATTTCAAGATGTTTTTACCTATGTACAGGCAGTACCTGATATATTTTATATTGTTGGTTTACAAATAATCATTATATGGGTATATCAGAAAACGGATATTATGTTTTTGAATTTTGCTTCCTATGGTGAAAATAAAGCAATCTTACTCCCCATACTATCGTTAAGCATAACCCCAACTATGATTATTACGAAATTATTAATAAATCAAATGTTAGAAGAACTAAATAAAAGCTATGCGGTTCTGGCGAGGGCTAAAGGTCTGTCTTTTCGAAGAGTTATCTTTGTACATATATTTCGTAATACCATTTATTCACTATTTCACTATTCGAAAATGATTATTTTATTTTTCTTAACAAATTTATTGATAGTCGAATACCTGTTTAACATTCCAGGGATCATGTCGTTTATATTGCGATATCCCTCTCCAGAAGTGTTCTTTATAGCGATCCTATTGTTGTACTATCCAATATTTATACTGTTTCAGGTTTATGAAATTTTAGTTCCGGATGTTATAAAAAAGGGGGAGGCTTAGTTGCTAAAAAAGCTAATAAAGGATAAACGTTTTTTAATTGGGTTTACATTTATAAGTGTTTTGCTAATAGCGAGCTTTATAAATACCATATTTAATGAAGGAAACATTAGAGAAGTTGATGCTATCTACGAAAATGGTCAAATTGTTGATACAGCCCCCTTTAAACCTTCTTTAAAGTTTCCTTTGGGAACGGATTCAGATGGTTATGATTTACTTCATGTCATTATAGAAGGGGCAAAATATACAATTGGAATCTCAGTTTGTATAGTGCTATTACAAATAATTTTAGGGTGTATAATTGGAACCCTATTTAGTAGTTATTTTTCAAAAGCCCTTAGAATCTTTGAAAATTTTCTTGACACTTTTTCGGTAATTCCTATTACTTTAGTATCTTATTTTATACTCATTAATGTTTTTACAATGCCGATTGATGGATTTGCAGAGCCGTTTTATATAAGAGCTTCTTTTGAAATGCTACTATTAGTTTTTCTTCCATTGCCAAGTGTAATTTTGTATATAAGTAAAGAAACACAAAAAATTCTAGAAGCAGAATTTGTAAGTGCTTCAAGAACATTAGGGGCTGGTACTTTTCGAATCATTGTTAATCATGTGATGAAGCATTTAACCCAAAGGCTCATAATTCTTTTTACACAGCAACTTAATCAGATATTAATCATTTTGGCACATTTAGGACTTTTAAAGATGTTTTTTGGTGGTGTAGTCATCGATTATACACCAGTCAATGATCCTCCAAAAACATTATCCTTCGAATGGTCTGGCTTGATTGGTGACTATTTTGAATCTTTGTATGTCCACCCATTTATTGTTCTTGTACCAATTACTTTTTTTGCACTAACAATAGTAAGTATAAATATGATTTTAAATAGTTTAGAAGAAGCTTACGAGAAATCTTACAAAAAAGAACCAGCAAGATTCGATAAGGTTTCTAAGAACTTAACTAATAAAAAAGGGAAACTCTTTAAAGAAAAAAAGAGTGTTTCTGAAAAGGATTTTGAATTTAATTCTTTGTCTGATAAGTAGAATATGTTTTTTATAGAAAGTTTAAGACGTAAAATACATGGAGAATAACATCATTGCTCATTTTTAGGATTTACATCTGTTGATGATCCTGAAATTGTTGTTTATCTAGCCGATGAAAATCTAAGAGAAACTATAAAGTTTTTTGGGCAAGTAGCTGCTCCGATTGTTGGGAATATTATTGAAGATAGTTTAAGCACAGTAGGTGTAGAAAAGAGAAAGAAACCACTTAGAGGTTCAGCTCCAAAGGAGCCACCGACTTGTTAAAACGAAAGAAACTGAGGCATAACGAGTATTACGACATGCAACTTCATTTTGATTCTTTATATGCTCAAAGTACTAATGGTCAAAATTTTTATGGATTACTTGATTTGATGCGATCGGATGAAAATATCCGACTAGCTTACCGAAATATTAAGCGGAATACTTTAAGTAAAACTGCGGGATTTGATGGGTTAACTATTGAAGATATCAAGAAGTTATCTGTCTCTGAAGTTGTATCTACGATACAACAAATGTTTAAATACTATAAGCCCCAACCGGTCCGGAGGGTATTCATCCCTAAGGCAAATGGTAAGACACGCACTTTAGGAATTCCGACTATTTGGGATAGGCTTTTCCAACAATGTATCCTCCAAGTGCTTGAGCCAATTTGTGAGGCAAGGTTTTACAAACATAGTTATGGTTTTAGACCAAATCGCAATACTCATCATGCCAAATCTAGGTTCGAAACGCTCATTAATCGAGGATGCCTATATCACTGTGTAGATGTTGATATAAAAGGTTTCTTCGATAATGTGAACCATGCCAAATTGCTAAAACAAATCTGGTCTTTAGGTATTCGGGACAAAGCATTACTTTCGATTATTTCAAGGCTATTAAAAGCTCAGATTATCGGAGAAGGATTTCCCAAGAAAGGCACACCACAAGGTGGTGTCTTATCGCCCCTTTTATCTAACATTGTTTTAAACGAGTTAGATTGGTGGGTCAGTAACCAATGGGAAAATCTTAAGACAAAGAAACTCTATCAATCACACAACGGCAGATACAATGCCTTGAAACAAACAACGAAGCAATCTAATTTCACATCTCATCTTGCTTATACATAAAAAATATAGAATGAATTGGATTAGTTGGAACGCCGTATGCTGGGAAACCCGCCTGTACGGTGTGAAGTGGGGGAAAAGCTAGAGATAACGTCAAAAGTTTACCTATCACTATAATAAGGAGCAAACAAAAAAGGCCAAGAGCACTTAAAAAATTGCTCTTAACCTTTTCATATACTTTTTAATGAAGTCACAGGTAAGTTGTTTGAGTCACACATAAGTTTTCTCAGAACAAATAAAAGATTAATAGTAGATTTTCAGTAGAAATTCAGGGGTTTTGGTTTCGATCCACTTCCCGCATCAGATGTTATGTCGACTATCTCTTTAAGAAAAGACTAAAAAATATTCTAATTATCACTGCGGAACACAGGTCCAACTCAAAGAAACCTTTCTTAAGATTACACCTTTATCATTCCAGTTACATAGGGATAGCCCTGAACCA
>JBNJJV010000018.1:0-5117 GCA_051750565.1 Bacillota bacterium | reverse complement strand
ATTATAGAAATATTGAGAATAAGCGAGAAAACAAGAGTTATCTCTTTCTTTATAGAGGGAGTTTAATGGAAAACTATGTTAACCTGAAAGAGGGGGTGAAGTCTTTGAAAAGGATTATTTTATCGATGTTATTGATTGCTTTCGGTGGGATTGTAATCGGCTGTTCTCAAAGTGATGAAAAACCTAACTACACTTCTTTATCAGAAAAAGAAATCGAACAATTTATTGAAGAAAAGAGCATTCAACCATTAGCAATAGAAGAAGTACAAGATTCTACATTGGTCTTATATGAACGTGGCATTTATTATTTATCTAAAAACGAAGATGAGATTATAGTAAATCGAACTGGATGGGGCGGCAATAGCAAGGAAAAAGTGAAATTAGGTATGACAAGCACTGGGAGTCCTCACGCTTATATCATTGTTCAAGACAATAAATTATTAAACAAAGCAGATAAGGTAACAGTTAAATTTAGTGATGGGACTACTTCGACTAAACAACTTGGCGACACCAAAGGATTGTTAACGTTTTATGACAAAAATAAAGGTGATCTGACAATTGGCAACGAACTTGAAGTATCAATTTTAGATGATAAAGGTAAAGTTATATACGAAAACAACCTATAAGTCATTGTGGTATAGGGGCCGGTTGCTGAACAGCAGTCGGCCATTGTTCAAGTAAAGGGCAGGATTATGGAATAAACGGATAAGGAGGTAACTTGACTTTAAGATGGGGTGGTTTTATTTCAATTTCGCTAATAAAATTATGTTTTTTTCTTCACTCTTAGTTCTATAGAGAACCCTCAAGAAGGTGATAAACATGTTGCTGTACAGTCAAAGATAGCAGCAATTGTTTGTCTTGGGTTATCCCTTTATATTCTTTTCTTATAATTGCATATGAACTCTAAATACAATCTTTTGCTTATGAGGACTTATCAGGAACGGGATGAGTTTTTTTAGTTTCAAATATTTTTTGAGACCACTGCTTGATTTTGAAATAATTTTTATTAAGCTAAATTGCAGATTATTAAAGCTTTTAAACAATAGTTAACCATTTCCTTTCCTTCTGTTAATTCCAAAGCTTGAGATAAGGTATTTATTGCAGTCTCACTTTCCGTGAACTTCAAAAAGGCAAATCCCTTTATGCCAACGAACATATTGCATTAGATTTATATCATTCAAATAAAATAGCCTACTTTCAAGGGACAGTACTAAACTATACAATTTGTCGTATCTTTGATTCGTTCTTAAAGAGTCCATCTCGTCTATTGATTCTTGAACATAGTCTAAATTTGGTGTATAGGGAACGAAGGATCCGCTTGTCCACAAGAGGATCGAGCGAATTAGGTCAACCCGTCGTGGCACAACCCAGTCGTAAAGCCTCAACGCGAAACCGTTCTGAAAGCGTCCAGCAGAGACCGAGTATTGGGCCCCGTGTGTCAACACGCTCTAAGGGTAACGCCATCCGTACAACCACTGATTCACCGGCGGTGCGCCCGTCTACCCGACCGCAAAATTCAACATCCAGCCGTACCGAGGTGTATGGGGAGCGAAGGGAAGCCAAGAAGCTCACAGCTCCCATTCAGTTCGTCCTGGTGATGTTTATTGTGGTAGTCGTCTCGGTATTTGCGTTCGGGTTGTTAAGGGGAGACCCTACGGCCCTACGACCTGATCGTCCGGATCAGGAGCGCGGGGCAGGGACGGAGGTTTTCTATGAAAAAGAGGGAACAACCAGTACAAACACTGGTATTCTCCGCGGTCACTGATCTAACAGTACCAAAGATAAAAAGCACAGGGCTTATAGTTCTGTGCTTTAGGTGATTATATAATGATTAATTATTGGACTGGTTAATCGAACTAAATAAAATACTGTATTTAATTTCTCCAAGTATCCCCTCGTATGCCAACCCCCCCTGTAGTAAACTTTCTAGAATAATTTTGTTTCCTATGAAACTTTTTACGAGTTTTTTTAGTCTAACGGTTAGAAAAGAGGTGAACATCTTGATTGAACAAATAATTAAAAAGGCGAGATCCGGAGATGAAAAAGCGTTTGAAGAATTACTTCGAATAGAGAGAGAGAAACTTTATCGTATGGCATACCTCTACGTGAAGAATGAAGATGATGCCCTCGATATTGTTCAGGAGACCGCATGCAGGGCTTTTACGTCTATTAAGAGATTAAAAAGACCTGAATACTTTTCAACTTGGCTGACCAGGATACTGATAAACTCTGCTCTCGATTTTATAAAAAAGAAGAAGAATGTAATCCCGTTCGACGATATTAGCATCTTTCCCGAAGAGGAGGATACCTCTCTGGAGGATAACATGGACTTAGTAGAAGCCATTAATCGATTAGATGACCACTATAAAACAGTTGTCATTTTAAGATATCAACAAGACTTACCCTTAAAAGAAATATCATCCATTTTAAAGTGTCCGGAGGGAACAGTAAAAACTAGAATTCGCAGGGCTCTTAATCAACTAAAAAATGAATTAAAAAGGGGTGTCCCGGATGGACAATCTATCTAAAGATGTAAAAAAGGTGATGGAGCAAATAAACATACCTGAAGAGAAATTGAATCAAGCTGTTTTACTTGGGGTCCAAAAAGCAAAAAGAGAAAAGAAGTTAAGAATAAAAAAATGGTCTTATGTCTGTAGTGTAGCTGTTTTGATGTTTGGGCTTTTTCTTGGTTCGGCATCAGTCTCCCCCACAATGGCAAAAATTGTGTCTAAAATCCCTTTATTGGGTCAAATATTCTATTCCGACGCTGATGTAGGTTACCTCATTTCTGAAAAACTTGAAGATAACGGATATAAAAGTTCTATTCAGATCTCGAGTATTAATAAAGAAATTAACATAAAAATAAAAGACCCTATAGACGATGAACAAAAACGAAAAAAGGTAGCAGGTATCGCCCAGAGCATCTTAGATGCCAAACAATATGACGCTTATTCAGTAACGGTTGCTAGTGATACAAACGTATCAAAAGGTGAGCCTATGAAAGACGAAGATGTACAAAAAGAAAGCGAAAAATTTCAATCGATTGATGCAGAGCTACGAAAAGAATTAAAACAAAGAAATATTGAAGTGTGGAGCATTATGTCAATGAATAATCCTAATACTCTTGTTTTAACCATTTCTGATACAGAGACTAGAACGGACGAGATTAGACAAATCGCAAATGGCATTTTCGAGAGAAACCAAACATCCATCTCGCTTGATATAAAGAAAGTTGAATTAGATAAGAAAGAGCAAGAAAGTAGATGGGCTGAAATCGTACGTTTAATTCAGGGCGATTTAAAAGGAAAAAAAGAATATAAAGTAAGAACGGTAGGTTTCACTGTAAATCCAGAACCGACAATACTAGTGCATTTGTCTATTTCCAATGAAGATGATGGAGCAAAAAGTTTCGCTAAGGAGCTTGAAAAGGTTATCAACGATTCCTTAGAGACTGAACAGATTCAGCAAAAAATTAAAAACGATAACTATAAGATAGAAATATACAATTCAGAAGAAAAAAAACTAAATTAAATTCATTTCTTTTAGAAAAAGCTGAAAATCTAAATAGTGATTTTCAGCTTTTTTTCTATTTTAAAAAATGAAACATGAAACACATCGACAAAAATAGTGAAAATGCCCCATTTTAGTATAAATTCTACCAATTAAGTAAATATAATGGTATATTGATAGATGGATTTAACAATAAAGAGGGGGAAACGAAATGAAAAAAGCTTTAAGCACGATTGCAATCGCTACAGGTTTATTTGTCTCTACTTCCATGACATCTCTAGCCGCACAAGGGGAGGAGAGTATTGCTGTTAAGCCTAGCGTAATGCCTGAAAACAATGAAGCTGTTCAAGTAATAGATTTAGAAACAATTGGGTTGTCAAAAGACACCTTGAATAGAATTGCAGTGAGTGGTGATACGCAAAGCACCATCCAAAGGGCAGCAGGGTGGCAATTGCTGGACCCATCACATACAGTATGGCCAAATGCTGATAATGGTACATGGAACACCACAAATTGGGATTACATATCACAATCGTATACTGCAGTAGATGGAGGAAATATTGGTTGGTCGGTTTATAATCTCTCTGGTGTTTGGCAAGGTGCAAAATATCTTTCTCCTTCACTGGCAAGGATTGAAGTGATGGTATATGAAGATGATGGAGTATGGTCAGACGATGACTTTGTTACGAAATTTAATGTATACCCGTTTAATGGCGATCAACAAAAAATGTATACGATACCCATTAGTGGATGGGCCGATGGGACAAATGCAAAAGCAGAAGTTGAATTCCGATATACTTACAACTTTACAGCAACTAGTGAAGGTATTGGTAATGTTTGGGATTGATAACAAATCATATTAGTAATTAGGATAGGGTCACCGAAAGGCTTAGAGAAATGAAAATTCTCTAAGCCTATTTATTTTACGGTAGTCAATTTCATATCCTCACAGGGGATTTTTGCTCTTCACCTACGTATAGTATTTCTCGCATACCTACTTTTAGGGGGCATTTTACTCTGCCTTTTAATCCAATGTTTATTTTCGTGCAGTTGTTCTCCAGCTTTCTCTTTGAACATTTAAATAGACATTGTTCAACAAACGGGGGCAATAACTTAAGATCACCTATCTGAACTTAAGCTATTTCCCTTGTTCAATTATTGAGGCAATAAAACAGAATAACTCTCGGAAGGCGTAATCCGAAATGATTACGCCTTAATTTTTAATTAGGAATTGTGGAACATTCAGGAGTTTGAAATAATTAAAGTAACAGTTTTTTCTATATTTTTTAAAGGGGTGAAAATGGTGGATAGATTATTTGGAGCATTAATTATATCACTAGCTTTGTTAACATCTGCCTTGGTATCAGTGATTCTCTCGGAAGAAGGGTTTATTTTCTCTGTTGTATGTATAGGACTAGCAACTTTTATCGGCATTATACTATTGACTAACCGAGATGAAAAAACAAGAAGAACAATAAGTAATGAAGAAATAGAAAAGGAATTAGAAGAAGAGCTTACTAAAGGCTAAGCAAAAATTAGAGTGATCCTCAATAAACGGGGCAGTTTAGTTTAATAAAAAAGTAATCCTAATTTATGGTAATATTAGG
>JBNJJV010000017.1:0-5633 GCA_051750565.1 Bacillota bacterium | reverse complement strand
TTTTTGGTGGTCTTGACTTATGACCTCGAGGGACTAGCCGCCGGAGCTGGACATACCAAAAAGCGGAGGCGGCTTGGGCAGGTCCGACAAGCATAAGTTAAGAATGAACCGTTCAATGTAACGCACTCGTAAAATTTGTCGAATTTTAGAGAACGGTCGATATATTGAAAAAACGGTTGATTAAATGAAAATTAGGTTGATAAATTCCAATAACGGTTGATAAATATTAATAAGAGTTGATAAATCAATATCCCTCAGCCACCACATTCCCTCTCCATAACAAAAAACACTTCCAGGAATCACCCTAAAAGTGCAAAATGATGTCTATATCTTTCTTATAAATCATAGTAAAACATATATCTAAAGGGGGGGTGAAGATTCGGTACCACATACTACGATCAAAAATCAAAAATAAAACAAAATTTTTTCAATGGAATCATTTATTAAAACAGCATGGCCATACTCCATCAGGATATGTTTCGTAATCTTTGATTTCTGACCGTATTCAGCGCAAATAGCCTCCATGACTAAGCTATCGGATTCCAATAGATTTTCTATAAGTAAGTAATAGTTTTTTTCATAATAATAAATGCTTAAATGTATAAGGCGATTGTTCACTTTGTTCAATTCGTTGATGCGTTTAAGGAGGTCCAGTACATCCTCGAAATCATCAAAGTAAACGAGCACATCATGATCATTCATGGACTTCATGATTCCACTTTCGTCTTCCCAATCTGAAAAGTCATCTTCTGACTCCAATGTGAGGATCATGCAGATTTCATGATCATCAAATGACTCAATCTCCACGGTGATTTCCATTTGTGTTTCAATGCCGAACTTCCCCTGAACTTCATCTAACATGTCTTCAAAAAGATCATGCCACATATAGGAATCTTTCCATTGGTCTTGTTCAAATAAGCCTTTTTGCTCCAATTCTTCCACACTAATGGAAAATTTTATTTTGTTGTCAGAAATTCTTTCAAGCTTCATCTTCGTACCCCCTAGAGTGTGACGATTTATCACCATACTATGTAAGGGGCAGAAAACAGTGCATAATCCAATTATAATTTACTTTTCAGCCATAGTCCCCAATCAGATTTGGATTGTCCGACAATGTGTTCCTGAAATTCCTCTTTCTTTTCTTTTGGGAGATGGTCTACAGCAAAACCGCCAATTCCAATTTCCAGGCCTTCCCGCTCCCTCCTTAATGAAGCAACGAGTGACAGCAGGTTGTCTACATTTTCCCTTAAGGTGCAGGAGAAGAATAGAAACTTAGGATCGACTTCGTCAAGAACGATGTCGATATCATTTTCTTTTATACTGGAGCCTAAATATATTACTTCAAATCCCTTTCTTCTTACATAGAGAGTAAAGATTAACAGTCCCAATTCATGCCATTCTTCCGGGCCGCAAACTGCTACTACTTTAGGTAAGATTCCGTTGTGTGGAAAAGAGTGCATGATGATACCAATACGGGATCTAAGTATCGATGTTGCAAAATGCTCGTGGGCCGTCGTGATTTTCCCGTTCTCCCAAAGGTCTCCGATTTTAACCAGCAAGCTGCCCAGGATATCAATCACCACTTTATCAATCGTGTAAACAGCAAAAGACTGGTTGATTAATTCATGAGCTTTTGTTTCATCAAAGCTTAAGAGTGCTTTTAACAAATCATCCGAGATGCTCTGAGTACGGTCCTTTCGTTCAGAGGAAGTGATCTCATTTTCTTCCAGCTCTTGTTTATCAAGTAACGCAACAGCCTGACTAATGGTAAATCCCTGATTGACCTTTTCAACCAGCCATCTTAATATATTTAAATGTTGTTCTGTGTATAAACGGTGACCTGAATCATTACGGACAGGAGCAATTATCTGATATCTTCTCTCCCATGCCCTTAATGTACCTGGTTGTATTCCTATGATTGTGGACACAGCTTTTATATTGTATTTACCTTCTAATTTCTTGTCATTGCTCATAAATAGTCCCCCAAAGTAATTCTCTTCTCTCTAAAATTATAATCGAGAAACCACACTGTGTAAAATTTGTACAGGTAATGAACAACAAATGTTCATTTCTTTTCGATTGTCAGTAGATGGGTCTCTGCCGGAGCTCCCAAGCGTAATGGGAGCGCAGTAGTCCCATAGCCGTTACTTACTAATAGGGTGGTCTGTGGGAGTTTTTCAAGTCTTCCTTTTTTATACAGTCCCCATCCAAACAATCGAATTTGTCCACCGTGTGTATGGCCACTCAACATCAAGTCAATCCCCTCTTCTCTTCGTACCTGCCTCACAAGCCTCGGGTCATGACTGATTAAAATGTTAAATTCATACGGTATTGTTTTTTTTAGGGCAGATGAGTAAGAAGCTCGTTGCGTACTCGCATCGTCAACTCCGATCATGTTAATCGTCCCGTTATGAATAGGCACCTTTACTGAATCATTTACAATTTCAATGATTCCCTTTTGTTTGAATATCTCCTTCAGCCTGTTCATATTCACTTCATGATCATTATTGCCCCAAACAAAATAAACCGGACCAAGTGTCAATAGTTTATCTAAATTTTGTTCAACTCTTGAAAATGGCACTCCTTTTTCCAGAAGATCTCCGCCAATGATGACAAAATCGACTTTCCCTTTCACTTCATCAATAATACCGTCCGACACTTCCCGCTTATGTATATCAGATATAAAAAAGATGGAAATCGAGCTCATATTATGAGGAAGGCAGGGTAGCTTTACCTTTTCCATTCTCACAACATTTCTACGTGCTTCATATAACATAAAAAAGAGGAGACCGACTCCCCCTACTAATAAAAACATACTAAATTCAAGCATTGTGGCCTCCTTGTCGGTGGAAATCTATAGAAATAATACCATAAAAGATGGATAAGAAGGAAAAAGTCATTGTTTGCCACATCCCAAAACAGCTCAACAAATAGATGATACCTATATGAAATGGGATGAAGACTAACTCTTTATGTAGTTTTCCATTCATTAATCTTAGAATAGAATATAATTCGAATTTCAATAAACTCCCTTGAACCATTAACCCCACCATAAAGGCCATCATTGCCGCAAAAAATGGCACTGGATTTAAGACTAACTCAACAATGAATTCAGAGCTGTTCAGCATTTCCGCCGCTGGAAACCATTTAATGAATAGATACCCTAATAGAAACGTGATAAGCAGCTTAACAGTATGATTGATCAAAAAAATCCCTCCCATAAATCTTATGAGAGGGATTTTTTTTCATACAGGGTTTCCGTCATTTATTCATCTTCTTGAATATCCAGGATACGAAATCCTGATTTCTCTAACTTATGAAGGAATTTTTCCATATTGTCCTTCTTTTCGACCTTTAGAACGATACGTCGTAATAATTTATCGGTTTCATCAAAGGTAACCAGGGAAATGACTGATTCCGAGTACTGCTGGATGATATCTCCAAGTCGGGCAATCCGTCCTTCTGTTTCCACAGAAGAAAAGGCGATTCGCACTCCTTTTTGATCCATCCCAAATGCACTTCTGAATTGATCAAGTACATCAAAGCGGGTAATCAATCCAAGGAACTTTTTATCTGGTCCTACGACTGGAAGAATCGGAGAATCCTTCAATTCGACCAATGCATTTTCGAAAACATCTTTGTCGGTTATATATTTGTCGGTATCGGCAATAATATCACGAACCTTTTTCTCCTTGAGAAAGGCTTCTTTATCCATTCCTGAAAGGAAGAAGCTCTGATAAATATTGTAGCGTGTTGCCACCCCTTTATATTCTTCTTTCGAGAGTACCGGCACTCCATCAATTTTATGGTGTTCCAGTACTGTAAGGGTCTTTTCAATCGAGTCATTTTCATCTACCACATAGCATTTGTGTTTCGGTATCATGGCACTTTTTACAAACATTTGACCACCTCATCATTAATATCCTACATCTTTAGTATTCAACATTTTCACAAAGTTCCCTTCATATTTATGAATTTAAATTAATTAACATGTTCTATTTATCTATTTCATATGTTGTTACGAAGGATTTTCTTTAAAGGAGGGATTATCGTGCACGAATTTTACAAAGCTTATTACCCATATGTAAGCCCATTCGATCCGTGTAAGCCTATTACCCGGAAAGTCTATTCAACGCCCCCTAATCTTTACTTAGGGTTTCAACCTCCCAACCTGGAACAATATTCACCAAAAGAAGCGTTACAAAAAGGTACTCTGTGGAAAGTGTTTTATGATCCCTATTATAGCCCGTATGAAAAGATGAAGGGAGAATAGACTGACATGAAACAGCTTCCCCCCCATTATTATGAAGTGCTGGAAGAGTTACAAGCCGTAGATTTCGTGATCCTTGACCTTACCCTTTACCTTGATACACACCCTGAAGATTATGATGCAATCTCTCAATATAATATGTATATCAAAACTCGAAAACAAATTAAGAAGAAATTCGAAAAGGAATTTGGTCCTTTGACCAACTATGGATATAGCTACTCCAATTACCCGTGGGATTGGAAGGATGCTCCGTGGCCATGGCAAGTTTAAAGAAATTAGGAGGTGCATGACAATGTGGGTGTACGAGAAGAAACTTCAATATCCGGTCAGAGTAAGTACATGCAATCCTAAACTGGCAAAATTTCTGATTGAACAATACGGCGGTGCTGATGGAGAACTTGCCGCTGCCCTAAGGTATCTCAATCAACGCTATACCATCCCTGACAAAGTCATCGGATTGTTAACGGATATTGGCACGGAGGAATTTGCTCACTTGGAAATGATCGCGACAATGGTTTATAAATTAATTAAAGATGCAACTCCCCAGCAGATGAAGGACGCTGGGCTTGACCCTCATTATGTTAATCATGATGGAGCGATCTTCTATCACAATGCTGCGGGTGTGCCGTTTACTACAGCGTATATAGCCGCTAAAGGTGATCCGATTGCTGATTTATATGAGGATATTGCAGCTGAAGAGAAAGCAAGGGCTACCTATCAGTGGATCATCAATATGAGTGACGATCCTGATCTGAATGATGGTTTGCGGTTTTTAAGGGAGCGTGAAATCGTCCACTCCCAACGCTTCCGTGAAGCAGTCGAAATTCTTAAGGATGAAAGAGATAAAAAGGTATTCTTTTAATGCATGGAAACTTGGCTCATTTCTTCGAAAAAAAGGAATGGGCCTATTCTTTTTTATTATTGTCTCTTTTCGCAAAGATTGTTGTTTTTGAACATATGGTCTGCCTGGGCTCTGTCAATTCAGTGTGTGCAGAACGGCTCCGCTTGCAGCTAGCGTTCGTCCGAGACTCCTCAGCTTAGCCGAACGGGGCCTCGGCACGACCAAAATCCGCCGGAGTCTCCCCAGTTCCCCTCACCATCTTTAAGAGATTTTCATGACAGAACTAAAAGGTGTCAAAGAATTTCTAACTAGATAACAGCATTCTTTTTTCCTCAAAAGGAAATCAACCTCTACTCACCTTAAAAGAAGTTGTTTGCTATAAGTTTTTGTTTTTATTTATTTCTTTTAGAGAAACATGCTCAGAAAGTTGATTCTCGCTGCAGGTGCTCGACTCGTGTGGGAATAGCTGGACAGTACGAAAAGCGGAGGGGCTTTGCACAGGGGCGACAAGCATAAGTCGAG
>JBNJJV010000016.1:0-6266 GCA_051750565.1 Bacillota bacterium | reverse complement strand
ATGTTATGGTTGCACTGCTAGTTTTAATTAGTGGGGCTTTATTATACGGTATTTTGCACCTTCGTAATCTGATATTTTAACTTTATAGGCTTATTCCATTATAGGGGGCGCTAATCTAAGAAGGATTAGCGCTTTTTTCTGTGAAAATAAAATTGTATACTCCACCTCCTATTGGAAAAGGCCGTATTTGAAAACTTCCTATATGTTTTTGAACATTCCTTTTGGGTATACCCAAAATAAAGTCATACATAAAAGAGCGAGCAGAACCGAACAAACAAGTTCTTCAATATTCAATGTAATTAATGTTTTGGATTTCCAATATTTTATAGAAATCTAAAGTGGGAGGAATCTTTATGAAAGTTATAGATAATGTAAAATTATTCAGGCCTTATAAAACTGAGAGAAGTGATGATATTTATCACCTAATTATTGAGGAAGACAAAATTCAAGAACTCAATAAAGGTTCATTCAACAGCACTGAGGGAGAAATCTTTGATGGGAAAGAACTGACATTAGCTCCCTCTTTCAATGATTCACATATGCACCTTCTAAGATTTGGATTAATGAAAATGGAATTGGATCTTAGGGATGTAACTTCTTGGGAAGAGATGAAACAAACCGTTTTTGATAATTATAATCATAAACAAATGAAAGAACATGAATGGGTTGTTGGAAGAGGTATGATGGATGATCAATTTGACGATATCGATCACTTACTTGATGCTAGGGATTTGGAGGAGTTAGACTACAACCGACCTGTCTTCTTTTTACATGATGATGGTCACGAATGCGTAGTAAATGAAGAAGCTTTGAAGATTATTAGAGAGAAGGACGAGTTAAGTCAATTCCCCGAAGAATATATAGAAAAAGATGAAAAGGGTAATTTGACAGGGAGGTTTAAGGACACCGTTGTTCATTACATAAAATTTCACTTCCGGCAAAAAAAGAATGACGAAGTAAAAAGGGCATTGAGAGAAGCAATTCCCAAATTACTTCAAAATGGAATTACTTCGGTACACACTGATGATCTTAATTATGTAGGTTCATATGAAACTCTTTGGGAATCCTATATTGAATTGGAAAGGGAAGGAGAATTGCCAATTGATGTTCATTTGCATCATTATATCTTTGGTATAAAGGATCTAAAGCGTTTCATAAAGGAAAAGGGTATGCAAACTGGAGAAGGAACTGATCGTGTAAAGGTTGGATCCATAAAAATCTTTCTGGATGGGACTCAAAGGCTTCACACTGCTGCGCTAAGGGAATCCTATAATGATAGACCTAAAACAAAGGGTAATCTAAACTATTCTCCGTTGGAATTGAAAGAGATTGTTTCACTTGCCGATAATCACAACCTGCAGGTAGCTATGCATTCCATCGGGGATAGAGCGGTTGAGGAAGCTTTGAACGCCATTGAAATGGTAGGAGCAGAAAAAATGCGCCACCGCATTATTCATGCTCAAATTCTTGCTCCTGATTTGCTCAATAGACTAGAACGGGTAAGACCATATTTAGAAATACAGCCTGGTTTCATGATGAGTGAGTACGACTCTACCGCAAAATGGGTTGGAAAAGAGCGAGAAAAGTATTGTAATCCATGGTTTGCAGTATTCAAGAGAGGAATTCCCTTTACCTGCAGTTCCGATTGTCCAATTGGCCCGCTCTCTCCGATGGTGGAAATGTTTGCAGCGGTGAACCGAACAGATATGAAAGGGAAACCTGAGGGAGGGTGGCTGCCGGATGAACAAATAGGTATAGACACAGTGTACAATGCCTATACGGAAATGCCGGCTTTGCTGGAATTTCAGGAGAGCAAGAAAGGAAAATTGGAGGAAGATTTTTATGCTGATTTTGTACTGCTTTCAAACCATCCAAAGGAGGTACAAAAAATGAGCATTAAGGATATTAAGGTAATTGAATGTTGGTCAAAAGGGGAGAGAGTATATAAGAACGATTAACATTATTTATTATTTTGAATTTATAAACACATCACATATGTTGGAATAAAATTGCTGCTCTAACTCAAATGAGCAAGATAAGGGGAAATTGAACGTAATCCTATAACCTATCCTAAAACAAAAAGTACAAGTATTATTTAAGTTAAGAGTAATAGCAGCAGGATTATTGCCCATATAGATTGAGTGGGCAATAATTCTGCAAGTTGTGTGTATGTAACTAGTTGAAAAAGAAAAACGCTACTTAAACATATTTAGTTAATTATTATTATTGTGTTTACTTCGAGAGATACCCGACCTTAATCCACGATACTCCTTTAAGCAAGAGCTAAAAAAGGGACCTTCCATTAAAGGGGGCGATAGCTGAAGATCGGGCAGCTGATCTCCGGTATTTTCTTTGTTCCGTTAACCGGGCAGGTTAGTTGAAGTTGAACAAAGATGTATAAATCTTTTTCTGTATTTAAAATTGAGTTAGGTAAGGGAGTTAGAGGAATTTGAAACCATTACAAGGGAAGATTGCTGTTGTCACAGGTGCATCCCGTGGAGCGGGTAGAGGGATTGCCTTCGAACTAGGCAGTGCAGGAGCGACGGTGTATGTGACAGGTCGGAGTGTAAAGGGAGCTACAACCGATAATCGATCAGAAACCATTGAGGAAACTGCCGATGGTGTCACTTCACGGGGAGGTAAAGGCATCGCCATACGATGTGACCATACACGCGACAATGACGTGAGAAACCTCTTTGAGCAAATTGAAAGGGAACATGGTCGGATTGATATTTTAGTCAATAGTGTATTTGGTGGTTCCGAAAGTTCTCTACCATCAGGAGATGGACGACATTTTTGGGAACGACCACAAGAGCATTAGGATGCTATGATGGTTGCTGGACCACAAGCTTATTTACTGACTACTCGATACGCTGTACCTCTGATGAAGCAACAACAAAAAGGTTTAATTGTAAATATCACATTTTTTATCAAGGATCAGATTTCAGGTGATTTATATTATGATTTAGCCTGGGAATGGCAAAGGAATTAATGGCCTTCAACGTTTCAGCCGTTGCTGTTTGCCCAGGTTGGATGAGGACAGAAAGAGTTAGAGATTCAGGTTTTGGACCAGAGGATGGAGCTACGGAAACAACAGCGTATGTAGGTCGTGCGGTTGTGGCATTGGCAACAGACAAAACCGTATCTAAGTTCTCTGGCGACACAATAATGGTGGCTGAACTAGCGAGAAAATATGGCTTTACCGATGTCGATGGAACTCAACCTCAACCATTTGAAGGGTAGCTTCAATTTATGCTTTTGCACCAACGGTTGCGTTTGCTGAACAAGCAGCCACTCTGTGTTCAAGTAAAGTTCAGTTTAACAGAAGAATGAATAACCATAAGAGACAATATTTAAGTCACCAATATATTATTGGTGACTATAAGAATTTATCTATAAGGATTTTTATAACTATGATAAGAGTTTCCACCTTCAAGTGGTCTTTGGGTTTCCGCATCTATAATAGTATGCTTCCAATACTCTTTATCTTTGGTTTGTACAAAAGAAGCGAGGAAATACACTTGACGTTCAGGATGTATAGAAGTTGCAAGTTCTTATTTAGGTTGACCAAAATATCTTCCTGTTTTCTTCTCAAAAGTCATTAACGCATCAGGTGTTTCTTTATAAGAAATTTTTTGTCTAACACTATAAGTAGCATCTTTATACTCCTTATAAGTGTTCTTTTTCATTTGTTGATAGAACTCATTTTCATTAACAAACGAACTTTCATTGTTTGCAGGATATTCAAACTGTCTAGCCGAAGTAGGAATTGATAAAGCAACAAACATAGAGAAACCGAAAATTAAAATTAAAAACCTTTTCACTTTCTTCACCTCCAGTTTCTTCATATTTTGGCAATTAATTTGATAAAAATACATATGAGTTCACCTTTGTTATTTCTTAAGATGAATGTTTTTCTTTTAAATTAGAATGTGAAAAATTGTACTTTAAAGTTCCCATCAGGAGGGGGATGGAAAGCCCCCGTATATATAGACGGAGAACTTTATGAAAGTATTGTTATTGAAGCTGTTTAAAAGTTGTCAACTTGCACCTACTCCCTTGGTTCAAGTAAAGGGGGCTTATCCGGAACAGGATGAGCTTCTTTTTTGTTTAAAATTTTTCTTGAGTAAGTTGTTCGATTTTGAAATAATTGGTATTAAGTTAAAGGGCAGCATTCCCGTAATGAATGAAGAGTAGGACAACCATGTGAAGAAATGTACTTAAATAAACGGGTGTATTTGTTATAAAACTAAGTAAAAGCCGGTTGGAGGAGCAAAACTTGAACACCGAGATTTTGAGTTTTAAAGAAAAAACAATCAAAGCAATTGATGTTATGAGGCTATATAATGATGTAGGTTGGTGGGAAGAAAGGGTAGAGCAAGATATAGAAGAGATGTTAAACAAAGTGCAGTCAGTGGGAGCGTGGAAAAATGATACTCTAATTGGTTTTGCAAGGGCTGTTTCAGATGGAAAGTTTAGAGCGTATGTTGAAGATGTTGTTATACATAGTTCATATCAAAAGGAAGGTATAGGTATAAAACTGGTATCAAAATTGTTAGATGACCTATCACATATTGATGTAATCAGTTTGTTTTGTGAGCAACATTTAATACCTTTCTATGAAAAAAACAATTTAAAATACAGTAAATCCCAATTTGTTATGCATAGAAAATAATAGATGCTACAAATATTCCTTGTTCAACAAACGGGGGCTTATGTTGAACAAGGAATTGTTGATCTTAAACTAAAGGGGCAGCATTCCTGTTATGAAGAAAAATGGGGTTTGAACAAAAAAATAACCTCTTGGTATGATATGAGTATCCTGAGCCGGCAAGCAAAACGGACAACATCATATATACCAGGAGGCCTTCAATATGAATTATAACCAAAATCAAAAGATTGCTCAAATTACTTCACAAACACTAATTATAGGAGTGGACATTGCGAAATTCAAGCATGTCGCGCGTGCTCAAGACTTTAGGGGATTGGAGTTTGGAACCCCGTGTCACTTTGAAAACACACAAGCCCATTTCGAGCTGTTTCTCAACTGGATTAAGCAGCTAATGCATCAAAACGAAATGGAAAAAGTGATTATCGGAATGGAACCGACAGGCCACTATTGGCTTAATCTCGCACATTTCCTTAAAGAAAGAGAGATTAAATTTGTGGTCGTGAATCCCATGCATGTAAAGAAGTCCAAAGAGTTGGATGACAATTCACCAACTAAAAATGATGTCAAAGATGCGAAAGTTATTGCCCAGTTAGTCAAAGACGGAAGATACGCTGAACCACAAATTCCGCAAGGAGTTTATGCAGAACTTCGTGTGGCCAGAAAAATACGCGACCTTTTGTCTGTTGATTTACAGATACTTCAAGGGCAGATTCACAACTGGCTAGATCGCTATTTCCCTGAGTTTCTCACCGTTTTTAAGGATTGGGAAGGGAAAGCAGCACTACAATTATTAAAGTTAAATGTATTACCACATGAGTTGGAACTTTTAACGGATCAAGAGATCCTGACGCACCTTAGAAAGACTGTAAAACGTGCGGTTGGACTCCGTAAAATTCAAGAGCTGAAACGAGCTGCCAAAGATTCAATTGGCATTCGGGAAGGCTCAAAGATGGCTAAATTAGAGCTCCGCACTTTACTGGAAAAGTATGAGTTAGTAGTCGAAAGGTTCGAAGAATTAGATTCTGATATAGAGGAGCTTCTCAAACATATTCCTGGTGTTCCACAAATGTTAGCGATCACGGGAATTGGCAAGGATACAGTGGCAGGATTTTTTGCGGAAGTAGGAGACATAAGAAATTACTCCCATCCCCGCCAGATTATCAAATTGGCTGGACTAAGCCTGAAGGAGAACACCTCTGGAAAGCATAAAGGACTAACGAAAATTACGAAACGAGGAAGGAAGGCACTCAGGGCTCTCCTCTTCCGAGTAGCTATGCCGCTGGTCGCCAAGAATGCCGCATTTAAAGCTTTACATCAGTATTATACTACTCGACAGAGTAACCCATTGAAGAAGATGCAGTCCATGATTGCCATATGTAACAAGCTAATTAGAATTTTATTTGCGATTGGCACGAAGCAATGTAAGTTTAGTGAAGAAAGAATGTTGAAAGACATTCCCCATTTGGCTCCATTACAGGTCGCAGCTTAAGTTTCACTATAGTATTTTAAAAGATTTTTAGAGGTTATTAACATAGACATTTGAAGCACGGATTAGTCAGTAAAACCATTAAAGTACGGGCATAGACCCTGTAGG
>JBNJJV010000015.1:0-20542 GCA_051750565.1 Bacillota bacterium | reverse complement strand
AATATGAAAAAGAGTAGCTCTTAGGGGCTGCTCTTTTTTTATTGTTTGAATTTATGAAATCGCAGATTGAACATAAATCCTCTATACAGCTGAGCGGATAATCTAATTCAGCGGGTAATCACTCTGAATATTTAGGTGATAATTGGTAAACGACGCAAAAAAGATGAATCTCCACACTTTCACATCTATTATTCTAAGAAAAGTATTTACTACTAAAACAATAGATTCGCTAATAAAAAGAGACAGCTTAAGGTGAAAATAGCACATTTTTTAGTCCTTTTTGCAGATGCATCTTCATTTTAAAGTGCAAAATAGTCTTTTTAAGATAAGCAAGTGAGCTTTTGATTATATTGCATAAAAACTTTATCTATCTAAATCGTTCGCGTTCAAAGACTGGGCAATATTTAAATAGTAGCCTCTAAATTCCAATGCCTATCTGACCTCATACGACCAACATCACAACGCATCTCAACACAATCCAAAATCCACATCTCTACATGCTCAAAATTGCTATCCACCAACTCTCTAAAGTATTATTTAAATAAGAGTATATACAAGGAGAGAAGAACATGACGACAATTTATGATTTCACCGTAAAAAGATCGAATGGATCTGTGACGTCTCTAGAGGGGTACCAAGGGAAAGTGATGCTTATCGTGAACACAGCCAGTAAGTGTGGCTTTACGCCTCAATTTGAGGAGCTGCAGGGCCTGTATGAAGAGTATAAGGAAGAAGGACTTGTTGTACTTGGATTTCCATGTGATCAGTTCATGAACCAGGAATTTGATGATCAGGATGAGATCATGGAGTTTTGTCAGGTGAATTACGGGGTGTCTTTTCCGATGTTTGCGAAAGTCGATGTGAAGGGGAAGGAAGCTCATCCTCTGTTCACGTTTTTAACGAAAGAGAAAAAGGGTGTCCTTCTTTCGAACATTAAGTGGAACTTCACTAAATTTTTAGTTGGGAAAAATGGAGAGGTAGTTGATCGTTATTCTCCGCAAACTAATCCCCGTAAAATTGAGGACGATATTAAAAGGTTACTTCAAGTAGAATAGGGAAAGAGGAGAAGGAGTCCGTCATCCTTCCTCTTTCTCCTACATTTTATCCTGAAGTAATTTTAGTAAAAGATACGGTGCTTTTTCTGTCGTGACATTGATGAACGTATGGATGATGGGATAGTCTTCATTGGTTCGGTTTTTTAACAGTTCCACCCACCATTCTGTTTCGTATCGGGCAATCATGCTTAAGTTGTATAGTATGGCATAATGGATGAGTACTTCAGGTATAGTAGTGGCTTCATTCTGAATACCGGGCAGGGCTAATTTGTTTTTGTTCAAGTGCCATCTAACGGGAAGTTGCTCTTGAACAAGTAGTGATTGTAACGTATTGTCCGAAATCCAAGTAAAATTTCCTGTTACCTTTTCACTCAGATATTGTTTGAACAAACGTTCTGACATATGAAAATGGGAAAGTAGTGACTCATCAATGATCAGCTCATGTTGATGATTAAACCAGAACATGGTTTTCTTTTTGAGCAAAATATGAAATGCTCCTTCAAGCTCAGGGATTTGTACGAGTAAATCTTCCATCTTGTATTTTTCCCCCACGATATGTTTCACGTGAAACAAGAGGTTGGAAAAGTGTGAAAACAGACCATTTTTCTGTACCTTTACTTCATCCTGTAAAAAGCGATACTGCTGCTTTTTTCTTTTTCTAGAGGTAATCCCATGGGCAAGGACCGTGGTTGTTTCTGGATATAGGGGGTCCTCTGTTAAAACAATGGCTTTAATAAAATGAATAAATCCATAGAAAAGCAAAATGGGCTTGAGTGAAATAGGAGATTGCATGGCTTGTCTGTAGTAAAGTTCTCCTTGCTCCAAGTAGTACATGAATGGATAACAGTTATCATAGCTTTTCATTTCAGCTTGGGAAGACTCCAAATTTTCATAGCATTTTTTTAGAAACTTCTGGGAGTATTCTGCAGACTGAAAATAGTGGATGAAGTCCCATTGTTGATGTATTTCGTTCAAATGATCACCTTCTAATTATTCTGAAAAATTAAATTAATCCTATTCTTCTTGACAGTATTTTAACCAATTGATAACCTACTAATAATATTTTGGGACTAGGGAGGCCGAAAACATGTGGGATTCTAAATTTGCTAAAGAAGGTTTAACGTTTGATGATGTCTTATTATTACCAGCCAAATCAGAGGTATTACCAAAGGATGTAAACATCTCTGTTGAGTTAACAGATTCAATTAAATTGAATGTTCCTGTGATCAGTGCAGGAATGGATACTGTAACGGAAGCTGAAATGGCCATAGCAATGGCTCGACAAGGTGGATTGGGTATCATCCACAAGAATATGAGTATTGAACAGCAGGCTGAACAGGTCGATAAAGTAAAACGTTCCGAAAGTGGAGTTATCTCTGACCCATTCTTTTTAACTCCGGATCATCAAGTCTTTTCTGCAGAACACTTGATGGGCAAATATAGAATTTCCGGTGTTCCGATTGTGAACAACGAACAAGAGCAAAAGCTGGTAGGGATTTTAACAAATCGTGACCTTCGTTTCATCCAGGATTACTCCATTCAAATCTCGGATGTCATGACGAAGGAAAATCTCGTGACAGCTCCTGTTGGCACTACCCTAGAAGAAGCGGAAAAAATTCTTCAGCAGTACAAAATTGAGAAGCTTCCTCTGATTGATCAAGAAGGTACACTTAAGGGATTAATTACGATTAAAGATATTGAAAAAGTCATTGAGTTCCCTAACTCAGCCAAAGATGATCAAGGGCGCTTATTAGTTGGAGCAGCTGTCGGTATCTCGAAAGATACGTTGACTCGTGTTGAACATTTAGTGAAATCACATGTAGATGTGATTGTAATCGATACGGCTCACGGCCATTCAGCTGGAGTTCTTTCTATTGTTCGTGAAATCCGTGGAGCTTATCCAACGATAAATATCGTAGCAGGAAATGTGGCAACGGCAGGAGCGACAAGGGAATTAATTGAAGCGGGTGCTGATGTTGTCAAGGTGGGGATTGGACCTGGTTCAATCTGTACGACTCGTGTTGTTGCAGGTGTCGGTGTTCCACAAATTACCGCTGTATATGATTGTGCGACGGAAGCAAGAAAGCATGGAAAGAGTATCATCGCTGATGGAGGCATCAAGTATTCAGGTGATATCGTAAAAGCCTTAGCAGCTGGTGGACATGCTGTTATGTTAGGAAGCTTACTTGCAGGTACATCTGAAAGCCCTGGAGAAACGGAAATCTTCCAGGGACGCCGTTTCAAAGTATATAGAGGAATGGGATCCGTCAGTTCCATGGAAAAAGGATCGAAAGACCGCTATTTCCAAGAAGAAGCGAAAAAGTTCGTTCCAGAAGGCATTGAAGGACGCATTCCTTACAAAGGACCTTTAGCTGATACACTGTATCAATTAATCGGAGGCTTACGTTCAGGCATGGGATACTGTGGAACGAAGGATTTATACGAGTTGAGAGAGCAGGCACAGTTTATTAAAATGACGGGTGCCGGACTTCGTGAAAGTCATCCTCATGATGTGCAAATTACGAAAGAAGCACCAAATTATTCATTATAAGAAAATAATTCCAAATGCTGATCGGATACTCCTGATCAGCATTTTTTTATTTAGATTAAAAGGATATTTACCGCCTTTTATCAGAGGTCGCAAGTCCCTTGACCCATGCCAAAACTAGTCATATTCTCTGTCTATTCTTACCTTTCGAACTATGATAAAATAACGAAGGTGTACATAAAATCTTGGAGGGCTAAAAGTGAAAAGAAGTTGGATTCAAAAATCTTTTGTTTGTATGATGGTTTTTATGATGGCAATGGGTATTGTAGAGAGACCTGCAAATGCTCAAGGAGACTTGGACGTTAACGCAAAAGCTGCGATTCTAGTAGAAGCAAGCACGGGTAAAATTCTTTATGAAAAGAACTCAGAAAATGCTCAAGGCATTGCAAGTATGACGAAAATGATGACAGAGTACTTGTTACTGGAAGCAATTGAAGAAGGTAAAGTGAAATGGGACCAGAAGTATACGGTACCGACGAAAGTATCAAATATGTCCCATAATGATGGTTTAAGTAATGTTCCATTAAGAGAAGAAGGAACATACGTACTAAAAGATTTATATGAAGCAATGGCGATTGAATCTGCTAACGCAGCAACTATGGCAATAGCTGAAATTGTAGCTGGGTCAGAAGCAAACTTCGTGAAGAAAATGAACGCAAAGGCCAAAGAACTTGGATTAAAAAACTATAAATTTGTCAATTCTTCAGGTTTGAATAATCGGGACTTAGCTCCTTATGTTGATCAGGTAGTGGGTGGCCCGGAAGAAGAAAACGTGATGTCAGCTAAAGATACCGCTATATTAGCTTATCGTATGTTGAAAGACTTTCCTGAAGTATTAGAAACTTCCAGCATTCCCAAAAAGGTGTTTGCAGAAGGTACTGAAGACGAAGTACAAATGGAAAACTGGAACTATATGCTGCCGAGTCTCATTCGTGAATATGAGGGTATGGACGGACTTAAAACAGGCACAACTGATTTTGCAGGAGCATGTTTCACAGGTACTGCCGAAAGAGATGGCATGAGATACATCACAGTAGTGATGAATGTAGATGTCGCACCAGGTGAAAACTCCTACGATGCCCGCTTTAGTGAAACAAGAAAAATGATGGATTATGCATTCAACAATTATACAATAGAGGAAGTACTCCCTGCTGATTATCAAGTGAAAGGTCAAAAGACACTTCCAGTTGATAAAGGGAAGGAAAAAGAAATTCAAATCAAAACCGATGCCCCGTTAAGCATGGTGATTAAAAACGGCGAAGAAGATCAATACAAACCGAAATTTGTGTTGGATAAGAAAAAGCTGAACGATGAGGACGAACTGACGGCTCCTGTTAAAAAAGGAGAAAAAGTTGGGTATGTCACGTTAGAATCAAAGGATAAAAAAGATTTAGGGTACCTTACAGAGAAAGGGACAAATGCATCGAAAGCATCTGTTGTAGCTGTAGATGGTGTTGAAAAAGCAAACTGGTTTGTCCTTTCAATGAGAGCTGTAGGTGGTTTCTTCGGGGACATCTGGAACTCGGTTACATCAACGGTTAAAGGCTGGTTCTAATAAGCCCTTAGGTAATATGATTAAATCAGCACCAAGACTTTTATTTTAGGACAAGTCTTGGTGTTTTTTTTAGGTAGAGTGATAAAGAGGTATCTTAGAAAGAAAGCTTGGAGAAATTCCCAAGAAATACATGTCGGGCCAGACAAAGCCACTTCCGCTTTTCGAGATGTCCAGCTCCAGCGGCTAGGCCCTCGAGGTCATAAGCTAAATCGACCAAAAAGGCAAAGGGCGCCTTTCCGGTCGATTCAGCTTATGCTTGTCGGGCCTGATCAAGCCGCTTCCGCTTTTTGAGATGTCCAGCTACAGGGCTTAGAGGCTCGAGGTCATAAGCCAAACATGCCAAAAAGGCAAAGAGCGCCTTTTGGGATTTTCCAAAAGTGCTTGTCGGAGCTAAACAGTCGGCTCCGTTTTTCGTCTCTTGACATAAGTCTTTTTTTATTGTTTATTTAGCAGTAGGGTTACATAATCATTCCGATTGTTTTAGTCACGTTTTCTTCCTTTTTTGGGTGGAAATGGGACAGGCATGGGATAAATATAAGGGGGATATAGATATGAATACTGGTACAGATCGTGTTAAAAGAGGTATGGCTGAAATGCAAAAAGGCGGCGTTATCATGGACGTTGTCAATGCAGAGCAGGCAAAAGTTGCTGAAGCTGCGGGTGCAGTGGCAGTAATGGCTTTAGAACGAGTTCCAGCAGACATCCGTGCTGCAGGTGGGGTAGCAAGAATGGCAGATCCCCGTATTATTGAAGAAGTTATGGGGGCTGTGTCGATTCCTGTAATGGCAAAAGCTCGTATCGGTCATATTGTAGAGGCAAGAGTCCTTGAATCAATGGGTGTTGATTACCTTGATGAGAGTGAAGTATTAACGCCTGCTGATGAAGAGTACCATTTAAATAAAAGAGATTTCACTGTACCATTCGTATGTGGTTGCCGTGATTTAGGTGAAGCTGCCCGCCGTATTGGTGAAGGTGCATCTATGTTACGTACAAAAGGTGAGCCGGGAACAGGTAACATCGTTGAAGCAGTTCGTCATATGCGTAAAGTAAATGCTCAGGTTCGCAAGCTTGTAAGCATGAACGAAGATGAAATCATGACAGAAGCTAAACTTTTGGGAGCTCCATATGAATTATTGTTAGAAATTAAAGAAAACGGGCGTTTACCTGTTGTAAACTTTGCTGCAGGCGGAATTGCAACACCAGCTGATGCGGCTCTTATGATGGAATTAGGGGCTGACGGAGTATTCGTAGGCTCTGGTATCTTCAAATCAGAAAACCCTGAGAAATTTGCAAGAGCGATCGTAGAAGCGACAACTCACTATCAAGATTACAAATTGATCGCAGAGCTATCAAAAGAGCTTGGTGTAGCAATAAAGGGAGTAGAAATTTCTTCTATTTTACCTGAAAACCGTATGCAAGATCGTGGATGGTAAGGTGTGATTCTATGTTGAACATCGGTGTATTAGGACTTCAAGGTGCCGTCAGAGAGCATGTACGTTCCATCGAAGCCTCTGGTGCCAAGGCCATCGTCATTAAGCGTGTGGAGCAACTGGAAGAGATTCAAGGGCTGATCATGCCAGGTGGGGAAAGTACCACCATGAGAAGGCTGATCAATCGATATGGCTTTATGGAGCCGTTAAGACAATTTGCGGCAGATGGGAAGCCGATCTTTGGAACATGTGCAGGATTGATTCTCTTAGCGAAGCACATTGTCGGATACGACGAACCTCATCTTGGTGTGATGGACGTAACAGTGGAACGTAATTCCTTTGGGCGTCAGAAAGAAAGTTTTGAAGCGGATCTTTCGATTGCTCATATTGGAGAAGGGTTCAATGCCGTCTTCATCCGTGCTCCCCATATCGTGGAAGCTGGAGAAGATGTTGAAATCCTGGCTAAGCATAATGAACGGATTGTTCTTGCACGCCACGGGCAATTCCTCGGTTGCTCTTTCCATCCTGAATTAACGGATGATCACCGCTTGACTTCTTTCTTCGTTGAGATGGTGAAAGAAAGCATGGAAAAAACAATCGCATAATTCTATTGCAAAATGGAAAACATTGTAGTAGATTATGAAATAACCAATAACTATTTAAATCGTTGATAGGAAATAGTAGTAAAGAAGGCTTGCTTAAGAGAGTCGATGGCTGGTGAGAATCGACGCAAGAGCTTTATGAATCCATCCTTGAGTGAAGTACTGAATGAAGTAGGTATTTTCGGTGATTCCGTTACCATCTCTTAAGAGGAAGATGCGCGAGTAGTGTCTTCAATTAGGGTGGCAACGCGGAAACCTCCGTCCCTTTTACCAGGGATGGGGGTTTTTTATTTTTTTATAAAAAAGGAGAGAATCTCATGTTAGACATTAAGTATTTACGTAATAATCTGGAAGATGTGAAGGCACGTCTTCAACACCGTGGTGAGAATCTGGAGGATTTCGGCAAATTCGAAGAGCTTGATAAGAGAAGAAGAGAACTTCTTGTGGAAAGTGAAGAATTAAAGGGCAAGCGTAATGAAGTATCCCAGCAGATTGCAGAGCTGAAGAAAGAGAAAAAGGATGCACAGAACCTGATCGTTGAGATGCGTGAAGTTGGGGCCATGGTGAAAAAACTGGATGATGAATTACGAGGAATTGAAGAGGAGTTAGAGCGCATCCTGCTTTCCATTCCTAACATTCCCCATGAAACTGTACCGGTTGGTGAAACTGAGGATGATAATGTAGAGGCCCGCAAATGGGGAGAGATCCGCGAGTTTGATTTCGAGGCACAACCTCACTGGGACATTGCAACGGGACTCGGGATCCTGGATTTCGAACGGGCAGGTAAAGTGACCGGTAGCCGTTTTGTTTTCTATAAAGGGTTAGGAGCAAGACTTGAAAGAGCCCTGATTAACTTCATGATGGATCTGCACATGGATGAGCATGGGTATACAGAAATGATCCCTCCATTCCTGGTGAATAGAGCGAGTATGACGGGAACAGGTCAACTTCCTAAGTTCGAGGAAGATGCGTTTAGAATCGAAAGCGAGGATTATTTCCTGGTTCCTACAGCAGAAGTGCCTGTAACCAATTATCACCGTGATGAAATCATGAAGGGTGAAGAGTTACCTGTGAGCTATGTGGCGTACAGTGCCAACTTCCGTTCTGAAGCTGGATCTGCTGGCCGTGATACACGGGGTTTGATCCGTCAGCATCAGTTCAACAAAGTAGAGCTTGTTCGCTTTGTGAAGCCTGAAGATTCTTATGATGAGCTTGAGAAGCTGACTGGCCATGCTGAGAAAGTTCTTCAGTTACTAGGCTTACCATACCGTGTGTTATCTATGTGTACAGCGGATTTAGGTTTCACCGCTGCCAAGAAATATGACATTGAAGTCTGGATCCCAAGCTACGGAACATACCGTGAGATTTCTTCTTGCAGTAACTTTGAAAGCTTCCAGGCAAGACGTGCGAACATTCGTTTCAGAAGAGAAGCTAAGGGAAAACCTGAGCATGTGCATACGCTAAATGGATCTGGTTTAGCAATCGGACGTACGGTTGCCGCCATCTTAGAAAACTACCAGCAAGAAGATGGATCTGTTATTGTTCCGGAAGCTCTTCGTCCGTATATGGGTGGAGCGGAAGTCATTAAATAATATCAGCAAACGATTCAATCGACATTGAAAAGGTGCCTCACGAATTCAGCGTGAAGCGCCTTTTTATTTTTTTTGGAAATATGCTTGACTCCATTAGGACACCATGTTATTATAATTCTTGTCGATACGGAGGAATACCCAAGTCCGGCTGAAGGGATCGGTCTTGAAAACCGACAGGGGTGTAACAGCCCGCGGGGGTTCGAATCCCCCTTCCTCCTCCATTGATTTTTTTATAACCATAGCGCATAAACATTGGAGATAGAATTCGTTACATATTATATGTAACGAATTTTTTTTCTTTATACATAAGTCCATTGACTCAGGGAGAATTTACTTAAGGTTTTCGATATCCTCCCTTAATTGAGGGTCAGAAGTATGTCCAAGTACGCCTATTTCTGTAATATGTCTCCGTGCTTCTTCGTCACCAAGCTTATAGATCATAGAGTAAATGGTTTTCATCGATTGATCATATCGATCGTCTTCTGGTGAATTGTGATATTGACGGAAAGGAATCTGAGCCCGCCTCATAGTCGACATGTCATCATCATAGTTATCATTGAACAACATTTTCAGTTCGTTTACTTCTGTTGGGGTAGCAAATATGCGGAAGCTTGGACTGGCATTTTGATTAGGGTCTTGCAGAATATCTCCACTGCTTATATCTATAAAATAGGTTCGTTTCGATTCCATGATTATTTCAACTCCTTATATTTCGGTTTGTATGTACATATACCTCTTTCGGGATGGAATTAAACGGATGGATTGGTTGTGTGAAGATCCAAAATGCAAAAAAGACTACTCAGCATTGGCGCTGAGTAGTCTTTTTAATAATATTTTATCCGGCTCCTAGTCCCTCTAGGTCAGCTTTTCAACATTCTCGTCTGTTCAATGAAATACCCGATTCTTTCAACGATTGGTTCGATTGAGTTTTGATCGTTCACCAGGTCGTATTCGCTGATGTCCAGTCTAAGTACGGGACAAGCGTTAAAAGAGTTGATCCAGTTTTCATAACGCTCGTGCATTTCTTCCCAGTAGGCAACAGGTGTCTGTTGTTCCATCGGGCGGCCGCGCTCACGGATACGATCAACGACATTATCAATGGATCCTTCAAGGTAAATCAGAAGATCGGGGTGTGGGAAGTATGGTGTCATGACCATAGCATCGAAAAGACTCGTATACGTTTCATAATCGATTTCGCTCATATTCCCTTTTTCATAATGCATGCGGGCGAAGATACCTGTATCTTCATAGATGGACCGATCTTGAATGAAGCCGCCGCCGTATTCAAAGATTTTCTTTTGTTCTTTGAAGCGTTCCGCTAAGAAGTATACTTGAAGGTGGAAGCTCCAGCTCTTAAAGTCCTGATAAAATTTATCGAGATACGGATTGGTATCAACTTTTTCAAATGACGTGCGGAAGCCCAATGCGTTGGCCAAGCCGTTTGTCATGGTAGATTTCCCGACACCGACTGTTCCGGCAATGGTGATCACGGCATTGTTCGGGATCCCGTATTTAGTGCGAAGATTCATGATAGTGAACTCCTTTTTTTAGTGTAGTCTCTAACTGTGTAAGAATGTGTTCCAGGTCCTCTTTATTTTGAACGAAGTCTACGTGGTCGCCATTGTAGCGAAGAACAGGGATGTCCGGGTGAGTTTTTTCAAATGTATTCATATATTCCTCATAGTCCAGTGATAGCTGCTTAAGGTAAAGAGGGCTGATTTTCTTTTCAAAGTCTCTTCCTCTTTTTTCAATACGCTTTAATAGCGTATCGAGGCTTGCGTTCAGGTAGATCACGACATTGGGCCTCGGCATATCCGACGTTAGAATGTCATAGATAGTAAGATACTTTTTGAACTGTTGTTCATCTTTCAATGTACGTTTAGCAAAGATGATGTTTTTAAGAATATGATAATCTGCTACAACAGATTTGTTTTGAGATAGGTAGTGTTTTTCAATATCCTCTAGCTGTTTATAACGATTGCATAAGAAAAACATCTCTGTTTGAAAGCTCCACTCTTCAATGTCATCATAAAATTTGTCTAAGAACGGATTTTCATCTACGATTTCTTTGAGTAAGTGAAAATGGAAATGCTCTGAAATCGCTTTTGCCAGAGAGGTTTTTCCTATTCCAATCGGGCCTTCAACGGTAATGAAAGGAATGCGCCCCATTAATTGTCCTCCTCATATCACGGCAATCTTTTCTCTTATAAAAATGTAAAAATAAAAAAATACGACAGGAGTTATTGTAACACAATATATGGATGGATTGTTCAGGTTATTTCCCGGGTTCAGAAAATACTCTACGTTCACTATATCGACTGTCACCTGACAATTCTTTATGGAAACGCAAATAAAAAGCTGGTGGATAGGTGTTTATAGATTTACCTAACCATCAGCTTCTATTTATTATCTTTTTACGACATTGAAATTGTCAGAAAGTAACAACCAGTTTTGCGGGAAGGATAGACCCAGTTTCCAGTAGCTCATCCCCCTTAGTTTCAGCTCTTTCATGAGGTCGAATTTTGCCTGGATGCTCCGTGCATCTTCAAACCATACTTCATGGTCTTTTCCGGTGCTGGCATCTTGGTATTTAAAGAAAGGGGCCTGTGCTTCTTGATCATACAGAATCGGTGCGTTGTTATCCGCGGCTATCTTAATTGCCTGTTGAGGACTGATGGCTTTTGCTGTACTTCCTTGGACAAATGGGAGGGTCCAGTCATATCCATATAAATTTTGCCCCATGAGAATCTTGGATGGAGGCATTTCTGAAATGGCGTATTCAAGGACTTCACGAACAGGTCCGATAGGGGAAACGGCCATGGCGGGACCTCCACTATATCCCCATTCATAGGTCATGATCACGACAAAATCGACAATTTCACCGTGAGCTTTATAATCATGGGCTTCATACCATTTTCCTTTTTGATCAGCACTGGTCTTTGGAGCCAAAGCGGTTGAAAGCAACCACCCTTCTTGACTAAAACGCTGTTTTGCTTTTCGTAAAAATTGGTTGTATGCTTCTTTGTCCTGTGGACGTAAATATTCAAAGTCGAAATGAATGTCTCTGAACCCATATTTTTTCGCTGTTTGGACCACATTATTGAGGAATTTATCCTGGATTGCCTGGTCGGTCAGCAGGATTCGTCCTAGTTCATCGCTGAATGTTCCTTCCTCTTGATTGGTGATGGCCATCATCATTACATTATTATTGTCTTTCCCAGTTTGAATCAGATTCCCGAGAGGTGGTTCTTGCAGGGTGCCATCACGTTTTGCTTGAAAGCTGAATGGAGCCAGATAGGTAAGATAAGGTGCTGCTTCCTTGGCACTATCTTCAAGGTTTTGGGCCACTTCTTTTCCGTAAGGCTCTACATATGCGTTAAACTCCGCATTTCCTTTAGGCTTCTGTGGAACGTATAAACGAAACCCCACCTGTAAAGGCTGATTAGGAGATATTCCGTTCACTCTTGCCAATTCCTGATAGGGGACTCCTGTTTTCTGACTGATTGCCCAAAGGCTATCTCCAGGTTGAACAAAATAAAAGCTTCCTATAATAGGGATAACTAATGATTGGCCGACCACCAGGTTATCAGGATTTGGCAGTTCATTGGCATCTACTATATCCTTAACTGTTGATCCATACGCTTGGGCGATACCAAATAACGATTGGTTCGGTTGGACAACATGAATTTGCATACACAGACCCTCCTATATTTCATTCACTATAATCAACTTATGAAATAGGAGGATTGGATATGTTTTGAAGAACAAATTTATACTATCTCACCAGTGGAATCTATCTTCGCTTTTAATACATTTTTCATCATCGTTAACGCATAGTGATTATCTTCGTCACTGACTGACGCAATGGCATCACGGGGCACAATAAGGTTAAACTCTCTCATATAGGCATCGTTTGCTGTAAAGAGTACACAGATGTTTCCTGCGATACCCGTGATGATAAGATTTTTTACAGACAGATGATGCAATAGTGTATTCAACGCAGTACCATAAAAAGCGGAATGTTTTGGTTTAATGAGAAAAAAATCCTTATCCGTCGGTTGGAGTGGAGTCATGATGCAATCGCTGACTTCATTATGGCATTTCTTATAAATCTCTTTGAAATCTGCTTTCCAAAGCTCATAATGGTCGTTAATATAAATGACAGGATGCTGATGTTTGGTACAATAGTGACGTAATGTGTTTATAGGTTCAACAATGTTGCGGGTATGGCGAGCCAGTGTGTTTCCATGCTCAAAGTCGAACGGATTCATGATGTCGATAACAAGAAGAGCTGTTTCGTTAGGTATCATATTGTATGCCCCTTTCTTTTATAGTTTGGTGTGAATGGGGATATTTTATAAAAGATCGAGAAATAAATTGGTAGGAGTACATAATGGGTATAAGAGAAGAACGATTTATGTTGGAAGCATTAAAGGAAGCGGAAAAAGCAGAAGCGATTCAAGAAGTTCCGATTGGAGCTGTCATTGTCATGGATGATGAAATCATTGCCCGCGCTCATAATCTGAGAGAAACAAGTCAAAATGCCATCACCCATGCCGAGACATTAGCCATTCAAGAGGCATGTGAGAAGCTTGGCACATGGCGGCTTGAAGGGGCGGAGCTTTATGTTACCCTTGAACCGTGTCCGATGTGCAGTGGAGCCATCATCTTATCTAGGATTGAGAAAGTCATTTATGGGGCAAAAGATCCTAAAGCGGGTTGTGCGGGAACGTTAATGAATCTACTGGAAGATGCTCGATTTAATCACCAATGTGAAGTAGTACCTGGAGTACTTTCAGAAGAGTGTGGTGGAATCCTTTCCCGTTTTTTTAAAGACTTGCGAGAGCGGAAGAAGCTCGAGAAGAAGAATAGGACTTCCGGACTGTAAATAACTTACAGTATTCCATCATTGCTTTTTACCGTAAATCCTAGTATACTTAATCTTGCGTCGTACTAATGGCGCAACTAAATATGGTATCAATTTTGCCGTGCTAGGTGGGGAGGTAGCGGTGCCCTGTACTCGCAATCCGCTCTAGCGAGACCGAATTCCTTTCCGAGGCTGGCACTCTGTAGGGCTGCCTCAAGTAAGTGGTGTTGACGCCTGGGTCCTGCGCAATGGGAATCCATGAACCATGTCAGGTCCGGAAGGAAGCAGCATTAAGTGGAAGCTCCCATGTGCCGCAGGGTTGCCTGGGCCGAGCTAACTGCTTGAGTAACGCCTATGGATGCTTGTCGACGAAAGGTGCACGGCAGTTTAATTTATATACAACAACTCATCCTTCATTGGGTGAGTTTTTTGTTTGTAAAAGGATTTATCGACAAGAGAGTTTCATCCTAAATTGATCTCCGGTTTTCTTTGTAAAAGGGATTTAGATTACGTTATAATAGATACTATAGTACATAAATAAGAGGGGGGAGTATTTTGGCATATCAAGCTTTATATCGTGTGTGGCGTCCTCAGTCATTTATTGATGTAGTTGGACAGCAGCATGTAACGAAAACGTTGCAAAATGCCCTCCTTCATCAGAAGATTTCACATGCCTATTTATTCTCGGGACCAAGGGGAACAGGGAAAACGAGTGCAGCGAAGATCTTGGCGAAAGCAGTTAACTGTGAGCGGTCTCCTGTAGCGGAGCCCTGTAATGAGTGTGATGCATGCAAAGGGATTACTGATGGTTCGATTCCAGATGTCATCGAAATCGATGCTGCTTCCAATAACGGAGTGGAAGAGATCCGGGACATCCGGGATAAAGTCAAATATTCTCCAAACGTAGTCGAGTATAAAGTCTACATCATAGATGAAGTTCATATGCTGTCTATCGGAGCATTTAATGCGTTACTGAAAACTTTAGAGGAACCACCTAAGCACGTCATCTTTATTCTTGCGACTACAGAGCCTCACAAGATTCCTCTTACGATCATCTCACGCTGTCAGCGCTTTGACTTCAAACGGATTACAGCCAGGGATATTGTGGGGCGAATGAGTCATATTGCCACAGAATCAGGTGTGAACTTTGAAGAAAATGCCCTTACGATTATTGCACGGGCAGCTGAAGGTGGGATGCGAGATGCCCTTAGTCTTCTCGATCAGGCCATCTCCTTTAGTCAGGACCGGGTAACCGTAGACGATGCCTTGACTGTAACAGGCGCTGTTTCTCAAGGCTATTTAAATACATTGGCGAAAGCAATTTTGGAAAGAGATGTCACAAGTGGATTAGGCGCACTGGAAGAATTGCTATTTCAAGGGAAGGACCCGGCAAGGTTCGCAGAGGACTTTATACTTTATTTCCGGGATATGCTGTTATACCAGACGGCTCCAAATCTTGAAGAATCACTGGAACGAGTCATGCTCGACGATGATTTTAAAGAATTAGCCGGTCAAATTCAGCCTCAGCAGATTTACCAATATATCGATGTCTTGAATCAGGCCGGTCAGGAAATGAAGTTCACGAATCATGCCCGCATCTACCTGGAGGTTTCCATTGTGAAGCTTTGTCAAATGGAAGCGCACGCATCTGCTTCTTCTCCGGAAGTGAGCGAGATGATGAAAAAGATCAAACTTCTTGAAAAAGAGGTCGAACAACTGAAGGCGAATGGAGTCAAGGTTCAAGCAGAGCCGGCTTCACAACCAGCGAAAAAACCGATCAGGGCAAAGAAGGGCTTCCGGGCTCCTACCGGGAAGATTCAGGAAGTACTCCGAACGGCCACGAAAGAAGATCTTAATCTGATCAAGAGCCGCTGGGGAGATATGGTCGAAACATTAAACCAGCGTCAAATGCGTTCACAATCAGCATTGTTAAATGATGCTGAACCTGTAGCAGCTACAAACGGCTCATTTGTGTTAAAATTTAAATACGATATTCATTGTCAGATGGCAATGGAGAATCAAGCTTTCATTTCAGCGATTGCTTCCATACTGGAAGAGCTTACGGGAAACAGCTATGCAGCGATTGGAATTCCTGAAGATCAGTGGATGTCCATAAGAGAAGATTTTATCCGAAACTCTAAAGATGGTGAATCAACTGGCGAGGATCAAGGTGAAGACTCCTTATTGAAGGAAGCTGAAAAGCTTGTCGGTATGGATTTAATAGAACTAAACGATTAATATTTTCAAAAAATAAACTGGAGGTAATGATTATGATGCGTGGAAATGGTAATATGCAAAATATGATGAAGCAAATGCAAAAGATGCAAAAGAAAATGGCGGAAGCTCAAGAAGAACTAGGTGAAAAGCAAATCGAAGGAACGGCAGGCGGCGGAATGGTGACCGTTATCGTTTCCGGTCACAAACAAGTTATTGATGTAAAGATCAACGAAGAAGCTGTTGATCCGGATGACGTAGAAATGCTACAAGATTTAGTCCTTGCAGCTACAAACGATGCACTGAAGAAAGCGGACGAATTAACGAACTCAACTATGGGTCAATTCACTAAAGGAATGAACCTACCGGGAATGTTCTAGGAGGCAATACGATGCATTATCCTGAGCCTATATCAAAGCTGATCGACAGCTTTATGAAACTGCCGGGAATCGGGCCGAAAACTGCGGCCCGACTGGCTTTTTTTGTTCTTAGCATGAAAGAAGATACTGTATTGGATTTTGCGAAAGCATTGGTCAATGCGAAACGTAATCTAAGTTACTGTTCTGTTTGCGGCCATATTACAGATCAGGATCCATGCTATATCTGTGAGGATCAAAGACGGGATCGCAGCATCATCTGTGTGGTTCAAGACCCTAAGGATGTCATTGCGATGGAGAAGATGAAAGAGTATAACGGACAATATCATGTGCTCCACGGAGCCATCTCCCCTATGGACGGGATTGGACCCGAGGACATTAATGTTCCGGATCTGATAAAGCGTCTTCACGGTGACGAGGTCCAGGAAGTCATCCTCGCTACCAACCCGAACATAGAAGGGGAAGCGACAGCGATGTACATTTCACGGCTAGTCAAACCATCCGGCATCCGAATCACAAGGATTGCCCATGGACTTCCTGTCGGTGGAGATCTTGAGTATGCAGATGAAGTAACGTTATCGAAAGCTCTAGAGGGAAGAAGAGACGTTTAACGAAGGAGAGGATACCTATGTTTTTCCGGAAAAAAGGAAAGCTGAAAAAAGAGTATGACCAATCCTTACTTCACGTGTTAGACGAAACCAAGGATCATTGGAATCAGCAACGTTCCATCGATGAGATGAGTGTGGATTACAATCTGAACATCCACTGTCACTCGAAATTAGCAGAAGCTAAATATTTTTTTCTCTTTAGAGAAGCAAAACATAGAAAGATCGTCATAAAAAGGTAGACAACCCTCATATCCTTTCAATAAGAGACTATTTATGTTCTATGTTGAGAGGAGAGAAGGGTATGAGCCCAGTTATCGTCATTGCGGTGATCAGCGGACTGATTGTACTTTTATTAGCCACCGGCACACCAATCAAGCCACTTCGGTTTGTGGGACAGGTTGCCATGAAGGTCATGATCGGAGCACTCTTTTTATTTTTCCTGAACGCCTTTGGCAGTCAGTACGGAATCCACGTTCCTATTAATCTGGCAACCTCATCTATCTCTGGAATATTAGGTATTCCGGGAGTGGTGGGATTGACCGTCATCCAGATGTGGATCCTATAACAATCAATACTATAGCAAGAAGAAAGGCAGTCGAAGCATCAAGTGGGATTTTTTTCTTACTTGGATCTTGGCTGCTTTTTTATATAGAATACAAAAGAGGTGGGAGAACATGAAAATTGTCATTGCACCCGATTCCTTTAAAGGTTCCATGACAAGTATAGCAGCGGCTGAAGCAATTCGAAAAGGGATCCATCAGATTAATCCTTCATGTGAAACAGTCATCATCCCAGTGTCTGATGGTGGGGAAGGCACGGTCGATGCCATGGTGAGCATCTTGAATGGGGAAACACGATCGACTCAAGTGAGAGATCCCCTGAGTCGTGAAGTTTCAGTATCTTTTGGCTGGGTACCGGAAACAAGGACTGCCGTTATTGAAACGGCAGCTGCTTCCGGGCTTACTTTGTTAAAAGAAAGTGAGTTGAACCCGGGAGTAGCCTCTACATTCGGGACCGGTGAGCTTGTAAAATCCGCTTTAGACCTTGGAGCAGAGCACATTATCCTTGGGTTAGGAGGTAGTGCAACCGTTGATGGAGGAGCAGGTTTTCTTCAGGCGCTAGGCATCCGTTTCTTCAATAAACAGGGCGAGGTGCTTGAAGCGGGAGGAAACATGCTTGGAAAAATCCAATCCATTGATTCTACTCAGTTTGATCAACGGCTTAAGCAAGTTAAGTGGACAGTCGCTTCAGACGTAACGAACCCTCTGTTAGGGAATGAAGGAGCTGTGACCGTATTTGGACCTCAAAAAGGTGTCGTTCAAGAGAAGCTTGCAGCCTTTGAAGGAGGGATGAGGCACTTTGCTGAAAAGGTAGTTGAACATACGGGATTGGATTGCAGGCTTGATCAAGGAAGTGGAGCTGCCGGCGGGCTGGGCTTTTCCCTTCTTTCCTTTTTTCAACCAGTATTTGAGAGTGGTTTTAGTATAATCGCAACAGAGAGCAGCCTGGAGGATCACTTAAAAGACGCGGCACTCGTTTTGACTGGAGAAGGGAAGGTCGATGCTCAATCCCTTTATGGAAAGGTACCTGTAGGCATCGGGAGAATAGCTGCAAAGTATGGGGTTCCAGTGGCGGTGTTTGCAGGGAAAATAGAAGGTGACTTGGAACTTCTCTATGCTGAAGGTATACAGTTACTTCTTCCGATTGTTAATGAACCTATGACATTAACGGAGGCCATGGAAAACGGAAGTGCTTTGTTGGAAGAAGCGGCTACAAGGTTGATGAGGACATATGAGTTATTTGGCGAGACGGGAAACAAACCAGTTTAATTTTGTATATTTGTAGTGACCTTCCTTCCGGGATGAAGGAAGGTCACTTGCAGATCTTCTACTATTCACTTAAAAACGTTTTTGGCATCACCACCGCTATTACTTCACCCCGTGCACACAGATTTCCTTCTGCAAACACTTCTGTTTCCACTCTGAATTTCTTAGGATGAACTTCATGAACTGTGCCCACCGCTTTTAACGGAACGTGGTGAGGCGTGGGTTTCATAAAATCCACTTGTAAGGAAGCGGTGACAAAACGTGGCGGCTCTTGACCACAACCAATTACTCCCCCGTTCTTTCTATGAAGAGCAATCGCAGCTGAACCAGTGCCGTGGCAATCGATTAAGGAAGCAATCAACCCGCCATAGACGAAGCCTGGCAAAGCAGTGTGTTCCGGTTTAGGTGTGTAAATCGTGACCGTGTGACCATCTTCCACTCCGGTACGAAAATGATGCCCATCCTTATTGAGTCGGCCGCAGCCATAACACCACGCAAAATCATCTGGGTAATCATCCTGAATGGCGCGAGTGATTTCGTTCATTTTTATATTCTCCCTTCTTCACAAACTCTTTCTCTAGTACTCTTCTATTAACGTTCTGAAATTCCTTTATTGGTTTGATTTATGTACTATATTTTTACAAATATAAAGTTAAAAATACTTTGCATTACTAGTAAGAGTTGGTATAATATGGATAACCCCTCTCCTCCCTTCCTGTTTCATTTTCCAATTTGAAAAAAATCTAGAAAGCTGGTGGTTTTAATAGTGAAAAGTAGACTAATTCAAGACAGTCCTCAAATTAGAGTATGGTTACAGGAATTCAATCATCCGGACGAGCACCTTGAAATGCTGGAAAAATTCGAGATTGGCAGAGAATTCAATCTGAGATCACGTGGTTTAATAGAGTACTACGGTATTGACCTCATAGATTATAAACGTGAACAAATGGCCGATAATAAACGTAATGAATTCCTCACCGCATTTGCCCACTACATGACAGATCATTTAGAAGATGAGTGTCCCTGTTCGTGGAAAGAGTGTCCACCATCCTTTTGGGAAGAACTGATCTTTGCTTATCTCCCTCATACCATGAAAGTCACCCCTAAGAAAAACTACACAGAACAATTCCTCCTGCAGCTGAGAAAGTTTGTCCGGTGGCTCGACAAAAGAAACGATACAAGGTTTCTGGAAGTAGTAGATCCATACATTTCCCAAGCTTCACCGACCTTAAAGAAATATGAAGCCCTATTCTCAGAGCTATTCTTAAAAAATTATCCCGGGTTACATCGTCCTGACTTGGATTATATGAATGAAATAGAGCGTTTGGATAAAAGGATGGAAGAGTTTAATGAAACCACTTATGGAGTATTCGAAGTGACCAAGATCATGGATGACGGCGTCGTACTCCTAGACTTACATTCGCTTTACTCGTATTTCACAAAAAGCATCCCCCATGAAAAAGTAGATCTGGAGATGATTATCACAGGGTGCTTTGGAAAAAAAGAGCATGCATTCTTATGGGACCTAGCTTTCATTGACGGCATCTATCCTAAAAGAGCATTCAACTATATACAATTGTCGGAGTAACATATGTGTAGACAGTACCTGTTCCTAAGTATAGGAAAGGTACTGTTTCTTTCTATATATTGTAGTAATCACCTTTCAAAAAAAGAAAAATGGATGAAGCAGAAAATCCTTCAGAAATAAAATTGTAAAAGGTGAAAAATAGTATTGACTCTTTATAGTAGGAGATGCTATTATATTCCTTGTCGCCAAAACGACACGAAAAACAAATTTCAAAAAAAGCTTGACGCTTTATGACGAAAAATGTTATATTTAAGAGGTGCTCAAGAGAGCTCAACGTAAT
>JBNJJV010000014.1:0-20941 GCA_051750565.1 Bacillota bacterium | reverse complement strand
CAGAGGCGACAAGCATAAGACGAATCTGCACAAAAGGCGCTCTTTGCCTTTTTTGTGGATTTGGCTTATGACCTCGAGCCTCTAAGCCCCGGAGCTGGACATGTAGAAAAGCGGAGAGCTTTGCCCAGAGGCGACAAGCATACTTTTATTAAAAGCATTGTTTAGGTTAATGATAGTGATTGTAGTTATTCACATTTTGCCGCAACAAAAGCCGAAAGTGCCGCAAGTTTGCTCAAAATTGCTGCAACAAAGTTGATAATCCAGCTTAGAAAGTGCTTTCTCCAATGCAAAACAACTATTTAGGTAGCTATTTCATAAAATAATCGTCACCCGCATATATTTGAGAGCCTATTTTCGTTCCGCTTTATCCAGTTTCATTCCATATCCCGGTTTTTCAGGGGTTTTCATATAATTAAACATCTATGTCGAATTTTCTTTTCCATAGAATACAAAAAAAATAATAACTAGAGGTTTCAACTCTCTAAACATCGGGGTATATAAAAAACGTGTGAACTGCCACTTTTAAACGACCGGCTCTACAGACAAAAAAAAGAGCCTTACAAAAGTAGGCTCTTGATGCTATAGATCCTATTAGGAAGCCCCAGCTTCTTCTAACTCAACTTCTTCTAGCTCACCTAGACGGTGGTACTCAGCTAAGACGGCATCCTGGATCTTGCCGCGAGTACCTGAATTAATTGGGTGAGCAATATCACGAAATTCCCCATCTGGAGTTCGCTTGCTTGGCATCGCTACAAATAAGCCATTGTTCCCATCAATAACGCGAATGTCATGAACAACAAATTCATTATCCAGCGTAATAGATGCGATAGCTCTCATGCGACCATCGGTGTTTACTCGGCGTAATCTTACGTCTGTTACTTCCATTCTGTTCACCACCTTTTTCCCTAGATGAAATCTACTCTATGTATTCAACGAATTATTTAGATATTCCTTCTTAAATTGTAAAATTTTTTGAAAAGTTTTATTTTTTATATCCTGTCATCTATTTCATTTGAACTACACTTGCTTTTTAACACAAAAAAACACCCGTGAATTTTACTTCACGAGTGCGATTACTTCGATTTCAACTAAGGCATCTTTAGGTAAGCGGGCTACCTCTACACAAGAACGAGCCGGCTTGTGGTTACTAAAATATTCCCCATACACTTCATTAATCGTACCAAAGTCATTCATATCCTTAATGAATACAGTGGCTTTTACCACGGTTTCCAATGACGCTCCTGCTTCTGATAGTACGGCTTGAAGATTACGGAACACCTGATGCGTTTGTTCCGCTACATCCCCTTCCACCATAGTACCTTCTGCCGTCAGAGGAATTTGACCTGAACTGTAAAATAAATTATTTACGACAATCCCCTGAGAGTATGGACCAATTGCTGCTGGTGCTTGCTTAGTAGAAACTACACGCATATTAAATGCCTCCCCTTATGGTAGAAATGTTAAATTTGATTGAAAATAATTTCCTTCCGTCAATGAAATCTGTTTATCTTTTTCATTCACATCAGACAATTTTAGCAACGAAACATAATCATCCACTAGTCGACCATCGAGACTATTGGATTCAACTAAAACACCAATTCCGGATAAAGTAGACGAGAACTCTTCAAGTAAATTCTTCATACCGTTGATGGTTCCCCCTGCCTTCATGAAATCATCGACAACCAATACTTTAGACCCTTCCTTCAAACTTCTCTTGGAAAGGACCATGGATTGGATTCTCTTCGATGAGCCGGACACATAATTAATGCTCACAGTCGATCCCTCTGTTACACGACTATCCCGTCTAACGATGACCACTGGAACATTTAAGTATGAGGCAATTGCATTTGCAATCGGTATCCCTTTTGTCGCAACTGTCATGATGACATCAATATCTTTCTCAGCAAAAGCAGACGCCAGTAATTTCCCGACACTTTTCATAAGCTGAGGGTTCCCCAGCAGGTCAGTCATGTATAAGTAGCCGCCTGGTAATAAACGATCTGAGCTTTCCAGATGAACACAAAGCTCATCTATCATTTCTTTCGCTTCCTGACTGTTTACCTTTGGAACATATTTCACTCCACCAGCTGCTCCGGGAACTGTTTGAACAGTCCCCACGCCCCGTCCTTCAAATGTTTCCTTTACTATCGTCAAATCTTCACTGATGGAAGACTTTGCCGAACCATATCGTTCAGAGAAAAAAGTTAAAGGAACAAGTTGGTGGGGCCGTTCTAATAAATAATGCGTCATATCAATTAATCGTTCACTACGCTTAAACTTCACCAAAGAAACCTCCTAAATCCGAATATTATAATGTAAATATATCATTAATATACGGATTTCGGCAAGAGTTCTTAATCTCCCAGCATGCGCACAGCGAACACTTGATCACAAAAACCCCTTAAACCATTATAGATTCGATGAAGTCTTGATTCATATTGCACTAATCCATATACCGTCGGTCCGCTTCCGCTCATTAGAACAGCATCGGCACCAAAACGCTCCATTTGGTCCTTGATTTGAGCCACTTCAGGGTGCATATCCAATGTGACCGATTCAAGTACATTCCCAAGATTGGAGCATATATCATGATAATTTCCATGTTCTAAAGCTGAAACCATGGCGTTTGTATTCGGATGCGTAATGTTTTTCAGGTCCAAATTTTTATAAACATCTGCTGTTGAAACCCCTATTGTTGGCTTTGCTAAAATAACCCAGCAATTTGGTGGAGCAGGAAGGTGTTTGATCTTCTCACCTCTGCCTGATGCTAAAGCTGTACCCCCGTAAACACAGAAAGATACATCTGAACCAATTTCGGAACCAAGCTCTGCCAACTCATCCATACTGAGACCTAAATCCCATAATCGATTTAAACCTTTTAAGGTTGCTGCTGCATCACTGCTCCCGCCTGCTAATCCTGCTGCTACAGGTATCACTTTATCAATGGAGATTGCTACCCCTTTTTTGATATTCAACCTGGTCTTTAATAGCTGTGCAGCCTGGTAGGCAAGATTTCTTCCATCGTCCGGTACAAATCGATTATGCGAGAGAATCTTAATCGTATCATCAGAAAGATTCGTCAGCTCAATTCTATCTGCTAAATCAATTGTAGTCATAACCATCTCAACTTCATGGTAACCATCTGAACGTTTATGTAAAACATCAAGTGATAGGTTAATTTTTGCCGGCGCTTTCACTAATAACCTCATATCATCACCTTCTTACCAATACTCTTTGTTATATTGTATCATACACTTAATATTGAGAGTGTTAACTTCTAAACATACTCACATAAGTATGTTATTTTATCACGTAAAGTACTGATAGGAAAGATTGTCTTGTCTTTATTAAACAAGGGCCACCTGAAAAGCACTACACTTTTAAGGTGACCCCCTGTATATGGTACTGATAAAAGACGTAATCCTGTATGCGTGAAAAGAGTTAGTGAGGACGATTTTCAGATAATTGCTGACTTGCGCGCTCAACTGCGCGCTTCACCATATTACCTGCATCTCGTGACGTGATTCCACCCCAACCATCCTTCTGAACAACATCATAGAATCCCAATTCCTGAGCGATTTCTTCTTTTAATTGATCAGACATGATTCCTCTTCTTCTGCTCATCGTCTACCTCCTTTAGATGTACCACACGTTTAGTATGTGTACAAAAGGAAAAAACATAACAAAAGGAGAAAGCTCTATCTATGTACTTCATGAAAATAGGACAAATAAAAAAGCAGCAAACTATTGTCTACTGCTGGCTAAAGATGAGATTTCCTGTTGCTTCATCATAAAATGTTAATTGAACTGTCTCAGTGAGAACATCTGCATAGCTGTAAGAAACTCGTTCGAACGCATTCTCTTCTTGATCCAGTTGAACCACGAATACAGAAGGATACGTTTCGGCTAGAACACCTGAACGCTCAATTGTTTTTCGACGTCCACCGTTTGCTTTAAGCATTAAACGTTTCCCAAGATTAGAATCAAGGGATCTTTTAATGTCGGCTAATGTTTTTGGCATTTCGCTTCCACCTCACTATAATCAAATATAACACATTATGTAATTTCAGTCAAATAAATTTATTATTTTAACAAGAATAAGGAACACCTGTCAATATATTTTATTCAACAAAAAGTACGTTTTTTCTACACACCTAACATTCCCCAACCCTTGAAAAATTATGTAAACAATAAAAGCGGAAGGGCTTTGCCCAGAGGCGACAAGCATAAGACGAGCATGCCGGAAAGGCGTTTTTTGCCTTTTTGGCATGGTTGGCTTATGACCTTGAGCCTCTAAGCCCTGGAGCTGGATAATCGAAAAGCGGAGGGGCTGGGGCAGGCCCGACAAGCATAAAAACCATTAAAAACCCCACCTTACTAATCTATACATCTAAACACCAAATAGACCTTACAATTCACGCAGTAAATTGTAAGGTCTATTTGATATTTGTCGAACAATCTCTATTCTTCTTCTGTAATTTTATATGGCATCCCTGTACGAAGGACACCCTTCGTCTCGATTCCGCCAAGCCCTTTGTCCCCTGTTAACGTATTGCGGATGACGTCCCACACATTTACAGAATCCTTAAACCCCGTAAAACAAATCTTAGCCACAATATACACGGGGTCCAATGCATGAATATTGACTCTGGACGGGGAGCTGGCAAAATTGGCTCCAGCATGGATTAGTGATTCAAAGTGGGATTGACAAGCACCTGCAAAGATCACTAACTGATCCAGGTGTGGAGATTTGCTACGTGCTTCCCGCACTGCCTGAACAAAATATTTAGAATGTCGATAGGCGTTAATATCAGCTTTGGTCCCTTTCGACTTAGAATAGGCATCGTGACCGGTCAAAACTATAATATTCGGTCTATATTTATCGATAAGCGACCCAATCTGTTCAGGCATCTCTGTCTCACTACAGTGAACACCTTTTACCGGGACACCAATTTTTTCATAAAGATCTAGACACTTTCTTAAATAGCTGGGATCTCCATCAAGATGAAGCACTTTCCCTGGAACCTGGAAATAGTTATAGTCGTCTCGATAAGCATTCGTTACCCTATATTCCTGCTTATACTTCAGAAGCTCTATATCCTGACGAAATAGGTCAAGAGATTGTTCCTCCTTTGAACGAAACTCCTGCGTAATACGATCCTGCTCTCTAGGGTCCATCTTCTTCAAATCATGAAAAGGAGCATCCGCTATTAATCGAAAATCTTCACCATACAGAACTGCCGTTTTTTGGCCATCTATCATGCGGATATCTATTACTCTGAATAAAATATCACATTTATATGAAAGGCGACCTACGACATCATTGATTTCGATATTCACATCAGTCACTCCCGTGGGCTAAACATTCGTTAAATCAAAAAAGGAAATAAATAAGCCGAGGAGGATCAACGTTTGTCATATCCTTCTCCACACGTTCCTTATTCTTAATTAAGTAAATATTCCCTGTGATAACCTATGCAACCCTCTAATATTCGGTGTCAATAAAATGGGAGTCCCCTGCTCAATACACGGGAATATAAAAAATGGCTAAACGCACTTTCACGTTTAGCCATCTATCCAAGCTTTAATTAAAGTTCGGGTATAACGCATCACTCAACCGGCCGAATTCCTGTATCGACAGTGTCTCTCCACGGCGTGTGGGTTCAATCTCAGCTGCAGATAAGGCCTCAAGGATCATGTCTTTCTTTTCCTTTCCTTGAGGAAGCTGACTGCTTAAATTGTTCAGGATAGTCTTTCTTCTTTGAGCAAAAGACGAGCGTGTAACAATAAAGAAGAAGTCTTCACTGATCACCTCGACAGGAGGCTTCTCCCGCTTCGTTAAACGGATGACGGCTGAGTCCACATTTGGCTGCGGCATAAAGACCGTTTTCGGGACAGTCATGACCATCTCGGCCTCTGTATAGTACTGTATAGCAATCGAAAGAGATCCGTACGCTTTTGTTCCGGGCTGAGCTGAAATACGGTCCCCTACTTCTTTTTGAAGCATGACACAGATTCCTCTGATCGGGAGACGCTCCATCAACAGCTTAAGAATGATAGGTGTTGTGACGTAATAAGGAAGATTGGCCACCACCATAATATCCTCGAACCCTCCAAACTCTTTGTTAATTATGGATTCAACATCCGCCTCTAGTATATCTTCATTGATGATTCTCACGTTTTTGTAAGGAGATAGTGTATCGTTAAGAATAGGAATCAGTCGCTGATCGATTTCAAATGCGACGACCTTCCCTGAGGTACGTGCCAGATGTTCTGTTAACGCACCGATTCCAGGCCCAATCTCAATGGCTGCGGTTTTCTCAGATAACCCTGCGTATTCTGTTATGTTCCTGAGGATATTGGGGTCAATCAAAAAGTTTTGACCTAGACTCTTTTTAAACGAGAAACCATACTTACTTAATATCTCTTTTGTGCGTATCGGGGTGGCAATATCTTTATGCATTTTCTTCCTCCTGAATAATTTCCATTAAAGCTTGCTTAAACTCTTCTTTTTGAATATTGAACATCCTTAATCGTTTGTGCAACTGTTTTCCATTAGTGTATCCGATTCTAAGCTTCTCACCAAGAGCAATTCTTCGGTCCTTCGACTGAGCACTCCCGATTAAGCCTGCATCGATTAAATCCTCTTTTGAGATGACTTCTTCCTGTTCAACATCCAAAAGATGAGCCTCTCTTAAGGATTCTCTTATAATCGCAGGGGTTGCATGTTCTACACCTATCCCTCTACCTGACTTTGGCAGCGCATCCTTCTTATGTACAAAGGCGTGCTTACAACCCGGTACCGCATCACTCACAATCTTCCGGATACGTTCACCCGGGTAGTCCGGATCGGTAAAGATGATTACGCCTCTTTTTTCCTGGGCGTGTTTTATTTTTTCTATAGTAGCCGGAGACACAGCAGAACCATTCGTTTCAATCGTATCTGCATTGACAGCACGTTGAATGGCTACCGTATCATCCTTTCCTTCCACTACGATGATTTCTTTAATTTTCATAATTCCTCCAAAAAAGTTGAAACATTTCTGCTTTCATTTTCGTCTAATCATTGAAGACCTAAAGCTATTATAACGGTTTTCTCCGATAAATAAAAAAAAGCAGGAGAACACCCCTGCTCTTAGTTTAATATTTTTACTTTTATTGTTTTTCTTCCCCAACGATAGGCATCTGATTTAGACGGGAAGAATACATCAATTTTGTTCCCTTTGATTGCTCCACCCGTATCTGCAGCTACGGCATAGCCATAGCCTTCTACATATACCTTTGTTCCTAAAGGAATGACAGAAGGGTCTACTGCAATCACTTTAACATTCGGATTTGATTTCAGGTTGATTCCTGTAGCTGTATAGCCAGAGCATCCGTTACATGATGCAGTGTAAGCTGTAGAGCTCACATAAAACTCTCTTCCACCACTTGGAGCAGCTGAGGCTGTTGCAGACGAATTAGATGATGAACTTCCACGTGAAACTTGAGCCACTAAAACCTTTGTTCCAACATTAATGATTTTATCCTGGCTTTCTTTCACTACTTTTTCACTAACTAATTTTCTGGAAACCTCTTTGCCGTTTTCTTTCACAACTTCAAATTTCTTTTCAACCAAGCCGTTTTTACCTTCTTGAACGACCTTCTCTTTTCCTTTTGAAAGATCGGAATCCTTCTTGGAAATAACGGTGAAATCCTTTGTCTCTTCCACTACATCGGTGACTTTTTCAACTCGAACGACATTTACGACATCATTTGCTTTAACAACTTTGTCTAAACTTGGTTCAACACGGTCTGCATCTTTTAGTGTAATTCCTTGTTGCTTTAAAAAGTCAGCGACCGTAGTCGAAGTAGACCATACCTTTTGTTCTTTTCCGCCGTTCACAAGCTTAAGTGAAAATGCGGTATCAATCTTCACGTTCATGTCCCCTGTTACTTTTTCTGATAAGCCGGGTTTGACCTTATCATGTTCTCCTACTTTAATTTCATTTTCAGAGAGTAACTCTTTTACTGTATCAGCAGTCGTCCAGACCTTTTTCGTCTGATCCCCTACTACTACTTCTACCTGTTTTGCCGGTTCCCAAACAATGTTCATGTTATTTGAGACCTTCGTATTCCCCGAAGGGTACAAATAGTCTTGTGAGCGGGTTGAAATCTCTAATTCTTTTAATATATCTTGAATTGTATTCGCATGCGTCCTAATCTCTTTTTGCTCGCCGTCTAAGGTCAATGCCACAGTGTTTTTAGATCCTTCATAAAAAAGAATTCCAAATACAGCTGCAGATGTTACCAATATTCCGATTGTAACAATCCATTTCCTTCGACTCAAAGACTTGGAAAACAGGCTTTTCATGGTTTTAAACTTCATGAAAAACGCCTCCTTTTCTCGGAGTGATTATATAGAGTAATCCAGTGACTGTCAACCCTTACTACTTTTAACTTAATCTAGCAAAATATTGAAACCCAGGGAACATAAAACATATTATGCATAAAAGAAGAGAAAAAGAAAAGAGAGAGTTATCGACATGTTTATCCTATGAAACAAGAATCCTATGTAGAACTTTTTGTTTTTATTATCTATTTGGACAAGCTCTCTCAATTCTCGACAATATCTGATGTCAGTTTATGTTGAATAATTTTTTTGCATTTTCGGTTGTTATGTTCTCTACTTCTTCAAATGAAACTTCCTTAAGGTCCGCAATCTGTTCTGCTACCAGCTTCACATATGCAGGTTCATTTCGCTTCCCTCTGTGCGGGTGAGGTGCTAAATATGGACAGTCTGTTTCGATCAGAAGCTTTTCCAACGGAATTTCTTTTGCTACTTCTTTTGGCTTTTTCGCATTTTTAAAGGTTACGGGACCTCCCAGAGAAATGTAGAAATTCATATCCACACATTCTTGAGCAATTTCAGGACTTCCGCTGAAGCAATGCATAATCCCTCCAACTTCCTCTGCTCCTTCTTCCCTGAGGATATTCACTATATCTTGTGTGGCATCACGATTGTGTATAATGATTGGGAGTTTTACCTTCTTAGCTAAATGAATTTGTTTTCGAAACACTTCTTTTTGAACATCTTTCGGTGATTTATCCCAGTGATAATCAAGTCCCATTTCCCCTATTGCAACTACTTTAGGGTGGTTTGAGAGCTCTTCTATCCAAGCTAAATCTTCATCCTTCATATCAATTGCATCCACTGGGTGCCAACCAATGCTGGCATATAAAAATTCATACTGCTCAATGAGCTCCATCGCCCGGTTAATCGTTGGACGATCAAAGCCGACGACCACCATTTTTTCAACTCCAGCTTCTCTTGCTCTTGAAATTACCTCCTCCAGATCTTCGTTAAATTGTTCAGCATTCAAATGAACATGTGTATCAAATAGCATGTAAGACACTCCTTGTAATAAAGATAAGTTTAATATAAAAAAGCATGACAAGCATCACATTCATGTAACATTCATATTACATATTATGGTTTCTATGGGTATTTTTTATTAATACTGTTTCATTCACAGTTACTCTTCATTCTATCTATTTTAGTCACAGAACCAAAACAATCTGTTTCTTTCTCTATTACTGTTTTCTAAATATAGTAATGAGTTAAAAAAAATACCTAACATGATGATTGTCATTCCTAATATTCTTATTTCAATATAACAAAGGGATGTTCCACGTGGAACATCCCTTTGTCTACAAAAGCATAAAAACCTTACTTATTTTACTTTTGTTCCATTTGGTAAAGACTGGTCGATGGAAGCAAGAGATAGCGTTCCATTTTCTTCACCAGCGAGAATCATTCCTTGTGAAAGTTCTCCACGCAGTTTTACCGGCTTCAAGTTTGTCACACAGATTACTTTTTTCCCAACCAGTTCGTCCGGCTGATAGAATTTAGCAATTCCTGACACAACTTGTCGTTTTTCAAAGCCAAGATCCAATTGCAGCTTTAGTAGTTTATCCGCTTTTTTAACCGGCTCAGCTCCAATAACCTCCGCTACTCGAAGCTCAACTTTCATGAAATCATCGATTCCGATTTCCTCTGATTCTTCTTTAGCAAGCTCCTTCTTTTCTTCAACAGCAGGAGCAGATCCTTGCATTTTCTCTTTGATGAAGTTTACCTCTTCCTGAAGTTCAAGTCGCGGGAAAATCGGTTCTCCTTTTTTCACCACTTCAGTTCCTGCTGGAATAGCTCCGAAACTTTCCAAGCTTTCCCATGTGTGCATTCTTTCATCATGAAGATTCAATTGTTCAAAAATCTTCTTAGGAGTTCTTGTTAAGAACGGTTGTAAAAGAACAGCGACTCTTCGTAATGATTCAGATAAATGACTCATCACACTGCCGAGCTCTTCTTTTTTGCTTTCGTCTTTAGCCAGGGCCCAAGGCTGAGTTTCATCAATGTATTTATTCGTGCGGCTGATTAACTGCCATAGACTGGACAATGCTACAGAAAACTCCATATTTTCCATTGCTTCTTCATATTTATTCACTGTTTCTTTGTTTATTTCAAGGAGGGCAGTATCGAATTCACCGTTAGAATCAACATAGGTTGGAATGACTCCATCAAAATATTTATTGATCATAGCCACTGTACGATTTAACAGGTTTCCTAAGTCATTTGCTAAGTCGAAGTTGATGCGTTCAACAAATCCTTCAGGCGTAAAGACTCCATCAGAACCGAAAGGCACTTCTCTTAACAGGTAGTAACGAAGAGAATCCAGGCCGTAACGATCAATAAGGGTAACAGGATCGACTACATTCCCTTTTGATTTAGACATTTTCCCGTCTTTCATCAGAAGCCAGCCATGAGCGAATACCTTCTTAGGAAGCGGGAGATCTAGAGCCATTAACATGATCGGCCAATAGATCGTATGGAAACGAACAATTTCCTTCCCGACCAAGTGAACATCCGCGGGCCAGTACTTTAAGTAATTTGTATCTTTTTCACTGCCGTAGCCCAGAGCTGTAATATAGTTTGAAAGGGCATCGATCCACACGTAAATGACATGCTTGGGATCTCCCGGTACTTTCACTCCCCAGTCGAAGGTTGTTCTTGAAACAGCCAAGTCTTCTAAGCCAGGCTTGATGAAGTTATTCACCATCTCATTCTTTCGGGACTCAGGCTGAATGAACTCAGGGTTTTCTTCATAGTAAGCAAGGAGGCGGTCAGCGTATTTGCTCATTTTGAAGAAGTACGATTCTTCCTTCACTTTTTCAACGGGTCTGCCACAATCAGGACAGTTTCCGTTTTCTAATTGACGCTCAGTAAAGAAGGATTCACATGGAGTGCAATACCAACCTTCATACTGGTCCAAGTAAATATCACCTTGTTCGACAAGCTGATGAAAGATCTTTTCCACGATATCCTTATGACGCTTTTCTGTCGTACGGATAAAGTCATCATATGAAATATCCAATTTCCCCCATAGATTTTTAATTCCACTAACAATTCCGTCTACATATTGCTGTGGAGTAATTCCTTCTTCCTGAGCTTTACGTTGAATTTTCTGTCCATGCTCGTCCGTTCCTGTCAGGTACATGACATCGAATCCACGCATTCTCTTATAACGGGCCATTGCATCACCAGCAACCGTGGTGTAAGCATGTCCAATATGTAAATTTCCACTAGGATAATAAATCGGTGTTGTAATATAGAAGGTATTCAACTTTTCTTCCACTTTCTGTTCCTCCTCTTTTTTTATCTACCCCCATAAAGCCATATGGGCCTCCGTATGGTTTATAGTGGCATAATTGTTTCGTACATCCATTATCTGCGCCTTACCTATCATCTTAACCTCTTATCTCATCAAAATATACCTAAAATATAGGGTTTCTGCAACTAAACAATGTTGAATCTTAAAACTGTCGAAATAAGTGAAGTATTTTGTCGAAAAATGTATTTATTAAAGAAAATTCGACATTTCTCTCACTTTTTACTTTCGTTACAATAATATTTAATTGGTAATACATTTTTTTACAACAAAGCGTAAAGCTTATTAAAACAACACTTTTTTATCCATTTTTTCTTAATAATTTACAGATTTAATTATTGACGATATTCCTAATCGTTGGTATGATAGAAACAACAAAAGAAATTTGTCGAATATTGACGAACTAGAGAGATATAAATAATATTTATTTGGAGGAGATTTTCAAATGAAGTCTACAGGTATTGTAAGAAAAGTTGATGAATTAGGTCGTGTTGTTATTCCTATCGAATTACGTCGTACATTAGGTATTGCTGAGAAAGATGCTTTAGAAATCTATGTTGATGATGAAAGAATCATCTTAAAGAAATATAAGCCAAGCATGACTTGCCAAATCACGGGTGAAGTTTCGGATGATAACATTAAGCTCGCTAATGGTAAATTGGTTCTTAGCCGTGAAGGTGCAGATCAATTACTAAAAGAAATCCAGGATTCACTACAAACAAAATAATTTGTTGTTAATATATCAAAGGCCTGAGTGACTAGACTCAGGCCTTTTTTTATCGGCTGTTTTCATAAACATCGTTATTTAAAGTAGAAAGTAGTAGTTGATTTCCGCTGCAGGTTGCTCGCTTTCCGCGGGGCGGGCGGTGAGCCTCCTCGGCACGCCAGCGGGGTCTCACCTGTCCCGCTTCTCCCGCAGGAGTCGAGCACCTTCCGCTCCAATCAATTTTCTATGCATGAGTTTTTTATAAAATCAAAATAAAAACAACAAGCCTAGAAAGAGTCTTTCGTAAACAGCATTTTGTACAATATGGTTACTTTCACAGAACCTTTTTATTCTACATGATAAGCTTGATAAACTTCCCGTTTTGGAAGGGAGCGTTCTTTTGAGACTTGTTTGATGGCTTCTTTGGAGGTCATGCTTTTTTCGTTCATGTAGTGCTGCACATGGTCCAGAAGGGAGTAGTTGCTCCACCAGGCGTCTTCCTCTTCTTTTTCCAACGGACCCGCTCCTTCAATTAATAAGCAGAATTCGCCTCGTACTTCCCCATCGTTTGCCCATTCCATTACTTCTTCCAGGGATCCACGGATGAATTCCTCGAACTTCTTCGTGAGCTCACGACAAATGACGATTTGTCTATTTCCCAGAGCCCCATATAATTCTTTTAATGTTTCTTTTAATCTGTGTGGTGATTCATACAGGATAAATGTATCTTCCAACGTTTTAAGTGTCGCAAGCTCCGCTCTTTTGTCTTTTTTCCCTCTATGTAAAAACCCATAGAAATAAAATGGTTGCGGAGCCAATCCTGAAGCGATTAAAGCAGTAAGAGCTGCATTAGCTCCCGGTAATGGAATGACAGCAATCTCGTGATCGATTGCTTCTTTCACCAGTTCGTAACCCGGATCTGAAATGGATGGCATTCCTGCATCACTTACAAGGGCAACGAGCTCGCCTCTTTGCATACGTTCGATCAGCTTCTGTCCGCTTGTTTCTTTATTGTGCTCATGATAGCTGATGATCGGCGTATCAATTTCAAAGTAGTTACATAATTTTTTTGTATTTCTTGTATCTTCAGCAGCAATCACTGCCGCTTCCTTCATCATGCGGATTGCTCGAAACGTCATATCCTCTAAATTCCCGATCGGTGTAGGGACAAGATACAAACTTCCTTTTTCACTATCTTGAAAGCTTTTCTGTTGGTTCATTGAATAGCTCACCTCCTTATTTCTTTAGTCCTTATCTTCATTCTTTCCAAACAGCATATCATATACTTCCCTTGAATATTTGTTCTGTTCATCGTACACATAAAGGGGTGGAAGGATTTTTAGGTCCGGTTTCCCATCTTTTATTCCTTCTATTAAGATGGTGTTGGCTTCTCTTCCTGACTTCGGATATACAAAGCGCAATCGTTTCGGCTCGAGACGATGCTTCCTCATTAACGAGAGGATGTCCATCAATCGACCTGGACGATGGACGAAGGAAGCCTTTCCTCCTTGCTTCAGGAGATAGCTTGAAGCTTTAATGGTATCCTCAAGGGAACAAAGGATTTCATGACGGGCGATCGCATAGTGTTCGTTTACGTTTCTTTTATCACCGGGTGGAGTATTAAAGTATGGAGGATTACATGTTACGACATCATAGTGTGAATGATGAAGGAGCTGATCGATCTCCTTCACATCCCCCAGCTTCATGGATATTTGATTTTGACGACCATTATACTCGACACTTCTCTGTGCCATATCAAATAATCTTTCTTGAATCTCCACCCCGGTAATACCAACTTTGGTTCTCGCACTTAGTAATAAGGGGATGATGCCGTTACCCGAACATAGATCAACCACTTTCCCTTTGTGAATCGGTAAATAGGTGAAATGGGCCAATAGGACAGCATCTGTTGAAAAGGAGAAAACAGATGGACTTTGAATGATCCTCATATTTTCAGCCAATAAATAATCTAAACGCTCATCTTCTTTTAACTCGACCATGCCTTTCCTCCATTTTTTCTTCTATTATATATAGTTTCTAAAGTTTTTAAATAGGGTGGTGAGAGAAGCCCCTCCGCTTTTCGATTTGTCCAGCTCCGGGGCTTAGGGGCTCGAGGTCATAAGCCCATTCTGCCAAAAAGGCAAAATACGTCTTTCCGCCAGACTCGTCTTATGCTTGTCGACCCTGGACAAAGCCCCTCCGCTTTTCGATTAAAAAGGACCAATCCCTTTTTGTATGGATCAGTCCTTTTTAATCTGTATATTATTCTATGGCATGAAGGGTAAAAGATGTATTTACTCTTTCTTTATTTCTTGTTTAAGAATGAGAGGCAGAATAAACAATCTTCATCCTTCCGTGGACTTCCGAAATGTATATTACAAATATGAAATCCTTCCTGGTATAATCGAGCAAGGTTGTCATACCCTTCTCCTATATCCAGTGTTTTATCTTCTAAGTCTGACTCACTCGTTGTACCCGCATCGCTGTTTGATTGTACCTTTTTTGGTGAGTTCTCTGTTTGTTCCAGTCTACGGCGCAAATGCTCATTTTCCAGCTTTAGAGAATTATTCTCTTCTAACATTTCAGCTAGACATTGTTTGAGCTCACCTAATTGATGATATAAATGACCAATTTGTTGTTCCATGTTACTGACTGAATCAAAGAACTCTTTTTTATCCACGACACTACACCCCGTTACTCTGTGGCTTGGAATGATACGGCACCCACGTTCATGATTTCATCTAATGTGAATTCCAGAACCCGCTCTTCTTCTTTAATTTCCACTTGAAGAATACGTTCCAGAATATTAAGACCTACCACTTTACCTTTTCCATGAGGTGTCTTAATCACTTCTCCAATATCAGGTAATTCCTCTTTCGCTGCTTCATACTCGTCGTTCTCGTATTTCAGACAGCACATTAAACGTCCGCATAAACCTGAAATCTTCGTTGGATTAAGGGATAGATTTTGATCCTTCGCCATCTTGATGGATACCGGCTCAAAATCACCTAAAAAGGTAGAACAACATAGCATGCGGCCACAAGGACCAATACCACCCAGCATTTTTGCTTCGTCTCGAACGCCAATCTGACGAAGTTCTATGCGGGTACGGAAAATGGAAGCTAGATCTTTTACTAGCTCTCGGAAATCAACTCGTCCATCAGCCGTAAAATAGAATATGACTTTATTACGATCGAATGTATACTCTACATCTACCAGTTTCATATCTAATTGATGCTGATTAATTTTATCACAACATACATTGTAGGCTTCCGTCGCAGATGATTTATTCTCATCTACGATTAATCGATCTTTTTGATCAGCGATACGAATCACTTTTTTCAATGGAAGCACTACATCATTTTCTCCGACTTGCTTTCTCTCTACGACTACTTTTCCAAATTCGACCCCGCGAACGGTTTCAACGATTACATAAGAATCTTTCTGAATATCCAATTCACCCGGATCGAAATAATAAATTTTACCCGCTTTTTTAAAGCGAACACCTACAACATCGTACAAAGGACCATCACCCCTGCAGTTTTAGCATAAGCTGTTCTACTAGCAGCTGCGAATTCATATTGGCGTTTAACTTGCGTTTTGCTTCAAGTATCGCCGTCATATTAGTAGAAAGACGATTGGTAGATACTTGAAGTGCGTTTGATTTCCAGTTTTCCTTTTGGTCCGGGTACACGAGCTGTTCTTCTTTTCCTAACTGGATATGAAGTAAGTCTTTATATATTAGAAGTAAAAGATCTAATGCTCGATCGACTTGATCTTTTTCTTTGAAGTGCTGTACAAAATCCTCTTGTATTTTGACCATTGCTTGGAATGGACTTTTCTGGAGGACTTCATATAATTTTAACACTATTATTCTTGCTTGTGCAAACCACTCATTTTGACATATTTCTACAGCTTCCTCATAATGGTTCGTCAAGTTGGCTGCTAGCGTTGCAAAATGAGGTGGGATTCCCTCTTCCAATAACTGTTTTGTCAGCTGTTCTTTCGGTAACGGCTTAAACGAAATCGTCTGGCACCGTGAAAGAATAGTAGGCAATATGCGATGAATATTTTCTGTGATAAGAATCGCTGTGGTATCAGCTAACGGCTCTTCAAGAAACTTAAGTAGGCTATTAGCCGCATTCGCTGTCATCTTATCTCCATGAACAATAATGTAAATCTTCTTCTTGGATTCTACACCTGTTTTCGAAAATTCTTCTTGCAAACTTTTAATCTGATCCTTCTTGATCGAAAGACCGTCCGGCTCTACCAGGTGCAAATCCGGGTGATTCCCATGATTGATCCTTTTGCAATTGGAGCAGCTTTCACATGCCTTTCCATCTACCCGGTTTACACATAGCAATGCCTTCGCAAACAGGATGCTCATTTCTTTCTTTCGTGTCCCTTTTTCACCCTCGAATAAATAAGCATGAGCGACACGATCCTTCACAATACTATTCTGAAGCATCTGAAGGACGACGGGCTGAAATGGTTGTATCTCTTCAAACTTCATGTCCTAACATCACTCTCTTACATATAAAGATTAATAAGCAATCCCTTTATTTCTCCAATTTTCCCTAGCATATCAATGGACTTCTTTTCTTTATCTAATACATCTTCCGTGAGTTCAATAAGCTGTTGATCGATGGTTTCTACTATATTGAGCTTTCTGCCTTCACCATACTGATTCCACGTATGAGATTGCTTCAAATCCATCCCAAAATCTACGGCCTCACGCACAAATTTTTTGACCAATGTTTTATATTTAGCAAGATCTTTAAATGATCTTGATTTGGCTAAACGACTGCCGGCATCTTCTATTGTGACGAGCAATTTACTAAGCTGTTCCATCTGCATTTTCTGATCGTGCTTATGAACAAGCTGCCCGAATTTAACTTGACCTGTTCCATTAGATTTCTGGTCTTTCATTACTTTATCTAAGGAAACCCGATGGTCCTGGTTAATTTTCATAGGTTAAACCTCACTTTAAAACTGATGGAATTGCTCTACAGGAAGAACGAATACGGTCGCTCCACCAACGGCTACTTCAACAGGGTAAGGCACGTATGAATCTGCATTCCCACCCATGGGAGAAACAGGAGCCACCATCTGATCTCGTGACTGACAGTTTTCTTTAATAACCTGTAACGCTTTATCTACACGAATATCTTCTGTACCAATAATGAACGTAGTATTTCCGGACTTCAAAAACCCGCCTGTACTCGCTAATTTTGTTGAACGAAAATTATGTTCCATCAGGGCATTAGACAAACGGTTGCTATCTTTATCCTGTACAACTGCCATAATTACCTTCATTAATCAATTCCTCCGTTTTAAAGCCATTTACTTCCTTCTATTATATCATTGAACAGGATCTACATACATGTTTCATCTAAAAAAGAGACGGACTTCTTAGCACCAATTTTTGCTTAGAAGTCCGCCTTTTTCTTTTAACAAAACTTACTTGTTTAAGTAATCGGTCACGATACCATATGTATCACCAAATACAGCTTCTTTGCTCTGGCTGGCATCGATGACTTGAATACGATCAGGAAATTGCTTCATTAATTTCTGATACCCTTCTCGAACGCGCGTATGGAAATCTACCGATTCCAGATCTAACCGGTTCACTTCTCTTCCATTATGTTTCGCAATTCTCTTTAACCCTTCTTCGGGATCGATATCAAAATATAACGTTAGATCCGGCATCTTATCCTCAATTGCAAATTGATTGATATTCATGACCTCTTCCATTCCGATTCCACGGGCATTTCCTTGATAAGCAAGAGAACTATCAATAAAACGATCACAAATCACAATCTTCCCTTCTTCAAGTGCGGGAATCACTTTTTCCACCAAATGCTGTCGTCTCGCTGCAGCATATAATAGAGCTTCCGTCCGTTTATCCATTTCCGTGTTCTTTGTATTTAATATCACTTCTCTAATCTGTTCAGCAATCGAAATGCCTCCAGGCTCCCTCGTCTGAATGACATCGAAGCCTTCCTGTAATAATCGGTTATATAATTCCGTTAGTATCGTTGATTTACCGGCTCCCTCAGGACCTTCAACTGTAATAAACAATCCTTTTGACATGTCTTTCCCTCCACTTGCTTATCGGTACACAAACACACGATTTTCATCTAAGCGGTGATGACCTTGAATGTTTGCCTTATTCTTTACATACTCTGTTAAACGCTCAATGGCGTGAGAGGTGATTCGTTCTCCAGGAATCAACAGAGGGATTCCTGGTGGATAAGGAATGACCATTCCTGCTGAAATTTCTCCTTCTGCTTCATCAATGGGAATGAGTGCTTCACCTTTCTCTTCCATATCCTCAAAGCTTAATGCCAAAGTAGTAAAAAACTCTTGGCTATTTGGACGCTTTGTTTCATGATTCTTTATCTTTTCTATTATCGGTTCATTCCCTAATGCCTTTCGTATTCGGCTCATCGCTTCTTTATAAGGAAAAGAACGATCTTTCTTCAGTAACGGGAGGATCAGTAGTACATAATCGGGGTCAGCAAGCTCCGGGTAAATTCCCTCTGACTCTAATAACTGTTGAAGAATATATCCTGACCTTCCCTCCAGCTTAATGACAAGCTTTAGTGGATCATCCGTCCCCTTTACAATGAGTTGAGGATGAACCCCCTCTAATGCTTGTACGAACTTATTAATCTCTTTCAGATTCTGATCCTTATCTTCTTGTGTAAAAGTCCCAATATAGGACCTGGCATAATCAAGTGATGCCATAATCGGATACGATGGACTACTTGATTGTAGCATAGTTAAATATTCTTTCACCTTACGCTCACTCACTCTGGAGCTAATGATGTGTAAAAACGACCCCATCGTCATGGCCGGGAGCATCTTGTGTGCCGAATGGACAACAATATCCGCTCCACATTCAATTGCAGACTCCGGAAAAGGGCTGCCCAATGTAAAATGAGCACCATGTGCCTCATCAACGATACATGTTACATCATGTTTATGTAATTCCTCGATTATTTTATCGATATTGTATGTGAACCCATAATAAGTCGGATAGGTCAGAACACACGCCTTCACCCGGGGAAATGCCTTCAATGCTACCTTCAAAGCGTCGAGACGAATACCAAGGGCGGTCCCCTCGTCGTTCCACTCTGTTTCTATTAATATAGGAATAGCCTTAGCAAGCTTGATTCCATTTAATACCGACTTATGACAATTCCTCTGAACGAAAATGGGATCTCCCGGTGAGCATGAAGCAAGAATGGCAGCAATATTTCCAACCGTACTTCCGTTCACTAATAAATAACTCTTCCTCGTCCCATATACATCCGTCAGCAAGTCCTCCCCTTCACGTATCGCCTCGTGAGGATCATGTAAATCATCCAATCCGCTTAACTCTGTAACATCAGATTGATAAAATGGTTGATCATCTATCAATAAACCGTTTTTATGACCCGGCACATGAAAAGAGATAGGCCTGGCAGACCGATGCTTCTCTATCGCCTCAATAAGAGGGGTTCTCCTCTGATCTCGTTTCATACTCTGAATCTCCTCAAAATAAATATCCACTCATATCGTATCACAACCATGCTGTTCGATGCTCAAGGGAACTAGGAAAACTTTTTAAAGGACAACGCTCTGCTAGTTAGCTACTAATATCAAAAAAAATCATAACCAATTGTACTTCCTGGTTATGAATAGATTTGAGGAGTATTCACTTTTTTTAATCTTTGAACGAATGTTTTATACAAAGGATCATTTGTTTCTGTCTGAACCATTTCTTTCTCACACTCTGTGCAGATAAACGATGTGTATAGATGGATTCCAATCTTCTTTTCAACGTGACAAACGATACACTCTTCCCCAACCGCCTTACTCTCCGGATTTAACATAGGGCTCTCCACCTCCATACAACCTATTCTGCCTCAAAACCACCAATTGTATACATTTTTTCAAACTTTTAAACTGACAGAATAATCAAGTGTAATTTATCTTATGTTACAATCGCCCTGTCTGTGTATGTCTCTATAAAAAAGATTGTGGAAAAAAGATATTGGGTGAGAATTGGGGCTAAATTCATTAAAAAGAATAGTAGATATTGGTGGACTATGGATTAGTAATGATCATTTTTGGTATTTGGAAAGATAATCATTATATATGGTTGGGTAATGGATGTGGTATGTGCGGTATGTGCGGATAGAAAGCTATGAAGCTTGAAAAATCGTATAAAATAGGTTGTTTTTGTTTGAAAATGTGACCCAACTTGAAAGTTTCCCTGTTTTATCGGTGCTCATACCGCTTGTTTAGGTATAGCTTTGTCTTGATTTGTGATTATTGCGTCGTTATTTTATTTTATGCGTCGCTTTTACCCTTTTTTGCGTCATTTTTTTATTTTATGCGTCTTTTGCCATTTTTCTTATAGTAAGACTCTGTCAGAATTGCATACAAAAACGGATCTTCATCTAAGATTAACTGTATAGAAGATAGGTGCCTGATTCTCTGTCCAACAACATTCTTTGATAAAAAAACAAAAAAAGAGCAA
>JBNJJV010000013.1:0-33338 GCA_051750565.1 Bacillota bacterium | reverse complement strand
GGCTATAATGGGTCAAAGAAATTCTCCTCCCGACATTTTCCTATTATCCTAATATTACCATAAATTAGGATTACTTTTTTATTAAACTAAACTGCCCCTTTAATTGAATAAAGAAAAAGCTGAAAACCAACTCCGGTTCTTCAGCTATTCCCAAATAATATTCCTTAATCAGTTTTTTCTTTAACTTAAGCATCCATTAGTTCAACATAACCTTGCATCAAATCCACTCATTTCCATGTTCTCGAATGAATTTTAGCTCCTTTTGGTAATGGTCATAATGGCCATCATCAATCATTTTTTGAAAAGCCTTATCGCCTTCTTTGGTGCCATGAAAACAGGGAGTGATTACTATTATATCCAAAGGAGGGCTTTTCTCCGCACAAGGTTCGGGTCGTATTTTTTGAGAAACCCTCTCAAAAAATCTCCATCCTTTCCCCCTTGTCCCACGAAATTCGGCAGGTGAAGGCATGGCGCCAAGCCGAACATTCCTAAAAACGATCATTCAAAGTATTTGGGCCTGCTCTGACAATTGTACCTGCCGAAACACCAGACCTTCCGCCTTATCTATATCATTTTCCATCTATTTCAACGATTGAGGGGGCTAGCCCCTCTTGGCCTTCGCCAATTCACCCCATCCTTACCTCCACCTAAAACAATGTGATTATACCAAAAGATAATTGAAATTTATTGTTTTTGCGTCAAGTGTAAATCAACGAAGTACTAGCTGGATAAGGGAAAATAACAATATGATCTCACAAACAAATTCCCCTCTACAATTTGCAAGAAAGTTATTTTAAAGGATTGGAAAATTAACTATATTTGAAAAAATGTTTTTTTATAAATTATACAAAACAAATTATATAGGTGTGTTCACTCTGAGAATTAAGTCGAGTCAAAAGCCAAAATCCTTATCTGAACAAGTAACAATATCTCCGCTTCTCTACGCTACGTCTGCCATGTAACTTTTTTAACAACAATATTAATATTGTTGTTAAAAATAACATATATGTTATTTTCAACACTGAATTATGTTTATATATTAATTTATAAATTGCTTTTATGATCGTTCTTAGGGACACATGGCAATTAGGTACCAAAAAACCCCTCTATAATTTGTATAAAAGGGGTATTAAGAATCTAAGAAAATCAAGTATTTTAGGAGAGAATAGGTATTTAAAACATTGAAAACAAAATGGACTAAATAAAGTGGAGATTAATAGAGGCGAGATAGTATGTCAAAAACATTAGTAATTCTCTTGAAAGGAGGAACCAATAGAGGATACACTAATAATAAAACCACGAGGAAACAGAGCGGAAATTCTTATTTCTTGAATACCAATAAACGTAATGTGTTTACTATCATAACCAAGATAATGACAGTCAAGCTTCATTGATTAGTAAGATCGTATTTATAACTGGAATTAAGGTCTGTTAACTCCAAGAGGCTTTATTCAAATCTTCCATATTAAAATCATTCTCATTAAATATGAAAACATCATATTCAAAGTCAACATTAAAATTAACATATGTGTTGTTGTTTATGTTGTTTATCTTAAAATATAAATATTGAATTTAGGAACTGTTACTTAGACATCTTCTCCTCTTTAAACACATAGGGAACAGGAAAGCCTTCATCTATAGATATTGCAGTCAATTATTTCAAGGTGCTGCCGACCCTAAGCAACGATTAGAAATTCCAGAATAAGTTAAATGAATTTTCCACCTACAAAGCCACTATAAAATTCCGGACAAATTTAAAAGCTATAACTAAAAGGAGGGACTGTAATGAAGATTTTAGTCACAGGATTTACGGGAAAGGTTGGATTTGAGGTTGCTAACTTTATAAAGAAGACTGATTTGCCCATGCTATGTGCGGTGCGAAACGTTGAAAAAGCCCAAGCTAAGTACGGTGATGCATATGAATACGTAAGATTTGATTTTTCAGATCCTAGTACGTTTGAAGTGGCACTTGAAAATATTGATCGAATTTTTTTAATGTATCCACCTGGGGAAAATCTGCATTTTGATATCTTTCTAGAAAAGGCAAAGGATAAAGGGATAAAACACTTGACCTATTTATCATTAAAAGATGTACAGTTCATGCCATTTATTCACCATTACAAAATAGAGAAGCTAATAAAAAGCTATAACATCCCTTATACTTTCGTACGCGCTGGATATTTTATGCAGAATTTAAATGATTTTCTTTGTAGGGAAATTAAAGAAAGACAGCGTATCTTTGTTCCGGCAGGTAAAGGAAAAACAAGCTTTGTGGACACTAGAGACCTTGCTGAAATCTCAGCTTTATCGTTGATCGAGGAAGTAAAGCATAAAAACCAAATCTATGTCATTACAGGAAGTGAAGCCCTTGACTTTTATGAGGTTGCCAGAATAATGACGGAAGTACTAGGAGTGAAAATTGAATACACAAATCCTACAGTAAAAGAATTCAGGGAATATATGGGTGAAATGGGTGAAGATGATGGTTTTGTAAAGGTTGTCGTTGGTGTTCATATGCCAACAAAGCTCGGACTTGCAAAAGGAATTAAGCATGATTATGAAAAAGTAACAGGCAAAAAACCCACAAATATTAGGAAATATATTGAGGATTTCAAGGAGAACTGGGTCTAGGGACATCTACGGGATAATAGTAAGTACAACAGGAAAGACGGCTTTTAACGGAGAAGGGAATAAGGAAAAGCTGAAGATCAGTTTTCCAACCTCAAGCAATCACTCCTTTAATAAAAAACTTAATGTTTTCACTATTTACTATCTATGTAAAAAGAATAGCTCCTTTTATGCCCAATAGTCATTCTTTCCATAACATCAGTTCCGAGTTCCTGCAATCCAGATGACCGATCGGAGATTGCTCAACATCCCGAACGCGACATTGGCTTGCAGGGGTCGGTTTTACGCCATATGTACAAAAAACACAGGTAATCTACCATATGCCCCCCTAAATAAGTACTAATTATTTTACCATTTAAAGTTAAGAGTAGTACCATCATTTTGAATGTACGTTTCGTACGGTGCATTTATTAATCGTACTATAAACATAAAAAAATAGCTTACCAATTTCTTATGTAAGCTACTACAAATAATGAATACTCGATTTACATAAGGGTGTGAACGCTAAACTAAAGTTAACACTTTTTGCTCATTAAAAATCAACACATTATATCACCTTCACTAGACCTTCGGTATACTACTATTATTGGAGCATCTAGGGAAGGCCAACGAAGTGGAGAAGTGGATTGCATATTCAAAGGTACATGGACTAAGACAAAAAGGGCAACCTAATGACCCGTACCAATCGTAATGCCCTGAATAACTGATCATGATTGCCAGTAGTTCTAATGAATATTTCTTCACGTACGACCATTTATTTTTGCTAACGAAGAAACGAGCGATATATCAATCAAAAATAGCCCCAAACAAACCAGGATAAAATCCTATCTTGATCAAACTTTATAACTAACGAATAGATGATTAAACTCACTAATACAATTTCATATGCAAAAGATACAATTGTCTTATTTATACTTTGCCCCACAACAGAGGAAGAAATGAATAACCGTCTACTTTACTATGTTTCACAATACTACTTTTAGTTGAAGAAGAAAAAAAGAGCTACAGCCCACCGCAGCAACTTACAATGATCTTCAACTAAAGCCCCCGATTGTTGAATACTGTTTAATTTCAAACAAATAATGCCATTATTATTAAATCTTGATATCCGTTTTCTAGTTTTACACCTTTTCCTTTCCGTCCTTCTTCAATAAAGCCCATATTCTTATATAATTTAATTGCACCCGTGTTATCTTGCATTACTTCCAGACAAACCTGTAACGGAAAATAAAATTGAGAGAAGAATACAATCTTTAGAGAGTCTCAACTCTAAGCAATCATTAGATAAAGAAAACATAAGAGCTAATGCGATAGAACAATTAATCGATGACTACATATTAATGTATGAAGCTAAAACCCAAGGCTTTTCTGAATCGGATGAAGAAGTTCAAGAGGTTATAGAATTTAATATAGAGATGGCAAATGAAGCACTTTCTTGAAAAACCTCAAATTTATGAAGAACCCATTCCTTATAAGCCTCCTATGGGGGCAATTATCTGGGTCAACCTTTCCAGATGAAATCTAACTGCCTTGTTCCGTTATCTACCTTGTTCTTCAGTTATTGACCCCGTTAGCGAAACAAGCTAATTAATTTTTAATACCTTGTTTTTGTGCATAATCGTTAATTTCTTTTATTAGGTTTTTTCTATATATAGATGTACTATATGGAATATCTCTTTGGCTTTCACCATGAAATGTATATTCAGGAAAGATAATAAAGTTGTCTTGGTCTATTTTTTTTATAATAAACTCGTTACCTTCAAACTCGCCATTTCTTATATGAACGTTTGAGATAAAGTTCATTATTTCATCATATAAATCTTGATACATTATTTCTGATTGTAAAAACCTTTTTTATCATGTTATCCATATAACTCACTCCCTTATTGCACTCTCGCCCTCTTTTTCCCATAGGTCAACATTTACATATTATTCCATTAACCTGCCCAAGAATTGAAGAAGGACAAATTATTGCCCCCGTTAATTCCATAAGAAATTACTTCTCTTAGCTGCGGATCTAGATTTCCCCTAATAATGGAAGTCAATGTCTTCAAAATAATTTATTCTGTTTCAAATTCAATGTCTAAATCTGGTCTTTTAAGTTTAAATTTAATTTTTTTATGTTTTAGGATATAAAGACCCCCTAAGACCCCTCCTATACCTAATGCTTTTTCAGGGTGTTTCCTTATCGCATCCCCAAACGCTTTACCTACTTCAGCAACAGCTACCCCTACTTCTTTCACCTTTTCAACATTAGGAATAACTTTGTTTCTTTCTGACATGTCTATAGCACCCCTTCTTAATAATTTTGATATATCTAATATACCATTTTAAAGAGTTTTATTAGTGAATAATTACAATTATATACAGAAACAGAAGTTATATCCAGTCACATGCAGGCTGTTGACTCTTTAGGTTTCACCCTCTATAATCACTGTATTTCAGTGATTAATAAATGCATCATTCCAGAAGGGGTCATGACCATTACATTATCATTTAATTTGTGACCAATTAGACTTTTGCCGATTGGAGATTCATCGGATATATAGTTTTCAGATAGATATGATTCTGCGGGACTCACAATTTTAAGATGCATTTCATATTTTTCTGTCACTTCTTTAACAGTAACAATGGATCCAACCCCAACTTCCCTTATATTTGTATTTTTAATTATTTTTGCTTGCTTTATAATGTATTCCAAATCATTTATATTCTTTTTAAGTGTAGCCAATTCATCCACTGAAATTTGATACTCAGGATCTTCGTTAAAATCACAAAAATTTCTGCTCTCTTGAACTTTTTTACTAACTTCTTTCCATCTTTTTTCCTTTAAATAAAGTAATTCTTTCTTCAACGCATTATAACCAGCTTCCGTAAGTAACTTCTTGTCCATCAATCATTCACCCTCCTTTACCGAACCTACTTTTCTCGGTTTTGTTGCTTCTGTTACATTTTGCATAAAGAAAGCACCTAATGCGATAATCAGTAACGGTATTGAAATCCGGAAAATCCATTGCCATTAAAGTTTTTAAGATTATCCTGATACTGTTAGTCCTGTAGCTGGTTTGACCTTAATTACAATCTCCTTAATTCCTATGGAACTTCCGCGCTTATGCAGTGGAATAATAACAAGAATGGTGTTAAAAATAGGTGGTGAAAGTAAAAGCTGTTCCTATTTAACTAAAGGATTGCTTTAATTAAAGAACAAAGATTAAACAGGTAAAAAAAGAAAAGAGAACCCGTCACGTTCTCTTTAAAACGAAAAAAACATGCCATTACTGTGTTAAAAAACAAAATGATTACATCGTTTAATGTTTATAACGGATAAGTGAAATCATTGCCAAAACTCCTAGAACAGGACCAATCGCAAGGATTGAGAATGCCCATTTCCACCCTACGATATCTTCAAAGACCGGAATCAAATAAATAGAAAAGACCGTAATAAGAAAACCTATAGCCATTTGAAATGTCAAGGCAGTTCCTACACATTCTGATTTTGCTAAATCTGCAACCATTGCTGAAAATTGTGCCGAATCTGCAACAACTGATATCCCCCAAATGATTGCTACAATAACGGTAATCCATATAGAAAGACCAAAGGTAAGTCCGATACATATAGAAGATACGGCACTAACAATCATGGCAATCATAGAAAGTCGTGCTTTTCCAATTTTATCAGCATATAATCCACCTATTATCGAACCTATAGCCCCCGAAATTCCAATTGTTAAAAATGCGAACAGTGTACTGGCCACTTGTAAAGCTGTCCCCTCTAAGGATGCTTTAAAGCTGGCTGTTAAGAAATATGGAAGCCATGTCCACATAGCATACAATTCCCACATATGACCGAAATAGCCATAGTTAGCTAACATTACAGGTCGATCTTTTAAGATATATTTAAGTGTATTCACCGACACAGTAGCTGCTTCTTTTTTAGACGCCGGAGCATCCGGAAGAACCCACTGCATAATACCAGCTGCGACTAATGCTAATAAAGAGCTGACAAGCATTAATATCTTCCAGCTGACATTCGGAATAAATAAATTAAAAAGATGTGGCAATGAAGAACCTAATGTCAGAGCTGCAATTAGAATTCCAATACCAAATCCTCGTCTATCTTGAAACCAAGTAGAGAGTAGTTTCACGGCAGTAGGATAAACACCTGCCATAGTAATTCCCGTTAGAAAACGTAAACTTAATCCCACTACCATTCCAGAGCTTAAAGTAAATAAAATATTAATGACAGCTCCGAATATACTGGCAATAACAATTATTTTTCTTGGGTTATAACGGTCTGCCAAACCTAGAAAAGCAAAACAAATTGCTCCAACTATGAACCCAATCTGTACGGATGTGGTCATCCATGATCCTTCTGTTGCACTCATTCCCCATTGACGTTCTAATTGGGGAAGAACGGCTGAAGCGCTAAACCATAAGCTGAGGGTAAATAGTTCAGCCAATGCAATCCAAAATAGAGCCTTCCATCTGTTAATACTTGTGTTAACTTCAGACATGATGGTTCTTTCCTCCTCTCGCCTTTCCAATTCTATCTGCAACGTATAAGAACGTAGACATTACGCATGGAATATGTCGCGTAATATCTACGTTCTTTCTAAAGATAGTTATGCAAGGTAAAGTAAGATCGGCACTGTCATGAAACTATTTAATTATTACGATTAAAAGTTGAATTCACTTGAACATTTCTTTGCAGTGAATTTTTTACAGGAGAAAGTTCCATTGCTTTAGAAACTAATTGTTCAAGTTGTTTATCGTCTGCGTCACTATCCACTGTGAATTTAACATCAACTTCGTTAAAACCTGGATTTCCTTCTTTTAAGCCCAAAAATACATTTAAGTCTAATTGTCCTGAAGCATTAACTTCTAGGGAATTCACCTTAATACCCATTAAACTAGCTGTTGCAATAAATCCGATTGATACACAACCACCTAATGCACTTAATAAAAGTTCAACTGGGTTTGGACCCTTATTAGATCCTGATAACCAATCTGGCTCATCAATCAGGACGGGTTTGTGATCACCTACAAGTGCTTCAGCGTAAAATCCACTATTCCATTTTACCGAAGAAGACCATCCTGCCATTCCTTCCTCAGGATTTTTTTTATAATTTTCTACTAAGTTTTCAATAACTTTTGTATCGACTCCATTAATTTTTGTCATTTTTATATCTCCTTCATTTTGTATTTTTTTAAGAATTATCTCTTTCCACTTTCGTTATCTAATAAAAGCTTTTACAAAGGCCTTTTATTATGATTTTTTAGGGGGAATGACACAGCTGCCATCAGTACATACCCCTCCATCAGGAGTATCTGCCGATAGAGTTTCTAATTTCGGTGCCGGTTTGTCTTCTTCCCAAACTTTATCTAGCACTTCAGCAAATGCTTGCGCTGGCTGTGCTCCTGAGACAGCATATTTTTGATTGATAATAAAGTACGGAACGCCCTTAATACCATATCTCTTAGCTTCATATTGATCATCTCTTACGTTTTGTGCGTATAGTTTCTTATCATTTAATACTTTCAATGCTTCGTCTCTATTTAAACCAGAAGCTTCTGCAATATCAGCTAGTGTGTCTAGATCTCCTACATCTTTAGACTCCGTAAAGTGTGCAGATAGTAACTTTTCATTAACAATGGCTTCTTTACCTTGAGTTTTGGCCCATTTTGCTAGGCGGTGAGCATTAAATGTATTCGTTGGTTTCATTTCATCGAAGTTAAAAGTTAAGCCCACATTTTTCGCTTGTTGAGTTAATTGAGTAATAAACTGTCTTGCTTGCTCACTGCCTCCAAATTTGAAAGATAAATTTTCAACATATTTTGTTCCATCATATAGTGATGCATTTGGATCAAGTTCAAAACTTTTGAATTCAATGTCTACTTGATCTTTATAAGGGAATTTAGCTAACGCATTCTCTAAATTTTGTTTTCCAATATAACAGAACGGACATGCAATATCAGACCAGATTTCAATTTTCATACTTTCACTCCTATATAAGACTTATTCATCATATGCAACTAATGCATTAACTCCATGAGAAAGAGCAGATCCGGCTTTCAATGCTGTTGCTACCATAATTGATTCAGCGACTTCTTCCCTCGTTGCTTTTGCTTTTTTGGCTGCTTTAGTGTGGATATCAATACAATAAGGGCATCCTGTTGTATGGGCCACTGCTATAGCAATCAACTCTTTTTCCTTCACACTAAGTAATCCCGCCTTCATCGCTTGTTGGTCAAATGTCACAAACGCTTTAAAGACATCTCCATCTAACTGAGAAAACTCTTTTAGTCGGTTGATATAAGAAGCTCGATATAATTCATCATCAGCTGTTCCATCATAAGCGTTTAAAGCATTGACCCCATGAGCAAGAGCTGATCCGGCTTTCAGGGCTGTTGCTACCATAATTGATTCAGCCATTTCCTCTTTGGAAGCTCTATGTTTTTTAACTTGTTTAACATGAAAATCAATACAATGGGGGCATCCAGTCGTATGAGCAACAGCAACTGCAATTAATTCCTTTAATTTAGCTGTTAGCTTTCCTTCTGATAGCGCTTTTCTGTCAAAAACTACAAATGATTTAAAGATTTCAGGTGAAAGTGTACTAAATTCACCTAAACGGTTAAAATGTGATTTTTTGTATAAACTATCGTTTTGATTCATAATTCTTCCCTCTAATTCCTTTGAATTTTACATTCGACTGTACCTACCATTCGGTACAGTTAAATTAAATGTAATGGTAAATTATTAATTATTACATAATTAGATAAATATTAATCGTTCTTTAGTGTCCTCTATATTTAGGTTTAGCACCAACCTAAATCGCAGCTTTCTACATAACTGTCTACCTTAGAAGGGTTTTCAGCTTTCTTGCAAACCCTACCTCCCTTTATTACATAATTTGAGAATAATATCAGCTCTTCCTTATTCTTTAAAGGGAGCTTTGCCACGACTTCATCTTTATGCAATAAAAGAAGATGATTTTCTTTTAGTTTAACATTTAAAAACTTTGTAACATCTCTTTTATGATTTGCCATGTTCATTATTTTCCTTTCAGTTTTCTTCTTGTACATATTCTTCGTATTCTTTAGCACTCACAAGGTTTTGGATATCATATCATCTACATTATCCATTTGAACTTCTAATATCCACCCTTGATCATAAGGGGTTTCATTTACATATTCAGGACTATCCTCTAATTCTGTGTTTACTTTTAGAATTTGACCATTAAATGGTGCGATGAGTTCGGATGTAGTTTTAATGGACTCCACATCACCAAAGCTATTCTCTATCGTTAATGAATTACCTTCCTCTGGAAGGTCTAAGAAAACAATTTCACCAAGCGTTGTTTGAGCGTAATCTGTAATACGTAAACGTATTCGATTATCTTCAACTTTTACCCAAATATGGTCTTTGGAATAATACAGTTCTGTTGGTGTAGTCATTGTAACCCTCCTCATAACCACAACTCAATATCTGTACCTACCAGTTGGTACAGCTTTATAATAGCATGCTTTTTTTTTATATGCAACCCTTTATTTTCAAGATAGTAAGCGGATATTTCATTTTTATTTACAAAGCACTATGGATGTAGAGCTTCACATTGCTATCACTTAACAAGTTATCTGCCTTATTTAAAATGATGGTACAACAGGAGTAGCATTGTTCAAAATTATTCTTCCTATTTGCTATTTACAAAATTGGTTTCTTTACTTTTAACAGCATTACCCTGCTATACATTTGGAACAAACAAACATTTGTACCCCCATCTTTCTAAATAGTGGCAATAAAAAATTAAGTGTCAGAGAAGTGTTGAACTATTTCTGCAAACCATCAATAACATTTCTATTTAAAAACATTTTGCAGATTTTTCATTAAGACAGCCCCTCCCTCCCAATCATATCTATCATTATTTAAACAATTTTTTCAAAGCAACGATTAAGCGGACAAGCTGTTAAGGAACGCTTCGATTTCTTCTTGTGTTTTCCGATCTTTACTGACAAACCGCCCTGCTTCTTCTCCGCTGTGATAAGCGATAAAGCTTGGAATACCAAATACATTCAATTCGATGCACAAATCAATAAAGTCATCCCGGTCTACATAAATAAACTGATATTCCGGATAATTTGCTTCAATGCCCGGCAAAATCGGCTCGATCGTCCGGCAGTCTGGGCACCAGTCCGCTGAAAACATAAAGACAACGCGCTCTTCTTTTTTTAACTTCTCAAATTGATCCATTGATTGTAATTTTTCCATCATGATTCCCTCCAGTTTTTTTCATGCATAATCTTCGTATTCTTTAACACTCATAAGATTTTGGATATCATCTATATTATCCATTGAAATTCCAATATCCATCCTTGATCATAAGGGGATTCTTTTACATATTCAGGACTATCCTCTAATTATGTGTTTACTTTTAGAATTTGACTATTAAATGGTGCGATGAGTTCGGATGTAGTTTTAATGGACTCCACATCACCAAAGCTATTCTCTATCGTTAATGAATTACCTTCCTCTGGAAGGTCTAAGAAAACAATTTCACCAAGCGTTGTTTGAGCGTAATCTGTAATACCTAAACGTATTCGATTATCTTCAACTTTTTACCCAGATATGGTCTTTGGAATAATATAGTTCTGTTGGTGTCGTGGTAACCCTCTTCCTATCCATACCTAAATTTCTGTACCTATCAGTTGGTACAACTTTATAACAGCTTTTATATGCAACCCCTTTTTCTTCAAGATAGTAAGACCGATATTTACCATTTTTACTGATTGATACAAAATCGAAGTAGCACTCATTGGTGATATCACAACCACAAGTTATAACCCTATTTAAAATAGAGTAGCTTAAGATAAAAAATAATAGCTGCTTACAACAGATTATTCTTTATCTTCTTACTGGCTACCTCCAAATTACCTGTTTGTACCTACCTTCTGGTACAGTTTAGAACAAAGTATTCACTTACTATTAAGATAAAATATATTGTTGACGAATCACTTCCACTACATTTAAAAACCATTTCATATCCTGCTGGATCTTCATCAGTAAGATTCCACCCTCAAGCATAGCAATGATAGTCTGAGCATGTTTTTCGGTATCAATGGTGTCATTAAATAAATTTTTTTCTACCATTTCATCTAACACGTTTTGAATTCCATCTATCCAACGTTCAAAAAAATGTTGAATCTTTAATCGAAATTGTTCATCGTGCTCGCTCATCTCAATTGCGAGGTTTCCAAAAGGACATCCAGTTTTTGAATCCATTTCTGAATGATAACTGACAGTCCAGTCCAGCATATTGTTTAATTTTGACACAGGATCGTCACTTGACTTAAGAATATCTAAAATCAGTTTTTGATCCCATTCTTGAATAAAATCTTCTACAACTGCCAGTCCAAGATCATGTTTAGAAGAAAAATAATGATAAAATTGTCCTTTACCAATTTTAGCAGCGCTTAGGATATCACTAACAGATGCAGCTTGATATCCTTTAGAATGAATAACTTCTCTTGCTATAGTTAGAATTTCTTGGTGCTTAGACATATTATAATCACACCCTTATTAGTGAATTTACCTATTTTCTACATATTCGATAGAACAAAACGAAAAATTATTTCCATTAGTTTAAATATTTCTACTCACAGTTATAAAATGTCAGTGAAAATAGTTCTATTGAGTTTATTCTCTTTTTGTATGAATGTAAGTAGAAACAAATGAATTCTACCATAGTCTATTTATAATTGCTACTTTATAATCCTTCTGGCTGACAACATATAGTTCCTAACCCATTGAACGCATTCATTTGTTAACTAATGTTATAATTTGGTTAAAAATTCACTGGCGTGTAACTTCTACTGATCATATACATGTTATAAATTTCCTCTATTCTTTAATTCAAAAAAACGCGCTGCTCTTAAAGATTCATTTCCTTTGGAGATCTGTCTAACAAATTCCTTAATTGAGGGGATTTTCACATGACAAACCCCTCAATCAGGTCTTGATATATAGATAAAGCTAAATTCTATCTAAAGGGTAGCTTAATGCTACCCTTTAGATTCATGTTGTAGAGATTTTCCCTTGAACTTCGATCTTTACGCCAGCTTTTTTTAATAAGTTTCCTACAACACACCCTCTATCAGCTGCCACAAATAATCGTTCTGCTGATTGAACTTGTTTATCTGTTGCATTCTCTGATAAAACTATATGAGGGTGGTGGATAATTTTAAATTCATCATCAAATATCGATGCTTCAGAATCCACACTGATTTCTAATACAGGGAGCCCTCTTGATTCAATCATAGATACAAGTACAGATGTATAACAAGTTGTTACAGAAGCTACAAGAACTTCTTTTGGGAATGCTCCATTTCCACTACCACCTAATACTGTTGGTATAGCAACCTTAGCATCAAGAAATCCTGTTTTAAGCACTCCGTTACCTTTTACTCCATTATGCCAAACAACGTTTGCCTTCGTCTGCATATTAGCCATGTTTAAACACTCCTTCAAATAATTATTTTCACTTTATATTAGCTATAAGATTTCAAGATCTGGTTATGAAAAGCAGTTAGCGTAACAGATTGTACCTACCGTTTGGTACAAACCATACATTAGCATACTTGATTACAATCGTTAACTAAACCGAAACAACATTATTTGCTACAAACCCATACTATACACAACTTTAATAACTCACTTTTTATAGCACAAAGGGTAATTGTCAACTCTCAAGGTTTTCAATAAAGTGTTGTACGCTTTGAGCTGCTATTGATCCATCACCCGTAGCTGTTACAATTTGGCGTAGGGTCTTATCACGGATATCTCCAGCGGCATAAATACCAGGAATCTTTGTAGCCATTGCTTCGTCCGTCACTACATAACCTTCTTCATTGGTTATACCTAGGTTTTTGAATGCACCATTTAACGGAAGTGTACCCACGTAAATAAATACACCATCTGCCGGGAATTGAGATTGTTCACCTGTTTTTGTATCTTTTAACGTTACTGTATTCACTTTTCCTTTTTCTTCATTTATACTTGTAACTTCTTTATTCCAAATGAATTCAATCTTTTCATTGCTAAATGCTCTTTCTTGGAGTATTTTTTGTGCACGCAATTGATCTCGACGATGGATAATAGTGACTTTTGAAGCGAAACGTGTAAGATACACAGCTTCTTCAACAGCTGAGTCTCCTCCACCTACAACAACAAGTTCACGTCCTTTGAAGAATGCTCCATCACATACTGCACAATAAGAAACTCCTAGACCACCAAGCTCATTCTCCCCTGGAACTCCAAGCTTTTTATGGTCTGCCCCAGAAGCGATAATAACAGTTTTGGCATAGAACTCTTTGTTTGTAGTTACTACTTTTTTTAGACGACCTTCACCTACAATTTCTTTTATATCTCCGTATTCATATACAGCACCAAACTTTTTGGCGTGCTCAAACATTTTATTAGAGAGATCTGGACCTAAAATATGATCAAAGCCAGGATAATTTTCTACATCCTGTGTATTTGCCATTTGTCCACCAGGTATTCCACGTTCAATAAGCAATGTGTTCAGATTAGCACGTGAAGTATAAACGGCTGCCGTCATACCAGCAGGACCTGCCCCAACAATTATAACATCATACGTCTCTTGGTTTTTCACATTAATCTCCTCCTCTATTATCATCTGCTTTTCCTCTCATATACGTTTGGTATACGCATTACTTTGCTTTAATACGTAGTACCTCTTCTTTTAATTTTTTTAAGCTGCCTCCAAAAAAAGGTTGTTCAAATTGATTATTAAAGTAGAAACGAGAATTAGGAATTCCCATTACGTTAAAACCTTTAGCAAGCTTTGGATATTTATCAATATCGACTTTTACAATCTGTACGCTATCTCCTAATTCCTCGTCTAATTCCTTTAGAATCTCTCCAAAACGTATACAAGGACCACACCAAGTGGCTGAGAAATTTAATAATACTACTTTATCTGTGTTTAAATACTTCTCTAGCTTATTACTCGCTACATGAATAATAGCCATTTTATTCCTCCTCTACAACATATAAAAAATTTCATAATGTCTACAAAACTCCTCAATAAGTGTTGCTGAGTTTCCATAATCGCTGCTTTAATTACCATTCAGTTCTAATATTTTATCTTTTAATACATGCTTTTGGGTTATACCTACCATTTTATCTACCACCTTGCCATCTTTAAACAGAAGCAATGCCGGAATACTCATTATGCCGAATTGCATAGCTAATTCAGGCTCATTTTGTCCACGTTAACTTTGGCAATTGTTGCTTGCCCTTTCATTTCATCGCTTAATTCTTCTACAATTGGAAGTTGAATTTTACAAGGTCCGCACCAAGGAGCCCAGAAATCAACCAATGTCACGCCAGATTGAATGTGGTTTTGAAATGTTTCATTTGGCAGTGTTATTGCTCCCATAGAAATAACCTCCTCTATTTTTTCACTTAAGTTAATGAGATATAATCAATTTACTATAAAAAACTATTCAATTGATTAATTGAATTATATAATTGAAAACACTTTTCGTCAACCCCCATAAAAGTTGATTTTTACTAGAAGAAAAATATCAATATTGACGTGATATAACTATCCAACCAAAAAACAACAAAGGCTGTTTTATATGCTGTTAGTTGCTATAGAATGAAGAAAAGAACCATTCAGAGTGTAGACAAACCCCTATTTTCAAAAAGCATCTGTAGAAAAAGGGATTTTGTTTCTTTTATAACTGCAAATAAAGTGGTTTTCTTCGAAAAAAACACATATAAAAAACGGCTGTCGACTTTGTCGACAGCCTGGGTAGCTGTAAACTACCCTTTATATCCTACCGCTCTTGCATATAGGAGTATATAGGAGTTTTAATATAACTTTCTAAAATTTATTATTAAAAATATATTGCAGTAAGAAAGGTTGCACATTTTATGAATCACATCGATGAAAGAACATATTATAAAATTGGTCTTTTCGAATAGAACAATAAGGAAAGTATTGTCTACTCACTTTTTCCATTCTTACTGACATTATAATGTAATAGTTTTGTCGCTATAAAAATAACACTTTGGTTAAATAATATATCGGGTCTCGCCATTACTTAAGATGTGAATTCAATTTGCACTTTGGTCATATAAAATTTAAAAATACAAATTGAAAGCATACAGAAGTTCATGACCTATAGTGATAAATAGAAATAGATATTAATGTTTTAGTTCCAAATATTTCTGCCATTCATAAATACTTTCTTCCATTCGGTAAGCTATGAACCCTTCATTTTTTATTTTTTGCGCCGCTATAGCTGAAAAAGCACAAACCTTTCCTCTACAATAAACTACAATTTCTTTATCTCTCGGTAATTCCTGGAGATATGAATCCAACTTTTCCATAGGGACAGAGACCGCGCCTTCTATATGCTCAGCTTCATATTCCTCTTTCGGGCGCAAATCTATGAGAACAATATTTCTTCCCTTTAACTTTTGGTACACTTCATCCATCGTAAGCGTGTATAAACCTTCCATGTGACCTAAGAAATCATCTTTAATTCGACCTATATCTGAAAGTTGATTTTCACCAATGCGCCATAAGGAGTATAAAAAATCAGTAATAGATGGATCAGCTAATGAATAAACAGCATATGTTCCTTTTTTAGTAAACTTAACTAATCTTGAGTCATTGAGAACTTGAAGATGACGAGAAACATTTGCCACATTCATTCCTGTATCCTGCGTCAACTTTTCAACTGTTTTTGGACCATGAGAAAGCAAATTTAATATCTCAAGTCGTTTGTCACTAGATAAACATTTCCCAATTCTTGCTAGTTGTTTGTACAATTCATTCTTATAATCTTTTGCAGAAGAAAGGAGCTCTTCCATACTAATCATCCTTTTTATTATTCAATTAATTACATTGTTGATGATACTATAGTTAAATTAAGAATAACAAGATAATGATTTCATTAGCTCATACTCAATCTGCAAGAGAAACATGTGTGAATTAAAGGGATAATTATAAAGGCAGAGGCTGTTTCTCTTTTGCAGGTTAGCAATTACTTCCAACAATTTAACTAACAATATCATCATTTACAATGCATAGATCCATTGATGTAACTGTTTCTAAATTATTTATGGTTAGATACAAGATTAATTATTAAATGAAGAAAACTAATATCTACTTTTCAATTAGTTCAATAATGCTGTCATATGTTCAGTCGTAACTGACCAATGTGATGCTGTCCAATATTTAGATTTATCCTTCACAAAAATAACTTTTGGAGATCCATGCTTGACGCTCAAATTCTCCGCAATTATTTGAAACCGCGCGTGACTCGATTACTTTAACAATATTGTAGTCTACATTATTATTTGGTAAGCCTTCTAAATAATGCTCGTATTCTTTAATTTCATCAGAGCTCACGGTACAGGTCGTACCATGCTTTAAAATGACCTGTCCACTTCATTTCATTCTCCCCCCTTAAATTAAGTTAAATTAATTGAACATTCAATTGATTTATTGAATTATAGTATTCATTGATCTTATAAGTCAAATAAAATAACCACTTTGTCACTAACTGAAGAATGTATACTTTTAAAGAGAAATTTACCTTCCTAATTAGAAACATTTAAGTTGATTAAGCGACTACATAATATCTAACCTACCTGTACCAACCGATAGGTACAGCTAGGTAATCATACAAATTAATTCGTTCTGCTACTCGGCCATTTACTGATAAGATAAGTTATATTGTTGACGAATTATATCAACTACATTCAGAAACAATTTCATATACTTTGGCTCTTCAATAATAAAATTCACCTTTTAGCATAGCAATTATAGTTTGAGCTGATTTTCAGTATCTTTTTCTAGTAAAGTAACCACGTTATTTCTATTGCTGATTATACATGTCATAAATTTTCTCTATTCGTTTCTCTAATTCATCAAAGTGAACAAACCGAGCCTCTCTTAATACTTCTTTTCCATCTATAAATAAAAGTAGTGCAGGTACAGTAAAAATAGAGAATTTAGCTGCTATTTCCTCTACCTCATAGGCGTTTATATGTCCTAGGTGGATAAGTGGAAACTTGTCGAGTAATTCTCTTAGCCTTGGTAAAACAGCATGACATACACCACAATCTTCTCTTGACACGTATAAAAAACTTAATTCATGGTTTTTCAAGAAATCTTCTATCATATTCATCGAAGTTAATTCTTCTAATTTTTTCATTTTCTTGCTCCTTTATTGATTGTTTAGACATCTACTGCATGATTTACTTTTACTATTTTAATTCTAACGTAATACTTATACCTGTAATGGTATAATAATAATCAATTAGTTACCCCTAATATTCTTAAGGATAGGTGTTTTTTATCTGCTCTTAACTAATAAATCAATGGCTTTTTTACTAAATTCTCTGTTTTTCCATCCTGCTTAACACTTTCTCTAACACATTGTTCAAGCTTAGTGCTAACCATTACACCTATTTCTCGATTTAAAGCACTGTAGGCAGCTGACAATTGAGTTACAATCTCTCTATAATTTTCCCCTTGCTCCATCATGTTTAATACACCTTTCACTTGTCCTGCAATTCTTTTAAACGATTTTTAACATGTCGATTATACTCCATGATCCAACATCCTTTTCTTTTGGTTAAAAGTACATGGATATTTTGTTAATTCAAAACTATTAATCGTAAACCCTTTTTTTATCAAAAAACGTAGTCCTAAGTTCAATTCTAATTTATCTTCAGCTATAACATGTATTTTACCCTGGGGGATTTCCATATAAAAGCGCTTTAAGTATGCAAAAGGAATATTCAATGTATAGACATCGGAATTTGAGATTTCATTGTAATTCCGTATATCTATTACAATGATTGTAGGATCCTTTAATTTATTTTTTTCAACACAATGAATTCCTTTTACTGGACAATTTCGCTTATATGACTTAAATAATACAAGAATTAATAATGAAGTGACCAAATAAATAATTTAAAAAACCTCCCCTGTAATATGGATTGATTCAACTTATTCTCCTCCTTAGAAAAAATGTGTGTAATCTATTTCCTATTTTTGATTATAAAAAAGGAACAAACATTTTTATGATTGCTCCTTTTCTATTTTTATCTTAATCGAGCTGTAACTCCTCCATCAAGTGGCATAATAATGCCTGTAATCCATGATGATGAATCATCCGCAAGGAATAAAATTGCATTTGCTACATCCCCTGGAGTACCATTGCGTCCAATGGGGTGAAACTCATTAAAAGTTGGTAATATTTCTGCCACTTCTTCTTCTGACATAAAAGTATTGTAAATTGGTGTTTCAACAACTGCAGGTGCTACTGCATTTACTCGAATGTGATCACCAGCGAATTCTACGGCTAAATTTCTTGTTAAAGCATGTCTTCCTGCCATTGCAGCTGAATAAGCTGCCGAAGGAGTTGACTCCACTGCTTGTATTGCCCACATTGAACCAGTATTTACAATTGCTCCTCCTCCACGTTTTTTCATTTCTGGAATAACTGCTTGAGAAGGATAGAATGTTCCTTTAACGATTGTATCTAAATAGGATTGCAAATCTTCCTTTGTATGGTCAAGGAATGGTGTTGGATTAAATTTCCCTGTATTATTAACTAATATATCTACACCACCAAACACTTCTACTGCTTTTTTAACCAAATTCTCAGAAGTTTCCTTTTTACTGATGTCACCGACTACATATAAAACTCTTTTGCCAGTTGAATCAAATTCTATAGCAGTTTCCTTTAACACATTTTCTCTACGTCCATTAATAATTACATTTGCTCCTTCTTCAAAAAATCTTTTTGCAGTTGCTTTCCCTATCCCAGTACCTCCACCAGTTACGATTACAGTTTTATTTTCAAATCTCATTATCATCATCTCCATTTTTTATTTAGTTCAGTTGTTCCACCAATCACAAATTGGAAATTCCTTCACCTATAAGCATATTATTTGTGGTTCAAATTAAACAATTCAATTGAATAATTGAATTGTAGCATCGGAACTCCGTCTCGTCAATTAAGATTTCTTCACTTAATAGAATCTATCTAGTGCTGCTACAGTTTTTGATGGACTTTTATTCTTTTTGAGACTTCTTGATCTTGCTGTTTATTCTGCTCAGTAAAAAAATCAAGATACATTAATGGTTTTCAACATAAGTGATTATGGCGAATGTATATACCTTTTAATGACAAGCACTAGTTTATCTTTTTATTGGTCTGATTTCTAAAATATTGTGGTTTTCAATTCTGCCACTTTAGTTGAACAAGGAACAATGTGTTAGGCAGTCTTGTCTAAACTTCGCAGACTGTTTACTCTCAAATGTAGAATCTCCTGCGACTAGGCCTACCTCTAGCATATAAAAAATGAGCACATACTCCATAACCATCTAATCATCACCTACCCCGGTATATTTTCTGTTTAATTTATGAAAGTAAACAAGCAAGCTTATTGAGGTTTCTACATAGTATCTAAAGGATAGCTACTTCAGCGTTAATCATTATTTATTTCTATTGTGTTACCGCGTTAATACAAGTCATATGTACGTAAAGCAGGTACTAAATTAAAATAAAGTTTGATAAATGTTATGGGATTCATTATTTGAAAGTAACTAAAAAGAACCCATTTTGAAATAAATCAATCAAAATGGGTTCTTTATTATTTTTTAAGCTCCGTTTAGTATAATGTTTCGATTGCCTCACGCGTAAACGGAATTAATTCTTCTGTTCGTCCATCTCTAATCTTGTTTACCCAGTCAGGGTCAGCCAATAATGCGCGACCCACTGCTATCAAATCGAATTCTTCACGTTCTAATCTCTCCATTAAATCGCCCATCTTGTTAGCTTTGCCATTAGCCTGTTCCCCGGTAGCAAAGAAATCCACGAAATCAGCGCCATCAAGACCGACAGATCCAACTGTTATTGTTGGTTTTCCTGTCAGTTTTTTTATCCATCCTGAGAGATTCAGTTCAGATCCTTCAAACGCAGGTTCCCAAAAGCGACGAATAGAGGCATGAAAAATGTCAACGCCAGCATCAACTAATGGCGTTAAGAAATGTTTTAGTTGTTCTGGAGTTTCTACTAATTTTGCTGTATAGAAATCATATTTCCACTGTGAGATTCGCAATACGATTGGAAATTCTGGTCCAACAGCACGTCGGCAAGCTGAGATGACCTCACTAGCAAAGCGCGTGCGCTTGACCATGTCACCACCGTATTCATCGGTACGCGTGTTTGTTTTTTCCCAGAAGAACTGATCGATTAAAAATCCATGTGCTGCCATAATCTCGATACCGTCAAAACCAACTTTTTTAGCATTGGCTGCTGCCTGTGCGAAAGCTTCAACCAATTCCGAAATTTCTTGTTTTGAGTAATCATTACCGTTGCCTCGTGCACCCATGTGCCATATTTGAGAGAAAATTTTCCCACCGGCATCGTGTACTCCATCAACTACTTTTGTCCAACCGTTTAGCGCCTCTTCTCCGTATAAGTGTGGTACGTCCTCCTGCCATGCTGGCACCTCGGATGCAACATCCGGATGGTTGATAAACGTACCCTCTGTCACAATAAGTCCAACACCATTTTCAGCTCTTCGACCATAATACGCAGCGACATCCTCCCCTGGTACTCCATTTGGAGAAGAGTTTCGCGTCATAGGTGCCATCAAAATACGATTAGATAGTTTCAGATTTCCCATTTTAAATGGTTTGAAAAGAGCTTCAACTGATTGATAATTATTCATAAAAACCTCCAAGTTTTATCACTTAATGTGTTTTTTTATAATGTAGACGTACGTGGAATTATATCAAGTAATGAAATCAACCTAACTATTCTCAACAGTACATCTTGAAAAAGAACAAATGAACCCACCATCAGGAGTATCCACCGATAGAGTTTCTAATTTGCATGCTGAATTTTGTACCTACCGTTCGGTACAAAGTATAATAGCATGCTTTTTTTTTTTTGGCAACCCTGTATCTATAAAATTAAAAGAGTAATATTACCATTTCCACTCATAAAGCACCATGGATATATGATTCATTGTTACTACCAACCACAAAGTTATCTACCTTATTTAAAATAAGAGTACAACAGAGTAGCTTATGATATTTGACCTCATTATAAAAATGAAAATCCCCCCTAACCTTCATTATTATGCTTGAACTTAAATGTCTTCCTGAAAGACCTCTTCTTCTACAAAAAGGGTTGAACTTGGCTTTCTCCCTTTGCAGTATCCTGGCCAATGACGGGATCCATGCTTTATCACATCTCCTTCTTCATTCATTTGCCGAATGACCCTTCTGTCCTGTAGTATCATAGCTTCGCTTATTATACGGGGTCAGCGTCCCAACAAGCCTCAAACATGTTTCTACAAGCAGGGGATGTACAATATAATGGACGGGATCAAGTCCCAATGGCTCTTGCGTTCTACCCCGGCTACAACCTTTTAGTATGGGTAAATATTCTATTATTGCCCCCTGTAACGGAACAAGACATTAAGATTTTATCTAGAAAGGTTGACCCATATAATTGCCCCCATAGGATGCTTATAAGGAATAGGCTCTTCATAAATGCGAGGTTTTTCAAGAACCCATGCATAAGTCTTTTTATAAGGTAATGCTTGGGAATTCTCAATTTGAACACGATGAAATTCGTTACTTACTTGGTAATCCTTTAAGGTCAACTCTTTACTATCATTTAAATTTACTTCACCATAAACCATTCCTGAACCACTCTTTATCAGAGCGATAGTTCCTCGTATTTTTGTATTGGAACCCCTGATTTATCAAGTTTTCTTGCCTTCCAATATTAGTTCAATCCAAGGGGATTTTACTATTAGTCCTTTCATTCTACATCTCCTTTTGAAAGTTTAGAACTTCAAATCCTTATTCAAAATGCTCTTATTCCACAAACCTGCACAATAATTTAAGATGGACAATAGCTTGGGATCAATTAATTTATCTTCAGCTATTGCCCCTTTAGTTGAAAATAATAACTAAGCATGTTGAAAGCCATACATCGCTAAAAACACTAAAAATAATGAGGCTATTAATAAGTAAATAGTATCCAACTTGCAGACCATAAAATATTGCAAAAGCATCTCGAATAATTAATAGTGCTAATATTCCACCGATTGACGCAAATAAAGCTGCTAGAAGTAGTATTTTAAAGGCAGCAGAATATAGACTTTTCTTTTTCTTATATGAAATAAATCCAAAAATATTTGAAATTACAATAAAAAACCCATAAGCATTATTAAAAACTTCTCATTTAATTCTCCCCTGTGCACCTAATTTTTCAAGTTCTTCGATTAACACAATTACCGAAAATTTTTATTAATCTTGAACTGATATTGGCACATCGTCTATTAATCCGTCTTTAATAACCTCAAGGATGAATTCTCCATTAAAGATAAAGAAGGTTAATACCAAAATAGACAACAAAATAATAAAACCGAAGATTATTGAAGGTATTATCCCTTTTTTTTCCATTGCTAATTCCCCTTATCTTAAGTTTATTAATTAGACGGAAACCAATTACTTGAACTTTCAAATTATTCCATTAACCTTCCCATTAATTGAACAAGGACAATAACCGGTTCAATTAGCTGTTCTTCGGTTATTGCCCCCTTTAACTGAAGAAGGCTTAACTTTCTTCTACATTAATCTCTGATAACTTTTCTCCTGTTAATATTTCAAATAAAACGGCGGAACCTTCCTCATTTAATTGAAAATATTTACTTTCAGCATCTATTATGAGTTCCACTTTATCTTTATTTGGACTTATCCAAAGTTCATATAACACGGCTTTTGCTTCTATTTCAGGATTTTTAAATTGAAATACAAATCTGTAATCAGCAGGACGTGCCATATTTACTTTTGCAGTTTCCCAATCAACATTATCTAATATTTTCTTAACCTCTTGAACTTGTTCGTTGTTAGTAATCTCTTTGTAGTCTTCATATTTATTTTTATCACCAATACGCTTTTGCACTTCAATTTTTTGTTCTTCGTTTTCTATTCCGTTCACACAACCAGTAACTATAAATAAAAACATTGCGAGCAGAACTAAAAATAACTTTTTAATTTTCATTTCCCCCTTCCTTACTCACTTAGACGAGTATTTATTATAATAGTTCCAAAAAACCCCTTGTTCCACTATCCTCCCTCTATAAAGAAAGAGATACTCTTGTTTTCTCGCTTATTCTCAATATTTCTATGAGATTTATTTACGTAAGACATTTGAAGTATGGATAGATGTTGAAAGTAAGGGTAATTTTGGGCATATAAAGAAAAAGAAAGCTAACCTCCCCAGCACTTCAATCCAAAAAGTGGTTAACTAGTAAAAGTATGGTCGCACTGGTGGATCTCCACATTTCTCATGGAGGTCAACCCTCCCAATTCTCACAGAGTCTATGCTCAAAAATTCCTTCGTCCAACCTTTCCATGAGGTGGATGTCAGTCATGCTGCCCTACAGGGTCTATGCCCGTACTTTAATGGTTCTACTGACTAATCCGTGCTTCAAATGTCTATGTCAAAATCTCTAGAAAAAACTGTATAATCTACGATAATAACTTAAGCTGCATTCTGTATTGGTGCTAAATGAGGTATGTCCCTCAACATTCGTTCTTCACTAAACTCACATTGCTTCGTGCCAATCGCAAATAAGATACGAATCAGCTTGTTACATATGGCAATCATGGACTGCATCTTCTTCAAAGGATTACTCTCTCGAGTTGTATAGTAGTGATGTAGAGCCTTAAAAGCTGCATTCTTGGCGACTAACGGCATAGCTACTCTGAAGAGGAGAGCTCTGAGTGCTTTCCTGCCTCGTTTCGTGATTTTCGTTAGTCCTTTATGTTTCTCTGAGGTGTTTTCCTTCAAGCTTAGTCCGGCCAATTTAATGATTTGGCGAGGGTGAGAGTAGTTCCTTAGGTCTCCTACTTCTGCATAGAACCCTGCCACTGTCTCCTTGCCAATTCCAGTAATGGCTAACATTTGTGGAACTCCAGGAATATGTTCGAGAAGCTCTTCAATATCAGAATCTAACTCTTCGAACCTTTCAATTATCAACCCATACTTTTCTAGTAAGGTGCGGAGCTCTAATTTAGCCATTTTTGAGCCTTCACGAATGCCAATAGAGTCTTTGGCAGCTCGTTTAAGTTCATGAATTTTACGGAGTCCAACCGCACGTTTTACTGCCTTTCTGAGGTGAGTCAGAATCTCTTGATCCGAGATATGTTCCAACTCATTTGGTAATACATTCAACTTTAATAATTGTAGTGCTGCTTTCCCCTCCCAATCCTTAAAAACGGTGAGGAATTCAGGGAAATAGCGATCTAACCAGTTGTGAATTTGCCCTTGAAGCACCTGTAGATCAACAGACAAAAGGTCGCGTATTTTTCTGGCCACACGAAGTTCTGCATACACTCCTTGCGGAATATTTGGTTCAGCGTATCTTCCATCTTTGACTAACTGTGCAATAACTTTGGCATCTTTCACATCGTTTTTGGTTGGTGAGTTATCATCCAATTCCTTGGACTTCTTTACATGCATGGGATTCACCACGACAAACTTAATCCCTTTCTCTTTTAGGAAATGAGCGAGATTTAGCCAGTAATGTCCTGTAGGTTCCATGCCAATAATCACCTTGTCCATTTCATTTTCGTCCATTAGCTGCTTGATCCAACCTATTAAAAGCTCGAAGTGAGCTTGTGTATTTTCAACGTGACAAGGTGTGCCAAACTCCAATCCTCTGAAGTCTTGAGCACGTGCGACATGCTTGAATTTCGCAATGTCTACTCCTATAATTAGGGTTTGAGAAGTAATTTGAGCAATTTTTTGATTTTGGTTATAATTCATCTTGTAGGCCTCCTGGTATATATGATTTTGTCCGTTTTGCTGGCCAGCTCAGGACACTCATATCATACCAAGAGGTTATTTTTTTGTTCAAACCCCATTTATCTTCATAACAGGAATGCTGCCCTTTACTGGAACCAAAGGGCGGCTGCTTGTTCAGCAAACGCCCCCTATAATTGAATAACGCTTATACAATGAACTTTGTAAACCAAGCAATATATTCTGCTCCCCATATAAACAAGAATTGAGCAAGCAAAGTGCCTAATAGCCTTGAAGTAACCATCATTATTGAAATGCTTTTTAGCTTTTTATAGCTTCCTCTTTGATTAACAACATCATCTGCGAGGACGGATATTTTTGGGTCAATAAAGATTACCAAAAGTATTGTTGCTATTCCGTTTATTAAACCTGAAGCCATAATAGCCGTAGATGCTCTTTCAGGAACTAATAAAGCAGCATAAAGTGCTGCTAATACACCTATTGTATATATTGCTGTTATTATCATATTTATAAAAAATAGTTTGATTGGCATATCCTTCACCTTAGTGCCCTGCAAGTAAGAAAACTTTGGTAGACTAAAATGGGTAATGCCACGCTTTATGTACTGTATGGATAATATTCTTTTCATTAAAGGGGTCCTGCCGACAAAACGCGGATAATATACGCTAAGCAAATTCAAACACAAAATAGTCGAATTCCTGTACGCTAAGGAACCGACTTTTTAATTTGTCTTGTTGGATTTCAGATGGCAAATCGCGAATGTTGTTTCGCTAAGATATTTTGGAATATAAGAAAACATGTGTGTACTACTAGGATACTACGGTATTCATTAATATCCCCTGTTGTCAAGTTAATAGCTTTTTTTAGGTGTTTTCTATCGTGAGGGTTACCTTTTATGTTGCCCAAGCAGGAAAAACAGTATTATCATCTATGCCATATCTATGTCAGGGTTTTTGAAACATAATAAGTAAATCATTGGGGCATATTATTACTAATAAATATAGGAGCGAGGGATAATATCGTGGGCAAATACAGAGTGCTTTTATTGTTGTTACTTTTGGTTTTTGCAGTTAATACGAATAATATTAATGCTAAACAAAAAATTGATGAACGAGACACTGATGAAAGTTTATTATTAGAAGAAGCATTTTTAAGAGCAATGAGTCCTGAAATTCTTTCAGCAATTTCTAAGTACTACAAAGAACCGAAACTTTATTTCCTTGAAAGAATAAATGATGTTAAGAAGAATAAAAAAGAAGATACGTTTGATGTCACCGTTCAAGTGGTGACTTATGAAAAAGCGATTCTTCCTCCATATGGTTTGGAAACGATTACGCTCCGAATTCCTGGATATGAAGTAATAAATTTTAAACATAAAGATATTAAAGGAGAAGAATTACCTAAAGACAAATTCGACTAAAAAAGGTGGGAGAAAGAAATCCCCCACCTTTTTGTTAATTTAAAATGAAACTGTCATTCGTTTAACCCCATGTTTATTACACGCCTCAAGATGAGACTGGTCTTTTGCTCCAAAATAAACGTCTACAAAATATGGGGTCCTTGTTTGATACTTATCACCCATATCATCAATTCTGAATCTATTTGTATCCTCAGCAGGATATAATAGGTCTACTGTTTGACTTAAAGTTACCCATGTACCAAAAGGAATACGAGGCCCAGATGAAAAGTTGTTATATACTTTGTACTGGGATGCTGCAGTTACAGATACGACATAGTAATAGCCTGGTCGTGCAGGTCTTTCACTTGCGTTTGCCAAATAGCATGTTACTTGTTGGTTACTGTATGAGGCTGCGTCGGCCGATGTAGGAAAATTCGAAAGTAGTATTGTAAAAATTAGCGCAGCAATACCTAATGATAATTTTGCATTTTTCACATAGATTTCCCCTTTTGTCTCCAGTCAAATGTTGGAGATATTGTAATAAATGAGGTAGCTGATGATGTTTTTATATCTGTAATAATTCCATTTTGTATAACTTTATCTTCTATTATATTGACTGCCTGTCCTCCCTTCGTCCAATCTATTTCAAACAACCCATCTTCGTTGACTATGAAAGCTTTTGTTGAAGAAGAGTTGAAAAAAACCTTCTCAATCGGAAACTCATATGTATATTTGTCCCATTTGCTGCTTTTAATATTTTTTCTCCAAATAACTGAGTCCGCATATAACAACAAATCTTCCCCTGATAGTTCAAAGCTTGTTATTATACCAATGTTCTTAGGCAAATCTAGGGTTGAAAAGGATTTTGTCATTAAATCTTGTTTATATATTTCATTATTGAATAAGCCCCAAATTTTCCCCTGATCGTCTAGCTCAATTCTTTGAAAAGAAATATCTGTTTCTATAAAATCCCAATCATAATTATTAGAGGACGTATAAATTCCTTTTTCAGTTAATGCTACTATATTATTTTTTGAACTTTTCACATCGATTATATTAGTAGTCTTAAATAATTCTCTTATTTCGCCTTCTATCCTGTCGTATTCCTTAATGCTTTTGTCCGTTGAGTAATAAATGGAGTTTCCACGTTCTTGTGTCCAAGCTTTTATTATATTCTTTTCATTTACGTCTAAATTCTTCCATTTCACCCCTAAATCGGAAGAGTATTTTATATATGCAGTAGAGTTTACTTTCCCTGGACTTTTATATCCCCATGTAACTAATTCACTTTTGGTAGATATGTTAACCCCTACAACAGAGTCAGCATCGTCTTCTAACGAAACTAAGTTCCCATTACTCAATCTAAAGATACCCCCACCATTTGGCTCTTTGGTGTCAATCCCGAGGACTTTTCCGTTAAAAATATTAAAATGAATTCTAGTAATATACCCCTCACTATTAGTACCGTAAACTGTCATTACAGGTTGGTCGTCTTGTCCATTAGCCATTACAAAATGGAATCCTTTGGCAAAGTTTAAACCAGGCTTTAATCCATAGCTATTTTTAGCTTTTTTTATAAAATAACTACTGTCTTTAGAAATACTATGAAGTGGAATTAGGGTTTCACTGATTTTAGTTGTCCTATTGCTCTCAGACAGTGTGATTTTTGATCCTTCTATAGATATATAATGTGGATTTCCATTATCGGATACCAAAGTTAAATTCCAGTTCTTTCTTCTTCCATTTTCACCTTCATTATTTTTAGTACCATCAGTATCAACACTGGTTATATCTAGTAACTTCACATTAGAATTTGTTTTTTTCTTAGTCTCTTTAACTCCCAACGCAATCGCTTCTTTTAAAGTAAGATAACTCTTAATAGAAGGATCAATTCCGCCTGATTTTGTATGATCATTATAATTTATAAAATAATATACAGTTACACCAAGTGTTAAGGTAAGCAATAAAATTATCATCAATATTCTTTTCACAAAATCAGTCCCAAAGATTAGTCATATTTTATATTTCTACTAAAATTTGCTAAAACCTTCAAGTAAATCTAAAAAAATAGAAAATTTTTCATATTTTTCATTAATTAAAGATTACAAATTTCATCAAACAATTTATTCTGCTTTGCTAAAAACGACCGTTTTTGGTTAAAACGAGTGGTCTACTTGAAAAGTCTAAAACAACACTAAAATATGTAACCAAAACTATAACTAAAAACAAATCACCAATATGACTATCTTCTAGACCCTTTTGGTATAATTAATTTATACAAAGAGGGAGAGATTCATATTGAAATTTGGTTATGCTCGCGTGAGTACGCAGGATCAATCATTATCATTACAACTCGATGCGTTGGAACGTTATGGAGTGAACGAGATTTTTGAAGAAAAAGAATCTGGTAAAAGGAAAAACCGTCCCCAGTTGGACGAACTTCTTAAAGTATTACGGAAAGGGGACACTGTTGTTGTCTATAAATTGGATCGCATCAGCCGGAGTACTAAACATTTAATTGAGCTAATGGAACATTTTGAAGCTAATGGAATTCATTTTGTGTCTATTCAAGATAAAATTGACACAACAACAGCAATGGGACGTTTCTTTTTCAGAATGTTGGCCAGCATAGCTGAATTAGAACGGGATATCATTAGTGAACGAACAAAAGATGGACTGACTGCAGCTAGAGCTAGGGGAAGAAATGGAGGGAGACCGAAGGTTGAATCAAAAAAAATCATGCTTGCCATAAAGATGTATGAAAGCAAAGATTACTCTTTATCCCAAATTAAAGAAGCCACAGGAATAGGAGCAACAACGTTATATCGTTACTTAGGAAAGAAAGAACCATCCGGCGAGGAGGTGTAACATGAGAGGGAAAGAACTGTTGACCCCTGATCAGCGAAATATGTTTATGTCTATTCCTGACGATATGACTGAACATGATATGGAAATGCACTATACTTTTACCTCAGAAGATCTTACATTTATTAATAAGCATCGAAGAGACCATAATCGCTTAGGCATTGGCTTACAGCTTGCTGTCCTTCGGTATCCGGGTTGGACTTTATTTCAGATTAAAGACATTCCAAGCCGTATACTCGATTTTATTGCGAAACAAATTGATGTCTCCCCTCAAGAATATACACAGTATGCAAAACGAGTAGCAACCCGCAATGAACATCTAGAGGAAATTCGGCAACATTATGGCTACCAAAATTTATCCTTTGGGACATATCGAATAATTGCACAATATACACTTCAACGCGCTCTTGAAAACGGAAATACAGATTACTTGATTCGCTTAACCATAGAAGAATTGCGAAGACAAAAAGTTATTTTGCCGGCCCTGACAACAATAGAAAGGATTGTATGGGAGGCCCGTCAAAGGGCAGAAGAACGAATTTTTAAATCTATCAGCTCTACATTAAATGAATCTCAAAAACCAATGTTAGATCACTTACTTGATGTAAGTTCTGCCTATTCAAAGACACCTCTTGCTTGGTTGCGAGAAGTTCCCGGCCAATCTTCTCCAGATGCTTTCTTAAAAGTTATACAACGTCTTCAAGTCATACTAGCTTTGCAACTTAATGTGGATATTAAGGAAATTCATCCAAATAGGATCTTACAGCTAGCACGCTTAGGCTCCAAATATGAGCCCCGTTCATTCCGTAGGTTTAAAGAAAATAAAAAATTTGCACTTTTAATTTTACATCTAATACAACTTAGCCAAAATCTTACCGATCATGCCTTTGAGATACATGATCGGCAAATTACTTTATTGTTGTCAAAGGGGCGGAAAGCTCAAGAAGAGATTCAGAAATTAAATGGAAAATCAGTAAATGAAAAGGTTATTCATTTTGCAGATTTAGGTACAGCACTAATTCAAGCAAGAGAACTAGGTAAAGACCCATTTGAAGCATTAGAGGCTATTATGCCTTGGGAGGACTTAGTGAACTCTATAGAAGAGGCAAAGCAATTGTCACGCCCAATGGATTACGACTACTTAGACTTACTAAAATTTCGCTTTAACTATTTACGTAAATATACCCCAACATTGTTAGAAGCCTTAGAATTTACTTCTACAAAATCAGGGGAGCCATTGCTTCGAGCTATTGACACAATTAAAGAGATGAACAGGCACAATAAACGAAAGGTTCCAGAAGGTGCTCCTTTGGACTTTGTTTCGAATCGCTGGCAAAAGCATGTTTATGATGATGATGGGAATGTTAATCGCCAATATTATGAAATGGCTGTTCTAACCGAGTTAAGAAACTTGGTACGCTCAGGTAATGTCTCTATTAAAGGAAGTCGGCAACATCAAGATTTTGATAATTATTTAGTGACGAAAGAAACATGGGAGCAAAACAAGCATCTTAACGAACTTAGCGCACCTCCTTCTGTTGATGAATACTTAGCAGATAAAATGGATTCATTACATAATCGGCTTAAATGGATTAAAGCTAATATTACAGAATTAGATGGGGTTAATTTTGAAGGTGGACGACTGCATGTACATCGTTTGGAGAAAAACGTACCGGAAACAGCACGAGAACATAGTTTATCTCTATATAAGCTAATCCCCCGTGTGAAGTTGACTGACTTGCTTATGGAAGTGGCTAGTTGGACAGGGTTTGAAAAGCAGCTTCTTCATGCTTCCACGCTACATCCTCCAAAAGAGGAGGAAAAGCCAGCCATCATGGCGGCCATCATGGCAATGGGAACAAACATTGGTCTTACTAAGATGGCGGAAGCAACACAAGGAGTTTCTTACAGGCAAATGTCCACAGTCTCGCAGTGGCGTTTATATGAAGATGCCATGAATAAAGCACAAGCCGTACTTGTGAATTTTCAGCATCAGTTAGGTTTGTCCTCGTATTGGGGAGATGGTACAACATCTTCTTCAGATGGAATGCGTGTTCAAGTAGGAGTTTCATCTTTACACGCTGATGCAAATCCACATTATGGAACGGGAAAAGGTGCAACCATTTATCGATTTGTCAGTGATCAATTTTCTAGTTTCTATACGAAAGTAATTAATACTAATGCACGAGATGCTGTTCATGTTATAGATGGTTTGTTACATCATGAGACAGAATTGCAAATTGAAGAACATTATACAGACACGGCTGGTTATACGGATCAAGTATTTGGGTTAACCAATTTGTTAGGTTTTCGGTTTGCTCCAAGACTACGAGACCTTGCAGATTCCAAACTTTATTCATTTAAAAAACCAGACCAATATCCTGAAATGGAAAAATTGCTGCGTGGAAGAATTAACACCAAGATCATTCAGGAAAATTATGATGATGTATTAAGGTTGGCACACTCCATTCGTGAAGGAACGGTCTCTGCTTCTCTCATTATGGGAAAACTAGGTTCATATTCTCGTCAAAATAGCCTTGCAACAACCTTAAGAGAAATGGGACGTATAGATAAAACCTTGTTTATATTAGATTATATTTCTAGCGAAACATTGCGTCGTCGAATTCAACGTGGATTAAATAAAGGAGAAGCGATGAATGCATTAGCACGAGCTATTTTCTTTGGGAAACATGGGGAACTTAGAGAAAGGGCATTACAAGATCAATTACAACGTGCCAGCGCCTTAAACCTCATTATCAATGCTATTAGTATTTGGAATACCGTGTATCTATCACAAGCAATTGATCACATGAAAGCGACAGGAAAACATAAAGAGGAATTACTTCCTCATATATCTCCTTTGGGATGGGAACACGTTAACTTCTTAGGTGAATATTCATTTAAACCTGAGATTTCAGACTCTATCCATTCCCTACGCCCACTAAGAATATAAATAAAACCCTAATTTTTCTCCTTAGCGTAGAAAAATTAGGGTTTTCACTTCCAAATAATGTCTTAACGTATAATATCTGCGTTTTGTCGGCAGGACCCCTTAAAGAGGGGACAGAACCCTTCTCCTCTGATAAATGAATAATCGCCCTTGAAAATAAGGCTATGAAACTTGGCAGTAGAATAATCCCGAATACCGTTCCAACGGTTGAAGCTCCAATAAGAATTCGAAATTGTGTTTCTACAAACTCTAGAGCATTTTCCTTAGGAGCATTATCAATTAAACTACCAGTGAAAGGTTGTTGCATCATATTTGCTAACCTTGAGACAATGACCATTATGTTAAAAAGAGATAAAGCTGACGCTATCATTCTAACCCTTGCACCTGACAACCTCACAGCATATGCAAGTGTTTCTACAGAATGGATGATAAAGATAAATAAAGCTATAAATAATAACTTTTCTGTCAAGAACTCCATTTAGTTACCTTCTTTTAATGTATTTAGCACCTTAATTTATTCTTCTATTAACCTCCCTCTATAAAGAAAGAGATAACTCTTGTTTTCTCGCTTATTCTCAATATTTCTATAAG
>JBNJJV010000012.1:0-36568 GCA_051750565.1 Bacillota bacterium | reverse complement strand
CTTTTAAATATTACATTATCGACCCGTTTAAGTCAATAACTTTTTTAAAAGTTTTTATTGCGTTTGTCACCTTTTTGCGGCAACAGATAATACTATACCACCTTCCATATCTGGGCGCAAGAGATTTTTTAATGTTTTTCGTTATATATTCAATATAAGGCAAAAGGCATTAAATCCATTCTTTATACCGTAATACAAAAGGTACCTTTAGACCTAAAAGGCAATTAACATCATTGTTTCACCAAATTATTATCTTCCATACATATAGTTATAATTCGAAAAAATAGCAGCGGCACTATGCCACTGCTGTTCTTCACACAATTAATCACGATGACGCATTAATGGGAATAGTAAAACGTCCCGAATAGATGGAGAGTTGGTTAACAGCATCACAAGTCTGTCGATACCGATACCAAGACCACCTGTTGGCGGCATACCATATTCAAGAGCCTCGATGAAATCATTATCCATCATGTGGGCTTCGTCATTTCCTTCTTCTCTTTCTTTCAATTGCGCTTCAAAACGTTCTCTTTGATCGATTGGATCATTAAGCTCGGTGAAGGCATTCGCATGTTCACGGCCTACGATGAATAACTCAAAGCGATCTGTGAATCGTGGATCTTCATCGTTTTTCTTAGCAAGTGGAGAAATCTCCACCGGGTGACCATAGATAAATGTTGGCTGAATAAGCTTATCTTCTACTTTTTGTTCGAAGAATTCATTTACCACGTGACCATATTGCATATTGTCTTTGATTTCGATGCCGTGTTCTTTCGCAAGGGCACGAGCTTCTTCATCGGACATTTCTTTCCAGAAATCCACACCAGTTTGTTCTTTAACCGCGTCCACCATATGAAGACGTGTCCACTCCGGCTCTAGGTTAATTTCATAGTCTGCATACTGAACGGTAGTAGAGCCGAATACTTCCTTTGCAATATGAGCTACAAGATTTTCAGTAAGAGCCATGATATCTCGGTAATCTGCGTATGCTTCGTAAAGCTCAATCATCGTGAACTCAGGGTTATGTCTTGTTGACACACCTTCGTTACGGAATACACGTCCGATTTCGTATACTTTTTCAAGTCCACCGACGATAAGACGCTTTAAATGAAGCTCGATTGCGATACGCATGAATAATGGCATATCAAGAGCGTTGTGATGTGTATTGAATGGACGGGCAGATGCTCCCCCGGCAATGGCATGCATCATCGGTGTTTCAACTTCTAAGTACCCGTTGTTGTCCAGGTATCTTCTCATGGACTGGATGATACGACTGCGGGCGATGAACGTCTCTTTGCTCTCCTGGCTCGTAATGAGGTCAAGGTAACGTTGACGGTAGCGCTGCTCTACGTCTTTTAAACCATGGAACTTTTCAGGCAGCGGGCGCAGTGCTTTCGTTAGAAGGTGGAATTCTTTCGCTTTTACTGAAAGCTCTCCTACCTTTGTTTTGAATATTGTACCTGTAACCCCTACGATATCTCCAAGGTCTGCTGTATTGAATAGTTCGTATGCTTCTTCACCAATGGCATCTTTACGAACATAGATTTGGACTTGTCCAGCTAAGTCCTGCAGGTGAGCGAATCCCGCTTTCCCTTTTCCACGCTTTGTCATGATACGACCTGCGATGGTTACAGCGATGTCTTTCTCTTCTAGTTCTTCTTTAGAAAATTCATCGAATTGAGATTTGATCTCGGATGAACTGTGTGTACGATCATAGCGTTTACCGAATGGATCCAGTCCTTTATCACGGATAGCCTCCATTTTTTCGCGTCTGACTCGAAGCTGGTCATTGATTTCTTCGTGACTCATGTGTTTCACTCCTATTCTATCTACTTGCTTTGCTAGACTAATACGATGATATACCATACTATTTTACACAATATCTATGTTTGTAACACCCCTAAAGTATGAGTTATTTCAGAAACGTACTTTGGTGCGTGAAAACATATAAAAAAATCTAAAAAAGGCCGATCCAACTTTGTGACAATGTCACGTATTGGTTCCAGCCTTTTCTAGGATAACATAAAAGGAAACACGGGTGAATTAACCGGCATTCACTTGACTTTCTTTCGCTTCCGCTTCTTCTACTAGTTGATCAAGCACTCCAACCAACTCTGCTCTTGTATCGCATTCGTTGATTTGGTTACGTACTTTTGCGTTTCCACGGATTCCTTTTAGGTACCATGCAGCGTGCTTTCTCATTTCTCTAACCGCGATGTTTTCATTTTTAAGCGCGATTAGACGATCTAAGTGAAGCTTACATACGTCCATTTTTTCTCTTACGCCAGGTTCTGGTACATGTTCACCTGTTTCAAGATACTTAACGGTTTGGTAGATCATCCACGGGTTACCCAGAGCAGCGCGACCGATCATGACTCCATCAACACCTGTTTCGTTCAGCATACGTTCTGCGTCTTGCGGTGTCTTCACGTCACCGTTCCCGATAACAGGGATGTTCACGAATTGCTTAACCTGACGGATGATATCCCAATCAGCCGTACCTTCATACATTTGTACACGTGTACGACCGTGTAAAGAAACCGCTTGTCCGCCGGCACGTTCAACGGCTCTCGCGTTTTCGATTGCATAAATGTGATCATCGTCCCAGCCTGTTCTCATTTTAACCGTTACAGGTTTATCCACTTTATCAACCACAGCCGATACCATTTCATAAATCTTGTTCGGATCCAGTAACCATTTAGCACCTGCATCACATTTCGTGATCTTTGGTACCGGACAACCCATATTGATATCGATAATATCAGCGTTGGAATTTTTATCGACAAATTGTGCTGCCTGCACAAGGGTGTCTTTTTCTCCACCGAAGATTTGTAAGCTTAATGGGTACTCTCTTTCATCGATATAAAGCATGTTCAATGATTTTTCATTTTGTAAGACGATCCCTTTGTCGCTGATCATCTCAGCACAAACCATTCCTGCTCCAAACTCTTTAACCGTTAAACGGAATGCTGAGTTACACACACCTGCCATCGGGGCAAGGACAACCTGATTGTCCATTTTGATATTGCCTATTTGTAGCAAACTCTTACCTCCTTATTCATTTCCTATCTATATATTACTCGACTATGTGGACATTCACTCACTACGGTCATAATCATCCTGCGGGATGAGATCCTGTAGCGGGATGTTCAGCACTTCTGCAACGTTCACTAAGAAATCTTCTTTCGGTATTCGACTACCTCTTTCAACTTCTCCCAGGACAGAAACGGAGATGGCTAATTCCTTAGCTAACCCTTCCTGAGTATACCCTTTCAGCTTTCTGAATGCACGAATGCGTCTTCCCCATTTATCTGTTTCCATAACCGAACTCCTTCTTTGTCAGGTATTTCGTCCAGAAATTCAACGAACGGGGCATTAAAAGACGGATGCTCTAAATGTGGAGCAACCTCTAATAACGGGATTAACACAAATGCTCTTTCTTGCATCCTTGGGTGAGGAATGAGAAGATTATCCGATTCAATATTTTCGTGATTATAGAGTAAAATGTCAAGGTCTATTATTCGCGGACCCCATTTGAACTCCCTTTCTCTTCCAAGGTCGATTTCCACCTGCAAGCACTGATGTAATAGAGTTTCTGGACTTAGAATGGTACGAATTTCGATGACCATATTCAAAAATTTACCTTGTTCTGTAAATCCTACTGGATCTGTTTCATACATAGAGGATCGTTTCGTTACCTCTATCTTACCATGACTGCCTAAGATGTTTATGGCTTTTTCTAAATAACCCGCCCTGTCCCCCATATTGGAACCAAGGGAAATGTATGCAGTATTCATCCTATCGACTCCTATTAATCTCCACTGCCACCGATTGGTAATGTCCAGGAATAGGTGGATCAGGCTTGATTAGTGTAATTTTACAGCTCTCTACGACTTGGAATGTTTCTAAGATCCGGGAAGAAATGTCTTCAGCGACCGCCTCCACTAAATTCTTCGGTTCTCCCTCGACAACAGATTTGGTGATGGAATAGATCTCCGCATAGTTTACGGAGTCCTCAAGCTGATCACTTTGACCGGACTTCTTTAAATCTAAATGCAACTCTACACTAACACGAAAACGTTGTCCAAGTTTGTTTTCTTCTTGAAATACACCATGATAGCCGTAAAACTCCATTTCGTTCAATAGAATCTTATCCATACAATTTCTCCTTTCCAACTAAGACATCCATCATTTTCGCCATGCGTGCCATTTCCTTTACATCATGAACACGTACGATGTGACACCCTTTTTGAATTCCGTAGCATACCGTGGCACCCGTTCCTTCCAACCGTTCCTCTACGGGAAGATCGAGGACATGTCCAATTATAGACTTCCGTGACGTTCCCAGGAGGACCGGATAACCGAGAGAAACAATGACATCCAGATGTCTCATCATGTCTATGTTTAATTGTACTGTTTTGGCAAACCCGATTCCTGGGTCGAGGATGATTTGGTCATCCCGTACACCAGCTTCTCTTACTAGAAAGATGCTTTCTTGTAGATCTTGTATCGCATCCCTAACGAAATGGCGGTACTCTTGATCACCCCGGTTATGCATAAGAATGATAGGAGCACCCGATTCCGCAGCAACACCTGCCATGTCAGGATCCATTTTCGCACCCCATACGTCGTTAATGATACTAGCCCCTGCTTCCAGAGCTTTTCGGGCCGTCTCTGCCTTATACGTGTCTATAGAGATCGGTACGTTTACTTCCTGTGATATCGCTTTTATAATGGGCACGACTCGTGAAATTTCTTCATCAGCAGGCACAACCTTGTGTCCGGGTCTAGTAGACTCTCCGCCGATATCAATGATGTCTGCCCCCTTCTCAACCATTTCTTTAGCACGCTCTACAGCCCGGTCCAATTCAATGAACGAACCACCGTCCGAGAATGAATCTGGGGTGATATTTAAAATCCCCATAATAAGGGTTTTATCTGAAAAATTAAGTTCGTATTTTCCGCACTTCATTGCACGACTCCCCCTGCTATAATTCCTCTATTGAATTCAACTGTCCTGTATACTTCCTGTACTGATCATGAAACAGCCCTGCATACTCTCCGTTTCGGCCAGGGAAATTCATAGTGCCGAATCTGTTTACTGGTATGATCTCTTGCACAGAATTCGTAAAGAAAACTTCTTGAGCATCCAGTAATTGCTCTTTCCTGAACATCCCTATCCGCACCGGCATTTGCATTCGATTTGCAAGGGCAAGGATGAACTGACGTGTTATCCCGTTTAACAGCCCAGTCTCTACAGCTGGTGTATACAATTCTGCGTCTTTTACCCAGAATAGATTGGATGTTATTCCTTCACAGAGATGGCCTTCCTTTGTAAGGAATATTCCTTCCCGGTAAGGAGATGGTCCAATTTCCCGTTTAGCCGCCATATTGTTCAGGTAATGATGGGATTTCAAACGTTCACCGGTTTCCGGTGTGTTTCTTCTTAACTGAAGCAACACACCTTCTTTTTCTTTTAATGGCAAAGAAGGAGGTAATTCTTTTTGAAAAAGAATCACCGTCGCATCCTCATAGGGAGTCGTTTGTAAACCTATCTCACCTGGCCCACCGGAAACATTGAACCGGCAATATGCATCCTTCAAGCCATTTTTATCTAAAAGTGTTGTTATTGCATTCCTAATCTTTTCTTCATCCAGGTCCGCCGCAATATTCAATGCCTTTAATCCATGAGAAAGCCTCTTCAAGTGATCCTTTAGTAAAAACGGTTGACCATCATACGTTCGAAAGGTTTCAAACACACCCAACCCATATAAATAGCCGTGATCGAATGGGGAAATGACAGCCTCTGATGCATGAACGATTTCACCGTTAAGATATAGGTACATTTATAAAACCATCTCGATTTTTTTATAAGTCGCTAAAAAGTTAAGGAGCAGCTGTTTTCCTTGTTCCGTCATGATGGATTCAGGATGGAACTGCACCCCTTCGATTGGCAGCTGTTTATGTCGGATCGCCATGATCTCCCCTTCTTTTGTTTCGGCAGAAATATCAAAGCATCCAGGAAGGGTTTCTCTTTTTACAATCAGGGAATGGTATCTGGTTGCTTTGAAAAAATTGGGCATGTCTTTGAAAATGGTTTTCCCATCATGGAGCATGGGGGAGACCTTTCCGTGCATTAACCGTTCAGCACGAACAACATCGCCTCCGAAAACCTGGGCAATCGATTGGTGACCCAGGCAAACGCCGAAAATTGGTATCTTGCCCGCAAAAGTACGGATCGCCTCCAGGCTCACACCCGCTTCATTCGGGCTGCATGGTCCTGGGGAGATCATTAAGTAGTCGGGCGACAATGCCTCAATTTCAGCTAAGGTAATCTCGTCATTTCGTTTTACGACCAGCTCTTCCCCTAGCTCTCCTAAAAATTGCACAAGATTATAGGTGAATGAATCGTAGTTATCAATCATGAGAATCATAGGGTTTCTCCTTCCGCCATGGCTTTCGCTACCCAAAGGGCTTTCGCTTTCTTTAAGGATTCTTTGTATTCGTATTTAGGATTGGAATCAATCACGACTCCCGCTCCCGCTTGAATATGGGCTTTTCCTTCTTTCACAAGCATCGTTCGAATGACGATATTCAATTCCATATCTCCATTGACGCCAATCCAGCCAATGGATCCTGTGTAAATCCCTCTTCTAACCGGCTCGAGTTCTTCAATGATTTCCATCGTTCTCACCTTAGGGGCTCCGGTAATGGTTCCACCAGGAAAAACAGATCGAATTAGATCCGCTCCCGTTTTAGTTTCATCTAGTGTTCCTCTTACATTTGAAACAATGTGCATGACGTGGGAGTATTTTTCAATGACCATAAACTCATTCACTTCAACTGTCCCGTATTGGCAAACCTTGCCTAAGTCATTTCGTTCCAAATCCACAAGCATCACGTGCTCGGCTCTTTCTTTTTCATTATTGATCAGCTCAAGAGCAAGTTTCTCATCCTCTTCAGCATCTTTCCCCCTGGAGCGTGTGCCTGCGATCGGTCTTGTGCTTACTTCCGTTCCTTTTTTCTTTACCAGCAGTTCCGGTGACCCGGAGACAATTTGAAAGTCCGGGCTTTGAATATAACTCATATAAGGGGAGGGGTTTAATTCCCTAAGCTTTTTATAAACCGTGTAGGGTTCAGCCTTCAATTCTTGAGATTGCCGGACAGATAAATTCACCTGAAACACATCACCCTGAGAGATATAGGATTGGATTTGTTTTACGGCCTCTGAGAATTCTCTCTCATCCATGGATACCTCAATGCTTGCCGTCTCATGGTGTACAGGATCTTTTGCATCCACTTTAATCTGGGAGAGGGCTTTTGTCCAAGTGGATGTCCATTTGGCAAGCTTCTTCTCAGCCGTTTCTGGTTCTTTATCGGAAAGAATCATCGTCCACAAACTATTTTCCTGATGATCGAAGACCACCCATTCCTGCAGGTAATAGAAATAAAGGTCCGGAATCTCCAGATCATTTTGGCCCAAAGCGGGAAGCCTCTCAATCTTTCTTGCATAATCATAACTAAGAAACCCGATTACGCCCCCTTGAAAATCAGGGAGATCTCCTCTTCTTTCTCTCCTAAGCGGCATCATCCATCTCTCCATTTGAATCAACGGGTCTCCATTTATCGTTTCCACTCCAGAAGAGTCTTGTATGCACAAACCTTCAGGAACACTTTGTAAAATGACGTCAGGTTTAAGTCCAGCAACGCTATATCGTCCACCCCGTCCACTTTCTAACAAAATATGATGTGGCTGATGTTGACTAAGCTGTTCGTATGCTGCAAAAAATTGTTCTTTGGTTGAATGGTTTTTATGAAAATATAGGTGCTGCACTAACCCTTCACACTCCTATTCTTTATCTACTTTCATGATACATGAACTTCAGGAAGGTTTCATCGTTAAAAACTTGAAATTATGTGAGGGAGATGGTGGAGAATGGATTGATTTTGAAGGGGACTTTTCCAATGAAAATTTCAACAGATCAACAAAAAACGGATCCTGAAGAGTTCATTCTTCAGGATCCGGCACTTATTATTATTCTTCATCAAATTGGTAAAGAGGAGTACTTAAATAGCGTTCTCCGTTACTAGGAATGATCGCCAGTACTTTCTTACCTTTTCCTAACTTTTTCGCCACTTCAATGGCTGCATAGATGGCTGCTCCAGAAGAAATCCCGCCCAGGATCCCCTCTTCTTTAGCTGCTCTTCTTGCATAGTCGAAGGCCGAATCTTTTTCAACTTGAATGACATGGTTATATACCTCTGTATCTAAAATATCAGGGATAAATCCGGCACCGATTCCTTGGATTTTATGAGGACCAGGCTTTCCTCCTGATAATACAGGTGAATCTGACGGTTCTACGGCATATAGCTCGATTGATGGGTAATGTTTCTTCAGCACTTCCCCCGCGCCTGTAATCGTCCCGCCTGTTCCAATCCCTGCAATGAAGGCATCCAATTGATCACCCATTTGCTCGATAATCTCAGGTCCGGTTGATTCTCGATGAACTTGAGGGTTGGCTTCATTTTTGAATTGCTGAGGCATGAAGTAGCCTTTTTCATTCGCTAACTCTTCAGCTTTGCGAATGGCCCCTCCCATTCCTTCTGCTCCTGGTGTTAATACTAATTCTGCGCCGTATGCACGTAACAGGTTGCGTCTCTCCATACTCATTGTGTCAGGCATGACCAGTAACGTACGGTATCCTTTTGCGGCAGCTACCATCGCTAAACCGATACCCGTATTTCCACTCGTTGGCTCAACAATCGTATCCCCGGGTTTAATCGTACCTGCTTCTTCCCCTGCTTCAATCATTGCTAATGCGATACGATCTTTTACAGAGCTTCCCGGGTTCATATATTCTAATTTCAAGTAAACATCTGCACTATTTTCATCTACTAATCGATTCAGTTTTACCACTGGAGTCTGACCTATTAATTCCGAAATTGAATTGGCTACTCTCACCATTCATCCATCACTCCTAATTCCAAGTAAATTTGTTGGTTTTATAAAAATGTAACAATATTCAATAAATTTGTCAATTAAAAAGCATACACAATGTTCACCCCAACGATCCTGGTTGTAGGAGTATCATCCATCCCTCATGCTCTCTTTATGCTTGTCGGATGTGACCAAAATGCATCTACTCTAGGTTATATGTCTGCATACTTCAATTATCCTATGTTTCGTTAAAAAGTGTCTCTCTATGTAAAAAGAAGCTGACCTTTAATAGGCCAGCCCCCTCTAGTTCTGTTTTCCGTAAAACCAGTCCACTTCAACCTCTTTCCAAAAGGACTCGGGCTGCAGAGGCGTCTCTACTTGCTCTAAAGCAATTTGTCTTCGAATTTGAGATTTTACGTCTTTGAACGAAAAATGTCTTTCTTTCAAAACATCCTCTACATAATAAATAACGTACTCTGAATCCTGCTGAATCGGTTTTGTCCATTCACCTGGAGATAGAGACTCTATTTCTTCTGACGCTTCTGAAGATAGGAAATCTCCATCCAGAGGAACATACCCAATATCTCCCCCTAAATGAGCACTTTGCTCATCACTTGAACGCTCCATGGCCAATGCTTCAAAGTCCGATCCAGCTTCGAGTTCTTCCAATGCTTGTGCTGCTTCTGATTGATCAGCCACCTTCAACTGCTTCAGCTTATACATTTTAGAAATAGAGTACAGATGCTCGTTTTGATTATAGAAACTCTTCAACTCTTTTTCAGGTACTTGGACATCCTTCGTGAGGAGCTCCTCTAATAACAATTCAGACCTGATTTGAGTCTTTAGTGAATCTTCATCTTCAAGATCTTCTTCATCGTACGCATTATAAACAGATTGTATGAAATAATATTCCTGCTCTACTTCTTTATCTGAAACGGAGATATCATATTTTTTCGCTAAATGGTCAATCACTTGTTGATTGATCAGGGCCTTCAGCTCTTCTTTGCCATGTTTTTGCTCAAGGGAATACAACCAGTCCTCTCGGGTAATTGACTTTCCGCCAACCGTTGCCACGACTTCGGGAGCTCCACTTACACCGGAAGATCGATTCCACACGAGTGTAATGATGTTTGTGACAAGTAGTACCCCAACCGTAACCATCAGTACAGACCGTTTAATTCTCATTTCTCCCATTCTCCCTGAAATTGATTTACTGCTTCGCGTTTGCTTTCAGTTCTTCTAATTCTTCTTTAGAAAATACATAAGTTTCATTACAGAAGTGACAGCTTGCTTCTGCACTTCCATCTTCATCAATCATTTCTTGAATTTCCTGCTCCCCTAAGCTGATGATGGCATTTGAAAAACGATCTTTACTACACTGACATTTAAATGCCACCGGAAGCGTTTCAAGTACTTTGACTTCCCCTTCTCCAAGCACTTCTTCTAATACCTCCTCAGGTGAGAGTCCCTTTTCGATTAATTTAGAGATCGGAGGGATTTTAGCTAAGCGCTCCTCAATCTTCGTAATCGTTTCATCATCCGTTCCGGGCATTAGCTGCAGGATAAATCCACCTGCTGCAAGAATTGAATTGTCAGGGTTCACTAGCACACCTACCCCTACAGAAGAAGGTACCTGTTCTGAAGTGACGAAATAATACGTGAAGTCTTCTCCAAGTTCTCCTGAAACAATCGGAACCTGACCGGAGAAATGATCCCTCATTCCGATATCTTTTACAATGGATAACGTTCCGGTTGTACCAACTGCACGACGGACATCTAGCTTCCCTTGCTCGTTTAAATCGAAGTGTACATGCGGGTTGGTCACATATCCCCTGACCTCCCCTTTTGCATTACTATCTACAAGAATGGCGCCGATCGGGCCTCCGCCCTCTACTTTGATCGTTAATTTATTTTCTCCTTTTAGCATAGCCCCCATCATCACTCCGGCACTAATGCTTCTACCTAATGCCGCTGATGCAGTAGGCCATGTTCCATGTCTTCTTTGTGCTTCTCCTACCGTATCCGTGCTTTTTACTGCATAAGCACGCACCTGACCATTATAGGCTAACGCTTTTACTAAATAGTCGCTCATGGTTGAAGCTCCTTTCACTTTAGTTCATGTTTCTCTTGTAAATTAATTTTAATCCTTTTAATGTCAGGAAAGGATCTACGACGTCAATGCTGTTGGATTCTTTCGAAATCAATGTAGCTAATCCTCCTGTTGCAATGACTGTTGGTTCCTTCTTACTTTGCGCTTTCATTCTTTGAACGATACCTTCTACTTGTCCAACATATCCATAGAGAATACCTGCTTGCATAGCGGTTACGGTATTCTTTCCAATGATGTGTTCAGGACGGGCAATTTCAATTCTTGGCAATTTAGCCGCCTTCGAATACAGGGCTTCCGTTGAAATGCCTATACCAGGGGCGATCGCTCCACCCATATATTGTCTTTCCTCATTGATATAGCAATACGTCGTCGCTGTACCGAAATCGACAATAATGAGAGGACCACCGTATTCGTGAATACCAGCGACAGCATTTACGATTCGATCCGCTCCGACTTCCCTTGGATTTTCATACTTGATATTTAAACCGGTTTTAATACCAGGCCCAACGACGAGCGGAGTAATATTAAAATACTTCTCACACATACGTTCCAAACTAAACATAATTGGAGGGACAACGGAGGAAATGATGATTCCGCCAATCTCGGCAAACGTCAGCTTCACATGCTCAAACAGATTCTTCACAAGCATCCCAAACTCATCTTCCGTTTTATGTCGATTCGTTTCAGCTCTCCAATGATATTTTAAATGGTCATTTTCATACACACCAAACACAATATTGGTATTCCCTACATCCATTACAAAAATCAATATCCTCACCTACTAAGCCAATTGTTTTCACACTGCCAACATCATACCATAATTTATTTAGAATAGGTACAAAAGCGGAGGCGGTTTGGTCAGACCCGACATGCATAAGGCGATTACAACGGAAAGGCGCTCTTTTCCTTTTTGGTGTGATCGCCTTATGCATGTCGGGTCTGGATGAGTACAAAAGCGGAACCGGCTGGTCAGACCCGATGAGCAAAAGGCGAGCCCACATCTGCCTAAAACAAAAAGGATGCACCCATCACTGGATGCATCCCCTCTATTTACGTGCGATCAGAATCAGAATCGTCTTCTTTTGAAGCCGTATCTTCTTCGATCACAGTTTCTTCATTTTTCTTTTGGATATTTACTTTCACGTCACTATTTTCCTGGTCGGATTCATAGATACGTTCCGGTAGTTTACCGTGATCCATTAAATGCTTGATTTGCGCCGCATCTAATGTTTCGATGTCTAATAATGTTTTCGCAATGAGTTCAAGCTTGTCGCGATTCTCAGTAAGAATTCGCTTCGCTCTCTCATAGCTCTCTTTAATTAGACGCTGCATTTCTAAGTCAATTTCGTATGCGATAGCATCTGAGTAGTTTTGCTCACTATTGATGTCGCGTCCCAAGAACACTTGACCACCTTGAGATTGACCGAACTGAAGTGGTCCAAGCTTATCACTCATACCATATTCAGTGACCATTTTACGGGCAATTCCAGTTGCACGTTGGAAGTCATTGTGAGCACCGGTTGATACTTCACCGAAGATGATTTCCTCTGCTACACGACCACCAAGTAAACCGGTAATCTTATCAAGAAGCTCAGGCTTCGTCATAAAGTAACGATCTTCTTTCGGAAGCATAACGGCATATCCGCCTGCTTGCCCACGAGGAACGATGGTCACCTTATGTACCATATCGGCTTCATCAAGGACTAATCCAATAACGGTGTGACCCGCTTCGTGGAATGCCACGATCTTACGTTCTTTTTCAGATATGACGCGGCTCTTCTTCGCAGGACCTGCAATGACACGGTCTGTTGCTTCATCAATATCACGCATATCGATTTTCTTCTTATCCTCACGAGCTGCCACAAGTGCTGCTTCGTTCAGAAGGTTTTCTAAATCGGCTCCAGAGAAGCCTGGTGTCCTCATCGCAATCGCTTTTAGATCCACTGAATCATCAAGCGGTTTATTATGCGAATGAACTTTAAGAACTGCTTCACGTCCTCTAAGGTCAGGACGATCAACTGTAATTTGACGGTCGAAACGTCCTGGACGTAACAATGCAGGATCCAGAATGTCTGGTCGGTTTGTTGCAGCAACGATGATAATACCTTCGTTTGCGCCAAAACCGTCCATTTCAACTAGTAACTGGTTAAGGGTTTGTTCACGCTCATCGTGACCTCCACCCAAACCTGCTCCACGTTGACGACCGACTGCATCAATCTCATCAATGAAAATGATACAAGGTGCATTCTTCTTCGCATTTTCGAATAAATCACGTACACGAGATGCACCGACACCGACAAACATTTCAACGAAGTCGGAACCACTGATTGAGAAGAAAGGAACTCCTGCTTCTCCAGCCACTGCTCGTGCAAGTAAGGTTTTACCTGTACCTGGAGGTCCTACTAGAAGGACACCCTTTGGAATACGGGCACCCACTTCAGAGAATTTGCGGGGATCCTTTAAGAATTCCACTACCTCTACAAGTTCTTGCTTCTCTTCATCTGCTCCAGCTACATCATTAAAGCGAACTTTCTTCTTCTCTTCGCTATATAGCTTTGCTTTACTTTTCCCAAAGTTCATGACACGGCTTCCGCCGCCTTGAGCTTGGTTAAGTAAGAAGAAGAACAGAATAAAGATAATGACAAATGGAATGATCGTTGTAAAGAAAGATACCCAGCCGCTTGTTTCTTTGGCTTGTAATACTTCCACATCAATTCCTTGCTCCGATGCTGCCGTATTGATCTTCTCCATTAACTTTCCATCTGTAGTAAGGACATAGGTTAAGAAGTACTCTCCTTCTTTAGCCCCTTCCATCTGTCCTTTTACTTCATAAACGCCTCTGCCAGGCTGAATTGAAAAAGAAGATACGTCTCCGTCTTCAAGGTTATTAATAAACGTACTGTACTCGATATTTTGGGTTGGCTCGTTGTTGTTACTGAAATAACTCACCACACCTATAATCACTAAAAAGACTAGTAAATAGAATATGGTGTTTCGAAAGATCCGGTTCATCCCTTACCTCCTCCCACGGTAAACAAACTAAGTAAAATAGTATCATAGAAAATCATGGCATTACAACAAATTGCACTTACAAGATTCCTCTTTAGATTATACCTATTCTCCTGTTGTATACACTCTTGGTTTTAAAACTCCGATATACGGCAGATTACGGTATCTTTCAGCGTAATCAAGACCATATCCGACGACGAACTCGTCAGGAACAATAAAGCCCACGTAGTCCGCTTTGATATCTGCTTTACGTCCAGTCGGCTTGTCAAGCAGAGTGACAATGCTGATAGATTTCGCTTTACGATAACGGAATAGCTCCACTAAGTAGCTTAATGTTAGACCACTGTCGATGATATCTTCAATGATCAGGATATCCCGACCTTCCACTTTTGTATCTAAATCTTTCACAATCTTTACTTCCCCTGAAGAGACAGTAGAGTTCCCGTAGCTGGATACATCCATGAAATCCATTTCCATATGCGTATCCATACGTTTACAAAGGTCAGCCATGAATGGCATTGCACCCTTTAAAACTCCAATTGCCAAAGGAAAACGGTCTTGATATTCCTCTGTTAATTGTGCACCTAATGCTTTAATCTTTTCTTGAAGTTCTTCTTCTGAAATTAACACTTTTTCAATATCTTGATTTAACAATGTTCAACTGCCTCCTAGAAGATGATTGCTCTTAAATTGTAGTACTAAACTATTTTCTTGCTCTTCTCCCAAATCGTAATTAGACTTTTTCATTCCCGGAACCCAAAGTATGTGGTTATCTGCGTCCACTACAATCGGCCACTCGTCACGGAGGTGAACAGGAACTTTTTCGTCAATAAAGAGTGTCTTAAGCTTCTTTGAGCCTTCCAACCCCTTCACTTTCATTCGATCTCCGCTCTTTCTCGTACGCACATATAAAGGCAGGGTAACCTTGTCCGGATCAATGTAAATCCTATCACTGGTACGATCCTCTGCTAACGAGGAAGAAAAATAAAGAAGGAACTGATATCCACCTTGGAGTTCAAGCGTTTCATTAACCTGTATCTCGTGACAATAAGGAGCTTCGGTTAACGCTAATTCCCCAAAATGAAAATAACATGTATGATACGCCCTTGTTACCTTAAGCCCTTTTGGTAAATCCAAGCTGGCATTAGGCGTTTTTCCTTTTAATATACCCAATACATCGTAAATATGTATAGACGATAAGGAAGATGGTCTAAGTTTGTAAAGATAGTTTAATATTAGATTAATCCCTCTTCTTTGTAAAGGCTGAGGCATTTCAAGAAAACCATCGATATGTAAAGAGGAGAAATCCTCAGAGTTATTCCATACCTTATTCAACTTATCCCTTGTTAATTCCTCTAAATATGCCTCATCTTCTGCCAATTCTTCACTAAATCGTTGAAATTGGAGATGAACATGAGGATTCTCTTTTTTTAAAAAAGGAAGAACCTTTTTTCTGAACCGGTTCCTAGTATAATCTTCCTTCAGATTACTGGGGTCTCTCCTCGGGTTTAGATCGTGCCTTTCACAATACGTCTCTATATGCTCTTTTGTAACAGAGAGAAATGGCCGTATGATCAAACCTGCAGCAATGGATCGTTTCAAGGGAATCCCAGCTCTGCTAGCTCCGGATGCTCCTCTTGTCATCTTCATCAGGATGGTTTCTACTTGATCATCCCCATGATGACCAAGAGCTAATTTCGTAGCAGATGCCTTTTCCATAATCTCCATTAAAAACGTATAGCGAATTTGACGTGCCATTTCCTGCAAACTTCCATTCGTCCGCTCGATCTCCATTGATACATCCACTCTTTCACCGTAAAAAGGGATGTTTCGCTTATTGCAGTATTCTTTGACGAACAAGAGTTCCTGATAGGATTCGTCTCCTCTGAACATATGATCAAGATGAGCCGCCATGACTTCTACTTCCCACTCAGCTTTGTTCGAATTAAGAAAATGGAGCAGTGCTAAGGAATCAGGGCCTCCTGACACTGCCACAACAATCCGATCTCCTTTTTTAATCAACCGATGGTCTTGAATAAACCTTTTAATCGTTTGCTCTAACATAACGCTTCCTCTTCCTTGAAACCATTTTCCCCATTGTATCAATACCTACTGAATTCTCACACTCTTACGCTACATCAATTCTCCATAGATATACAAAACATATAATAACGAAATAATCATCACTACGAGCACAGTCTCAAGAAAGTGACTTGATTTCTTATTTCGATGATTTTGATATCTGCTTGTATGGGTAACGGATGAACTTACATGAGAGCTCGTTGAAACAGGTCTACTGACTTTAGGTTTCGATTTGGGCTGCTGTACTGGCTGAGAGTGAGAAAGTCCATTCAGGAGGCTGACCCTCATATCACTGGCGGATTGAAACTTCCCTTCTAAGGCATCCAGGATCGTCCCTTCAAACTTTTTCAATTGGTCTTTAGAACCGATCGCCTGCCTTAATTGTTGCATATTCCCGTTTCCCGCCTTCGTGAAACGCCCTGGATAGGCTAAATTAATGAGGATCATCCCCACAGAGAAAAGATCATAAGAAGGTTCGGCTCTTCGCGATCCCCCCACCCAGTATCCTCTATCAAAAAACTCCGTAAACTCTTTGATTGCCCGCCCATTGATCGTGGTTCCCCCAACATCAATACAGCGAATTCGGTAAGGAGGTCCAGTGACGATCAAGTTTTCAGGTTTTAAATCCCCAAATACCCATCCTTCCTTATGAATTCGCTCCAGATCTGTCAGGAGCTGAGCAATGAGTACACCAGTCCACGAAAATCCTTTCGATTGAACAAACGACAGCAAGTCAGTACCTTGAATATATTCCATCACGTAAAAATGTACTTTCTGTCCCCGATACTCCCAATCATCCACATCAAGAAGATTTGGCCCAAGTGGAGCACCTTGGACCTTAGAGAAAGACTTTAATACATTCACTTCCGAGGTAATGGATACATTGCTGTCACTCATTTTTAACGCCTGATATCCAGACGAATCTTGTACTAGGTAGACGATCCCGTTCGCACCATACCCTAGTTCTTTTTCAATGGTGTAGATCTGCTTATACCATTTTCCTCTTATAACTGTTCCAGGTGGAAAATTAAATGGTTTCTTCGAAGTATTGTTCATCATCGCCACGAGAGAGCAATCCCCTTAATGAACGTTTTTTCTTAAAGTGGGTGATAGCTTCTGAGATCGCGGGACCTGTTGGAGTAATTCCACCTGGAGACAACTTCGAGAATATACTCGTCAATGTTTCGAGTTTTGGTGTCCAATCCAGCAATTTTTCGACATCTTGTCGTTTCCCGGGAAATACAAAGACGGAAAATTTATTATCACCCATTCTTGCATTCAGGCTCAATGACAGATCTAATAAGGCTTCCTTAACTGTAGGAAGCTTATGCTTCATACTCGCAGACGTATCGACAAGAATCAACACTTCCATATCAACGGATTCTCCCAGTTCATCGACAACCTCCATGACCTCCCCGCGTTGTTCGGGAGGAAGTTCCTCCATGGATGCGGATTTACCGAGGATTTGCTTCAGCTCTTTATTTACAACCCCCTGCAAGGTTTGTGTCATCGCTTTACGCGTGACCATTTGTACGGTTTGAGAAAGCTGTTGGGCATATACAATCTGACTTACTCCACCCCCCGATAGAGCAATTCCTTCAATTTCCTGCATTCCATTATCATCTATTACGTCATTATCCATGACCCCAATGACGTTAACTGAGATTCCCTGCTCCTTCGCAAGAGCCGCCATCGCAATTGGGTCTTCACCTTGATTTGAGCAACCATCCGTAATTAATAGAATTTGACGAAGTGTACCTGGCTTCATCAGACTCCCCTCCTCATTCTAAAGTTGTTACCATCTTCGCCGAATAAGGAGGGATTTATACTCTAGTTAACTATTTTTATAGGGTAAATATACGTCCTAGGAAATTCTCTTTTTATCCTTCGTTTTCGATTTTTGCACAGGGATAGACGACCATTTCGGTATATTATGTTTGATTTTTGACACCACAATGGTCATATCATCTTCTATTAAGCCGGAGCTCGACCTGATCACTTCCTCCATTAGAATATCGGCCACTTCTTGTGGTTCCTCCGTTTCCAGTTCCTTTATTTTCCTCTTCATCCAGAGATCATAATTTTCTACATGTTTCGGGCCTTCAAAGGCACCATCACTCATCATAATGAGAAGATCTCCTGCTTTTAACTGCTCAGACACGACATCCACATCGAAATCCTGCTGAAGCATCCCCATGGGTAAATTGCTTGCCTCTACCTTGATGATTTTATCTCCCCGCTTAATGAAGCTTGGGGTTGAACCAATTTTTAAGAATCTCGATGACGCATTCTGTAGATCGATCATGGCTAAATCCAATGTGGAGAAAATTTCATCATTCGTTCTGAGAGATAGAATCGAGTTGATGGATTTGATCGCTACCTGCTCTTCAATCCCAGATTCCAGTATCTTTTTCAAAAGCCTCAGCGTTTCATTGCTTTCATAGTGAGCCCGTTCTCCGTTCCCCATCCCGTCACTAATCGCAACAGCATATTTTCCCCTTCCTAATTCAATCATCGAGTAGCTGTCTCCTGATACCAGTCCTCCCCCTTTCGCTGCATGAGAAGCTCCGGTATCCACTATAAATTTCTTGGCAGATTGGAAAGTCACATGACATTGACCGTTCGGAAATTGAGCACACTCCTCCTTTTGAACAATGATATTTTCACCTAATATATCCGATAGCATCGGGGCAATCAGCTTTTCACCCTGTCCATGTCCCCCGCAATAAGGCATGGTCATGTCTATATCGACATTTCCTTGTTCCAGATTATAGATTTCAATGTTTTCAATCTCGATTCCAAACTCTCCGATACTCGATAAAATTTGTTCTTCCTGAATATGATGATTCTCCCTTTCTCTTTGAATTTCTTTCGCGAAGTTCCCCATCACCTCTGATACTCCAAGTAATTGATCGGCGACCAGTTTCCTGCTTTCCTGGACCTGTTTCTTTAATTTTAGATTCGCTTGATAGAAGGTCAGCTCCTGATATATTGTTTCTTTCAGTTTTTTCTCTCTCGTACAATGCTTCTCTACTTCTCTAGCAAGTTTTGGAGACAGGGGGACACGGCCCTGATCATACTCGGTCATGACATCTTTCATCAGATTATAAGTTTTATCAAAATTCCGGGCCCAGCACTGATCTTTCTTAAAACAGGTTTGACACGTTTTCTCTGTCACATTGCTTAAGAAATAATCAAACTCTTTGTCTTCCTCCTCTTCAAATCGGTCTTCTATTTGTTGAAAACTATTGGACAAAGCTTGAAACACCGAGGAAAACTGCGTGACCCTATTAGCGGTCACATCTCTCACTCTGCGCATATATCCCTGTTGTTCCTGCTGATATTCTGCTGTTCCCGGAATATGCTTGGCAATTTTAGACGTTAAACTTTGAGGGGTTAAAAATAAGAGTAAAATCGCTACCCCCGATTCATATAAGGTTTTCGTTATAACCGTATCTGTTTCTCCGTACATTCCCATTAATAAAGTAGCGATTAACAAACCGATTGCTGCTCCGAATTTCTTTCCTTCTTTCATAAGTCCGCCCAGAAGCCCCGAGAAAGCAAGCAAGCTCATTTGATAAAAGCTAGAAACGTTGGCTAAACTGAAAACAAGCCCAGTAACAACCCCTACTGTGGAGCCCACTGTAGCCCCTGCTATAAAGGAAAACAGCAGCACTAAGTATCTTGATAACACATGTTCCACAGACAGATTGTATACAGACCATCCAATTGTACCTGTCATGATAGATGCTAATAGAATGATCAGACTGACCACTTCTTCTGTTTTCAGCGATTTCCTTCTACGCTGAACGGTTACAAGAGGTACACTTTGAATGAAAATATACGTTAAAAGAAAGGCAAGGCTCGCTTCTATTAACGCCATTACTCCGTTGTACACCGTCAGTGCTTGTCCTTGCTGGATATAATCGAATGAAAGCTTTGCTGCCATGACTGTGAAGAAGACATAAAAAGCGACGACTCTCAAATTATTCTTGTGATATTTCTGAGACAATCGAAACGCTAATAGGAATATTACCGCACTGACAAACGTATAACTGATACTAGGAAGAGATAAGGTGAGAGCTCCTGCAAGCAATCCGATTAGTGCAATGGGAGATTTCTCTCTTCGAATAAGGTAAACAGAGGCAAAGAACGGCAGTGCAAACGGCGTTAAATGTGAAAGGATTAACGCTCTTCCTAATAAAAATCCGATAACGAATAAGGCAATCCCCTTTTCTACGAACAGCCACTCCAGTTTCGAATAAATAGACTTCATTCTTTTGGATAGTTCCACCCTAGTGTGTTCAATGTCCACGTTCTGAACAGGTTCTATGATCGACTGATCGGCTTTCCCCATGTATGAAACACTCCCCATTTCGTTTTTGTTAAGTATAAATGGTACAAGATTAAAACTTTGTCAAAATGAGGGAATGCATACCGAGAAAGTTTCGACGACTTTCTATGGATTCCGGTAAAATATTCAGAATATTCTAATCGAATCCATTCTTCTTTTTTACTTTTTTCGTCCTAAACGGCTATGCGACTATGCTTAAGGGAATTTTGACAAATTCTTTATTAGATTATATTGACAAGATAATTCTTTCTATGTATCATAGATTTTGTGCCTAAAAGGTGCATAAATATGGCGGTGTAGCTCAGCTGGCTAGAGCGTACGGTTCATACCCGTGAGGTCGGGGGTTCGATCCCCTCCGCCGCTACCATATTTCAAGGCCCGTTGGTCAAGCGGTTAAGACACCGCCCTTTCACGGCGGTAACACGGGTTCGAATCCCGTACGGGTCATAGAAAAAAAAGACTATCATAAACGATAGTCTTTTTTATATTCAGCTTTTTTCGCATGAAGAGGCACATCACGTTTTTTCTGCAGATACCACTTCTTCAATTTGCTCCAGGTGATGTTTATCATGACCGATAAAGTCTTCAAAAAACTCTTCAAGTGTAAAGTTTTGATCTCCTACTGAGAACGAATGTTGTAAATCATCATCAGATAAACGATTTACATAAGCTATAATCGATTCGCGTGTTTTGATCCCTTCTTCAATCAAAGCTTCCTTATTTACTACGTCATGTGCATATTCTTCAGCTTCTCTATTAAAACGTTGAAAATCCGGAAAAGGAGACAGTTGCGCTCCTTCTGAAACCCTTGGGAGAATCTCTCCTATTGAATATTGGTCCCATTTGATCATGTGAGAAACATTTGCAGCAATCGACCACTTACTTTCCTCCATTGGCTGAAACCACTCTTTATCATTGATCTTTTTCAATTCATTAAGCCACAGCTTAAACGATTCATGATGATCGATTATCTGTTCTATTTTCATAATGGCTGCCTCCATAAAATTAGTTAAGACTATTTTATTCGATGGGGGCAGGTCGTTTTCCTTTCTACACTATATAAAAAAACAGGCACACTCATCCTTATGAGTATGCCTGTTTTCCGTTCACAACCTGCTATATGAGTTAATAGACAGCAAGTTAACCTTTTTTCGCCCCTTTTCCACCACGACGAGACTCAGTATTTTTCTTTAAAGATGATAAACGATCCTCACTGTCTTTCAAGAAACGTGCCATCTTTTGTTCGAAACTCTCTTTAGTGCGTGTGTCGTTCTGTTTGTTATTATTATTACGCGGGCGTTGAGGACGCTGAGGGCGCTGCGGGCGTTGTGGTTGCTCTTTCGCTTTACGGATGGACAAACCGATCTTTCCATCTTTCTCAACATTAATAACCTTAACTGTTACTTCGTCGCCAACTTTAAGGTGTTCGTTAATATCCTTAACATAGTTGTCTGCAACTTCACTAATGTGTACTAAACCAGTTGAACCTTCCGATAATTCCACGAACGCTCCAAAATTTGTAATACCTGTTACCTTACCCTGTAACTTGCTGCCTACTTCGATTGACATAAAAGAAATGCTCCTCCTTAAAATGATAAAAGATAAACCTTATTATATATTATAGCCAATTAAAAAAAAGGGTGTCAATAAGACACCTCTTCTTCTTTCTCTTTATCTGGATCAGGTATGTTGAAAATAATCTCACCTTCATCTGATAAAAAGTAATCCCGGCGCGCCAGTTTGGCTATATATTCGTCGTCGTTAAGCTTTACAATCTCTTCTTCCAACGCGGTTTGCTTATCTTTTAGATGTTCTAACTTTTTTTCTAATTGTGCTTTTTCAGTACGTTTATCTTCTAAAACCTGGGCTCTGGAAATGAGAGTCGAAATTAAAAATCCACTAATTGCCAATACTAAAACTAAAAATACTGCTAATCGACGGACCAAACGTTTTTTTCTCTTAGAAGACGAATGATGCATATGCTCCTGATGACGAACATATTCATTTTCCATTGGTGTCACGTTTTTTCTCATTCCCAAACCTCCTTTACAATATGGAGTGGCAAAGCCTTAAGCCCTATTCTTTGTCTTTAGGTTTCTTTTTGAACTTTTCTACCACTCTATATACTTTTTTGATATATGCTTTAAAAATTCCTGCCACTTTATTATATAACTTCTCGACTCTTTTTGTAAGAATTTTCGGCAATAAATTCCAAATACTCTTTAATATCCACCATATTGGAGCCGTTACGAGTTTAATCGCCCATTGTAACACCTTCCAGATTACCTTTAATAGGAATATTATGACGGATAAGAGCCCCTTTCCTACAGATAAAACCATGGTAATGAGAAGCACAATTATCCATTTTATCGGTGAATAAATTAATTTTTTCACCATTTTCACACCAAATTTATAAAGGGAGATAAAAAATAAGATCACCCGTTCCAAAAAGGCAAGATAAAGCTGCTTGATGAGGGCCTGATAACCAGCAAAGCCACACAGCAAAGCGATAAAAATATAAAAACGAATCTCACCAAAATTGACGACAAATAAAATATAAAAAATCGATAGGGCTTGTAATACCCAAAACATCATATCGTTTAAGAATACTAGCCACCGTTTTCTTTCAGACCGGTTTAAGAACCGATTGTACGTGTCTAATGCCGCACCAAATAAAGCTCCCATTCCGATCATGGAAAGCATGGTGTAGAACTGGGTTGAGAGTGTCATCGAAACAGCTTGCTAAAGAAGCCTTTAGCCTTCTCCCCATTTTGTTCATCCAGGTAAACGAGATCAAACACCTTTCCTTTAATGGAGACGATGCCTTTGTCCACGTCTAAATTTTTCATTTGTAGATTTTGACCTCTGACAGACAAAAAGCCCATTACGGTTTCAAGTAGAAACTCTTCATTATCGAAGCTTTCCACCTGTTTAACACCCGTGATATCAAGAAGCTTGCGGCCCCTCATCATGACGTCATGTTCTTGAAAAGTCGTTTTATCTTTGTTTCCATCAGAATATTGATTCATACCCATCCCTCACATTCCCATAGTACAAGCTTTGTAACTATGTTTATGTTTTTGGGAGAAAAATAGAACCAAAATAGAGCCTCTTACTATGTAATCCTTATTCCGTTTCTTCTTGAACTCTTTCTTCTGAAAGTACGGAATAAAGTCCACTCGCTTCTTCTTTTTTGGTTGTTTCAAGAAGCCTTTCTATCTTTACCCTCATAATCTTTTGACCAAACCTCACGCTTAATTCGTCTCCGACCTTCACATTAGAGCTCGCTTTTGCTTGCAGCCCATTCACTGTTATACGGCCCTGGTCGGCAATTTCTTTAGCCATCGTTCTTCTTTTAATCAGTCTTGATACTTTTAAAAATTTATCTAATCTCATGGATACCATTATTCATTTCCCCTTATTCGATATTCATCTTTTTGGCTTCGTTCCAAAATTGGTCTAATTCTTCTAAAGTGAAATCCTCAAAGCCCTTCCCCGTTTTCAAAACCTGTTCCTCCACATAAGAAAAGCGGCGGTAAAATTTTGTATTGGTCATAGACAGGGCTTCCTCTGGAAATATCTTATAGAATCTGGCCACATTGATAAGTGCGAATAAAATATCTCCAAATTCTTTTTTGATATGGTTTTCACTATTATTCTCGACCTCGTTTTCAAATTCCTTTAATTCTTCCCATACTTTTTCCCATGCCCCTTTAGGGTCTGGCCAATCAAAGCCTACTTTTGCGGCTTTCTTCTGGTATTCGTATGCCTTCATGAGAGCCGGCATTCCTTTGGCAACGTTCTTAAGCATCGGTTCATGTTCAACCGGCTTTTCTTGCTTCTTGATTTCATCCCAGTTCGCTTTCACTTGTTCCGTATTTTCTACTTGAACCGAACCAAATACATGAGGGTGTCTTCGGACCATTTTGGAAGCAAGACTTTCAATCACTTCCTCCATGGTGAACATTCCTTCATCCTCACCTATTTGGGCATGGAGCATGACCTGGAGCAGGACATCCCCCAGCTCTTCAATCATATGATCAATATCATCTTCCTCAATGGCTTCCAGTAACTCGTACGTTTCTTCGAGTAAGTATTTCTTGAGGGAATGATGCGTTTGCTCTTTATCCCAAGGACACCCATTCGGTCCCCTTAGTGTCGAGATGATCTCTCTTAATGTTGCATATTGTTTATAAGTGGATGCCATTTCTTTCACAGCCGGGACATACAAGCTTGTTAAATTACTGAGGTGGGCCACACGATCAAGTTCAACCAGCGGGATTCTATCCACCTTCTCTTCCTTACTGCCAGCCGCTGTGACAAGCATGACTTCATAATCATATGGATAGAGCTCCATCAGGGTAATCTTCACCTCAGAAGCGATAAAGGCATCATAGACCTGTCCGATGATAAGCTGTTGATTCATATGAATGTCTTGAAGCTTTAAGCTCGTACCGTCCAATAGCTGAAAGCCATCGATCGGGTCCGCTCCGACAGAAGCAAACAGAGCATCAATGAAGCTTTGACCACCGCCAATCGACACTTGTATTTTTCCTTCTTCCTGAAGGTCCAGAAGCATTTGAACAGCCTTTTCAGCCACTAATGGATGACCCGGAACGGCATAGACGATTGAATGCTTTTCAGATTTCGAAACCAGCTCACATACAATTTCTTCATACACGTGGTCGAACTGATCATGCTTTTCATATACAGCATCGAAGGAGTGAAACTCAACTCCTTCTGCCATTAAATCCTTTACGACTGGATGCTCCTTCGTACGTAAGTATAGATGTGAGCTATTCTTTATTAATCGGTACACTCCTAATGGGAGCTGTTCGATATCTCCTGCACCTAAACCCACAATTGTTATTGTATGCATATTGATCTCCTCGCTACTTTTTATTCATTGGTTGCATGATATTCATCAGCCTTACCCATTTACTACCAAACGGCAAGAAACCCATTTCTTCCCTGGAGAGGACATTTCCTCTTAAAAAAACAATCAGAAAGATGATGGCACCGATACAAGCTCCTCCTAAAGAAAAAAGGACAGAAAGCTCTCGTTCAGGCATTCCTTTGGCTAAAAGTGTATCATAAATCTGCAGGAAAACCTGTAACGCGATGGTCATGGCTGCACCGCTCAGCAATAAGGTTTTATAGAATGAAAAGGGAAAGAACCGGATAGGGAATAATCTCCTTAACTTCAAGATCATCATACCGGTAATAACGGTTAAAGAACCGACCGTCGCCATGGACGCTCCCATAATACCTATGACGGGAATGAGATAGGCATTGCCGATATATTTTAAGAGAATGCCTATCAAAATACAGAATGCCGGGTAATAAATCTTACCGATCCCTTGGAAAATGCCTGCAAACGTAAGAATCAGACAACTAAAGAAAATGGATAGACAGAAAACGGCGATCACCTTTGAGCCCAATGCATTTTCGAATAACATCGTATTGGTAGGAACCATGATATTGATGATACCTAATGTAGCTGCAAATCCGATGGTAATGCTGATTTTTAGAGATAACTGACTGTACTCCCTTATCAAATTTTCTTTCTTTTTCAAGTAGGCACTTGTCACCAATGGTACGATGGTGAGGGAAATGGAGGTGGCAACTACTGTCCCGAGCTGGACAAAGGGCTGACCCCGGTCATAAATCCCCTTCCACTTTTTCCCTAACTCTGTGTCCATACCTGATGAGGTCAGGAGAGAATATACATTCAAGGAATCAACAAATTGAAGAAGAACCAGCAGCATGGCACTTACACAAATGGCTGTTCCGTTCATTAATAACCGTGACCAAATGTGTAAATAATCAGGGGATAACCTCAGGGACTTGCGTGAAAACAGCTTTTCCCTGCGTGCAGTCACTATGAAAAGTAAAACCAATAATCCTCCCAGTCCACCTGTTATCGAACCGAATAGCGCTCCGTTCCCCGCCATATACAGGGAATATCCTTGAGAAACCAAAATAATTGAGAATACAAGAATCGTCGCCACTCTTACCGTTTGCTCTGTCACCTGTGAAACAGCGGTGGGCACCATATCTTCCTTTCCTTGATAATAACCTCTCAGAACAGAAAGGGGAGCTAACAGCAGGAAGGAAAAAGAAATGACTTGAATCAAGGGTTTAAGGAGTGGATCCCCCATCCAACGGGCTATCACCCCTGCTCCAAAGTACACGATAAGAAACCAGCTTATTCCAACGATACATAGAAACATGAAGGAGGTGACGGCTACATTCTTCGCTCCTTCTTCATCTTCATTTCCTATTTTCTCGGCTACTAACTTCGAGATGATCACAGGGAATCCATAGGTGGATAATGCAATGGCAATTCCGTAAAAAGGATACACCTGCTGATAGATATAAAAACCAATATCCCCAACAATATTTTGAAACGGCACCCGATATACTGCACTTAATATCTTCGTCACTAGTGCGGCAACCGTTAATACCATTGCCCCTTTCAAAAATCGATTGGAAGAGTACTTCTTACTCAACCAGTTTCCCTGCCTTTCTGTACCACTTTTTTCAATGCTCTTTGAGTCTGATCAGGCAGAGAAAAAATCGTTTATATACTGGTCATTTTACCATAAAGAGCTGCCTGTTTTCTCTGAGCAGCATCGTTTATCAGGCAAAAATAAAAAAAGAAGAGCGGCTAAGTGCCGCTCTTTTAGATTATTGCTCCATTTGTCTTGCTAAAAAGCCAGCTGCCGTTTCTACTGCCTTCTGCTCCACTTCGCCTACTGTACGCTCCTTCGAGAAGATCGCAACGGCACCAATCGGGTCACCATTTGCGACTATCGGGGCTATCGTATAGGAAGCAAGATCTTCACCGTGTCCATCGACAAGCTCTGCTTGTCCTTGTTGAGTGTGTAATAAAGACGTACGGTCATCCATTACTTTCTCAACCAGTTCACTGATGTTCTTATTTAAATATTCTTTCTTTGAAGCGCCGGAGATGGCGATTATAGCATCTCGATCACAAATTAACACAGCGCTTCCAAGGCTGTCGTATAATGCTTCGCCGTATTCCTTAGCAAAGTCACCAAGTTCACTGATTGGGGAGTATTTCTTTAAGATGACTTCTCCGTCACGATCGACGAAGATTTCCAGGGGATCTCCCTCGCGAATCCTTAATGTTCTACGAATTTCTTTCGGAATGACGACACGCCCTAAATCATCAATACGACGAACAATACCAGTTGCTTTCATCTATAGTTGCCTCACTTTCATCAGATGATTTTATTTGGCAATGTACCAACTTGTTATTGAATACTTTACCATTGTTGAGTTTAGTATCTTACAACTTAGAAGTTCTATACACATTCAGTTATTTTTTCTGTAATTTCACTAAAATTCTAATGCAGGTATATTTTTCCATTGTTGGCAGCTGCATAAATACTAATACCCTTATCATAGTAAAGTAAAACAATCAGCGCGTTTACATTTTGGTTACAGTATTATAACGAAGGTAAGAATTTCCGTATTTCATCTGATGAATGTGATGTAGTTCTTATCACTATTACGCGTTTTCTTCTACTTTTAACGCTTCATCTAAATGCTTAATGATGTCATAAGCCATATTAAACCACTTAGATGATTCCAAGCGTGAGGTATTGATGGATATTTTAAGCTTAGATCCTTCCATTCCGAGGCCCACAGCCCGGCCGTGTTTGTTGCATAAATTAAAGACCTTGGATCCATCAATCTGTGCTGTTCCTTCTGGGGACATAAAAATGTTCACTGATTTCTTATCATGCTTAATGGACTCAAGCTTTGTATTTTTGGCGTATATTTTCATTTCAGAGATTAAGAATAGATAGCCGACTTCCTCTGGATACTCCCCAAAACGGTCAAGGATTTCTTCTTCCAGCTCTTCGATTTCAGGAAGCGAAGAGAGGGAGCGGAATCGTTTATACATTTCAATCTTTTGATGTCCATCTTTAATATAATCATCCGGAATATAGGCATCGATTTCGATATCCACTTCAAAGCTCGACTCCGGCTGCTTCGGAAGATCTCCTTTTCTCTCTTCGATGGCTTCTTTCAGCATTTGAGAGTACAAGTCAAATCCGACAGAATCAATAAAGCCGTGCTGCTGTGCTCCCAGAAGATTTCCTGCTCCACGGATCGTCAGGTCACGCATGGCAATCTTGAATCCTGAACCGAGCTCAGTAAATTCTTTAATCGCTTGCAATCGTTTTTCTGCGACTTCCGTCAGCACCTTATCTTTACGATAGGTGAAATAGGCATAGGCCACCCTATTAGAACGTCCTACCCTTCCTCTTAATTGATAGAGCTGAGATAAGCCCATCCGATCGGCATCAAAGACAATCAATGTGTTCACATTCGGGATATCCACACCTGTTTCAATGATTGTCGTAGTGACCAGTACATCATACTCACCAGCAAGGAAGCTTAAAATTACGGCTTCGAGCTCGTTTTCACTCATTTGGCCGTGTGCGTAGGCTATTCTCGCATCTGGCACAAGCATGGAAATTTCATCCGCTTTTCTTTCAATATCCTCCACTCGGTTATAGAGGAAATATACCTGACCGTTCCGGGCCATTTCTCTTTCAATGGCCTCTTTGATCAAAGCACCGTTGTATTCCATTACATATGTCTGAACCGGGAATCGATTCTCCGGCGGTGTTTCAATGACAGATAGATCCCGTACACCAAGCATCGACATATGGAGTGTTCGTGGAATCGGAGTAGCCGTTAGGGTCAACACGTCAATATTCGTTTTTAATTGTTTGATTTTTTCTTTGTGTGTGACTCCAAATCGCTGTTCTTCATCGATGATCAGTAATCCTATGTCTCGGTATTGAATGTCTTTAGAAAGCAGGCGGTGTGTACCCACTACGATATCAACGGTTCCGTTCTTAAGACCCTTCGTCGTTTCCTGCTGCTGCTTTCGTGTTCTGAAACGACTTAATAATCCAATCTCAACCGGAAAGTCCTGAAAACGTTCCTTGATCGTTTCATAATGCTGTTGAGCAAGGATGGTGGTGGGTACGAGAATAGCGACCTGCTTTCCATCGGCAATAGCTTTGAAGGCTGCCCGAATGGCCACTTCTGTTTTTCCATAACCTACGTCTCCACATAATAAGCGATCCATCGGCCGTTCTCTTTCCATATCGTGCTTAATTTCACATACAGATCGCAGCTGGTCATCAGTTTCTTCGTATGGAAACACCATTTCAAACTCTCTTTGCATGTCACCATCGGGAGAAAATGCATACCCTTTTGCCGCTTCCCGTTCAGCATAGAGCTTAATAAGATCATCTGCTATATCCTGAACAGAAGACTGAACCTTCGACTTGACCTTCTTCCATTCACTTCCGCCTAACTTATAAAGCTTTGGATCCTTGTTCTCTGAGGCGACATATTTTTGGACGAGTTCAATTTGATCGACCGGAACATAGAGCTTGTCATTTCCCTGGTATTTTACATGTAGATAGTCTTTGTGGACTCCATTGATCTCCAATGTTTCAATCCCAAGGAATTTACCGATCCCGTGATTCACATGAACCACATGGTCCCCTACCTTCAGCTCAGAATAGCTTTTGATTCTCTCAGCGTTTGAAAGCTTTTGCCTTCTGGGCTTCTTTTGGGTTCTCTTATTGAATAGTTCCTCTTCTGTAATGACGGCCAGTTTCTGAAGGGGAAGTTCAAAACCGTTCGTCAGGCTACCGTTGATCATCTGGATCATGCCCGGCAGCAGCTTATCGCCATCTTCCACAAAGGCGATTTCAATTTTATAATCGTCCAGTACCCTTTGAAGTTTCTTGACCCGTTCTTCATCCGGTCCCAATAAGACAACTGTATACTTCCCTTTTTTAAAGCGGTCCAATTCAGCCTTTAATACATTCATCTGCCCATGGAAATTCTGCATGGGCTTTGTAGAAACATTAAAGATATTCTGCGGGCTTGTATTTGGAATGTGACGCAGGAAAAGAGAGAAATACACCTTTGACAGCTTTGTGTTACTAATCAACTCGGAAAATGCATGGGATACAGGTACTTCATGAATGATCTGTCCTTCTTGCAACAACGAGGTATACCACTCTGCTTCCTCTTTCTCAAGGGACTCACTCATTTCCTGTACGCGACTGAATTCGTCAAAGAAAATGACTCCGTCTTCAGGCAAATAATCTAGCAAACTACTAGGATGATCATACGCCAGGGACAAGTACTTGAAAATTTGCTCAGGAACTTGTCCGTTTTCAAGCTGATCAACTTCATGCCCTATGTACTCTGTCATCTTTTCCTTTAAAGCTGCCGCTTTCACCTTCTTTAAGCTGGCGGAAAGTCCAGCTTCCATTTCGCGGATGAGCCTTTCGATGTTCTCATAATTCAATAAGACCTCTGTGGCAGGACCTATTTCCATAGCATTAAGTTTATCAATCGAACGCTGGTCCTCAACAGAAAAGACGCGAATCGAATCAATTTCATTATCAAATAATTCGATTCTGACAGGATTCTGAGACGTTAACGGGAATACATCAACGATTCCCCCGCGAAGACTGAATTCACCAGGTGTGCTGACCATTCCCGTCCTTTGATAGCCCATTTGAACCAATTGATTTAATACTTCGTCCAAATCGATATCTTCACCCGTTTTAAAACGGATTTGATTCATTTCCCACATGGATTTAGGAGGAAGGATCTTTCTTAATCCTGCGACAGGAACAATATATACACCCGAGTGATTCTTAGAAAGCTTATTCAACACTTCGATACGTTGAGCTCTTAGTTCCGGGCTCGCCACACTTAATTCCGCTGCGATTAACTCATTAGCAGAATATAAATATACTTCATCCTCGGATAAAAACTGAATGAGATCGTCATAGACTTTCTGGGCTTGAAACAAATTATGCGTAACCACTATGGTGGATTTATTCGTTTGTAAGTATACATCCGCTATATAAGCTGTTCGGGATGAGCCAGACAATCCTGCGACAAGTTGTTCTGATAATTGCTCCTCCACTCCAGCGATGATGGATTGAATTTCTTCACTTTGGTGAACCTGATTTAAAATACCTTTCAAGTGTACGCTCCTCCCCTTTGGATCTTTCTATATATCTCAACTGTAAACAGAAAAATGCTTTGGTTCTCCACCAAAGCGTTCTTACTGAATGATATGATCTAATTGATGATAGTCAGGGTTCCTCTCCAGACTCTCCTGACAATCTTCACAGATGGTCTTTACTTGGATATCTCCGTTGTCCTGATACTGAACCATGTGTAACCGTTCTTCATCTGACAGCGCATGAATCCCGAGCTGCTCTGAATGGACAGATACGTTTGAAAGTGTTCCAACATTCGTACTACAGTGTCGACACTGATAATGGATCGCCATACCATTTCCCTCCATACACATTTATACATTTAGTATGAACCTGTTTGAGGGGAGTTATTCAACTCTCCACAGGAATGATGGAAGGCCCCAAAGATTTTTCAGTCCTGGAAATGTAGTATATGAATTCGTTAGTTGAATTTATTCATCACTTCGAGGAAAGGTTTATCAAACCATGTTTCACATGCTTCCACACTTGCCGAGATGACTTTATCCAACTCTCCTTGATCTTCCTTACTAAACCTCCCAAGAACATAATCCGGGACACTCATACCGTTTGCAGGGCGATCGATTCCTATTCTAAGGCGATTGAAGTTTTGAGAGCCCAAATGAGCAATGGTTGATTTTATGCCATTATGCCCACCGGCACTTCCCTTTTGCCTCAACCTTATCTTTCCTACAGGTAAATCCAAATCATCATAAATGACCAGCAAATCTTCATCTTCAATATTAAAATAATCCATTAGAGGAACAATGCTTTCCCCAGACAAATTCATATAGGTAAGCGGCTTTAATAAAACAATTTTTTCCCCTTTATAATGGTAGGTCCCATATACCCCTTTGAACTTTGACTGGTTCAATGAAACCCCCAGTCGATCTGCTAAAGCATCTATAATAACAAACCCGATATTATGACGTGTTTTCTCATATTGTGATCCCGGGTTTCCTAATCCAACGATTAATTTCATGTCTACCACCTCTTCTGACCTTATACTTCTAGAATAACGTAAAAAGCGCAACCTGCAAAAGGTTACGCCAAAAAATATTGATTTTTATTCTTCCTTTGATTCACTTTCTTCACTGGCCTCTGATTCTCTTCCTTCTTCATTCTCAGGGGTACCAGCTTCCTGCTCTTCACCGCTGTCAATCTCTTCTTCTTGTCGAGGAGCCAGAATGGAGGCAATTGTACGGTCGTCCTCTTCATTAAGAGACACACTGTATTTGTCGCGGATATCTCCAATCGTTACCGTTTCTCCAACTTGAAGATTTGCAATATCGACTTCAATTGATTCAGGTATATCTTTAGGTTTAGCTGTTACCGAAACCTCATGCAACGGCTGCTGTAGTACACCGCCGTCCTTCACTCCTGCCGCTTCTCCTACAAGCTCGATACGAACATCCGCATCAATTTCTTGTGACATATTAACAGCAAGGAAATCAACGTGGGTAACGGCATCCTTCAAGTGGTCCTGCTGATAGTCACTTAAAATGACATTTTGTTTATTGCCATCTACATTTAAGGAAATAATACCATTTCTCCCTACTTCACGAATCGTTTTGATAAACGTAATAGCATCTACCATAATCGGTGTATTATCTGCTTTGTAGCCGTACACGACTCCGGGGATACTCCCCTCGTGTCTCAGCTTTGTTAATGAAGAGCGTTTAAAATCTTTTCTGGTATTTGCTTTTAATTCAGTTGCCATGTCTAATCCAACACCTTCCCTAATCTTTTATGTTAGTTAAAGTTCTATATATAGTAATTACCCTAATGTGATTTGAAATAAACATAGAAAAATCAATTTATGACGGGAAGAGTCCTTATAGAATGTTGTCAGATAGGCGTTTTTAAGAAAAGCAAGGCTCATTTCGCAGAGGTTGTTGTTTTTTAATATAAGCTCTGTCAATTAGCTTGGATGGTATGCATTCTTCATCCTAAAAAAACTCAATCTCTACTTACCTTAAAAGAAGTTTTTAGCTAATAGTTTATTTATTTTTTTATTTCTTCAAAAGAATCATGCTCAGAAAGTTGATTCTCGCTGCAGGTGCTCGACTCCTGCGGGAATAGCTGAAGCGGAGGGGCTTTGCCCAGGGGTGACAAGCATAACACGAGTCTGCCGGAAAGGCGCTCTTTGCCTTTTGGGCAGACTTGGCTTATGACTCGAGCCCCTAAGCCCCGTAGCTGGACAGGTGAGACCCCGGAGGCGAAGCCGAGGAGGCTTACCGCCAGCCCTGCGGAAAGCGAAGCATCCTGTAGCGGAAATCAACTACTACTTTCTTCCTTAAGATAGCAACAAACTTTGTGAAAAGAGCCAAAAGCAAACAGAAGAGCCTGTCCTAAATAAGGGCAGGCTCTTCTTCATATGCACAAACTACAAATATTAATTCTTAATCAAAAAGCGTGCTGACAGATTGTTGTTCATAGACACGGATGATAGCTTCACTGATTAGTGGAGCAACTGACAGCGCCTTCACTTTACCAATCATTTTCTCTTCACCTAATGGAATAGAGTTCGTCACAACCAGCTCTTTAATATTTGAATTCTCGATTCGCTCAATGGCCGGACCTGAAAGAACAGGATGTGTACAGCACGCAAATACTTCTTTCGCACCGTTTTCTACCAACGCATTGGCAGCCAGCGTGATCGTACCTGCAGTATCAATGATATCATCGATTAAGATGGCGATTTTACCATCAATATTACCCACGATGTTCATGACCTCTGCAACGTTCGGTTTCGGACGGCGTTTATCAATGATGGCAATCGGCGCTTTCAGGCGTTCCGCAAGCTTACGGGCTCTAGTCACTCCTCCGTGGTCCGGGGATACGATTACAAGGTCTTCGTTATTGAATCCTCTTTCTTCAAAGTAATCAGCAAGAATCGGAACACCCATCAGGTGATCGATTAGGATATCAAAGAAACCTTGAATTTGAGGAGCATGCAGGTCCAGTGTGATTACGCGGGTAGCACCGGCTGTTTCTAACAGGTTTGCCACTAATTTAGCCGTGATTGGCTCACGTGCTCTCGCTTTACGGTCCTGACGGGCATAACCATAATAAGGCATTACAATGTTAATCGTTTTAGCAGATGCACGTTTCAACGCATCTACCATAATAAGAAGCTCCATCAGGTTTTCGTTTACAGGCTGACAAGTAGACTGAATGACGAATACATCACAACCACGGATACTTTCTTCAATGTTAATCTGGATTTCACCGTCACTAAAACGCTTAACAGAAGATTTCCCTAATTCAACTCCTACTTCATCTGCAATTTCCTTTGCAAGATGGTAGTTTGAATTAAGGGAGAAAATTTTTAATTTGGAATTAATATAAGAGTTTGGCATTGTGGACCTCCAATTATTTCTTATGATTTAGATTTTGAACGTAGTTTTCTTTATTTACCTGGCGAGCTCTTGCAATCGAAAGAGATTCTCCTGGAACATCCTCAGTAATCGTAGAACCAGCAGCAATGTATGCACCTTTTCCAACTTTAACAGGCGCGACCAGATTTGAATTACATCCTACAAATACACCATCTTCAATTTTTGTCAGGTGCTTATTCTTTCCATCATAGTTCACCGTGATCGATCCACATCCAATGTTGACGTCACTTCCAACCTCTGCATCTCCAATGTAGCTTAAGTGGGATGCTTTACTTGCTTTACCGAACGAAGCCTTCTTAATTTCAACAAAGTTACCAATCTTCACTTCATCTTCAATGGTAGAAGCCGGACGAATGTGAGCAAATGGCCCAATATGAACATCCGATCCGATCGAGCTGTCATGAGCTACAGATTGCTTAACAACTGTTCGATCACCGATCTGACAATCCTTCACCTCAGAACTTGGTCCGATCATAGCGTCTTCACCAATTGTGGTGCTCCCTGTAAGAATCGTACCCGGAAGGATAACCGTATCTCTGCCAATCGTAATACCGGCATCAATATACGTATTGTTTGGATCCTTTATCGTTACACCATTGCGCATATGGTATTCATTGATGCGCTTTTTCATCGTGATCTCTGCTTGAGAAAGTGCAACACGGTCGTTCACACCCAATGTCTCATCAAAGTCATTTGTTTGGTACGCACTTACGATTTCACCTTCTGACTGAAGAATCTCAATCACATCCGGTAAATAATACTCGCCTTGTACGTTATCATTCGAAACCTTTTTCAGGGCATCGAATAACGCTTTATTATCGAAACAATATGTTCCGGTATTGATTTCTTTCACGCTTCGCTCTTCATCAGTTGCATCCTTATGTTCAACAATGCGCTCTACCAAGCCTTCTTGGTTACGGATGATGCGTCCGTATCCATCAGGAGATTCAGTGTGACCAGTCAAGATAGTCGCTTTCGCACCCTGTCCTTCATGATGCTTCACTAACGCTTCCATCGTTTCTCCTTTAATGAGCGGTGTATCACCACATACAACTAAAGTAGTACCTTCTAAATCACCTAACACATCCTCAGACTGCATAACAGCATGAGCGGTACCTAATTGCTCAGCCTGAAGGGCAAAATCACTCTTGCCTTCTAAATGCGACTTCACAAGCTCAGCACCGTGACCGATGATTGTGACAGTCTTTTCTATATGAAGTGTTGAAATTTGGTCGACCACATGTTCCACCATCGGCTTGCCACACACAGGATGAAGAACTTTGTAAAGCTTCGACTTCATTCTCGTACCTTGCCCGGCAGCTAATATAACGGCATATCGATTTGTCATTTTTGGTCCTCCAATAACCTTTTTATCCATAACGAATATATCCTAAAAACTTTATCATTTCAAGGATTCATATAAAAGTACATATATTTGTCATTAGAAAAGCGGAGGCGGCTTGGTCAGGTCCGACAAGCATAAGATGAATTGGCCGGAAAGGCGCCCTTTCCTTTTTGGTCAATTTAGCTTATGACCTCGAGGGACTAGCCGCCGGAGCTGGACATGTAGAAAAGCGGAGGGGCTTTGCT
>JBNJJV010000011.1:0-59606 GCA_051750565.1 Bacillota bacterium | reverse complement strand
CTGCTCTTTTTGTAGTTTGAATTTATGAGATTGTGAATGGGACATCAATCTTCTATACAGCTAAGCTTTGGAAAAGATAAATATAATTAGTTGTTACCATACGAGTGGATAGGTGATATTTGGTAAAAGACGCATAAAACGAAAAATTGACGCAATAAAGGTCTAAAACGAAGCATAAAATAAAAAAATGACGCAATAACAGTCGAAAATGACGCATAAAACAAAAAAACGACGCAATTACTCCAAATCCTCGACTATAAACATTCAGTTCACCTTGAAAAATACTAGCTTTAACACATAATAGAGCACTTTCTTTATCTAATAACCTAATTAACCACAACTTTAAGGAAATAATCCATTCAAATTACTAAATTTTACTCTTCCTCCTTCACAACACCACAATAGCCCCTCCACCCATCCATCTCAAAAAAATCAACTCCCGCTACTTACACCACCGCACTCCCTAAACAAAACATCACACACTCTCAATGCCCCATTTTCTTATTTCTATCCAACAATCTCACATTCCCACGTTTAAAACCTTCCTAAAACAGGAAAACTTCTAAGGTCATACTTCATAATTGCAAAGTTTAAAACGCGGTTGTATAATTATAGTCAAATATAGTCAAAGTCAAAATGAGGAGGAGGTTTGATGAGGAACATATCCGACATCATTGAACGTTATTTAAAGAATGTTTTAGAACTGAGTGGAAGTGAGATAGTCGAGATTAAAAGAAGCGAGATCGCTGATAGGTTTCAATGTGTTCCTTCTCAAATTAATTATGTGATCAATACCCGGTTCACGATAGAACGAGGATATGTAGTAGAAAGTAAACGAGGTGGCGGGGGCTACATCCGAATCATGAAGGTAAAGGCCCACGATCAAGTTCATCTTATTGACCAGCTAGTAGCTTTAATAACACAAACCATCAGTCAGAATACGGCGGCTGATATTGTGTTTCGATTAGTGGAAGAGAATATTATTTCTGAGCGGGAAGCGAAGATTATGCTGAGCGTTATGGACCGTTCGGTGATCATGGTAGATTTACCTGAACGGGATGTATTGAGGGGAAGAATGCTCAGAGCCATGCTGGATACATTGAAGTATGAGTAAGTTTTGAGAGGTGAGTAGGATGGTTTGTCAAGAATGTAATGAAAGACCTGCAACCCTTCATTTTACCAAGGTGATAAATGGGGAAAAGACAGAGGTTCATTTATGTGAACAATGCGCTCAGGATAAGGGTGAGATGTTTATGTTTGATTCTTCTTCCGGGTTCTCTGTGAATAATCTATTGGCAGGTCTTCTTAATATAGCCCCTGCATTTAAGCAGGCAAAAGAAACGGAAATTCCTAAGCCAGAGGTATTACAGTGTGAAAAGTGTAAAATGACCTTTCAGCAATTCATTAATGTAGGACGCTTCGGCTGTGCTCATTGCTATGAAACGTTTAAAGATGAACTTACTCCTCTTTTAAAGCGTGTTCATAGTGGGAATGTGGAGCACCACGGAAAGGTTCCGGAACGCATGGGTGGAGCCATTCACATAAAGAAAAAGATTCAGCAGTTGAAATCGGATCTGCAAACGATGATTGCGGATGAAGAGTTCGAAAAAGCAGCAGAGATACGAGACGAAATTCGCTCCCTGGAGAAAGATGTTAATAAAGAGGGAGGAGATAAAGGATGAGTCTGGAGAAGTTTTTACAAAATGCGGTTAGCTCCTGGATGAATGAAGAAGGACCGAATTCAGATATTGTTCTTAGCTCACGGGTCCGGCTTGCAAGAAACATGACGGACTTTCGTTTCTCCACTTTATATTCTTCTGAAGAAGCTAAAGAAATCGTGGATCGTGTGAAGGATAAGCTCTCTTTATACCCAAAAAATTTAGGAGAATTAGAATTTTTACCTACATGTGAGATTCAGCCTCTCCAAAAGAGGGTATTGGTGGAGAAACACCTTATTAGTCCTAACTTAGCGGAGGACTCGAATTATGGGGCTGTCCTTCTATCAAGTCAAGAAGATATTAGCATAATGGTAAACGAAGAGGACCATATTCGAATACAGTGTTTATATCCAGGATTGCAATTGAAGGAAGCTTTACAGAGAGCGAATCAGATTGATGATTGGTTTGAAAGTGAATTTGATTTTGCTTTTGATGAGAAACATGGATATTTAACGACTTGTCCCACTAATGTGGGGACAGGGCTTAGAGCTTCCGTGATGATGCACTTGCCGGGTCTGGTTCTGACCCAGCAATTAAATCGTATCATTCCTGCCATAAACCAATTAGGTCTGGTGGTAAGAGGGATCTATGGAGAAGGCAGCGAGGCGTTAGGGAACATTTTTCAGATTTCGAATCAAACGACACTTGGTAAATCAGAGGAAGATATTGTGGAAGATTTATTGAGTGTTGTGAAGCAGATCATTGATAAAGAACACTCGGCACGGGACGCATTAGTTAAAACGTCTAACCTACAATTAGAAGATAGGATCTTTCGTTCACTTGGCGTGTTAGAGCACAGTCGAGTTATCGAGTCCAAGGAAGCGGCGAAGTGTTTATCGGATGTCAGGCTTGGAATTGATTTAGGATACATCAAAGTAATATCTAAGAATATATTGAATGAACTAATGATTTTGACCCAACCTGGATTTTTACAACAATATTCTGGAGGTCCATTGAGACCAAATGAAAGAGATATAAGAAGGTCTTCTTTGATTCGAGAGCGAATTAAGTTAGATAAGGATACACGTGAGGAGGAAAAATAATATGATGTTTGGTCGATTTACAGAAAGAGCACAAAAGGTATTAGCATTAGCTCAAGAAGAAGCGATTCGTCTGGCGCACAGTAATATTGGTACTGAACATATTTTATTGGGACTTGTCCGCGAAGGTGAAGGAATTGCCGCTAAAGCACTTACGGCGTTGGGACTGAGCCCTGAAAAGATTCAGAAAGAAGTGGAAGGATTGATCGGAAAAGGTACCGAGAAATCTCAAACGATCCATTATACACCTCGAGCGAAGAAAGTGATTGAGCTTTCGATGGATGAGGCACGTAAACTGGGACACTCATATGTTGGAACGGAACATATTTTATTAGGGTTGATTCGTGAAGGTGAAGGAGTAGCCGCTCGTGTACTTGGTAATCTGGGAGTCAGCTTAAATAAAGCAAGACAGCAAGTATTGCAGTTACTTGGCAGCAATGATTCAAGTAACCACCAGGGTGGAGGCAATGCCAATGCGAATACGCCTACCCTTGATAGCTTAGCCCGTGACTTGACGGCGATTGCCCGTGAAGGAAGCTTAGATCCGGTTATCGGACGAAGCAAAGAAATTCAGCGTGTCATTGAAGTGCTAAGTCGACGTACGAAGAATAACCCCGTGCTGATCGGTGAGCCTGGTGTAGGTAAGACCGCTATTGCCGAGGGTCTTGCACAACAGATTATTGCCAATGAGGTTCCTGAGATTCTTCGGGACAAACGCGTCATGACCCTGGATATGGGTACAGTGGTAGCTGGTACGAAATATCGTGGGGAATTCGAGGATCGATTAAAGAAAGTAATGGATGAAATCCGTCAAGCAGGTAACATCATTCTGTTTATCGATGAGCTTCATACATTAATTGGAGCAGGTGGGGCTGAAGGTGCCATTGATGCGTCAAACATCTTAAAACCATCTCTTGCTCGCGGTGAATTACAGTGTATCGGTGCAACGACCTTGGATGAGTACCGTAAATATATTGAAAAGGATGCTGCGTTAGAGCGCCGTTTCCAACCAATCCAAGTCAATGAGCCAACGGCAGAAGAGTCCGTTCAGATTCTTAAAGGTTTACGTGATCGTTATGAAGCCCATCACCGTGTATCGATTACAGATGAAGCGATTGATGCGGCAGTGAAACTTTCTGATCGCTACATTTCAGACCGCTTCTTACCGGATAAGGCGATCGATTTAATTGATGAAGCTGGTTCTAAGGTACGTTTACGTTCTTATACAACGCCGCCAAACTTGAAAGAACTTGAAGCCAAGCTGGAAGAAATCCGCAAAGAGAAGGATGCAGCGGTTCAAAGCCAAGAGTTTGAAAAAGCAGCTTCTCTGAGAGATTCAGAGCAGAAGCTTCGTGAAGAGTTAGAAGAAACGAAGAACACATGGAAAGAAAAGCAAGGGCAGGAAAATACAGAAGTGACCGTTGAAGATATTGCGAAAGTGGTATCGAACTGGACGGGAGTACCGGTATCGAAACTTGCTCAGACTGAGACGGATCGATTACTGAAGTTAGAAGAGATCCTACATTCCAGAGTCATTGGTCAATCTGAAGCAGTCGTAGCAGTATCAAAAGCTGTCCGTCGTGCAAGAGCCGGCCTGAAAGATCCGAAGCGCCCAATCGGTTCCTTCATCTTCTTAGGACCGACTGGAGTAGGGAAAACAGAACTGGCCCGTGCGCTGGCGGAATCTATGTTCGGTGACGAGGATGCCATGATTCGTATTGATATGTCCGAGTACATGGAGAAACATTCGACTTCCCGTTTAGTAGGTTCTCCTCCAGGGTATGTAGGGTATGAAGAAGGCGGGCAGTTAACGGAAAAAGTTCGCCGTAAACCGTATTCCGTCGTTCTATTAGATGAAATTGAAAAAGCACACCCAGATGTATTTAACATCCTTCTTCAAGTCTTGGAAGACGGCCGTTTGACAGATTCTAAAGGAAGAACGGTAGACTTTAGAAACACGGTGTTAATTATGACATCTAACGTTGGTGCCCAGTCCCTTAAGAGCAACAAATATGTTGGGTTCAATATTCAAGATGGAAAACAGGATTATAAGGATATGAAAGGCAAGGTAATGGAGGAACTGAAACGAGCGTTCCGACCAGAGTTCCTTAACCGTATCGATGAAATCATTGTGTTCCATTCCCTTGAAAAAGATCATTTAAAAGAGATTGTGACCTTGATGTCCAACCAATTGACAACTCGCTTGAAGGAGCAGGATATTCATTTAGAGCTTTCAGCTGCTGCTAAAGAAAAAATTGCAGATGAAGGATTCGATCCTGAATACGGTGCGCGTCCACTGCGTCGTGCCATTCAGAAACATGTAGAGGATAAACTGTCAGAAGAGCTATTAAGAGGCAAGGTACTGACAGGACAGAATATATTGATCGATGTAGAAGATAGTGAGTTTGTTGTGAAGGTAAAAGAAGAAGAAGCAGCAAATACTCCTACTTAATACAAACGGTTGAAAAAGAGGTACACGTATATGTTTTTCGTGTACCTCTTTTATCATAATGTGGCTTTCCTGAAAATGCTTGTCGGGCCAGATCGAGCCGGCTGCGCTTTTCAGATTGTCCAGCTCCGGTGGCTAGAGGCTCGAGGTCATAAGCCAAGTTAACCAAAAAGGCAAGAAACGCCTTTCCGGTTAACTCGTCTTATGCTTGTCGCCTCTGAGCAAGCCACCTGCGCTTTTCTGATTGTCTAGCTCCGGTGGCTAGTCCCTCGAGATCATAAGTCAATCTCGCCAAAAAGGCAAAGACCGCCTTTTCAGCGAGCTTGCCTTATGCTTGTCGGGCCAGATCGAGCCACCTGCGCTTTTCTTGTAACCATTACATAAAACCGATACAATCATTCCAAAAGGGTACTTATATGGAATGGTTAGAGTACAAATAGAGTAAAAGAGGAGAAGAATAGATTGGCAAAGAAAAAGACAAAGTTTGTATGTTCATCATGTGGATATGAGTCTGCTAAATGGATGGGGAAATGTCCAGGATGTAACGAGTGGAACACGATGGTGGAAGAGGTTGAGATGACTGGGAAGAAGCCTCGTGGGTCGTTTATGCATTCTGAAAATAGCGGGCCTACTAAAGCAGAAAAGCTTATCTCAATCGAAACAAAGCAAGAACCAAGAGTATTGACCGAGTCGAAAGAGCTGAATCGGGTGTTGGGTGGGGGAGTCGTTCCGGGATCACTTGTGTTGATCGGTGGAGATCCGGGAATCGGAAAATCTACTTTATTGCTCCAAGTTTCTGCCCAGCTGGCTGATCAAAAGCAGAAGGTTTTATATATATCCGGAGAAGAATCCATCAAGCAAACAAAACTTCGGGCAGATCGATTACATGTGAAATCCGATGATCTATATATATTTGCAGAAACAAATCTTGAATTGATTCACCAGACGATTGAACAGATCTCACCTGATTTTGTCATCATCGACTCGATTCAAACGATTTTTCACCCTGAAGTGACATCTGCTCCAGGCAGTGTTTCTCAGGTAAGGGAATGTACAGCCGAATTAATGAGAATAGGGAAAACAAAAGGCATCGCCATCTTTATTGTAGGGCATGTTACAAAAGAAGGATCGATTGCAGGGCCTCGTTTATTGGAGCATATGGTTGATACCGTGCTGTATTTTGAAGGGGAGCGTCATCATTCGTATCGCATTTTAAGAGCCGTGAAGAATCGCTTCGGATCGACGAATGAGATGGGGATTTTTGAAATGAAAGAGCTTGGCTTGGAGGAAGTCGCAAATCCTTCTGAGATTTTCCTGGAGGAGCGCTCCCAAGGCGCGGCAGGCTCAACGGTTGTTGCTTCCATGGAAGGTACAAGACCCGTTCTAGTGGAGATACAAGCCCTTGTCACTCCAACCAGCTTCAACAACCCACGACGAATGGCAACGGGGATTGATCATAGCCGTGTTTCACTCATTATGGCCGTATTGGAGAAACGGGCAGGAATGCTATTGCAGCAGCAGGATGCCTATCTGAAAGTGGCAGGTGGAGTTAAACTGGATGAACCGGCGATTGATTTGGCCGTTGCAGCGAGTATTGCGTCGAGCTTTCGGGATAAAGCGTCAAGGGCCCACGATTGTATCATTGGAGAAGTTGGTTTGACAGGTGAAATAAGAAGGGTTTCGAGGATTGAGCAACGTGTCCAGGAAGCGGCTAAATTAGGTTTTAAACGTGTGATTATTCCCCAAAATAACTTAAGTGGGTGGCAGCCTCCTTCTGATATAGAGGTCACAGGAGTATCAAATATAAACGAAGCGCTGGCTATTATTTTAGGAGGATAGGAAATGGAAGATAAGAAGGCAAGAGAGAAGTCCATGTCGGATATATTACAATTCGTTGCTCCTGGTGCCCCGATCAGGGATGGCATTGATAATGTGCTGAGAGCCAATACAGGAGGGCTCATTGTTGTTGGCTACAATGATAAGGTGAAATCTGTACTGGACGGCGGATTTCATATTAATTGCGCTTTTTCTCCTAGCTATCTATATGAGCTGGCCAAGATGGATGGGGCAATCATCCTGAATGAAGCAGGTACGAAGATAATTTTGGCCAATGCACAGTTGGCTCCCGATGTGTACGTTCCTTCCACTGAAACTGGAATGAGACACCGTACGGCTGAGCGGGTTGCAAGACAAACCAATGCCCTTGTCATCGCCATCTCTCAACGGAGGAACGTCATCACCCTGTATCAAGGTAACTTTCGATATGCATTAAAGGACATCTCTGTCATCTTGACGAAGGCCAACCAGGCGATTCAAACATTGGAGAAGTATAAGGTGGTTCTGGATCAGAGCATTTCTAATTTATCGGTGCTGGAGTTTGAGGAGCTTGTCACACAAAGCGACCTACTGCAAGTTCTTCACAGATTCGAAATGGTTTTAAGGATTAAGAACGAGCTATTGACCTATTTAAGCGAGCTGGGTGTGGAAGGAAGGTTGATCCGCCTGCAGATGAATGAGCTATTGGCGGACATTGAAGATGAGGCGATGCTCATTATAAGGGATTATTCCCAGGAGAGAAATATCAAGCCGTTCGAACTCCTCTATAAATTTCAGGAGCTTGTGCATTCAGAAGTATTAGAGGATAATGTCCTATTAAAGTTATTAGGCTATCATGGGTATGTTCATCATGATGATGCCATCTATCCAAGAGGATATCGCGTGTTGAATAAGATCCCCCGTTTGCCTATTGTGATCATCGAAAACCTTATTACAAGGTTCGAAACCCTTCCTAATGTAGTGAGTGCTTCTGTGGATGATTTGGATGAAGTGGAAGGAATCGGAGAGGTCAGGGCCCGGAAAATCAAAGAGGGGTTAAAACTAATCAAGGAACAAACGTTTGCCGATCGACAGTTATAGGTATGTGGTCCTGCATTTACCAAAAATAGTATAATTGAAGCATTTTCAAAAAATTGACAGTCTTTTAAAGACATGTTAGCCTTCACTTAAGGAAGCTAGTAAAATGCGTTAAGTTTATCAAAATGGTTTCCATTCGATTAAATTTAAAATTTTTAAGGGCTAAGACGTTTCAAAAATAGTAAATTGTTTATAATGAATAGGAGGAGGTGAGGGAATGTTAAAAAGAATCGTTCAAGCGTGCTTCCTTATCGTCGGGGGAACACTGGGGATATTTCTTCTTCCCGAATTATTTACCGTCATAAATTTATCAGACATTCCTTTAATTAATAACCCTTATATGACTGCTATATTTGGTGCCATTATTTTTTATATTCTTACGTTTTGGGCAGTCGAGTATGTCGTCAATTTCGTCAAGTGGTTTGAAGATAGTTTAGTAAAAGCTCCAGTAACGGATCTGTTATTTGGCAGTTTAGGTCTTATTATCGGTCTTTTTGTTGCGTATCTGTTTGGGATTCCTTTCAATCAAATGGAGATTCCGATTGTCAACACAGTGGTTCCGATTCTATTAACGTTGCTTCTTGGATATTTAGGATTTCAAGTTGGCTTTAAGAAAAGGGATGAGCTGGTCGGTCTGTTTGGTACTTCAAATAGGGGTAAGAAAAAAGAGACTGACGAAGATTCTGATGAAGCGGGTGTGAAAACCCTGAAGTTACTGGATACGAGTGTGATTATCGATGGTCGTATCGCAGATATCTGTCAAACTGGATTTTTAGAAGGAATTGTCGTGATTCCACAGTTTGTGCTGGAAGAGCTTCAGCATATTGCGGATTCTTCAGACGTATTAAAACGAAACCGTGGACGACGCGGGCTTGATATCCTGAATCGAATTCAAAAGGAGCTTCCTGTAGAGGTTCAGATTTATGAAGGTGACTTCGAGGAAATTCAGGAAGTTGATTCGAAGCTGGTGAAATTAGCGAAGCTTACGAATGGGATCGTTGTAACAAATGATTTCAACTTGAATAAAGTATGCGATCTTCAAGGTGTACAAGTATTGAATATTAATGATTTAGCAAACGCCGTTAAGCCTGTTGTATTACCTGGAGAAGAATTGAAGGTTCAGGTAATCAAAGATGGGAAAGAACATAACCAAGGGATCGCCTATCTCGATGATGGTACGATGATCGTAGTGGAAGAAGGACGCAATTATATCGGCAAGTACATCGATGTACTCGTAACATCCGTTCTTCAAACCTCTGCAGGCAGGATGATCTTTGCTAAGCCCAAACAATTAGAAAAAGCTTTATAAGTAATCATTGCCCGGACTCTATTGATTCAGTAAGGTATAATAAATAGTATTACTCAAGTGTTAAAGGAGTTATCGTATGGAATATGAAGTTGTCATTCCGGCTGCAGGACAAGGGAAACGAATGAAAGCGGGCAAGAATAAACTGCTCCTCGAGCTAAATAGTTGTCCAGTCATTATTCATACACTGCGCGTTTTTGAACATGACTCCCATTGTCAGGGAATCTATCTAGCGATTCATCCATCGGAGCGGGATGCGTTCAAGAGTTTATTAGAACATTTCGGTATTACGAAGGTCGTTAAGCTTGTAGATGGAGGGGAAGAAAGACAGCATAGTGTATACAATGCATTGCTTGAGGTTGATCATGAAATTGTTCTTGTACACGATGGAGCAAGGCCCTTTATTAAAAAATCCACGATTCACCAGTTAGTAGAAAAAACTCTTTCAACAGGAGCTGCCATTGCTGCTGTTCCTGTTAAAGATACGATTAAAAAAGTACTGGATGGGGAAGTCGAGGAAACGATTGAACGCTCAAGCTTGTGGATGGTTCAAACTCCACAAGCTTTTCGTGTTTCATTGTTGAAAAAAGCGCACGGGGAAGCGGAGCAAGATGGTTTTCTTGCAACAGACGATGCTTCTCTCGTGGAACGAATGGATGTTGAGGTTGCTGTTGTGGAGAGTGATTACGACAATATTAAACTGACGACACCTGAGGACTTATTTTTTGCTGAGGCCATTTTGAAGAAGCAAGAGGAAATGAGTGGAGGAGACAAACATGTTTAGGATCGGACAAGGATTTGATGTTCATCAATTGGTAGAAGAGAGACCTCTGATTATGGGAGGCATAACCCTACCGTATGAAAAAGGGTTATTAGGTCATTCAGATGCAGATGTACTATTACATGCTGTAGCGGATGCATGTTTGGGGGCTATTGCAGCAGGGGATATCGGTAAGCATTTTCCAGATACAGATCCCGAATTCAAAGATGCAGATTCAGCTAAGCTTCTTGAGCATGTATGGGCTCTTGTGAAAGAGGAAGGGTATGAGTTAGGGAATATCGATTGCACGATCATTGCGCAGAAACCGAAGATGGCTCCTTATATTGATGAAATGAGAAAAAGCATCGCAACGTTATTAGAAGCAGATATTGCTCAAGTAAACGTAAAAGCCACAACCTCTGAGCAGCTTGGTTTTACCGGGAGAGGCGAAGGGATTGCAGTGCAAACAACCGTGTTGATCAAAAAGAAGTAAGGGGACAAATTCGCTTTATTCCCTTTGATAACGGTGTTAAAATAGGTCAGAGACTTTAATGCAGGAATACAAAGAGGAGGAAATCAAATGACAAAAGAAGTACGCGTCCGTTATGCTCCAAGTCCAACGGGTCATTTACATATTGGGAATGCAAGAACCGCTTTATTTAATTACTTATACGCTCGCAGTGTAGGTGGAAAGTTCATCATCCGTATTGAAGACACGGATAAGAAACGTAATATTGAAGGCGGAGAAGAAAGTCAGCTTAAATATCTTCAATGGCTTGGAATCGATTGGGACGAAAGCGTAGATAAGCCTGGTGACTATGGCCCTTATCGCCAATCAGAGCGTAATCATATTTATGAGCAGTATCTAAACGAGCTGCTGGAAACAGGACAAGCCTATAAGTGCTACTGTACGGAAGAAGAGCTTGAAGCGGAACGTGAAGCGCAATCAGCATCAGGTCAAATGCCCCGTTACTCCGGGAAATGCCGCAACCTGACGAAAGAAGAGCAAGAACGTTTAGCAGCAGAAGGCCGTCAACCGAGCATTCGTTTCCGCGTTCCTGCAGGGAAGGTCTATTCTTTCAATGATATCGTGAAAGAAGATGTAGCATTCGAGTCAGACGGAATCGGTGATTTTGTCATTGCGAAAAAAGACGGAACGCCAACGTATAACTTTGCCGTTGCGGTAGATGATTATCTGATGAAAATTTCACACGTTCTACGCGGGGAAGATCATATTTCCAATACGCCAAAACAATTAATGATTTTTGAAGCTCTTGGATGGGAAGCACCCGTCTATGGACATATGACATTAATCGTTAATGAAAGCCGTAAAAAGCTAAGTAAGCGTGATGAAAGTATCATTCAGTTCATTGAGCAATACGAAGCATTAGGTTATTTACCGGAAGCTTTATTCAACTTCATTGCGTTACTAGGCTGGTCTCCAAAAGGAGAAGAAGAGCTATTTTCTAAAGAGGAGTTTATAGAAATCTTTGACCCTGAACGTCTATCGACTTCTTCTGCTCTGTTTGATAATCAGAAGCTTACATGGATGAACAATCAGTACATGAAGAATTTGGAGTTAAGTCAAGTTGTGGAGCTATCACTTCCTCACTTAATCAGTGCGGGTAAACTGGATGAGAATATGTCAGACGAGCAGCGTGAATGGGCGAGTCGTGTCATCTCTTTATACCAGGAGCAAATGAGCTTCGGTGCTGAAATCGTAGAGCTGTCTGACATGTTCTTCAAGGAAGATCTTGAATATGATGATGATGCCAAAGCGGTCTTGGAAGAAGAGCAGGTTCCTGAAGTTCTTCAAGCCTTCTTGAATGAAATCGAAGCTCTTGAAAACTATGAAGCCGCAGAAATTAAATCGTCTATCAAAGCGGTGCAAAAGTCGACTAGTCATAAAGGGAAAAAGCTGTTTATGCCGATCCGTGTAGCGGTAACTGGTCAGACGCATGGTCCTGAATTACCGAATGCGATTGAGCTTTTAGGGAAAGATACCGTTAAACATCGTCTGCAAATTCTTTTAGGTTAACATTTTGAAGGAAATGTAATATAGTAAGAGTATCACAATAAATGATATCGCGTTGATGAGGAGAAGTAAGAAAAGGATGCTTAGTAGAGAGAACCATCACCGGCTGAAAGTGGTTTAAGCCCCTCCAATTCTGAAATGCACCTCTGAGCCCGTTACTGAAATATAGTAGGTAAAGGCGGTTTCCTACCGTTAATAGGATTTGAGTTGGGGAAGGTTGTTTTTCTTCTCAATCAGAGTGGAACCGCGCTATCTAAGCGTCTCTGTCAGTTTATTGACAGGGGCGTTTTTTTATTGTCTAACCAAGCCGCCTGCGCTTTTCTGATTGTCCAGCTCCGGCGGCTAGGCCCTCGAGGTCATAAGCCAAACTCACCCAAAAGGCAAAGAACGCCTTTAGGGCAAGTTCGTCTTATGCTTGTCGGACCTAACCAAGCCGCCTGCGCTTTTATTTTTTCGAAGAGAGGGGATCCGAATGTTTAAGTCATTTAAGGAAGATATAGAAGTAGTGTTTGATCAGGATCCGGCTGCGAGGAATTATATCGAGGTCATCCTTACGTATTCGGGTCTTCATGCCATTTGGGCCCATCGCATTGCCCATGCTTTTTTCAAAAGGAAATCCTTTTTTATCGCTCGCGTTATTTCACAGGTAAGCCGCTTTTTCACCGGTGTAGAGATTCACCCGGGGGCAAAGATTGGCCGCCGATTCTTCATTGATCATGGGATGGGAGTCGTGATTGGTGAAACGTGTGAAATCGGAGATAATGTTACGCTCTTTCAAGGGGTTACCCTTGGTGGAACAGGCAAAGAAAAAGGGAAGCGGCATCCTACGATTCAGGATAATGCCCTTATCGCCACAGGAGCGAAAGTATTAGGATCGATTGTAGTTGGGGAAAATTCTAAAGTAGGGGCAGGATCGGTCGTGCTTAAAGATGTTCCACCAAACTCAACCGTCGTTGGTATTCCGGGGAAGGTCGTCATTCAGGATGGCGTCAAGATACAGAAGGATCTGAATCACTGTGATCTCCCGGATCCAATGAATGATCGTATGAAACAACTGGAAATGGAATTGAACGAGGTAAAATCATTATTAAGGGAATATGAAGGAAGGAGTCGATCATATTGACGATTCGTTTATATAACACATTGACAAGAAAAAAAGAGGAATTTAAACCCCTGGAAGAGGGTAAAGTCAAAATGTATGTGTGCGGGCCGACGGTTTATAACTATATTCATATAGGAAATGCACGCCCTGCCATTGTCTTCGATACGGTGAGACGCTATTTGGAATACAGAGGCTATGGTGTTCAATTTGTCTCTAACTTCACAGATGTGGATGATAAATTGATTCGGGCTGCAAAGGATTTGGGAGAGGATGTACCTACGATTGCCCAGCGCTTTATCCAGGCATATTTTGAAGATACCGGAGCACTTGGATGCAAGAAAGCGGATGTTCATCCGACTGTAACAGACAATATTGATACCATCATTGATTTTATCTCTGCTCTTGTTGAAAAAGGGTTTGCTTACGAATCACAAGGCGACGTTTATTATCGTACAAGAAAGTTTGATGGCTACGGTAAGCTTTCTCATCAGCCGATCGATGAGCTTAAAGCAGGTGCCCGCATAGATGTAGGGGATAAAAAAGAAGATGCCCTTGATTTCGTATTATGGAAAGCAGCGAAAGAAGGGGAAATTTCTTGGGAAAGCCCATGGGGTGAAGGGCGTCCTGGCTGGCATATTGAATGCTCTGCCATGGCAAAGCGCTACCTGGGGGATACCATCGATATTCACGCCGGTGGACAAGATCTAACCTTCCCTCATCACGAGAATGAAATCGCACAATCAGAAGCACTTACAGGAAAGCCATTCGCAAAGTACTGGATGCACAATGGATATATTAATATTGATAATGAGAAAATGTCTAAATCACTGGGGAATTTTGTATTGGTTCATGACATCATCAAAGAACAGGATCCACAAGTCCTTCGTTTCTTTATGCTATCTGTTCATTACCGTCATCCAATCAACTACAATTTAGAGCTTCTTCAAAATGCAGGGTCCGCTTTAGATAGAATAAAGACAGCTTATGAGAACTTGAAACACCGTAAGGAATCAAGTACAGACTTAACGGATAACAACCGGGAATGGCTGGACAAAATCGCTGAATTAAAAGCGCAGTTCATCTCTGAAATGGATGATGATTTTAACACAGCCAACGGAATTTCCGTATTATTCGAATTATCCAAGCAAGCCAATTATTATTTGATGGAGAAGAATACAGCTACGGAAGTCATTGATACGTTCTTGTGCCAATTCGAAGATTTCTTCTCTGTCCTGGGACTAAGCCTTCAGGAAGCAGAACTGTTGGATGAAGAAGTGGAAGAACTGATCGAAAAACGCATTCAGGCACGTAAAGATCGTAACTTCCAATTAGCAGATGAAATTCGTGACACGTTAAAAGAGATGAATATCATCCTGGAAGATACTCCTCAAGGCATTCGCTGGAAAAGAGGATCTTAATGCTGCATGAGATAAATGAACAAATCGATGCGAAACAAATCAATGCACTTGCACTGGCTTATATGGGGGATGCTGTATATGAAACGTATGTACGGCAGCTCCTATTAACAAAAGGAAAGATTAAACCAAATCAGCTGCACAGAGCGGCGACGAAGTATGTGTCTGCTAAAGCTCAAGCGGCTATTCTCAGAACGTTGTTCGATCAGGACGTCTTAACGGTAGAAGAGATTTCGATTGTCAAGCGCGGCCGGAATGCGAAATCCGGGACAACGCCAAAAAACACCGATGTACAAACGTATAAACACAGCACTGCTTTTGAGGCACTTATTGGATATTTGTTTTTACTTAATCGGACAGAGCGATTAGAGGAACTGTTGAAGATGATATTTGAACAAGCCCAGGCAGGAAAGGAGGAGTAGAAATGAGTAAAGATTTTATCGGAGGTAGAAATCCGGTTATGGAAGCATTGAAATCAGGAAGGGATATCAATAAGATTTGGATAGCAGAAGGTTCTCAGAAAGGCTCCATCCAGCAAATTGTTGGACTTGCTAAAGAATCGAAAGTGATGGTTCAATACGTTCCGAAGAAGAAGATTGAACAAATGGTATCGGAAAATCATCAAGGGGTCGTGGCTTCTGTAGCTGCTTATCAGTATGCGGAAATCGATGAATTGTTTCATAGAGCCAAACAAAAAGGGGAAGATCCATTTATACTGATCCTGGATGAATTAGAGGATCCACATAACCTGGGTTCGATCATGAGAACAGCGGATGCTGCAGGTGCCCATGGAATCATCATCCCGAAGAGGAGAGCAGTGGGGCTTACGTCAACAGTAGCGAAAGCATCCACGGGCGCCATAGAGCACATTCCGGTTGCACGTGTAACCAACCTGTCGAGGGCGGTTGATGAACTGAAAGAACGTGGTGTATGGGTGGCAGGAACGGATGCGAAAGGAAAGCAGGATTTCCGCCAGTTGGATGGTACGCTGCCTATCGGCTTAATTATCGGAAGCGAAGGTAAAGGGATGAGCAGAATACTCAGAGACAAATGTGATTTCCTTGTTCAGTTGCCAATGATCGGTCATGTAACATCATTAAACGCTTCGGTGGCAGCTAGTATTTTAATGTATGAGGTCTATCGTAAACGCCACCCATTGGGAGAATAGCAGAGATGGATATTCTCCTTGTGGACGGCTATAACATAATCGGTGCCTGGTCAGAGCTGAATGAGTTGAAACATAAAGATTTAGCTGCAGCAAGAGATCGCCTTGTAGAGCAAATGGCAGAATATCAAGGATATACGGGCTACCGAGTCATCGTCGTGTTCGATGCTTATTACGTTCAGGGGATTGCCCGTAAGTATAAAAATTATAAGGTAGAAGTCATTTTCACTAGAGAAAATGAAACAGCGGATGAACGAATTGAAAAATTAGCCATTGAGTTAAGTAATATTAAAACTCAAATTCATGTAGCAACTTCTGATTTTACGGAGCAATGGGCGATTTTTGGTCAGGGAGCCCTCCGTAAATCAGCAAGGGAGCTTCTGACGGAAGTAAAAGTCATCGAAAAAAAAATCGAAAGAAAAGTACGGAACTCAAGTGATAAAAGGCCGGCTTCCAAGATCCAATTATCAGATGAAGTTGCTGAAATTTTCGAAAAATGGCGACGTGGGGAACAATGAGAGGTTGACGATTGAATTTTCTGTAATGTATAATATTTCTATCTATTGTTTTGCGCGGGGGGATGTGTGTGAGCAATATCACCAGGACAGAAGCATTTGATAATCGATTAGAAGGCATGGATGATGAAGAGATAATAGAAGCCGTCCATCAGGGTCACAGCGAAGCGTTAGATTTTTTAATCAGGAAATATCGGAATTTTGTAAGAGCAAAAGCCCGCTCGTATTTTTTAATTGGGGCAGATAAGGAAGATATCGTCCAGGAGGGTATGATTGGATTATACAAAGCGATCCGTGATTATAAAGAGGACAAGCTGACTTCTTTTAAAGCGTTTGCAGAGCTTTGTATAACAAGACAAATCATTACAGCCATTAAGACAGCCACGAGACAGAAGCATATACCGCTGAATTCTTATGTTTCATTGGATAAGCCCATTTATGATGACGAGTCTGACCGAACGCTCTTAGATGTTATTTCAGGTGCGAAAGTAATGGATCCGGAAGCGCTAATTATCAATCGTGAAGAATTCGATAATATGGAAGACAAGATGGCTCAGTTATTAAGTGATCTTGAGAGGAAAGTCCTGGCTCTCTATTTAGACGGGCAATCCTATCAGGAGATATCTGAAGAACTGAACCGCCATGTGAAATCCATCGACAATGCCTTGCAGCGAGTGAAAAGAAAGCTCGAACGATACTTGGAAGTTCGCGAAATAACGATGTAAAGTCATATTGACACAAATTGGTGGTCGTGTTATTTTTGATAGGACTTACTATGGATAGTATAGGTGGAATATATGACTACTAAATTAATACTTGCTTGTACGGTGTGTGGTTCCAGAAATTATAGTGTACCGGGTAATCGTAATCAAGCAGTTCGATTAGAATTAAAGAAATTCTGTAATACATGTAATGCTCACACCCTACACAAAGAAACAAAATAGTGGAGCACCAAGTCTTGCGTATTGATATTAGTTGGAGGTTACAAACGGATGTTTAAATTCTTTCGCAATGTTGCATCAGAAATGAGAAAGGTCAGCTGGCCTAAACGTAAAGAGTTAACACGCTATACGATTACCGTTATCACAACAGTGGTATTTGTTGCCCTTTTCTTTGCTGTCATTGACCTGGGCATCTCAGAACTTATGCGATTGATCATTGGTTCTAAGTAAGAGAAACATAGAATTAGTTGTATATATACCGTGAAAGCATGGTATAATGAATGTTAATAGAGTACATGACCTTAGAGCCCGTTATCTTTTTACGGGTTTTTTCATTTGGAGAAAAAGGCGAAAGAGTATTCTTAAATAGCGAGGAGGGACGGACGTTTAGTCCTATTAAATGGAGAAGAATTGGTATGTAGTTCATACTTATTCAGGATACGAGAATAAGGTTAAAGCAAACCTTGAGAAACGTGTTGAAACGATGGGGATGCAAGACAAAATCTTCCGCGTGATCGTACCTGAAGAAGAAGAAACAGATTTTAAGAACGGTAAGAAGAAAGTCGTTAAGAAGAAAGTATTCCCTGGTTACGTGATTGTTGAAATCGTCATGACGGATGATTCCTGGTATGTTGTACGTAATACACCTGGAGTTACCGGATTTGTCGGTTCATCGGGATCCGGATCAAAGCCTACTCCGTTACTGCCGGAAGAAGTAACAAATCTTCTGAAGCAAATGGGCATGACAGAGAAAAAGGTAGAGATCGACTTCGACTTAGGAGAAACAGTAAAAGTAAACGAAGGTCCATTTGCAAACTTCACTGGCTCAATCGAAGAGATAGATAATGCGAAAGCAAAAGTGAAAGTTCATGTTAATATGTTTGGCAGAGATACCCCGGTAGAACTGGATTTCTCCCAAATTGATAAATTATAATGGAAAAGAACTTGAAATCATTCTGAAAAAATGGTACTATTTCATAAGTCAGTGCGTCTCCACAAAGAGATACTGAAATTAATAGACGTTCTTTATGTTGATAAAGACATTTTTTACATGAGTGGGAGGGTGAAAAACCCAATAACCACATCACGGACTTAAGGAGGTGTGTCTCGTGGCTAAAAAAGTTATCAAAATGGTTAAATTGCAGATTCCTGCCGGTAAAGCTAATCCAGCTCCACCAGTTGGTCCTGCACTAGGTCAAGCAGGTGTTAACATCATGGGATTCTGTAAGGAATTCAATGCTCGTACAGCAGATCAAGCTGGCTTAATCATTCCTGTTGAAATTACGGTATTTGAAGACCGTTCATTTACATTCATCACAAAAACTCCACCCGCTGCAGTTTTACTTAAAAAAGCAGCTGGTATCGAGTCTGGTTCAGGCGAACCAAACAGCAAGAAAGTGGCAACACTTAAACGCGACAAAGTACGTGAAATTGCTGAAACAAAAATGCCTGACTTAAATGCAGCTAGTGTTGAATCAGCTATGCGCATGGTAGAAGGAACTGCGCGCAGCATGGGTATCGTCATCGAAGACTAATCCCTGCTTCGTTAAAGGTCCTGTTGAACGAGGTTGCGATGATGAAATGTACGTTTCACTCGCAACCTTATTTCGTGGGAGGTTATTCCGCTAAAACCACATATAGGAGGAAATATAAAATGGCAAAAAAAGGTAAAAAGTTTCTTGAAGCTCAAAAGCTTGTAGATCGTACTACAGCTTACTCAGTTGAAGAAGCAATCGAATTAGTTAAGAAAACAAACTTTGCTAAGTTTGACGCAACGATTGAAGTAGCGTTCCGCTTAGGTGTAGATACTCGTAAAAACGACCAGCAGATCCGTGGAGCAGTTGTACTTCCACATGGAACTGGTAAAACTCAAAAGGTTCTTGTATTCGCTAAAGGCGATAAAGCAAAAGAAGCAGAAGCTGCTGGCGCTGATTTCGTAGGTGATGCAGATCTTATCAACAAAATCAACCAAGGTTGGTTCGAGTTCGACGTAATCGTAGCAACTCCGGACATGATGGGTGAAGTTGGTAAACTTGGTCGTGTATTAGGACCTAAAGGTTTAATGCCAAACCCTAAAACTGGAACAGTTACATTCGACGTAACAAAAGCTGTTAATGAAATCAAAGCAGGTAAAGTTGAATACCGTGCTGACAAATCAGGTAACGTTCACGTTCCTGTTGGAAAGATTTCATTCGACAACGAAAAGCTTGTTGAAAACTTTGCTACAATGTATGAAACAATGCTTAAAGTTAAACCTGCTGCTGCAAAAGGAACTTACATGAAAAACGTTTCTGTAACTTCCACTATGGGACCTGGCGTTAAAGTCGATCCTTCATCTTTCGCAGTTAAGGCATAATTTGGTATTGACTTACTAAGAACTAGTGATTATAATTAGTTCTGTTGTTAAAAAACGAATACATTTGTACCGTAGACAGTAGGTGCTCGTTAAGAGCTTAATGCCCTGCCGAGGTAATTGCGATAAAATAACCGCTTATAGCGTGTTTGCAATGCCCTTATGTCTACCTTGATATAAGGGCATTTTTTATTGGATGACGGTATAAATGTTCATCAGTCAATCTACAGGAGGTGTAATGATGAGCAGCATTCTAGAACAAAAGAAACATATCGTTGGAGAAATCTCTGACAAACTAAAAAACAGTGTATCTACAATCGTTGTAGATTACCGTGGTCTGGATGTTTCCGAAGTAACTGAGCTTCGTAAACAACTCCGTGAAGCTGGCATCGACTTCAAAGTGTACAAAAACACTATGGTACGTCGTGCGGCAGAAGAAGCTGGTCTTGAAGGGTTAAACGAATTCTTAACTGGTCCTAACGCAATCGCGTTCAGTAGTGAAGAAGTAGTTGCGCCTGCAAAGATTATTAACAGCTTTGCTAAAGAACACGAAGCGCTTGAAATCAAAGCGGGTGTCATTGAAGGAACAATCACTTCAGTTGAGGATGTTAAAGCAATCGCTGAACTTCCAAGCCGCGAAGGACTTCTTTCTATGCTACTCAGCGTGCTTCAAGCACCAATGCGCAACTTTGCATTGGCAACAAAAGCCGTTGCAGATCAAAAAGAAGAGCAAGGCGCGTAAGTTAAAGCAAGTCGTTTAAATAAAAATTAAGCACACATTACAAGGAGGAAATTTAAAATGAGTAAAGAGCAAATCATTGACGCGATTAAAGAAATGTCAGTTCTTGAATTAAATGATCTAGTTAAAGCAATCGAAGAAGAATTCGGAGTAACTGCTGCTGCACCTGTAGCTGTAGCTGCTGGTGGCGGAGAAGCTGCTGCAGAAAAAACTGAATTCGACGTAATTCTTGAGAGCGCTGGATCTCAAAAAATCAAAGTTATCAAAGTTGTTCGTGAAATCACAGGTCTTGGCCTTAAAGAAGCGAAAGAAGTTGTTGATAACACTCCAAAAGCTCTTAAAGAAGGTATTTCTAAAGAGGAAGCTGAAGAACTTAAAGCTAAACTTGAAGAAGTTGGAGCTGGCGTAGAAGTTAAGTAATGATTGTATAGATGAAAAGCTCGCTATATTTGGCGGGCTTTTTTCTTGTCTGGCTTCTAACAGAATATAAACATGGATGTTTATCGTCCGTTATCTTCAGTCCTTTTGGGAATGATGGTTAATAGACGTGATGTAAGAATGGATGGAGATGATATAATGACCAATCACTATTATTCTCATAACCCTGATGTAGAGAGTAACCCCCAAACGATCACCTTTGAATTAAGAGGACATGCGTTCCGTTTTAAAACGGATCAAGGTGTCTTCTCGAAGAAGGAAGTTGACTTTGGTTCAAGAGCTTTAATAGAAACGTTTGAATTACCTGGCGTAACGGGTCCGTTACTGGATGTCGGTTGTGGGTATGGCCCGATCGGTTTGGCTTTAGCGAAAGACAATGATGATCGTATGGTTCATTTGATTGATGTAAACGAGAGAGCGTTGGCTTTAGCGAAAGAAAATGCTAGAGAGAATAAAGTTCAAAACGTGAGCATCTATCAAAGTGACCGATATAGGAATGTCGTTGAAACGGAATTTGCGGCCATTTTAACGAACCCGCCGATAAGAGCAGGGAAAGAAACGGTTCATTCGATTCTTGAAACTAGTTATGACTACCTGAAGGAGAATGGTGAATTATGGGTCGTTATTCAGAAGAAACAAGGTGCTCCATCTGCCATGGGAAAAATGGAAGAATTGTTTTCAAATGTAGAAATTGTCGCTAGAAAAAAGGGATACTACATCTTGAAATCGGTAAAAGAAATCCGTTGACGTAGCTTTACTGCTATGATAACATTATAAAATGCAAAAATATTATTTTCCGGTATTATGTCCATATGTATACATATTGGATAAATTGGAAAAGATTATAAAATAATAGTTCGTCATTTGAAAATGAGGTTTTATCATTAAAACCCTTTTTCTTTTTGTCTTGTGTAGAGTAGCATTCCTACTTGAAGGCATATAGACACAACCAAAACGCTTGATTTGAGGGGTGAATCAGTTGACAGGTCAACTAGTTCAGTATGGACGACACCGCCAACGCAGAAGTTTTGCGCGTATCAGTGAAGTTTTAGAATTACCGAATTTAATCGAAATTCAAACTTCCTCGTATCAATGGTTTCTTGATGAGGGGTTAAGAGAAATGTTCCGTGACATTTCTCCGATTGAGGACTTCACTGGTAATCTCTCTTTGGAATTTATTGACTACAGTCTGGGAGAGCCAAAGTACTCGGTGGAAGAATCAAAGGAAAGAGATGTTACTTACTCTGCACCGCTTAGAGTGAAAGTCCGTCTTGTGAACAAGGAAACAGGAGAAGTAAAAGATCAAGACGTATTTATGGGTGACTTCCCATTAATGACAGATACAGGTACTTTTGTCATTAATGGTGCTGAGCGCGTTATCGTATCTCAGTTAGTACGTTCACCTAGTGTTTACTTTAGCGGAAAAGTAGATAAGAACGGAAAGAAAGGGTTTACTGCTACCGTTATACCAAACCGCGGAGCTTGGCTTGAGTATGAAACAGATGCGAAAGATGTTGTATATGTGCGAATTGATCGAACTCGCAAACTACCGGTAACGGTTCTTTTACGTGCCCTTGGGTTTGGCTCTGATCAAGAAATCATCGATTTAATCGGTGATAATGAGTACATTCGTAACACACTCGAGAAAGACAACACGGAAGGTATCGACAAGGCATTGCTCGAGATTTACGAGCGTCTGCGTCCAGGAGAGCCTCCTACAGTAGAAAATGCTAAAAGTTTACTCGTTTCTCGTTTCTTTGATCCTAAGCGTTATGACTTAGCAAACGTTGGACGTTACAAAATGAACAAAAAGCTTCACATTAAGAACCGTTTATTCGGTCAAACTCTAGCAGAAACTCTAGCAGATCCGGAAACGGGTGAGATTCTGGCGGAGAAAGGCACGGTTCTTGATCGTCGCGCTCTTGATAAGGTTATTCCTTATTTAGAAAATGGCATCGGGTTTAAAAACTACCAACAGTCTGGTGGCGTGTTAGAAGAAGACGTCGTTCTTCAATCTATCAAAATCTATTCTCCTAACGAAGAGGGAGAATTTGAGATTAATGTCATCAGCAATGCGTATGTTGAAGAAGAGGTTAAGTACATTACACCTGCAGATATCATCTCTTCCATTTCGTACTTCTTTAACTTATTACACGGAGTAGGACTAACGGATGATATTGACCATTTAGGTAACCGTCGTTTACGTTCGGTAGGTGAATTGCTTCAAAACCAATTCCGCATCGGTTTATCACGTATGGAGCGTGTAGTTCGTGAAAGAATGTCCATTCAGGACACGAACACGATCACGCCTCAACAACTGATCAACATTCGACCGGTAATCGCATCAATTAAAGAGTTCTTTGGAAGCTCTCAATTGTCTCAATTTATGGATCAAACGAATCCTCTTGCAGAATTAACGCACAAACGTCGTCTTTCTGCTTTAGGACCTGGTGGATTAACGCGTGAACGTGCAGGATTTGAAGTGCGTGACGTACATTACTCCCACTATGGTCGTATGTGTCCGATTGAAACGCCTGAGGGACCAAACATCGGACTGATCAACTCACTTTCTTCATTTGCGAAAGTGAATAAATTCGGCTTTATTGAAACGCCGTATCGTCGTGTTGACCCTGATACAGGGAAAGTAACCGATCGTATCGATTACTTGACAGCAGACGAAGAAGATAACTATGTAGTGGCACAAGCAAACGCACGTCTTGGTGATGACGGAGCATTCCTTGATGAAGAAGTCATCGCTCGTTTCCGTGGTGAAAACACGGTTATCAAGCGTGAACGTCTGGACTACATGGATGTATCTCCTAAACAAGTAGTATCAGCTGCGACAGCATGTATTCCTTTCTTAGAGAACGATGACTCTAACCGTGCTCTTATGGGAGCGAACATGCAGCGACAAGCAGTGCCTTTAATGAATCCGGAATCACCGATCGTCGGAACAGGTATGGAACACGTATCTGCGAAGGACTCTGGTGCAGCAGTGATTTGTAAATATGAAGGTATTGTAGAAAAGGTTGAAGCGAAACAAGTTTGGGTACGTCGTGTGAAAGAAATCGACGGTCAAGAAGTAAAAGGTGACCTCGATAAATATCGTATGCAAAAATTCATCCGTTCTAACCAGGGTACATGTTACAACCAGCGTCCGATCGTAAGTGAAGGCGACCGTGTAGTTAAAGGAGAGATCCTTGCTGATGGTCCTTCAATGGAAAAAGGTGAATTAGCCTTAGGACGTAACGTAATGGTTGGATTCATGACTTGGGACGGTTACAACTATGAAGATGCGATCATCATGAGTGAACGTCTTGTAAAAGACGATGTATATACTTCTATTCATATTGAAGAATATGAGTCTGAATCTCGTGATACGAAATTAGGACCTGAAGAGATCACTCGTGATATTCCAAACGTTGGTGAAGATGCACTTCGCAATCTTGATGAACGTGGAATTATCCGCATCGGTGCTGAAGTAAAAGATGGCGACTTACTTGTCGGTAAAGTAACGCCTAAAGGTGTAACAGAGTTGACTGCTGAAGAACGCTTATTACATGCAATCTTCGGTGAGAAAGCTCGTGAAGTCCGGGATACATCTCTCCGTGTACCACATGGTGGGGGAGGAATCATCCTCGATGTCAAAGTCTTCAATCGTGAAGACGGCGATGAATTACCACCAGGTGTAAACCAGCTTGTACGTGTATACATCGTTCAGAAGCGTAAGATTTCTGAGGGTGACAAAATGGCTGGACGTCACGGTAACAAAGGTGTTATCTCTAGAATCCTTCCTGAAGAAGACATGCCGTTCTTACCAGACGGAACACCGATCGATATTATGTTGAACCCATTAGGGGTACCATCACGTATGAATATCGGACAGGTGCTTGAACTTCACTTAGGTATGGCAGCAAGATATCTTGGTGTACATGTCGCTTCACCGGTATTTGATGGAGCACGTGAGGAAGACGTATGGGCAACCATCGAAGAAGCCGGTATGGCACGTGATGCGAAAACCGTTCTTTATGATGGTAGAACAGGTGAACCGTTTGATAACCGTGTATCAGTGGGGATCATGTATATGATCAAGCTTGCTCACATGGTCGATGACAAACTTCACGCACGTTCAACAGGTCCTTATTCACTTGTTACGCAGCAGCCACTCGGGGGTAAAGCTCAATTCGGTGGCCAGCGTTTCGGTGAGATGGAGGTATGGGCACTTGAAGCTTATGGTGCTGCTTACACTCTACAAGAAATTCTAACGGTTAAGTCTGATGATGTTGTGGGTCGTGTGAAAACATACGAAGCCATTGTCAAAGGTGAAAACGTTCCTGAACCTGGAGTTCCGGAATCCTTCAAGGTTCTGATCAAAGAGCTTCAAAGTTTAGGTATGGATGTTAAGATCCTCTCTAGTAACGAAGAAGAAATTGAAATGCGTGACTTAGAGGACGAAGAAGAAGTACAGCAAGCAGACACGCTAAATATCTCTGAATCTAATGCACAAGAATCCGAGACAGTAGGGTCAAAAGAATAAATTTAGAGCAATTAGGGTTAGAGCCTGTAGATTAAAAGGGAGGTAGGCCCCTTGCTAGATGTAAATAATTTTGAGTATATGAAAATTGGTTTAGCTTCCCCCGATAAGATCCGTTCGTGGTCTTTCGGGGAGGTCAAAAAACCTGAAACGATTAACTATCGTACATTAAAACCTGAAAAAGATGGTTTGTTCTGTGAACGTATCTTCGGTCCTACGAAGGACTGGGAATGTCACTGTGGAAAATACAAGCGTGTACGCTATAAAGGCGTCGTTTGTGACCGCTGTGGTGTTGAAGTAACGAAGGCTAAAGTTCGTCGTGAACGCATGGGTCACATTGAACTGGCTGCCCCTGTATCCCACATCTGGTACTTCAAAGGAATTCCAAGCCGTATGGGACTTGTTTTAGACATGTCTCCCCGTGCTTTGGAAGAAGTTATTTACTTCGCTTCCTATGTTGTAACAGAACCGGGTGACACGGCTCTGGAAAGAAAGCAACTTCTTTCTGAGAAAGAGTACCGTGCGTATCGTGAGAAATACGGAGTAAAATTCCAAGCTGCAATGGGAGCTGAAGCGATTAAAAAGCTTCTTCAAGACATTGACTTGGATAAAGAAGCTGATTTCCTTAAAGAAGAACTGAAGACAGCTCAAGGTCAACGCCGTACCCGTGCAATCAAACGTTTAGAAGTGGTGGAATCTTTCAGAAACTCAGGAAATGATCCGGACTGGATGATTCTTGATGTACTACCTGTCATTCCTCCAGAGCTTCGCCCGATGGTTCAGCTTGACGGTGGACGCTTTGCAACTTCTGACTTAAATGATTTATATCGTCGTGTTATTAACCGTAATAACCGTCTGAAGCGTTTATTGGACCTTGGTGCCCCAAGCATCATCGTTCAAAACGAGAAGCGTATGCTTCAAGAAGCGGTGGACGCTTTAATTGATAATGGTCGCCGTGGCCGTCCAGTTACCGGACCAGGAAACCGTCCATTAAAATCCCTTTCACATATGCTTAAAGGGAAGCAAGGTCGTTTCCGTCAGAACCTTCTTGGTAAACGTGTTGACTATTCAGGTCGTTCTGTAATCGTCGTTGGACCTAACCTTAAGATGTATCAATGTGGTCTTCCTAAAGAAATGGCACTTGAGTTATTCAAACCATTTGTTATGAAAGAACTTGTTGAAAAGGGATTGGCTCACAACATTAAGAGTGCAAAACGCAAGATCGAACGCGTACAACCGGAAGTATGGGATGTATTAGAAGGGGTTATTAAAGAACATCCAGTTCTCTTAAACCGTGCACCTACTCTTCACAGACTTGGTATTCAAGCATTTGAACCAACTCTTGTCGAAGGTAGAGCGATCCGTCTTCACCCACTTGTATGTACTGCATACAACGCGGATTTCGATGGTGACCAAATGGCGGTTCACGTACCTCTATCTTCTGAAGCACAAGCTGAAGCACGCATGCTGATGCTTGCTGCCCAAAACATTCTTAATCCGAAAGACGGTAAGCCAGTTGTTACTCCGTCCCAGGATATGGTATTAGGTAACTATTACCTGACACTTGAGCGTGAAAATGCTGTTGGTGAAGGTATGATCTTTACAGATGCTAATGAAGTTATCCTTGCGTATCAAAATGGATATGTTCACTTGCATACTCGTATTGCGATCCATGCAAGCACCATCAACAACAAAACGTTTACTGAGAAACAAAATCAACAATTATTATTAACTACGGTTGGTAAAGTGATCTTTAACGAGATCTTACCAGATACCTTCCCGTTCATTAACGAACCAACAAGAACGAACTTGGAAGTAGCTACTCCTGAGAACTACTTTGTTGACCCGGCAACGGACGTTAAAGAGGTATTCCAAAATCGTGAGTTAATCAACCCATTCAAAAAAGGTTTCTTAGGGAATATCATTGCGGAAGTATTCAAGAAGTTCGCTATCACAGAAACGTCTCGTATGCTTGATAAAATGAAAGACTTAGGATTCAAATACTCTACTAAAGCCGGTATTACGGTTGGTATCGCAGATATCGTCGTACTAGCGGAAAAAGAAAAAATCTTAATCGAAGCGCAAAGTAAAGTAGACAACGTATTAAAACAATTTAAACGTGGTCTTATTACAGAGGATGAGAGATATGATCGCGTCATCTCAATCTGGAGCGCTGCGAAAGATACCATTCAAGGTAAATTAATGGCGACACTGGATAAGCGCAACCCAATCTTCATGATGAGTGATTCAGGTGCCCGTGGTAACGCATCTAACTTTACTCAGCTTGCTGGTATGCGTGGACTGATGGCCAACCCGGCTGGTCGTATCATTGAATTACCGATCAAATCAAGTTTCCGTGAAGGTTTAACGGTTCTTGAGTACTTTATCTCTACACATGGTGCCCGTAAAGGTCTTGCCGATACAGCACTGAAAACAGCTGACTCAGGTTACCTGACACGTCGTCTTGTTGATGTGGCTCAAGATGTGATTGTTCGTGAAGAAGACTGTGGAACGGACAGAGGCTTACTTGTAGGCTCCATTAAAGAGGGTACCGAAATCATCGAACCTCTTGAAGAACGTTTACTTGGTCGTTATTCACGTAAAACATTACGTCACCCTGAGACAGATGAAATCATCATCACAGAAAATCAGCTGATCACAGAAGACTTAGCTAAGACGATCATTGATGCTGGTGTCGAACATGTTTCGATCCGTTCTGCTTTCACATGTCACACGAGACATGGGGTTTGTGAGAAATGTTACGGAACGAACTTGGCAACAGGTCAAAAAGTCGAAGTAGGGGAAGCTGTTGGGATCATCGCTGCTCAATCCATCGGGGAACCTGGTACACAGTTAACGATGCGTACGTTCCATACTGGTGGGGTTGCAGGAGACGATATCACTCAAGGTTTACCGCGTATCCAAGAGATCTTCGAAGCGCGTAACCCTAAAGGTCAAGCCGTTATTTCTGAAATTGATGGTGTAATTACTTCCATCAGTGAAGGAAAAGATCGACAGTACGAAATTACCGTTCAAGGTGACGTGGAAACGAGAAGTTACACAGCTCCTTACACAGCCCGCTTGAAATTCGCTGTGAACGATAAAGTAGCACGCGGTCAGGAGATCACTGAAGGTTCAATCGATCCTAAAGAACTTCTTAAAGTGCGTGATGTGTCAGCTGTTCAGGAATACTTGCTGCGTGAGGTACAAAAAGTATACCGTATGCAAGGGGTTGAAATCGGCGACAAACACGTTGAGGTCATGGTTCGTCAAATGTTACGCAAGGTTCGTGTTATTGATGCGGGTGAATCTGAGGTACTTCCAGGTACTCTTATGGACATCCATCAATTTAGAGATGCGAACGAAAAAGCACTATTTGGCGGAAAGCTTCCAGCAACAGGACGTCCTGTACTGCTCGGAATCACCAAAGCTTCACTTGAAACAGACTCCTTCTTATCAGCAGCATCGTTCCAGGAAACAACTCGTGTGCTAACGGACGCTGCCATTAAAGGAAAACGTGATGAGTTACTTGGATTGAAAGAAAATGTTATCATCGGTAAATTGGTTCCTGCCGGTACAGGTATGCAACGTTACCGCAAGGCAGAGCCGGTATTAGCAGAAGATACTAGTGAAGAAACAGTAACAGTAGAGTAATCTATTTAGGCTAACTCTTAGGCGCGTTTGATTGCTCAAACATAAGCTCTAAGAGTTAGCTTTTATAAATCTTTTAAATCTTTGTTGACATAGAGATTTTAAGATGATAATATATTCAAGGTTGCTCCTATTAATAACCTGTTACTTTGGAGGATAAGAAATGTCTTATGAAAAAGTAGCGCAGGCTAAAGAAATTATTGTAGGAACAAAGCAAGCAGTGAAAGCTCTAAAAACAGGTCATGTACTAGAAGTTGTTATTGCGGAGGATGCTGATCCCAAAGTTACAGCGAAAGTAGTTCAGGCCGCTATTGATCTTAAAGTATCGGTTAACAAAGTGGATTCTATGAAGAAACTTGGTAAATCGTGCGGAATAGATGTTGGAGCAGCAGCTGTTGCGATTATACAGTAAAATAGTTTTTGTAGAAGCTATCTGCAAAAACTTTACTTTTACCCAAAAAAGAACCACCTGGATGTGTGGGCTTACCAAATAAGAAGGGAGGAAAACAAAATGCCAACTATTAACCAATTAGTTCGCAAGCCTCGTCAGTCTAAATCAACTAAATCAAAGTCACCTGCACTTAACAAAGGTTATAACAGCTTTAAGAAAGTGCACACGAACTTGTCTTCTCCACAAAAACGTGGTGTATGTACTCGTGTTGGTACAATGACTCCAAAGAAACCGAACTCGGCACTACGTAAATATGCTCGTGTTCGTTTAACAAATGGAATCGAGGTTACTGCTTACATTCCTGGTATCGGACATAACCTTCAAGAGCACAGTGTTGTTCTTATCCGTGGAGGACGTGTAAAGGATTTACCAGGGGTACGTTATCACATCGTACGTGGTGCGCTTGATACAGCTGGAGTTGAAGGCCGTATGCAAGGACGTTCTAAATACGGAACTAAGCGCCCTAAAGCAGCTAAAAAATAATAAAAAAATCATAAATTCATTTCTCGTTGAAAGGAGGAAATCACATGCCACGTAAAGGTCCTGTAGCAAAAAGAGACGTTTTACCTGATCCAATGTACAATTCAAAACTAGTTACTCGTTTAATCAACAAAATCATGATTGACGGTAAAAGAGGTAAAGCTCAAAAGAAACTATACGCTGCGTTTGATATCATTAGCGAGCGTTCAGGTAAAGATGCAATGGAAGTTTTCGATGCAGCTCTAAAAAATATCATGCCGGTATTAGAAGTTAAAGCTCGTCGTGTTGGTGGTTCAAACTATCAAGTACCTGTAGAGGTGCGTCCAGAGCGTCGTACTACATTAGGTCTTCGTTGGTTAGTAAACTACTCTCGTCTTCGCGGTGAGAAGACAATGGAAGAGCGTTTAGCTAACGAAATCCTTGATGCAGCTAATAACACTGGAGCTTCTGTTAAGAAGCGTGAAGATACACACAAGATGGCTGAAGCGAACAAAGCGTTTGCTCACTATCGTTGGTAATCTGATCAAAAACATTCAAATCATTCTCATATAAGGAAGGAGAAAGACCGCATGCCTAGAGAGTTCTCCTTAGAAAACACTCGTAATATCGGTATCATGGCTCACATCGATGCTGGTAAAACAACTGCAACTGAGCGTATCCTATTTTATACAGGTCGTATCCATAAAATTGGAGAAACTCACGAAGGTGCTTCTCAAATGGACTGGATGGAGCAAGAGCAAGAACGTGGTATCACTATCACTTCTGCTGCGACAACAGCTCAATGGAAAGGCCATCGTATTAACATCATCGATACACCGGGACACGTAGACTTCACTGTTGAAGTTGAACGTTCACTCCGTGTACTTGATGGTGCAGTAGCAGTACTTGATGCTCAATCTGGTGTTGAGCCTCAAACTGAAACAGTATGGCGCCAAGCAACAACTTACGGGGTTCCCCGTGTTGTGTTCGTTAACAAAATGGACAAAATCGGTGCTGACTTCCTTTATTCTGTAGGTACACTTCATGAGCGTTTACAAGCGAATGCACATCCAATTCAGCTTCCAATCGGTGCTGAGGATGATTTCGAAGGTATCATCGACTTAGTAGAAATGAAAGCATACTTCTATGAAGATGACCTTGGAACACGTGCAGAAGCTCGTGACATTCCTGAAGAGTACAAAGATCAAGCTGAAGAATACCGCGGAAAGTTAATTGAAGCTGTTTCTGAACTTGATGAAGAGCTAATGATGAAGTACTTAGAAGGTGAAGAGCTTTCTAACGAAGAAATCAAAGCTGCTATCCGTGCGGCAACACTGACTGTTGAGTTCTACCCGGTAGTTTGTGGATCTGCATTCAAAAACAAAGGGGTTCAATTATTAATTGACTCAGTTATCGACTATCTTCCAGCGCCAACAGACGTTGAAGATATCAAAGGTTTTGTACCTGAAACAGAAGAAGAAGTAACTCGTCCATCTACAGACGATGCGCCATTCTCTGCTTTAGCGTTCAAAGTTGCAACTGACCCTTATGTTGGTAAATTAACATTCTTCCGTGTTTACTCTGGTGTTCTTGAGTCAGGATCATACGTAAGAAACTCTTCAAAAGGAAAACGTGAACGTGTAGGTCGTATCCTGCAAATGCACGCTAACTCCCGTGAAGAAATTTCTAAAGTATATGCTGGAGACATTGCAGCAGCAGTTGGTCTGAAAGATACTTCTACTGGAGATACACTATGTGATGAAAAGAGTTTGGTTATTCTTGAATCCATGGTATTCCCAGAGCCGGTAATCTCACTATCTGTTGAGCCTAAATCAAAAGCTGACCAAGATAAAATGACTACTGCTCTACAAAAACTTCAAGAGGAAGATCCAACATTCCGTGCGCATACTGACCAGGAAACAGGTCAAGTTATCATCGCGGGTATGGGTGAGCTTCACTTAGATATCATCGTTGACCGTATGAAACGTGAATTTAAAGTAGAAGCAAACGTAGGTGCTCCTCAAGTATCTTACCGTGAGACTTTCCGTGATACGGCTAAAGTTGAAGGTAAGTTCGCCCGTCAATCTGGTGGACGTGGACAATTCGGACACGTTTGGATCGAATTCTCACCTAACGAAGAAGGTAAAGGATTCGAATTCGAGAACGGTATCGTCGGTGGTGTAGTTCCTCGTGAATACATCCCTGCAGTACAAGCCGGTCTATCTGACGCTTTAGAAAATGGTGTCTTAGCTGGTTTCCCACTTGTTGATGTTAAAGCAAGATTATTCGATGGTTCATACCATGATGTTGACTCCTCTGAAATGGCGTTTAAGATCGCTGCTTCTATGGCACTTAAGAATGCCGCTTCTAAATGTAAGCCGGTAATCTTAGAGCCAATGATGAAGGTTGAGGTTGTTATCCCTGAGGAATACCTTGGAGATATCATGGGTGATGTAACTTCTCGTCGTGGACGTGTAGAAGGTATGGAAGCACGCGGTAACGCTCAAGTCGTTAAAGCGTTCGTACCTCTATCAGAAATGTTTGGATATGCAACTTCCCTTCGTTCTAACACACAAGGACGTGGAACATACTCCATGCACTTCGATCACTATGAAGAAGTACCTAAATCGATTTCTGAAGAGATCATCAAAAAAAATAAAGGTGAATAATTGATTTATTCCCTTATATAAAGTATAAATACTATTGTAAGCATTACTGGTTCAGGGGCGGCAACAAACTGCCTCTGGATTAGCCTAACAAATATACTTATTTTCTTTAAAATTAAAGGAGGATTTTCAAATGGGTAAGGAAAAATTTGATCGTTCCAAGCAACATGCGAATATCGGTACAATCGGTCACGTTGACCATGGTAAAACAACTCTAACAGCTGCAATCACAACTACACTTCACAAGAAGTATGGTCGTGGAACTGCAATGGCATATGACCAAATTGACGGTGCTCCAGAAGAAAGAGAGCGTGGAATCACAATCTCTACTGCACACGTTGAGTATGAAACTGATACTCGTCACTATGCACACGTTGACTGCCCAGGACATGCTGACTATGTTAAAAACATGATCACTGGTGCAGCACAAATGGATGGTGGGATCCTAGTAGTTTCTGCTGCTGATGGCCCAATGCCACAAACTCGTGAGCACATCCTTCTTTCTCGTCAAGTAGGTGTTCCATACCTAGTTGTATTCATGAACAAATGTGACATGGTAGACGACGAAGAGCTACTTGAATTAGTAGAAATGGAAGTACGTGACCTTCTTTCTGAGTACGATTTCCCTGGCGATGACGTACCAGTAATCAAAGGTTCTGCTCTTAAAGCTCTTGAAGGAGAAGCTGAGTGGGAAGAAAAAATCTACGAACTTATGGAAGCTGTAGATAGCTACATCCCAACTCCAGAGCGTGACACTGAAAAGCCATTCATGATGCCTGTTGAGGATGTATTCTCAATCACAGGTCGTGGTACAGTTGCTACTGGTCGTGTTGAGCGTGGACAAGTTAAAGTTGGAGACACTATCGACATCATTGGTCTTTCTGAAGAGCCAAAATCTACAACTGTAACAGGTGTAGAAATGTTCCGTAAGCTTCTTGACTATGCTGAAGCTGGAGACAACATCGGTGCACTACTTCGTGGTGTAGCTCGTGAAGATATCCAACGTGGACAAGTACTTGCTAAGCCAGGTACAATCACTCCACACACAAAGTTCAAAGCAGAAGTTTATGTTCTTTCTAAAGAAGAGGGTGGACGTCACACTCCATTCTTCACTAACTACCGCCCACAGTTCTACTTCCGTACAACTGACGTAACTGGTATCTGTAACCTTCCTGAAGGTGTAGAAATGGTTATGCCTGGCGATAACATCGAAATGACTGTTGAGCTTATCGCTCCAATCGCTATCGAAGAAGGTACTAAGTTCTCTATCCGTGAGGGTGGACGTACTGTAGGTGCTGGAGTAGTAGCTACAATCACTGAGTAATCATTGATATCAAAAACAGATGGACATCATGTCCATCTGTTTTTTTGCGTCTATATAGGCATTCACTTTGGAGATCCTTCCCAACTATATCAATCTTAAATTGAAAGTAGTCGAGTTTCTTCTATATATATTCTATGAATCATTTCTATATTACTGACTGTTGAGAATAAGTATATTGGTTATATTTAATATTGTGAAAATAATATATAGCCTTGAAAATATTAGGCTTAGTTTGTATAATAGAGAAAGTGTGCAAAACATAAAGAATTTGCAAGAAACAGTTGCATCTTCTAGGTGTTTTAGTTATAATAGACAATGTTGGTCTTTGACTGCGATGAAACAGAAGGTTGCTGACACACACGGCCGCTTTGCCATGGCGAGTGTGTGGGAAATTTCTGTGGAGAATGTCTATTCAAAAATAGGCGATAAAGGAGGGAAAATAATGGCAAAACAAAAGATTCGTATCCGTTTAAAGGCTTATGATCACAGAATTCTTGATCAATCAGCTGAGAAAATTGTTGAAACAGCAAAACGTTCTGGTGCGGCGGTTTCTGGACCGATCCCACTACCAACTGAAAAGTCTGTTTACACAATCTTACGTGCTGTGCACAAATACAAAGATTCTCGTGAGCAATTCGAAATGCGTACTCATAAACGCTTAATCGACATTGTAAACCCAACACCTCAAACAGTTGATGCGCTTATGCGTTTAGACTTACCATCAGGTGTAGATATCGAAATCAAACTTTAATTCATAAAAACCATAATTATTAGGAGGTGTGACTTATGACCAAAGGAATCTTAGGAAGAAAGATTGGTATGACTCAAGTTTTCGCTGAAAACGGTGATCTTATCCCTGTAACTGTTATCGAAGCTGCTCAAAACGTTGTACTTCAAAAGAAATCTATCGATGTTGATGGCTACGAAGCTATCCAAGTAGGTTTTGAAGACAAACGTGAAAAGCTTTCTAACAAACCAGAGAGAGGCCACGTTGCTAAAGCTGAAACTGCTCCTAAGCGCTTCATCCGTGAAATCCGCGGTGTAAACGTAGAAGAGTACGAAGTTGGTCAAGAAGTCAAAGTTGATATTTTCGCGGCAGGCGAAATCGTAGATGTAACAGGAGTTTCAAAAGGTAAAGGATTCCAAGGTGCAATCAAGCGTCATAACCAATCTCGCGGACCTATGTCCCATGGTTCTCGTTACCACCGTCGTCCTGGTTCAATGGGTCCTGTTGATCCAAACCGTGTATTCAAAGGTAAATTACTACCTGGACGTATGGGCGGAGAGCAAATTACAATTCAAAATCTTGAAATTGTAAAAATTGATGCTGATCGTAACCTTATCTTAGTAAAAGGGAATGTACCTGGACCTAAGAAACAACTGATCAAAGTAAAGTCAGCTATTAAAGCAAACTAATAGAACTTTTCAAGAAAGGAGGAAACAAGAATGCCGAAAGTAGCATTATTTAACCAAAGCGGTTCTAAAGTTGGTGATATCGAACTTAATGACACTGTTTTTGGTATCGAACCAAACAAACATGTAATGTTTGAAGCAGTATTGATGCAAAGAGCTTCTTTACGTCAAGGTAATCACAAAGTAAAAAATCGTTCTGAAGTACGTGGCGGTGGGCGTAAGCCTTGGCGTCAAAAAGGAACTGGCCGTGCTCGTCAAGGGTCAATCCGTTCTCCACAATGGCGCGGTGGTGGTACTGTATTTGGACCAGTTCCACGCAGCTACAGCTACAAACTTCCTAAGAAAGTTCGTCGCTTAGCGATCAAATCTGCTCTTTCTTCTAAAGTAGTAGAAGAAAACATTTTAGTATTAGAAGCATTATCATTCGATGCTCCTAAAACAAAAGAATTTGCTAACGTTCTTAAAGGTCTTTCAGTTAACTCTAAAACATTAGTTATAACTGATGGAATCGACGAAAACGTAGCACTTTCAGCTCGTAACATCCCTGGTGTAACTGTTGTTCCTGCTGATGGAATTAGCGTTCTGGATGTATTAGGACACGACAAACTAGTGATCACTAAATCAGCTGTTGAAAAAGTAGAGGAGGTGCTTGCATAATGGATGTACGTGAAATCATTAAGCGCCCCGTAATTACAGAGGCTTCAACTGATCTTATGTCTGAGAAAAAGTATACTTTCGAAGTTGATACTAGAGCGAACAAAACTCAAGTAAAAGACGCTGTTGAAGTAATCTTTGACGTGAAAGTAGATAAAGTTAACATCATGAACTACAAAGGTAAGTTCAAACGTATGGGTAAACACGCTGGTTACACTAACAAGCGTCGTAAAGCAATCGTTAAACTTACTGCTGATAGTAAAGAAATCGAATTCTTTGAAGTATAAAATTCTTTAATTAAGAAGAGGAGGGAAAAACATGGCGATTAAAAAGTATAAACCTACCTCTAATGGTCGTCGCGGCATGACTAGTTCTGATTTCGCTGAAATCACTACAGATTCTCCGGAAAAGTCACTTTTAGCACCCCTACACAAAAAGGGTGGCCGTAACAACCAAGGTAAGTTAACAGTTCGTCATCAAGGTGGCGGTCATAAGCGCCAATACCGTATCATCGATTTCAAACGTGAAAAAGATGGTATACCTGGACGCGTTGCTACGATCGAATACGATCCAAACCGCTCAGCAAACATTGCACTAATTAACTACGCTGATGGGGAAAAACGTTACATTCTTGCACCGAAAACAATCGAAGTAGGTATGGAAGTAATGTCTGGACCTGAAGCAGATATTAAAGTGGGTAACGCATTACCACTTATCAACATCCCAGTTGGTACAATCGTACACAATATCGAACTTAAACCAGGTAAGGGTGGCCAGTTAGTACGTTCAGCTGGAACTTCTGCTCAAGTACTTGGTAAAGAAGGTAAATATGTACTTGTACGTCTTAACTCTGGTGAAACTCGTATGATTCTTTCTGCTTGTCGTGCTACTGTAGGTCAAGTTGGGAATGAACAACACGAACTTATCAACATTGGTAAAGCCGGACGTTCTCGTTGGTTAGGTAAACGCCCAACAGTTCGTGGTTCTGTAATGAACCCTAACGATCACCCACACGGTGGTGGTGAAGGTCGCGCTCCAATCGGACGTAAATCACCAATGTCTCCATGGGGTAAACCTACTCTTGGATACAAGACACGTAAGAAAAACAACAAATCAGATAAATTTATTGTGCGTCGTCGCAAAAAATAACGGGATTGTACTACGGTTCCTGAAAAGAGCCGTAGATCAATCACGAAGGGAGGTTCAAACATGGGTCGTAGCTTAAAAAAAGGACCTTTTGTTGATGATCATTTAATGAGTAAGGTTGAGAAATTGAACGAAACTGAAGGCAAACAAGTTGTTAAAACTTGGTCTCGTCGCTCAACGATCTTCCCAGCATTCATCGGTCACACTATCGCAGTTTACGATGGTCGTAAACATGTACCTGTATACGTCACTGAAGACATGGTAGGACACAAGCTTGGTGAATTCGCACCATCTCGTACTTACAAAGGTCATGCAAGTGATGATAAGAAAACAAGACGCTAATTGAGAGGAGGGTATCCTAATGCAAGCAAAAGCTGTTGCAAGAACAGTACGTGTTGCTCCTCGTAAAGTACGTTTAGTCGTTGATCTAATCCGAGGTAAGCAAGTTGGAGAAGCGGTTGCTATTTTAAAGCATACACCTAAAGCTGCTTCACCAGTAATCGAAAAAGTACTTAAGTCTGCTATTGCGAACGCAGAGCACAACTTTGACATGGATATTAATAGCCTAGTGGTAACTGAGGCTTATGTAAATGAAGGACCAACACTTAAACGTTTCCGTCCTCGTGCGATGGGACGTGCAAGTCAAATTAACAAACGTACAAGTCACATTACACTTGTCGTATCAGAAAAGAAGGAGGGATAAGCTGTGGGTCAAAAAGTACATCCGGTCGGACTTCGTGTCGGTATAATCCGTGATTGGGAATCTAAATGGTACGCAGATAAAGATTACGCTAATCTATTACACGAAGACATTAAAGTACGTGAATATATTGCAAAACGTTTAGTAGACGCTTCCGTTTCTAAAGTAGAAATCGAACGCGCTGCAAATCGTATTAACATTACTGTTCATACAGCTAAGCCTGGTATGGTTATCGGTAAAGGTGGTACAGAAGTTGAAGCTCTTCGTAAGGCTCTTAACGAACTTACTTCAAAACGTGTACACATCAACATCGTTGAAATCAAAAGAGCTGACGTTGATGCTAAACTAGTAGCAGAAAACATCGCTCGTCAATTAGAAAATCGTGTTTCATTCCGTCGTGCTCAAAAGCAATCTATCCAACGTGCTATGCGTGCTGGTGCAAAAGGAATCAAAACACAAGTATCTGGTCGTTTAGGCGGAGCAGATATCGCTCGTGCAGAACATTACAGTGAAGGTACTGTTCCACTTCATACACTACGCGCTGACATTGACTATGCTCATGCAGAAGCTGACACAACTTATGGTAAGCTTGGCGTTAAAGTATGGATCTACCGTGGAGAAGTTCTTCCTACAAGAAAGAAATCTGAGGAAGGAGGCAAATAATTATGTTATTACCTAAACGCGTTAAACATCGTCGCGAACACCGCGGAAAAATGCGTGGACGTGCTAAAGGCGGTCAAGAGGTAGCGTTCGGTGAATACGGTTTACAAGCAGTTGAAGCTTCTTGGATCACAAACCGTCAAATCGAATCAGCTCGTATCGCTATGACTCGTTACATGAAACGTGGCGGTAAAGTATGGATTAAAATCTTCCCTCATAAACCTTACACTGCAAAACCTTTAGAAGTACGTATGGGTTCAGGTAAAGGTGCTCCAGAAGGTTGGGTAGCAGTAGTTAAGCCTGGAAAAATCATGTTTGAAATCGCTGGTGTGTCTGAAGAGGTAGCTCGTGAAGCACTTCGTCTAGCATCACACAAACTTCCAATCAAAACGAAGTTTGTAAAACGTGAGGAAATTGGTGGTGAATCAAATGAAAACTAATGAAATTCGTGACCTAACCACTGCTGAAATTGAACAAAAAGTAAAAACTCTAAAAGAAGAGTTATTTAACCTTCGCTTCCAACTTGCGACTGGGCAATTAGAAAATACAGCTCGCATCCGTGAAGTCCGCAAAGGGATCGCTCGTATGAAAACTGTAATCCGTGAAAGAGAGATCGGGGTTAACAATCGATAAATGAGAGGAGGTTTGCTTAAATGAGTGACCGCAACCAACGTAAGGTATACACTGGCCGTGTTGTTTCCGACAAAATGGATAAAACAGTAACGGTTATGGTAGAAACTTATAAAAAGCATTCTCTATACGGCAAGCGCGTTAAGTACTCTAAGAAGTTTAAAACTCATGATGAGAACAACGAAGCAAAAGTAGGCGATATCGTACGTATCATGGAGACTCGTCCACTATCTGCTACAAAACGTTTCCGTTTAGTAGAAGTTGTTGAAAAAGCAGTTATTATCTAATATATTTGTTCGGATATTTTATATTCCGAAGGGAGGTTACCTACATGATTCAACAAGAATCACGTTTAAAAGTTGCTGACAACTCTGGTGCTCGTGAAGTATTAACTATCAAAGTGCTTGGTGGTTCTGGACGCAAAACAGCTAACATCGGTGATGTTATCGTGTGTACAGTAAAACAAGCAACACCAGGTGGCGTTGTTAAAAAAGGTGACGTAGTAAAAGCGGTTGTTGTACGTACTAAATCTGGTGTACGTCGTCAAGACGGTACTTACATTAAGTTCGACGAGAACGCTTGTGTAATTATCCGTGACGATAAGGGACCACGTGGAACTCGTATCTTCGGACCTGTTGCTCGCGAACTACGTGACAGCAACTTTATGAAAATTGTATCTTTAGCTCCAGAAGTTCTTTAATAGATATTAGCATTGGGCCATTCAAGGAGGTGCGATGAAATGCATGTAAAAAAAGGCGATAAAGTAATGGTCATTACTGGGAAAGATAAAGGCAAAACAGGTGTTGTTCTTGCTTCATTCCCTAAGAAAGACCGAGTGCTAGTTGAAGGAATTAACGTTGTAAAAAAACACGCTAAGCCTTCACAGATGAACCCGCAAGGCGGAATCATCAGCCAAGAAGCATCTATCCATGTATCAAATGTTATGCTTCTAGATCCGAAATCTAACGAGCCAACTCGTGTAGGTTATAAGACAGAAGACGGCAAAAAAGTACGTGTAGCAAAAAAATCAGGTGAAGTTCTAGATAAATAGTACGATTAAGAAGGGAGGTATTCTGAATGAACCGCCTAAAAGAAAAATTTCAACAAGAAATCAGTCCAGCTCTAGTGAGCAAATTCAATTACAAATCAGTAATGGAAGTACCTAAAGTTGAAAAGATCGTTGTCAACATGGGTATCGGTGAAGCTGTTCAAAACTCAAAAGCTCTTGATGTAGCTGTTGATGAGTTGACTCAAATCACTGGTCAAAAGCCAGTTGTAACGAAAGCTAAAAAATCTATCGCAGGCTTCCGTCTTCGTGAAGGTATGCCTATCGGTGCAAAAGTTACTCTTCGCGGAGAGCGTATGTACCAATTCTTAGATAAATTAATTTCTGTTTCACTTCCACGTGTACGTGACTTCCGTGGTGTTTCTAAAAAAGCATTCGACGGTCGCGGTAACTATACATTAGGAGTTAAAGAGCAATTGATTTTCCCTGAGATTGACTATGACAAAGTGTCTAAAGTACGTGGTATGGATATCGTAATCGTAACAACTGCGAACTCAGACGAAGAAGCTCGTGAATTATTGACACAAATCGGAATGCCATTCCAAAAGTAATCGCTATATAAGGGAGGCGAAAATGTGGCTAAAAAATCTATGATTGCGAAACAAAAACGCGCGCCAAAGCATAATGTTCAAGCGTACACTCGTTGCGAACGTTGCGGACGTCCTCATTCAGTAATCCGTAAATTCAAGCTTTGCCGTATTTGTTTCCGTGAACTTGCATACAAGGGTCAGATTCCTGGCGTTAAGAAAGCTAGTTGGTAATACCCTATATTGGGAAGGAGGTAAATTATTATGACAATGACAGATCCAATTGCAGATTTGCTTACTCGCATCCGTAATGCGAACATGGTTCGTCACGAAAGATTAGAAGTTCCTGCTTCTAACATCAAGAAAGAAATTGCAGAAATCCTTAAACGTGAAGGTTTCGTACGTGACGTAGAATATGTAGAAGATAACAAGCAAGGTGTTATCCGCATTTTCTTAAAATATGGAGCAAACAACGAACGTGTAATTACTGGATTAAAGCGTATCTCTAAACCTGGTTTACGTGTATATGCGAAATCTACAGAAGTACCTAGAGTATTAAACGGTTTAGGTATCGCACTAGTTTCTACTTCTACAGGTGTTTTAACTGATAAAGAAGCTCGTGCTCAACAAGTAGGCGGAGAAGTACTAGCTTACGTTTGGTAATATTTTTTATATGAATGGAGGTGCAACAGGATGTCACGTGTAGGAAAACTACCAATCGAAATTCCATCTGACGTTACTCTAACAGTAGGTGAAGATAACACTGTAACTGTAAAAGGACCTAAAGGGGAACTTTCTCGTACATTCAATTCTGATATTAAAGTAGAATTAGAAGGAAACGTAGCAACAGTTACTCGCCCTTCTGATGCAAAAGAACACCGCGCGTTACACGGTACAACTCGTGCCCTAATCGCGAACATGGTTGAAGGTGTATCTAAAGGATTCCAAAGAAATCTTGAGCTAGTCGGTGTAGGTTACCGTGCTCAAAAACAAGGTACTAAGCTTGTACTTAACGTTGGTTACTCTCACCCAGTTGAGATCGAACCAGAACAAGGTATTGAGATCGAAGTACCGGCAAACACAAAGATATCTATCAAAGGTATCGATAAAGAACGTGTTGGAGCACTAGCTGCAAACATTCGTGCTGTACGCTCTCCTGAGCCTTACAAAGGAAAAGGTATTCGCTACGAAGGTGAATATGTTCGTCGTAAAGAAGGTAAAACAGGTAAATAATGCCGCGTAGGCAAAAGAAAGGAGTGACCGTAGGTGATTACTAAGCCAGATAAGAACAAAACACGTAAGAAGAGACATGCTCGTGTCCGTTCAAAAATTACTGGAACTGAAACTCGTCCTCGTTTGAACGTTTTCCGTTCTAACAAAAATATCTACGCTCAACTTATCGATGACGTGAACGGTGTTACTCTAGCAAGTGCATCTTCTCAAGATAAAGATTTCGATCTAGACTCAGCTGCTACTATCGATGCAGCAGCAAAAGTTGGAGAACTAGTTGCGAAACGTGCAGTAGATAAAGGAATGAAATCCGTGGTATTTGACCGTGGTGGATATTTATATCATGGCCGTATCAAAGCTTTAGCTGAAGCAGCTCGTGAAAACGGCTTAGAATTTTAATTAAAAAGGAGGGACAATCCAGATGCGTCGTATTGATCCAAGTAAACTAGAATTTGAAGAACGCGTAGTTACAATCAATCGTGTTGCGAAAGTTGTTAAAGGTGGACGTCGTTTCCGTTTCGCTGCTCTTGTAGTAGTAGGCGACAAAAACGGTCACGTTGGTTTCGGAACGGGTAAAGCTCAAGAGGTACCTGATGCAATCCGTAAAGCGATTGAAGATGCGAAGAAAAATCTAATTGAAGTTCCTATGGTTGATGGTACAACACCTCACCTAGTAACTGGACGATTTGGTGCTGGTCAAATTCTGATCAAACCTGCTTCTGCGGGTACAGGAATTATTGCTGGTGGACCTGTTCGTGCCGTACTTGAATTAGCTGGTGTTCAAGATATCCTATCTAAATCTTTAGGATCTAACACTCCAATTAACATGGTTCGCGCTACTATCGAAGGTTTAAAACAATTAAAGCGTGCTGAAGACGTTGCAAAATTACGTGGTAAATCAGTAGAAGAGATATTAGGATAAGGGAGGGATAACGATGGCTAACAAACTAGAAATTACCCTCACTCGCAGTACAATTGGTCGTCCACAAGATCAACGTAAAACTGTTGAAGCTTTAGGACTTCGCAAAATGCATCAAACAGTTGAACAACAAGATAATGCTGCTATCCGCGGTATGATCAACAAAGTTGCTCACCTTGTAACGGTTACAGAAAAATAATCGATTTCTTTCGAAAAAAAGGAGGTGCCGACATGAAATTACATGAGTTAAAGCCTACAGAAGGTTCACGTAAAGTCCGCAATCGTGTAGGACGTGGTATTGGTTCAGGTAATGGAAAGACTTCTGGTAAAGGTCATAAAGGACAAAACGCTCGTTCAGGTGGCGGAACTCGTCCTGGCTTTGAGGGTGGTCAAACACCATTATTCCAACGTCTACCAAAACGTGGATTCACAAACATCAATCGTAAAGAATATGCAATCGTCAATCTTGACGCATTGAATCGCTTCGAAGATGGTACAGAAGTTACTCCAGCTCTACTTGTAGAAACTGGCGTAGTGAGTAACGAAAAAGCGGGAATTAAGATTCTTGGTAAAGGTTCAATCGAGAAAAAGCTTACAGTAAAAGCACAAAAATTCTCAACCACTGCTAAAGAAGCTATCGAAGCTGCTGGCGGTACATCCGAGGTGATCTAATGTTTCAAACTATCTCCAATTTTATGCGCGTGGGTGATATAAGAAATAAAATTATTTTCACCCTTCTAATGTTAATAGTCTTCCGTCTTGGTACCTTTATTCCGGTACCAAACGTAGACGCTAATGTATTGAAAATGCAAGACCAGGCAGGGATTCTCGGGTTCCTGAATACATTTGGTGGCGGTGCACTGCAAAACTTCTCCATCTTTGCGATGGGAATTATGCCTTACATTACTGCTTCTATCATCGTACAACTCCTGCAAATGGATGTTGTTCCGAAGTTTACAGAGTGGTCTAAGCAAGGTGAAGTCGGACGCCGAAAATTAGCTCAGTTCACACGTTATTTCACCATCGTTCTCGGATTTATCCAAGCTTTAGGTATGTCCTATGGTTTCAATAGAATATATGGTGGAATGCTTATCCAAAGCCCTGGAGTTAGTACGTACCTACTAATAGCGTTAGTTCTAACAGCTGGTACGGCTTTTCTTATGTGGTTAGGTGAACAAATTACGGCTAAAGGTGTGGGGAATGGTATTTCGATCCTGATCTTTGCAGGTATCGTTGCTGCTATCCCTAACACAGTAAACCAAATCTATGCTCAACAAATTGAAGGGGCAGGCGAACAGCTCTTCCTTCGAATTGTGGTTCTTGCACTTCTTGTTTTAGCAGTTATTGCAATCGTGGTTGGTGTCGTGTTTATTCAACAAGCACTTCGTAAAATTCCGATTCAATATGCAAAACGTTTAGTGGGGCGTAGTCCGGTTGGTGGACAATCAACACATCTACCGTTAAAGGTAAATGCTGCGGGTGTTATTCCAGTTATCTTTGCGATATCTTTCATAATTACGCCACAGACCATTTCATCTTTCTTCGGAGAAAATGATGTGACAAGTACTATTCAGTACATCTTTGATTACACTAAACCAGTTGGTATGATCATCTATGTAGCTCTGATCGTTGCCTTTACGTATTTCTATGCTTTCATTCAAGTGAATCCAGAACAAATGGCTGAAAACTTGAAGAAGCAAGGTGGATATATCCCTGGTATTCGTCCAGGTAAAACCACACAAGAGTATCTCACTCGCGTTCTGTATCGTCTAACATTTGTTGGGGCAATCTTCTTAGCTGTCATCTCGATTCTTCCTGTTTTCTTCATTAACTTTGCGGGATTACCTCCTGCAGCTCAAATCGGTGGAACAAGCTTACTCATCGTAGTAGGGGTTGCACTTGAGACAATGAAGCAACTGGAAGCGCAGTTAGTGAAACGTCACTACAAAGGATTTATTAAATAAGAGGGTTTTCGGGAACATATTGTTCCTGAAGCCATTTTATAGACAATTAGGGGGAGTTCGAGAGTGAATATAGTTCTTATGGGCTTACCAGGCGCAGGAAAAGGCACTCAAGCTGAAAAGATCGTAGATAAATATGGTATCCCCCATATATCTACTGGCGATATGTTCCGTGCAGCTATTAAAGGCGGTACTGAACTAGGCTTGAAGGCTAAATCATTCATGGATAATGGCGACCTTGTTCCTGATGAAGTAACAATCGGTATCGTTCGTGAACGTTTAAGCAAAGAGGACTGTGAAAAAGGCTTCTTACTGGATGGGTTTCCAAGAACGGTTGCTCAGGCAGAAGCACTTGAAAACATCCTGGCTGATCTTGGTAAAAAAATGAATTATGTCATTAATATAAATGTAGATAAGGACATCCTGATGGAGCGCTTGACAGGTCGCAGGATCTGTAAAGAGTGCGGCGCTACTTATCATCTTGTCTTTAATCCGCCAACAGAAGAGGGCGTTTGTGATCGCTGCAGCGGCGAGTTATATCAACGCGCAGATGATAACGAAGAAACGGTTCAAAACCGTTTAGACGTAAACATCAAGCAAACTCAACCACTATTGGCTTACTACGAAGATAAAGGCTATCTGAAAAACATTGACGGTCAACAAGACATCCATAGAGTGTTTGATGACATTGATGAACTACTTGGAGGCCTTTCATAATGATCATTTCGAAAACTCCGAGAGAGATTGAGATTATGCGGCAAGCTGGAAAGATTGTGGCATTAACTCATGCGGAATTGCAAAAGCATATTTCTCCGGGAATATCGACGAAGGAATTGGATGCAATTGCTGAAAAATTCATTCGTAAACATGATGCAATTCCATCTTTTAAAGGGTATAATGGGTTTCGTGGCAGCATCTGTGCTTCCGTCAACAATGAGTTGGTTCATGGAATTCCAGGCGATCGGGTATTAAAGGATGGCGATATAATCAGCATCGATATCGGTGCTAAATATAACGGTTATCACGGTGACTCAGCTTGGACATACCCAGTTGGAACAATAGATGATGAAACCCAGAAGCTTCTGGATGTTACGGAAGAATCATTATTTCTGGGACTTAAGGAAGCTAAACCAGGCGAGCGTCTGTCGAATATCTCTCATAGTATACAAACATTTGTTGAGGCTAATGGCTTTTCTATCGTTCGAGAGTATGTGGGACACGGAGTTGGTCAAGACTTACATGAGGACCCGCAAATTCCTCATTATGGACCACCCAACAAAGGTCCTCGTTTAAAGCCTGGCATGGTACTGGCTATTGAACCAATGGTTAATGCAGGAAGTCGATATGTTAGAACGTTATCAGATAACTGGACAGTCGTCACAGTAGATGATAAAATGTGTGCGCACTTTGAACACACCATTGCAATTACTGAAGACGGCTATGAGATATTGACGAAAGCCTAAGTGAAGGTGATTGGATTGATCGAGTCGGATTCGACGATTCCGAGGATTGGCCAGATTGTTCAAACCCTTAAAGGGAGAGAAACTGGAAGCTACTCGGTCGTTGTTCAGCAATTGGATGAACGTTTTGTACTCATAGCAGATGGAGATCGAAGAAAGTTTGATCGCGCCAAGCGAAAGAACATCGCTCATCTTCACTTGTGTGACTATGTTTCTCCAGAAGTTCAAAACAGTATTATAGAAACAGGAAGAGTAACGAACGGTAAACTGCGTTATGCCGTTTCAAAGTTTGTTAACGAAGTGTTAAATGATGAGAAGAAGGGAGACATGTTCGATGGCTAAGGATGATGTAATTGAAGTTGAAGGTAAGGTCGCCGAGACTTTGCCCAATGCGATGTTTAAGGTAGAATTAGAAAATGGTCATACAGTACTGGCACATGTTTCAGGAAAGATCCGTATGCATTTCATTCGTATCCTACCTGGTGACAAGGTAACAGTAGAATTATCACCGTATGACTTAACTCGTGGTAGAATCACTTATCGTTATAAATAATCTATTGCACTCCGTACTATTAAGGAGGTTAGAATAAGATGAAAGTTAGACCATCTGTTAAGCCAATCTGCGAAAAATGTAAAGTTATTCGTAGAAAAGGTAAAGTTATGGTTATCTGTGAAAACCCTAAACACAAACAAAAACAAGGCTAATCTTAAAGGAGGTGCGCTATCACTATGGCACGTATTGCTGGTGTAGACATTCCACGTGACAAACGTGTTGTCATTTCATTAACATACATCTACGGTATTGGTAAAAATACTGCAGCGAAAATCTTATCTGAAGCTGGTGTATCTGAGGATACTCGCGTTCGCGATCTTACAGACGACGAACTAGGAAAGATTCGTGATATCGTTGATAAATTAAAAGTAGAAGGTGATCTTCGTCGTGAAGTATCACTAAACATCAAACGTCTTATGGAAATCGGTTCATACCGCGGTCTTCGTCACCGTCGTGGACTACCTGTTCGTGGACAACATACGAAGAACAATGCTCGTACACGTAAAGGTCCTCGTAAGACTGTAGCTAACAAGAAAAAATAATAGGTAAAGGAGGTTACTTCTTAGTATGGCACGTAAAACAAACACTCGTAAACGTCGTGTGAAAAAGAATATCGAAGCTGGTATTGCACACATTCGTTCTACATTCAATAACACAATCGTAACTATTACTGATGTTCACGGAAATGCTGTTGCTTGGTCAAGTGCAGGTTCACTAGGATTCAGAGGTTCTCGTAAATCCACTCCATTCGCAGCGCAAATGGCAGCTGAAACTGCAGCGAAAGCTTCTCAAGAACATGGTTTAAAAACTCTTGAAGTAACAGTTAAAGGTCCTGGTGCTGGTCGTGAAGCAGCTATCCGTGCTCTTCAAGCAGCAGGTCTAGAAGTTACTGCAATCAGAGACGTTACTCCAGTTCCTCATAATGGATGCCGTCCACCAAAACGTCGCCGCGTTTAATTTTTCTGTATAAATTTTGTATCGTTGTCTATAATGGGATATGATACAAGATACGTTCATTCAGAAAAGTAACCAGTTGTTGGTGCACAATAGGGAACGTAAACATGGGGAATTTCGGACTTTAACTTATTTAGCCCGGAGTTTCGACGTTTTGAAGGAGGGTAAATATTAATGATCGAAATTGAAAAGCCAAAAATTGAAACGGTTGAGATCAGCGATGATGCCACATATGGAAAGTTCGTCGTAGAACCACTTGAGCGTGGATATGGTACAACTTTGGGTAACTCCTTACGTCGTATCCTACTATCGTCACTCCCAGGTGCTGCTGTCACATCTATTCAAATAGATGGAGTACTGCATGAGTTTTCAACAATTGAAGGCGTCGTAGAGGATGTCACATCCATCATTTTGAATATCAAGAAGTTAGCGTTAAAGATCTACTCTGATGAAGAAAAAACGCTAGAAATTGATGTACAGGGCGAAGGAGTTGTAACGGCTGCTGATATTACTCATGATAGTGATGTTGAAGTGTTAAATCCTGATTTACACATCGCAACATTATCTAAGAGTGGACACTTCCGTGTGCGTTTAAGCGCATCCCGTGGACGTGGATATAGACCAGCAGACCAGAACAAACGTGAGGATCTTCCTATTGGCGTGATCCCAATCGATTCTATTTACACTCCAGTTTCACGCGTTAACTATCAAATAGAAAATACTCGTGTTGGTCAAATGACGAACTACGATAAACTTTCTCTTGATGTATGGACTGATGGAAGTATTGGACCAAAAGAAGCTATTTCTTTAGGTGCTAAGATTCTAACAGAACACTTAAATATTTTCGTTGGCCTTACAGATGAAGCGCAGAATGCTGAAATCATGGTAGAAAAAGAAGAAGACCAAAAAGAAAAAGTTCTTGAGATGACGATCGAAGAATTAGATCTTTCTGTTCGTTCTTATAACTGCCTGAAGCGTGCTGGAATCAATACTGTTCAAGAGCTTGCTAACAAGACAGAAGAAGATATGATGAAAGTGCGTAACTTAGGACGTAAATCACTTGAAGAGGTTAAAGTTAAACTTGAAGACCTTGGACTTGGCTTACGTAAAGACGACTGATAACATCTTCTTTCATATATAGATTCAACAAAGGAGGGAACCCTTAATGGCTTACAGAAAGTTAGGACGTACCAGCGCTCAACGTAAAGCAATGCTACGTGATTTAGCTACAGACCTAATCATTAACGAGCGCATCGAAACAACTGAAACTCGTGCGAAAGAGCTTCGTTCAGTTGTGGAAAAAATGATCACTTTAGGTAAACGTGGTGACATTCACGCGCGTCGTCAAGCTGGTGCATTCATTCGTAAAGAAGTTGCAAACGCTGAAAACAACCAAGATGCTCTACAAAAGTTATTCTCTGACATCGCTCCTCGTTACACAGAGCGTCAAGGCGGATATACTCGCATTATGAAGGTTGGTCCTCGCCGTGGTGACGGTGCTCCAATGGCAATCATCGAATTAGTTTAATAATTCGTGACTTCTAACATTAAGGGCAGGACAGTTAATCCTTAACTGCTTCTTTGCCCTTTTTGTATAAGTGCATGTTGATGAAAAGCAGAGCGTTACGATGAGCAGCTCCGGCTGACTCGTCTAGCTCGTGCATCCCTTCCAACTTCTATTTTCATAGAAGCTGTTCAATGGTTGAACAAGAAAAGATCTCTTTTCTTTGGTTGGGGTGCAGGCTTTTTTTTATATGCAGAGATTTTTTTGAGCAGAGCTGAGTATGGAAGAGCGTAGAGGAGGTTACGAAATTGAAGGAAATTATTAAAGTAGACGATGTACATTTCAGTTACCCTGATCAGAATTCCTACGCCCTTAAAGGCATTAGTCTGACTGTCAATCAAGGTGAATGGTTAGCGATTGTGGGTCATAACGGATCCGGTAAGTCGACTCTTGCCAAAATGTTGAATGGACTTCATTTTCCTGAGAAAGGGAGGGTAACGGTGGACGGGATCGTTCTTGAGGAGAGCTCTATTTGGGACATTCGTTCAAAGCTGGGTATGGTCTTTCAGAATCCCGATAATCAGTTTGTTGGTGCTACAGTAGAAGATGATGTGGCTTTTGGGTTAGAAAACCATGGGGTACCTTATGAATCGATGGTACAGCGAGTCAATGATGCTTTAAAAAGTGTCCATATGGAGGATTTTCTTAATCAAGAGCCGCACCATTTATCAGGTGGTCAAAAGCAGCGTGTAGCGATCGCAGGGGTCGTAGCCCTTCAACCATCGATCATCATCTTAGATGAAGCGACATCGATGCTTGATCCCAAAGGAAGAAAAGAAGTTCTTGAAACAGTACGCAAGCTGAAAGAGGAAGAAAACCTGACGGTGATCTCCATCACCCACGACCTCGAGGAAGCGACCAAAGCAGATCGAATGATTGTATTAAATCAAGGGACGGTCTTTAAGGAAGGAACCCCGGAGGAAATTTTCTTATTAGAGGACGAGTTAATCAAGCTGGGCCTGGACTCTCCTTTTACAATCAAGCTTTCTGGAGCCCTTAAAGAGGCAGGTATTCCCTTGTCTAAAACCTATTTTACAGAAGAAGAGTTGGTGAATGAGTTATGCAAATCACATTTCAACAGGTAGAATACCGATATTCATTCAACACTCCATTCGAAAAACTTGCCCTTCAAGATATCAATCTTTCCATCCCGACAGGTCAATTTCTCGCGGTGATCGGTCACACCGGTTCAGGGAAATCAACACTCCTGCAGCATTTAAACGGACTGTTAAAGCCTACGGAGGGCCTTGTCCAAGTAGGAGAGCATCAAATAAAAGCCAATCAAAAGGCAAAAAGCTTAAAGCCGGTCAGACAGAAGGTAGGCATCGTCTTTCAATTTCCTGAGCATCAGTTGTTTGAAGAAACCGTACTTAAAGACATCTGTTACGGACCAATGAACTTTGGAGTATCCGAAGAAGATGCGATAAGAAGAGCCAAGGAACTGATCGTAAAGGTTGGACTTTCAGAAGAAGTACTTAATAAATCCCCTTTTGATTTATCAGGTGGACAAATGAGACGTGTAGCCATTGCAGGTGTACTTGCTATGAATCCGGAGGTCATTGTACTCGATGAACCTACTGCGGGACTCGATCCAAGGGGTCAACGTGAAATCATGGACATGTTCTATGAGCTTCATAAAGAAAAAGGACTGACGACCATTCTCGTCACCCATAGCATGGAAGACGCTGCTCATTATGCAGAAGAGATTGTGATCATGCAGAAAGGCCATCTTAAGAGAAAAGGAAGTCCTGAAGAGATATTCTCTTCAGCGGATGAACTGTTTAAGATGGGATTGGACGTGCCAGACGTCGTTCGTTTTCAATATCAATTTGAACACAGTTCAGGGAAGAAGCTACCGAAGACCTGTTTAACGATAGAGGAATTAGCTTCAGCCATCCGTACAGTCAGGGACGGAGGTGAAGTCCTATGATGGAGAAAATGATCTTTGGTCGCTACGTACCTGCCAAATCCATCCTTCATCAAATGGATCCGAGGGCAAAACTATTATTTATCTTTGGATTTATATGTGTCGTCTTTCTGGCAAATAATTTGGTTACGTATGCACTGCTCGGTCTATTTACGTTTAGCGCACTCATACTTTCTAATCTTTCCTTGCGTTTTATTATCGGCGGATTGAAGCCTATCCTATGGTTGATTCTGTTTACGTTCTTTTTACACGTGTTTTTCACCAAGGAAGGCCCCGTCATCCTGGACTTAGGCGTGTTATCTGTTCATGAAGAGGGGTTAAGGCAGGGGATCTTTATTTCTTTACGATTCTTTTATCTGATTCTCGTCACGTCTTTATTAACGCTGACGACCTCCCCCATCACGATTACGGACGGTCTCGAGACGCTTTTGAACCCATTGAAAAAAGTGAAGTTTCCCGTTCATGAGCTGGCTCTAATGATGTCAATCTCCTTACGATTCATTCCGACTTTGATGGAGGAAACGGATAAAATCATGAAGGCTCAAATTGCAAGGGGGGCTGAGTTTTCTTCCGGTCCTATCAAAGATCGGATCAAAGCCATCATCCCTTTACTGATCCCTCTTTTCGTCAGTGCCTTTAAACGTGCAGAGGACCTGGCAACAGCCATGGAAGCAAGAGGGTATCAAGGCGGAGAGGGCAGGACGAAATACCGGCTGTTATCCTGGCATAAGAAGGATACGGGTTCTTTAGTAGTGCTGGCCCTTTTAACAGTTGTATTGATTACTTTTAGAGGATAACGGGAGTGTCGTGTATGCAGAGAGTGAAGTGTACCATCGCTTATGATGGCACCTATTTTCATGGTTATCAGGTACAACCCAATCAGCGAACCATCCAAGGGCTAATAGAAGATATTCTGTCCACAATCCATAAAGGAGAAAGAATCCGGATCAGTGGGTCGGGGAGGACCGACGCTGGTGTTCATGCGAACGGTCAGGTTTTTCATTTTGATACACCCTTATTCATTCCTGAAGAGAAATGGCCGGTCGTACTGAACACACGTTTACCGGATGAAGTAACCGTTAAAGAAGCTGAGTTTGTTCCAACTGAATTCCACTCAAGGTTCTCTGTCGTACAGAAGGAATATCGCTACCGTGTTTATACGGGAGAGTCGAGAAGTCCGTTTAACCGTCACTACGCCCTTCATTATCCCTACAATTTATCTGTAACGGATATGGAGCATGCTGGACGGCATCTAATCGGAGAGCACGACTTCACGAGCTTTTGTTCGGCTAAAACAGAGGTAGAAGATAAAGTAAGAACGATTCACCATATTGAGATTCAGAAGCACGGGGAAGAAATCATTTTTTCATTTGTAGGAAATGGATTTCTCTATAATATGGTGAGGATACTAGTTGGTACATTATTAGAGGTGGGTTCTGGAAATATCCAAGTAGAAGAGGTTCCTGGGATACTGGATGCCAGGGATCGTAATCGGGCAGGGAAGACTGCACCTCCTCACGGACTTTATCTGTGGAAGGTCGACTATGAACCTATTGTGAAATAGGAATTTATATTCCTTTCAAAAAAAATTCTAAAACAACTAATCCTGGTGTAACATTCTCTTGACAATAGACTGGGAACAAGATAATATAGCATATGGTATGTTATTAACCCCACGATAAGCCCCGGAAACTTATTGTGATTAGAAAATAAATACTACGGATTCATTAAATAGGAGGTTAAATCATGCGTACAACGTATATGGCAAAAGCCAACGAAATCGATCGTAAATGGTTCGTTGTAGATGCTGAAGGCAAAACTCTAGGACGTTTAGCTAGTGAAGTTGCTTCTATTCTACGCGGCAAACACAAACCAACATTCACACCACATGTTGACACTGGTGATCATGTAATCATTCTTAATGCTTCAAAAATTGAACTAACTGGGAAAAAGCTTACGGACAAGATCTACTACCGTCACACTAATCACCCAGGTGGTTTAAAACAACGTACAGCATTAGAAATGCGTACAAACTACCCAGAGAAAATGTTAGAGCTTACTATCAAAGGTATGCTTCCAAAAGGTTCTCTAGGTCGTCAAATGTTCAAGAAATTACATGTATATGCTGGAGCAGAGCACCCGCATCAAGCACAACAACCTGAAGTTTACGAACTTCGTGGATAATTAATAAGAGGAGGTTATTATCTTGGCTCAAGTTCAATATTACGGAACTGGTCGTCGTAAGAGCTCAGTAGCTCGTGTACGTTTAGTACCAGGTAACGGAAACATTGTTATCAATGATCGTGAAGTAGAAGTATATATCCCATTCGCAGCACTAAGAGAAGTAATTAAGCAACCACTAGTTGCAACTGAAACTCTTGGTAACTATGACGTTTTAGTAAACGTTCATGGTGGAGGCTATTCTGGTCAAGCTGGTGCGATCCGTCACGGAATCGCTCGTGCTTTACTACAAGCAGACCCTGAGTACCGTGGAACTCTAAAACGCGCTGGATTATTAACTCGTGACTCTCGTATGAAAGAGCGTAAAAAATACGGTCTTAAAGGTGCACGTCGCGCGCCACAATTCTCTAAGCGTTAATTATTATCTCAACTCAAAAAAAAGCTCAACCGATTCTTATCGGTTGGGCTTTTTTTGTTGGGTTTGAGGGACGGACCTCCAACTTCACCAAATATCAGGTGTTCTCACCAGCTCATACATGGATTCATCCCCTTCAAAGGATTAAAACTGGAGGTCCGTCCCTCAAAAAAATTGGTAACAGTTACTCGAATGAAGTGTTGTGTTAAGTAGGAAAATACGTTCAAAGGGGTGGATGATCTTTGAACGTTATTACAACTTTCAATACAAAGAGAAGAGAAAAGCAAATTAAGACGGAAAGAACATTGCTGAAAGAGATTTCGATTAAAATGCTTCAGGAGAGTGTCCGAAAGCATTTTGGATATATAAAGGTTCAAGGCGGCGTATTTATGCAGCAGGGCTTTGATGAGGCATGCTTTGATGTGGCCATTGAAGCCTATCTGCTCGGTGGAAAGGTCAGCAGGTTTGGTTATACTGGCGAACCCGCCGACGTCGTGAAAAAGCGGTGCGAGGAAGAATTAAAACACTTTATTGATACACTTTATAATTTCTGGTTGTATTGGTCTGAGATGGGCGTCTCGAACCAAGTGGATGAATCCTTTTATTTCTGCTGCGAGCACTTTGTGGAAACATGGTGGTCAGAAGGGTATGAAAAGGGGATCAAGCGTCATAAACTGCGTTTGAATTAATCATTTCAGTTCTAAAAATCATTCTTGTCCCATATTTTTTAGTAAGGACAGCGGAGCTAAAAGAGGTTTTACTCCGGGTTGAAACTGGAAATGGGAGGACTGGAATGATTCAGAAACTAAAGGTTATCGGGATGATTTCTGCACTGGCTATATTATTATTCATTATTCAATATAAGATTCTGGACAAGGATACGTGGGATTCCTGGAATCTCCCCTTATCAGGTAAAATTATCTATATAGATCCCGGGCATGGCGGGCCGGACGGTGGGGCTGGTGATCAGGATGCCCTTGAAAAGGACATTGCTTTAAATGTGTCTCTGATGATAAGAGATTATCTCCAGGAACAAGGGGCTCTCGTGATCCTGACACGTGAAAAAGACGAAGATCTTGCCGATGAAGGAACCAAAGGATACAGCCGCCGAAAAGTGGAGGATTTAAAGAAGAGGCTAAGCTTAATCAATGAATCTGAAGCAGACATATTTTTAAGTATCCATCTGAACTCCATTCCATCTGCTAAGTGGAGCGGTGCCCAAACATTCTATAATCCAAAGTATAAAGAAAATAAAGCCCTTGCAAAAGCCATTCAAGGGGAACTTATACGTAATTTAGAAAACACGACACGTGAAGCGAAGGGCCTTCAAAATGTGTATATCTTAAAACACGCCAAAAAGTCAGGAGCATTAGTGGAAATCGGGTTTTTATCCAATCCGGGCGAGCGGGCTGACTTACTTAAAGAAGACTACCAGCAAAAAATCGCTGCCTCTGTATACCAGGGAGTTCTCAATTATTTAACAATGGAAGATGAAGACAAAGAAAAAGCTGATGAGGAATAACCTCTCAGCTTTTTTTAATGAATCATATTATTATTCAACAAAAGCATTCAAAACCTTTTGATCATTCATTCAACTAAGAATATGTTATACTGAAAGCAGATTGATTGAAAACGAATACATAGAAAAGGGTGGTTATTCATGTTAACTGAACAACAGACACGCGAACTTTTATTTGGATTAAAAGATCCTTTTTTAAATAAAACGTTAGAAGAAACAAACGGTATCGCAGACATTTCAATTAAGGAAGAAAAGAAGCATGTAAGCGTTAAGATCGCCATTGCCAAGACAGGTACTGGTGAACAAATGCAATTCCAACAAAAGATCGTACAAGTCTTAAAGGATAACGGAGCGGAATCTGTCGGGATCCGGTTCACGGATCTTCCGCAGGAAGAGCTTGAAAAGCATAGAGGATCCGGTGTTCAAGGAACTGATTTATTATCACCTGCAAGTAAAACAACCTTTATCGCGATTGCCAGCGGAAAAGGCGGAGTAGGAAAGTCAACGGTTTCTGTTAACTTAGCTGTGTCGTTGGCCCGTCAAGGCAAAAAAGTCGGGCTCGTGGATGCGGATATTTACGGGTTCAGTGTTCCGGATATGATGGGAATCGTGAAACGACCGGTTGTTCGGGGAGAAAGAATTATTCCGGTAGAACGTTTTGGTGTAAAAGTCATCTCTATGGGCTTCTTTGTAGAAGACAATGCTCCCGTTATTTGGAGAGGCCCGATGCTCGGGAAAATGCTGAATAATTTCTTCTCAGAAGTAGAGTGGGGAGAACTGGACTATTTACTGCTGGACCTGCCGCCGGGAACAGGAGACGTTGCCCTAGATCTTCACACGATGCTTCCACATTGTAAGGAAATCATCGTAACAACACCGCATCCAACAGCAGCATTCGTAGCGGCTCGAGCAGGTGCCATGGCACTGCAAACCGATCATGACATTCTTGGTGTGGTTGAGAACATGTCCTACTTCGAAAGTAAATTAACAGGCGAAAAAGAATTCGTATTCGGTCAGGGCGGAGGAGAGAAGCTAACGGAAGAACTTCGTACCGATTTATTAGGCAAGCTTCCACTTCAACAGCCTGATTGGAACGAAGAGGATTTTGCTCCTTCCATCTACGCTGAGGACCACCGTTTAGGGCAGATCTATGGTGACATCGCTCATAAAGTGATTGAAAAACTATCTTAATGAAACTTAATAAAGGACAAATGCTGAGGATTACCCCGCATTTGTCCTTTTTAAAAATTTATTGGCCTCCGCCACCGCTACCGGTACCTCCAGAATCTCCAGATTCTCCGCCACCGCCGGATTCTCCGCCGCCTTGTTCACCACCGCCAGTTTTACCGCCTTCTTTCATTTCACCGGCAGCCTTCAATAATACATCCTGAATCTTAGCCTTAAACAGAGGGCTTTCAAATGTTTCCGTAATGACTTTTTGCAGATGTTCCCTATATTCTTGGCTTTTTAATGCTTCAGTCAGTTCCTTCTTGAATTCAGGGTCCTTTAATAGATCCATCATCATTCCTTGATACTCGGGATCCTTCATGAGGTCTTTGAGCAATTTTTCATTTCCATCCTTCATGCTTTTAGCCATCGCTTCGGCAAACTTAGGGTCTTCGAAGGATTTCTTCCAGAATTCAGTTCCTTTTTCAGAGGTTAACGTCTTCGAAATCGTATCCGTCACAACCCCTTGGTCCATAATAAGCTCTGATTTCATTTTATCATCAGACATGACTTCTTGAATCGCTTTTTTTCCATCGTCGGTCTTTAATATATCGACAACCATTTTCTTGGTTTCTTCATAATCCATTTTACCACTGCCTGTATCTCCACCACCGCCACAAGCGGATAGAAGAAGAATCGACAGTAGAAAAAGAAAGGAATATCTTTTCATGGGTAGGCTCCTTCCATACAAATTCCCTTACCCTTAATATGAGAAAAAACGAAAAAAATATACACAAGGAAAACTGGAACCTGGATTTTTTATAGTAGCGTTGGTACAATCAAAAGAGTGTATATTTTTTTATTTGGAGGAAAATAGAAGTGACCATCCGCAATTGGATTCGTTTTTTTATTCATACGTTAGTGATTGGTGGAGCTGTGACTGGTGGAGCCGCACTTCTCATTAGATGGGATCAGTTCGGACCATACATTCAAGACGGAGACGTGATTGGAATATTATCAAGTCTACTTTGGTTTATATTTGTAGGTTTCACATTTAGTGTAATCAGTCAGATGGGTTATTTCGCTTATTTAACCATCCATCAATTCGGGATGGGAATGTTTAAGAGCTTATGGAATCCTGTTCAAGTGGTACTGATTGCCCTTGTCCTGTTTGATTTAATCTACTTCCGATTCAGAGCTTTCGCTGAGGAAGGTGAGTCGTATACGCCTTATATTTTTCTGGGAATCGGAATCCTGGTCGTTGGCTTAATCGTAGCTTATATGAAGAATCAGCAATCAGAAGCCAAGACGAACACATTTGTGTCTGCCTTATTCTTTATGATAGTTGTAACGACACTGGAATGGTTGCCGGTCCTACTGGTGAATTCCGTTAAATGGCTGTACCTTATGCTGCTCGCCTTATTGGCATGTAATGCATTCCAGCTTCTGCGTCTTCCTAAATATATCGAGAAGTCCCAATTGGAAAGACAACGTAAGCAGCCGACTAAGAGTTAAACAAATAAAAGCCCGCTGATGAGATCCCTTTATCAGCGGGCTTTTATTACTGTATGAGGGAAGACTTGGCATCCCCGTTTGAAATCATGTCTGAAACCGTAATGAAGTTACCTTTTCCTTTCAACTCTTTCACAATGGTAGGTAAAGCGGATTTCGTTTGTTTAGCTGAATCCGATGCGTGAAGGAGAATGATGTCCCCTTTTTTGGCTTTCTTCACATTATTGATAATTTCATCTACACCAGGATTCGTCCAATCTTTAGAGTCTACACTCCAGTGAACCACAGTAAGTCCAAGAGAGTCAGCTACCTTCAATGTTTCTTTATCAAAGTGACCCGTTGGCACGCGTAATAACTTCACATCTTTTACATTCAGCTTCTTAAAAACGGTATCGGCTTTTAAAATATCCTGCTTGATCTTATTTGGTTCCATATCCGTATAATCGGTATAGGCATAGCCAAGATTTCCGATTTCATATCCCTGCTTCACAATTTGCTCCACTAAATCAGGGTGTCTCTCAGCCCAGGCTCCGGAAAGAAAGAAGGTAGCGGACTGGACATTCATCTTCTTTAATTCATCAAGGATCGGCTTGGCTTTTTCATCTCCCCAACCGATATTGAATGTAATCGCGACTCCCTTTTCCCCTCTGTAGATCGCTTTCGGTCCATCCTTCGTACTAAAAACAGAAAGAGTCGAAAGGTTACTGCTATATACAAACAAGGCAGTAAAAAATGAAATCACGATAATCAGACTGATGTGCTTTAACTTCTTAGCATTAACTGTGTGAAACGTATTCAATATTTCATCCCCCCGTTCAACCGTCTATCTTTACTAAAGATATGCATGTCCCCGGAAAAAATATCTATCTTATAAAAAAATGATTATAAATTTCTTATAATGGAAAAAACTACAAATACAAACATTAAGGGGTGACATACTTGCTGGGGTTAATGATTAATGACAGAGAGAAACAAGAAATAGAGTATTTGTTAAAAAGAGAAATGGATGAAATACTGTTCGATCTAAAAGATTCTCGAATTGATCATATCGTTAAGAGAGCAATGGATGAACGGTACAAAATCTTATTTTCACTCTTTAAAAGGTTTGCCAGTCATAGGGAATGTCTAAAGTATATGAAGACGGCAACGAATAAGAAAGAAACATATTGATGAAAATCAGCTTCCGTATGTATCTGAACGGGAGCTTTACTATTTGTGCCCTATTAGTGAATGATGGGTGCGGCTAGCTGAATAAGAGTTGGGAGTGTTAAAGAGGTAATGTGTTTGAAATATTTTTTAAAAAAGTTCATGAAATGTATTGACCCCTCCCGATAAACTTGGTATATTAATAAACGTCGCTGAAACGCAGTGAATTATTTAGAAGAAACACCAATAAATAATTTAAAAAAACAGTTGACATTACATTATGATATGTGATAAATTAATAAAGTCGCTCCAAACGGAAGTGACGCAC
>JBNJJV010000010.1:0-69291 GCA_051750565.1 Bacillota bacterium | reverse complement strand
TTGACCATCATATCAAGAATGCAAGGTGTTTGTCAACAACTTTTTCAAGATTTTCAATTCCTGTTTGAAGTTGTTATATACCCGCTACTCTCTTGCGACGGTTTTTAAAGTATATCAATCTATTAGATATTCGTCAATACTTTTGAGAGAGTTTTTTTAAAAACTTTTGGACTTACTATTTTCTTCTACTCTTTTCTATGATTACACCATCTAAAACACAGCTTAGACCCTTACATTCGAGACCTTAAAAACTTTCAACCAAAGACCTCTAATATTTTTCTACTATATAGTAGAAACTATACTTGTTTCATTCCCTCTAGTAAAATTTTGAAACTAACAAAAAAAACCATTTCATTCTTCTATAAGAGAATGAAATGGTTTTTAATTATCCATTAATCGATCTTTATGATGTTTTCATCGTTACGGTTTACTTTACCTGACTTCTCGATTGTTACCTGCTGACCTTCTTTAAGGTTCGTGAAGACAATCGGCGTCATGATGGAAGGCGCGTTTTCTTTGATGTAGTCAAGATCTACTTCTAGTAATGGTTGACCCGCTTCTACCTGGTCTCCCTCTTTTACCAGCGCTTCGAATCCTTTACCTTCTAATTTAACCGTATCGATTCCAACATGGATCAGAACTTCACGGCCTGCTTTAGACTCAAGTCCGATGGCATGCTTCGTCGGGAATACGTTTACGACTTTACCCGTGATAGGAGAAACGATTGTTCCTTCTGTCGGTACGATAGCGAAACCGTCACCCATCATTTTTCCTGAGAATACCTGATCAGGAACTTCCGTGATGTCTTTGATTTCTCCAGTGATTGGAGCGACGAATTTTTCGTTCTTTTGTTCTTCAGTTGTCTGAAGTGCTTCTGGGTTCACTTCTTCAATTTGTTGCTCTACTTCTTCATTTGCGCTTGTTTCTACTCTACGTGGAGCTTTCCCACGGATGATGTCTTGCATTTGTGATTTGATGGTGTCTGACTTAGGTCCGAAGATTGCTTGAATGTTGTCTCCGACTTCAAGGACTCCTGAAGCACCTAATTTTTTCAGGCGATTCTTATCGACACTCTTTACATCATTAACAGAAACACGGAGACGAGTGATACATGCGTCTAAGTGAGCGATGTTTTCTTGTCCACCCATTGCTTCCAGGATATTGTATGGAAGGTCTCCAGCTGAACTTGCCGGTGATCCATCGTCATCTTCGTCTACATCTTCACGACCAGGAGTCATGAGATTGAACTTACGGATAGCGAAACGGAATCCGAAGTAGTAAATGACAGCAAAGACAGCCCCTACAGGAATAACGATCCATGCGTTTGTTTGAGGGTTGATTAGACCGAATAGGATATAGTCAATTAAACCACCTGAGAATGTCATACCGATTTTAACATCTAATAGATGCATGGTTAAGAAAGATAAGCCTGCAAAGATCGTATGGATACCAAATAGTACAGGTGCTACAAATAAGAATGAGAATTCGATTGGTTCTGTGATACCTGTTAAGAAAGATGTTAAAGCCGCCGAGCCCATGATACCGGCTACAACTGCTTTTCTTTCAGGTTTTGCTTCATGGTAGATCGCTAATGCCGCTGCTGGAAGACCGAACATCATGAATGGGAATTTACCAGTCATGAAGGTACCTGCAGTTAAATCTTGTACACCATCTTGGATCTGTTTCATGAAGATTGCCTGGTCTCCACGAATAATGTTTCCTGCTTCTGAAGTATACGTACCGAACTCAAACCAGAATGGTGAGTAGAAAATATGATGAAGTCCAAATGGTATAAGAGCACGTTCGATAACACCAAATATAAAGGCAGCAAATGCTCTGTTTTCACCAAGCATAAAGTTAGAGAATGTATTAAGGCCATTTTGGATCGGAGGCCAGATTAATAACATTAATAGCCCTAAAACAACAGCAGAAGCTGCGGTTGCGATTGGAACAAATCGTTTACCTGCGAAGAATCCCAGATATGAAGGAAGTTCGATTTGGAAGAAACGATTGTACATAGCCGCAGCTAGTATCCCGACGATAATACCGCCGAATACCCCGGTTTGAAGTGTAGGAATTCCGAGAACAAGTGCGTATGCAGGATCTACACCCTCACCTGTTACATCTCCAATCCCTAATCCTTCAACTGTTCCCATTGTAACGTTCATAATCAAGAAACCAACGATAGCCGCTAAACCAGCCACCCCTTCACCACCAGCTAATCCGATGGCTACACCCACTGCGAATAACAGGGCTAAGTTTCCGAAAATAATTCCACCTGCTTGTTCCATGACACTTGCGACCATTTCAACGCCGCCGTTTGAAAGGAATGGAGCAATTTCTAATAATGTCGGATTTTGCAGTGCATTACCGAATGCAAGCAGAAGTCCGGCTGCTGGCAAAATAGCTACAGGCAGCATGAGGGCTTTACCGACTTTTTGTAAAACACCAAAAGCCTTTTTAAACATGAAGTTTCCTCCTTTTATTTCGTTCTTTTTTCAACTAATTAGATGATGATTGCAAACAAAAAAGGCATGAGAAAAGAGGATAATGAACGTATAAGGATAGACTACCCCAAAATATACGTTTCAATCATCTTCTTCACTCATGCCTGATCGTATCAGTAACACGTAAGAAAGATAAGTGCTTTATTTAACTTTACTCTGAATACGCTGCAAGTGCATGGTTAAATATACAGCCTCTGCATCGTAGACGGGTTTTCGTAATGTTTGCTGCATCATCTTGATCAGCTTCCAAGATAAATTATAGCAGAGAGGGTATTCCTCTTTCAACAGTTTTGCAATTTTTTCTGGTTCTTCTACGCGTTCTTCCCTAAGTACCCGCTCTATTGTATATCGAATGTGGCGCACAAGCCTCATATAATCGACGCTTTCCTTATTAATCTTCACATCCAGCTGTTGTTCGATCATCGCGGTCAGGCGTCCAATCAACTGCGAGTGTTGATTCACTTCAGACAGATCCTTGTTCATCATGGCACTATGGATATGAAGGGCAATAAACCCCACTTCCCCTTCAGGCAAATGAACATCTGTCATTTCATTGATCATACCAACCACTTCTCTGGCTATTTCATATTCGAATGGATATAGCGTCCTCGTTTCTACCAGAAACGGATTGCGGATTTCCATCCCTCTCATCAATCGGTTAATCGCAAAAAGGATATGGTCGGTCAGGGCGATGTGAATATGCTCATTTAGAAAAGAGTTGGTTCTTTTTCTGATTAACTCGATGGCAGAAATAATGACGTTTGACATATCATCATTTAAGAAAGGTAGGAGGTTTTTGTACTGCTCCTGCTCTTTCTCTCCTTTTAAGACAAACATTTTTTCTGCAATATCATTCTGAATGGGATCCCCTTTTTTACGGTTGAACCCTATTCCTTTCCCAATCAGCACGACTTCACCGTAGCTCTCGTGATCTGCAATTAATACATTGTTATTTAAAGCTTTTTTCACATTTAAAGTAGACATCGTCATTCTCCCCATAATTTCGACCATTTTCGACACTATCCGATTTCATGATTTTAACGAAAACCTTCACTTTTTTCAAATCCTAGTACCTCTTTACCTATATCTTCTCCTTTTGACCAGTTCTTTCCTTTATTTATCTTTTATTCTTTTGCTTCTAAAAATGTTTTTCGTAAATATTATTGCTATTGATCCTATGCGAGTAGTGGTTGATTTCCGCTCCAGGCACTCGCTTTCCGCGGGGCGGGCAGTGAGCCTCCTCGGCGCAAGCGCCTGGGGTCTCACCTGTCCCGCTATTCCCGCAGGAGTCGAGCGCCTTCCGCTACGATCAACCTTCTGAGATTCGGTTGCTTTAACAAAATCATTATAAAAACAACAATCTTTTTAAAAATAGCCTTTAGAAAAAGAGCTTAAAAATAAGAAAAAGCTGGTCTACGAGAGACCAGCTTAAAGAATTTTATGTTTTAAACTAAGAATATAAAATACAGAACGAAGATAACAAACAAGAAATACATAATCGGATGGATTTCCTTTACGCGACCTTTCATGATCATCGTAATAGGGTAGAAGATAAATCCGATCGCGATACCTGTGGCGATACTGTATGTTAATGGCATGGCTACGATTGTTAAGAATGCAGGGACAGCCACTTCGAATTTCTTCCAATCAATTTCTCCCAGAGATGAAACCATGAGCACCCCTACAATGATCAGTGCCGGTGCTGTCACTGCCGATGTTATGACCGCAAGGAGCGGGAAGAAGAAAATCGAGAGTAAGAATAAGACTGCCGTAACTACTGACGCAAATCCTGTTCTCGCCCCTGCTGCTACCCCTGCTGAAGATTCGATATAAGACGTGGTCGTTGAAGTCCCCAAGATTGCTCCTACCACTGTTGCACAAGAGTCAGCAAATAAAGCTTTACCTGCGCGTGGTAATTTATTTTCCTTCATTAATCCTGCTTGATTGGCTACTGCTACAAGGGTACCCGCCGTATCGAAGAAATCAACGAATAAGAATGTTAGAATGACAACAAGCATTTGTATCGTAAAAATACTGCCCGCATCATTGAATAAAGGATCTAAGGCTGCGCCAAACGTAGGAGCAAGACTTGGTGCTGCATCTACTACTTTTTCAGGAGTGTCGATTAATCCCAAGAACATTCCAACGATTGCCGTTACAACCATCCCGATGAATATACCGCCTTTAACGCCTCTTGTCATCAGAATGACGGTAATGATGATTCCGAAAATGGCTAGAAGTGTCGGGCCATTTGTTAAATCTCCAAGACCCACTAAAACTGCATCATTGTTCACAATGATTCCTGCATTTTGAAACCCGATAAATGTGATGAAAAGTCCAATACCCGCTCCCACGGCATATTTCAATTCAGATGGGATCGAGTTAATAATTTTTTCCCGAATACCTGACAGTGTGAGTACGATGAAAATCAAACCTGAAATTAACACACCTGTCAACGCTGATTGCCACGGCACACCCATTGTCAATACTACTGTGTATGCGAAGAATGCGTTTAATCCCATACCAGGAGCTAAAGCTATTGGATATTTTGCAATCAGCCCCATAATCAAAGAACCAATGGCAGCCGCCAAAGCCGTAGCGACGAATACTGCACCGTAATCCATTCTCATGCTATCCGGAAGATCCGGTACTGATTGAAGGGTTAATGTCAATGGGTTGACGATCAGGATATAAGCCATTGAAAGAAACGTCGTTAATCCCCCGATGATTTCTCTTCTATAAGTCGTTCCTAACTGGTCAAACTGAAAGAAATTTTTCATTCTTGTACTCCTCCTATAGAGTCGTCGCAGAATCTAGCATTTCAATAAAAAAGCCTCGAACTACCAGAGTTCAAGGCTTTGACTGTTAAGATCATGATGAATAGGTAAATGGTGACTTGTTCAACAGTCCTATTCTCAATCACCTCGTAGTCAAGCCATTTACGGTAGCTTGGTAGAAACGCTCGGGCCCTATTCCCGAAATTATACGACGTAATACTTTTATAATGTTTTGTTATGATTACAGTACTATTGTACCAACTCAAAACATGACCGTCAACACAAAATACGAACATTATTTAGTAAAGTTTGTATTAATGTTCGCGTTATACACAAAATGACAGGCACTCCCGTTTTTTGTCGAATTCTAAGAATCAACCTTCGACGGGAAATGCCTGTCACCTATCCGTACAAGAATCTATAAATTTCTATTCCCACTCAATCGTCGCAGGTGGCTTACTCGTCACATCATACACAACGCGGTTGATATGATCGACTTCGTTGACGATACGTGTTGAGATTTTTTCCAGTACATCCCAAGGAATACGAGCCCAGTCGGAAGTCATACCGTCAATGGATGTTACGGCACGGATTCCGATCGTATAGTCATACGTTCTGGCATCCCCCATCACTCCGACGCTTCGGATGTCAGGCAGAACAGTGAAGTATTGCCAAATGTCACGATCAAGTCCAGCTTTCTTGATTTCATCACGCAGGATGTAATCAGACTCACGAACGATTTCAAGCTTCTGCTCAGAAATTTCACCAAGCACACGAATTCCAAGACCCGGTCCCGGGAATGGTTGACGCCATACGATTTCATCAGGAATACCCAGTTCAGACCCTAATGCACGCACTTCGTCTTTGAATAATGTGTTCAATGGTTCAATAAGTGTGAACTGCATATCTTCAGGTAGTCCACCAACATTGTGGTGAGATTTGATCGTCTGAGCAGTGGCTGTTCCACTTTCGATAATGTCTGTATATAAAGTACCTTGCGCAAGATACTCGATCCCTTTAAGCTTAGTTGCTTCATCATCAAACACGTAAATAAATTCATTCCCGATGATTTTACGTTTATGCTCAGGATCGGATACGCCTTTCAATTTATTTAAGAAGCGGTCCTGTGCATCCACTTTAATGACGTTCATATTAAAGCCATCAGAGAAGGTTTTCATTACACTGTCTGCTTCACCTTTTCGAAGAAGGCCGTGATCGACGAAAATACATGTCAATTGATCACCGATTGCTTTATGGATCAATACAGCCACAACGGAAGAGTCCACTCCTCCACTTAATGCGCAAAGAACCTTTTTATCTCCAACTGTTTGACGGATCTTCTCCATTTCCATTTCAATGAAATTCTCCATGGACCAGTCGCCTGTGCAGCCACACACTTCGAATACGAAGTTTTTCAGCATTTCGTTTCCGTGCACAGAGTGACGTACCTCAGGATGGAATTGAACTGCATATAACCCTTTTTCTTCGTTACTCATGGAAGCAATCGGACAAGAAGGGTTCGTTGCGTTCACATTAAAGCCTGCAGGAGCTTCCACGACAAGATCTCCATGACTCATCCATACGACTTGCTCTTCCGGAAGGTTGGAGAATAACTTAGATTGTTTTTCAATATTAATAGCCGCTTTTCCGTATTCACGGTGCTTCGCGCGTTCTACTTTCCCGCCGAAGTGCATGGTCATAAGCTGCATACCATAGCAGATTCCCAGAATCGGAATGTCCAAATCAAAGATGCGCTCATCGCAACGGAATGAGTCTTCACCGTAGACACTGTTTGGTCCCCCGGAGAATATGATCCCGGTTGGATTCATTTCCTGGATCTCTTCAAGGGTAACTGTATGCGGGTGGAGCTCACTATAAACACCAAACTCACGAATTCTTCGCGTGATTAATTGATTGTATTGACTTCCAAAGTCCAAAACGACGATCATTTCTTGATTGTGCAATTCTTCTTTACCAAGCATTCAGTTCACCTCATCAGTTTTTTATGGGTCAGGACGGACTCCATCCTTATAGTACCTGTTGTTGTTAGCATTCCTAAAATAATAAAAAAAACCAGACTTCGCCTTAAAAAAAGGCAGAATTCTAGTTTTTTTGCATACAGGGATGTCAAATTAGAACACTGCCTTCATAGTCCAGTCATTTAAGGTGACCGGGTAGATACTTTCGAACCGTATTATCGAGGATATACGAAGGATGCTAACGAACGTTATTATGAATTTGACATCATTTTATACCTTGTTTTCAAAAGGGTCAACCAGTTGTCCTTTTAATTAAATTTTCCCATAATTCCCTCATCTTCGTCCAATCTTCTTCCGCTTGCCTCTGACCATATAAAATACGTTCATAATTATTGGTCAGGCTCGTCATTTCATGGGTACCAAAGAATGAGTCAATATATCGCGAATAGCCCCTTAACGTTTGCCCGTCATCCATTTTCAGTCCGTATCTCTCAAGCTGTTTGATTAAAGAAAGATAGGCTTCGGAAAACACGCCATCTGATGATTTTCTGCGATAATAGAAAATCAGGACATACGGCATCCAACGTCTTCTAATAATGTACAAAGTAATTCCCATGATAATCAAGAGCATGAATCCCATGACAAGCTTGCCCCAGTTTTCCACAAAGAATGTTTGAATATCATCCCAAAGCTTCGACAGAGAAAAACTGCTTCCAGCCGTGGAAGAATCATCCTCTTCAGGTTGAATCGGCTGTTTCGGAGGTTCCTCTTTCTCAGGAACAGGGACTTCGTTGTTATCCGACTCAGGTACATCCAGGTCATATTGATACGAAACATTATTACTGAATCCAACAGTAGGCTCGAACGGCACCCATCCTACTTCCGGGAAGAATACCTCCACCCAGGAGTGAGCATTATTATTGGAAACCTCATAAAGCTTATAAGTCGTATCCACTTGTCTACTGTATTCCCCTTCTGTATATCCCTTTGTCCATCTTGCCGGGATTCCAAGTGCCCGGACTAACACCACCATGGAAGTGGAGAAGTTATCACAGTACCCTCTCTGGGTTTCAAATAGGAACTGATCGACGTAATCCTGTCCTTCTTCAGGCACCGGCACGTCAAATTGGTCGTATACATAAGCTTCTTTCGAAAAATAATTCTCGATCGCTCTTACTTTGTCATACCAATTATCTTCTTCCGATGTAATCTCAAAAGCCAAGTCCTTCACACGCTGAGGAGTCGTTTCAGGAAGTTGTGTATAACGATCGACAAATTCAGGAGTCTGCATGATTTCCTGACTTTCGTTCGCTGCTTTCATCTTCTTCTGAGAATAGGAAGGAGAGCGATAGGAAAGTTCATAATCCTCTAACTTAACGGCCTCGTCTTCCCCTTCATAACTTGTAACCTTTTCGTTAACGGGATTAAAGGAGAAATAGCCTTCTTCATTTCCCATTATTCTGTCTATCCCATAAGGATAGACAACATGGGAATAGGTCCGTTCAACCATTACCCTCTCTGTTTCCACTTCACCTTCTTCATCCTGTTCATTGGTTGTGAAAGGAACCATTTCCTCTGATTCAAAGGGGGTGGCAGCCTGCTGGTCATCAGGGATGGATTGCTCCCAGCCCCTGCCTGTATAAAGATCCTTCGTTTCAATTCTCCAGTAGTGTTCTCTCGTTACTTCAGCATTAAAAATGACAGTAGGGTCACCGACAAAGGGACCGCCTAGCTGAGAATCATCTGCATCATAACCTACTTTGTTCACACCACTGCCCCCGGCTCCTTCTGCAAAGGATTGAATATAAGGAACCGGATCAGGCCAGATAGGATCTGCTTTAGGCGCCGCAAAAGCAACAACTGAACTCACCCCAAGCATAACCGTAAGTGGCACAATCCAGCGGTGCCTGCTCATCTTGGATCCAAGAAGGTTCTCCCTTTGAACCAAACGTTCGAGAGCCAACAGTCCCATTAACAAAAAGCCGAAAATGACCACTCGGATAATCGCCCGATCGCCTTCATAAATCGTGAACGTATCTATCAGACAGATATAGGTCACAGTCATCACATAAAAGAGGAGAATCGTCTTTCTGACGGATAACCAGTAATAAAGCAAATACGTCATGAGCCATAGTAAAACAAAGAACAATAAGCTTCTGTACTCGAACGAAAGACTTGGCCATTCACGCCCAACTGTCAAACCGATATTCAGCCATAGGTCACCCCCAAACTTCTCTAACCATGTAAAGGTAAAAAAAGAACCTGAATAATACAATCCATGTAACGCAAACAAAATAAAGAATAGCTTAACCGCCGCTGTTAGGACATAGTGAATCCTGAAATAGGACAGGACAAGTGATAAAGCAATAAATACCACAAAATATGTCAAACTCCCTGTATCCGTGACCACCTGAAGAGGCTTCAGCCATTCCCAAAGAAGCAGAAACCCAAACAGATAGATCATAATCGTAAAGAATCGGTGTTTAGGTTTTTCATAACTCATGCTCGTTTCACCTCCACAAAGGCAGAAGAGAAGTCACCTTCGAAGCATACCTTCAGTCGAATACCACGGGACGAGGCGTAAGCTTTCAACGATTTCTCCTCAGCCGTATAGGCGTCCCCTTTACGCTTCACCAAAAAGATCACAACCGAACTGTTCCTCTTCGCATACTGATTCACACTCATGATCATCTTTTTTGAAATAGACGAGGTGACAAACAGCACAGCTGCGGATTGGGAGTAATTCAGCCCTTCCCCCTGCAGTACTTTTCCTAAAGCGTAAGGGCTATCCTGTCGGACCTTCGCCAGATGATAGAATAGCTGACTTTGATGCTCTTCACCTCCGCGAATCGGAAAGGATACATGATCCTCACCAATCGAGACCAGTCCCACCTGCGCCCCTTTTTTCAAAATGGAACGAATCATCGAAGCCGACAATGTCACCATCGATTCAAAGGCAGGAGAATCATCCCGATCCAATACGATCAACACATCGTGGGATTGACGTTCCTCAAACTCCTTCGTCATCAGCTCATTGGTTCTGGCAAAGGTCTTCCAATGAATCCACGAGAAGCGATCCCCCGGTTGATAATCGCGTATACCCGTTGCCATCGTCGTGTCCTTCTGAATCTTCACATTTGAAGTAGTCATCCCTTGATCATAGCGATTTTCCAGGGGCCTATAGGGAACGTCGACGAACGCCGGATATACAAGAAGCTTATTGGTACATTCGACGACTGATTCCTTTTCAAATATGCCAAAGAAATCGCCCGCACGGAGTCGGACAGCAGAGAAAACATGCTCTCCACGGGGCAGTTCTTCTATGTAATACGTGAGCTTGATTCGTTTTCTGAATCCAGGGTGAATCATCGCTTTCGCCTTTTGAAAACTGGAATGGTGAAAAACGGAATCTGTTACCACATCTTCTAACACCATATAAAATAAAGGAAATGGAATCTTTCGTGAAAGGGTAATCGTCACCTTCAACTCATCCCCCGCTTTGTGCTCATTTGATTCAAAACTCCTTTCTACATAAAACTCAGAAAGAGGATACAAGAATACAAGAGCAGCATAGAGGGCAAACGGGAGAAAGCTATAAAACAAAAACCAGCTGACAAATCCACCCTGGAACATCGCGTAAGAAAACGAGATCCCCACCAAAATGAGCAGCAGCAGAAACTTCCCCAATGGTTTAAGAAATTGAAGTTTCGTCTTCATCCTATCTCACAAGCCTTTGTACGGGAACCGGGATACGCGCCATCACTCTTTCCACTACTTCTTCCGGAGTGATACCTTCATATCTCGCTTCAGATTTCATAATGATCCTGTGAGAGAAAACAAAAGGTGCCAGGTATTGAACGTCATCGGGAACCACATAACCCCTGCCTCTTAAAAATGCATATGCCTGACATGCCTTCATTAACGCGATGGATCCACGTGGACTCGCTCCCAGGTAAACATTGGCATGAATCCTTGTACGATTCGCAATTTCCACAATGTATTTCTTGATCGTGTCATCGACCAATACATCTTTTACTTCTTGTTGAATATATCTCAATTCCTCCAAGGTCATTACAGGCTCCAACTCATCGATCGGCGGGTTTTTCTGAGCGCGATGAAGAACCTCCATCTCTTCTTCCGGTTCAGGATATCCCATTTTCATCTTTAATAAGAAGCGGTCAAGCTGCGCTTCCGGTAAAGGATATGTCCCTTCATACTCAATCGGATTCTGGGTCGCCATAACGAAGAAAGGTTTATCAAGCTTCCGTGTCATCCCGTCGATCGTCACGCTGCTCTCTTCCATGCCCTCAAGTAGTGCAGACTGGGTCTTCGGTGACGTACGGTTAATTTCATCCGCGAGAATAATGTTCCCCATGATCGGACCTGGCCTGAATGTAAATTCCATTTCCTTCGGGTTATAAATCGACACACCAATCACATCAGAAGGCAATAAATCCGGCGTGAACTGAATACGCTTAAAGCTCGCCCCCACCGATTTTGCCAATGCACGAACCATCATCGTTTTCCCCACACCGGGAACGTCCTCAAGCAATACATGCCCACCGGCCAGAAGTGAAACGACACTCAGTTCCGCTACCCTCCTCTTTCCGATCATGACTTTTTCTATATTATCAATGATACTTTGCAGCTTCGGGTTTACCATTTCATATGACATCTTACCCCTCCTGGATACATCAATATCGTCCTTAACTATTACTACTTTCGTTTAAAAAGTCGAAAATCCTCTATAAAATGGCAAAATAATATAGAAATTTTAGGGATTTGGTAGGATATAAGTACTCGTGGGTCTCTCACATTCCGTGTCTGTCGGATGTCAAAATACGTAGACAAATCAAAAAGCCAACCCCGCACATGCTGAGAGTTGGCTTAATTCCATTCTTATTTCCAAAAATCATCAAACACCGTTACAGGCAGATGACGTTTATGCTGTGTTTTCAGGTAATGACCTTCAATAGCTTTCTTTGCTTCAGCAGGCACTTCTATTCCTTCCAGATAGTCGTCCAGCTGATCGTATGTGACGCCAAGGGCCTCTTCATCCGGAAGTTGCGGACGGTTTTCCTCTAGGTCTGCCGTTGGTTTCTTATTGTACAAGTGTTCCGGACAGCCAAGTTCCATTAAGAGCTTCTTCCCTTGTCGTTTGTTCAGACGGAAAAGGGGAACGAGGTCGGCCGCTCCATCACCGTACTTCGTATAAAAGCCGGTAACCGCTTCAGCAGAATGATCGGTACCCAGGACCACACCATCTTTCATGGCAGCAATGGCGAATTGCACTTTCATCCGTTCACGTGCTTTTTCGTTTCCTTTGACAAAGTCGGAAAGCTCGATGCCGTTTTTCTTCAGAGTTTCGACGCTGGCATCGACTGCCGGCTGGACATTAACCGTCAAAGAAACGGTCGGGTTAATGAATTCCACTGCATCAATGGCGTCCTGAGCATCTCCCTGCTCTCCGTAAGGAAGTCTCACGGCGTAAAAAGCATAATCCGATGACCCTGATTCCTCATTCATCTCGTTAATTGCCATTTGTGCAAGTTTTCCTAATAAAGTGGAATCCTGACCACCTGAAATGCCAAGGACCAAGCTTTTCAAAAATGAATGCTTTTTCAAGTACGATTTCATAAAATCAACACTGCGTCGTATTTCTTCCTGCGTATTGATATCCGGGGACACCATCATTTCTTCTACAATTTGTTTTTGAAGAGAATCCATGTTTTCACACTCCATTTAGGTTTTATCATATTCCTGGATCTGATTAATTTATCCATCTTTAATCGGAATTACATAGTTTTGTTGAATTTCTCTTTTACATCTGCCTTAACCTTTTGAATCAGATTCATTTTGTTCGTCCAGCATTCTTCACTTAAATCCACGGGATATCCCTCTGGGTTCATGGAACGTTTATACTCGTCCCACAGCAGGTCTAGATTTTCATTCACAAAGGTCCTCATTGATTCTAGTGACGGAGATATATAAACCAATTCCCCGTCTTTAAAAATATCCTCGTGAAGCTCTCTCGCTTCAAAGTTGGTGATGAATTTACTAATATAGGTATGCACGGGATGAAACATTTTCAGACGGCTTTCATTTTGAGGATCTTCATGCTCTAAGGCAATATATTCCCCTTCTGATTTATGATTAACCGTATTGATGATACGATAAACCTTTTTGAGTCCAGGAGTTGAAACTTTCTCAGCATTACTCGATATTTTAATCGTATCTTCCATTTCCCCCGATTCGTTTTCAATGGAAGCGAGTTTATATACAGCACCTAAAGCAGGTTGATCATAGGCAGTTATTAACTTCGTCCCCACACCCCACACATCAATTCGGGCTCCTTGGGCTTTTAAATTCAGAATCGTATATTCATCTAAATCATTGGACGCAATGATCTTTGTTTCGGTAAAACCTGCTTCATCAAGCATTTTACGGGCTTTCTTGGATAAGTATGCCATATCACCGCTGTCCAAACGAATACCCTTGAAATTAATCCGGTCGCCGAGCTCTTTTGCTACCTGGATGGCCGTGGGTACACCCGATTTCAATGTATCGTAGGTATCCACTAAAAACACACAGTCCTTATGGCTCTCCGCGTATTTATGGAAGGCCTGATAATCATCCTGATAAGCCTGAACCATTGAATGGGCATGGGTACCTGATACCGGCATCCCAAATAACTTACCCGCCCGAACATTACTTGTCGCATCAAATCCGCCAATATAAGCTGCACGCGTCCCCCAAATGGCCGCATCCAGTTCATGGGCTCGTCTCGTCCCAAACTCCATCACGACTTCATCCTGGACCACTTGCTTAATTCGATTCGCCTTCGTCGCAATCAGGGTTTGATAGTTCACGATATTCAAGATTGCCGTCTCGAGTATCTGAGCTTGAGCCAAGGGAGCCTCGACACGGATAAGAGGAACGTTCCCGAACGCAATCTCCCCTTCCTTCATCGAACGTATCGTCCCCGTAAATCGAAGTTCCGCTAAGTACTGAAGGAAACCCTCTTCATAACCCAATTCCCTTAAATACTCAATATCACTCTCAGAGAAATGAAACTTTTTCACATATTCAATGATCCGTTCAAGCCCGGCAAACACCGCATATCCATTCCCAAAAGGCAGCTTTCGAAAGAACACTTCAAAAACAGCCTTTCGATTATGGAAATCATCATCCCAATACGCCTTCGTCATATTAATCTGATACAAATCTGTATGTAAAGCTAAACTATCATCCGCATAGTTCGTCATGTATTTCTCTCCTTTAAGCTGTAGCCATTTGTCGAACGTTTGTGTCTTTTCTATTTTAACCAATTTTGGGTGGGATATCGAACGTTTAGGGTTGAAAGGAACTGACAAGTGGTGCGTGTCAGTTCTTTCGTATAAATGATCGGAGATTTATCTTTGATTATTTATTAAACAAACGTTTGATTAAATTCAATTACCCAGAAGCATGGGGACGGTTTTGGTGCTTCCTCTTGATGTAAAAAAGATGCACGAGAACCGCCCCGTGCTGCAAAAAAGAACTTGTTTGACGTCGCTATCAGTTCTATCATAAAACAAGACCATAAAACTTCATCTTAAACAAACGTTTGTTTAGATAGCATTCTATAACAAAAAAGGTTATTTCATTGGCTCTTTCATTCTTTCAGGTGTAATGAGTAGAATTGGCGCAATGAATTTAATTTAAATGACCACCCGGCCATACCGGGTGGCTAATTAGGCTTTTCTATATTTGTTTTACCAAGGTTTCAAGGAGCTCTTCCTTACTCATCAAAGCCTCTCCCCCGCCTTGCACAAACGACTCTTTTCCTCCACCTTTTCCGTTGATCATAGGAAAGACCTTTTGAGCAATCTCCCTTAAGTTAACACTTGGAGTCGACCCTTTCGCCGCTACGAACTGGAGTTTTTGATCATTTTGCACAACCAATAACACGAGCATATCTTCTCTCTTAGAGACGATATGTTGAGCGATTTTCTGAAGCTCTTGGATGGGACGCTCTGCGTACGCTTTCTTAATCAATGTATGTCCTTCTTGCAGAGTTCCTTCTCCAAGTAAACTTTCTGCTTCATACGTCAAAAGAACTTCTTTCAATCCTTCCAGTGCCTTTTCCTGATCTTTTTGTTTTGCTATTAACCTATCAACGGCCGGTATCATATTTTCTTCAGGAGCCTGCAATACCCCCGTCAACTCTCTTAAGAGACCATGTTTCCGGTGCAACTGCTTAAGCACCCGATTTCCACACACAAATTGCAATCGAATATGCCCTTTATGCTTTTCCCAATCGAGTATCTTAATCGCTCCTACTTCACTGGTAGAACGGGGATGTGTACCCCCGCATCCGTTGTAATCAAAATCCGGTATGATCACTAATCGGATTTCGCCGGTGACGGTTGGCTGCTTCCTTAATGGATATTGGGACAATTCTGTTTCTGTTATCCATCTTGTTTCAATCGGTCTGCTCTCTTGAATGACACGGTTCGCTAATGCTTCTGCATTCAGAGCCTCCGATTCAGTTATATCAATTACGTCCAAATCGATAGTTAAAATCTCCTTCCCTAAGTGAAAACTGATCGTCTCATATTGGAATGCTTCTACAAAAGCGGCAGATAAAATATGCTGACCTGCGTGCTGTTGCATATGATCAAAGCGTCTTTCCCAATCGATCTGTCCTTTTACGTCCCCTGAGATATCTTCAAATGGCTCTTCTATGTAATGACGGATTTCTCCGTTCACATCTTCCACATTGATCACCCGGTGGTGATTTATTGTTCCAGTATCATGGGGCTGGCCTCCGCCTGTTGGATAGAATGCCGTTTCTTCCATCACGACGTACCAGCCCCCGTGTTCATCTTGTCGTTGATCTTGAATTGCTGTTTGAAATGTTTTAGTATAAGCGTCTTGATAGTACTGCTTAATTGCCATCGGTAAACCCTCTTTCTAGACTGTTCTCACACTACTTTATCACAGAGGCGGTGAAGATAACCATTCAATCCTGTTGGTCCTTTCCATCTATAGAAATCGGTACCGTCCCTATTTGTTCCCAGGGAATTTCCCACCTCCGTTCAAATTCCTTTTTTGCCCGCTCATCGCAGGCAATAATTCTTTCAACTAATTCCCTTAATACCAGTCGTATAATTAAGCTCATCACCCTCTTCTTCATTTTTAATGAATGGTGGAGGAAGCTTTGTATATATAGATCACTTATACTACTTTTCACCTATTTTAGCATCATAAACACCCAAACTCTTTTTCATAAAAAAAAGCGGTCACTCCCTAAGGAATGACCACTTTCATCTGGAAAACTCCAGGAATCGGGGATGATGATTACATCATTCCGCCCGTAAGGTGAGAGTGTGTAATATCTTTCATTCTATTCGTTAAAAGTGTGGTACATCAAGGTTTCTACAAATAAGTGATGGAACATCTTTAACGATATTTTATTGTTTTTCACTTGATTGCGTTTGCAAAATGTTAGCCTTTTGTATTGTAAACACTTTTTAAGACCCGCAAGTTTACTCAATTTTAAAAACCAAGCACCCAGTATATCTATTAAATATTAAAGCTTACAACCGCCACACCACCTATAAAGATTGGATTAGGAAGTTGACGACTACCGCAGTATCAACTGCTTCTAGAAGCGGTGTTGTCATCTGAGATAGAATAATGGGCAAGGCTAAAACCATGTACTGTTAATTTGTTAGAGATGTGTTTATCGGGTTGGAATACGTAGAACTTGGTAAACTCTTATCAATTCCCCTTTAAAAACAAAAAAGTCACAGCATCTTTGATATGTTGTGACACTCATCCTTCGTTTTATTTCTGAATACAATAATAATAGTAGGGCTATACCATGTTCGCACCCTTCGTTAGTGAACGAAAACGTGGGTGTTCTGCAAGAATGGATTCTCTCATTCGTAAAATGACAGGATTTCTTGAGTAAAAAAACTCATCTTTTGAATGGTAAAACTCAAGCATTTCCCCATTTTCTAGTACACCCAATTGATCTGAGATGGTAAAAGCTGCTTTAATATCATGAGTAATGAATAGATAAGATAAACCAAAATCTTCTTTTAATTCTCTTAATAATTCTAATATTAAGCTTTGTGTAACCATATCCAAACTACTAACCGATTCGTCTAGGACGATTAATTTCGGTTTAAGAGAGATTGCCCTAGCAATATTAATCCTTTGTAATTGACCGCCGCTAAATTGATTTGGATATTTTTTTAAATCTTTTTCACTCAAACCAACTCGTTCTAATAGAGAAATAACCGTACTTTTTTGTTCGGCTAAGGAAAGTTTTTCATAGTTCTTTAATGGTTCACTAATAATTTGTTCAGCTGTCATCCTCGGATTAACAGATGAATATGAATCTTGAAATACAACTTGTAGATCTCGGCGTATTATTCGCTGGATAGCTTTATCAGAATTATAAATGTCATATCCTTGAAACAAAACCTGTCCTTGCTGTGGACGTTCAATGCCAAGAATCACTTTCCCTAAGGTGCTTTTACCAGCTCCGCTTGTACCAATTAAGCCTAAACATGTTCCTTCTTCAATAGCGAAGGAAATATCATTTAGAACTTGTTTTGAATGATGCTTTCTTTTAAAAAGCTTCTTAGGATTATAGCTATGATTTACTTGTTTTACCTCTAATAAGCTCACTGGTATCACCCCTTGAAAATTCATTCAATAATCAAAACATATAGGTATAGGGTTGTTTTTGTTTATATAAGGTCGGCCTTGTCTTTAGCAACTTCTTGGTATACTCGTGTTGTGGATGATCAAATAAGTCAAACACATTTGCCGTTTCTACAATTCTTCCATGTTGCATCACGATGACATCATCTGCCATTTCTGAAATGACTCCAAGATCATGAGAAATGAGTAAAATAGATGTTCCATATTCAGAACGGATTTTATCTAATAGACGAAGGACTAATAATTGGTTATGGACATCGAGTGCTGTAGTTGGTTCATCAGCAATAATCACGGAGGGTTGTAAGCATGCAGCCATGGCAATCATTACTCTTTGAAGCATACCTCCACTCAATTGAAAAGGATAGCTTTTTAATAATTTATCAGGATCCGGTAAATTCACACTTTTCATCACATCAATCGCAAGCTCCTTTGCTTGCTTTTTCTTTAATGAAGTATGAGAACGAATGGTTTCAACAAATTGATGACCAATCGTAAAAACTGGAGTAAAAGCATTCATCGGATTTTGCATAATAAAAGCAATATCCTTCCCTCGAATTTTCCGCATTTCTTTGTTTTCTAGACCATTCAATTCCCTTCCTTGTAGTGTAATGCTCCCTCTTATATCCGTATTCTTCTTATCATGCAGCTGTAGGATAGACATACTTGTAACGGTTTTCCCACTACCACTCTCCCCAACAAGACCTAGAACCTTCCCTTTTTTTATTGAAAAATTAATGTCCTGAACAAGTGTGGAAAAACCCTCGTCGGTTGTTACTTGCACATGTAAGTTTTTTACATTTAAAATGTCTCGCTCATTTGCTTCCATTATTCAACAGTCCTTTTTCATTAGCGGCGTTTAACCCTAAAACGTTCTGATAGTGATTCACCTAATAAATTAAAGGTAACAACGACTAGCATAATCATTAAGCCTGGATAAATCATTAATGCTGGATGTGTTCTGATATATGACTTCCCTTCGTGAATCATCGCCCCCCACTCTGGTAAAGGGGGTTGCACACCTAAGCCTAAAAAGGACATGGATGATAAATTCATTATCGCCCAACCCATTTCTAATGTCCCCATTACCGCTAGAGATGGAAGAACATTAGGAATAATATGCTTCTTCATGATGGTCCATGTAGTAGAGCCACTAATTTGAGCTGCAGTAATATAGTTCTGTTCTTTCAGACTTAGAACCATTCCTCGAATTACCCTTGCGTAATAAACCCATTGTACGAGAATTAATCCTATAATGACTTGTTTAAGACCCGCTCCCCAAATACCAACAAAACCAAGAACAAACAAAAGACTTGGGATCGCCATAAGACCATCACCGAATCTCATTAGCATTTGATCAACCCAGCCACCTTTATACCCAGCAAAGATACCGATAATCAAACCAATACTTAAAGCTGAAATAAAAATTAGCATAGCAGACCCTAGTGAAATACGTGCCCCATATAAGATACGTGAAAACGTACACCGACCTAAATGATCTGTTCCTAATGGATAATCCAATGAAGGTTGCTGTAGTTTATGAGCTAAATTAACAGCGATAGGGTCATTAGGTGCAAGCCAGGGAGCAAAGATTGTAATCAAAAATAGCACGCACAGTATTAGAGAACAAATAACAACCACTTTTTGACTTTTTAAAATAACAGGAAACTTCGCTATCATGGGTACAGACTTCCCTTTCTGGTAATACGTGGGTCAATATACATTTGGATAATATCGACAATTAAGTTACTTATCAGGAATAATCCCGCTGCTAATAGCACATAGCCTTGAATAACAGGAACATCACGGTTAAAAATAGCCTCAATAAAATACCGCCCAAACCCTGGCCACGAAAAGACTGCCTCTACAATTATAGCTCCAGTCATTAAGTTTCCTAAATTCATTCCAAGCCCAGTAATCATAGGAGAAATGGCAATTCTTAATACATGCTTTCCCATTATGATTTTTTCATGAACCCCTCTCGTTCGCGCAAAAAGCACATAAGACTCTTGTAAATTTTCAAGAACACTTGCGCGTAACAGTCGGGTATATAAAGCTATTAAAGGGAAAGCCAACGTGACTGAAGGTAAAATTAAATGTTTCCAGGTTCCCGTGCCTTCTACTGGGAAAAGGTCTAGTTTTACAGAAAAGAAAAAAATGAATAAATATCCAAGCCAAAATGATGGGATGGATGCCCCTATAAAAGAGAGGAATCGACTAAAATGGTCAATTCCACTGTTCTTTTTTATTCCTGCTATAAACCCCAAAGGGACACTTACTAAGATTGCTATCAAAAGACTGCCGAAAGTTAACTGAATAGTTGCTGGCATTCGAGAGGAAATCTCTTCCCATACAGGTTTATTCGTAACATAAGATATGCCAAAATCAAGCTGGCATATCTTAATAAGGGCGTTCACATATTGAATTAGGAGGGGTTGATCTAAGCCGAACTCATGTCTTTTTTGTTCCAGCACCTCATCTGTTACTTGAATATGTGCTGCAGCAAAGTATGCCTCAGCTGGATCCACTGGTGATAGGTTAATCATTCCAAATGTTAGTAGAGTAGCCAAAAGAAAGATTGGAACGATGGTGGTTATTCGTTTCAAGACATAAATACCCATAAAAACCCCTCCTGTAGCTTACTCGTTTACACTAATTCCTGTAAATGGATGTTCATCTCGGTTAGCAGGGAATGTAAAATTTGAAACATTCTTTTGATAAACTGCTATTTTCTTAATATACGAAATAGGTACAATGGCACCCTGCTCTTGTAGTGAGCCTAAAATTGCCGTGTATAGTTCTTGACGATCCGTTTCGTCTGTTGTTTGTTTAACCTGAGCGATTTGGTTCAGTAACTCCTCTTTATTGGAATAAGCTGAAATAGCTTCTCTAAATCCAAAACCTTCTGTAGCAACTATGTTTACGAAAGTATGTGGGTCATATGGAGCGCCATAGTTACTGAAGAAGTTCATATCAAACTCACTCGCTTTGAATCTTTCAACTTGAGTGGTAAGCTCAACTCCAACAATATTTAATTTTACACCTAATCCTGCCCACTCAGATTGTAATGTTTCAGCCATTGTTTTTTGAATGGATTCAGCAGAGTTATACATTAACTCGATTTCCAGCTTTTTCCCATCTTTTTCCCGAATATTTTTACCTTTTGGCAACTTCCATCCTGCTTCATCTAGTAATTGATTCGCTTTTTCAACATTATAATCTATCTTGGTTGCATCAACATTTGAAGTGTAAGGGAAGTTTGTTGGTAAGATATAGTCAGCCTTCTCTTCCAAACCAGATGTCACGCCATCAACCATTGCTTGTTTATTAAATCCATAATGTAATGCTTGACGAACACGCACATCTGAAAGCTGTTCTTTATTCGAATTCATAACTAGCTGTCTAGTAGCGACTGGTTCAGAAATACTAGTCCCATAGGAACCTGTAGATTCTAATTGCTTAAAAGAATCTATACCGATAACTCCCTCACCATAAACAACGTCTAAGTCCCCTTTTTCGAAAGCAAGTACGCGTGTTTCAGCATCTGGAATGACTTTAACTTTAATTTTCTCTATACTTGGGAGTTCTCCCCAATAATCTTCGTTACGTTTAAAAACAGCAAATTCATCTGTTTTATATTCATCTAATACCCATGGGCCTGTCCCAACTGGCTTTTCTACTCCTTTTGAAGTATCACCATCTTGAGGGAAACCAGCCTCTCCTAAGAATCGAACTGGGCGAACGACAGCTAACTCCTGAATGGTAGGGTAATATGATTCTGTTAATGTTAATTTAAATGTATACTCATCGATGACCTCTGTTTGTTCGATCTTCGAAATAAATCCTAACCAACTGTGTAAATCCATATTTTCTAATATAGCATCAAAGTTCTTTTTCACAATCTCTGCATTGAAATTTGTGCCATCAGTAAATTTCACATCTTGACGTAAGTTGAACAAATATTCTTTCCCATCTTCGGAAATCTCCCATGACTCTGCTAAATGTGGTTTTAGCTTTCCTCCATCTTGATAGCTGACTAAAGGTTCATATACCATGGATTGAGCAAATAATTGAGATGGATTATAGATATGCGGATTCAATTCACCTATATCTCTAGGCCAAGCAAAAGTAATCATATTGTCACTTTCATTGGTAGCTTCAGATTTTTCATTTTCTGCTGATTCACTTGAACAACCAAGTAAAGCCATAGATATAATAAGAACCAGTACAGACATAAGTAAAATTCGTTTTTTATTTTTGGGGCTTACCATAAAAAGTTGATCCTCCTAGTTGATAATGAAAACTATTATCAATAGTAGGCTTTGAACATCTGATTGTCAATACAATTTCAGATATTTCACAAAACACTTAAGCTATTAATAATGTATCTCAACGGCCAATAAACACTACTCTAAATAGTTAGTAGCTACCCCATTCATTTAAGTACTTTTCTTCTCAATTTCTTTTATATTTCAACATAAATATCCAATCATTCAGAAGACGAGCTTTCTACATCTACCTTGAAGCAAAAGATGTAAGCCGGGAACAATTCGTGTACGAGAACATGAAATCAGTTAGTTTCCCTATTTTCCTAGCTAAAATTAAAGGACATTCCCAGAAAGATGTATCAAGATTCTCTAAATGATTTAAAGCCGGTGTAGTACTGAAAACAAATTATGTACCGTTTAGGTCATTCAGGATGATCAAATAACCAAAAATGGATATCTTCATGTTTCGCAAGAAATAAAAAAGAAGCTTCCCACAAGTTTGGTCAACTTATGAGAAGCCTCCGTTAATATCCTCAATGTTAGCAAACCACTCTCACTTTACCAACAAATCCTTATATATTAAGGGTTGAGGGGGCAGATTACATCATGCCGCCCATTCACTGTATTAACTGAATAATAATAGATAAGATGTAAAAACCCCTATTTAATCGGTTTTCCAACTTTACGATATTAGTATGAGATTAAATATGATATATCAGTATTAATAAAGAAAATCTAGTCAATATCCAGTCGGAAGTACCACCTCAAACCGGCCACAAAACGACCTATAGCTTAAAAGGCTATTGGTGTAGCTATGAGGCAAAACAATATTGTTATGTTAAATTCTTTTAAATCAGCCTTTTGCAGTAATGAATGCATTCTTTCCTGATGAAAATGGAGCATTGATAATAAAGGCCTGTCCCACTTCTGCTCCAAAGGGGAAGCTAAAAGATATACCGAGTTTCCTCATTTAAAAAACATAGATTATATTGACCTACGAAAGAACCCACTGATTAAGTGGGTTCTCTTAGTATTAATCAACGTAGAAGTTGCAGAACTCCTTGTGGCATTTAGTTTGCTTTTGCAAGCATTGCTTGAGAAGCTTGAGATAAAATAGAAGATTCCCGTAGGGGGGGCGCTGCATCAATCTGATAAGCTGACTACAACTTTCAACTTCGGTGACCTATCTGATTGAAGATTTACTCAAAAAAATCATTTTATTGGATGCTCTATATATCTATGGCTTTTCATTGATCCATACAACCAACTCGCCTGGTTCTCTGTTACACCAAGCATAATATGGGATAGCTTTTAGTTGGATCGGCTTTACTTCCCGATCACTTGTGCCGTACAAGCCATCCTTCCACTCACTCTCGTCCACCCTTTCGGCTTCCCCCAACAGCGTAACAACACCACCCAGCAGATCCCCTTTATACTCAGCTTTCAGATCAGCATTTTTAGGGAGGTAGATTGAGTGTAGCTTCTCACCATGATCAACTTGTTCCAGGCAATAAACAAGCGGTCCTCTTTGTAGTGCCACTTTTCCAAAGCTATGCCTTACTGAAGGATGGGCACGAACCCTTTGAATCGTCATGTCCAAGTTCAATTCGACTTTATCCCCTTGTTTCCACGTGCGTGAGAGAAAGGCATATCCATTTTTCATCATAGGTTGGAAATCCATAATCTCACCATTTACTTTCACTTCAACCGTTGTGACCCACCCTGGAATTCGAAGAGCCAGCGTAAACGTCGTATCAACTTCAGGTGAGAGCTCAATAGCGATTTTTCCATCCCAAGGATAGTTGGTCTTCTGTGTAATTCCCACTTGGTGACCGCTGACTTCCATGGTTTTTTCATTGCCCATATATAAATGAACAAAAATTTCTTCTTTACTTTTTGTGTAAATATAATGGTGAATGGATGCAATTAGACGTGCCAGATTCGGTGGACAGCAGGCACACCCATACCATTTCTGCCTGACAGGCTTGACATGTTTCTTTTCCTTACGACTTTCCACTTCCTTTGGTGCCACTTCAAGGGGGTTGACGTAAAAGAATTTCTGCCCCTCTAAATCCATCCCGCTGATAGCCCCATTGTACAGTGCCCGTTCCATCACGTCCGCATATTTATGGTGAACCTCCAGTTCAAGCATTCGCTTAGCCCAAAAAATCAACCCGATGGAGGCACACGTTTCCGTATAAGATAAGTCATTAGGAAGATCGTAATCAAAAGAAAAAGCCTCTCCATATTCCATGGAGCCTATCCCAGCGGTCAAGTACATCTGCTTGTTGGTTACATTATTCCAAAGTTTTTCACAAGTCTCTTTTAGTGAAGGGTCATTGGTGTGAGCAGCTAGATCAGCCATCGCTGAATACATATACACCGCGCGAACCGCATGACCTGTGGCTGTTTCCTGCTCCCGAACAGGCAGATGGGATTGACTATACCTATGTCCTCCTGTAAACCAATAAGGGTTTTCTTCCTTTCTTGCTTGTTTTTCCAGATCAAAATAATGCGGCTGCTTGCCTCGTTCATCAATAAAGAACTTGCTTAATTTCAAATATTTTTCGTTTTTGGTGACTTCATACAACTTCACCAGTGCGAGTTCAATCTCTTGATGTCCTGGATATCCGTTTATTTTATGGTCTTCTGGCCCGAACATATCGTCGATATAATCGGCATACCTGATCATAATATTTAGAAATTCAACTTTTCCAGTCGCTCTATAATAAGCAACGGCTGCCTCGATCAAATGACCTGCACAATACAATTCGTGATTGTCACGTAAATTCGTCCAGCGCTTATCAGGTTCTTTGACGGTATAATATGTATTTAAATAACCATCTGCCCCTTGCGCTTTCTCCAGGAGGTCAATGACTTCATCCGCTGTGTTTTCCCATTTAACATCAGATTCATTTTCCAGCAGAAAAGCAACAGCCTCCAGAAATTTGGCGACATCACTGTCTTGAAAAACCATGCCATAAAATTCTCCGTCTGACTCCCCTGCAGCGATACGAAAATTTTCAATCGCATGACTAGGCTCTGTATCAGTCAATCGATCATTTAATGCTTCCCATTGATAAGGAATCATTTGGTTTTTAACGATGCCCATTCTTTCTTTCCAGAAGCTATCGGTGATTTTCATATGACTCTTCGCTACTTTTCCCTGGTACATCACAAGTCTCCTTTAATAGATTTCAAAGATATGCAATCCTTCTTTAATGTACCTACTAAATCTTTAATGGAATGGAGAACATAATCCGGAGTCCTATCCGCATCGGAAATCATCTCTATGGTGGTATTTCCAGACAGTACGAGGGCTGTTTTGATGCCATACTTCCCCATCGCGATGTCTGAACCCAGACTATCGCCAATGATCATAGTTTTTTCTACAGTACCTTGAAGACGATCCATGGCACATTCAAACATATGAACAGATGGTTTACCCACTACGACCTCAGGCGTTTTTCCAGTAGTTGCTTCAAACGCTCCCAGCCTTCCAGCCACATCTATCGATACACCACGGGAACTAGGGTAGGCCCGATCATTATTCGTAGCAATCACTCTTGCACCATTAGTGGCTGCTTGAAACGCCTGATCCAAGTCGTGATAGGTGACCCCTGTATGAAGAGAAACCACAAGCCAATCAGCATCCTCTGGGTGTGCAGCTAATGGAATACCGCTTTCTTGCAGTTCTTCGATCAGTCCTGATTCCCCTGACACCCAAACCGCTTCACCCGTATGATGTTTTCGTAAATATTCGGCTGCGACATGGGAAGTCAGTATGATATCTTCTGGATCAAGGTTCAGGCCTTGTCTTGTAAAATAGATGCCACCTGCCTGCACGAATGTGTCCCCCGATTGCTCAGAGCTACCACTCGTTTCCCTGCCTTTTGAAGTTCCTGGATGGATTCTGCTGCTCCTTCAATCAGCTCCAGCTCTCTCCATACGTTCCATCTAAATCAAGCAGGAATCCTGATGTTTCATCAACCATACTCATTGAGCTGCTCCTATCCCGAACTTGAACACCGTTCGTGAGTGATAAGGCTCCTCAGGGGAGAGAACAATCTCGGTAAATCCTACTTCATGTAAGGATGCAGGAGAACTTTGCGTTTCGATACAGACACCTGAGTACTTCCTCGTTTTCCCTTCAGCCAAGGGTTTGCCTTCTGGAAGATTGTTAGAAGTATAAATGACAACTCCCGGCTGGTCTGTTTCTACTTCCAGCGTACGCCTGGACGTCTCCTCCTCCAGCCGAATGTCTGGCTTGCCTTCCCCATCGAGCAGGAAGAAATGATCGAGTCCGCCATTCGCAGCTCTTTGTTGTGTTGTTTCATATGAAAAGGACGAACCCAATAATCTCTGCTTTTTAAAATTAAAAGGTGTCTCATTTAAGTTGATCCATTCTCCTGTCGGGATGAGCTCCTCATCCAGCTCTGCAAAGCGTGAACTGTTCAAACGTAAAGTATGATCATGAATAGTAGTATCGGCCTGTCCACTCAAATTAAAGTAGGAGTGATTGGTCAATGTCAGCACCGTTGTCTGATCGGTCTCTGCAAAATAGTCGATGATCAGGCGATTATCATAGGTCAGAGTGTAGGTTACCGCAACATCAATAGCCCCCGGATATCCTCCCTCCCCGTCAGAACTTTTGTGGGAAAGCGTGACACCGACTTCCCCATCGTTTTCAAATGGAGAAGCTTCCCAGAGTTGTCGATGAAAGCCCTTTTCTCCGCCGTGAAGGTGATGTTCCCCTTCATTCGCTTCAATCTGATACTCTTTTCCTTCTAATTGAAAAGAAGCTTGCTTAATACGGCCAGCAACACGGCCGATTAATGCCCCGAGATACCCTGGATTTTGCACGTACTCCTCGAAATTTTTATAGCTGAGCACGACATTTTTAGAATCCCCATTCCAATCAGGGACGGAAATATTGGTGATTATGCCGCCAAAGTTTAGAAAATGAACACTCATCCCCTGGTCATTTTCCAAATGAAATAATGTCCAAGTTTCTTGACCTGGTACTTGAATCTCTTTTGACTTCACCTTCATAAACCGTCTCCTTCTTCCCAACGGCTGCCCTCTGGATGAGGACAGTGTTTATAAGATAACTTTGCTCTGAATTGGACAAAACAGCCGCAATGCATGCAGGTGGTTTTTTCATGAAGCGAGGGGCATGAAGCACACTCGGTCAGCCTGTTTTCATAAACGCTATCTGAAACCAATTCAGTCTCAAGAGCGAGCTGACCTTCGATTTGTTCCATTAAATCCTCTGGATACATGTGGGGTGGACAAGCTTTACAACTCATATCCGCTCCTCCATGAAAGTGAGAGGTCTTCTGTTTTCGCCTGATTGATCAAGTACAAACCTGTACAACGGTCCCGGATCGTGAATGCTTTGTTAAGACTTTCATGAACGAGCTCGTTGTCTATTCCCAAATCGGAAGGTATTTGAGCGCCGCCTGTTAATTGTAGCCAGTCTAAAATCTTTTTATAGTCGGGCAGACGAGAGATTTCTTCTGCAATTCTAGTAGTGTTCGCTCCGAATACTCTCTCATCATTGGCATAAGATTGATAGAGTTTGATCAGGAGGGCGGTAGCGACCCCTACTTTCGCTCCATGCAGCACTTGTGGAGCGCCTTTTTTCAGTAAATCCATTTCCCAATAGTGTGATAAATGGTGTTCCCCTCCCGATGCTGGCCTTGAAAAATCGAGCAGCAGCATCACAAGTCCTGACTCAATCAGTGCCTGTGTTAAGATTCGAATGCCTTCATCATCAGCTTTGGCGATTTCATTCACGTGATCTACACAGTTGTAAAGAGAACGTCTGGTCAAATTTGCCGCCGTTTCATTATAAGGTTCATCATTTACCCAATAAGAAATCTTCCAGTCTAGCAGAGAGGTCATTTTAGCAATCATATCTCCAAAACCGGCGGCCGTCATTTCAAGGGGCGCCTCTTTAAGAATATCGATATCGGCAAACACAGCTATAGGGGAAGAAGTTTGGATCGTCTGCTTGAATCCCCGCAAAATCAAGGGTGCCCCTTTGGAAGTGAAGCCATCTACTGAGGCAGCTGTAGGGACAGAAATAAAGGGGGCATCTATTTTGCAGCTGCAGAATCGGGTGATGTCATGAATCGTTCCAGATCCCACCGCAAGAAGTACATCCGTCTGAGACGGCGTTTCAACAAGCACTTGGACGATGGATGGTTCATCAGCAAGCACCTGACCATTGGTATTGGAGGTTATCTTTACAGGGGTAACCTCACAACCGCCTTGTTCCAAGATAGAAGATAATTCCCTTCCAGCTGCTATCCATGTATGCTGATCAGCAATGAGGGCGGCATGTTTGAAGCCATGGTGGTTGAGATATTCTGGTAAAGCTTCGATCGAGCCTTTCTCAATATTTATATAAGGAAGCATGTTAGGATCTTGCTCTAGTTCAAAAGCCAATTGCTTCATCTCTTGTAAGTCATACATTCTTTTTCCTCCTATCTATTGGTTCCGTTTATGAGAACCTCCCACTCATAGACTGAATCAATGGTTTAAGATTTTAGGGATAATAGAACGACAGACATTGCCGGCATGGTTGCCTTTAATTGATTCTCCGCTATAGAGAAACCTTGGAAGTCCTGTGGTTTCACTTTTTCCGGTTTTTCAAAGGTATTATGATCGCTCATATGGTCAGAGGTGAGAATTCTTCCAGATGCATTATGGTAGCTTTTTCCTCGGAGGTCTATCTCAATAGCCGCCTCTTCCTGTGTACCTAAGTTACACAAACTGATATTTACGGTTCCATCCTTAGCAATTGATGCCGAAGCCTGGATTTTAGGGATATTCACATCTCCATTGACAATCTGTTCTGTTTCTATTTCAATAGGAAGGGTTTCTGCATCCTGATGCACTTTGTACATGTCAAAAACATGATAAGTCGGGGTGAGAATCATTTTTTCCCCTTCTGTGAGAATCATTGATTGTAACACATTAACCGTCTGGGCTATATTTGCCATTTGAACTCGATCGGAGTGGTGATTGAAAATGTTTAACGAAACTCCTGCGACTAAAGCATCTCTGATCGTATTTTGCTGATATAGAAATCCAGGGTTGGTCCCAGGCTCAACATCGAACCATGTTCCCCATTCGTCAACAATTAAGCCCACACGCTTTTCAGGATCATAATGATCCATAATCGTGGAATGCTTTGTAATTAATTCATCCATATAAAGTGCTCTTGACATCGTGATATCCCATTCATTTTGGTCAAAGTCTGTGGCGGAACCTTTCTTCTTCCAAAATTCTCCTGGATATGTATAATGATGGAGACTCAACCCGTCCATTAAATCGGAAGCTTCTCTCATCAGCACTTCTGTCCATTTATAATCATCAATGTTAGGTCCGCAGGCTATTTTGTAAATGGTATTGTCTCCATAGTTTCTGACGTAGGTTTGAAAACGACGGTATAGGTCGGCATAATATTGCGGTCTCATATGACCACCGCATCCCCAATTTTCATTCCCAATACCAAAATATGTTAACTTCCACGGATCCTCTCTGCCGTTTTCTTTTCTCCAGTCTGCCATTGGAGATTCTCCATCGAAAGTCATATACTCGACCCACTCAGACATTTCTTGCACTGTCCCGCTGCCGACATTCCCGGAGATATACGGCTCGGCTCCTAGAAGGTCACAGAGCATCATGAATTCGTGGGTGCCAAATTGGTTATTCTCGATAACCCCGCCCCAATGCGTATTGACCATTCGCTTTCGACCTTCCTTTTGCCCTACGCCGTCTTTCCAGTGATATTCATCAGCGAAGCAGCCGCCCGGCCAGCGAAGGACAGGAATATTAATGTTTCGAAGCGCTTCCAAAACATCTGTACGAATACCGTTCTGGTTGGCAATGGAGGAAGCTTCCCCCACCCAAATTCCTTCATATATACAACGGCCTAAATGCTCGGCAAAATGTCCATAAATATTGCGGTTGATTCTGCCTTTGGAGATGTCTGTATTTAGTACAATTCGATTTCCCATTCAATCCACCTCTTCGATTATTTTTCACTTTAAAACCATTAAATGCGCTTGAAGTTAAACGTTACAGCCAACTCAACTTAATCGTATATGATGACTTTATAAAGGCTCATATAAATAACTTGTACGTATATTTAGAGTAAGGAACTAATTCCTATTTGTCAATAATCATTCAGAAAGTTTTGAATAAAAAAGCTGTCTGTCTCCTAAACGGTAGAGATCAGACAGCTTTTTTATGAGCGGTAGGATTGGTTCTGATTTTCGCAAGCACTTGATAAGCAAGCCACATCCAGCCCAGAAAGAGCAAGGCGAAAGAAAAGAAGGGGATCAACGAAGGAAGCTTTAAGGAATAATATCCTACTGCGAACCAAACCACGGCCATTCCGAATGACAGATGGATTTTAGTCAGACCCAAGATGAACGCATTTTTCATATGCTGCTGGAGGGATGCTTTGTAATAAACCATCAGTGGGAAAACCCAAAGAACGACCAACCCGAACAAAAAGACAAGGGCTATAAAAGCAAAAGGGACGAGGAAAAATATCGAGCCCTCCACGGATTTAAGAAGGAGATAGTTGATATATAAAATCCCCCCGGTTATTGATAGCAGCATCCCCGTGAGGTTAGCGGTTTTCCATTCCTGCTTATACAGCTGCCAATATGTACGCCAAAGCGGCACAGCTGTGTTACCGCTAAACCATTTTTTTGCCAGACCGAGGCTTGCGTATATGGAGGGAAAAAGACCGAATAATACCACCCCCGCAAGCATGCCTATGAGAAACAGAGCATTTAACCCCGCTAGTCGTGTCATCCATCTTAAATATTCATTCAACTTAGAAACCAGGCCATTTGCATTCATTCTTGCAGCCCCCCTTTTGTTAACAGTCAAACTTTATTATAATACAAACCTTCGATTAGAAAATAACCGGACTCTCATCCAGAGCCCGGTTATAGTTAACCTTTTACTCCCCCGACGGTCAGACCTGAAACAAAGTACCGCTGGAAGAAGATAAATAATAAGATAATCGGAATGATGGTCATAACAGAGCCAGCAATTAAGACGTCGTAATTGTTGCCGTAAGGAGTCAGTAAGGTAGCTAAACCAATCGGCAGTGTAAACATATCATTCGATCTGAGCACTAATAGCGGCCACAAGAAATTGTTCCAGCTTGCCAGACCTTGAAGTATGGCCATCGCCGCAAGTGAAGGGCCCATGAGAGGAAGCATAATTCTGAAGAAAATCCCATACTCTGTCGCCCCATCGATTCTCGCTGCATCCATTAATTCTTTAGGGAGTCCTAACGCATATTGCCTGAAGAAAAAGACAGCTACCGGTGCCACAATCATAGGAAGTACCACAGCAAAATAAGTGTTGATCAATTGCGTATCAATCATCAGCTGGTAAAGCGGGAGCATTAGAATCTCAAAGGGAACCATCAGTATGAACAGCACAAGGACAAAGAAAAAGTTTCCTCCCTTAAAGTTGTACATTGCTAATGCATACCCTACCATCGATGAGAAGAACAAGGAGAGAATGATTGTTATAGCTGAGATAATCAAACTGTTTCCGTACCATGCCCAATATTCACCAGATTGAGTGAAGATGTACGTATAATTATCAAAACCTAATAGTTCTGTATCAATGCTAAAGGTGATGCCGTTTCTCATTAAAACAGAGGAAGGCATAAAAGACGAAATCAATAAGCTAATGATCGGGAATAAAGCAATCAAAGAAATAAGCGCAAACGCTCCATTTGCAAACCAAACAAAGCCTTTATTTTTCTCATTCTTCATTTACGCTCCCTCCTTCTTAAAGGTGCCAGTCATAATAAGGTAAATGAAGCTGACTACGAAAATGATTAACATTAGAACAACTCCAACTGCGGCACCGAATCCCATATCATTCTGCTGAATGCCCTGCTGATAAATATAACCAACTACCGTCAGGCCGATATTGCCTGGTGACCCGGCTTCCCAAAATACAAAGCTTTCTTCAAACATCCTGAAACCGTTAATGATTGTAATCGTACTTACGAAAATAATGATCGGCTTTAATTGAGGCAACGTGATGTACCACAGCTTTTGGAATCGAGAAGCACCGTCAATATCAGCTGCTTCGTATAGCTCCTCAGGAACGTTTTGCAGGGCGGCTAAAAAGTAAAGCAAGTTAACTCCAATCCATCGCCAGGAAGCTAATAAAACCATTAATAGCATTCCAGACCAGGGTGTGAATCGCCAGTTGACAGTATCAAAGCCAAGGAAACTAATAAATTGGTTCGCTGCTGCTGTTTCCTGCTCACCGAACATCAAACGGAAAATCATACCACCGACAATTGTAGAGGTTAACGCTGGCACAAATAACGATGCTCGAAATAAAGTCTTAAGTTTTATAACTTTTGAATTTAAAAACACTGCCAGAAGCATCGGGATAATCGTCAAAATAATGACAGTCAAAATGACATAGACCGTCGTATTGGTCAAAGCTTTATAAAAGGTGCCATTCGGGACCCTAGTATAGTTCTGCATCCCGATGAACTCCACTTGACCCGGTAGAACACTTTGGAAACTCATTATGATTCCCTGAATGGCAGGGTAGAGAGTTAAAACCAGAAAAGAAAGGATGAACGGTGTAACAAAAAGATAAGGCACGACTTTTTTGGAGTTTAAGAACCTCATAACCTTGCTGGACTCTCTTTTGGTCTTCGAACGCACTCTTGCACCGCTATTAGACATTGTGTTCATAGGAACCTCTCCTCCTAAGTAAATAGCTCATTTCTTCCAACTAATAGAAACGTTATGATTTCTTTAAGCGAATAACATTCCAGGACGTTTTAGACAACCGCGTAGTCAAGTATCCACCCTGAAACTCAGAAACTCCATGGGAATGGGGTTTCACTGATTCCTCTGCTGATGTATTGACGGCTTTCAAATTCTCATGCTCTAATACCACATGCTCTTGTAGTTGAAAGCCTTCAAAGCTGCGCAGGTCGACAGTTAAGTCGATCGACTCTTGTAAATGTTTATTGACAATAAAGATTGAAACTTCTTCTTCCTCTTCATTAAAGACAGCAGCACTATCTACATAAGGAACATCAGTAAAATCTTTGCTATCATACTTTGGAGAAGATAAGATTGGCTTTAATGCGACTCCCCTGCCGTAAATAGATGTGTGCAGATATGGATAATAGATGGTTTGCTTCCATGAACGTCCACTATTCTCGGTCATAATTGGAGCGATAACGTTAACGAGTTGAGCCATACAAGCCATTTTCACCCGATCGGCGTGCTGTAAAAAGGTAATTAGCATACTGCCTACAAGAAGGGCATCCTCAAAATTATACACATCTTCCAGCTGTGGAGGTGCTACCGACCACGGCTCTATTTGCTTGTCTGCTTCGTTGGAATGATACCAGACATTCCACTCATCAAAGCTTAGGTTAATGGTTTTTTTACTACGATGTTTCGCCTTAATGTAATCGCAGGTGGCGGTGACGGTTTTGATAAAATGATCCATGTCCAAGTTTTTCGCTAAGTAATTGGCAGGATCGTTGGTACGGTTGCCATAGTATTGGTGGAGAGATATGAAATCCACCTCTTCATAGGCGATATCTAAAGTTGTCGCCTCATATTCAGGGAATGTCGGCATGTCCGTGTTTGAACTGCCACAAGCCACTAGTTCAATGGTCGGGTCTACCAGTTTCATAGCTTTCCCTGCTTCTTTAGCAATTTTCCCATATTCTTGAGCTGTCTTCTGCCCCACCTGCCAAGGCCCATCCATTTCATTGCCCAGGCACCATGTTTTTATGTTATGCGGTTGATCATACCCATGAGATCTGCGAAGCTCACTCCAGTAAGTTCCTTTAGGGTGATTCGTATATTCAATAAGGTTTCTTGCCGCATCAATACCTCTTGTCCCAAGATTTACAGCCATCATCACTTCTGCATTTACTTTTTTAGCCCAATCAGCAAATTCATTTGTTCCAACTTGGTTGGTTTCGATCGTCCGCCAAGCGAGCTCCATCCGGCGTGGGCGCTCTTCTTTTGGACCGACCCCATCTTCCCAATTGTAAGCAGATACCATATTTCCGCCCGGATACCGAACGATTGGGACCTGAAGTTGCTTCACTAGATTGATTACATCTTTACGAAACCCTTGTTCATCGGCTTCAGGATGACCCGGTTCGTAAATCCCTCCATATACGGCTCTTCCTAAATGTTCAATGAATGATCCATAAATTCTTTCATCTACGGGTGCGATTTGATAACTTTTATCAAGTATCATCGTCGCTTTTAAAGGTTGAGACATAAATAATCACTCCTACTGTAATTTTCCACCTTTCTGTATCCGCTTCCAATATTAACAATCTTTACTTAGCTTTCTTGATATACGAACATCTTAACTATCAACCTATCAATTAACAAAAGATGTACGTATAAGCTGTTAATTAAAAGTATAGCTAACTTTGGATCCGTTTTCAATAAGTTTTAGCCATTTTGTAGAATAATCTGAATTTTTTACCGGTCTTTGACATAAAAAGCGGCAAGGGAGAATCACTCCTTGCCGCTCCTTCTTTTTATTTCATGTCTCTTATTTTATCGGCTGCTTCATTCAATGCTTCTTCAGGTGATTGAGATTGCTGTCTCAATACATTTTCAGCGACATTTGTATTGTACTCTGTCGCTACATCTGGGGTATTTTCTGTTAATTGGATTTCGTTAATTTCATCTTTGACATCAAGCAGCATATCAAATATGCCTTCCCCGAAGTAGTCATAATATTTGTTGTCTTGTTTAACAGCATCGCTTTCCCATACATCCCAGCGAGGAGGATCAAAACCAAGGACTTGCCACAAGTTCACATTTCCTTCTTCTGAAAGCTTAGTGAAAGCCAGAAATTCTTTAGCAAGCTCTGCTTCTTCCGTTTGGTTCGTGACGACCGTACCTGTTCCTCCCATACCAGCCGTTCGGTCTCCGCCTTCTTCCCAAGCAGGGAGCGGACGAATCGCCATCTTCTCTTTCAAGTCAGGCATATTATCGATAAAACGACCCATATACCAAAGTGGTGCTAAGACTGTAGCTGCATTTCCTTCATTCATGTATCCATAAAATTCTTCCGTCTGATTCATACCACCTGGAGTTAATTCTGCAATATTATGTTTGTAAAGGACATCGCTAAGGAACTGGAGCGTATCAACATTTGTTTCATTATCAAGCGTTACTTCTCCCTTTTCGTTGAAGAAATCGGACTCTTGCTGCGAAACCATCGGGAAGAAGTCCATTAAGTAATCGGTCGTACCAACATTCCACATGACAGCATCGGTGTTTTCTACCACTTTCTTACCTGCTTCAACGAAATCATCCCATGTTTTAATTGAATCGATATCCACACCTGCTCGATCCATAATTTCTTTATTATAATACATGACCGTGGCCCCGACATGAGTAGGAGCTCCGTAATAATTTCCATCTTTTGCGTACATTTCGAACCGGGATGAGACAGAGTCTTCCAAGACTGGCTCCACATATTCGTTCAAAGGCTCAAGCTGCGGTTCTCCTTGCATGTAGTTGGCATATTTGCTCTGCTCAATATCAACGATGTCCGGTGCTCCCTTTCCGGATTGTAAGGCCAGCAATAAATTGTTATGCATTTGGTCATAAGGATAAGTTTCAGCTACTAATTTAATGGGGCGATTCGGATTTTCTTCATTCCATCGCTCAGCTGAATCACGAAATAAATCGACGTGCTGACCAACGAATGTCCAAAAGGTGAGTTCCGTTGCTCCTTCCACATCTTCGCCAATGACTTCTGTTTCTTCCGCTTCTCCAGAAGCTTCATCTCCTCCTCCACATGCGATCAATACAAGTGACATAAGAGAAAACAATAAAACTAACAAGCCTTTCTTCATCTTATTTCCCCCTCCAGGTTAGTGAAATGCTGATACTGTTCCTATTGAATTTTCTTCTTGAAGACTAAAACACCGAAAATGATAGCGCATACAAAATTAAAAATCATTTGATAGATTGATTATGTAAAATAGTATCACTTCCTTTATTAGTGGTCAATAAGTTTTTTGAAAAATCAAAAAAACTTATACGTATATATAGAAATTTTAACAAACTACCCTCAGGCCACGATATCTCCCCGTCTATAATTGAGGAAAAAAGGGATCCGCTGCCCACGAATCCTTACCGATTAACTCCATACCGCTTGATTCCACTTTAATTCATTGCGAAACTGCCGCATATTCAAATCTTCATCAATCACCAGACACTCGATACCTGCCATGTCGGCAAAATCGCATAATTGTTCCGTAGTTACCTGGAAGGAAAATACCGTGTGATGAGCACCTCCGGCATGAATCCATGCTTCTGTAGCCTGAGATAGCGATGGTTTAGGTTCCCACATGAGCTTTGCTACAGGCAGGTTCGGAGTGCTGAATTCTGGCTGATGAGCCTGCACTTCGTTAATAATCATTCGATAGCGGCCCCCCATTTCGACAAGGGATACATTGATGCCTTCTCCCCCTCGACCATCGAACACGAGTCTTGCAGGGTCTTCCCGGTCCCCCATTGTTAACGGATGAACTACCATGGTAGGTTTCGTTGCTGAGAGAGTCGGGCACACTTCCAGCATGTGGGAGCCTAAAATCATTTCCTTTCCTTTTTCTAAATGGTACGTATAATCTTCCATGAAGGAGGTACCTTTATTGTCGGCCATAATCTTCATCATCCTTAAGAGTGCAGCTGTTTTCCAGTCTCCTTCTCCGGCAAAGCCATAACCCTCCGCCATCAACCGTTGCACAGCTAACCCCGGCAGCTGCTTCATGCCATGCAAGTCTTCAAAATTGGTCGTAAACGCGTTGTAATTTCTTGAAGATAGAAATGACTTCAAACCAAGCTCTATACGGGCCTGTTCTTTTATGGATTCTTGCACCTCTTCTCTATCTCCATCAAGCTCATACAATTCCGTATAAGTATGATATAAATCATCGACTTCCTGTTCGGTAATTGTTTTAATTTCCTCTACTAAATCACCAATGCCAAAATAATCAACCGTCCAGCCGAATTTCATTTGGGCTTCTACTTTATCTCCATCGGTTACAGCTACATGGCGCATGTTATCCCCAAAACGAGCAACGCGAATGCTCCTACCTTCGGTATGAGCGACTGATGTTCTCATCCAGCCGGAAATTTTTTGGACGACATCCTCATCCTGCCAATGGCCTACCACCACTTTGCGAGCGATATTCAGCCGGGAAACCATAAATCCAAACTCCCGGTCTCCGTGAGCCGATTGGTTCAAGTTCATAAAATCCATATTGATCGAGTCCCAAGGCACTTCCCGATTATATTGAGTATGCAGATGAAGCAAAGGCTTCTGTAGGGCCTTCAAACCAGCAATCCACATTTTTGCAGGGGAGAAGGTGTGCATCCAGGTCACTAAACCCGCACACTGCTCATTCGTATTTGCTTCCCCCATCACTTTATAGATCTCTTCTGATGAGGTTAAGACGGACTTAAAGACAATTTTAAACGGTAAGTGCTGGGATTCATTCAACTGATCTACGATTTCTTCGGAGTGAGCCTGTACTTCTTGTAGTGCTTCCTCTCCGTATAAGTGCTGACTCCCTGTCACAAACCAAAATTCATAAGGCCTAGTTTTTAACATACAAATTCCCCTTCCCGGTATTCATAGGATTTCTAAGCGCTTTCAATCGTTTCATGACTTGGTTTTCTCCTCTGCCAAAGTAGTCATGAAGAGTCGAATATTCCTTGTATAATTCTTCATAGATTTCAACGTGCTCGGGAATCGGCTCAATCGTTTCTTCTTTAATTCGTGCCATTTGCTCAGCGGCATCAACGACATGATCAAATCCACCTCGCTCTTTGCCGGCCGCGATTGCTCCAAACATTGCTGAGCCAAGAGCCGGTGTTTGCTTGGAATCCGCAACCTTAATCGTCCGGTTCGTCACATCTGCATAAATCTGTAGCAGCAATTTGTTCTTTTGCGGGAGGCCACCGCACGCATACAATTCTTCTACTGGTACACCATTGTGATGGAAGGCATCGACAATTTTTCTTGTGCCAAATGCGGTTGCTTCAATAAGCGCCCGGTAGATTTCTTCGGGTTTAGTTTGCAGCGTGGCACCGATGAGAAGCCCGCTTAATTCTGTATCAACAAGGACAGAACGGTTGCCATTCCACCAATCTAAAGCAAGTAGGCCCGTTTCCCCTGGCAAATAATTCGAAGCTTTTTGTTCTAAATATTGATGAACATTCAATCCTTGGTCATGAGCAGCGTCTTTCACAGAGGATGGAATTCCATTGTCGACATACCAGGCAAAGATATCTCCTACTGCCGACTGTCCTGCTTCATATCCGTACAACCCAGGGATAATCCCGTCTTCTACCACACCGCACATGCCCTCGACATGTTTTTCTTTATCCCCAAGCAGTAAATGGCAGATTGATGTCCCCATAGCCATGACCATTTTTCCGGGTGATGTCACTCCAACAGCGGGAACAGCTGCATGAGCATCAACATTTCCTACTGCTACAGGAGTGCCTTCCAGTAAACCAGTCCTTTTCGCCATTTCCTTCGTTACTCCGCCAGCCTTAGTGCCTAACGAGACGACTTCCCCTCTTAGCTTCGTGGCTGTTATATCTACTAAGCGAGGATCCAATGCCTGAAAAAAATCTTTGCTTGGATACCCCTCTTGTTTATGCCATATCGATTTATAACCAGCCGTACAGCTGTTTCTAAGCAGGGTGCCCGTCAGCTGGGAGATAACCCAGTCTGTCGCTTCTACGAATTGATCAGTAGCTTGATAGATTTCCGGTGCTTCATCAAGAATTTGCCAGATTTTTGCGATCATCCATTCCGAGGAGATTTTTCCTCCATACCGTTTCAAAAATTCTTCCCCGCTCTGTTCAGCGATGGCATTCAGCTTATTAGCCTCATCCTGGGCTGCATGGTGCTTCCATAATTTCACCCAGCCATGCGGATGGTTTTTCCAAGGCTCACTATACGATAGCGGTACGCCTTTTGCATCGATCGGGAGCATCGTACAGGCGGTAAAATCAATCCCCAGACCTATGATATTCTCAGTATCCACACCAGAAGCTTTGATCACAGCAGGAATCGATTGCTCTAGAACTTCAATATAATCATTCGGGTGCTGCAGCGCCCATTCATGCCCAAGTTCAACATTTGTCCCGGGCAGCCGTTCATCAATCACACCGTGCCGATAAGGAGTCACATGGTCGGAGACCTCTTCCCCATTGGCCAGTGACACTAATACCGCTCTTCCTGACTCTGTCCCATAATCGACTCCAATAGCATATTTTGTTGACATTCAACGTTCCTCCTCATCCAATCATTGACCGTAATATGCATTTACACCATGTTTCCGCAAATAATGCTTATCCAATAACGCTTGATCCATTTCAGGGGTATCCGGATTGATTTGATAGGTATGCAAGGCCATTTTCGCTATCTCTTCTAAGACAACCGCATTGTGTAACGCGCCTTTCGGATCACGTCCCCAATTAAACGGGGCATGACTATGGACAAGTACACCCGGAACCTGACCCGGCTGAAGCCCTCTCTTCTCAAATGTTTCAATGATGACGTTTCCTGTCTGTTCTTCATAATCCGTATTAATTTCCTGATTAGTTAGTTTACGTGTACAAGGAATCTCCCCATAAAAGTAATCTCCCTGAGTCGTTCCCAGACAAGGAATATCCCTTCCTGCCTGAGCCCAGCTCGTTGCCCATGGCGAATGGGTATGTACAACGCCGCCTAGATACGGATATTTCCGGTATAGAGCTACGTGTGTCGGTGTATCTGATGATGGTTTCAAGTTTCCTTCCACCACATTCCCCTGAAGATCGACCACAACTAAATCTTGCAGCGTTAGCTCCTCGTAAGGTATTCCACTCGGTTTAATCACCACAAGTTGCTTTTCTTGATTAAAACCGCTTACATTTCCCCATGTAAATGTGACAAGATGATGTTTAGGAAGATCTTTGTTTGCCTCAAGTACTTGCTGCTTTAAATCTTCAAGCATTACCAGCACACTCCTCTCAACTTATACGTATATTTATTGGTGTTTGACTTTATATTAAATCAATTCGTACGTACGTTCAAGAGGAAATTAGACAGAAAACCAATAAACTTATTTAACTCCATATCAAAATCCAGATATGACAACGCTCAGGTGTTCTCCATAAGTTTTAATAAGTTGTATAAAAAAAAGACAGGAGCCTCTCACAAACTCCTGTCTTTTCCATTCACTTATTGCGTCCGGACCGGCCAGCCGTCTTCCCAGGACAAGCTTCTCACTTGCATACGAATGATTCCATCCGCATCGCCGTCATAGTAGTGGTGAAGCAAATAGTCACGGCCACGATCTTTGATATAATCCTGCCCGCCTGGACCGACTTGGTTGCCATCACTCGTTAAGATTACCGTTCCGCCTCCCTCTAAAAGAGGGACACCTTCTTTGTCTACATAAGGACCGGTAATAGATTCCGAGCGTCCGATAGCCATCTTGTACGTACTATCTAATCCCGCACAGCAGCGATCCCATGAAGTCACTAAATAATAATATTTCCCTTTTTTGAACACAGTCGGCCCTTCGACAGAATTATGTTCCGTCGTCTGCTCTCGGCTTGCGATTGAATAGACAGGCCCGACCGGTTCGGTCATATTCTTCAGTTCCTGCATATGAATCCCGCTGAAATAAGAGCCAAAGACCATCCACCATTTCCCTTTATCTTTTATTACCATCGGGTCAATAGCATTGTAATTAACCTCCCCTGGCTCAGATGTTAATACGGGACCTAGATCTTTCCATGAATTCACATCTCCCGGGGTTTTCGTTTTCGCAGCCCCAATAGCGGAGTTGTTCGTACCAAAAATAGATGCAGCATAATAAAGGTAAAAGGTGTCGCCTTTCTTCACAACATGCGGCGCCCACAGGTGAGCAACATTGTATTCTTTTGTCCACTCAGGTATGGGGATTTCACCAATCGCTTCCCATTCGCCTCCAATGTTTTCTTCTGATTTACGGATAAAAATACCACCAGGCTCATCAGTTGTTCTCAACGCTCCCGTGGATACCACGTAGTACGTATCTCCATCCTTAAATATCGATGGATCGTGAACAGGGTCATCAATTTCTCCTGGCACATAATCCCCAATATCCCCAGTCATCTCAATCTTCCCTTCAGGGGGAGACGCATCACTTTCCGCTACTCCAACCCCATTCCCCACGGCAAATACAAACAAAGCAGCCAGGCCAAAGGCAGCTATAATCCAGCCTTTCCTCCACCTTTTTTTCAGTGTCATGAAATCTCTCCTTTATTTGAATTATGTTCTTTTTTTAAAAAAACCTGTGGCTTATTTGACATGAACGGTTGCTCGTACTTTTCTGTTTTCCAAACGAAAACCTGGATATCCAAAGTACGGTGTTCCATCTTTTTTCCAGAACATTCTTTGAATGCGGGCATGACGATTGTAGTCGTACAACGGATTACCTGTAATATCCTTGTATGGCCGGGCATGATAAACAAGCAAATCGGTGCCACCTTTATCTGTTGTAAAGGAGTTGTGCCCTGGTCCGTACTCTTCAGTCTCATTACTGGATACAAAAACAGGTTTCGGATGCTTGGTCCATGAGGCAGGATCCAATAGATCACTGTTCTCGCCGGCCTCCAGCAGCCCCATCGCATATCGATCATCCGTTGCGCTTCCAGAGTAACTGATAAACACGCGGCCATTTCGGCGGATCATTGCCGGGCCTTCATTGACATCAAACCCCTGTTTTTCCCATTCATACTCAGGGGCAGCTAGTAGCACTTGCGGCCCTTTTATGGTCCACGGGTTGGCCATTTCTGAGATGTACAAATTAGAGATAGTATCCTCTTGGACTTTTTGTGCCCATACGAGAAAGCGCTTTCTATTATGTTCGAAAGTAGTTGCATCTAAAGAAAAACTTTGGAAGTCCGTATTGATCTGTCCTTTTTCCACCCACTCGCCTTCTAATGGATTGGCATAATCATTTTCCAAAACATACGGGCGAATCGCCCACACATCCCCTTTTTCTCCACCTGCAAAGTAGATGTACCATTTGCCATCAATGAAGTGTATTTCAGGGGCCCAAATATGTTCCGACATAATGCCGCTCTCATGCTTTTCCCAAACAACCACTTCCTCGGCATCAGGCAATCCTTCAATCGAACTTGCTCTGCGCAAAACAATGCGGTCATAAAGCGGATGTGAAGCTGTGAAATAGTAGAAACCATCTTCATGGAGATAAATATAGGGGTCCGCTCTTTGTTCAATCAACGGATTCGGGTAACCTTTGTCCTGAATGGTCCCTTCTACTTTAAAGCTCCCAGGTATTTGAAAGTCCTGTTCTTTCACGGCGTTCCATTTGACCTCAACATCTGCCTCTACCTCTTCATCGATAACAATGTTCACTCTAGATGGCAAATCAGGCGGAACTCCTCGAGTAGTATGGACGTCAATGTTAGGAATTGTTTTTACTTTCATGTTTCTCCCTCCTTTTGACATCATTATACATACACCAACTCATCCATACAAGTTAAATTTTTTAGTCAATTTTGAATATACTCATACTTATAAGAACATCAAAAATAAAGAAGAGCACTATCCGTTAGAATAGCACTCTTCTTTCCATCCATTATGTTGCATCTTGTAAGCTTTTACTTGTCGTGCTGATATTTTTAGTCGATCGGCGCAGCACCAATTCCGGGGAATAAATCACGCTTTGCACTTCTTCCCCCACACCTTTGTTCATTTGTTTCCGGTTAATCATGCTTAAGATTAACTTTCCAGCCGTCTTTCCTAAATCTGATTTCGGGTGTTCAATAGACGTAAGCTTGACTTCCGACATTTCCGCCAAAAAGGAATTATCATATCCAATGATTGATATATCATCCGGGACCCGAAGCTGATGCTCGCGAATGACATGCAGCAACTTCATGGCCAGTTCATCGTTATAGCAGACAACCGCGGTCGGATAAGACCTCTGGTGGCTTAAGAAACCTCTAAATTCTTCGATCGGCTTCGTATGTTTTTCCGTGGTATTATAGGAAACAATATGCTTCGGATTGATCGGAACTCCATACTCCCGATGGGCTTTCAAGTAGCCCTTCATCCTAAGAGTTCCCTGCATATCATCGGTCTTGAAAAATCCAAGGATCTCCTTATGGCCATTTTCGATCAAATGCTCCGTCTGCAAGAACGCCCCTCGTTCATCGTCCACGACGACTCTTACGGGCTCCAACGCATCATAATACGCATTGATCATGATGTATGGGATATCAAGGCGCTCAAGGTTCAAGTAATAGTTGATATTCGGATTCGTAAAGGCACTCTGGGTAGGCTCAATAATCGCCCCATCAAACCCTTGAGTGATTATCTTTTCTAAATAAATTCTCTCTTTTTCATGATCATTGTTTGTATTGAACAATGTGACATGATAGCCTTGTTCACTCAAGTACGCTTCAGCCCCGCGGATGATTGATGGGAAGATATAGTCGGAGATATACGTCGTTACAATAGCGATGTTTTTCCTTGAGCCGGATTCCTTTCTCTGCTTCTCTGTACGATCGGCACAAAAAGTCCCTGCCCCTTGCTCGCGATAGAGCCAGCCTTCGCTGACAAGCTCCCCAACCGCCAGCCTGACCGTATGTCGACTTACATTAAACTGTTGCATCATTTCGCTTTCTGAGGGAATTTTTTGATGCGGCTCATACGTACCATCTAATATTTTCGATTTGATCGATTTTTTGACGATGCTATATTTGGTTTCCATTCCTTCACCTCGTTCCAACATATTCGTATAAGTTAGCATACCATACTTTAGGAGGTAATTTCACTTCACTGGAAAAATAGTTGTTGATCTATGTATTTATTTTTTGTACAGAGGACTTCTTGGTCTTTTTCAAAGCTACACTTCTTCATCTGTGGTTATTTTGTAGTGTATTGAAAGCACAAAAAATCTCCGCATTACTTAGTGAGAAAATCGCATACATATTTGTCGGTGGTATGTTGTCAGTTGCTCTCACCGACGTAGCTCAAAACATTATGATTAATCCTCGGCCTATTCCTCGTCGTTCCGTTTGCACTCTCTGAAGTCGGTGGACTCGGTCAATCATGGGGAGCTTACAAAGAAGGCATAGCCGGATTTACGAATCCCTTCTCGCCGCTCGATGGCTGGAATCATCAGGACTGGAGAAATTATTACTTATGAAAACGATTACACTAATCGGAAGGAAGGGATATTATTTTGAAGAAATATCTTTTTACAATTGGAAGTTTGCTTTTTTTATTGGCTTTTTCGCGCAACCGATTGCATCAATCGTAGCATGCCTACGAGAACACGTATGATTCTGTGGTGCTTCGTGGAAGTGCAGACTCCCTTGATTGGGATTCAAACAACAATCCACTTACTTAGAACGAAGAGGAAGACAAATGGGTAAGTCAGCCGATTGCGCTTGAGGGTGGAAAGACGATTGAGTTTAAATACGTATATGACGGAACATGGATGGAAGGCAGCAATTTAACATTTACACCGCCTCAGGATGGTGATTATATGTTCACTTTTGACCCAAGTGGTGAGCGTAACGTAAATGTTCAGCTTGCTGATACATCTTCTAGCAGCTTAACATTACAGCTTAAAGTGCCTGAAGGAACACCCGATTGGGTGACTCCTACCGTCGCCTCCAGTAAAATAACTTCAATTATTCCGTCAGTCCGCTTGAGAAAGTAGGTGGGTACCTATGAGATTGAAGTAAAAGGTGAGGTTGGAGAGACATTGGAATATGTGTACAGTTTAGGCGGCAAATCTTACAAAGAAGAAATTGACACCAACCGTGAAGCCGTTTTTACTAAAGATAATAAAGTATATGAGTATGAAGTTACAGCCTGGGAGACTGTTCCCGTCGCTAACGAAGTCACTCATGATTTTAACCACGATCCTTATACACCTGATCAAACCGATTAAACGACCGTTGAGGTAAATGTGGAGCATTATGGCCCAATCGATGAAGGCGCTATTTATTATACGACGGATGGATCTACTCCAAGTGGTAAGCGCGGAGAAGTGGATAATGGACAAGTCTCTTCTTTAGAAATGATAGAAACAGAGACGAATAATGAAGGTTTACAAACCTCCATTTTTGAAGGAACGATTTCAAAGCAAAAGAACCAAACAAGAGTTAAATAAAAGATTGATGTTTGGAACTCCGAAAGTATTGGGTCCCAATTTGCTTACTATGTAGAAGATTATCAGTCGCCTGATTGAGCAAAAGAATCCATTATCTATCAAGTATTTGTCGACCGTTTTCATGACGGGGAAGAAAGCAACAATACTTCTGTAGACCCTACTTTACCTGAAGACAAAAGATTAAAAGGATGGATGGGTGGAGACTTACAAGGTGTCATTGAGAAGCTTGATTATATTGAGAGTCTAGGTGTGAACACCATCTGGGTATCCCCTATTTACGAGGGCCCTTATTCCCACGGCTATCACCCTACCGATATCTTAAACATAGATGACCGTTTTGGAAGTAATGAATTAATGAAAGAGTTAGTCGATTTAGCTCACGAAAGAAATATGAAAGTAGTTTACGATCTTGTGCCAAACCATGTTTCTAATCAACATGACTTCTTCCAAGATGCTGTTGAAAATGGAGAAAACAGTGAGTACTTTGATTGGTTTACGTTTACGAACTGGCCAAATGAATATGAGACGTTCTATGGTATTCAGGAATTGCCGGAATTGAATAATGACAATCAGGAAACGAGAGACTACATGCTGGATACCGTTGTACCATTCTGGAGGGATGAAATTGGTGTCGACGGCTTCCGTTTAGATTATGCTAAAGGTCCAAGCCACAGCTTCTGGGTTTATTTCCGTCATGCGGTTAAACAAAATGACCCTGATGCCTTTATTTTTGGAGAAGTATGGGATGATCTCGATACCATTACTTCCTATACAGGTAAACTAGACGGCGCCATTGACTTTGCAACACAGTCCGCCATTACAGATGCGATGATCCACGGAGACAGCATGACTGAATTCGGTTCTTCATTAGAAACCATTTTTGATACGTATGATGAAGAGTTTGTCCCAGCCACATTCTTAGATAGTCATGATGTGCCCCGCTTTATTTATGAAGCCGATGGAGATGTAGAAACTATGAAGAACGCAGCGGCTATCCAATTCACATTACCGGGAGCACCGATTGTTTATTACGGGGATGAAGTGGGTCTATCTCAAAGCGGAGACCATAACCTCGTGAATGAATGGAAAGACCGTTACTATCGTGAAATGATGCCATGGGATGAAGAAGAGCAAGACTTGGATTTGAAAGCCCATTACCAAGAGTTAATTTAGATAAGAGAAAATCAGAAAGCATTAACACAAGGCGAGTTTGATTTCATTCATTCTGATGAGGATGTGCTCGTTTACGAAAGAACCATGCCGCAAAATATAATGGTTGTAGTCGTTAACCAGGGGGATGAAGACGTCACTATTGATTTGATTGACAGCTATAATCAAAAAACACCAAACAATGTGAGGCTTCTTCCTTTACTAGAAGACGGATCCGAGCTAAGAACCAAGAAAGGTGAAATTTTAATCGAAGCTTCTGCTCAGTCTGTAGAAATGTACGAAGTGAAAGGTAAACTTAAAGCCAATTAATTTAGGTAGAGCCCTCATAGCAAATCTTGTGATGAGGGCTTCTTTTTTATGGCTCTGGTAATTTTCAATGTTGATATTATTCTATAAATAAGAAGCTTCCTTCATGTTACGAGAATAGGGTGGTAAAAGAAGTGCCTGACCCCCGTCACGTTACCACGCTAAACTCCCCTATCAAATAGTATATTATCAAAAAGAGCCTACTTCCTTATAAAGGAAGTAGGCTCTTTTTTGGTAGCTTTATTACGTAAGGGGGAGGTGTAAGGAAAACCTTACATCATGCCGCCCATTCATCAAGTTTTAAAATAGAAGAAAATAGATTCATAGAATCATTGATTTATTGGGGTTTTCTTCTTTTATTTAAAATAGATTAAAACAGAATAAATAAATTCTATGAGCAAAACTATGAGCATTTTTATGATCATTGTGTGGGGCAATTTGCCATACCACTTCCACAATTAAAAAGCTTTTAGACCGTATTTTTTACGTTCTTTTATGTGTCCATATAAATATGAAGAAACACGAAATAAAACGACCCTTGTTATATCAAGGTTTAGCGCTTTTTACTACCTAAAATGACAATGAAGTAATATACCGTTCTATATGTTTCGTGGTCAAAATATGGTCAAAAAAATTAATGGGTTTACTATCATGCAAACGACCACGAAGTTGTGTTAATAGGGACGGTTTGTAATTAATTGTCCATACATTTGTAACAACACGATTTTCTCAGGGATTACCGCACTTAAATAAAAAACGCCTCTCTCAGATGATGAGAAGGGCAATTTTTTATATTGACAAACCGAAGAATCTCGCGATAGTTGCTAATGAAGCGCCCGTACCTATAGAACCTTTTAAAAAGCCTAGAATCTTTTGTTTCAAAAGCCTCTTTTAATTGCTCAGCATTAAATTCAGCTTGTTCTCTCTGTTGGTCATCAGATATTTTTTTTATTTCCTCAAATAATTCTTTAAATGCTTTTTCATAAATCTATGATTTTTTTTTTCTGTTTTCCATATCCAAATATTAACTAACTAATAGGTAAGTGTCAATGTAAAAGTCCTCATGCGAGAGTGATTTTACAGAATGACCATTCGCCAAACGGGTGTATTTTATTGAATATGTGACGTTTTTTACTCTTTTTAATCCCTTTTTCTTGTGTCCAAATCAGCATGAGTATTCATCGAACACAAATACATAAAAACACCAGAAATTGCCTAAACTAGACAAGAATAATACTTGATTGTTTTCATATGGGGAGGTGATGGTTCCTTGCGGAATTTCATAAAACAAAAAAACAATTCAATACATGATTTGTTTAAAGAGGTTTCTAAATCTGATGATTTTTACCAATTTTCCACTAAAAACGTCAATGGGACACCTATATATTTTTCCTATTATAAGAGCCTTATTGATGAAAAAAAAATACATCATCATCTCCTTCCATATATTCAATCTGCAGAGGAAGTATTTACAGAACTTACGGATGTAATGAATGCCATACCTATAGAAGATCGAGAAATCACTTCCGATGCTAAAGTATTCATAAACAAACTGACAAAAGGCTACATTTTTATTCATTTAACGAAAACTCCTGAGAATGGTATTTTGGTTAATCTTTCGAATGGAACGAAGGGTTATAGAGATTTTAATGATGCTGAAAATGAATATAGTGTAATCGGACCAAATGTGGGCTTTGTCGAAGATCTTGATACAAACCTCAGCCTATTGAGAAGGCAAATTACATCCGACGATCTTGTTTTTAAAGAATTTACTAAAGGATCTCTTTCAAATACTCGGGTTATGATTGGATATATTGATGGAATTGCAAATCCACAGCACATTCAAACAATGAAACAACGTATTGAGGATTTAGATATGGATGTTATATTCGATAGTTCAGTTCTAGATCAGATTATTTCTGATAACTCAAATACACCTTTTCCGCTATTTATGTCTACAGAACGTTTGGATCGTACAAAGTTTATGCTTTTAAGTGGACAAGTAATCGTTATTAGTGACGGTTCACCTTATGTTATCGCAGGACCTACCAGTATATTTAACTTTTTTATATCACCAGAGGATTATTACTCACCGTGGCCAGTAGGGTCTTTCTTTCGATTAATACGAATTATAGGTGTCCTTTTTTCAATTTTTGCAACACCATTATATGTCGCAGTATTAACACACCATTATGCAATCATTCCGGAAGATCTGTTAACTCCGTTAATCATGTCAAGGGCAAATGTCCCGTTTCCTCCTTTACTGGAAGCTTTATTTTTAGAAATTACAATAGAACTCTTGAGAGAAGCAGGAGCCAGACTTCCGACAAAAGTAGGCCAAACTCTGGGAATTGTTGGAGGTATTGTAATTGGGCAAGCTGCTGTTCAAGCTGCACTTACAAGTAACATTTTATTAATCATCGTAGCTCTTTCAGCACTTGCTTCTTTTACTACTCCTACTTTCAAGATGTCTAATACGATTCGGATATTAAGATTCCCACTTATTCTCTTAGCTGCAATATGGGGAGGTTTTGGGGTAACCCTGGGTCTTACTTTTATCCTGTGCCATCTAATAAGGTTAAAATCTCTTGGCACACCCTATTTGGCACCTCTATACCCATTCAGGTACAGAGATCTAAACGATATTTTTATTCGGTCTTCTTTAAGTGTCACGACTAAACGGTATACCCTCTTTAGACCTCTAAAGTTGCATAGGTACAATGTCAAAAAGCATAAAGATATCGAGGATGACTATAATAACGAATAACTTATTTCTTTTTCAAGAGGTTGTGGGCCATGAAGAAATTTTTAAAAATCCTATGTGTCCTGTTGTTAATAGTAGGATGCTCTAGGAATAAAATAGTCGAGGATTTAAAAATAATTGAATCATTAGGCTATGATCTTGAAGATGATAAAATAAAAGGGAGCGCCTCTTTCCATGTTCATTATGAAAAACCTGCAGAGGCACCAACAAAGCTTCTTACAGCAAAATCCGAAACTGTAAATGGAATATTTACGACGTTTACGCAACAAGTACCACACCCTGTTGCAATTGGAAAAACAAGAACAATATTAATGGGAGAACCTTTTGCAAAAGAAGGCATTAAAGATTTAATGGGTACTCTTGTCAGAGACCCAATGATGGAAAACATTGCAACAGTGGTAATATCAAAGCAGGATGCTGCTGAAGTTCTTAATCTTGCTATGAGATATCCACCCTATTATCTCTCTGATGTAATTGAACAAAATATAAAATACGGGAATACGCCGCGAACGAACATTCATACAGCATTAAATCAATATTTTGGTACTGGACAAGATGTTTACTTGCCGGTCTTAACCATTTATGAATCTGAAAAGATAATGGTTGATGGTTTAGGAATTTTTAAAGGTGACAAATTGATGATGCTCCTTCAGGATAGGGAAGCGTTCCTCTTTAAGATCATTAAAGACAAAAATATTAGTGGTACTTATGAATTCATCAGCGAACAGAAAGAGAAAATCTTTCTAAAAATTATGTATGGAAAACGAAAAGTCTCCATTAAAAATACTCATCAAAAGCCACAGGTGAAAATTAAACTTGATTTGTTTGCTCTTATTAAAGATTACCCAAGGTCTCTTGATCTTTCTAAAAAGAAAGATGTAGATAAATTATCTAAAAAGATCGAAAAAGAATTAAGCACAAAAATTGAAAAATTATTGGAAGAGTTTAAAGAGGAACAAGTAGATCCTGTGGGATTTGGAGATTTAGTTAGAAGTGAAAAACGGGATTGGACGCAAGATAGCTTTAGTGATCAATACCCAAATTTAGAATTTGAAATTGAAACGAAGATAAACTTTCTCCAGACGGGAGTGAATGGATAGTGGAGCAAAATAATAAAGAAAACTATTTAGTTTCTACTTTTTTTGTTTTCTTTTTGATTCACTCATCTCAAACCGGAATTGGTCTTCTGAGCTTTCAGAATACGATTATTGAAAATGCTGGACATGATTCATGGATCTCAGTTATTATCACTGGTCTAAGCCTTCATATTATATTATGGATGATACTAAAAATGGTTAGTAACCCTACCAAAGACTTGTTAAAAATTCATCAAATTTCATTTGGTGAAAAAATCGGGAATTTTTTATCGGTTATTGTTATGGGATACTTTTTACTTTTGGCTCTTACCGTTTTTCGTACTTATATAGAAACTATACAGGTATGGGTATTTCCAATGATCAAAACTTGGGAGCTTAGTCTAGGGTTAGCATGTCTAGTCATTTATATCATTACCGGAGGATTCCGAACATTGACGGGAATAAGCTTCCTAGGAGTGGTTCTACCTTCTATTCTTCTGTTAACGTTATATTTTCCTTTACAATATGCTAATTTTAGAAACCTAATGCCGGTTTTTAACCATTCAATTCTGGAAATAGCTCAATCCTCTAAAGCATCTTCCCTTATATTTATTGGGTTTGAGTCCTTGTTGATTTACTTCCCATTTATTAAGCACCCTTCTAAATCAGCAAAATGGGCACATGGAGCATTAGCATTTACAACTTTCATATATCTATTAGTTACATTAATAACCTTCGTTTATTTTAGCCAAGGTCAACTTAAGCATACATTATGGCCGACATTAGCCATGATTAAGATTGTTGAATTTACTTTTATCATGCGAATTGAATTTATTTTTATCTTTACTTGGCTTTTGGTTATACTTCCAACCGTCTGTATTCCAATCTGGTGTTGTACGAGGATCTTAAAGAAAATAACGAAAATTAAACCAAGGAAATCATTATATACGATTATGCTATTCATATTACTTTGTAGCATCTTTATTGATGACCGTCTGAAAGTAGATGCACTAGGGAAATTCACCTCAGAGGTAGGTTTCTATTTTATATATAGCTATATTCCACTTTTATTTATCATTTATTCCCTACGTAAAAGCAAATTTAAAAGCTCTGAGTATTAAGTTCAATGAAAACCTAGAAAATAGCTACTTTGAAGAATCTGGTGTTTAAGTAATTCAAAAGTTTTTTCTATGTTTACTTTTCGACTGTCTGGTAAAAAAACTGAACACTGCCGGAACTATGGGTTGTACAGTGGGTTCAAACTTGGCTATTTCATGAATATTATATTAAAAGCTGTCTCTAAAAGATTGTTGCTATTGAATAAATGGCATACCCATTGATAGTGATATGCTCCCCTAAAGGTAGACAGATCAAATATAAAATCTGTTTACCTGGGGAGTTTTTTATATGGCCAAACAATACTATTCTGTAGAATTCAAGCTTAAGGTTAGTTTCATATCTTCGCTTGTTATTCGAGATCACAATAGTGTCCTAACCAGCCTCAAACATGTTTCAACAAGTAGGGGGTGAACAGTTTATCGGAAGGGATCAAATGTCCCATGCCCCCGTACGTAATACGAAGCCCCCGATTGCCGAATAATTAAATTGCTCTCTCATAAACGTAGAATTCATATTTTTATGGGTTCTTCTCGTCTGTTATTCCTCTTTTTACAGACACTTCATTCCATTCACTTAAGTTAACTTCTGGAAAAAACGTATCACCTTCAAACTCTTCGTGGATTTTTGTTATATACATCTTTTCTACCATAGGTAAGAATAACTTATATATTTCTTCTCCACCAAAAATAAAAATATCTTCTTCACCTTTATATAATTCAAAAACCTCTTTTACTGAATTAATCATTATATTGAATTGATTGTATTTCTTTTCGACTTTTTGAAGGAAGTTCGTTTTAGATATTCACTTCAATATTTTTGAATCATTATATTACCAACATCAGTTTGGTCGGATATATAAAATGTTGTTCCTTTTCGAAAGGTTCAATCCTATACACGGAAACTCTATGTGTGTTTAGGAAGAATTACTGATACATGAATAATCAAGAATTTTATTGACAAACTAATAAAAGAAATCGAATCTTTAGGGGGTATAAAAAAATGAATGTAAATGAATTAGGATTCCTTTGGTACTTACAATCAAGTTCAAACATGATCAATTTATTATTAAAATATCTTAGTGAAACTTCTGAGGATACTGATTTAAGGAATATTTTAAATGAAATATATGAAATCTCTACATATCAAGAACAAGAGGCTACTCAATTATTGTCTGAGAAAGGTTATAAAGATACACCGTTCTTCATGGAAGATGATATATATAGTTCAACAACAAAGCTATTTTCAGACCAATTAATTATAGAAATCTTAAAGCATATAACGAGTAATGGATTGCGAACGCTTGCTGGTCAATATGTTGAATTAACAGATTATAAAGTAAAAAATTTTTATAAAAAACTACTCAATGATGTAATTCAATTAGATTTTTCTTTATTAAAATTGCTTAATGATAAAGATTTATTACAAAATAATTCCTTCTCTTATAAAAAAGCAGATGAAAGGGATGGGAAACTATTCAAAGTTGCATCAACTCAGCAACGGCCACTTAATGCGGTAGAATTGGCAAATATGTTCAGTTCCCTTCAATGTAACAATGTTGGAGTTGCTCTTTGTATCGGTTTTTCTGAAGTCGTAGAGGATATGGACACAAAGAAATTTATACTAGAAGGGAAAAAGTTAGCATTTTATCAATCAGCCTCTTTATCCGATATCTATAGAGAAAATGGAATTCCAACTACAACTGGACTAGAGGCTCACGTTAATAAAGTAAAGGAATCACCTTTTTCAGATAAATTAATGGCAAACTTAATAATGTTCCTAAATCCAGTAAGTATAAGCAATCTACAAAATGCAGTGGTATCCAGTTATAAAAAGGATCATATAGATTCTTTAAAGGAACTAATCAAAATGGTTGAAGACTACTCAGAGAAAGGGCTGAAGTTATTAATAAGGAAAAATTGGTTTAATGAACCACCTGTGTCTAATTGGTCACATAAATAGAAACGGTGGCAGGTGCTAATCAAGAAATGGTAACTTCTCGGCACATACTTTAGGGATGGTAACAATCAGAAAAATGGTATTAAATATATGTATAAGAAATACAACAAATGATTAAAGGCAGCTACTTTTAGTGAACAAGAGAATTCTAAGATGGTAAGAAACATCTTGATATCTCAGAAAAAAATTATTTTTTCCGCGAAAGGATATTACTTGTTAAAACTTCTTTTCTGCGGCCTAAACAGAAATTCTCTTTACTGTGGATTTTCAATAAGATATGAACAAAGTACTGAGTTTGAGATTGTTTTTCTTGAACATAATTTTTTATGCTTAATTCCTTACTTTAGTATGATGATCGTAAGAAATTTACCATAGCAAAAAAACCAAAAGAGATTAAATTTACCTTTTCGAACACCAGAGGCATTCCGCCTATTCTATACAGGGCTTTGTTATCAATAATCTTTTTTAATACACTTTCCATCCGGCCAGTTACACGAATTCCATAAGCGACACCCACCGCGTCATGCTCCCCAAGTGAGCAGACGTCCAGCCAAGATTTCACAGATGGATTTTTCGGAAAAAGTAGAAAATTATCAGCGACAGATATCATTTGTATTTCTTTCAACCTTAAAAAAAGCATTATGGCTAAAACCCTTTCTATCGCATTCAGTCAAGTCGCTCAAATAAAAGAAGAAAGAAAGTTCTTAACTTACTCCCAGAACACGACTGATGGTTAAATAAAAATTTTTTCAAAAATAATGCAAACAGATAACTTACCAGTTCCGAAATCTTGGGAAACAGAAGTTACAACTTCAACGGACTCTCCTTTTTCCGATAAGTTAATGATGTATCATATCGGTTTTTTGTTTCAAGCTGCACAAAACTATCATGGGGCAGGACTAGCATCAGCCATGCGTACAGACCTTGTGACCGCTTATGAGGGTACTATTCTCAAAAATCTTATGGTAACAAAGAAATGGTTTAATATTATGGCACAAAATAAATGGTTAGAACAACCCCCACTTGCTCCTAACAGAAAAGAAATTGCAAATGAAGTCTAGTAAGCACAATTGCTGGGGGTTATTGAGTGAATAAGAGCATATTTGAAAAATTAATATGGAGCATTGCACTTCCTGGATTTGGACAGTATTTAAACGGAAAGTATTTTAAAGGCACAGTTTTATTAATACTTGAATTTCTGATTAATATACAATCCAATTTCAATCAGATTATACTTATGAGTTTTCACGGAGAAATTGCCAATGCAATAAAATATACGAACTATCAGTGGTTGATGTTTTATCCTTGTTTGTACTTTTTTTCTATGTGGGATGCAGTTAAAGACGCAGGAGGAGACAAAGCCCCTTATTCTTTCCTTTCGTATGTGTTCACTGCGTTTTTTGTAACTGTTGGATTAATTTTCTCCTCAGACTTAACGATATTTGGAGTGTTATTGGGTCCTGTATGGCTCCCAATGTTGTTTGTTTTTCCTGGATTACTATTCGGATTTATTGTTGGAAAAATCTTAAATAAAATATCTTAAAAACCATCACTTTTAATATTTTAGAGGATGGTTTTTTATGTTGAATGTGCATGAAAGTTTATTTAACTAAACTGCTTATGTTAGTGGAACAAGAAAAGCCTTACTCCTTATTGAAGTAAAGCACCCGTTAGCTGAAGAAGAACCTGTCTTTCCCTATCTAGTGAAAATACTCTTTCGAATATAACAGTAGGAGTACCTCCACTTCGAGTAAACCCAAACTGTTTATAATCATTTCTGAAGACACTTTAATAAACGAACGTAATATAAGTTAATGTGGTAAATAAAAATGGTTTCCTAGTCTGGAAACCATTTTTGTTGTTGACCATATGGTGTTACCATCGGTTTATCTCTTTTACGTAAAGAAGATAAACAATTACTATTCACTGTCTCAGTAGATGTAAAGGATTCTTAAAGATAGAGGTGAGATTGATTGTTTTTCTTCTAGAAATAATGACTTTGATATTATATTGTATACCTAAAACAATGAAAGCCTACCTCTCTTTCTTCCTCACGGCTCCTTGTCCGTGCCAGTGTGAATCATGATTGCAAAAACAAGCGACTATTTTATCAAGTTATTTGATGAAACTTCAAGCGTTCGTAAAAGAAATTAAAATAATAAAAATGGATTAGGTTGTAGAAATAACAATAGAGGTTAATGCTCCAAAAGTGAGCTGAAGAAGTAGAATGCCTTTAAAATATTTTACTTTAAATAATAATCATATTCCCAAAAAACTCAGGTATTTTCGGGAGATGTAATACATTATCTTTTAGTTAAATTAACAAAAACTTTTTATTTGATTTTCAGTGATCCCTTTAATTAATCTCAGTTCACTAATCAAAAATTCATTTGCGTTATTCAGCATTCTTTTTTCGCTTGAATTAAGTGCTTTCTCTTTCTTCATACGCATTAAATCACGTACAACTTCAGCACCCTCTTGTATTTTACCCGTTTTAATTTTGTCCGTGTTCACTTTAAATCTTTGTTTCCACGGCAGTAATCTATCTGATTCTCCATGCTGAAAAATGTGTATGATGTGTTTCAATGCAATTAAGTCAGTAACTGGGCGTATACTTGAACTCAATATTTTACCCGTAGGAATCATGACTTGCATATTACTGATTAACATTCTTATGACATAATACTGTTGTTTTTCCCCTGAGATTTCCTTTTCTTCTATGTCTTTAATTATACCTACTCCGTGCATTGGATAAACAATGTTATCGCCAATTTGAAACAAATAATCCACCTCCATATTTGGTAACCTTCTTAATCTTAACATATATATTATTTTTTATCAAAAATTTTAATAATATCATAAACTCATTTCCATCGTCAACTACTTTTCTTTAAAAAATCAGAAAAAGTAATAGGAATCATGCCGTATTACCAATAAAGGGAAAATAACAGAATGGGATCCTTTAAAAGTCGCAGATAAATAAGTTGTAAACCATCGTAAATTCACTTCTGTTAATAAAGCTGTTTCAATGCCTGTAATTACACTAGAAGGAAGAGTAACTTGACTTTCATCCCAAGGAACTCTTTTAAAGTCCATTCCCTTATCCCATGGTATGCCATTTTCGGCAGCCCGGATCTTATCAACTCTTGCACCTGTTAGTTCAACAAAGATAACTTAATTAGAATGGTCATTATGAGTTCTTTGTTTGTATTTTATGATTGCTTACCATTTTCTTTGCGGATTTTTACTGTTTTAGTTAAATATCAATAATTTGCAATTTTTTCCGTTTCCTGATATGATTAAGAAGAATTATTTTTGTTCGGTGTAAAGGAAAGTATGAATATCAACTTTTCATCTTGATGGTACTTTGGCCAAGGATAGTAATACAATGTGTGGTAACGCACTAGGAGGCAACAAAAATGGAACAAGGTACAGTTAAATGGTTTAATGCAGAAAAAGGTTTTGGCTTTATCGAACGTGAAAATGGAGACGATGTATTCGTACACTTCTCTGCAATCCAAAGTGATGGCTTCAAATCTTTAGACGAAGGTCAAAAAGTAACGTTTGACGTTGAGCAAGGTGCTCGCGGAGCTCAAGCTTCTAACGTTCAAAAAGCTGCTTAATCTTAAATCGTTTATACAAACAGGCTCTTTATATAGGGCCTGTTTTTTTATGTTTTCTGTATAATACTCAATAAAAAGTTCGCACCTTTGAGATTGGAAAGTTGTTACCCTATTTCGCTCAATTAAAATTGAAAGACATAACTAGAAAGATGTATCAAGATTCCCTAAACGATTTAAAGGACAAGGGTATTCTGATAGCACAAGAGAAGGAATCAATCGAACAGGGAGAATGATTTTTCGAAAAGCATTAGAACTGGATTTTATTAAGAAGGATTCGACGGAATTTGCTTACGTTAAAGATAAGAAAACAATTGAACAGTTGGAAGAAGAGGAAGTTCCAAAGTATCTTGAAAAGAAGAACTGGCCTTGTTTTTAGAAACAGCCAAAAATAATGGACTTGAACATGATTACTTGATTGTTTTAATTCTAACCTTTACAGAAATCAAGGTTGGAGAATTAGTTGCTCTCAAGTGGAAAGAAGTAGACTTCGTAAACCCCACGACAAGCCTACTAAGACGTATTACAACCCAATACATTAAAGTATATGCTAGTGAACCCATAATCCCTAAAATCTAGGTGGAGAATTGTAATAAAGCGATTAGGCGACGAATACTACGATAAGAACTTTATCTTTGCCAAGATGGAGCGACAGTTCGGTTATCCCATTGTGATAAAAAATATTCGAGACCGTATAAAAAGCCTGCTTTCCTTGCTAGCCTGAATGAATAGTTAACACCACACTCTTTGCGGCATACACATACGTCACTTCTTGCCGAGGAAGTGTTTCACTCGAACAAATCATGGACCGACTTGGCCATACAAATGATCAAATTACGAAAAATGTCTATCTCCAGGTAACCCAAGAAATGAAAAAGAAGCTTCCCAACAGTTCAGTGAACTCATGAGAAGCCTCCATTAAAAAAACCTCATGTTAACAAAATGTTAACATTCCATTCTCATCTTACATAAAACCCTTATATATCAAGGGGTGAAGCAGCTTATTACATCATGCCGCCCATTCCACCCATGCCGCCCATTCCAGACATATCTGGCATACCGCCGCCGCCTTCTTCAGGAATGTCCGCTACTACTGCTTCAGTAGTCAGGAACATTGCTGCTACAGACGCTGCGTTTTGAAGTGCAGAACGAGTTACTTTTGTTGGATCTACGATACCTTTTTCGATCATGTTTACCCACTCACCAGTAGCTGCGTTGAAACCGACACCTACTTCTTCCTTCTTCAGACGTTCTACGATGATAGAACCTTCTAATCCAGCGTTGTGAGCGATTTGACGGATTGGCTCTTCAAGAGCACGCAGCACGATGTTGATACCTGTTGCTACATCTGCATCCGCTTCGATTGATGCTACTTTGTTGTATACGTTCACTAGTGCAGTACCACCACCGGAAACGATACCTTCTTCTACTGCTGCACGAGTAGAGTTCAATGCGTCTTCGATACGTAGTTTACGCTCTTTAAGCTCAGTTTCAGTTGCAGCTCCTACTTTCACTACTGCTACTCCACCTGCAAGCTTAGCAAGGCGCTCTTGTAATTTTTCTTTATCAAATTCAGAAGTGGACTCTTCTAATTGAGCACGGATTTGATTTACGCGAGCTGCGATTTTTTCCGGATCTCCAGAGCCTTCTACTATAGTAGTGTTTTCTTTCGTTACCACTACTTTCGCAGCGCGGCCAAGTTGAGTGATGTTTGCAGATTTAAGATCTAATCCAAGATCCTCTGTAATCACTTCTCCGCCTGTAAGAACCGCTAAGTCTTCAAGCATTGCTTTACGACGATCACCGAAGCCAGGAGCTTTAACAGCAACAGCATTGAATGTTCCGCGAAGTTTGTTCACAACAAGCGTTGCAAGTGCTTCACCTTCAACATCTTCAGCTACCATTAATAGTGGCTTACCTTGTTGTACGACTTGCTCAAGTACAGGAAGAACTTCCTGGATGTTACCGATTTTCTTGTCAGTGATTAAGATGTATGGATTTTCTAGAACAGCTTCCATTTTATCAGAATCAGTCACCATGTATGGAGACGCATATCCACGGTCGAATTGCATTCCTTCTACCACGTCAAGCTCTGTTGTGAAACCTTTAGATTCTTCGATTGTGATTACACCGTCGTTACCAACGCGCTCCATTGCTTCTGCAATCAGTTGACCCACTTCTTCGTCAGCAGCTGAGATCGCCGCAACTTGAGCGATTGAATCTTTACCTTCGATTGGCTTAGAGATCACTTTTAATTCTTCTATAGCAGCTTGAACCGCTTTTTCGATTCCTTTACGAACGCCTACAGGGTTAGCACCAGCTGTTACGTTTTTAAGACCTTCACGGATCATCGCTTGAGCAAGAACCGTTGCAGTCGTTGTACCGTCACCGGCGATTTCGTTTGTTTTGCTTGCTACTTCAGCAACCAGTTTTGCACCCATGTTTTCGAATGCATCTTCCAGTTCGATTTCTTTAGCAATGGTTACACCATCATTTGTAATAAGTGGTGAACCGAATTTTTTCTCAAGTACCACGTTACGTCCTTTTGGTCCAAGAGTTACTTTTACTGCATTTGCTAATTGATCGACACCGCGAAGCATGGAACGACGTGCTTCTTCGCTGAATTTAATATCTTTAGCCATTGATAAAGTCCTCCTCTTATTTAAATAAAGTATTGTTTATATACGAAATTTGATTATTCGCCAACTACAGCCAGAATATCGCTATCACGAAGGATCAGGTATTCTGTGCCTTGGTATTTCACTTCTGTACCAGCGTATTTAGAGAAAATGATTCGATTGCCGACAGCTACCTCAAGAGCAACGCGCTCACCGTTGTCAAGAATGCGACCAGTGCCTACAGCCATCACTTTACCTTCTTGTGGCTTTTCCTTTGCGGAATCCGGTAGCACAATACCGCTTGCTGTTTTTTCTTCTGACTCAACTAGCTCGATAACGACGCGATCACCTAGTGGTTTTAACAAGTGAAACAACCTCCTTGAAATTATGTAAATGATATTTATTAGCACTCGCTTGTTGTGAGTGCTAACACAACTATAATATTAATTAATTCGTTTTCATTTTGCAAGAGTCCTGCTTAAAATTTTTTTCGTCATATTTCTCTTTTTTTCACACCCTCCTATACTATGCCTCCTCATATGCCTTTATTCTTAAGTCGATTCCAAGTGTGAAAATTCTTACAAAAACCTTAGATTTGAACAGTTCCTCTTTTCTTAGTAGAATTGTACAAGAGTGAGTTCAAGATGAAAGGAAGTTGTTCCTCATCTAACAGGTGTTAAAGGAGATCACACGTTGAAAAAACATTTCGGATATATCTTAATTACCTATATTGTCATGCAGCTTTCAAGTATTGTAGGCATCCCCTTATTATTTAAGATTGGTGTAGATGTGCTTGGTCAACCCGAAGATACAGTTCGGAGTCTTGTTCCGGGATATTGGCTCGTCATCAGCTTTACGTTAACCCTGCTCGTTGTGTGGGGCATTCTAAGGAAGAGTGAAACAAGCACAGGACTTGAACGAACCGCTCCCATGAATGCAGGCGGTTCAATTGTGTGGGCTGTAGTCGGGATTTTCATGGCGTTCATCGCCCAATCCATCGCGATTCAAATTGAGTATGCGTTAGGTATCCAGATGGGATCTGAAAATACGCAAATGATTATTGGGATTATCGAAAAGGTACCACTATCCATGATGGTAGCTGCGATCATTGGGCCAATATTAGAAGAGATTGTATTCAGAAAGATTATCTTCGGTGTACTTTATGAGAAGATGAATTTCTTCTTCGCCGCGTTAATCAGTTCTGTTATATTCGCTCTCGCGCACTTTGAGCCTGAGCATGTGATCTTGTACTCTGCTATGGGCTTTACCTTTGCGTTTCTCTATGTCAAAACGAAGCGTATCCTGGTTCCAATATTTGCCCATGTTGCCATGAATACAACCGTCGTTCTAATGCAATCTATCTATAAGGATGAAATTGAAAAAATGATCAACGAAGCTGAACAAATACAAGGATTTATTGGAGGATTATTTCTATGAGGAGATCACCATTATTCTCAGGCGTGATCTATCTCCTTCTAGGTGTGCTCTTCACATACTTTGCTGTACAAAATGTACAGGATGATGGTTGGGGATTTTTCACTTATATGCTCGTCTTTCTGGCAACTCTTGATTTTGGTTCCGGGTTGCGGATGGTGATGCTGCATTTCAAAATTAAAAAGAAAATAGAGAATAAAAAATAAGGATTGATCATTTGATCAATCCTTATTTATATCTTCGAACTGTTCCATTTCAAGCTTTTGTTCTGCTTCCAAAACCTTTTTATACCCGATTTTAGAAATCCAAATACTGATTTCATAAAGAAGAAGCAAAGGAACGGTTACCATTAAATGCGAGACGATGTCCGGCGGTGTAATGAAGGCCGCAATGACCAACAATACGAAGTACGCCACTTTTCTCATTTGCGCCAGCAGCATCGGGGTAATAATCCCCAGGCGTGTCAGAAACAGCATAATAACCGGCAGTTGAAATAGAAATCCAAATGGAATGGTTATTTGAAACAGGAAATGAAAGTATTCATTAATTCCAATCACTTGCTGGATATTCAGATTGGTTGATAAACCCATCATGAATTTCACAACATATGGAAACAAAATAAAATATGAAAATGACAATCCACCTAAGAAAAGAATGACAGAAATCGGTATGTAACTGAGCGTTACCTTCCTCTCTTTCTCATATAAGCCTGGACTTACGAACGACCATACTTGAAATAGAATGACGGGTGATGTCATGATGATCGCAATAAACATGATCATTTCCATATAGATTTTGAGAGGGTCTGTAATCCGAAAGGCGTTCATCGTCAATTCTTTCGCTTCATCCGCGTGCTGCAAATATCGAATCAACGGCTCCGCAAGAAAAAAGCTCACTATTACCGCTAACAAGAAGAAAACGACTACAAACATGAGTCGTTTTTGCAATTCTCCTATATGTTCATAGACTGTCATGTCTCTTTGACTTTGACTCATGGCGTTCATCCTACCCTACTTAGCTTTTTTACTATTATCGTCCTCATCATCTGCTAAGCCCTTTGTTGCATTTTTAAATTCGCGTAATGTATTACCAGCTGCTTTCCCTAACTCAGGCAATTTCTTTGGTCCAAAGATCAGTAAAGCAACAACCGTTATCAGTACGATACTACCTGCACCTAACATAATGAGACACCTCCTCTTTTACCATTCTATCATAACGTATATAAGAATCATTTTCTATTCGGATATGATTCCATCTTGTGACATTTCCGTGTCATCCTCTGAATAATGCTTTAAGAAGTATACCAGTGATTGAAGTTCAACTGCCAAATCAATATGATGGACGCGAATATGGTCCGGCACCGTTAATCTCGCAGGAGTGAAATTCAGGATCCCCTTAATATTAGAAGAAACCAATCGGTCTGTGATATTTTGAGCAGAAGATGCCGGAACCGTCAGAATGGCCACTTCAATATCATGCCCCTCAAGCTTCTCTTCTAAATCATCTAAATGAAAAACGGGTACATCGCTGATTTGTGTCCCAACCTTCTTTTCATCTACTTCAAAAGCCATTTCAATCTTAGTATTATTATTTTTTATGAAATTATAATGAAGAAACGCTGTACCGAGATTCCCTACACCTATCAGCACAACCTTCGTAATGGCATCTTGATCTAATGTCTTACGAAAAAAGGATAGAAGGTAATTGACATTATAGCCATAACCCTTTTTACCTAACGCGCCAAAATAAGAAAAATCTCTGCGTATCGTGGCAGAATCAACCTTCACCGCTTCACTCAATTCTTTTGATGAAACCCTCTGCTTTCCCGATGAGTACAGATTCTTGATAAAGCGATAATATAGCGGAAGGCGCTTAGCCGTTGCCTGTGGAATTTTCGTTGTATCCTGGTTCATATTGTATTCCCCCACATCTATTCAAAACCTCTGATACCGCTTCCAAAATAGAAAGCATACAGAATTTAAAACTCTACTACCCATCATACACTATATTTTATCCTAAGTGTACGAAGATTAATAGTCGATTTATTGCCGTTCCCCTCCCAAATACGGTACACTAGCACTATGAAATAGAGGTGAAAACGTCATGATTCTACTACAAGTGAATCAACTAACGAAAAACTTTGGTGCTGATAATATCCTATCAAATATTAAGCTTGAAATACAGACAAGAGATCGGGTGGCTCTCGTTGGACGCAACGGTGCAGGAAAGTCGACTCTTTTAAAAATAATTGCAGGACATCTCTCCTATGATTCCGGAGACATCACGAAACCAAAAGGGGTTTCCATTGGATACCTGGCTCAGAATACCGGCTTGGAGTCTGATCTATCCATTTGGTCGGAAATGCTGACCGTCTTCGAGGAATTGCAGAGACAGGAAAAGCAATTAAGAACATTGGAGCAGCAGATGGCCGACCCTTCGGTGTATGACCAAGAAGAGCTCTATCAACGCGTATTAAAAGAATACGATGAGCTTCAAGTTCGATTCAAGGATTCCGGTGGTTACCAATATGAAGCGGATATCCGCTCTGTCCTTCACGGATTGAATTTCGCAGATTTCGATTACGATACAAAAATATCCACATTGAGCGGTGGCCAGAAAACCCGTCTCGCGCTTGGTAAACTTCTTTTAACCAGACCTGACATTCTCATTCTTGATGAGCCGACAAACCATCTTGATATTGAGACTTTATCGTGGCTTGAGACGTACCTTCAAAGCTATGAAGGAGCCGTCTTGATCGTTTCCCATGACCGATACTTCCTGGATAGCGTCGTCAATCAAGTGTATGAGATTTCCCGGAATCGAAGCAAGAAATACCTGGGTAACTACAGTAAATACCTTGAACAGAAAGCAGAAGACTACGAAAAGGATCTCAAGTTGTTCGAGCGCCAGCAACAGGAGGTCGCTAAACTCGAAGACTTCATTCAACGGAATATCGCCCGTGCTTCTACAACTAAGATGGCCCAAAGCCGCCGAAAAAAGCTGGAACGAATGGACAAAATGGATAGACCCCTGGGAGATGAGAAATCTGCCAACTTTGCTTTTCAAATTGATCGTCCAAGTGGAAATGATGTTCTTCACGTCCAAGACCTTACCATCGGATATGAAAAAGACGAACAGATTTCATCCCACATCGACTTCTCTGCTAAAAAGGGAGACAGTATCGCTCTTGTAGGTCCAAACGGAATCGGGAAATCGACTCTGTTGAAAACATTGGTCAATAAGCTGCACCCTCTAGAAGGAGCATTTAAATTCGGATCAAATGTTTCGATTAGTTATTATGATCAAGAACAAGCCGAACTATCTTCCAATAAGACCGTCTTAAATGAACTTTGGGACGAATACCCAATGAAAATGGAAAAAGAAATCCGCACTGTACTTGGAAACTTCTTATTCTCAGGGGAAGATGTCTTAAAGCCTGTTTCCACACTGAGTGGTGGAGAGAAAGCACGTCTGGCACTTTCCAAGCTCATGATGGAAAAAGGGAATGTCTTGATCCTGGATGAGCCGACGAACCATCTGGACTTAGATAGCAAAGAAGTGCTGGAGAATGCATTGATTGACTACCCTGGGACGATTCTCTTTGTATCACACGACCGTTATTTCATTAATCGAATTGCCACAAAGGTTGTTGAACTGTCCAAAAAGGGATCGACGGAATACCTTGGCGATTACGATTATTATGTAGAGAAGTTACAACAGCAGGAAGAACTGGCTGCACTCGAACGGATGGAACAAGGAGAACAAGAGTCATCACAGGTGACGACTCAAAAACAGTCCCACAAGATCGATAAAGAGGCGAAGAAGCTTGAGCGCCAACGAAAACGCAGAGTAGAAGAAATTGAAGGTCTCATGGAAACTCTTGAAGAAGACATCCAGGAAAAAGAGGATCTTCTCTGTGACCCTGACATCTTTCAAGATCATGAAAAGGTACAGGACATCAATGACTCCCTCACAAAAGCAAATGAAGAGCTTGATTCTCTTTTGGAAGAATGGACAGAACTTGAGGAGATTCTTCAGGAAGAACAGTAAACCACAGGGTTGGGGATAACTATAGGACCCCAATCCTTTTTTTATTCCACATCATTATCCACAATCCAAATCCTGTTTATCCGTTATTAACAGAGGTTTTCCACATAATCCACAATTCAAACATAAGTTATCCACAATAACTTCCATAAATTAGGTCATTCATAATAGAGTTTTTTCACATAGTGTACACATTATTTATGTAGTTATTAACATTTTATCCACAGTCTGTTGATAAAACGTATGTTCGTTCCTTTCTCTTCTCATTCACTCACAAGATATCAACAATACCCACGAACAATCACTGGATTTAATAAACAAAAAGCTTAAACGAAGTTTCGTTTAAGCTTTCCCTTTTAGAAATTCTCGATATCAAGACCAGGATGAGCATTCATATTCATGCTTCCTCTTTTGCCTTGTTCAAATAAAACCGTTCCAGCAGCTGCTATCATAGCAGCATTATCAGTACAAAGAGATAACGGAGGGATGATCAACTCCGCTTCCACCCCTTCAAATGCTTCTTGAAGGGCAGCACGCAAGCCTTTATTGGCTGCAACTCCACCAGCCAGTAATACTTGTTCCACTCCATATTGCTTTACAGCTTTAACGGTTTTTGTCACTAACACATCAATCACACTGGCTTGAAAGCTCGCTGCCAAATCCTGTGGATGAATGGTTACTCCTTTTTGCTTTGCATTGTGTAACGTGTTAATAACTGCCGACTTCAATCCACTGAAGCTAAAATCATAGGAACCCTCTTCTAGCCATGCACGGGGCAAATCAAGATTGGGTTCCCCTTCATGAGCCAACCGATCGATATGGGGTCCCCCAGGGTACGGAAGACTCAAGGTCCGGGCCACTTTATCATAGGCTTCCCCCGCTGCATCGTCCCGGGTCTCCCCGATTACTTGAAACGAACCGTGCTTTTTCATGAACACAAGCTCTGTATGGCCACCGGAAACAACTAATGAAAGCAGAGGAAACCTCATCTCTTTCACTAATCGATTTGCATAAATATGTCCTGCAATGTGATGGACACCTACCAAAGGTTTGTTATGAGCAAAAGCGAGTGCCTTGGCAGCATTAACACCAATCAGAAGGGCTCCCACTAAACCGGGTCCTTCCGTCACGGCGACACAATCAATTTCGTCCATCGTCATATCAGCTTGTTCAAGCGCTTCCTCCAGCACAAACGTAACCTGCTCCACATGATGACGTGAAGCAATTTCAGGGACCACTCCACCGAACCGCTTATGACTTTCAATCTGAGACGAAACAATATTCGCCACAATCTCTCTTCCATTTTTCACAATCGCCACAGCTGTTTCATCACAGCTTGTCTCGATTCCCAATACAAACGTATCTTTTTTCATAAATTCACCCACATTACTAAAGCATCCTCTTGATTATCCGAATAATACCGCTTACGGATTCCTCCATCTTGAAACCCCAGCTTTCGATATAAATGTTGTGCCGGTGTATTGGATGCCCTGACTTCGAGGGTCATCACACGAGCTCCAAATTCAATCGCAATACCTATGATCTTGCGCATGAGGCCTTCTCCCAAGCCCCGCCCCCGATAATCCGGGAGCACAGCCACATTTGTGATATGGGCCTCATCCACTACAAGCCACACCCCACAGTACCCAACAAGCTTGTCTTCATCTTCGGCAACGAGATACGTAGACAGGTGGTTATGTTCGATCTCATTCAAGAAAGCGTCCCGGCTCCAAGGAATGCTAAAAGATTGGTCTTCAATTTCCATTACAGCCTCTAAATCATCAACCGTCATAAATCGTATATCCATATTCTAACGATCCTTTATCTTCTATTCAGATTTTTTTTGAGATTCCATCCATTTCACTTCTGCTTCAGCCATCCGTATATAATTAGGGAGCACTTCATGCGCAGACTTTTCTTCCAGACCACTACCAATAAAAGCAAGTTCAGAGGGACGTGGATTATAACTGACAAAAGGAGCGATTTTTGCTTGATCTCCCAGGACTTCCTTAATCATGCTCTCGTGAATGCTAACATCATTACCGACAAATAGGATATCTTTATTAAAATCCTTTAACTTCGTCACCCATTCTTCCAGCAGTATGTTGCAATCATCTTCAACACAAATTAATTGATCTCCCTGAAACTCGTAAAGTCCAGTGTATACCTGTCCCCTTCTTGCATCGAACAAAGGAACAATATATCCTGTAAAATATCGTCCAGATGAAGCCAGTGTCGCAAGACTTGATACTGGAATGAGCGGGATGCCAAGGGACCATGCAAGGGTCTTCGCTAAGGTGACCCCTATCCGGACACCTGTATAGGAACCCGGACCATTTGCAACGACAACCTTCGTTAAGTCCTTCGCCCCAATCCCGCAATCCTTTAACAATTGTTCGATAGCCGGCATGGCTCTTACTGAATGATTCTTCTTAATATAGGTAATGTACTCTCCAATTACCTTGTCTTCCTCGATAAGCGCAACGCCTAACGGATAATTGGAGGTATCAATCGATAATATCGTCATGACACAATCTCCTTACACAATTCACTATAACGATCACCATAGGGCTTCAACACGATTCTTCTCGTGGAATCGCCTTCCCGGTAAATCGATAGACTTAATAATTCTTCCGGAAGTTGATCTTGAATTAAGTGAGCCCACTCAACGACGGTCACACCTTCCCCTTCAAAGTATTCATCGAATCCCAAATCTTCAAAGGAATCATCCAACCTGTATACATCCATATGATAAAGAGGCAAACGACCCCTATATTCTTTAATGATGGTAAAGGTGGGACTGTTAACCGTCTTCGTGACACCAAGGCCCTTGGCAAGACCTTTGGTAAAAGTCGTTTTTCCCGCCCCAAGATCACCTTCTAATGTTAACACAGCTCCAGGATTCAAGTTCGCTGCCAATTTCTCTGCAAACTGGCCTGTTTCCTCTGGACTGGTCGTTATGATCTCAAACTGATTCATGTTAATCTCCTCAATCGTCATTTAGAGTATAAAAAACCCTTAGGATCGTTTGTTACCCTAAGGGAGAATGTATATATGTAGTTTACCCTTTTTCGGGTATGAGAGTAAAGGTTGTGGTCACAGACAATAAAAAAAACGAAACAAAGTTTCGTTTGAATAAACAAAAATGGCGGTCCGGACGGGACTCGAACCCGCGACCTCCTGCGTGACAGGCAGGCATTCTAACCAACTGAACTACCGGACCAAAGTTTTTTCGCGATAGCGAAAATAACTATCCATGCGTGACTCTTTAAGGATTATCCTATTCTAAGTCAAAAATGGTATTGCGGGGACAGGATTTGAACCTGCGACCTTCGGGTTATGAGCCCGACGAGCTACCGAACTGCTCCACCCCGCGACGATATAAATGTTACTTAAGATGATTACTACTATCTATTCTACTATATGCAGCTTCACTAATAAAGTGATTATGCAAAAAATAAATTTCCGCCTGGCGACGTCCTACTCTCACAGGGGGAGATCCCCCAACTACCATCGGCGCTGAAGAGCTTAACTTCCGTGTTCGGCATGGGAACGGGTGTGACCTCTTCGCCATTGTCACCAGACTATTTCTTGTCTCTTTTTAAAGGACAAGTACTATTATATCGCGTAGATATAATTTTTCAAGG
>JBNJJV010000009.1:0-79535 GCA_051750565.1 Bacillota bacterium | reverse complement strand
TATTTACCCCTTGAAAAATTTCAAAAATATTATATAATAATATTTGTCATTGTAAGCAATATGTCTGGTGATAATGGCGAAGAGGTCACACCCGTTCCCATGCCGAACACGGAAGTTAAGCTCTTCAGCGCCGATGGTAGTTGGGGGATCTCCCCCTGTGAGAGTAGGACGTCGCCAGGCTATATCATTCCGCAGTAGCTCAGTGGTAGAGCTATCGGCTGTTAACCGATCGGTCGCAAGTTCGAATCTTGCCTGCGGAGCCATTGCTTCCATAGCTCAGCAGGTAGAGTGCTTCCATGGTAAGGAAGAGGTCACCGGTTCGAGCCCGGTTGGAAGCTTTTATATTTTTATTCAGAATGGCCCATTGGTCAAGCGGTTAAGACACCGCCCTTTCACGGCGGTAACACGGGTTCGAATCCCGTATGGGTCACCAAAGTTTTTTGCGGAAGCAAAATAACTCACCAATTACATATTGGAGGATTAGCTCAGCTGGGAGAGCATCTGCCTTACAAGCAGAGGGTCGGCGGTTCGATCCCGTCATCCTCCACCAAGTTTTTTTGCGAAAGCAAAATAAACCTCATTTTTTTAAAAAATGTTTGATAATCATATATGCCGGTGTAGCTCAACTGGTAGAGCAACTGACTTGTAATCAGTAGGTTGGGGGTTCAAGTCCTCTTGCCGGCACCATTTTTTTAGCTGGAGGGGTAGCGAAGTGGCTAAACGCGGCGGACTGTAAATCCGCTCCTTCGGGTTCGGCAGTTCGAATCTGCCCCCCTCCACCATTTTGTATATTTAAGTGTAAAATGGACATCCTATAAATGTCCCTTTTTTATGCCATTAAAGTAATTATTGGGCTATAGCCAAGCGGTAAGGCATCGCACTTTGACTGCGACATGCGTTGGTTCGAATCCAGCTAGCCCAGCCATTACGAGCCATTAGCTCAGTTGGTAGAGCATCTGACTTTTAATCAGAGGGTCGAAGGTTCGAGTCCTTCATGGCTCATCACACATTTTCTCACATGCTACGTAAGGTGTGAGAATTTCTCTATAATCATTAACATATGGGGCCTTAGCTCAGCTGGGAGAGCGCCTGCTTTGCACGCAGGAGGTCAGCGGTTCGATCCCGCTAGGCTCCACCATACATACGACATGATTGAACCTTGAATCTTTTAGGAGATTTGAGGTTTTTTTGTTTGGGGAAGTAGATTTATGTTTGAAGGATGACCAACAGTGAGAGGAAGCTCTTGATGATGGCTGGGGCGCTCGTTAATCAGGCTGACCGTTGCAGGAAAGGGATGTGGGGAAGTTGGGTCTGGATTTTATTGTTCTTGAAGAGGATAGAAGCTGGTTGAGGAATATGAGTCAATCTAGGGTCAGGAAGAGGTGCGGAGAGTTGAAAATGCCTTATTTTTATTTAAAAACCTTCAATAAACGTCCTATTTTGACGCCGATTTTATTAAAATTAAGTGTGAGGCATGCAAGAGGTTATCGAATGGGTAGTGGAATCTACTTTAGAGCCGTCGGTTTAAAGGATTGGGGATTTTATTATCGACTTTCCCGTATATATTTATCAACTTCCCTATATTTATTATCAACTCCATATCGTATGCCGCAGCTAGAAGATCGTTGAAAAGGGCGGGAGGTCAAAATTAAAAATTGCCTGTTTGTATAAAAAAACTTCTGAAATAATCCATTTTGCCTATTACTTAAGAAAATCAATGCTTAATCTGTAAGTTGACACCAAACCTCTTTTTCTTCTCCCATCCGCCCTAGGATATTTTCAACTTCCCCACCTTTGTTTTCAAATTTAAGATTTTATTTTCAATTCTGGACCATTTATTTTCAAATTCCAGATTTTATTTTCAAAATGATCTTTACCACGCTACGCCAACCACAATCGATTCCACACTAGCATCTTGTCCAAAACCCGTTCTACATAATCTTACACCAATCTACATCAAACCCCTCTACACACGCATATATATACAAAATCCTGTCCAGTTGAACCATGGCTCATAGTATGGATAGAATAGAGGTGTAAATAAATTTCGAATTGGGGGAATTTTTCATGAAGAAAAATATTTCTATCATTGGTGTACCGATGGATTTAGGTCAAATGCGCAGAGGCGTGGATATGGGGCCGAGTGCGATCCGTTATGCCGGGATTGTTGAGCGTCTTGAGAACCTTGGGTATGAGATTAAGGACTTAGGGGATATCGAGATTGGCCAGGCTGAGCGTGTACATAATAATCCTGATACGAACCTGCGTAATTTGAAAGCGGTTGCTGAAGCTAGCGAGACGTTGGCTGGTAAGGTGAATGATGTAATCGGGAGTGGAGATTTCCCATTAATCTTTGGTGGTGACCACAGTATTGCGATAGGAACATTGGCTGGTGTTTCTCCTCACTATGAAAACTTAGGTGTGATTTGGTATGACGCACATGGTGATTTGAATACAGGGGATACGTCTCCGTCAGGTAATATTCATGGTATGCCTCTTGCGGTAAGCTTGGGTATCGGTCATGAAGATTTGACGGGTATCGGGCAGAGTTCACCGAAGATCAAGCCTGAGAACATCGTCATTATTGGAGCTCGTTCGTTAGATGGAGGTGAAAGAGAGTTAATTAAAGAAAAAGGCATTAAAGTATACACGATGCACGAAATCGATCGCCTTGGCATGACTAAGGTAATGGAAGAGTCCATTGACTACTTGAAGGGAAGAACGGATGGCGTCCATTTATCACTTGATTTAGACGGATTAGACCCGAGCGATGCCCCTGGTGTAGGTACTCCTGTTCTTGGAGGGATCAGCTACCGTGAAAGTCATTTAGCGATGGAGATGCTGGAAGAGTCAGGAATGATTACATCTGCAGAATTTGTAGAGGTAAACCCTATCCTGGATGAGAAAAATAAAACCGCTACTGTTGCTGTGGCTTTGATGGGTTCACTATTTGGAGAGAAATTACTATAATCTTAAGAATAAAAATAAGGCTGATAACCCTTCGAGGTTCTCAGCCTTCATTTATTTCTCTTCAATGGTGCTTGACCACTTGGTATTGATTTAATAGATCGTCAAGACGAGTACTCAAATCGACTACTTGCTCGTCGGCAAAGGATGACTTTAATGCTAGTTCGACCATTTGGCGACGACAGTCTTCAATTTGAAATAATAAATCATTCATTCTTCTCCTCATTTTGAGATCCTCCCACAATAGAAATAATTAGTTCCTTTATACCCTTTTTCTAATAATTGTAAACATTTTTCCCGGAAAATTTGTTAGGATAGTAATATAAAAAATTTGAAACTTTTTGATAGGAAGTTACGTATATAAATATAGCCGCATAGAGCGGAGGTTGTGAAATGGAAGCGTTAGTGAAAAAGCGGATTAAGCAAGTATTGAAAGGTGATCAGAACGCCTTTGCAGAATTAGTCGAGCTTTATAAGGATAAAGTGTTCCAAATCTGCTACCGGATGCTTGGAAATCGTCATGAAGCAGAGGATATTGCCCAAGAGGCTTTTATCAGGGCATATGTCAATATTGAAACCTTTAATCAGAAGAGAAAGTTTTCGACCTGGCTATTTAGGATCGCGACGAATCTTTGTATCGACAGGATCCGTAAGAAGAAACCGGATTATTTCTTAGATGCAGAGGTAGCAGGGACTGAGGGATTAACGATGTACTCACAAGTGGCTGCGGATGTTCAGCTACCGGAAGAAGAAGTAGAGAATATGGAGCTTCAGGAAACCATTCAGAAGGAAATTTCCAAGTTACCTGAGAAGTATCGATCGGTCATTGTTTTAAAATATATCGAGGAGCTTCCTCTTCAAGAAATCAGCGAAATATTAGATTTACCCCTGGGAACGGTTAAAACGAGAGTACATAGGGGGCGTGAAGCTCTCCGTAAACAATTAAGATCACTGTAGAGAGGGTGAGTGAATATGAAACCTTGTCCTGAAGAAATCATTGAGTATATGCACGATTATTTAGATGGAGATTTAAATAGAGAAAAAGAAGAAATGCTGAAACATCATTTGCAGGAATGCAATGAGTGTCAGCATCACTTTCATGAGCTGAAAAAAGCAATTGCGTTTGTACAGAGCACGTCTCATATTAGTGCTTCTGCAGACTTTACGGATAAAGTTATGTCAAGATTGCCGAAAGAGAAGAAGAAAGTGGGGGTCGAGAGGTGGTTCCGCCACCATCCTTTATTAACGGCTGCGGCCCTATTCCTTTTCTTTATGACCGGCAGCTTCTTAACTTCATGGAATGACGATCAGGATTTTTCATTTACGAAGAATGCGAAGTTAGTGGTTCAGGATCATACGGTTGTGGTGCCTGAGGGTGAAGTCGTGAATGGAGATCTGATGGTCCGGAATGGTGATGTGAAAATTGAAGGAAAAGTAACGGGGAATGTGACGGTTATTAACGGAAATGTCACGGTCATTAATGGAAAGCAGTACTTGGCTTCTGCAGGGAGCGTGACAGGAGAAATCCATGAAATCGATGCAGCATTTGAGTGGCTTTGGTACCAGATCAAAAAAGGGGCTAAAGACACGGTGGATTGGGGAAATTCGCAACTTGAAGAAAAGTAGGATAAAATAGAGGGGATGGAAGTAAGGTCCGTCCCTAAGAAGGACTGACATGTCTTTAATCCATGTCGGTTTTTTTATGCAAAAACGTGAGTTCATGAATAGATGAGAAAGAATCATGAAGCCGTGGGTGTCTTTCATTTGACAGTGATAAAATATGCTATAATAGGAACGTTACGAAAATGGAGAAGCCACACATGGCGGCTTACGCTTTCGATTAAGCTATTGGAGGATGTAATATGCCGTTTATCGATATTTTTTCGGATTACTCCGCGCTGGATTATGTCTCAGATATAGTAGATATACTCGTAGTATGGTTTGTAATCTATAAACTGATCATGCTGATAAAAGGAACGAAAGCAGTACAATTATTAAAAGGTATTTTTGTCATTATCATTGTGAGAGGTCTTAGTAGTATCTTTGGATTGGATACACTGGGTTGGATGATGGAACAAGCACTCACATGGGGGTTCCTGGCGATTATCATCATCTTCCAGCCTGAACTCCGCAGAGCCCTTGAACAATTGGGAAGGGGCCGTTTATTCTCAAGGACGGGACTCCAGGAAGAAGAAGAGCAGGAGCAGATGATTGAATCAATGACGAAAGCCGTAAGCTATATGGCAAAACGTCGAATTGGTGCCCTCCTTACTCTTGAACGGGAAACAGGGATGAGTGATTATATTGAAACAGGTATTCCACTCGATGCCAAGATTACGTCCCAATTGCTGATAAATATCTTTATACCCAATACACCTCTTCATGATGGAGCTGTTATCATTCAAAAAAATCAAATTGCTGCAGCGGCTTGTTATCTTCCATTATCGGAAAGCCCATTCATTTCGAAAGAATTGGGAACAAGACACCGGGCAGCACTTGGCGTCAGTGAGGTAACAGATAGTATTACGATTGTTGTATCAGAAGAAACGGGAGCTATCTCCATTACGAAAAATGGAGAGTTACATCGCGACCTCTCTTTGGAGCGATTCACAGAAATTCTTATGGTAGAGCTCATAGGCGATAAGACAAATGCTTCCTCGACGAAATGGAGTTTTAGGGGGAAGAAAGAAAATGGATAAATTCATGGAAAGTCGTTGGTTCATGCGTGTTGTGGGATTGATGTTAGCATTCATTCTCTATCTCTCCGTCAACTTTGATGATATTCAGAAGACGGCTAACAACAATAACGGCAACCCTCAAAATGCGATTGAAACGATCCAGGACGTCCCGCTTGAAGTTTTCTATGATCGTGAGAATTTAGAAGTAAGCGGCTTACCTGATACGGTGAATGTGACTGTAGAAGGATCTAAGGCGATTGTGCAACAAGCTAAACAAGTGAAGGATTTCCGAGTCTATGTAGACTTAAATGATATCGGTATCGGTGAGCATCAGGTTGATATAAAGATAGATAATATCTCTGAAAAACTTGATGTGAAACTCGATCCGGATTTTGTCAATATATCGGTTCAAGAAAAGGTAACCGAAGAGTTTACGATTGAACCTCAATTCAATGAGAGTATTTTATCCAATGGATATGAAGCAGAAGGCCTGGCTGTTGATCCGAAAACGGTGAAAGTGACAGGCTCTAAGGATGAAGTGGAACGGATTGCATATGTTATAGCCACACTTGATCTTGATGAGGAAATCAATGAGAATGTGACAAGGGAAGCCAGGGTGCAAGTGCTTGACCGTGAGTATAATAAATTAGATGTTCAAATTGATCCGGAAGTGGTCGATGTGACCGTTTCGGTTGTAAACAAAAGTAAGAGTGTACCGGTCACGGTTAAACAAAAAGGCAGTCTTCCAGAAGGGACGACGCTGGAGTCGATTTCAGTTGAGCCTAAAGAGGCAACCATCTTCGGCAGACAGGATGTACTGGACACAGTAGAAGAGTTGCTTGCAGACATAGACCTTTCTAAGATTACGAAGGATTCAACCCTTACGGTACCACTCGCCCTGCAAGATGGCTTAAATAAAGTGGCTCCTGAAGAAGTTAAGGTGAAGGTTGATGTCAACACAACCGAGGAAAAGAGCCTATCAGGACTTGAAATCACCCCACAAGGGTTAGCTGAAGAATATGAATATACAATCACGTCACCTGAAGAAGGTGTCGTCGATGTAGCGATGAAAGGTCAGAATGCACAGGTGAGCAAAGTGACGAAAGAAGACTTCTCGCTGGCTCTGGATCTTTCAGGGCTCGAGCCCGGTGAGCATGAGGTGGAAATAGAGGCAGAAGGACCGGAGGATATTGAATGGACCCTGTCTCAGCAAACAGTAAAGGTAGAAATTAAAGAAAAGAACACATCAGCATAAGAGCTGTAAAAAGGAGAGAATGACAATGGGTAAGTATTTTGGAACTGATGGAGTAAGAGGTGTAGCGAACACAGAATTAACACCGGAATTAGCATTTAAGCTTGGACGTTTTGGTGGTTATGTTCTAACAAAGGATGCTACGCGTCCCAAAATATTGATTGGAAGAGATACTCGAGTTTCCGGACATATGCTGGAAGGAGCTCTTGTAGCCGGACTTCTATCAATTGGTGCTGAAGTGATGCGCTTAGGTGTCATTTCAACTCCAGGGGTAGCTTACTTAACAAAAGCGTTAGGGGCTCAAGCTGGTGTCATGATCTCAGCTTCTCATAATCCTGTAGGAGATAACGGAATTAAATTCTTCGGACCGGATGGCTTCAAGTTATCGGATGACCAGGAAAATGAAATTGAAGATCTATTAGATCAAACAGTTGATCAGCTCCCTCGTCCAATCGGTGCTGATTTAGGACAAGTAAGTGACTATTTCGAAGGCGGACAAAAATATCTGCAGTATTTAAAACAGTCAGTAGACGAAGATTTCGATGGTTTACATATTGCGCTAGACTGTGCGCATGGTGCAACATCCGCTCTTGCGACTCATCTGTTTGCTGATTTGGATGCTGACATCTCGACAATGGGAGCATCACCAAACGGGTTGAACATCAATGAAGGTGTAGGGTCTACCCACCCTGAAGCACTTGCTGAGATGGTGAAAGAAAAAGGTGCAGACTTGGGACTTGCCTTTGATGGTGATGGGGACCGAATTATCGCAATCGATGAGCATGGACAAATCGTGGATGGTGACCAGATCATGTACATCTGCGGTAAATTCTTAAAGTCACAAGGTCAGTTAAAGCAGTCTACAGTCGTATCTACAGTCATGAGTAATCTTGGCTTCCATAAAGGGCTTGAAGAGAATGGGATCCAAAGCATTCAAACCGCGGTTGGAGATCGTTATGTAGTGGAAGAAATGAAGAAACATGGCTATACTCTTGGCGGTGAGCAATCAGGCCACATCATCTTCCTGGATTACAATACAACAGGAGACGGTCTGTTAACGGGTATCCAACTTGTAAACATTATGAAAGTGACCGGTAAATCATTATCTGAACTAGCGGGAGAAATGCAAAAGTTCCCACAAAAACTTGTGAATGTACGAGTGACAGACAAGCACCATGTAACGGATAATGAAACAGTTAAAAAAGTGATTCAAAAGGTTGAAGAAGAAATGAACGGAAATGGCCGTATCCTTGTTCGTCCTTCTGGAACGGAGCCGTTAGTGCGTGTCATGGCAGAAGCTCCTACTGAAGAACTTTGTAATCGATATGTAAATGAAATCGTACAAGTTGTTGATGAAGAAATGGGTCTGAACGAATAGTGGAATTTATATGCATAAGGGGTCAATATGTGCCCCTTATGCATATTTAATAAGTAGAGTACTTTTGAATATCATCGAACTACCGTTCTGAAAACGGAAGTTGTTTCCTAAGGGTTTATCACTGCTCTGTTTCGGGAACATGACAATAGGATAACAACTTCTTGTTCTTGTAAGATTTTTATTGACTAAGGGAAACATGCTAGTGTATGATGATTTTGTTTTCGTTTTTCAAATTATTTGGAAATGAGTCAAGAAGGAAAGGTGGATAGTGAGTAATCATCCTTATAAAGCGCCAGGGCTAAACGATGAACGAAAAGGATCGTTTAGTTGACGAGGTGGAGGTTTATCGAGCATTCGGCGGATGCCTCCCGGTTCGTAACGTCACCGATCCGAAAGTTTCTTCCTTAAATCGTTGAGGCAACTTAATGGACAAAGGGAAGAAAAAAGTGACCAATGTAAATACTAATGACAAACAGAGATAAGGGGGCAAGTTGTCCCCAAAAGAGTTCTTGCCCCCTTGCATGTTCAGGGAGGATATATTAATTATGTGTGGAATTGTTGGATATATTGGAAATTCAGATACAAAGGAAATTCTTTTAAAAGGTCTTGAAAAGCTTGAGTACCGCGGTTATGACTCTGCAGGTATTGCCGTTCAAAACGATGAAGGCATCCATGTGTTTAAAGAGAAGGGTCGTATTGCTGACCTTCGCGGTATCGTTGATGAGAGTGTATCAAGCAACACAGGAATCGGTCACACTCGCTGGGCTACCCACGGGGTACCAAGCAAGGTGAATGCTCACCCTCATCAAAGTAATTCAGGCCGTTTTACAATTGTTCATAACGGAGTAATCGAAAATTACTCTCAACTTAAGCGTGAATATTTAACGGATGTAACGTTCAAGAGTGACACGGATACGGAAGTAATCGTTCAGTTGATTGAAAAGATTGTAGAAGAAGGAAACACGGTAGAGGAAGCTTTCCGTCAAACGTTAATGCTTCTTAAAGGTTCTTATGCCATCGCCCTTTTAGATTCTGAAAATGATGAAACAATCTATGTAGCGAAAAACAAAAGTCCACTGCTTGTAGGTCTAGGAGAAGACTTCAACGTTGTAGCAAGTGATGCTATGGCAATGATTCAAGTAACAGACCAATACGTTGAGCTTATGGATAAAGAAATGGTCATCGTAACGAAAGAAAAGGTTGAAATTCAAAATCTGATCGGTGAAGTAATGGAACGTGCTCCTTACACCGCTGAAATCGATGCGAGTGATATCGAAAAAGGAACATACCCACACTATATGCTTAAAGAAATCGATGAGCAGCCACTAGTGATGCGTAAAATCATTCAAGCGTACCAAAATGAGAGTAACGAGCTTCACATTGATGAGCCGATTGTCGGCGCGATGAAAGGAGCGGACCGTGTCTACATCATTGCGTGTGGAACGAGTTACCACGCTGGTCTTGTTGGAAAGCAATTCATCGAGAAGAGTGCCGGAATTCCTGTAGAAGTGCATGTAGCAAGCGAATTCAGCTACAACATGCCTTTACTTTCTAAGAAACCATTATTTATCTTTATTTCTCAAAGTGGTGAAACGGCAGATAGTCGTGCCGTACTGGTTCAAGTCAAAGAGCTTGGTCATAAATCATTAACGATCACAAACGTAGCGGGTTCTACGCTGTCCCGAGAAGCAGATTACACATTGCTTCTTCATGCAGGACCTGAAATCGCCGTTGCTTCAACCAAAGCGTACACAGCTCAGCTGGCAGTACTTGCTATCCTTGCACACGTTGCTGGGCGGGCATGTGGAAACAACCAGGACTTTGATCTCGTTCAAGAGCTTGGTATTGTTGCTACTGCGATGGAAGCACTTTGCGATACGAAAGAAGAGTTTGAAGATATCGCACGCGAATATCTATCAACGACTCGCAACTGTTTCTTCATCGGCCGTTCATTGGACTTCTATGTAGGATTAGAAGGAGCATTGAAGCTGAAAGAAATCTCTTACATCCAGGCAGAAGGATTTGCCGGAGGAGAGCTTAAACACGGTACGATCGCTCTTATCGAAGAAGGAACACCGATAGTTGCACTTGCAACTCAAGAAGAAGTAAACTTAGGCATCAGAGGAAATGTGAAAGAGGTAGTCGCTCGTGGAGCTAACCCTTGTATCATTTCCATGAAGGGCTTAGAAGACGAAGAAGATCGCTTCGTCATCCCGGAGGTTAACCCGTTGTTAACACCTCTTATCTCTGTCATCCCATTACAATTAATTTCTTACTATGCTGCTCTGCACCGCGATTGTGATGTAGATAAGCCGCGTAACTTGGCGAAGTCGGTTACGGTTGAGTAAGAATTAATAGACGAAAACCGGTTATTGTAGATTTGAAATAAAGTCGCAACGTTTATAAAAAAGATGAGTTGTTTTACCCCTTTGGATAAGGTTATCTAAAGGGTTTTTTTTTGAAAAGGAAAAGAACATCTGAATTGAGAAGTGGATTAAGGAACTGTTGAGTGACAATTGAGTTGTTCCGTCAAAGTACCATATTCTGGAGTGAAGAAGGGGATTCATTGGATTTACCTGGAAATTGTAAGTCATGCCGTTAAGGGCAGGAAGTTTGAATATTGGAGAATTGAAAAAACCAGCTAAGTATAAATACAAATAGCTGGTTTTGTTTTATATGAAAGGGTTTAATGTATTGATTTAAGCCATGTTTATATCTAAAAGAATACATCTTAATGTGTATTACTTTTTAGCTTCATCTAGATTTACTCTAAGCCTACCTAACAAAAAACGGTTTAGCTCATCCATTTTTTCATGAAATCACAAAGGTTGGCATATATATAGCACAAATTCCTGATTAAAGCCTCACTGGTAATTCAGTGGTTTCATATGGTGTTGTTACCTGAGCAACCGACTTTAAGAGATATTTTAATTAGAAGGCGTTAGAATATCTGAAAGCAAAGTGACAAAAGAGTATAACGACACACATAGAAGGACAGGCCAGATCCCCTTGCCTTTGGCTAACGGCTACAACGACCTTCACCGTTCGGGACTTAAACCCTAAAGCGTGTGCACATGCCGGGCGCACAGCAAAACAACGAGCTTGAAGTTCAAGCTCGTTGTTTTTTCATCAAGATTACATATTCAAAATCTCCTCTATTGTGTTTAAATCATAAATCAGCACTGGAATTATTGTGGTTGGAGCACGTTGTTTCGTGTCGATCATTATCGATATAATTTACTTAACAGATGAAATAATCAAACGAATTCTTCGTTTATTCACCCTGGGGTCCAGGGAAAAGTCAATATAAGGAGGTGTGGTGATCTTGGAAGCCATAAGCAAGCGCTTTTTCTTATATCTCTCCCACAATAAGGCTTTGGATCGAATCGCCAAACGTTGGGGATCAAGATTTGGGGCTAATAAGATTATAGGTGGAGAAACCTTTTCACAATCAATTCCATTGATTACTCAATTGAACCAGGAGGGATTCCAGGTTACAGTCGATCATCTTGGTGAATTCGTCAATTCCGTAGATGTGGCGCGGGAACATGCTCAACTATGTATTCAGAGTATAAGTGCAATCGCTTATCATCAGCTGGACACTGAAATTTCTGTAAAACTTACCTCCTTGGGATTGGATATCAGTCATGACCTTGTCATGGAACACATGGAATTGATTCTATCCAAGGCAAAGGAGAGTGGAATCACGGTAACCATCGATATGGAGGATTCATCCAGGTGCCATGCCATCCTTGAGATTTACAAAACGCTTCGGCAGAAGTACGAAAATTTGGGGACGGTGATCCAATCCTATCTCTATCGATCAGAGAAGGATATAGATGATCTAAAGCATTTTTCTCCTTATTTGAGGCTTGTGAAGGGTGCATATAAAGAATCCGGTAAAGTGGCTTTCCCGGAAAAGCAGATGGTGGATGAAAATCTGAAACATCTCATCAAAAAGCAACTCTTGAACGGTCATTATACAGCTGTAGCAAGCCATGATGAAGCGATGATCGATTACACCATCGGATTAGTGAAAGAACACAATATCCCGGATGACCGCTTCGAGTTTCAAATGCTTTATGGAATGAAGAATCAATTGCAGTCAGATCTAGTGAAAAAAGGTTATACAGTCCGTATTTATCTACCTTACGGGGAGGATTGGTATGGGTATTTCATGAGACGTCTGGCAGAAAGGCCAGCAAATGTCGCATTTGCATTGAAGGGAATCCTCAGTAAGTAAACTTTATTGGAAAATTTAATAAGTCTTATTATCAATTTGTCAATTTAAGCAGTTACATCTAGATAGTATTTAAACAGGAAGGAATGTGAAAAAAATGAGTAACGGAATTTTCAATATCCCAACACCTAAAAATGAGCCTGGTAATTCATATGCCCCAGGTACAAAAGAAAAAGAAACATTAAAGGCAGAATTAAAACGCCAATCGAATATCGAAGTCGATATCCCTGTAATTATTAATGGAGAAAATATTAAGACAGATACAGTGAAGCAAGTGGTTATGCCGCATGATCATCAACATGTCTTGGCAAACTTTTCCCAAGCTGGAGAAAAAGAGTTGCGTGATGCTGTAGAAGCGGCAATGGCTGCAAAAGAATCATGGGCAAATATGCCGTGGGAACACAGAGCATCCATTTTCTTAAAAGCTGCTGATTTAATCTCTGGTCCATACCGTGACGTAATAAATGCTGCTACGATGTTAGGACAATCCAAAACAGCTATTCAAACTGAAATTGATGCTGCACAAGAATTAGCAGATTTCTTACGTTTTGGCGTTGATTATGCCAACCAAATTTATCAAATGCAACCGGATAGTATGAAAAATATTTGGAATCGTTTAGAATACCGTCCATTAGATGGTTTTGTATTGGCCATTTCTCCATTTAACTTCACAGCAATTGGTGGAAACTTACCATCAGCTCCTGCAATAATGGGGAACGTGGTCGTTTGGAAACCAGCAACAACTGCTATACTATCAAACTACTACTTTATGCGTATTTTAGAAGAAGCAGGATTACCAAAAGGCGTAATCAACTTCGTCCCTTCTCGTGGTTCACAAGTATCGGAAGTAGTATTAACAGACCCTCGTATGTCTGGATTCCATTTTACTGGTTCAACAAGTACGTTCCAGACAATTTGGAAAACAGTAGGAGAAAACATTACAAACTATAAATCATATCCTCGTTTGGTTGGGGAAACGGGTGGAAAAGACTTTGTATTTGCTCACGAAACTGCACAAGTAGACAAAGTAGTAGCTGGACTTGTTCGTGGTGCGTTTGAATACCAAGGTCAAAAATGTTCAGCAGCCTCTCGTGCATACATCCCAGCAAGCATGTGGGAAGAAGTGAAAGCTGGTGTAATGGAAGAAACGGCTAAGCTTAAAGTAGGGGATATCAGAGACTTTACAAACTTCATGGGTGCGGTAATCGATCAAGCAGCTTTTGACTCAATCACAAGTTACATCGACTATGCTGCAGATTCTGAAGAAGCAGAAATTATTGCTGGTGGTACGTATGATGATTCAGTTGGATATTTCGTTCAACCGACAATCATTGTGACAACAAATCCAAACTTTAAAACAATGGTAGAAGAAATTTTCGGACCAGTATTAACGATTTATGTATATGAAAATGATCAATTAGAAGAAACACTGACTGCAGTGGATACAGCGTCTATGTATGCATTAACAGGCGCGATCTTTGCACAAGATCGTCAAGCAATTATGCACTTGGAACGCCGCTTATCCGGTGCAGCTGGAAACTTCTATATCAACGATAAACCAACTGGTGCGGTGATCAATCAACAACCATTTGGCGGTTCTCGTGGTTCTGGTACAAACGATAAAGCAGGTTCTGTATTCAACATGATTCGTTGGACCAGTCCTCGTATTATCAAAGAAAACTTTGCTCCAACTACAGAAATTGCCTATCCATTTATGGATGAAGAATAATGTAAGAAAGAGGTTGCCGGTTATCAGCCTTTCGGCGGGTTTAAAATGTCCGGTATGATTCCAAATCCGGGAATCCTGATTACCTGATTTACATGCAGGAAAGACCATTTCGGAAAAATTCTAATTAAGCTTCTTTTGACAAAAGCTCTCCCGACAAGGGGGAGCTTTTCGCTTTTCATTCAGAAATTAAACGCTATAATAGGAATAATAAACTCTCGCGGAAAGGTAAGATTCCTATGGAAGCAAAAGACTTAATCCTCCAAGCTGAAGATATCCATAAAGCAACTGAATTAATCAGTTCAAAATTAGGCAACCCCGTGATCATTGAAAACAAAAATTTTGAATTGATTTCTTACAGTTCCTCTTTCAATAAATTCGATCAAACACAGCAAAAGACGATCCTCACGAAAAAATGTCCGATCTTCATCATCGATCGACTGAAAAAAGAAGGTATCGTACACCGACTCGAAAAACATTCTGATCCGATCCGGGTTCAAGCTATGGAAGAGTTAGGGTTCCACCAACGTGTCGTCATTGCCGCAAAGTACCTTGGGAATACTATGGGATATATTTGGGTCCAGGAATCAAGCCACCTTCTCCAAAGTGAAGAGCTTGCTTTCCTTGAAGAGATCTCCCCTCACCTTGGAAACCTGATTAATGATATTTACGCGAAGGTCAATGTCAAAAAAGACAAAAAAGAAGAGGTATTGTGGCATCTCCTGCAGCACGAATATGGAAGTGAAAGCCAACTGCGCCATGATGCATCCCTGGTCAAGCTGACATTGCCGGAACGGTTCACTGTAGCTGTTTTTTCGATAACATCACCACAATATAAGCCTATGCTCGACCATCTTGAGAGGCTGGTTCACGAATCCCGCTTCCATACAAATATTTATACGTTGAAAACGGAATACCAAGTGATTCTCGTTCTCTACGGCAAAGCAGATAAACCGTTTTCTTCGCTGGAATTAGCCAGAAATTTAGTCGAAAAGGTCAAAGAACAAACAGGCGAAGAACAATTTTATAACTTCTTGATCGGGGTCGGAAAGGAATACACCTCGTTATATCAAATGAGAAAGAGCTTTTTGGAAGCGTCAGAGGTCATTGAGACCGCGAACTTCATCAGTCCGCGTCCTGAATCGATGCCGCGGGAATTTGCTCAATTGGGAATTTATCGGTACTTGCCTACCCTCTATGAAAAAAACACCTCAAAGGATTATTATAGTGATGACTTGTTGTCATTGCTCAAGAATGATGTCAAGAAACAGACAGATCTGCTCCGGACTCTTGAAGTGTTTTTGGCGAATGACGGAAAAGGTAAACAGACCGCTAATGAATTGTTTATCCATCCGAACACTTTGAATTATCGAATCAAAAAAATACAAGAGCTTACTACTATTGATTTCAATAACTTCAATATGAAAGTATACCTATATACTGAATTACTGCTGTTGAACAATGTTGAAGCATATTATCAGCGTTATAAAGATGCTTTGAAAGGAATTTGATCTCGCGTATAGAGTTTTATGAAAGCTTTTGACCCTTGGGACCCGGCCTGGATCACCAGCTTAGGAAATTTAAAAATATCTTCTATTGAGACGAATGAGTCGGGTCCATCCATTTTGGATCGGGCTTTTTCTAAAGGCATAGCCTCGCCAAGTTTTCTTTATGTTTATGTTTATCTTTAACTTTAAGTGTTCTTTTGTTCTGGAATTCGTCCTAGTATCTTTAAAAATTAACCTCATTGATCAAAGAATACTATTTTAGTAACTCAGCACGTTGCCCAGGGATGCCTTTCATTGCTAATTCTAGTGCAGTTTCTGCGTGAATACTTGTAGTATCAAACAGTTTCTTACTTGTGTCACTCGGTTGGACGAGGAGCGAGATTTCAGTACAAACTAAGTATCACAGCTTAGGCACCTTTCTCTCTTAATCGTTCAATCACATCAAGATACTGTTCCTTCGAATGCTGAAGAGTTTTCCTTTGACATAGTTCATTAAAAATAACATTGTGAACCATTTCTTTTTCCTCTTGGTTGGGAGTGACTACTTGTATATTATGTTTCATTTGGAAACGATCTTTATTTAGGTGTACCTTATTATCAGTTAGTAACCTCATTTGATCCGAGTAACGTAGATTCAGGTGCAATAACAATTGTTTTATAATGCTGTGGACTTTTAGTGAAAAAATTGCTGATGAAATTTGACTATGTATACAGATAAAGACAGGATGTTATTTAAAAATGAAAGGCAATTCCCTGAATATAAAACAGATTATTTCAATCTGAGGTACATGCTGTATTGGATGGCGAGGATACAGTCATATAGGCAAGAAAGTAGAAGAGAGAATTTTAATGAAGATACGTTATTAAACTAACTGGTGCTTTAGTTGAAGACATTCAGTGATTTTAGTATTAAGGCAATATATTAACTGCTAAAGAAGAATCCATTTTGATCAATCTTTTTCAAAATGGATTCTTTTTATTTATCGTAAAATATGGGTTCTTTAAGGTATTTTTGATCAAACTTTATTTCAAAGCTACAGTTATTCCTTTAGGGTCTATCCAGTTTTTTTATCTATTTTGCTCATTGTTGAAATGAAGGTAAAGACTGTACAAATGAGAAATAATAGATAATGTGGGAATCCTCAAGCACTTTCCTTTACCCAACCACGTAAAACCCTTATAATCATACAAATAGATTCATGTTCTCTTCGTGCACCAGCGAATAAGAGTAACCTGCTGCTTCCGCAGTCCAGGTTACTTTTTTATTGGAACGGGTACGATAATAGAGAATGAAAAACGGTGTGAAAGTAAGGGTATGATGAAAAATGAAACAGTTACATAGACAGTATGTATGGCTGGGGAGGATCCTCGCATCAGACCCCGGCCGGAAGAGATTTCAGCAGGCGGGTAAGGCAACGATCAGTTTAATATCGGCTGTATTTACAATGCTTTTTTTATTAAAACTATTCGATCACACAGCCATTACACCGGCCATTGTGTCAGGGATGGTGGGGATGCTCGGTATCTTCGTCGTCATGGATGACACAACTGCTAAGAAAAAGGTGACTACCCCGTTGATTGGTGTGGCGGTAGCGGTTGGAATCACAATAGGCTCTGCCTTTGCTCATTATAGTCTCGTGGTAAATATCCTACTGGTAGGAGCGATATTTAGCGCTTTTTACTTCTCCCGATTTGCCATCCGGTATTTTTCCATGGGAATGGCAGGTTTTATGTCGATTTATATATCATCGATTCTGCAGCTTGATGTGGCTCACCTATCATGGTTCTATATCGGGATTGTGATTGGTGTCGTATACGCTTTTCTTTATAATTTCATTATCTTTAAAGGCTCGGTTCATGTGTTACGAAGAAGCATGCGTTCATTTCATATTCAATCCAACTTGACGTTTACGATTTTGATGAAGATGATCGAGGATCCGGACACGAGTAGTAAACGGAGGAAGCTTCTTGATCGAAATGTTCGAAGGCTGAATGAGTATGCAAGAATCGTAGCCAGTGATATCAATGAGAATGATTTGAAGAAGCTATGGCCTGGTATCGAGCCTTCCCAATTGCGTCTCTATGTTTTTGATACAGAGATGTTGATTCAGACGTTAACCGATTCTTTGAAGCGCCTCAAGGAGTTGGATGCCTTAGAGGTTACGGAGCTTAGACGCTTGTTGGTCTGGGTTCTCCGTTCGCTCCGTGATGCTGAGGTACTGGCCCAGGATTATGATCCCCGTTCTCTTGAAGAAGCGGAAATAGCCATCCAGGGCCTTCGTCTTCTTTTAACAGAGATGTTGAATCAAGAAGAAAAGCCTAAAGGCTGGGTGTATCTTCTAAGGCGCATCGAGTCCATTGCCAATCATGTGCTGGAAGCAGCCATCACCATTCAAGAGTCGCTGAAGGTTTCAGAAAGCAAGGAAACGAACATAGAGAATAAGGACGAGTCTGAGGAGGAAGAAAAAGAGGATAAGTCTGAAGAAGAGACTAAGAGTTTAAAACCTTCTACCCGTAAGGCGATTCAAGCTCTTGTAGCCGGTACGTTAGCGATTATTGTAGGGGAGCTGATTGCTCCTGCACAGCCCTACTGGGTACTGTTAACGACCTTTATTATTCAAATTGGCACAGAGTCAGTAGGAAGAACCTATATGAAGGCCTTTCAGCGATCGGTTGGAACGGTGATCGGGGCTATACTTGGATTCGGAGCGGCAAAACTCGTTTCAGGAAATTCTGAGCTTGAAGTTTTTCTTCTGTTTGTCGTTCTGTTCCTGGCCTTCTATCTTTTCACGGTTTCTTATACACTTATGAGCCTATTCATTACGATGCTCATCGCGTTTATGTATGACCTGCTCCTGGGCGGGATCAGCATGCAACTAATGGGGGCGCGAGTCATTGATACAATTGCTGGAGCAGTGATTGCCCTGACTGTCTCGGCGTTTGTATTTCCAAAGAAAACGAAGGACAAGGTGGCAGACGCCTTTGATGATTTTCTTGAAGAGCTTGGAGGGTATGTTTCTTCCTATGTAAAAACCTTTACGAATATTGAAGATAAACCATTAACAGATCAAGCCTTTGATCTCGATCAAAAGCTTCAGGGCATAAAGGATGAAGCACAATCTCTTCTGCAACGACCTGGTTCCATGACACGATCGGGGATTGGCCGTTGGATCACGGTAGTGACAGCCACTAACTATTACGCGAAGCACCTGCTTGCTTCATCCCATAGAAAAGTACCAGCGCAGGTTTCTGATGAACTAAATAGCGTTTTTCAGCAGACAGAAGAGAAAATCACTCATAACATCGAAACGTTACGTGAGCTGCTAAAAGAAAAAGAGAACGCCCGAGTTTTATGGAGTTTAAGCGAGGAACGGGAAAAGATCGAAACCCTGGCACCAAGCAGACTGAAGTCACAGATGGATCTGATTCATCACCTCTACTATGTGTGGAAAATCAATCAATCGATTGTAGCTCTTGGTGAGGAACTGGGTGCGGAAGTGAAGGGAATAAAAACAGAAGGGTAAAGCGGAACATCGCTTTACTCTTCTGTTATTTTTTTGTTTCTAAGGTATTGAAACGATTTGTCGGAAGGCTTCATTACGCAATAACGTGCTGAGGTACGGTATATAAATGGTCGATTTAATAAACTTTTTGTCAGAAATTGTTTTAACCCATCATTCTTCGGGAAAACCATACCATCAATACATTACATTTATATAATCGTGAGGTGGAGGAAATGGCAGCCCAAAGCTTATTGCTGACCAAAGAAGATATGAAAAACCCTGATCTTGTTCCTGAATGGGTTATTGAAGAATATAAGAATTTTCACGAGGTAGTAACAGATCGAACGTTTCCTTGTTACTTCGGTATGACCGGAGAGAAAAAAGGAGAGCTTCGCTATTCGTATATAAGTCATGATAATTGGAAGCATCTTCCCGAAACGATTCAAGAGTTTATCGAATTGTTTGATGTACCAGAAGGAGAGCGGCTGATTCGTCACGGATTCTTTTTGTTTGTGGAACCGGAGGATGAGGAGAGGTCCGTCCCTCATTATCGTGAGTATTTCTGGAAGATTCTGCAGTTTCTTCATGATGAGGATGAGGAGGCTTGGCCAGAGGATTATCCGGAGGATCCGGATCATCATTTGTGGGCGTTTTCGTTTGCCGGGGAGCCGTTTTTCGTGTTTGGGAATGCTCCTGCTTATAAGCAGCGAAAGACGAGAGACCTTGGGAATAGCTTGGTATTAGGCTTTCAGCCGAGAAGGATCTTTGAAGGGTTGGAAGGAACATCAAAGGGTGGCATTATGTCCCGTGAGAAAGTAAGGGAGCGGGTCGAGAAGTGGGACGGCTTACCGAAGCATCCGAATATCAGCCATTATGGGGACCCTGAACACCGTGAATGGAAGCAATACTTTATCGGAGACGATGTGGAGCCGATTGAAGGTAAATGTCCTTTTCATCATAAATAAGAAGAAGAGTGTCAGGTCACTGCCTGACACTCTTCTTCTTAATATATATCTACATTCCCACTGGAAACGGAAATATTGATGGTGTATTTACCAGACCCTCTCACACCTGAAAGGTCTCCATCGTCTATCTTCTGATTTTTTAGTGGAAGATTGCAGGAAATGTCTCCGCTGCTTGCTTTTCCGTTCAGCTTAAAGCTCGCGTCTTCCGGCAGATCCAGGTTGACACCTCCAGAGCTTACATCAAAATTCAGGTTTCCCTTTAGAGTGTCCATCGAGACAGTTAATTCACCAGATGATAAGTCCCCTTCAAGTGGACCTTCGTAGTTCGACAATTCTACATCCCCGGAGCTGATATCCACATTACCTTCTTTTGTGGAGAGAGCATTCACGACTAAGTCTCCGGAAGAACCATCATGTTCGAATACATTCGTCTCAAGGTTTTCAAGCGTCATGTTTCCGGAACCCATATCCACGGATAACTCATCGAGTTTCATTCGATTCGCCTCGGAATCTCCGGCAAATTGTAAGTTACCGGAGCCAATCTCGATTTCTATACTTCGATCATATTCTTTTGGAATGTACACGGTTACGTTTGATTTGCGGTTGAATCCTACCCATTCATACCATTTATGCTTTACAGCCACTTCAATGGTATCGCCTTTTTCAGCTAAAGTCAGCGTTCCTTTTCCTTCAATGTCGACCTTTACTTCATTCTGATCCGTAGGGATGACTTCTGTGTCGCTGCCTTCCATTTTAAGATCGATGTGATCGATTTTGTCCGTTACCGCGATACGTTCCCCTGACTGACTTTCTTTAGCAAATAACGATGTATTGTCATTCAGGATGACGTATAGCGTTCCAAGTGCAAGCAGTGCAATGATCACGGCAAAAGCATTTTTCATAACTATCCCTCGCTTTGGTTTGTTTTTCCATTTTATAGTTTTATTTTAATGCAGCTGCCGGTTCATCACAATGAGCCATAGGATTATTTTTGAATCAGACCAGAGGCCGAGTTCGTGCAGGATATGTAATAGAGAAAAGACCGGCCTTAGGTGACCGGTCTGAACATTTATTTTGCGATAAACATTTGCGTCCAATAAACTCCCTGACTAGGATCCTTCGCTGTTCCCACGCCAATATGAGTGACTTGTTTGTTTAAAATATTTTTGCGGTGACCGGGACTGTTCATCCAAGCGTTAACGACAGATTCAGGTGTTTTTTGTCCAACGGCAATGTTTTCAGCTGCTGTGGAGTAATTCACCCCGAAGTTCTCCATCATTTCAAAAGGTGACCCATACGTTGGAGAGGTATGAGAGAAATAATCATTTTCCTTCATGTCCTCTGATTTCATCTCTGCCACATTCGCTAACTCTCCATCCATTTTCAGGGCACTAAGTCCATTTTTCTTACGTTCCTGGTTGGTTAAATCCACTACCTGCTTCACAAATCCACTTGCATCGGATGCCTGTGCATCTTGTTTGGGCTGACCCTCTGCAGGCGGTTCCGGTTGTGCTGTATTCGGTTCTTGTGCAGGCTGATCCGGCTGACGGGCTTCATCATTACCGGGCGCATTTTCCTCACCGCGATCAAAGTGGGTAAATTCACGTAAGTCCCCATTTGGGTCTATCGGAGCCATGAAACGATGAAGGGGAGTTTGGTTTCCTTGCATTCCATCCATCCGATCCCTGCCATCGTTATCATAAGTAACAGGATCGTAATTCACGTTTTGTGTATCCATCAGGTTATCGTTTGCACCGTTATTGTTACAGGCAGTCATCAGCATAAACGGGATGACAGCACAGGCTGTTATGGAAAAAAATCGTTTTCTCATGTCAGATCCTCCAATATTTTTAATTGCCTTTTATAAGCAGGCATTTAACAGTCATTAATATGTACTCTCTACGTGTTCTTTATCCTGTTAAAAATAGGGTTTGCCTCTCTATTAAAGAGGATTTTGTGATTTGGACCCGAATAGTATTGATAAGAAAAAAGGGGGTTTTTCATAAATGGAACGAAAGCGATTACGGGAAATGGGAGGCAGTATCGGCTCCTATTCAAGCGGGAAGTATAACAGCATTACCGATATTGAGGGAGTGAAGGTCGGACATAAAACCCTTCACTATGAACATGACGGTACCGTGGTAAGAACAGGGGTAACGGCGGTTTTACCTCATGATGGCAATCTGTTTCGTGATAAAGTATGCGCGGGTTGCCATGTAATCAATGGCTTTGGAAAAACCGTCGGGACGATTCAAATGGAGGAGCTGGGTGTCATTGAAAGTCCTATTCTCTTGACGAATACTCTTTCCGTTGGGGATGTATTAAAAGGGACTGTTCAATATATGCTGGACGAAGCACCTGAAATCGGCGACACAACGGGGACAGTAAATGTCGTTGTAGGAGAATGCAATGATGGCTTCCTCAATGATATCCGGTGCCTTCATGTGAAGCCTGAGGATGCCCAAGATGCCATTTTTCAGGCACATTCGGGACCCGTGGATGAAGGGTGCGTTGGAGCGGGAACGGGAATGCTTTGTTTCGGGTATAAAGGTGGAATAGGAACAAGTTCCAGGGAGTATGTCTTTGGAGATGAGAAGTATACGGTGGGAGCCCTCGTATTAACGAATTTCGGTCAAAGGAAGGATCTCAGGGTACCTATCCTTAACACAGGGAAGGATCAAAAAACACCGGATGGATCAATCATGATCATTCTGGCGACGGATGCACCTCTAAATGAAAGGCAGCTTAAACGACTTGCTAAACGTGCTTCATTCGGCCTTTCAAGAACGGGTTCGTATGGAGCACATGGGAGTGGTGATATTGTTCTTGCATTTTCTACTGCACACCGCATTCCACATCAGCCTTCCAATGATAACACGATTCCGTACGGTTTCATTAAAGAAGACGGACTCATAATCTCTACTCTATTTGAAATGGCAGTGGATAGCGTAGAAGAAGCCATATGGAACTCTCTCTGTAAAGCGCAAACCACAACGGGCAGGAATGGGCGAAAGGTGGAAGCGATACCTTTAGGTTTGCTTATGGATGGACTGATGAAATAAGAGCTGAACTTATATTCGTTACTCTCTAGGATTTTTTCTTTAAATGGAAATTTAGTTAACCATCAAGAAAATGGGGTATACCATATATATGCGTACGAACAATTTAGTTGAAGGAAGTGACAGTCATGGAATATACCCCTATGCCTCTTTCGTTCTTCCAACAGCCCACTTTGGAACTTGCAAAGTCTTTGTTGGGATGTGTGTTAGTGAAAGAGACGGAGGAGGGAACAGCTTCAGGTTATATTGTGGAAACGGAAGCGTATTTAGGGCCAGCGGATCGGGCAGCTCACAGCTATGGGAATAGACGGACGAAGCGGACGGAAGTCATGTTTCAGGAAGCCGGCAGAATCTATACATATGTTATGCATACTCACTGCCTGGTCAATGTAGTGAGCGGAGAAAAAGAAAAACCCGAAGCGATTCTCATTAGAGCGGTTGAACCCCTTGATGGCTTGAGGCTAATAGAAAGAAGAAGACCGGGTCATGTGAGAAAAAATTGGACAAATGGTCCAGGAAAGCTGACAAAAGCGTTAGGCATAACCATGGAAGATTACGGAGGCAGCTTTCTGGAACCCCCTCTCATCATTTCAAAAGGGTACCAACCTGAAGACATTGCGGAAGGGAAACGAATTGGGATAGATAACACGGGAGAAGCCAAGGATTATCCGTGGAGGTTCTGGGTTAAGGACAATCCTTATGTATCAAGGTAATCATTTTTGGGAATTTTCTAATAATAAATTAAAAAATAACCCATATGTACTATGTTTGTGGTATATTTTTCTTGTAAGGTAAAAATCATATACTGTCAATTCGAATGGGAGCTTTGAACCTAAATGATAGATGGGCGCTTACATTTAGGGGAGCTAGTAGCGCAACCGGCCACATACGAACGTAGGAATACGTTTTTGTGTGGTTTTTTTTATAAACTATAGAGAGTATAGGGGTCCTATGAACATCTTTACTATTTTTCAAAACGACTATATTTATCATGATTTTCAGCCTTTATATGAAATGGGCAAGCATCAATCCCTCTATGCATATGAGGGCCTGTTACGAAACAAGTATAATGAAAATCCCGAAAATGTTTTTCAGTCTGCGATGAAAGCAAATATCTTGTATAAGCTTGATACCTTATCCATTTCAAAAGCTCTTGAAAGCTTTACAGAGAATGGACTGAAGAATTGTAAGTTATTTCTTAATATTTATATCACAACGATTCTTCACCCAAGCTTTCATACCTATTTTTATGACCTCATGAAGAAACATCCTGAAATAAAGGGGCGTCTCGTGCTGGAGATTAATGAGTCGAGTGCTGAGGAGCTGTGGCAGAACCCAATATTAAAAGAGTCTCTCGAAGAACTTAAGCAATATGGTGTTTGGTATGCGATTGATGACTTCGGGCAAGGGACCTCTTCCATCAAGAAATCCATTGAATATGAACCTGAAATCATTAAGCTGGATCGCTATTTTGCTTTGAATCTGGCTCAAGACGATAAGAAACAACGATTCCTTTCCTTTTTTAATCAATTCTACGGTAAGGATACGTTAATTGTGTTAGAAGGCATTGAAACCAAACAGGATATGCAAGTGGCAAAGGACATTGGGATTACAATAGGGCAAGGCTTTTATCTGGGGAGGCCGAGTCGATTATTAGCTTAAATGGGAAGGGTGACTCTGAAGCGTAGGAGTCACCTTTTTTCTTGGATATCTGCAGTGGTATCGAACGAATTGAAATAAAATTGAAAATATTTAAAATTTACATTAAACTTGAGGAAAAAGAGAAAAAAAGGGGATCAGGGTATGAGGCTTCTCACATTTCCGCTGAAATTTATGTTCTATTATATTCTCGGATTGATCGGTATTTTAGCCGTGAGTATTGCTCCTGAAGTATTTAAGGAGAGGGGCCTGTACAATTTTGTCGGGTTCTTGGAAGAGTTTTTTAAGTTTGTTTTTGTATTTTTGGACGGTGAAAATTGGAGCTATTCCTATAAAGGGATAACAGTCGATTTTCTGGACATGCTTTGGGGACCTTATCTGTATTCTTTGCAGATTATCGGTGGAGCATTGGGATTAGGCCTGGGAATAGCATTCATCCTTACCATCTTCACAATGTTCTTGCCCCGATGGGTTTCTTCTTCTCTAAAGAAAGTATTAAACCTCTTTGAGACGGTGCCTGACTTAATGTTTGCGTTTATGCTCCAGCTTCTCATTGTCTATGTTATTAAATATTTTGGCGTGGAATTGATGAATTTCACGGAGTATGGGGAAGAAAAGATCTTTCTTGCACCAATCATCACATTATCGATAATTCCTATGATCTCTTTCTTTCGGATTCTTCTTTTTATCATGGAAGAAGAAATGCTTAAGCCACATATTGAGTTTGCCCAAAGTAAAGGCATGTCGAAAGGCAGAATCCTCTTTGCTCACGTATTGAAAAATATTTCTCCCAGCCTGTTTTATCATGGAAAGCTGATCATATGGGGAATGCTTTCGAGCTTATTCATCATTGAAACAATTTTCAATATGAGAGGAATCACGTATTATATCATCCAAGACTTCAGACCAATGGTCATAGCCATCTCACTGATTATGATATACACGCCTTTTTTTGTAGTTTATCAAGGTGTTTATCTATGGATTAATCGGGAGGGAAGCGTCGATCATACCAAATTTAAAAAGGATAAAATGAAGTGGAATGAATGGGAAATATGGAGCTGGCTTTCTACTATTAGACGGCTTTGGTGGCAGCATATGCATAATGGGAAGTTTGCTATCGGGTTTAGTGTCATCTTTCTCTTGATTGTTACCAGTTTCCTTTATCCCATGATGAAAGAAGAGCCGATTAAACAAATTCAGTTTATGAAGAACGATGAGGGACGAATCATCAGTGCCCCTCCACATAAGCCATTTGGAGAGATGATATTAGGGTCGGATTTCTTCGGGTATAGCATCCTCGATCAACTGATTATGGGGGCAAAGTATACCCTCCTATTTGCACTGGTTGTCGCTTCTCTAAGGGTGATAGGTGGATTCTATCTAGGTATTGCCTATCATTTTCATTTAAAAGAAAACAGGAAAAATTGGCTTGATCGTATGGTGGATTCCATTCATTTCCTTCCTTTAAGTCTCATTGCGTACCTTCTATTAAGACCGGTACTTTGGGGATTGCCCGTGTTAGGCTGGGATCACTCGATCTTTGAAAGACTCGTTTTTGAAGCTGTTGTGTTAACGATTCTGGTGCTGCCCTTAACGACGGTTTTAATAGGGAATGAACTGAGGTTATTGGGAAAACAGGATTTTGTTCTATCGGCGAAGCTCTTAGGGGGAAGCAATCGGCATCTGTTGTGGACGCATCTATTCCCTCATCTGGCACCAAGATTATTCATTATATGGGGGCAGCAGTTTATCCAAACGCTTCTCATTCTTGTGCATCTGGGATTATTTCATCTGTTTTTGGGTGGAACGATCATCACAGAAGGACTGGTACCCGACCCTCCAAAATCAGGAACATTTGAATGGTCAGGTCTGATCAGTTCAACTAAAGATTCCCTTATGACCGGAAAGTACTGGATTGTCATTGCTCCGTTAGCAGCCTTTATGATTGCCATTATTGCCATGCAGTTGATTGTGCAAGGTGTGAAGGAAATCCAGCAAACAAAGGTAGGGGTACTGGTGAACAAAACTCCAATTAAGAATAAACATAAGCTAGTCAAGAAGAAAACCTACCATCCAGTAGTGGAAGACTTTCAGTTTATTCGACAACAAACCTTTAAGGGATAGAGGAGGAAACAAAGATTGAGTAGAAAAAGTCCTAAATTACCACTGTCTGATGAAGAGAGGTCAACGCTTCGTAAAGAGAAAATCAAATTGGGAGACATCTTCGAATGGTCTCCCGATGTATTAAGTGAAAAACTTAACATCTCCCTGGATAGAGCCCGTTACTTAGTCGGCATGTCCATTTTTCAACGAATCCCGTCAATCGGACCGCAAATGGCGCATAACGTGGTTGAAGATCTTGGATTCTATTCTTACGAAGACATAAAGAACGAAAAGGGAGAAGACCTGATTATAGAATTGGAAAAGAAATACGGCGTCTGGATGGACCCATGCGTAGAAGACTCTCTCAGGTGCGTCGTCCACCACGCAAACAACCCAACTTCCACCAAAAACTGGTGGGACTTCACTAACCAAAGAAAAAACTACCGCCAAACCCACGGTTACCCCAGCGACCGCCCCACCAAAGCCTGGGATGAGGGACGGACCTCATAAACCCAAAGGCAGGAAGCCGGAATCAGCTTCCTGCCTTTATTTATATACATTCTCTTCGGGGACGGACCTCTTTCGTATATACTCCTCAAGATGGACATGATAAGGGAAAGGAGTGATGAAAGATGAGAATCCTATACATCTGTTTACTATTGCCGTTCTTTTTTCATGCTTCAGCTTCTGCAAGAAACATCCTGCCCCTTCCAGCCCACCATAATGAACTCGCGATCGTTATTGATGATCTAGGAAACGATATGAAGGGAACAGAAGAAATTCTGAACTTACCCGTCACCTTGACGATTGCTGTTATGCCATTCCTGCCAACAACAAGGGAAGATGCGGAAAAGGCACATGGGCGGGGGCATGAGGTCATCGTCCATGTGCCCATGGAACCGATGTCCGGGAAAGCAAGTTGGCTTGGACCAGGGGCAATCACCACTTCGCTTTCAAATGACGAAATCCGGAAAAGAGTAGAAAAGGCGATCGAAGAGGTTCCCTATGCAGTAGGAGTCAATCACCATATGGGCTCAAGGGCCACTGCCAATGAGAGGGTCATGAGAATCGTTTTAGAGGTATGCAAGGAAAAAGGATTATTTTATCTAGATAGTAAAACAACGGGAAAGAGTGTCATTCCGAAGCTTGCAAAGGAATTGGACGTTCCCTATCTTGAAAACGAATTATTCTTTGATGATGTCTATACCATCCAGCATATCGGAAAGCAAGCCAAGCTTCTTTCTAAAGAATTAGATGGTGACACCTCAACCATTGCCATAGGTCATGTCGGGGTCACAGGAATCAAGGTTGCCACAATGCTTGAAGAGTTTCTTCCTCTCTATGAGAAAAAAGCTTCCATTGTCCCACTGTCAGATTTAATACCTGAATATCATTTGATTGATGAGAGCATGCCTTGATGGTGTGCTTTTTCACTCAATTTGGCAACCGCCACTTTGTAAATCTTCCGTTAATTCAATGCTTATTTTTTTGTTATAAGAAGACTCTCCCTTATAATCAGAAGGTAAGAAGGAGATGATTCCATATGGATTATGCTATTGTGACGGGAGCAACAAGAGGCTTAGGCGAGTCGATTGCCAAGCTATTTATCGAAAAAGGCATAGGTTTGATCAATGTTTCCAGGTCAGATAATGAAAGACTGCAAAAGCTTGCCGGGGAAAAAGAGGTATCTTATGACTTCTTTCCATGCGATCTTGCACTATCAGGAGAAACAGAAGCGGTCTTCCGTGAAGTGGGAGCAAAAGTATTTGGATATCAACCGGGCAGAGTCTATATTGTCCAAAATGCCGGTGTGGTGACACCAATCAATCCGTCCGGTGAAGTAGAAAATCAAGCTCTTGAAACAAGTGTGCATGTGAATTTACTTTCTCCCATGATCGTTACCAATGAGATGATAAAAGCAGCCCGGGGGTCTAATTCGAAGATGATCATGATCAATATCAGCTCAGGAGCAGGAAGTCGTCCTGTTCACGGATGGAGTACGTACTGCGCAACCAAAGCAGGTGTGAACATGCTGACGGAAACCGTGAGCTTAGAGCTTTCTAAAAAGCATAGTCGACATCAAGTGATTGCCTTCAGCCCAGGTGTCATGGATACGGACATGCAAGGAGAAATCCGTTCCTCCTCTAAAGAAGCCTTTGCCGATGTCGAATCCTTTCAGCGCTACAAAGATGAAGGAATGCTTCGTGAAACAGATACGGTGGCAAATGCACTCGTTAGACTTGTAACAGAAAGTGAAATTGAAAGTGGTAAGCTTTATCATGTAAATGATTTGTTGTAAAAAAGAAAGCAGATGAAAAAATCGTGGTGATAAACAATAATGATTAGTGGTGTTCACAATTTGGCACAATAAACTGCAAAAGTGGCACGAGTTAGCTCGAAAGTGGCACAACAGAAATAAAATGGACCTACTACTGAGGTTTGACGGGCAGAATCGAGGTTTATTAAGGGGAAAATGTTAATTATGTGGAGCACTTTTAACAAACAACACTGAAAGATTCTACGGATGGATAAATACGAAAAAAAATTCGCATAGTCTTTTCGTATATTATTATGTTGCTTTACGTAAATCACAATTTTTAATAACTATATTTTACCAAGTCTTTTTTCTAAGGGATTGTTTGTAAAAGCAAATGGTAGACTATGAAGTTGATTCTCGCTGCAGGTGCTCGACTCCCGCCCCGCGGAAAGTGAGCATCCTGTAGCGGAAATCAACCACTACTCGCTTAGTAACAAAGTTTACGAAAACAGTCTTTATCAAAAAAAAAGAGACAAACCCCAAAGGATTTGTCTCTCTAAATTATCTATTAAGATCGAACCGGGTTTGCTTCAGGTGCTGATTTACGTGTGAATTTCGGTAGTGCAAATCGAATGGCAATCAGCCCGCAAACAGCAATCAAGATCGGGTAGAAGGCATATGGGATGATGCTGGTCGGTGAAATGCCTGCTACTTCAGCCACTAACAGGACCTGTGCTCCGTAAGGGATTAACCCTTGAATCGAACAAGAGAAAATATCAAGGATACTGGCTGTTTTACGGGCATCTACACCATAGTTTTCACTAATCGATTTGGCAAGTGGACCGGCAATAATGATTGAAATCGTGTTGTTTGCTGTGCAAAGGTTAGTAGAACTCACTAATCCTGCAGTAGCAAGCTGCGCTCCCTGAGGAGACTTGATTTTACGTGTAGCGTGATAAAGTAAAGCCTGAATCCCACCGTTATGACGGATGAGTTCGACAACCCCGCCAATCAGCACGGAAAGGATCACAATCTCTGCCATTCCAGTCATTCCATCGGCCACACTACCGAAATAACTGGCTGGAGTAAAGCTTCCATCTATGAATCCAATGATTCCAGCTAAAACAATTCCGCCTAACAAAACTACAAACACATTTAATCCTGCAAGAGCACCGATGATAACTCCAAGGTAAGGCAGAATTTTAATCCAATTAAAGCTTTCTGCTCCGACAGTCGATTGATTCCCCATAGTAAGAACAAGGAGAATCACCATTGTCATGATCGCAGCAGGTAATACAATAAAAAAGTTGACTTTAAATTTATCTTTCATTTCCGTTTTCTGTGTACGAACAGCTGCAATGGTCGTATCTGAAATGAATGATAAGTTATCTCCGAACATCGCTCCTCCAATGACAGTTGCCATGGCAAGGGGCAAAGAAATATCTGTCCCTGAACTAATCCCGACACCGATTGGCGCGAGTGCTGCGATCGTCCCCATGGATGTACCCATTGATAATGAAATGAAAGCAGCAATAATAAATAATCCCACAATGATCAAGTTACCAGGCAGTACTGAAAGGGCAAAGTTTACAGTTGAATCAACGGCTCCCATCTTTTCAGCTACTCCGGAAAACGCTCCCGCCAACAGGAAGATAAAGACCATGATCATGATATCAGGATGCCCAGATCCTTTAGCAAAACGCTCAATCTTAGCCGTTAACGTCTCTTTTCGATTCATCAACAGACCTACAACAGATGCAATGATAATCGATACTAGTACAGGAAAGGCATAAAAGTCTCCTGAAATGATGCCTGCTCCAAGGAACAGAGAAACAAATATGATCAAAGGCAGTAACGCCAATAGATTTCCTCTTTCTTGATTCATTCTAACACTCCTTAGTCGTCCAATTTACTAAAATACAAAAACCTCTTCCGGAATAAGAAGAGGTTTCAAAAGAACGAAACACTCCTCTTATCTTTCAAGCATTTCGCTTGCTGGATGTGGCACAGCACTCAAAACCTGAGTCCGCTGCCGAGACATCGCAGGGCCAGTCCCTCCGTCTCTCTGGATAAGAAGAATATCGTATTTAGTTGATTTAAAATATACTTCCATACTTTAAAGGGTTTACTCAAAAAAGTCAATCGGGAAATTTTTCTGTTTGCATGATACGGACATCAGCCTATTTCCTCCCTTACCAACAACAAAAGCATGACTTTATCCATAATAAGGCATAAACTCATAGACAATTGAACGTTCAAGGTCTACTATAAGGAAGACAAAAAACATCTTGGAGGATACGGTAGTGGAAAGAACTGTACGAAATCAAATTTTCACCTTACAAGGATTTTATTTATTAACGTTCTTCGGTGTTGGTAGTTTATATCCCTTACTCAGTGTGTATTTGAGCGAAAGCGTGGGGTTAAATGGTTATCAGATTGGAACGATCATGTCTGTAGGTCCCATCATGATGATTTTCTTCCAGCCTATTTGGGGAATGGTCAGTGACACGACCAATCGTCCCACCGTGGTTCTTGGTTTAACCTCTTTAGTAGCAGGGATCTTTGCACTCGGTTACTTGTTTATGGACTTTTACTATGGCCTGCTTATCGTGGCCATTCTAGTTGCCATTTTCCAAAGTGCAATCATTCCCGTTTCTGATAGTATCAGCTTGAAGTATACAAGTAAAGTCCGGTATAACTATGGAAATATCCGTCTGTTCGGCTCTTTGGGCTTTGGTATAGCAGTCTTTATGATGGGAAGACTTTCAGAAGGATTTATCGGGCCTACCATCATTTTTTACTCTTTCTTTATCTGTTTAGTCCTATCCGGATTTCTTTCCTTCCGGTTTCCGAAAGAGAGAGCGACAGCAAAGCTCGATTTAAAGGCAGGGATGAAGGAATTATTCACGATGAAAAAGTTCCTTATCTTTTTGGCGGTCACATTCTTAGTGTTCGGTCCGAATTTAGCAAACAATGTGTATTTCGGATTATTTGTTGAAGATTCAGGCGGAACGTATGCGGGAATTGGTCTCGCGTTCCTGATTGCAGTGTTATCGGAGGTTCCCTTCATGAGGATCGCCGGTGGATGGATTGATAAATTCGGTTTATTAACCGTCGCTGCCTTGGCAGGTGCTGCATCCATGCTCCGCTGGCTCTTTTACTTTACAGAACCAAGTCTATGGCTTGTCTATTCATCTGCTGTCATGCAAGGTCTTGCCATTGGCTTGTTCATTCCAGCCGGATTGCGCTACATTAAAGAAATCACGCCTTCCCACATTACAGCAACAGCCGTTACGGTATATTCAGCAATCGGAAACGGACTGGGGAATTGGTTCAGTACCTTTGTGGGCGGCTTTATCTATGAAACGTACTCCATTTACACGGTGTACTTATTCTTCGCAGTCCTATCCCTATTGGGTATTTTCCTTTGCTTCGTTCTTATGAAAGAAGAAAAGAAGAATGCACTCGCTTATTAATACATCAAGGTGCCTGAAGAGAACATTTCTCTTCAGGCGTTTTTTTGTTAAAGGTTCTTTTCGCAAGGTTTGTGGCTATCTTAGAGAAGAAAGTAGTAGTTGATTTCCGCTACAGGGTGCTCGCTTTCCGCGGGGCGGGCGGTGAGCCTCCTCGTCGATGCGCTCCTGGGGGTCTCACCTGTCCCGCTACAGGGCTTAGGGGCTCGAGGTCATAAGCCAATTCTGCCAAAAAGGCAAAAAGCGCCTTTCCGACAAACTCGTCTTATGCTTGTCGCCCCTGGTCAAAACCCTTCCGCTTTTCGTACTGTCCCGCTATTCCCGCAGGAGTCGAGCAACCTGCAGCGAGAATCAACTTTTTGAGCATGTCTCTTTTAAAGAAATAAATGATAATAACTAAATTTTAGCAAAGATTTCTTTTAAATTCTGTTTTCTACTTACATTGTTTTTTCTACAAACCTTTAAGCTCTGTCACGTAAATCTCTTATAGATGGTGAGGGGAACTGCGTAGACTCCTGCGGAAGTGCGGGCATGCCGAGACCCCGTTCGGATAAGCTGAGGAGGCTCGGCCGAACGCTAGCTGCAAGCAGAGCGGTTCCCCTCACCATCAAGCACACACTAATGGACAGAGCCTAGGCAGACCATATGTTAAAAAACAATAATCTTTACGAAAAGAAATTCTTGTTAAAAAATAAAAAAGGAAGGATTTGCCTCTAATAGTAGCCAATAGATATAATGAGAGAGAAAGAATAGCAAACAAAAAAGTCTTCTTAAAAGGTTTTGATAAACATGAATTGTGGTAGAAGAAGGATAAGTATTCATTGAAAATTATATAAATACCAGTTAGAATAATATTGTTAGAAAATTCTTTCAATTATAAAAACTAGAAAAGAAACATATTACATTTTTTGAAAAGGGGATTTTAAAATGGAAAATACATTTGTGTACTCAAAAGATAATGCAAACCTTGGAGATACCGTTCAATTCAAAAGAAAGAAACATGTAATCAATGGGGTGGTTACTACCCTTAGAGAAAATACGGTCATTGTCAAAATGGACAAGGATGTTGCGAAGAAGCTGGATTTACCGGACGATCAAACCGTCGTGTCACATAAAAACTATGTCGTCATAGAACGGGCAGAAATTGGCACACAACCTGTATTTGTATATGATGGGTGGAATAGCGCATTAAAAGCTTAAATTCCAGAATTCAAAGTAAAAGACCCTGACACGCCTACCATTAATATGGATTAGACGTATCAAGGTCTTTTTATGTTGACTCTGACACTCGTTAATGAAATGAATCAACTACAACCTAATTAATTTAATTTAGCTGCATATTCCTTCACCATTTCAATTGTGACAAGCTTTCTCTGTGGAACGACACCTTGACGGGCAAGGATATTGATTTCATTCGTCACTTGATTAATGGCATCCGTTAAAAACGGCTGATCATTCAAACAGAGCTGAACGGCTTCATCGATTGCTCTTTCTCTACGCTCATCCAATATCATAAATTGTTGTACCAGTTGATTTTGTTTACTTGAATGCTTCGTAATGTCTTTATGTACACTCATGATTTCATCCCTCTCTATCAATTACGCATTATATCCTCTATTATGCCTTCTTCCGGGCACTCATGGCAATGGCCAGAATATCACTTCTATAAGATAGGGGACAGGAGCCTTGAGATTGATTCTTTCATTTTGATCTTCATAGGTCTTTCATTATACTCTTCCATGGTTAATTCTCTACTCTTCTCCATATCTTTACTGAACACAGCGCTCAGACTTTCAGAGATAGTTTGATCATATAAAAAGGCATTTACCTCAAAGTTGAGGCGAAAGCTTCGTACATCAATATTTGCCGTTCCAACAGAAGAAATGGTTTCATCCACTACAATGGTTTTGGCATGAATAAAGCCGTTATCATATATATAAATTTTCGCTCCTGCCTTCAGTAACTCACCAATGTATGAATAAGTCGCCCAATACACAAATAAATGGTCCGGTTTGTTTGGAATCATAATCCGGACATCGACTCCTGTAAGAGCAGCAATTCTCAACGAATCCAGCAGGCTGACGTCCGGTATGAAATAAGGAGTTTGAATATAGATGGATCGTTTGGCAGAAGAAATCATTTTAATATAGCCGTTTTTAATTTGCTCCCACTCAGAGTCGGGGCCACATGTCACAATCTGTACTCCGGCATGACTGGTAAAGGAAGGCTGTGGGAAGTATCGTAAACCGTAAGAGATCTTCTTCGAGCGGCTGGCTTGATTCCAATCCAGAATAAACCGGGTTTGCATGGCCAGTGAAGAGCTCCCCACAATCCGCAGGTGAGTATCACGCCAATAACCGAACTTTGGATTCAAGCCCAGGTATTCATCTCCAATATTAAATCCGCCTACATAACCGACCTTCCCGTCAATGATCACGAGCTTTCGGTGGTTACGATAGTTTAGGCGGAGATTGATGAAGGGAATTTTCGACGGGAAAAACACGGCCACTTCCCCGCCGGCTGCAAGAAGTTCTTTAAAGAAGCGTCTCCTTGTCCGCCGGGAGCCCATTTCATCGTATAAAACCCTGATCTTTACGCCTTGCTTTGCTTTCTCAGTAAGCTTCTCCAGGATCCGCTTACCTAAGTTATCTTTCTTAAAGATATAATATTGAATATGAATATGATCCTGTGCTGCGTCCATGTCTTTCAATAAGGAATCGAATTTGTCCTCCCCATGGGTGAACAATTGTATTTCGTTATCCTGGGTCAAAAGTGCTTCATTATTCATGAGGTGCATATAAATAAGGTCCTGATAGCGGGAGGACGTTTCATTATTAAAAGGGAATCGGTGTTCTTTCAGGGAGTGTATCTGCTTTTGAATTAAATCTTCAATGCCGATTTTCTTCATATCTTCCCAGTCGAATAATCGCTTTCTGCTTAAGTTCTGACCGAAGATTAAATAAAGAATAAAGCCTAGGAGGGGAATGAAAAACAGAACCATAAGCCAGGCCCAGGTCGCACCGGCATCTTTTCGCTCCAGGAAAATGATGGCGCCAGCGAGGACTATGTTAAGAACAAATAAAACCCCTAAAAGAGTAGATAGGATACTCATAGTATGTAAGGCTCCTTTAACTAGCTTTCTATAAGTAGTATACCTGAGAATGGAATAGAAAAAAATGACAAAGCAAAACAGAGCAGACTGTCAACCTGCTCTGTTCGGTAGGATTCTTTAATCATTCACAGCTTTTTTAGTCATTTCCCGTTCACGTGTAGGCCAGCTTTCGACACCCTTTAAACCAGGAATATCATCTGCATAGAAAATCGGGTCCAAACCTTGTCGACGCTGAGTCATATAGTTGTCTAAGGCTTTAAAAGCAATTGGTGCTAAAATACCGATGGCAATTAAGTTGGTAAGAGCCATTAATGCCATGGAGAAGTCTGCTAAGCTCCAAACAATATCAAGGCTTGCAACAGAACCGAAGATCACCATTCCTAAAGAAATGAAGCGATAAATCAAAAGTCCAGTCTTACTATTATTAATGAATGGAAGATTGGCTTCTCCATAATAATAGCTTCCAATGATGGAGCTAAAGGCAAAGGTGAAAATGGCAATCGCTAAGAAAATTCCAGCCCATGAGTTAAAGTGCTCAGACATGGCTGCTTGAGATAACTCGATACCCGTCAGCCCGGAACCGTACGCATCTGAAGTTAAGATGATAAACGCGGTTGCAGAACAAACGAGCAGCGTATCAAAGAATACACCAAGTGCTTGAATGAACCCTTGTTTGACCGGGTGAGAAACAGATGCTGTAGCGGCAGCATTCGGCGCACTACCCATACCAGCTTCATTGGAGAATAGTCCGCGTTTTACACCGTTCATTATCGCGGCACCAATTCCGCCACCAACCACTTGTTCAAATCCAAAGGCACTTTTGAAAATAAGTGCAATGACTCCCGGCATTTCCGTAATATTCGTAATGACTACAAATAAAGCCAACACAATATAGAAGGCCGCCATGATTGGAACAATGATGGAAGAAAAGGTCGCTATACGTTTAACGCCCCCGAAGATGATGAGTGCAGTCAAACCAGCTAACACAATTCCGATAACAAACGTATTAATTCCGAATGAATTACTGAAAGCTGTTGCGATGGTGTTACTTTGAACCGCGTTAAAGGTTGTCCCAAAGGAAAGGATGATGGTGATAGCAAAGATCGAACTCATCCATGACTTCCCCAATTGTTTCTTCATATAGTATCCGGGGCCGCCTTTAAATCCAACCTTATCCTTTTCTTTGTAAATTTGGGCCAGTGTACTTTCGACAAAGGCGCTGGCTCCTCCCAGAATGGCAACAAGCCACATCCAGAAGACCGCTCCAGGTCCCCCAATTGCTAAGGCAATGGCTACTCCTGCTAAATTACCTGTACCAATTTCTTTTGTAGTTATGAGTCCAAAGTAGTAGTTGAATAAATTATGCTGAAATAATATATTTTTCTACATCCGAATAATTATTTTTTTATAAGGGATACACGTATCGGAATTTAGGGTTCATAAAAAAACAGATCACTGACTGATGGTCAGCGATCCGTTTTACATTGGTTATAGTGTCCTGCTTACCAATTCGGCAATCCAGGCGCATGCAACGGCGGCATAAGTTCCCACCACGTTACCTAGTATCCCCATCAATAAACCTACAGGGGCAAGAGAAGGCTGGAATACAGAGGCTACAACGGGAGCCGAGCTTGTTCCGCCGATGTTTCCTTGAGATCCTACAGCTACGAAGAATAGAGGAGCTCGTAGTAAGCGTGCCACTAAGAAAATGATGATCACATGAATGGCTAACCATACAATCCCCATTGCGACGTATTGAGGGGAATCCCATACATAAGCAAGGTCCGCTTTTGCTCCGATCGTTGCAAGCAGGAGATAAATTCCTGCGTATCCGATTTTACTTGCACCGTAGTTCTCAAGGGTGCGAATTTTAGTAAAGGAGAAGATGATTCCGACTGCAGAAATGATCATAATCGTCCACGTTCCAGCAGAGAGTACATTTGTGACCGGTAACGTTTCTGAGAACTTTCGTACAACGTAAGCTACACCGAATCCTAAACCAATAATGGCAGCAAGATAAGGAACCTCGATAGGTTTGGCATTTTTACGTTGAATTTCTCCCATATCCTCATTCACTTTACGGATGATCGAGTTATCCGCTTTGTTCCATTTATCGAATTTATGTTGGAATCCTGCCAGGGCAATCATGATTCCCATCCAGCTATATCCGACAACGGTATCGACGACAATAATAGGAGAAAGAATTTCTTTCGGTGTACCAGTAGCTTCAATCATGGCTGCCATATTGGCGCTCCCTCCAATCCAGCTTCCAGCAAGAGCCGCTACTCCAGTCCAGGCGTCCTCAGGAAGAAACGGCTGGAATATGGCTAAAGCGATGGGGCCTCCGATCACGACACCAAGAGTCCCGGCAAGGAACATCGTAATCGCTTTCGGACCAAGCTTTAATGTTGCGGGAACATTCGCAGAAAGAAGCAGCAATAATAATCCCACTGGTAATATGTAAGCCGATGTAAAGTCATATAAAGCTGACTGATCCGGAATGATTCCAAACGTTGTAGATAACATCGGAAGGAAATAAGTCCAGATTAATGGTGGAGCATAGTGAAAGAACTTCTGTAAGAAAGGATTCTTCGACTCCCCAAGAATGAACACAAGACCTACTAAGGCAGCTAAATAAGAAAAGATTGCCATAGGTTCTTGAATTAAGATAGTGTCAAAACGCCACCACATAGTAAAACCTCCTTAAAAATTGATAACAAGGTTTACTATAACATTGAAAACGGTTACTTTTTAGAATTTTAATAAGTGCTAATCTTTGACCAATACTGAATATAAAGGAGGGTCATTCAAGAACACGGGTGGAGTTACAGAGCATTTTTCTCAACAAAAAAAAGCCACAGGAATCCATGGCAACATCTTGATTGTTCATATGAAATAGAGATGTATGAATGCTTGTAATGAGGATTTTTAATATAGAAGGGTGGGATAAGGATTAATAATAATTCCAGAATCCTAAAGCGAATAATAAAATACCCGTAATCATTGAAATTCCAAATAACATAAATAAGAAATCAAGAATGCTGTCGGCGAAGACTCTTCTACGGTTCTCACTTTTAAAATGACGTACTTCCTTGCGATACGATCGTGCAGCACGACTCATAAAAAACCTCCTCCTCCATAAACATTATTTGTATTAACACATATTCGTTACAATTCAAGAAAATCCTTCCTCAAAGTGAAAAATATTCCGACTGGCCTATAACCAAGTCGAATGGAGGGACGGACCTACCTTACATCTTCAACACAAAATAAGAGGCTATGCGAAGATAGCCTCTTATTTGGATAAAGAAAGCTTAGAAGTAAGCTGCCTGCAGCCTCAGTTAGCGGAGATGATTTTCTGAAATTTCGCTAAGGGCGCTGCCGGCACTTTCATCCGATTGCTGTTGTACTGCCAAATCTCCAAGCGCCAGCATCCCGACCAGCTGTCCGTTTTCTACGACAGGCAAACGGCGGATTTGGTGTTGAGACATTAAAGCTGATGCTTCTTCAGCCGAGGCATCTGGAGAGATTGTCACGACCTGCTGTGACATAACTTGAGAGACATTTCCCTGTGCACCTTGAGTGAGTCCACGAGTAGCAATATCACGGTCTGTTACCATACCGACAACTTGTCCGTTTTCAACCACGGGAACGGAACCAACATTTCTGGAACTCATTTTAGAAGCGATGCTCTGAAGTGAATCCTGATTTGAAGCGGCTTCCACATTTGTCGACATAATATCACGTACTTGCATGTAAATTCCCCCTTAATCAAATTGGCAGTACACCATTATTATTCGACAAATCCTCTCAACTATTCTTAATGCGTTCAGCCATTATTTTCAAATGAGAGGGACGGACCTTCATGGAGTGCTTCTTGGATATCATTTAGTAATAAACATTTGAGTCCAATACGTCCCGTAAGATCCTCCCTTGGCATATCCCACCCCGATATGAGTATAGGATCCAGTGAGAATGTTTTTTCGATGTCCCGGACTATCCATCCATTCACGGAATACTTGTTCAGCACTTGTTTGACCAGCTGCAATATTCTCAGAGGCCGCACTGTATTCGATGTTGAAGCTTTTCATCATATCAAATGGAGATCCGTACGTCGGGCTTCTGTGCGAAAAATATCCAACGTCCCTCATGTTACGTGATTTATACCGGGCAACCCTGGATAGCTGCCAATCAAGCTGAAGAGGAGAAAGGCCGTTTTTTTGCCTTTCCTGATTGGTCAAATCAATGACCTGACCTTCAACCGATTTAGCTTTTCGAAGCGTCGGGATGTTGAGTTTTTGATTGGGATAAATTAAATTCGGATTCGATAATTGAGGGTTGACTTCAATCATTTCAGCCAGTCCGATCCGCAACTTCTTTGAAATTTTCCAAAGAGTATCTCCTTTCCTGACTGTATAAGCACTTGAAGCAGACATTTCATTTAGACCCAATAGACTAATGACAATGGATAGTACAACAATGATCAGAGTCAGTTTTGTTTTCATGATTTTAAAATGTGTAATTAGGGACAAAATATTCTAAGAAAAAGTGTGGAAATAGGATTATAGTTTCATTTTTAGGGAAAAGGAAAACCATTAACCTTAAAGTGAAACTTTTTCTGAAAATATACGTACAAATAGGTAACGACATTTTATAAAAGAGGTGAATAACGTGGTAAAGGAGAACGATCGCTTAAAAAAAGTGATAACGAAATTGTCGAACGTTGGTGTTAATATTTCAAAAACGAAATCAAGACGTGAAATTCTTCATTCACTGAAGCAGTATCAGCCATTACCTAAGACGTTAACCCAAGACTATTAAACTTAACTTACACCTGAGAAACAATGGACAGACATATTCCCCCTTTTTTCACGATATACTAAGTAGTAGTGAAGAGGAGGGGTAGGTATGGAGAGAATGATGTTTGATTTACAGGCATTAAAGGAAATCAGAAAGAAGGCAGATGAAATTTCATACTACTGTATGAGCCGTGATCAGCCAGATCCTCATCGTGTAAGCATGGCGTTAGATCAAGTGTGTCGTGCACTTGCTATGTTTGCAGAAACGGAAATTCATCGAATGGAGAATCACCATATTCCTTATGACCCCGAAAGTTATATTAAAGGTCGACTTGGAATTGCCTATCGATCTGTTCTCCAAGTCCCTCAAGAAGATTCCAATACAGCATAGTAAAAGAGGTTGACCCAAGAATTCGAATTCAAGGGCTTCTAAGTCAAGGACACTATAGAAATAAATCAGAAAATCTGAAAGTATTAGGACTGGTCCTTTAAGGATGACATCACTCATCGTTTTGGGTCAGCCTCTTTTTGTTTACTACTCTAAAAGTTAGGTGACGATATTCATGACGATGTTTTCAGATATATTGTTGGTCTGTAATGGGAATGCAGGCCAAGGAACGTTAGAAGCTCTGTTAAAAGATGCTGTGCCCCCTTTATTAGATATCTGCACGAACTTAATTATTCATAAAACGAAAGAGAAAGGCGATGCCGAAAGAATTTGTAAGGAAACGGGTAATCAATATGAACTGGTGGTCATTATGGGTGGTGACGGAACGATTCATGAGGCCATCAACGGATTGGCAGTCTTAGAAAAACGGCCATTGGTAGGCATCATTCCTGGAGGGACGTGTAATGATTTTGCACGCTCGTTACATATTCCCATGAATATTGGACAAGCAGTCCGCCTCATAACCGAACGGCCTCTTGAAAAGGATATCGATATCGTCAAAGCGGACGAGCGGTATTTCAGCAATTTCTGGGGAACGGGGCTGGTATCTCAGACGAGCGATAATATTGACGTAGGAGCAAAGAGTGTCCTCGGAAAACTGAGTTATTATATTAGTGCATTTCAATCTATTCAGGAATCTCCAATCTTAAATGTGAAGATAACAACGGAAAATGAAGTGATTGAAGAGGAAGTGGTGATGCTATTGGCCGCTAACGGACGTTCGATAGGCTCTAATCCACTGCCGACCTGCATTGATATGGAAGATGGGTTAATGGATATTTACGTCGTCAAGAAAAGCGGATTTCCGTTATTAAAGGAATTTCTCGTTATCAAAAGTACAGGCAATATCAGCGAACCATATGACGACATTATCCACATTCAAGCAAGGGAAGCTCATATCGAACTTGGACAGAATGAAAAGCTTGATTTGGATGGGGAATTATATGAAGGAACCAGGCAATCTCTTCATGTGTTAAATAAGCATCTGCGATTTGTGGTTGGAATGTCAGAATAAAAAGAGAGCAAGGGGGCTTTTTGTCCCCCATGCTCTCTTTTCCTATGATTATACAGTTTTCTTTCTCTTCTTTATTACCAAGTATACAAGATAAACGGTGACTAAGGTGCCACCAGCCGTAAGCGTAAGAAGTGTAAAGTTCTCTTCAATGAAAGGTTTTGCTTTAGCTCCAAGTGCTAAGATGATTGCACCTTCAAGGAAGAAACGAATTCCTCTTCCGATAATCGACCAGATCACTAATACTCTGATCTTAACACCGGAAACCCCTGCGAAAATCGTGAAGATCTTATAAGGTACAGGTGTAAGTCCTGCAATTAATAGAGCCATTGCTCCATATTTAGTAAAGTATTCCTCTACTTTTTGAATCCTTTTTTCAGAGAAGAAATACACTAGAATCGGTCGTCCCAGTTTCTTACCAATCAACCACCCTAGAAGTGCTCCGATAACGGAAGCGATAGTCGTATAAAGTGCATACAGCAATGCGCTATCCGGATTGGCAATCGCTAATGGAATCAGTAATACATCAGGTGGGATGGGGAAAAAGGATGAGTCGGCGAATGAAACAAGAATCAGTCCCCATACACCATAATCCAGTAACCATGCTTCGAAAGCGTGAAGTAGTTCAGCCATAAGTTCAGTAATCTCCTTTATTGATCAAGCGTTAGGTTTCGATTTTAATTGAACATAAGAAAGTATATCACTTTTTACAAAAGGAGTCATGAATTATCCTGTATGAATGAAACTACTTCACAAATGAAATAACATTAATAAAGTTAAAAAAAGCTTTAAGCGAAATAATCTATTTCTCGGGAAATAGTGACAGAAATCTTATTTATTCTACATTTCTGAAGGAGACTTCATTCCTAATAATCGTAATCCTTCAGAGAGGACAGTCGAAACAGCATGAACCAAGGCTAAACGGGAGGCCTGCTGGGAGTCTTCTGAAATAATTTTAGTTTTTCCGTAATAACGGTTAAAGCTTTGTGCGGTATCGACTAAATATTTGGCAATGGTTGAAGGCGCATAGTTTTTCCACGCTTTCTCGACCATCTCGGGAAATAAGCGTAACTGTTTAATCACTTCCCAGCTTTCTGTATCGTCAAGCCCCTCAAACGTCAGTGGAAGGGCTTCACCCGCTTTTCTCAGAATGGATTGAGCTCTGGCGTACGTGTATTGAATGTATGGACCTGTTTCACCTTCGAAGGTCAGCATATGTTCCAGGGAGAATTCAATATCGTTCACACGATCATTTTTTAAATCATGAAAGATAATGGCGCCAACCCCAACATCTTTCGACACCTCTGAAGCATTTATTAAATGAGGATTCTTCTGCTTAATATTTTCTTCTGCCATATGAATCGCTTCTTGAAGAACCTCTTGGAGTAAAATGACTCTGCCCTTTCTGGTGGACATCTTCTTTCCATCTTTCAGATAAAGTCCAAAGGGGATATGTCTCATATCATCCGCCCAGTTAAATCCGAGTTTCTTCAGTACTTCCATCACTTGTTTGAAGTGAATGGTCTGTTCCTGGCCAACAACATACAGGGCTTCATCAAAGTCATGCTGACGATGGCGATACAGTGCTGCAGCCAAATCTCTCGTAGCATAAAGGGTAGCTCCGTCTGACTTCTTGATGAGGCAGGGTGGGAGATTCCCTTCTAAACGAACGACTTTCGCACCTTCAGAGGTTTCGAGAAGGTCACAATCCTGAAGCAATGTCACGACTTCATCCATTTTGTCATTGAAGAAAGCTTCGCCATTATAAGAATCAAATTCTACTCCGAGCAAAGAGTAAATCGTCTTAAAGGCATGAAGTGATTCATCTTTAAACCATCTCCAAATCTCCGTTACCTCTGGATCTCCGTCTTCTAATAGCTTAAAGGCTTTTCTTCCCTCTTCCTCAAGTGAGGGGTTCTTTTCTGCTTCCTCATGAAATTTTTTATATAAAATAAACAATTCAGCGATCGGGTTATCCTTAACTTTTTGTTGATCTCCCCACTTATGGAATGCGACGATCAATTTCCCGAATTGTGTCCCCCAATCACCGATATAATTGATTTTTTCCGTTGTATAGCCGCATTTTTCGGCAATGGTGGCGATAGAATTTCCGATGACTGTGGAACGTAAATGTCCCATGGAAAATGGTTTCGCAATATTAGGGGAGGACATATCCAATACGATGGTCTTTTGATTTCCGAATTCATGACTTCCGTAATCCGTGCCTTTCGCCAAGATTGCTGAAACAATTTCTTTCCCTGCTTTCACTTCATCAAATCGGATATTAACATAGGGACCTACTGCTTCTACTTTGCTGAAAAAGGGAGAGGAGAGGGCCTCAGCAATCTCTCCGGCAATGACGTGTGGTGCTTTATTCCATGATCTCGCCAGCTGGAAGCACGGAAAGGCAAGGTCCCCCAAATGCGAATGTTTTGGCGTTTCAATCAACTCGTAAAGATCATTCTTGTTCCAATCGGACAGCACCTTTGTGAGCGCATTGGCTACTATTAATTTCAAATCCATCATCTACACCTCCTGATAAAATCAAACACAAAAAAACTCGTCTCTATCTAACATAGAGACGAGTTTAGCTCGCGGTACCACTCTTATTCCCCAAAAGGGCGCTCATTGTATAACGGGAGATCCCGGTTTTTCTCTACTATCTTCAAGAAAAACTTCTCAGAAGTGCGGTTCATCCCAGGCTTCACACCAGGCTTACACCATCCCCGGTTCGCTTTGATCCACGTCAGAATTACTCTCTTCATCATAGAATATTCGTATATAATTACTATTATTTTACACATTCTGAAGATGAATGCAACCTGTAATTAAGAATCTTCTGAGGAAAACATATACGTTTTATGATGGAACCTCATACTGAATACAAGTCCCAGAGCCAACATATTCCCCATAAGAGAGCTTCCCCCATAGCTGATAAAAGGAAGAGGGATCCCGGTGATCGGAAGTAATTGAATCGTCATTCCGATGTTCTGGAACACATGGAATGTAATCATACTGATAATCCCTGCGCATACATAGGCGTTGAATGGTTCTTTCGTGTCTAAGGCCGTTTTCGTCAGGTGGTAAATTAACAAGAAGTACAAGCTGATTACGACGCTTGCTCCAATAAATCCGTATTCCTCCCCGATCACACTGAAAATAAAGTCGGTATGATTTTCCGGGATATATACTTCTCCATCACTGTAGCCTTTCCCGAAGATCTGCCCGGAGCCAATGGCGTTAAGGGAGTTAATTAAGTGAAATCCTTCTAATTTTGCGTAATTATAAGGATCTAACCAAGCATAAATACGTCCAAATTGATAAGGCTTTACATTTAAATATTTTTCAAGCAGCTCAGGAGCCCAAATCACAAGTGAAAGGATAATTCCCCCAAGCACTCCGATAGAAGCATATATCGGAACGATCAGCTTCCACGTAATACCTGAAACTAAGATGATTCCGGTCATGATGGCTAAAATAACAAGGGAAGTCCCTAAATCCGGCTGCTGCATAATAAAAGCAAGGGGAAGGAGAGTCGTGACCCCGATTTTCATTAACAACTGAAAATCTGTTTGTAATGTTTTTCTTGGATATAGCTCATGATGATTCGTAATGATTCGGGCAAGAGCAAGAATTAAGAACGTCTTCATAAATTCTGAAGGCTGTATCGAACCAAGCGGTCCTAGCATGAACCAGCTTTTGGCTCCGTTTCTGTAAGGGGCGATGCTTTCCGGTGAGATGAGTAATACAAGTAGCAGGAAAATCCCTGCACCGTATATGTACCAGGCAAGACGCTTATACTGGTCGGAATCAAGGAATAAGGCTCCACCAATAATAATTCCACCTACGACATACCAAAATGCCTGTCTTATCACAAAGTTTGTCCCATATTGACCTGAGGTCTGGGCGCTACTTATTCCCATAGCACTAACGATAAAAAACAACATTAATAAAAAGAGAAGACCCCAATCGATCTTGTCAGCAAATCGCTGGCGAGTTTCCATAATCAATTCACCTGAATTTCTAAAGATTTCACATTCCTAGTCTAATAGAAATGAAGGGAAATTTCTACTCATGACCAGATAAAATACGGAAGTTTTGACGGGATGTGACAGACATTAAACGACATTGTCGAAATGAAATCAATAATAAAGCCTATAGGAATGGGATTCGACAGAGGAAGAGTGATAAGTAATACCATTTTTTACATAATTGTGATCATTATTTGTCTTCAGAATATGAGAAGAAAGTGCCGTACCCTGAGACGTGACCGCGATTCCTTCCATTTTTATAAACCTAAATAGAAATAAAAAAAGCTAACAGTCCTTCAATATGACTATTTTCGACAATTACCTGCGACTTTTGTCATCATTTTGAAATGAAATAGAAAAGAACAAGTACCATACATATTTGCTAAAATAGAAACTATGAGTTGTGCATCGTGTCAACCAGATGGAGGGAATGTTCTTGAAGGCAAATAATCAGGTTAAAGATATCATCTATGTTCACAAGAATACAGATCGTCAGTATGTCGTTTCCTACGGGATCAATTTCAACGAGTTTGCTTTAAATGCCCGAGAACCATTGAAGAATCTACTACTTATTAAGCATCAGTACGAGCATGGCGCTTTTAATATACATACGCATATGGAGTATGTAGAACAGGATGAAATGAAGAAGATCATGAATGATGGGGTACAGAGCTATGGTGATTTCTGTTGGATTGATTTTGAAGAAGAAGTGGGAGTCAACGAATTGAACGGTCAGGAAATCGCTGAGCTTCTTTATATGGGTCACGTCAAGCAACCCCTAAACCCTCCCTTTTATTCAAAGTTGAACAATCGTTACGCGTACCTTTCCCATGATGATGGGTGGTTTAATAAGATTTATTATCGAGAATTTGAGGACTTCTATCATATGTTAGGAGCGGCGGTTTCTTCGAAATTGAGTACAGTCAAAGGCGGAAAAGGCTTATTTGGTATGAAGAAAGAGAAAGACTATCCTATCATCGGTCAGGAAGTCATTCATTCCTTTAGAGACAAATTAAAAGAAGGCATGGTCATTTCGTTGGAAAAAGCCATACTAACGAGAGGCAAGATAGAGATCCCTATATGGGTGATAGGTGATTATTACGATATGGACGAGATGGCGGAAGACTATAAGCAAATCCGGAAATCTCCAGCAAACGGATTATTATCCTATGATCGTAAAACGAAAAGCTGGAGTGCTTTCATTCGGTAACGAGGAAAGAAGGAGCGTGAAGGCTTGGTAGAAATTCAGTTTCATGACAACTTGGTTCGAGGGGTGTTTCTCGAGCGCCCCAATAGGTTTGTGCTCGAGTGTCAGCTTCCTTCAGGTTCAATAGAGAAAGTCCACTTACCTGATCCAGGCAGATTAAAAGAATTATTGGTGCGGGGGAACCCGATCTGGCTCCAGGCATCAACCGATCCTAAAAGGAAAACAAAATGGTCAGCTGTTATGACATATGATGCTTCTAACGATATGTATGTGTCTTTGAATACCCAATATCCGAATCGGTTAGTGCTCGAAGCCTTACAGTTGGAAGTGTTGGAAGAGCTAAAAGAATGGCGGTTAGAAAAAGCTGAATATAAAGTAGGAAGCTCACGCTTTGATTTCTTGCTCACCCACAAACAAAATGAACAAAAATTACTGCTTGAAGTAAAAAGTGTCACCATGGTAGAAGAAGGAGTAGGGAAATTTCCTGATGCTGTCACGTCAAGAGGTGCAAGGCATGTAGAGGAGCTTACACATCTACAGGCGAAAGGAAGCTATCAATCAGCTGTCCTGTTTATTGCTCAGCGAACGAATTTGTGCGGAATCACTTCCGCTCCTGATATCGATCCCCATTTTGCCCGGGTCATGGAAGAAGCCGCTAATCAGGGTGTCCTATTTTTCGGGAGAAGCTGTATCGTGACGCCAGAGCGTATTTCCTTAAATGGACCTTTACCTGTATATACAAAAAAGGATTAATCTCACTGTCATTTGAGCATGTGAAGATTAATCCTTTTTTTGTTCTACTGATCCACCTGTACTTCTGTTGTAGCTTTATAGTTCTGGTCTCCTTTAGCCGTTAACCAAACGGTCAGTGTATAGGTACCGCTCCCGACGTGGGGGAGAACAACCTTCTGAGAAAATTCTTCACCCTGGCTCACGGTGATCTCCTGGATCGCCTGGGTATACATCTTATTTTTTGAGTCCTTGTACACTACCTCACCTTTATCGTTTCTAAGTTCAAAGTCAATGGTTTGTCCTGAAGAAAAAACGAAGGTTTTCTCTTGCTCTGTTTGGTTCTTAATCGAATATACATAGACAACCTGACCGCCGCTTCCCTCTTGTTTCGTTAATGAAGGTTCCATTTCTCCTGCAACAATCCCTTTCTGTACAGAAATATCTTCACCGGCTCCTGAGTTTTGATCCTCTTTGGACTGACTGCCATTCTCCTCATCAGTTGTTCCACAGCCGGCTATTCCTGCCATAAGTATTATAAATAACATGATCAATCGCTTCATGCCAAATCCACCTCCTTACCGTATTAGACAGGGTTTATCTCAAAAGGTTACAAGTATTCCCAAATATGAGCATGATGACACATGAGGATGTGCTGAACTTGTTTCTTTCTTCCTCTACAAGGGCATAGATTTACATAAGTAAGGCAGATTACTTTTTTATATCATGAGGTTCAGTACAATAGAATTATAGAAAAAGAACAGAGAAGCAAGGTGTATGAAAAAATGGCTAGCTATTAGTGGTGTTATTTTCTTACTATTAGTATCTGCTTGTGGTCCTTCAAATGCAAACGATAGCAGATAGGAACACCAAAGGATATCTATTATCGGCCACACACTCCATTTGTGGCATCTTTCATGAGTGACGGACTCATCCTGAATCAGCAACAATTCATTCACGCTTCCCACATAAAGGTAAGCTCCAACTTTGCTGACGCTTCTTGCCAAGATGGAAAGGAACTGTGATACAAAAGTTATTTGTAGCAGGGACCAATCTCTATGAAGTATGGGTGGATGAACTAGAGCAAAAGCTAAATCTACCAATTGAACTAGAGGCTTCTACTGAAGACATCTGGTTTTATGCAGAGGAAAAGAGCATCCAAACGTTTCAGAAAGAGGAGTAGGAGGGAAGAAGAATGAAGAAGAAGGAAGTCGGTAAGATCTTGTTGTTCATTACCATATTCCTGCTCCTCATGTGGCTGAGCAGGAATTTTTTTAACGTAAAGCCACATGACATCAGAGATTGGATCGTATCCTATGGTATTTGGGCTCCCATTGTTTTTATTGTCGTCTATACGATTCGCCCCCTGATTCTTTTTCCAGCTTCCATCCTCTCATTGGCTGCAGGTCTTGCTTTCGGTGCATTTGAAGGTTTCATTTGCATTCTGATCGGGGCCTTAGGTGGTGCAACGGTGGCCTACTATACTGCAAGCTTCCTTGGGGCAAAGCTATTAAAAAGACCGTCTCCACGTATGATTAAGATTCGCGAGAAGATGGAGGAGAACGGATTCGTTTATGTATTACTATTACGGCTCGTGCCGTTTTTAAACTTCGATCTCATCAGTTACCTTGCCGGCATGGGGAAGATGAAATACATCCCATTCATCATCGCAACGGCCATCGGGATTTTACCTGGTGCGTTTGGGTATGTATTTCTCGGATCAAGCTTAGTAGGAGAAAATCGAACGAATTTATATATTGCTATCGGCTTTTTCTTGATGATGATCATCGTGCCTTTAATCTTTAAGAAAAAATGAAAGCCTGGCTGGGATTTTCGAGTAAAGACGAAAAGTAAAGGATGGGAAACACAGTGGGTGCAGTCAAGCATAGAGGGAACTGCACGTTTGTTTTTGAAAAGGGGATTATCAGCCAATCAATTGCCGTAGATTGCTTTTATTGTAGGCTCAGTTACAGGTCTTGGCTATTATTTTGGATTCCCGATCTTAGCTGTCATCTTATTATGGTTATCCGGCTTTTTGGAGCGGTCATTAAACGTGTTTCTAAGATGAACGGTGAGAAAAATGGTCCACTATGTGAGGGAAGGTGTGATAGAAGGCGATGTATTGTTCCTCGCTACCGGCAGAAAGCCTGGTACGGAATCATTAAATTTATCTGCTGCCGAAGTCGAGGTTGACAGTCGGGGCTTCATCAAAGTGAATGACGAACTAAGAACGAACCATTCTCATATATTCGCCATTGGTGATGTCAATGTTCAATATCCATTCACCCATGAGGCAGGAATGGAAGGGAAGCTTGTCGTCCAAAATACCGTATTTGGTTTGAAACGTAAAGTTTCCTATAACAAACTGCCATAGACAATCTATACCACACCTGAGATCTTTCATATCGGGATAACCGAGGAAGAGACTGTGGAACAAGGATTAGAGTACAAAGTCTATAAAAAAACATTAGACGAAGTCGATCGGTTCGTAGCAGACCACAAAACTGATGGCCTCGTCAAAATCATCACAGACGGAAGCGGGAAAATCCTCGGTGCCCACGCAATCGGTTCCGGCCTAGGAGATTGGATGCAACCCGTCGTGTTCGCCATGGAAAAAGGAAGTAAGATCGGCTCCTTGTCCAATTTGGTCTATCCTTAACCGAATCACGCTGCAGCCGTCCAGCAGGTAGCGGATTTGTATTGGAGAGAGAAGTTATTTGATCGTGTGCTGCCTGTGATTAGTAAAAAGTTGTTGGAATTTTTAGATGATAGATGTAGGAGGCACGACTGATGGGAGGCGGTTGCGTTTTTGGGGAATGTGGAGTGTGTTCACGATTTGGCACAATAAACGCCGAAATTGGCACAAGTTTGTGGGAAAGTGGCACAAGTTTGAGCAAAAGTGGCACAACACAAAACAGCATAGCTTAAAATACACAGTATATTTGGATTAATAAAGGGTTTTTCATACCGGTGTCGAATAGGTAAGTTAAAAAAAAGAAGGAGTTGATAAATTGATCGTTAAAAACAGGGAAACTCCACGTAGAATCTTAATGAATGAAGCATTAGTAGGGAGGCTGACGCCAATCCATTATCTCTTGCAGGTCATTAAAACAGATCTGGCCAAACGAAAGGCAGGTTACTGAGGAGAGTTGCAGTTAGATTACCATTTGCAGTTTATTTCTAAAGATAAGAATATAATAATCTTGCATGATCTTCGTTTAGAAATAGATGGCCGTTACTTTCAAATCGATACCCTCATCCTGACTTCATATCTCGTCATTGTTTTAGAAGTGAAGCACATATCTGGAACCTACACTTTAGATTCAAGGTTCGACCAGGCTATTCGCAAGCTGGAGGATAAAGAGGAGGCTTTCAGCCATCCTGTCACCCAGGTTGAGCGTCAGAAAAAGCAGTTGATACGATGGTGCATAAAAATGAATGTCCCCTCAATCCCAATCGCCACCCTTGTAGTCATGACAAATCGAGCCACTGTGTTGAATACCACTTCACAACATGAAAAGTATCATAATGTTGTCAGGGTGGAAAATGTACAAGAACGAATCCTCTCGCTTCTCACTTACTACCAAAAAGAACATCTTCCCATTAAACAAGTAAGAAAAGTATCCAAATTATTAGTGAAAAAACATACACCTCTAATAGCCTTTCCTGATGAAATATATGGCATATCCCCAGGAGAAATGATAACAGGGGTACAATGTCCAGAGTGTCGACATTTGCCCGTGTTAAGAAAATATGGACATTGGCATTGCCCAAAGTGCAGTGGTAAATCCAAAGACGCACATATTTCGGCACTACGGGATTATTCCTTGTTATTATCTCACCAAATTACAAACAAACAAGTAAGAAGGTTCCTCCATCTGGAATCGAGAAAGACCGCACTTAACATACTCCGCTCCATGAATCTCCACTCCACAGGGGAAACAAACAACAAAACCTATCATTTCACCCACCATACCGCCTCACAAACCGCACATCAATCCAATTCTTCAACCGCCAGGACCATCCGCTGACCACTGAAAACGATCCGTACGTTAAAAAGCCTTTTTTATCTCCGACCGACATGATAGCAAGGTATCGATTCTGGGGCTCAAAGGGAATGATTTTTCCGTTTGCCACTGCTCCTTTCAGGTTTTTCCAAAGGACGGGCCCCTGACTTACGGCTGTGACACCGTTTTTAGGTATGTCGGGGAAGTCTTGTAAGGTCGCGCAATCCCCGGTTCCAAATACGTTAGGATATTCCACTGATTGAAGATAGCTGTTCACTAGCAGAAAGCCTTTTTCATCTGTCGGTAAAATACTGCTCCCAAACAGTGGCGGCGCTTTAGGCCCTCCTAAGAAGATGACTTCATCGTAGTCGATACTTGCGCCGTCATCTGCATATACGCGAGTCTCATCTACTTTTTCTACGCGTCCCTGATATAGGGTAATCCCTTTTGAGAAGGCAACCTCAGTTATTTTTTTCGATGAGAAGGAACCTGCTTTTTTTAACAGAGGAGAAGAGTGAACAACAGATACAGAATGATCCCCATAACCGTTGTCTACCTTCCATGCCTTCAATGACAATGCCATTTCAATACTCGCTGCACCTCCCCCGATAAAGACGGTTTTCCTGCTGTTATGCAACTTCTCTATTTGCTGAGGGAAACGATAGTTTGGTTTAATTGGAAGACTGTGTTCGTGTAAGCCCTCGATTTCCAATGAGTCATTGCGGGATCCAATGTCGAAGGAAACAAAGTCGTAAGTGAAGATGTCTCCTTTGTCCGTTAGAAGATGCTGTTGATCAGGATCAATCGAAAGAACGGTCCTTTCGACGAATTCACACTCTGCGTCCTCACACAATCTCTCTAAATCGATTCGCGTTTCCTCTAATGAGTAGATTCCTTCCGTGTAACCGGAGAACATTCCTGAATAATATTGATAACGGGACGGGGAAATGAGGATCCACTTCACGTTTTCATCCCGGTTATGTTTATGTTTTTTTAAGCAGTACAGGTGACTGTGTCCGCCACCGACTAAGATGATTGTTTTCATAATGAATCTCCTTCATAGAAGAGGACGTTGTTCCTTCCATTCCTCTCGAATCATACCCATACGGATGGAGTCGTAGTATACTCCATTGTAATAACGGCATTTTCGCATTCTTCCTTCGAGGTTCATCCCGATTTTTTCTGCGGCCTTCATCATCCGTTCATTCCCTGACCAGGTGGTAATACCAACACGGCCAATTTCCTTTGTTTGAAACAGGTGGTCGACCCAGAGGGATAACGCTTCTGTTCCGTAACCTCCGTTCCAATAGGAAGGGTCATAAATGACGATGCCGGCTTCAAGCCATCTGCTGGGTTCGTACTCCCAATAATATCCGATGGTTCCAATGATGGTTCCTTCTACTTCAATGATCCGTTGGAATTCATCGCTGCGACTTTTATTTTTTATGGATGATTCTATGTACTCTTCACGTGTTAAGCGTTTATGCTCAAAATAAGGGGCGTCCCATTTTTTCCATTCAGGGGAAGGATCCCCATAAATATAGTCCCACAGAGTAGAAAGATCTCTTTCTTCTATTTTTCTAAGTGTTACACGCTGACCGGTTATTTTCAATTCATGAGCACTCCTTTAATATGCTAATATTTCCATTATACAGAAAATAGTGTTTTCATGAGGGAAACTCGTTTAATCGAATAAAAAGATAGGGTGATAGGTATGAAGCGAATCACTGTCGTTGGAAGCAGTTCGATGGATCTGGTGGTCACCTCGTCTAAGCGACCGCTTGCAGGGGAGACGGTCCTTGGGAAGTCGTTCAAAACCGTTCCAGGGGGTAAGGGTGCGAACCAAGCCGTAGCGGCTGCAAGACTCGAGGCTGAAGTTTATATGATAGGTTGCGTAGGAAGTGATCATTACGGAAAACAGATTCTTGATAATCTCAAACTAAACGGGGTAAATACAAGTTCTATAGAAGTAGTGAATAGTGAAAGTGGTACAGCTCATATTGTTTTAGCAGAAGAGGATAATAGTATCATTGTCGTTCAGGGAGCGAATGCTCATCTCACACCGGAAGTCACAGGTAGAGCAGAAAGCATCATCGCCGACTCGTCGATTGTATTGATTCAACAGGAAATCCCGGAAGCAACGGTAGTTTTGTGAGCATGCTCTGCAAAAAACACAGAGTACCCCTTATGTTAAATCCGGCACCTGCCCGTAAAGTGGAAAAGGAAATCATTGAAGAAGTAGCATACCTTACGCCTAATGAACATGAAGCATCTATTCTATTTAATGGTATGGTAGCGGAAGAGGCACTTCAAGCATATCCCGATAAACTGTTCATTACAGATGGGAAGAGAGGAGTCCGTTATTTTGATGGTAAACAAGAAGTGGTTGTACCATCATTTCCAGTGCAAGTGGTGGACACAACGGGAGCGGGAGATACATTTAACGGAGCCTTTGCAGTTGCTCTTTCTGAAGGAGTGACGACAAAGGAAAGCCTCTGTTTTGCCAACCGCGCCGCATCCTTATCCGTCACTAAGTTCGGGGCCTAAGGCGGAATGCCTACCCGTCAAGAAGTAGAAGAAGCCCTTCAACAAGAAAACAGAGGTCCGTCCCTCTAATAGGGACGGACCTCTGTATATCAGCTTGCTTTTATTTTAGAAAGAGGTACTTTTTTTTTCTGTGTCAGTTTGTCCACAATCGACGTGATCGCACCATCACCTGTTACGTTACACGCTGTACCAAAGCTGTCTTGTGCAAGGTAAAGGGCAATCATGAGGGACGTCATCGTTGGTCCGAAGCCTAACATCGTTTCAAGTAATCCCAGGGCAGCCATGACAGCTCCACCCGGAACACCAGGTGCCGCAATCATCGTGATTCCAAGCATCAGTATGAATGGGAACAGCTGAATGAACTGTAACGCTTCTCCTTGAATGAACATGACGGCCATGGCACAGCTGACTAGGGTAATCGTGCTACCTGATAAATGGATCGTTGCCAGGAGAGGTACAGAGAAATCGGCAATACGTTCCCTAGAACCGATTTTCTTTGAGCGCTCAAGCGTTACGGGAATCGTAGACGCTGAAGATTGAGTTCCCAGTGCCGTAAAGTAAGCTGGCAGCATACTTTTCATCATAGAAAGCGGGTTTTGTTTTCTTAAAGTTCCAGCAGTTGTATATTGTAAAATTAAAAAGACTACATGTAAAAGAATGATCATAACAAATACTTTAGCGAATACGGACATGATGGCACTGACTTGTCCACCTTGAGTCATGTTAGCGAAAATTCCAAGAATATGAACCGGTAAGAGTGGAATAATGATTTTTTCAATTACAAGTTCAATGATGTTTCTGAATTCATTCATGCCCTTTTGAAGAGCGTCTCCCTTAATGGCAGCCATTCCAAGACCAATGGTGAAGGCGATGAGTAGAGCCGTCATAACGCCCATAATAGGTGGCATCTCTACTGTGAAGAATCCCTTGAGTAGCGCTTCTTCGGGATTTTCAAATGATTGAGACGTTTGATTTGCTAACAAAGTTGGGTAAATAGACTTCGCAACCGTAAAGGCGAGTAAGCCGGCTAACACAGTGGAACCATATGCGAGAGCTGTGGTTAAACCGAGCAGCTTACCTGCTCCTTTACCCATGGATCCGATTCCTGGAGAAATAAATCCAATAATGATTAATGGAATAGCGAATCCGAGGAAATTACCGAATAATCCATTAAACGTAACGAAGATTTTAACGAACCACTCTGGTGCAAACGCTCCAATGACAATACCTAAAGCAATACCTAAGAGGATCTTAGGCAGTAAACCTAGCTTTCTCATCCTGGTGTCCTCCTTAAAAAAACAAATGTTTTCAATAGAAAGATTGTACACCTTATTGAGGGATATTTTAATAGCTTTTTAAATAGGCGAAATCTTAAATGTATTCAGAATAATATTATTAACTCCCTGTCGCAGGACTAGTTTTCCTTTGCATACATATATAATGGGCTTTGACTTAAATGTCTTTCGAATCAAGACAAATGTGGTAATTTTTATTTTCCATAGGAATCATTCTTTCCCTTTCCGATGAAAGTGATAAAATAGAATCATCTATTGTGAATATTGGAGGTAACTCATACATGAAAACGAAGTTATGCTTACTGTACGGCGGTAAATCTGCTGAACATAATGTATCCCTGCAAACAGCCAAGGCCGTGATCGGAGCCCTGGACTTAAATAAATATGAAATTCACCCTATTTTCATCTCGACGGAAGGCCAATGGATCAAAGGTCCACAACTGAATGCTCCCGTTGAAGATGTGAAAGCATTACAGTTTAAGGATGGGGAAGAAATTGCCCCTAATGCCTTAAGTACATCCATCACTCCTTCTGGGTCTGTTGGGTACGACATGATTTTCCCATTGCTTCACGGACCGAATGGGGAAGACGGAACGGTTCAAGGAATGCTTGAACTGTTAAATCTTCCGTATGTAGGAAATGGCGTCCTTGCCTCATCTGCTGGAATGGATAAAGTCATCATGAAGAATTTATTTGCTCAAGCAGGCATTCCTCAAGTCAATTACACATGGTTCATCCGCAGCACATGGAAAGGAAATCCTGAGTCTACCTACAAACAAGTGGAAGATGAGATTGGCTATCCTTGTTTTGTAAAGCCTGCTAACTTAGGTTCATCAGTAGGAATCAGCAAATGTACGTCTCGTGAAGAACTGCAAACTGCTTTCGAAGAAGCGTTCCAGTTCGACCGTAAAATCATCATCGAAGAAGGTGTGAAGGCGCGTGAGATCGAGCTTGGTGTATTAGGGAATGACCAACCGGAATGCTCAGTTGCGGGTGAAATTGTACCTAAAAAAGACTTCTATGATTACAAGGCGAAATATGAAGACGGAGATACTGCCCTCATCATTCCTGCAGAAGTAGAGGGAAGCATCTATAATGAAATGAAGAATATCGCGATTCAATCGTATAAAGCCCTGGATTGTTCAGGACTTGTACGTGCGGACTTCTTCTTAACAGAAGATGGCCAGATTTATATGAATGAAGTCAACACGATGCCTGGCTTCACGCCATTCAGTATGTTCCCGCTTCTATGGAAGCACACAGGGGTTGACTATCCTACCCTGATCGGGAAATTAGTGGAGCTTGGCTTAGAACGTTATCAAGACAAACAAACAATTAAACATACGATGTAACACATGAAACTTGGGACTGACCAGAAGATTCTCCGTCTAAAGGCAGTCCCTGCTCTGTCTTTATTAAAAAGAGTAAAAGGAGAAAGCGAATGTTTGAGAAAAAAATTAAAGATATATGTAACATGCTTGATGTGAAAAACGATCTTTCCAAGTTTGAATCAGTTGTGGTAAAAGGCGTTTCCATCGATACGAGAAAGATTGAAGATGCTAATCTGTTTGTTCCTTTTAAAGGAGAAAACGTGGACGGTCATCAATTTGTTCGAAATGCCATTGGAAATGGTGCCTCTGCCGCTCTTTGGGATATCAATGTTCCTAATCCACCTGAAGATATTCCCGTAATAGTGGTGGAAGATCCCCTGCTTGCCCTTCAGTCATTGGCGAATCAATATCGCCATGAGCTGGATTTAAAGGTAGTCGGAATTACAGGCAGTAATGGAAAAACAACAACGAAAGATATTGTGGCAAACCTTTTATCAGTGAAATATCGAGTTCATAAAACACAAGGGAACTATAACAACCACATTGGTCTTCCTTTAACGATCCTTTCTCTGCCCCAGGATTCAGAAGTGGCTGTACTTGAAATGGGAATGAGTGGATTCGGAGAGATTGAACTTCTATCAGAGATCTCCCAGCCCGATGCGGCCATCATCACTAACATTGGAGAATCACATCTTCAGGATCTGGGGTCACGGGAAGGAATCGCCAAAGCCAAATTGGAGATTGTGAAGGGCCTGAAGTCTGATGGGTTATTTGCATACTACGGAGATGAACCGCTGTTACAGGATGGTGTTCAGGAACTAAACCTGAAGCATGTGGAGACTTTTGGAAGAAGCGAATCCAACACTATTTATCCAACAAAAATTAATATGGATAATAAAGGGAGTTATTTTGAAGCTTCTCTCGCTGAAGGAGAAACATTCTTTCTTCCCGTATTAGGGCAGCATAATATCCACAACGCTCTAGCCGGGATTTTGATCGCCCGTAAATTTGGTCTCAGTGTCGATGACATGAAAGAAGGCTTACAGTCGTTAAAGCTGACCCAAATGAGAATGGAATTGGTGAAAGGAAAGAAAGGCGAAAGCATCATTAACGATGCCTATAATGCCAGCCCCACCTCCATGAAAGCTGCGATTCAGCTTGTATCAGAGCTTGAGGGATTCCATACAAAAATCCTGGTGCTTGGTGATATGCTGGAGCTTGGCGACCAGGAAGAAGAATTTCATCAGGAAATTGGACAATTAATCAACCCGGAAAAAGTTCAGCATGTGTTTACATTTGGTCCTTTAGGAGGCTTTATAGGTAAGGGTGCACTCGAGAATTTCCCTTCTGATCGTGTTCACTCTTTTACAGATAAAGACAGCCTGACAAAAGAGTTGTCCTCCTTCATTACAGGGGAAGAGCTGATTTTATTCAAGGCATCCAGGGGAATGAAGCTTGAAGAAGTCATCGATGGATTAAAGGCATAAATTTCTACTGACGTCTAAGTTTAAACCTTAATAAAAATGAACAAAATGAGCTTGTAGATGACGGGAGGTTGGCTCGCTCCCTACCTTTGGAAAAGTAAGAGGGGATAACATGATCGGTTGTTTACTAATCCACGGATTTACTGGGAGCCCTTTTGAAGTAGAGCCTTTGGCAGATTTCCTTCAAGAGAGAACTGACTGGGAAATCGTTGTGCCGACTCTGCCTGGCCATGGTGAAACCCTTGAACTGAGAGGGATCAAACATATTGAATGGATCGAGCATGCTGAGAATGAGCTTCAGGCTCTTATAGAGAAATGCGATGAGGTTTACGTAATCGGCTTCTCCATGGGTGGCTTGATCGCTTCGTATCTTTCTGTGAAATATGAAGTCAATAAGCTCGTGCTTTTAAGTGCGGCAGCTTATTATGTAAATGTGAAACAACTATTGAAAGATATTGGAAATATGATCAAAGAAGGAATTCAAGGAAATCTGATTGAAAACGAGCTGTACAACCGGTACAAATGGAAGGTGACAAAAACCCCAGTTCTGTCCACATACGAATTTAGAAAAGTCGTTCGTATTGCTCGTCCACTCCTTAAAAAGGTTAACGTTCCAACCTTTATTGCCCAAGGAGAGATTGATGGAATAGTCCCCCCTAAAGCTGCAAAATATATATACGAGACTATTTCTTCTCAAGAAAAAAACCTTTTTTATTCCCCTAAAGCAAAACATTTGATCTGTCATAGTGAAGATAAGCACGAACTTTTTGAAGAGATCTACCAATTCCTGCTAAGTGAATAGATTGACTATTTGACATTAGATTGAAATTCATTTCTAGAAGTGGTAACATAGCTACAACATAGTTCTTAATTTGTTGGACGTGCTAGCTCTTCTATTTTGAAGAGTGTATTTTTTTGTACCAAATATAAACTAAACATCTCATATAGACGGTTTTAGATTAGATACCGAAGTCTTTCGGTGGGTAAGATTTCGTTCCGACCTAAAAATATAATCAGATAATGATTAGTTATAAAAGATGTAAATTAAAGGAGAATGTAACATTGACTAAGTTTGCAGATTTAAACTTAAGCGCATCTACGTTGAAATCAATTAAACGTATGGGCTTTGAAGAAGCGACACCAATTCAGGCGAGTACGATTCCAGTCGGTTTAGAAGGTAAAGATATTATCGGTCAAGCACAAACTGGAACAGGTAAAACAACAGCATTTGGAATCCCGATGATCGAGAAGATCGATGTGAAAAATTCAAACGTTCAAGCTCTTATCATTGCACCAACTCGTGAACTTGCCATCCAAGTATCTGAAGAGTTATATCGTATCGGAGCTGACAAGCGTGCCCGCGTGTTATCTGTCTACGGAGGACAGGACATCCAACGTCAAATCCGCGCGATGAAAAAGAACCCTCATATCATCGTTGGTACACCAGGTCGTCTTCTTGACCATATCAAACGTAAAACACTCAACCTTGAAAACGTTGAAACATTAGTACTTGACGAAGCAGACGAAATGCTGAACATGGGCTTCATTGAAGACATCGAAAGCATTCTTGAGACTGTTCCAAGCACAAGACAAACACTTCTATTCTCTGCAACAATGCCGGATCCGATCCGACGCATTGCAAATCGCTTTATGACAGAGCCGGAAGTAATCAAAGTAAAATCAAAAGAAGTAACGGTTTCCAACATCGAACAATACTTCACTAAAGTAAGCGAAAAAGAAAAATTCGATACTCTTTCCCGTTTAATCGACGTTCAATCACCGGAACTTGCGATTGTATTCGGTCGTACAAAACGCAGAGTAGACGAATTAGCGCGAGCTCTTAGCATTCGCGGTTACCTGGCAGAAGGTATTCACGGAGATCTTTCTCAAGCTCGTCGTATGACGGTTCTTAAGAAGTTCAAAGAAGGCCGTATTGACATTCTGATCGCAACAGACGTTGCCGCTCGTGGATTAGATATCTCCGGCGTAACGCATGTTTACAACTTTGATATTCCTCAAGATCCTGAAAGCTACGTTCACCGTATCGGACGTACAGGTCGTGCAGGTAAGAAAGGGATGTCCATCACTTTTGTAACACCAAGAGAGATGGGTTACCTGAAGATCGTTGAACAAACAACGAAGAAGAAAATGACGGCTCTTAAGCCACCTAGCTTAAACGAAGCCCTTGAAGGCCAACAACGCTTAGCTCTTGAAAAATTAGCTGAAGCGGCGAAAGAAAGTGATCTTAAGGATTACTATCCATTAGCAGAAGAATTCCTTGGAGGCCACGATTCTGTTCAAGCAGTTGCATCAGCGATCCGTGTCCTAACGAAAGAGCCAGATACAACACCAGTTGACATCACTGAAGAGCGTCCATTACCATCAAGAGGTGGTGGAAATCGTGGCGGCGGAAATCGCGGCGGTGGATACAAAGGTGGAGCACGCAGCGGTAAAGGCGGAAGTCGTGGTGGAAGCAGCCGTACTGGCGGTGGAAATCGCGGAGGCGGAAGCCGTGGCGGAGATCGCAACCGTACTGGCGGCGGCAGACCACAATCTTCAAGCAAACGTAAATCTTATAACAATTCTTGATCAATAGATATGAGGACACGATGACCTTTGGGTTGTCGTGTTTTTTTATTTGTGTTGATTACGTATTGGATGGGGCAAGGATTATGTCCTGTTTCCAATTTTTACGAAAATACGCAATTTTCGTGTAAGACGACGCAATAAACAAAAAATGACGCAATTAAGGTGAAAAACGATGCAATTATTCAGATATCGACGTAATTCAACCTCAAAACGACGCAATTAGTGTTAATCAGAGGATTTTTTAATTAAAAGGAGGAACAAAGTCTGTCATCTATTCAAAACCAACGAGATAAATCCCCCCAATCCGCACATACTAACCCCAAAAAGGAGTCCGTCCCACATGACACTCATAAAGCTTGGCTATGTTGCCATGAGCATGAACCTCCAGAACGCATCACCTTCCCAAACCATGACCTATAAGCAATTTTCCGGGATTAAGGATCGTGAGGCAGCTATTCATAAACTGGAGCGGATCGCAAAATCAAATCTTGAAAATTGCCTGCGGCTTTTAAAGCATAATGTTCTAAATGAGATTCATTTTTTCCGGTTCAGTTCAAAGTTGATTCCTCTTGCGAATCATCCTGAATTGAAAGGATGGGATTTCATTTCCCCTTTAAAACCTGAACTCCATATGATTAAAGAGTATTTAACGCTTCATCCTATGCGTGTGGATTTTCATCCCGATCATTTTGTACTGTTGAATTCAAGTGACGTGGATGTGTTGAAGAACACGCTTAAAACACTTAAGATGCATGAGGCATTATTGAAAGCGATGGGAATCGATCCAACTCACCGCTGTGTTCTCCATGTTGGTGGAGCTTATGAAGACAAAGAAAAGGCACTTGAGCAATTTATACATAATTGGGGTCTGACTCCCGTTTCTCTTCAACAAATGATCATTCTTGAAAATGATGATACGGTATTCAGTGCTTCTGATGCCCTTTATCTATGTGAAAAGCTCGGGATCCCCCTTGTATTTGATTACCACCATCATCTTGCTTATAACGAAAGGGATTGGTTGTTGGATTGGGAGAGGATTGTTGGAACGTGGAGCCAGTCATCCTTACCAATGAAGATGCATATTTCAAGCCCTCGTTCCCAGGAGGATTACAAAGCCCATGCCGATTTCATCAACCCTAAGATGTTTCTTGATTTTCTTCAAGGGATAAAGGGATCGGTGGATGAAATTGATTGTATGGTAGAAGCGAAGAAGAAGGATGACGCATTGTTCCGATTAGTGGAGGCCGTGCAAGGGATTGATGGGATTGAGTGGGTGGATAAAAGTTCATTTTATATAAAATAGGCGAATCTCCCACCTTAATCTGAAACCACCTCTGTTCCAAATCGTAAATATACTGTAAGATTTAGTAAAAGAGAGAAGTGAGGGGATGGGTATGATCGGAGAGCCGCAAAAACGAATTTCACCAAAGGCTTTAAAGGTGTGGAAGATATATGGTGTGTTTGAAACGTTGATCGTCGCAGCTGTAGCTGCAGGAGCGATTACTCTAACTGTTATGTTTGAGTGGCCACAATGGATCATTGCAACAGCAGTTGCCGTATTGATTCTATTTACATATTTGTTTGTTTTCTTTATTCCAACGATCAAATGGAAGAGATGGCGCTATGAGGTGAGGGAGCAGGAGATTGAACTTCAAAGAGGAATTTTCATCGTGAAGCGTACGTTGGTACCGATGGTGAGGGTTCAACATGTGGATACGGTTCAGGGCCCTATTTTAAAAAAATATCGGTTGGCAACCATTACGATTTCGTCTGCAGCTACGGTTCACGAGATACCGGCATTGGATGTGGAGGAGGCAGATGAATTGAGAAACTCCATTTCACAACTAGCGAGGGTGGCGGAAGACGATGTCTGAGCATAAGAGACTTCACCCTATTTCAGCTGTAGCGAATTTTGTAAAGCAGTTAAAGGACTTGATCGTTCCCTTTGTCTTTTTATTTGTATTGAATAACCGGGGAGAGAAGACAGGATTTTGGGATTATATGCCTGTTATATCTATGGCGGCAGTTCTTGTGTTCGTTCTGGTCACAGGGATTGTGAAGTGGCTTCGGTTTACATATCGAGTGGAAGAAGGGGAGCTGCGAATCGAGTACGGACTATTCGTTAAAAAGAAGAGGTATATCCCCATTGACCGGATTCAGAGTTTGAATTTCTCTGAGGGCATTCTGCATCGTCCCTTTGGATTGGTTAAGGTCAAGGTCGAAACGGCAGGGTCTTCGAATCCGCGGGAATCAGAAGCAGAATTGACAGCTATTTTAAAAGAAGAAGCAATAGAGTTGGAGGGAATTATTTATCGGGAGAAGAAGGGTAAAATCGTAACCGAAGATCTCTCAGGCGAAAATACGGGGACTTTGAAAGATGAAGCCCCCTTTTTCAACCTTACCTCGAAAGACATTTGGGTTCTTGCCACGACTTCAGGCGGTGTCGGGGTCATTATTTCTGGTGTGTTTGTTTTTTTATCCCAATTTAATGAGTTCATTCCGTACGAAGCCGTGTATGATGAGCTGGCTGTTTTTGTGAAAAGTGGCGTGTTTGTCGTATCGGTGATGGCCTTTTTGGGCTTGCTTGTTGCCTGGCTATTATCGATTGCCTGGACATTTATTATTTATGGTGATTTCAGAATTAAAATCGTAGATGATCACATTGTCATGACAAGAGGGCTTCTGGAGAAAAAGCAGGTGACGGTTCCATTAAATCGTGTTCAAGGCATCCGGGTAGTGGAAAATCCAATCAGGCAGCTATTGGGGTATTGCACTGTCCACATTGAAAATGCAGGTGGATCTGTTTTAGAGAAAGACAGCACAAGTATAAAGTTATTCCCGATTGTGAAAAAGAAGCGAATTCGGGGATTCTTAAACGACTTATTTCCGGATTATGTCATTCACGATGATTTTAAGAGGCTTCCGGGACGTTCCTTAAGAAGATATGTGTTCAGACAGGCAATCTGGGTGTTGGTCCCGACGGCTGCTATTTGTTTTCTTTACTGGCCATATGGTCTTTGGGCCGGCTTGTTGATGATTCCTTTCGGGATTCTCGGATACTACCAATACCGTGCCGGGGGCTGGAAGATTGTGAATGGACAATTATCTTTACAGTATAGGGGCGTATTGAAAAATACGATGCATATGAAGAAAAGTCGCATTCAATCTTTGGACACCCATGAAAGCTGGTTTCAAACGAGAAAAGACTTGGGCAGTCTCAGAACAACTGTAAAATCTGGAGAGACTGGTTATGCAAGTCCGATCCGGGATCTTGAAAAGAAGGACCTCCACACCATTGCTTCTTGGTTTTCTCATAGTGTGTAAACGATAAAAGTGACCCGCGATTCGTTAGCGGGTCACTTTTGTTTCTTATTTTTTACCTGAAATCCACCCGATCACAAAGCCGCCGATTAATCCGAAGATATGGGCCGTTATGTTAATCCCTGACTGCATGAAGGTCATGACTACCCCAATGACGATGATCGGTATGATGATTTGCCGGCTTTCTCTCGTGATGAAATGATTTTTTAAGATAATCATGGCGATGTAAAAGCCGAATAAACCAAAGATCGCTCCCGATGCTCCCACATGACTATACGTAAGGGGCTGGATAAGATACGTAATGATATTGGCAAACACGCCGCTTGCTAAATAAAGACCGATAAACTTAGCTTTCCCCAAATGCCTTTCCAGGGGTGGGCCAAACAGGACAAGAGAAAACGAATTGAATAGCAGATGAGCGAATCCCAAATGAACAAAGATAGGGGTGACGAGTCTCCACCATTCGCCCTCTTTAATAAATAAATTCACACCGGCCAGTTGCTCGTACATCCACAGTTGTGGAAAAATAGGAAGTGCACTGACAAGGTATAAGGCGATATGAATGAATACAATCAGGGAAATAATAGGATATAATCGTAAAAATTGTGAAAAACTTTCAGTCCGGACAAACATATTGTATCCTCCTAAGTAGGTTGTTTCTTTTTATATCATTACTCAATCATTTATTTAAAAAACGCAGTTAATACTATAGTATAAGAAAACGTCGAAAATCACGAGTATAGTTCATTATACAAATATGCAAGACAGGACAAGAGTAGAAGGGGAATCCCATATGATAAAAGGAATAGGATTGGACATCGTTGAAACAGGGCGCATTCAGAGGATGATCGAACGGCAGCCAAAGTTCGTTAAGAGAATTTTAACAGCTAAGGAGGAGGATGCTTTCTATACATTAAACGAGCAGCGCAAGATTGAGTTCGCAGCAGGACGATTTGCAGCCAAAGAAGCTTTTGCTAAAGCGAATGGAACGGGCATCGGAATAGCGCTCTCCTTTCAGGATATTGAAATCAGTAAGGACCCGAACGGAAAGCCTTATTTTTCAAAACCAGAGGGGGCGAACGCCCATCTATCCATCACCCATAGCCGGGAATATGCCGCTGCTCAGGTGGTCATCGAAAAGTAAAATTATTTCAAGCTTGTCATCTTCACTAGCATAATCCTTCAGGTTGTCTCATATATTCAGTAGTGCAATAAGAGAGACAAGGCCAGATGTTTAACAATCGCGGTTCTTTGGCGAATTGCAATTGGACTAAGGAACGGGGCATTCTATAAGAATCGTCCATTCTTAGACGGCTGGCTTTCCCCTCTCTCAATTACGTTTATCCTGGGACAAAAGGGGTTGAAAAAATGAAGAAAAAGCTAGTGATACTAGTGATGGCCATGTTAGCGGTGCTTATGCTGGCTGCTTGTGGAGAGCAATCGAAAGAAGATGTAACCAAGGATCTTAAGGCTAAAGTAGAGGATATGAAGGGGTACAAAGCTGATGCAAAAATGACCCTGCAGGTGGGCGACGAGCCTCAAACCTATGATGTGGAAGTGTGGCATAATGACCCTAATTATTATCGAGTGGCATTAAAGAACGCTGCGAAAGATCAGAGTCAAATGATCTTACGTAATGATGAGGGAGTATTTGTCCTTACGCCGGCACTGAACAAAAGCTTCCGATTCCAAAGCAACTGGCCTGAAAATAGCAGTCAGGCGTACTTGTATGAATCCCTTGTTCAAGATGTGTTAGAGGATAAAGAGGCTACTTTCAAGGAAACAAAGGATCACTACATCTTTAACACAAAGACTCGTTATCAAAACAGTCAGATGCTACCGACTCAAGAGATTGCCTTTAACAAGAAAGATCTGACGCCGGCATCCGTGAATGTATTGGATTCAGATAAAAATCCACTTGTAAAAGTAGAGTTCTCCAAGATGGATATGAAAGCTGCATTTGATAAAAAAGACTTCGACATGAAGAAAAACATGACAGGTGCCCAGCTCGAAGTACCGGTTACGGCAAATGTAGAAGACACAGAATTCACCGTTCTTTACCCAATGTCAGAAATAACCGGCACTGAATTAATAGAAGAAAAAGAAGTCGCCACCGATACAGGTAAACGCGTAATCTTAACATATGATGGTGAAAAGTCCTTCACAATTGTACAAGAAAAAACAACTGTCGTTCCTACGATGACGGTCTCTACTTCTCTTAAAGGTGAGTTAGTGGACCTTGGATTCACAGTAGCAGCCATGACAGAGCAATCCATTAGATGGACCAATAACGGAGTGGACTATATGCTTGCCTCCAATGACCTGACTCCTTCTGAAATGGTGATGGTAGCCCAATCCGTACAAGGTTCGATGGTGAAATAAAATAAATGAACGGGGCGGGCCTATCGGGTTCGCCTCTTTTCTTGGTGTGCGGATTTGATTCCGGAAGTCGGATTTTTTTGAAAGGGGATGGTGGTGGCGGAAATACTGATTGTAAAGTCGATAATAAAAGAAGAAGCAAAGTCGATAATAAATCCAGGAAGTCGATAATAAACAGGCACAGACTCCATGAATAATCATATTGAAAGAACCAAGGCGGAATAACCCTCCATTACTCCCCATAAAGCCGTCCAAAATCGGCAGAAAATGAATGATACTATCCCAAACCACTAAGGAAAACGAGTCCCCATCAAACCTCCACCAATATTTCCCTCCCATTCGAAATACCGATATTACCTGACGCGATATCCAAATTTGTATATCTGTATATCACTCTGCTCTCCCTCTACAAAAATTCTATTTGACACAATGAATGATAATATGAATAATCAATGGTATTCTTGAATAGAATGACAATGTTTTGTGTAAAGATATGAGGAAGTGAAAAGAGTGGAAACCCAGACGCAATTTTTTCGTGATACATGGGCAGAAATCAACCTAGATCATTTATATGAAAACGTAAAGAATATTCGAGAGCATATTCCTGGAGATGTGAAAGTGTTTGCAGTTGTGAAAGCGAATGCTTATGGGCATGGGGATGTTCAAACCGCGATTACTGCGCTCTCTGCTGGAGCACATGGCTTAGCTGTAGCATTCTTAGATGAAGCGATTTCCTTAAGAAGAGAAGGCGTAACAGCTCCCATTCTCGTATTAGGAGCTACGAGACCGAAAGATGTGCAGATTGCTGCTAAGTTGGATATTTCGTTAACGGCATTCCACCAAGAATGGCTTGTGGAAGCCGAAAATCAGCTGTCAGAAGGAGATCGATTAAACCTTCATATCAAGTGTGATACAGGAATGGGGCGGATAGGTGTTCGTTCCGCTGAGGAATTAAAGGGTATTGAACAGTATGTTCAAGCTCATTCTCAATTTAAGCTTGAAGGGATCTTTACCCATTTTGCCACGGCCGATGAGTTGGACGATACCTATCTTGACCGGCAGTTAGCTCAATTTGAATACATGCTGAATCAATTGGAATCTTTACCAGCTTATATCCATTCTTCAAATAGTGCCGCTACATTAAGGAAAACCAATACCCTCTTTAATGCTGTGAGGGTAGGAATTGCCATGTACGGACTCACACCTTCTCAAGAGATGAAGCCCGAACTGCCTTTTCCTTTAAAAGAAGTGTTTTCTCTTCATTCAAGGCTTATTTATACTAAAGAACTTTCAGCTGGAGAGAAAGTGAGCTATGGGGCTACTTATGAAACGGGTGAGTCAGAATGGATCGGCACCATTCCGATTGGATACGCTGATGGATGGCTGCGGAAATTACAAGGTCAGGACATCATTGTGAACGGCAAAAGGGTTCCAATTGTTGGGAGAATCTGTATGGATCAATGTATGATTCGGCTGCCTGAATTTCTTAATATGGGTACCCATGTGACGTTAATCGGCAAACAGGGTGAAGAAGCGGTCACAATGGATGAAATTGCTGGAAAGCTTGATACCATTAACTATGAGATCTCTTGTATGATCTCCTCGAGAGTGCCGCGTATCTATATACGAAACGGGGAGCCCGCGGAAGTATCGAATAAACTCTTATCGACAGCTATTCACAGTCAACAGGAAAATAACCGCTGACTTGATGAATAATTAGTATTTTATATGGTGGATAATAGAAGAGATTGATAAATTAACTTTTCATTCCCCTTAATTGATGGTATGATAAATATGTTAATGAACAGAAACGGTATGTAGTGATTGGTGGAGGTGTAGTTTGTGTCTGAATCCAGCGCAACAACAGAAATCTTAATTCGTCTACCGCAACAGCTCGTTACAGAATTAGACGGCTTTGCAGATCAAGAAAATGTGAATCGCAATGAGTTTATTTATCGTGCAACCAAAATGTATTTAAGAGAGCGTAAAAAGAGACAATTACGTGAATCTATGAGACGCGGCTATATGGAAATGGCTAAGATTAATCTCGCAATCGCTTCAGAAGCGATTCAAGCAGAATATGAGGCAGAACATACAGTCGAACGCTTAGTAAGCGGGGGTTAATCCTTTGATTGTAAAGCGTGGTGACGTATACTTTGCAGACCTTTCTCCTGTTGTAGGATCAGAACAAGGCGGAGTTCGGCCGGTACTTGTTATTCAAAATGATATAGGGAACAGGTTTAGTCCCACAATTATTGTAGCTGCCATTACCGCTCAAATTCAAAAAGCGAAACTGCCTACTCATGTTGAAATTGATGCAAAACGTTATGGCTTTGAACGTGATTCCGTTATCTTGCTTGAACAGATTCGAACGATTGATAAACAACGTCTTACCGATAAGATTACGCACTTGGATGATGAGATGATGGAAAAAGTGGATGACGCCCTGCAAATCAGCGTGGGTCTAATCCAATTTTAGCCACCAGCTTTTCACGTGCAAATCCTTTATCATGTTATACAATAGGAACAATAGAACTTCAAACCAGAAGGCTTGCTGATCAACAACATGATTGATCATTAAGCCTTTTTGTTTTGCTTTTTTTCTGTTTCATCAGGTGGTTCTAGTCCTGATTACCCCCGAAAGAAGGATATGCATAACGGAAATATAGTCAATTTTATGACAAAACATCGCAAACAATTTATAATGGGAAAAGCAAGAAATAAAAATACCCGAAAAGGCATAGGTTTTTTCTTTTTTGAATTTATTTGATACTATTAAAGTAAATACGTCATTTTTTAGTTCACTGTTGTAACCTACTTTAAAATTAAGTTACATCATTCGGCATAAATACTAAGTACAAATTTCATATGATAGAATGGAGAGAACTAAATGTTTAGTGAAGTCACGGATTATATCCAGAATAATAAACCAGATATCACTAGTATTTGGATGGAACGAATGAGGAACGAAGCAGACGAGAAGTTTCTTCAAGTCGTTTCAGATCAAGTTTTTACTAAAACAAGCCATGAGTTTGTAGAGATGATTGCTTCTAACTTAAGGGATTCCAAAGAATTCAATAGCCGGTTGGGAGATTTCGCTGAAAAGGTTGTCAGATTAGGATGGCCGCTGACTTTCGTGACATCAGCTTTAAGTACTTTTGGTAAAGTGGTTTACGAAGGTATGATGAAAGAAGGTATTATTACAGATCAAAACTATGTGGCACAAGTTGAGAAGTTCGATAAATGGTTAACCCCGATGAATAATAAAGTAATCAGTGCTTATACAGAATCATGGGAAAGAACCGTTTCTCTTCAAAAAATAGCATTGCAGGAATTGTCTGCACCATTAATACCTGTTTTTGAAAAAATTTCAGTGATGCCGCTTGTTGGAACGATTGATACAGAACGAGCGCGATTAATTATGGAAAATCTATTAAACGGTGTAGTGAAGCATAGAGCAGAAGTGGTGTTAATCGATATCACCGGTGTACCAGTAGTGGATACAATGGTAGCTCATCATATCATCCAGGCAGCTGAAGCTGTTCGATTAGTAGGGGCGAAGTGCATGTTGGTAGGGATCAGACCTGAAATCGCCCAAACGATTGTAAACTTAGGAATTGATTTAAATCAGTTCAGTACAAATAGCACGTTACGAAAAGGAATTGAAAAGGCTCTTGAAATGACAAATCGAAAAATAGTTTCGGCGGAGGGATTAGAGTGAGAATACCAATTTTAAAGCTGCATGATTGTTTGTTGATTTCCATTCAGTGGGAGCTTGATGATCACACAGCTCTTCAGTTTCAAGAAGATCTTCTGCATAAGATCCATGAAACGAGTGCAAGAGGGGTAGTAATCGATATTACTTCCATTGATTTTATAGATTCATTCATTGCTAAGGTACTTGGAGATGTCATTAACATGTCAAGGTTAATGGGTGCGAAGGTAGTCATCACCGGCATCCAGCCTGCTGTAGCGATAACGTTGATCGAGCTGGGAATCAGGTTAGAGGACGTTCTGACCGCTCTGGATCTTGAAAAAGGTCTGGAGAAATTACAATTGGAACTGGGGGACTAGGTATGGATAGTCAATCCTGCGTGAAGATCACGAATGAATGGGACATCGTTGCTGCCCGCCAGTTAGGGAGGAATGTAGCGAAAGAGCTCGGATTCGGTACCGTTGACCAAGCTCGCATCACTACGGCTATCAGCGAATTAGCAAGGAACATCTATTTATATGCTGGCTATGGTCAAATTTGCATTGAAAAATTATTCGATGCCGGGAAAAAGGGTGTACGAATTATCGCCTTGGACGAAGGACCCGGAATTACAGATATTAGAAAAGTAATGGAAGATGGATATTCCACATCAGGCGGATTAGGAGCAGGTTTGCCTGGAGTTAAGCGTTTAATGGACGAGTTCAACGTTGAGTCTGTGCCAGGTGAAGGGACAGACATAAGGGCGACTAAGTGGCTCCGCTAGGGGGAGTTAAATGAATTTCAGAGAGTTAATGGATTCAAAATATAGAGAAATTATCGAGCATTACTTAAACGAACAAGATGAAAAAGCTCTTTATTTAGGACAGAAATTTAGTCGTAAATCAATTGAGCATCATGTTTCACCAGAGGAGATCATTAGTCTCCATAAGAGTGTAATATTAGAAATGGAGTCCGATATACCACATCAAGTATTACATTCTTTCGATATTTTACTTGAAGTCATGATAGGCTATGGTTTTGCTTATCGAGAGCATCAAAGTTTACGTACAAAACAACAAGAATTAAATAACGAAATAGATGTAGCATCCAATATGCAACAAACCCTGCTCGGGACGGTCATCCCTTCAGTAGAAGGTTTGGATATTGGAGCTGTAAGTGTACCTGCTAAAAAGATGAATGGAGATTACTATCACTTTGTTCAGGATGAGAATGATAGCGTAAGTGTTGCCATTGCTGATGTAATTGGTAAGGGTATTCCTGCAGCTCTATGTATGTCCATGATCAAGTATGCGATGGATAGCCTACCTGAGTACCGGAATGAACCTAATGCTGTTTTGGAAAGCTTAAACAGAGTAGTGGAACAAAATGTGGATGCAAGTATGTTCATAACCATGTTTTACGGTGTATACAATGCGGAGGAACATCTATTTTCATACTCATCAGCTGGGCATGAACCTGGCTTTTTTTATAGAGCGTCAACCAATGAATTTGAAGATCTTGATGCAAAAGGTCTTTTATTAGGTGTAGATAAAAAAGCGAAGTACCGAGAATACGAAAGACGGGTTGAAGCAGGGGACATGATCATCCTTCTCTCTGATGGAGTAACAGAGTGTCGTTCAGAAGAGGGCTTCATTGAAAGGGAAGATTTGGTTCAATTAATTAGCGAATACGATCACCTTCCCCCTCAAGAAATTGTCAATAACGTATACAAACAACTCGAGAAGCTACAGAACTTTGAGCTTAGAGACGATTTCACTCTAATCATCATAAAAAGAAATTCATAAATAAAGTTTATTCTTATCGTAGATAGGGTAAATGTATAGAGACTTATTATAAATGTTGCTAAAAAAGGTGGTCTTTTTATGAACTTATCAATAGATGTGAAAGAAAAAGAGAATGAACTAATCGTTAAAGTAGCTGGTGAAATTGATGCATATACAGCTCCAAAGCTTAAAGAAACGCTTCAACCCTCTGCTGAAGCTGATAATAAAGATATAACGGTGGATCTTTCAGACGTATCGTATATGGATAGTACTGGATTAGGTGTATTCGTTGGTCTTTTCAAGACGGTTAAAGCTCGCGGTGGACAACTAAATCTAATTGGATTATCCGATCGTCTGCAGAGACTGTTTGATATTACAGGTTTAGGGGATATTATGAATATTAATTCCAAGGTAGAAGGTGGCGTGGAATGATGAAGGCTTTTGATTACATCGAGATGAAGATCCCCGCTAAGCCGGAATTTGTCGGGGTCATTCGTTTAACGCTTTCAGGAATTGCAAGTCGTATGGGATTTGACTACGATGCAATTGAGGATTTGAAGATTGCTACTAGTGAAGCTATCACAAATGCGGTTCAGCATGCGTATAAAGACAACGACGGAGAAGTGGTTGTTGGATTCGCGCTATATGAGGATCACCTTGAGGTTATGGTAGCGGATCGCGGTGAAAGTTTTGATTTCAAAGAAATTCGCAGTGCTGTTGGTCCTTATCATGCCGATCATTCAGTGGAGTTCTTAAGAGAAGGTGGGTTAGGTCTTTACCTTATTGAGAGCTTGATGGATGATGTAAAAGTGCATCACAAGGAGGGAGTGACAGTCTTTATGACTAAATTCCTATCAGGGGAGCAGGTGGAGAAGGATGAAAAAACTATCTCAACCTAACCAGCAGGCTCAAAAAGAAAAAGTCCTTCAATGGATCAAAGACTATCAGGAAAGACAAGATGACGATGCACAAAGTCAACTGATCTTACATTACCAGAATCTTGTTGAGTCCATTGCGAGGAAATATTCAAAGGGAAGATCTTTCCACGAAGACATTATCCAAGTAGGGATGATTGGATTGCTTGGTGCAATCAGGAGGTACGATGAATCTTTCGGTAGATCATTCGAGGCCTTTGCGATTCCGACCATCATTGGAGAGATAAAAAGGTTCCTACGAGATAAAACGTGGAGCGTGCATGTTCCACGGAGAATTAAAGAGCTTGGTCCGAAAATAAAATCTACTGTTGAAGAGTTAACAAATAAATTAGAACGTTCTCCTCAAGTTCATGAAATTGCTGAGTTTCTTGAAGTTAGTGAAGAGGAAGTTCTGGAAGCCATGGAAATGGGTAGAAGTTATCAAGCATTATCTGTTGATCACTCGATTGAAGCGGATTCAGAAGGAAGCACAGTTACAATATTGGATATTGTGGGAGACCAGGATGAGGGCTACGAGAAAGTCAATCAGCGACTCGTTCTTGAGAAAGTGCTTCATGTTCTTTCCGACAGAGAAAAGGCTATTATACAACACACCTATTTAGAAAATTTAAGCCAAAAAGAAGCTGGCGAGAAGCTCGGTATTTCCCAAATGCATGTTTCCCGTTTACAAAGAAGAGCGATTAAAAAGCTTAGGGAAGCTATTCAGGAAGAGATGAGCCATTCGGAGAGTCATTATTAATGGCTTATCTTCAACAAAATGAAATAGAGCTTTATGCAGAACAAGTATCGAAAAACGGAAATCCTTATTGTGGGGACAGTTATTTCTATACCTCTACAAACGATTACTTTATCTGTGTTTTGGCCGATGGTTTAGGTAGCGGTAAGTTTGCTTATGAATCGTCTCATGTTGTCGTCGATATAGTTGAAGAGCATCACCACGAGTGTGTTGAAACCCTCATGAGTCTTTGTAACGATGCTCTTCAGAAAAAACGTGGCGCTGCAGTGGCGATTATTAAAGTGTATTACCATTCCAAAGAGTTTGTGTATAGCTGTGTAGGAAATATTCGTTTTTATATGTATGCACCTGAAGGAAAGATGACTTATCCATTACCGGTTACCGGGTATTTATCCGGAAGGCCGCAAACATATAAGACCCAACGTTTTCATTACGATTCCAACTCAAGATTCCTTATTCACTCAGATGGACTGAGTATATCGGGAGTAAAGAATATCCTTCAAAGATATCCAACGCTTCATGGCGCTTTAGGTGATATTCAATCTCTAGTCGACGGTACATCAGACGATACAACATATATTATTGGAAACTTACTCTAACGGTCTTAGGGTAAGTTTTTCTTGTTTATATGCCCTGTTAAATAACATTGATTGCAATGGCAGGGTGTGGATTCACTTGAATAATGATGTTAATTGAACAGAGTTTTTCAATATTAAGTCTTTTCGAATGGTTGAAGGATTGATTTTTTTAAATTCTCCTTTTTAAACAAACCGATGCTAAGAAAGTTGATTGGAGCGGAAATCAACCACTACTCGCATTATTTTAAACCCAAATGTCCTTATTATGAGTTAAGCCACCTTTTCAATCCTCAAGGACGGTTATGGTAAAATATATAAGAATCCTATTAATGGAGGTAATACAATTGGCCGCAACATTAACAAATCAAGAACCGTTACTTTACAGAGTATCCAAAGAATTGAACCTATCAATAAAAAATGTGAAAAACGTCATCTCACTACTGGAGGAAGGGAATACAGTTCCTTTCATCGCGCGATACCGGAAAGAACAGACCGGAGCGCTTGACGAAGTTCAGATCCGTAATATTATGGATAAATGGAATTACCTTCAAAATTTAGAGCAGAGAAAAGAAGAAGTTATTCGATTGATCGAAGAACAAGGGAAGCTGACTAAAGAGTTAACCCAGTCCATTAAAAAAGCAGATAAGCTGCAAACGGTAGAAGATTTGTACCGTCCATATAAGCAAAAAAGAAGAACAAAAGCGACCGTAGCGAAAGAAAAAGGGCTGGAACCCCTGGCGGAATGGATCCTTACATTCCCAGCATCAGGAGACCTTGAAGAAAAGGCTTCTCATTACGTGTCTGAAGAAAAGGAAGTAATGACGACCGAGGAAGCTTTAAATGGGGCAAAGGACATTATTGCTGAGTACATTTCCGATGAAGCTTCATACCGAGAATACATAAGAAGCTATACATTCCGTAAAGGGTTAATTGAATCAAAGGTGAAAAAGGAAGAGGAAGACGAAAAAAAGGTCTTCGAAATGTACTACTCTTATCAAGAGCCCATTCATAAAGTAGTTCCTCACCGCATTTTAGCCATGAACCGAGGGGAAAAGGAAGATGTATTAAAGGTAAATATCCAGCCTGATGCAGAAGGAATCCTTAACTATTTGCAAAGACAGGTCATTAAAAATGTTCACTCCTTCTCCGTTCCTCTTGTAAAAGAAGCGGTGGAGGATAGCTATAAAAGACTGATCCAGCCATCGGTAGAAAGAGAAATTCGCAATGAATTAACAGAGAAAGCCGAGGATCAAGCCATCCATATCTTCTCTGAAAACTTGAGAAAGTTATTGCTTCAGCCGCCGATGAAAGGAAAAATGGTCTTGGGTGTCGACCCTGCTTTCCGAACAGGCTGCAAATTAGCGGTCATTGATGAAACAGGAAAAACTCTTGATATAAATGTGATCTATCCACATTCATCCCAATCTCAACTCGCAAAAGCGGAAGAAGCAATCAAAGCGATTATGACAAAATACTCGATTGAGGTTGTTGCTATTGGAAACGGGACGGCGTCCAGGGAAACCGAGCAATTTGTTGTAAATGTGTTAAAAGATATGGATCAACCTATCTTCTATTTAATTGTCAACGAAGCGGGAGCGAGTGTTTATTCAGCGTCAGATGTGGCGAGAGAAGAGTTTCCGGACCTTCAGGTTGAAGAAAGAAGTGCCGTCTCCATCGCAAGAAGATTGCAGGATCCGTTAGCTGAATTAGTGAAAATCGATCCTAAATCTGTTGGAGTTGGGCAATATCAGCATGATGTTTCACAAAAGAAGCTCAATGAATCATTAACCTTCGTCGTGGAAACGGCTGTAAACCAAGTGGGCGTAAATGTGAATACGGCCTCTTCATCACTATTGCAATATGTAGCGGGACTCTCCAAAACGGTGGCTACAAATATTGTGAAAAAGAGAGAAGAAGAAGGGAAGTTTGATTCCAGGGCCCAATTAAAGAAAATTCCAAGACTGGGTGCAAAAACGTACGAACAATGTATTGGATTCCTAAGAATAATGGATGGGAAGGAGATACTTGATCGAACCTCTATTCACCCGGACAATTATAACGATGTGAAGAAGCTTCTTGCGAAAGTTGGATTGAGTGTAAATGACGTTGGCTCAGAAGAACTGAAACAGTCTTTAAACCAATTGAATTTAGAAGAGGTTTCTGAGGAGTTGGAAATAGGGAGATTAACACTGAAAGATATTGTAGATTCGTTAATTCGACCAGGGCGTGATCCACGGGATGAATTTCCTAAACCTCTTCTCAAGAAGGATGTCTTGAAACTCGAAGATTTAACACAAGGCATGGAGTTACAAGGGACAGTAAGAAATGTAGTGGATTTCGGTGCGTTTATCGACGTAGGTGTGAAACAAGATGGACTTGTCCATATTTCAAAACTAAAAAATGGTTTCGTTAAGCATCCATTAGATGTGGTGTCTGTTGGGGACGTCGTGACCGTTTGGGTTGATAGCGTGGATGTTCAAAAAGGCAGAGTCGCTTTGACAATGATTCAATAATCAGGTAAGAGCTGACTGTAGGGTAGTGAATGCTATCTCAGGTCAGCTCTTTTTTGCCATTTATGATGGGATATGATAGATGGCCATACTTAAGAGCTGTTCTTCTTACGGTAAAAATACCAGCATTGATTAAGGAGTTTGATTTGATATCGATCCTTCTCAAAATAGGCTCTCCTCAATTGATTCACAAGCCAGTTAGGCATGGGGTAACCTCCTTATCTCTAAGAAAGTGCCAGCTGAATCCATGAGATGACATTCCTTGGAGTATTTTGTCATGCTGAAACAGTAATGATGATATCTAGTTTATGCTATAATAGGTTGTCATGTTCTAATTAAGAAAGTAGGATTTTATATGACGGATGCTGAGCTGCAACTCCTTGTTGAAAAAATTTCTATTCAATCTTTTCATAAGCCTTTTCTTCATAAGGCATATTTCAACCCAAGGCTAAGAACGACTGGGGGAAGATATATGTTAGGTAGTCATGATATCGATATTAATCGTAAATATTTAGACGAGCATGGCATGGATGAATTAACAGGAATCATAAAACATGAGTTATGCCATTATCACTTGCACATTGAAGGAAAAGGATACAAGCATGGAGATGAAGATTTTAAGAGACTTCTAAATGAAGTTGGGGGTCCAAGACATTGTTTAACATTAACGAGTGTGAATAATAGAACTAGGTTTATGATTTATGTGTGCTCGAAGTGCGGGTTGGAGTTTAAAAGAAGAAGGAAGATCAATATAAGAAAATACGTGTGTGGACGTTGTAAAGGGAAGCTTAAATTAGTGAAGGAAGTTATTATGAAGGAAGACAAATCCTGAGTGGTTAATCCCCCGATCATGATCATCTTTTTCTGATAAAAAGTGTTTGAAAGTAGTTGACAATAAATAGCGGAATCATTATAATCTAAAGAGTCGATAAGACGAGTTAAGCGAAAGAATACTTTACGTTCCGCAGTAGCTCAGTGGTAGAGCTATCGGCTGTTAACCGATCGGTCGCAAGTTCGAATCTTGCCTGCGGAGCCATTTTTATGGGGAAGTACTCAAGTGGCTGAAGAGGCGCCCCTGCTAAGGGTGTAGGTCGGGCAACTGGCGCGAGGGTTCAAATCCCTCCTTCTCCGCCATTACTTTTAGGACATGGCCCATTGGTCAAGCGGTTAAGACACCGCCCTTTCACGGCGGTAACACGGGTTCGAATCCCGTATGGGTCATTTTCATTTTTGCTATTGGCAAACTAATGAAAGATATTTTGCTGACGCAAATAATGAAAGTTATTTTGACTATCGTCAAAAAACTCTGGTCCGGTAGTTCAGTTGGTTAGAATGCCTGCCTGTCACGCAGGAGGTCGCGGGTTCGAGTCCCGTCCGGACCGCCAGATTATTTCTTTAAAAAGTTATTGACTTTAATGTTTTGGACATGTTATCATATAAACCTCGTCACTTTTTGACGAAACATTGGGCTATAGCCAAGCGGTAAGGCATCGCACTTTGACTGCGACATGCGTTGGTTCGAATCCAGCTAGCCCAGCCATTTAAGAGCCATTAGCTCAGTTGGTAGAGCATCTGACTTTTAATCAGAGGGTCGAAGGTTCGAGTCCTTCATGGCTCACCAAAGATTTTTGCGATAGCAAAATATCTAAACCACTTATGCGGGTGTGGCGGAATTGGCAGACGCACCAGACTTAGGATCTGGCGCCGCAAGGCGTGGGGGTTCAAGTCCCTTCACCCGCACTTTAAAAGTTGTTGAAATAACTTTCGAAAAAGGTATTGACACAATAGATTATCCTCGTTATAATAGTGTTTGTCGCTTAAAACGCGGTCGTGGCGGAATGGCAGACGCGCTAGGTTGAGGGCCTAGTGGGGGCGACCCCGTGGAGGTTCAAGTCCTCTCGGCCGCACCAAAATTTTTAAAACATATTGCGCCCGTAGCTCAATTGGATAGAGCGTTTGACTACGGATCAAAAGGTTAGGGGTTCGACTCCTCTCGGGCGCGCCATCTTGTTTCTACAAGCGAGTGTTTCATACTCAAAGTAATATATATGCTTTTCTAGCGGGAAGTAGCTCAGCTTGGTAGAGCACTTGGTTTGGGACCAAGGGGTCGCAGGTTCGAATCCTGTCTTCCCGACCATCACAATTTTATATGCGGGTGTAGTTTAGTGGTAAAACCTCAGCCTTCCAAGCTGATGATGAGGGTTCGATTCCCTTCACCCGCTCCAATTTAAACCTTATT
>JBNJJV010000008.1:0-187746 GCA_051750565.1 Bacillota bacterium | reverse complement strand
TTTGAGCGGTATACTCAAGAAAATTATTCATAATAAAAGAGCTTACCTTAATATGGGAAGCGTCAGGAAAATGCGGATTTAAAACGATAAGGAACTTCCAAATTAAAAAGCCCAACTTCTCTACAAATCTAAATAGAGAAATTGAGCTTTTCAGTTACTTCATTTATTTATTGAATTCATTAACTGGAAGAAGTATTCAGGTTTATGAGTCTTATTTAGGTTATACCATGAATGTAATGCATCTGGTGTAAATACATCTATTTTTTTCAGTACCTCCATTGCAAATTCCAGTGGAGCTATTCCTGATGCAGTAACTAAATTGGCATCAGATACCGCAGATCCCAACTCATAGAACGTTTCTCCTTGATAGTTGGGGCATACCATCTTAGTATATTCTAAGTTATTACTTGTATGTTTTCTAGTATCTAAGTATCCCATATTCCCGAGGCCCTCAATTGCACCACAAATTGCAGCAACAATCGTGCCAAGCTCTAAAGCTTGGCCAATTCTTTCCAAGATGGGTTGATGAATTTCTTCACTCCAAGTAGTCCCTCCTGGTAAGATTAAAAGATCTTTACTCTCAAGAGTACATTCATCAAAGGAAATATCTGGTTTTATGCTCACTCCTCCCATAGTCGTAATCATTTCTTTAGTAGCTCCTACTGTCATTACTTTTAATGGTGCTACATCTTTTTTGAAATATCTTCCTGAGTTTAGTTCAGTAATTAAATATCCATATTCCCAGTCCGACATTGTATTAAATACATATAGAAAAGCTTTTTTTGTTTGCATCCAACAACACTCCAATCACAATTGATATAGCTATTATAAAACAACTTCCCTGACAGTTAACGTCAGGGAAGTTATCATACTTGATGAAATTCTATTAATTCCGACAGAACTTCAATAAGTCTTTTCTTAAGACTTATTGGCTCAATAACTTTAATAGATTTATTGTACGGTAAAAGTAAATAAGGCACATATGTATGTAATATATCTTTTTCAAGAAAAAAAACTGCTTTATTTGAAGTCTGTTCTTGTAGATAATGTCCTAAAAACCAATGTTGGCAAATATCAGCCAATACACTTTTATCCCCATTAATAACCAAAGAAATAATCCCTTCCTTATCTTCTATAGTTGGAAGAAGATTGTTCATAAAAAAGTCCCGTGCTGAAAAATTTTCTGGCCGGTTAAACTTATTTTCGGTTAGCATTAGACTTTCAATTCGATCTACTCTAAAACTACGGATATCATTTCTAAGATGACAAAATCCAATCACATACCACTTATTATTCCAATAGATAATTCTGTACGGATCGACCACTCTATCATTTAATTGCTTTTGGCCATTTTTATGGTAAAGAATTTTTACTGTGTACCGGTCAGCTACTGCCAGCTCCAACTCCTTCAAAAAAGGTTCCATAGAGAGTGAACTTAATCGACTTATTACTTCAAGACTGGTTAAATGTTGGTTTATCTTTGTTTCCTGCTCTTGATTTGAGTATTTACTTAGTTTTGAAATGGCCCTATTTAGTGCTTCACCTCCATAATATCCGGCTTCTTCTGCAAAAACAGCAGCGTGAAATAGTGAGGTTTGCTCCTCAAAATCAAAAAAAAGAGGAGCCTCAATAAAATTGTTCAATAAAGTATATCCACCGTTATGTCCTGGTTCTGAAATTATAGGTACGCCACTTGTTGAAATTGTATCTATATAACGATAAACAGTCCTTATATTCATCTCTAACTTTTCTGAAATTTGTTTTGCAGTAATTTTTTCACCTGAACGAAGCATCCATAGAATTGCTAGCATATTGTCAATTTTAGGCATATATCCACCTCTATATCCTTCTCTATATATAATTAATAACCACCTTAAAATACCAATTATTTCAAATATTATAATATTGAGCAATTCCCTTATTCCATTAAATGGCCCTTTAATTGAATAGAAGTGTATTTTCTTTCACTAACACCTTTAGCTTCCCCACAGCTATAATGTCAGTATTGTTGTCGTTAATGAGAATTTACTGGGTAACGTGTGATATAATGAAAAACGCCAAGGTTCCTTTTATATCAAGAGTCCTTGCGTTTTTCATTTTATTTAGTTAGTTGCGTTAAACTGTCTTTCACGCAAACATTACATTCTACTGAAAATCTACTATTAGTCTTTTTTTGTTCTCATGTACGTTGAAAAGAATCCACCTACATAAGTGATTTTTTGATATAAATATCATGCTTCTCCTAGAAGATCTATATTTTACGATTACTTAGATAATTATTTATCCTTTGGCATGTTTAGTTTATTTATGGCATTTCTAAGATCATCATTTTTCAAATGTGTGTATATCATTATAGTTTCTATCGACGAATGCCCCCCAATTACGGCGGGTTCATTTTGTGCATCAAACCCGTTCAGGAATGATAAAACCTAACCGAAAACCGGGCTGGCACCTGATATTTTTGAATTGAGACCGGTTTGGATCGGGTTCCCGCCATTTATTTTCAACTCCCCTCAATCACCCCTCTAAAACTATTCCAATCCCCGTCATCCCTAACTATTCCTCCCTTTTCAGGAAAAATTAGTGCATTCCTCCCTTCATAAAAAAACCGGCATATGGTTTAATGAATAGTACATTGGAACGATATTAAACAATAAGGTTGTCATTTTTTTGATAGAGGTTTCTTTATATACTAAAAGCAGGAATTGTATCCGCGGCTTTTTTTTTAAATATTTAACCGAACATACGTTCTAATGGTGGTGAAAAAAATGGACTCATTAAAAGAAAGATTTTATCGTATCTATCCTGATTTAAAAGGAAATAAAGCAGTGGAATCGTTTATGACCCAGCCAGAACATCAGGAACTTCTGAAAGAATTTTTGACGTCACCCACCCCTTCAGCGGAGGATTGTCTGAACGAAGCATTCAAGGCTCATTATTTTGGGATCCGATTTACTTCCTATGTAAGTTCATCCTTATATTTTCATAGCGTCAATTTTGATAAAAAAATCCGTCTCCACCGCGGCCGTCAGCTGCTGACCCTCGACCAGCCGCTCAGCGGGGAGGAGGAAGGAACGTTTAAAGACATGATTCCCGATTCCGGGGAACCCCTCATATTACCCGAACAATCCCTGGAAGATGCAATCAGTGACGATGCGCTGCTGGCTGCCTTCAGAAAACTGACGGACAAACAAAGGGAGATCCTTGACCTCGCCTATGTAAAAGAAATGAGTGATACAGAGATTGCGAAGGTCCTCCGGGTTACGCAGCAGGCTGTCTCCAAATCCCACCGAAACGCTTTGGCAAGATTAAGAGAAGCATTACAGAAAGGAGCATGAGAATGAACGCACTTTATGACATGGTGAAAGAAGCAAAGAATAACTCTCTTTATGAAGTGAACGTGGTCCGAACATTTGAGCCCAAGATCCGGAAGTCGCTGCACTTGACGCAGCAGGAAAACCGCGAAGACCTTGAACAGGAATTAAGGATCAAAGTGATTGCGTATGTCCGGAACTATTCCCTTGAAGATGTGCCCGGATTATTTGATCTAACGAAATAACCGCCCTGCAGATGAGGATCCACCGCACACGTTGAAAATGAAGATGCACGCCTTATTAAAAAAGGACAAGTAAACACGCCCCCCCTCGTGTTTACTTGTCTTTTTTTATCCCTGAAAAGTTTTCACATCCAAGGTTGTAATTTCCCGCTCTCCCTCTTCTTTATAAAGTGTAAGGCAAGCAAAACGGAGTAAGCGTGCGGCGGGGATGGCCCCTCTTACTCTGCATCCCTTTTGGCTGTCTCACCACTGAAGCCAGAGCTGCATCGCTTTAAATCAATGCAGCTCTTGCCTCCAACCAAAAATCCACTAAACCTGAGGGAGAGATGCGTTTATGAACTGGACGAGAACAATGAGAAATGGTGATTCCGGCAGTGATGTAAAGGAACTTCAAATCCGCGTGGCGGGATGGGCTTCTGATTCTGCTTCACAGACCAAAGTGACGATCGACGGGGCTTTCGGTCCGGGAACGGAGGCGGCAGTCAAGCGTTTCCAGCGTGCTTACGGGTTATCGGTTGATGGAATTGCCGGTCCCCAGACGCACAATCAGCTGAATGCACTTGAGAGCAGCGACGGTTCCTCTGCAAATTTCAATTTCAGTGAATTCCATTCCAAAGACGGCAGCGGTTTTTCAGGCGGGAAAGTCGGATCGAGCCAGGTAAAGGAAAATGTACGCCGCTTGATGTACAAGCTGGAAGCTCTCCGCAAGAAGCTTGGCAATGCGCCGATCACAATCAATTCAGGCTTCAGAAGTATCAATCATAACAGCAATGTCGGCGGGGCTTCAAACAGCATGCACCTGTACGGGGTGGCAGCAGATACCGACCCTTCAGGCAAGACACCTTACCAAACAGCAGAAATGGCAAAAACCTGCGGATTCAGCGGGATTATCAAATACAATACATTTGTCCATGTCGACAGCCGCATTGAGTACCCATACGGATCTCAGTTCTGGTATTGGGCTTAAGAAGGGAGGATGATGAGCATGCCAAAGATCGTACTTGACCCCGGCCATGGCGGCAAAGACCCCGGTGCAACAGGGAACGGCCTGCAAGAGAAGCAGTTGACATTGACCATCGCTTCAAAGGTACGGGCACTACTGGAAGAACAATATATCGTCGAGGCCATTTTAACTCGGACAACAGACGTCTACGTCGGGTTATCAGAGCGGGCGCAATTTGCGAACGGACTTGGTGCAGATTACTTCGTCTCCTTCCACCATAATGCCGGCGGGGGGACAGGGTTCGAAAGCTTTATCTACCCCGGTACGTCAGGAACCGAAACGGGGAGGCGCCAGGATGTCATCCATGCTGAAATAATGAAATTTTATGCAGGCTTCGGTCTTCGTGACAGAGGGAAGAAAGAAGCCAACTTCGCTGTACTGAGGGAAACCGCAATGCCGGCTATCTTACTTGAGAATCTATTCATCGACCATGCAGGCGATGCTTCTTATTTAAAAAACTCCACATTCATTCAAGGGTTGTCACAGGCCATCGCTTCAGGTATTGCAAAAGCAGTCAATCTGCAGCCATAGACAAGCAGCTTCGTTTCAACCACCGACAGCCCTTTCAAGCAACCAAACATAAGGAGGTCTCGCAATGGAATATTCTGTGTTCATTCAGTTATTGGGCAATTTCGGTTTTCCGATTGCAGTCACTCTTTTTCTTCTCGTCAAGCTTGAAAAGAAACTCGAACAACTCGAACTTGCCATTCACGCCTTATCCAAAGCCTTCTCCAAACAGGAAGGCAAGTCGGATAAATAGAGCCCGAAAAGGAGAGAGAACCGCAGTGGTTCTCTCTCCTTTTTTTATGATAGATGTAATAATGTAATAAGGTTAATATTGATTTCGATACAGTTCTAGCTGTTGGTTGGAGTTCAAGACGAAGACTCCTGCGGGAGAAGTGGCTGATGTGAGACTTGTCCAGCATTCAACAGCGGTGTCTAACAGCATACATAAAGTAAAAAAAGGTAGAAAGAACTGTTTTACTAGATTTACAAACGAATCTAGTACTTTCAAACACGCAGGCTCCCCTTCTCTATCATATGAAATAAGAGGAGGTGAAATAAATGAAAAAAATGATATTGTTTGCCGATACCGGCATTGACGATGCCCTTGCGTTGATTTATGCCTTACAGCATCCCGATATCGACTTGATGGCCGTCGTCGCCGGTTACGGAAATACAGACCGTGATAGGAGCGCCAGGAATGCTTCCTATCTATTGAAACTTGCAGGGCGCACGGATATCCCGGTCATTGCAGGAAGCACCCGGCCGTTAAGCGGGGAAAACCCGGTCTTTTTCCCTGAAATTCATGGGGAAGAAGGACTTGGCCCCATCTCTCCCCCGGTGCCATTTCAGCGCAGAACCAATTTCACTAGATTGTTTCAGCTGATTAAACAGAACCCGGATGATATCACGATTGTCAATGTCGGCAGATGTACATCGCTGGCGATTGCATGGTATTTAAGCCCGGAAGTGATGAATCTTGTGAAGGAAACCTATATCATGGGCGGAGCCTTTTTGGAACCCGGTAATGTCACCGAAGTGGCAGAAGCGAACTTCTACGGAGATCCCCAGGCTGCCGACTTTGTCTGCCAAAACGCCCCCGGACTTACCATCATTCCTCTCAATGTCACACGCGATGCCTTGCTGACCCCGGCTTTGGTAGATTTCATAGACACCCGTGCAGATACCCCGCTGCAGCAGATCATCAAACCGATTCTCGACTTCTATTACGAAGCCTATCAGCAGCTTGAACCCGGCATCGAAGGTACGCCTCAGCATGACTTGGCCGCCGTGATTGCCGCACTCGAAATACCCGGCATGTTTTCCTATGTAAGAAAACAAGTGAAGGTAGAGGATGAAGACGGCTATGCTGAGGGTCTCAGTATCGCCGATTTCCGTCCCGGTGTTCAGGAATGTATCGGGATGGGCTGTGCCAGAGTGGCATCCAGCATGGACATCGGTGCATTTACGGCAAATATGCTCGATATACTGACGAGGGACTGACCCCGGCGAACCGTTAACAGAACAGCTTTCCCCCTAAAAAAGCCTTCTCCCCTTAAATTCCTTCGAGTAGGTAATCCCTTTTGAACTAACCGAAGTAACGTAAGGGTTTTTAGATAATATAGCGATCTCTTTCTCTGTAAAAAGCTTTTTAGTCACAATTCTCCGTCTCCAAATTTTTCTAGATGTCATATTAATTATCCAAAAAGCACCCTATAGAGAGCACTTTTTTTAAGTGTCTACTCTATAGGGTACTTTTTATACTGGATAAGCCCCCGTTAGCACAATAACGATTTATATTACTGAGGTCCTTTCCAAATCAAATACATTGATTTGATTTTGTTCAAATATTGTTCTAAAGCTTCAATTCCGTTGTCCCCTATCTCTCTTTTTGGATCCAAGTCTTCAACAGCTCTTGCTCTTTTTCTCGTGATATCCCTGCTTTTCGTTCTGTATCTTGTCTCGCCTTCTCCCATTGATATATATCATAAACAGTATCTTCAAGAAGTCGGAAGGAAAGTCCGGCGTCAACGGCTTTTTCAATGCTGATGCAAAATGAGCCTTTCCACGGTTCTGTTTCTCCATCTAACGGGAAGTGTTCAGGAATCCATAATGGCATTTCCGTCCATGGCTGTATTTTATGATCCAGTACAAATTTTTCATCTGTCCATACAAATCTAGCATTGCTATTTGTAACTACTTTACACGTACTCAAAAGCTCTCCCATCGTTAATTCATAATCGGGACCTGTAATATTATACGTACCAGCTTTTCTTTTTCCCACCATATCAAACACCCATGTTGCTATATCCTTCACGTCGATCAATTGAATTGGACGGTCCGGACGTCCTGGCACCACTATGTTTCCACCTTCCGCGACTCGTTGAACCCAATACGGGAGCCGATCCGTATAGTCAAATGGTCCAACAAGCTGACCTGCCCTGATATTTAACACTCTCCCCGGCCAATATTTCTCTGCTTCAGCTTCGCATCGCGCTTTCAATGCGCCGTAATACTCATAAGGAGAGATTCTCCCTTCCTCAACTTCTATCAATTGATCCTGCGGCATGGACTGTAAGTGATAATCTTCCGCGATACTGAGAGGAATCCAATCTTTATAAACAGAGATGCTTGAAATGTACGTATAATGTTTGATGCTATCTCCGAGCACAGCAGCAATTTTGTTAATTTGGTGGGGAGCAAACCCACATGTGTCCATTACGACATCCCAGTTCCTGTTTTTAAGCTGTGATACATCACCATCTCTGTCACCGATAAGTTGTTCCACTTCTGGAAATGCTTCTTTATTGTTCCCGCGATTGAATAAAGTGATGTCAAGACCTCTTTTCAACCCTTCTTCTACCATCGCTTTACCTAAAAAACGAGAACCTCCTAATATTAAAACCTTCATACTTTTCCCCCGTTCACTTTAAATAGCCTGCAATAAATACATTCATTTTATATAACGTTTTTCATTCTTAAAAAGATACGGAGAGTATGAAGAAAAGATGAAATTTTTGCGAAAGCATTGTATTTATAAGCTATTTATGGCTTAGTATTATTCCACTATCTGGCCTTTATATAAAGAAAGAACGCATTTCTTATTCGAATTACGCCCTAAAACAGAAAACTTAATTTCAAGATAATATTAATAATGATCTTTCCCATTTGCCCCTGTGAATTAAACTGTCTGACATTTGAATTTCCCATATCTTTCATCCTATACTTCTTTAATATATATCCCCAATATAGATGCTCGGATTATGTCTATAGTTAAGTTCAGCAGCTGTCCCGGTAAATAAAAAGCGTAATCCAATCTAAGGATTACGCCTTCCTGATAAATAGCCCTCTTTATTTCCTAACAACAGGAATCCACATTTCACCAAAAACTAAGCCGTTTTGATGCCCCATCTCAACGGTCGCATTTGGCGCACCAACATAAGCAAAATCCTTTGCTTCTGGTAAGACTTGACCAAAGGCAATAGCAGAAACCTTATTATTTAATTCATCGGCCGTCTTCCCTTCCCCTTTAACAACCAGGTATTCCCCTTTAGGAAATTGGATCACTCTGGCTTCTTCTGGTACAGATGCTGATGCCGATGCCATGACGCCGGCATAATGCATCATCTTGTTATTCACCCCTTCGTTCACGGCAAAAATGTAGTCATTTGTGGCTATGTCTTTTAAAACGTCAAGCCTTCCATCTTGGCTGACGTCCTGCCAAAAGTCTAACTTTTCCTTGCTCAAGCCAGCAAAGTCAGTGTAATCGCTCTTAAGCTCAGTTCCTAAACCTATAACGGTAAAGCTGTCTTTTTCTTCTAAGATATAATCTGCCATATTAAAAACCTTCCTTTTTTTAAATTAATCAAGTGATTTGTCATCATCTCTTGATGTGTATATAATAGCGTTTAATAGTATCAAAAATTGATACTATTTGGAGGCCCCGATGAAAAAAGTTGAACGGATTAATGTCATTATGCGATATATCAACAACCGAGCCCACTTTACGATTTCTGAAATTATGCGAGAATTTAACATTTCTCGTTCGACGGCTATTAGAGATATCCGAGAAATTGAGGCCATGGGTATGCCACTTGTATCTGAAGTTGGAAGGGATGGGGGGTATTTCGTCATGCACAACTCTGTCCTGCCCGAGGTCCGTTTTACCGATAATGAAGTCAAAGCTCTTTTTATTGCCTTTATGGCCACAAGAAATCAGCAACTCCCCTATCTAAAGAGCCGTCAGTCTATAGCTGAAAAATTACTCAGCCTTATCTCAGAAAGCCAGCAAGATGACCTTATTCTTTTAAATCAAATCTTGCTTTTTGAAGGGACCAATCCCCATAATCCTGACTTACTTGATCTTTCAGACCTCCCTCATCCAATGTTAGAAACATTCTTCCAAATCCTGCTTTTAGATAGATATTTATTAATTACTATCGAAGAAGAGAAGGTAATGAAGTCTTATCCAATTTATCTCTTGCACCTTTATCATGAAAAAAGCCTTTGGCTGATTGAAGGCTTTGATTTAAAGGAAGATAAGAAGCGGATTTTTCCGGCCGACCATCTCATCGATGTCAAACCCTTCTCGACGAAAAAAAAATGGAGTGAGCAAGCGATTTTAGAAAAACTAAATAAGCGGGAAGAAGCAATCAACCTTGTCCTTGAACTTGGTCCAAAAGCGATTGCCCAGTTCAAAAAATACCACCCTTTAAAAGTTTCAATTTCCTATACGAATCCTTACCAAACCACAGCTGTTTTAAAGACGTTTGTCAATGTTAATAGACCCGGGGAATTGACCGAAATAACAAACTGGTTGCTTTTCCTCGGTGAGGATCTCGAGGTCAGGGAAATGCCAGAAAAAGTCTTAGAATGTTTACAAAAGAGATTAGGCTTATACTGCCCATAACAGCATTTAAAGCAGCGGAAACAAGTAAAAAAAGGGTTCTATAGGTGTTCGGACACAGGGGTAACTGGAAACTAGCCAAGCATAAACTGATTTGGATTTTAACCCTTGTTATAACAGTAAAATGAGCATACCAATTATAAGACGTAATCCTCTTTTATGGTAAAGGTTGTTTTCCTCTTGAGGAAGAAGAATTCTGTATTCTAGTTACATTGTTTTTGGATGCCTATAAGCTCTGTCACGAAAAATCTCTTAAAGATGGTGAGGGGGAACTGCGAAGACTCCTGCGGAAGTACGGCCGTGCCGAGACCCCGTTCGGCTAAGCTGAGGAGGCTCGGCCGAACGCTAGCTGCAAGCGGAGCGGTTCCCCTCACCATCCAGCACACGCTTGTTGACATAGCTCCTAGCAGATCTTATGTTACAAATCAACAAACTTTGCGCAAAGTGCCTTTTAGAAAAATAGCCATTAATATAAATAAAACGGTAGGAAAATAATTGAAGGTGCCATTGAAGAGCACCCAAACAAAAAAGTTCCTATGCTCGTATATAACTCATACAAACATAGGAACTCATTGAATTAACGTACGCCCTCGGAGGGAATCGAACCCCCATTTTAAGAACCGGAATCTTACGTGCTATCCGTTGCACCACGAGGGCATGAGATGAATAACTGTCACAAATATATATTATAAGCTAGAAAGTGCTTGTTTGCAATACGTTTTATTGTTTAAAAAAGGAATGAGTGGGTATGATGTAGAAAGGATTTATATAAAGGTTAATAAAGGAATCGTTTAGTTTGACCTTTATTGACCATGGGTGTATGATAACAGTACAAAGTGAATAAGTAACTCTTAATAAAATAAAAGGATTTCTAAGGAGGAACGAGGATGAATTTAATTCCTACAGTAATTGAACAAACAAACCGCGGTGAACGTGCGTATGACATTTATTCACGTTTATTGAAAGACCGTGTCATCATGCTTGGAAGCGGCATTGATGACAATGTGGCCAACTCCATTGTAGCACAACTTCTTTTCCTTGAATCTGAAAACCCGGAGAAGGATATTTCGATTTACATAAACTCTCCTGGCGGAAGCATCACGGCAGGTATGGCAATTTACGATACAATCCAATACATCAAGCCTGATGTACAAACCATCTGTATCGGTATGGCTGCTTCCATGGGTGCGTTCCTTCTTGCAGCAGGTGCAAAAGGTAAGCGACTTGCCCTTCCAAACGCTGAAGTCATGATTCACCAACCACTTGGTGGAGCTCAAGGTCAAGCTACGGAAATCGAAATCGCAGCGAAGCGAATTCTATTCCTTCGTGAAAAACTGAATCAAATCCTGGCTGATCGCACTGGTCAACCACTTGATGTGATTTCAAAAGATACAGATCGTGATAACTTCATGACAGCTGAAAGAGCCCTTGAATATGGATTGATCGATCGCATCATCACACGTAACGATATGAATAATAAGTAATCATGAAACCCTCTTGCACGATTTTGCAAGGGGGTTTTTATTTTGACCGGTGGAGGGATAACGTCTAAAGATCGGTAAAAATATCGCTGATGGGTTGATCCTTTCTCGACAAAAAAGAACTAAAAAAAGCTGATGACCACTCCCAAGTCATCAGCTTTTACGGGTATGAAGTTGATCTTATGCTTCTTTTTGAACGAATCCTTCGAGGGCAACGAGTGCTTCTTCTTCGTCGCTTCCGTCCGCTACTAACGTAATGGAAGTACCCGTAGAAATAGCTAAACTCATTAAGCCCATGATGCTTTTCGCATTTACTTTCTTCCCATCCTTTTCCAAGAAGATTTCAGATGAGAAGCGGTTCGCCTCCTGTACGAATAATGCAGCCGGTCGTGCTTGAAGACCTGTCTTCAATTTCACTTCTACTTGTTTTTCCACCATAATCATTTCTCTCCCCTTTGTCCTTATTTAGGTTTGTATCTTTTCTCCCGCTCTGAGTTTCTCAGCAAGCTGGTCAATTTTACGTAAGCGGTGATTAATCCCTGATTTACTGATGGTGCCGCCTGACACCATTTCCCCTAGTTCTTTCAACGTGACATCTTGATAATTCACCCGTAATTCTGCTATCTCCCGTAGTTTATCGGGTAATATCTGTAAGCCTACATGCCTTTCAATAAACTTAATGTTTTCGACCTGTCTTAAGGCCGCACCGATGGTTTTATTCAAGTTAGCCGTCTCACAGTTCACCAGACGGTTTACGGAATTTCTCATATCCCTGACAATCCGTACATCCTCAAATCGCAGCAGGGCATTGTGAGCCCCGATGATATTCAAGAACTCCGTGATTTTCTCTGCTTCTTTCAAATACGTAATGAAGCCTTTTTTTCGTTCAAGGGTCTTACTATTCAACCCGAAGGAATTCATCAGCTCGGACAACGCATCGTTGTGTTCAGAATAAAGAGAAAAGATTTCTAAATGATACGATGAGGTTTCCGGGTTGTTAACCGAACCCCCTGCAAGGAACGCCCCCCTCAAATATGAACGTCTGCAGCATTTCTTCTTGATCAAGTCTTCCGATATATTATGAATAAAGGTGAAATTTTCACCCAGGATTTTCAGTTCCTCAAGAATCATCTTAGTATCTTCTTTGATTCGTACAATGTAGACGTTGTTTTTCTTCAGCCGCATCTTCTTTCGAACCAGAAGCTCTACCGGGGTGTCGTACCCCTTTTTAATCAATGTATAGATTCTTCTGGCAATGGCGGCGTTTTCGGTTTGAATATTGACGACGAGCATTTGATTTGAGAATGACAACGAGCCATTCATTCGGATCAATGCGGATAATTCTGCATTAGCGCAGCAATCTTTCACTTCAATATTGGTCAGTTCTTTTTTTGTTTCGGACGCAAACGACATCCCCATCACCTCCTAGCAAACGCTTGCACAACCTTTTACAAAAGAAATTTTTGTAGTTTAGCTGGTTGATTTTTCAAGATAAGAATATATGATATCAGCGACCTTCTCCGTGTTATGACGAACAAAATGGTTGTCATAGGAGAGAATCTCTTCTGCAATCACTTCTAAGCCCATGGACTTCAATTTATCCAAATCAAAGTGAACGGGACTCGCTTGTTCTTCATTATATCGTGCCTGCACCTCATCGGGTACCTGCTTTTTGTTGACCAAGATATAATCAATACTTGGCGTTTCCAAATGATCATATAATGCCTTTACATGGTCACTTGCTGAATAATCCAATGTTTCCCCTGCCTGGGTCATGATGTTGCAAATATACATTTTCTTCGCTTTCGCCCTGCATACGGCATCGCCAATTCCCGGAACAAGAAGATTCGGTAAAATACTAGTATATAGGCTTCCCGGACCCATCACAATTAAGTCGGCTTCCTTGATGGCCCGCAAGGTTTCACCCAGTGGCTTGATGCTATCCGGCTTTAAGAAGACCCTTTTGATCTTCTTCCCCGCTTTCGGAATCGTCGATTCTCCCGTGACAATCGTTCCATCTTCCATCTCCGCCTTTAAAATGACACTTTGATTCGCTGAAGGCAGTACCTTCCCCTTCACGTTCAATACCCTGCTCATTTCCTGAATCGCGTGGACAAAATCACCTGTAATGGAAGCAAGGGCTGCAATAATCAAGTTTCCTAAAGCATGACCGGAAAGTTCATTCGTTGTTTCAAAACGATGCTGAAACATTTGTTCAACCAGTGGCTCCACTTCTGAAAGAGCAGCCAGGACATTCCGTATATCTCCCGGGGGAGGAATATCCAGGCTGTCACGCAAACGACCTGAGCTGCCACCGTCATCAGCGACAGTGACAATGGCCGAAATATCAATAGGGTGCCGTTTCAATCCCCGAAGAAGGACCGGTAATCCCGTTCCTCCTCCGATCACGACGACCTTGGGTGTATGTGTCATGTTGTTAGACCCTTTCTCTTCTGAATATCCCGATGAGAAATTTTCGTTTGATAGTCACTTTCAAAATGATGGCCAAGATACTCTGCTAATGCAACCGATCGATGCTGCCCGCCTGTGCATCCTATCGCGACCACAAGCTGGCTCTTTCCTTCCCGCTTGTACTGAGGAAGCATGAACGACAGTAAATCGGTTACTTTCTCGATGAATTTATTCGTTTCATTCCATTTCAATACGTAGGTGGACACTTCTTCATCCAATCCCGTTTTCGGTCTCATATGATCGATATAGTGAGGATTTGGCAGGAAGCGTACATCAAACACCAAATCAGCATCGATCGGGATACCATGCTTGAAACCGAAAGACACGACATTCACCGTGAAAATCGTCTTCTTGTTCACCGAGAATTCCGTTAGAATCTTTTCCCGAAGCTCTCTTGGCTTCATGGTTGAAGTTGTATATATTAACTGCGCACGTCCCTTTAGTTCTTCAAGGAGCTCTCTCTCCTGACGAATCCCTTCAAGAGGCAAACCTGAAGGAGCGAGCGGATGAGAACGGCGCGTTTCCTTGTATCGTCTGACAAGAGAAGAATCATCTGCATCAAGATATAAAACCTGCGGCGTCACCCAGGAGGTTTCCGCTAATTCATCCAATGCTTTAAATAGATGATCAAAGAATTCCCTTCCCCTAAGGTCCATCACAAGGGCGACCTTATTCATTTTATTACCGGACTCTTTCATCAGTTCCAAAAACTTTGGCAGAAGAGTCGGGGGCAGATTGTCCACACAGAAGAATCCCAAATCCTCGAAGCTCTGAATGGCAACCGTCTTACCAGCTCCGGACATCCCTGTTATGATTACTAATTGAACATCGTTTGTAGAACCTGTACTCATACTCTTCCCCCCACTTTTATCGTAATGTTGTATTTGAAAAGTTCGTTGATCAACTTGGATCTAATCGATAAGACAATAACTTAAAATCAGGAGTATAGGTAAACGTTCCATAAATCGTATTCTTTCCGTGTAAGAGGTAGTCCAGAATATGATAATCTCCTTCAGCCATCGGAAGGTCCTTAATATCCTCAATCGGATGCCATTTAATCTTACCTTCTTCCGATTCTTGAAGGTTGACCCCATCCGCTTCTGTTGCAAAGAAAGAAAACATCATCCACTCTGATTTAATCTGATCGCCTTCTTTAATAATGAACGTAAAGACACCTTTCAAATCAGGATTCTTTAAATAGATGCCCGTTTCCTCACGATACTCACGAATGACAGCATCCCGGATTGATTCGCCGGACTCCATTTTTCCACCTGGAGCGACCCACCAATTCCTTCTTGGCTTTTGGAGAAGGAGTACCTTGTCTCCATCCAGATATAAACAATTTGTGACACGTTGCACTACCTTCACCTCAATCTTGATGATTAGGGAGCCAATGAATACATTAGTCTCACTCTCAGTCATTCTCATTCCTTATATTATACTATGATTGTAGACAAGCTACAATGTCTTGGCTTGTTGTTTGAAGGTTGTCGATTGAAATCGAAAGATATTGGGACATGTTTCTACAAGAAGAGAATAGGTACAGATATACATGGGTCACTATAACAGGGGAAAAAAGCAAAAAAAATAGACACAGGCGAGTCCTGTGTCGTCTACGGGATTTATTACTTAAAAGGGGGTCAATTTCTTATTATCTATATTACCCGAAAATTGTTTCACTAGTGTTACAACAGATTTAAAACGGTATTACGGAATTGTTAATGTATGGTTGCGGGATTTGCGAATTAAGACGAACGATGTAAGAACCTGTCATTTATGAAGACTTTCTTCATAAACTTTGGTTTTCAAAAGCGAGTAGTAGTTGATTTCCGCTACAGGGTGCTCGCTTTCCGCGGGGCGGGCGGTGAGCCTCCTCGGCGCAAGCGCCGTGGGGTCTCACCTGTCCAGCTTCTCCCGCAGGAGTCGAGCACCTGCAGCGAGAATCAACTTTCATAGTATCTGTTTGAATTATTAATACCTAAATAAAACAACACTTTTTGAAGAAGGTCTAAGATTAAAAGTCATAATTCTTCATAATTTGATCCGCCATTAATTCGTATCCCTTACCATTAGGATGAAGGGAATCATGGAAATAGTTTTCCTTGGACTTCCCTTTAAACAAAGGATTCGTTGAGACGTACTTCACATTTTCATGTTTATCGGCTTCTTTCATCATAGATTTATTCCAATCATCCACGTACGCCTCGATTTTATCACTGTCTTTATCCGGGTAAGGATTGTATAAACCTAACACGATAATATCCGCTTTTTTGCTCGCTGTTCCGACAATATTCAAGATTTTATCCAGGTGGTCGAGGTAGTCTTTTTTCGCTTCCATGATCTCCTCATGATGCAACGGGAATAGATCTCCACCATTGCTCTTTATTAAATCATTGGTTCCAATGTTGATGATATATACGTCTGCTTCACTTAAATCCTCCGCTACCTCCGGCTTAACGATCTGCCCCAGCAGCTGATCCGATTGCTGCCCCGGTACTCCAAGGTTTTGAAAGGTGTATGTCATCTTTGTATGTTTTTTATTTACTTTCTCTTCTAAACGGCCGATATATCCTGTTTCTTTTTTATCCCCATACCCATAGGTGAGGGAATCTCCAAATGCGATCACCCGTTTCTTAGATGATGACTTGGTCTCATCGGCAAAAAAACTAAAATACACAATGGGAATAAGGGCAAACAGTGCTACTATTGAAGCGACTTTCCATATTTTCATTCATAATCCGACCTTCCGAAATAAACTAGGATGACTTTCATAATAATGGTTATACCCTTTTGAGAGGGTTGTAATCCTGTTTATTTATGGAAGTTATGAATCAATGGTATCGGTTTAAGAGGTCCGTCCCCCTTACTTCTTCTGAACACCAAACCGGGCATTAAGCTGACCCCGAATCATTTTTTGCTTTGCTTCTTTTCTCTCTTTTCTGGATAATTCATGTTTGATTTCTCTTGTTGTGACCCCTTCTTCTCGCTGGTCGGCGATGTCCATTAATCGTTCCACGTCGGAAAAGGAGTACTTACGATAGCCCCGATTGGAACGCTGTGGGAAGATCAGATTCTTCTCTTCGTAATAGCGGATCTTTCTCTCGGTCAAACCTGTCAATTCACTGACGACACCGATCGATATCACTTTTTTATCCTTATAGGAAGGCTCATTATCCACGTTCTCCTCATCCTCCTAAGCAGGGAATACCTTGATTATACATGTCTCTCTTACGGATTTGGCTTATTATGTTAGAAAACCTGACAAAGAATTCTAAATTGGAAGAAAACTTTACAAAGTAGCAGATTTATATTCAAAATCCCCCTACACTATGGGTAACAATCCAAAAGGAGTGAACACGGATGCCATTCTTACGTGAAGCCGTTGAAAAACAGAGGCAGCAATTTATTCGTCGGTTAGTAGAAGCTGGTGTTTACAAGCCATGTGATGAGGGGTTGAAGAAGCTGACGCTGTCGGAGTTGGTATATGTGTTTAATAAGCATAAGAAAAGTTGAATTCATCAAAAAAAGCCTTACGAAGGGAATCTCCCTTTCGTAAGGCTTTCTTGGTTATCCGTTTTTAACTTTTTCTTTCAGCTCTTCGATATAATGCTGAGCCGTTTGAGCGGCGATACTTCCGTCACCTGTTGCTGTAACGATTTGGCGAAGTTGTTTTTCGCGGACATCTCCGGCTGCAAAGATTCCAGGAAGCTTTGTTTCCATTTGTTCGTTTGTTTCAATATAACCTTCAGAGTTGATGATCCCAAGGCTTTCAAATGGCTTCGTTAGTGGAAGCATTCCGATGTAGATGAAGACACCATCCGCTTGGAAGTCTGTTTCTTCTCCATTTTCTGTAGAGACAAGGGTCACACTTCCTACTTTGCCCTCTTTGTCGTTGATTTCCTTCACCGTATGGTTCCAGATGAAATCAACTTTTTCGTTATCAAAGGCACGCTGTTGCAGGATCTTTTGAGCCCGAAGCTCGTCACGACGGTGAACGATCGTTACTTTGTTAGCAAATCTTGTCAGGTAAACCCCTTCTTCTACAGCGGAGTCTCCTCCACCTACAACCACAAGGTCTTTTCCTTTAAAGAATGCTCCGTCACATACTGCACAGTAAGATACTCCGCGTCCGCCAAGCTCTTTTTCACCAGGTACACCGATTTTTTTGTACTCTGCACCCGTTGTGATGATCACGGCACGGGCTTTGAATTCTTTCGAGCCGGTTTTGACAATTTTAAACTCTTCTCCGTCTACGATCTCTTTAATGTCTCCGTATGCGTATTCGGCACCGAATTTCTTCGCATGATCAAACATTTTATTAGAAAGATCAGGTCCCAGAATATGGTCGAAGCCTGGGTAGTTCTCCACTTCTTCCGTATTCGCCATTTGTCCGCCCGGCACTCCTCTTTCAAGCATAAGCGTTGAAAGACTTGCACGTGACGTATAGACAGCTGCAGTCATTCCTGCAGGGCCTGCACCTACAATGATTACATCATAAATTTTTTCTTCAGACATGATGACATTCTCCTTCCGAAACAGTCGTAAGCATATTCTTTATTAAAATACTATGGTTAGAGGTAGTAATGGTGCTTGAGCCTTCCACCCATAGTATTAACTTCCTACATCTATCCTATAAAAAATAGGGTCGCATCGTCCAAAAATATGCTCACGGAAGGTAACTTTCGACGACTGAGATGTATTTTGTCAGCGTACTCGCAGATAAATTGAATCGATCACATAGTTGCTTCTTCGTGACCTTTTCATTTCGCAGTCGATTCCAAACGAATTCGGTCGCCGCTGCAAAAGCTTTGGCATTCTTGAAGGTTTCCCGTTCTTTTATGCCTCTGTAGGCGATCGTAAACCAAGTAAGGAACAATCCGGACTCCACGCTCGTGATCGGTTGATGATCCCCATAAAGGTGCAGAGCCACTTGATGCATATTCTGTATCTCCTGATTCACTTTAATCGAGCTGTTTCCGTTGCTATTCAACACTTGTGCCAAATAAACCTTTTCGACAATCGACAGGTCCTCCACATCACAAAAATCAGCGTGAGTGAGGATAGCTCTCTGATTATTCGAGATGGATGTAAGAAACAGCCCGAATAATTTCTCTTCCGTATATTCACTTTGCAGTTTTTTCAAAATCGATGTGACGTGATTTTCGAAGCCATCTGCCTGCTTCTGATCGTTCCAAGGCTCGAGCCCTTCTTTTTCAGGGTTGATCTCAAGTACCTTTTTCCATGCATTACGGGCTGTATCCTCATGATCTGTTTCATAAGCAGAATAAGACAACCAATAATAGAAGCTCGCATCGCCATCGAAGCCAATTTTCTGAAGGGACTTCAACCAATCATACGCCCGCTTCGAATGACCGACGAGCGCAAACGTAGCCCCCAGCTTGTAACGATGCTCATGAAGTAAGGGACGGACCTTCTCAAGACCCTGGATCAATTCATCCAGTTCTTCATGACGTTTTTGGTAGAAATAAAAAACAGCCGTATTGCACAAGGCATGAAGATTTCCAGGATTCTTCTCCAGCACCTCTTCTAACGTAGCAGCTGCTTGATCGACTTCTCCTAAATAGAAGTAGGCAAGTGCTAAATTATTATAAGCCGACCAGAATTCCGGATAATCTTGAATGACCTTCTGTAAGGTTTCCACGGCTTTTTGAAAATGTCCGGACTCTAGAAGATCTCTTGCTTTCTCCTGTTGGACGATAAGCTCATCATGCTCATATAAATCATCCACAATCAGATCGGAATCGAGCTCCAGAAGCTCTAATAAGTCTTCTGCATCCTCAACGAATTCACCATATTCTTCTTTGTCAAGATAAGTTGAAACCTGTTCGTACGCCTCTTTAAATAAGCCTAAATGGGCATAATTATTGGCTAGAAAATAATGACACTCCGACATCCGGGGATCCAGATCATCCAAGATTTGATGCAATAAATCATTTGAGCGCTTGTATTCACCAAGCTCTGTATACACAATCGATAATTGACAGGCAATCATCGGTTCTACTGGTTCTAATTGAAATGCTCTATTTAAATATTTTAACGATTTTTTAAGCTCTCGACGTTGATAAGCCTTCATCCCTTTGTTGTAGTAATACTCTCCAGTCGGGACAAAAGACAACACTTTCGCTTGCTCACTACCTAATTTTGACCCTTTTCTCATCAAAGTCCTCCGAAACGTTCATAGTATAACTACAGTAGTATATCATACAATACCACTGTACTAAACTACCATATTTTGAGGGACGGACCTTTGCGCGCGCGCAAGGTCCGTCCCCCAGGGAGTTATTTATTATGACGTTCCACAAGGACTTCTAACACATCTTCGAGTGGAAGTTTTTGTTCTCTTAAAAGGACGAGCACGTGGTAGAACAGGTCGGCGACTTCCCATTTCAATTCTTCACTGTCTCTGTTTTTCGCAGCGATAATCACTTCTGACGCTTCTTCGCCTACTTTTTTAAGGATTTTATCTACACCTTCTTCAAAGAGGTAGGTCGTGTATGCTCCTTCTGGCCGCTCGATTTCACGATTTTCAATGAGTTTTTCCAGAGTGAGGAGGATATTTTCTGTTGATGATTTATCCTCACCATACACTCCTTCATGGAAGCAGCTCTCTTCACCTTTATGACACGCAGGGCCTTCCTTATCGACGAGGACAAGGATGGCGTCTTTATCGCAATCCCACATGATGTTCTTGACTGTTTGGGTGTTCCCGCTTGTTTCTCCTTTATGCCACAGCTCCCGGCGTGAACGGGAGTAAAACCACGTTTCTCCCGTCTCAACTGTTTTCTTAAGAGACGTTTCATTCATATAGGCCAGTGTTAAAACCTCTTTTGTCGAAGCGTCCTGGATGATGGCAGGTACCAATCCTTTATCATCATACTTCACGGATGCGATCCAATCGTCATTTGTCATCGTACGTGCACCTCCTGCTCTCTTAAGTAGCTCTTAACTTCTTCAACGCTCGTTTCTTTATAGTGAAAAATAGATGCTGCAAGAGCCGCATCGGCTTTGCCTTCTGTGAATACTTCTTTGAAGTGCCCCGCATTTCCTGCACCGCCTGAAGCAATCACCGGAATCGAAACCGCTTCGCTAACTGCCTTCGTCAGGGCCAGGTTGAACCCCTGTTTCTCTCCATCGCTATCCATGCTCGTTAACAAAATTTCTCCCGCACCGAGTGATTCTACTTCCTTCGCCCATTCAACAGCATCAAGGTCTTTCAGCTTTCTGCCTCCATGGGTGAACACCTTAAAGCCTTTGCTCTCTTCATCATATTTGGCATCGATGGCCACTACGATACATTGAGACCCGAAGTAATCTGCTCCTTCACGGACAAGCTCAGGACGCTTGACGGCTGCTGTGTTAAGAGAAACTTTGTCTGCCCCTGCGCGAAGGATGGCTTTCATATCTTCAACTGAGTTAATCCCTCCACCTACTGTAAAAGGGATCGCCAATTCCGCAGCTACATGCTGAACGACTCCCACCATCGTTTTCCGTCCTTCATGGGATGCTGAAATATCCAGGAAGACGAGTTCATCGGCACCTTGCTCGTCGTACACTTTAGCAAGTTCAACAGGATCTCCCGCATCTCTCAGCTCCACAAATTGAATGCCTTTTACCACCCGTCCATCCTTCACGTCCAGACAAGGAACAATCCGTTTCGTTAACATGTCTTCACCTCATTTATGGCCTCGCTCACTGTGAACTTTCCTGTATAAAGTGATTTTCCGCAAATCGCGCCGGAGACGCCTTGGTTTTTGTATTGCTTTAAAGTCTTTAGATCTCCAAGTGAGCTAATGCCTCCAGACGCAATCACTGATTTCCCCGTTTGTTTGGCAAGATCTACAACTGCTTCAACATTAGGACCAGATAGCATTCCGTCTGTGGCAATATCGGTGAAGATGAACGTTTCCGCGCCGGCTTCAGCCAGTTCTTTTCCAAGATCGACAGCTTTGAGACCTGATGTTTCCAACCATCCGTGCGTTGCCACATAGCCACCCTTTGCATCAAGTCCAATGGCAATCTTGTCACCATATTCCGTCAGCCATTCCTTCACTAATTCCGTGTTGGAAACAGCGATACTGCCGATGATCACACGATCGACGCCCCGGCTTAAATAGTGCTCGATATCCTCTTTGGAGCGAATGCCTCCACCGATCTGCACCTTCGCTTCAAGCTTCTCTGCAACCGCGATCACGAATTCATCATTGATCCGGGAGCCTTCCTTTGCCCCATCAAGGTCTACCATGTGAATCCACTCGGCACCTTGATCAGCGAATTTCTTCGCCATATCAAACGGAGAGTCTCCATAAACCGTTTCTTGATTATAGTCACCTTGAACGAGACGAACGCACTTCCCACCCCGCATATCGATCGCTGGATAAATCGTAAAACTCATGAGACCACCTCCGATTCCTTCACTCGTTTTGTAAAGTTTTCTAACAGTTTCATTCCAATCTCCCCACTTTTTTCAGGGTGAAACTGCATTCCGTATATATTTTCCCGACTCACGACTGCCGGGATTTCGACTCCCGCATAATCAGCAATTGCCGCTATCACGGCTTTGGATCTTTCGTGCACATAATAGGAGTGAACGAAGTACACGTAGCCTTCTGATAACCCTTCTAAAAGGGGGGATTTTTTTTGGTATCGCAGAAGATTCCAGCCCATGTGAGGGACTTTGAACGAGTTTCCTTGACTGTCATATTTCGGAATTAGAAGCACTTCACCAGGAAGCAGAGACAACCCTCTCGTCTCCCCATTCTCTTTACTTTCTTCAAAAAGGAGCTGCATGCCCAAACAAATGCCTAAGAGCGGCTTCCCGCTTTGGGCAAAAGTGAGGATGGTTTCTTTTAAGTGAGTGGTTTCGAGAAGATTCATAGCATCTTTAAATGCTCCGACTCCCGGTAAAATCAAGCCATCTGCGTTCAGTAATTCCTCTTGTTGATCACTGATAAAATAAGGAACGTTCAACCGTTCAAGTGCTTTACTGACGCTGAATAGATTTCCCATTCCATAATCTACAATGCCGATCATGAATTATAACATTCCCTTCGTTGACGGAACCCCTTTTACCCGAGGATCAATCGTGGTTGCTTCATCAAGAGCACGTCCCAGTGCTTTAAAGATCGCTTCAATGATATGGTGGGTATTGTGACCATAATGAACGATGACATGAAGATTCATTCGCGCTTCAAGAGCAAGCTTCCAAAGGAATTCATGAACAAGCTCCGTATCGAAGGTCCCGACTTTCTGACTTGGAAGTTCTGCACGGAACTCAAGGTGCGGACGATTACTCAGGTCCACCACGACTTGAGCAAGTGCTTCATCCATCGGAACCATGGCTGAGCCGTAACGCTTAATCCCTTTTTTGTCTCCCAGTGACTCCAGTAATGCCTGTCCCAAGCAAATTCCGATATCTTCAGTGGTGTGATGGTCATCCACTTCAATATCGCCATTTGCCTCGATCGTACAATCAAATTGTCCATGTTTTGTGAACAAATCCAGCATATGACTCATGAACGGGACGCCTGTCTCAATCTTTGAGTTCCCCTCACCATCGATTCCAAAAATCAAACAAATATCCGTCTCATTCGTCTTTCGCACAATCTCTGCACTTCTCACCATGATGTCCTCCTTTTTGGAGGGACGGACCTCACGGAGGTCCGTCCCTCTTCCCTATTTTTCTTTGTCGAATCGAATCTCCACTGCCCTTGCATGGGCTTCAAGACCCTCTAGTCGGGCAAGCTTTGCGATTTTTTGATAGTTTTGCTGCAGTGCTGTTTCACTATAGGAAATGACACTTGTCTTCTTCATGAATTCGTCTACATTTAACGGACTTGAAAAACGTGCTGTCCCGTTCGTCGGGAGTACGTGATTCGGTCCTGCAAAGTAATCCCCGACAGGCTCGGAACTGTATCGGCCAAGGAAGATGGCTCCGGCATGACGGATTTTCGCCATCGTTTCAAACGGCTTCTCCGTTAAAATTTCTAAATGCTCCGCTGCGAGTTGATTCACAACATCGATTCCTTCTTCTATATCTCTCGTCACGTAGATAGCTCCGAAATCATTGATGGACTGACGGGCAATGTCTTTTCTGGGAAGGGAATACAGCTGTAGTTCTACCTGTGTCGATACCTCTTCGGCCAATGTAGACGAACTCGTCACGAGAACGGCAGATGCAAACACGTCATGCTCAGCCTGGGAAAGAAGGTCAGCGGCAATCTCATCGGGATTCTGATTCTCATCGGCCAAGATCACGATTTCACTCGGGCCGGCGATCATATCAATATCCACATCGCCGAACACTTCGCGTTTTGCCAGGGCTACATAAATGTTCCCCGGTCCTGTTATTTTATCCACGGGGGTGATGGATTCCGTTCCATACGCCAATGCGGCTACGGCTTGAGCACCGCCCACTTTAAAGATGTCTTCCACTCCGGCAATTTTAGCTGCAACCAACACGCCGGGAGATAGCTTCCCATCCTTTCCAGGAGGAGAAACCATCGTGATTCGTTTGACTCCCGCTACTTTAGCAGGCAGCACATTCATTAATACAGAGGAAGGATACGCAGCCGTCCCACCTGGCACGTACACGCCAACTGAATCTAGTGCTGTCAGCTTTTGACCGAGCATCGTGCCATCCTCGTTTGTCGTGAACCATGAAGACCTCTTTTGCTGTACGTGAAAGTCACGAATATTATCCGCCGCTTCTTCAATGATCGAGATCATCTCAGAATCTAGAGAAGAGAATGCTTCCTCTACCTCACTTTGGGAAACCCTGTAGTTCTCTAATTGGACACCATCAAATTTCTCCGTATAGTCCAGGACTGCGCTGTCCCCATCCTTTTTTACAGAAGCAATAATTCCCTGAACCGCTCTGCGCTGCTCCTCTGTACCACTGTCGACCGAGCGCTTAATCGACGCCCTGCTTATTTCCTTAATAATCTTCATTCCATTTCACCAGCCTTTGTGGGGACGGACCTGCTTACGACAGCAGATGCCGTATTCCCTATGTAATCTATAATTGGAGGGACGGACCTTGCCTGAATGAACAAGTATCCAAACCTCAGGGTCTCTTTATAAGTGTGTTAATCCTGTATCGACCTGCTCCAGGCAAGGTCCGTCCCTCTTACCCGATGATGCGTGTCAGCCGGGTGACGAGGTCTTCGATTTTTTCGTCTTTCATACGGTAGCTGACGGGATTGACGATGAGTCTGGAGGTGATGTCGACGATGGTTTCGTATTCCACCAGTCCATTTTCCTTCAGGGTTCTTCCCGTGGAGACGATATCGACGATGCGATCAGCGAGCCCGATTAAAGGAGCGAGCTCAATGGATCCGTTTAGTTTAATGATTTCCACTTGCTCGCCCTGCTCCCGGAAATAGGATGACGCAACATTCGGATATTTTGTTGCGATTTTCGGTGCCACATCACTCATTTTTGTATTCGGCAGTCCTGCGACCGCCAAGTAACAACCACTGATCCGCAAATCAAGCAGTTCATATACGTCACGCTCTTCTTCCAACATAACGTCCTTCCCGGCAATCCCTAAATCAGCGACTCCATGCTCCACATATGTCGGAACATCCATCGGCTTTGCCAGGATAAATCGTAAATCCTCCTGGGGAACTTCGATGATCAACTTCCTCGAATCATCGAATTCAGGCGGCAAATTGTAATCTGCTTTCCTTAATAGTTCCACGGCTTCTTCAAATATCCTGCCTTTGGGCATGGCAATGGTTAACGCACTCATGATATTTCACCGCCTTTTCGATCCTGTCCTACAACGAAGTGCACATTGCTGAAGCCCTTCGTAAACTCGTCCACATCCCCTACGCCCTTCCAGTTCTGTAGCACCACTTTGACTCCTTCACTTCGCAGCTCTTGGGCCAGACCGATAGCCTCTTTCCTGCGCTCATCACTGAAAAGCACGCATTGCTGAAGGGTGGAAGTTAACTCAACCTGCATCGCTTCAAGCACATAATCGAGACGCAATCCAAAACCTGTCGCACCGGAGTTCTTTCCGAATTTTTCAAGTAGCTTATCGTAGCGGCCGCCATTTCCGATCGCAAACCCTACATTTTCTCCGTACACTTCAAATAAAATACCGGAATAGTAACTCATGTGGCTCACCAGACTCAAGTCGAACTTCACATATTGCTCCACTTCGTAATCTTTTAAAATACTCCACAGATCTTTCAGCTGTTCTAAAGCATGCATTCCTTTTACCCCTTCTAAAAGAGAATGGGCTTCACCCAACACACTTTCTGATCCCCGTAATTGCAGGAAACGGAACAATCTCTGTTTATCGATGGATGAAAGAGCCAGTTCATTGACATGTTGGCGATATCCAACATAATTCTTCTCATATAAGTATCTTCTTAACGTATCCGCCCGTTCTTCTGTCCCTACAATTTGAGTGAACAGCTCCTGCACAAATCCGATGTGGCCTATGGAAATCTTGAAATGTTCCAAGCCTGCTTCTTTTAAAACCGATACCATCAGCGCAATTACCTCAGCGTCGGCACTGACTGAGTCGTCACCGATACATTCAATTCCCACTTGTTCAAATTCTGCCGGACGCCCGCCTTCCCGCTGCTGGGCTCTGAACACAGAATTCGAGTAGGCCAATCGCAGCGGCGCTTCGTCCTTTAATAATTTTGACGCGGCAATCCGGGCAATCGGCGCTGTCATATCTGGTCTTAACACGAGGGTGTGACCCTGTTGATCCAGAAGCTTGAATAGCTGCTGATCTAATATCGCCGATGCCTCACCAACTGTTTCATAATATTCAAGGCTGGGAGTCTCAATAAACTTGTAACCCCACAACTTCATCGCCTGTTCCATTTTCTTTTTCGTCAGATCTTTGATTTCGTATAAATCAGGAAATGTATCTCTCATTCCCAATGGCTTCTCGAACATAAATAACTTAGTCATAAGAACCACCTTTGGCGTATTAATTCATCTATTTTTCCCCGATTAAGGGATTGCTACTAAATCTCGATTATTCAGAAATCCTTTAGTTCGCTAATGTGCTAATAAAATAAAGTTATTTGTAGTGTAGCGTTTCTTTTTTTATTCGTCAACCGTTTGATTTTGTGGATTTTTTTGAGGGGATTGGATTAGATTTAGTAAAGCACTGCTAATCTTTTTCAAAGTTAGTGCTCTAGCACTGTTCCAATAGCATACTGCTTGATTGGAAGGGGATTCGCTCCCTTTCCGCGGACTGGGCAAGCCACCTCGCTTCGCTGCGGGGTCTCGCCCAGTCCGTTTTTCCGCAGGAGTCTCGCAAATCCCCGTCCAATCTATATGAGGTAGCGATGAACAGTGCTAACGTTCATTTGGATAAGAAAAGAATCAGCAAATGAATACTTCTTTCGGTTTATCTGCTATTCGCCAAATTCCGCCGCTCTTCCAACACGCACATCCAGGTCCCACAACGTTCATCCAAACAAAAAAGGCAAAGATAGATTAATCTATCTTTGCCTTTTCCCTTATTCTTCTCTTTTCAATCCGTAGATTGCATCTTCTCGCCAGCGTGCGGCCAGTTCGTCTTTGGTGTAGATGATCCGCATGGGATTTCCACCTACGAACGCTCCTTCCGGGACGTCTTTATGTACGAGAGTTCCTGCCGATACGATGGCTCCGTCGCCAATCTGAACGCCCGGTAATATCGTGGTGTTGGCCCCGATCATCACTTCCGATCCGATTTCCACATCTCCTAATCGATATTCTTTGATCAGGTATTCATGGGCCAGTATCGTCGTATTGTACCCGATGACTGTATTACGCCCAACCGATATTTTCTCTGGAAACATCACGTCAAGCATCACCATCAGGGCGAATGAGGTGTGTTCACCGATCTTCATCCTCAAAAACGTTTTGTACAGCCAATTTTTCATTCCCAGAAAGGGTGTGTACCTTGCCAGTTGAATTACGATGAAATTTTTGACGACCTTCCCGAAAGGAACGGTTTTGTAAACATGCCAGAGAGAATTTGCTCCTTCTACAGGGTAGCGGGTCGTTCGTCTCATGTAGTAGGAACTCCAACAATCGGTAATAAGTCTTTCATATTATCCAGCATGAAGTCCGGTTCGTAGTGAGCCAGGTGCTCTCTTCCCTTCGCACTCCACGCGACACCTGCCGATAGCACTCCTGCATTTTTCCCCGCTAAAATGTCGTGGTGATTGTCCCCGATCATGATTGCTTCTTCAGGCGAGGATCCCAATGCCACGAGAGCTTTCTCAATCGGTTCAGGATGCGGCTTCGCGTTCTCCACTTCGTCCAGGGTGATGATGACTTCAAAGAACGAACGAAGATTCATAAGGTCCAGTCCCTTTAACACAACATCACGGACTTTCGTTGACACAATCGCTAATTTATATCCATTTTCGTAAAGGGCTTGAACGGTTTCATACACCCCTTCAAACTCAGTTACAAGTGTGTCATGATGCTCATGATTAAAAGCACGGTAGTGGGCACACATTTCTTCCATACGGTCGGGGTCCAACCCTCCAAATGACTCCTCTAACGGTGGTCCCATAAAAGGATGAACGTCCTTTTCCTCATAATGCCCTGGATAATAATGATTCAATGTATGCAAAAAGGAAGAAATGATTAATTCATTGGTGTTGATCAATGTTCCGTCTAAGTCAAATAATATTGTTGTAATCCTGCTCATAATGTCTCTCCTTTTCTTTCTTTGCATCGACCCTGTTCCAAATGTAGGCCACCGCCATCGTTAACAAAATCGCTGTGACCAGCCTGATGATCAGGAGGGGCAGCACAGGGATGCCGAGAGGGATGAAGATTAACGTATCCTCCACCACGGCGTGACATGCGACTAAAAAGATGAAGGCAATCGTGACATCCTTCTTACTCACTCCATCTTCTTTTACCGCCTGGATCATGACTCCTGCTCCGTATGCCAGCCCGATGACGAGTCCCGCTACCATCGTGGATGATGTATTTGCATTCATACCAAGCGCCCGTGTGGCAGGGGACATCCAGCGTGAAAAAACATCCATCCACTTCAGATCTTTCATCACTTGTATAATCATCATAAGAGGAATGACGATAAGAGCTAATTGCAGGACACCAAATCCTGCTTTTTCAAAGCCCATCAGAATGATTTCTCCCCACCCGTTCGGCTCAGCTTGTTGTGGAGGCATCATTCCGTACTTGGCGATTTCAGATCCACCGTTCCAAACCAGATTAATGACAACTGCCGATACCAGTGCCAATCCGATCCTAACAGCGACAATCAGCCAAATCTTCACGCCCACCTTTGCGGCTACGGTTGATTCAATGAACAAATTATGAGAGAAGGAGAGCATCACCGCAATGATGAATACTTCTTTCACCGTTAAATCAAGGGATAGGATTCCACCTATTCCTGCGTACAAGTTAAGAAAATTCCCTAATACAAGAGGAATGGCCGCATCACCTGAAAGCCCTATAAGTTTCATAAATGGAGAAATCTTCTCCATGACCCAAGGAAGGACAGGTGTGTATTGAAGCAAAAACACGATCAGCGTGATTGGAAAGATGACCTTTCCTAGTGACCACGTTGTTTTCAAACCTGTAAGGCCGCCATTTTTCAAAGATGACATCCACATACTCCCTACTCTCCTTTTGTTAAGCGTTTACGCTATCCGTCTTTTCATCGTATGCCTTCTTCGCAAGGCCGGCTTTTCTTCTGTAAAAGAAAACACCAATCGCTGCAATGATAAGGACAATGGAAATGACTTGAGCGAATCGTAAAGACCCCATCATCAGACTGTCTGTTCTCAATCCTTCAACAAAAAATCGACCGATGGAATACCAAATCACATATGTTAAGAACAGTTCTCCACGACGAAGACTGCTTGCTTTTCTTCTCAAGACAAGAAGAAGAATCAATCCGGCAAAACTCCAAAGTGATTCGTATAGGAATGTAGGGTGATAGTACGCTCCATTAATATACATTTGATTAATGATGAAATCAGGAAGCATCAGGTTTTCAAGAAACGCACGGGACACCTCTCCACCATGGGCCTCCTGGTTTACAAAGTTACCCCAGCGACCGATTGCCTGACCTAAAATAATGCTCGGTGCCGCAATATCAACGAGCTTCCAGAAAGACAGCCCTTTTATTTTGGCAAACACAATCGTAGTAAGGACAGAACCGATTAACGCACCATGAATGGCGATTCCACCATTCCATACTTTAATGATATCCCCGGGGTGATCGGCATAATAATTGTCCCACTCAAAGATGACATAATAAGCACGGGCACAAATGATCGCGATGGGAATGGCCCAAACGAGCAAATCGATGAATGTATCGGGATGAAGACCGAGTCGTTTGCTTTCACGAATGACTAAATAGAGTCCTAATGCGATTCCAAGTCCGATGATGACACCGTACCAATGTACTTGGATCGGACCGAGTGAAATGGCAATGGGATCGATTGGCGTAATGTTCTCGTTCATTTTGTCTCTCCTTTTTTTTCATTAAGATTAGATATCTTCATTCTCTCCATCTTCAATCACATCAGACAATCGGTTTGTAAATTGCTCTGCTGCATTTACGCCCATACGTTTCAAACGGAAGTTCATGGCAGCCACCTCAATGATAACTGCGAGATTTCGTCCAGGACGAACAGGTACGGTGTATTTTGTAATATCCGTATCGATAATTTTCATCGTCTCCTCTTCTAGTCCGAGGCGGTCGTACTGTTTCGTTTTATCCCATAGCTCGAGATTGATGCAAAGGGTAATACGCTTATGGCTGCGGACCGCTCCTGCACCAAATAACGTCATGACATTGATGATCCCCAAACCGCGGATCTCAAGCAGATGTTCAATCAATTCAGGAGAACTGCCGATTAGCGTATCCATGTCTTCCTGGCGAATCTCGACACAATCATCTGCTACAAGGCGATGACCTCTTTTCACTAGTTCAAGAGCGGTTTCACTTTTACCAACACCGCTTTTCCCTGTGATCAACACTCCGACTCCATAAATATCCACCAGTACACCATGGATCGCCGTTGTTGGGGCAAGCTTACTTTCCAGATAGTTTGTCAGCCTCGAAGAGAATCGTGTTGTTTTCATCGAAGAACGCATGACAGGAACATCATAACGATTTGATGCTTCCACTAGTTCAGGCGGAATCTCCAGGTCTCTGGAAATGATGATACCAGGTGTGATATCTGTACATAGAGCTTCCATTCTGCGCTTACGTTCGGCTTCATCTAATAGCTCCAGAAAAGACAACTCGGTTTTCCCTAATAATTGTATCCGCTCTGCAGGATAGTAGTTGAAATAACCAGCCATTTCCAAGCCTGGACGGGAAATGTCACTCGTTGTGATCGGTCTATGTAAACCTTCTTCTCCACCGACAAGCTCTAATTTAAACTTCTCGACAATATCTTTTGTGCGGACCTTTGCCACATACAGCTCCTCCTTCACATTACACTCGCTTCATATTTATAAACGATTCTTACTCTAACCTATTTTAGCAATTATAGAGAAAAGCGCAAGGCAGCTTACTTGTGACAGACAAACGGGGATGCTATTACTCTAATATTGAATATTTTACCTATTCCTTTAAATAGGCTATTATCAAACATTACCATTAAATGAATAGTGGTTTATTTCCCCTGCTGGATCCTCGCTTTCCGCGGGACGGGCGGTCAGCATCCTCGTCATCTGATGCTGCGGGGTCTACAGTACTTCAATTTCAGGTATAGTAACACTCTTTTTATCCATAAAAAAACTCCGGCTCATGTTTCAAGCCGGAGTCTTTTTCTATTTACTTCTCCTTCATCGGATCCATCACGGTTTTTTGAATCACCAGGTTTGCAAGGGACAAAATGATCGATGCCAGAAAAGCCATGCCAAAACTGGATAACTCAAAGCTGTTACCCATCAGACCATCCGTTAACAGTAACGTAATGGCATTAATGACGAAGAGAAACAGCCCCAGAGATAAAATCGTCACCGGCAGAGTCAGGATAATCAAAATCGGTTTGACCAGAACATTCAGTATCGAAAGAATAAAGCTGGCACCTATTGCTGCCCCGAACCCAGATACTTCAAATCCTTCAAAAAATCCTGCCAATGCAATAAAGATTACGGCATTGATTAAAATTCCAATAATCCATCTCATTATTTGATGGCTTCCTCCTCATTTGGCAGCACGAAGCCCAATAATCCGTAAACGATGGCCAGAGGAAAGAATCCCGTCGGAATGAGCAGGATGATGAAAATCACCCTAAGAATCGTTGAATCGATCCCCACATAACGGGACAAACCTCCAAGCACCCCGGCGAGCTTTCTGTCAGACCTTGATCGTGCTAATTGTTTTCTCATCATTATTCCTTCTTTCTCATCTTATGCGTTGTCCTTATTAACATTCTTCTGTTCATACTTTTTTATGAGGACAGATCCCGCTTTTGTTTCCGCAAAAAGATGAAGCTTATCGTCTGAATCGGTTTTACGACTGAAACGAATCGACTTTTGGACTACTTCATTTTTTTCCTCTAGTACATCAATACCCTGCAACTCAAGCTTAAAACCACCGAAGTTTGATTTTGCCTCTCCGGAAATGTTGATGTTTTCAGGAACGAGTAAATCAATGTTTCCCGTTACCGTTTTTGCGTGAAGCGTATCGGCTTTCTCCCCCGTCAAGGCACAAACGACGTTTCCGTTCAGGGATTGCACATCTGAATACGAGATATCCCCTTCTACATGGACCTTGCCATTAATGGATTCAGCTTCAACCCTGTCTGCTTTCACGTTCAAAATTGAAATCGCACCGTTGGATGTTTCCACTTCGGCTTTCTTGGCTATAAGGTGATCGATATGGATCTTTCCATTAGCAGCTTTGGCACGAAGATCCTGGACATCTATATGCCCTGCCTTTAACCCTCCATTAAATAAACGGACAGAGATCCTTTTATATTGATGCTTTGGAATGTAGAGTTTAGAGTCTACTTTCATCCATTTTAACTGCGTCGAGTAATACAGTGTATCCCCGTCTACAGCAAAGGACGTATTCTCCATGAACTGCTTTCTGGCTTCTTCATGATCTTCCGTACGATAAACTTTCGCCTCACATTCCACCCGGACTTCCTCACCATCCCAGGGGATCAGTTCCACTTTCCCATTGGCCACGTCTACATCGATTTTCTCGAAATCCGTATTAGGCTGTTGATACACATGAGACAACTCCACCGATTGATTCCACTGAAAGTCAAAATCAAAATTCTTAATCTTGTTCAACGCAGTATTCATGAAATCTAGAAGCTTATCTTTCGGATTGCCCGAATGAGTAGAGTGTTCTTGCTCACTCTTTTTACCCTCTTGAAAGATGGACACAAATTCATCCAGAAAATCCTTTTCTTTTGCCTTTGATGTATTTGGCTTTTGATCGAGTGCTTCCAATAATGCCACTGCTTCCTGTGCCGAAATCGTCCCATTTTCCAACATATCCAAAATGCGTTTTCGTTCTTCATTCATACTCTTTCATCCCCTTTATTGATTATAAAAGTACTTTAATGCCTTTATACACATTCCAAATGACAACGACAACACTAAGTAATATGGCTAAACCGATCATGATGACGGTGAATATCGGCAATCCCGCACCACTCGCGAAAACACCCATATCCAAAAACAAACCTGCAATCACAAGGGGAACCGCAACGACCGGTAATAAGTGGGATAAAAAGGCTGCTTTTGCGTCCTTTTTCACATAAGGATTATCTGATACAAAATAAACGATCAGCGGAAAAAGGAAGCCTGCAAAAAATATACTAAAATAGCATAGGGCTGATAATACCTTATTGGTCTCCATCTTCATCATCTCCTCTACTATTATTTACGATACGTGAAGCAAAAGGTTTCAATGCATTTGTTTACAATCTTATTTTCACATAGTGGAAATGTTATTCACTCCATCTTGAGGCTGAATTTGGGTAGGTATGGAGTTGTGGTTTTGGTTGGTGGATTGAAATGGGAATTGTGTTTTAGTTAAAAAGAGAGATGCACTATGCATCTCTCTCCATCATTAATACGTCACTTCTTCTTTTTCCCGGATCTTCTTCTTCATCCGTTCACGATCTCGCTCAAGCACAGGTTTCAGGTACTTACCTGTGTAGGAACCTTGTACTTCAGCCACTTTTTCAGGGGTTCCGCTTGCAACAATCGTACCACCTTTGTCTCCACCTTCAGGACCAAGGTCTACAAGGTAATCGGCTGTTTTAATAACATCAAGATTGTGTTCGATGACGAGAACAGTATCTCCGTTTTCAACAAGGCGTTGAAGAACAACTAAGAGTCTTGCGATGTCATCCACATGAAGTCCAGTTGTCGGCTCATCTAAAATGTATAGGGAGCGGCCAGTAGAACGACGATGCAATTCTGAAGCAAGCTTCACACGTTGGGCTTCTCCCCCTGATAACGTAGTGGCTGGCTGACCTAAAGTGATGTAGCCAAGTCCAACATCAAAGATGGTTTGCAGCTTACGTTTGATCTTCGGAATGTTTTCGAAGAATTTCACTGCGTCTTCGACTGTCATCTCAAGTACATCAGAAATATTTTTATCTTTGTATTTCACTTCAAGTGTTTCCCGGTTGTATCGTTTCCCATGACAAACTTCACATGGAACATACACATCAGGAAGGAAGTGCATTTCGATTTTGATGATCCCGTCTCCGCGACATGCTTCACAACGTCCGCCTTTAACATTAAAGCTGAAACGGCCTTTTTTATAGCCACGAACTTTCGCTTCATTGGTTGTGGCAAATACATCCCGGATATCATCGAATACCCCGGTATAAGTAGCCGGGTTGGATCTTGGGGTACGACCGATTGGTGATTGATCGATATCAATGACCTTATCAAGGTTTTCAATCCCCTTCACTTCTTTATGCTCACCTGGTTTTGATTTCGCATTATGAAGCTTTTGAGCCAGTGACTTATGCAGGATTTCATTGATCAACGTACTTTTACCGGATCCCGATACTCCAGTTACCGCTGTAAAGATTCCTAATGGCAGCTTCACTTTGACATTGTTCAGATTATTTTCTTTCGCTCCCACAATCTCTAAGTACCGGCCATCAGGTTTACGTCTTTCCTGTGGTAGAGGGATGAACTTCTTTCCTGAAAGGTACTGACCCGTTAAAGAGTTCGAGTCATCCATCACTTCTTGTGGTGTTCCTGCAGAAACCACTTCGCCCCCATGAACACCCGCTCCAGGTCCGATATCGATGAGGTAGTCAGCTGCCATCATCGTATCTTCATCATGCTCGACTACGATCAAGGTGTTTCCTATTTCTCTCATGTTCTTTAAGGTGTCGATCAGTCGGTCATTGTCCCGCTGGTGCAATCCGATGGACGGCTCATCAAGAATGTAGAGGACCCCCGTCAGACGGGAACCGATTTGAGTCGCTAAACGAATTCGTTGAGCTTCTCCCCCCGATAGCGTACCTGCCGCCCGGCTTAATGTGAGGTATTCAAGTCCAACGTTGACCAGGAATCCGAGTCGTTCACGGATCTCCCTCAAAATAAGATTGGCAATCTTCATATCTTTTTCCGATAGCTCGAGCTTATGAAAAAACTGCTCTGCTTCTTCAATCGAAAAGGCCGTTACTTCCCCTATATGAAGAGAGTCTACTTTTACTGCCAGGCTCTCTTCTTTCAAACGGTGGCCATTACAGGTTGGACAATCCTGCTGAGCCATGTATTTCTCCATCTGTTCACGGATATAATCAGAGCTTGTTTCACGGTAACGGCGCTCAACATTCGGGATGACTCCCTCGAAACGAAGATAGTTTTCTCGTACTTGACCAAAATCGTTCTCGTAACGGAAGTAAATCTCATCCTTGCCCGATCCATATAAGACCTTATCCATTTGTTGTTTCGGAATATCCTTTACAGGCATATCCATCGGAATCTCATAATGATCACATACGGCCTTAAGAAGAGACGGATAGTATTGGGAGCTTGTCGGTTCCCACGGAGCAATCGCATGTTCATCGAGAGTACGATCCCAATTGGGAATCACAAGCTCCTTATCGACCTCAAGCTTTGTTCCTAAGCCGTCACAACTTGTGCAGGCACCGTATGGACTATTGAAGGAAAACATTCTCGGCTCCAGTTCCGTTATGGAAAATCCACAGTATGGGCATGCGTGATGCTCACTGAATAAAAGCTCTTCTTCCCCAATTACATCGATGATCACTTGACCGTCTGCCAATCTAAGTGCAGTTTCAAGTGAGTCAGACAGACGTGCTGCAACACCTTCCTTCACGACGATTCGGTCAATAATCACTTCGATGGAGTGCTTTTTATTTTTTTCCAGCGAAATTTCTTCCCCAAGATCCTGGACTTCACCGTTGATACGTACTCGAACAAACCCTTGTTTCTTGATTTCTTCAAGGATTTTCACGTGAGTTCCTTTACGGCCTGATACAACTGGTGCCAGTACTTGAAGCTTAGTTCTTTCAGGGTACTCAAGAATACGGTCAACCATTTGTTCAATCGTTTGGGAGGAAATTTCGATCCCGTGATTCGGACAAATTGGTTTTCCAACTCTAGCGAATAGCAGTCTGAGGTAATCGTAAATTTCGGTTACCGTCCCTACAGTCGAACGTGGATTACGACTCGTTGTCTTTTGATCGATGGAAATCGCAGGGGACAATCCCTCGATTGCATCGACATCAGGCTTATCCATTTGACCTAAAAATTGACGGGCGTAAGCAGAAAGGGATTCGACATAACGTCTTTGTCCTTCTGCATAAATGGTATCAAAGGCAAGGGATGACTTACCTGAACCCGAAAGCCCCGTTAAAACAACCAGTTTATCCCGGGGGATTTTAATATCTATATTCTTTAAATTATGAGCTCTAGCTCCTTGTACGATTATTTGATCTCGCGCCATATTTCGTTCATCCTTCCGCCTTGAGCTCAAGAATGGTATCACGAAGCTGTGCAGCGCGCTCAAAGTCCAACGCCTTGGCTGCTTCCTTCATTTCCACTTCTAAGCTAGCAATAAGTTTTTGTCGCTCCGGTTTAGACATAGTCGAAACTTTTGTCTGTTCTCCTTCATAAACCCCTGCTTCTTCTGCGGCATGAGTTGCCCTGATGACATCCCGGATTTCTTTTTGTATGGTCGTCGGGGTAACGCCGTGTATTTCATTGTATTCTTCTTGTATCGTCCGACGACGTTCTGTTTCATCAAGTGCTTTTTGCATAGAGTCGGTCATTTTGTCCGCGTACATGATGACTTTACCGTTACTATTTCGTGCGGCACGGCCAATCGTCTGAATGAGGGAACGTTCAGAACGTAAGAACCCTTCTTTATCGGCATCCAGTATGGTGACGAGTGATACTTCGGGAATGTCCAATCCTTCACGAAGTAGGTTGATTCCCACTAATACATCATATTTACCTAGACGGAGATCGCGAATAATTTCAATCCGTTCCAAGGTTTTGATTTCTGAATGCAAATATTGAACTTTAATACCCATTTCCTTCAAGTATGCCGAGAGATCCTCTGACATTTTCTTCGTAAGGGTAGTCACAAGGACACGTTCATTTTTCTCGATACGTTCGTTGATTTCACCCAGAAGGTCATCGATTTGTCCTTCGATGGGACGCACCTCGATGATCGGATCTAAGAGTCCTGTTGGACGGATGATCTGCTCAACCATCTCAGGAGTATGCTCCAATTCGTATGGACCTGGTGTGGCTGAAACATAGAGGAGCTGCTGGGTTTTCTTCTCAAACTCTTCAAAGCGCAGGGGACGATTGTCCATGGCTGAAGGCAGACGGAATCCGTGATCCACAAGCACCTTTTTACGGGCCTGGTCCCCGTTAAACATCCCCCTGATTTGAGGTAACGTCACATGGGACTCGTCAACCACAATTAAGAAATCGTCTGGAAAATAGTCCAGAAGAGTATACGGAGTCGATCCTGAAGGCCTTAGTGTCAGGTGACGGGAGTAGTTTTCAATACCCGAGCAAAAGCCCATCTCCCTCATCATTTCGAGATCATAACGGGTCCGCTGCTCTAGACGCTGGGCCTCGAGCAGTTTATTATCTTCTTTCATGATGGCTAATTGCTCTTCAAGCTCTTTTTCAATATTCTTAATGGCTACCTGCAATTTTTCTTCACGGGTTACGAAGTGGGAAGCCGGGAAAATCGCGATATGATCTCTATCGCCCATGATTTCACCGGTCAGGGCATCCACTTCACGAATCCGGTCAATTTCATCTCCGAAAAACTCTACACGCATACAGTGTTCATCCCGCGAAGCCGGGAAAATTTCCACTACGTCGCCTCGTACACGGAAGGTTCCGCGCTGAAAGTCGATGTCGTTTCGTTCATATTGGATATCCACAAGCTTTCGCAGCAATTGATTCCGTTCGATTTCCATTCCTGTACGCAGGGAAAGAACGAGCTCCCGGTATTCCTCCGGGTTACCTAAACCGTAAATACAGGACACGCTGGCAATGATGATAACATCTTTTCGCTCAAACAAAGAAGATGTGGCAGAGTGTCGCAGTTTATCGATTTCATCATTGATGCTGGAATCCTTCTCAATAAACGTATCCGTTTGAGGAACATATGCTTCCGGCTGATAATAGTCATAGTAACTGACAAAATATTCAACGGCGTTATCAGGGAAAAACTCTTTAAATTCACTGTAGAGCTGCCCCGCTAATGTTTTATTATGAGCGATGATGAGGGTCGGCTTTTCAACCTGCTTGATCACATTGGAGACAGTGAATGTCTTTCCTGTCCCTGTTGCTCCAAGTAAGGTTTGATGACGTTTCCCTTCATTTATGCCTTGAACTAATTTTTCAATCGCCAGGGGCTGATCTCCCTCTGGTTTATATTTAGACTTGAGCTCGAATTGATCTTTCACCGTGAAACCTCCTATAGTAAAGGACTGCTACCTTGTATTTACCTACCTATACCCATCTTAAACACTGTCCATTCTTCTATACACATTCTACCACATTTCCTACAGTATTAACCAATAATAAGCGAACAAAAGTTCGTTTATTTATTTTTATAGAGAGAACAGTATCTTGGTTGTGGATAACTTTTGATGAAGAAACCGTTTCGAGGCTTGAATTGTGGTTTCGACATATTACGGGAGGCAGCAAGGAGCTTATAAGAAATTTTCGACATAATCCGAGCATTTCTATACACAACCTGTGTACAACTATGTGCATAAGTCGATATTACTTGTGGAAAATCCCTAAACTTATTCACAATTCGTCAAATTTCTTGTGCACAATGTTGATGAATGCGGATTCAATCTGTGAATAACATGTTCACTCCCTCACTTATTCACACTATTCTTTATTTATCCACAATTAAGATATCTCTATCTGGGATGATTTCTCCCACATCATAAAGCTTATCCCTATCCAAATATTCATCTAGGCATATACCCAATAATTGATTGACTATTCTGTCTAATTTCCAATAAGCTTTCTTATAGGTTCTACAAAAAATACATAGTGTTTAGGAGGAATGTATGAAAAAATCTAAATGGCTACAAGTCGCCGTCTCCCTTAGTTTAACGGGATTTCTACTGAGTTCCACCATCACCTCGATGTCACCATCGATTACCTCTCATGGAGTGGCACAAGCTGAAGTTTTCGATTCACTCGAGTTGCAAAAAGCGTTTCAACAAGCAGCGCAGGAATTCAATGTCCCTGTTGAAATTCTACTTGCAGTGGGTTATAACGTATCCCTATGGGAGCATCATGACGGAAAGCCAAGTGCTTCCGGAGGCTACGGATTGATGCATCTTACAGATGTTCACACTGATAGTTTAGAAGATACCCACAGCGATGAACCTGCTCATATGTTTTTATCCGGTAAAGAGGATGAAGACGCTCAACCTCTAGAAGAATCAACATTGAAAATCGAATCTACATTAGACATTAATGATCCCAAACTTCACACTCTGAATACCGCAGCTGAACTACTCTCTCTTCAACCAGAAACTTTAAAACAAAATAAGAAAGAAAATATCCGCGGTGCTGCAGCACTTCTGGCACAGTATGCCAAGGAGATAGCTGGAGAGACACCTTCTGACGTAAATGAATGGTACGGGGCAGTCGCTAAATACAGCGGTTCATCCGACTATACGGGAGCAAAGGATTTTGCGGACCGTGTATACGATACAATCAACAACGGAGTGACTAAACAAACAGAGGATGGCTCTTCCTTAACCTTAGCGCCCAAACAAACCAATCCGAATAAAGAATCAATCCAATCATTAAACTTAAAAATGGATACTGAAGAAACCGAGGCCGATTGTCCGAATGGCCTTGCATGTCATTACGTTCCGGCAGCTTACAAGAAAATTGACTGGGGCGGCGGGACCTACTATGAAACTTCATACGGTAATTACGACATAGCAAACCGGCCACATAACAATCAGGAAATCAAGTACATCGTCCTCCACGACACGGAAATCAGCTATGATTTAACCAAAACCGTGTTCCAGCGTGAATGGACTCAGGCTTCCGCTCATTATGTGATCCGTTCTTCCGACGGTGATATCACCCAAATGGTGGACAATAAAGATGTGGCCTGGCATGCTGGAAACTGGTATTTCAACTCGAAAAGCATTGGGATCGAGCACGAAGGTATCGCCATTGAAGGGGCGGCCTGGTATAACGAACAGTTGTATCATGCATCAGCCCGATTAGTAAAACATCTTTCTAAAAAGTACAATATTCCATTAGACCGCGATCATATCATTGCACATGATGAGATACCTGGAACGACTGCTGCAAGACAACCTGCTATGCACTGGGATCCAGGTCCATTCTGGGATTGGGCACATTATATGCAAATTCTTGGAGCTCCCCTGGAATCAGGAAAAGGACAAAAAGACATCGTCCAAATCCGTCCGAATTTCGAAACAAACAAGCCAATCCTTCAGACTCCAACGGGAGAACCCGTACCTGAACAATCGGCAAATTTTGTGTATTTGTATACAGCCCCAAGCTTTGATGCTCCATTGATCAAAGACGCTGCTCTAACGAAAGCCCACCCATATGATGCGTCCAATTGGGGCAACAAGGCGGTTACAGGGCAAACCTTTTACAAAGCAGAAGAACAAGATGACTGGACAGCGATTTGGTACGCAGGTCAAAAAGCGTGGTTTTATAATCCTAAAGGAACGAATACCACAAAAGGATCAGGTATTGTGATCACACCTAAGGAAGGAACTACGGGCATCCCTGTTTACGGACTTGCTTATCCAGAAGAAGAAGCTTTTCCTGACGGCATCCCGGTAAGAGGAATGTCTCCTCTTCAGTACACGCTGACTTCGGATCAAACGTATGTAGCAACCGAAAAAGTAAAAGGAAGCTACTACAGTGCACCTGTTTACACGTACAATCCAGAGACGACACATAAAATCGTCTGGGGGAATGATGAATTTTATCTTATTCACTTAAACCATCGCCTGGCATTTGTAAAGGCCAGCGATGTCGATGTTGTAGCTACTCCATAAAAAAACACGGGCTGTCTTTTTAAAAAAGACAGCCCGTGTTTTTTCAGGAACTTCTATTCATCTTTGTCACCCAAATCATGCACTTCTCTTCGCTTTTTTCATCATCTGGTCGCTATACCAGAATCCAACGGTCAATGAAGCCGCGTCTACGACAATCAGCAACCAGGAGTCCGTATAGCCCTTTGAAACCGAAGCTGCAATGAGAGCTACGGTCAAGATCAATCCGACATAATGATTATACGTCACCCGTGTGAACAGAACGACAAGCAATCCTGGTAAAAATAAACCTAAAATGATTTTAGACACGTTCAACTCTCCTTAAAGATAAGGGAATAACCCATATTCTACCGAAGTTTTCCCTATCTGGAAAGGGTTTTCCTAGTCTTCACCCTGCTGAATTAATTTCTGGGTCCGTTCCTTCAACTCACTGTGAGGGATGAATTTCTCAGAAAGCATATCGGGCAGAATGTATTCCAAGAAATATTGTACACACTCCAGATCCTTGTAGTTCACAATCGTAGAAAGTGCTTCTTGATAAATTTCAATAAATAGAGGCTCCGGATTCCCTTTTTGAATTTCTCCAAAGGATTCATACAGAAGATCGATTTTGTCTGCTACAGATAAAATTCTTCCTTCAAGGGTATCGTCTTTCCCCTCTTTAAACCGTCCTCTGTACACTTCTTGAAATTGCGGGGGGAATTCTGTAGTGATGAATTTATTGACCATCTGATCTTCTACCTGGCTAAAGAGCTCACGCAACTCTCCTGATGCATATTTTACAGGGGTCTTAATATCACCTGTAAACAGTTCCGCGTAGTCATGATTCAAGGCTTTTTCATACAGTGCTTTCCAGTCAATTTCTTTCCCGCTCTGTTCTTCCACCGTTCCAAGAAATTGTGAGATTTTGGTCACCTTAAAGGAGTGGCTGGCTACGTTATGCTCATGATACTTAAATCGCCCTGGACAGCGAATGAGGGTTTCAAGGTCGGATAAGCTTTTAAAATAATGATGTATTCCCATCGTATTCTCCTCTCATTGTTCGACTTTACTTTATTAAAATAATATCAAGTAGAAGGAGTAAGAGCAAAGATAATCACCCTTCTATTTCTCCTAACAGTATATTATTTAGAGCGTCGTGATAACGTGTGGGAATTTGATGAGAGGCTCCTGGAATGATATATATTTTCTTAGGATAGCAATCGTTATACAGTTTAAGATGAGAATTGATCCAATCCGACCTTTCCCCGTATATTAAGAGTAGCGGGATGGGAAGCTTCTTGACCCGCTCTATCCCATCGTAGTGAAGTGATTGCTCGTAGAATTGATACCAAATATGGTGGTTCGCCTTATTCATATGACCCCTCAGCTTCTCCCGCTCAAGCTTGTCTTTGAAATGCGCTCTGGAAATAATCCCAGATAGGCGAGCCGGATGTTCACGAACCATTTTCATGCCCATATGGTGCATCCATTTCAGCTTGGGATTCGTGACTTTCGGATAACCCCCTACAAGAATGAGGGCGGAAACCCGATCTTCATAGGTACAAGCGAATATTTGTCCCACCACTCCCCCTGCAGAGTATCCGAGCATCACACATGTAGAAAGGTTCAGGTGGTCGAGAATCGCCTTTATGTCCTCTACAAACTGAGAGATACTAATATTCTGCTCCATGGTAAAGGAGTCACCGTGGCCTGTTAAGTCCGGAATGATGAGGCGAAAGTGCCTGGAAAGCACATGCTGCTTTATGAAGGTCATCCTCCCCATACCGGGAGGATGAATCAAGACTAGGGGAGTCCCCTCTCCTAGATCGTCAAAATAAAGATCTCTATCCTTAAAATGGATCATCGCCATAAAAATAAATCCTCCCTCAACCGCTTTACTACACATTATTCTCGGGTTAAGGGAGTTCTAGTCACTTTATTTAAATGAGGCGGACGGAAACAACACCGTGTATTTCTTTCATCCTGCTTTTCACTTGATGTTGTTCTTCTTCGAGGAGTTTCTGATCCAAATCAATCATGGTATAGGCCCACGTATGTTTACTCCGGTTGATCATATCTGCAATGTTAACTGCATACCCTGAGAGGACATTGGCGATTTGACTGACCATATTCGGGATGTTTTGGTGCATGACCGTAACTCGCATTTTTCCGCTATAAGGCAGGTTCACATCAGGCAGGTTCACAGCATGCTTAATATTACCCGTTTCAAGATACGTTTTCAGCTGCTTTGTCGCCATGATGGCACAGTTTTCTTCAGATTCAACGGTAGATGCGCCCAGGTGAGGAACAGGGACGACATTTTTCATGTTCAATACCTTTTTATTAGGGAAATCCGTCACATACTTTCGGACAATTCCTGCTTCAAGGGCCTTTTCCAGAGCACCTTCTTCCACTAGCTCACCTCTTGAAAAGTTTAAGATCGTCATACTCTTTTTCATCTTCGTGAAGCCTTCTTCACTCACAAAGCTTGCAGTTTTGTCTGTTAATGGAATGTGTAGTGTCACAAAATCACACTCTTCCCATACTTCTTCAATATGATGAGCGCGATTCACATCCTGGGATAAACGCCACGCTGCGTCCACTGATATAAATGGATCATAGGCGACCACATCCATACCAAGGGCAAGGGCATCATTTGCGACAAGGACGCCAATCGCTCCCAAGCCTACTACACCAAGCTTCTTCCCTTTAATCTCACTTCCTACAAATTCTTTTTTCTTTGCTTCTACGACACTCGGTACGTCTTCCTCTGTTTCTTTTAACGTGTTCGTCCAGCCGACTGCAGAATATAGGTTACGGGAAGAAGCGATCAAATTAGCCAGTACGAGCTCTTTCACGGCGTTTGCATTGGCACCGGGCGTATTAAAGACAACAATTCCTTTTTCCGTACAGAGATCAATCGGGATATTATTGACTCCTGCTCCTGCCCGTGCAATGGCTTTGACTGAAGTCGGGAAAGAGTAATCATGCAAGTTCTTTGATCTTACTAAAATTCCATCGGGATCCCCATTCCCATTCAGATGGTAGTTCAGGTCATCCTCGATCAGTGAAAGTCCGCTTTGACTAATGGCATTGTACGTATTGATTGTAATCATTTTCATACTCCTCCTTGCTCAGACTCAAATTTTTTCATGAAACCGACCAGTGCTTCCACACCTTCAAGCGGCATGGCATTATATAAACTCGCTCGCATTCCCCCTACGGAACGGTGCCCTTTTAAAAATTCAAACCCTTCTGCTTTGGCTTCTTTTAGAAACCGGGCGTCCAGCTCCTCGTCACGTGTTGAAAAAGGAATGTTCATTAAGGAACGATTTTTTTTCGGGACAGGGTTATGGAATAAAGATGATTCATCTATACAGTTGTATAAGAGACCTGCTTTCCTCTCATTTTGAGCCTGCATCCCTTCCACTCCACCATTCTCCTTCACCCACTCCAGAACAAGCTTTAATACGTATATGGTGAAGGTCGGAGGCGTGTTAAAGAGGGAATCATGCTTTACATATGTTTCGTAATTCAGCATCGTTGGACACGTATTCGCTGCTTGACCGACCAGACTTTCATGAATGATCGCCACCGTAACACCCGAAGGACCCAGATTCTTTTGAGCTCCTGCGTAGATGAGTCCGAAAGAGGAAACATCTATTTTCTCAGAAAGGATATGGGAGGACATATCGGCTATAAGTGGAATGCCTCCTGTTTCAGGCCACTTATGGTAACGCGTTCCTTCAATCGTATTGTTGGATGTAATATGTACATAGCTGGACTGTCGTGAAAAATCTTCTGGTGTATAAGCAGGGATCTCAAACTTCTCTTGAGGTGATAAAGTTCGGACATTCCCAACCTTCCCCGCCTCTTTGACAGCTTTCTTTGACCAGCTGCCTGTCAGGATATAGTCAGCTTCTTGATGTGAACCGAGCAGATTAAGAGGAATCATGGAAAATTGCAAGGATGCTCCACCTTGCATAAATATCACGTGATAATCATCTGGAATCGAGAGCAGTTCACGCAATAATTTCCGGGCTTCTTCTGTTATATTTTGGAAAGGGGCAGAACGATGGCTTAATTCCATTACAGACATGCCCGTTTCTTGATAGTTCAATAATTCACCTTGAACCTTTTTCAGAACAGGCTCAGGTAACACCGCAGGACCAGCAGAAAAATTATACACACGCTTCAACAACAGCACCGCCTAAAGTTCAGAATTTTTCAACAGTATAATCGCGCACATTGGTTTAGTCAATATCAAAAATGTGTGATGAAAACGCTTAATAGAACTGTTTTTAGGCTCATGCGTGAGTATGGATTGATTCTTTGTCGTTTTTAAAAAAGGCTCTTTTCATAAACATTGTGGCTTTGCATAACTTCCCAAAAGTGAATTTTTGTTTTGGATGAGTAGTAGTGCGAAAACATGGACCGTTCCTTTCCGCGGGGAGGAAGTCGAGCCTCCTCGACGTTCCGTCTGTGGGGTCTCGACCTTTCCTCTATTTCCCGCAGGAGTTAAGTGCCTTCCGCTACAATCCACTCTGTGCTTCTCCTAATGACGTATAGACAATACAAAAAGCTCCTATTGTAGAAATGTTGAGCGTTGTTTTTCAAAAAAACATCTACAAAGGAGTAAAAGAAAATTTTATGTTTACTCATGAATCGAAGGATCATTAAACTATCTTTTAAATGAACCAACCAATGCTCCCACCGTAAATAACCTCATTTAAAGAGAGCAGTAGTCCGTTTTCTATATTAAGCTTTGTCATGAATTTTTTTATAGATGGTAAGGGGAACTGCGTAGACTCCTGCGGATTTCGGGCGTGCCGAGACCCCGTTCGGCTAAGCTGAGGAGGCTCTGCCGAACGCTAGCTGCAAGCGGAGCGGTTCCCCTCACCATCCAGCACACATTCATTGACAGAGCCCTGGCAGATTCAATTATATTCATCAAACTTCACGAAAAGAGCCTAAAAACAATAAAAAACCGGCTCCCCCACTTACCCGCGAAGGGCAAAATGAAGAGAGCCGGTTGGTTTAATATTAACCTGTTAATATATCTTCTTTTGGATAGCGGATCTTTTCTTTGTCCGGTCTTGATAGGGAGAAGGCCAGTGTGAGGGGGCCCAGTTTCCCGACAAACATCACGATGATAATGATCCATTTACCGATGGCTGTCAGGGAGCCTGTAATCCCCATGGACAACCCTACTGTTCCAAAGGCTGATACCACTTCAAAGAGAATAGCCAGGAAAGAAGCATTCCTTTCCGTCATATCAAGAAAAAATAGAGCCGTAAAAACAAGGAGGACACTAATCATCGACACGGCCAAGGCCTTGAAAATATAGTTTTGATCAATGGTACGACGAAAAATACGAATCTCTCTTTTCTCCTTCAAGAAAGCAAACACACTCAATGAAATCACAACAAAGGTGGTAAGCTTGATTCCTCCACCAGTGGAAGCACTCCCGGCCCCGATGAACATCAAAAGAATCGTGAGAAGCAATGTGGAGCGTTCCATGCTGCCATAATCAAGAGAGTTAAAACCAGCCGTGCGGGGTGTGACCGCTTGAAAATAGGAAGCGAATAGTTTATCCAGGAGTGGTAACTGAGCCAGTGTATTGGGGTTATTATACTCCAGGATGAAAATCATCATAAAAGCGAATACATTGATGACAAAGGTCCCAACTACCATGATTTTCGTATGGAGTGACAGTTTTCGAATCGTTTTCGATTTCCACAGGTCCACTAAAACGGTGAAACCGATCCCTCCTACAATAAACAGAAACGAAATCGTGATGTTGACGATGGGACTTCCCACGTAACCCATTAAACTATCGGACCACAGAGAGAATCCTGCATTATTAAACGCGGAAATAGAATGAAATATACTGACGTACAGCCCTCTTCTCCAACCGAATTCAGGAACCCATTCTGACGCCAGTAATAGTACTGCGAATCCTTCTACAAGGAAGGAAAAGATAAATAAATATTTTACAAGCTTGATGACTCCTCCTACAGACGTCTGATTTAATGCCTGCTGCAGAAGAAGTCGCTCTTTAAACCCGATCTTCTTTCCGAGCATCATAAAAATCAAGACGGCAAAGGACATAATGCCCAGTCCTCCAATTTGGATCAGACTCATAATGACCACTTCTCCAAAAAGGGTGAAGGCATCTCCTGTATCAACGACCGCAAGCCCTGTAACCGTCATGGCGGAAGTTGTCGTGAACAAGGCATCAAGCCATGTAATCGATTCTGTGGTGGCAAACGGTAGTTTAAGCAAACCCATTCCTACTATGATAAAAAATAGAAAGGTCACAACGAGAAGTTGAGGAGGGCTTAACCGAATCACCTTATGCTTCATAGGTTATACACCTTCTTTTTCAAATCGGTTGATATCCCTGTTATGTCCAATGACAATCAGTAGATCCTCAATTTTTATGACTTCATCGGCAGAAGGGGATACAATGACTTCCTCCCCGCGGTGAATGGCAATAATATTACAACCGAATTTCGCCCGGACATCCAGATCATTTAAAGTTTTGTTAGCGACCTTTTTAGACGCACAAACTTCTACAATACTGTGCTCTTTCGATAGTTCGATATAATCAATGATCTTTTCTGACGTAATGTGGTGGGCAATTCTTCGTGCCATGTCACGTTCAGGGTGAATGACTTTATCGGCCCCGATCCGGTCCAACACCTTCTGATGATAGGAGTTTGAAGCTTTCACCCATACTTCTTTAACCCCTAATTCTTTTAAAAGTAAGGTGGTAAGAATACTTGCCTCTATATTATCGCCAAAGGAAACGATCACGTGATCAAAATTTCTGAGCCCAAGGGATTTCAATACAGATTCATCCATCGCATTCGCTTGCACGGCATGCGTGGCAATGTCTATATATCGTTGGACAACATCGTGATGAATATCGATTGCCAACACTTCAACATCCAGGTCAGCTAATTCCTGAACCAGATTTCCTCCAAATCTCCCTAAACCAATAACAGCAAACTGCTTTTTCATGATGAAATCCTCCAAAACCTTTTTAATAGCTTAACCATCTAGTACTTCTTCATTACAACAAAAGCGCAGACTGCTCGAACAGAGGCGACAAATATAAGACGAATCTGTCGGAAAGGCTTCCTTTGCCTTTTTGGCAGATTCGTCTTATGACCTCTGGCCTCCGGAGCCAGACTTCTAAACAACGCAAAAAGACCAGCAGGAACTAAGCCTGTGGTCATCCATAATCGATCACAAGTATCATCCTCTCCCATTACGCTTACGAGGTTAGCTGACGGATTCGGGTTATGGAAGTAGCCCTACCTTTTTAAGAAAGGATTCACCCCTTTAAAATACTCGGGTCCCCCGCTTCAAAAATGAATTAAGCGATAAAGAATATTCATTTGATGATAGATATATTACTCCTCTCCTAATTCGTTGTAAATAGGTTTTATGTAAAATTTTTTAAAAGAAAAAAAGGCAAAATTAAATCAATCCATCCAGCATTTACTGTTCGTTAAAAAGGTTTCCCTTTTCTATATCCGGGGAATAGCATACATAAGTATTACGAAAATAGAACCAGAAGGGAAGAAGCGTATATGGCAGGAGTTTCATCCATTACAACATCAAGCAGTTCATCTGTTTCATCAAATGATATAAAACCTTGGATTAGAGGGTTTGCACGAATTGGATATATTTCACGAGGAATTGTATATATGCTGATCGGCGCATTATCCGTGATGGCGGCGCTGGGTGTAGGAGGAAGCACTTCGGACTCAAGTGGTGCCTTTTCAGCAGTGGCGAGCAAACCCTTTGGGGAAGTCCTTCTGTGGATATTAGGTTTTGGTCTGATCGGAATCGTTCTTTGGCGCCTCATTCAAGTGGTAAAGGATCCGGAGCATGTGAAAAACGATGGGAAATCCTTATTTAGAAGATTGGCAAATCTAATCAGCGGGATTGCCTATGGTTCTTTAACTTATAATGCTTTCGCCATTGCGACGCATGCCAAAAGCTCCGGCTCGGGATCTAAACAAACCTTATCTGCTAAGTTATTGTCTCAGCCCTTTGGTCAATGGATTATCGGGATTGTCGGACTTATCATTATTGGATATGCAGTCTATGAAGTTCATAAAGCTTATACTGAAAAATACACGAACAAATTCAAACGGCATGAAATGTCCGAGAAAGAATGGGAACTGGGAAGAAAGACAGGAAAGCTCGGATTATATTCCCGGGGCACCGTCTTTTTACTGATCGGCTATTTCTTTATTCAAACTGCGATCACAGCCGATCCGGATAAAACAAAAGGGCTGGATGGAGCACTTTCTAAAATTGCTCAACAGCCGTACGGCCAATGGCTACTCGGGCTCATAGCAGTCGGGTTATTTCTATATGGCGTTTTCCAGATTTTAAAAGGAAAAAACCGTCATATGAGTATATATTGAAAACCAAAGGAGTTGCCCCCCGGCAGCTCCTTCTTCTATTCCAAAACACACTCCCCCAAAAGCATATGAATGACTCTTCCCACACCCTCTTCTTTTTTCACTTACTATCTAGCTGGTGAACTGGATTCAATCGGTTTGGTCGAGGAGCTTCTCGACTTCTCACGATATTCTAAAGGGGGATCTTTTACGATTCATCCTACTGCCTTTTCATTCGATTCGTTAATTCGTGAAGTCATTCTTCAGCTGGATCAAAAGCGAAAAGAAAAGGGAATATCCATCATTCTTGAAAACAAAGAACCGATTGACCTATATGCCGATGAAAATCGAATCCGTCAAATCCTGATCAACCTCATAAAAAACGCGATCAAGTATTCTGAGCGGGATTCTATGGTGTTCATTCGTTATACCAACACGAATTCTTTTTTTACCTTTGAAGTTGAGGATCAAGGTGAGGGAATCGATCAAGACCACTTACACCATGTGGCTACCTTATTTTACAAAGAGAATGAAAATACGGATGGTATCGGCTTAGGTCTCGCCATCTGTAAAAATATCATTGAACTTCATCATGGACAATTAGTGATAAAAAGTGATAAAGGTTCCGGGACAACTGCCGGCTTCACCTTACCCCTTCATACGTAAAGAGCTTGGATCAGCGCTTGATTCAGGCTTATTTTTTATTGGTTGACAAGCATGGATTTTGACACGATTCGTATTCTGTTATATCTTATGACCATAAATCCTCACTAAACCTATCAGAATTGTATATGTTATGTTTGTGATTCGATTCGTAGGGAAATCTACTACTAAATTAAAGGAGGCGTCAAAATGAAATCTCTTTGGAGGGGTTATCTTAATACATCGCTTATTATGAAAATAACCGTCGCCCTCGTCTTAGGAATTGCTGCAGGGCTAATATTCGGAAAGGATGCATCGATTCTTTCACCATTAGGTGACATCCTGATCCGCTTGCTCACATTCCTTATCATCCCACTTATTCTATTTACATTAATAGTCGGGGTGAATCAGACAAATGTAAACAAACTGGGGCGAATGGGTGGAAAAACGTTCTTATACTATTTATTCTCATCTGCTTTAGCGATCATCGTCGGGATTGCGGTTGCAAGTATCTTTAAGCCGGGAACGGGAATGACTCTGGATACATCGGAGACATTTGAAGTACCGGACAATCCAGGGATGATCAGTGTTCTATTGAATATTATCCCAGACAATATCATCTCAGCGTTCACGGAAATGAATCTATTAGGAATCATCTTTACCGCCATCGTGTTTGGCATTGCCATCTCTTATTTAAGGTCAACAACTGAACATCATGAACTCGGAGAACATGTGTATAAGTTCGTAAGCGGTTTGAACGAAGCCACGCTGGCCGTTATGAAAGGGATCCTTCAATATGTTCCGATCGGTATCTTCGCGATCATGGCGGAAACGGTCGGGAAACAAGGACTGAATACACTGTTGTCTTTAGGAAACATGATCCTTGTTCTTTACATTGCTTTATTTGTTCAAATTGCCATTTATATAGTGGCCTTACTTTTCTTTAAAATCAGCCCAGGCAGGTTCTTTGCTCAAGCAAGAACACCGATGATTACAGCATTTGTGACTCAAAGCAGTTCTGGTACCCTGCCGCTTACTTTAAACGCAGCAAAAAACCTTGGTTTACCGAAGAGCTTATACGGATTCAGCTTACCCCTTGGGGCCACAATCAATATGGATGGGGCTGCGATTCGAATCGCAGTGTCAGCTGTTTTCGCGGCTAACGTAGTCGGCAATCCATTAAGTTTGACTGACATGCTGGTCGTTGTCCTCGTTGGAACACTGGCATCGATTGGAACAGCCGGCGTTCCTGGAGCAGGCATTATCATGATTGCCACTGTATTCGCACAGCTCGGGTTACCGATGGAGACCGTTGCCCTGCTAACGGCCATTGATGCACTTGTGGGTATGGGATGTACAGCTCTTAATGTAACGGGAGATTTGGTTGGTACGTCGATTATTGATAGGACGGAGAAAGGCGACCATCAGTCAGCCGTTTCCGTATAAATATCGATTAAAAAACAAGCTTGAGTATGCCTCAAGCTTGTTTTATTTAAGGACGAGATTTCCATTCCTTTAAGGCGACGATTAATTTTCCGTGCTCTTTTTCTCCCTTAACGGCAAACCTTAGCCACCTTCCATCCAACCCTTTGAAATTATAGGTATGGCGGCTCACAATACCATTTTCTAACAGAAAACGGAATAACTCAGTTTGATCGTTAAGCTCCGGGTCCCTTAAGAGATAAAAATTTGTCTGACTTGGTGAATAGTCAAATTTGGATTGGTCGAAAAATGCAAATAGCTTCTCCCTCTCCCTTTTCACCATGCATTGAGTATGACGGATAAAATCCGTTTCCTCCAAGAGTGTTTCCCCTACTTTTTGAGCGATCCCGTTCACACTCCAATGAACCTGATAGGTTTCCAATTCTCTCACGACTGTCTCCCCAGCCATAAGAAAACCTAGGCGGATCCCAGGAATACTAAACATTTTCGTCATGCTTCTTAAAACCACGAGATTTGTATATTTCTTTACCAGAGGGGCTACCGTTACCTCTTTCAAAGGAAAATCATAAAATGCTTCATCCACAATCACGTAACAATTTTCATTATGAGCTTCCATAATGATTTCTTCTAACTTGGAAGCAGAATACAATACACCCGTCGGATTGGTAGGATTACATATAAAGACAGCATCCATTTTCGGTAGAGATGCTTTCAATTGATTCAAATCAAGGGCCCAATCATTCTCTTTTATAATAAAATGATGGATAGTGCAATCATTGATTTGACAAGCTTTCTCGTATTCCGAAAAAGTGGGATGAATGATCAGAACATCGGAATGGGACAGCCATCTACCCATTAGATGGATCAGTTCTGCGCCGCCATTACCAATGAGGATCGCTTCTGCCTCTATCTCTTCCTTCCGTGCAATGCTTCTTCGTAATGCTACAGAATGCGGATCAGGATACGTCACAATCTCCTCTAATAGATCTTTCCATATTTTTTTTAAAACAGCTGGTGGACCGTTTGGATTAATATTTGCACTTAGATCAACGATTTGTTCAGGCATCCTAATATCCATTGCTTTATATGTATACTGTGGATTAGATCCATGATCTGGTAATACCAACAAGAATTCCTCCTATCCAAAGAACAATGATGAAGATGAAACAAGCCTTCTGCATTCGGGCAATGGTTTCCGGGATATGATTTCGTTCTAATTCGAAAACCTTTCTTCCCATTTTCGCCCGATCAGAGACCATTCCTTTATATGTATTGAGTCCTCCCAGTTGTATTCCTAAATTCGCAGCTACAGCCGCCTCTCCCCAGCCGCTGTTGGGACTAGGGTGTTTTTTGGCGTCTTCCAGTAGAATCCGAAATCCTTCTTGGTAAGTGAAATATTCAGGACGTTTACAGAAAAATAGAATGAATCCCGTTATTCTACTCGGAATCCAATTTAGGACGTCATCAAGCTTGGCCGATGCCCACCCAAAGTCTATGTACCTCTTGTTCTTATATCCCACCATGGAATCACACGTATTCACACATCTGTACACGATGGCTAGAGGGGCACCGCCAATTAACGCCCAAAACAAAGGAGCTGTTATTCCATCGCTTGTATTCTCCGCAACGGTCTCCACAGTCCCTCTTACGATTTCACTTTCATTTAAGTGTTCTGTATCTCTCCCCACAATATAAGATAGCTTCACCCTTGCCGTTTCCATGTCGTTTTTTACAAGTGGTTGAAATACTTCTAAAGCCGCAAATTTAAGGCTCTTTTGGGAGATGGTCGTCATGATGACGATTGCTTCTACCAAGACCCCAACGATAGTATGGAGGGAATAGCTTAACCAAATGATACAGTAGGTAAGGATAAATGCGTTTAGGACAAGAATCGATACCATCAATATACCTTTTCCCTTTAGAAATCCACCTTTATTTAATTGATGATCTAACCGGAGAATCGCCTTTCCCATCCACTTAACGGGATGAGGCCAATCCGGTGGATCCCCAATCCATAAATCGAGAACATACGCAATGGTTATAGCCAACAAATGGTGTATCATCTTTCAGCACCGATCCTTTTCTTATATATGGAAATCGCTTCTTTGGTACACTCATAAACCCCTATACTAATCTTTTTTCCTAGGGGCGTAATCGTTCCTGCATATTCTAGAAGAGACCCCTCTTCAGTACTGGCGATCAAAATGCTGTCTGTTGAGGTACCGGTTGCGCCAGTTCCCGTAACAGGGTCCCTGACGTTATGAGCTTCAAGAGCTTTCACCTTAGCTTCTGTTGCAGTCATAATCCCCTGGATTCTCGCTGCCTCCGTTACTCTCCCATTGATAAACACCCAGGTGTTAATCGTGCCGGGTGAATAATCAAAAGAATGATGATCACTCATACTCGCATCAACGGCATTACCTACTCCTGCGGTAACGACAATGAATACGGAAAACGATTCCTCCTCATAAAACCCCCAGCATACATCTTCCAATTGAACAGCCGTCATCATCCCGACCGTTTCTTCACCTTGGGCACCTATTTGCTGGAGATATTCTTGCATCTCTTCATGATGGTTTTCACTATTATAGTTTTTCGATACATGGCGATTCACAAACGTTGTATACCACCCTGTTCCGGCATTGGTGACGCCAGAGGAGACTGTTTTTAGTGGGAGTGGTGAATGGAGGATGATTTGGTCTTTAGAGTGAGTCAGTAAGTGCTGGTTGATGATGAAAGGTGTTTGCAACTTTTCTTTTCCGCTTTTCATTGGTATCTTCTCCTCGTTTGATCTTCCTTTTTGATTATTTAAATATCATTCTATAAAGACTATTTCTATTAAAAAAGCAAACTACTGTCAGTAGTTTGCTTGAAAGAATTGTCTATGAAACCTGATGATGCTCCCAACCTGAAGACTCATCCGCAAAAATGATTCCCAACTCGTGATGATCACCTTCGTACAGGGCTCCTTGCGTAAAACGGTTTTCCCCGTTTGTCCCAAGTACCTCAAGCTTACAGTACGCCCCGTTTTTTTGAAGGGCTTCATAAAACGCTCTTTCTGTATTCACTTCGACTCCATTTACTTTCAGGACGATTTCCCCTACTTGAAGCGTCAGTTTCTTTGCAGGAGAACCAGGTAGAATTCCAAGAATCATGACTCCCTTAGACTGTCTTTTAAAGAAGTATGGCTTAGAATCCTCCGCACTTCGGTAGCGAAAAGAAATCCATGCTCGTCCTCCCATTGCCACAACCGCTGCTCCAATTGAAAACAAAGGAGCCCAGAATCCTGTTACAGCCAGTGTCAATACAAATGCACCAAGCCAGAAAACCCTGTAACCTGTATGCTTAATCGCAACTTCAGGCAAGGTGCTTTTAACAAGCTGCTGAAAACCAAGGAGAAACGGTACACAAAGTAAAGAATACGTTTCAGTCCCCAAAGTAAACACCGGCCACCATTCAAATGGAAGGGTCAATGTCCCGGTAGGAATAAGCACAAACATCGGCACAAGCCACAGTTTCTTCCCTTGATGGGCACCTACCTTCAGGCCACGGGCACTTTTAAGAAGACGGGGTGAAGTATGCTTCCACCCGTTCATTCGAATCAGGCTTCCTTCAATCATCGTTAACACCCCAAGAAGCACGACGATGGAACTCAGCAGCCCTAAATTCAAGGTTTCCACATATGTATTCACGTAGGGGATATCCCACTGGAAATAATCCACCGCAACCAGGATAAAATACGAAAACCCTACCGTCATGGTCGCAGACATGAGGTGAAAACGACTCGTTAACGCAAACAGGATGGACACCAAGCCTATAAGCATGATTCCGGCGAAAGGAACCACAACCCCTGCTCCAACTGTTACAACAGAAAACAGCAATCCAAGTACAATTCCATATGAAAATAAAACCCGCGTATCATGATAACCATCCAGCAATCTCGTATTAAAGTCCCTTCGTTCTCTTTTGACACGATAATAGCCCGTCATGATAGCGAAAAACACAGCCACATATAATACAGGATGAAGAAATAACTTTCCAAATCCTTTTACGACCTCCAGCAACCAAAGCTCAACCAATGATCCGTCACCACCTTTTGCAAGAAAATTTGCATTATCTACTATTTTATCAAAAGACTCCTCTAAAACCTATTGCAATTTTATTTGATAGTTTTACGATTCGATTTCATTTCCGACAGTATTCTGCATATTTTCCCGGGAAATGATGTCGGATAGACAGGAAAAACAAGTGATTATGTGTGATTTTCAACACAAAAACAGAGCCGACCATCATGATGGTCGGCTCCCAATTCATTAATGCTCAGCTGTCCGTTCAATATACTCCAAAGCCGCCTGCAGCTGCAGGTCATTCTTCTCCTCCTGAACCGCTTCAAAGATTTCTTCCTGTAATCTTTCCGCCGTTACAGTATCAATGAGCCCTGTAGCATCAATACTCTCCTGACTTTGGAAATCCTTTACGGCCTTTTCCGTTTTCTTACTGAAATATCCATCCACACGGTCAATGGAGAATCCAAGTCCTTGAAGCATTTCCTGGGCGTTTTGAATCTGTTCATTGTTCATTCCTTCTTGAAGGGGCTTTTCCACTTGAAGCGGGTGGGCATAGAAATAGGACGGCTGTCTGACAGGGATATCCGGTTTGATCCCTTTTTTATGAATCCAGTTTCCATTTGGCGTCAGCCACTTGAACATCGTCAGCTTGATATTGCTTCCATCTCCCATTGGAACGGCTTGTTGTACAGTGCCTTTCCCAAAGCTCTTCGTTCCGATGAGCGGATACCCTTCCGCTTCTTTTAGCGCGCCTGCCAGAATTTCAGAAGCTGAGGCACTTCCTTCATCTATTAACACCACAACTGGATACGTCTTTCTTGCTTTGCTGTTTGAGAAGGATTTCATTACTTCTCCACTTCGCTCTTGAATTTGTACATACGGCTTTTTCTCCGTTACAAACTCTTTAAGGATTTCTTCTACACTTGAAAGGAGACCTCCCGGATTCCCTCTCACATCCAGGACCAATCCTTCTACCTTTTTCTTTTCAAGTTCTCCTAATTGCTTTTTAAAATCAACGGCTGTATTTTCTGAGAAGGTAGTGATCTGGATGTAGCCGGTTTTCTTACCATTGACTTCCTTCACATCAGAGAGGACTGTCTCAACAGGAATTTCATCCCGTTTCACAGATACTTTGACAGGATCTGTCAGTCCTTCCCGCGTAATTTCCAATTCAACCTCAGTACCCTTTTTCCCTCTGATTTTCAAAGTAGCTTCGTACAGATCAAGTCCTTCGATGCTATTTCCGTCGATTTTAATGATACGGTCATTCGGTTTCAGTCCCGCTTCTTCCGCAGGAGAATTTTTAAAAGGAGCGACAATGATCAGCTTTCCGTCCATAATCGTAACTTCTGCTCCTATTCCTTCAAAGGAAGAATCCAGGGCGTCATTAAATTGCGATGCCGTTTCGGCATTCATGTAAACGGAATAAGGGTCATCCAGTGTTTTCAACATTCCTTGAATGGCGCCTTCTACAAGCTGCCCTTTGTCCACATCCTGAAAGAATTTGTCACTAATCAAGTCATACGCAACTTCTACTTTGTGTAGCTTGTCATTGAGCTCGCCTTTTCCGTCAAACTGAGCAAGCTCATCCCCATCCTTGCCCGTCCATTCCAAGCCGCCATACATTCCTCCAGCACCGATCAACATGCTAATGATGATTGTGATGATGAGCTTTCTGCCCGTCCACTCCATATATTCCCCTCCAGCTTGTTGTTTGTCTATGGTATAGATAAGAGTGGCGCGACTAAGGACGCCAACCTTTCTTATCCAACGAAAAAGACACCACACAAAAACGCGCTAAGGCGGTGCGATGTCTTTGCTTATCTAACTATATGCCGGAGGGGGACGAGTTATGATAAGTGAGCTCTTATTTTGAACCTGTAAAAACTCTTTGAACAGAATGGTTCTTGAGGTGAGAAGCAATGATTCCTCCCCACTTTTCAAATTCCACCAGAAACCCATCATGACCAAAGGAGGTAGAGATAAAGTAATGTTCACTCTTTGGTACAAGATGGGTGAACTCCTTTAGATATTGAGGTGAATAAATTAAATCTCTTTCATAACTTATCGAAATCAGTTCGCACTGATAATTCTTCGCTACCTCTTCTGTTCCTCCTCTTCCCCTTCCGATATCATGTGAGTTCATCGCTTTCAGCAGGGTAAGGTAGCTGTTTGGGTCAAACCGCTTTCCTAATTTCTTTCCTTGGTAATCGAGATAGCTTTCTACATTGAACCGTTCATTTTGCTTTTCACGTTGGAAACGATGATCGAACAACTCCTGTGTCCGGTACGTAACCATTCCAACCATTCTGGCAATCTCTAACCCTTTTAAAATAGCGCCTGGTGGATAATGCCCCTTTTGAAACTCGGGGTCCTCTTCAATCGCTGTGATTCCAATGTGATTAAAAGCGAGACCATAATCATTTAAGGCAGGGGTGACGGCAAGAGCGAATACTTTATTTATATAGGCAGGATACAGGGCCCCCCATTCCAGGGCCTGCATTCCTCCCAGTGAGCCTCCGATGACTGCTTCGATGTGGTCGATTGAAAGTTGTTGGAGTGCTTTATATTGGGCATGGACCATGTCCCTTATCGTAATACCCGGGAAGTCCGGACCGTACCGTTCTCCTGTATGCTGATTGGTGGACGCTGGTCCCGTACTTCCTTCACATCCTCCTAATACATTAAAGGCAATCACATTAAAATGTTCAGTATCAATATACGATTGAGGACCGATCAGTCCATCCCACCAGCCGCGATCTTCACTCGTTCCCTTTACGATATGGGTCCCAGTGAGGGCATGGCAAACCAAGATGGTCGGTCCTTCTTTGTTTCCTGTTCGTTCATACGTAAGATCTACCTTTTTCAACGTGGTGCCTGACTCTAATGTTAGGGATGGGATGGTAATGGAGCTTACTTCATATGTGTAAGGCTTCTCCATTCCTCCACCTCCTTTTTTTGGTGTTGTGGTGGGGGTGATCAGGATTCCACTCCGTATACCCCCGTGGGATTAATTCCTCCCTGAATAAAAAATATTTCTCCTATTATACCCGTGATGTTTCCAATGCGACTTCAATGGCATGATCTAAGTCCTCGATCAGGTCCTTCGCAGACTCTAATCCAACAGAAAGTCTCACCAGATCTTCTGTAACGCCTGTCGCCCGGATTTCCTGATCGTTTAATTGCTGATGGGTCGTGGAAGCCGGATGGATGATCAGTGATTTCGCATCCCCTACGTTGGCAACGTGAGACCAAAGGGAGATATTATCGACTACTTTCCGTCCGGAATCTCTACCACCTTTAATACCAAAGACGACGATGGATCCTGCTCCGTTTTTCAAATATTTTTGAGCAAGTTTATGAGACGGATGCTGAGGCAATCCTGGATAGGATACCCAAGCGACCCCATTGTGCTGATCTAAATGCTCTGCAATTTTCAAGGCATTTTCCGTATGACGCTCGACGCGAAGATGCAGGGTTTCTAATCCTTGTAGCAGCAGGAACGCGTTTTGCGGACTTAAGCACGCCCCTAAGTCACGAAGCAACTGCACTCTTAATTTTGTAATGAAGGCTGCCGGGCCCACATCCTGTGCGTAGCGCAGTCCATTATAGCTCCGGTCCTCTTCCGTGAAGCCCGGGAAATTTTCATGATTCCAATCAAACTTCCCACCGTCAATCACCACTCCCCCGATTGCCGTACCGTGACCGCCAATCCATTTTGTTGCAGAGTGTATGACGATATCCGCTCCCCACTCGATCGGCTTACATACATATGGAGTGGCAAAGGTATTATCGATGATCAGTGGGATGTGATTGTCATGAGCAACTTTTGCTACCGCTTCAATATCAAGCACATGTAGACTTGGATTTCCGATTGTCTCAGCGAATACGGCTTTCGTTTTAGGAGTGATCGCTTTGCGGAAATTTTCCGGGTCAGTCGGATCTACAAAATGAACCTTGATTCCGTATTTCGGAAGAGTGGTCGAGAATAAATTATAGGTTCCACCGTAGAGATTGGTAGCCGCTACAATTTCATCACCTGCTCCGGCAATATTTAAGATTGATAGTGAGATAGCGGCCATTCCGGATGAAACACCAAGTGCTCCGATTCCCCCTTCTAAAAGAGCAAGTCGTTTTTCCAACACGTCTACTGTCGGGTTCATGATGCGGGTATAAATATTTCCTGGTTCTTCAAGGGCAAATAGTTTTGCAGCATGATCACTGTTATCGAAAACGTAGGATGTCGTTTGATAAATCGGCACTGCCCTCGAACCTGTGGATGGGTCAGGCTCCTGGCCACCGTGAAGCAGTAGTGTGTCGAAATCGAATGATTTTGTCATAGAGAATTCCTCCTGTAATGGTTTTTTTGGATTTGGATTGGGTTTGCTTAAATGCTGCGGTTGACACATTCAGCTGTTAAAATAGATGGTTTTTTCAGCTGCTGACTATCACCAAACATTCTCCCGCTGAAATCAACCAACGTCTGAAATGTGTTTTTCTAAGAAGATAGAAGAGGAAAAAATAAAAAACCCTCTTCCTAAGAAGAGGGTCTAATTTAATAGGGTCCTCCTCTTATCTTTCAGGCAGATGCCTGCAGGAATTAGCACCTTTTCATGACGCTTGAATGCGTACATGAAGGTTGCCGGGTTTCATCGGGCCTAGTCCCTCCACCTCTCTGGATAAGAGCATGTAGTTGTCAATGTGAAAATTCTTGCGTTGAGATGAATTATAAAGGGTAACCGACCTCAACGTCAAGAGTATTTTTAGAATTTTTACATTATTTAATTACTAACCGAAGCTGCAATCGCTTCGTTAAATTGCACGACAATGTCTTCCCCATCCTCAATACCTAACGATATGCGCACGACATGTGTGTTTATTCCCAGTTTTTCCTGAGCATCTTTCGGTAAAGCACGATGAGACGTTCCTAGAGGGTAAGAAACCGTTGTTTCCACGCCGGCTAAGGACGGGATGATTTTAATCCATCCCAGTGATTTGAAGAATGCGCTGATATCACATGTGCTGGATAGCTCGATGGTTACGATGGCCCCATTTCCCTTATCGGATAAATCCGTTGGGTAATAGACTTCCTTCACAAATTCATTTGCTCTAAGGTCCTCAGCCAGAACTTCGGCATTTCTTGCTTGGGTTCCCATTCGAAGAGCCAATGTTTTCGCTCCACGGCATGTCAGCCAGGCTTCAAATGGACTCAAATTCGAACCGATATTGACAACTTTTTCTCTTGCTTTTTGAACAAGGATTTCTTTTCCAACTACGACTCCTGCTGTGATATCACTGTGTCCTCCGATATACTTCGTGGCACTGTGAGCGACCAGGTCGACCCCTTCCAAGAAAGGCTGGCGCAGAAACGGTGTGGCAAATGTGTTGTCGATCATGGTTTTCAAGTTGTGTTTTTCAGCTAATTCGACCATTTTAGGGATATCTTCCACTCGCATAAACGGGTTTGTGACGGTCTCACTGTAGAGGAGTTTAGTTTGTGGAGTAATGGCCTCCTCTAATTCTTCCACACTTGTAAAATCAACGAATGAAGTAGAAATACCGAATGATCTCAGCTCTTCTTTTAACATATGAAACGTACCACCGTATAAATCCTCGGCGGCAATGATGTGATCGCCTGATTGTACAACAGCAAGGATTCCAACAAGGATGGCCGATAATCCAGAAGAGGTTGCGACACCTGCTGGAGCCCCTTCCAAGTCTGCCACCATCTTACCAAGCTCGTCTGTATTTGGATTTCCCGTTCTTGTGTAGAGATAAGGAGACTTCCCTTCATAGAAACCCTCCAACTCTTCTAAAGAGGTAAAAGAAAATGCAGATGTTTGATAAATCGGCGTCGTCTTACTGCGGATTTCCTCAGTCCCTTTTAACTGACTGTGCACGACCTTGGTTGTGAATTTCATCTCTCTTTCATCCTTCCTGAATCTATGTATTTTTAAAAGTGTATCATATTCAGAAGATTGTGAGGAGTAGGATGTATTGGAAGGCATAAAAAAACACCTGCCCACTTGCAACAGGTGCTCTCGTTTTATTGAACGTTATCTAAACATCCGATCAGGCGATTTTCAATATCCAATGCCAGATTTTTCAGTGCACCGTTATCCACCATCTCGATCAGCTTGCTTGGTTTTGCCATCCCGATCTTAGTTGTTCCGCCTTCTGTGTATACCGCTACTTTACAAGGCAGGAAGTAGCTTACGAGCATGCTTTCTTCCAGCACCTTTTTAGCTTCATGTGGATTACACACCTCTAATACGACTACTTCTTCATTGAAATCAAGCCCTTTATCCTGCAGCTTCTGGGCAAGATCGAGATTCCACAACACGCCAAAGCTTTCATCTTTCAGGGCAGTTTCTACCGCTTCCACTGCTTCTTTCACACTCATTGAAACTTCTTTTGTGTAATGAAACATGTTCACATCTCCTTCTTTATTCTCTGAGTCTACATTCTGTTAATACCTCGTAGTGTATAAGGTGAAACATCGACATTCAGAGGTCCGTCCCTCTCGATTATTCCATTCCCTCTACCATTTTACCCATCATTTCTTCGTTCATGGGGCCGACGATTTTGTGTTGGATGATGCCTTTGGTGTCGATCATGTAGGTGGTGGGGATGGTGAACGCCCGGTATTCGTCTCCGATTTCTCCCTTTTCATCCATTGGGATGGGGAAGGTGAGTTCGTAGCCGTCGATAAATTGATGAACGGCCTTTTCCCCATCGTCTATGGAGGTCAGATTGACCGCAAGGATTTCAACGTTTTCTTTATCGGCATTGTTTTCATAATAACTCTGCATATGGGGCATTTCAGCTTTACACGGCGGACACCAGGTGGCCCAAAAGTTCAGGATCACTTTCTTACCTTGATAATCTGAAAGCTTTACGGCTTCACCATTTAAAGTGGTTAATTCAAAATCCGGAGCGCGGTCCCCTTTTGTCAGCCCTTGCTCTGCATCAGACAGATCCATGGATTCATTGGCTAATTGGGCCGCCTCTTCCCTGGCCTTCTTTTCCTGCTGATCCTGAAAAAAGTTCACTAAGAAAATGCCGATCAGAAGCGCAACGACGGCCAATGCAAAATTTCGTTTATTCATTGTGTTTCCTCCTTACGTTTAAAAGAAAGATGAGATAGGTCATCATGATCAAATACGTCCAGACGGTGACGGTCAATTCAAAGCCGCCAATGAAAGCACTTAGAAATAGCTGGACTAAAGTAAACATAACTAGTAACTGTCCCGCCCAGATATCGCCGCCAGGATCACTGGTTTTTTTAATAAAAAAGACAGTGATCAATAGATTGAGCACTACCTGAATACCAACTAGCAGATAGTGGTGATGAAGCATATGAAGGACAGCTTCAAAGACAAGAACTGTGACCATCCATGAAATGATAATAGTAGCCGGATGATCTACTTTTTTAACCAATATGTAAGTAAGAGCCGCTATCAGTCCTAACCAGTACCCAACGACTCCTCCGTGAAAATAGAGAATCGTAATGGGATGCTTGATAACCGTTTGAAAGTCAACCACAATCACACTCAGCTTCCAGACGAGTAAAAAAGTAAAAATACTATTGGAATACCAGTCGCTCAACTTTCTATTCCAGAAGAAGAGGAACGAGAAAGTGAGTATGAACGAGGCGATAATGGCTCCCCATGAAGCCGGGAATGTGAAGGAGGCTATGGTGTACCACTGCTCATTCATAGCCATTTCCCTCCCTTCAGAAACGTTTAAATTATCTATTATTCTTTCTAATGACAATATAATAAACCGATGGATGCAAATGACCTACCGATGTGTGGAATCCTGATGATTTGAGCTGTTGATCAAGTTCCTCGGAAGAAATCCGATGATCTAAAGGCGGTCCCATTTCTGATTCTACCTTCTCCCAATCCAGGATCAGCCAAATTCCATCTTCCTTCAGCATATCGTATAAATCCTGAAATACTTTGATCAAATCGGGAACTTCGTGCAAGACAAAAGCGGATACGATTTTATCCAAGGTGCCTTTATTGAAGCTGAGGTATTCAAGGGATGATTTCACATACACGATATTGTTTACATTTTCTCCGTTTGCACGGTGTTTCAGGTATTCCAGCATTTCCTGCTGCAGATCTACCGCCTGGACCTTTGTTTCAACCGTTTTGGCAATAGGTAGGGTCAGGTAGCCATTGCCACAGCCTAAATCGGCGACGATATCGCCTTTATTGAGGTTGAGAAGTTCGAGCACTTTGTCCACCGGTACGAGCTCTTGACGCTTTGGATCGAGGAGCTTTGAAGCTTTATGGTGTTCGAATAAGTCTCCTGCCATTCGAATTCCTCCATTCGTTAAATATACCCTAATATGTATTAGTATCTTAAATCTTTTATATACAAGCAAATTATTTACTCATAGTGTATCCTATATGAGAATTATTACAGATTTACAGGGAGAGTGTGTGTCTAATCGTTGAATTATTTTATTCATTGCAGGAACAAGTTACATATGAGAGGACGGCTCGTTAGAAATAAGGGTCTGGATGAGCAATTACTGCCTGTTACATAAATAAAACCGAATGCCGGATTTGGATCCGCATTCGGTTTTTATATGTTATGCTGCTTTTAATCCTTCTAAAATAAACATAAAGTATGTCACTGTATTTCCACCACGACGATTGATGATTTCAATGTCGTTTAATATCCTCTTAACCTCTTCAGCGCCGAGATTTTCAATAATCATCTCGGTGATCTCTTCTGCTGTATATTCACCTGCATAAGTAGACTTTAATGCAGTACGGTTCCTTCTACAAAAACTTCTTAATTGCCTTTTTAATTCAGTCGATTCCAACATCATCATCCTTATTACAGATTCAAATCCTACTATAATGGACATATAGATAAAAATATCCCACCAAAATGGCAGGCAAAATGATACTAATAAAACGTCCTAATTAGTATTCATTGTAATACATTGTTTTCGGTAACCCGGCGATCAATATAAAAAATGGCAGACCCGTGGTTTTGCGTCCTAATCTTTCAATTAGTTTGCCTTTTCGAAGGACTATACAAATCAATTGTTTTAATATTTAGGTAATATAGTTGTCATTATACTAGAACAAAAAGGATATGAAAACAGTCATGAGAATAATCTTCCATTCCATTTCCTTACAATATCAATATACTGCGTACCAACATGAAATATATCCAATAAAAGAAACCCCGCTCATGGCGGGGTTTTCTAATTAAAAGTTAATATATTGACGTGGGTTTACAGCATTGGATTTCGATGCATTCCAAGAACCTGCATGAAGCTCAAAGTGTAAATGCTGTCCGAAAGAATATCCTGTATTACCCATGTAACCAATTCTGTCACCCTTGTTCACTGCTTGACCAGTGCTTACAGATGAAGAAGCCATGTGGGCATAAACCGTGGTGAATGTTTGACCATTGATTGAGTGAGTGATGTATACTACATTTCCATAGCTAGAGCTAAAGTGACTCTTGATGACATATCCATCAGCTGCTGCTGAGATTGGAACACTGCCTCTTGCCGCGATATCCGTACCATAGTGGTAACGTTTCTTACCGTTTAATACATCCCAGCCGAAGTTGGTTGTAATCGTTCCAGAAGCCGGGGCTGTCCATGCACCGGCACTTACCGGTGCACTTGGAGCTGATTCAACAGGAGTAGAAGAAGAACCACCGCTGCTGCTGGTTGTTGCTTGTTGTTGTGATGCTGCGCGTTTTGCCGCCTCAGCTTCCGCTTGACGCTTGCGTTCGATTTCACGCTGACGTGCAAGTTCCGCTAATCGTGCTTGTTCAGCCTGGATTTCACCTTCAAGCTGGTGTTCCATTTTAGAAAGCTCATCCGATTCTTGTTGAAGGTCTTTTTTCTCTACTTCCAAAGAAGCCTGTTGCGTTTCTAGTTGTTTAAATAAATCCGCTTTTTTAGCTTTTTGACTATCAAGATCTTTTTTCAGAGACTCTAGACTTGCTTTAGTAGATTCTAAATCTGCAAGCTTGCCTTCTACTTCTTCTTGTTTCTTTTCTAATTCAGCCTGATCACGTTTTTGTTCGTCCATGATCTTCTTATCGGCACTTACGATTGTATTTACTGCTGTTACACGGTTGATGAAGTCACCGAAGCTGTCCGCGCCAAGTAGCACATCAAGATAATTTGCAGAGCCGCCTTTTTCCTGGATCGCACGGGCACGTTCTTTTAATAGTTCGTTACGTTCTTCTATCTTTTGCTTTAGAACTTCAATTTCTTCTTTAAGTTTATTGATTTCTGCAGTTGTTTCGTCAATCTCTTTTGTTTTCTCGGCAATCTGTGCTTCAGTATCTTTTAATTTTGTACTGATTTCTGCAATTTGTGATTGGATTTCTTGTTGTTTATTGATGTTTTCGTTAATTTGTGATTTTTTCTCATCTATCTTTCCATTGATTTCCTCTTTTTTAGAAGAAATGCCTTCTTGTTGCTTCTGTAATTCCTCCACAGAGGAATGAGCGTTAGCAGTTGTCCCTAACGTTGGTAGACTTCCGATTGTTAATGCTGCTGCAATTGATAATGATATGAAATACTTCTTGTTCAAGCGGCATGCTCCTTTCAACTTCTATCAACCTATCAAATTTTACACTTTTAAGAATTTACGTACAGACATAAAGCTTCCCCAAGCCCCGATCAGGCAACCCATTAATAGAATTAATCCGTTTACTTGATAGATAAAGGGGGTAAAATCTAATATCTGAATAAAATGGTTTTGTAGTTTTGGTCTAATAAATTCATAAGCATAGTAGTAACCTGTTGTGACAAGAGCGACCGGGATAATAGAACCTAAAATTCCAAGCCATAATCCTTCTAGAATGAATGGCCAGCGTACAAACCAGTTGGTTGCACCCACGAGTTTCATTATCTCGATTTCCCTTCTTCTGGCGACAATGGTGATTTTGATTGTATTTGAGATGAGGAACATGGCGGTAAACAATAAACCGATGATTAACACTAATCCAACGTTTCGACTCATTTCCAGTACATTAAATAATCTTTCAATCTTCGCTTCACCATAAAGTGCTTCGTTCACACCTTCATACTTGCTGACTTCAGCAGCGATTTTCCCAGTATCGCGGGGATCTTCCGCTTTTACAATAAATACATCGTATAATGGATTATCCTGTTCGAATAACCTGAAATCGTCTCCTAAATCCTTTACCAGGTTTTGAAGTTCTTCTTCTTTAGAAGAATATTCTACGGATTCCACTCCACTTATTTGGTTAATTTTCTTATCTATTTCTTCTACTTGAGCTTTTTCAGTACCGATTTCCAGTAATACGCGTACTTCAACGTCTTTCTCAATATCGGTTGCAACCTTGTTCATGTTTAGCATAAGTACCATAAATACACCAACAAGTAGTAGGGTTACAGTAACGGCACTCACGGATGCGAATGTCATCCAGCCATTACGTCCGATGCTTTTGAAGCTTTCTCTTAGATGTCGACCATACGTCCTAGCCTTCATAACCGTAATCACCTCGCTGTTCGTCACGAACAATTCGGCCATTTTCGATGGCAATTACCCGATGCTTGATGGTATTTACGATTTCCCGATTATGAGTAGCCATGATCACCGTTGTTCCACGATTGCTGATATCTTCAAGAATGTTCATGATATCCCAAGATGTTTCCGGATCCAGGTTACCCGTAGGTTCGTCTGCAATCACAAGCTGCGGCGTATTCACGATGGATCGTGCAATCGATACACGCTGTTGCTCTCCACCTGACAATTCATTCGGAAGCATTCTTGCTTTATGCTTTAACCCTACCAGATCCAGTACTTCCATGACTCTCTTCTTAATTTGCCTTGGATGTTCTTCTATTACTTCAAGTGCGAAGGCAATGTTCTCATAGATTGTAAGAGATGGTAACAGCTTAAAATCCTGAAACACGACTCCAACGTTTCTTCGTAAGTATGGAACTCTACTATTTTTTAATTTTGCAAGATTAATACCGTTTACGATGATATCACCCTTAGAAGGCTTCTCTTCGCGGTACATCATCTTGATGAAAGTAGACTTCCCGGCACCACTTGGACCCACAACATACACAAACTCACCTTGCTTAATGTGGACGTTAAAGCCATTGGCAGCCATGACACCGTTGCTGTACTGCTTATACACGTCTTTCATTTCTATCATTATAAAATCACCTAATTTGTATTATGTAGTTACCCTCTTGGCTGTTATCGACATATGTACGAACACAACGACGTTTTTACCATAATTAGACATGAAATGGCGAAAAACCTCGAATTGCTCTCCCGAAAGTTATTATAACATCACTTTGTACGTTGTTAAGGAAAAAAATTATTACATTTACGTTTCAAAGTTTGAAATTATGTGTATATTTTACCTTTTTTATTGCCGATTATGCCTATTTTCCGTTATAAACATAGGTATTTTTATCTACAACCTGGTACTATAACCAAGTAAAAAGGTTTGATAATAGGAGGATGATAAACCTTAGGTTGATGCTAGTCTCAGTAAGTTACTAGGTTATAATTTTTTGCGGTTCAATTGCTGATTTTTTACAATATTTATTCGAGGAGCTTTTGTAACATATATTTAAAGAAGGGAAAGGAGAAAGTTTGTGGATAAATCAAAAAAGAAGAATCCTCAGTTCGGGACCCTTCTTCCTCACTTACTTCTTATTCGCCAACCACTCTGCCACTGCTTCTGCTTCTTCACCTTCAATGAGTCCCGCAGGCATTTGACCTTTACCATTTTGAATGACTTCCAAGATTTGATCTTTGTTTAAATCAGCACCAATTTTATTAAGGGCTGGCCCCATACCGCCTTCAAGGTTTCCACCATGACAGCTTGTGCATTTATTGTTTACGATTTTTTCAGGGTCTACTCCGCCAGAGCTTGTTTCTGTACTTTCTTCGCCGCCACCACCGCAAGCTGCAAGTACCAATGAAGCGCCAAAAACAATACCAAGTAGTTTTTTCTTCATTTTTTCTCCCCCTAGGAACACATTTTAAGAGTAACGGGATGTATCGAGGTCCGTCCCCTATTACATAATTATACCAAGGTTAAACCCGTTTGAAACCTTCACCTAACACCTCTGAAGCGTCCATTGTGACGACGAAAGCAGAGGGGTCAATGGTTTTGACCAGTTGTTTCAGTTTTGTGAATTCTGTTTGATCGACCACACACATAAGGATCGGGCGCTCATCGTCCGTATAACCACCGTATGCAGATAGTTTTGTCACACCACGATCAATTTTATTCAGGATTCCTTCACGAACTTCTTCCTGTCTGTTTGTAATGATAAGTGCCATTTTTGATCGGCTGATGCCGACCTGGACTAAATCAATCGTTTTACTTGTCACATAGAGGCCGATAAGAGCATATAAACCACGTTCGATGTCAAACACAATCGCAGCAGAAAGAACAATCATTCCATCGATAAGCGCAACACACGTGCCTAAGGACAACCCAGTAAATTTGTTTACAATCTGTGCTGCCAGGTCCGTCCCTCCTGTAGACGCTTTACCTCGAAAGACGATTCCCAAGCCCAGTCCTACACCAATCCCGCCGAATAAAGCACCCAGCAGGGGATCTTCCGTCCACGGCTTCCAGTCTTCTGTTAAAAATACTACTAGCGGCAAGAAAACCGTACCGATGGCTGTTTTCACGCCGAATTGAAGGCCCAGAAAGATTAACCCTGCAATGAATAGCGGAATATTAAATGCCCACTGAACGAAGGCTGGCTTCCAATCAAACAGACCTTTCAGGATGGTCGATATCCCACTCACCCCTCCTGAAGCAACCTCATTTGGCAGTAAGAACACATTAAACGCAAGAGCCACAATCGTTGACCCAAACACAACAAACAAATACTCTAACAACTTCTCTTTCCGCGGATTAAATGCCTGCCCACGACGTCTCTCTTTCAAACCCATCCAGTACGACTCCTTTAACCTATGTATTTATAGTATGAGTACAACCTCTTCCTTTATGCAGAGTATGCAGAGGGACGGACCTCTAATTGGTCAGATCGTGAACCTCTGAGCATGAAGATTGTACATATATTTCGCTTTAAGAGTTGAAAATCATATGTATGAAATAGGGCCAAATAAACTTTCCCAACCTTCCAACACGCTCTGTATCAACCTTTGAGAGTATAGCATGGGTACTTAGAGGTGTAAATAACACTTCAATAACGTGGTAAAGCACTAATAAGTTGAGGTGTTTTTGTGGTGAGGGACGGACCTTGATTAGTGAGAGGGTTTACAAGGGAAAATTTAGCTTCCGTCTTCTGCAATAAGTGATAATACCGATAGTCGGCGTGTGCTTATTTGTGTATGTAAAGTATATTCCACGTTCATATCCATACATATGATGGAAGAAACTGACCTCCTTTAAAGGTCCGTCCCTTAAAATCTTTAGAAAAAAGCTGAAACCTCCAATTAATGGAGGATCCAGTTTGAGTATGATTATTGAATTTTGGAACGAAGATAAGCGTTGATGAATGGGTCGAGGTCTCCGTCCATGACGCCTTGTACGTTTCCTGATTCTGTGTTGGTTCTGTGGTCTTTGACCATGGAGTATGGGTGGAAGACGTAGGAACGGATTTGGCTTCCCCATCCGATTTCCTTTTGCTCTCCACGAATTTCGGCAAGCTCCTGTTCCTGCTCTTCGATTCGCTTTTGGTAGAGCTTCGCTTTCAGCATTTTCATGGCTGACTCACGGTTCTTGATCTGAGAACGTTCAGATTGGCAGGTTACCACGACATTCGTTGGTAAATGCGTGATACGAACAGCCGAATCCGTCGTATTGATATGCTGTCCACCGGCTCCACTTGCACGGTACGTATCGATTTTAAGGTCTTCCGTACGGATTTCGATTTCAATTTCTTCATTAAACTCAGGCATGACTTCACAAGACACGAAGGAAGTGTGACGACGTCCTGAAGAATCGAATGGTGAAATACGAACAAGACGGTGTACGCCTTTTTCAGCTTTTAAGTAACCGTACGCATTGTGACCTTTAATGGCAAGGGTCACACTCTTGATGCCTGCTTCATCTCCAGGAAGATAATCAAGGGTTTCTACTTTGAAACCGCGTTTTTCTCCCCAACGAGTGTACATACGTAGAAGCATGGAACCCCAATCCTGAGACTCCGTCCCACCTGCCCCGGGATGCAGCTCAAGAATCGCGTTATTTTTATCATGTTCTTCGCTTAGAAGCAGCTGAAGTTCGTAGTCATTTAATCGTTTGACCAAATCACCAAGCTCCTCTTCAAGGTCCTTTTGAAGATCTTCGTCCGGTTCTTCTTTAATAAGTTCAAGGGTAAGCTCAAGGTTTTCATGGGATTCAAGCAATGATTTGTACTCGTTTACAAGATCCTTTAAACCATTTCCTTCATTGATTAACCCTTGAGCTTTTTGCTGGTCATCCCAGAAATCGGGTTGAACCATGATTTCGTCCAGCTCTTGAATTCTGGCCTCTTTGTTTTCTAAGTCAAAGAGACCCCCTGAAGTCCGCTAATGTCTTAGCTGTTTTTTCTAACTCTGCTCTGATTTCTGATAGTTCCATGAGTGTTCACCTCTATAGTTATTTGGGTTGTTGAATTTACTTTGTTTTGATAATACCTGGAATAGAGTGGCCGGATTTTCTATTAGACAGTAGTGGTTGATTTCCGCTCCAGGTGCTCGCTTTCCGCGGGGCGGGCGGTGAGCCTCCTCGGCTTCGCCTGTGGGGTCTCACCTGTCCCGCTTCTCCCGCAGGAGTCGAGCACCTTCCGCTCAATCAACTTCAGCGGTATGCTTTTACATAACCTATTTAAAAGACAACAATCTTACAAAAAATTAGCCAAGTATAACAACCGCTATCCCAGGCACCCATAAAAAACGGAAAAGTACCTGGCACTTATTTTATCAAAATAAGCACCAGGTAGCATTCTCTTTATTTATCCAGTTATGCCGTGGCAGTGTTTGTACTTTTTACCGCTTCCGCATGGACATGGTTCGTTGCGCCCTACGTCTTCTTGCTTGCGAACTGGTTGTTTCTTAGCCTTACCGCCTTCTTCTTTCGGGTTCACCGCTTGACCTTTGGCTACTTCCTGACGTTCAAGATTGTTGCGGATTTCAGCTTTCATGACGTATTTAGCCACGTCTTCTTCGATTGCGAGTACCATGCTTTCGAACATGGCAAACCCTTCATGCTGGTATTCGCGCAGTGGGTCGGTTTGACCGTAGGCACGAAGGTGGATACCTTGACGCAATTGATCCATCGCATCGATATGGTCGATCCATTTTGTATCAACCGCGCGAAGCAGGATGACTTTTTCAAACTCACGCATTTGCTCCGGCGTAAGTTCTTCTTCTTTTTCATCGTAACGGTGCTTCACATCTTCATAAATCAGATCCATCATTTCTTCCGGCTCTTTTCCACGTAGATCATCAACTGTTACGTCGTTTTCAGGAAGAAGATTCGCGTTCACATAATCAACGATGCCTTGAAGGTTCCAGTTTTCCATATTTTCTTCTGCTGTATGGGCTGCTACCTGACGTTCGATGGCTGATTTGATCATTCCCTCAACAATTTCACGAAGGTTTTCTGAGTCGATTACTTCATAACGCTGTTTATAAATGATTTCACGTTGTTGACGTAAAACATCATCGTATTGCAGAAGCTGCTTACGAGCATCGAAGTTGTTTCCTTCCACTCGTTTCTGGGCCGATTCTACAGCACGGCTCACCATTTTACTTTGGATTGGCTGAGTATCATCCATTCCAAGGCGTTCCATCATGCTCTTCATATTATCAGAGCCGAATCGGCGCATCAATTCATCTTCCATGGAAAGATAGAACTGGGTCACACCAGGATCTCCCTGACGACCGGAACGTCCACGAAGCTGATTATCAATACGGCGTGATTCATGACGCTCGGTACCAATAACGGCAAGACCGCCACGTTCGATGACGCCTTCTCCTAGTTTGATATCCGTACCACGTCCGGCCATATTTGTCGCGATGGTTACGGCACCAGGCTGACCTGCTTCTAAAATAATTTCCGCTTCACGGCCATGATTTTTCGCATTTAACACATTATGGCGAACGCCTTTTTTTGTTAAAAGTTTAGAAATAAGCTCTGACGTTTCAACGGCAACGGTACCAACCAGTACAGGCTGTCCTTTTTCGTTCCGTTCTTTAATATCATCGACTACAGCAAGGAACTTCCCTTCTATAGAAGCGTAAATCAAATCGGCACGATCATCACGAACGATTGGCTTGTTCGTTGGAATCACAATGACATTCATATTGTAGATATTACGGAACTCTTCTTCTTCCGTTTTCGCCGTACCGGTCATACCGGAAAGCTTTTCGTACATACGGAAGTAGTTCTGGAACGTGATCGTTGCCATCGTCATGCTTTCGTTCTGAATTTCAAGACCTTCTTTTGCCTCGATTGATTGGTGAAGTCCGTCACTGTAACGACGACCCTTCATCAGACGTCCTGTGAAAGAGTCAACGATGACAATTTCACCTTCCTGAACCACATAATCCACATCACGGTGCATGCTGACGTGAGCTTTTAATGCTTGATTGATATGGTGGTTAAGGGTTACATGAGAAATATCAAAAAGGTTATCAATGTGGAAAGCTCTTTCTACTTTGCTGATTCCGTCTTCCGTTAATAGAACACCTTTTGTTTTTTCATCATATGTGTAATCTTCATCTTTTTTCAGCGTACGTACGACCGCATTGGCCTGGATATAAAGCTGAGGCGTACGTTGTGCGTTACCGGAAATGATCAGAGGTGTACGTGCTTCATCGATTAAAATCGAGTCAACCTCATCGATTACAGCAAAATGAAGAGGACGCTGCACCATTTGATCTTTGTACAGGACCATATTGTCACGAAGGTAGTCGAATCCGAATTCGTTATTCGTACCATACGTAATATCCGCTTTGTATGCTTCACGTTTTTCGTCTTTAGACATAGAGTTTAAGTTCAGACCTACAGAGAGCCCCAGGAAATTGTATAGCTTGCCCATTTCCTCAGCATCACGGCTGGCAAGGTATTCGTTGACTGTGATAACGTGAACACCTTTTCCTGTGATCGCATTCAAGTACACAGGCATAGTCGCTGTCAGCGTTTTACCTTCACCGGTTTTCATCTCGGAGATATTACCGCCATGTAAGGAGGCACCACCCATAAGCTGGACGCGGTACGGATATAAACCAAGAACCCGGCGAGCCGCTTCCCGTACGACAGCAAAAGCCTCAATCATTATATCTTCCAGGTCTTCACCCTTTTGATAGCGCTCCTTGAATCGCTCTGTTCTTTCCCGGATTTCATCATCCGTCAGCCGCTCCATATCGGGGCCTAATTCTTCTATTTGATCAGCCAGTTTTTCAAGCCTCTTTAATTCTCTTTTATTTACATCGAACACTTTGTTTAATAGACCAAGCATGTATAAACGCTCCTTTATCTGTGTTTAAATGAGAGCCGAACGTCACCATTATAACGAAAGAAAATGAAATTCAGATGAGAGTGATGAAAAATCCATGTAATAAGTCACCATTATCCGCTTCCAATCACTCTACTAAAAATTCGCTACAAAATCCAAATATCCTCCCACAAAAACACGATATATTCCCTACCAATCTTACCACTATCCTATATGGGTTACAACTCAAGGAGGGACGGACCTCTCAATCACAGATCTTTCAAAGGTTGGATGCTTCACTATCACACGGTATTCCTGGGTTGATCATGAGATGTGAGGTCCGTCCCTCTAGAAATAGCGTCGATTCAGGTTGAGGGACGGACCTCACCTACTAAATAAATCCGTCCAGGGTTGAATTGGTGAAAAGTGAGGTCCGTCCCTCAAAAACAAAAAAGCCGCCTATGCAGACGACTTTTAGGTGTTGTGTATTTGAATGGTTAGACTTTAGTTGCTTTCAGTAGTTCGTAGACGGTATCCTGGTAGCTTTCCCAGATTTGTTTGCTGCGTCTTGAGATGCTGTTAGCAGAGACATCGAAGTATTCTGCCAGTTCTTTTTGGACGTGGCGGATACTGATTTCGTCGATGTTTTTCGCCATGTCTATCAGTGCTCCCGAGTAGATTTTCGGATTGCGGATCGTTGGGCGCTCTGTGTAGAAGTATTTTTCCAATACGGCTACCAGCAGCTCACTCTCTTTTTTGTCTTCCCCTTTTTCAGTCAGGAAGTTTTGAAGGGATGTGATCGCTTCAACGTATTCAGGTGTTTTCCAGATTTCTACTCCTTCGATCGCTTCTTCGGATTTCTTATCCGAATCCTTGGAAGTATCTGTTTCATCCGTGGCTTTAGTAGATGCTGCTGCTTTTCCGGCCTTTTTCTTCTCAGCACTATAAAGAACGAATCCGACATCTGCTATTTCCAAGTACTGCCCTGATAAGTAGTCATGCAGATTTTCAAACTCACCTTGTTCAAATCGGATTTTCACCAGTTCCATCGCTGCTTTCTCAATCGCAGGATAAATGAAATATTGAGCGAATGGAAGATACTTCTCCCCATTCGGCAATAGTAACCCCAAGAAGAAACTATTCTCTTCTAATTTACCGAACTTTTCAGTTACAATCAGCACATCACCAGTGATGGCTTCTTCCACACGTAATGTATTGTCATCTACCTTCTCTACGGTACCTGCCGTCACACGCACGTTTTTCCACGACTCCAGTACTTCAGCTGTCTGAGGACGAGTCACCGTGCTCAACTGCTTATCGACAAAGCGTTCGATCAAACGAACACCGTCAGCATCCTTTTGAGTCGCTCCGTACCAGCTGACAAATGCCATTTCATAAATATCCGGATCCGCTTGCATCAAATCCATTTTCGCTAAGTAGCGGTGATAGGATTCTTCCATCTCTGTTGACTGTGCCGTAGCAATATAATCATAAAGCTGCGCCTGAAGCACATCAAGCTCCTGACTCACCAACGTATCTATATTCACAACATTTTCTTTTTCACAGCATTTCTTATATTTTTTCCCACTGCCGCATGGGCATGGTTCGTTTCTTCCGACTGTACTCATGTTTGTATTTACCTCCAACTTCTTGAGTCCCGTACACAAATGTTCATTATATAACATTTAAAGCGTTCCTTAAACTGTTTTAGAACAAGAAAAAAGAACCAATCGCTTTTGGACTGGTTCTTTTAGGATCTATCGTCCTTGTTTTTTCATATAATCCAATACGTCAAGATCAATATAATTCTCATCCTGCTCCCGCATTTCAAAGTTTTCGGTATGAAGATAGTCTTTCAAGCTCTGATGAAGGGACTGTCTTTCTTTTGCATAGCCAAGACGGTTGAGTTCCCGTTCCACTTCATCATGGATTTCACCTTCCAGCAATACGACTCTACCAGGCTCTGACTCTTTAAAGTAGAGCTGATGCATCAAGTAGATTCGTTTCAATTCCTTAATTGGAGAGGTGTGATCATCCACCCTCAAATCAATGTACCGATCATTGAAGCCACCATATCCACCGTTTTCCTTCACGATTAAAAGGGCAGCAGACTGCATGCCTCGGGAATCGCCACCAGCTTCCTGACCGGCATCGAGTGCATGGAGTAATCGCTCAGCCAGAGATCCAGTCGTCGACTCAAATGTCTCTGCCATCGCCTTTACGGTCTTCTCATCCACTAAAATATTTCCTTGAGCTGCAAAGTGCTTTCCTGTTTGTCCACCGGCCCAGTCATAACATCCCTCTCCCGTAAAAGTGGCGGGATTCCCACATGCATCAATCAACCCAACCTGGCGTGATGGACGCTCGGAATCATCCTTTGTGATGATATCCAGGGCTTCCTCTGCCGTCTTTCCTTCTTCCATTAATTGAAGTGCATGAGGCCCGTACGAGGTATTCGCGTAAGACTGAGTTGCCACGGCTCCCACACCCGCTTTCGCAAATGGTACGACCGATCCAACACCGAGGAATTTGGATTGGACTGCAATCCCCCACTCTTTCTCTTCCGGGTCATAGCCTACAATGGAATACGTCATGGTGAAGTCCTCCTTTAAATTAAAGCGTCAGGATTCAATCCTTTTAGCTCTTCTACTACAAATAACCCATCCTTGCGAATTAAAACATCATCGAAGTAAATTTCTCCTCCGCCATATTCTGGACGCTGGATACAGACCATATCCCAATGTACACTCGAACGGTTTCCGTTATCCGCCCCTTCATAGGCCTGTCCTGGTGTGAAATGGAAGCTTCCGTTTATTTTTTCATCAAATAGGATATCCAACATCGGCTCATTGATCTTCGGATTCACACCAAGAGCAAATTCACCTATGAAACGGGCACCTTCATCTGTATCCAGAATATTGTTCAGTTCCTTCGTTTTATCTGCCGTTGCTTTCACGATCTTCCCGTTTTCAAACGTCAAAGAAACATTGTCAAAAGTAAATCCACGATACAGTGTCGGTGTATTATACATAATTGTCCCGTTCACACTATCCTTCACGGGAGCTGTATACACTTCCCCGTCCGGAATATTCCGCTCTCCAAAGCACATGACAGACGGAATATCCTTGACGGAAAACGTAAGGTCCGTCCCTTCGCCGGTAATACGAACTTTATCGGTTTTATCCATCAGCTCTTTAAGAGGCTTCTGGGCTTCCTCCATCTGCTTGTAGTCCACGGTACAGACTTCCAGAAGATAATCGAAGAATGTGTCATAACTCATCTTCGCTTTTTGGGCGAGTGACGGGTTTGGATAGTTTAATAGAACCCATTTCTTATTTTGAATGAGATAGTCATTGGATTCTTTCATATGCGGCATGAGAAGCTGCCACTGTTCGGCCGGCACCTCACTCATCTCTGCATCATTTGCTTCGCTTGAAATATTGAGAAACGCATCGATATCCTGATATTTATCCATATTCCATTTATTTTGCAGAATCATTTGTTCCGGTTTCGCATGAGTGGCCATGATACGCAGTAACTCCTGATCGCCGAGCTCATAATATGGAATCACTCCCATCTCATACGATTTCTGGAGAAGCTCCTTTACAAGTGGTTTCGTGGAATGCTCCCCTGCAATAAAGAGTTTTTCTCCTTCTTTTAATGCTAATGAATGGGTTAGCAGCACTTCTGCCAACTTCTCTAATCGTGGATCTCTCACTTGTATCCCCCTAAATTTTGTCTACCTTCAAACAAACTTCGACAAAAAATGGAAATAAACTCCTTTTGATTATAAAAAATCCTGCGGCCGAAGTGACCGCAGGATTTAAGGTAATTAGTTTGTTTCGATTAAACCATACTTCCCGTCACGACGCTTGTACACAATATTCGTCGCATTTGTCTCTGCGTCTGTGAAGATGAAGAATGTGTGACCCAGCATGTTCATTTGAAGGATCGCTTCTTCACTGTCCATCGGCTTAAGATTGAACTGCTTCGTTCTTACTACTTCTGTATCGTCCTCTTCCTCCAGTTCAACCGCAGCTGCACCATTTGGAGAAACGTGATTCAGATCTTCCTGAGCCGCGAAGAACTCTTTCGGGCTGCCCTTTTCACGCATTTTACGGTTCACTCTTGTTTTATGTTTGCGAATTTGACGCTCTAATTTATCTACAATCAGGTCAATGGCCGCATACATATCCGTGTTGCGTTCCTCTGCACGTAACACTAATTGCGGCATTGGAATAGTCACTTCAGTTTTCGTATTTTTATCAGGATACACTTTTAAATTAACATGTACATTTGCATCAGGAGTTTCATTAAAGTAACGGTCTAACTTGCCAATCTTCTTCTCCACGTGTTCGCGAATCGCTGGAGTTACCTCAATGTTCTCGCCTCGAATGTTGTAGTTCAACATGTAAACTCCTCCTTTTAAAAATAAAGCTATGTTTATATATTCTCCATTCCCTCAATTATTCCTCCTTAAACTTTCTAAATTTTTTGTCAATTTCCCGTAAAGTTTGTTATATGGTGTCGAGAGTGTTGATGGTTGTGGGATTGGAGAATGAAAAAGTGAGGTGATGGTTGCGAGTATGTAGGGTTCACCTTTCACTATTTATACTATTATTTTCTCATTTTTGGAGGGGAATAAACGGTGGGAATTTGGAGGATTTGTGTATAGTTTGGGGCGGATTTGTGAAGGGGTTGGTGTGTTAGATTTTTTTGTACCAGGTACAAATGCTGCGGATTGTACCTGGTACAATCCAGGTTAGTTGTACCTGGTACAATTACTAAATAATGTACCAGGTACAAAATGAATTCAACTTAGTTATATAGGCTCGTTCCAATCCTTAATATTAAATTTTGTTTCTACATAAAATTTATATTTCTCATATGGATGGTCACCAAGATTTGAAAGAATCTTTTGAGTATCAACAATTGATTTATAACCTGCCGTAATAAAACTCTTATAGCTGCTCCAATGATAGTCTTCAGGTTGTTTAGAGTACTTGGATTTTACCGGGTTCAAATGAATGTAACTACTTGTATCTATCAGTTGCTTAGAGTTATTAATTAGCTTGGCGTAATATCGATCCTGAAACACATGACCGACATAATTGTATTTCCTATTAAAGTACCTTGCATAAATGGAATGAATGTAATGGATAATCTCTGAGGGAGAGTTATCAAGTGTCCCAATAATGAGATGAACATGATTGGGCATGAGGCAATAGGAGTGGAGAGTGAATGGAGTTTTTTCTTTTGCTCTTTGCACTAATCCTAAATAATGATTAAAATCTTTTCTATCTCGAAACAGATTATTCTTTCTGTTACCACGTGCGGTTATGTGATAAATAGCTCCAGGATACCAAATCCTATGGTTTCTTGTCATACACTCTTCCTTTCTCTAATAAAGTTACCATTATTCCTATTCGACATAATTCGAAATTTCCCTGCTTAAAGGTGTGTGGTTGAGAGGAGGAGTTTTATTTGTACCTGGTACCTCTGTACACTTTTGTACCAGGTACAAATACTATGGATTGTACCTGGTACATCAGAAGCTAAACATCCACATCCCGCCGACCAAAAATCCATCCGGCCAATCCACCAAACCCAATCAAATACACCACAATCACTATGACCGAAAACAAAAACGTCATCCCTTCAAAAGGCGGAGTTCCGAAGAAATACTGCTGCAAATCTGTATTCGCAAATAATAAATACCTACCCCATTCCATTCCCCGCTCATTCATGACAATCAAGAAAGTTCCTGCAGAAAATGTCAGAAAGATGGTCGTTCCAATGGCAAAGGAGCTGCTTCTCGTCAGTACAGAAAGGGTGAAAGAAATGGAGCAAATCACAATCAGTTCAAGAAACCTCAGCACATAAGCTCCCGCTACAATAAACACGTTCACGCCGAATTCAAAGAAGCTGTCGTAGAACCAAAGTATGCCCAGTATTGACGAAAAAATAAAATGTGCGGACGTCAGAAGAGTTGCTATGAGGATAACCGTTAAGTATTTTGAGAGCAGGATTTTCATACGGTTGACCGGGCGAATGAGCAATAGCTTGATGGTACCTGACGAAAATTCACTTGATACGATGTCCCCTGCTATGATGAGGCAGAAGACTTGTAGGACTATGAGCAGGTTTGAACTGATCCGCATATATTCCCAGAAGGAAAATTGAATTCCCTCGAACAGCATGTAGACGAAAAGGGATGCGATGGAGTTGATAAATACGATGACCCCAAGGGAGATCCACATGCGGGGACGGGATAGTTGTTTTATGAGTTCATTGGTGATTAGGTTGATCATGTGTCTTCATCCGTTTCGTACTTGATTTGCCAGTTTCTTTGGAGCCACTCTCAAATAGCCTTCGTGAATCAAGGCTTCAATTGCTTTCCATCCTACTTCCTCTGCCTCTACTAAGACCCAGCCGTGTCTACCTATGTAGGGGGCTTTTGTGTACCCTGGCTGCTCCAGTAAGATTTCTTGCGTAGTGGGGAGGGTTTTGATAGATAAGGAGAGATTGTTCTCCTCGCCAATGATCACAAATGGCTTGTCCTTCACCCGGAAAGATGTGTGTCCAAAGCCGTCTATGTGTTCATGAACTTCAGGATAGGTTACGCAGAGACTTCTGACTTCTTCTACCAGACTATTTTTCATCAAGTCTTCCTCCAGCTTTTTCTATTATTATAGCATGAGAGTAATTGGAAAAAGAAAAAAGCCTCGGGAATCCGAGACTTAGTGTGTTAAATAGGGATTAAGTTCTTTTTCAATTGTCATTTTCCATGTAGAAAGTGCGGGTGACAGTATTTCCTGCACAATACTTTGTTTGTCTAAGTTGTTTTCTAACTGCCCATTCAGTTTCCATACCGGATCCGTCACGGTATCAAATTGGAATAGAGCTCATGAATGCCTTCGCTCCCATTAAATATTTCTTTTAGCAAGCGATTGCATTCTGAAATCTGCTCAATGGTCTGGAAGGCTTCTGAAAGGAGCATGTCCCCTTCTGTTTTGCTTAGATCAGTGAAGCTTGCTACAACGTACTTCAGTGCTTCTTCGATTATATCAAGCAAACAACGTATTGGCTGACCAATTTATACTGTTTTTCTTCTAAGTTAGTCGCAAAATTCAAAGAACCACCTATTTCTTTTTATCGTAGAACATTCCATCATATTGCAGGGATTCATATGGATTTGAATACTTTTGAACGGAAGTTTTTTTCTTCGTTAACCCATTCATATCTCGCTTGATTTCTAAACGCAGTTGATCCAACTGCCGTTCAATCTGCTGGTTCCAAACAATCATTTGCTTGCCGAGCTCCTGCTCATCCTGAGTATAAGGTGGCTTGATGGTGCCAAGTACGCTCTGTCTTTTTTCTAAAAGAGACTCCACTTCCTCAATCGTGGTTTCCCTGTTTTCATCTTTCACCTGTTCCAATGCTTCTTTCAATTGTTTCGTGATGGTGTAGCAAAGAAGGACAGAGCTCATTAAACCTTTCCACCTTGACTTGCATGTTGCTTCTGGCGGTTGAGTTGAATGACTTCTTTCCAGGTATCACGGAAGTCCGTGATAAGGCCTTCTACTTCTTCTAAAATTGCCACTTCATTCTTGATATTAGCTTCAGTTAAACGACGATTGATATAGTCGTAAAGGGACATGAGGTTTTGTGAAACTTCAAGATCCGTATTCAATGTAACCATTAATTCGTTCACGATGGCTTGGGTCTTTTGGATATTTGTATTTTTCAATTCAATATTTTTGTCTTGAATGGCTTTTTTCGCGATATGAATAAATTTCAGGCTTCCGTTATAGAGCATAAGGGTGAGTTCACCTGGTGATGCGGTGTTGACCGCGTTGTTCTGGTATGCTGCATAAGGGTTGTTGATGGCCATAGTGACACTCCTTTAGTTATGATTAACCGCCGAATTGGTTCATGAGGAACATGGATTGTTCGTTGGAACGCTGGATGGCTTTTTCCATGGCGGTGAATTGGCGCCAGTAGCGGTCTTCGACTTGGATCAACCTGTCCTCAAATCGGTCCATTTGGCTGTCCATGTTATTTAGTAAACGGCCCAGAGTAAATGTATTATTAGTGCTCGAAGCTTTCCCTGCTTTTTGCTCAATGCTGTCCATTGTATCTTTCAACGTATCACGTAAACGACGGGCGATCCCTTGTTCATTTGAAGTCGCACCATCTTTAGTAAAAATTTCATAGATTGCATTAGGATCTTTGGAAATCGCTTCTTTCAGCTTGCTTTCATCAATAATCAGTTTTCCTCGATCAAGATAATTACTTGATGTTTTGATTCCGATTTGGGCTAAATGGTTAACGCCTGAAGTTCCACCTGAAATTGGTGTGTACATGTCTGTTCGCATTTTGTTTAGACCAGATGTCAGAACGGAATCGTTTCTCAGAGTACCGTTACGTGATTTTTCTTCCCATAATTCGATTTCTTTTTCTTCCATTGACTCTTTTTGTTCGGCTGTCAAAGGTTGGAAATCACGGTATTTCTTTTCGTTTACTTCACCGTTTACTTTTTCGATGAGTTTGTTGTATTCATCGACGAATTTGACGATTTTTTCGAGGATTTTGTCGGTGTCGGGTTGTGAAGCAAAAGTTACATTTGTATTCGATGCGTTCTTAAGAGTCAGTTCAAAACCATTGATTGTAAACGTATTTGATGACCGCTCAGTAGCCATTCCATTGTATGTAAACTTAGCATTCTCGCCGATGGAACCTCTATTATTTGTGAGAGCAGTATCGTTTTCTGCATCGAGGTTCAAATGAGTAGTAAATAACGCCCCTTGCAGTTCAATTTCCGGACCAGCCGAATTGTTGCCCGTGTTCTTGCTCATAACAGACATTTGCTTCGTGTGTTGATCATAAAACATGGTCACGCCGGTCTGAGCATTAATCTTCACAATAAGACTTTCTAACGTCTCATCTTCAGCTGTGAATTTAATCTCAGTAAAATCAGCCGACATCGTTCCATCTGCTTTAATTGCCTTCACTTTAATACTTTGCTCACCAGTCATCCCGAACGACTCACTCAATTTCTTCTTAGGATCAAATGTGCCACCGTCGGACTGGGTAATAGCTGAGCTGTACATCGTAGCAGCAGTAGCCAATTTTGCTACTTTTAATGTACCTGAGAAATCAGTGGTAGAACTGATGTTTTTAACAGATACTTCATTCGGATTCGAAACAGAGACTGTCTTCTGCGTATACGTCCCCTGCTTCATCACCCCATCAAAAATAAGATTACTAAAATCAAACATCATTTTATTCATATCCCGGTAGTCATCACGTTGCCATCCAAGATATTGCTTCTTCTGTTCCAATTTATCTAAAGGAATTCTTTCCGCCTTCATTAAGTCCTTTATGATTTGATCCGTGTCCATACCACTGGCAAGGCCACCAATTCGCATATCAGCCATATGTATCTCCTTCCACTAAATCTTCTTATCGACCATTAAACCAACAAATTCCGTCATTGCGGCATGCATATCAAGAATCTTTTTTGCCGGTATTTCTTTTACTACTTCCTGCGTACGATCATCAACAATCGTCACATAGTATTCTTTCAATTTATCATGAAATTCAAATTTGAGGTGGGTATTCGAAGTTGACATAAACTCATTCATTGCATGAACAACATCTTCCATTTTTTCTTTGGTGACAGGTTCTTTGATTGTTGTTTCTTCATGGTGTCGTTCCTGCGCTTGAATTTGTTTCACTTCTTCACTTGTATGATTCTCTAATCTAGTAAATGATTGTATCCCTGAAACTCCGCCTGTCACTTTATCAATCATCTTTGGATCCTCCTGAGGGTTATATGGGTTATATCGGAGTTTGGTGGGGAAAGTTTAGTAGTTAGATAGACTATTCAAATTTTAAACATAAAAAAAGAGACCCTATTGCTAGAAGAGTCCCTCTTTGAAAAATTAAAATTAACGAAGAAGTTGTAAAACTCCTTGTGGTTGTTGGTTCGCTTGCTTTGCGACTATGTCTTTCGATCATAGAATAGACTATATCTTCACCCTTGTATGTAAGGGGCTGGGCACTTCGAACAGTTTTGACTGCCCTACGAGATTCATAGTCATAGCTTTCGCTTTAGACCGTGTTCTCTAGTCGTTGAACCTTCTCCAGAGTTTCCTCACAGGAGCTTGGCTGCTGATTATCCATTGTTGCATCTCTATCATTTTCAAACCATACCGCCTACTGTTTCCAGTTACGTTGTGGTTGATAAAGCTTTAGGAAGTTCCAGCAATTCACCCAGTTATTCTCCAGCTCGTTACCAAACTGGACGCCCTCGAATCATTTATCTCAGAAGTTGTAAAACTCCTTGAGGCATTTGATTGGATTGAGCCAACATTGCTTGTGCTGCTTGAGAAAGAATAGAATTCTTCGTTTGGTTCATCATTTCTTTCGCCATGTCTACGTCACGGATACGTGATTCTGCAGCAGTTAGGTTTTCACTTGAAGTATCCAAATTGTTTATAGCATAGTCTAAACGATTTTGATATGAACCTAAGTTAGAGCGCTCAGCTGATACTGCTTTAATTGCAGTGTCAATAATAGTAATTGCTCCTGTTGCAACAGTTGCAGTCGAACTAATATCTATAGCATCATCAGCCTCAGTGTCTCCAGCAGCTATACTTAGACCTGTACTACCAGTCATATTACCAATAGTCAGTGTTATTTGTTGGTTCGCATTTGCACCCACCTGAAATGCAAATGTTCCATCTGTATTAGGTCCACCTGCTCCAGTTAATAAATCTTGACCATTGAATTGTGTATCTTTAGCAATACGGTTTATATCCTTTGCTAATTGGTTTGCTTCGTCTTGAATTGCAGTTCTGTCTTCGGTAGTGTTTGTATCATTAGAAGCTTGAACTGCTAATTCACGCATACGTTGAAGCATAGAATGTGTTTCATTCAACGCACCTTCAGCTGTTTGAATTAAGGAAATACCATCTTGTGCATTGCGAGATCCTTGCTCTAATCCACGGATTTGTCCACGCATTTTTTCAGAGATAGAAAGACCAGCAGCATCGTCCCCAGCCTTATTAATTCGAAGACCTGATGATAGTTTTTCCATTGAGTTACTTTGTGCACCTGAAGCGTTCGATAACTGACGATAAGTATTCAACGCCGCAATATTATGATTAATTCTCATAACTAAAATTTCCTCCTTGAAATTAAGCCCACATCCATGTGAACTATAAAAGTTTAGTAGTTTGCAACGAGTCACAAAGGTCGGCCGCCCTTCCCCTCATTGCTTACATAACTAATATCGGTCGTTTTGACTAGTGTTTAATAGTTTATGAAAAATAATTAATCATTTTTTGGCAAAAGATTAAACAGATTGTCGATCCCTTTCGAAGCTTCAGTGTTTTCTTCTTGGATAGAAAGGTACACTTCTTTCCGATGGATATCTACGTTCTTCGGGGCGTTGATCCCCAATTTCACCTGATCACCTTTTACAGAAATGACCGTTAGCTCAACGTCATCCCCGATTTGAATGCTTTCTCCCGTTTTCCTTGTCAGCACTAACATCCCCTCACCCCTTCTTTCCTAAAGGTTGATCAAAGATCAGGTGCTTGGTTTGGTAATCAGTATTGTTTAAAATGACCTGCTTACCTTTTCGATTTGCTAGATTGATAATAATTGGAGCCTGAAGATTCGCAGTTGATTCTTGAAGCGTTTCTCGAACAGTCAATATAGAAAGCACCTGCACTTCCTTTTCTGCAGGGTGTTCCAGTAACTCCACACTCGCCTGATCCAATTCAAAATCATACTCCTTAAAGAACACAAACGGATCAGTCACCACAAATCCAAGCTGAGGCGTCGTCACGGACTGCAATATATGAAACCACTCATTTTCAGGAAGTGGCAATAAAACAAACTGCTTCTCTTCCCCAAATCCGGGGATTCCGTGTTCAAATGTCAGAACATCTTCTGATTTCACTTCTATATCTCCATGATATTTCGTATTGATTTTCATCCGCTTCATTCCTTCATTCTATATTTCTTGTTCGTAGTTAATCCCTACGTGCTTCAAATTCGCAAAATCAATTTGTAAGTCGGCGTAGCGCTTCAAACTGACATCCACTTGTGCAGGCGTATATTGGATGTTCGGTTTCTGTGAACGGGAATTGTTGATTACTCTTTGAGGTTCGACGTTAACTTCTACGCTTCCGGGATCGTATCCAATCTTGACGCTCCCTGCAGAAGGGATCCATCCTATGTTGAATTCATACATCGGATCCTCACTGTTCCTTTTAGCCTGGGCAGCAATCGCACCTCCACCATTCTCGATCATCATGAGTTCATCCCCGTCCTGAGCGACTCGGGCAAGTCCCGATAACCAGTCTTCATATCCTTGTTGGGAATATTCTTCTATCCTGCGACGCACCGATTTCAAGTCCATATCCGACCGGGCCTCGGTTTGATCGATGGTCAGTTTGGAAGGCGTCCGTTCTATTTCCATCTTTGCCTTTGGCTGCTGAATATCCAATTGTGCCGGTGGCTGTTCAATGTCCATACGGCCTGGAGTTGTCCGGATGCTCAGGGCTGCTGAAGTGGACTGCAATCTTATTTGTGGAACGTTCACACATTCTCACCTCCATATAAAAAGGGACTGACCCTAAGGTGACAAAACACCTTAAAGGGTCAGTCCCCTTGCTTTTATCGTAGAAAATCCATTAATGTGGGCTGAATGATTCTCGCTCCGACGCTGAGTGCCGCTCTGTGGACACTTTCCTGGGTTTTCAAATCCGTGATGACGCGTTCAATGTCAGCGTCTTCGTTGTCAGAAAGAATTCGGTTTGCTGTTACTTCCTGTTGACCCAGTCGGTCGTCTACCATTTCAAGACGATTATAACGGGCACCGAGTTCAGAACGTTCTGCTGATAACGTGTTCATGACATTATCCAGATTCTCAAGCTCTGTATTAAGGGCCGAATCATCTCCCGACTCCAATGCTTTTTGGATGTTGTGCACTGTGTCGAACAGTTTCTGATTAAAGACCTTATTCGGATTGACGTTTGCTTTTAGCGAAACGCCTTGCGAAACTTCTACAGGATAAGCATCGATAGCACTGCTGCCTAAATTGTCTGCGACCTGTGGAGTACTTCCGTCTGCGGGATTCCCATCCTTGATCGGAGAATTCCCAACATCCGTTCCATGAAAAATATATCTTCCTGCCACTTTCGTTTCAGCGACACTAACCAAATCTTGTTTAATCTGTTCAATTTCAACAGCTACTGCTTTTCGGTCTTCCGGGCTTAACGTTCCATTTTTCCCCTGCAACGTCAATTCCCGAACACGCTGCAACCCTTGATTCGCCTGTTCGATTCCGGACTCTGAGTTTTCCATCCAGAGGTAAAGTTCCGATAAATTCCGCTTATACTGCTCGATCCCGGTCAGGTTCGAACGATAAAACATCCCTTTCATCGCAACCACGGGATCATCCGATGGCTTTGTAATCTTCTTCCCTGTCGCCAATTGATCTTGCAATTGTCCCATTCTTCCATAAGAAGAGCTAAGATTTCTCATCGAGTTTGCCGTCAGCATACTTTGAGTAACACGCATTATTCATTCACCTACCTATCTTCCAACGGTCCCCATACCGTTGATGATTTTGTCGAGCATTTCGTCCTGCAGTGTGATCATTCGTGCAGAGGCGTTATAGGCATGCTGGAATTTGATCATGTCGGTCATTTCTTCGTCAAGGGACACCCCGCTGACGGACATGCGGCGTTCGTCAACCGCTCCTCTTAATACGTTGGAGTTGCTTGCGAGTCGCACGGATTCTTGGGATTCCACTGCCATCTTTCCAATCACGGATTCAAAGTGCCCTTGGAATGAAGCTTCTTTTTCTCCATAAGGCAATTTAGTCGTTGTGATGATGTCGGCAAGCGCCAGAACATTGGATGCGTCTCCAAGCGTGGGATTATCTGCACCCGCTGTCGCGATATTATCAAGATTTCTCATTTCATCGGCGACCTGTATTCTTTGGGCGAAGCCTTCTTTCGGTACACCATCCAAATCTGCTGAAGCATTCTTAGAATCCTGGAAGAACTTCGGTGTATCCGGTGTGAAGTTGTCAGGATCAAAGTTTGGATCATTCATTTGTTCAGGTGTGACCCCTTGTTGATGCTGGTTATTGAATGCTTTGGCGAATTCGTACGCCATGCTGTCCAGTTCATCGAGCATGCTGATGTAGGAGCCTTCTGCTTCACCGTCTTTATTTTTGAAGCCGTATGTATCGACAAGGGCTCTCAGTTTTCCTTCACCTTGTGATAAGAAGTCCTTTACGTCGAGTGTCTGGTTTCCGATCGTTACGGAATCCACCGTATTTTGAGGGCCTTCATAGGTAAGCTTAAGTTCATTCACTCCAGCTTTTCCGACCAGATTGACGGCCAGGTTTCCGTCTTTACCGACCAATGTGACAGTGACCGCACCTTCTGCGATAGGGGAAGACGCTCCTCCATTGGATTGGTAGCTCGTTTGAATGGAAACATGTTTTGAAAGTTCATCGATTAATCGGTCCCGTTCATCGTATAGATCATTCGGGAGATAGCCATGTGGCTCAACATCAGCTATTTGTTTATTGATGTTATCAATTTGTCTCGACAGGGAATTGATTTGCTTTTCACTTACAGACAACTCGTTTTTCAAATCGCCTCTGACACTCGTTAAAGAAGAAGATAAGTAAATAAATGTTTCAGCAACAGCCTTTCCTCTCTCGACGACCACTGACCGGGCTCCGGAATTGGATGGGTTAACGGCTAAATCCTGAAGGGACTGCCAGAACATGTCCATCGTTTTCGACAAACCTGAATCGGATGGCTCATTCATGACTTCCTCCATCTTCTTCATCGCTTCCATTTTCGTTTCCCAGTAGCCTAGTTTCTGATTTTCTCCTCTATACTGCATGTCCAGGAAGGAATCACGCACACGTTGAATCGAACCGGCGTCGACTCCCGTTCCGATTTGACCTGGGATTTGCGGGCGGTTCATGGAGGGGGCAGGATATGGTGTCGTTTGTTCAAAATTGACTCGTTGACGGGTATATCCAGGGGTATTTGCGTTGGAGATATTGTGGCCGGTTGTATAAAGGGCGCCCTGCTGGGTGTACATGCCCCGTTTCGCCGTTTCCAGGCCCATAAAAGTGGATCGCATGGTGTTGCCTCCGTTTCAATTAGTAAGTGCTATGCTTTCGAATCAAACATGGATCGTCCGGATGGTGATGGTTTTTCACCGTTTGGACGTGAGTATGTTGACTGATCCGGCTGCGGTTGCATCATGGATAGATTCATATTCACAAATTGAAGAGATTGATAGATAAGCTTTTGATTCAGCTCGTTTTGAACTTTCAACTCTCCGATGATGTCGACCAGTTTTTTCTGCCAATGAGCGAGCTTTTCTTGTTCTCCAGATGAACTGTGCTCGATGCACTGAGAAAGTGTTGGTGGTTCGCTCAAATGTACTCCCCGTGATTGAAGATAGTGACTCGACTCACGTTGTCGCTCAGCTTCAACCGTATGGATGGCGGCCAAATACTTTTGTTCATCCCTCAATACACGATCGAGTTCACTCATATCGCCTTTTTTAATCACATCTGTTTTACTGACAGAAAGACCGAACAAACTATTGTGCAGCTTATACAGTTTTTCAAGAGTTGTCATTAATTTGGTGGCTGACATGTTTGTTCGCTCCTTTTTTATTGTCCGTTATAGAAATCCTTCAATCCTTTAGCAATGGCTTTCGGATCGATGGTGTAGTTCCCGCTCTGTACCTGATCTTTTAAAGCTTCCACTCTGGCTTGGCGCTCCTTGCCGAGTTTAGAAACCTCCTGCATCTCTTTGGCGGCAGAAGAGATTTCGATTTTGTCGGATGCCGGTTTACCTGCTTTGCCGACCTGATCCATCTTGTTAAGATTACGCTTATAAGGATTAATGTTCTGATTTCCGATATTGTTAATCTTCATCATTTTCCCCTCGCTTTCATCACGTCCATTGTTTCTACCTAGTATATCGGATAAAAACGCGTTTTGTTTAGTATAAGAGACTGGTTAGTTCTTCCTGATTTAGTTTACTCTGAACTAGTTCTTATCTCTCATAGTGTAGTACGTTCTCTGACCCGATTCTTTAACCTTACTTTTCCATTCCTGCTCGGTTTCGAACTGCTTCAGCTCATTGACAAGTTCAGAGGAACAATCACCACAGATCCTACCCGTCCCAATAATCTTCCCGCATTTATCACAAGGATAACCCATATTCGGAAACTGTCTCGTCTGAATGCGGCCCTTTTTCACCCATTTATATAGAAGTTCCTCGTCTACTCCCGTCACTTCAATCACACGTGACAAGGATGCAGCACGGTTCTCCCGTTTCTTTAAAAATTGGTAGACGGTCTCGTACATGTTTTCTTCTTCTTTATAGCATTTGTCGCATACATCACGAAATTTATTTTTCATAAAAATTGCGTTGCAACGTGGACAATTGATGATTTCTGACATAATTGGTTCCTCCCGGTGAAGCTTCTCTTATTCGTTATATCGGCAGAAAAGAGGATTGCTTTAACCCCTGGCAAGAGTTAAGGAAGATACCTCTTCAGCCCCCGCTTCCTTCAAAAGTTTTGCCGCCTGCCTCAAGGTCGTCCCCGTCGTGTAAATATCGTCAAATAGCAAAATGGATGTACCGTTCAGATCGGATTCAACCAACTGAAAAACCTGTTCCTGACGAAGACGATCCTTTCTTGACTTTTTCGACTGCTTTTCAGAATGCGAACGGGTGAGGATATTGGAGGGACGGACCTCCGCTTCTTCCAGTAGAGCGGTAGATTGGTTGAATCCTCTCTCATAGAAGCGGTCACTGCTTAGGGGGATGGGAATAATGAGGTCATATTCTATTTTAGTGAGATAGGATTTAATAGTGTGAGAGAAGGCTTTTGCCAACACGTAGTCCCCCCGATATTTATACTTTGCCAGATACTCTTTAAGAAAATCATTATACCGATATAATGAGAAGTTCTGATGTAGAACCCCTCTCCACTCGGGATCCCCTTCCCATCGATGACAGTCCAGGCACTCGGCACCTTTAATAAATTCTGTAGAAAAATCATCTAATGCCCGGGAGCACCCCAAACAACGCTTCCCTTCTATTTTCACCAGCTGTTTATTGCACTCATCACACAGAAATTGCGGTTCCCTGTAAAACAACCCTCTCCAGGATATAACCTCAACCAGTTCATTTGCACAATTCAAACAGTTATTTTTCATCTATCAACCCTCTTTTCCCGGCTTCCTTGTTCATGTGATCAATATGAAGAAGAGCCTTGATCATTTCACCCGTGCGGCCGTAATGAAAATAGATAATTTCTCCCTTTGGATAGTCCGCACTACGTCCTACCCTTCCTGCGATTTGCACGAGGGCGCTTTCCGTAAAAATCTTTTCTTCTGCTCCCAGGACGGCGACATCTATTTTCGGAATCGTTACTCCTCGTTCTAAAATGGTGGTTGTTAATAGAATAGAAATCTCTTTGTTTCGCATTTTCATTACCTTTTCTTTTCGGTCTGGATCTTCGGCATGGACGGATTCGATGAGAGGATTCATTTCTTGAAATAACGGCAGGGCTTTCTCCATTAGTTCGACGGTAGGGAAGAAAATGAGGGCTTGATTGGATTGCTGGAGTTTTGATAATGTCCACTTCTTTAAAGGACGAGGGATTCGATTTTTCTTTAAAGATTTTTTCCAAAGACCACACCACACAAACTTGGGAAGTGGAATCGGGTGACGGTGGAATCGGGCCGGGATTTGGATAAAGGTTCTATTACCATTGGCACACTGCTGCTGTGTTTTTTGATCAGGGGTAGCAGTGAGGTAGATAATCGAGGAATGAGGTTTACGGGCTTTATCCACTGCCCATTGCAGGGAAGAATCGTAGGAGTATGGAAAGGCGTCTACTTCATCAATGATCATGACATCAAAGGCGTCGTGGAATCGGTACAACTGGTGTGTGGTGGATAGAACAAGTTGGCCGTAGGTATGTCGTTCTTCGGATCCCCCGTAGAGAGTGATCACCGATGTGTCAGGGAACACCTTTTTAACACGTGGAGATAGTTCGAGGATTACATCGGTTCGAGGTGCTGCAATGCACACCCGTTTATTCTCCCTAAGAGCTTCATGGATTCCTTCAAATAGAACCTCGGTCTTTCCAGCCCCGCATACCGCCCATACGAGCAAGTCCTTCCGCTCTTTAACGGCCAAAACCATTTGTTCAGAGGCTGTCTTTTGCGCTTCTGATAGAGTGCCAGACCACTTGAAAGTAGGAGTCGTTTCTGAGGTTGGTGCAGATCCTTTCCAGATTATAAGTGGTGTGCACTCCGATACTCTGCCCATCATGATGCAGTTACGGCAGTAGGCGCAAAGGGTGTGGCATCTGGAGCAGGAAAATGAAGCGAATAAATGAGGTCTGTTGTTTCCACAACGGTGGCAACAGCTTTTTTCCACACCTTTTTCATAGGAAACATAGCCATTCAAATAGTGCTCTTGAAGGGTGTCGATTGTAAATGTGATCTCGTCCAGTAGTAATGAACGCCCGCTAAGAAAGGATTGAAGCTCTGGAGAAAAATGAAAAGACGGGTTGAGAGGTGGAGGTGGAAGGAAAGGGAATTCTGAAATCCTTTGTAGAACGGTGGCTTCCTGTTCTATAAAGGGCTCTGGTATTAATCCATTATCTGCAAAAGCAAAACGCAAAAACATCACTCCTAGTTCGGGATAGTGATGTATTCTACATAAAGGGGTGAAAATCCTGCCTAATAAAAATGGTGCAGGGCACAAAAACGTTGTTTTGTGCCTTGCATCGAGAGATCAAGAGTGTACCTGGTACATGATGATCTGATTGTACCTGGTACAAAACCCTATGATTGTACCTGGTACAAAACGTGCGAAATGTACCAGGTACAATCAAAAACACCCAATCCCTATCGACTCATCCTCCGAGCCCAACCCATTCCCATCGATCCCTCACCTAAATGAGTACCGATGACCGGACCAAAAATACTAACATTGAACTCCACATTCGGATACTTCTCTTGAAGCTCATTCTTCCACTCAATTGCGTCTTCTTCGCGATTCGCATGGATAATCGAAGCCTGAAACTCTTCTCGGGAAGACACAGCTTCTTCAAGCAAAGACTCCACCCGCTTCAACGCTTTCTTCTTCGTACGGATTTTTTCAAACGGAACAATCACTTTATCGACAAAGTGCAGCAAAGGTTTAACCTGTAAAAGGCTTCCGATGATCGCCTGAGCTTGCGATAGCCTGCCTCCGCGTTGCAAGTGAGCCAGGTCATCAACCATGAAATATGCCTGTACTGATTGCTTCATTTCATCCAATAATTCAACGATTTCTTCAGCCGTTTTCCCTTCACGACCAAGCTTGGCCCCTTCAATGGCATAGAAGCCCTGGATCATGCAGCTGATTTCAGAGTCATAGGGATACACTTTTATGCCCTCGACCATTTCCCCCGCTTGAACGGCGCCTTGGTACGTCCCGCTGATTCCACTTGATAAGTGAATGGAAATGACGGCATCGTAATCCTTAGAAAGTTTCTCGAATAACTCGACGAACTTTCCGACTGGAGGCTGTGAAGTCGTTGGAAGCTTTTCCTGGGTGCTGACCTCTTCATAAAATTCACTTGCCGTAATATCAACTTCTTCTTGATAGGTTTCTCCTCCGAAAATGACGCTGAGAGGAATCATATGTATGTTCAGTTGATCACGCAATTCTTTCGGGATGTAGGCGGTACTATCCGTTACAATTGCCGTTTTCATAGAATTACCATCCTTATTGTTTATTTTTATAGCCCCGCTATGAGCTTGTCTAGTCTACCTTATGTATCCTTTTCATTTTATATGAAAACAAATTGGTTTGCATTAGTTTCTCAGGACTTTAGGCTTCACAAAACCAATCAAACGTTTGTTTAAGAATCTGAACCCATATGGTACAAGGGATTCGATGTCCTAATCAAACGTTTGTTTAAAGGTCTTACTTCATGCCAACAGGCAAAGAGGAGACGATTTTTTTCGATTTTCTTGACGATAGGAATACTCCTGCAAAAATGATGAGTAATCCTACTATCAGGTTATGCGTGACAGGTTCCCTCAGAAGAACGAATCCCCAAATCATCGCAGTACCCGGAATCAAGTACGTCACAGTCGAAGCAAATTCCGGACTTCCATTCGTCATGATATAGAAATAAAGAAGCGTCGCTACACCTGATCCTAAACAGCCTAACCCTAAGATACCCAGGATGACCTCTCCTGTTAACAAATCTCCAACTGAGATCGGATTGGTCAATATCATACCTGCAAAGCCTACAGCTGCACCTATCAACAGCTGGAATGTAGAAATGACAACCACACTCGTTCCAGACAGATATTTTTTTGTGAATTGAGAGGCAAACGCATAACTCATGGTGGCCAGCACCATTGTCCCAACACCTACAAAATCAGAGGTAAAGATTCCGCTCACCTCGAAATTCATTAGGACGAGAATCCCTACAAACCCAACAACAATTCCAAACCATTGAAATCCTGTCAATATGACAGAGAAAAATAAAAATCCTACCAGCCCCGTCCAAATCGGTGTGGTCGCATTTAAAATAGAGGCCGTATTACTATTAATCTGTGTTTCACTTAACGCGATCAGGGTCCAGGGTAGCGCGGCATTTCCAATCCCGACAACAAACAGCTTCCACATAGGGAGCGATTTCCTCTCCCCTTTTTTCCTCTGTATGAAAAAGATAGGAAGAAGCACAAGCGCCCCGGATAAACAGCGTAAAAAGACCGTTCCCCACACACCAACGGGATCCACCAACCACTTGATAAAAACGAACGACATCCCCCAAATCAGACTTAAACCAATTAAGGCTACATATAATCTGGCCAATTTGCTCCCTCCTCCCTTTTGTGTCTAGATCGTATAATTTAATAGTTAAATAGATGTTATAACATATTTTGTTAGTTCTATCCTATCTTACTTTGCTGAAGATGGAAACATTCTTTTTTCGTATTTTTGACCTATAATAAAGCATTCTTTTCCAATAAGAAGAGGTTCATTCGAAGGGGATTCACATCTGCCAACTGAAACCATTTAACTTTCATGAGTTTTCGTCATATAATGGTTGGGTAGGATTTAACTTAGAGAAGACGAAAATTACTTTATAGGACTGATATAGAATGTACAATAAGGAAAAAGTGTTTGAAGAATTATCAAAGGTGATGCATTCTGACAATATCAAACGGGACGAATTGTTAAGAGAGCACCTGTATACGAAGTTAGGCGGAAGAGCAGATTTCTTCTTAACGCCAACCACTTATGAAGAAGTTCAAAACATCGTGAAGCTTTCAAATAAAGTGGATGTTCCATTTACATTATTAGGAAACGGATCGAATTTGATTGTAAAAGATGGTGGAATTCGTGGAATCGTTCTTCATCTGAAAAACTTTAAAGACATCAAAACGACTGATCAACTGATTGTTGCTCAAAGTGGTGCAGCGATCATTGATGTGTCGAGACGCGCGTTAGCTGAGAAATTATCAGGACTTGAATTCGCCTGTGGGATTCCAGGTACCGTTGGCGGTGCTCTATTCATGAACGCCGGGGCCTATGGCGGAGAAATCAAAGATGTTCTGGATTATTGCCATGTCGTCGACCGTGAAGGGAACCTGGTAAAACGTACAGCCGCAGAATTAGAGCTCGATTACCGTCATAGCAATATTTCTGAAAAAGGCGATATTGTACTGGAAGCAACCTTCAGCTTAAAGCCTGGCGATTACGAAGAAATCAAGGCCGTTATGGATGATCTGACAGATAAACGGGAATCCAAGCAGCCACTTGAATATCCATCTTGCGGAAGTGTTTTTAAACGACCACCTGGATATTTCGCCGGGAAGCTTATTCAGGATAGTGAGCTTCAGGGAACGAACTTCGGTGGCGCAGAAGTATCCAAGAAGCATGCAGGCTTCATCGTAAATAAAGACAATGCGACAGCAACGGACTATATCTCTCTGATTGAACACGTTCAAAAAACAGTAAAAGAAAAATTTGATGTAGAGCTTGAGCGGGAAGTTCGCATCATCGGGGAAGACCTAGAATAAAAAAGTCAGGAATCATTGGATTCCTGACTTTTTTATTGGTTTTACAGCATCTACAATCAGCGATACAAATCCAAGATTTCCATTCTGATTCCGATGATCGAATCGCTTGGAACGATAGATGTATCCTTCCTTCTCATCCCATTGTTCGAAATGAAACTGTCCGGTTTCATCACAGTATTCCAAGAGACGGACCTCGTAACCAGCTTCTTCGAATAGGGAGGTTAAGGTCTTATACGTATGGACGATTTTATGGCTAGCTGCGGGATGGTCAATCGGTCCGGGTCCACCAACCTGTACTCCCTTTTGATACTTATCATTCGGAAAATAACCATCCGGCACTGCACAACGAATGTATCCGCCTGGCTTTATATACCTCCAGCAAATTTGTGCCGCTCTCTTTCCTTCATCAAACGTTAGATGCTCCCATACATGCTCAGCGAGAATGGCTTGTACAGAATCCTTAGTAAACTTCGCTTCCCAATTTTCTTCATTAAGGAGATCAAGCTCTGTTTCCTGAGTCTGAATCCAGCCGGGATTATTATCATATTCCCCTGCACCAATCACCACTCTGATGTCTTTTTCTCTTTTCATTCTTCCACCAACTCCGAATATATATTTACTGAATTTATCATTCTATGGATGGATGCCGATACCTCTTTTTGAACGAAAAAAACAGCCTAAAAGAGTTTTAGACTGAGCAGGGATGATTCGATTTAAATTTACACATTATCTTTTTTTGACAATGGGGGCGGGCTTCGTTCTACGAAATTCTCTCAGCTTTATCACTTGGGATTGAGTCACTTTCGCATCCTGCTCATATGCTTCACGAGCTTTAAAGTAGAGTAACGACACAGCTAATACCCTCCTTTATAAAATAATTAGTTTCTTTTTACCCGTAAAATGCTAAATAAAACCATATCACAAGAAAAAATCAGACTTTTTTTCGCTTATAAGAATGATTAGCCCCAGCCTTTTTCACCTCCAATGATCGCTTTTTGTCAGAAGTTATAATCCCATAGAATCTTCCATTCTCCTTCTTCAAGTGTCACATAACATGTTTGACTGATGGTCAGCTCACCGAATTGACTGTCAAAAAATAAATCGACCTCTGCTTTTCTTACATTCTTAAATGTCAGCCCTTCCTCATTAAACGTGAACTTCTCTAATTTCTCTATTTTCCCCACCTCCACGTCAAACTCATCTACACCCATATGACCCATAAATACATGGTTCTTCGTTTGAATATAAGAGGATTTCGGAAACTTGTTCTGCATTTCCGGATGAAACAATTCCCACGCATTTCCGAAATCACCGGATTGTTCGAATTGATAAAATTCCTTGATGACCTCTTCTGGTGTATCAGGTTCCCGGCTTTCCCCTACTATCATGAATAGGGCTACTACGATAAGAATGGAGGCAATTACTCCAATAACAAGAGGAACCGGACTTTTTCTTTTCATAGCTCCACCACTCCCTGTCTATAGTAATCTTTATGAGGGACTTGCTGGATGTATGTAAATAAAAAAACTCTACGAAGTGATCTTTTCATGGAACCTCTTATTGGAGTGAATTTAGATTACTTTTTCTCTGAATCCTTTCCCAGCTTTTGAATCAATTCTTCTTTTTTCTCTAAGATAAAGGCTGTCAACTTTTGATTAAATTGAATATCAAAAAGCATAGCCGCTTTGTCCAGATAAGGTAATGCTTCGTGGAAACACTCTTGCAGCTCCAGGTTATACCCAATATGATAATTTAATTGAGCAAAACCATATAAGGTTTCTTCTTCAATGATCCACCGAATACCTTCTTCACAGTATTCGATTGAATCCTGATACTTTCCCAGTCTCGTTAATACTCTGGCAGTATTATATAAAAGTCTTGTTTTAATCGATTTATCGCTAAGTTGATCATTGTATTTCAATGCATGATTCACTTTAGTATAGATTTCTAATGCTTTCTCATAATTATTTCTGCTGAATTCAAGGATCCCCATACTAATTAGAATATTCATTTCTCTTTCCGACATGGCTTTTTTTATATCATAGGTAAGTGAAAGTGCTTTTTCTAGAATCATTAACGCCGTTTCTCGATCCTTTTTTACTTCATTCACATATATCCCCTTATGCCAATAAAGGAGCTGGAGGTTGGTTTCATCTTTTAAAAACAAAGGATTTTTCTCCTCTGTTTTAACAATTTCAATGATTTCATCATATTGCAATTTAACTCTAAGCTTCTTTAACTGCCACTCTACTTCCTTAACGTAATCCAGGCGTGGTGTCATTCCAATCTCAAAAAAGTAGTTTACATCTACTCCGAGCTTCTTTGAAATTTGATAAAGAGAAGTAGCACTTGGATAAATGTCTCCTTTTTCTATTCGACTGATGAGAGCTTGTGTGCATATCCCATCTGCTAATTCACCCTGAGTCAACCCGACTACTTTCCTGAGCTCTTTAATTTTTTTTCCAATGACTGAATAATCCACAATCTCACCACCCAGAATATTAATATATTTATATTTTAACAGAAAACGAGCAGTTTCTTTAGGGAAATCCTCATACATCCCTTCTCAAGCCCATAGAGCGATAATACATACATTTCAAATCTATGTTTTAATAAACTTAACGACAAATTACAATACCTTTGGACAGCACTTCTCCTTGTGGGAAGTGCTCTTTTTTTTGAGGGACGGACCTCGCATTCGAATGACTATACACAAATGGTGCCAGGCACAAAAAGGAGGTTCTGTGCCTGGTACCCTATTTCACAATATTAATATTTTAATAAATAAAAAGATAACAGAGATATTCACAAGAAATGCCTATATATATCAACCAAAATCGTGCCACAACGACAATACATGAGTTCACAATCTGTGGTTTAATATACTTAACGACAAATTACAATACCTTTGGACGGCACTTTCCTTAATGGGAAGTGCTCTTTTTTTAGGAACGGACCTCTACTCGCTTTCATACAATTCTAAAGGAAGTCCATCTGGATCTTCAAAGAAAGTGAAACACTTATGGGTATATGGATTTATTCTTATTTCTTTCGTTTCAATATTCTTATCATTTAACAGTCTGACACTCTCCTCAATATCCTCTACTTCAAATGCTAAATGGCGCAACCCTTGCGCTTCTGGATAGCTGAGACGTACTGGTGCGTCAGGGAATGAAAATAATTCGATGACGTATTCTCCATTTAACGCTAAATCCAGTTTGTACGAGTCTCTTTCTCCCCTGTAAATTTCTTGTTTCACTTCAAAACCCAGTTTGTTGACGTAAAATTCTTTTGATCTAACATAATCTGAGCAGATTATGGCGATATGGTGGATTTTTTTGAAATTCATGGTCATGGGGCCACTGGCACCTCCCGTATTAATCGAAAAAAAGAAGCAGCCCAAAGGCTGCTTCTCTCAATTCTTATTTCATCGCATCCGTCAACACAGGTACGATTTGCTTCTTACGTGATACAACGCCTTTTAATAGGGCTGTATTGTTTTGAAGGGTTACATTAAATGCTTTTTCCACTTCAGCAGTTTTGCTTCCAAGTGCCAGCGCAGTTGAGTCGTTTTCCAAGATGTCTGTTACAACAAGTAAGAAAAGATCCAATCCTTTTTCCTTGATCATTGTTTCCATCGCAGCTTCCACTTCTGCCTGACGTCCGAATACGTCATTCACATCGACAACGTTGATTTGAGCCACTTCTACCTTCGCGTTACCCATTGAGAATTCTTTCGCATCAAGGGTTACAAGCTCCGCAACTGATTTCGTGCTCATGTTTGCACCGGCCTTCAGCATCTCTAATCCGTACACCTCTGCATCAACGCCTGCGATTTCAGCCAATTCCTTAGCTGCTGCTACGTCTTCATCTGTGCATGTGGGAGATTTGAATAAAAGGGAATCCGAAATAATGGCCGAAAGCATTAAACCAGCCATTTCCTTCGTTACCTCTACTCCTTTTTCCTTGTAGATCTTGTTTAAGATCGTTGCTGTACAACCAACCGGCTCTGCACGGTAGTATAAAGGATCTGCCGTTTCAAAGTTGGCGATACGGTGGTGGTCGATGACTTCAAGAACGCGTACTTCCTCAATGTCTTCCGCGCTTTGTTGACGCTCGTTATGGTCAACAAGGATAACCGTGTCGGTTTCACTGGCAACCTTCTCAACCAAACGTGGTGCGTCAACGCTAAAGTAATCAAGGGCATATTGTGTTTCACCGTTCACGTCACCTAAACGTACAGGCTCTACGTCCATCCCGATCTTTGTTTTCAAATCAGCATAAACTAGTGCAGACGTAATCGTATCTGTGTCTGGATTTTTGTGTCCGAAAATAAGTGTTTTACTCATCATCATTCTCCTAACTCTATGTAATAGTCATCAATGATTTCTCTCTTTACATTTTCTTATATTACCATATTTAAAAGTAAAACCGTATCCGTTGGGAAAGATTTTTTCCAATGATTATGAAGGCAATATTCCCAAATTATGTGTTTTACTAATGGAGGGAGGTCTCCACATATCTGGCCAATTTTCATTCAATCTCCCTCATTAATTCCTTCCCAATTTCACCTTCATATTCTTCATACAGAGGAGCCAGCCTCTTCATCCATTCTTCTTTTTCTGAATTTAACAGAATGTGAACTTCTAAATCAGCGTTTCTTTTCAACTCGCGCATATGATCGTCATTGATTTCAATAGAATGCCTGCGAATCCATTCAGTCGTTTGCTTCATCGCTTCTTCAATTTCCACCCGGTACTCTTCAGGCAAGTCATCCCAAAATTCTACATTCATTAATACGACATAGCCTAAATAAGAATGATTGCTGACTGTAAGATACGATTGATGGTCATAAAGCTTCTTCGAGTAAATATTCGAAATGGTATTTTCCTGTCCATCTATAAATCCTACTTCTAAGTTCTCGTATGTTTTATTAAAAGGCAGGTGACTTACGGCAGCCCCCATCCTTTGATATTGATCTTTTATCACTTCACTCGGCATGGTACGGAAGTGGAGCCGATTGAAATCACCCGGCCTGATCAAGGGTCGCTGACTATTGGTGATTTGTTTAAATCCGTTATACCAAAAGGTAATTCCTTTCACGTTTTCTTGTTTTTCTACCTTTTTAAGTAATATATCTCCTATATTCCCCTCAAATGCCTGTTGAACATCGTCATAACTATTAAACGCAAAGGGTAAGTCGAACACACTATACTCTGGAACATAAGCAGAGACTTTAGACGTGGCGGGGATAATCATTTGGACATTATTATTTTTAAGAGCATTCCATTCACTGATATCCGAATAGAGCGCGCCGTTTGGGTAGATTTCAACCTTCACTTTTCCCTTGGTATTCTTTTCTACTAGTGCTTTAAAACGCCTAATGGCTTTTCCTTTCGGTGTATTTTCAGAAACAACATGACTGACTTTAATGACAATGCCATCTTTCAGTTTTTCTTGATCATCATCATATTCCGAGGTAAAGCCGGTCTGAGATTGAAATCCAACAAAATAGGCTGTAGCGATCCCTGTTATAATAAACAACCCTATAAAGAAAAATGTTCTCATTATTGGACCTCCCCTCTCTCCGTTCTACTAAAAATGGTACAATAACTTTGAATGAAGAGGAAGGAATATTCAGAATGAATCGAAAACAAATGCCCATTCGGTGGAAAATGACGATATTATCCTTTGGTGTAGTCCTGTTTGCGCTAATCATTGGATTTATTATATTTATAGGAAAAGCGATTGAAATGAAGAAAGAAGAGTTAGGAAGCCAAGCACTTATTACAGCTAGGACGGTAGCTAACCTTCCTACCGTTCAAAGCCATCTCGAGGATTCCGGAGGATGGGGAAAAATTCAGCCCATTGTAGAAAATATCAGGACGGTAAATGGCTCTGACTATATCGTCGTCCTCAATATGAACCGGATCCGTTACTCACACCCGTCCGATGAGCAGCTTGGAACCATCTCTGCCGGAAAGGATGAAGGCCCTGCTTTTGCCGAGCATAGTTATGTGACGACAGCTAAGGGGGAAATAGGTACGGCGGTCAGGGGGTTTGTTCCGATCATGAACGATGAGCACCAACAAATCGGTGTGGTCATTGTAGGCATCCTGCTCCCTTCTACACTCGATATAATAAGGAATCTTCAAAATGAACTTATCATTATAGGTGCTATCACTCTCCTATTCGGCATCATGGGTTCATGGTTATTAGCAAGACAAATAAAGAAAGATACCTTTCAGCTGGAACCTTATGAAATTGGAAAGCTCCTGGTGGAAAGAACCGCTACTTTTCAAGCCATGAATGAAGGCATCATTGCCATTGATAATCAAAAAAAGATCACCGTCTTTAATGAGAAAGCCAAAGATATATTAGTGGTAGATGGAGATCCAGTCGGAAAATACATTCAAGAGGTACTTCCTTCTTCAAAGTTACCGAACGTCCTAACAGAAAAGGAACCGATTTATCATGAGGAAATGAGATTAGAGAACAAGATTGTATTAAGCTCCAGGGTCCCCATTTTAGTAAACGGGGGCATTGTCGGGGCCGTTGCCGTGTTTCAGGATCGAACAGAAATGACTCAACTGGCAGAAGAGCTGACTGGAGTGAAAGAATTCGTTGAAGCATTGAGGGTCCAAAACCACGAACACCAGAATAAATTACATACCGTTGCCGGTCTGATTCAATTAGAAGAAGGAGAGAAAGCTCTCGATTATATCTTTCAATCCTCTCAAGAGGAGGAACATCTCACCGCCACCCTGACGAGGCAAATCAAGCTTGATAGTTTGACAGGATTACTATTAGGCAAGATCAGGAGAGGAATGGAAATGGGGATAGAAGTGAAGTTCGATTCCGATAGCTACCTATCATCCCTTCCCCCTCTTCTGGATGAACATGATTTTGTCATTATCTTAGGTAACCTGATTGAAAATAGCTTTTATGCCCTAAAAGATTCTGGAGAAGAAACCAAGGTTATTCATGTCTATTTAAAAGAAGACCCGGACACTTTTCATATTGAAATAGAAGATAATGGAGCAGGAATGACGAAAGAACAGCTTCCCCACTTATTTCAAAAAGGATACACAACCAAAGGAAAAAATGGCTCAGGCATCGGGCTCTACTTGATTCATAGCATTATAGAGAAAGCAGACGGTCATTTTAAAGTGGAGTCAACTCCCGGTGAAGGGACGTTATTCCAACTCACCTTTCCAATGAATGGAGGGAACAATCATGAAGGAACCAATTAACGTATTACTTATTGAAGATGATCCAATGGTTCAGGAAGTCAATCGAATGTTCATAGAACGTGTACCCGGCTTTACAGTGTGCGCCATTGCAGGAAATGGACAGGAAGGTGCGGAGAAGGTTTCTTCCTATCAGCCCGACCTTGTCCTTCTGGATAACTTTATGCCTAAACAAAATGGCCTTGAAACCTTACAAGCCTTTCGGAAGCAGGATACAGACGTGGATGTGATTGTCATATCAGCTGCACAGGATAAAGAAACCATCAAGATGATGATGAGATTAGGAGTATTCGATTACATCATTAAGCCTTTCAAGTTTGAACGATTGAAACTAGCTCTTGAGAAATACCAACTGTTTAAACAGCAAATGACAGGAGGGGGATCGGTGGGACAACAGGAATTAGATCAGCTTCAGGGTGTTCCCTCTCCCATTAAATCCTCCTCCGTGAAGGAAGAATTACCAAAGGGATTGAACCAGCAAACGTTACAGCAGATCATTCATTTTTTAAAAGACCAAAGAAGCCCCTTATCTGCAGAAGAAACCGCTGAAGGAATCGGCATTGCACGTGTAACAGCCCGAAGATATTTAGACTATTTACAGAAATCAGGGCAAGTTCAAATCATGATCGAGTATGGCGGTATTGGACGCCCGATCAATCGGTATCAATGGAAGTAAGAAAGAATGAGGCGATTGTTTCATGCCCCATTCTTTTTTTGTTCTCCTCGATCACACTCCCGGACCAAAAAGACCAAAACGTCCTTTAAGTTCTAAATATTCTAATTTCTTAATGTAAGCGTTACCATATTTAACAGGTAACTTAAAGGAGGACGAAGCGATGAAAAAAGTAAAATGGATTTCGATGGTAGCCATCGTCTCATTACTATTGGCGGCATGTGGCAGTGATGGTGCAAGCGGCGGCGATTCAAGCAGTGGCGATGATTCTTCCAGCCAATCAATCGTCTTTGGGACAGGTGGAACGTCCGGTGCTTATTATGCGATTGGCGGATCATTAAAACCAATTTTCGAGGAAAGTGATTCAATCGGGAATGTAACAGTAGAATCAACAGGAGCTTCTGTTGCCAATATCCAAAACATTACAGACGGTTTAAATCAAATGGCGATTGTCATGAGCGATGTTGCTTATGATGCAGCTGAAGGAAAAGGACAATTCGAAGGCAATAAAGTAGAGGTTCAAGCACTTGCAGGCATGTACCAAAACGTGGTTCAGGTAGTCGCTATGTCTGATAGCGGAATTAAGAGTATTGAAGATTTAAAGGGTAAGAAAGTAGGAGTCGGTCAGGTAGGTTCCGGCGTGGAACAGAGTGCGAAGAAAGTATTGGAAGCGGCCGGCTTAACGTACGATGACCTTGAAAAAGTCACTCACACAGGGTACGCGGATTCTGTACAGGAAATGAAAAATGGCACACTTGATGCTGCATTCTTCACATCAGGTGTACCGAACAGTAATATTACAGACCTTATGCAGCAAAATGATGTATCGTTTGTGGAAATTAAAGGAGATCTTGCTGATAAGCTAATGGAGAAATACCCATTCTATAAATCATTTACGATTGAGTCAGGAGACGAGGCAAAATATAACCTGGATTCAAAAGTTGAAACCGTCGGGATCCAAAATATGCTGATTGTATCGAAGGATGTAAGTGAAGACACAGTATATGATTTAACAAAACGCTACTACGATTACTTAGGAACAGACGCAGTAGCGGTTGCACCGCTTAAAGAAGTCGACCGGGATGAAATGGCGAAAGGCCTCATTGCTCCCCTGCATCCGGGAGCGAAGAAGTTTTATGAAGAAAAAGGATTACTGGAATAATAGAGAAAGGGCATCAATCCTGGTGCCCTTTTCATTCTATCTATGATAAAAAGAATCCTGGGTGCCTCTACCCTGCTCCTTTTTATCCTTCTCGCCATTGTTCCGTTCAACACGATCGTCTTATCTGATCAAAATACAAATATAGTCGTACAGCCTGTTTTCAATCAAAAGGAATTTTCCATCCGCTGGACACATTCTGTTGAAAAAGAAGATTGGGAAGAGTTTTTTTACATCAAAGATCATACAATCACCCTGACCTCCACCCGTTTCAAAACGTTTGGTGCCGGTGTTCCAGATAACGCAGGCGAGGACACATATATCAAAGACGGCTGGGTGTATATGACGAATATCCATCAACCGATTGGAGACTCATTGCGCTTCCAAACAGGTAAGAATACGAATCATCGTATTTCATTAAACGAGCGAACTCTAGTACTTGATTCTCAGCGGTCCTACCAATTATCGATAAGGTCCGTCCCTATCTATGAACTGATTTATATGATTGTGAATGATTAAGCGAGGTGACTCATGATGAGAAAACAAAAGAACACATCTGTGGAAGAGTTAGATCGGGAGGGAAATACGAGAAGCCGGTTTCCCAAAGTGATTGGTCTATTTATTTTACTATTGGCAGCCGGGATTGCACTCTTCCATTTATACACGTCTTATGCAGGTGCGTTAGTCGATGTTAAGCAGCGAAGCATCCACTTATATGGCTTGATGGCCATTGGATTTATCCTTTACCCTTTTATTAGTAAAAAGAAAGGTCTACCTGTTCCATTTTATGATTATATCTTAAGCGGTTTGTCCTTATTCGTTGGCATTTATATGTTATTCAGTGCGGAGCGCATCATTAAAATGGGGGGACAAATCAACGATACCGATTTCATCGTTGGAATACTCGTCATTATCCTTCTTCTCGAACTGACAAGGCGTGTGACCGGCTGGGGCTTGACTCTTCTTGCCCTTGGATTTTTAATCTATGGTCTCTATGTAAAGCTGGCCATCTATCCGGAATTGAATTCTCAAATCACATTGACTGTTACAAAGAAAATGATTTCCCAGCTTGTTTACATTACGGAAGGGATCCTTGGTACAGCGATCGGGGTGTCGGCAAGCTACATCATTCTCTTTATCTTATTTGGAGCCTTCCTTAGCCGCTCTGGAATGGGGAAATTATTTAATGACCTGGCACTGGCAGTCGCCGGTCATACAAAAGGCGGTCCTGCTAAAGTTGCCGTTATCGCCAGTGGATTTCTCGGTTCCATTAATGGTTCGGCTGTTGCCAATGTTGTGACAACCGGGGCTTTCACCATTCCATTGATGAAAAAAATCGGCTATAAGAAAGAATTTGCAGGGGCGGTCGAATCAGCGGCAAGTGTCGGTGGGCAGATCCTTCCTCCAATCATGGGTGCAGCCGCCTTCATTATGGCAGAGAATCTAAATATTCCTTATACCAAAGTGATCTTGGCAGGTATCATCCCTGCTCTGTTATTCTACATCGGTATCCTGCTTCAGGTGCACTTTAGAGCTTCCAAACGTGGATTACACGGGGTACCGAAATCAGAATTGCCATCCGTGAAAGCAGTACTGGCCGAAAGAGGACATTTAATCATACCGATGGTGATTCTCCTGTACTTATTATTCTCAGGAAAAACACCGTTCTACGCTGCGTTCTGGTCGATTTTAGCAACGATTATCATTTCCGGTTCGAAGCAGGTTCTTACGTTATCAACCCTGCTCGGAGTATTTTTCATTTTCCAACCACAGTTGAATGGCTTCCTTTCAGGAGAAGGCATCCCTCCCCTCAAAAGCGGATGGTGGGAACTCCTGTTGATTGTGGTGATTCCATTAGTGATTAATCTCGTTAGAAAAACAAAAAATCTGGAAGCCGAAGAAATAGGCTTAAAGGATTGCGTACAAGCATTGGAAGAAGGAGCGAAGACGACGATTCCGGTTGCAGTTGCCTGCGGTGCTGTTGGCATTGTCGTAGGAGTTGCCTCACTGACTGGAGTTGCACTTGAGCTCGCAAACAGTATTGTCGGTATTGGTGAAATGATCGACAGCCCCCTCCTTCAGCTCGTTATTACTTTACTGCTGACAATGGTCACTTCCATCGTACTAGGTATGGGCTTACCAAGTATCCCAACCTATATCATTACGAGTACCATGGCAGCTCCGATCCTTTTACAGCTACCCTTGTTCCGTGAATTGGCTGGGTCGACGGAAACAGCGGTTTTTGTTGCTCACATGTTTGTGTTTTACTTTGGGATCTTTGCAAATATAACGCCGCCAGTCGCCCTGGCAGCGTTTGCCGGAGCAGGCATCAGTGGAGGTGATCCGACTAAGACCGGATTCCAAGCGATGAGACTTGCTATTGCAGGATTTATCGTGCCGTTTATGTTTGTATTTTCTCACGAAATGCTGATGGTAGACGCATCTGTTATGAGTATTCTTGTCCTAACGGTTACATCAGTTATCGGAGTGTTCCTGCTGTCGGTTTCCATTGAGGGGTATTTCAAGAAGAAACTCCCGGTCAGTATGAGATTGATAAGTGCAGCAGCAGCTTTCCTCCTGATCTATCCTGGCTGGGTGACAGACATTGTTGGCTTCACCGTCTTCGTCTTTGTTCTGTTTTGGAATTACCAAGGAAAGGGTAAACCAATGAATACGGAAATCAATATTCCCAATTAAATGAGGTGAGTTTCAATGGATTTTGGTTTAAAGAATAAAGCAGTGATTGTCACTGCTTCCAGTAAAGGATTAGGAAAAGCAACGGCACTCGAGCTTGCAAAAGAAGGAGCTCACGTGCTTATTTCCAGCAGAAATGAAGAAGAGCTTCGATCCACGGCAAATGAAATCATCGAACTGTCCGGGAATCAGCATGTTTATTTTGCTACATGTGACATGACGAAAGCAGAAGACATTCAAGCGCTTGTTGAAACAGCGGTAAATAAACTTGGAGGTGTTGACATTCTCGTCAACAACACAGGCGGTCCACCTGCAGGGGGATTTCAGCAATTTGATGATGAAGACTGGCAATATGCCTTTGAGCTCAACCTGCTCAGCTATATCCGGACCATCCGAGAAGTAATTCCTCATATGAAAAAGAATAAGGGAGGACGGATCGTCAATATCGCTTCTTCCTCTACAAAGCAGGCAATCGATGGTCTGATTTTATCCAACACCTTCAGAACAGGTATTGTCGGCTTATCGAAGAGCTTATCAAGGGAACTGGCCCAAGATCATATTCTCATAAACACGGTAGGTCCGGGTAGGATTGCAACAGAAAGAGTGGCTCAGTTGGATCAAATAAATGCAGACAAACAAAATATCCCTGTTGAGGAGCTAAAGGATATGAGTGAAAAAGCGATACCTATTGGACGTTACGGGGAACCAGGGGAGTTTGCCCAAGTGATTACTTTTCTGGTTTCAGATGCAAATACCTATTTAACCGGTCAATCCCTCGTCGTTGATGGCGGGTTGGTTACCGCACTATAAAAAAAGCAAAGCCCCAAAGGCTCTCACCTTTGGGGCTTTGCTCATTCTATTTATACAGTGAGCTTTCCTCCGTTAGGCTCGCACCCCGTTCGAATGATCATCTCAACCGTCTCATTCGACATATCCAAATGAGAAACCCCGGTACCTTCCATCAGCTCTTGAGTATTGCGATCATCAAACGTCAACGCCCCTGCCAGATACACCTTGAACACATCAATCAAGCTATTAAGCTTCATTTCTTCCTCGTCTAATTCATACTCACCTGTGTTTTCAACGACCGATAAGTTTTCAAATTTTAGTGCTTCTTTTAACATCTTCAATAGCTCTATGTTCTCCGGCGGATTAGGATTCGTAATATGATAGATTTTGTTCGCTTGTGCTTTTTCAGGCGCCAGGCTTAGAATGTCTGCTACATAATCCACGGGAACGAGATTGGAAGTACCGTTTTTCGCCGCAACCAGTCTGTAGGTCCGCTCTTCTCCACGGCGCCTTGCAGTCTTACGCTTGAACACCCCGAGAGCACGCATAAATCCGTACAGTGTGAATTGAGAGTCCGCTTCCCCCGTTTTAGAATCTCCTACAATAATAGCCGGACGGAAAATGGACACATCCATTTTGTCTCGATAAGAAAAAACAAGATGCTCCGATTTCACTTTGCTTTCCTCATATGGGTTATGGAATTCTCCGTCTGCTGGATAAAGTTCCTCCACCCCTTCTGCCAGCTTTCCGACTGTGTAAGCCGTACTCACATAATAAAACTTCTTCACTTGCAAAATGGTAGCCAATTCAAGGATATGCTTGGTCCCATCGTAATTAGCAGCAAATAGTTCATCACGCAATTCCAAATCAAATTTCACCAGGGCAGCGAGGTGATAAACCTCATCAATCTTCCCTGTTAACCATTCAAGATCATCCCTGCTCAAGCCGGCATTGGGAATGGTAATATCCCCTTGGAAAATATGAATTCTCTTTTGCTCATCCATTTGAAAGGAATCTCTTAATCTTTCAGCCTTCTCTACATTTCTTACTAAAATGTAGACTTCGTTACGTTTATGTTGTAAAAGGTTCTTGATGAGCCTCCCACCAAGAAAACCTGTCGATCCCGTTAAAAATAAATTCAAAATTGATCACTCCTGTTGAATTTCAACCTCTAGGGCTATTTTGTCTATCATAGCACATATTGAAAGCGGAATCGTGGTTAAAGAGAGAGTTGGAACATGATGTCAATAGACGGACGTTTAATAGCAAAAAACGATGAGCATATTTTTGCTCATCGTTTTCAACTCATATTCTCTTCACTTTACCAGCTATCATAAAATCTTTTCGTCACTTCTACCGTATGCGTACTGCCTCCCGCTTCTTCTACATCTTCAAGAAGCACGGCGAGCACCATCGTCGGGTCATTCTGATCATACGAGACAAATAATCCATTTTCCGTTCCGGTTGTCCCTTGTTCAGCCTTGATTTCGGCTGTACCGGTTTTTCCGGAGATTGCTTTCCCTTTTACACTCGCTTTTCCGGCAATTCCTTCAGTGACAACTTTTCGAAAATCTGTTTTCAGCATGTCAGCTTGTTCTTTCGTCAGCAAGTTTTTTTTCCAAACCTCATGTTCTTCATCCTTTAGAAGTCTTGGCTTCATCATGTTTCCATCGTTGATGATTCCTCCGTAAGCACTGGCAAGATGAACGATACTCATAAGAACTTCCCCTTGACCAAAGGCTGAATCAGCCAGTTGGACTTCTTTTGAGATGGTTCCGTCGTTGGAGATTTGGGATTTATAAATTGGATAAGAAGATGGAATTTCTTCTCCAAAACCAAAGTCCTTTAATCCTGCAATAAAGGTATCTGCTCCCATCTCTAACCCCACTCTTGCGAAATAAATATTATCCGAGAATTTCAACGCACTCTCCAAGTCCACTTTACTCTCATTATCAAAGACGCGGACGACTCGGTAATTCCCCCAGGAATCATCCTTTTGCCACTTCTTCCCCGTAATATCATAGATTTTATTTGGATCTAATTTCCCCGACTTCAATCCAACGGAAGCTGTAATTCCCTTCATCGTTGAACCGGGAGAATAAGCAATAGGGAAACGATTGCGGAATGGCTTTTTCGGGTCATCTGCAAGTTTCTTATATTTCTCAGAAGACATTCCCAGTACAAGCTCATTCGGGTTATAAGCAGGTGTGCTGACAAGAGCTAACGCTTCACCTGTTTGTGGATTAAGAGCGGCAGCTGTTCCTGCTTCACTCTTCATCTGTTCATACAATTTCTTTTGCATTTCGGCAGCGATGGTTAACGTAATATTTTGACCGTCCTGTACGTCCTGTTCAGCAACGGTTACGACCTCTTCAGAATCTTCCTTCTTCAAATAAATCCGCTGACCATCTTTTCCTCTTAATTGATCTTCATATACTTCTTCTGCACCGCTGAGACCCATTAATGACTGAGCTGTATAGCCTTTATCCTTAAGTTTCTCCAACTTTTCTGCAGTAAGCTTTCCTATATATCCCGTCAGGTGGGCGGCAGCTTCTCCATATGGGTATTCTCTTGCAGGCACCCGCTTAGAGTACAGACCGCCTAACTCTATAACTTCCAGAGCTAAAGGTCGCTCGGTAAGGGCGATCTTTTTAATCGGCACAAAAAATTCCGGTTTCACCCAGCTCTGATCAAGCTTACCCTGAATGGATTCCGCTGACATATCGAGCAGGGATGAAAGCTTCTTTAAATCACTCTCGTTAAACTCTTTCGGTACGATCCCGAGCTCAAATGCTTCTCCGTTCATCGCAAGTGGCTGTTGATTCCTGTCAAGGATATCCCCACGCTTAGCAGGTATACTCTCCACGCCTACTTTATCTCCGTTTTCCATTTCCGGCAGGATAAAAGAAGGCTCCCATTCTACAAACCAATTTTCATCTTCACCTTGTTTTTCTTTTGTTAAAGTGATTTCTTTTTCGTAGGAAACCTCACCAGCCAAAGTGTTGAATGAAATAGTCAAAGGAAATCCCGCTTTTGTTTCTTTGTCCCAGTCCACTTCTTTTTCCGGTTTTTTAAAAGATACTTTAACGTCCTTCACTTCTAAATCTTCATAGATGTCCTTGTATCTCGTGACGAAATCTTCCTTTTTAAATGTATCTTTCGTTGAGCTGTTGAGGTAATTTGTGAACATATTTTCGAACTTTTCTTTATTCCACAGATTTACATACTCTTGTAACTGATCCGTTGGTTTGGGCTTTTCTTGGCATCCGGCGATCAATAGACTGAAAGCAACAAAGAGACAAAGCAGCATGACTTTTCTATACATATGTACTGACAACCCCTATATTAGACTTTTCATTTCACTTCTAATTCTTTCAAAAATAACAAATTTTTTCAAATTTAATGTATCTATATGCTTGTATCTCGTTTATGATGATGACCTGGAAGGGCAGCGAAATTTGTCATATTTTAAAATAGTGGAAGATAGAATGAAAATATGGAAGATAAATCCAAAATTGTACACAAATTCGAAATACGGCAGATAAAACTCAAATATGGCAAATTTCCCTCCGCAAAATCCTGATATGCGTACCACTCCTCCACCGAAAATCCAATTTCCACCACCTTTTCCTCCCAATCCCCATCTTTTCTCCACCCTACATAATGCATTTCTTTAAAAATTTGTTATAATAGTACATCGTAAGAGTAATAAGGAACAGAATCCTAAGATTATATCTTGCAAATATATATCGATAGGTGGAAATAAACATGAAAAATTATCGAGTACTACTGTATTACAACTATGTAGCCATTGAGAATCCTGAGGAGGTTACTGCCAAGCATAAGGAATTATGCGCGGAACTTGGCCTTATGGGACGTATTTTGATTTCATCTGAAGGAATCAACGGAACATGTTCCGGTACGATCGAACAGACGGATGCTTATATGGAAGCGATGAGACAGGATCCTCATTTCGCGGACACTGTGTTCAAAATCGATGAGGCAGACGGTCATGCCTTCAAGAAATTAAAAGTTAAATACCGTCCGGAACTAGTAACCCTACGTCTTGAAGATGACGTGAATCCGAATGAACTCACTGGGAAATACCTTGAACCAAAGGATTTCTTTGAACAAATCCAGCAGGAAGATACGATCCTTCTTGATGCACGTAACGACTATGAATATGAACTGGGACACTTCAGAGGAGCCGTGAAGCCGGATATCAAAAACTTCCGTGATCTTCCGAACTGGGTCCGCGATAATAAAGATAAATTGGAAGGCAAGAAAATCATTACGTATTGTACGGGTGGTATCCGTTGTGAAAAATTCTCTGGCTGGTTAGTGAAAGAAGGCTTTGAGGATGTAGCGCAGCTTCACGGTGGAATCGTTACCTATGGCCAGGACCCGGAAGTAAAAGGTCAGCTATGGGACGGTCAGCTTTACGTATTCGATGAGCGTATCGGTGTTCCTGTCAACCAGACAGAGCACGTTGTTGTCGGGAAAGACTACTACACAGGTGAACCTTGTGAGCGCTACGTAAACTGTGCGCACCCGCCTTGTAACAAAAAAATTCTTTGTTCTGAAGAAAATGAGCATAAATATATGAGAAGCTGCTCTGATGAATGCCGTAAGAGCCCGGAAAACCGCTACATTAAAGAGCATGGTTTGACGGAGGAAGAAGTGGCAGAGCGTTTGGCCGTGATTGAAAAAGAGAAGGAAACTGCTTCAATCTAATTAGTACTTGAAAAGAACTGGCTGCAATGAGCCAGTTCTTTTTTTAGTTAGATCGTGCAATTCATCCACTTTGAGCCCTTGAAGAACCAACCATGATCTTTGACTAATCAAATATATTTTAAAATATATTGTGATTCCAATGACATCATACCACATCAAGCAAACAACCGGTTCGTGAAAAATAAAGCTGTGCAATTTCAGTAAACAAGCCCAAAATAAAAGAAAGAATCAATCCAACCCAAGCTTTCCTAACGGCTAGGTGAATCAGGAATGCAAGATAGTAAAAGGCGATGGGATGCCCTGATTTTTGGGTTAAATAGGCTTGGCTGTGAAATGGATACGATTGAAGATCAAAGAAACTCATAAAATCAGGGTCAGGTTTCCATTCAAAGGATGGTCTTCCTTCAACGACAAGTTTTGTAATACTCTCAGTACAAGTGAGGGTAAATACAAAACTACAATAGATAAAAACCAAAAGTAGACGCAACGCTAATCACTCTCTATGTGTTTAGCGTTGACCAACTAAAGCTGATTTAACATCCTTTGAGAAAAAGAAAAAGCCTTCGAAAAAAAATCGATGGCTTTTCCTTTATTTAAAGTTATTTCATTAACTTCTCAACTACAGCATCACTTACAGCATTTTCTCCACCAAGAATGTGGAAATCCTTCGCTTTTAACTCTTCAATGGCATCAGAAGTGACAGCTGGTAGATCATCAGGCTGTACTAAGAGCATAGAAGCATTTTCTTTTGCTGCAAGGACAGAACCTGCTAATGCATCGGCAAAATTCTTTCCAGTCGCTAAGTATACTTTAGTTGATGGATTAAGATCAGTTGCGATTTTTGCTGCCGTACCGTAACGATTAAGACCGAAGTAACGAGTCGCTTCAGGAAGTGATTCCATTACGTCCTTGCTTACTACAGCTTCACCACCGACTACGATCGTACTGTCGATCCCTTTTAAAGCTTTCTTTGTCTCAGCTGGAAGTTTATCTGAATCCGTTAACAGGATCGGATATCCATTGCTCGCTGCATAAGAAGCGATGGCAAGGGCATCAGGGAAGTTTTTACCGTTTGCCATTACTGCTTTCTCTGGTGATCCTCCCAGACTCGCCGCGATATTCACGGCCGTCTCCCAGCGGTCATCCCCACCAATACGGTCTACATCAAGACCCATTCCTTCAAGCTGATACTTCACATAGTTACTTACAGCACCTTTTCCACCAAGAATAATGACATTCTTAGCACCAAGACGCTTGATTTCTGCTTTTGCCGCTCCGTTTAATGTACCTTTTTCCGTTAACAGGATCGGTGCATCATGCTTGTATGCAAGCGGTGCCCCGGCAAGAGCATCAGGGAACGAATCTCCACGGGCAAGGATGACCGTATCCGATGTTTCCCAACCTTTTTTGGAAATTTCAACGGCTGTCTCGTAACGAGTATCACCAGTCAGGCGTGTTACTTCCGGAGCTTCTTCTTGAACGATTCGATTTTCAACAGCTGGTGATATAGGGTTGTTCTTTTCAAGGTAAGAAGTGAACACCTCAAAATCGACAACGAATAATTCTGTCATGCGTCCTTCTTCTTTCGCTTCCTTGAACATTGTATAACCGTCTCCACCATCGGCAGTAAAGGCGTTTGTTGCTACAGAGTACATCATTTCAGGGTCAATCTCTTCAAAACCGTTGTCTGTCTTCACTTCTACGGACCATACTCGTTCCCCGGCAGGTTTGCTTACATCATACTTGAAGTTAATCCCTGACACTTGAAGGAATTCACCTGGTGCATCTTCCCCTTCGACTCTGGCTACACTGTGCTCAAGGGCATCCATAATTTCTTGTCCCGTTAAATCAATAGTTACCAGGTTGTTTCCAAATGGCATGGTCGTTAAAACTTCTCCAAGAGTGATTTCACCGGCATCGATTGAAGCACGGATCCCTCCACCATTTTGAAGACCGATATGCGTTTCCACGAATTCATTTGCTTTCGCAACCATACCGTCCGCGATTAAGTTTCCTAGGTTTGTTTCTTTTCTGCGAACGTCTGCACGCTCACCATCTAACGCTACTTTGGTGTTTCCTACAACTTCTTTCTTCAACTCATCAAGAGGTGCTTTGAACTCTCCTACCTTCGCAAGAGCCTCAGCATTTTCTTCATAGCTTTCAAGATCCAGTACTTCACCATTATGACTTGTTACTACACCTTCATCATCAAATGTTACATCTAATAGTCCAAGCAGGTTCAGGTATTCGCCGGCTTGAACGATCAGTGTAGGCTCCTCCTTCTCAATGACCACAGGCTCATCAAGTACAGTATGAGAGTGACCGCCCACGATGATATCAAGTCCTTCTACTTCTTCGGCCAATTCTAAGTCATTCGAGTATCCCAGGTGAGAAAGGACGATGATTTTATTGACGCCTTTATCTTTAAGCATCGCGATTGTTGCCTTCGATTTTTCAACTGCATCTTCAAAGACGACGTTTTCTCCAGGGTTAGCGATGAATTCTGTGTCTGGAGTCGTTAATCCGTAGATTCCCACTTTCTCTCCATCTACTTCTTTGATCATTGCAGGGTAGACGTTTCCGCCGTCACCAGGCTGGCCAATTTCATTTTTGAAAAGGGGTTCCAAATCCGTATCACCTGTAACGGTAACATTTGATGAAACCATCGGGAAGTTCATTTTTTTTATGAAATCTGCGAGGGTTTTAGAATCTTTATCGAATTCATGGTTCCCCAGAGTCATGGCATCGAAGCCAAGCTCGTTCATAAAGTGTAAGTCGGCTTGGCCAAGATATTGACGGAAGTAAAGGGTTCCCGAGAATACGTCACCAGCGTCTACCAGTAAAGAGTTCGCTTTTTCAGCGCGCAGCTCATTAACTGCGGTTACTAAACGGGGATATCCTTCAACATGAGCATGAGTATCGTTGGTATGCATAATCGTTAAATCAAATTCTTCCCCTTCTGCAGAAGCTGAAGTAGCAGGGGATACTGCAAAAATAGCAGTAGCCAAAGCTGCAGTCGATAACACACCGTATAGAGATTTTTTAATATTCATTTGGTTCATCCCTTCGTTTTCATATGTAGGTTTTTGTCGGAATCCCTCCACAAAACCAATTATATAGTAATTTTTTGGTTAATTGTGCCAATTTTACTAATTTTATCAATTAATATAGCACTTTTTACACATAGTCAGGGGGGGAACGAATCCCCCCACCTTTTTTCAATTATTTCTTCAGTTGTTTTAAAACTTCTTCATTTACAGCATTCTTTCCGCCGACAACGTGGAAGTTAGAAATATTGTCCATTTCAATTGCTTCCATGATGTCCGCAGGTATCTCATCTTTCTTCACTAAAAGGATTTCAGCACCCTTTTTAGCTGCCAGCACGGAACCGGCCAGTGCATCGGCAAAATTGGCTCCTGTTGCCACAATCGCATAGTTTGTTTGAGGAGTTAAGTGCTTCGCAATTTCAGCTGATGTTTCATAGCGATCCAGTCCACTATAACGGGTCGCTCCATCAAAGCTCTCAAAAATTTCTGTGCTGATCGCATTTTCGCCACCAACGACGATTTTTTCATCAATGTCTTTTAATACTTTATTAGAGGCTTCTGACAATTTGTCTTGAGCAGATAGTACAATCGGATATCCATTCTGTGCTGCATAAGAAGCAACAGAAAGGGCATCAGCGAATTGATATGCATTTGCTACAATCGCCTTTTCAGGATCCCCATCCAATTTAGCAGCGATATTTGCCGCTGTTTCAAATCGATCGTCACCTGAAATACGGTCTGATTTCAAACCTAATCCTTTAAGCTGATATTGAACATACTTGGATACGGCACCTTCACCACCAAGGATGATCGCTTTCTTCGCACCTAAACGTTTGATTTCTTCTTGTACTTCAGCGTTCAAACTGCCTTGCTGCGTCAATAAGATCGGTGCATCATGTTTGTATGCAAGTGGAGCTCCTGCAAGGGCATCAGGGAATTTATCGCCCCTGGCAATGATCACTGTGTCTGAGGACTCCCAGCCTTTTTTAGAGATCTCAATGGCCGTTTGGTAACGATCGTCACCTGAAATGCGTTCTACCTTGTTTTCAAACTGAATCTTAGCCAGGACAGGATCGTGATCACTCGCACGTCCATCTTCTTCACTAAAATCAGAGTTGATGTTGATACTATCAATCATCGTTGTTTTTGCCAGATTATTCGTCACTAGAATATGATCAAGAACTTGAGAGTTTCCTTGATAAATATACGTGTAGCGTTCCTCTGCAGGGAGCTTTTCCATCATATTGGTCAGGACGTCCCCTTCGAGAGTATTGATTGGAGCAGAGAATTCGAAGTCGTTCAGGTCACCCAGAACCACAACATTTGCATCGTCTACTTTTTCGTTAGCATCTTTCACAAACTGATTTAAGACTCTAGCTTGCTCAATACGCTGTACCTCACTACCAAGCACAACCGGATGATCTGCACCGAATAAAGCTCCGTCACCACCTTTGGAGTTAAAGTGGTTTGCTACGACGATGACTTTTTCACCGTTAAACATGAATTCGGCTGCAAGGGCTTTACGGGAATCGTCAAATGCTTCGTTTGTGGGATCGATGCGTCCCGGGTTATGAGTAAGTCCATCTTCATCAACACCCACAGAAGTCACCGCATCTCCAGCTTCTTTATCTGTTAATTGGACACGTTCTGGGTTGTAGATGAAACCTACACGGATGTTTCCACCAGGCTGCCCGCCATCTGTTTTATCCAGAGGTGCGATATCGGTGAATTCATAAGTCGGTCCGCCTGCTTCTTCAATGGCCTTGATGATTGTCTCATAGGATGCACTTGCATCTGTCGTACCATCATCTGTTGGCCCGTTATTATCCTGAACCTCGACCAGGCCAATGATATCTGGCGTTTTCATATTCGAAACAATTGAGTCAGCAATCTTCTCAACTTTACTTTCTTCAATTCCAGCATAGAAGTTTTCAATATTATAAGAAGCAATCGTTAGATCTTCTTTTACCGGAGTAATCGACGTTACTTCCTGCGCTGTTTCCCCATCAACAACTGTAGGGAATGTTCCTGTTGGACGGATCTTAAAGTTGCTATAATCATAGCTTACGTTTCCGGTAACGGAACCATCCAGCATATCACCTGTTTTCACATTGATATTAATGCCGTCCACGTCGATCAGCATGCGTTCAGGGTTATAATCTTCAGGAGAAATCAATACTCCCCCTGCTCTTGTGCGAAGTTGATCTTCGCTTGTATTCACCACTACAGGAAGTTCATCATATTTTACCGGACCTGTAATCGTAGCATCCGGAATTTCAATCAGCATTCCTTCAAGACTCTCATAGAAGTCCAGTCCGTCTGATTCCGGATCGAATGTTTTCATTTCATCATCTTCAATGATTTCAGTTGGAGGTACACGGTCTACCCCCATCATGATGGCTGCAGGTCCTGTATTGTCTGAAGATTCTACAGTAACGGCTGATGCCGTGATTTGAGTTGTAAGAAGATCTTTAGCATCATCGTAGCCATCTTCTCTCCACTCTTTTACTTGTCCAGCCACGTTTACTTTATCCCCGACTTTGACAGAGTTGCCCTTTGCATAAACATAGATGCCTTCAGAAGTAGCCAGATTATCGTCCGGTGTCTCTTCCTGCATATAAAATGCATTGGAACCGGCCTTCGCTGTCACAATTCCTTGAACGTTAGAGACGGTCATATTTTCGTAAGGAGAGGCATGGGAATCTCCTTGAATATCATGAATGCTTAAACCATCAGCAGATTTAAGGATTTTGTAGATGAAAGTGGAAACATCGCTTGTGTTACCCTCTTTTACAACAACTGCTTTAATCGTTACATCCGCAGTAAGTTCGATCGGTGTTATATATTCTGGACTGGAAGCTGTGGGATCCGTTCCATCGATCGTGTAATGAATGGATCCATCTTCCGTTGCCGTTTGAAGTGTAACCTTCGTTCCTTCTACAACAGACCCTGAAGCAGGATCAGCGGTTACAGAGAAGGCAGTTTCAATTACATCTGACGTATTACGCGGGACCAATTTGTATTCGTCAAAGTTATAATCAACCACGCCGCGAAGAATTTCGTACGTTTTGCCAACTTCAAGCATCGTACTATCGTTTGGTTTGATGACGAACTCACCAGAGCTGTCTGTTGCAGTGAAATTACCGTTGCTGTCTTTGGATTCCACTGTCACATCCGTCAATTCAACGAACATTCCTTCGTGATTTTCACCATTTTCAGCTGTGAGGTCTGTAGAGATAAGAGGGGCTGGTGAAGGTACTCCCTTGTCTTCTTCTGTAATTTCAACGCTTGAAGCAGTCGCTTCAATTTGCTGCATTCCATAATAGTCACCCAGTTTACCCTCTGCGATTACTTCGTCACCTGGCTCGGCAGTAAGTCCGCTTCCCCTGATGATGACACCAGCTGTTCCATCCTGGATAAACAGGTTCGTTTGACCTCCTGCTTCAAAGGCTGCTGTCGCAATACCTTGTACTTTAACAACCGTGCCTTTAGGAGCTGTGCGTGCTTCAGCAATGGTGGAAAGTTCAACAGGGGTTGGTTCTGGAGCCGGTTCATCTGATAGATGCGTTCCGAGATCACTGAATACATCTTTGCCTTGATCATACCATTCTCCGCTTAGATCAAATGCATCAGTTACGTCTGCATCTCCTGTCACCACAGAATCACTACGGACGATCGAGACGTCTTTTGCGAAGTCGGCTTCTGAACCAACCTGTCCGAGTGAATCAATCACAGTGCCATTCTTCTTTAATGTAATGGGATCATTCCCGTTGAAATTGATGATAAAGCTGTCTTGAATATCTGCTTTAGCAAGGATGGCTGAATCAGCCTGTTTGTGAGCAATTACTAAAGTTTCCCCTGCATTAAGAGTGCCTGTTAAAGGAAATGTCTTATCCGTTTCTGCTGCACCATTTGTATGTAATTCCAAGGAGTAGTTCGATAAATCAATTGCTTCACCAGTACCGTTATAAAGTTCAATTGCTTTATTGTAACTGGATCCTTCGATATATTCAGAAATGATTAAGTCCTGAAATGCCTCGTCTGCAGCGGATACGTGCTGTGATAGAGGAGGTGCAAACAAGCTTAAAGCCATACTGGAAGCAACTGTTACACTTAACAATTGGCGCTTCATTGTTTTCCCGTTCATTTTCTTCCCCCTGTTCGTAGTTTAGTAAAGTGGTAGATTCGCCACCATCTACCAGTATACAACAGTATTTGTCATAATAGTGTAAAAATAGGGTAAATTAACTCAATTTTTGTTAGCGCTTACATTTTTATTGAGTAAATTTGAACTATAAAAATTGACAAAGCCCGGTTCTGGAGCTTATTAACAGCTCTTGAACCGGGCTTATGATCATTTTTTAGTTAAATGGTGGTAACAGTTGAAATTCTGCCTTTTACAAGTAAACCTCTACCCCAGGACCAAATGGAATGCCTAATAACGCAAAAGTCAGGAGTAATACGATCCATACAGATAAGAAAGCAATCGTATAAGGAAGCATCAAGGAAATCAGGGTCCCAAGTCCCGCTTTCTTATCATACTCCTTCATAAAGGCAAGAATCACGATGATATACGGGTTCATCGGCGTGATGATGTTCGTTGATGAGTCCGCAATACGATAGGCCGCTTGTACAAACGCCGGGTTATATCCAAGTGTGGCAAACATTGGGATAAAGATCGGTGCTTCCAATGCCCATTGAGCGGATCCACTAAAGATTAATAGGTTCAATAATGCTGTCAACAGCACAAATCCGATGATGGCTGCAAGTCCTGTCATATTGATTGATTCCAGGAAATTCGCTCCGCTGACCGCTACCCATGTCCCTAGATTTGTCCAATCGAAGTATGCGATAAACTGTGCGGCTGCAAAGATTAATACGATATAACCGCCCATGTCTTTCATCGCTTCTGTCATATACTTTGGTACGTCTCTTGACGACTGAATTTTCTTCACGGTGACCCCATAAGCAACCCCGATCACGATAAAGAAGAATAGCGTGATGGGAATGATTCCAGATAAGAAGGTAGAAGGAATAAGTCCCCCATCTTCATTTCGCATCGGAGAGTTCGGCCAGGCGATTGAAACGACTAACAGTACGATGAATGCTAATCCTGCGAGGGTAGCATTTCGAAGTCCTTTTCCTTCTAACGGACTCTCTTCTTCTAATGTTTTATCTACTTTCCCTTTGTATGTTCCTAAACGGGGTTCAACAATTTTTTCGGTGACAAAAGCTCCTACAGCTGTAAGAAGGACAACAGAAGCAATCATAAAGTACCAGTTATCCACCGGCGTTACCGTTACTTCAAAAGCTCTGGCAGCTTCTGTTGAAATCCCGGCTAATAAAGCATCAGTTCCGGTAATGATAAAGTTTGCCGTAAAACCTGCTCCTACTCCCGAGAACCCGGCAGCAAGTCCCGCCAGAGGATGTCTTCCCACCGTATAGAAAATCATGGCGGCAAGTGGAGGAATGATAACGAACGCTGCATCGGACGCCAGGTTCCCCATGATCCCTACCATAATAACAGCGTATGTAATCAATCCTTTTGGAGCGTTTAAAACCGTTTTCTTAATCGCTGTCTCAAGAAGACCTACCTTTTCCGCAAGTCCAATCCCCAGCATCATCGCTAATACGAGGCCGAGTGGAGCGAAGCCGGTAAAGTTATCGAGCATGGAGGTCAGGATGTATTGGAGTCCCTCTCCAGATACCAGGCTCTTGATCGCTAACTCTTCTCCATTTTTCGGGTGTATTACCGTCACACCCAGACTTGAAATAAACCAGGAAAATAAAACAATAAAGACAGATAAGTACACAAACAACATGAATGGGTCAGGGAGTTTATTCCCTACCTTTTCAATTCCACCTAAAAGTCGAAGATATCCCTTCTCCTTTTGAGGTGAATTCGGCTCTAAATTGGGATTTGTCATGAGGTCACTCCTTCATAAAAATGTTTTAAGGAATAATTCCTTTTTACTTCCGTTAATAAGTATTTCGATATTGATTGTATAAATCCTCTTTATTTTTTAATATTTATGAGAAAATTTTAAATTTACGGATTACTGCTTAGACGAATATAAAAAATCCCCCACTCATAGATAGAGTAAGGGATTTCTGGATCCACTTATTTAAGTTGGAAACGATACAACTTTCTCGGTCTTCCCCTGCCTCCACTTTGTTCTTCACCGCTAATGGACACAATCCCGATTCGTTCCATTTCAGTAAGGATTCTGCGTCCGTTCCGTTCGGTGCTTTTCAGCCAGCGGGACAGATCCTGGGACGTGATCTCCTCTTTGTCATAGTGACGGGAAAGAGAAAGGATTTTTGAAACGATAGCCGAACTGATAGAAGCCTCCTTAAAAGTTTCCTTCCATTCATCCCCCCAAATGTTGAGAGAGTAGGTAATGGACTCGCACGATGGAAGGATTTCGGTTACCGTCTTGTCTTCATTGACACTTATGACGATGGAAGATTCGTGCTTTCTCGCATGTTGAAAAGCAAGACGGACATGATGTTCCGCTTCTAACACGGTCACCCCAAACCCTAATCCCACACGAATATCCAAATCTGTATGGGCCTTCACTTCCTGAGTCAATGTAGTGAAAACCGACTCCTTCTCATGAAGATCGAGTTCCCCTCTCGTTGTATAAACGAAGAATAATCCGTCCCCTAGTTGAACCATGGATCCATTGATCTTCTGGGCAATATCCAGGAGGTTTCGTTTCAGATCCAGTTCTTGATGCTTCATTTTATAGGAGAAATGTGACTCGTCCAAGGTCTGGGTGGAATAGATGACTTCGATTCCAACGATGGCAATTTGGGATTTTTGATATTTCCTCGATTGTGCCCTCTCTAATAAATACTGTAAAATCATCCGGATGGATAAATTCGTTGGTACGACACGGTAACAAGGAATGCCTGCTTCAATGAGACGCTTCTGAACACTTTGAATACACGTGATCGCCGTTTCAATTTCACCTTTTTCGTAAAGGGAACGATGATAGTCTACGAGCTCATCTGCCCTTCGGTATCCTTCATATGGATAGCTTGAGATTTCAAGTTGATCAAATGAGTGAAATTGAACCGCGGTTTCAATTTCCTCCTTTGAAATCGTATCAATACTGATTTTATTTAATAGAGTCCGTTCTTTCATTTGCGCCTCTAATAATGCACCGAAAAAGCTGGATCCGTGCAGGGGAGGAAAGCTTCCTTCCTTATCCGTGATCCATCCTTTTTCCAGCGCATAGTAAAAAGGGGACTGTCCCGAAAAGAACCATTGATCAACCAAGCCCCTGTTCTTCTCAAGAATCGCTTCTATCTCATTCACCCCATGATAGGGAAAATTCATAAGTTCTATATTGTCAAAATGAGTGGCCACATGATTGATCCGCTGTATCGAATCATCCGGGCCGATGACACCAATTTTTATCATCAACTGTTATTCACCTGCTTCTTGCCGCAATACTTCAGCTAGAATCTCAACACCTGCATACAAGTCTTCTAACGAGCTATGTTCCTTTGGATGATGGCTGATCCCTTTTTCACAGGGAATGAATATTAAAGCAGAAGGCCATTTCGCTGCCATATTCATGACGTCATGCCCTGCCCCGCTATCCATTTCAAACGTGTTGTAGCCCAGGGATTCCCCGGCTTGTTTGACTCTGGCTGTCAGCTCTTCATCTAATAGAATAGAAGGATTATCTACAAGAGTTTCTAGGTTGATTGTAACATTAAATTCATTCTCTAAGCTTCGACACTTTTCAATTATCTTATCGGCCATGGATCTCTTTAGGTCATCGTCGACGGAACGAATATCGATTCCCGCTTCTACATAGCCCGGGATGACATTCATAACGTTCGGTTTTACGTTCAACGTGCTGACGGTTGCTACAAGTGGTTTCTGCGACTGATTTGATAGCTTTTCCGCCTCTTGGGAAACAAATGTGATAAGGGGAGCAAGAGCCACAAGTGCGTCCACCCGTTTCCCCATTGGTGTCGTTCCCGTATGACCCGCCATCCCTTCCACCTTTATCTTCAACCGGATCGGACAGGCTACACCTCGGACAATTCCGAATTGGGCACCATGATCTTCGATTTGGGTTCCTTGTTCAATATGAAGTTCGATGAAAGAGAGGATTTCCTCTTGGGATCGCTCAGCTTTTTCAATGGATGACCAGTCCAATCCAGTGGATTCTACCGCTTCTCTTACAGTGACCCCATGACGGTCCTTTACGTTTTCGATCGTCTTATCAAGAATTCCTGCAACACTTTTGCTTCCCAGGGTAGAAACACCAAAACGTGCTGATTCTTCTGAGGCAAAACAGGCCACTTCAATAGAATGATAAGGTTTGAAACCACGGTCTTTTAAAGCTTTCACAGCTCCCAGACCACAAAGAACACCGGCTGCCCCGTCATAGCCTCCTCCATTCTCAACCGTATCCAGATGAGATCCGGTCATGACAACTTGATCGGTCTTCCCTTCCCACCTGGCAAATAGGTTTCCTGCCCGGTCCCTACGTACGGATAACCTCAACGTTTCTGCAACGTTCCGAAACACATTCATAGAAGCAATCTCTTCCTTGGAATATCCCAATCTCGTAAATCCATCGGGTTTTTCCATCGTTTCAACAAGATTTAAAGCTTTTAGAGTTGTACTTAACCAGTCTATCAACTCGTAACCCCCTATTATTGATGAGATAATTTTAGAATAAGACGTGCGAAGGCATCCACTGCCACATTTAATACTCCTTCTTCAAAATCAAATTGATGGTGATGATGTCCGTTTTTCAACCCGGTTCCAAATACCATGAAGGTTGCGCTGCCACCCTGATTTTGGACTTCATTCATCATATAGGTCACATCCTCCGAGGCCTTTAAAGGTAAACCATCGAGAACTTCTGAAATCACCGGACTGTCCTGCACCGCTTCCTTTAGCCATGCTATCCATTCTTTATTGCACTCAGCTTCTACGGTCTCGCCTACCACATCGATTTCTGTGTTCATACTATACAGGTCCCCCGATGCTTGAAGAATTCGCAGGGCTTCTTTCAGCATGTACTGATTAATAGCGGTCGTTTCCCCCCTTGTTTCCATTTCAAGAAGGGCTTCATCAGCAATGATATTTCGTCCTGTTCCAGCTTGAAGCTTCCCTACATTGATCCTGGTCGCCCCTTCAGAATGGCGCGGGATATTATAGAGGTGAAGACTTGCAGCTGCAGCAGCCAATAAAGCATTCCTCCCTTTCTCAGGCTCGAGACCAGCATGGGCAGCTTTTCCTTTATAAGTGACGTTGATTTTGGATGAAGCGAGAAAAGAATGAGTCGTAGCATACACTAGTCCAAGTTTTGTATCCCGAATGCCGATATGACCGCTTGCAAAATAATCGACATTCTCCAGCCAGCCTTTTTTCACCATGGCTTTTGCTCCCCGTCCACCTTCTTCAGCAGGCTGGAAGAGAAGAGTGAACCTTCCACAGAGCTGATCTTTGTAAGCTGATAGGAAGCTTGCCACCCCCAGTCCGATGGCAGCATGTCCGTCATGACCACAGGCATGCATAACGCTTTCATATTGGGAACGAAAGCCTTCTTTCGTCGGAAAGTGGTGATCAGGATCATCCGATTCCTTGATGGGCAGAGCATCGATATCGAATCGGAATGCCATATGAGGACCAGGCTTACCTGTATCGAATGTGGCAGCCAATCCTGTATGACCACCTTTCATTTTGTCGAGCCAGCCCTTTTCCACGCCTTCTTTCATGGCACGTTCTTCCTCAATGGCTAAATATTCCTGTGAGGGAACCCCCATTCGCTCCGTGGACTCCAATGCGTCTTTTCCAAGATGAATCGTAAAACCTTGATTGATTAATTCTTTTCCAATCAGATAGGTGGTGACATATTCAGTGAATCCCAGTTCAGGCTTCAGATGTAAGGTGCGTCTGAAGGCAGTGAGTGACGGCACTATTTCGTCAATAAACTGTTTTAAAGAGCTCATAATTTCGACTCCCTTATTTCAAGATTTTTCAAGGTATCCAGTGCAAGCTGGGTCATTACTTCAACCCCTTTTCCTAAAGCACTTTCATTCAATTTAAAACGCGGATCATGGAGTGGGTATTGGGGTTCTGAATTCTTCACAGATGTCCCCAGCCAGTAAAAAGCACCTGGATATTTCTTCAGAAAGCGGGAGAAGTCCTCTCCTCCAAGGGACGGCGAGACCACAGGCGCAGCATCTTCTCCAAGTACTTTTTGGGCAGCGTTACGCACTTCATCCGCCCATTGAGGTGTGTTGACCGTCGCAGGATATCCATCAAAATAGTCAATGATCATATGAGCCCCGAAGCTTTTCCCGACTCCTTCAATGATGGAGTGGAAACGATCCTTCACCATGTCTTTCACTTCCGGTTTGAACGTTCGAATGGTCCCTTCAAGGGTTACTTTATCCGCGATTACGTTGTAGCGGTAACCTCCTTCGATTTTCCCGATGGTGAGGACAGCTGAATCGTTGGGATCTGTATTCCTGCTCACAATCGTTTGAAGCTGGGTGATCAGGTTATTGGCAATAATGATGGCGTCATTGGATTGATGGGGCATACTCGCATGTCCACCAGATCCTTTAACGGTAATCTTAAAGCGGTCCGAAGCACCCATGATTTCATGATCTACAATCCCGACTTCCCCGACAGGCAGATCCGGCCATACATGCTGCCCGTAAATGACGTCAGGCGTATATTCGTCGAATACTCCATCGTCCATCATTTGCTGAGAACCTCCTACAGGAGCATTCTCCTCCGCCGGTTGGAAGACAAGAAGGACCGTGCCCGCTATGTCCGATTTCAATTGATTCAACACTTTCCCTGTACCAACGAGCATGGAGGTATGAGCATCATGACCGCAGGCATGCATTCTGTTGGGGATGGTGGATTTGTAGGAAAGGTCATTTTCCTCCTGTATTGGCAGAGCATCGATATCAGCTCTTAATGCGACCGTGCCTCCTGGCTTTTCTCCTTTAATGATTCCAAGCACTCCTGTTTTGGCATAGCCCGTTTTAAATGGAATCCCGGCTTCTGCTAATTTCACTTGAATCGTTTTCGATGTTTCGAACTCCTCCCCGCTCACCTCTGGATGCTGGTGAAGGTGTCTCCGTAATTCAATGACTTCATACTCTATTGTTTGGACAAGCTGCTTTAATTCCATGAAAAATCTCCTTTTTCGGCCGAATGATCATTTAAGGAAAAGTTCCTTAATAATACCGTTAATACATATATTCGATATAAAGTTGGAAAATCCTATGTGGATGGGAAAGTTTTTTAAAAGAATAGTAAAAGAATAGGGACGGACCTCTGCGCTTTTGCGGAAGCCCGTCCCTATCGTATTCTTCCTTTATACCTACGGCTTAGAGGTCCGTCCCTCTTTCCTTCTCTTTCCTTTTCCTTTCTCACCCATTACACTAAAGGAAAATATGGATGATAAAGGATGGTTGGATGAATCGTTTTGTTGAAAGGGTCGAACCTTATTTTTTGAATGAGGATCAATTTGTGCAGAGATATGCCATAGAAATATTAGAGGATACTTATTTAGTTGATGGGGATACGTTTTTGACCGGATTGAAAGCCGTTGAACGTGAACCGGTGTCGGAATTCTCCTCCCCGGTTCTTCCTTACTTAATGTACATGCCATTGAATGAGGATGGGATGATAGAGGTCATCAACCGTTTAAACCGTCTGGACAAAAAGGATGATGATCGGCTGTTCTATACCCAGTTACTGCTAAATGCTGATACCAATTTGTTGATTGCGCAGAAGAATGATGTAAAACGTTTTGTGGGTGAAATCCAATTAGCAGAAATCGTGAAGCTGCCTTCTTTAACGATTGAGGAACTCTACCAGGAACTCGCGGGCATCACCGTTTACTTGGATAATGATACATATAGCCAAGCCCATTATGATCATGGTAAGAGGATCATCAAAGAGTTGATAAAAAAGAGCGGGATCGAAAGCTGGGAAGTACAGAATGGTTTAAAAGATCATGAAGAGGAAGAAGATGGGTTTGGTTTTAACGGGATATACATCATTTATTCAGTTGGTGAACTTCGTGAAGAAAGCGTCGTCCCTCAGTTAGTGAATCTCTTTAAAGATGAAGATGAAAGTGATCTATTATTCGAGGAAGTGGCCAATGCCCTGGTGAAAATAGGAACGGAGCAGGTAGTTCACGAGGTTGAAAAAGTAGCCCTCTACGGAAATACCTTTTACTATACCTTGGACGCATTAGGAAGAATCAAAACCAAAGAAGCGGAAAAAGCGTTATTAAGATTATTTGATCAAACAGATGATATAACCGCTAAAACACTGATCTCAGATTATTTATGCCATCAGTTATCAATAGAAGCTATTCCCAAAATTGAAGCGTTCATCGAGGAAGGCTATGATGAAGGAATGCTTTGTCTAGAAGAATCCCTCTATGTCAACTGCATCATGAATGGGATCGACCATCCAAAGCTTGCTGCCTGGAGGAGAGTCATTGAAGAAGTGGATCACCCGTCAATGGATGGCCAACCACTTCTAGTTCCTCAACTTGCCCATACTGGAGACAAAATAGGACGCAACGACCCTTGCCCTTGCGGAAGCGGTAAAAAATACAAAAAGTGCTGCCTTTAAAACGTGAGGGACGGACCTCTGCAAGCAGCGGAAGCCCGTCCTATCACTTTCTTATATTAAATATTTCGGTTAGAGGTCCGTCCCTCTACTCCATCCACTCCGGCTTGCCAAAGCCTTTGAATTCTTCGTCGATGACTTTTTCGAATTCGTCTGCTTCGACGACTGCTTTGATATCCTTCGCCAGTTGTGAATCAACGTCTTTTGTGTTCACGACGACTCGGTTACGGTATTGATCGGGCATGTCTTCCAGCTGTAGTGCATCAAGTAAGTCCATATTGGCAGCCAGTGCGTAGTTCCCTGGAACCGCAGATAGATCAACACTGTCAACGGCTCTTGGAAGCTGTGCTGCTTCGATTGGTTTGAACTGCAGGTTTTTCACGTTTTCAGCAATGTCTTTTTCTGATACCGTCAATGGATCTGTATCCGGTTTTAACGTGATCAATTTCGCATCTTCTAAAATTTGAAACGCCCGTGCTGCGTTCGTTGGATCGTTTGGAATCGCGATGGCACTGCCTTCTTTGATGTTTTCAATTGAATCAAACTTTTGTGAGTAAATCCCCATCGGAGCAGTTGGTACGACAATCACTTCGGATAAGTCCATGTTATGCTGCTTCGCGAAGGTTTCCATGTAGATTTTATGCTGGAAAAGGTTCGCATCCAGATCTCCCTGAGACAGTGCGTTATTCGGCTGAATATAATCACTGAACTCCTTCACTTCAACCGTGTATCCTTTTTCTTCAAGACCGGGCTTGATCGCTTTTGTCACCATATCACTGTACGGTCCGGATGTTGCTCCGATGGTCACTTCTTTTTTATCTTCCGCACTTGAACTTGCTTCGTCTCCGCCGCAAGCTGCAAGAATGCTCATTGCTACCGTTAATGCTACTAATAAAATCCATTTTTTCACTTGTTGTTCCCCCTAAAGTAGTTATCGTTTATCGACTAATCGTGCAAACACATCACCCGTATATTGGATGAGTTGAACTAAACAAATTAAAATGACGACGGTGGTGAACATCACCGTGTTGTCATAACGGTAGTACCCGAAGCGGATCGCCAGGTCCCCTACTCCGCCTCCACCGACGATGCCGGCCATGGCTGAATAGGCAACTAAACTGATCGTGGTAATCGTAATCGCTTGAATCACTGCCGGACGCGCTTCTGGTAACAGCACGTCCTTAATAATCATCCAAGGACTTGCCCCCACTGAAACCGAAGCTTCGATAACTCCTTTGTCAATCTCCCGGAGCGACGTTTCTACCATTCTCGCAAAAAACGGAATTCCCGCAATAGAGAGCGATACGGAAGCTGCCGTCGGTCCAATCGTGGTACCGGTCAATAGTTTGGTTAATGGTAAGAGTGCTACTAATAGAATAATGAACGGAACCGAGCGCACCATATTGACGACAAATCCAACGACCTTTTTGATAAAACTATTTTGTAAAAACAAGCCTTTGTCTGTTACGAAAAGAAGAATCCCGAGCGGCAACCCCACCAAAATCGCAACTCCGAGTGAAATCCCCACCATATACACCGTTTCAAAAAAGGCTTTATTCAATTCTGGTAAAATTGCAGTCAATGAATCAGGCAGCATTCTCAAGCACCTCCAAGCTCTGCGTCTTCACCGTGATATACCGGATCGCGGCTTCGATTTCGTCATGGGAGCCGATCAGTTCCATGATAAAAATCCCCAGTGGCACTTCCTGAATATATTCAATCTTGCCGTGAAGAATATTGCCTCGCACTTTGTATTTCTGGAACACTTCTGAAACGACGCTTTCCTCTGCGATCGATCCTTTGAATTGGATTTTGATCAGTTTTCCTTTTCTTGATTCCACGAGGTGTGGCGGGAGCTCAAATTGAAGGATCGTTTCAATAAATTGCTTCGTTAAAGGCTGCTTAGGTTCTGCAAACAGGTCGTAAACCGGACCTTCCTCTACGATTTTCCCATCCTGCATCACGGCCATCCGGTCGCAGATTTCTTTCACCACTTCCATCTCGTGGGTAATGAGCACAATTGTCAATCCCAGTTCTTTGTTGATTTTTTTCAATAGCTTCAAGATGGATTTCGTGGTATTCGGATCGAGTGCCGATGTCGCTTCATCGCAAAGCAATACCGATGGGTTATTAGCAAGGGCTCTCGCAATCCCGACTCTCTGCTTTTGTCCTCCGCTGAGCTGAGCCGGATACGCATCCGCTTTGTCTGAAAGACCGACCATCTCAAGGAGCTCGACGACCCTGGGCTTGATTTTCGCTTTCGGTACACGTGCCGCTTTCAAGGCAAAAGCCAGATTGTCAAAAACCGTTTTGGATTTGATCAAGTGAAAATGTTGAAAGATCATGCTCGTTTTTTGACGGGCGAGTCTTAGTTGTTTGGATGAGAGCTTCGTAAAATCCTGTCCATCAATGATAATTTCTCCTGATGTCGGGGATTCTAATAGATTCAAGCAACGAATGAGTGAACTCTTGCCCGCTCCACTGTATCCAACGATTCCAAAGATCTCACCCTTTTCGATCTTCACGGACACGTTATCGACACCGACCACCGTTTGCTTCTTTGTTTTGTACGTTTTCACCAAATTCCGAATCTCGATCAATGTGCACACCCCTTTTTTTGTCCAATAAAAAATGCCTCTTTCAACTGAAAGAAGCATCGCCTGTTTATCTCGACTTATCTTTCAGAATGAAATCATTCTGCAGGAATTGGCACCGTTCCAATACTGGAGGTTGCCGGACGTCATAGGGCCTGATCCCTCGGTCACTCTGGATAATTGAAAGTATGTAATTTTCTAAATTTTTATCTTATAGAGGATAATACTGGTGATTGGTGGGGATGTCAATAGGTGATTTTGAGTAAAGATTAATGTAAACGTTATCTTTGTTGATGGAATAGGAAGGAGTTTTTTTCAACTACTATACTACCCATACATACATCCTAATCTCTCAAACAATCGATCGAAAACTAAAACTTCAACCCCTTCATCCCTGTCAACACATCCAACTCCCTCAACCGCTGCTCACAATAAGAAGAATTCCTCCTCAAATAAGAATCAACATAAGCCGGATGACACATAATCTCAAGCGTCGCCCCTTCGTACCGGCTGTCCAATATCCGCTTCAATCCCTCAACCGACACACCCTCACCATAAAAGTCCATCGTGAACCGATCCGTTAATACATTCATTCCATCTACGTCCCCATCAAGCACATTCCGAACCGGAACCTCATAATGCTCCGACAACCTCTTCACCACCGGGATCAAAGGCCGAAAGCTATGTACGTGATGATGACTATCGATATGGGAAAGGGGCAATCCGAATGATAAAAATTTATCAATCTGTGTCTCCCACTCCATCTCAACCTCCTCCACATCGATTTCTTTTTCTTCAAAAATCCTGCTGGTGTAACGGAAAAAGCCTCTCTCATCTAGTAGCGATGGTACCCCGCCCGAAACTGGTCTCCCACATGTCAGCGTTAAATGGATGCCAACCTGTAATTCCGGATATAGCCGAGCCAATTCCACCGCATGCTCAGTCCCCGGCATATTGACCAACATGGTTGTCGAGTTGACGATTCCATACCGGTGACTATCAACAATGCCGTAATTCACCCCACGGCATAAACCAAAATCATCTGCATTGACGATCACGTTCCTCATAATCCCCCATCCCCTTTTCTCTAATAGGTTCTTTCTACAAGAAAGCTCGCTTTATCTCCTCTGAAGATCGCTTTGGAAAATTCGATCACCGATCCATCCTCTACATAAGCAGTCGTTTCGATTATAAAGCAAGGTGTCCCCTCTGGTACCTCAAGCTTTTCCGCCACTCGTTCATCTGCTAAAAATAACTCGATCGTTTCGACGGTTTTTTTAATTTTTATCTCAAACTGTGTTTCCAGGAGCTTGTAAAGAGATCTTTCGCATTCGTCTTTATCCAGCCCAGGCGTCTTGTACCAGGGCAGATATGCCACCTCATATTGCAGGGGCAGCCCGTCCGAATAACGGATCCTCTCTAAACGATTGACTGGATCTCCATTCTTCAATTCCAACGCTTTTTCCACTGTTGATTCTGCCGGGATGACACTCATGCTTAGTACCTTGATTTTAGGTTTCTTACCTTGTAATCGCAGTTGCTCTGTGTAGTTGTCTATCGTCGAGGATAGAATTTGACTGACTTTCTGTTCCGCGACAAAGGTTCCTCTTCCTTGCTCGCGATACACGTAACCTTCAAGTGTCAGCTGCTGGAGCGCCGTCCGGATCGTCGTACGGCTGACATTGAATTTCTCGCAAAACTCCGCTTCCGTCGGCAATTTTGTATTTGGCTCGTATTCTCTATTTTTAATCAGTTCGATAATTTCTTCCTTTACATGTGAATGCAGGGCTTTTACTTCTTGTGTCTCTTTCATTCTGCTTCTCCCTTCCACTTTCTTCCTATATTTGTTATAACACATCCACGTTCAATTCTCTATTCCTATTCATTTTATCATAAAATACATTTGTTATTACAAATAAATAAAAAATAGACATAAATCTTATATTTGTCATTACAATATATAGACGAGCGAAAATTTGTATGATACATTATAAAAAATAGAAATCGCTTTCAAGATGAAGGGAGATCGACAGAATGTCATTAAAGGTGGTCATAATCGGAGGCGGATCAAGCTATACACCAGAAATTATCGAGGGGTTCATCCACCGATACGAATCTTTTCCTGTCACGGTCATTACGCTTGTAGATATCGATGCAGGGAAAGAGAAGCTTGAAATTATCGGGCAGTTTGCTCGTCGGATGATCCAAAAAGCAGGTGTGCCGATTGAATTGGAATGGACTCTTAATCGGCGGGAAGCTTTGATCGGTGCTGACTTTGTTACAACACAAATCAGGGTGGGCGGCCTCTCTGCCCGGGAAAAAGATGAACGGATTCCGTTAAGTCATGGATTCATCGGTCAAGAAACCAATGGAGCAGGCGGTATATTCAAGGCCTTGCGCACCATCCCGGTACTCATGGAAATTTGTCATGACATCCATCACATTTGTCCCAATGCATGGCTTATTAATTTCACCAACCCCGCAGGAATTGTAACAGAAGCCCTGCTTAAATACAGCACACATAATAAAGTCATCGGGGTGTGCAATATCCCTTTCAACATGAAGAACAGTGTGGCTGAGATGATGAATTGTCGTGCAGATGAAGTACAAATTGAGTTTGTAGGGATGAATCATTTTGTGTTTGGAAAAAGGGTTTGGATCAACGGACTGGATATGACGGACCTCGTCCTCGAAAAACTAATCAATCAAGAAGGAGACTATTCTCCTGCGAACATCGTTTCACTTGGATGGTCCAAGGAATTTTTAAAAGCCCTGGGGATGCTTCCTAATCCTTATCATCAATACTACTTCCAACGGGACTCTGTGTTGGAAAAGGACCTTCAAGCTTATAAAGAAAACGGTACACGGGCAGAGGTTGTTCGAAAAGTTGAAAAAAAACTTTTCATCCAATATAGGAAAGAAGAGTTAAACAAAAAACCAAAAGAACTGGAAAATCGAGGAGGTGCCTACTACAGTGATGCTGCCTGCAGCCTCATGACGAGCATTTACAACAACTCAGAGGACATCCAAACCGTCAACACACTGAACAAAGGATCCATCCCTGACTTGCCTCACGACGCTGTCATCGAAGTAAACGCCGTCATTACGGGGGACGGACCTCGGCCAATCGCCATCGGACCTCTCCCTCCATCAGTCAAAGGGATCATCCAACAGATGAAAGCGTTCGAAGAGCTCGTCATTCAAGCAGCAATGTCCGGTGAGTACAATCATGTTTACCAGGCCATGGTGATGAATCCGCTAGTACAGAACGAAGGGGTAGCAAGCCAACTAGTCGATGAATTATTAGAAGCTCACAAAGAGTTTTTACCGCAATTCAATTAATCTAGTAAATGGGGGAAAGAGAAATGAGTAAAGTAATGGGGTTTATGGAAAGCAAGTTTATGCCTATTGCAGGACGAATCGGGTCACAACGACATCTCGTTGCCATCCGTGATGGTTTCGTCACGATCATGCCGTTGATCATCGTAGGATCTTTGGCTGTCTTATTAAATAATCTGCCGATTGAAGCCTTCCAGAATTTCATGGTCGCTGTGTTCGGTGAGAACTGGAAATCCGTTGGCGGGAATATGTGGAATGGGTCATTCGCCATCCTCGGACTGCTCGTCGCCGCATCCATCAGTTATCATTTAGCCAAGTCCTATAATATCGATGGGTTATCTGCAGCATTAGTGTCGATCGCTTCACTCATCATCCTCACACCGGTAACGGAAGACTGGGGAATTTCCTTCGCGTGGACCGGAGCACAAGGGATATTCGTCGCCGTGATCACGTCGCTCCTTGTCACAGAATTATTTAAAGTGTTAATTCGTTCGAAGTTTACGATCAGTATGCCCGACGGTGTGCCGGAAGGTGTTGTAAAATCATTCAAAGCCCTGATTCCGGCTACGATCATCTTGATTCTTGTGGGTCTTATTCAAGCTCTCTTAACTTCATATGCAGGAAAAAGCATCTTCGAAATCGTTTTTACCGTGGTTCAGGAACCACTGCAAGCTGTATCAAACTCACTGCCATCAGCCATTGTTGTAGCCTTCTTAAATCATTTCCTTTGGTTCTTTGGTTTACATGGCACAAACATATTAGGTCCGATCATCGAACCGATCTACCTACCATTGATTGAAAAAAATCAGCAGCTGTTCGCAGACGGCATGAGTGCCTTCGACGTTCCATACATTGTGACGAAACCATTCTTCGATGCGTACGTGTACATGGGTGGATCCGGTACGACGATCGCCTTGATCATCGCCATCTTCCTTGTGGTGAAAACGAAGCATTACCGCACAGTCGGGAAACTGTCTGCTGCACCTGGAGTCTTCAATATTAATGAACCGGTCATCTTTGGGTTGCCGATCGTGTTAAACCCACTTATGTTTATCCCGTTTTTACTCGTACCAGTTGTGCTGACCGTTACATCTTATCTGGCACTGAGTTTAGGTATTGTACCCAAAACCGTCGCGATTGTTCCTTGGACGACACCACCGATCATTAGTGGATACCTTGTAACAGGCGGATCCTGGAGTGGAATCGTGCTTCAACTCGTGAACCTGACGATCGCTACACTCATGTACATTCCATTCCTAATCGCATCTGAACGTGCCCAATTAAAGAAAACGACCGAAACGAGTGATAAAATCGCATGAATGCTGAACAAAATTTAACCTTAGAAGAAATATCTTTTCATATCATATTACACGCTGGCAACGCGCGGTCTTCCGCCATGGAAGCCCTCCAGGCAGCGAAGAAAAAACAATTCGACACGGCCGGGGAAAAAATGGCTGAAGCAGCGAAAGAAGTTCATCAAGCACACCATTACCAAACGCAATTACTTCAAAAAGAAGCAAGCGGTGACACACAGAATCCTACGATTCTATTGATTCATGCCCAGGATCATCTCATGAACGCCATCACCGTTAAAGAACTGGCCCAGGAAATCATCGAACTACATCAAACCAAGTAAGGAGTGCTTTATATGAATATCATGTTAGTCTGCTCGGCAGGAATGTCAACGAGTATGTTAGTCCAAAAAATGCGCAAAGCTGCTGAAGAAAAAAGTCTTGAAGCCACCATAAATGCTACATCTGAAGCTGACTTAAGCAATCACTTAGATAAACTTGATGTGATTCTCATCGGTCCCCAAGTACGCTACCTATCATCTAAAATTATGGAAAAAGCTGAGCCTTATCATATTAAGGTGGATGTAATCGATGGGATGTCTTATGGGATGATGAATGGTGAGAAAGTGTTGGAACAGGCTGTGAGTTTGTTGGGGAAATAATTTTTTCATGATTGAGAGTGACCTGTAATGGGTTACTCTTTTTTTATGTTGAATAACATTAAGAAAGTGTCCCCCAATTAAGGAGAACACTTTCACTCAATTACATCACATCATAATCCGTCACATTACGCTCGACCACTCGAGCTCCTTCCACACTCACAAACATTCCGTTCGAACTTCCAAATACATTGGTCGCGATCAGGTTATCCATCGCTGCTTTCACCGCCACAGTATCAATCGGCTCAATCGGGTCATTGATGGATAGTTTCCCTGACTTCCCCGTTTCCGTTTGAAATTCCAGTTCTAATACTTTTGCCATGTTGCATCTACCTCCTTTCTATTAAACGATCGATCATCATTTACTCGTTAATGTCGAAGCTTTGGACCTTCTCAATGTTGAATAATCCTTTTGATGAAAGACTTGCCAGGGATAAAGCCGCGCTGTTCATCTCATCTGCCGTTGCCAGTGCATTGATGTAGCTATACGATTTGTACACAATCTTAGGATTCCCTTTCTCGTCCAGTCCATCACTGTAAGCCAGTCGTATTCTCGTAGATTTCAAATCCGCTGTTGCCATGTGCCTCACCTCCTTTCACCCTTTATATAGAGGAAAGGGAAAGGGAAGGACACCCTTTATTAATATTTATTAAAAGAGGGACGGACCTCCACTCCTAGTACCAGCTCCTAGGAATAGAGGTCCGTCCCTCGTTCTTAATAAAGTTTCCCCTGTCTGTATAGAACCGTGGATAGTTTCATGACGGAATGGATGTAGCAGTTTTGCCGTAATGGGAATGGGTCGCCGAAGAATAGTGGCAGAACGGTGTCCATGGTTGTTTTCATTTTGTCGTAGAGGAGGTTGAATACTTCTTCCTCTGTGTAGAACTGGGTTTCCCGTCCTTGCAGCCATTCGAAGTAGGAGACGATGACCCCGCCGGCATTCGCAAGGATATCCGGGATGATAATGACTCCATGATCACTTAAGTAACTATCCGCTTCTGTTGTGATTGGTGCATTGGCCCCTTCCACGATGATTCTTGCTTTCACCTTTTCTACATTATCTTTGTGCACCTGATCCTCTAATGCCGCTAACATCAGAACGTCTACATCTAAATACAGAACCTCATCACGGTCACGGATTTCAGCCTTTACTCCGATTTCCTTCAACTGTTCACCTTTCGTGGGAAGATCTCCTTTATTCTTCATCGTAAACTCCACTAATGCCGGGATATCAAGACCATCCGAGTTGAACAACGTCACATTCCGGTCACTCACCGCCACCACTTTATTCTGTAAATGAGTGGATTGATATGCTTCAAGTGCCGCCACCGAGCCGACATTCCCGAACCCTTGTACAGCAATCATTAACGCACGGTCTTCAAAATCAAGAGCTGTTTTCGCAAAGACATTATCGGTTTTCGTCAATAGACTCTTCTGTTCTTTTACAAAATCATGAACCAGATAGCGGAATGTAAAGAAGACACCTTTACCCGTCGCCTCTCTCCGGCCTAACGATCCGCCGTTCACAACACTCTTGCCCGTAAAGCTACCTCTATAAGGCATTCCCGGCCGGATGCTCTTGTACTCCGCCATCATCCAGTCCATTTCACGTTCCCCCGATCCCATATCAGGAGCAGGGATGTCTTTATCGGGTCCCAGGACATCGCTGAAATATTGGACATACTTCCTCGCAATCAGATGAAGCTCCTTCTCGGAATACTCCCGGGGATTCAGAATGATCCCGCCTTTTCCTCCACCAAATGGAACATCATGAAGGGCATTCTTCAACGTCATTAAGGAAGCCAGATTCACGACCTCTTCCTCATTCACCGTCTCGTGAAAACGAATCCCGCCCTTATAAGGCCCGAGGGCATTATTATGTTGAACACGAAAAGCAGGGATCCTGGCCACCTTTTCATTCTCCAACGGAATCCTCAAATACGATTTATGTACGTGGTTCGGTGTCGACAGAATGGAAGTTAATGAAGTGAACGCTTTCTTTCTCGTCTCTCCTTTCACTTCGGGTAAAAAAGATTCGTCCTCTAATAATGCCTCCAATGACTTCTGAACAATATCTCTCGTTTGACTGATCAAATCGGGTCCCTCCTATTAATTTGATGAAAATAATGGTATTTACTATAGTGTTACCCTGTCACCCCTGGTTAAAAACGACTATTCTTAAACTCTCACATCAACCACCAAGCAGAAAAACCACACCTTATCCAAAAGGTGTGGTCTTCTACAGATACTATTCAATAACTGCTTTTCTGACGACAAGCTCGGATGAAACAAACACTTTATGAGTGACTTTTTGTTTTGTTCAAGACGCTTCATCATGAAGACAACAGCCGTTTCCCCCATGACTTCAGTTTGGACTTTGACAGAACTAAGTGGAGGATACACATACTTTGCGACACTGATATCATTGACGCCTATAATATTGACACGGTCAGGTACACTGAGCTCCTCTTCATGAAGAGCACGGAAAGCACCGATGGCAAGGGAATCATTGTCGCAGAAGAATGCCGTTGGCAGTTTGTCACCGTTCTCTGCCTGTTTTGGACTAGAGGATTAAAGCTTCGATTCTAAAAAAAAGAAGATTGTTTAAAATGCCCACCTTAGTGGCCTTTTTCAAGGAGGATGGCTTCTGGGAGAAATGATGAAGATTTAAATTTTCATGAAATCTTTGTACCTGGAACCCTGTGGAAGGAAACAAAAAAAGACACCCCATATACTATGATAAAGGATGTCTCTTCTCTTCTGGCTTTTCACTCAATCAATTGAGTATATAAATTGCTGTCATAAGTTACTCTACCATCCATGATAAAACAACTTTCCATTTTTTATTGAGAGTAATTCTCCTGAGTTCCCTTCCTCAACTTTATACGGCTCACCACTCTGCATAACCGTGTCTACAATGGAAGCGAATTGGTCCCTTGTATATTTTTTTGATCGATGTGACATCAAATCGATAAAGAGGTCTTTATATTTCACGTCAGTTGCAGAAACGAGAGAAACGGTTGCTATTATCTTTCTGCCAATAATAACGTGTGACACATCTGAGCTTGGAGTATAGTAGAAGCGCCCTCCGTACCTTTTCGCAATTTCATCATACTCCTTCCCGACTTTATATATGTCAAAATCACGACTTAGCTTAAACGTATGTCCATTAGAATCAGTCATGGTGAATTCCATCGGGTATAGTTCCTCATCAGGACTGTCTTCGTTTGTACCATTCTTTTCTTTCTCACCTGCAGAGGCACTTCTCATTTCGTCGTTGCTTGCCTTTTCCTTTTCAAGACTCGCTTCTTCTTCAAGGCGCTTTTTGTCTTCAACCTCTTCTTTCACCTGATAGAACGCATCTTTTGCCGACTGTATTTCTTCTTTCATCTCAGCAGTCGTTTGATTATCCGGGAAAAGGTTGACCTGTTTCATCATTCTCTCTGCTTGTTGTTCGAACTCCTGTTCGTTTAATGATGGTTCTTCTGCAATTGCTTTAAGGTTTTGGATTTCTTCTTGTACTTCTTTATATTGATTTAACGTTTGATCAATACGATTCACCTGTGTGGAATAATGATTAGTAAAGAACGATCTAAGGGATGAGCTTTCAAGGTTGTCGAATGTCTTTAATTTTTTTGCCAGTTCGCTTTTTATTGAAGCTACCTTTTCAGCCATTTTTTCTTCTAAAGGGCTTTTCTCCAGGAGACTGCTCACATCGTTAATGTTCTGTTGAAGCTCATTGGCCACTGGAACGGTCTGGTTATAATCCTCTATTTCTTTCATCATGGGGATTAAATTTTGGCGAAGTTCCCTTTCCTTCTCTTCTCCACTTTTCAAAATTCCCTTCTCAGCATTTCGGAGTGATATTTGAGCCGACTTTAGTTCTGAAGGTTCAATCGTTTTTAGTAATCCGCCCTCTTCCGTTTCTTGCAGGTTCAATTCCATTTCTTCATAAACCGCTTGAATGTTTCCCTCAGCATCAGCGAATAACTGATTTGCTTTATCTTTGTCTGTTTGGGAAATGATATATACCGTCAAGATTGAAAAAACCAGTAACCCAACAGCTGCAGCGGCAAAGCTTTTAAACCTGCCCTCTTTCCAGACTTTCTTCTGTGAAGACGGAGAAGGTTCATGATGAAATATGGCTGTATGAATGCGTTCTTTCGCCTCGTTATTTAGTTGAAGCGGGGGAAGCTTTTTTTGTAGATTGTCTTCATTATGATTCTTCATTTGTAAATCCTCCTGTTATGGATTGCAGCTTTTTACACGCACGGTGATAGGTGATTCGAACTTTGTTCTCCGTCCACCCAAGAATGGTGGCTGTTTCTTTTACGTCAATGCCATTTATTCCTCTTAAAACCAACACATCCCGATAGTTAGATTTAAGCTTCTGAATAGTGGTTAAAAGTTCGCGACTTCCTTCATTCAGAAAATAAAGAGATTCAGGTGTTTCTAATGAAGCGGCTTCATGATTTTTTGGGGAAAAAGAAGTAGTGGACCATTTATTCCTCTTCATCTTTCTTAGTTCATCAAGGGCCAGATTCCTGGCAATGGAATATAACCATGTTTTCGGATTCGCTTTTCCCTCAAACGAGTCCACGGAATTCAGTGCCCGAATGAATACTTCCTGAACAAGATCTTCCACATCAGCAGAACCCATCCGATATACCAAGAAAGTATATATAGGATCACTGTAAAGTCGAAACCAATCTGCGACCAATCTATTGTTGGACATCCCATTCCCCCGCTTTTTTCTTTTATATATTAGACGATATAGAAGTTGAAATCATTTCACTTTTTAGTTTTTTTTTCCAATATAATAGGAAATTATTTTCAACAACGGTGATCATGCCTATCCCAAACTAATGATTAAATTCGGTACCAGGCACTCGTATATCTAACCCCTCCAAAATAAAGGAAACCTTGACAACCATCCCCAATATACTATAATTGTATTATTTATATTCCGACTAAACTAATAAGAATTATAAGATAAGGATGATTACATGTTTATACAGATCTACCACCTTAATAAGCAATATCTCGATAAGAACGGGAAGCCAACTGATGTCCTTAAAGATATGAACCTTGAGATTGAAAAGGGTGAGTTTGTTTCAATCCTGGGACCTTCAGGATGCGGAAAGTCTACACTCCTCTCCATCGTGGCTGGACTGACCAGCTCGACTTCCGGAGAAATTCTTGTAGATGGAAATCCGATCAAGAAACCTGGAAAAGACCGGGGGATGGTGTTTCAACAAGCGGCACTTTTTCCATGGCTGAATGTCCGTGACAACGTGACGTTCCCTCTCAAAAAAGAGATGTCAAAAAAAGAAGCGAAACAGCAAGCCGCCAAGTACTTACATATGGTCCAGCTGGGTAACTATAAGGATCATTATCCTCATGAGCTGTCGGGAGGGATGCAGCAACGGGTTGCGATTGCACGGGCTCTCTCCATGAACCCGGAAATCCTTCTCATGGATGAACCATTCGGCGCACTGGATGAACAAACGCGCTCCCGCCTTCACCACCAGCTTGAAACGATTTGGATGGAAACGAAGAAAACGGTCCTGTTCGTCACTCACAGCATCTCTGAATCTATTAAACTTTCAGATCGGATCATCGTCATGGGTACCCGCCCCGGTACGATTTTGGCAGATATTAAAGTAGATCTTCCTCGTCCACGAGATGCTCATAAAGAAGATATGGTGAAAATCGAAGAACATATCATGAGCTATTTAAAGAAGGAAATCGATAAAGTGATAAGTGAGGAATTGGCCTATGAACACAGCTCTTAAACGCATCATCTTTTTTGCCCTCATTATAGGCCTTTGGGAATCGGGATCACGATTTGGACTATGGACAGAAGTTGTCCTCCCCTCTCCCACATCCGTTTTCGAGTCCCTATTTACAGGAATTGCAGATCAAACCTTGATCATTGACCTTATTGCGAGCTTCAAACGTTTATTCATCGGGTTAGGTATTTCATTGCTTATCGGAACCAGCATAGGCGTTCTTCTGGCCAAATCAAAAACGGCCGACGATACGCTGGGATCTTTACTGTTGGCCTTCCAAAGTGTACCGAGCATTGTCTGGCTGCCACTGGCCATTATGTGGTTCGGTCTCAATGAAAAAGCGGTGATTTTCGTCGTCATCCTCGGCGGAACATTCGTCATGGCCCTCAACATTCGAATGGGCATAAAAAACGTCTCTCCCCTCTTTTTAAAAGCAGCACAAACAATGGGATCGAGAGGTTTGGACTTATTCATTCGAGTCATCTTCCCTGCATCGATTCCTTATGTGGTCACGGGTTCACGTCTTGCTTGGGCCTTCGCCTGGAGAGCGCTGATGGCAGGGGAACTGTTAAGCACCGGTCCCGGACTCGGCTACACTCTCCGATACGCATCCGATTTTGGTGACATGAGCCTGGTCATTGCCGTCATGATCATCATTGGAGTCATCGGGGCGATTGTGGATCAACTGATTTTCCAGCGCATTGAAAAATCAGTGATTAAGCGTTGGGGATTGGAGTCTTAAGCATATTTAAGAAAATTAAAAACAGGAGGTTACAAAATGAAAAAAGCATTTCTACTCTTAACGATTTTCTTTACATTCCTAGGTGTATTAGCAGGCTGCGGTACTGAAAAGAGTTCAGGCGGTGACGTAAGCGAGAAGGTCGTCATCGGTTACTTCCCTAATATTAATCACGTTCCCGCAATGGTTGCGAAGGATAAAGGATTCTATGAAAAGCAGCTGGGTGACGGTACAAAGATTGAATATAAAACCTTCCCGGATGGCTCGTCGTTTATGACCGCTTTAAAAACAGGCGAAATTGATGCCGGTCTTGTCGGGCCTGGTCCAGCTATGAACAACTACATGACCGGTGCTGACGTGAAGATCATCGGTGGGGGATCTACTGGTGGAACCGTGGTCCTTGCCAGTAAAGAAAGCGGCGTAAAGACCGTGGACGACTTTGCAGGCAAATCCTTCATCACACCAGCCGTTGGTTGTACACATGATGTTCAGGTCGAAACATTCTTGAAAGAACATGGCATTGAATCTCAACGTATCGGCGGAACCATGAAACATGTGACAGGAAACCCTGCACAATATGCCAACATGCTGAAATCAGGGAAAGTCGATATTGCCGTAGCGCCGGAACCCTGGGCCGCCGTGATTCAACAGGAAACAGGTGCCAACATCATCATCGATCATGATGAAATTTCATTCGGGGAAACATTACCTGCTTCCGTCCTGGTTGCTTCAGGAAAATCCGTTAAAGAAAATCCAGATACCATTCAAAAAATCGTGGACGCTCATAAAGAAGCAACTTCTTTCATCGCTGAAAATCCGGAAGAAGCAAAAGAAATTACCATTAAAGACGTGAAAGACGTAACCGGCCAAGAACTAAGCAAGGAAGTCGTCGACCAGGCATGGGAACGAATCGGTTTCACTTACAAAGTGGACTCTGATGCCGTTCAAGCCTTCGCTGATTCATCCTATGAACTGAAGTTCCTGAAAGAAAAACCGGAATTCACCGATTTAATTGATAAGCAGTTTATAGACTAACCTGACAAGGTCCGTCCCTCTTCTCGTATGAGGGACGGACCTCTGTTTCAGAAGGAGGAAGTGGAGTGGGAGTAAAATCTATTATTGCAGTAATTGCCTTATCTTTTATCTTGTTGGTTGGCTGCCAGGGTGAAAATGTTGAGGAGTCTTTTCCTATGGAAGTAGAGGTCGGTGAATTGGCCGCTGTGGATCAGAATGGGGAAACTACGTCTTTAGGTGAGCTCAATAAGGGAAAGATAGTGATTGCTGATTTCATCTTTACGAATTGCGATACAGTTTGTCTTCCGATGACGGCGAATATGTCGAAGCTACAAAAGAAGATACAGGAGGCGGGATTGGATGGAGAAGTTCAGCTGGTTTCGATTAGTGTGGACCCCGAACATGATTCTCCTGACGTTTTAAAGGAATATAGTGGCCGATATGAAGTTGAAGATGAGAATTGGAGTTTCTTGACGGGATACTCCCGGGACGAGATCGAATCTTTTGCCAATGTTTCTTTTAAAACTCCTGCTGCTCAAGTTGAAGGCTCTAATCAATTTGTTCATGGAACTTCTTTTTATTTAGTGAGTGAAAATGGGATTCTGCTGAAGCAATATGAAGGGGTGTCCAATCCTCCATATGAAGAGATCATTGAGGATATTGAGAAGTTGAAGTGACCTTTTCGAATTGAATCGAGAAGGTTTTTTATGTAGATTTACTTCTGAAGTTTATTCTAAACCCTTTATAGTTCGTTTCTTGTACTGTTTTTGGGAATCTGTATGAGATAGAAGAGTTATTTCACTAATCTTTCATAATTAAGCCACTTTCATGGTGGATTAAGCCGGATTGGGGTTTATTAAGCCTTTTTTCAAATTATTGATCCGGAATTGGGGGTAATTGACCCGGTTTTCAAATCATTAAGCATCCCTGTCGAAAAATCTGATTCTTTCCTACTCACAGCCCGATTAACAAGGAAAGGAGTGGATATACTTCAATCATATTCCATAAAAAACCTTCCACAAAAAGTGAAAGGTTTGCATTTATACAATCAATAATCAACTTCAGTTGAAATTTCATCCCACATAATGGATATCGTTTGAGAGGAGCCGCTTACACCGCAGTTTTTCACAAATTCAGTGTGATTGACGTAAGTTGGCTGTCCAGATTTGATTATTCCTTCTACTGACCCTTTCACATATAACTTCCCATCTATATCTAGCTGACTGGCTTCCAGGTTACCAGCTACACACATTTTTGAGTTTGTACTAATGGATAAATGTTTGGAAATTGAAGCGTCCCCCCCAACATAAGTATAGGAGTTGTCTTCTATATCCATCTGCCCGGCAAGGCTCATGCTGCCTCCGATATATACCTTGGAACTGTCCAATCTTAACTGCCCTCCAAAGCTCATCGTACCTTTTACTTCAAGGATCACTGTTGAAGCATTATTCATATTCTTCCCGAGTGACATGGAACCGTCTGTATGAATTTTTGTATTGTCCATGTTATTGGCATTACCGTCCAGGATGAGTGCCCCAGTTGTATAAATAAGTTTGTCATCTAAGTTATTATGGTTTTGAGGATAGGACCCAGATCCAAGAACTAAGATCTCAGCGCAACTATTATATATAATCGGCGGGTTTTTACATTCAACCCGAATATTTTCTGGTTTCTGAATCTGATTAAAGTCTGGTAGTTCTTTCGATGAGGTCGACCCGATTCTAATCGGGATCGTCATGATCGTATGTAAGGTAGTTTCTTTACTTTCCGAACTTCCTAAGCTTTTAAAATGGATGATCAGTTCATTCTCTTGTTCATTAAGGCCACTAAAGTTCATTAAACCATCATTTTTAGTTAGTTGAAAATAGGACGCCAATTCTTCATCTTCTATTTCTACTTTTTCATTTTCCAGGGATCCTTCAACCTTCATTTTTAATCCTTCACTATTTGTTGTCCCATCTATCTCTGATTCTTTCAAGACATTCCTGACCTTACCCCCGAAATACTCCACGCCCATCTCCGCCAAAGCAACCGATTGATATTCCTTCTCCACTTCCTTATTCTGTTTCACACTACTAAAGGACTGACCCATAAAAGATAATGAAATCACCATAAAAACGACCACCATCAATAAGACGGTTACCAATGCATATCCTTTTTCGTTTTTCATATCATTCATTATGTTTACTTCCCTTCAGTCTATATAAGGTTGTATCTATGATGAACTTATTTTTAGGATGGTGCTTATCTGTAATCGTAACGAGTAAAGGATAATCGATATTGCTTGGTTTGATAGGCTTTTCCGGGGCATTCTCCAGTGAAAAACACAGATCGTTATGATGAAACTCCTCTTCTTGTTCACTGTATTTCATTTTGATGGTACAACCCGGGTTTTCCAGTTCATAGGATTCTGAAGTCTGATGAATCCTCGTCAACTTCATGGTTAAAATATTCGCTTCCTGCTGAATACTATTTTGAGAGACAGCCTTTTTGGTATAATTGATCCCTTGATAGAAAACATTCCATACAACTGCACCTATAATGGACAAAATGGTTAAAGTAACAAGGACTTCAACAAGTGTTAATCCACGTTCGTTATGTATCAAAGTAGAAGCCCCCTTAGTCATGTACCATCACGTATCCGTAGGTTTCACTTACTATTTTTTGATCTTCAAGCACTTGAATGAGCAATTGATGAGCTTTTATTGGAGATGGAGATTCTGTTGTATCCAAATCCGAGTGTTTATTGATCGTTACATTTACCTTAAACCCCTCTATGGTGGAAGTGAAATAATGATAGTTATGTGGGTCTGTGCCTTCATTTTTTATGTAATGTGATGGCGGAGTTTCAAGGCTGCCCCTTTCCTTCCACGCAGCAAGTTCTCCCCTGGCCACGTTCACAGCCTTCATTTTCTCGCCATTATACGTATTCATCCTGCCCATCTGGGGAAAGAAATTCACAATCGTCAAGAGAACGATCGATAAGATCACCATCGACAAAAGCACTTCAAGTAACGTAATCCCTTTTTCATTTTGCGTCATAATCTTATCCAACATCCTCTTAAACTGATTATATTTATCTATATCGATTATACCATTTACATTCTACTAATCACTAAAGCATTTGCTGGACTACACCAAAAAAAATCGGTGCCGGGCACAAAAACCACGTTTTGTGCCCGGCACCGATAGGCCAGAATTCTACTAAATAACTATATTCGTTTCCACAGGGATCCCAATCGTAAATATGGTCATCTTATCATTTGATTGACAACGGATCTGGCCTCCGTGCTTCTCTATTAGCTTTTTACAGATGTATAGACCGATTCCGGTTCCAAGATCTTTCGTTGTGTAAAAAGGTTCGAAGATGGCTTCGATGGTTTCTTCTTTAATCCGCGGACCGTTGTTGGAAATCTCCAGTTTTGTTTTGCCTGCTTCTTCTTCACAGGAGACGGTTATCTGACGGTGGCCTTCCACTTCTTGAAGAGCGTCAATCGAGTTCATGATGAGGTTAAGAAAGACCTGTCTTAGCTCATCCCTGTTTCCCAACACCTTGATGGCCATATCACACTGAAAATCAATAGATACACCACCATCCAGAAGGCTTGGATACAAGAATTCAATGGTTTCCTCCAGGTGATTCGAAAGAATGATCTCTTCCCTTGCACTCTCAATTAAATCTTTTCTCGATACATGCAGGAATTGAGAGATACGGTAATTCAATTGCTCAAGCTCATGCTGCATTATATCCAGATACGGTAAGTCAGGATAACCGTTTTGCAAGAGTTTGGTGAACCCCATAATAGAAGTGAGTGGATTTCTAAATTCATGGACAAAGCTCGAGCTCATCTGGCCCAGGATCGTCAGGCGTTCTTTATGGGTTTGATCAATATATGACTCTTTTTCCTGGAGCTGCTGCTCTTTGATTTCCGTGTATTTTCTGACGGCCAAGTAGGAGAAACGATCGAATAACGCATTGATTTCTTCAATGATGGGCTGTAATTCCCTGAGCTCGATCCCTGAATTACTTACCCATTTTATGATGATGCTTTTTCCTATATTCACGTTGTACACAAACTCACTGATATTGACGTTGGCGTTGACTCGTTCCAGGGCAGTCTTGTGTGCAAGGCAGGTGATTTCTTCTTCACTGAGGGGCTTCTCGATCGCACGTTTCACTAAATGAAACATTTTCACCCCATTGTTCAACACTTCTTTTTTATATAAATCATTTTCTGAAATGACGATGTTTCTGCGCCAATTAAGTAAAAATTCGTCTGAATGACCTTCCAGAAATTGTATTAGCATGGTAGAAGCACTAGTCATTGATGGCAATCCCTTCATTCCGTTTATTGTCAAAATATTCGTTGATATTACTATAACAGAAAATGACGGACAGGATGATAGTCATTTGGTATTTTATACAGCTGAAGATTCCTGAGATGGTTGCAAAAAAATAAGACTAATGACCACCACATAGTGTAATCATTAGTCTTTCTATATGTTATATAACCTACAAACCGCTAAGCTCCTCTACAACTTTTTGAGAAACCGCTCCTTCTCCACCAAGTACAGTATAGTACCACGTACCATTATCTGAGATGTACTCTCGTACAGGCTTAGGAACCTTATTTTTTTCTACAAGGATGATAGGTTCGTAGTATTTAGCGGAGAGTACAGACCCGGTCAGTGCATCGGCAAAGTTTTGACCTGTCGCAACCGTGATGATATCTCCAGGCATTGCAAGCCGTGTGGCGATGTTAACCGATGTTTCAAAACGGTCCGCTCCAAAAATCCGTACAGGATTCGTATGAGCGAGTTGCTTTTGGACTTGATCGGAAATGGCTGCTTTTCCTCCGACAATAATCGTGTCCGTGACAGACTTCAAAGCACCCTTCGTTTCATTCGCTAATTCATTAGTAGGACTTAACAAAATCGGTATTCCATTGGAGGCAGCATAAGGCGCGATGGATAAGGCATCCGGGAAATTGCCGCCGTATGCAATGATTGCCTGATCGTAATACCCTAATTCTTTTGCAATGTTGACCGCTGTTTCATATCGAGTTTCCCCCCCGATTCGACGAACATCCAAGCCGTTATTCTTCAAATCCTTAGCAACTTTAGCTGATATTGCTCCCTCTCCTCCTAAAATAACAACCTCCTTTGCTCCTAATTCTTTTATTCGTTCTTTCACCTTACCATTTAAACTATCCTTTGGATTTAATAGGATCGGCGCATCTTTCTGATAAGCGAACGGTGCACCCGCCAAAGCGTCAGGGAATGTGTTATCTCTTGCTAATACAACCGTTTCAGCCCCGTCAGGCCATCCTGCCTTTGAGATTTCAATGGCGGTTTCGTACCGGTCTTTTCCATAAATCCTATACACATTATCCGTGGTTTCTTCTCCAGTGAATGCGGTTAACCCATATCCTCCGTCCCCGCCAAACATATTCAGATCAGTGGCTGCAATATAATAGGAGCCTGGAGGTAATGAATAATAAATCTGGAGATTATCGCTTCCATCTTCCAGCCATTCGTCAGGATAAACAGGCTCACCTTCCGAAGTGAAAAGTAAATATCCCAGACTATTGAGAGTCGTCAATGTCTTTCCGTAAATATAGGTATCTTGCGTTTCACCGATATCTAAACTATAAAAATCCAAGTCTTCAGCCCAACCAAAAGTGCCAAGTACAACATCGTCGAGGCGGATATGGTCAGCCTGGTAAGGATAATCATTGGGTTCCTTTTCATACACTTCACCCATCAACCTCATTTCATCGGTCTTCCTTAATCCTTTCATCTTTTCTTTCAGTCTAGTGAAGGTTGAGTCATCAAGTGTCGTTGAAGATTGTTTCTTTGAGAGAGATTGAATTTCTTCCTTAATGGTTCGGTGATCAAACGTACCTGCAGCAAGCGACGGTGAAACACTAAAACAGAAGATCAATAGAAATACAAATAAACCGGTACTGATTTTCTTCATGATCCCAGCCCCTTCGAATTGAATTATATGTAACGCCCAACAATATGTTGGTTTACAAACTTATATTATTTTGGAAAGTTGAATTTAAGTCGTGAGAATTGGGTTCTATGATCTTCTTAAAATGGTTTGTTGGAGAATGGAATATTCAAAATACGAGAAATCGTATAAATGAGGTTAGTGACAGAAAAAGCAGTTGGGAATGTACGGATGGAAATATAGGATTGCCTTCCTATATTTCATAATAAAAAGGAATAACAAACTATGTCCTTAGAAAATACGCATTCTTGGCTTCTTGAGAAACTTCATAAATATACGATTTTCTTCAGTTTTAAATATTTTTATCCCTACTAATTTTAATGGTGTCCATATTTCTTTCATATAATATCCAGACATTGTTATTCCTCCTAACAAAGTAATTTTTCATTAACAGATATTTCCTGTATTTCTATTATAGAATAAATTTCAGAATAGTCTATCGACTAAGAAGAAATACTTATCGACAACTTTTTCAGTAGAGTCCATCTCTATTAAATATTTTATTATAGTATGGTTATCCTTTTACATAATTCTAAGTACCCATAAAACTTCTATTTATAACCTCCTAATATTTTATAATCTCCCCCCATTTTTCTTACTCTTTCGACAATAACTAGTCCTTACTCATTACTTCTAATTCCGAAATAAACAAGAGAGAGATGCTTATTAATCAAATTTCCTCATAGTGCACTTCTCTTCCTACCAATAAATACCTATATTTTCAGACTTTTAAGATAATGAATACGAATCATGTAATTATTTTCCTCCCTCTTTATACTTGTACATAAGCTACTAAAGGAGGAAATAAATTGAAAAAAATACTAATTGCACCAATTATCCTTTCCACTACTCTCTTTTCTGCCGCCCTTCCGTCCAGTGATACCCTTGCCGTCCACCCCCAAGAACACGCATTAAATACAGCCTCCAAGGAATGGAATGAGAATGCTAATGTCTCTCTTTTTGTAAAAGAAAAGCAAGCAGTCAAACGTGTTGCAGTTAATTCCAATGATGCTCTTAACTATTTAGATCAACATAAAAGTAAAATTGGAATGAAGAATCCCAAAGCCAGTTTAAAGGTGAAGGAATCAAAAAAAGATGAGTTGGGGATGACCCACGTCCGCTTCCATCAAACAAAGAATGGACTGCCTGTTGAAGGTTCTGAGATTATTGTTCACTATAACAAAAACAATGAAATTACAGCTGTGAATGGTTCTTACAATGAACAAGTGGAAACGAGTGAACTGAATACGTCTACGCTCGTTTCCAGTGAAAATGCGATGGAAGTAGCGAAAGCCTCTGTTCATGCTCCCGAAAAAACAGAATACACCCCAACTTCGGAACTCGTGATTTATCCGTTTGAAGGAAAAAATCATATCGCCTATAAAGTGAATGTGAACTTCTTAGGAGCAGAGCCAGGAAACTGGTTTGTTTTCGTAGATGCGAAAAGTGGAAAAGTGGTGGATCAATATAATGGAATCATGCATTCCGAAAAGATTAAAACTCAAACAGGAACAGGGACCGGTGTATTAGGGGAACATCGTCTTTTACATATTTCTCAAGTAAAGGAACCGCGTTCAGGCACCGAGTTCCAGATGGCGGATTATAGTCATGAGAATTTGGAGGGGATTTTAACGTACGATTATCCTTCAAGAGAGGTTTTCTCCAATAAAGATGCTTCATTTAAATCAGATTACGATCGTCCTGCTGTGGACGCCCATTATAACTCAGAGAAGGTTTACGATTATTATCTAAATGAGCATGGCCGAAATTCCCTTGATGATGAGGGAATGGCGATTGTTTCTTATGTTCATTATGGAACAAATTATAACAACGCCTTCTGGAACGGACGCCAAATGACGTATGGTGACGGAGATGGCCAATTCATGGTTCCTCTTTCTGCCGGGCTTGACGTGGCTGCTCATGAAATGACCCACGGGGTTATTTCCAACTCCGCCAATCTTGTGTACCGTTTTCAACCTGGTGCGTTAAATGAAGCTTTCGCAGACATTTTCGGCGCATTGATCGATGATGAAAACTGGGAGCTGGGAGAAGACATCATGGCACCAGCTGCTAAAGAAGACGGCAGAGAATCTCTTCGCAGCTTAAGTGACCCAAGCAAGTATCCGGTGGGAGAGAAATATGTAGCATACGGAAATGGTGAAGGAAAATATCCATCACATATGGATGAATTTTATGATCTTCCCCGTGCCTTGGACAATGGTGGTGTTCATATTAACTCGTCCATCATTAATCATGCAGCCTACCTGACGGCTCAGGATATTGGACGAGAAAAGCTCGGAAAAATTTATTACCGTGCATTGACGGTTTATTTGACGCCTACGTCTGATTTCAGCGATGCCCGTCAATCGATCATTCAATCTGCTGTCGATTTATATGGAGAAGGTAGTGCAGAGGTAGAAGCAGCTGCCGGAGGCTTTGATTCTGTAGGGATTGTGGAATAAAATAGGGTATTAAAAAAGCATGAAGGTCATTCTTCATGCTTTTTTATTATTCTCATAACCATTCAGGTAAAGAATTTTCCTTAAATACATTTGTCTCAAACTCCTCAGGTGACATTGGGTGACCAATCCCATATCCTTGTACCATATCACAGTTACTACTTTTCAAGAACAGATATTCCTCCTGACTCTCCACTCCTTCTGCGGTTACGTTTAAGTGAAGATGTTTCGCCATAGAAATAGTGCTTCTTACAATAGCTTGATGATCTTCATGAGATGTAATTCCTCTAATGAAAGAACGATCGATTTTTTTAACGTATCTAAGAGATATTTCTTTAAGTAACTTAGAGATGAATAGCCCGTTCCAAAGTCATCCATAGATAAACTTACTCCTAAACTCTTTAATTCCTGTAGTTTAGAAACCATCACTTCTTGATCGCACATAGCAACGCTTTCTGTTACTTCTAAATCAATGTAAGCTGGATTGATATTGTTTTTCTTGATACTTTCTTCCACTTTTCCAACAAATGATTTGTCCAGGAGTTATCTAATCGAGATGTTAACTCCTACTTTCAATGCTTTATATCCCGCCTTTTGCCATCGATGATTTTGTTTCAAAGCATTATCAAGGACCCATTCTCCAATAGGGATAATCAGTCCAGTTTCCTCAGCTATTGAAATGAATTCAGCTGGAGATACATTACCTAAGGTTTTACTTCTCCAACGTATGAGTGCTTCCATTCCCCCTGTTATCACAATGTTGTCCACTGAAATCATCCTTTAAATTAGTAGAAGACGGCATTACCATTTGAGTTACAATGCTTATTATATATGAGATAACGAGACATAATCTATCATTTCACGACAAATCTCCACGAATATAGATATATTTCTTCAGAGTATTGTAAAGGTTAATACAGTGTGGAACAAGGAAGTAAAAGTTCAAATCTTCTTATAAGGATTAAAATATAAAATTATGTAAAAAGCATGAAGATATTTCTTCATGCTTTGAAAAAAATGCATACTGTACCGGAATCAACTATTTCAATGTCCAAAATCAAACCGCTCCTCAAAATCAAAAGGTAGCTGAAATTGATCACGTACCCCCGTTAAATACGCCACATCGAAATACGTTTTCTGTGGCCGCGGCAGCTTATCCACCCATGGGGAATAGGTCTTAAACAAAATCACTTTGTCTGATTCATCAAATTCTGCAAACCTCATCCAGCCATTGCCCCCGTGATAGCTTGACTGGTAGTCGACAAGCATTTGTAAAACTTGATTACCTGCTGCATTTTGTTTCATTCTGTGAGTGGATCCTTGATGATGGCCATTGACCGTCATAAACACCTGGTTAAATGGATTGACCAGTTCTTTCCAGACCAGTGCCCCTCTCTCCGTATCAATTGGAGCGGCTCCATCTATACTGATGATTTGATGAGAAAGAAGGATGGTCGGTGTTTTTGGGTGTGCTTTTAGAACCTTTTTTGCCCAAGGAATATCCTCTTTCATATGTTCCATATCGAGGGATAGAAATAAGTAATGATAACTTCCCGCTTTAATGATGGAATACGAACTATACCCGCTTGGAGAAGAATCTTTATAATACGATTTGCCCGTAAAACGCGTCGATCCATAATATTTAAGATAGGGATCTCCTTTACCGTAGTCATGATTTCCTGCAATAGTAACATACGGTGCCTTTCTTTTGTCGAGGATACCGACGCTAGTAGAAGAGTGGACCCATTCCTCCAACGAGTCGCTTTGATCGACCATATCTCCTAAAAAAGCAGTCATGGCGATGTTTAACCTGTCATACCTCTTTGAAATCCATCTCATTTGTTCTTTGAATATCTCTGGTTTATAGCGTACAGTTTTTTGAGGATCCGGGACGAAAACAAAGGAATAATTCTTCTTCTTCGTTCGTAATGATTGATATTGATTGGACCCATTTTTGACGTGATCACCGGGTTTATGTTGGATAAGCCAGTCTTCTTTCTTGAGAGATCCATTGGCGATGCGGATTTCCTGTAAATTCCCTGTAAACAAAGCATTCGCTTTATTCTCTCTTTCTGATGCCCCGATATTCCATCCTTTTCCTTTTGCAAAATCAATCCCGAACATTTCAGCAGTGGAGTGTCGAAAGCCGGCTTCTCCATTTATATAGATGACAGTATTTTTCCCGTCATTAATGATCGCTACATGATACCAGTCTTCTTCACTATCCAGGGCAAGGGACCATTCTGTTTCGGTGCGTTGAAGATTCAAGGGATGACTGGTCCAGTGAATTTGTTTATATTCGGATACAGATAAGTTGGAGCGTTGCCCACTCCTTGAAAGGATGCTCATTCCACCGTGCTCTTTTGGAGAGAACTGTTTCGGCAGTTTGAATAATACCTCGATCGTATATCCGTTTTTAAAGCGATTATGATTCAAAGGGGCACCTTTACCCGTTTGAAAGTATTGACCTCCAGCATCACTTTTTTTGTGATTAAATTGTAGGGTTTCCATCTCAGCCTTTTGTTCGTAATCTTCTTCCGACCAGCGGATGAAAGGAAGTTTTTGATTGGAGTCTTCAAGGTTGATTAACCGGAGATGATTGGCGTTCCCACTTACATCTTTCATCACTAGATTCTTCCCGGTGATCGTTCCGGATTGAATATAATCCTTCGAGAAGATCCAATGGGCAGCGATGGAGGTAGTAGAAGAACCTCTCTCTTCGATGTCCCGTCCAGATATAGCAGGAGGGAATAACACCCAAAGTAGAACCATAAAACCCGCCAGTCCCGTTATGAATAGCATGTGTTTTTTGTCTAATTTCAATGTCGTCCCTCCATTTCACTTTGAATTGCAGAAGTGTTTTCTAATTAGTATGGACCGTGTCGAATAGAAGATGTATCCTACTGAAACAAAAAAAATCTCCTAATGAACAATCATTAGAAGACTTTTTATTCGGACACTTCACTCTCTGAGGTCCGTCCCTCTTATCACTCTTATCAACCGTATCTTTTGACCAGGCTCCAATAACTCCAATAGACCAAGGTCTTCCTCACGAATTCTACCGACTACGTTCACAGCAGGGTTTTTCTCCAGATCATTTCGGACAATCTGCATTTCCCCTTTATAGCGTCCATACAGATCATTGTCCTGGGTGATGGTCCCCCGGGGTCTTTCCACGGTATTTGAAGGGGGAACATCGTGACTCGCCCTTGTATCCAGGAATCGATACACATCTCTTCCCGGATCAGGTCTGAGTTGATATTCTCCCTCAATTTCACCGCCGCCCTCATACGCAAGCTCCATTACATTTTCTTGATTGTAATCCATTAGCTTACGAAGCAGTTCCTGTGAACATCCGGGATCCCCAATGAATACACCCTGGACACCCCAACGTCTCAATTGGATGGCACTCCAGTAAGGGTTTTGATCACGATGATCCTCCAAAGTTGGGAGACCCTTGTATAACGGTCCTCTTTTTTCCTCGTCACCCGGTATAAAGGCATAAACCGGAATGTCTAAAGCTTCAAACAGTTTTTGTTGCTTCTTATAATAATCCTGATCCAAACCTGTTTCAGGTTTAGGATAGAAATTATGCCACGCTACCATGCTTCCTGTTTCCAGTCCGCTCGAGGTCCACTCTTGAAGCTCCCTTTCCCCAACCGTACTGGCATTGATGGCAATCTGAAAGTGCTGGGATAACGCCAACATTTCTTCAACTGTAAACCCATCATCCAGACGCAGTGCCGTCACACCCAATTCCTTTAACTCTTCAAAACTGTCCAACCCTAAGAAGGAGGAAGTGTTTTTTGATACATCGGCGAACACTTCGAACCCTTCACTTTTAAAAATGGATAACAGGTGACCGACATGCTCCCTGCTAAATGCCGATTCTTCAGGAATGTGAAGAGAGGTGAACGCCAGATTGATACCCAGCGAAGAAGCGCGAAGAATTCTCTCTTCGGCTGCTTCATCAGATAAATAAACGGAGATTCCGATCATTCGAACTCACTTGCCATTTCGTCTTTAAAGCCAACCAGATACGTGATAGCAAACCCGGCTGCATAGGCAATTAAAAGTCCGATAGTGTAGTAAAGAATTTCTCCTGCATTCACAAGAAAAATCAGCGGCAATCCTGAGACACCGATCGCGAATGTCGCGACATCAAAGTACGCTTGGAATGCTCCGCCGAATCCAGCACCTAAACAAGCCGTCAGGAATGGTCTGCCTAATGGTAACGTCACACCAAAGATAAGCGGTTCACCAATTCCAAGCATCCCTGCAGGAAGAGCTCCGCCAATGGCTCTCTTCAACTTCTTCTTCTTCGTTTTCATGAAGATCGCGAAAGCTGCTCCAACCTGTCCTGCTCCACCCATTGCAAGGATTGGAAGAAGCGGGTCGTCCCCGATTGTGTTGATCAGTTCCAAATGAACCGGTGTCAGTCCTTGATGTAACCCTGTTACGACCAGGGGCAGGAAGGTGGCACCGAGCACGAATCCTGCCACTAATCCACCCATTTCAATCAGCGAAAGGAGTCCGTTCGTGATCAAATCTGAAATAAATCCACCTACCGGCATGAACACCGTGTATGTTAATAATCCCGTGACAAGTAACGCAATCGTTGGGGTAACGATGATGTCCACTGCTTGCGGAATAACCTTACGTACCTTCTTCTCAACAAACGCCATAAAAATTGCAGCAATCAATACTCCGATCAGTCCGCCCCTGCCTGGAAGCAGATTTTCACCAAATAGCGTCACATCACCAATGGCAGGGTTAATAATCAGAATACCCGCCAAACCACCAAGTGCAGGAGATCCACCGAACTCCTTCGCCGCATTCATCCCGACAAGGATACCGAGATAGCCGAATAATCCACTTCCGATGATTGATAGCATCATCACAAGCTGTGACTCACCATTTAACCAGCCGGCTTGAACGAAGAACTTCGTAAACCCTGTAATCAATCCTGACGCAATCAACGCAGGAATAAGAGGAATGAAAATATTCGCCACTCGTCTTAGGAGTAATTTAAAGGGTGTGCTATTCTTCTTTTTCAAATCAGCTTTTTGCTCGGCAGCACGAGCTTTCAAGTCAAGATCACCAGAGCCCTCAGCAACCAGTTTCCCGAATTCTTCTGTTACTTTATTGACTTTACCCGGCCCTAAAATCACCTGGTACGTTTCATCTTCTACAAAACCTAATACTCCTTCAATCTTCTTGATGCTCGTCTTTTGTACCAGATCTTCGTCATATACTTTCACTCTCAGTCTAGTCATACAATTTTCATAGCTTGCTATATTATCAGCACCGCCAAACTGCTCTAAAATAACGCCAGCCAATTCTTTATTCGTCATTGTTCAGCTTCCCCTTTCAAGTCTTCTTTGTATTCCTTTTCCCCTTCTATTTCTATGAAGAGATCTGGACAGGTACCCCTATACAAAAAGCCTATTTTTCAATGGCTAATCGAACATAACCATTGGCATCTTCTAATCGCCTCTTCGCTTCTTCATAATCACAGCCAAGAGTGATCATCACAATGGAAGGTTTCACTTCGTTGTTTGCTTTCTTTAAGGTGGATGCTGCCGTTTCCCTATCAGCACCTGTGATACTCTCGATGATTCCGATCGCTCGCTGCTCCAGCTTATAGTTACTGATATTCACATCTACCATCAGATTCCCATAAGCCTTACCCAGCTTGATCATGGCCGCAGTCGAAATCATGTTGAGGACCATTTTCTGTGCAGTTCCGGCTTTTAAACGAGTGGATCCGGTTAAGGCTTCCGGTCCGGCATCTACTTCAATCGCATGCTTTGCTTCTGCAGAAATTTTTGAGCCTGTATTACACGATAATGCAACTGTAGTAGCACCGAGTTCTCTTGCATACCTTAGACCTCCGATGACATACGGGGTACGTCCGCTCGCTGCAATCCCGACCACCGTATCCACCGACGTCAGCCCGATTTCTTTCAGGTCGGATACACCTAACTCCTCATCGTCCTCAGCTCCCTCAACCGCTTTGACAAATGCTTTTTCCCCTCCTGCAATCAATCCGATAACGACGTCACTACTGACACTAAAGGTCGGAGGACATTCCACCGCGTCAAGCACACCGAGTCTGCCGCTTGTACCCGCACCTATATATATCAATCTTCCGCCCTGAGAGATGGACTTCACTACCTCGTCGACCGCTTGTTCCACTTGAGGAATCACCTCTTGAACAACCAAAGCCACCTTCTGATCTTCCTCATTCATCATGCGGAGAATCTCACCTGTACTAGCTGTATCGATCCCAAGCGTATTCTGATTTACCTTCTCTGTTGATAATTCAAAAAATTTATCTTTCATAAGTCATTCCTCCCAAGAGTCTGTATGCGTTTTCATTACTTCTATTATAATCATGTTTGAAATTAAATTTCAATTGTATTTTTTATTGTATGAAATTTTATTTTAAAACAGACCTATGTTTTTTGTGGAAAAGGAGGAGAAGTTTTCTAGAATGGGGGGGTTCATAAAAGAATAAAACGACAAATAGGAGTTGGAACAAGCTTCCTACTCCTGTTTTTTCTTTAGTTTATGTCTATCTTTCTTTACATTCAGAGGTCCGTCCCTCAAAAATCGATCTGAGAATCATTTGTAATGTCTGCTGAATCAAGCATTCCTGGATGAAATCCTGGAAGATATAGTTCGCTTTCAGCCCTTCTCATTGCTGAGCGGGATGGGAAGCTGACGAAGTGGTTCATGGTGGCAGCCGCCCGTTCCCGTTGTTTGGTGATCACTTTTTCTGAACAGTTGATTTCCAACTGCTCGCCATTCGTAAACTGGATGTATGTTTTTCCCTCTGAAGTGACAGTTGACTCGATATGCTGGCAGAATAACCAGATACAATCATAGTCGGTTGGAGCGATGGTGGGTATCGCATAGATGAATTCTTGCGGGCAGACCATAAGAGGTGTCTTCCGTAAATACTTCGTAGCATGGCGAACGGCTTTGATCCTGCCGTCATAGGTGGAGCGATAAACCATACAGGAATCTTCCAAAATCTCCATTACGGATTTTTCACTGAATGTCTTTCTCCCGGAATAGTCATACATGACCGATTGATGAATCCCATCATACGCAGGACCAATCGCCACCGTCCTTCGAGTAATCAGTACCTTTAATTCCTTCAATACAAACACCATCCTTTTCCTTTTATAATAAAGCCTCTTTTATCTGAATCTCCTTAAATATGAGACTTTATTACTATTATATACTAATGCCAGAAGATTTCCATTTATATTTATATATTTTTGAGAAAAATCTCATAATTTGAGGAATTGGATTATTTCCTGGGAGATAGTGTCGAAACAAATCATTCGATAACATTCGCTCATTTAAAAATTGATTGTTCCATTCTCACCTAGATAAATTGATGGGAAAGTCTGGACACCTGTTGGAAGAGTGCGTAGTGTTCCCCACATGAGCAATGTATAAACGTTCAATCCTGGGGAAATTTTACGTGTAACGGGAAGAAAACGGTTGCAGTGGCGTCTGTCCATTTAACAATTTTCGACAAACAGCACATAAGTATGAAAAACTGGCTCATAAAACAGAATTCCGAATCAAAAAGTGTTGATTTCGGCTTATATATTCCAATAATGGATCATAAGTAACGAAAAGTGGCTCATAAACCAGGGAGAGTCTTATCTAACCCTTAGTTTCCTTCACGATCATATTCTAAAGTCATGAAAATCGACCAAATGATCCTATTTCACTTAAGAATTATTTTTCATTTGTAGGGACCAAAATGACTTCAGAATGAAAAAGGGAGGGAAATAGTTAATAGTAGAAGCTACGGTCCTACACCATTATAGGTTGTTAGCTTTTTACAAAATTCATTGATCCCCGGAAGACAATAAATTTATTTTTGTGGAAATCAACAACAATTATTAACAGCCTAAACATTAAAAGTCAGGTTTAATCATTCATTTCCCATTGTTTTGTCATTAACTCTCAACACATTCCCCAAAAACAAAAATCCAAAATTCACAATAAGTGAATTTTGGATTTGAGTAGAGATGGGTAACAAAATGAGCATCAGTCATGCGTTTTACACATTCCTAAATTGCTTCCTTCGTGCTCTTTGAACCGCATAACTTCCTTGATCACATCCTCCACAAAAATAGGAGTCTTTATAAACGCGCTTTCCACATGCAATCGTTCTGTACGTTTGTGGGCGTCTTTTCCAAATGGTCCTACGTTGAGAACAGGACCCTCTAACTTATTCATCTCTTTAAATGGAATGCTATAAGTGGTGCTCCACACAGGGGTATTTTCTTCAAATACAGCCCAGCCTTTGTTATTGTCCTGATAGTTCACATAGCTGAGGTCAGATATTCCATTAAAGTAATGTGCTTGTTCGACAGGCAGATTAAATTGCTCCTTAGCTGTTTCCGTTACTTTTTCTATACATTTTAACACCAAAGGATGCTCAGACGTATTGACAGCAGGATAATAAGGTGGCGTAAACATCAGTACAATGGCAGGTGTCAGCTCCTGACAATTAATGAGGAGTGTATCGGCAATTCTAAAGGATTTCTCACGATCGTCCCCTTGGTTTATCCCTATGTCATGTTTCAGGGCCTCGATATAATCTTTCCCCAGCTTCTTTTCAGCATATTCAACCAGCTCGGAATAACGAAGGACTGAAACCTTTCCTACAGAAGGAATCCCCTCTCGTTTACATAATTGACGATACCATTCATTGCATTCCTCCGCTGCAGACACGGCAACCTGCTCAAATATGTTCATGATATCCGCGGCTGTTCGTTTCATTGTAAAGACATTATATAGAGCGACAGTTCCATATGGAGTTTGTGCTGAATAATTAAGCCTTAGATCTTCTTGCTGAAGTGTAATGGGAAGAGGAGCATTCTCTCCGTATTCTGTTTCTCTAAATAGTGGATTCCATTCCATTTTCTGAGTAAGAAATGACGCAATAAAAGAAGAAGTCATCCCACTTAAAGGTTCACCAACATGAGTCTCTCTTCCATAAAAGAGTGCGGATGGCATAATTTTACCGATTGAGCCTGAATAAACGTGATATGCCGTATCAGTAGGTTTCTGGGAAAATACCGGTTCACCATTTAGAAAGAGAGTATAGTCAAGATCATATTCTTCTTTTAATTCATTTAATACAGCGACCGCTGAACGCATTCCAGATGAATTGACCTCTTCATCCGGTACTGTTAATAAGACAAGATTGATCGGCCACTCTTCATGGGCAGCCTTTTCAATGATACCCATATGAATGGCTAATCCCGCTTTCATATCCATGATCCCCCGTCCCCATAGGTAGTCCCCGGAACGTAAATCATTTTGGGCTTCGGGATGCAGTTCATCAATATACTGTTTCAGTTCGCTGGTTAAGCTCTCCGGATTGAAAGCGAGTGCTTCTAGCTCTCCATATTCTTCTGTACTAACCGTATCGAAGTGACTGATTAACACAATCGTTTTATCCGCTTTTTCATGCTTGTATAAAGCAGTTAAAAACTTACGGCCAAAATCTGCTACTCCCAGCTTAAGCAACTCGGGGTTAGAATGGAAATAAGGAATGTTTTTCATTTTTTCAAACAACTTAACGGGGAAATCTAATTCTCCCTCTGTTAACGTTCGACTATGCCAACTCACCAGCTCACACAATAATGCTCGTAAAGACTCAGGCGTCCCCCACTGTCTCATGATATAACCTCCTTCATAAGCTGCTGATTCAGCCAGTGCTCTAAACGAATCAGTCCTTTTTCTAATACTTCCATGCTATAGGCAAAAGAAATGCGAATATACCCTTCTCCATATTGCGTGAATGTGCTACCGGGTACTACGGCTACCCCGGCTTCCGTCAATAGGCGAGTAGCAAATTCCAGGGAAGAAAGATTGTACTGTTTGATGGAGGGGAAAATATAGAATGCTCCTTTGGGAAGTATTACCTCGAATCCCATTTCCACCAATCGTTTGTAGACAAAATCCCGTCGCTTTTTGTAGGCCAAATTCATTTCAGCAGGGACATGGCGATTATTCGATAATGCTTCGATGGCAGCAAATTGGCCTGGTACCGATGCACAAACGACATTGTAGATATGGACCTTCACAACATGCTCCATAACAGGTTGTGGTCCCAGTACAAAACCAATCCGCCAGCCTGTCATAGAATGAGATTTCGACAACCCATGGATAAGAAATAATCGATCTTTCAAGTTTTTATAAGATGCGAAGGAGTGATGCTCTCCTTCAAAAGCATTCTCACTATAGATTTCATCTGAAATAATGAACACATCATGCTTCTCGATCACTTTTACCAGCTCATCCATTTCTTCCTTACCCAAGGTGACACCTGTTGGATTGGATGGATAGTTAAACAAGATGGCCTTCGTTTTATCCGTGATTAAAGCTTCCAGTTTTGCTGGTGCAGGCCTGAATTGAGTAACAGATGTATCTAAATAAACGACTTTTGCTCCACACATCGTAATAATTGGTTCGTACCCAGAGTAGAGCGGTGCTGGTAAGATAACTTCGTCCCCTTCTTCAAGGATCGTTCTGAAAACAGAATCAATGGCTTCACTTGCCCCATTTGTTACAATCACTTCCGTTTCCGGATCATAGTCTAAGCCATATTGATCAGCGAAGAAATCTCTAATGGCGGTTCTCAATTCAAGTAAGCCGGCATTATGGGAATAACCTGTTTGATCCGAGAGAATGGCCATGATTCCTGCGTTTTTCACCGCTTCAGGCGTAGGAAAATCAGGTTGTCCAACGGTAAGATTGATGGCGTCAGGGTAAAATACCAACTGATTAGAAAACTGACGAATTCCAGGTATAACCAATCCTTGAGCTCGCGCATTTATAGTGATTGACATATACTTCTACACCTTTCTCTTTTCCACACTACTTCGTAAATCCTGGTAACCAGAGAGATAGCGGCGGGAAAAATGTAATAACGAGTAAACAAATGAACATGGAAACAAGAAATGGCACTATCGCCCAAGCAATTTTTTCAAATCTCACTCCTCCTACACTGGAAGCTACGAATAGATTCACACCCAAAGGTGGCGTGATAAACCCGATCGCTAAATTCGCTACCAGGATGACTCCAAAGTGTACAGGATCTACTCCTACTGCTGTAACGATGGGCAATAGTATTGGCGTAAGGACTACTAAAGCAGAAATCGTATCAATGAACATCCCGACAATTAAGAGAAGGATATTGATTGCAATGAGTATGATGAGTGAGTTCGTCGAAAGATCCGTTAAGAACACAGAAATATCATTTGGAATTTGTTCTAATGTCATAAAGTACGCAAAGGATACAGATAAACCAATAATGATCATAGTGGTAGCGTTAATCACGACTGCCTCACGGAAACTCTCGAATACTGACTTCCACGTTAATTCTTTGTAGACGAATAGACCAATGATTAATGAATACACGACAGCAACCACGGCAGCTTCAGTCGGAGAGAATACCCCTCCATATATCCCACCTAAGATGATGACAGGAATGAGCAGCGCCCATTTCGCATCATTGGTTGCTTTCACAACATCTTTAAATCGGAAAGATATTTGTTCTTCAGGAGCATATCCCCTTTTCTTTGCAATCACATAGGCAGTAAACATCAGTCCAAGACCTATGAGCAATCCGGGAAGGATTCCAGCTAAGAACATACTTCCAACAGAAACTCCGCCGATGACTCCGTACAACACAAAAGGAATGCTTGGAGGTATGATGACTCCTATTGATCCTGCAGCAGCAGCAACGGCTGCCGCAAATCCACCTCCGTAGTTACGTGCTTTCATAGCTGGAATCATGAATCCTCCTATAGCAGCGACAGTAGCTGGTCCAGATCCGGAAATGGCAGCAAAGAACATACAGGCTACGATGGTGACCATGGATACCCCTCCAACCATCCACCCAACCATGGCAGTGGCGAGGTTTAAGAGCCGTTGGGAAACTCCTCCTTTCCCCATTAAAATACCTGCAAGCATAAAGAATGGAATTGCCAGTAATGGGAAGGAATCCAAGGATGTAAATGCTTTCTGAGTAATGATGGCAAGGGGCAGTGTAGATCCGAAGTAAATGGCTACAAGGGCTGAAACCCCAAGAGAGATGGCAATCGGAACACCAATGAGTAAACAAAGCGCAAGGGATCCAAAGAGTAAAGCAATGGTCATACTTGTACCTCCTCAGAAGGCACGTCATCATTCGTGCGCCAAATCATGATGAACTGTTGAACTAGACGCAGAACCATTCCTGCCCCGCCTATAGGAATCGCTAGGAATGGCAACCACATCGGGATTTGCATGGCCGGGGTAATTTGTCCGTTTTGAAAACTGGCAAGTACGAGTTGCGTCCCATAAAAAGCAAGGAATACGGCTAATCCAAACCAAATGATCAACGCTACCGTTTCAAGTATTTTTCTTGATGTCCCTCTAAATAGATCGATAAATGCCTCAATGCGGATATGCTGTCGTTTTTTCACGGCATAGCTGGCACCAATCCATACTTGGAAAATATGAATATATCGAGCCATTTCCTCAGTCCAGCTTGGTGCTGAAGAAAAGACGTACCGTCCGACCACTTGAGCAAAGATCAGGGCAACCATAATGGCTAAAGTGAGGACTAGAATCATTTCTTCGAGGTACTCGAATTTCTTTTTCATACATGTTGCTCCTTTCAAAAAAAACGAAGAATCAAGGAGGTGAACCTTGATTCTTATTTTCGTTATTAGTTGTTTGCTTCTAACGCCTTGTCGACTAAATCCTCACCGATTTTCGGTACGTATTGGTCATAAACAGATGACGCTGCTTCACGGAAGGCTTCACGTTGTTCATCAGTTAAGTCATTCACCTGCATACCGTTTTCCTTCAGCTTATTTAAGAACTCTACATCTTGTTCCTGAGCTAACCCACGTTGTTCATCGCGGTATTCTTCAGATGCTTCTGTTACTAATTTTTGCAAATCTTCAGGTAATTCATTGTAGAAATCATTATTCATTAACAGAGCAGTTGCCGCATAGACATGTCCCGTTAGAGATAGGTAGTCCTGAACTTCATAAAACTTATTCGTGTAGTAAAGTGAAACCGGGCATTCCATGGCATCATACGTCCCCTGTTGCAGTGCAGTATATAATTCACCAAATGCGAATGGTGATGCGTTAGCTCCGAATGCCTTGAACGTATCTGTGTGAAGAGGATTTTCAAGAGTCCTGAACTTCAATCCTTTCAATTCCTCAGGATTTTCAATCGGCCCATTATTGTTTGACATGTGGCGGAAACCATTTTCTCCAAACACCAAGCCTTTAAGGTCATTCTTTTCTAAATCGGCCATCAGTTCTTGACCAAGTTCACCATCAAGGGCTCTATAGGCTGCTTCATTACTATTGAAGAGGAAAGGTAAGTCGAACACTAAGAACTTTTCATTAAATGAGGCAAGGGGGGCAACGGCGGGAATCGTCATTTCAATGTTCCCTAATTGAACAGCTTCAATTGCTTCACGATCTGATCCATAAAGCTGGCCATTAGGGTAAAGCTCTACTTTAATTCGGCCGTCCGATTCTTTTTCCAGTTTTTCTTTAAATGTTTCCGCTGCAACATGGGAAGACTGTTCCTCCGGTACTAAGTGAGCAATCCGGATCGTGTAGGTATCTTTATCACCTTCACTGGAAGAACCACTGGGCCGTCCGCATGCTGATATAACCAAAATGGCAATCAATAATAATGGAATGAATTTTTTCAATTTTCTTCCTCCTCTTGATAATATCCTTGAATTCTGCGTTCAATGTTGTTCATATGAGCCGACATCTCTTTTTTGGCTGTTTCGACATGTTTTGATTGGAGTGCTGTGAAGATGCGATTATGTTCTTCATAAGCCTCTTTGGCACTTAACCGGAGAGTGTTTGAAAGCACCAGAAATGCACGGTTCACTCCGGTGTTTGAAGTATGTATCATATCTCTTAGTTTCGGGTTTGGATTTTCTTTAGCTAATAGAAGATGAAATTCCCGATCAAGCTCAATGAATTCCTCATAACAATCTTCTGTAATCGCTTGCCATTGTGATTTCAGGTTTTCCTTTAATTCTTCCAGTAATTGATCTTGAAATGTATCTACAATGATTTCAAGATTATATACTTCCAATAATTCGCGGATTTCAAGGAACTGCAAGGCGTCTTCTTCGGTAAATGAAGCGACTGTTGCCATCTTAGCATCTGAAATCATGATAAGTCCTTCAGCTGCAAGTCTCTTCAACGCTTCCCGAATCGGGGTTCGACTAATCCCTAACTCCTCAGCAAGCTTTTTCTCCGGAAGTTCTTCATCGGGTGCCAACTTACCAGAAATAATGTCTTTTTTGATTAAATTGAAGGCTTGCTCAGCTAACGTTTCCTTCTTAATGATTCTCTGCAAGTCACTCCCTCCCATCTTTTTATTTATATTTTCTCTTCATGATGTCTAATGTATTTGGTGGTATACCGTATACTTAATAAGTAGGTATACCGTATACAAGTATGATAATTTATGCTAGTCTATTTGTAAATATAAAATTTAGAATTTTTTAAATATTAGGAAGGTGACTTGGATTGAGCACAGATTGGATGAAAGAATTAACCGCTATTCTTACAAAAGAAAAATTAAGCACTAGTGATGGTGACCGATTCCGCCATAGTAAAGATGAATCATTTCATCCTCCTTCTGAACCGGAAGTTGTGGTGTTTCCCCAAACCAAAGACGATATTACCGCGGTCTTGCAGGTAGCTAATCGATTTGATATCCCGGTGACTCCCTATGGGGCCGGCTCAGGACTAGATGGGCAGTCCATACCTGTTAATCACGGCATTTCAATGAACTTTGAACGAATGAAAAAAATTATTTCATTTAACCCTGAAGACTTAACGGTTACGGTACAACCCGGAATCACCCGTTTGGAACTCAATAAAGAAATAAATCGGCATGGGCTATATTTCCCTATAGATCCCGGTGCTGATGCGAGCATTGGTGGGATGACTGCAACGAATGCCAGTGGTACAACAGCCGTCCGTTATGGCTCAATGAGAGACCAGGTGTTGAACCTGGAAGTGATTTTATCAGATGGCAGAATCATAAAAACAGGTAGTGAAGCAAAAAAATCTTCAAGCGGTTATCATTTAAACAGCCTATTTGTAGGGTCAGAGGGAACTTTGGGGATTATTTCAGAAATCACCTTAAAACTGCATGGCATCCCGGAACACACCATCGCTGCCCGCTGCACCTTTCCTTCACCTAAAGCATGTGCGGAGGCTGCTCATGCAGTATTAATGAGCGGCATCCCTATAGTAAGAATGGAGCTTGTTGATGCCAGCAGTATCAAGCAAGTAAATGTCTATGGAGACTATCGATTTCCCGAAGCCCACTCCCTCTTTTTCGAATTCTCAGGCACCCTGGTTTCAGCAGAGGAAGAAGCTTCCGTTGTACAAGAATTAATGGAGGAATCGGGATGCGGGAATTGGGCTCGTGCCAGCGGGTCAAAAGAACGTGCTGAATTGTGGCGGGCACGGCATGAGCTGGCCTATGCCTATCGTCATATTAAAGGAATGGCCGTAGCGGGTTCAGACGTATGTGTTCCTATTTCTAAACTGGCAGTCTTAGTCGTCTATGCCCGTGAACAAATAGAAGAAAGCGGCCTTTCTGGAGGTGTCTTCGGACATGTGGGAGATGGGAATTTCCATACGATCATCGTATATAACCCGGATGATCCCGGTGAAGTGAAACAGGCAGAAACGATTAATGAGAAACTGGTATTGAAAGCAATAGATGTTGGTGGCACATGTACGGGCGAACATGGTGTCGGCCTAGGAAAGATGAAGTATCAAGAAATGGAACATGGAGGGGCTGTTGAAGTGATGAAATCATTTAAAACACTCCTGGATTCCAGAAATATATTGAACCCAGGGAAGATATTCTATTAAACTCAGAACTATACAAAAGCCTCCATTCGATACAAATGCATCGAATGGAGGCTTCTTATTATTACTATTGTGCCAAAAGTGATTCAACCACCGAATCAGAGATGGCTCCTTCTCCACCAAGAATATAATACCTATCGGTAACCGGAGCGAACATAGTAAGGGTATCCATCGTTGTAAACTGTGCCTCTTTCGGATGAGTCAATACTACGGGATTTCCTTCTACAGCTGCCAGTGCAGAACCAGCCAGGGCATCAGGATAGTTCTTACCTGTTGCGATGAATGGTGTGGACATGTTCAATTCACTAGCGAAATAGTTGATGATGCTGCTATTCGTTTCGTAACGGTCACTTCCGCTCAATCGCTCATAGTTCATGAACTCCTCAGCTACCATTTCCGGGATAGCTGATTCTCCGCCGATTACATAGAACTGCTCAAACATGCTCTCTTCAATATAGCTGCGAACAGAATCCGGTGTTCCGCTTTTCTTTGTTAATAGAATCGGCATTTCCAAGGAAGCCGCTATCGGGGCAATGGAAAGGGCATCCGCAAAGCTTTGCCCGGTTGCCACGACTGCACGATCAGTGAAACCTAATTGTTCAGCGATTTTCACCGATGTTTCATAACGATCGGCTCCGCTGATGCGGGAAATCGTCTTGATTCCTAAATCTTTGACTTCTTTCTCGACATTGGCCGTAATAACCGATTTCCCTCCAACCAGAATCACCTTTTGCACTTTCAGGCGTTTCAGTTCGTCCTTCACCGACTTAGGAAGGGTTGTCGAATTGGTTAACAATAATGGTGCATCGTGGTGATAAGCAAGAGGTGTGGCGCTTAATGCGTCCGGGTAATTACGCCCCGTTGCAATTATTGCTACATCAGATTGCTCCCAGCCTTTACTTGAAATCTTCACTGCCGTTTCATAACGATCGGTTCCAAAGATTCGTTCCGTACCAATATCCGCTTGATCGATCCCTGTAAAGGCACCTAAGGCATCCAATCTTCCCCAGCCGGATACAGTATCATATCCCGGAAGAACCAATTCTGCAGGGTACGGATACTCATCTTCGTAATAATAGTCGTTACCCGGGCTATCTTCTTCGTCAAACGTAATGTCGACAGCTGTTCTTGTTAAAATTCTCTCTACTTGAGCGGGCGTTAACCCGGTATCATGGGAAAGCAGTAAACCAGCTACCGCCGCCACATGAGGTGTCGCCATAGACGTTCCACTCAGATAGGTCACGTTTCCATCTGGAACTAAACTTGGAATATCCGTTCCCGGTGCCACGAGGTCAATTCCATTTCCAAAGTTTGAGTAATCAGAAACAAGGTCCATATTATTCGTCGCTCCAACGGAAACCACATATTTTGATGAACCAGGGTAAGAAATTTCTTCCATTCCATCATTACCTGTTGCGGCTACCACGGTCACTCCATGGTCATGAGCATATTTCAATGCGTACTCAATGACCCGGCTGTAAGAGCCGCCAAGACTTAAATTAATGACTTGAGCTCCGTGATCGACTGCATATTTGATCCCGTAAGCAACTTGTTCTGTATCACCGCTACCAGATGCATCAAGTACTTTAACAGGAAGTATCTTCGTGTGGGGGTTGATTCCTGCCATCGAATAGTGATTATTCGCTTCTGCTGCGATGATTCCGGATACATGGGTTCCATGACCGTGGTCATCCATCGCATCTGAATTTCGTCCTACAAAATTATAACCGTCATTCTTTAGGACATGATTGCTCAGATCTGCCAGCGTGTGGTCTACACCTGTATCCACAACAGCAATGACCGTATCTTCCAGATCTTTTTCTTTCAGGAGCTCCTGAAGCTGTTCGTACTGAATATCTGCATCAGGGGTACCGCCATTGTCTCCATTATTCTTAAGTGACCACTGGTAAGGATATTGAGCATCTGCGGACAAGGCTTTATAGTGTTGAACAGGTTCAACAAACTCGACTTCAGGCAGCTTCGCAATCTCTTTTGAAGTAGCTTTTAATGATGCTGTAGACACTTTATCGCGAGCGTCTCCATCAACTTCTACCACATACATATGAGAGAAGAAAGAATCCTTCGCCTTTAACGGGGAGATCGATTCAACCCCCAGCGTCTCCGCTTTCCCCTGGATACTTGCTGCATCTTTTTTATCTTTTAATTTCACTATTAAACGAGTTTCGTCACTGGCAGCCTTAATAGGGGAAAGTCCCGCTTTTGCCAGAATAGTAGAAACCGTTGAATTCGTCAGGTTTGAAATCCCGACGCTTTTACCTGTGTTCTCGACTTTCTCCTGGATGAACTCAGGAGTCGATTCAAGTGCATTCTTGTACAGATTATTGATCGCTTTTTGATCTTCTTTAGTGATTTTGTATGAACTTGCACTGCCATTAGCTGCAACATCGGCAAACAAGTCCTTTAATTGAACAAGATCACGGTAAACACTATCACGCAGTGTTTTACTGAAAATCATTTTAGAGCTGATAAAGGGAGCAGCTTTGTAATATAGAGCCGACAACTCTTGACCTTTTTCCGTTTTCGCTAATACCGTTTCACGAACGGTACGTAAATCTCTTAAAATACCTTTTCCATTTTCTCTTTCCTTCGTGCTTAACTCCGCTGGACACTCCTCAGCAATGGCTTCATCAGAAGGAGGTAACGTAATGCCATCGTAGCTGACCGTATATGGAATCACCATATCTTCAAACTCTTCTTCGAACTCTGCATACTCTTCTTCCATTCCATAGGACTCAATCTTAATATAATAAGGACCGACCCAGGAAATCGGGAAGTCAATGATTGCTGGTTCATTCTGAAAAGAATATCCCATATATCGATCGAAGGCTTGATTATCGATCGCGTTTTCCAGACTCGAGTAAACCGTCACATTTAATTCCAGTTCTGATTGAAGCTTCATCCGTAAATGGGTATAATCTGTCATTTCACTTTCAGAAGGATCAACCTTATACCAATGAACGTTTTCAGAGACATCGAATTCCCCATCGAACGGTGTCCCAATCGTCAACGTTCCTTCCTCATTCGGTACACCAGACTCTTCCGCCTTGAATTCCATTACGGAAAACTGGCTGAAAATCAACGAAAATACGAAAACCAAAGCTACTAAACTACGAATCCTCTTTTTCATGTAGAACCTCCATCATTTTAAAATTAAACTACAGAATCTATTAAAACACAGAATGACGGAATTGGAAATATTTTATATTTTAAGGGAAAATATAGTTATATATTCCCTGTTTAAAAGTCAACTTTTTATGGAGAATACCTATTCCACTTAACCTGTAAATCAATCGATTTTATCTTTTCACGCCAAGATCAGGTCTAAACCAGATAGAAACACACCAACCTTCAAGAAAAGAGCCAGCCACTGTTCATGATGAACAATGGCTGGCCCTTTCAATAATGAGGTCCGTCCCTCCTTATAACTGGGTCAGGAACATGGACAATGCCGGGAAGTACGTGATGATTAATAGGTCAAATACCATGACGATAATGAATGGTGTGACGGCCCTGATTAATTTATCATAGGAAACATCTGCGATTCCTTTTACGATAAAGAGGTCTAATCCTACTGGAGGTGTGATTAAACCGATGGAAAGATTCACAACCATCACGACTCCGAAGAACACAGGATCGATCCCCACTCCCATGGCGATTGGCAGAAGCAGCGGTGTCAAGATCGTAATCGCAGCAGAAGCGTTTAAGAAGCAGCCTGCGATAAAGAAAATGACATTGAACATGAGTAATATGAGTAACTTATTGTCTGAAATGCTTGTCACAAGTTGAGTAAGTTGTTGAGGGATTTGTTCTGCTGTCAAGAGCCAACCGAATAAGTTGGCAGCTGCTATAATAAATACAACCATGGCCGTCATCTTACCTGCTCTAAGGAATGATTCGGGTATGTCCTTCCAGTCCATATCTTTATAAACAAACTTGTTAATAAAAAATGCATACGCTGCAGCAGCTGCACCCGCTTCGGTCGGAGTGAAGATTCCTCCGCGAATCCCGAAGATAATGATCAGTGGCAGGACGAGAGCAAGTGCCCCTTCAAATAATGTACGTCTAAACGAAGCAAATTCAAACTTCCCTGACTCTTCGGAATAGTTATTCTTTTTTGTAATCCAATAATTTAACATCATGATGGAAAGACCGATAATGATGCCCGGCACAATCCCTGCCGTAAATAGATCCCCGATTGATACACCCGCTGTAACTCCATACACGATCATGGGGATGGAAGGGGGTATGACCACTGCAATCGTACCTGCACTTGCTACCGTAGCAGCAGCGAAGCCTTTGTCATATCCCTTTTGCTCCATCATGGGAATCATCATCTTCCCTACTGCTGCCGTGTCAGCAGCCCCTGAACCTGAAATTCCGGCAAAGAACATACTTGTTAATGTAGATACCTGTGCCAAGCCTGCACGAATCCAACCGACCGTGGCAAAGGCAAAGGCTGCAATCCTCCGCCCCATGCTTCCCGACATCATGAACTCTCCTGTTAACATAAAGAACGGAATAGCTAATAATGGAAATGAATCCGTCGATGTGATCAACCTTTGAGGAATGACTTCCAGTGGGACATAATAAATACTTGCGAGAAATCCGGCTACTGAAGCCCAGATGAGAGAAATGGCGATTGGAACTCCTATCAGCATCAATAGAAACAAAATACCAAGAGCTACTAAGGCAACGGTCATACTATCTCCCCCTTTTCTTCAACTTATATTCGTTTGCTGCTGAACTTCTTCTACCTTCATCGCATCTTGCACGTCAACTTTTCCCTTCCTCACATCATATATATTGTTTACCGAATGGATAAGACAGATAATTGAGCTGATCAGAACTGTAACGTAGATGAGCGTCATGTTGATCCCCATTGCTGGTGAGATTTGCAGATTAGTATATTGCAGGATTCTACCCCCAAAAAATATGAGGAAAAGAAACAGAGCTGAGTTTATCGCTTCCATAAAGTAATGAAGATACTTTTTGGTTTTTTTAGATAAATAATGATGCAAGATTTCTACTTGAGCATGACCTTTCGCTTTGTATACAATCCCTATCCCCAAAAACACAATCCACACAAATAAATAACGAATGAGTTCTTCCGCCCATGTCAGGTTAAAGACGGAAAAGTCAACCATAGGCAAAGCATCATTTAAGAATGTGCTTTGCAGAACAAAACGAGAAAACACCTGATAAACGGTGGTGACAAATGCAATCATAAAAAACCCTATCATAACCCATCGACTGATCCTATCTACCCCATTACTCAAATGAGAGATAAACTGTTTCAACATGTAGCCCCCTATTATTCCCGTAGATTTTCAATCTTTTTAAATAATTCTTTTCCAATAGATGCTTCAAACTCCTTGTAAACAGGTTCGACTGCTTTTCTGAATGACTCTCTGTCAGGGTTTTCCTCTATTTGGATGTCTGTCTTCTTTAGATCCTCGAGAAGTTTCTCTTCGTCTTCAAGAGCTACCTGTCGTTCAAATTGGATTGCTTCCTTTGCAGCTTCATCGACCACTTCTTGTAAATCTTCTGGGAGGGTGTCAAAGGTTGTTTTACTCATGATGAATACGGCTGCATCGTAGTTGTGGGCGGTTAAGGATAAGTATTGTTGAACTTCGTTGAATTTATTAAGATAAATCTGGGCCAGTGGATTTTCTTGGCCGTCTACCACATGTTGCTCTAAAGCAGTATACAATTCCCCGAACGGGATGGGGACAGGAGTAGAATCAAGTGCTTTGATGAAAGAAATATAGGGTGGTGATTCTTGAACACGGAGCTTCAAATTCGCTGCATCAGCGCTCGTTTTAATTGCCTTTTTGTTATTCGTCATATGTCTCCAGCCGTTTTCCATATAACCCAGATTAATGAGTCCCCTATTCTCTAAGTCGGAGGCAATATCGTTTCCAATCTCACCATCCAGCACTTTGAAAGCATGTTCCCTGCTTTCAAATAAGTATGGAAGATTAAGAAGATTAAACTTCGGTGCAAAGTTGGTGACAGGAGCGACAGAACCAATGTGGAAATGAATGGATCCAATCTGGGCACCTTCAATTTGATCACGGCCGTTTCCTAACTGGCTGCTCGGAAAAATATCGATTTGAATTTCCCCGCCTGATTTTTCTTCTACCAGCTCTTTAAATTTCAACGCCCCTTCGTGATAAGGATGCGTTTCTGTCTGCAAGTGACCAAGCCTCAGGACATATTCTGCAGATTGTTCATTTCCTTTTACCATTTTTGAACATCCACTTACCAGGATCATCATGATGATGGTTAGAAATGCCACGTACTTTTTCATGCAACACCCTCCTACTAACAAAATGTAAACCCTTACAATTTTCTGTAGATGAAATGATCACATTCTTGGTGATAAAAATCCCCTGTAAAAGTCATGACATGGCCGCCATCATGACTTATTCAACTCCACGGGGTGACAAAGTTAACCTAATAAAGGAATTCCATGCTATGTATTCTTTACTGTCCATACCAAGTCCTCCTAATTTAAATACAACGGGACTTAGGAAACACTATAGCATCGTCTACATTTAGGTACAGTCACCCAACCACTACAATTTATTTTATTTTTAATTTTCAAAAAAATCAATACTTTTTCATGATTTACAGAAAAATAATTGTTGAATGAACAAGTTGAAAGTGGTTTAATTAAACTATATTGGTTGGGTCACTGTACCATTCGTGATTTTTTTAAGATTAAAAGGAGGTTTTGAAGTGAGTCCGATTGGAGCGGCAAAGACAAAAGAATCGTCTGTTTCCTTGGAATCCAGAAAGATGCGTAAATCATTACGCTTGAAAAAGGGTTGGATGAAAGGAGTTATCTTAACATTAGTACTTGCTTTACTTGCGGGGATTATAGCCGATTTTCCCATTTTCTCAGTCATGGGTGTAATGATTATATCCATCCTTCTCGGGATGAGCTGGAAAGGATGGATGGAAGTCCCTGCAGACGCAGCACCAGGGATCACCTTCAGCAGCAAAATTCTATTGAGGGCCGGGATAATCCTGATGGGATTGCGATTAAACTTTGAACAAATCCTTTCCGCCGGCTTCTCTATTGTATTCATTGATATTGTAGTCATTGTGTTCACATTGGTTTTCATGATGTATCTGGGAAAGCTTCTATCCATTGATCGTCATCTCTCTACTTTAATTGCAGTGGGAACGGCCGTTTGCGGAGCTGCAGCCATAGTCGCTGTTGCTCCGCTTATAGGCGCAAAAAAGGAACTTACTGCTATTTCAGTGGCCTTCATTGCCATTATGGGAACGATTGTTACGATATTCTATACATTTCTATACCCTGTACTCGGCTTTAATCCGTATGAATACGGAGTGTTGACAGGAGCGACCTTGCATGAACTGGCTCACGTGATCGCTGCTGCTGCACCTGGTGGAGACGTCAGCAGTGATACAGCCATTCTCGTTAAGCTGGGGAGAGTTGCCCTTCTTATACCTGTCGCCATTGTGTTAGGTTCCATGTATTCCAAAAAAAGCGGACATTCCCTTCAACAAAAGCGGACATTCAAGGACTTACCTGTGCCCTGGTTCATTTTCGGGTTTTTATTCATGTGTTTAATCAATACAGTGGGAATTCTTCCTACCGCATTTACACAAATGCTTATTGCATTAAGTATTTTACTATTATCCATGGCAATGGCCGGTTTGGGCCTTAGTGTCAACTTCTCGGAATTCAAGAAATTAAGCTCTAAAGTGCTGGTCACAGGTATCGCAGGATCATTTGCCTTAATACTATTGGGGATTCTCCTGACTAAGTTGTAAACAGGGAAGTGCCAAATGTTTCACTAGAGGTTGATCCATTAGACATGGTACACTGAATTTACAGAATAATACCTGTCATTACATGTATCTATTCATATGAAAATCAGAAAAATATAGTTTAAGAAGGTTGAGTCAACCTAATAACAGCTACCATTTCACGGATGGATAGGGGCGATTGTATGCAATTAAATAGAAAAGGCATATCTGAACAAGTGGCAGATAGCATAAAAAAGAAAATACAAGATGGAGAATTTAGAGTTGGAGATAAAATTCCCGGAGAACGGGAAATGGGAATCGAGCTTTCCGTCAGCCGAAATACGGTGAGAGAAGCATATAAGATCCTGGAAGCTTACGGTTATATTACAGCAAAACACGGAACAGGTGTATTCGTTGCAACACCTGAACATCAGATACAAAAAATGACAGAATCCTTCTTTGTATCTTCTGATCAGATTGATGATTTCTTCTCTGTGCGTAAGATTCTAGAAGAATGGACGGTAAAATGGTCCATCGAAAATTCCAACGAAGAGCAATTCCGTGAGTTAGAACATATCCTGGAAGAAGCCAATGAGATCCTGAGCGCAGGCGCAGTGAATTATGAAAGACTGGCAGAGCTTGACCATAAATTCCATTTAACATTAGCGAACAATTCAAATAACATTGTTCTCATTCGAATCATGAATTTCCTTATTGATCTATTATCAGAATCACGTACCAAGTCGATTCAAATTCCCGGCAGAGCCATACAGTCGGTCCAGGAGCATGCCAAGATACTGGACGCCATGAAACAAAACAATATTAATCTGGCTCAGAAATATATGAAAGAACATATAGAGAGCGTGGAACACTCCATTAAAGAAAATATAGATTCCCTTTAATCTCACATTGAAAGAGCCAGCTTCCTCACCCGGGAAGCTGACTCTTTAGGTTATCTGCTGATGGAGTGTTGAGAGGACAATGGGACAGGGAGTTCCACTCCAAATTGGCTGCCTAATGATCGCAATTCTTCCAATACACTTTGAGATAACTGCACTCCTTCTCGTTGACGTTTATCCCGTTCCCTTTTTCTTCTTTCCCCCGGGTAACGGATTTCATCGTTTCCAGGGACCTTCGGAACAGCTTTCATTTCTTCTAATAAGATTTTAATAGAATCAAAGAATACATTCAGGTTCATGAATTTTTCTATATCCATGAGAATGAAGAAGTGACCCACATTTGCGTTTTCCTTTTCCTCATCCTCATAGATACTCTTCACATGTGGTCCGAATGCAGCACCGGTTAAGAGGCCAGTCAGGATTTCGACAGCAAGCGCCAGGGCTGATCCCTTTGCTCCTCCTAAAGGCAGGACAGAACCGTTCAACGCCGCTTTGGGATCATTAGTCGGTTCCCCTTTTTCATCAATCGCCCATCCATCTGGAATTGTCTGTCCCTGTTTCTCCGCTAAAATGATTTTCCCCCTTGCCACAATGCTTGTGGATAAATCGATAATGACAGGTTGATCATCCCCCGTAGGAAAACCGAACGCCATAGGGTTCGTGCCAAAGAAAGCTTCCTTCCCTCCCCATGGGGCAATACCAGAGGGGGAATTTGTGAAACCGATACTCGCAAGATTCTGTTCACAAGCCAGTTGACAAAAATAAGACGCAGTCCCGAAATGATTACTATTTTTAATTGCGATGGCCGTTACACCGCTCTGTTTTGCCATCTCAATTCCTTTTTTTATCGCCTTATAGCTGATGACATGACCAAGCCCATTATCACCGTTCACTACGAGAACAGAAGGACTCTTTTGCTCCATCTGGATGGACGGATTCAGGTTGATCCTTTGATCGCTGAAGCGTTTTGCATAGATAGGAAGTCTGCTGATACCATGACTATCCACCCCTTCTAAATTAGCCCTTAAAAGAGATTCTGCCACGACTGTAGCATGATCTTCTATCATCCCTATTTCCCTTAACAGTTTTTTGCAAAATTGACGTAAATCAGATTCAGCATACGTAGTCATTTTCTACTCCTTCTTATCATAATGTTTTTTCCATAAACATTGACTCCCCACACGTAAAATGTGCAGGGAGGAAGAAATCAGGCACTGCGATATAATTTCGTCATAACAAATTCTTTATGACCTAATGCTTCAGCACAAGTGAGTCGTCCATTCACCGTACGACAAATCATTTCCATTAATTGATCTCCCGCTTTCTCTAAAGAAATTTGACGAGAAAGGAGTCCTTGCACATCCACATCAATATGTTCGCTCATCGTACCCGCCGTAATAGGGTTCGCAGTAATTTTCACAACCGGCTCGATCGGGTTACCTATGATATTTCCTTGACCTGTCGGGAAAAGGTGCAGAACCGCTCCACCAGCAGCCATCAGAGTAATACATTCTGCCGCTGCGGATGACGTATCCATGAAGTAAAGCCCGTTGCCATTGGCCGGTACTTCAGCAGGATCCAACACGCCAATAACTTCTTTTGTACCGGTCTTGGCAATGTTACCAAGCGCTTTCTCTTCAATTGTAGAGAGTCCTCCAGCAATATTACCTTGAGTGGGCTGAGATCCTAATAAATCGACTCCCTTGGAATCAATTTCACCTACATAGTCATTGTAAACCGCCATGAATTTCTCGTGTAACTCAGGAGTCGCCATCCTGTCACGGATGAGATGTTCCCCACCTGTCAATTCTGATGTTTCACCAAAGAATACAGTAGCGCCGGCTTCAACCAAACGATCAACCGCCTGGGCCACCGTAGGACAGGATCCAAGACCTGTCGTCGTATCAGACTCACCACATTTAATACTGACGGTTAAGTCCTTTAGTTCAACCGGCTCTTTCTGAAGCTCGGTAGCCCATTGAACATACTCTTTCGCTTTCCATGAAGCAGCCCGGATCGTTTCTAAATCCCCGTTTCCTTCAATGGAGAAATACGAAACAGGCTTCCCGGTTTCAGCAATTCCATCAGCAATTTTCTTCGACCAGTTCTCTTCAATTCCAATAACGACCACAGCCGCCACGTTAGGATTGGAACCTGTTCCGATCATTGTCCTGAAATGTAAATCAAGATCAGGTCCATACTGAAGTCTTCCATATGCGTGAGGCAAAGCCATTGTACCTTGAACTTGTCTCGCTACTGCTTCACAAGCAGCATTTGAAATATCATCTACCGGTAAAATAATGACGTGATTACGAATTCCAACTTTTCCATTTTCTCTGCGATAACCATATAATGTTTGTTCCATCCTTACCACCTCGCCGTTTTAATGTTATGAGTGTGGACGTAGTCGCCTACTTCCCATTTTTCCGTTGTTACACCGATTTGAACACCATATTTCAGCACCGGCTCATCTTTCTTTAAAGAAACCAATGAGATCTTGTGGCCTAATGGAACATCCCCTTTTGAGGTGACTTCTACTTCTGAATTGTCATCCATGAAGATCCCCACAACCTTTTCACCTGTTGAAATCGGTGAAGTGGCAACTCCTACGTGATCACCGTTGTGATGGATAAGAAACTTATGAGTGATCACCGCTTTTGAATCTTGAGTATTTCTTTCCGTAACCGTACCTGCCTGACTATTGTGACTCATTATGGTACCTCCTTTTTAAATTGGTTGAGTGACCCAACCACTTAATATACCTTTATTAAACCACCTATCATTCTGTTAGTCAATGAGATTATTTAAATTTTCAGAATTTATTTTCGACAATTTACACGGTACAGAGAGAGCGCTCTCCTTTTAGTACTTTCCCAATTTCCTTTGCCACTAAAAAGGACGTACGGACTTGAGATTCTTCAGTCAGCCCTGCAATATGAGGTGTGAGGGTGACGTTCTCACAAAGAAGTAAAAGATGTGAGTCGAGTATCGGTTCATGTTCTAATACATCCAGGTAAGCTCCTGCAATTTGTTGATTCTGCAGGGCTGAAGCCAGGGCTTGTTCATCAATGATCCCTCCTCTTGAAGTATTAATAACATAAGAAGAAGGCTTCATCCTTTTTAATTCAGATGTTGAAAGGAGATGCTGCGTTGATGGAGTAAGAGGGACATGGAGGGAAATGAAATCGGCTTCCACCAACAATTCTTGAAGGGTTTCTTTTACATGTACACCCGTTTCGGAAACCACATGATCATACTCTGTAATAAACGGATCATACCCGATGATGTTCATACCAAATGCATTGGCGCGCTTCGCTACACGGTGAGAAATTTCCCCAAGGCCGATTAACCCAAGGGTTTTCTGATAAAGCTCCCCACCTGTGTATTTCTTTCGATTCCACTTTCCGTTACGAACATCCGCATTTGCCAAATGAAGGGGCCTTGATGAGCTTAGAATCGCTGCAAGTACATATTCCGCTACAGAAGTTGCGTTGGCATGACGGGCAAACACCACCGGAATATTCTTCTCTTTCGCCCGTTTAACATCAATATTATCCAAACCGACTCCCAGCCTCCCAATCGCCTTTAGGCGGGTGCCTGCTTCCATTAATTCTTCATCAACGATAGTCTGGTTTCTTACAATCACCGTATCGTATTGAGGAAGAATCTCAAGTAACCTCTCTCTATCGGTCCACAGGGTATCATCATAGTCGACCTCAAACCCTTGATTCTTCAGCTCTTCAATACCCTCTCTCCAGATTAACTCTGTGATCAATGCTTTCATTTAAATTCCTCCCTTTTAAAAGTCATCTCTTTATGGTTCAGTCACCCAACCAATAACTACTTATCATTTAATCATTTCTCGTTTGCCCGGTCAATATTTTTTGAATATTCTTTATGTTCCTCTTAGGTCCTATTATTAGGTTCTACATAGATACAGAAACCCCTCCTAGAATAGGGGGCCACCCCTGCTGTCTCTGCTCTTATATTTAAACAAACGTTTGATTAATCAAATCCATCCCTCTCACAGCAATAATAGGGCAGTTAAACGATCGTTTAAAACACAAGGAAAGTCCTGTACTATTTGAATATAGTCCAGGACCCTTTTAATCGTTTTGATCAACTTTGCTCCACTAACTTTTTTACAACACTGCTCTCAACCGGACCTTCTCCACCCAAAACCATAAAGTGCTTCAAACCGTTTTCCATTACTAATCCTTGTGTTTGCAGTAGTAATTCATCCTTTTTCACCTACAATAGCAGAACCTTATTTATAGTAAGTAAGACAGATCACGTAAGCGAATCAGCAAAGCACTGGCCTGTTGCGACAACCCATAGCTTGTTGGACCTCGCTGCATCTGTTGGCTTATTCCTCCTCGTTTAAATCAATACATCCTGCAACCTGATCCTTTTGGAGGAGATCTTTCAGATGCGGACATTACCACTGCAAATTTTGTAATAAAAATAATGAAGAATCCCTATATATTCGAAATCCTTTATAGTGGAAAATAAAATAAAAAAGGATAAGGGGAGTGAAGATCGTAATGAAGATGATTCATAAGTTTCTCGCCACTTACTATTACACCTTGATCCAAGACTGTCTTGATGAAAAAATGAAGGAACACTTAATCCATAAATTACGCTATCATGAATCAAAATTAAACACGTAGATAGAGCACTCTATTTTCGTCTACTTATTTCTTATAATGTCCTTTTTTCATTCAATAAAGAAGCCCTCAACCGCAATGGATTGAAGACTTCAAGAGCTATCCCCTTATAAAATACTTCATTAAATAATCAAGACAGACCTTATTTCCTTTTTCGTTAGGTATATTTTCCTCTGTTAAATAGTCCTTTAATTCTTTTTTATTGAAATCCGGCCATGAGTCCCAGTGGTTAAGATACACGTATTTTTTCTCTCTGGTGTACTTCTCTAAATCAGCTTCTTCCTGAGGATAGTAATAAGCACCTGAAATTGGATTGGCCGGTTGGATAATGAAGGTGACTTCAGGATTCTGTTTCTTGAAATCTCCAAGGATCGTCTCAAGATTTGCAATCCGGTTCGACATACTTATTTCCCCGTTGTCATACAATAAAAATGGTTCCAGCAACAGAATATCCGGCTTCATATCAGCCAGTGGTTTATGTAATTCCTCCTTCACAACCTGTTGTGAAGTTTTTTCTGCGATTTCTTTCAACGTCACCTTTATCAAATCGTGACCGTACGTGTCGAGCAGCGCCTTTTCTAGTTCTTTCGGCCACGCCCCTTCCTTCCCAGTTGTAGAAGAAGATCCAAGAATCATCAGATGAACTGGTTCATCACCTTCAATCTTTCTCTTAAACGTTTCTTTTAATTCTGGCGGAAGATAATTTAGCTTATCTAGTTTTACTAGCCTCTTCCTATCTTCTTCAGCCGCTGCTTTTTCTTTCTGCTCTTCTTCACTCACCGCCTGAACGCTGGCTGCTTTTTTTTGGTCCCAATGATATTTTCCGCCTGCTAATGTAGAAAATGTGACAATGGCCAGTACGCCTAACAAAAACTTCCTCATTCTCATCCCCCATAACGTAAAGTCTATGAATCATACGATAGAGGAGATAGAGTACAGAATTTGTATATACGTGTAGATGGCGGTTCGAAAAGTTACGACAAAATAACTGGTATTATTTAGGGTTTACAAAGCATTAATCAAACGTTTGTTTAAAAAAAGAGCCTATCTATACACAATAGATAGACTTCATAATTTCCCTAACGCACCGGCACCAATTCAAACATATCTTTCTTATGTTTTACCCGGTACACACCTTCCGAAATTTCATGTTCAGTATACTTGGATAACCCATCTTGTATATGTACGTCATGATCCAGCACCATCAAAAAATCCGATTTCATCAATACTCCCTTCAAATAGGAGAGCCGATCTTCTGTTTCAACGCCCCTTATGAAAGAATAGTTCTTCGACAGGTGTTCGTACCTTATCAAATAGGTGAAATACCCTCCGTCATCCGCACTGCCGGGACTATAATACGTAATCATAGGTTCCGATACCCCTGATGTTTTAATCACAGAAGAGTACTCTTTTACGTCGCCCCGACGCTCAACATGTGCTTCCGGCCGGGTCACCAATACTTCCAGATGTCCAATGTACGGGATTAAGAAACAGACTGCCAATAGAATGCCCGTTACCCTTTTAAAGGATTTCACATAGTTAGACCATACATAGACAACCACCGTCATGAGCATGCCGCCTACATACACGGTAATGGTCGACTGATAGCGGTTAAACCCTGCAAGCCTTGACGCTTCGTTCTCAGGCATCAGATACACATACATATAATAAAGAGAACACATGTACAGTACGTAAAAGAGATTAAACAGAACAAACGAAGCCACTAGTTCATTAGGCGTTTTGCGCTTCATACAGACTATTAATGTAAGGGCAACCAGATTGACCAACAATAATGCCATCACATGAGGCGACGACAAAGGGTTCAACGCAGCGTCCAGTATCATTCCATCAAAACCTGCTAAAAACACCTCCGATTTCTCAATATCCTGCAGTTTATCCCCTGTAATGGCAAACTTATTATCTCCATAGCTCTCACTATAAGCTTGTAACGTATACGTGTGCCAAAGCAAATTCACCACTAAAGGAAGAACCATCAACAGAACCAATGAAGCATAAGGCATGACCTTATCGATTCTCTTTTCAATTCCTTCCCGATGAGAAGCAATCAGTATCCCTAGCATAGCAATCCCGTTAAACAATAGAAAAACCTTTCCGCTGTCTTTCAATAGAATTAACAAGATCACAATCGGAATGTTTACGAGTAGCAGTCTTTTCCAATCCTTACGGTAGTAATAAGCGATTAAAGGAATCGCTAACGCCACTGACCCTAGAATAATATCTACCAGTAAACTGTAGAAGATTTTCGCATTCACTAATAGGAGGGTAAATGAAATAACCACAGGCAGGATAACCGTCCATGGCTTTTTCCAGAAACTCCACGTGAATAGAACTGTGAACCCAGCCATCGTCATGAATCCTTGAGCCATCAATGCCAAACTTTCATGGAATCCTAAAAGATTGAGGAAATAGTAAATAAACACGGCACTTCCAGGCGGATAGTTCTGAAAAGTCACCAGCGTACTGGCATCCGGCAGACCATCCAGCCTGACAATCTCCTTCACCACCAACCCCCAGTGGCTGAAATCATCATAGTTTAAAAAGAGAGTCCCCTTCATATATAGCATGACAAACAGAACAGCTAAGGAAAAGAACACCAGCGCAGGATGCAGCAAAGGCTGAAATGAGATTTTTCTAAAAGAGAATAGTACGAGATAAATCAGACATAAAAATAAACCAGTATAATAGATGATATTCGCTGCCAATGGCATCCGATGAAGCAACCCTGCCCCGAAAAGCACCGTCGTGACACTCGAAAAAAGGAATAACGGAATATAGGCAGGCTGAACGTTCACCTTATAGAGGAAAAATAATCCCCACCCGGCAAGGGAAAGAAATAACAAGAATAGCAATAATATAGACGTAAGCATGATTCCTCCTGATACGTAAAAAACAAGTAGTAGAAAACCCATTATATCATTCTTCGTTGGAACAAAATCGCACATCAATCAAAAAAGGAATCTCCGAATTTCGGAAACTCCTGACTCATTTATGCTTCATGTAGTTTTCTTCGGTTGTTTCTACATTTTTCGAAGTGGTGTAGGAAGAGGAAGACATGGTAGTAGATGAGAGTAGCAGGAACACTATAGATTGAAAAAAGCAATGTCAACCCAATCCCCTCTGACGCAATGGCAAGAAATATGCCAGGAAGAATGGCTATTAACGCATACATCAAGAGTTGGAACAAATACACGTTTCGTTTAATTTTTAGAGCATCCGTTACTTTATCAATCAGATAGGCACATAAAAGTCCAAATACAAGGTAAATGGGAATGGAAGGCATGATCGTCATGACAAATCCATCACTATAATTCATATAACAACATTCATATTCTCTTTCTTCCATTGGAGTATGCAGTGCCCACCCCATAAACAGAGCAAAAAACAGAGGTGAGATAATAGCAGCTAATGCTTTATTGTAAAGATCCTTCATCGGACATCACCTAATATTGTTTTGATAATGTTTATTTTACCATATATATTTGTGAAAGAAATCACATATTATAAAAAAACTCCTTTACCATGAACCTGATAAAGAAGTTCTCTTTCATTATTGCTCAATGACTCTTGCTACTTTACGCCCACACGTCTTGCAGCTTCCTTTCAGAACAATATTATGATTATCAGAATCTACACTGTAATCAACAATTGTCGTGACACCGCATGCTGGACAAAATACATTTCCTTCAAATTTCTTACGGATATGTTCCGGCAAGGCCATTCACCTTTTATGTGCTAATTCATCCCTCACGTTTCCCACCTCACAATAAAATAATCTTCAACAATCATTAGAAAAAGTAAGTCGAATCGCATTTTCAAATTCTGTTTCAGGCACGCGTGAATTTGCATACTTCTTCGTTACATTAATATCCCTATGACCCGCCAACTTAGATACTATTTCAAGACTGACACCCTGATCGATAAGATGCTGACAAAATGTATGTCGCAGCTTTTGAGCATTTATGTGGAACTTCTTAAGCATATACTGGACCGATCTCTCGGTTAATCGCTCATTCGTTTTGGAAACGAACAACGCTTCCTGTGGTTGAATAGCACCCATATAGTCAGAAAGAGAATGCACCACTTCTTCCGACAGAGGAATAATTCGTTGATCCCCATAAGTATCCGAAACGCTTACTTGTTTCGTTTCAAGATCTATATCCGCTATATTAAGGGCACAGAGCTCTGATACCCGTATCCCCGTATGAAGCAGCATATACACAATCGCTATATTTCTTTCATTTTCACTTTCTCTTATTTCTGATATAAGTGCTTCACATTCTTCTTTAGACAGCGTTTCGATCTCATTCTTTTTGCTTCCATGTTTGATCTTTATATCAAACGTAATGTCAGGTCTCTTTAAATATTTTGCAAAAGTACGTATCACTCCCAAGATTTTATCCGTCGTGATCGGACTCTTACCCTTTTCTTCTAAAAATAGAATGTAATCCTGAACATCACGATGAGTAATGTCCATTAACTCTCTGTGATTCTGTTGAAGCCATTTCTCATATTTCTTAAGTTCCTGTTGGTAAGTCGAGATGGTATTTGATGATTTTCCTTCATGTTCAAGCCATGTTAAAAACTGATCAATCGTAGTACTAGAAGATCCTTGCAAGAGTACCACCCTTTCGAATCAAACCTCTGTATACTATTATCGTAGAGCTTATAAATGAAGAAGTCAACTTCTCCGAATGTAGCAAGTTGTAATGAGTAAGGAATGATTCATTTTTAAAACTAGACTTTAAACCAAACGACAAAAAAGAGTAACTCCTAAGAGCTACTCTTTTTTCACATTTGCCCGGCGACGTCCTACTCTCACAGGGGGAGATCCCC
>JBNJJV010000007.1:0-200275 GCA_051750565.1 Bacillota bacterium | reverse complement strand
CTGCGCTTTAGGTGTCATCCAGCTCCGGCGGCTAGAGGCTCGAGGTCATAAGTCAAACAGGCCAAAAAGGCAAAGAGCGCCTTTCCGGACTGTTTGACTTATGCTTGTCGCCTCTGAGCGAGCCGCCTGCGCTTTAGGTGTCGTCCAGCTCCGGCGGCTAGAGGCTCGAGGTCATAAGTCAAACAGGCCAAAAAGGCAAAAAGCGCCTTTCCGGCCTGTTTGACTTATGCTTGTCGCCTCTGGGCGAGCCGCCTCCGCTTTAGGTGTCGTCCAGCTCCAGCGGCTAGCCCCTCGAGGTCATAAGATAAATTGGCCAAAAAGGCAAAGAGCGCCTTTCCGGCCAATTCATCTTATGCTTGTCGGGGCTGTGCAAGCCGCCTCCGCTTTTGGATATAAAAAGGGACCGACAGCGTTCGTCGGTCCCGGAGACAACATGTTACAAGTTAAAAATGGTTAGGTAAAGCATAACACACTATTGGTAGAATACCTAAAGATATTTGAAAAGAATTTGCAGTGGGTATTTTTTCCATAGAATAGAATCGACACTTTCCTATGAGAATAAGACTAATAGAAGAAGTAAATGAGGTATTAAAATGAGTATAAAACAATTTAGGGAATATAAGCTTAGTGATGATATTGTAAGGGCTCTATCTGGTTTAGGGTATCAAGCTCCAACCGAGGTTCAGTCCAAGGTGCTTCCATTGGCCCTTGAGAAGAAGGATCTTGTTGTGCGTTCTCAAACAGGAAGCGGTAAGACAGCCTCTTTCGGGATTCCGATTTGTGAGATGGTGGCGTGGGAAGAGAATAAGCCTCAAGCCCTTGTCCTAACGCCAACCCGTGAACTCGCGGTTCAAGTAAAAGAAGATATCACGAACATCGGACGTTATAAGCGAATCAAAGCGGCTGCAGTGTACGGAAAATCTCCTTTTCATCGACAAAAGCTTGAACTTAAGCAGAAAAATCATGTCGTAGTCGGTACCCCCGGTCGTGTCCTCGATCATATTGAAAAAGGAACATTTCCACTGGATAAGTTAGAGTACCTTGTGATCGACGAAGCTGATGAGATGCTGAACATGGGGTTTATCGAACAGGTGGAAGCGATTATTCAGGAGTTGCCAACAGACCGGGTAACGTTGACATTCTCTGCTACATTACCGGAGGATGTTGAAGCACTCTGCCATAAATATATGAAGAAACCTGTTCATATTGAAATCAAGGCAACAGGTATTACAACAGATAAGATTGATCATTCCGTGATTGAAGTGAAAGAGGATGACAAGCTGACTCTTTTGAAAAACGTGACAACCGTTGAGAATCCCGATAGCTGCATTATTTTTTGCCGAACAAAAGAAAACGTGGATACATTATGTGATGAGTTGGATCAGTCAGGGTATCCTGTGGATAAAATTCATGGCGGTATGATTCAGGAAGCGCGCTTTGAAGTGATGGATGAGTTTAAAAGAGGGGAATTCAGGTATCTCATAGCAACCGATGTGGCGGCGCGTGGAATTGATATCGAAAATATTACCCACGTCATCAATTATGATATCCCCATGGAGAAAGAAAGTTATGTTCACCGGACAGGAAGAACGGGCCGCGCAGGTTCTGCAGGAAAGGCGATCACCTTCTGCACACCGTATGAAGATAAATTCCTTGCCGAGATTGAAGACTATATCGGATTTACGATTCCAAAGCTGCAGCCGCCGTCACAGGACACAGTGGTAAAAGCAAAGGCGGATTTTGAACGAAAATTAGACACGGAACCTGATTTTAAATCAGACAAGTCTGAGCAGTTGAACAGAGACATCATGAAGCTCTACTTCAATGGCGGAAAGAAAAAGAAAATCAGGGCGGTCGATTTCGTCGGAACAATAGCGAAAATCGAAGGAGTGAGCGCTGACGACATCGGGATCATCACCATTCAGGAGAACCTTTCCTATGTGGAGATTTTGAATGGTAAAGGGCCACTGGTATTGCATGCGATGAAGAAAACCACGGTAAAAGGAAAAATGCTCAAGGTACATGAAGCGAGAAAATAATGTTGCAATGCCTTCTCATAAGAGGAGGTTCTTTTTTACATCCTGCAGATTAGAGCACGATAAGTCAGGTTGCGCTCTTTCATTCTTGCTATTCTATTGAGGAAGGAGGTAGTCGAAATGGATTCATTGAAGAAAATGAATAACGCTTTACGGTACATCGAAGAGAACTTAACTGATGAAATCAATTTTGAAAAAGTGGCCCAGCGTGCGTATTGCTCGGAGTATCACTTTAAACGGATGTTTTCGTTCCTTGCAGGGATTCCCTTATCAGAATACATCAGGCGCCGCCGTTTGACCCTGGCAGCCCTTGAACTGCAAAACAGCGACGTAAAGGTAATCGATATTGCCATGAAATATGGCTATTCTTCACCCGATTCCTTTACGAGAGTGTTCCAAAAAATCCATGGAATCACTCCGTCACAAGCGAGGGGCCATTCACTCAAAGCATTTCCACCTATGACCTTCCAGTTATCCATCAGAGGAGGCAATGAAATGAATTATCGAATCGTAGAGAAAGAACCGTTTTCCATTGTAGGTATCATGAAACGGGTGCCAATCATCTTTAATGGGGTGAATCCTGAAATTGCAGCCATGTGGCAGAGCTTGGACGAGGAAATGATCAAGAGATTTAAGAGCATGTCAAATGTAGAACCACAAGGATTGGTTAGTGCATCCGTCAATTTTTCCGAAGGCAGAATGGAGGAAAAAGGGGAGCTCGATCATTATATAGGGGCTACAACAACAGAGGAATGTTTTGATGGCTTATCGAAACTTGATGTTCCCGATCTGACATGGGCTGTATTCGAAGCGGTCGGACCATTTCCAGACACTTTGCAACATGTGTGGGGGCGGATCTATGCTGAATGGTTCCCGTCTTCAAGCTATGAACAAGCAGAGGGACCAGAGATGTTGTGGAATGAGAGTAAGGATGTTGGGTCAGATGCGTTTAGAAGTGAGATATGGATACCGGTCAGGAAAAAGTAAGGAATAAGCAGCGAATTCATTCGAATTCGCTGCTTTTTTAGGATGTAGGATTCATATAGGGGGAAATCTGAGAAAAAGGTGGAGGGAATGGTTGAAGGTAAGGCTTCTTAAAGGAATGAGTGATTTATCAGCGAAATATTGATTTTATCAGCTAAATCTCAAATTTACCACCGAACTCAGACATTCAAAGATAGGCCCAACCAGCGTCTTGTTGGATGTCGCCACGTCTCGATTTGATCTGTGGTCCATTTACGAAAGATGGATTTATGGATTTGGAGTGGCTCCGGAACTCGCTCGTTTTTACCATATTGCTCAGGCAACAGGTGGGGAAGTCGTGAAAGACGATCAGCGAACTTTGCTTCAGATAAAGTGATCAATGTCCTTCAGCCAATCACCGACCAGCATAACGAAGACAAAACTTCTGCACAGACTTCAGAAGTGTGAGCGAACTGAGGAGGAAAAATGTTCAGTCAAGGAAAAGCTGCCATGGTCATCGAAGGAAACTGGGCGATTCCATTTTTAGCGGATACGTTCCTGATGTAGAATACGGAACGGCTGAATTACCGACCATCAATGGAGAAAAAGGGACAATGGCCAACACGGTTGGTTACGTGATGAATGCGGCATCAGAAAAGAAGGAAGCTTCATGGGAGCTGATCTCGTATCTGACTGGTAAAGCTTCTCTTTTAGGGGGCTCTCTTTTTTTGAATTAAAGGAGTGAAGGATATGAAAAAAAATAGAGGGAAAAGGAGGAATCTTTATTGGTTTGCTGCTTTTTTTGCTGATTTGGTTGTTGCTTATGGTGTTAGGAGTCATATTGGTGGGGTGGGGGGGGTTCATTTTGTCACCAGAGATGGATTTATCAGCGAATGATGGCAGTCAAGAGTAGACTCTACCTTATGTGGGACACGGTGCCTGTTCCCTCGTCCCAGAGTTGTAAAGGTGTGAAATTGTGTAGTTTGGGTATTGTGAGAGGAAGGAGTATGTTCACGATTCTTAATTGTCTAGTTTTTATAAAAAAATTGTTATTTTATTGAATTTTGCAGTTGGTTTAGATATAGTGGGATAGATTGAAATTTTTGGGGGGAAATACAATGAAATCCATAAATGATATTGCCATCATCATTCCTGCCTATAACCCAGATGAAAAATTGACTATTTTAGTAAATGAAATTATTTCAGCTCAATTTTCACGAGTTATTATTGTAAATGATGGAAGTAAAAAAGAGTGTTCCGGTATTTTTAAAGAGTTAGAAAGAAAGAATGGATGTGTGGTGCTCCACCATAGTTTGAACCAAGGAAAAGGTCGGGCACTAAAAACGGCTTTTACATATTTTAATGAGAATTATAACGATTCTGTAGGTCTCATTACGATTGATTCGGATGGTCAACATACATTGGAGGATATGAAAAAAGTAGCAGCTAAATTAATGGAAAGTCCGACTAGTTTAGTATTAGGGTCAAGGAATTTTTCAGAAGAAAATATTCCGTTTAGAAGCAGATTCGGGAATAACCTCACAAAGGTAGTTGTGAAATTTGCCAGCGGTATCAACGTATCGGATACACAAACTGGATTGAGAGGAATTCCTGCATTATTTGTAGATGATCTGCTCGAGGTGAAGGGGGATCGTTATGAATACGAAATGAACATGTTGCTGGAATGCAAGAAAAAGAATATAAAGATAGAAGAAGTAAAGATTAAAACGATTTATATAGAAGAAAATAAATCATCCCACTTCAATCCCATTAAAGATTCTATCAAAATCTATTCGGTGTTCCTCAAGTTCATTGCATCCTCTTTTGCTTCATTTGGGATAGATATCGTTTTATTCATGATTTTCTCATTGATGTTAAAAGAGGTGTTACCCGATTCATTTATCATTGTCTCAACTGTGTTGGCAAGGATATTATCTTCGTTCATTAATTTTATGATTAATAGAAACGTAGTATTTAAATCCAGTTCATCGAATACGATGGTAAAATATTATGCCCTGAGTATCGTGCAGATGGGGATTTCAGCGCTGGGGGTACATTATATTTATTCGGCTGTAAGTTCTGGAGAGGTAGTCATTAAGGTAATCGTGGATTCTTTGTTGTTCCTGGTAAGTTTTGTGATTCAAAGGGAATGGGTTTTTAAAAATGAAGTTGGTCGTCGTGAGCTGTTGAATAATGAGTAACAGCATTGTTTCATTTTTATTATTATTCGCCTCCTTAAGCGGATGGGGACTTCTCTCTTTTAATAGAATAAAAGTGCATATCGCTTTTATTCCTATCTTTATCTTTTCATCTATAACTACAGTTGTGTTTTGTGCAGGTTTAATTAATATTATGCCTCTAGCAGTAAATCTCATTTACTACTCGGGGCTTATTCTTTTTGTTATTTACTTTTTTCTATTTTTTAGAAGAAAACAACCATTAATGCCGATGCTTCATCCAAGTATCATTGTATTTGCCCTTTCGTTACTTGCTATGATGATTTATTTGAAGGGGTTGATTTTAACCCACTATGATAATTTCAGCCACTGGGGATTAATTGTGAGGGAAATGTCTCTGATCAATGGCTTACCTGACAGTTCGACGATTGTGACGTTTCAAAACTATCCTCCTGGCAGTGCAGTGTTTATTTATTTTGTATTGGAAATATTAGGGGAACATGAAAGTTATGCATTAATGGCACAGGCATTTTTAGCTATCTCTTGTGTCGTGACAATGTACTTTTTTAGTAAATGGAAGAGACCTGAAGTAATTCTTTTAACGATGGCTGCAGGTATATCTCTATTGCTTGTCAATTGGGGGAGTTTCTATAACCTTTTAGTGGATATCGTATTAGGACTGGTTGCTTTCGCCTCGGTTATTGTAGCGTATTATTATAGAGATGATTGGAAAAGGCAGCTGATTGTGAATACACCCATATTGATCCTTCTTATGCTTCTTAAAGATAGCGGGAAAATCTTTCTGGTATTCAATGTGATTCTTATTCTAGGCTTTATCTATTACTATACCTTACATAAGAAACGACTTACGAAAGATGTAAGAAAGATTGTGTATAATGCTTTATTGTGGTTGATTGGGATTCCAATATTCCTGAATTATTTATGGTTGAAATACACCATTAAAGCTTACCAAACGGGTTACGGTGCAAACAAGTTTGCGGTAACACCGAGTAAGGTCGCGAATAATGAAAAGTCCTCAGAGTTTATGGATCATATTGGCCCACAGTTATGGAAGGCATCTACAAATTTAGAATCGAATAACTTTAAAGCTGTCGTTATTGTAAATTTAATTGCCTTCATCCTATTGGTATTGATGTATGTAGTTAAAAGAAAAATATCCAAGCTGTTGGTTTTCTCCATTTTAATTTCAAATGGCTTTTACGTTCTGTACATGTTCTCTCTCTATTTCATGTATGTGTATTTAATGCCGGAATTTGAGGCAGCAAGAATTGCAGGTTTCGGCAGGTATCAATCAACGATTATTATCTATATCCTGGGTATATTAATGACAGCTGTCATCCATGAGTGGGCCCATTATTTAAACAAGAGGCCAATCTCTAAATTGATTACCCTGTTTCTTCTGGGGGGGCTATTCATATATCCGTTTAGTGGAAATGTTAAAGTGATTGCTGAAAAGCCGGAAACGTTTTCCACAATCAGATGGGAAGTAAAAAACAAATTTAGCAAGATCGCCTCAACGGGAGTCATTGATCCAGAGGTGACTTACTATAGCCCGGAGAGTAAAGATGATAGAGGTTATTTGAAATATATCGTTTCATATGAGCAGCTATCTATGAACTATTCGATCACGAACGGGTTAAGTTCTGAGGAAGAAAAAGAAAAGTTCTTTACAAGCCTCAAGAAATCAGACTTCTTAGTCGTATTGGACTCTGATAAAGAGATAAATGAATGGTTATTAAACTATATAGACATGGATAATCCTGAAGGAGTTTATAAAGTTCTGTTCGAAGATGATGAGTGGACACTTACTCCTATTTGATAAAGAAGACTATGATCCTTTTATAGGTTCATAGTCTTCTTTTTTTTATAAAATTTATTAAATATTGTAAAAAAATAATAGTAAATGACATTTTTCGAAGTATAATTGTCTTAGATAATTCAGATTAGAATAATAAACGAGTCTATTTGGCTGTTTAATAGATCTGGGTTGTTCCTTACATATTAATTTTGAGAGGGTTGAATAGTTTGAACAGTGGAGTGAAAAAGAAGTTAAGTAGTATTGCTCTGTCAACTTTAGCTTTAGGTATGATTGCTTCTCCGGTAGGGGGGACCGTTTTGGCAGAAAAAGCGCCAACAAATGTGTTATCGAATGATGCTTATGTAAAATTAAAAATAATGGAAACAACCGATGTGCATGGAAGTTTAATGGATCATGACTATTATTCTGATAAACCAGTTGAAAACGGACTTGTTCGCCTTTCAACTCTGATCAAAAAAGAACGGGAAGAAAACCCGAATAATTTACTGCTGGATAATGGTGACCTGCTTCAAGGGAATCCATTTACTGATTTTATAGCTAAGGTTGATCCCTTAACATTTGTGAATCGTTTATCAGGTGATGATCGATATGAAACGGCAGTAGAGGTATCGAAAAAAGGCTGGGCGAAGTCTGATACAGTAGTCATCGCACGTTCTGATAATTTTGCCGATGCTTTAACGGGAGCGCCATTGGCTTATCACTTGGATGCTCCGATTCTATTGACGGGTACGAAGAGCTTAAATGCTAAGACAAAGGAAGAAATCAAACGTCTTGGTGCGAAAAAAGTGATTATTTTAGGTGGGAAAAATGCCGTTTCCGCTGATGTACAAAGTGATTTAAGCAAGATGAAATTATATATTAAGAGAATCCAAGGTTCTGATCGCTATGAGACAGCCTCTATGATTGCAGAGGAAGTTGGCGGAAACACGGATACCGCCATCCTTGCAGATGGATCCAACTACCCAGATGCCATTGCCATAGCACCATATGCTGCAAAGAATGGGTATCCGATTCTTTTAACAAAAAAGGATAGTGTACCAGGTACGACAACTGAATCTCTTAAAGGGAAAGATAAGACCATCATTGTAGGTGGACCTGGAGTTATTAGTGAAAAAGTTGAAAAACAACTGAAAAACCCATTGCGGATTTTCGGTCAAAATCGATTTGAAACGTCACTCAAAATTGCTACTGAGTTAGATACAGTAACCGATAAAGTGTTTGTCACAACAGGAAGAAACTTCGTGGATGGATTAACGGGATCAGTTCTCGCAGCCAAGCACGATGCTCCTGTCCTTTTAGTTGAGAAAAATGCCATGACTGATGCTGCGAAGCAATTGGTTGATAGCAGGTACGTATCCATTCTAGGTGGAGAAAATGCCGTAACTGAAGGATTAATCGAAAACGAAACGCATCCGATCTATGAAGCGATGAATTTATTAGATTATGACGCTGCAACTCTAGGAAACCATGAATTCAACTATGGGTTAGAATTCTTGGAAAATAGTATTAAAGGCGCTAACTTCCCATATGTGTCAGGGAACGTGTATAAAGATGATCATGATCAGGACCCGTCAAATGATGAAAACCTTGTAAAACCATATAAAATCGTGGACAAAGAAGTCATCGACGAAAAAGGGAACAAGCAAACGGTCAAGGTCGGTGTCATTGGCTTCGTAGCTCCTCAAATCATGCAATGGGATAAAGCGAATCTAGAAGGTAAAGTTGTGACGGAGGACGTAGTTGCGTCAGCTGAAAAATGGGTTCCGAAAATGAAGAAGGATGGAGCAGAAGTGGTTGTTGTTCTCTCTCATTCAGGCTTTGACAAAGATAAGTCCAATAAAGAAAATACCGTGTATCCACTAAGTGAAGTAGACGGAATCGATGCGATATTATTTGGGCACACTCACCTGTCCTTCCCGGGAGATGCTTCTTACAACTCACTTGAAGGCGTGGATAATAAAAAAGGAACAATCAATGGTGTGGCTGCAGTTCAAGCGAATGTTGATGGAAAAACACTTGGTGTCATTGACTTAACTCTGGAACAGATTAATGGTAAATGGAAAGTGAAAGATTCTCAATCGGAAGTTATTTCTTCAACAGGAGTAGCAGCGGATAAAGAAATGGTTGATGTCTTAAAAGATTCCCATGACAGCACCATTCAATATATAAATGGTGAAGTGGGTCAAACGGAAGCACCTATTCACAGCTTCTTTGCCCGGGTACAAGATGATCCATCCGTACAAATTGTCAGCAACGCTCAAAAAGAGTATGTAGAGCATGCCCTAAAAGGAACTGAATACGAAGACCTTCCTGTCCTTTCTTCTGCAGCCCCTTTTAAAGCTGGAAGAAATGGTGCCGGTGAGTACACAAACATTCCTAAAGGAACAGTGACGATTAAAAACGTATCTGACCTTTACAAGTATCCAAATACGGTTCAAGCGTTACTCTTAACGGGTGCGCAAGTAAAAGAATATATCGAATGGACAACAGGAAACTTTAATCAAATCGATCCGACGAAAACAGAGGAACAAACTTTGATCAATAAGGACTTCCAAGCTTACAACTTTGATACGATCGATGGCGTGACTTATGAAGTGGATGTAACGAAGCCTGCTAAATATGATCAGTCCGGGAACGTCATTAATGCAGGAGCAAGTCGTGTGAAAAACCTAATGTTTAATGGTAAGCCGGTAGAAGAAGATCAGAAGTTTGTCGTGGCAACGAATAACTATCGTGCTTCATTTACTAAGCTTGCAAATCCTGATGGGAAACGAGTAATCTATGTTTCACCAGACGAGAATCGTCAAGTAGTCATGAACTACATTATTAAAAACAAAACGATTAACCCAACTGCCGATAAGAACTGGACGTTTGCACCGATCTCTGGAAATGTTGATGTCACATTTGAGTCTTCTCCAGAAGCAAAAACGTTTGCTCAGCAAACATCGAATATTCATCATGTCGGAGAAGGTACAAATGGATTCCATAAATACAAGATTGATTTTCCTGCAGAAGAACCATTTGAAGTTCAATTATTAGGCATCAATGATCTTCACGGTCAGTTGGACACGTATAACAAGGGTTTGAATGCTGGTGGAATTGAATATTTGGCAGCCCATTTAAAAGAACGTGAAGCAACGAATCCTAACACACTAATAGTGCATGCAGGAGATGTCGCTGGGGCAAGTTCTCCAGTATCTGCGTTATTACAGGATGAACCAACCATCAAAATGCTAAATGAAATTGGTTTTGATGTAGGAACTGTAGGAAACCATGAGTTTGACGAAGGTGTAGATGAAATGATGCGCCTGATCGACGGCGGAAGACATTCCAAAACCTACTCTAAATATGGGGTATTTGAAGGGGCGAGTTTCCCTTATGTAGCGGCAAACGTATTGGATAGCAAAACGAAAGAACCGATTCTTTCTCCATATGTGGTAAAAGAGGTTAACGGAGTTCCAGTTGGATTTATCGGAATTGCTTTCTCTGATACACCTGGAATTGTCACACCGAGCGGAACAGCGGGAGTAACATTTACAGATGAAGTCGAAGCGATTAACCAATATACAGCAGAACTAAAGGAAAAGGGTGTAGAGGCGATTGTCGTCCTTTCCCATAACCCGGTGAAATCAAACACTGATGGATCCAACCCTACAGAAGAACTGGCTGATATCGCAGCAAAGGTAGACGATGAAGTGGATATTATGTTTGGTGGACACAATCATCAGTATGCAAATACGATTGTGGATGGAAAGCTTCTTGTTCAATCGTATTCTTATGGTACAGCGTTTTCGGATGTGGATTTCGTGATTGACCCGGCTTCCAAGGATATCACATCGAAAAAAGCGGAAATCGTATCTGCCGTCAGAACCATCACGCCAGATGCCGGGATTAAAGAAATGCTGGATGAATATCTTGCAGATGTTGCACCTATCCTGAATGTGAAAATTGGGAACACAACAAAAGGAATCAGCAGGGATCAAAATCCTGATGGCGAGTCTGCTATGGGTAATCTGATCGCAGATGCTATGAGAAGTCATACAGGAACAGACTTTGCCTTTATGAATCCAGGCGGTATCCGTGCAGAGATCGATGCAGGTGAAATCACATGGAAAGAAGCTTTCACTGTTCAGCCATTCGGTAATGATCTTGTAACGATGGAACTGACTGGACAGCAGGTGTATGAACTATTCGAATCTCAATGGGCGAAAGATCCTAATGCACCAAGAATCTTACAGATTTCTGGATTGAAGGTTTCGTATGATAGCAGTAAACCTGAGGGAAGAAGAATCCAATCTGTTACAACTGGAGACGATCAACCACTTGACCTGGCCAAAACATACTCAATTACGGTGAACAACTTTATGGCGGGCGGCGGTGACGGATACACGGTTCTATTAGAAGGTAAGAACCAAGTCATTGATATCGTAGATTTAGAAGCTTTCGTTTCATACATTAAAGCACAAGGGACAGTAGATCCTGTTGAAGAAGGGCGTATTACGAAGGTTAATAAGTAAAAGTTTGTTGGAAAGCACCGGAATAATGCGGTGCTTTTTTTGGTGTGTTGTTTTGTAGTGGGGCATTTAAGGGTTTTGGAGATAAGTAGCGTGAATGTTTGATAGGGATGGGGGAAGTGCCAGGCACTTAAGGAATCAATAGCACCTCTAAATGATCCGGGGATTTCCTGCAGCCTCACAAAAAGCAGCGAACCAAACAAAGGTCCGCTGCTCTCCTTTTCATTACGCTCCTGCCCAAACATCCTTGGCATATCGACCATCTTCTTCAAGTGATCCCAGCCATGCGGTAGCTTCTTCTCTCGTTGTTTGATAGAAATGCATATAGCTTTCTACTAAGGTGTGCTCCACTTCGGGTGCCATTTTACCACCGTCTCCACAGATGTATAAGCGGCCGCCATCTTTCAGCAAAGGAAGAATAACTTCAGCGTTTTCCGCCAATCGGTGCTGGACATATGTCTTTTCTTTACCAGGGCATCTTGAGAAAGCCGTGTGAAGAGTTACGATTCCCTCTTGTTCGGCCTTCTCCAATTCCTCTTGATATAAGAAATCATGTTGTGGATTGCGACAGCCGAAGTAAAGATGGGCTACACCCAGTGTTTCTCCTTTTTCTTTAAGAATGCGGCGAGCCTGAATAAATCCTCTAAATGGTGCAATTCCTGTTCCAGGTCCGATCATGACGATTGGTGTTTCGACTTGCTCCGGAAGCTGGAAGTTCGATTGAGGTGTAGAGATAAAGCACGCTATCTTATCGCCTTCGGAACGTTCTGCCAGATAGTTTGATGCAATTCCTTTGTATTCTCCATTTCCACTCCATGCTTCTCCTCGAACGACGCTGACCGTGATGCTCGCTTTTCCTTCTTTGTAGAGGGGAGAGCTTGAAATCGAGTAGTATCTTGCTTTTAGTGCTGGGAGTAAAAGCAGGAACCCTTCAAACGGAATTTCACATGCAAGGTACTTTTCCACCAGGTCCAGCATTGTGATTCGTTTACCGAGAATTTCTCTTTTATATGTTTCATCCTCCAATAGCTCTTCAAGCTCCATTACATGGGGAGGACATACCGTGTGAGCAGCAAGTGCCCGGATTTGCGAACGGGAAGCGGGTTCTTGGAATTCCACATAATTAGAGAGTAATTCCTTAAGATTCACTGACTTCTCTGTTGGAAGGTGGACTGCTTTTCCTGGATCTCCAGTGAGTTGGACATAGTCTTCGCCGTTCAGGTTGAATCGACTGAGCACTCGCTCAACAAGAGCGCTTGGATTGCGGGGAAGCACCCCAAGATGGTCTCCTTCCTGATAATCTACACCCTCTGGAAGAGTCAACTCAATATGTCTTGTATTCCTTCTGCTTCCCACATGCTGCAATTCAATATTTCTACTTACCACCGATGTAAAAGCATGATGAGTGCGAGCAAGTGGTGTGTCACTAACATCACTGACAAAATTCATCGTGATCGAGCTGCTTTCTTGACCGTTTTGATGAAGTTCAATATTCAATTCTTTTGCTAGATTTGGCCAAAGAGCATCCGACCATTTCTCGTAATCTCCTTCAAAATCGTCGCTTGCATCACCATGACCGGTTTTTGACAGGCGATGAGCCCCTTTTTGTTCCATCTGCTCATCAATGAAGGTAGGGATGCGTTGGTACGTAGTCGCCCAGTTGTGATCGCCACATCCGAATACCGCATAGCGAACATCGTTCAGTGTTCCTTCCGCCGTTTCTTTTAGCCAAGAAACGAATGCGTCCGCATTGTCGGGCGGATTTCCGTTATAGGAAGCAGAGACAATGAGAACCGCTCCTTCTGTCGGAAGCCCACCCGTATAATCATTTAAAGGAGCAACCTCGGTTATAAAGCCTTGTTGACGACCTGTTTCAGCAAGATCACGGGCGATTCCTTCAGCTGTTCCCATGTTTGATCCATACAGAATAAGCAATGGTGTACCATGAGACGACTTGACAGAAGCTTGTGTTTCTATTTTTTTAGATTTCACTTCTTCCGAAGGTGCAGCGGTAAAGGATATGATCGGTTTCCTGGGTGAAACGCGCATCGTTAAACCATTTGGCTTGAGGGTCAAGGTTTCTTTTACATCCAATTGATATTCTTTATGATCAATCAGGTCAAAGTGTTGCAAAACCATTCCGAGAACAAGGGTCGCTTCGTGAAGAGCAAACTGCTGTCCGATGCAGGCGCGCTGCCCGTTTCCGAAAGGTTTGTAAGCATGATATGGAATCGAAGACGGGTCCTCAAAACGCTCTGGTATAAACGATTCCACGTCATTTCCCCAAACAGATGGATCACGGTGAAGCTCTGGAATAATAAGGGTGAAAACATCATCTTTATTAACATTGTATTGCCCGTTTAGCGTCGTGTCTTCTTTCGCATAAACAGAAAATGCCGGTGCGGTGGGCCATAGACGAAGAGCTTCATTAAGCACCATGCGGATATATTTCAATTTCTTCACTTGTTTATAGTCTGGAACGTCGTCACCCAGCACTTCATCCACTTCTTGCTGCGCTTTCTTCAATTTTTCCGGATTATTCATGAGAAAGTAAATGGCAAACGATAGAAGTCCACTCGTTGTTTCGTGTCCTGCAATTAAAAACGTGATGATTTGATAACGGATGTTTTCATCATCCAGCACTTCACCCGTTTCCGGATCGGTCCCTTTTAACATATGAGAGAGTAGATCATCCTCACCCTGATCACCATTTTGTTTCCGTTCCGTAATCAATTCATCAACCAGAGTGAACATGTATTGAATGTCTTCCTTGAATTGTTTTTTAGATTTAACCATCAATTTATCTTGAACACCAAGCCGCTGCGTTTGACTCATGGCTTCGTCCATTGCCCGAACCATACTGTCGACAAATGGGTGGCCGTTTTCCCGGTAAAAGCTGTTAAAGCGGTAATTAAACCCGCAGAGACCGATCGTATCCAAGGTTAAGCGAGTCATATCTTCAGGAACATCGATTTCATCAGCCGGATTTAAGCGAGCCCACTTCTGAATAAGTTGGGTGGCGAGATCGACCATTTTAGCATGATAGCCTTTCATTGCCTGCTGGCTGAAGCTTGTAAGCAGGATATTATGCGCCTTTTTCCAATTACTTTCCGTCGTTTCACTTGTGAAAAGGCCGTCGCCGCCAAATGCTCTTACTTTTTGCAGGGCGGGGCCGACTTTCTTATCAAATCGTGTTTCGTCGCAAATTTCTTCAGCAAGGGAGGCACTCGATACAAACGTACTGATACGTCCTGGAAATTGAAACTGAAAGATTGGGCCGAGCTCCCTTGCAAGCTTCATATAGGATTGAAGAGGTTTGTCTTTATCGATGACCGGCAAACTGCCGAGGGGCCCATACGTCTTTGGCTGCGGAAGTTGGTTTGAATTTGTCATTAAATAGCACCTCTTTTAAAAGATTTATAACGGAATGAACGTTCATTCCGTTTGGTGTATGAGAAACAATTCATTTCTCATACATGTAACCGTACAGCGTCCCACATACTTTCTTCTACATGTTCTAATAGTTTTGCTTCCGGTTCTAGCTCCCCAATACGTACCAATCGTTGAAGCTCAAGAAACGCTCCGTAAACGATTGCAATCAAAGCGGAGGAAGGAAGCTCCTTAATTTCTTTTTTCTCTTTTCCTGAATCAAAGAAATTCTTTAGGATATCCAGGAGTCCTTGAAAGCTATCATGACTTGCGTTGTCTAAAAAATGGGCACTGCTATGTGTTTTAATAAAATAAAGTGCATGGCTTTGCTTTGTTGTAAATAGAATCATGGCTTGAAATATATGACGAAATTGATCGCGAATGGTTTCATCATAAGGGAATTCATTTTCAAGAGTTTCTCTAAATATCCTTACATACTCTTGAAAAAGCTTGTTGCCAAGCACTTCTTTATTTTCAAAGTAACGATAGATGGTACCAGCTCCAACTCCTGCCGATGTCGCAATCATTGGAATCGTAGTCGCGTCATATCCACGCTCAGCAAAAAGAACCAAAGCGCTTGATATAATGCTGTCTCGTTTATTTACTGCAGTTGCCATAAGGATTCAGCCTTTCATGGGTTAATACGGAATGAATATTCATTCCTACTCATTGTATACCCAGTAAAATGCCATCTCAATCACACAATGTACCCAATATTTGTGAAGGTTTTGTTAACGGATGTGGAGAAGGTTTTAGTAAGTGTCACTTTAGGATAGGAGTTGGATAGGTGTCATGAGAAGTGTTATTTGCAATATGAAGGGTGTTACACGACGAAAAAAAGCAAACCCATCTTAACGGGTTTGCTTTACATTCTAACGATTCTCCTTCACTGAGCGCCTCACTATTAATTCAGTCGTCAACTTATAATAAGGATCGACTTCCTCTTTAGCCAGCTTCTGAAAAATTAGATGAACAGCGAGTGCGCCGGCTTCGTATTTCGGCTGTCTCATTGTTGTCAAAGGGGGGATACGTACTCTGCCAGTTGGATATCATCGAATCCGATAATCGAAATATCTTCTGGAACGCTGATTTTCTTTTCAGATAGAGCTTGTAATCCTCCAATGGCCATTTCATTATTGGCGTAAAAGATCGCTTGAGGAATATCTTGTTGGGCAATGAGCATTTTAGTTGCTTTATATCCGCCTTCACGTGTAAATCCACCTGATGTCTTCCATTTAGAACGATAGTTGATGCCGTGTTTTTCAAGGGCATGCTTAAATCCTTGGAAACGAAGTTCATTATCGTGGGAGTTATATGGACCGCTGATATAAGCAATATCACGGTGACCATTCTCTATCAGATGTTCCGTTGCTTGAAAAGCACCCTCGACATTGTCGACTTCCACCTGGAGAACATAGTCATGTTTAATATCTCGGTCTAACACGACGATAGGGAATCCTTCTCGAGTGGATTCCAATATCGTTTCATCTGTGATGTTATGGGCTAAGATAATCACACCGTCGACTCGCTTTTCTCTCAAAAATTTAATAGCTGTGGACTGGGCACCGCCAATTGAGCGGCAGGCTATGAGATCATACCCATTAGTAGACGTCACATCCTGGACACCTTTAATTAATCAGAATAATAAGAGCCTGATAAATCACTCAGGATCAAGGCGATGGTATTCGTGTTTGTTCGTTTTAAATCGGATGCGAGTCCGTTCTTTTGATAGTTCAATTGCTTTGCTGCATCCAATACTTTCTTTCTTGTTTCCTTTAAAATAAAATTTTGCAAATCCATAGCCAGCCATGGCATTAAAGAATAATCCTAAAAAAAGAAAATAAGACGATCACAAGGGTATTTCTCAAATATACACCCAAGTTCATGCTTTCAAACAGGTTAAGATAGTTTTCCAATGTAGGATTCTCTGGGAACAAGGTAGGTGGAATTTGCAAAACTTCACTTTCAGGTTTAAATGGCTTGAAATCATCCAAATGAGAATTAAAGTATTTATGTAAGATGAAATAGTAGAGGAGCAAGCGCATATGGCGTTTGCTCCTTTTTTAATAGGAAAAGTGAATTTAGGATCTTTCGGTTTCTTTTTTATGATAAATCAGCCGAGCAATTTGAATTACTTCGGGGAAAGCCCCTAATCCCTTTCCAAGGTCTTTTCTTTGTTCCGGGAAAGCTTTCGATAGAAAAACTTAATCAGTAGAGTAATGGCTGCGAATCCAATGTAAATGAGGAAAAAAACAATGTATCCCCACAAACCAACGATGGCATCAATGAACTCCATTTGCCCCCGGTTTGTGATCGCCTGCTGGATTTCAATCGCAAAGACCAACACAAACATGAAGGTCAAGGTATAGAAGAAAGCCAGTGCGGTGATTCCGAACTTAAGCTTCGATAGAATCTTAGACGCAATATATACAAAAAAGAACACGGAGATTCCGATGATGCCCATAATCCAAAAATGCAGATCTTTATCCGTAAGGGTGAAACCGAGATCACTCGCCAACACAATAAACATGTCGTGGAGGTTATTGATGATCTCCACTATTGAGGTAATGCCTTCTTTCATTATATCCACTCACTTTTTTATGAAGATAAGTACTTTAAGAGTATATCAGGAATGTAGATTTTGTGTTAGGTGGTAAATAAGCGAAATTCTGGACCTTGTCATTATATCAGCGAAATCAACTGGTTTATCAGCCGACTTCAATATATCAGCGAAATCCGAATTTTATCAGCGGAATTTCAAATATTTCAGCGAACGATGGCATGCAGGGGTAATATCGAACCAGCACTTTGTGGCTTGTCATCTCCTGTTGAGTTGAGGAGAAATCCATTTAACGGCGAAATCTCAAACCATGAAGTTATGTGCCGTAATCAGCTACGAATTCAATCAAATGTACCAGACACCACCAACTGAAAAATATTTTTTAAAAAACTGTAGGGATTCATCATTTTCTTTCGTCTATTAATATGAGACCACAAGAAAGGGGGAGAGAGGTTGGTGGATCCGCTAATTGAAAAGGCGAAGAATGGCAGTGAGCATGCGTTTCGGATGTTGATCGAAATGCATAAACAGTATGTTTTTAAATGCATTTACGGTGTTCTGAGAAACCGGAAAGATGCTGAAGATGCATCACAGGAAGTGTGGATGAAGATTTATACCTCTCTCCCTCAGTACGAGCATCAAGGGTTCAGGACATGGATGACGAGAATTGCGGTGAACCATGCCATTGATTGTAAACGAAGGCAGGCAAGACAGAAGGAAGAGCTGGTCGACGAGCTCCCTGTGAAAGAGTCACAGGATGCTGTAGAAAGACGATTACTAAGAAAAGAACAAAAACAGCTCGTGTTGAGTCATTTAGAAGAAATTCCCGAAACGTACAGAGAAGTGATTGAAGGATTCTACATAAAAGAAAAGTCCTATCAGGAGCTTGCAAATGAACAGCATGTGCAGGTGAAAACGATTGAAACAAAGCTGTACCGGGCAAGGCTTTGGATGCGGAAGCATTGGAAGGAGGAAGATTTCATATGAGTCATATTGCGTTGGAAGAATGGAAGAATTACGTCAGAGATGAAATGGATGATAATAAGCGAACCGAGTACGAGGAGCATCTATACTGTTGTGATCAATGCATGAGTCTTTATATGGAAGCAATCGAGACGGTTCAAGATGAGCTTCCTTCCATTGAAGGTCCGTCCCTCTTTACAGATGAGGTGATGGAGCGAATTCCGGTTGAAAGGAATCCCGTGATGAAGCCAGTCAAGAAACAGTGGTATGAGGGAAAGGTGTTTCATTATGTGCTGGCTACGGCGATGACCCTGATTTTGATGGCATCTGGTATTTTTGGTGAACTATCGAAGATCACGACTGAATTTGAAAGAAATCAGCAACCTTCCTTTACAAAAAATATTTTAAATAAAACAACGGCTTTACTGGATAGTGTTGAAAAAATAGAAGAACAGGAGGCAGAGTAAGATGGATAAAAAGAAGAATCCAATCATAGCGTTTTTGTTGGCTTTTATACCCGGTGTGGGATTGATGTATTTAGGGAAGGTTTTTAGAGGGGGTTTGTTTTTACTGGTATTGCTGGCGTCATTTCCCGTTGCATTCGTGGGAGCGGAAGTGTTGAACTGGGATGGTTTTGCTTTTATCACCATTGGGTTTGCGTTCCTATTATATCTCATCAGTATCGTTAATACGGCACTTGTAGCATCAAGAATGTTGAAAGCGAATGAAGCATCACGAGAACCGGTGGTAGAAAGTGATTCAGGGCAGCTGAGCACCGAACGCTTCTATACCATCATCCTATCCATGGTACCAGGGCTCGGTCATTTCCAATTGGGACTGATGAACCGTGGTGTCACATTTCTGGCAACGTTCCTCGGAGTAGCTGCGATGATTCTGTTTGTAACAGCGATGACGGGTAGAGGGGAGTTTATGGTATTCTTGATCGTTCTCCCGGTGGTTTGGGTATACAACTTCTTCGACACCATGCAATTATTGAATAAAAAGCAGGCAGGTGAAGTGCTGACGGATCGGTCTGTATTGGAAGACTTGGAAGCCCAGCATGAAGGTGGGAGAAAGAGTAAGGCATTCGCCACATTTTTATCGATGTTTCCTGGAGCGGGACATCTGTACCTTGGTTATCAGCGACGGGGAATTCAGCTTATGGCAGTGTTCTTGTTCTCCATATATATATTAGACGTACTTCGGTTAGGGATTTTTCTATTCTTAATTCCGATCATCTGGTTCTACAGCTTTTTTGATGGATTGCAACGGGCATCTAAGCACGGAAAGGAACCTTTAGAAGATACGCCGATCGTGTCTTACTTAATCAATCAGCAGAAGTGGGTGGGAATCGGATTGATGCTGCTTGGTGTGTATTACTTGGCTACGAACATCCTTATGCCCCTATCATTACCGTTTTTAGAGACTTATGGAATTGATATTTATCATGTGATGTATAGCTATATCCAGCCGGGAATGGTTTGCCTTCTTCTTATAGGGGGAGGAATCAAATTGGTGGCCGGAAGTAAAAAAGCCCATTCAAAAGAGGAGGTATCAGAATGAGAACTTGGAGAGTCGGATCCATTTCAATGGGGGCATCCCTGCTGTTCCTGGGAATTTTCCTACTGTTTTCACAGCTGTTAAAATGGAATTCAGCCTATGTGCTGGCAGGTTGGTGGCCAGTGCTGTTGATCGTATTGGGTTCAGAAATCTTAGTATACTTGTATCTATCCAAGCAGGAAAAACCGGTACTGAAATATGATTTTTTAAGTATTATATTTGTGGCTGTCATTGGGACGATGGGAATCGGATTTACCGTTCTGCATGCAACGGGATTGATCGGACAAATGCAAATGTTTTTTGATTCTGAAGTGAAGACAGCGGACCTTCCTGCTTATAGCCATCAGGTTGGTGATGACGTGAAGCGGATCGTCGTTGATTCCAGTCATTATCCAATAACAGTTGAAACTGTTAAGGATAAAGAAGTAAGTGTGTTTGGTACGTATCGTTCTTCCTTTACAAAAGGGAAATCATCACTTTCAAATCCAGGAGATTATCTGATGACAGCACAAAAAGGAGACACACTGTATATCACATTGAAAAGGCTTCCCGACTCCAATGGCTGGATGCAATCAGGGAGAGAGTTGGATGCTACACTCGTCATCCCGGGAACCAAGTCCCTTGAAATCTCGAGTGACTACAATGAAGTTACATTAAAGCCGAGAACCATTTCAAGCTCATGGGAAGTATCAAGCTCAGCGAGGGTTAATCTGGTTCTCGCTTCATCGGAGGACCTGACCATCAATGCCGAAAACGTAGGGGACATTCAAGGGGAGTACGTTAAATGGCAATATACAGAACAAACCTCTGTATCCAACACTGACGTAAATAACGAAGGTATCCCAAACAAATCCGCCACCCTCAAACTAGGAAGCGGACAACACACCATCACCATCTCCCATTCCGATCAAGTAAATGTATCGATCAAGAACTGAGGGACGGACCTCCAAATCTTCCATCATTCCGCTTGTAAATCAATTGGAATAAAGCTAATTTGGAGGTTTTTTCTTTAGTTGGCTAACGTGATGAGGGACGGACCTCATCACTTATCTTCCGCCACCTCGAGTATAAGTCTAAAATAATTCGTTACCAGGTCAGCTCTCATACTTGCCGCAGCAGCAGTACCATAGTTCCCCATCCCGGCGTTGCTTATCAGGGTGATATGGAACATCATCAGTTTATCTGAGAAAGCAGGGCTAGTTGAAGCTTTAACATTGGTATCCCAAGACATGGGAGCCTGCATATCGTTATTGAGGAGAGCATCACTGAAGATATTGAGGTGCTTTTGAGCAATTTCCTGTGTCCTGGTCATGAATTTTCTTACTTCTTTTGATTGAGCCATTTGAGCGAAACTTGTGGCAACCATGCTCCCGAGCAAAGTGGTTTCCGTGTTAAGGAATAGATGTGATATTTCAACGGCATTCAGTGGCCGTCTATTGACAAATGGATTCAGGCTGGAACTCATATAAGATTTTTCCTTAATAAACTCAACTTTTTCAGGATAGTCAATATATGGAGGCCTGACTAAAATGCCTTTTTCTTTTCCAGTCTCCGTTGTTTTTATATAGAGGTCACTAGAAAATTGAAGGGCTTGTTGGAAGAACTCAAGAATGTCTTCTCGCACCGTCAGGGAAACGGCTCCGCTACAGGTGATCATCCCAACCTTAGCCATTTGCCGGAGATACATTAAGAAAAAGGTATCTCCATAAATGGCCGGGGCATCCGGGAACACGTCCTTTTCCTTTGAAAATCCAACAGGGATAGGGATTTGTTCCTCTATGAAAATGGATGAAATGAAGTCAATATGCTGCTCAGATTTTTCTTGAGCTAAACGAAGAATGGATGCCGTATCGGGGTCCTGATTTTTTGCAAGGAAATATTCAAATACACACAGAGCCAAAGTGTCACTTTGATATGTGGCTCAAAGAGTGGCCATTTCAGCTGAGGTTAAATCTGTTTTCGGATGATGTGACATGGGAACGCCTCCTACTGTTCAGTGAATGTATTCATTAGTATGGATTTGTCTTAAAATAATTATTTATGGTAGGTGTATTAGTGGTTTTTAGAAGAACACTTCCATGATTTAAGTGAAAGAATTTGATCATCAAGGGGATGTATATACTGGGCTGGACACTATTTGCATTAAGTTATGTGTTTGTGGCAGCCCGCTATTCTACCTTTTTTCAATACATTGGCTGGAGATTGATATACTCCGTTCCGATTTATCCTATGTTGTATATGATCTTGTTATATAATTTTCGATTCGTTAATGGTAAATTGCTTGGTGTAAAGAAGAGGTTCCTTCATTTGACGCCTCTGGAATGGTATGGAAGCCTATTCTTTATCTTTTATATGAATTTGTTTATGGATGCCGTATTGAAGGGAAGACTTGAGCTATATTATTATGTTGTAAACGATGTACATCCGGTTGATTTCTTTTATCGGTGGATATTATTGTGTGTTCCACTTTTGCTTTTTCTGAGCAGGCAATCGAATTATCCCACTCTATGGAGATACCTTGTTTGGATAGCAGTCCTGAGCTTGATTCAACAATGCGCAGCAGCACTCAACCTCTTTCACATCAACAACTGGAACTTCTTTCTCTCCATTGCCCAATTTGCGACGATCCTTCTCCTATCTTGGTTGATCCTGCGTATCCGCCGGTATATGAAGCGAGGGACGGACCTCTAAACTAGTTTTAAGTTCGGATTATACTTGTTGAAGGTCCGTCCCTCCATTATGTTTACTATTTCACATAAGGGGAAAAGCTCTCTATGAGAGATTTTAAGGAGGTTTTACCCTATGGGAAGACTGGAAGAGAAGATAGCCGTTATTACAGGTGCAGCAACAGGTATCGGAGCAGCGACTGCCAAGGTTTTTGCCTATGAAGGTGCGACGGTGATTTGTGGAGATGTGAACATAGAGGAAATGAAAAAGACCGTGAAGGATATCAAAAGTGACGGCGGCAAGGCTGAATCTTTTCATCTGGATGTTTCGAGTGAGGAAAGTGTCACGGCATTTTCCCATGAAGTGAAGGAGAAGTTTGGTACGATTGATGTACTCTTTAACAATGCGGGAGTAGATGAACAGGGTGGAAAGGTACATGAATATCCTGTTGAACTGTTTGATCGAATCATTGAAGTAGATCTTAGAGGTACTTTTTTATGTAGTAAGTATTTAATTCCACTGATGCTTGATAAAGGTGGATCTATTATCAATAACGCTTCTATGTCTGGACAAGCAGCAGATCATGACCGTTCAGGTTATAATGCAGCTAAAGGCGGCATTATTAATTTCACAAAAGGAATGGCGATTGATTATGCCAGGCACGGAATTCGTGTTAATTCTCTTTCACCTGGAACAATCGAAACACCACTTATCGATGAGCTTGTTGGAAGTAAACAGGATGAGATAGGAGAAAAATTCAGAGAAGCTAACAAGTGGATTACTCCACTCGGACGACTTGGAAGACCGAAAGAAATGGCAACTGTAGCTCTATTCCTGGCATCGGACGACAGCTCCTATGTGACAGGGGAAGATATTACAGCAGACGGAGGCATCATGGCTTACACATGGCCAGGGAAAATGCTCGTTGAGGAAGAAAAGTGGAAAAAAGGAACGGAATAAAGTGTGAGGGGGGACGGACCTCCAGATATGCCCTTATAGTGGAACAGACATATGGGAGGTCCGTCCCTCAAACCATTTCTTCCCATTCACCTTATGTTGTGATAGAATGGTTATAATTTATGAGAAATGGAGGTTTTCCCTTTGATTTTAATCAGACTACGCATCCGCAATTTGAACGCATAATTGAATATGTTCAAAGGCTCTGCCTGTGTGCAGGGTAAATGGGATCGGTCTGACTATTTTTAAAGGAATTCTTCATTTGACGATGAATGAAGAAAGAGGAGACGGAAATGGCTCCTCTTTCTTCTTTTTAAAAATAGAATTGAATACTTGCCGAGTGTTGCTATAAGGGGTTTTGTAAGAAAAGCCTTGAAGAAAATGCGGTCTTCTTCACCCGTCACCGGTTTATTCAAATCCATTTACAAAAACACAGGCAGAGGCCTGTGTTTTTTTTCTGTACACACTAAAAGATAGGAAGTGACGAAGTAATGGAAGAACGTTTAAAAGCAATCGCCATAGGCGTTAATACAAAGGATAAGAATAATGACTTCGAATATTCGATGCTTGAGTTAAATGGATTGGCAGAAGCGAGGCATATTGATGTTGTCGGTGAACTGACACAAAACCTGCCCCGGCCGAATCATGTTCACTATATTGGTAAGGGGAAGATTGAAGAGCTACTGCCACTTATTGAAGAGTGGGATGCGGAGGTACTCATTTCCAATGATGAGCTGTCTCCTTCGCAAATTCGTGTACTTGAGGAGAAACTTGATATTCGTGTCATGGACCGGACGATGTTGATTCTCGATATCTTCGCAGAACGTGCGAAAACCCGGGAAGCACAACTTCAAGTAGAGGTAGCTCAGCTGCAATATATGCTCCCGCGTTTGATTGGACGCCGTGAGTCATTAGGGCGTCAAGGGGGAGGATCTGGACTTGCGAACCGTGGTGCGGGTGAAACGAAACTTGAGCTTGATCGGCGCCGAATTGAAGAGAAAATCACAGCATTGAATAAAGAGCTTGATTCGCTTGTTGACCTGCGAACTACACAACGTAAGCAGCGTCGAAAGAGTGAAATCCCAGTCGTATCCCTCGTCGGATACACAAATGCAGGGAAGTCCACGACTATGAACGCTTTCGTAGAAAAATTCCATCCAAACGAAAACAAGCAAGTGTTTGAAAAGGATATGCTGTTCGCGACTCTTGAAACATCGGTGAGGAATATCACCTTACCGGACAAAAAGGCATTTCTCCTGACAGATACGGTTGGATTCGTTAACAAACTGCCCCATCAGCTGGTCAAGGCGTTCCGTTCTACTCTTGAAGAAGTGGTCGAAGCAGATCTCATCGTTCATGTGGTGGACTATTCGGATCCCCATTATGAGAAATTGATGAAGGTGACTGACAAAACGCTCGAAGACATTGGAGTAGGCGACATTCCAGTCATCTATGCCTTTAATAAAGCAGAGTTAGTAGAAGGAGAGGTTCCTAGAATCGAAAAGGATCGAATTTATTTATCGGCTAAAAAGAGAATCGGGATGGACGAATTACTGGATGTAGTGAAGAGCTATATTTTTAAAGACTACAAAAAGTGTCAGATGCTTATTCCATACGATAAAGGCCATTTGATTTCTTATTTCAATGAACAAGCGAATGTAGTGGGAACAGAATATGAAGAATCCGGGACGAAAATGATCCTTGAGTGTAAGCTAAGTGACTTTGAAAAATATCAACAGTATGTCATCCATGAATAACTAGGAAAAACAGGACCTTTTCTAATTAAGAGGTCCTGTTTTTATTTTTAAATACTATAGTAAGTAGTTTCCGATAAATCTTTCGGAATTAGGGGAAGACCGATATTTCGATGCATCTCCTGAACCTTTTAGACCTACTTAAGAAAAGTTTATCCCCATACAGGAAAGGGTAGAATGGCTAATAATTTACAAAGGAGGGTCCTGTAACCATGATAGCCAGCTATACAAAGACGTCTTCAACCCGGAATCTATGGTCCGGTATCTTATTTGGGATGGGAATCGTGGCATTTATTGATGAGACAGTATTCCATCAGTTGCTTCATTGGCATCATTTTTATGACAAGTCCACCACAGCGATGGGGCTCGTATCTGATGGTTTTTTTCATGCGTTTAGCTGGTTTGCAACAATCGGCGGGTTATTTATGTTTGCCGATTTACGCCGAAAAAAAGGGTTATGGGTGAAGAGATGGTGGGGAGGCATTTTGCTTGGTGCAGGAGGCTTTCAATTGTATGACGGGACAGTTCAGCATAAGCTGATGGGTATTCATCAGATACGCTATGTAGAGAATGTCCTCGTGTATGATATTGTCTGGAATGTGATTGCGGCTGCTATGATTCTTGCAGGATTCGTAATGATTGTAAATACTAGATATAAAAGGAATGAGACTGTTGTCAATGCACGCTGATCATTCTATCTCACAAGTATCTCAAGGCTTCGGATTGGTTTCTCAGATTCTTCTAGCCATTCCTTATACAGTGGCACTGGTACTGTATCTACTTGCTGTGGTCGTTTCCAATCGTAAACATAAACAATGGCCAATTTCCCGTACAATCTTATGGATCATCGGTGTCTGCTGTGCCTTAGGTGCTGTATCAGGACCATTGGCTCAGCGGGCACATATGGAGTTTACTTCCCATATGCTTGGTCATTTGCTTATTGGAATGTTGGCCCCTCTCCTCATGGTACTCGCTGCACCGGTAACACTTTTACTACGGACCCTGCCTGTCACTCAGGCCAGGAGGCTTTCACGAATACTGAAAAGCCGTATTATAGGGATGATCAGTGACCCCATTGTCGCTGTCATCCTCAATGTTGGAGGTCTTTGGGTTCTTTACACAACCAGTTTGTACGAAGCGATGCATCAATACATTCTCCTTTATTTATTCATACATATCCATGTTTTTCTGGCTGGATATCTATTCACAATTTCCATGATATATATTGATCCTGCTCCACATAGAACCGGCTTTATCTACAGAGGGACTGTATTGATCCTTGCCTTGACCGGTCATGGCATTTTGTCGAAATACATATATGCCTACCCTCCTGCTGATATACCCCGTGATCAGGCACAGAGTGGAGGTATGCTTATGTACTATGGCGGGGATATGATTGATCTGATCCTGATAATTATCTTTTGTTATCAGTGGTATAGGGCTGCCCGGCCGAAAGCCAATACAAGTAAGAATAAGGGCAGTAATAATTTTGTGGGGACGATGGACTTCGAGAAACATAGAGGTTCAAGTACGTTTCGATAAAACTCTACATGTTTATCTGCTTCTGGAGGAGGTAAATGTATAGAATAAGTAGAGAAAGGAGCATGCAGATGCCAACATTAACGGTAGGATTTCAAACCATGCCAAACGGAAAAGACGTGGATACACATGGAGTTATCCCCAAAATGATCGAAGTGGTAAAAGAATCAGGCTTAACATACGAAGTGGGGCCAATGGAAACGGTGGTCGAAGGTGACTATGATAAAATTATGAGCGTCATTAAAGAGACCCAGGAAGTAGGGATACAACACGGAGCAACCGAGGTTTTCACAAATATCAAAGTGCATTATAAATCGGACGGAGTATCTATCGCAGACAAAAAGAAGGATGTTTGAAAACCACTTCCAATTATAAAGAGTATGATCATAAGCACCTATGTTTTAGGTGCTTATTTTTTTATAGTAAAGAATGGATTCTTCTTTCATTAGCTTTGCTTCCAGCAAGCAAGTTTTAAAGGCTATATTTTTCTCTGAAAAGTATAAGAAGAGGTTATTCATTGACAATAATTGTACTTGCTCCTCCACCTGGGCTCCTGCATAAAGTAAATGCAGAGGAGGGATGCAGTATGTTTTTTCCACGACGATACCCTGTGGTACCGTGTGAAATTCAACAAGAATGCTATCCATATTGGCCAGAAGTAAGAAACGATTATGAAGATGGTCTTTTACCACATACTTATCAACAGTTTTATCCAGACTACGAACAACAACGTGAGTTCACGTATTATCCACAACAGCTGAACTACTATGTTCCTTATCAAGAATTCTATGACCAACTTGTCTATGAAAATCCATTTGATTGGCGGGCAAGCTGGAGGGAATGGGAGGATCTTGGTGCACCGCCACGGGGGATGAAGGGTTCACCGGCCGTTGCTTCCTGGCAGGCGAACCGGCTGGATACGTTTGTTCGAAGTGAGAACGATCGAATGTATCACAAATGGTGGAACGGTTCCCGCTGGAGTAATTGGGAGGACCTTGGAGCTCCACGCAGAGGTTTAAGAAGTTCTCCGGCAGCCGTGTCCTGGGGACCTAACCGCATTGATACGTTTGTGAGAGGGAATCGGGATACTCTATGGCATAAGTGGTGGGATGGTTCGAGATGGAATGAATGGGAAGACCTTGGGGGACCACCACGTGGGTTCAAGGGAGATCCTACGGTTGCATCATGGCAAGCAAATCGACTCGATGTTTTCGTCCAAGGAGATGACAACAATCTCTGGCATAAATGGTGGGACGGAAGAAGATGGAGCCAATGGGAAAACCTTGGAGCTCCAAGAGGCGGCTTGAGGGATTCTCCTGGTGCCGTCTCATGGGGTCCGAACCGCATCGATTGCTTTGTTAGAGGGAACAACGACCGTATGTGGCATAAATGGTGGGATGGTTCCCGCTGGAGCAATTGGGAAGACCTCGGTTCCCCACCTAGAGGATTTGAAGGGGCACCGGCTGCCTCCTCGTGGGCACCGAACCGGATTGATACCTTTGTCCGGGGAGACAACAATAACATGTGGCACAAATGGTGGAATGGTTCCCGCTGGAGTAACTGGGAAGACCTTGGAGCACCCAGAGGAGGCGTTCGTTCTTCACCGGGAGCCGTGTCTTGGGGCCGTAACCGGGTGGACACCTTTGCGAGAGGCAGAAACGATCATATGTGGCATAAGTGGTATGCTTGATAGATGGAACCATCCCTTTCTTGTATAAGAATAGGGATGGTTTTTTATTTGAAATATGCACTTATTTTTCCAAAGGAGTACTAACGATATGCTTACAATTGATGGAGAGGTTTTTGAAATCAACGCGGCAGAAAGTGAAGATGTAGAAAAAGTTTGGATTTATTGGTGAATGCAGTTGAATGGCTTCAAGATAAAGAAGTAAAGCAATGGGACTACTATCTGACAAATCTCGAGGGGAATAAAGAAGAAATATTGGAGTCAATAAAAAATCACTACACATATTTTCTGGAAAAAGGGAGGTCGTTGCCAGTTTAACCATCGACCATGAGCCTACTGAATGGGATGTGGAAATATGGGAAGAGGACGCTCTTAAAGAAGAATGTATTATATACCTACATAGATTCGTCATTCATAGAGACTACGCGGGTAGAGGCATTGGAGAAGCTTTCCTTGATTGGGCAGTGTTACTGGTCAAGTTAGCAGCAAATGTGAAATTTCGTTTTGATTGCCCTGCAAATAATGAGGGATTGAATCATTATTACCAAAAGAAATATCCTTTAAAAGAGATTACCCCTATTCATAGCGGACATTGTAAGTATGAAAAGATTCTTTGGGATTGGAAATAGGCGTGATCATAGATCACGCCTATTTCTATTAACTGGCTTTCTTTCTTGGTCGAGCTTCCATCATGGGCATGTACTCATTGAAGTAGTGATTCGTTTCACGAACGATGACCTTATAAAGTAAAATAAGAGCGATCAAGTTTGGAATCATCATCAACGCATTAGACATATCAGCAAATGCCCAAACGAGCTCTAAGTTCGCAACAGCACCAAGGCCGGTTGCTAAAATGTAAATGAGTCGGTAGGAGTTAGCAAAACGATAATTCGTTAAGTACTCGAAGCATTTCTCCCCGTACATATACCATCCGACGATTGTTGAGAAACCGAAGAATATAACCGAAAATGATACGATGTATTCCCCGGCTACCCCAAGGGCATGACCGAATGCGGCACTCGTTAACGCTCCCCCATCAAGGCTCGGCGCGTGCTCAACACCCGAAATCGCTCCGCCTGTAGGGTCCCAGAAACCAGTGATCAGAAGAACCAGTCCAGTCATTGTACAAACAATAATCGTCACAATGAACGTACCCGTCATGGCGACAAGTGCCTGTTTAACCGGATGGTCTGTTTTCGCATTACCTGCAATCAATGCAGCCGTACCAAGTCCGGCCTCATTGGAGAAAATCCCACGTGATACCCCGCTTCGGATCGCTTCACTGATAATGATTCCAGTGAACCCTCCAGCTGCAGCTACAGGATTGAACGCATAATAGAAAATCATTTCAAATGCCGGAATGATCATGTCATAATTCAGTACGATGATGATCAATGAACCACCAATGTACAGGAATGCCATGATCGGTACAAAGAAGGAAGCAACTGTACTGATCCGTTGAATGCCTCCAAATATGATCAAACCTGTCAGGACTGCTAAAACGATTCCTGTTACGAGATTGTTAATTTGAAAGCTTGATGTCATGACATCTGCAATCGTATTGGACTGTACGCTGTTTCCTATTCCAAGGGCAGCAAAAGCACCGAATAAGGCAAATGCAACAGCAAGCCATTTCCACTTGCTGCCGAGACCTTTTTCTACGTAATACATTGGCCCGCCGGAGTATTCACCGTTTTTATTTTTCACACGGTACTTCATCGCAAGCAGGGCTTCGGCGTATTTTGTGGCCATTCCGAGAAGGCCGACAATCCACATCCAGAAGATGGCTCCAGGTCCGCCAATCGTCAATGCCGTCGCAACTCCGGCAATGTTTCCGTTACCGATTGTCGCTGATAAAGCAGTCATCAACGTTTTGAAGTTACTAATATCCCCTTCCGACTTGTCAGCGGAAGAAGATGGTTCTTCTTTTGTAAAAGCAAGTTTAAATGCATACAATAGCTTTCGGAACTGTAGCCCTCTAAGCATAAACGTTAAGAAAAGGCCAGTCCCAAATAACAGTACTAAACTTGGTGTCCCCCATAAAAATGAATTAATCTTGTTCAGCACATCTAACATAGAATCCTCCTTGTCATCTCATGTTGTAAACGTTTTCTTTGTGGGTTTCCATCTACTATTTATATAGTATTCTAAACAATCTGTCCATAATAAAAGTCAAATTTCCAGAGATTGTGCCTTTTTTAGTAGTAGGAGGGACGGACCTCGGATTCAATCACAAGAGAAAGGTGCACTAGTGTTCCTTAAGGGTGGAAATCGCGTAACAAAAGGGTCGGACCCTCTTCAGCTGAACGTTGATGTAACTTTATCGCTCAGTTTGAGAGGTCCGTCCCTCACCGTTATAAAAGTGTAATGATTACTATCACGAGCAGCGGTCCGACCAGAATGAGGTATCCCATGGGTCTGGCGAAGTTCAGGGTCCAGCCTACTCCGAAGCGTTTTTCGACAAAGATGGAGGGGTCTTCAGGGTTGAAATAGAAGAGCCCCCCTTTCCAGTATTGATCGTCATCTGCATTGATCACTTCGCCAGTGCCTTCATCAATGATTTCTAAGTCCAAGTCTGAATCCTTTTTCCCCACCTTGATGACCATAAGGACCGTCCCTATCAAGACGAGTGCAGAGAAGGCCAGTGGTATGTTGATGATCAGCAGGTCGCTGACGCTATTTTCATAAAGGGTGGTGAATTGCAGGAATGTAAATAGCATGGATATCAGAATGGAGATGAAGAATAGGAGCCAGCTTGTGTACTTGCGCAGACGGAGCTGTCGGACACGTGATGCCTTTATATTTCCTGCACTCAGCTTGATCCCGGAATTCCTCGTCAGCTCGTTTATACCGAGGAACATCGTATTCATCACCAGTAAGACGAGTGGAAGGGTCAAAGCGGAAAGGTACGATTTCGTTGTAAAAGCATCTGGCTTTCCATCAGGTCCCCAGTGGGTAGGAATCTGATCCGGCAGGCTATTGTAATTCACCAATGTAAACACCAATAATCCAACAGTGATCACCATGGGTACTACATACACTATCCAGGGTAGCATTTCATCTTTCGTTCTTAGGCTCAATTCTGAAACCTTTACCTGTTTACGATCCTTGAACCATTGCCTTTCGCGTTTCAGTGTTGTCACTTTCATATGAAAATAGAAATAAAGGGACATCGAAATAAATAGGATGACAAAAGGCAGTAATAAGCCTGCTAAAATGAGGTGATTTTCTATAGGTGTAATGATTGTCGACCAAAAAATATAGATAGCCAAAACGACAATTGAAAAGAAGGAGGTGAGGATTGCGTAGAGTTTTTTATATTGTCGCACCTTTTCGTTCCTTATTTCATCAACGGGTACAGTCACACCAAACACCACCGTCCGTTTGACAATGAAAGGTATGGCGATTTGAAGCGCCACCAGAAACCCGACCGTGACGAAAATGAGCGTCATTTCCATTTGTTACTCCCCCTTAACCTTTATCATAATAGCTGCAACTAATTCTTGAATTTCTTTTTCACTCATGCCGATTACCAATGATTCCACTACAATCGGCCGCAATTCTTCTGATATCTGATCCAATCGGGATAGCGGAATTTCTCCCTCAGATGGTGTACAAATAACAGCCCCAGACTTTGGAACAATGCGGATCACACCCTTGCTTTCCAATTCATGATAGCTTTTATTCACCGTGTGCATGTTTACGCCCAGGTCACCGGCAAGGCTCCGAACGGACGGGAGGATATCACCTGGCACTAATTCCCCGCGGACAATCCCCTCCATAATCCCATTCTTGACCTGAGAATAAATCGGTATATCTGATTGAGGTTCTATTTGGATAAACAAGGATTCACCTCCTAGTTTGTTATATGAATAGTATAACAAAATTGTTCTAGTGTATGTAGAACAAAAAGTAATTTTCCATAAAAAGTTAGATTATTGAAGATTCCCTCGTTATAATTTGATTATATAAAAAAAGAGGATGGGAAAAGATGAGAAGGAAAAAAACTCGCGGTTTAAAAAGAATAGTAGTTTAGATGGATGCATGAATAATAAGGTGAACTAAAGCAATCAACATCCATGCCTTGTCATCACATCTAACAAAAAGATTGCAAAAACTAAATTGGACCACTGTAATAAAGAGGGAAAGATATGCTAAGGAGTGAGATGGCCATGAAGAATCAAGGACTAAAAATCGTAGAACTGACAACGATAGATCAGCACATCGAGGAACTTTCTGATCTATTAATGAACGTAGTGGACGATGGGGCTTCCATTGGTTTTTTAGCCCCAATGGCACGTTCTGCAGCGATGGATTTCTGGCAGCATGTACTGAATCCACATGTAATCCTATATGCAGCCTGGATGGATAATGCAATAGCAGGTACTGTGCAGCTCCACTTATGCACGAAACAAAACGGGACCAACAGAGCCGAAATTGCAAAAATGATGACCCATCCTCAATTTCGTCAAAAAGGAATTGCCAGTAAACTCATGCAAACAGCGGAGGAAAGAGCAATAGAAGAGGGACGGACCTTACTGATACTGGATACGGTCGAAGGGGCGCCTTCTAATCATTTGTATAAGTCACTGGGATTCGTTCAGGGAGGGCGGATTCCCGACTATGCAGCTTCACCATTTGGGGTATTAGAGGCCACCATAATCTATTACAAACAAATTTAGAAGGCTGCTAGAATAAAATAATAAGAGGGACGGACCTCAAATCCTCAAATCACTCTATATTCAGGTGATTTTTAACGTTTAGAGGTCCGTCCCTCCAAAAAATAATAGTAAAATAGAATCAGGAACGAAAATCTGTATAGTTCGTATGAGTAGTAAGCACATTTATTTTAGGAGGAAAACATGCAGAAGAAAAGTCCTTTGTTGATTCTATTCTTGAGTTTGTTAACAAGTTTCTTGTTCCTGACGGCATGCAGTGACTCAAGTGCCAACGGAGAAGAAACGAAGGCGGATAAAAAAGAAGAAGATCAGTATGAAAAAGAAAAGAAGAAAATGAACGATGAAATAGGGGAAATGGAGCCACTTCAATTAACTTCCTATAGCGAGGAAATCGGTGTCAAAATGAATGAACCGTCATACAAGGAATTTGCGGTGAATGGGCAAGTGACAGTCGACGGGGAAATTGAACAGCATTCTGAACTGAAGTCGGACTACGTCTGGATCAAGGTTAGGGCAAGTGAAGAAGGCCCCGTCGGAAAGCAGCTCGAATATTACACTCCCATCAGAGACGGTAAGTTCAAACAGAACATCCACTTTTTCAATGGAAAAGGTGAGTATAGTGTGTCTGTGCAGCTGCCAAGCAAGGATCTGGAGAATTATTACTATGATACTGCTTCCTTCACGGTTCATAATGTGCATCCTGACCTAATGAGGGATGTGACGCTCACACCATTTGGCCAGGAGGCCGAATTGTCCTTGAGTTCTGAATCAAGTTATATCAAAGGGAACGAAATCTTTCCTTTAAAAGGAGAAGCTACAAACCTAACGGATGAAGAAACCATCATGCTCAGGTTAAAGAAGGATTCGCAAAACTGGACACATGTCATTCCCGTGAAAAACGGAGAATTCAACTATGAAGTTCCTTTGTTTTATGGGAAAGGAATACACGAGCTTGAAGTACTGGTACCAGATGAAGACCGTGAAAACTACTACCAGACGGCCACCAATCTTATCATTGATAATGAGTCTGTTCGAGTGATGAGTCCGATTGAGTATGCTGATAAATATCGCGAGCGTGGCGTAACACTGGAATCTCCTCAATTTGGTGGGGAGAAGTCTGATGGTGTTTACTCTATCAAAGGAAGCATCGATCCAAAAGCTCAATTCGGTCCGGAAACGACGCATATTTATATCACCACTAAAAAAGGGGAAGATGAAGCTCTGGATGTAATTCCCGTAAAGGATTTTACCCTTGATGATTCCTTTTATTTGCGGTTTGGACCCGGTACCTATGAGGTGACTCTCAGCGTACCTGAAATTAAGGATGAGAATAGCGACTATTTCAGATTTTTCGGTTTTGCGAAGTTTGAAGTGGAATCGACAGGAGAAGACAAGCGAGACCTTCTGCTATCCCGTGGCGTACAGTCAGACGCGCAGGAAATCAAGGAGCAGGCGAAAACCGTCACAGCTGGAAAAACAAGCGACAGTGACAAGGCGAAAGCAATCTATGATGATGTCGCAAAAAATGTGTCCTATGACGTTGAGAAATATGAAAATGACGACTTTAACTGGGATGACAGTGCATTAAAAACACTGGAAACCAAAACGGGTGTGTGCCAGGACTACGCTTACCTGGCGATTGCCATGCTTCGTGCCAGCGACATCGAGGCGAGATTCGTTGAAGGAAGAGCAGGCGGGATTTTCCCGGGAAGGCATGCTTGGGTGGAAGCGAACCTTGATGGGGAATGGGTCACCTTGGATCCGACATGGGGATCAGGCTATTTAAAGGAAGGTAAGTTTGTGCCTGCCTATAATGAGGATTATTTTGATCCGGATATGGATGAATTTAAGAAGACACATACACGGACGGGTGTCTCATATTAAAAACGAATAAATATGAATCATCAATAGGACCGGCTCCAGTCGATGGAGCTGGTCCTTTTTATATAGTGTTAGAGGCAATAATTAGCTATATTGTGAATGAAAGCCATAAATAGTACACTTGATTAAAGAAAGAATTCTTATATTCGGGAGAGTAATGAATGAATTTTACACAAAATAAGAAAACAATCTTCATGCTATTTATCATAATGTTCTTGTTAGAAATCACAGATTTGTCTTGGAAAACAAATAATCACTCTAATGGGGCAGTATCCCTATTCCTCCATATAGGTATAGTGTTTTGTCTGCTTACTTTACTATTCCTTCTATTCAAAGGAAATTGGAATGCTTCAAAGGAATTAACGAAGAGTAATAAGAATTTAAACAACATTTTTGAGACGCTGGATGTTGCGATTTGGTCTCATGATATGAAATCCGATGTTCTTTTGATTACACCTGGTATTGAAAATCTATATGGATTTCCTTTGAATGAATTTTATCAGGACACACTTTTATGGAGAAAAGTGATACACCCTGAGGATATGCCGGTATTAAATGATAGGGAGGAAACGCTTGGTTCCGGTCAGGCCTGTGTGAGTGTTTACCGTATCATCAAGCCGGATGGTCAGGTTCGATGGATCCAGGATAGAGGCATCCCCACCTTAGATGAAAACGGAGAAATGATTTCTTTTACCAGTGTGTTGTTTGATATCACCAATCGGAAAGAAAGTGAAGATCAATACCGTAGTTTAGTGGAAATGTCTCCAGATATCATTGCGGTTATCAGTAACCAATCATTTGATTATATCAATGAAGCAGGCAGCAGATTGATTGGTGCCAAAAGCCCCGAAGACATTATGAACAAAGATGTTTCCGAATTTACCAGTATTGAAACTATCAAGAAAATAAGGGAGCAGACAAAAGATTCGACCGCAGGGGAACGCTTTGAACTGACCGTTTATCGCCTTAACGGTGATGCAATAGAGTTGGAGATTTCCGCGATGCCCATTTTATATGGAGGAAGGATGGCCATACAGTTGGTTGGACGAGATATTACCAATCGTAAAGAGACTGAGAAAACCATTCGTACCATGGCCTATTATGATTCATTAACAGGGCTTCCAAATCGGAATAAATTTAAGCAATACTTAAATGAGTCAATTCGTGAAGCTCCTGATCAATCGATTGCCATCTTATTTCTGGATCTAGATCGATTTAAAGTCATCAACGATACGAAAGGGCATTCTACTGGAGATATCATACTGGAGAAGGTTGCCTTCCAATTGAAGAATGTGGTGAAAGACAAAGGGATTGTGTTTAGACAAGGGGGAGATGAATTTATTATCTTACTCTCCAATTTGAATGAGAAAGAGGTCGAAGAAACGACGGGTGAAGTATTACAAAGTTTCAACAGTCCAATCGTCATTCATGAACAGGAGTTCTTTGTGACACCCAGTATCGGTATCAGTATGTACCCAAAAGATGGCGAGGACCAGGAAAGTTTAATTAAACATGCCGATACAGCCATGTATTTAGCGAAGGATCGCGGAAAGAACAACTATCAATTCTATTTTCCTGAACTTGAAAAAGCTTCTTCAAGGAATATGGAGCTTGAAAATGGATTAAGAAAGGTATTGGAGCTTGAACAATTAACTCTCCATTATCAGCCAAAGGTGGATTTAGAAACGCTGGACATTATTGGTGTAGAAGCCTTGATCCGCTGGGAGCATCCGGAACTTGGAATGATCTCTCCATGTGAATTTATTCCTCTGGCTGAGGAGACGGGATTGATCATTCCGATTGGGGAGTGGGTTCTTCGAGAGGCTTGTCAACAAAGTAAGGAGTGGGAAAAGAACGGGTTAGGTATCATCCCTCTTGCTGTAAATATATCTGTCAGACAGATAAAAGAGGATGGATTTGTTGACATGGTAAAAGAAACTCTATCAGACCTCCAGTTTCAGCCAGATCGACTTGAGCTTGAAATTACGGAGAGTATTATGCAGGACTTCGAAAAATCAACAAACGTTCTCAATAAGCTGAAAAAGCTGGGCATCATCATTTCCATGGATGACTTTGGAACAGGTTACTCTTCATTGAATAATTTAAGGCACTTACCGATTGATAGTATTAAAATAGATAAATCGTTCGTAGATGATATTATGGAAGATTCACATCAAGTTTCAATCGTAAAAGCGATTATTGATATGAGTCAAAATATGAACTTTACCACTATTGCTGAGGGCATTGAAACAGAAGATCAAGTATTGTTCCTGAAACGGAATGCCTGTCAGGTAGGTCAAGGATACCACTTTAGCCGGCCATTGCCTGGACCTTTATTAGAAATGTTCTTGGTGAAATGGGAAAGGAAACATTCTGAACGTGTTTTAAAGTAGTAATTGGATGTGACGAATGCGCTCCGACTAAATGGATGTACGAAAATGATATATAACTCACAGTGGGTCAGGTATAATGGAATGCGATGTCTTTTAAATTTATCATGAATAAACAATCATTGGATGAAATGAACACGATGTCAGAATGGCCAAATTGCCCAAAGTGTAAATCAGAATACACGTATGAAGATGGAAGTCTGTTCGTCTGCCCAGAGTGCGCTCATGAATGGACAACGGAAGCAGCAACTGAAACGGTAGAAGAAGAAAAGGTGGCTAGAGACTCAAACGGAAATCTCTTAACCGATGGTGACTCCGTTTCGGTCATTAAAGATCTGAAAGTAAAAGGAAGTTCATCCGTCCTCAAGATGGGAACCAAAGTCAAAAACATCCGACTCGTCGAAGGAGACCACGACATCGACTGCAAAATCGACGGCTTCGGAGCCATGAAACTAAAATCCGAATTTGTGAAAAAGATATAATTCGTGAGTAATCTGAGAGGGACGGACCTTTGATGAGCGATTAACCTGATGGTTCTTGCTCCTCAAAGGTCCGTCCCTCTTCCAAATTTGCTGAAATGATAAACTTATATAGCAAGTAATTAGAGTTTAGGAGGGATGATTGGTGAATGAGAATGCGATGGGGAGTCCCCTTCAGGTTGGTGACCCGATTATAGAGAGAAAGATAGGTTATGACGGAAGAGTGGTGGAACATCACTGCCGGCTTTTGAAGGCGGGAGTTGAAGATGTGGTCCTTTTTCATAAAATAGAAGATGCCTTTACCATGACAACAAACCAATCAAGCTTAACCATCCCTGAGGGAAGCTACACCCTGGCGTACTATTGGAAGGATCGTGCTTATAATGTGTATATTTGGAGAGGTCATAGGGGTGAGTATTTAGGGTCCTATTTTAATATTGTCAGAAATACTAACATAAACAATGAAGTAGTGTCTTTCGAAGATCTCATCATAGATGTCCTCGTATTTGCCGATGGAAAAGCTTCCGTTCTGGATGAGGAGGAGCTACCCGTTTCCATGGAGGAGTTTGAGAACGGGTATGTGCTGGAGGAATTGCAAATATTAGTTGATAGCCTTGGTAGTTTTCTTCCAAAGCTTATCTCTGGTACAAGGATTCATTTTCCACATGATGATCTTATTATGTGGCTTCGCGATTCAAAAGATAGAAGGGAGGTCTCTGAGCATCAGGATGAAACGTAAAGAAAACGAAGAAATCATCAATCCGGCTTCAGGTGCCATCATTATGGCTCTAGGAATTTTTCTTTATGCTGCCATTGATGCTTTTACATGGGTTAACCACATCACTGGAAGAATACTGACTGTGTCCTTGATTGTGTTGGCTGCCATTATTTATAAATCTCTTTTTAAACAATTGTTAATTAAACCATTTTTATTTGCTTTTATACGGAATCCTGTTCATTCTTTCGTGATTGGATCGTGGGTTGCGGGCATTTCGGTATTGAGTAATGTGATCGTCAAATATTTTCCTGATATGAGCGTGGGTGTACAGGTCATTATGCTTATAAATACTCTTTTGTGGGTCTGCTTTTTGGCAAACTGCTTCTACCATTTTAAAGAGATGATGAAACGACCGACAGCGCATTCTGCTCATGGGGTTGTGCTACTGTCTACCGTTGCTACCCAATCATTGGTGATTTTTTGGGTGAAGATCTTTCCTGCTCTACCGGAGGGATTGCTGATTGGGGTGATGTCACTTGGTATCTTTTTTTATTTGATCGGAATAACATTGATTGTGCTTCGTTATGCGATAGGAAATCCTTGGACCATCATTGACGATTGGTCGAGCACAAACTGTATCATTCACGGTGCTTTATCCATTACTGGTCTGGCAATCGTTTCTTCACAGATGATGTCTGGGATGTTTATAATGGTTTTTTGGCTCCTTGTGTTTGTCCTCCTAATTAGTGTGGAATTGTTGGAAATGGTGAGAGCTGTCAAACGGATTCAGATGCTGGGATGGAAAAAAGGGGTTTTTACCTATCATATAAGTCAATGGTCGCGGAATTTCACCTTCGGAATGTTCTATGCTTTTACCATGACCATGCATGAGAACCCTTATTATTTGAATGCGTTTTATGATTTTCATAGAGGCTTCTTACATTTTTGGGCGTGGATTGTGTTCCTATTTCTAATAACCGAAATTGGTTTATGGGTGGGTTCGAATGGTTATCATTTCGAAAGAATCACCAGGGGGAATGTTTCTTGAGTACGTTTATCTTGTTTATGACTATCATTTTATGTGCATCAATATTGCAAACTAGTACCGGTTTCGGATTTTCCATAATGGCAACACCATTTTTATTGCTCTTGTTTCCAGCTAAAGAAGCGATACAGATTAATTTGATCTTATCCCTTGTGATCTCACTGGCACTACTAGTGAAAATTAGACGGGACATTGATTTTCCTCTTGTGAAAAGGTTTATAATTGGGAGCATTCCTGGTTTACCAATGGGTATATTGGTTTTCATTCTTATTGATATGAGTCTCTTAAAGATCTCAATTAGCTTGATCATCATACTGCTGACGGTTTTACTTATCATGAAATTCCGCATCATGCAGTCAAAAATGCGGGACTTTCTGGCAGGGGGATTGTCTGGAGTACTGACCACAAGTATTGGTATGCCTGGACCGCCCCTGCTTCTATATTTTTCAGGCACTGAGACAAGAAAAGAGAAGCTTCGAGGAACAACCCTTGCCTTTTATTTGTTCATCTATCTCGTCAGTTTAGTGATCCAAGTGAAAGTGGCGGGGACTACTCTTACGGTTTGGAAATCAAGCTTGCAGGCATTACCCGTAGTAGCCGTAGGTCTCGTGTTAGGACAAGCTTTATTCAGCAAAATCAATCAAAAAATCTTTCATATCTTTACCTATCTCCTCCTGCTATTTACGGGAATCTATCTGCTGATAGAAAGCATTTAATTTAAGAGGGACGGACCTCCAATAAGTGATTAACCTAATGGTTTTCTGCTGATTTTAGAGGTCCGTCCCTCTTACAAATCGTCTAATACTTCTTTTAACACAACGGCATGGTTGTGCCGCTCATCTTTTGCACCGTAGAGAAGGACTAAGCGTTCGTTAGCAGACATTTCCTTCAGTTCCTGCAGCTTCTTTTGTTTTTTATCATCTTGATTAAGTTCTTCTTTGTAGGCTTTTTTAAATTCCTCGAACTTTTCCTGCTCATGATTAAACCATTTTCTTAAGGGTGGGCTTGGCGTAATTTCCTTCATCCACTCATCCAAGTTGGCAACCTCTTTTGAAATTCCACGTGGCCAAACCCGGTCAATCAAAATGCGATGACCGCCTAATTGGGGAGGTTCATTATAAATTCTCTTTAGAACGATAGACATCGATCTTCCTCCAATCCTTGTTCACTTACTTTAAGGATAAATTGAATCGAAGAATGAAGCAAAGATCTTTTATATGGTTTCTCGGAAAAAGTACATAAAGGATTAGAAACTCCGCATATATTAAATGAATTACTTTATAGCCTGACCAAGGTTTTAAAGGGGAAACCAATTGAAGGTCCGTCCCTCTTCTACAAAAAACAATTTATAATATTATAATTTAATGAAATGGGGTAATCACATGGATGTACACATTTCGCCGGGGAGGATGATTATCTTTTGAAAATACGGAGTAGAAATACAAAGGATCTGGGTCGTGTCATCAGTGATGAAGTTAAGAGCCTGCCGGCAATAACCAGGTCCAAAATGACGATGGTCATGGATTCGTTCATAGTGAGTTCTGCATTACCACTACCACCACACAAGTTTTCTTTAGATTAGCGGCAGGACCATGATCGATCCTATTTTATTTTTAAAGAGTTTCATCATAGGAGTCACCATTGCTGCTCCTGTAGGTCCAGTCGGTATCCTTTGTATTCAGCGGACATTGACATATGGGAGAAGGACAGGTTTTGTATCGGGGTTGGGTGCTGCTACTGCAGATGCACTATACGGATTGGTCGCTGTCATGGGGCTTACGATTGTTTCCGATTTCCTTCTTGATCACCAGTTCTGGATTCAATTATGGGGAGGGGTGTTTCTATTCTTATTAGGATGGAAGACATTCACTTCACAAACGGCACCATTTAAGACTGGTGAATCGCAAACCACTTATTCTTTGAAAGGGTTTCTCTCAGTCTTTCTTTTGACGCTTACGAATCCGTTGACCATCCTTGCATTTATAGCCATATTTGGTGTCTTTCGCGTAACCGGTTCTGATGGCAGCGTAGTATCCGCATTGCTCGTCGTTTGGGGTGTCTTTTGTGGATCCGCTTTATGGTGGGGGACGGTTGCCTTGGTAGGAGGATGGTTAAGCAGTCGGATTGAATCGGACTCGTTAACGATGATCAATCGGGTGGCGGGAATCATCATTACGACATTCAGTTCTTATATTCTCATTGACCTGATATAATTTTCGTTTTGTTAAGAAAGGATCCACATCGGAAGGCTCCATGATGGTGTACCATCCGAACACCTCTGTGTAAAATGTATTGGCTTCTTCGGGTTTCGTGCAGATGTCGGTGATGTATTCGGGAATGATGGGGAGAAATTCAGAATTGCTCACCTGGCAACGGTGATAAAATCGGAGTGGAGCTGTTTGAGTTTCCTCACAACGAAAAGCCGGAGAATAACTTCGAGTATTGGAAAACAGGACTATTCCATTTCTGTATCCAGAACCCTGATGTAGAAGGCGTGGTTGAAAAAATCAAACAGCACGGCGGTAAACAGCGCATGCCGATCCGTGAGTATTATCCCGGGGAAAAGCCTTACCGTATGGTGTAAAAAATCCGTTCGGGAATATTTTTGAGATTTACTCACATAGCTACTAATGAACGTATTCAGATGGGGCTTACTGATCAATTAATAAGGGCACGCTCAATGCAGAGCGTGGCTTTTTTATTGAAATAGAGGTTTTCCTTCCTCAATGAAGAATCCTATAAAAATACGTTTATTCAGTAAAGAGAGGAAAGTAACAATGAAAATATTGGAGTTACAAAAGAATTCAAGTATTTTTGAGGAAGCAGTGAAAGCTTTCTGGGGACAGTGGGGAAGTGAGGAGAATTACAGGTTCTATCACGATTGTATGTTCCATTCCTGCCGTACCGAAGAGGACTTACCGCGATTTTATATCGCTTTAGAGGAAGAACAAATCATAGGGACGTACGCGCTGCTCAGAAACGATCTGAATAGTAGGCAAGACCTGTTTCCATGGTTTGCTTGCCTCTACATTGACCCGGACCACAGAGGGAAAGGACTTGGTTCGAGCCTCCTCAAGCATGCATTACGGGAAGCCTATGAAAAAGGCTACAAACATCTATACCTAACAACGGATCTGGTAGGTTATTATGAAAAATACGGATGGACTCACACGGCAGAAGCCATTGGACTGAGCGGTGGTTCCATGAACGTCTACCAAAAAGCAACAAATCAAACTTCCTGAAAATCAAAAAAGCAGCAAGGAATGCGTGAGAAATTCACCCATTGCCTTGTTGCTTTTTTAGAGGTCCGTCCCTCTTTTGAAATTAAGAGTTAAACTTTGAAGGAAAGGTGATTTTCCTTTGGGCCAGGTCTATGGCATACCCAATCACGACTACCAAGAGGGTAGGAAGGGTCCAGGCCAGGCCGTTTTCACTGAGGGGAAGGAATGCCAAGATAGATTGAATTCCACCCATCTGAATTTTTAGCGTCATCAGCATTTCGTAAAAGGCAAATAATGTTGCGACCCCTACTCCATACACATACATTCTCTTACTTTCCCCAAAGAAATGCTGGAAGAGAGAGAGGACTACGAGCACAATAGCTACAGGATAAATTAGAACGAGTAACGGTGTAGCCACCTTCAATATCAAATTCAGGCCAAGATTGGTCACGGCCAACCCGATGAGGATGAAAATCATTACATAAGTGTTATATGAATACCTGGGGAAATTTTCATTGAAAAAACGTCCGCAAGCATTGATGAGGCCGATACAGGTCGTTAAACAAGCAATCATCACTATGGCTCCAAATAACACATTCCCGCTGTATCCAAATAATTGATGAGAAGCAAGAACCAATATTTCTGCTCCATTTTGAAGTGGCTCTTCATGCGGAACAACCCGTCCGATCCATCCGAGTGAAAGATACACCATGATTAAGCCGACTACTGCAATCATACCTGAACTGATTGTCCCTCTTATCAGCTCCCTTTTATCCGTCGCTCCTTTATCTTTCAATCCATTGATGATAACAATCCCAAAGGCAAGGGCTGCCACGGCATCCATGGTGAAGTACCCTTCCAGAAACCCTTTGAGAAACGGATCGGACTGGAAATTTTCAGTTGCTTGAGCGTCCGTATAATCAAAGATCATAAAGGCCCGTACACAGAGTATCGCTAATACAATGAGCAAGGCAGGCGTTAAAAACTGCCCGACAAGATCAATCACTTTTTTGGGATTGATACTGAGCAAGTAGGTTAATCCGAAAAAGACAAGAGAGAATAAGAACAAGGGTAATTGTCCATCCACACTAATCACTTGCATAAATCCCAATTCATAGGCAACATTCGACGCCCTTGGAATACCGTATAGTGCTCCAATCGACATATAAATCACGATGGCGAACACAAGTCCAAAGACAGGATGGACCCGTTGGCCAATTGACAATAATCCGTTAGTAGATAACGATACCGAAATGATCGTTAAAAAAGGCAGGAACACTGCTGTTAAAATAAACCCGGCAATTGCTGCGGCAAAGTAAGCTCCTGATTCCATTCCAAGATATGGCGGAAATATTAAATTTCCAGCCCCGAAAAATAGAGAAAAAAGCATAAAACCTGAAACCAGCACATCTTTTTTTCTCATCCAAACCCCTCCTAATCTTCAGCCAAATCATGATTAGCTTCTATTGATTATTCTGATTATTTCACATAAAAAAACCCGCCCCTGATCAGGGACGAGTTAGGACTCGCGTTACCACCCATATTCCGGAAGTTGATCTATAAAGAAACATTCCGGCACCTTATCTATGTACAATCATACATGTCCCTTGATAACGGTGGAATTCCGTCAAAGCCTACTCCAATTCAGCTTTGCATCTCGGAGATGATTTTCGGTAAAGATCTGTCCACCGGCTCCCAGCATACACCGACTCTCTTTAGAACATGTTCCTTCTCGTACTTTTTCTCGTCGTGGAATTTAATTATTAAACACAATCTAGCATAGGAAGAAAGCGCAGTCAATAAGTTTTCCTAATATAATATCAATTTCTATTTTTCTAGATTTGTATGATTATTTCAATCAGTAAAAATTGGTAAGATACAGATTCGTTAGAAAAGGGGAGTTATGAAAATGGATATTCGTTTTTTCTGGTTAACAGCAGGGCTGGCGGCATTAAGATATTTTGAAAAAAGGCACACAACTGAATGCGTGCCTTTAACGTTTACAACCCTACTGAAATATATTTAACTTCTAAATACTCTTCAATGCCATGATGTCCGCCTTCACGGCCAAGACCACTTTGCTTGAATCCGCCAAATGGGGCCTGTGGGGTGGAAGGTGATCCATCGTTCAATCCTACAATTCCATATTCCAGTTGCTCGCTGATTCGTATGCCCTTTGTGATATTTTCGGTAAATACATAAGCAGCAAGACCGTAGATGGAATTATTTGCCCGTTCGATGGCTTCTTCTTCGGTTTTAAACGTAGTGATTGGAGCGACTGGACCGAATGTTTCGTCTTTCATGCAAAGCATGTCATCATGTACGTTGGTGATGACAGTCGGCTCAAAGTATAAACCGTTTTTACCTTTGCCTCCGTAGACAACGGATGCTCCTTTGCTCACAGCGTCCTCCACATGCTTCTGTACTTTTTCTACTGCATTCTCATCGATTAATGGACCAATGTCCACACCTTCTTCAAGTCCGTTACCGACTTTGAGATCCTTCACTTTTTCAACTAGTTTTTCGGTAAATGAATCAACAATGGATTCATGAACATAGATGCGGTTGGAGCAGACACAGGTTTGACCTGCATTTCTGAATTTGGAGGCAATGACTCCCTCGACTGCTTTTTCTAGATCGGAGTCAGCCATCACGATCACTGGTGCGTGACCGCCCAGTTCCAATGATATTTTCTTGACAGTATCAGCCGATCCTTTCATTAAGGTCTTCCCGATCTCCGTTGAACCCGTGAAGGTGAGTTTACGTACACGGGCATCCTCCAACCAGGCTTCTCCGATCGATTTTGAATCGCCTGTCACCACGTTGATTACGCCTTTAGGGATGCCTGCTTCCTCGGCTAGAGCAGCCATTTTTAAAGCGGTCAAGGGTGTTTGTCCCGCTGGTTTGATGACGACTGTACAGCCAGTCGCAAGAGCCGGTGCGACTTTACGGGTGATCATGGCAGCAGGGAAATTCCATGGGGTGATAACAGCTACAACCCCGACAGGCTGCTTATGAACAAATAGACGTTTGTTTCGTTGAGTAGCAGGAATTTGTTCACCGTATACACGCTTTCCTTCCTCAGCGTACCAGGAGATGAAGCCGTTGGCGTACTGGATTTCACCAAGCGCTTCCTTTAATGGTTTCCCTTGCTCCATAGTCATGGTACGGGCAAGATCCTCTTTGTTCTCATCAATTAAATCATACCATTTGCGAATAAGCTCACTTCGTTCGTATGAAGAGTATTGGGACCAGTCCTTGAATGCACTATAAGCCGCGTCAACAGCGCTGGCAGCTTCTTTTTTGCCTCCGTTCGCGATGGTGGCAATGACCTCTGAGGTGGCGGGGTTGGTCACCTCCACCTTCGAAAGATCCGCTCCGATTTTTTCTCCGTTTATAATCATATTGTAATGTTGCATAGTGATCCTCCTTGTAATGTTTTATGAGATTTTCTTGGCATCTTTATTTTCTAGATCTTTTGTAAAAATTTCATCGTTCTCACCGATGAAGAATTTTTTACCGTAAATCAATAAGCATAACAAAATTCCAACTGCGAAGGCCCAAGTAGCACCTTTGGTGGCGAGTACTGCCCCTATAACTCCGGCAATGCCAAGGTCACGGTGACTTCGGGATTCTAATATCCCTACGCGAACGCTTACATAGCCTTGGATCAGCAAAGTTAAGGCAAGGGCGATACCTAGAATCGGTTGTACTAAACTTACAATGGGGAGAAGTAAGAGTCCAGTATTTGTACCCCATCTGAAGGATCCGGAACCTCCAAATATAGAATGCATAGCTTTTTTACCTTCTTTAAACCGTTCAATTACGACAACTTGCATGGCTGCCCATAGTGGACCTGCCATTGTGACATCAGGACCAAGTATACTCATAATGGTGTTACGTCCACCGAAGACCATATGGGCACGATTCGGATTGTAATCGATCTTTTCATCACGGCGCACAAGGTCCGCTTCATCGATAAGCGCTTTACTTTGTAAAACGTCTCCGAATAGGACGATATAAGCGGCTAATACAGTAGGCAAGGCCGTTACAAATAGCATTGCCGGAGGGAAACCGAGCCCAAAGATGGTGTATTCACTCCAAAGTGTACCGAAGTCAGGATTAATGAGCCCCCACTCAATCGTTGGCCAAGGTGCTTCTCCAAAGAGAGGTGCGATGATAACAGCGAGAATAATAATCGGAAAGATTCCCAGTTTTCCAATAAGTCCCCATAGTGCACTTTTGGCTTTCAGTTGATTGAAATGTTGAGAGAATATAATATAAAAGGCAATCCCTACCGCTATGGAAATGGTCCATGGAAAGCTTTCGAAACGTCCACCAACCTGGAAGACAGAAATGATTGCTGCAAATCCTGCTCCTAAGATTACCCCGGATTTAATCGCCGGGGGAACGAATGTAACGACTTTTTTCGCTAATCCTGTCACCCCTAACAGGATGGAAAGTAAGCCGAGTGTAAGCTGGAAGGCGACTAGTGCATGCACACGTTCCGGTCCTTCTGGGAATGCTGATACATAAGCCATGATTAATGGAATCGCTGGTGTGATCCATCCGGGAACGACGGGATCGCCGAGTAAGTGATGAGTTAAATAGAGAATTCCATTCAACAGTACAACGGCTAATGCGACTTCAAAAGGCATGCCCAGAAGTTCAATCATTAATGGAATCGCAGCTAAATCTACTGCACACATTAGCAAACCTTGGACATAATCCGGCCATTCAAATTTGTAGTGAATAAACGGGAGTCTTAATTTAAAAGGTCCCATTGGAATATATGGTGATTCCTCACCATCTTTTCGATTTCTCCACATCCTATATACCCCTTTTCTTAATTTGATAACAATGAACTGAAATCCTTTATATTAATAAGCAGATTGATAGATTTGTTCAATTTCACTTTTGTTTAACTGACGTGGGTTATTGTTTAATAGTCTTTCAATCTTGCTTGCATCTTCAGCCATATCAGAAAGTGCCGTTTCCGGGATATCAAAGGAGCGTAATCCAGTCGGGATATTGACTGCGGTGCATAATCGCTTCATGGAATTCACGGCTTTATCTGCTGCTTCTGCGTCCGATAAGGAGCGAACGTTTTCGCCTAGTGCTGCCGCAATGTCCCTGAAGCGCTCCATACAGGCAATTTTATTCCATTCCATGACATATGGAAGCAAGAGAGCATTACTGACTCCATGAGGAATATGATAGCGGCCGCCTAAAGGATAGGCGAGAGCGTGAACGGCACCGACTCCAGCATTACCAAAAGCCATACCGGCCATTAAGCTTGCAGTCGCCATTTTTTCACGGGCATCCACATGGCTAGGATTGGCGTATGCTTTTGGCAGGTTCTCTGAAATCATTCGTATCGAATAAATGGCCAAGGCATCTGTTATGGGTGAAGCATGAACCGAGATATATGCTTCAATGGCATGTACCAATGCGTCCACACCGCTTGCTGCTGTGACTGAAGGCGGCATGGTCAGCGTCATTTCCGGTGCGACAATCGCCACATCAGGAAGCAGATAGTCACTCACGATTCCTTTTTTGAGCTGAGCTTCTTTGTCAGAAAGGATCGATATATTCGTTACTTCTGAACCTGTTCCTGCAGTTGTCGGGAGTGTAATGATAGGTGCGCCCTTTTGTGGAACAAGGTCTGTACCGATGAGTTCTGACAGGCTGCCATCAAAACCAGCGTATACAGACACACTTTTTGCGATATCAATTGCACTTCCACCGCCTATAGCAATCAAGCCATCATGATTCCCTTCGATGAATACTTTCGTGCAATCTTCCACAATAGAAAGCTCAGGATCAGGTTTAACACCTGTGAATATTCCGTAAGTAAGCCCTTTCAAAAAGGGTATGATTTGATCTACCACCCCGACTTTTTGGAGGATTTCATCTGTGACGATTAGTGGGTTTTGAATTTGAAGGCGCTTGATTTCGTCGGGTAAAACTTCTGTTGCCCCTTTTCCTGTCACCAATTTATTTGCAATTTTAAAAGTTGAGATTGTCATGAAAAGTATCTCCTTTCGATTCTTATATAAAAAAGGATGCAAGTTCTGTGCCAACTTTCTGAAAAGTGGGAATAGAAGGAGGGACACGTGAGAGGGTGTCAAAAAATAGTCAAATCCGATTAGAAAAATAATCAAAAATGGGAGCTTTGATTCAAGAAGTAATCAAAGCTCCCATTTCTTCATTTTTTGGACAATCGTGGATTGGCTGACTTCGAGAATTTCTGCTGCTTTTCTCGTTGTTTTATATTTTCGTATTGCATTGGTGATCAATTGTTTCTCTACTCGATCCACGGCCTCTTTTAAAGGAAGAATTTCTCCTTCATAAAGTGAGCCTGGTTTCTTGGTGGCTTCACTTAATTCAGGTGGTAGATCTTCACGTCCGATTGTTTCTGAAGGAGTGATAACGACTAAGCGCTCTATCAAATTTTTTAATTCTCTAATATTCCCAGGCCAATCATATTCATGTAAACAATCCAATGCCTCAATGCTCATCACTTTGCTTGATCCATATTCATCATTGAAGCTTTGTAAAAAGTGTTGAGAAAGCGGAATGATTTCTTCGCGACGCTGACGGAGGGAAGGGATTTGAACTGGAACGACGTTTAAACGGTAATATAAGTCTTCGCGAAATTCCCCTATGTCCACTAAGTTCTTAATGTTTTTATGGGAAGCAGCGATAATGCGAACATTAATTTGTTTGAGTTTTGATGAACCAATGGGGATGAACGCTTGATCTTCAATGACCTTTAGTAGTTTTACTTGAAGCTCCAAAGGAAGATCCCCAATTTCATCAAGGAATAACGTGCCATTATCCGCCACTTCCAGCAATCCTTTTTTCCCTTTAGATAAAGCACCGGTGAAAGAACCTGATTCATAGCCGAATAATTCTGCCTCTATTAAACTTGGAGGGAAGGCTCCGCAGTTAAGCTCTAGAAAACTACCGGTCGAACGTTTCGAATGCTCGTGTATGTATTTTGCAATCATCGTTTTCCCAACACCGGTTTCCCCCTGTAAGAGAACTTTTACATCGGTTTTGGCTACTCGATCAATGGTGGTGAAAACCTTCTTCATCCTTTCACTGGAATAGATGGAGGACTTCTCTGCTTCATTAGAAAACGTGGCATTCGAACTTTGGCGGAGATTCTTTAGTTCTTGCAACTCATCAATTTGTAGCTTTAATTTTAATAGTTCGGTGATATCACGAACACTGTTTACAACATATAAAATTTCATCTTCCTCATTAAAAATCGGTGTACCGGACACGATGATTTTTCTTCCGTTGTGAATGGACTGCATCAATGTTATCGGTCTTTTTTCTTTCAAGACCTGGATGGAGGCAGATTTGGATATATATCCAGCCTTAATGAGCTCTTCCATATGATAGCCGATTAGTTGCTCGGATTTCAGGTCCGCTATTCTTTCATAGGATTTGTTTACCTTGACTGTAATACCATATCCATCTGTAATGAAGACCCCATCATAAAGGGAATTGATTATATCGTTAAAAACATGACTCTCTAGTAAATCACTATATTGGTTTTTCTTCCGTTTTTGTTCTTGAAGAGGAGATGGATGTGACATGCTTTTTTGGAAAATTTCACCGACCATACCACCTAAATGGCCATCATGAAAAATCGTACCTAATTCTTCTAGTGTAAGAATTCCTACAATCTCTTCCTCATGATTCACTACCTCAAGAGCATCCACCTCTGATTGAGAGAATAACTCAATCGCACGTTCCACTTTATCTGTCATATAAAGCCGCATCCTAAACAACCTCCAAGCAAACAAAAATCAATTACTCTAAATTAATTCTATCATACACTAACGCGTTGAGGGACGGACCTATGGCTCTTGATAAGGTATACGAATAATAAAAGATACCAATATTTCACATGATAATGGTTGTTCTAAAAGGGGTTCTTCAACAGGAGTTGGGTATGGAAGTCCTGTAGGTTCAAACTTTTATCCATTCAACCTTATTAATCATTGAATCTTTCATCCATTCTTTAGGTATAGAAACATCCGATATCACACAATCAATCGATGAGAATGATCCGATGTGAAACAGAGCATTTTGATTCAACTTGGATGAATCCGAAACAACAAACACTTTCCTTGTTTTCTTGATCATTATGGAAGATGCAGCAGCTTCATCAATATTAAAATCACATATTCCCTCTTTATTAATTCCACCACAAGATATGAAGGCTTTGTCGAAATAAAAATTCTCTAATAATATATTCGTTAACGAGCCGCTTACTGAACGTTGCAATGGATTCGTTGCTCCACCCAGTACAATGACATTTCCATCAAATAGATGGTTTTCCAATCGTGTGTTCAGAATGTCTGCCGCAGCTAAAGAGTTAGTCACAATCGTTACATTTTGAACATCCTTTATCGAGCTGGCGATATGCAAGGTGGTTGAACCAACATCCAGAGCGATCGTTTCTCCATCAGTAATAAATGTAGAAGCAACTTCCCCGATTCGCTTTTTTTGATCATGAGAGATTCCAATTTTTTTATTGAAATGAGGTTCTTTTATTAAACCATAGTACGGAATCGCTCCCCCGTGAATTCTCCGTAATTTCTTCTTTTGTTCCAGGAGGATTAAATCCTTTCGAATCGTTTCTGGGGTTACCTTTAACTTTTTTGATAAATTTGCCACGCTGACCTTATTTTTTATCTCTAACTCTCGTACGATTGATTTTTGTCTTTCTGTCATCACGGGATATTTCTCCCCTTTCCCCCAATTTCTTCATTGCTTACATTTTAGCCAATTATAAAAAGTGATTATGAAATGTATGCTACGAAATTATTAACTTTTGTAAATTAATCAAAAGTAACAAGGAAAACAAATCAATTTCTTATGCGTTTTTGTCTATTTCTTTTACTAGAGTACGAAGGGGAGTCGAGTAAATAGGGGTTTTTGTCGTTTAAACGGGAATTTTGTTTTCATTTGTTTTCTGTGTTTTGTTTACTTTTTCTCCTAACGTCTTTAATAGTCTTTCAATAATTATGTCTTAGGATGAAGAAGTAGAGCAGGAGGAATGAAAGACTCCCGACTAAAACAAACAATGATCATGGAGGTAGGGTGTTATGAGGCATAAGGATCAGAACGAAGAGTTAGACAGAAGAAGCTTCTTGAAAATCGGTGGAATGAGCACAATTGCTTTATCGCTTGCTACAGCAGGTTTACCGGGGGATTTGCTAACCAACACTGCGGAGGCGAAAAAACATAAGCCAACAAAACTCCAATTTAACTCCGATGGAAAGTTTAAGGTTGTCCAATTTAATGATACTCAGGACGACGAGCGTATCGATCGCAGAACGATTGAGCTCATGGAAAAAGTGCTGGATTCAGAGAAACCAGATTTCGTTGTGATTAATGGTGATTGTATTACTGGAGGCTGTGATACGGAATTAGAAATGAAACAAGCCTTGAATAATGTAGCATCCCCGATGGAAGAAAGAAAAATTAAGTGGGCTGTCACATTCGGAAACCACGATGAAGACTCTTCAGCGAAAAGCGGGATGTATGAAGAGGATATGCTCAAGTTCTATATGAACTATCCATGCAATATGAATGAACCGGGAGAAAAAGGTCTGACGGGAACCGGAAATATGAATCTCCTTATTAAACGTTCCAAGGGAAATAAAGCAGCATTCAACCTTTGGTTACTGGATAGCGGCAGATATGCTCCTTCACAAATCGCCGGACAGAATTTTGATGGATACCCCCATTGGGACTGGCTTCGTTTTAATCAAGTCAATTGGTATTATGAAGAATCAAAAAGTATTGAAAAGAAATACGGGTATAAAGTACCGTCCCTTGTTTTCATTCATATCCCTTTATGGGAACACCGTTTCATGTGGCATGGAAGTGTTGATAGCAGAACATCCCCAAGCCACGAACTTGCAGTGAAAAGACATGGAATTGTAGGGGAAAGAAATGAAGCAGAATGTCCGGGACCAATCAATAGTGGCTTATTTACTGCGATGCTGGATAGAGGAGATGTAAAAGGTGTCTTCTGTGGCCATGATCATATCAACACCTATTGCGGAAACTACTATGGCATCATGCTTGGGTATGCCGGGAATACAGGGTTTGGCACTTATGGATTACCAGGGGCAGATCGAAACAGATTGCGTGGAGCAAGAGTATTTCATTTAGATGAAAACAAAGAGGGAGTTCTTGTTGATACTCATATGGTATTCGCGAAAGATTACGGAATTGATTTGACTGCCAATGATCAGAGCATTGATCCACTTCCACTAAATGAAAAAGAAAAAGTAAAAGCATAATAGACAAATACGTAAAAATGGAGGAAAACATATGTTGCAAAATATAGGGGTTCCCGGTCTGATCCTGATTCTGGTCATCGCTTTGATCATTTTTGGGCCATCCAAGTTACCTGAAATCGGCAGAGCATTTGGTCATACATTAAGAGAGTTTAAAAACTCAGCTAAGGACCTTATGACAGATGAAAAGGAAGAGGAACGTACCAAGTAAGTGATTAGAGGCTGACTCAAGTTAGAAAGCTTTACCTTTCTTGAGTTGGCTTTCTTATTTTTATAAGAAAGAAGGTTGTATCTGTATGAGTACTGGAGGGCAAACACTTGTAAACCATCTGGGAGAGCTGAGAAAGCGTATCATCTTCACATTACTCTCTTTTCTTACTTTTCTTGTTGGTTCCTTTATCTTCATTCAGGACATGTACAAGTGGCTTATTCGAGATCTAGATAAGGAATTGGCTGTATTGGGGCCAAGTGAGATTCTTTGGGTGTATTTCATGATTTCAGGCGTTTGTGCCATGGCGCTGACGATTCCGATTGCGGCCCATCAAACGTGGCTGTTTGTGAAACCGGGACTGACGGATAAAGAAAGAAAAACCACGTTAGCGTATATACCGGGATTGTTTTCATTATTTATCACTGGACTTAGCTTCGGATACTTTGTGGTGTATCCAACCGTCCTCACTTTTTTATTGACCTTATCTAATGGACAATTTGAAACGATGTTCACGGCAGAAAAATATTTTAAATTCATGATTAATCTGACATTGCCATTTGGGTTTTTATTTGAGATCCCACTCATTGTCATGTTTCTGACGTCAATAGGGATCATCAATCCCATGCTGTTGTCCAAAGCGAGAAAGATGTCTTACTTTGTCTTGACGGTTATCGCCATATTCATCACTCCACCGGATCTTATATCCGATATCTTGGTGATCGTGCCGCTTTTGGTCCTATATGAATGCAGCGTGACTTTATCAAAGATCGTGTATAAAAAGAGAAATAAAAGACAATCAGAAGATGACAATGTAATTCGTATGAAGAAAACGTCTTAATAGGTCGTTCATCAGCCTTGATTATGAAAGGGCTGCGTGTTAATGAATATAGATCCCTACAAGAAAAAGAAGTTAATTGAATAAAAAGTATTACCTAAAACGTACTGGAGGTTTAACCATTGTATTGCGATTACCATGTGCATTTAGAAGAAGGTCCTTATTCATTCAACTGGATGAAAAGGACCTATCTATCCTATGAAATGCTGAAACAAGTCCATGATCAAACTCATTCCAAAGAATGGCTCGAACATACATTGAGGCTTATGCTCAATCGGGTTCAAAAGGGATCGTATGATGAACAATGGCTGGATCTATATTTACAAGCGGCCATTGAGAAAGGTCTTAAAGAAGTGGGAATTGTGGAGCACTTATATCGATTTAAAGAAATGCGAGGATATTTTGAACACCATATCGATCTTGGTTCCTCAGAACTTGGGAAGCTTCAAACAAAGTGGTTAGATCAAGTCATGACAGAGGGAGTAGATGAGTTTCTTTACGCAACTGAAAGAGCGAAGAAGAAATGGGAAGAAAAAGGGGTCAGGCTAAGAGTCGGGATAGAAGCTGACTATTTTGATGGTGGGGAGCAGGATTTGGCTAGTTTCATTCAGCCAATTGACTGTGATTTTATCAGCGGCTCTGTGCACTTCCTTAATGGCTGGGGTTTTGATAACCCGTCTGCAAATGGGTTATTCCTTCAATATGATCTTAAGACATTGTATTCACAATTCTATCAGACGATTGAGAAAGGGATTAAAACGGGATTGTTTCAATACATGTCACATCTTGATAATTTGAAGGTCTTTGGCCATCGACCGGATGAAGCGGATCTTATTCCTCATTACCAATCAGTAGCGAGAGCCTTAAGGGATCATGATGTAGCGACTGAAATGAATTCCGGATTATACTACCGCTTTCCGGTCAAAGAAAAGTGTCCTAGTCAACCATTCACATCTATTTTAGTAGAGCATGGCGTTCCTTTTACTCTATCATCAGATGCTCACTTTCCAGAGAACATAGGAGCTTATGTTCATGAGAGCATGTCTGATTTGAAGAGTATGGGAGTTAGAAAGATTGCCACGTTTGAGAAAAAGAAGCGAATTATGGCAGATCTACCAAAAACAATATAAAACAACAACAAATTTACAATAAATTAATATGGTATTTATTTGAGATTAAAAAATAACAAGTAAATTTTAAGTGTGAAGCAAACAAAAACAAATTAAAACAACAAAAACAAAAGCAAGGATCAAACTTTTATCATGAAAGAACGATACCGTAATTTACAGGAATCTACTGAACTATTACAAAGAATCTAAAGGAGAGTGTTCAATATGAAGGTGTATACGAAGAAATTAATTTTTCTAGTGATGGCTGTCTGTTTACTAGCAGCTTGTGGAAAAGAAATGTCAAAAGAAGCGGCAGGGGCCAATGAAGAACTTTCTGGAGAATTAACGGTCTATACAGCAATTGAAGAGGAATTAATCCCTGAATACACAAAATCATTTGAAGAAATGTATCCTAATGTCAAATTAAACATGGTTCGAGATTCAACCGGTATCATCACGGCAAAGCTTCTTTCTGAAGGGAAAAATACAAGTGCAGATGTGGTATGGGGCCTTGCAGCTTCCAGCTTACTCGCCCTGGATCAGAAGGATATGCTGGCAAAATATACGCCAGAGGGCAGTGAGAAGATCCTTGATCCTTACAAAGATTCAAATGAACCAATGAAATGGGTAGGAAATACGGCGTTCATGACAGGCATTGTCATCAACACAGCTGAGCTTGAAAAGCTTGGAATCGAAGCACCTAAGACATATAAAGATCTATTAAAACCTGAATATAAGGAGTTAATCGTTATGCCTTATCCAGCTTCATCCGGTACAGGATTCCTGACATCATCTGCTTGGGTGCAAATGATGGGTGAAGAAAAAGGCTGGAATTATATGAGCAAACTTCATGAAAATGTCGCAACGTACACACATTCCGGTTCCAAGCCTGCAAAGCTTGCAGCAACAGGTGAGTTCCCGATTGGCATCTCCCTAGTTTACAGCGGAGTAACTCAAAAGCAGCAAGGAGCACCTGTTGAAGTGATTCTTCCTGAAGAGGGTCTGGGCTGGGAAGTAGAAGCGAATGCCCTTATTAAGAAAGAAGGCAACAATGAAGAATTAGCAAAAGCATTTTTAGACTGGGCGATTACGGACGAGGTGATGAAGAAATATTATGATGCCAACGGGTTCTCTACAATGGAAAATGATTTTCCAAAACCGGATGGCTTCCCTTCCGGGGTTGAAGAAAAGATGTATAAAGAAAATGACCTGAACTGGGCCGCGGAGAATCGCGACAGCATCTTAGAAAAATGGGATTCCAGCTTTGGAAGTAAGGCTGAACCGAAGGAATAATTGACCCCTATGTCCTCCTGCAGAAGACACCCCTCTTCTACAGGGGGATAGGTTCAAGAAATGGAGAGGAAAAAGTATGGTACAGCCGTTCTTAGAAATCAGGAACATTTCGAAAACATTTGGAGATTTCCAAGCTTTGCGGAATATTTCTTTCGATATTCAAAAAAATGAATTTGTTTGTTTATTAGGTCCCAGTGGGTGCGGCAAAACAACACTTTTACGGATCATTGCAGGACTTGAGGAAGCGGACAAGGGGTCGATCAAAAAACAAGGCGGAGAATTATTACATCTCCCCCCGGCGCGAAGAGAGTTTGGCATCGTGTTTCAATCATACGCCTTATTTCCTAATCTCACAGCCATCCAAAATGTTGAATATGGATTGAAAAATAAAAAAGTTTCTAAAGCCGAACGAAAACAGAAAGCGATTGAAGCACTTCAAATGGTAGATCTTGAACATATAAAAGATAAATATCCTGCTCATTTATCAGGTGGTCAGCAGCAGAGGGTGGCATTAGCAAGAGCGATTGCCTTATCCCCCTCTTTCTTATTATTGGACGAACCTTTATCTGCTTTGGATGCAAAGGTAAGGCAAAAGCTTCGTTATGAAATCAGAGAGATTCAAGATAATCTGGGGATAACCACGATCATGGTGACTCATGACCAGGAGGAAGCGTTAACGATGGCAGACAAAGTGGTCGTGATGAACAATGCAGAAGTCATGCAGGTGGGAACGCCTGAAGAGATCTATTATCGTCCAAAGAATCCTTTTGTAGCGGACTTCATCGGGTCGATCAATATGTGGAATCACTTAGAAGGCGGTTTGACGCAGGCGATTCGCCCTGAACATATTCAGCTTTCCCATATTAAAGGAATCGAAGCAGTCGTTCAAACGATGGAATTCAGGGGCTCGACCTATCGACTCCAGCTGAAGATTACAGATCTTTCTTCCCAACTACACAACCAAATAGTGGAGGCAGATTTATTTGCCTCGTTCATTAAAGAGTTGGACTTACAAATCGGGTCTACCATTTACGTGCAATTTCCTGAGGCCCAAGTTCTATCTTATAAAGAACAGGTGGTTTATTAAATGGAATTGGTGAAAAGATTGGATTTTGTCAGACGTTTGAATAAAAAGAGGACTCGTCAGGGGAAAAATGAGCAGATTCAAACGATTCTCATTGTGTTCGTGATTCTATCATTTGTTGTGACACTTGTTCTACCTTTATCCGCCCTGTTCAGTCAAACCCTATTTGATCGGGAAGGGAATTTTGCTGGATTGAGCAACTTCATCCAGTATTTTAAGACCCCTACTCTTGTTGCATCCCTGCAGAACACAGTCTATGTATCCAGCATTACGATGGTTCTTTCGGTGGGCTTGGCTTTCGGATATGCCTATGCCTTGACGAGAACGAGAATGATAGGGAAGACGTTTTATCGATACTCAGCATTGCTACCGTTGTTTGCTCCTACGATGATGCATGGAATCGGACTAATGTATCTGTTTGGGAATCAGGGGTTGATCACGAATGGTTTTTTGGGGGCGATACCTGGATTTCAATTTGAACTGTATGGACCGATTGGAATTATCTTAGCGGAAACCGTTTATACGTTTCCACAAGCGTTCCTTATTTTGTATATTACTTTGCAACACACAGATTATCGATTGTATGAAGCAGCAAATACGTTAGGGAGCAGTAAGCTTAAACAATTTACAACGATAACCCTCCCAAGCGCAAAGTATGGTTTGATCAGTTCGATGTTTGTCGTATTTACATTAAGTTTTACAGACTATGGCGCACCTAAAGTAGTGGGTGGACAGTTCAATGTCCTGGCCACAGACATTTATAAACAAGTGGTCGGTCAACAAAATCTTTCCATGGGAGCAACGGTTGGTGTCATTTTAATGCTTCCCGCCCTGCTTGCTTTCTTTGTGGATCAATTTGTTCAAAAGAAACAATCAACATACGTTACTTCGAAATCAATGGCTTACAAAATAAATCGAAATAAAGGTAGAGATTTCCTTGCATTCGCTTATTGCTTTCTTTTTACAGGATTTATTTTTCTATTATTCTTCGCTGTATTGGTAGCGGCAAGTGTGAAAATCTGGCCATATAATATGGGGGTTACCCTCGATCACTTCAAGTTTACCAGTCTTTCAGGGGATGGATTGGCAGCGTATAAGAATAGTTTACTAGCTGCCGGGTTAACCGCATTCTTTGGGACGATTTTCACTTTTATATTCGCCTATACCATTGAAAAGATACGGAAATTGACTCAGCTTCGTAGACTGGGCTACTTGTTTTCAATCATTCCACTTTCCGTACCCGGACTTGTGGTAGGGATCAGCTACATCTTCTTTTTCAGCAAACCTGAAATCAACCTATTAGGAATCAATTTTTCAAATCCGTTTCACTTTATATATGGAACGATAGCCATCATCGTTCTTGCCAATATTGTGCACTTTTATTCGGTGGCTTTCGTTACGGCTACCACTTCATTGAAGAAATTAGATAAGGAATTCGAGCTTGTATCAGAATCAATGGGAGTCCCGTTTTATAAAACGGTGTTCAGGGTTACGATCCCTATGTGTCTGCCCGCGATTCTTGAGATTGCCATGTTCTACTTTGTTAACAGTATGGTCACCATTTCTGCCGTTGTTTTTCTCTACTCTGCAGACTTTAAACTGGCAGCCATCTCCATTGTGAATATGGACGATGCAGGAAATCTGGCATCAGCAGCAGCCATGAGCGTACTCATCGTTCTGACAAATATAGTGGTAAGAGTGTTATATGAATGGGCTTTAAATGGAATCAGAAAAAGGAATGCCTTATGGCAAAGATAAGAGAAAAGGAGAATGAAAGAATGAGAAAAGTAGACGGAGTTATGTTTGACTGGGCTGGAACAACCATTGATTATGGGTGCTTTGCTCCCCTGCATGTATTTATTAAAATCTTTGAAGAGAGGTAAGAGATTTCAAATTGATAAGTGCCATTCAAGAATATCAACTATAGAGAAGGAGCCATGATCTCATGAAGGTATTTTGTTTAGGAGGAGCCGGGAAGATAGCCCGGGAGGCGATTTTGGATTTAGTGACCCACTCTGATTTTGACCTTATTACAGTCGCCGATTATAACGAGGATGAAGGAAAAAAAGTAGTTGAATGGTTAAATGATCCCCGGGTGAATTTTGTGAAAGTGAATGTTCATGACCATGAGGATACGGTTTCAAAGATGAGAGGCTATGACATTGTCATGGATGGCACCACCATTGCATTAAATGGGAAAACGACGGCTTGTATAGCCGAAGCGGGATGCCACGGAATCAACCTGAATGGCTTCGGAGAAGAGGATGCCTATCACGATCTGTTCAAGGAAAAAGGAAGGACTTGTCTCCCTGGATTTGGAATGACTCCCGGACTGACACAACTTATGGCTATTCATGCTACCAATCAACTAGATAAGGTTGAGAGTGTGCGGGTCAGTCATGGTTCCTATCGCCCGATTGCCTTTTCTAAATCGATTACAGAGACGACAACCTATGAGTACGATCCTAAACTTCCGGGTAGAGTGGTATATGAGAATGGTAAATTCATTCAGGTTCCTCCATTTGCCCGTCCAAGAAAAATTGAGTTACCCGAACCTTATGGAGAAGGAATTCAATATATCATTCCTCATGCTGAGACGAAAACCCTGGCTAAAGCATTAAGATCCAAAGGAGTTCAACTCATTGAAGTCCGTGGAACATGGCCAGAGAAAAACATGAACTTGATTAAGTCCTTATATGAATATGGTATTTTGAGAAACGACAAGGTTGAAATCAACGGAAAGGAGGTCGGGGTCATGGACGTTTTAGCGACATATTTGCATCAATCCAAGGAAGGGAACGAAACGGATCTATACGGGTATGCCTTACACATTGAGGTAGTGGGTGAGAAAAACGATGAAAAAGTAAAGCATACACTCTACCATACGCATCCATTATCAGATGGCTCAGTAATGGGCTGGGAAGGACTTAGAGCGTATACTCGAAATGTAGCCATTCCTTTTGCCATTGCCACTGGGATGATAGCGGAAGGAAAAGTAAAAGACACAGGAATCATCATTCCTGAGGATGCCTTTCAGGATCCGAAAGAATTTTTTGAAGAATTAGAAAAACGGGATATTTTTATACATAAAAAAAGAGAAATAATAGGTAAACCTTATAAAGCTTAAGAGATTTAAGGAGAATTTCAATGTCACTTTTAGCAGAAGAACGTAAAAAGATCATCCAGTCAGACCTGGAAGAATATGGTCAGGTCCGTGTGGCTGAACTAGCAGAAAAATTTGATGTTTCAACAGAAACCATCAGAAGATATTTAGAGGAGTTGGAAAGTGAGCAAAAGCTGAAAAAAGTCTACGGTGGAGCCGTGAAAATAGAGGAAGATACTGGAGAGCCTGCGTTATATGAAAGAGAAATCGTACGGATCAATGAAAAGAAGAAGATAGCTGACAGGGCACTTCAGTTTATTGAAGACAATGACGTCATTATCATAGATGAAGGAAGTACACCGTTACAAATGATAAAAGGGTTATGTGCTAAGCACAATATCACCGTGATTACGAATTCATTTCCAGTAGCATCCGCACTGATTTCTTACTCGAACCATAACCAATTTGATGGGGAAATCGTTTTTATCGGCGGAAGTGTACAGCCCCTTCACTATCGTTCGGGAGGATCCCTGACAGAAAAAATCGCCAAAGAATTTTGGGCAGACAAGGCATTTATTTCTACAGATGGATTATTCCATCCTAAAGGAGTCATGAGCTACGACCTGGAAAAATCCCAATTAGCACAAGTATACCTACGCAATGCCACTCACACATACTTGCTGGCTGACAGCGTGAAAATCGGGGTCAAAGCCACTTATCGAATAGCAGAATTTAACCAATTTGACTTCATCATCAGCGACGTAGATGCTCCCGAAGAATGGGAAGATGCAATACTGAAAAAGAAATGGGTTATCGGGTGAAATAAGAGGAGGGACGGACCTTGAAAAGGTCCGTCCCTCCGTTATTCAGCTGATCGATAGACTTCATATTAAGAATCTCCGCCTTTAGATAAAGCACCTGATTCATACCCGAATAATTCTGCCTCTATTAAACTTGGAGGGAAGGCTCCGCAGTTAAGCTCTAGAAAACTGGCGGTCGAACGATTCGAATGCTCGTGTATGTATTTTGCAATCATCGTTTTCCCGACACCGGTTTCCCCCTGCAAGAGAACTTTTGCATCGGTTTTCGCTACTCGATCAATGATGGTAAATACCTTCTTCATCCTTCACTGGAATAGATGGATGACTTCTCTGCTTCATTAGAAAACGTGGCATTCGAACTTTGGAGGAGGTTCTTTAGTTCTTGCAGCTCATCGATTTGAAGCTTTAATGTTAAGAGTTCGGTGATATCACGAACACTGTTTACAACGTATAAAATTCCGTCCCTCATTTTTTCTCATTTCATTTGAGAATCTTTTACATTCTTCATGCAATAGTTAAAGTCGATTCCATCATAAATAAGTAAAAATAGTATTGCTCCTAAAAGGGCACAAATGGCGACTTCAGGACCAATGAAAGCGAAGACTCCTCCTAAAATAAACCCAAGTAAAATAAATAAAAACCTCAATATATCCACTCCCAATTAAATTGCTATTAAATGGTAACAGGAATTTAGGCTTATTTGGAGGGGGAATAAGAGGTTTCCCTACTTTTTCCTTTCATCTTGATCCTCATCATCCACAATCACTTCTTGCTCCTCATGAAATTCCACTTCCGTCTGTCCAGTCACTTGATCAAACGGTGTGTAAAAGAGGGAGACGCTTTTCTTTTTAACAAACACCTTATAAACACCGATCAGCACCAATATGGTTACGGCTGTTGGGAAACCTAGATCGGATCCATATCACGAATCTCCACCGGCGGTTGTCACGGATACAGCCGAAATGGTTGCAATCATCGTTGCTTGCTGCGCTTGTATGAGTGTCTCAATGGCAGTCGATAAACTCGCTTGCATCATAGTAGAGTTCTCAATCTTATCACTGATCAAAAGGTTCACGGCCATCATCAAATTGATATCTTTGCGCCACTTGAAGTGCTTTTCAGAGTTAAGTTCTTCCCAAACATCCTTTACTTGATTCACTAAGTTCGAGTCGGCATTCACAAAAGATAATAGAGCGATTTGAGGATAGAACATCGCCTTCGTCTTGATGCCTGCTTGCTTCATGGTGTCAAACAAATAGATGCAGCGGCTGACAAGCTTATCTTGAGACGCTTCATCGTGCAGGGAAAGGATGTGACTCATGCTTTGGAGATCATTCCCTTTCCTGAATCCGGCATCGTTCAATTTCGTATAGAAGCCTTCAATCGTATAGATCAACTCACTCTGGTCCTCTTCTCTTTGAGCCAGCAGAGTGGCAAAGGGATAATCACTATGCCCTGTTAAAAAGAAATGCTGCTCTCTCATTTTTTTATACACCTTCATTGCATGATAGGACAGGTCTGTACTGTAATCATCATTCGAAAGCAGGGTCATGGCTGCTATATAGGTGAACGTTCCTCTTGAAAATCCAGCTTCTACTAAAGAATCATATAAGGCAAGGAATTCATGGAACTTTGATTCTGGCGTTTCAAAACGTGTATCAAGCATCGCCGCAAAGGTAAATCGGATTTCATGCTTTAACGTCGAAAATGCACCGACTTCATTTTTAATATAATCACTGACCTCTACAAAACGGTCGAGGTCAAAAGCTCGTTCATTCGTTACGTACAACGAAGCGACCATCATTAAAGAACGGGAATCCGATACCTTCCAGCGCAATCGCTTCTTTAATTGTGAATAAATATCCTTATATTTCTTCACTTTGCTCATCACATCTTCCATCCAGTTCACATCCCTTATTTTGTTAGTTAGTAAGGTATACGATTGAATGGTAAAAAAGTTTCGTTCAAAATATGTAAAGGAACCTTGACGTTAAGTTTCCTTTACATTATGATATGGAAATATAAGGAGGTATCCTTCTTTGAAAAATAAACTAGTAGAATACCGGAAGACGTTGGGATACTCCCAGGAAGGATTGGCAGCTAAATTAGGAGTTTCAAGACAAACTATCATTTCAATTGAAAAAGGGAAGTATGACCCTTCTTTGAAACTTGCATTTCAACTTGCTCAAGTGTTCGAAATGTCAATAGAAGAAATTTTTGTATACGAAGAGAGAATGGAGGAGAAATAGTGCAAACAAAAATTTACCTTATTGCGGGGTGGTTTCTTGCACTTCAGACTGTTTTTATGTTCATAGCAGGCATCATGACAAAAGAGTTTCCTTATTATGCCCTTACACCTATGTCCTTGACTGTTTTAAGCTTTTGCATGCATTATCTTCATCCACAGTTTAAGCAAAAGGATGAGCGGATGAAGATGATACGGGAAAAAGGAATGTTTTACTCCTTCTTTGCCATCATGACAGTTCATGTCGTTCTTATGACAGTCCTGCAGTTCGACCTAATCGGGCTAACGGCAATGAATCTATTAAACATCCTTACTTCCATTTCCATCATGACCGTATTCCTCTCCATGGTGATTGTGGCGAAAGTGTATTAAAGGAGAGGGACGGACCTTGTAAAGGTCCGTCCCTCTTCATGATCAATCTTCGTCAGTCGCAACCACTTTGATTTGAGGTTCACTATCATTATCCTCTACGATATGTCTCAGCTTGGACAACTTATTGGTCCAGAACCGCTCATAATACGATAGCCAGTCCTGTAATTTTGCCAATGGCTCCGGCTGCAGATGATAGATTTTTTCCCTTCCGACCTTTTCTCCCTTTACCAATTCAGCTTCAGAAAGAATGGTTAGATGCTTCGCAATGGCGGTCCGGCTCATAGGGAAGTGAGAGGTCAGGGCGGAGATGGGCATCTCTTTTTCGGAAAGTAGTCGAAGCACTTCCCGGCGGGTCGGGTCTGCAATAGCTTGAAACACATCATGTTTAACAGCAGACATTTAACCTTCTACAACCTTTCTCAGCTTCTCATCCACGATGCCAACCCAACCATTGGCCATTCTGTCGCGAATGACAGAGCTTTTTTCATGAGCTTTGGAAACAATCGCATCATCATGCTTCCAGCCGCCATGGATAAGCGTAAATTCTGTTTGATCTCCTACCTCTTTTAAAAGAAAAGAAACCACCCAGCCATCTGTATCCCATGAAAAAGATAACTTATGAGGAGGATCTAGCTCCAATACCTTGCAAGGAGAAGGCCCAAAAGGGGATTGAATATGAAATTTATGACCGACCTCCGGTTCAAAATCATTGGGCATGAACCAAGAGGAAATCCCGTCTGACGTGGAAACCGCGTCCCATACCTTTTGGATGGGAGCGTTGAATAAAACGGTTTGTTTAATATCTTCTAATTGATTTGATTTCATGAATGTCGCCTGCTTTCTTTGGGAATAAGTAACACCAATTGGTTTCGTTTTTTTATAATATAACACCATATGGTTTCGTGTCGATAGGTTGAAATGAAAAAAGAAGGATATAGATGGACGTTGTAGAAGTAGAGTCTCGTCGTATAAAATTAGACGTAGTTTGTAGTATATGTTTGGCAGGTGAAATTTAATCGGTGAACACGGTTGGCATAACCATATAAAACCACCGGTCACATAAAAGCACAGAATGACAGGATGACTCAAATTCAGAATGATACATTTAGATAGCGGGAAGGAGAAAACGTAATGGAAATGCTGCACAGGATGAATGATTGCATTCAGTATATAGAGGACAATCTGGATGGGGAAGTCGGGATGGAAGAACTTGCCCGGTTGTCACTCTGTTCAAAGTTTCACTTTCAAAGGCTGTTTTCTCTTGTAACAGGCTATACAGTGGCTGATTATGTCCGGAAGAGAAGACTCACACTAGCCGCCCAGGAACTGGTCAACACGAATGCAAAGGTCATTGACGTTGCTTTCAAGTACGGATATGAAACACCGGAATCCTTCTCGAAAGCCTTTCGGAAGGCCCATGGAGTTTCGCCATCCCAAGTTAGGGAAGCCGGAACCACCTTGAAGGCATTTCCGCGAATATCCTTCCAAATACAACTTAAAGGAGAAGTCGAAATGGATTATAAAATTGTGGATAAAGAAACATTTCAAGTGATTGGAAAAGGAAAAAGAGTTTCTACCTGTAACAGTGAGAATTTGAAAGTCATTCCTGCATTTTGGGATGAAGTGAACACGACTGATTTAGACAGGAAGATTTGTGAAGCAGCAGGAAATAACGAGATGCTCGGGATTTGTATGGAGTTTGACCATCCTAATGAAGAGTTCACATATTTTATCGGGGCGGAGAAAAAGAGTGAAGAAGATCGTTCATTGGAGGTAAAAGAGATTCCGGCTGCGACCTGGGCTGTCTTTGAATCTGTCGGTCCAATGCCACATGCAATCCAAGGTGTATGGAAGCGAATCTACTCTGAATGGTTTCCTTCGACAGGGTATGAACATGGTGGAGGTCCTGAGTTTGAATTGTACCCGCCAGGAAACCCGAATGGTGAGAATTATCGTTGTGAGATTTGGATTCCGATAATGAAGAAATAAGGATGGTTGGCCTCCAGTTCATTTCATGAATGGGGGCTTTTTTTTCTGCCATATAACATCGAGTTCGATTCTTTTTAAATAAACATTATCTTTTCCCACTCCTGAAAAAATCTCATCATCCTTCCCACATTTGGTTCCTACTATAATTATCAACCCAGCAGAGCTAACCAGCCTTAATCTCAATCAATAACAGCTACCTTCATTATTGTCCCCCTACGCTTAATACTATAGAATCATATATACATACATATTGGGGTGAGAACGATTGAATTATAAACGAATTAAACCACGAAAAATATACGAAGAAGTGGCTGAGGTTTTAATCGATATGATTAAATCGGGTCAGTTAAAGTCAGGGGACAAGCTGGATTCCGTTCAGCAGCTGGCTGAGAATTTTCAAGTGGGCCGCTCGGCTGTCCGTGAAGCATTGAGTGCGTTACGAGCGATGGGATTAGTTGAAATGCATCAGGGAGAAGGTACCTATGTAAGGGAGTTCGATTCAAGTATGCTTTCTCTGCCTATTTATATTGCAGCCTTAATGAAAAAGGATGACGTGAAACAATTGCTGGAAGTGCGGAGAATACTGGAGGTAGGAGCCGTTGAAGCAGCAGCGTCGAGAAGAACCGATGAGCAGCTAAAAGAAATAAAAACTGCTTTAGATCAGATGCAATCAGCCAGTGATGAAGAGCTGGGAGAAGAAGCAGATTTCCGTTTCCACATGGCGATTGCCAAAGCTTCACAAAATGAGCTGCTGACGGGCCTCATGAACAATGTGTCGGAAATGATGGTCACCACCATGAGAGAAACACGCCGTCTCTGGCTGTATTCAAAAAAGTCGACCTTGGATCGCTTATACCAAGAACACCAAAACATCTATGAAGCAATCGAAGCAAAAGACGGTCAAAAAGCACAGCAACTCATGCTCAACCACCTACATAACGTCGAAGAAGTCCTCATGAAATACTTCGAGGACATCGAAGAATAAGAGGGACGGACCTCCCAAAAAGACCAAACCTTGATTTAACAGGGATTGCGTTCTGATGGAGGTCCGTCCCTCTTGATTTTTTATAAAATTACAAAAATAAGGTTGTGGTATGTAAGCGTTTTAATTATACTGTTAAATATATTAGTCATCTGATGACCTGTTAACATGATTAGTTGGGGAGTTTGTGGGAGGAAATTAAATTTACTTTTAGAGGGGGTAGTTAGGATGAGTGTTGGTGTGTTAGCTTTATTGGCGGCCATGCCTATTTTTTCGGTTTTCTTGTTTTTAGTTGTATTGAGATGGCCGGCAAAGAGAGCGATGCCTGTTTCGCTGATTGTGACCGTGTTGATGGCCATGCTTGTGTGGGAAGTACCGGGGAATCAGGTTGCAGCCGCAAGTGTGAAAGGGGTTGTAACCGCACTGGAGGTAGCCGTCATCGTATTCGGTGCGATTTTGTTATTAAATACGTTAAAGGAAAGTGGAGCTGTTTTCACGATCCGCAAAGGATTTACGAGTATTTCACCTGACCGGCGCGTGCAGACGATCATCGTTTGTTGGTTGTTCGGAGCTTTCCTAGAAGGAGCGGCAGGATGGGGAGCACCAGCAACAATTGTTGCTCCACTCCTCGTTGCAATCGGTTTTCCGGCCATGGGAGCCGTCATGGTCGCTCTTATCCTGCAATCGACTCCCGTTTCCTTTGGGGCGGTCGGGACTCCCATTCTCATCGGAGTGAATACAGGGTTAAAGGATTCACCATTAGTTCAGCGATACGTGACAGAACAAGGCACGACAATGGATGCCTACATAAATGGAATTGGTGGTCAGGTTGCCATCATTCATGGGATCATCGGTATCTTCATTCCGCTCTTTATGGTCACCATGCTTACGTACTTTTTCGGAAAAAATAGATCCATCAAAGAAGGATTGGCCGTTTGGAAGTTTACTATTTTTGCGGGATTGGCGTTTACGATTCCTTATGCTCTTGTCGCAAATTTTCTAGGACCGGAATTTCCTTCCTTGATCGGAGGTTTAGTCGGCCTGGCCATCGTGGTGCCGGCGGCTAAAAAAGGATTATTCGTTCCTAAGCGAACATGGGACTTTGACAAAGCATCTAATTGGGAACCGGCGTGGAATGGTTCACTTACTATTGACGAAACAGAAAAACCAAAGAAAAACATTTCTTTTCTTGCAGCTTGGATGCCCTATATTTTAGTAGCGGTCCTATTAGTTCTTACGAGGTTAAAATCGTTGCCATTCACAGATTGGATCCAAGCCTGGGTTTTATCTGCAGACAATGTATTTGGTACGGCAATCTCGGTGGCATCAAAACCATTGAACATACCGGGAACGATTTTTATCTTCGTTTCACTGATCAGCATTTTCATCTATAAAATGAATATGAAGGATTACGGACGCGCCGTAAAAGATTCATTTAAGACCATCGTCAGCGCAATGGCGGCTTTAATCTTCGCCGTTCCAATGGTTCAAGTATTCATCAATTCAGGTGTCAATGCTGCAGAGTATGCAAGTATGCCACTGGTGTTAGCCGAAGGGATTTCACATGTGTTCGGAAGCTATTGGCCACTGGCAGCTCCTACGATCGGGGCCATAGGTGCCTTTGCTGCGGGAAGTAACACTGTGAGTAATATGATGTTTTCCCTTTTCCAATTTGGAGTAGCGGATAATATCCTGGCAACACCTGTCGTGATTGTTGCTCTGCAAGCTGTGGGAGGGGCCGCAGGGAACATGATTTGCGTTCATAATGTCGTTGCTGCTTCATCTGCTGCAGGATTAATTGGAAAGGAAGGAAATCTGATTAGAAAGACGCTCATTCCAATGGGCTTTTACGTAGTATTTGCCGGGGGGATTGGATACGTCTTAATTAACGGAATCGGCTTTAACATTGGCACGTTCATCTTGGCTGGAATTGTAGTGATGATTGTCAACCTTATTATAAAAGGACAAAAACAAAGCAAGAAAGATATGAAACAAATCGGGAGAACAGCATAAGGAATGCCATGTAGCAGGCTCCCATCCTTGGTGAGCTTGCTTTGTTCAGCTGCTGAAAAAACAGGATTAACCAGCAGGTGAATTCAGTACAATAATCAGCAGTCAAAATTAATCGAAATTCAACAGTTGGATTCAAATACCAATATTCATTTAAAAGAGGAATTACAAACTAATGCATCGAATTTCCATACTAAAAGATAATTTACACCAAGTCATCTGATGACCTGTTGACTTAAGGCGATCTACATTTTACACTAGTACTATTAGTCAACTAGCAGAGGATTCCAATGAAAGAATTCTCCGGAAAGTAAAGGTGAGACTCTATGAAAGTATCATTATTTGTGACTTGTTTAATAGACATGTTTCAGACCGATGTAGGAATGGATACGGTTGAACTACTTGAAAGACTCGGTTGTGAGGTTGATTTTCCAGAGAAGCAGACGTGCTGCGGACAGCCTGCTTATAACAGTGGATATGTAGAGAAGGCAAAAGAATCAATGAAGCATATGATATCCGTTTTTGAAAACTCGGATTATGTGATTACTCCGTCCGGATCGTGCGGAACCATGTTCAAGGAGTATCCTCATCTTTTTAAAGGGGATCCGGAATGGGAGCAGCGTGCTGAAAGATTAGCGGATAAAACGTATGAGCTTACTCAATTTATTGTTGATGTGCTGGGAGTTGAGGATGTAGGTGCGAAGCTCAATGGGAAGGCCACCTATCATACTTCCTGTCATATGACGCGACTGTTGGGGGTGAAGGAAGCTCCTATGAAACTCTTAAGTCATGTGGAAGGCTTAGAAATGAAACCGCTGCCACACAGTCATGATTGCTGTGGATTTGGAGGGACATTTTCGGTGAAAATGACCCCGATCTCAGAGCAAATGGTAGATGAAAAGGTGCAGCATGTAGAAGAAACGGAAGCTGATATTTTAATAGGTGCCGATTGCGGATGCCTGATGAATATTGGTGGACGCATTGAGAGACAAGGTAAGCCAGTAAAGGTGATGCATATCGCTTCGGTATTAAATAGCTGATAAGGAAGGAGGAGTAAAGATGGCGATGAAAATAGGGAATCAATCCTTTAACGACCGAGTATCAAGCGGGATTGCCGACACGTTTATGAGGGGAGCTGTTTCCTCTGCTCAAGGGCGTTTCCGGAATGGCCGGTTAAACGCGGCGGAAGAATTAGGGAATTGGGAAGATTGGCGTAAGCTTGGGGAAGAGATTCGTTCCCATACCATTGAAAACCTTGATTACTACCTTGAGCAATTGAGTGAAAATGTAGCCAAACGTTGCGGACATGTATTTTTTGCCGAAACCGCAGAAGAAGCCAACGAATACATTACAAATGTTGTGAAAAAGAAGGACGGTAAGAAAGTCGTTAAATCGAAGTCCATGGTGACAGAAGAAATCAATATGAATGAAGCCTTAGAGAAAGCGGGCTGCGAGGTTGTGGAAAGTGACCTGGGGGAATGGATTCTTCAAGTCGATGATCACGATCCACCTTCGCATATCGTGACTCCTGCCCTTCATAAAAATAAGGAACAAATCCGGGAAGTGTTTCGAAATAAACTCGGGTATGACAAGACAGAAAAACCGGAAGAACTGGCTTTATTCGCACGAGAAAAGTTAAGGGAAGAATTCCTTCAGGCTGATATCGGAATTACGGGGTGTAATTTTGCCATTGCTGAGTCAGGAACCATTTCTCTAGTGACTAATGAGGGAAATGCCCGTATGGTGACGACCGTGCCGAAAACACAGATCACCGTGATGGGAATGGAGCGAATTGTTCCGACTTGGGAAGAGATGGAAGTCCTCGTCAGCCTTTTGACTCGTGCTGCTGTTGGACAAAAGCTGACCAGTTATATCACCGCTTTGACGGGTCCTAAACAAGAAGGGGAAGTGGATGGTCCAGAAGAATTTCACCTTGTCATCGTTGACAATGGCCGTTCGAAAATCTTGGGAACCGCCTTCCAATCGATTCTACATTGTATTCGTTGTGCAGCGTGCATCAATGTGTGTCCTGTATATCGACATGTTGGCGGCCACTCGTACGGATCGATTTACCCTGGGCCTGTGGGAGCCGTGTTGTCTCCGCTTCTTGGTGGATATGAAGACTACAAAGAGCTGCCATATGCATCCACATTATGCGGAGCTTGTACGGAAGCGTGCCCGGTGAAAATTCCACTTCACGAACATTTACTCCGTCATCGTCAGGAAATCGTTGAGAAGGAAGGAAAGGCTCCTATTTTTGAAAATTTATCGATGAAGGCCTTCAGTCTTGGAACAGCTTCACCAGCCATGTACAATATCGGGTCCAGACTCGCACCAACAACACTTGCTGCTTTTACAAAAGACGGGAAGATCTCAAACGGCCCGGGACCATTGAAAAACTGGACTGATATCCGGGAATTTCCAGCGCCGAAGAAAGATCGATTCAGAGATTGGTATAAAAAGAGACAGAAGGAGGGAAAAGCGGATGAGCATCGGTAACATCAAGAATCATGATTCGTTTTTGAATAACCTGGCTGGTCATCTGGGAAGAGAGCGTAAATATCATGTAGATAAGCCTCAATGGAATCACAACCCCCAATGGGAAGTGTACAAAGATTACTCTCAGGATCAACTCGTTGACATATTAAAGAAGCAGTGTCAGTTTATTCATACCGACGTACATGAAACCGTTGCTTCTGAGCTATCCACTCTGATCCCCCATCTTATAAGGGGTTACGGTGGGAAAACAGTTGTGACCTGGGATGACCCACGATTTGCCGAGTTTGGTCTATCTGATTTTGGAGATGACGAGATAGATGTCCGCGTATGGGATCGGAATGGCGGAGAAGAGAATCTAGCTTATTCAGCGACTGCTGATATCGGTATAACCTTTAGCGATGCCACACTTGCCGAGTCGGGGACGGTTGTTTTATATAGTGGTGAGGGCAAGGGACGGGCAGTCAGCTTGCTTCCTGCTGTCTACATTGCCATCATCCCTAAGAGTACAATCGTCCCAAGGATGACCCAAGTGGCCAGAGACATTCACAATAAAATTGAAAGCGGTGAACGTGTCGTATCCTGCGTGAACTTCATATCAGGTCCAAGCAACAGCGCGGATATTGAAATGAATTTGATTGTAGGTGTGCATGGTCCTGTTAAGGCTACGTATATTATTGTGGATGATCATTAAATAGATTTGGGCCTGATTGCTGGTTTAATGCTTTGCGGTCAGGTTTTTTTCATTACTGAAAAGCTTCAACGTTTTTCACTTTTCAATTATGGCAATCATGTAAATATCATCATGTTCCACTCCCTTCGGACGCTCTTGACTCACCTTTATCAATCATGTTGCTATTAAGTCACATATTACATGTGACCAATCATTCACATGTTAATCACAATGAAAGGATCGTTAATATGAAAGACGAACTTTCCACTTTATTTAAGGCACTGGGGCACCCGATACGAAGGGAAATCCTGGACCTATTGAAACAGTCAGCAAGAACAACCGGTGAACTGAATGAGCATTTTCCCGAAGTGACAAGATACGCGATTATGAAGCATCTGACGATTTTGGAGGAGGGAAATTTAGTAGTGGTGAAGCGGGAAGGGAAGTACCGACGAAATTACCTTAACGCGGTTCCACTGCTGGAAATGCACAATCGGTGGGTAGGAAATACATGGAATCTACCGCCAATTCGCTATTAAAGTTACGAGCATTAGCAGAAAACAAAGGAGGAGAAGAAGTAATAGAACAAAGTAAAGTGTTTCATATTGAACAAGAAGTGATGATAGATGCACCAAGGGAGCAGGTATTTAAAGCGTTAACCGAACAAGCGGGGGATTAAATTGGCTCCTGAGGGAGTAAGTTCACAATTTACATTCGATCCTGTACCTGGCGGGCAATTTATTGAGAAATGGCGTGAAAGTGAAGGGGCTCTGTGGGGGACGGTGTATTACGTTAACGCTCCGGAAGAAATCCGTCTTCACGGGCACCTTGGCATGCAGGGGGCAGTAAATAGTGCTTATACGTATCTACTAATCGAAAAAGGTGATTCAACGTTACTTCAATTATCCCATGCAGCAACCGGAGTAATTGAATACGATTGGGAAGAGAAACATTCTGAAGGGTGGACCTATCTACTTGGGACGCTGTTAAAAAATTATGTTGAACAGAAATAATCAAACAAGTATTTATCGTTTCGTTCAAGGAGAAATATGATGGTAGATGTATATACAACAATCACTATAAAATGTCCAATTAAAAAGGTTTCAGAGTATACTGCCAATCCCGATCACGCACCCGATTGGTATGTTAATATCGATTCGGCGGAGTGGTTTACGGAAAAATCCTTCTCCAACCACTCTCGGATCGCTTTCAAAGCTAGATTTTTAGGACGTGATCTCTCTTATACATATGAGATTGTAGAATATGTTCCCAATAGAAGACTAGTGATGAAAACGGCCAAAGGTCCGTTCCCAATGGAGACTACGTATTTATGGGAGGCTTTGGACGGAAAGACCACAGGGATGACCCTCCGAAACAAAGGGAATCCCAAAGGCCTATCTAAATGGTTGACCCCTTTGATATCAATTATGATGAAAAAAGCGAATAGAAAGGATTTAATAAGAGTCAAGGAAATATTAGAAAACTAGGCTAGGATGAAAAACGTTTTTCTTAGCCTGACCCTTTAATTGTCAGTCATCTTTTCGGAAACCAATCGCCTTAGATCAAGTTGAGAATAGAAAGAGCTACCTGATCAGGTAGCTCTATAAACTAGTAGCATCTTCCATGAAGAGGTTGAATTTGCCCCCGGATTTCTCCGCCAGGATTCTGTTCAGTGTGGACATTTACATACGTAAGCCCCTTTTCCATTAGCCTGACCAATTCTTTTACGTTTTTGACCCCTACATTATTCCTTACAATATCCTCATCTGTTATGACTCCCTGAACAATGCCTTTTCTTGTTGAGATTCCATTCTGCTCTGATAACGTATCCAGATCGGCTCCGAAAAGGAAAACAAGTACAGGTCCATTTTCGTTTCGACGGCCAAAATGGATATGGGCTTGGACGAAGTTACGGATGTTTTCGACTTTTAAAATGAACTTTATCTTCGTACATTGCTTATTCACAACAAATTTTGCAATACCGAATGCTTCTGAATTGACAGGTGGTACCTCGTTTCTTCCTTTCAATCTGGCAATAAAGTATTCTTCCATTTAATCACCCCCTTTAATTTGTATAATGTATCTTATTCATCAAATGAAGGTCTGTATAGTCAGTGGACCAGCTTTTCCCAAAAACCCTGTAACCATAAGCAAACGACCTATGGGTAGAATGGAGAAGTTCCAATTCAAGGTTCCCCACATCCCCTGACGTGAAGTCTCGAGATGGCCTCACGAAAAGGGATAAATTAACTTTTTACTAGGGAATCTAAAAATGGGGCTCCTTGACCTGAGTCAGGCTGAATTCTCCATTTTCTGACGGGAATTTGTTAAACTGGTTAGGTTGCCCATTGCATTCACTCTTCAGCTGAGGAGTGTTGATGCACTCTATCTTTGATATAAGCGGAGGAAGATATGTCAAATCGAAATAAAGGAATACTCCTATTACTTCTATCAGCGTTTGGTTTTTCCCTGATGGCGGCATTTGTGAAGCTGTCAGGAGATGTGCCGACGATACAAAAAACATTTTTCAGGAACATTGTTTCTGCATTCATCGCATTCGGTTTTGTCCGGTATCATAAGGAACGGTTATTCGGGAAGAAAGAAAATCAGAAGCTGTTGTTGCTGCGCTCCAGTTTAGGTGCTGTTGGGATCGTCTTGTTCTTCTATGCGATTGATCATCTGGTGTTATCCGATGCCGATATGTTGAACAAGCTCAGTCCTTTTCTGACCATCATCTTCTCGGCTATTTTCTTGAGGGAGAGGACCCGGGTGTTCCAGGTGGTGGCCATCATCATTGCGTTTATCGGCACACTGTTCATCATCAAGCCTGCATTTTCCTTCGATACCATCCCTTATCTCGCAGGGGTTTTCTCGGCTATTTTCGCAGCAGGGGCATACACGGTCCTTCGTGTGTTAGGGAGCAGGGAGAAATTTTATACGGTCGTCTTTTACTTTTCTTTCTTTACGACCGTTGTGCTTCTCCCGTTCGTAATTGGTTTTTATGAACCGATGAGCGTGAAACAGTGGATCTATCTGTTATCCGCAGGCGTATTTGCGACGGTTGGTCAGTTCGGAATTACGATTGCCTACAAGTTTGCACCGGCAAGAGAAATATCAATCTTTTTTTATTCAACCGTCGTGTATTCCGCCATGATCAGCATCTTCTTATTCGGGCAGATACCGGATGTGTTGAGTGTCATCGGGTACATCATCATCTTTGCTGCTTCGTTTTATATGTTTTTGAAAAATAATCAAGCAGGTAAAAAACTAGAAGCATGATTCCATACCTCATCCCTTTACTGGATGGGGATTTTTTTTGTTAAGGAAAAAGAGAATGGTAGCTTATTGAAAATCAATATTTCCAAAAAAGCTGGAAGAGTTATAATGTAAGTATATGGAATTGATGTTGGGAGAGGGGAGTTTTCATGTACTGCGTGAAACAAAATTAGCCAAGTGGGCGATCGCCCTGTTAGGGGTCGTTCTCTTTAGTAATCTTTTATTGTATCAACCCGTAGTTCAACGATTTCTTTCGATTGAATTGGAAAGTGGGGTAGTCATAGGATCTCTACTGGATTTGATGATTATTTCCCCGGCCCTTGCCTATGCCGCGCTTAAACTGTCGAAGAAACAAGCCGTTGGATTGATGGTATTCGGGCTTGTGTTAGCCAGATTTATCATTCCTGAAGAATTATTTGCACCGTTTACCATCCTGCTATATTCCGGGATAGGAGTAGAAGTATTATTCTTGGCAGCAGAGTTGGGACTTATCTTCCTCCCCGTTCAACAAATTCCCGAAATTCGATCTGCCATGAGATCATCTGAAGTAGGACCGATCTTTTCTTTCCTACCTGCAGTAGAGAAGAAAGTGGCCAGACACATTCTGATTCGGATTCTTTCCTCAGAAGTGTTAATGGTTTACTATGCTCTATTCAGCTGGCGCCGCAAACCACTTGTCCATGATGGTGCTTCGATCACGAAAGTCCTCTCCGTAGAATGTTCCGGAAACTTCACCATCGGTTACATAAAATTGATATCTGAGCTTTGCCGTTTGATGAAAAAAGCAGGTGCATCCATTGAAGAAGCACTATATAAGTCAACGATGTCTTTCGCGATTTCAGTATTCTTTTCGTCGTTGGCAGGCTTTAAAATGGCTGATAGTAAAGATTCGAACCGATGAAAGCAATGACACTGCTCGTAAACATGATAAGAAGGGTGACGAAGACAATCCGGACATAAAGCGAACGCATTCAGGTTACCTCCAATTTATAGCCTACTCCACGAACAGTAGCAATCAAGAAATCATCGGAATGGCGGAACCGTTCACGGAGCCTCTTAATATGGACATCAATCGTTCGGTCATCCCCTTCAAAATCCATTCCCCATACTTGTTGAATGATCTCTTCCCGTGAAAAGGTTCTGTTTGGGAAGTTTGCTAAATAATATAATAATTCAAATTCCTTAAGAGGAGAAATGATTGTTTTGGATCAATCCTTCACTTCGTACGACCGTTTATCTAGGATCATATCATTGAGACGGATTTTCTGGGAAGCGGCACGATGAAAACTCCTCAGGATCGCTTGTACACGAAAGAGAAGCTCTTCTTTTTCAAAGGGTTTGACCATATAATCATCGGTCCCGGCTTCATAGCCTTTTGCTTTATCCATAAGACTATCCTTGGCGGTCAAAATAATAATCGGGATATCGTAGTACTCCCTGATTTCCTTCGCTAATTGAAATCCATCTTTATTAGGTATCATTAAATCGACAATCGCCAAATCGATCGACTGTGCTTCGAGAATGACAGAAGCTGCGTCTCCATCTTGTGCTTCGGTAACCAAGTAGCCATTCTGCTCTAAATGAACACGTATAAGCCTACGTAAATGGGGATCGTCATCCACGACAAGTATTGAAATCATTGCTAATCCTCTTTTCCGTCACCTGTTTTTATGACTCAACTTTAGCACAATTCACGCTGCATAAACTAATTTTTTCCCCAATCCAGTACGGTTGGATATAATATAGATAAAAATACTTTTCACCCATATCTTTTTCACCTATTCATCCGTTATAAGCATGAGAGGATTCAAAGGAGTGAGGACGATGCAAACGAGGTCTAGCTTAAATAAGAATGAACGAAAGCAAAATGATGAAGTCATGGAAGAGCTTGTGCCCAAGCTCTATCGATACTGCTATTTTCTGACGAAGAGCAAATGGGACGGTGAAGATTTGGCCCAAGAGTCCATCTGTAAGGCACTGAGTCATTACCCTACTCAACAGAATTGGAGTTCATCTTTACTCAATAAAATCGCTTATCATCTATGGGTGGATAAAGTTCGCAAACAGAGTAAGGAATCGATTGGCGGAGTCCCGGAAGTGAAGAGTGAAGACATTCCTAAAGAGGGGATCAGTCTTGAAACCATTGAAAAGCTTTCAAGAAAGATGACCCCCAAACAGTTAGTCACCTTTGTTTTAAAAGAAGCGTTTCAATACAAGATTTCTGAAGTGGCAGATGTTCTGGGGATGACGGAAACCGCTGTGAAAGCCTTGCTGAATCGATCGAGGGCAAGGCTGAAGAAAATCTCCGATGATGAAGGCGGGAGCGGCGTTCAAACTTACTGGAATGAAGTTCTTCAGGAAGAGTTGAACGCGATTTTATACCGCTGCCTGATTGCCCAGGATCCAAGCCTTCTTTTGACATACATTCCAATCTTGCTTGCACACGCTCCTGCCCAAGGCCGAATTGCACGAACGTCTGACTCTCCTTCAAGCGTCCTCTCATTAGCTGCATAACGAATGAAGGAGGAAGTATAGATGAACACCATACCTTATGTCATTGAACAGTCCAGTAAAGGGGAACGATCCTACGATATTTACTCACGATTGTTAAAGGACCGGATCATCATGGTGAGTGATGAGGTGAATGACCATATGGCCAACAGTATCGTCGCTCAGTTATTATTCCTTGCCGCAGACGATCCAGAGAAAGACATATCCTTATATATCAATAGCCCGGGTGGCTCAACTTCGGCGGGATTTGCCATCTTTGATACCATGCAATACATCCATCCGGATGTACGAACGATTTGTACAGGGATGGCGGCTTCCTTTGGGGCGATGCTCCTCCTTGCAGGAACAAAAGGGAAGCGATTTGCCCTTCCAAACAGTGAAATCATGATTCATCAGCCGTTAGGTGGTGCCCGGGGGCAGGCGACAGACCTGGAGATTTCTGCGAAACGGATTCTGAAGCTAAGACAGCACATCAACGAAATCATAGCTGAAAAAACGGGCCAGCCCGTTGAAAAAGTTGCGCTTGATACCGATCGTGATTATTTCATGAGTGCCTACGAGGCCAAGGAATATGGGATTATCGATGAGATTATCGAGAAGAAGAAATGATGGAAGAGGGAACGGGTGTTGTGACCGTTCCTTTTTGTATTTATTAGTGGGTTCGGTTCCTGGCACGAAACGTTTGATTTGTGGCCGGAACCGAATGGCAAAATGGTGACAAGTACAACTTTATATCCACGTGATGATTCTCCCTCAATGCGGTTGAATTTCAGCAACTGAACGCGTAATTGCGTGTACCAGGTACAAATTCCCTCAAGTGTACCTGGTACAATGAGAATCTCTCAGCTAACACTACTGGAATCTCAATTCTCAATCTTTATTTTTCCCAATGGTTCTATTATCCTTAAAAAAGAAACTTCAAACAGAAAATGAGGGCGAACATGAAAAAAATACATAGCGATGTGATTCAGTTCCGTGGATCTCATTATGATTTTGGCTATATGCAGGGGGAAAAGATAAAGGAATCGATCACAGTGAGAAATCGTGAGAATCAGTGGAAGGTAAGAAAGCCCCGTTTCTCCATTAACATTGAGGAAGCGAAGCAGGCGATCATTAAATTTGCTCCGGGGGTATGGAATGAGCTTATCGGATTACAGGAAGCGCTCGGGTGGCCGATGGAGAAGGTGCTGAAGGAGTTTGGCGGATACCGTGTTGAATATACGAAGTCGGGCTGCTCGATTGTGACGGGTGAAAATTATTTGATTCGAAATTATGATTATCATCCGAAGACGTATGAGGGAAGGTATACGTTTTACCAGCCGACGGACGGCGGGTATAGTATTATCGGACCGAGTCAGCGGGTAACGGGACGGATGGATGGTATGAATGAGAAAGGATTGGCGATCGGATATAACTTCATGCATCGGAAAAATCCAGGGGATGGTTTCATTTGCTGTATGATCGGAAGATTGATCCTGGAATCATGTGCAAATGTAACGGAAGCAGTTGAAATGTTGAAAGAAATTCCACATCGTCATTCGTTTAGTTATGTGGTGTACGATAAAAGTGGAGAAACATTTATTGTAGAAACATCACCACGTGGGGTAGAAGTTCGGCAGTCCAATGCGTGTACAAATCATTTTGAAGTGATGACTCATGAAAATCGAAATCATCTGGTCGATTCGAAACGCCGATTGAGTATTATTCGAGATAAGCAGACTACAGATGCCCATTTAGCATTCCGCTTAATGAATGATACGGATAAAGGCGTTTTCTCCGATTTATACGGAAGCTGGGCCGGCACCATCCATACATCGGCATATTTTCCGAAAGAAATGAAAGCATGGTTTGCCCTGGGGGGAGATCGGGAACCGGTTGTCTTTGATTTTGCCAAGTGGCTTGAAGGGGAAGATGTTGTCCTTGAAAAGATCTTGGGTGAGGTGAATACGGATATTCCCTTTGTGCACATGGATGAAGGAGCCGATTGGTTTAAACAGTAGAATTTTATGAAAAATGCCCCCGGTTCTGTAACCGGGGGCATTTTAAGATTAAACGAACTTCACGATATCTTCATAAGGTCGACGCGTTTTCGGTGCTGGATCCTTCACCCGGTAACCGAATGCCACCATGACGGAAATGCTGAAACGGCCATCTTCCAATAATCCTTCCTCATCTAAAAGCGTATTCATCTTTCCGATGTCAAAGCCTTCGATCGGACACGAGTCTACACCGATTTGAGCGGCTGCTGTCATCATATTTCCAAGGGCTAAATAGGTTTGCTTTCCGGCCCAGTCGTATAGGGGACGATCACCTTCCAATAAATCGAAATCAACCTTTTGGAACTGCTCGATTTTTTCTAAGTATTTTGCCATATGATCTTCTGGCAGGTTTTTCACGTTTTTAAAATGATCCTGTAAGTATTGTGAATCGTATTTCGTATCTTTTTTCGTTCTAGCGAGGATTACGACGAAATGACTGGCTTCTGGCAATTTTCCGTATGCTCCCCAAGCCGTGTTCTTGATCTTTTCTCTCAGTTCAGGGTTTTGAATCACGACAAATCTCCAAGGCTCGAATCCAAAGGAACTTGGTGACAGACGGCCAGTTTCCATGATGAATCGTAAATCGTCATCGGATACTTTCTTGTTTGGATCGAATTCCTTTGTTGCATGCCTGAAATGGTAGGCATCTAAAATGTCTTGCTTTACTAGTTCTTTATCAGCCATCGAACATTCACTCCTTATCCATTGATTCAATCATGTTAAATTTACCATAAGTGAAGAGGTGAATCATGTGATGTGCCTGAACAACTTTATTTTGATTGGAATTTTGGGAAAATTGAAACATAAGGCCTATCTGCTTCGTATATAAGGTAAGAGAACGATAGAGAGGGGATGAGAATGGATGGGATTTATATGAATTGTACTAGCAGTCATCGCTCTGCTCTTCTTGTTCAATTGGCTGATGGGCTACCGAAAAGGATACATCCAAATCGACTTTGAAGAACGATTTTTCAAGGAAGAAGAGTACATTGAGGCAATCAGAAAAGAGCTTGAGCAACAAGGGAATGATGTGAAATACAAGGGAAATCGAACGTTTATTGTGGATGGTCGTACCTATTTGTTTATTGAACGGAATGTATCAATGGGCGGGGTTCCGTTGCAGCGGACAATTTTGAAGCCTATTTAAAAGTAAAGGCGTGCCTGGCACGCCTTTTGGTGTTTAAAATAATACATACGATACGACAATATACAAAACGGTAATAATAAAGGAAGGAGCCATGTATCGCCACTTATTCATGACATTGGCTGGTCGTAGAAGCAAGTATACGATGACGAGTGTCATGAATAGGCCCAGGACTGCGATAAAGGTATGAGACGTATCGACTGCTTCAAGGATGGCACCTTTTCGGTAAAGGACATCGGTCAGGACGAGCAGTTGAATGTTAAACAGATTGCTTCCGAGAATAGAGCCGATCGCCATATTATAGTTTGCCAGTTTAAAAGCAGCAAGAACCGTCACGAGTTCGGGCAGGGAAGTCGAAGCAGCGATGAGAAAGCTCCCGACAAAGCTTGAGTTCATGCCGGTTGCCTTTGCCAATTGGTCCCCTGCAATCGATAACACACTACCTGATGCAAACACAACCAGTGCAGCAATGATAAAACCGATAACTGCCGTTTTGAGGGAATAATCCTTTGTAGGTACGGATTCTCCTTCAGCATCATCGCTGGAAACGAATTTCATCGAAACGAAGTATAGAAACACGATGATAAACATTTCGATCCCCACGCCAAACACTTCAATGGAACCCGGCATGAAAAGGGCGAAAATGATGATCATGAGAAACAGGAATCCAAATAGCGCAGAAGGGATATTTGCCTTCCTGTTCACCTTTTGGAACAATCTTTTTTTACGATAAATAAGATCGACCACTGCCAGGATGAAAAGATTGAACACATTACTACCGAGCATGTTTCCTACGGCAATATCAGGGTTATCGATATAAACCGCCGTTAAGCTCGTTGTTAATTCAGGGAGTGACGTTGCCCCTGCAATGAGGAATGTCCCTACGACAGCCCCACTTAATGAAGACTTCTTACTGATGACATCTCCGAACTGATTCAGGTAAATAGCGGCCGCAACCACGATGGCTGCAGCGAGTAAAAAAACAATGTAAACCATATAATCTCCTCCAAGCCAGCGCATACAAAAAAGACCCCGGCACAAATTTTTGTACCAAGGTCTTGCGTGCTGAAGAATGAGCCCAGCCTGATGAACCAGGTATTTTCATACCGGGATGACGATTCATCAGCCGTTTACCGGTCGCTACTCCCCTTGTTATTATTAATGTATTAGGATTTTGAGGGTTTGTCAATGAAAGTGCTTATATATGGAGGGAGTTTAAGGAAGGAAATGAGCTAAAGTAGACAGGGGATTTCAAGTGAAACAAGCTTTTGAATACGATATGAATAAAGAAATGAAGGAGTATGTATGAAGGAAGAGAATTATGATGAATTATTAGGTGTTCGGACGAGTGAGTTGCAGATGGGGTTTCACCGGTCTTTTCATTATCATCGGTATGAACCGACTCCGTATCAAGCACTGGATGAATTATTCAGACATTATAGATTGAATGGCAGCGATCGCGTGGTTGATTTTGGATGTGGAAAAGGGAGATTGAATTTCTTTATACACCATCTATTTCAATCTACCGTTGTTGGCATTGAAATGAATGAAGGGTTTTATGAAGAAGCCGTGGCGAACCGGGAAAGCTATTTAAAAAAGGCAAAAACCAAACATGATAATCTTTACTTTTATCACTGCCTTGCAGAAGAGTATACTATCCATCCAAAGGATAACCGATTTTATTTTTTTAATCCGTTTTCCGTTCAAATTTTCATGAGGATCATCAATAACATCCTCTTTTCAGTGGAACAATCACCACGTGATATCGAGATCGTGTTGTACTATAGCTCGGATGATTATGTGCATTATTTAGAAGATCACCCCCTTTTCGTCTTGCGGAAAGAGGTGAATTTGTCAGGGGATTATGAAAAGAATGAGTATGAGCGATTTTTGGTGTACGGGTTGATGTTTTGAATGTGGTGTCTCCTGACTATTTTGGGAGGGCACCTTATTTTTCTGCAAAGTCAATATTTTTGATTTATCCGCTTTCATATCGGAGAATAGTGACATGGCATTGAAAAGTAAAAGGAGGCGGATGGAATGAGAATACTAGTGGTTGGTGCAGGTGCCGTTGGGGGCTACTTCGGTGGTAGATTGGTAGAGAAAGGCGAGGATGTTACGTTTCTCGTCCGTGAGCGAAGAGAGCAGCAGCTGAAAGAACGTGGACTGCAAATTGAAAGTGTACATGGTGATTTTCACTGCAAGCCGAAAACGATGAGATCAGAAGAAAAAGCAGAGCCCTTTGACGCCATCATCCTTTCAACCAAGGCCTATCATCTCAAGGGAGCAATCGAGAGCCTTCACTCCTTCGTGGGTGAAAATACGATGATTCTACCACTTTTAAACGGAATGTCTCACGTAGACAATCTTATAAAAGCATTCGGGAAAGAAAGAGTGATAGGCGGTTTATGCTTTGTGGAGTCAACGCTTGATGAAACAGGGAAGGTCATTCAATCAAGTCCCATACATGACCTTGTTTTTGGGGAGAGAAGCGGTGAAAGAACCGAAAGAATTGCACATCTTGAAGAGGCATTATCAGGGACGAAAGCAAACTTTCGATTAACCGACACCATCGAGCAGGAAATGTGGCATAAGTATTTATTTATTTCCACTCTTTCAGGTGTCACATCCTTATACCGGGCACCGATTGGCCCGATTCGGGAAATAGCAGAGGGAGCAGATAGGATCAAAGGGGTCCTTTATGAAGCCGCGGCGATTATGAGAAGCTTAAAAGCGCCACTTGCTGAAAAGATAGAAGAAGCTCAATACGATAAGATCAATCAAATGGGTTATAGCATGAAGTCATCCTTACAGCGGGATATGGAAAAAAATCTCTCCGTGGAAGCGGAGCATTTATACGGATATTTATTGAAGGCTGCAGAAGCCCAGGGGATTGAAGCGCGTGAGTTGCGTTTGATTTATGGGAATTTGAAGATTTATGAAACAGCAAGTAAATAAAGATGAGAGACATCCGATACCTGTTATAAGGTGTTGGGTGTCTTTTTGTGGAATGGAGTTGGTTTTATGGGTGATTCAGTTGTTAAATAAATGCTGAAAATCAGGCGGAAATCAGCAGCTGAATCCAATCCCTCAGCTGCCAATCCATAAAAATTCTCTGTACCGTCCCCTTATTTATGAAAAGAAGGACTCATATTCCTCGACGGAACCACCTTATACAATCGCTGAAGAACTACCATGGAAACAGCCGTGACTGCTACGTCCAGTGGCAGATACGCAACCATCCATCCCCAGGCAACCGTGTAACTGAATCCGCCCGGTGCTTCCGCCCAAAATGTTAGGGCCAGGTACATGAAATTCGTTCCAATGATGTAATTTAACAATAAACCCAGAATTCCTGCAGTGAGGTATCCTCCAAATGTGCGCTTCCTTTCCAAAACGATTCCCACGGCGAACGCAACCGAGATAAAGGATAGAATAAATCCAAAGGTAGGACTGAGTAAACTTGAAGGTCCTCCTTTAAATTGTGCAAAGACCGGTGCCCCTACTAATCCCAGAGCTAAATAAACCGTCATCGCCTTCGCTCCCACCCGGCTCCCAAGCATTCCTCCTGCGATGATGGCAAACATCAACTGAAGGGTGACCGGGACGCCTCCAATCATTAAAAAAGGAGACACATTGGCTCCTACCGCCATTAATGCAGCAAAAAGACCACATAAGACCAATTCTCTCGTTTTTCCCATTTTCATTTTCTCCTCACCAAAACTGTGGTATGATTGATATTATCTTAAATGTTAACCAATTTGTAAATAAGGTTAACATAAAAAGGAGGGAAAATATGAAAGGATTTTTCATCACCGGCACAGATACGGATATAGGCAAAACCTTAACTACTGGATTGTTAACTAAGTACTTCTTGGAAAAGGGCATTGATGTATTCCCGTATAAGCCCGTGCAAAGTGGAGCTTTTTTGAAGAAAGATAGACTAGTAGCTCCCGATACTGAATTTTATGAAGAGGTCACTAATCGTTCTTTTGGAAAAGATGGGAATACATATTTATTAAAAACGCCAAGCTCTCCTCATCTTGCAGCTTCAATTGACGGGGTGAAGATTGAACTTAAGCCAATTTTAGAACAAGTGGAGAAGTTACAAAGCAATCACGAACTTTTATTGGTTGAAGGAGCGGGAGGGCTGATTGTCCCGTTAAACGAAGAAGAGACCATTCTTGACTTAATAGAACGAATGTCACTGCCTGTCATTCTTGTCGCGCGAGCGGGACTTGGCACAATTAATCATACGGTCTTGTCTGTGATGGCATTGAAACAACGAAGTATTGAAATTGCAGGCATCATCCTGAATCAGACATCCATAGATGAGATGCCTGAGATTGAGCGGGACAACAAACGAATGATCGAAACATTAACCGGTGTAAAGGTAATCGGTGTACTGCCATACATAACACAGGATTCTTTTGAAAAAGTCGATGTACATGAGTTATTTAAAAATTGGAAACTTGAAGAGTTAGAGGAGGATGTACAGAGTGAACCAACAGCAGCTAATTGAAAAAAGCAGTCAGTATATGTGGCTTCCGTTTACACAGATGAAGGATTATGATGAGCATCCGTTAGTGATTGAAAGCGGGGAAGGCGTTTATCTTCGAGACATCTACGGCAACCTATATCTTGATGGATATTCTTCTCTTTGGCTAAATGTTCATGGCCATCGTAATGAGGAAATCAATCAAGCGATTAAGGATCAGCTCGATAAAATCGCACATTCTACTTTGCTCGGTGCCACCAATGTTCCATCTATTTTGTTAGCCGAGAAGCTGGTTGAACTTTCTCCGGCGATATTAGCGAGAGTCTTTTATTCAGACAGCGGTGCAACCTCTGTTGAAATTGCCATTAAAATGGCCTATCAATATTGGCAAAATAAAGGAAAGCCGGAAAAGCATAAGTTTATCACTCTTCAAAATGCCTATCACGGTGATACGGTCGGTGCGATCAGTGTAGGGAAAGTGGACATTTTTCATAGAGTCTACAAATCTCTTATGTTCGAATCACTCGTTGCCCCGTTCCCTGATGTAGTACATCACCCGGATTTAGAGGATGAAGAAGAGATTCGAGATCGTGCACTTGAGGAACTGGAAGGGATTTTGAAAGAGCATCATCATGAGATTGCCGGGATGACAGTGGAGTCGTTGATACAGGGTGCTGGCGGCATGAATATTATGCCAAAGGGCTACTTTAAAGGGGTCGAAAAGCTTTGCCGAAAATATGAGGTGCTTCTGATTGTCGATGAAGTGGCAACAGGCTTCGGCCGTACAGGCAAAATGTTCGCAGTCGAGCACGAACAAGTCCAGCCTGACATCATGACAGTGGCAAAAGGGATCACCGGAGGATACCTCCCTATTGCAGCAACCTTAACCTCCGAAGAAGTCTATGAAGCTTTCTATGATGATTACACATCACTGAAAACCTTCTTCCACGGCCACTCCTATACAGGAAACCAGCTTGGGTGTGCTGCGGCATTGGCGAATCTGGAGATCTATGAAAGAGAAAATCTGATTGGGAAAGTTCAAGAGAAAGCGAGAATCATTGAATCCTTGTTAGCTCCATTAAAGGATCATCCACATGTAAGCAGCATTAGACAGCTTGGAATGATTTGCGGCATTGAGTTGGTGCAGGATAAAGCCAGTAATAAGCAGTTCCTATGGGAAGACAGAGTCGGCTACTGGACCACCATCAAGATGCGTGAACTGGGTATGCTAACCCGTCCGATAGGAGACACCATCGTTTTCATGCCGCCACTCGCCACAACCGAAGAAGAGCTTGAGAAAATGGTAGGGATTATGGTGGAAGCTATAGAAATCACAACGAAGGGAGCGGTTGGGGTTTAGGGAGAGGGACGGACCTCCAACCCCCCCACGCCCCTAATCAAAACGTTAGAGTGAGGGACGGACCTTGGGTGGGGTTCGTCTCTTTTTGTGTAGTGATTGTTGGTTTGAATTTGTGGTAGTTTAACAGGTGAAAAAACGCTGGGAATCAGGTGGCAAAATTAGATGAGTTTCAACAGGAGAATAATAGCGTTTATTCTCCTGTTGAAATATCAAAGAAATTCACCTGTTGAATATTCCAGGAAAATCAGCAGCTGAATAAGTGACGATTTTAAGCTGCTGATTTATCTATTATCCCGATGGAAGTCCCCAATATGTTGATTTGCAAGGATGCGAATAAGCGAGAATGAACCAGTTACAAACCCTTAGAATGTACCAGGCTCCAAACACCTGAATTGTACCAGGTACACACCGAAATCAACCACCTCTCAACAATAAAAAAGGAAACCATTCCACAGCCCAAACGTATATATCAATATCAATTACTTAGTACCAAAAGGAGGTCCAAAAATGAACAAAACAATCTGGATAAGCGCACCAATAGTCCTCATCGCAGCCATGTCCATCTGGCTTACATCAAACGCCACTAATTCTCTTACTCTACTAGCAGCCTATGGAATCATCCTTTCCTTTCTCGTCTACTTTTCATTTTTAAAAATCAAAAAGTAAAAAAAAGGAGGGACGGACCTCCAATCACCCCATCCGAAACCAAAACGTTGATTTAACGGGACTTGAGTAAATGAAGAGGTCCGTCCCTCTCACTGAATTGCTTCCAATAAAAAGTCTACGATGTGGATTGCACGCATTTTGTTAGATAGGCCTTCCCGTTCGATGCCGAGTTTCATTTGGAGGAGGCAGCCTGGGTTTGATGTGATGATGGTGGTTGCTTGGGTTTGTTCGACGTTGTCCATTTTGTGATCGAGGATCTTCATGGACATTTCTGATTCGACGATGTTGTAGATCCCGGCTGATCCGCAACAGTGATCGGCTTGTTTCATCTCGACGTAATCAGCACCTTCCACTGATCGAAGGAGGAGCCTTGGTTCCGCAAATGTACGCTGCACGTTTCGCAAGTGACACGAATCCTGATACGTGATCCGTTGAGAGGAAATGTTCAATTTCTTTTTATGAAACTCTAATTCTACAAGAATGGAAGAGATGTCTTTGATTTTATTTATAAATTGAACCGCACGTTCTTTCCAATCTGGATCATCCTTCAGTAAGTGATCATAGTCGACGAGAAAGGCTCCGCATCCCCCGGCATTGGTGATGATGTAATCGACTCCTGATTCTTCAAAAGCAGCGATGTTTCGCTTTGCCAAATCCTTCGCTGCATTTTTTTCACCGCTATGACCATGTAAGGCTCCGCAGCAGGTTTGCATCTTTGGGATCACAATGTCACAGCCTGCCAACTGCAATAGTTTCGTAGTGGCATTATTTGTTTCCAGAAACATCGTATCCATTAAACAGCCAGAGAAGAAAGCGACTTTTTTACGGACGTCACCAATCGAGGAAAGAGACGTTGGGCGTTCCTTCATGTCTTTCAACTTTGGAACTTGAGGAAGTACGCGTTCCATTGTCGCCATGCTTTCCGGTAATAGTTTTATCACACCCGTCCTGTGGACCGCCTTCTGCAATCCTGAGCGTTGGTAGATTCCAAGAAGGTTCGTGACCATTCTCATTCTGTCCTGGTGTGGGAATAATCCTTCAAAAACGGTTTTTCGAAGGACCCGTACAGGAAGGGAATGTTTTTTATTTTGATTGATGATATCGCGTGCGTCTTCTAATAGGTGACCGTAGTTCACACCGGAAGGACAAACGGGTTCACAGGCTCTGCAGCCTAAGCACAAATCCAATGTTCGTTCGACTTCTTCATCGGGTTCTATGACACCATCCACCACTGCCTTAATTAAGGCAATTCGACCGCGAGGGGAGTGGGATTCTTTAAATCCTGACTCAATATACGTAGGGCAGGAAGGGAGACAGAAACCGCATCTCATACAATTCAATAATTCATCTTCATCCATGCGGTCTTTAAATTCCTGTTGTATCTTTTGTTTTTCTAGAAGGGTTGTCATCTTGAAATCACCACACGTTTTCTTGATTCTTTAGCGAATACTTTATTCGGATTCATAATGTTGTTCGAATCGAATGATTGCTTGATTATTTTCATGGCTGCAATGCCTTCGGGTCCCAGTTTCCATTCGAGGTAAGGGGCTTTCATCATGCCGACACCGTGTTCTCCAGTGATGGTTCCGCCCAATTCAATGGCATGAGCAAAGATTTCTTCGAATGCCGCTTCGACACGTTCTATTTCATCATGGTCCCTGGCATCTGTCGCAACCGTCGGGTGAAGGTTTCCGTCCCCGGCATGACCAAAGGTACAAATCTTCAACTCATAGCGATCGGAAATATCATTGATCGCTTTCACCATCTTGGCGATTTCCGAGCGTGGAACCGTCGCGTCCTCTAAAATCGTCGTCGGTTTGAGACGGGCCAGTGCCGATAGGGCAGAGCGGCGGGCGGTACGAAGGGCATCTGCTTCTATCTCCGTTTTGGCTAATTGAACGGATACGGCGTTGTTCTGTAAACACACTTCTTCCATTCGTTTCATATCACGTGCAACCACTTCCGGAGGACCGTCCTGTTCGATCAAGAGTACTGCTTTTACATCGGTTGGTAACCCGATTTTGGCAAAATCCTCAACCACCTCAAGTGTAGGCTGATCTAAAAATTCAAGGGTAGTCGGAATAATACGATTGGCGATGATACTTGAAACGCTTTGGGCAGCTGCTTCAATATCCTGATAGAGGGCCAGCATCGTTTGCTTCGTTTCAGGCATGGGAACGAGCTTTAATGTCGCTTCGGTGATGACGCATAGGGTTCCTTCAGATCCAACGAAAAGGCGGGTTAAATCATAGCCAGCAACGTCTTTTGCGAGTTTTCCCCCGGTACGGATGATGTCTCCGTTAGGGAGCACAGCTTCTAAAGCCAGTACATAATCCCGTGTAACTCCATATTTCAATCCTCTCAATCCACCGGAGTTCTCATTGATATTTCCACCGATCGTTGAGATTTTCATGGAGCTTGGGTCAGGAGGATAGAAGAGACCCTTTGCTTCAACTGTATGAATGAGATCCAGGGTCACCACACCAGGCTGGGCGGTAACCGTCAGATTCTCTTCGTCCACTTCCAGAATCTTGTTCATATGGGTGAATAAGAGAACAAGTCCGCCTTCTGTAGGGCAGGTGCCTGCGCAGAGATTCGTTCCGGATCCTCTTGGGACGATTGGAATGCCATGCTCGTTGCAGATTTTCACGATTTCTGATACTTCCTCTGTCGAGCGGGGAACGATGACCGCGTCAGGCATGGATTGGTAATTAGGAGTTGCGTCATAGGAATAGACAAGCTTTTCCGCGGGAGTATCCCTGTAACTTTCTTTGCCAACGATTTCGATGAACCGTTTTTTGATGTTAGGAGTGATCATACTAATTTCCACCTTTTTTAACATGTTTTTCAAATCGGATATAAAAAGAGTAAAGAGACGATACCTGACGTTTAGTCAAGGTCCGTCCCTCATAAAAGGTTATTTCATTGCGGCTTTCAGGGCTGAGCGCAGGTGGCCTTTGTGAAGGGTGAGAAGGTCGTAGACTTCTTTTTCTTCGAGGCCTGTCAGAAGCGATAGGATGGCAGGTTTGACGCTGCCGTATGTTTCAAGGGCTTCGGTTGCTTCTCGTTCAGAGACGTCCGCTGCTTCCATGATGATGTTGCGCGCTCTGACTTTCAGTTTTTCGTTTGAAGGCATCACGTCGACCATGAGATTGCTGTATACTTTGCCAAGTTTGATCATGGATGCGGTTGTGAGCATATTAAGGATCAGTTTTTGGGCTGTTCCGGCTTTCATGCGTGTCGAGCCTGTGACGACTTCCGGACCGACTTCTGCGACGATCGAATGATCGGCCACATCACACATTAGGGATTGAGGTGAGCACACAACAGACGCGGTTACAGCACCTCTTGATTTTGCTTCCTTTAAGGCCCCTATCGTATAAGGCGTTCGTCCGCTTGCAGCAATACCAACCACGACATCATTTGCGCCAACTTCACGAATCGCGATATCGTTGCGGCCGCCTTCTTCATCATCCTCTGCGCCTTCCAGGGGAAACTGGATGGCTCTTTCACCACCCGCGATGATTCCGATCACCTTGCCGGGATCTGTGCTAAAGGTAGGCGGGCACTCTGATGCGTCAAGGATGCCTAGGCGTCCGCTTGTGCCTGCACCTACATAAAGAAGACGGCCGCCTTTTTCTAAACCTGCGACGATGGAATCGACCACACCTGCCACGACAGGGATGGTTTTTTCCACGGCGTATGCAACAGTTTGATCTTCTCCATTGATTTTTTCCAAAATATTCTCCGTGCTTAATGTATCTATGTTTAATGTATGAGGATTTCTCGTTTCAGTAGGATCTTATGAAGGTCCATGCTCTACAGTACCTGCCTTTCAATTTGTAAATACGGGACGGGGAGTGATGGACCCCAGTATGACGGGTTTACCTGCTCCTGTTGCTCCTGGGACGTTGCCCGGATTTCCGTGAAGCGTTTCGTTTGCCAGGAGGGCAAAGGCGATCGCTTCTTTGGCATCGGAAGAATAGCCGAAATCTTCCTGAATGTGAATGGCTAACTGAGGAAGAAGCTCCCTCATCATACGGAGAAGTGTCCCATTGTAGCTTCCGCCGCCGCCAATGATGACTTCGTTAATAGGGTGCTCTGGAAGAATGAATTTCTCATAAGAAACCGAAATCGTCAGAGCAGTGAAGTAGGTTGCCGTCGCAATCAGGTCTTCTTTCGAAAGATCACCAAACTCTTCGAGGATCCGATTCACGAATACTTCTCCAAACAGCTCGCGCCCCGTTGATTTTGGAGGTTCTTTAAGGAAGAAATCCTTCTCCCATTCCATCCATTTCTGTGCGACGTCTTTGCGGACCGTTCCCTTCGCAGCAATCGCTCCATCCTCATCAAAAGATAGACCGAATAGTCGCTCGCATAATCCATCTATAACCATATTTCCGGGACCAGTATCAAACGCGAATACTTCTTGAAGAGCGCAATCTTTAGGAAGTACGGTCACATTTCCAATGCCGCCAATATTCTGAAGAAGTCTTCCCTGATCTTTTTTTCGATAGAGAAGGAATTCAGTATAAGGTACAAGTGGTGCCCCTTCACCGCCGGCAACCATATCCATGGAGCGGAAATTGGAGACGACTTGAGTGTTTGTTCGATACGCAATCACGCTCGGCTCACCAATTTGTAGAGTGGAAGGAACCGAATCTTCCGTATGAAAGGGCTGGTGATAGACCGTTTGCCCGTGAGATCCGATAAAGTCTAACGCCTCTACTGAAACGTCAGCCTCTGTACACACCTTCAAAACAGCCTCGGCATAAACGTCTCCAAGCTCAAAATGCAAGCTGGAAAGGAGGGGAGTGGACGATTCTGTGACACTCATAACGTCGAAGATCTTCTTTTTTACGTGTGGAGGGAAGGGAGCCGTCGAATAATGAACGAGCTCCACTTTTGTATCCGTGCCGCTGCCTTCAATTGAAACAAGGGCAGCATCCACCCCATCCACAGACGTACCGGACATTAACCCAACAGCTAAACGCTTACTCATATGACAACCTTCCTTCCCTGATGGCTTCTGTCACATCGACTGCCCCGGTGGCAGGGGAGGTTGAGTCGACGATATAGGCAGCGTCTGGAAATCGCTCTGAAATCATTTCTTTAAAATTGGATTGCACCACCACATTATGTTCAAGGACACTTCCTTTTAAGGCGATAACCGGATTCACATCGATCTGTAGTTTCTCCAATAAGGCAATCGTCTGACGGGCAAGCTGCTCCCCGGCTATTTTAAATAATAGAAAGGCCGCTTCATTACCAGCCTCAGCTTGCTTGTGAACCACTTTCGCAAGCTTTGCCATTTCACCTTTGGTAGAAGAATAGATAAACCCTTTTAACCCTTTCCCATCACTCGCTCCGATTTCGTTTAAAATGTTATGGGAAAGAGGGGAAAGTGGTTTACCTGAATCCATCTCCATCGAAATCTGTTTACATGCTTCAATTGCAATATGATAAGCACTGCCTTCGTCACCAAGAAGATGTCCCCAGCCGCCGGTAGTTCCTTCCTGTTTCCCGTTTCGTCCATAACAAATCGAACCCGTTCCCGCAATGGTCATCACACCGTTCTGATTCCCGATTAAACTGAAATAGGCGAGGGTGGCATCATTCAAAAGGATAATAGGCAGGGAAGTTATCCTTTGTAACTCCATCTTGATTCGATGAGCCAGATTACCGGACTCGGCACCTGCCATCCCGATCACAATATGGGAAACCTCTTCAGAAGAAGTGTAATCCAAGCATTGTTGAATCACGGAAGAGAGATTGGTTAATGCCTCTTCAAAGGAAACCGTTGGATTGCCGTGTCCGGATAAGCTTTGAAACAGGATGTTCTTCTCTAAATCAAGAACGAGTCCTTGAATTTTCGTCCCGCCTGCATCGATTCCTATTACTCTAGTCATCTAAAGAAACCTCCACATTACTTAGTTAGAAAGGCAAATTTACCCCAAGGCTTCAGGTAATCCACTAAGAAGATTTCTTCTTCACGGATACGTCCCACCACATTGGTTTTGCCTGAGTTCTCCATATCTTGAAGCGCAATTTGAAGTTCTCCTGCATACTGGGCATATAGGTCGTTTTCAATTACGATGTCTCCGCGCTTTATGTCAACCGTATTGTGGGGAGCAAATTCTCTTCCACGATATTTCACGCGGCTTTGAGTCGAGCGGATCAGATAATCAGATACATCACCACGATAGAAGTGCGGTTCTTCAAATATAATCGTCTTTTCTAAGTCTGTTGTCGTTTCGTGGGTTTCGACTGTAAAGGTCAGCTTCGATGTGTTCAGTTCGCTAAGCAGTTGCATTTCACTTTCTGATGCATAAGCGTTACTAATAATGACATCATCAATTAACCCTGTGGCAAAAAGATGCTTAGCCTGGACATCAATAGGAAGAGTACGGTGCATTTCTAATGTAGGCAATCCTTCCGTGACCGGCCAGGGACCGAGTGTTGCATCGGAAGAAGAAACAAACGCTGCCGTTCTCATCCCGAAGTCTTTAAACTTTTTACTGCATTCAATAAAGAATGGATAGGATAAACCGGAGTAGCGGTGCGGATAGAAGTTATGACATCCAAGCAATTGATCCTTATTCGGTTGATACGTTATGATGTTATCGATGTATTTCGTTGCATTACTCATATTGAGTTCAATTTTCAAATAATATGGGTTGTACGACATCATCGATTCTTCATGCCCTGTATACCCGAGATCAAGGCGGATACCGTGAGCACCCAGATCGGCAAAAAAGGATAAATCATCATACGAGATGTTCAGTTCTTTGAAAATACGGGGACTGATATCAGCGATGACTTCCATATTTTTTTCACGGGCAAATTTAATCGTTTCTTTAAAGTTCGAGATGATTCCATCCTTATCCCCCTCCACTGATAGTAAGCAGGTGAACACTCGCTTAAATCCGTAAGATGAGGCCAGAGCAAGATATTCTTTATCCTTTTCAGTCGTGGAATGGTTTGGGTAAATTGAAACTCCCAGTCTTTTACTCATTGGTATGCCTCCTTAAAATTATTTGTTTTCCAGTGCATCTATTCTTTTTAACAGGGGAATCATTTGTTCAATTAAAGAAATTTCACTGATGGAGGTCATCAAGTGGTCTTGAGCATGAATCATCAGAAGTGATTTTTCAAAATCTTCTCCATTGATTTCAGCCTGAATGAGACTCGTTTGCGTTTTGTGAGCTTTGTTCAGTTCTGCATGGGCTGTTTTCAGCATCTCTTCAGCTTCTTCAAACTTACCTTCATGTGCCTTTGTCAGGGCCTCATATGCGATGCTTTTTGCATTCCCGCCGTTTGATATAATTTCAAAAATCTCCATTTCTACGTTGCGTACCTCTGCCATTGTGTATTCCTCCTCATTCCTGTTTAGAATCATTTTCTACTAGAATAGTAAAATAAAAGTTTAAATATTTTAAAATAATATTGAAATTTAATTTCATTATCGCATATAATCATATTAAACTGAAAGCCTTTTCAAGACAATCATTTTTTTGGAGGTGACTATGACGGAATTTCAAGTATTAAAACACATCAAAAGTCAGATGGAGAACTACACCCCGTCTGAAATTGCGGTTGCTCAATATGTGTTGGAGTTTCCTGAGAAAGTAATGGAAATGACGACAAAGCAACTCTCACAATCATGTGGCAGCAGTGAAGCAGCCATCATCCGGTTCTGCAAACGAATCGGAATCAATAGTTTCAGCGGTTTGAAGATCGAATTGGCCAAAAGCTCGAATATTGAAGAAACAAAGAGTCATGACATCAATACACTTCTGCACTTTGAAGACAATCTTGAAACCGTATTCAACAAAGTACTGGTGAACACCTATCAAGCGATCAAGAACACGGAAAAGCTTTTTTCCATAAATGAACTGGATCGGGCTGTGAACGCGTTCCATAAAGCTGGACGGGTATACCTGTATGGAGTAGGCGGTTCAGCTGTAGTAGCGGAAGACTTTACGCAAAAGCTATTACGACTGAACTATCTGGCATTTCAAGCGAGTGATATCCATGTGCAAATGATGATGGCCGCAAACTTAACCGAAAGAGACGTTCTCTTCGTCGTCTCCACATCAGGTCAGACAAAGGAAATACTGAAGCTCATGAACGTCGCTCAAGAAAAAGGGGCCACAATCCTTCTATTGACACAGCATGGGAAATCCCCCGCAAGGAAGCTCGCTGATATCGTCTTAACGATTTCCGAGGAAGAACACAATATCAGAATCGGAACCATGACAGCAAGAATTGCTCAACTCGTCGTGATTGACGCTTTATTCGTCGCTTTATGCATGAAAAAAGGACATGGCGTTTACGAGCAAATTATTCATACACATGAAGTAGTTCAAAGAATGAAAGAGGAGGAAGAGTAAAGATGAGAGTATTATTCGTATGTTCCGGTGGAATGTCCAGCGCAATTGTCGTGAATGCACTGAAAAAAGAAGGGGACAAAGCCGGGATTGAGATGGAAGTACATGCAATTGGAACCGGTGAAGTATCGGAGGAGATCTCCAAGGGATGGGATGTTTGTATGGTAGCACCGCAGATCAGACACCGCTTTGATCAAGTGAAGAAAGCCGCTGATGAAGCGAATGTTCCTTGTGGTCCGATTCCTCCACAAGCGTACACTCCACTTGGCGGTCCTACTTTACTGAAAACAGTAAAAGAATTAACCAACTAATTTAATAGGAAACAAGGGGGTACAAACATGCAAAAGTTTGTAAATTTTCTAGAGAACAACTTGTCAGGTCCAATGGCCCGGCTCTCTGAACAAAGGCACTTGCAAGCAATCCGGGATGGGGTTATTTCAGCACTGCCATTTATTATCGTTGGTTCATTTTTCCTGATCTTAGCTTTTCCACCGCTTCCTGATGGCGGAATATTCGGAGACATCAAACAGTGGGCCGCTGACAACATCGTTGAAATCCTGATTCCTTACCGACTGACCATGTTTATCATGTCACTCTATATAGCCTTCGGGATAGGATACAACCTCTCGAAAAGCTATAACCTGGATCCATTATCCGGTGCACAAATTTCAGTAGCTGCACTTCTATTAACGATTACACCAAAAGTAATGGATGGAGAAGGATGGGTCCTGCCAATGACCAACCTCGGTGGTCATGGATTATTCGTCGCCATGGTCGTCTCGATTCTGGCAGTTGAAATTTTGAGGTTTTGTAAAACGAAAAACATTACGATCAAAATGCCGGAGCAAGTACCGGCATCTGTATCACGAAGCTTTGAAGCACTTATTCCTGTAGCGATTGTTATTCTATTGGTTTCTGCTGTAACCGTAGTAGCCGGAGTAGATTTACATCATCTAATTGGCGTAGCGGTTGCTCCATTAGTTACCGCTGGTGACAGTATTTTCGGCGTATTGATTCCGGTATTCTTAATTACGTTCTTCTGGTCATTCGGTATCCATGGGGTGTCTGTAGTAGGAACGGTTGCCCGTCCACTATGGGAAGTGTTCCTTGTAAACAATGCAGATGCGGTTGCAAATGGAGAAGCAATTCCACACATCGCACCCGAAACATTCTACCAATGGTTCATCTGGATAGGTGGATCAGGAGCAACTCTTGGATTAGTTCTGGCAATGGTCTTCTTCTCCCGCTCAAAATACTTAAAAGCGTTAGGAAGAACAAGTATTGTACCGGGTATCTTCAATATCAATGAGCCTATCATCTTCGGTGCTCCTATTGTATTGAATCCGATTTTGATCATTCCATTTGTAACAATCCCGCTGATCACTGGTACTCTGGCTTATGTAGCAACAACTATAGGGCTGGTATCACCAACCTATATCATGCCCCCTTGGACACTGCCCGCACCAATCGGAGCGTACCTGGCAACGGGTGGTGACTGGAGAGCCATTGTCATGGTTCTTATCAATATCGCAATCTCTTTCGCTATCTATTTCCCATTCTTCAAGATGTACGACAAGAAGATGATGAAGATGGAAGAAAGCGATCAACAAGCGGCATAATAGAAAGGCGGAGGCGGCTCGATCAGCCCCGACAAGCATAAGGCAAGTCCACCGGAAAGGCGTTCTTTGCCTTTTTGGTGGGCTGGACTTATGACCTCGAGGGGCTAGCCGCCGGAGCTGGACAAATAGAAAAGCGGAAGGGCTTTGCCCAGAGGCGACAAGCATAAGCTAAGCCGGCATGAAGGTTGCTCTTTAACCTTCTTAGCGGATTAGCTTATGACCTCGAGCCTCTAAGCCCCGTAGCTGGACAAAAAGAAAGGTGGAGGGGCTTATCCCTCTCCACATAAGCATTCATATCAAAAAGCAGAAGTGGGGGTCCTAGGATTCCCACTTCTTCATTAGCATTAGGAGTGATTCAAATGACAGAAACGGTTGTCCCAAAGCGAATCGGTTTTAGGAGTGTGTTTGTTCTTCTAATCTCCGTATCTATTGGACTTTTACTTCTTTCCAATCCTTTGATGAGTGCGGGACTCGCAAAGGATTGGAGTGTATTTTTAGCAACGGGGATATCGGCATCGGCCGGACTCTCATTTGTTCTTTTAAAAATGGAAGGGCCCGTTGAAGATGCTTCTGTTAAAAAGAAGCGAGTTTTATTAGCAGTGGTTGTCAGTTTCTTAATAAGTTTTATATTGGCCTTTGTTGCCAAGTAATCATAGGAGGGAGGCTTACACAATGAAAAACGGAATCAAGGTCGTTACGATTGGCGGAGGATCAAGCTATACTCCTGAGTTTGTTGAAGGATTGATCAAGCGTTATGATGAGCTTCCGGTGAGTGAGCTATGGCTGGTGGATGTTGAAGCAGGGAAAGAAAAACTCACTATAGTAGGAAATTTAGCGAAGAGAATGGTAGAAAAAGCAAAGGTTCCGATGGAAATTCACCTTACCCTGGATCGGAAAGAGGCGCTCGCAGATGCTGATTTTGTTACGACTCAAATGAGAGTCGGACAACTAAAAGCGAGAATTCAAGATGAGAGGCTTCCGATCAAGTACGGGATGATCGGTCAGGAAACGAATGGGGCCGGTGGATTGTTCAAGGGAATGAGGACGATCCCGGTTCTACTTGAAATCGCTGATGAAATGCAGGAGCTTTGCCCAGACGCCTGGTTGATCAATTTTACCAATCCGGCAGGCATGGTGACAGAAGCTTTGCTGCGCTACGGGTCACATCCTAAGGTCGTTGGCGTATGTAATCTTCCCATTAATACGAGAATGACATTGGCCAAGCTTCTTGATGTGGAGGTAGAACGACTGCATATCGACTTCGCCGGATTGAATCATATGGTGTACGGATTGGACGTTTTGGTGGACGGTGAGTCAGTTTTAGGGGACGTTCTGGAAATCATGAGTAACCCTGACAAGCAGGTCAGCATGAGGAATATTGCGCCGCTTCCATGGGAACCGGAGTTCATCAAGAGTCTAGGAATCATTCCATGTCCTTATCATCGCTATTTTTATAAAACGAGTGATATTTTAGAGAAGCAGCTGGAGGAATTCAAGACGGGGACCACCAGGGCCGAAGTAGTCCAGCAATTAGAAAATGAACTTTTCGAACTTTACAAAGATGAAAACCTTGATATTAAGCCTCCACAGCTTGAACAAAGGGGAGGGGCTTATTACAGCGATGCGGCTTGTAATCTCATCTCATCCATTTATAATGATCGCGGAGACATTCAAACGCTGAATGTCCGCAATGATGGAGCGATCAGTGATCTACCAAGGGGATCTGCTGTGGAAGTGAACTGCGTCGTTACGAAGTCTGGTCCTAAGCCGATTGCAGTTGGTGAGCTGCCGGTGGCTGTGAGTGGACTTGTTCATCAAATTAAATCTTTTGAACGGGTTGCTGCGGAAGCATCGGTTACAGGGTCCTATGAGAAAGCATTGCTTGCCATGACGATCAATCCGTTGGTGACGAGTGATGTAAAGGCGAAGCAGCTGCTGGATGAAATGTTTGAGGTGCATAAAGAGTATTTACCGCAGTTTCGTGAGCGAATTACACATAGTTAAGGAAGGAGAGTGTCTCAAATGGCTATTTGGGGCACTTTTTTGCGTGAAGTTGGCGAGGAGAGGGGGTATCGGAATAGGTTTTTGTGGGTATATGATCGAGTTTGGTGTGTTTATAATCGACTTTCCTGATATATGATCGAGTTTGGCATGATTATTATCGACTTTTCAAATATATTATCGACTTTAGATGGATTAGCGATGCCTGAGCAGGACCTAATTCTAGTTTATTTTCAAAATTAAGCAACTTATTTTCAAATTCTCAGAATTATTTTCAAATCCACCCAACTTATTTTCAAATTTCCAGATTTATTTTCAAATCCGCCTAACCCTTATCCCATCCCCACACCAAATTCCACCTCAATCCCCACATCTTTCCGCCGGACGAGCATAGCATGATACAAAGACCTTTTTCCGAAAGGATACATCGCCCATGATTCCAGTTAAAACAAAGGTTGCCGCCTCTTTATATGCCACGATGTCAATCAGCTTCTGGGGCCTATCATTTGTATCAACGAAAGCAGTGTTAGACACCCTTGACCCGTATACGCTGCTCGTTCTTCGGTTTGCGATCGGAGCTCTGTTTCTGCTCATGCTCTTACTTTTAAAAAGATATCGACTCACCATTCCACTCAAATATATCCCTCATCTGATTGTGCTTGGGGTCCTTGGGGTCTTCATTCACCAAGTGATCCAGGCGACGGCCCTCCTTACAATTGATGCATCATCAGCAGGTTGGATGATTTCATTTTCTCCCGTATTCACCATCATCCTTTCCATGATTTTTTTACATGAAAAAATGACGGTTCCAAAAGCGCTTGGCATGATTATAGCTATTACAGGTGTGCTGATGGTAACGACAGCGAGGAGCGGGCAGTCTATCGGTTTTGCTGTCAACATCGGTTATATCCTGATGATTCTCAGTACATTAAATTGGGCCATCTACTCAGTGTTGCTGAAAAAACTCCGTATTGAGCTGCCATCTCTCGTCATCACCTTTTATATGAGTCTACTGGGTTTTAGCTTAACCATCCCTTTTCTAATCCGAAACCGCGGCTGGGAAGGCATTTCTCTTTTAACAAATGTTGGATGGGCCCACTTGGTGTTCCTCGGTGTATTTGTATCAGGTGTTGCGTACTGGTATTGGGGAAAGGCACTTGAGGTATTGGATGCGTCAAAGGTGTCGATGTTTCTGTATTTAGAGCCTGTTACTACACTCATTGCGGCGATCTTTCTCCTGCACGAGAAAATTTTCTTCATAAGCATCCTGGGTGGAGTCATAATTATAATAGGAGTTGTGATTGTAAATGGCCAGATGATTTCTGTTTTCCATCGGTTTCTATGGAGGAAACGATAACACAGGGAGGAATCGCGGTGACCTTAAGGGAACGGATAAAGGATAGATTGGATGAATTGACCAACCCTTCAACGAAAGAACTTAAAGAAATCTTGCAGTCTCTACAACTGAGTCTCGATGATTTACAGCCATACTTACAGTCTCCGGAAGGAAAGCCATATTATCGAACGCTCCTTTATCAAAATGAAGTAGCAGAGCTCCTCGTGATGAATTGGTCCGACATGGAATGTGCTCCACATGATCATGGGAACTCAAAGGGATGGATCCAAGTCATGAACGGGACTTCAGTCAATACAATCTTTGAAGTAATAGAAAAACAGGTTCCACAGGAGATAGTTGATCGCGAATATAGGGAAGGTTCTTTCTTTTTTGCACCGAAAAAGGGTGTTCACAAAATGAAGAAGGGGAGTGGGGAGGACCTGGTGACCCTCCATCTCTATTCTCCGCCCATTCAGGGTATGATGGTGTACGACTTGGAAAAATGTGCTGCCTGTGTTGTTTCTGAAGAATGCGGGGCATGGTGGCCGGATCATATCAGGCAAAAGGTAAAGGAAATGCAATTAAAATAGAAAGAGCGTTTCTCCATTGCGGAGAAACGCTCTTTCTATCATTATCGTACTCTTACTGTATTTGCATCCTTACTTTCTACCCCTGTCGGAGAAACAGACGTAACACCATAAGTGTACATTCCACCTTCTAGAGCTGAAGCATCTTCATACGTTGTAAGCCCTTCTTGAGAATACACGACATCCACAATATTAGCCGGATTCTCGTAATCTCCTTCTTTCACGCCATCAAAGCGATAGATGACATATTTTCTGGCATCGGTATGCTTTTTATCATCTATCTTTATCGTGATACCTTCTTTATGTTTATCTGCTTTCACCGTGTTCGGTTTCTTTGGAAGCTCAGCATTGTTCCAAGGAGTGGCAGGGGGTAAAGAAGGCTCGGTGTAAACCTCGTTCCGTATAATATCGGCGTAACCAAGTGGGTTTTCAAATATTTGTTTGAGTGAGAAATGCATTTGCCCAAGTGCCGTTCCATTTTCACGGTTGTCCATTATTTGTTCAGGCAGTTCGTAAGGATTGAACCATTCCTGGTCAAAATTGTCTCCCACTTTATAGTCAGCCATCCCTATATAAAGATTAACAGGGTGATTGTACGCATACTCATTCACTTCCTGACTCCACCAATCTAATAGAACGGAGTAGTTAGCAACAGCCAGATTTCTAGACCAATAGATTTGAGGGGTAATATAGTCAATGCTTCCATCCTTGATCCATTGACGTGTGTCTGCATACAGATCGTCATAATTCGTTTGTCCCGCTTGTGTATCGCTTCCTGTCGGATCATCAGCGATGTTTCTCCATACACCAAATGGGGAGATACCAAACTGGACCCATTCTTTCATTTCTTTGATGGCTGAATTGATGTCAGCTACAAGAACATCGACGTTATTTCGTCTCCAATCTTCAATATCGTCAAAAGAGTTGCCATATTTCTTGTATGTATCTTGATCTGGGAAGGTTTCTCCTGAAATTCGGTAAGGATAGAAGTAATCGTCCATGTGAACGGCTTCGATATTATAATTATTCACCAATTCTTCGACGGTATCAATCAAGTATTCTTGTACTTCAGGTATACCCGGGTCCAAATAATATTGCTTGCCATATTTCACGACCCATTCAGGGTGAAGCTTGGCTACATTATCATCTGCAAGCGAGTCAATCGTTTGATTATGCATCGTTATTCGATACGGGTTCACCCATGCATGAACCTCGATTCCGCGCTTATGAGATTCATCAATCATGATCGCAAGTGGATCATATCCCGGATCGGTCCCTTGTTTGTCACCTGTAATGTACTGGGACCAGGGAGCCAGTTCAGAAGGATAGAAGGCATCTACAGTAGGTTTCACCTGATAAATGATGGTATTAAACTTCAACTCTTTTAGCTCATCAAGGGTCTCTTCCACCCAATCAGTATACTCCTGCTTGTCCATTCCAGCTTTCACATCAATGTTTTGAACCGTGGCAATCCATGCTGCACGCATTTCATGTTTAGGCGTGTGAGTTTCCGCCGCTTTTGCTTTTCCTGTAGAAAAAGGTAGGGCAAGCGAGAACAACAAGACGGCCATGATCATGTACTTTACTGCTTTCATCAACAAATCCCCCGCTTCATTAACTGATTTCCTCTAAAGAAACCGTTTTCATTTTATTGAAATAATACTTCACGAAATAAAATAAAAACATGAAATATTATTTCTATTTTCATTATAAGGTGTTACGTTTCTATGGTATATAGTACCAACGAGGTAAAAAAACTGAATATTCTATCGATAGGAGGGATGATTTGACTAGATAAATAGTTCTAAAAAGAAAAGAAAGGGAAAGAATGAATACAGAATGTTGCGAACAATCGGGTCGAGGTGGTGGTAAAATAGAAGTTAGAGTTGAAGAGGAGAGTTGATGAAATGTTCAAGGATATAACGATAAATCAATGTGATGTAAATAACTATACATTCGTAGATGTCAGATCTCCTTCTGAATACAGGGAAATGACGATTCCGGGCAGTATGAATATACCCGTCTTCAATGATGAAGAGAGAGCAGAAGTCGGGACTCTATATAAGCAAGTGAGCAAAGAGAGGGCAACGGAACGGGGGCTGGAAATCTTCTCAGGAAAGCTCCCGAATTTTATAAAAGAGTTTAAGAAACTGGATGGTGAGATTGTGGTTTTCTGCTGGCGGGGTGGGATGCGAAGCAAAGCGGCTGCCACCTTCCTGGATTTAATGGGTGTGAAAACTTCCCGTGTTCAAGGAGGAGTCAGGGCATATCGTCATTGGGTATTGAGTGAAATGGAGACATTCGAAGTAAAGCCTCAAGCCTTTGTGTTAAACGGTGGAACTGGTATTGGCAAAACAGCCATCCTGAAACAGCTTCAAAAGGAAGGGTATCCGATCCTGGATATCGAAGGGGTAGCCAATCATCGAGGCTCCATTTTTGGACAAATCGGGTTGACACCCAGCAACCAGAAAACCTTTGATTCTCTTCTGCTTCAAGAGCTGATGGAGCTGCAGGAAACTCCCTTTATTTTATTTGAAGCAGAAAGCAAACGGATCGGAAAGCTGCTTCCCCCTGACTTTTTAGTAGAGAAAAAGGAGAGCGGTTTTCATATCATTATTGAGATGCCAATGAAAGAGAGAGTCAAACACTGCATAAAGCAATCCTGTCAATAGATGACCAAGAATGGCACAGAGAAATAACCATCGGCAAAAGCAAAATAACAATCCATGACTATTTTAATAACTTAGCCAAACATGATGAACACCATATGAATCAAATAAATGAGTGTTAATGAAGAGGGACGGACCTCCGAAATCTCGGAGGTCCGTCCCTCTTCATTTGGTTTGAATTTGGTATCGGAGGGAAAAGAAGAAGAGTTTCAGCAGCTTAATTTCAGGGTGTAAAAAAATTTTTTTAATTGAAATTTTGCATGAAAATTCATGTTGGATTTTGATGAAAAATGTTCCGGGGAGCGATTTTTTGAAAGCGATTTCTTTATGATTGCATCAAGCTTTTAAAGATTCTGAATATTAAGTGAAAATAAACATTTATATATCAACGTTCATTCGTTATATTACATATATATTTGGAAAAACAACTTTTTTTCCATCAACTTAATTTTTCGTTTTTTCTAAATTTCATGATATACTAACGAAAATTAAGAAAATTTAATTAACCGGTTAATTATTCAAAAAATATACAAGTTTAGTAGAGGAGGACATTGGATGAAAACGAATCTTCCTGTAGCGCAAGGCATGTATGATCCTGCGCAAGAACATGAAGCATGTGGAATTGGAATGATTGCAAATATTGATGGGACGAAGAGTCATAACATCGTTCAAAATGCCATTAATATTCTATGTAACTTAGAGCACCGCGGAGGACAATCTGCAGATACAAGTACTGGGGACGGTGCAGGTATTCTTACCCAAATCCCTCATCATTTCTTCAAAAAGCAATGTGAGAAAGAAGACATCATCCTTCCGAGAAAAGGTGAATATGGGATCGGAATGGTATTCCTTCCTGAAAATTATGAGCAGCGCATGAAGAGTAAAGAAATTTTCGAGCGCATCATTGAGGAAGAAGGTCAGAAGACTCTCGGATGGAGACCTGTTCCCCTAAACGATTCATTTGTCGGAAAAGTGGCATCCAAGTCGAAACCGTTCATCCGCCAGGTATTCATCGGCGTATCGAATGACATACAGTCCCGGATGGATTTCGAGCGCAAGTTATATGTGATCCGTAAACGAATTGAAAAAGAAGTGGCAACTGTTGAGGGACAAGAAGATGTCTATCTATGTAGCTTGTCGTCCACGACCATCGTTTACAAAGGGATGCTCATCCCGGAACAGCTCGATTCCTTTTATATTGACCTCAACCACCCTGAGTTCCGATCAGCTTTAGCCCTTGTACATTCCCGCTTTAGTACAAACACTTTCCCAAGCTGGCAGCGATCTCATCCAAACCGATATACGATTCATAATGGAGAATTCAATACATTACGAGGTAATGTGAACTGGATGCGCGCACGTGAGAAGCTGTGCCATTCAAGTGCTTTTAAAGAAGAAGATCTGGAAAAAATCCTTCCTGTTATTGATGAGACAGGCAGTGATTCCTCTATGTTCGATAACTGCTTTGAATTCCTTCATCTATCAGGAAGATCCCTTGCCCACACAGCCATGATGATGGTTCCGGAGCCTTGGGAAAATGATGACACGATTCATCCGAAGAAAAAGGACTTCTATGAATACCATAGCTGTTTGATGGAGCCATGGGATGGACCGGCAGCCCTTGTGTTTACTGATGGAAAACAGATTGGTGCTTGCCTGGACCGAAATGGACTCCGCCCGGCTCGTTACTATGTGACAAAGGGAGGCATGATCGTTCTTGGTTCTGAAGTAGGGGCCCTGGATATTTTTGCCGATGACATTGTGTACAAAGACCGATTACAGCCAGGGAAAATGCTGCTTGTTGATCTCGAAAAAGGAAGAATTGTCCCGGATGAAGAAATCAAGCTGCGCGTTGCTTCTGAGTATCCGTACAGACATTGGCTGGATAATAATAAATTTGAACTTGAGGAATTACCTGAAACGACACATGAACCAGTTCAACTGGCTTCAGAAGAAGTGCTCTTGCAGCAGCAGGCTTTTGGCTACACAAATGAGGAGTTGAACAAAATCATTAAGCCGATGGTGACGGACGGGAAAGATCCGGTTGGTTCCATGGGATATGATTCACCTCTTGCGGTTTTATCCAAAAAGCCACAGCTTCTTTATAACTACTTCAAACAGCTATTTGCTCAAGTGACAAACCCACCTATCGATGCGATTCGAGAGCAGATCATTACATCTGTAGGAACAACGATTGGAGCAGAAGGAAATCTTGTTGATCCGGGTCCTGAAAGCTGCAGGCATATCCATTTAAAGTCACCGATTTTAACGGGTGAAGAGCTTGAGAAGCTTCGTCATCAAAACGAAAAGGGCTTCAAAGCCGTTACTTTATCGATTTTATTTGATGTAAAGGATGATGAAAATCAGCTTGAAAGCACGCTGGAGGCTCTTTATGAAAAAGCTGACCTGGCCGTTGAAGACGGTGCGACACTCCTTATTTTATCTGACCGTGGAGTTGTGAAGGAGAAAGCGGCCATTCCAGCACTCCTTGCCGTTTCGGGACTGCATCATCACTTAATTCGCCAAGGAACGCGCACGACTGTCAGCATCCTTTTAGAATCAGGGGAGCCAAGGGAAGTGCACCATTTCGCAACCTTGCTTGGATATGGTGCAGAAGCAATCAATCCGTACTTAGCCTATGAAACACTGCGGGATCTGATCGATAAGGGCGAGCTGCAGGACACCACTTACGAACAAGCGGTGCAAAGCTTTGTGAAATCAGGGACAGACGGTGTCATCAAGGTTTTATCTAAAATGGGAATTTCGACGATTCAAAGTTACCGTGGAGCACAAATATTCGAAGCAGTAGGCATTCATAAAGATGTGATTGATAAATATTTCACCCGTACAGCGTCGAGACTCGGCGGAATCGGGATGGATATCATTGAAAAAGAAGTGCTCTTAAGGCACCGAAAAGCGTTTAATGACCGAAAAGACAATCAACGCACATTGGATTCCGGAGATGAATTCCAATATCGAAAAAATGGAGAGGATCATGCGTACAATCCAAGTACGATTCACACTCTTCAACATGCATGCCGTACGAATAATTATGAGTTATTCAAAAAATATTCCAACATGCTCACAGACGAAAAGCAGAATCTGCAATCTCTGCGCGGACTTCTTTCGTTTAAAGAAACGAAGCCTATCCCGATTGAAGAGGTAGAGTCAGTGGAAGAAATCTGTCGCCGATTCAAGACTGGTGCCATGTCATTCGGATCCATCAGTCAGGAAGCCCATGAAGCATTAGCGATTGCCATGAATAAAATTGGCGGACGGAGCAACTCAGGTGAAGGTGGGGAACATCCCAGCCGCTTCACCCCCGATGAAAATGGGGATTCAAGGCGCAGCTCGATCAAACAAGTAGCGTCAGGACGCTTCGGTGTAACAAGCCATTACTTGGTAAATGCGGACGAAATTCAAATCAAAGTTGCACAAGGAGCGAAACCTGGGGAAGGTGGACATCTCCCTGGCAAAAAAGTATATCCTTGGGTTGCTGAAGTACGGGGATCTACTCCTGGAGTGGAATTGATTTCACCCCCGCCTCATCATGATATCTATTCGATTGAAGACCTTGCCGAGCTGATTTATAACCTGAAGAATGCAAACCCGCAAGCCCGCATCAGCGTAAAGCTGGTATCAGCTGTAGGGGTTGGAACGATCGCTGCAGGTGTGGCAAAAGGCCGAGCGGATGTTGTGTTAATCAGTGGATATGACGGAGGAACGGGTGCCGCACCGAGAACAAGTCTGAAACATACAGGATTGCCATGGGAGATCGGTCTTGCCGAAGCTCATCAGACCCTGTTACTGAATCGTCTTCGTGACCGGATTGTCGTCGAGACTGATGGGAAAATGATGACTGGCCGCGATGTTGTTGTTGCATCGCTTCTAGGAGCGGAAGAGTATGGCTTCTCCACTGCACCACTTGTTGTTCTTGGATGTGTCATGATGCGTGTATGTCATCTGAATACATGTCCGGTCGGAATTGCGACACAAGACCCTGAGTTACGTAAAAAATACACGGGTGACCCTGAACATGTAGCGAACTTCATGCGCTTTGTTGCCCAGGAAACAAGAGAGCTTATGGCTCAACTCGGTTTCAGAACAATCAATGAAATGATCGGCAGAACCGATATCCTTGAAGCAAACGTAGCAATTGATCACTGGAAAGGGAAAGGAATCGACCTCTCTGCTCTTCTGCATCAGCCGGATGTGCCTGAAAAGGTGGGCCGCTATGCGACAAGAAAACAGGATCACGAACTTGAGAAAACACTCGATTATCAAGAGCTGATTCCCCGCTGCCGCCAAGCGATTGAAACGGGAGAGCCGGTGGAATGGACAACAGCGATTCGAAACATTCACCGCGTAACCGGCACGATGCTTGGAAGCGAAATTACAAATCGTTACGGGGCAGAAGGCTTACCGGAAGATACAATCCGATTGACGTTTAAAGGATCTGCAGGACAAAGCTTTGGTGCCTTTATTCCAAAAGGACTGACGCTGAGACTTGTCGGGGATTCAAATGACTTCGTAGGAAAAGGTTTATCAGGCGGGAAAATCATTGTTCATCCTGATCCAACCGCTACGTTCATTCCTGAACGAAACACGATCATCGGTAACGTTTCTTTCTACGGGGCGTCTGGTGGAGAAGCATATATTTACGGAGTGGCCGGCGAGCGCTTCTGTGTCCGCAACAGTGGAGCGCAGGTAGTCGTTGAAAGGGTCGGGGATCACGGATGTGAATATATGACAGGTGGAAAAGTGGTTGTACTCGGACTTACAGGACGAAACTTTGCAGCAGGTATGTCAGGTGGAGTCGCCTATGTACTGGATGAGGATGAAAACTTCCGATCAAGATGTAATCAGGAGCTTGTTCTTGTTCAACCATTATTTGATCCGGACGAAATGAAAGATGTATACGACATGATAGAGAAATACGTTCATTATACAAACAGCAACAATGGGAAGAAAATATTAGCGAACTGGGATTCCTACGTGTCAAAATTTGTACGCGTGATTCCGAAATCGTACCTCAAGATGAGAGAACGAATCAGTGAGCTTGAGAATAGCGGATTAGAGAAATTCGATGCTGAAATGGCAGCATTTGAAGAAGGTACAAAAGAAGAGAAAAAAGTGTTAGAACCAATGAAGTAAAGAGGGAGGGGGATATTATGGGAAAACCAACAGGATTCATGGAATATAACAGACAAACATTAGATGAACGGCATCCAGCTGAACGTACGAAGGATTGGAAAGACTACACCTCTCCTCTTTCGGAAGAAGAAATCAAGAAACAGGGGGCGCGCTGTATGGATTGCGGCGTTCCTACCTGCCAGTCTGGAATGGAAATCAACGGTTCGACAACAGGTTGTCCCGTTTATCACTTAATACCGGAATGGAACGACTTGGTGTATCAAGACCAATGGAAAGAAGCTCTTAAGCGCGAGCATCAGATGAACAACTTCCCAGAATTCACCGGTTTTGCTTGTCCGGCACCATGTGAAGGAGCATGCGTACTCGGAATCAATGAGCCGCCTGTTGCGATTAGAACCGTGGAACGCTCGATCATCGAAAAAGGGTTTGAAGAAGGCTGGGTCATTCCGGAACCACCCGAACACCGCACCGGCAAACGAGTGGCGGTCGTAGGATCTGGTCCGGCAGGATTAGCCTCTGCTGCTCAATTGAATAAAGCAGGTCATCTTGTGACTGTTTTTGAAAAAAATGATCGTGTAGGCGGATTATTAACGTATGGCATTCCGGAAATGAAATTGCCTTATTCAGTCGTTAAGCGCCGCGTCGATATTTTAGAGAAAGAGGGCATTGAATTTGTAACGAATACGGAAGTAGGAAAAGACTACACAGTCGAAAACCTGCGTGAAAACTTTGATGCTGTCATCCTGTGCGGAGGAGCGGCCGTTCATCGTGACATCCAAGTAGATGGACGAGGTTTGAAAGGCGTTCACTACGCAATGGATTTTCTTCAATCCAATACAAAAAGCTTATTGGATTCCAACCTGGAAGACGGAAATTATATTTCTGCTGAAGGAAAAAACGTCATCGTCATCGGTGGGGGAGATACAGGTACAGACTGTTTAGCCACTTCGGTAAGACATAACTGTAAAAGCCTCACTCAGTTTGATATCTATGATAAAAAGGGCGCCATGCGGGATGAAGTAGGCAATCCATGGCCGCAATACCCAGTTATTCACCGGGTAGAGTACGGTCAAAAAGAAGCAGCTGAAGTACTTGGAGAAGATCCACGTGCGTACGCTGTCATGACGAAGAAGTTTGTCGGTGACGAGCATGGTCATATCAAAGAAGTTCATACGGTTAATGTAAAGCTTCGTTATGACGAAGATGGAAACAAGATCCGCGATGAAATTCCTGGATCGGAAAAAGTATGGCCAGCGGATCTTGTCCTTCTGGCAATCGGATTCAGTGGTCCGGAACAAGACCTGATCAAAGAGCTTGAAGTCGAAACAAACAGCAATTCCACCGTTAAAGCAGAGTACGGTAAATACCTGACTAACGTCGATGGAGTCTTCGCCGCAGGAGACATGCGCCGAGGCCAAAGCCTCATCGTCTGGGCCATCAACGAAGGCCGTGAAGCAGCACGCGAATGCGACCGCTACCTCATGGGTGGAACTGAATTACCTTAATAGAGGGACGGACCTCCGTAGGGCATGATGCCTGACGGGGGTTTTTCTTTGTTTTTTTGATTGTATGTGTGAATTAAGATAGGGGATGGTTGTTGGCTGAATATTCATCCCTATTCACTTCTAAACAGGTTGGAACCAGAATATTTTTTATGGGAGAGGTTTTGTCCTATTTACTAGACAAAGCATTTTGAAGTGAAAAATAGGCTGATAGGGGGAAAACAAAATGATGAAATATCTTCAGCGCATTGGTCGTTCGTTGATGCTTCCAGTTGCCGTTTTGCCGGCTGCTGCGATTCTGATGGGGATTGGGTATTGGATCGATCCGACTGGCTGGGGCGCGGATAGTCCGATTGCCGCTTTCTTAATTAAGGCGGGCGCTTCGATCATTGATAATATGTCGATTCTGTTTGCGGTCGGTGTAGCACTGGGTATGGCCAAAACGAAGGATGGTTCTGCAGCACTGAGCGGGTTGGTCGCTTATCTCGTGATTACGACACTCCTTTCAACGGACTCAGTTGCACTGCTTCAAGGTGTGGATGCCGCAGCGGTCAATCCGGCATTTGAGAAAATCGGTAATCAGTTTGTCGGAATTCTGTCAGGGATCGTTGCGGCAGCTATGTACAATCGCTTCAGTCATGTGAAGCTTCCGGATGCACTTGCCTTTTTTAGCGGAAAACGATTGGTTCCGATCATGTCGGCGGTTGCCATGCTGGTTGTATCAGGTGTGATGCTGTTCGTTTGGCCGGTCATCTACACTGCTCTAGTTTCATTCGGGAAGGAAATCAGTGGATTAAGCTTCACGGGTGCGGGTTTATATGGATTCTTTAATCGATTATTAATTCCTACTGGACTGCATCATGCCTTGAATTCCGTGTTCTGGTTCGACGTTGCCGGTATTAATGATATCGGGAACTTCTGGTCAGGTAAAGGTGAAAAAGGTGTGACGGGTATGTATCAGGCTGGGTTCTTCCCGGTTATGATGTTTGGTCTTCCTGCAGCGGGGCTTGCCATCTATCATGCTGCAAAGCCAAGTAAGAAGAAGCAGGTGGCGTCACTTATGCTGGCAGCTGGTTTTGCTTCCTTTTTTACAGGAGTAACGGAACCTCTGGAGTTTGCCTTCATGTTCGTGGCACCTGCCCTTTATGTAGCACATGCTGTGTTGACAGGATTATCCCTGGCCATTGCCTCTTTCTTTCAATGGACGGCTGGGTTCGGATTCAGTGCAGGGTTCGTCGATTTTGTCCTAAGCTCAAGACTTCCGTTAGCGAATCTTCCGTACATGCTGCTCATACAAGGTGTCGTATTTGCCCTACTATACTATTTCTTGTTCCGTTTCATGATCGCGAAATTCAATCTAATGACTCCGGGCCGTGAAGAGGATAATGAAGAATCAGTAGTGGAAAGCGCAACAGTGCATACTCAAAGCGAAAAGTTTGCTGTGATGGCAGCGGAGATCTATGCAGGACTCGGCGGAGATGAAAATGTAACATCCGTTGATAACTGTATAACAAGATTGAGAGTGGAAGTGAAGGACATGGATGCGGTGGATCAGGAGCGGATCAAAGCGACAGGGGTTCCGGGCATTCATGTGGTTGGGAAAAATAGCATTCAAGTGATTGTCGGGACGTCGGTGCAGTTTGTGGCTGATGAGATTGAGAGGATTCGAAGGTAGGGGGTGTAGATAGTTCAAGAGAAAGGATGGCAAAATGTGTTGGATTTTGCAGAATGGCAGATATATCGTAAATATGGCAGCAAAAATGAAAAAGTGGCAGATAAAAGATGATTTCGGCAGATATATTTCTCAAATGGCAAATAAATGAATGCCACCACCTTTCCCCAACTCCCACGCCATGAGTTGGGGTCTCTTTTTCTCCCAAACTGCAAAAACTTCTCGAATAGTCTATACTTTACCCTATAGAATTCTTTCCCAGAAAGGTTTTTACCATGAAGAAACTAAAAGAAATGGATCTCTATCAACCGATCCAAAAACATTTTCATAAACAGGGTTACCAGGTGAACGGTGAAGTGAACGATTGTGATGTGACTGCCTTTAAAGAAGATGAACTTGTGATTGTAGAATTGAAGCTTTCATTGAATGTCGAGCTTCTTATTCAAGCGACAAAGCGGCAGAGACTCACAGACCTTGTGTACATTGCGATCCCGAAACCAAAGCGTCCCCGGTCAAAGCGGTGGAATGATGTCTGCCACTTGGTTCGCAGATTAGAACTCGGTCTGATTACCATTTCGTTTACAACGAAAACACCAAAGCTTGATTTTGTCATACATCCGGAAACCTTTGACCGGAAAAAGAGTATGAAGAACAGTAAGCGAAAAAGGGCGGCTCTTGTAAAAGAAATCGAAGGGCGCAGTGCAGATTACAATGTAGGCGGCAGCAATAAAACGAAAATCATGACGGCCTACAAGGAAAACTGCATTCAGATTGCTTGTTACCTGGAAAAACATGGTCCCATGTCACCTAGGAATTTAGCCAAGTTGGGCACTGGTGCGAAAACTCCATCGATTCTTCAGAAAAATTATTACCGCTGGTTTGAGCGGGTAAAAAGGGGAGTTTACCAGATAACGGAGCAAGGAAAAAAAGAGCTTGGGAAGTATCCCGAACTTGTAAGCTATTACTCAAAGAAAATAGAAGAACAATAGAAAGAGCCTGCCCCCGCAACCGGAGAGCAGGCTCTTCTTTGCATCTGACTACTAGTACCCGCATTCTTCACATATACATTAAATCAGAGCAGATATCGGGAGGATAAATGTATGAAAAAGAAGATTGAGAGCACGATTCATAAAATGGTGAGTGATCTTCAGCATAAACAGAATGCGGACGGAAGCTGGTCCTTCTGCTTTGAAAATAGCGTGATGACTGATGCGTATATGATCATTCTCCTACGTTCCCTTGAGACGGGGGATGAAGAGCTAGTGGGACGGCTGGTGAACCGCCTTTGGAATTTGCAAACAAGGGAAGGGACATGGAAGCTTTTTGAGGATGAGAAGGAAGGAAATCTGTCTTCAACGATTGAAGCCTACTTTGCCCTGATGTATAGCGGCATGGTGAAGGACGATGATAAGAGACTTGAGAAAGCGAAACATTTTATAGAGAAAAATGGCTTTCACGAGGCGCACTCGATTACTAAATTTATGCTTGCCATTCATGGACAATATGATTGGAAGCATTTGCTTCCGATTCCCATTGAGTTTTTAATGATTCCAAAGCATTTCCCCCTGAATTTTTGGGATTTCAGCAGCTATGCACGAGCTCATTTGGCACCACTGTTGCTACTGAAAGATCAGCGATTCTCGTTAAAAACAAATAGCATTCCTCAAATCAAACATATGTCCCGTACCCCCCATGAAGTACGATACAACGATCGGGAACTGAAATTATTTTCGAAAATCAACCAAGGCCTACAGTCCTTAATAAGTATTCCATCCCATCTTCACCAACATGCCCGGCAGTTTGTCCAGCAGTACATGCTGCAACGGATCGAATCAGATGGAACGTATCTTAGTTACTTCAGCACGACGTTTTATATGATTTATGCCCTGTTGAGCTTGGGCTATAAAAAGAATGATCCTACCATTGTTAAGGCAATGGATGGATTAAAAGAGATGGCATGTGAAACAAAGAAAGGTATACATGTTCAAAACTCTCCCTCTACCGTTTGGGATACTGCTCTGATCAGCTATGCCCTTCAGGAAGCGGGGGTGGATGCACATGACCATTCCATAGGGAAAGCGATGGAGTACCTTGGTAGAAAACAACATTTTCGGTATGGAGATTGGGCGATGGAGAGCGGAGTGAAGCCCGGGGGATGGGGCTTTTCAGAAAGCAACAGCATTCACCCTGATGTGGATGATACGACAGCGACTCTCAGGGCCATTACCTATTCAGCTGCAGAGAATCCACTTGTCCGGCAATCATGGGATCGTGGGATTGATTGGGTTATCGGTATGCAAAACCGTGATGGAGGCTGGCCGGCATTTGAAAAAAACAAGACGAAAGGCATCCTTACTTCTTTTCCAATGGACGGGGCTGAGGCAGCGGCGATCGATCCATCAACTCCTGATCTAACAGGAAGAACACTGGAGTTTCTAGGCAGACGGGCAGGTCTGACCAAAGACCATCCCCAGGTGAATAGGGGGGTTCAATGGTTGAAGCTAATGCAAAAGGACGATGGATCCTGGTACGGACGCTGGGGAGTCTGCTATATCTATGGAACGTGGGCGGCCATCTCGGGAATGAAAGCAACGGGAGTGCCTTCTTCTAATAAGAATATCCAAAGAGCCAAAGCATGGTTAGAGAGCATTCAACACAAGGACGGGGGCTGGGGAGAATCCTGTTATAGCGATCAGGAGAAGACATACGTGCCTCTTTCCTTCAGTACCCCATCACAAACAGCATGGGCACTGGAATCTCTCATCTGTATCGAAGACAAACCAACCCCTGCAATTGACCTGGGCATCATGGCGCTTCTCGAATTAATGAACGGAGAAGCAGATGACTCATCCAAAACGTACCCAACAGGAGTCGGTCTTCCAGGAAACTTCTATATACACTACCATAGCTATCGGTGGATATGGCCCCTGATCACACTCAGCAGGTACAAAGAGAAATACGGGTGAGGGACGGACCTCTTGAGGTCCGTCCCTCCATGCGATAAAATAAAAATAAGAATTTTCGGATAAAAGTGTGGTTGTATGGTGAAAGTGGATTCGTTTCCTTATCCCTTTAAGGGGGAAGTGTATCGGTATTCCACTAATTCGGTTCCTTTGGATGAGCCGAGTAGTGTGGAGGTTTTTCTGAAGAGGAAGCGCAATTTATGGTCAAGGTATCAGAGTGATCGATGTGTTCTGTTGCGAAAGTCATCAGAAAACAAAGATTGATAGCGGAAATTTGGGTAAACTCCAGACGACCTGTTCCCATTTCACTTAAAGCTGTCCGTTTCCGATCATTACTCTCCATTACGAGGATCATACCTCGGTTACGCTACCTTAGAAACGGGGAGTGATCATAGGTGAATCTACATAAAACCATCCCCGTCCAAGTCAGGTCCATTCATCAGGAAACGCCTCACGTTAAGAGGTTTCCGCTTGTTCATAAACATAACGAGCCCCTTCCTTATTGTAGCGGGGGATCCCATATCACTACATATGTGGAGTTGGATGGACAAACCATTGCCAGATCGTATTCCTTAACGAATCCACCTGGTCAAACAGCCGCCTATCAAATCGCCATCCGTCTAATTGAAACGTCCCAGGGAGGATCTCTGTATTGGCATGAACGGATGAAGGTGGGGGACATGTGTATCGCGTGCTCAGTCTGGGAAGTTGCAAATTCAGTTGTGACAGTGGCATACAAGGTGTTTTTCCTATAGAGTAAATAAATAACAAAGAGATACACCATAATGTAGTATGACGCTAAAGAAATGGAGGGGTCAACATCACCGATCTAAATACATTATTTCGCAAAAGAATACATTATCCAACCACCGCGAAAATAACCTTTCAACAACTAGATACCATTTTAGAAAAAACAGCTAAAAGCATCCCATTCGAAAATCTATGCGTTATTGGAAATACTTTCACCGATCTTACCAAAGAAAATCTAATGAATAAAATGCTCGTGAAGAATGAAGGTGGTCTATGTTATGAATTGAATTCATTGTTTTATTTATTTTTGATCGAAAATAAATTTGATGCGGTTCTTATTCGTGGAGTCGTTTACGATCATGATAAAGAGCAGTACCAGACGTTAGGAAGAACTCATGTGGTCATTTTAGTCACTCATCAAGATGCCACATATGTGATTGATACGGGTTTTGGAGGGAATCTCCCGTTAAAACCAGTACCATTATCTGGAGAAGCGGTCGTCTCTTCAAATGGCGAGTTTAGAGTTAAAGAGGTCGACAGTCTCCATGGAGATTATATCTTTGAAATGAAATTAAAGCATAAGCACTCGGAATGGAGAACCGGATATGCTTTTGATTCGGGTGATCCCATAAAGGATGTCACTCAGTTGAATGACATTCAAACAATTATTGCCAACCATTCAGATTCCCCTTTTAACAAGCATCCATTGCTGACAAAACGGACGAATGACGGGAATGTGACCTTAACAGACACGTCCTTTACCCACTGGAAGGCCGGAGGATTAACGAAAAAGGAGATAGACCTTGAAAGTTATAAAGAACTGCTGAATTCCTGGTTTGGTTTCCAGCATACTAAAAAAAACCCGGAATAAATCCGGGTCTGATTATTCACTTCCCTAGTATGGACATGATGCCTTTATAGATAAGGAATAGTGAGAATATGAGAATAGCTAAAACGCCTATGATGTCCGTTACTGGGGATACACTTGCTAAGAACGTACCTGCTAAAGGAACCTTCAACAATGCGAAACCGGATAGAATACCCGCTACTAACAAAAGAATAAAACGATCCATTCTGTTCCCCCTCCTTTCGAGGTATTATATGTTCAAGGTGATAGGAAGTTGAACCCATTCTTATGTCAAAATTCATAAAGAAAAAGGAATGAGCCTATTCGATAGGTTCATTCCTTTTGTTTCATCAATGAATTATAATCCCAGTTCTTCCAAAATAGAATCAAGTGTTTTCCCATCTGCTGATTCTACTGGAGTAGGTGCGTCCTCAACTTGTTCATTCTGTAATAAATAGTTTTTCTGAACAAACTTGATATCATTCGCATCCACCACCTCATCGAAATTGATGTCGGCAGCACGATTATTTGTATTCCAGGCATCCTGAATGGCAATGGCATCATAGATATCGATGACGTTATCCTGGTTGACATCTCCCCCGACAGGCTTCAGGTTCGTAGCTCTATGATACTTTCCATAAAGCTCCCCATTGTACTCATAACCGATTCTTTCTGTGTTTTTGGTCAAGAAGTGGCCAGGCACTTGAATTTTTACTTCATATGGATCTTTGCTTAATGGAAGTTTCCCGATGGAGTACTCCCCATTTTCCGTGATGGAAGATGGATTATAGACGTCTCCGGATGAATTCTTGAATTCGATGGTGGCACCAGCTTTGTTCCAATCTTTCTTGACATTGAAGCCAGATCCACTATCAAATCCTTCCGGGCTCACAAACCCTGTTATTGAGTTAAAGTCCGGATTGACAGCGAGTTCAGCACCAGCATGTAATAGATCCATTGCTTCATTGTTAGAATTCGTTACGGTAACAGTTGGATCCAAGGCGTCTAATTTAGTGAACAGTTCATCTTGAACCTTCACTTGCACATCAACAATTGCGCTATGATCAAATGATTGAATAGGTTCATTGAACGTAACCTTGATCTGGTTTCCATCAAGGGTCAGCGAAGCTTTATCGGAAAATTCCCCGGATAACTTGGCATCGACCACTTCTGGTTGAAATCCGTAATAATCTTCAAATGTCCAAGTGGCTTCCTTTGCATCTTGAACATTATCCAGTGCTAAAGTTGCGTGTACGGTTTCACCAGTTGTAACGGTTTTCGCATCGGTTTTCAGATACGAATTTGGTGTACCTTCTTTAATGAAGAAATAGTTCTTCATCCCACTATTGTTTCCAGCCATATCATAGCCCTTCATTCTAAAGTTAAGAGCTTCCACGTTCTCATTCATCGCAATTTCTTCGACAAACTTACCGTTTTCATCCATATAAAGCGGGGATGATGGGAACGGTGAATTCCAATAATAAATCATAAAGTTTTTGGATTGATCTGTGTCAATTCCTGCTTCTTGCATGTCTTCAATAAGTGGATCTGTAATTTCAATCTCAAATGGATAGGTTTCCTGACCTGGTTGATATTCAAGGAACGGGGATTCACCATCCAATGAACTTTTGAAGGTTGGTCCTTCTATATCGATGAAGAAAGGTTCTGTTTTCGTTTTCACTTTCCCTTTGGGGTCGGTTGTCACATATTTTAAATTGTAATGTCCAGGCTTGGCGATGGTCACATCATCAGCAACAGGATGTTTTTTATCCCCTGTAAATGCATGGTAGCCACCCTGGAATGCACGTAATAAGTAATTGTTATCAAGTAAAGCACCCTGCAAGTTAAGTGTACCGATCAATCCTAAATCTTCACCTGATTCTCCATCCTGAAGGATCAAATCCATGCTTTCCATCGGTGAACTCAGATTGAATTCAAGAAGTGCAGATGGATAGCGATATGGATCAAAACCATGTGTGTACTGAGGAGGTGCAAAAGCAGGGGACAATAATTGAAGTGTATTAAAGCCCTCTTCTGATCTTTTTACACTAAATGGAACACGGTAACTTTCTGAACGGTCGTTTTGGTTCGTTACGACCAGATACCCTTCATATATCCCCTTCGCAGCGGTTTTCGGCATCGTCATGAATAGGTTTGAGGTCTTTTTCTTACCTCCATTTACCTTGATGGACTTATCAGTCGTTACTTGAACTCCATTTTCTTTAAGGCTAAGGGTGCCTTCCTGTATATTTTCTTCAACACGAATGTCGAATGTTTTCTTTTCACCACTATTATTGGTAATTTCAAAACTTTTTTGTACGCGGAGGTGAGTTCCTTCAGCCACTACTTGATTCCCAAAGCTCAGTCCTCCTGTCGGATTGTCGATCGGGATCAGTTCTTCACCGCTAGGAAGCAACGTCTCATCTTTGATTTGGATCTTCGTCTGACTGTGAAGGGCTTGGTACGGATCCACTCTTCCAGCACCAACCTCAAATACGCTGTAATCTCCATTCAATGGATCAGCAGAGTTCATGAGTAGGGTTTTAATATCAGCAGGCTCAAGATCCGGATTTTCTCCTAAAAGTAAAGCTGCAACCCCCGCAGTGAAAGGGGAAGCCATAGAGGTACCTGATAATCTAGAGTAAGCATACTGATAGTCATCCGTTTTTTCTGGATCGATCATATATGAAGGGAAGGTCGACAGAACGCTGACTCCCGGTGCTACGACTTCCGGTTTCATATCATAGCTTTTGTTAACAGGACCCCGTGAACTGAAATCCGCTAATTGATCACCTTTCGTAAAACTTTCTTCTAAATGAGTGAAGGTGAAACTGGTCGACCCATTGGTGATCGCTGCTTTCAATTCTTCTCCTGCAGCTTTCGTCATGGAGAAGGCAGGAACATAGTTTACAGATTCCCCAAGATTATAACCTATATGACCCTCTACATTGTTATACATAATGACAGCATTGGCACCATGTTCTTTTGCGAATTTCACTTTGTCATTCAGAGCAAAATCACCACGCTGAACGAAAGCGATCTTTCCTTCCACGTTTTTATTCTCATAATCTTCCGGATATCCTAACCCGACATCCACCAGCTCCAGTGTTTGCTCTTCTAAACTTGTAAACTTGTGGGCGTAGCCTCTGGCCATACTCACAATATCGGTGGTCCAACCATTGGAACCTTGTCCTGTAAATGTAGTTTGTGAGACAGGGACATCACTTGCCCCTACGGTTAAAGCCAAAGCTGCTGTACCAGGTGAGCCGAGCGTAAAGTCATTTGGACCTGAATTCCCTGCAGAAACAACGGCAGTGACTCCATTTAAAACCGCATAATTAAGGGCTGTACTGGTTGGATAGTAAGGGTCGTTAATAGCGGCACCCAATGAGAGGTTGATGACATCCATTCCATCTTGAATCGACTTCTCTATACCGGCGAGGACGTCTTCGGTGTAGCCGCTTCCGTATGGACCGAGAACCCGATACACATATAGGTCAGCATCAGGGGCAACCCCTTCAACAGATACTTCACTATCATTCTCATTTTGTCCTACAATCGTTCCCGATACATGGGTACCGTGAGAGGTGTAATACGAACTTCCTGTATAACTGAACTCAGGCTCACTCGTATTCTTCCAATCTTCATAGGTGGCTTCCATGGGATCAGAATCATCGTCAACAAAATCATAACCGCCTTTGTAGGCATCCTTCAGATCAGGGTGGTTATAGTCGACTCCCGTGTCGATTACCCCGACTTTAATCCCATCTCCCGTTATTCCTTCCTTATGTAACTGATCTACCTTTAAAAATGGAATGCTTTCCACAGACGTTGTGATTTCCCTCTCAACATCTTTTGGGAGATCTTGTTGAACGGGATCTACCGTAAATGCCTGATTTTTATACACCGCTTTGACAGCTTTGGAGTTAAGCAGTAGCTCTACTTGATTGGCTGGAAGTGTCATCGCCACCCCGTTATACGCGTCTTTATAGATTTGGGTAATTTTCGGCGCTACCTTTTTTCCTTTTACATTACTAGTAAATAGATGCTTTGTTACATCTTCCTTAAAAATCTTATGTTCTTTCTCTACCTTTGCCTCAGCATCCGCTTTCTTGAGTTTTTTTCCTTTTACGGCCGCTTCTAAAACAGCTACATTGCTCGGTTTAGATTGAAATTGGACGATAACCGAAATCTCTTCACCGGATGCTAAATCACTCTGTTGAAATCCTTGAAGGCCCATTGTATTAGTTAATTCCAATTGATGTAAGGCTTGTCTCTGCTCATCAGTCAAAGAAGATAAAATTGTTTCTGCTTCCCAATCAGCAGCTGTGGCTGTTGGAATGGAATAGGTCGATATTGGAGATAACATTAATCCTGTGGATAATGCAATCACAGCTGATTTCTTTGCAATGGAAGATCCATTCATCATTTCTACCTCTTTTCTGTAATATTAGATGGTGATTTATCGAAATATTGGTTCAATTCAAATTTTAAATGGAGTTTGAACTTGTTTGTATGGGGGTTTACTTCGAGACTAATGAACTACATAATTGGTGGGATTTTTAACTTATAACTGATTTTCCGTGGTTTCTGCAGGATAAAAGTTGTGAAATAATGAATTGGTATTGGGGTTGCAAAGGGCTTGTTTGGATGAATATTATGCAAAGAGGACGATTAACTTATAATATAGTGGTAAAATGAATTGATTTTCTAGTGTTCCATCTACTATCTTTCAAAAAAAGAATGATAAAAAGAGACAAGTCATCCTTTTATCATTCGGAAGGAGCATTATTCTAATTCATAATAACTTATTTCGCTGGACATCTTATCGGATGCAAGCCGGAAACCCTTTTCTGTTTGCCCGGTTTTAACATAATATAAAAATAGTTGTCTTTCATAATGCTGATACATCAATTGACTTCCCGTTTTTTTGAAATGGGGGAGAGCTGTATTTTCAATATACTCATAAAGTTCTTTTTCATTTCCCTTTAGGGTGAGTAAGTAAATCTCAAAGAATACGTAAGTGGGATCCTGATGCTGAGTTGCCATTTTTAGTCCTTTTGTCGCTAAATGATTGAGCTCTTCGGAAGTAAGTAAATTTCCTTTCATACAAGCAAGTATATAGCCGCTAAGTGTTACCAAATAATGTGACGCAGGGGTTTCCTCATTAATAAGTTTTAATGCTTTTTCATAGGATTCTTTTGATTCAGAATATCGTTTTCTCCTAAAATATTCGAATCCAAGATTGTTATGGATCTTATGTTCCCTTTCCTTGGAATTAACGGATTCACAGACTCTGAGGAGCTTATCATACTGTTGTTTGGTTTCTTCCATATCAAAGGGTTCTTTGGCATTCAATTGGATTAAAATTAAGGTTTCAGAATCGATAACCCTCAGGATATTTAATGTTTTTTGGAAAAAATGCAAAGCTCTTTGCCCATAATAATAGGCAAAGGTGTTTGAATGAATGGAATGATACGCTAATGCCAAATGAAAATAATATTCGGAGTTCGGATATTCATCGTCAATCTGTTTTAATACTTTAATGCAAGAGTTAAACTGCCTTGTTGAATGATGATAGATTCCCTTGACATGCAACAATAAATTTTGTTCAAAAGGAGAAAGAGAGTAGTTTTTATGTTCGAACATGTCCATTATTTCTTTTGCTTTTCCATGTTTATTCAAAAATAGATAATACCTTGCTAAGAAAAGATTGTATTGAACAATGAAGTCTGATAGAAACCGTAAAGGTTCTTTTTCAATTTCCCCTTTTAATTGATGGATTTCATTGGTTCGAATCATAATAATCGCATCGTTCCATTCTGATAACTTAACCTGTAAGGAATGATAGCGAGAACGTTCAACATCCATATTGATTCCAAGCTTCCTTGCAAGTAAATCAGTAATTTCACTGGAATACTCTGTGATTCCTCTTTCAATTTTACTTAGATGCGTGGGGGAGCATATCCCCTGTGCAAGCTGCTCTTGAGTCAAACCCGAATCTTCGCGATGAAACTTAATTAATTTACCTTCAATCATAGTACACCCCAAATGAACTATTTTATTATTCATTATAGGGAAAATTTTCTCGGTATTCTATAGGTTTAGAACAAGACGGAGGTCTGAAGGCAATAACATCCAAATAGCATCTCTATAGTGTTTTTCTCTTTTCTTCCTGAAGTTCATCCTGTACTTCTTTCACCAGAGGAGGGGAATCCTGAATGACTTCCCGCTATATAACCAACCCCGTTTTCATTCCAATTAGGATCCAATAGACTAGCCCTTTTAAACACTCAAAGCCTAGATAAGCTCTGAGTGTTTTTGTTATTTAGGATAGTCAGCAATCAGCGACTGTTTACAAAATAAGCGCACGATTTTTTCTATGCTCTTTTCTTAAAGGAGCCGTTTTGAAAAGCCTCGATTCTTCTTCTGTCTTTGGATTGACCTTTGGCACCGGCTTTGGTTTTCCATTTTCATCAACGGCGACCATCGTCAGGAATGATTCAGTCGTCAGGGTTTTGACACTCGTTACGAGATTCGTAGAAAACACCTTTACATAAACCTCCATTGATGTTCTGCCTGTAGAAGTGACGTATGCCTCGAGGCTTAACGCATCACCGACTGTTGCAGACGACAAAAAGTCGACGGAGTCAATCGATGCCGTAACGACGACTGAGCTGGAGTGCTTCATTGCTGATAGTGCCGCAATTTCATCAATATAGGAAAGGACTTTTCCTCCGAAGATCGTTTGCATATGATTGGTGTCCGGTGGCAGCACCAATTTTGTTTGTATGGTTCGTGAACGTTCTACCGAATAAGCTTGTTCCATTTTCTCATCTCCCAGTTTAATTTCCTAAATAAAAAAAGCATCTCCTTTTAAAAAGAAGATGCGGCTATTTCAAGCGAACGTCCAGAATCATGTGATTCCTCATGTGGCTCATTTAGCGCAACACCCTCCTATCTCCCGTAGGAACTCTGTGTTCTTCTCAATTGGCAGGTCTCCTGGCTCAGCGTCAGCGGTTTCATATTCCTTCCCATTTCGATCGAAACAGTGGATACATATGAAATCTCAGCTTTACAGTGGCGGGACCGCGTTGGACTTTCACCAACTTCCCTTTTAAGAAGATAACCTGATCATCTTCACCAATGAGCAATGATTAAATTGTGAACGCATTTATTTTATCATAACCCTTAGTGAGTGAGGAGAATGATTAGGGTAAAATTTATAAACAAGTGCTTTTCAAAAAGGTAGTGAGATCTGAAAAATGCCACAAGACAAATTGGTAAAGTAGTAGAGTATATCGATCAACATCTAAGCGAAGATTTATTCTTAGAACAATTAGCCAAAGTATCAACCTATTCCCCCTTATCACTTTCAGCGGATGTTTAAAGGGCTGATTGGTGAAACACCAGCAGGTTATGTGAAAAGAACGCGCTTGGAAAATGCAGCGCATATGCTCATTTACGACCCGCAGCTTCCAATCACACAAATTACGTTCATATCATATTTAATCGGTTCCGTACTGTCCTGTTCTTTCTTCCTTATCGCGATTGGAGATCATCTCATCATATTTACCCTGTTAGGGGCGATACACGGCTGGTTTTTATAGTATGAAAGCTCGAACTTTTTAAAGGTTCGAGCTTTTTTATATAAAATTAGGAGATTCACCTAAATTATTGAAACTTTTCTATCACTCTTCCGTAGATAGTATTGCAGCTAGCAATTTTATTAAATATTAAATCAGTTGCTCGACTGATTTATAGAAAATGTTGAGAGGGGTTGTCAGAATGCTAGAATCATTAAGTATTATCGGATTTTTTATGTTCTTGATTCCTGTTCTGGTTATTGCTGCTATTGCAGGAATTGCCTATTATTTCTGGATGAGGTTTCGTTATCGTACAGCCAGATCCAACCAGGCACTGATCATTACAGGACCTAAACTGGGGGATCCTGAGAAGGAAACAAATATTTTCACCGACCAGGAAGGACGTTCCATGAAAATCATCAGGGGTGGAGGGTACAGATTAAGACGTTTCCAAACTTCCACACCTGTTAATCTTACATCCTTCCAGTTAAAGCTATCGACACCGAGAGTATACACAAATGGCGGAGTACCAATCGTTGCGGACGCAGTGGCGATGGTGAAGGTGGCAGACACATTAAATGGGATTGCGAACTATGCTGAGCAGTTCCTTGGTAAGGATCAAAAAGAAATTGAAGATGAAATCATCGAGGTACTGGGAAGTAATCTTCGTGCGATTCTTTCCAAAATGACTGTTGAAGACATTAACAGCAACCGTGAAAAATTTAACGCTGACGTATCAGAAATTGCCCAGAAGCAGCTGGATCTTATGGGCTTCAAAATTACGTCACTCGGGTTAACTGACATAAGAGATGCAGACGAAGAAAATGGATACTTAAAAAACCTTGGTCGTCCACGTATCGCCGAGGTCCGCAAGCAAGCTGAAATTGCAGAAGCAAACACCGAGCGTGAAACCCGTATTCACCGTGCCCAAACCGATCAGGAAGCGAAAGAGGAAGAATACAAGCGTCAAATTACCATTGCCCAATCGAAAAAAGAGAAGGACATCAAAGACGCAGCTTTCAAAGAAGAAACAGAGCGGGCAAGAGCAAAATCGGAACAGTCCTATGAGTTGGAAAAAGCCAAACTTACCAAAGAAGTGAAAGAAGAAGAGTTAACGCTTCAATTCCTTGAACGTGAACGTGCCGTGAAGCTTGAAGCAGAAGAATCAAAAGTTCGTAAAACAAAAGCCGATGCCGAATACTACGAAACGACTCGTAAAGCAGAAGCGGAAGCGCGCAAGGCTGAAATTGACGGGGAAGCGAAAGCTAAGATCCGCAGAGAAGAAGGTTCTGCAGAAGCCGATGTTATCAGAGAACGAGGTAAAGCGGAAGCCGAATCCCGTAAACTGCTTGCAGAAGCGATGGAGAAGCATGGCGATGTCATCATTACAGAGAAACTAATCGAAATGCTGCCAGTTTTCGCAGAGAAAATTGCCCAGCCTCTTAACAATATTGATTCTGTTAAAATCATTGATTCCGGTAATGGCCAGGGAGTTCCTTCATTTGGGAAAAGCATCACCAGAACGATGCTTGACATGCAGGAACCGTTACGCGAAATGACAGGCATCGATGTAGGTGAATTACTGAAGTCGTATGCAAACAGAACCCATGAAAGACCTTATCAGCCAGCAATTTCAGAGTTAGCTGACAAGGAAGTTGCTGTGACGACCGAAGAAAAAGAGTCAAAAGAAGAAGGTCAAAGTAAATAACGAGAATGGAGATGTCTCAACAAAGGAGACATTTTTTTTCTTATGGAAAATCGCTTTCTTTGAAGTGCCTAATCTATTCCAATAAAAAGAGCCAGGCACGAAATCATTTGTGCTTGGCACCTATTATGATGAAATAACTGTACCTGGTACAACTCGGATGAATTGTACCAGGTACAGTTATTTATTTAGGTTCAACTGCTGATAAATCATGAAAAATCAGCAGCTGAATATAGAAAGATATTTAACAGGTGAAACCAACGGAAAATTTGCCTGTTAAAAATATTCGAAGAAATTCAACAGTTGAATGAACAGCAATATTCAACTGTCAAAAAAACATTAAAATTCAACAGTCCAACAAACCTATCAACCTTGTATCCCAACCTCAATATGCCGGGAACTTTTAACATCAATCAATCCTAAATCTGTCAGCTTCAACTCAGGGATCACAGGCAAAGTGAGAAAAGAGAGAGTCAGAAATGGATTAAAGTCTCCGGAGAATCCTAATTCTACAAACGCATTTTTCAAATCGCTGAGCCCTGATACCACTTCTTCAAATCCCTGGTCGGACATCAACCCTGCAATCGGTAATGGGAGAGAGGCTATGACATTTCCGTCTCTTACCATCACCAGGCCGCCATTCATTTCGTTAAGCGCCTCGATAGCTTGCAGGATATCACGATCATTTGTACCAGTTGTGACAATATTGTGGGAATCATGAGCAATGGTGGTAGCGATGGCTCCTTTTTTCAATCCGAATCCTTTTACAATGCCCAAGCCAATGTTTCCTGTCCCTTTATGTCTTTCAACGACAGCCATCTTAAGTTGATCCTGTTGAATAGAAGGGATAAAGAATCCATTTTCTACTTGAACCTTTTCAATCTGTTTATTGGTTCTAAGGTGGTTAGGGATGATTTCAATAATATGTGCTTCTTTTGTAACGCCCATTTCAATTTGGAGATGTTTTTCAGTTAGTTCAGGAATATGAACAGTTGAAGTCAGAGATGGTTTTGGCTCCGGTTTTACAATTGATTCTCCGACAAACTGTCCATGTGCAGCTACTTGTTTCCCTTTTTTGTACACCTCTGATATAGAGATCGTTTTAAGATCTTCCAGTAATACAAGATCCGCATCGTATCCAGGTGCAATTGCGCCTTTAGTGTGTAATCCATAACATTCAGCAGCATTCAAAGAGGCGATGCCAATCGCCAAGAGAGGATCGAGACCTTCCTGAATTGCTAATCGAATATTGTGATCGATACTGCCTTCCTCGATTAAATCATCCAAGTGCTTATCATCTGTACAGAATAGACAGCGACGGGCATTTCTTTCGTTAACAACTCCAATAAGCGATTTCAAATCTTTAGCCACGGATCCTTCGCGAATGAGAAGGTACATCCCTCGTCGTATTCGTTCCAATGCTTCAGAGACGGTGGTGCATTCATGATCGGTTCGAATACCTGCGGATTTATAAACATTGATCGCATTTGTATCAAGCCCCGCTAAATGTCCGTCCATATTTTGACTATACTCCGAGGTGATAGTGATTTTATCAACAATGGAATCATCGCCTTTTTGGAGGGAAGGGTAGTCCATTACCTCTGCCAGTCCAAGGACCCGCTCATGTGTATAGAAAGGTTTCAGCTCTTTGGCTGTCAGCGTTGCTCCTGTATTTTCAAATGGGGTTGCCGGTACGCAGGAAGGAAGCATGGTTAACACATCTAATGGAATGTTCTCAGAATCGTCGAGCATGAATCCAATGCCTTTTTCTCCAGATACATTCCCGATTTCATGGGGATCTGTAATCACGGTCGTGACCCCATGAGGAAGAACGACTTTTGCAAATTCAGATGGTGTGACCATGGAAGATTCAATATGAACATGTGCATCGATAAAAGAGGGGCTTATATATCTGCCCTTAGCATCGATGACCTGTTTTCCTTGGAAATTTCCAATCCCAATGATCATCCCATCCATAATCGCTACATCTTCTTCAATGATTTCAAGATTAAACACATCTATTATTTTCCCATTTTTTATAACCATGTCTGCGAGGCTTTCTTTATTCGCAGCTGCAATTCTTTTTTTCAGTATAGCTTTATTTGTACCCATGAAATCCTCTCCTATTCTAAATAAAAAACCCCGGGATGCACCCGGGGTTTGACATAGAGAGAGAAGAGAAGGGACTCCTGCCCCTGCTTCCTCTCGTAGTCAAACCATTTACGGTAGTTTGGTAGAAACTTTTGGACCATATTTCCAATATTATACGAGTATGTGGATGATATTATTTGTTGAAAATGATTATTTCACATTTTATAGGCACCAAATGGAATGTGTCAATAATTGATATCTTTTTCTACTCATTCTACATTTATGTACAGGTAAAATAGGTAGCCGATTAGTTGTTTTTACGGAACTGGTCGAAGAGAGTAGTACTTGAAGAGCTTATCTTCTGTTACATGGAAGATAAGCTCTCTTTTTTCCATAAAGACCCTTTACATCATCCTAATTTCCTATACTATTAATAGAGAGAGTTTTCTGAAATCAATTCCGGAGGTTATGATGAAATTAAAAATTATCCACACAAATGATCTACATAGCCATTTTGAGTCATTCAAAAGAGCAGCTTCCTTAATAAAAGAGCTTAAAGATGAGGACACACTCATTCTCGATGGAGGGGATTTTGCCGATTTCAAAAGCATCGAGCTTCAAGGAACGAGGGGAATGGCTGCTGTTGAACTGCTGCAATCTGTTGGGTATGATGCGTTAACAATTGGAAACAATGAAATGTTCAATGGATTCGATACTTTGGAACATATGGCCAGCAATAGTCCCGTACCGTTCATTAGTAATAATCTTCTTAGGAAAGACAAAGTGGCCGTAAACGGGGTGAAACCAAGCGTCATATTAGAAAAGAATGGTTTGCGGATCTTCATTACAGGTGCGTCCCCTGACTTACAGGACTTTAACGAAGGGCTGGGTGTACATATTACCGATTATAAGAAAGCGATTACAGAGGAGGTAGCACGAAATCGAGGAAAGTATGACTTGTGTATTTTTCTCAATCATGTAGGAACACTGGCAGATGATGAACTTGTGAATGAAATCGAAGGGGTTGATATCATTCTATCGGCTCACGACCATAAGCTTTATCCACAAGCCAAAGTTGTAAACGGGACCATTATGAACAGTGCAGGCTGCTACGGTGAATACATTGGGGTGGTTGAAGTAAATGTTACAAGGAACGGCATAGAATTACTCCGTGGAGAAACGATTTCTACAAAGTTTTCTTCTAATGATGAAGAGGTCGTCAGCATCTTAAAAGAAAACAAAGAGAAAGCGATTGATGTGTTAAGTCGGCCACTATATAAACTCAACCAGCCTCTATGGCATGATGTGATAGAAGAGAATCCATTAACAAATTTAATTGCCGATGGTCTGCGGGACATGATGAAATGTGATCTGGGACTAATGAATGGTGGAATTGTGAACGCTGGGGCTTTTGATTTTATCAGTAATAAAAAGCTCATTGAGATCTGCCCGTCACCTTTGAACCCAACCTCTTTCGATATACAAGGAAAGTACATTCGGACAGCTATAGAACAATCTCTGGATGTACAGGTATGTTTAGCTGATGGAAGAGGTCCAGGATTCCGGGGGAAATTCGTTGGAAGGCTTCACGTTTCAGGAGCTGAAATTATATATGATGGTAAACGAGTGTCGGAAATCCTGATTGGGAATCTTCTGTTAGAAGAGGAGAAGTGGTATTCCGTTGCTTCCTCTGATTATTTGCAAAGAGGCTCCGGCTATGAATCCCTCGCCCATAACCGAAATGAAAAGTATCTTGCCGAGGAAATCCGCGATGTGATCCGGATGTATGGATCTCGGAAGGATTTTATCGAGAAAGCCCATGTGAACAGGTGGAAGGAAAGTAGTGACATCATGGTTTAGAATTCAACACACGAGACGCAAAGAGTGTCTCGGCGCTTTTGAATGTGGAAAAGCTACAGCGAAATAGCGCATTTGAAATTGCCTTTTTCTATGAAACTCACACCGGCTTCAAGTATAAAATAGACTTAACTACTTGTACGACTTGTTCCAACTGAAATGGCCAATCGCCTGTACGAAGCAACGTATTGCATGAAAGAATTATGGATTGTACAAGACGCCGGTCACACAGAAGGTATTACGGTAGAAGAAGAGGAGTACAAGAAACGAGTGAAGGGGTTCATTGAAGAAGTGATGAACTCATAAAAAGGAGCAAAACAATGGGAGAAAAGACTTTATTTGAAGTGTATAAACAAACTGCTTATCAACTTCAGGGACATGGGAGACGAAATCTGGATGTTCTTAAAGATGCTTTAGTAGATGTAGATGATGACTTGGAAAGTGATATTTACGGATCGGGTAGAATAATAGAGGACTTCCAAAAGAAGATGGCAAACTTTCTGGGAAAAGAAAGTGCTGTTTTTTTTCCGAGCGGAACGATGGCTCAGCAGATTGCCCTGCGTATTTGGTGTGATCAAAAAGATTTGCACAGAGTGGCGTATCATCCTTTATGTCATTTAGAGATTCATGAAGAAGATGGGCTGAAGAAATTACATGGTATTGAACCGATTCTATTAGCTGACAAGAATCGTGTGATTGGACTGGAAGACGTGATTGGTCTTAAAGCGGACATTGCATGCTTACTGTTAGAGCTGCCTCAAAGGGAAATCGGCGGTCAATTACCAGACTACGAGACTCTTGAAGCCATCTCTGAATACTGCCGGGGAAAAGGAATCAAGCTTCATTTAGACGGTGCCAGGCTTTATGAAATTCTGCCCCATTATGCGAAATCAGCAGAAGAAATCTGTGCCCTTTTCGATAGTGTCTATATTTCATTCTATAAAGGAATCGGAGGAATTGCAGGTGCGATCCTGGCAGGAAGCGAGGAGTTCACCAAAGAATCAAAGGTATGGAAAAGACGTCATGGCGGTGATCTCATCAGCCTCTATCCCTACATCCTGAGTGCAGATTACTATTTTGACCAACGAATCAATAAAATGGATCAGTATTATGAAGGAGCAAAAGAACTTGCTGGTCTTTTTAACGGCTGCCAGGGTGTATCTACTCTTCCTGAAAAGCCTGTTTCCAATATGTTTCATGTCTTCTTTCACTACCCACAAAAAGAAATGGAATCTATTTTGGTGGATGTTTATGACGAGACAGGTATCGGTTTAACTGGTTACGTAAAAGAAGTGACTGAAAATGAGTGTGCGTATGAAGTAAGTGTAGGGGATCAATACGAGAACGTTTCGAAACAAAAATTGAGTACGTTGTTTGTTGTGTTGGATGAGAAATTGAAGAGATTGAAAGAGAAATAAACGATCATAAAGTGGTACCGGATGATTCCGGTGCCACTTTTTTAATGGAGAAGGAGGGACGGACCTCCACCAATAGACAATCCGTTCCATTCAGATTCTTCTCATAAATCACTATTTTGGAGGTCCGTCCCTCAATTTAACTCAAAATAATCCGCGATTTCTATTGAAATATTCTGATTATTAGGTATAATTCGATACATTATACATTTTTTAGAAGGGGAGAAGGCATATGAGTGTAAAGAATAGTGGTTTGTTCGATGAGTTAAGTGAAATCTTAAGCAGTCACCAAGTGACAGTGAATGAAACGGTTTTGGAGCAGCATGGAAGGGATGAATCCTATCATATTCCCAACTCTCCAGATATGGTTGTGTTCCCTGAGAGTGCTGAGGAAGTGAGTGCGATTGTGAAGGTGGCTGCTGCTTACCACACACCCATTATCCCGTTTGGCCTCGGCACCAGTCTTGAAGGGCATGTGATTCCATATGATAAGGGAATCACCATTGATTTTTCTGGGATGATTAAAGTACTTGAGGTGAGGGAGAAGGATTTTCTGGTGAAGGTTCAACCTGGTGTTACACGTTCTCAGTTGAATAAAGAATTGAAGAAATATGGTCTCTTCTTTTCAGTTGATCCTGGTGCTGATGCGACCCTTGGAGGTATGGCTGCCACAAACGCAAGTGGGACAACTTCTGTAAAATATGGAGTCATGCGAGATCAAGTCCGGGATTTAGAAGTGGTGCTTCCCGATGGAGAAGTGATTCACACAGGAAATCTGGCACAGAAATCGTCGTCCGGTTATAACTTGAACAGTCTATTCGTTGGTTCAGAAGGGACGTTAGGCTGTATTACAGAGTTAACCCTACGCGTATATGGTATTCCTGAACATATCGTAGCAGCACGGGCTTCCTTCCCACATATCAATGATGCTGTAGAAGCGGTTGTATCGATTTTACAGGCGGGGATTCCAATCGCGAGAGTAGAGCTTGTTGATGAACCGTCGATGGTACAAGTGAATCTTTTCAGTGATACGGACTACAAAGAAAAACCTACTCTTTTTCTAGAATTTCACGGCAATGAAGCAGGTCTGAATCATGATGTTGAGTTTACAAAAGAAATTGTCAAAGACCACCATTGTGAAGAGATTATTTTTGAAGAAGACAATGCAGCCAGGAACAGATTATGGGAAGCGCGGCATAATCTTGCGTATGCTTATGTTCATGGAAACCCAGGAAAGAAGCTGATGGTGACAGACGTATGTGTGCCTATTTCGGAATTATCAGGTGCGATCCAGTATGCACGTAAAAAGCTTGGGGAATTAGAACTGACCGGAGGCATCCTCGGTCATGTTGGGGATGGAAATTACCACGCATTGCTAATGATTGATTTGAATAATCCGAAAGAAGTCGAGAAGGCAGAAGCCTTTAATGAACAAATCGTGGAGTATGCTTTAGAACGAAACGGGACATGCACGGGTGAGCACGGTGTAGGTGTAGGAAAGATGAAGTATCAGGAAAGAGAACACGGTGGTGCCCTTCAGGTAATGGAAAAAATCAAGCTGGCACTTGATCCAAATGAACTTTTTAATCCTCATAAACTAGTACATAAAAAGAAGGAGGAACAGAAATGAAACTACTCGAAACGATCAGCAATCTAGCAGGTAAGTATTTTGCTATTTGGGTCATCCTCGTAGCGGCGGTAGCCTATTTTGCTCCTGCTCCATTCCTGCCTTTGGGCGGCTATATAACGATTCTATTAGGTGTCGTGATGTTCGGTATGGGACTTACTTTAAAGCCCGTTGACTTTCAGCTGGTTCTTAAGAAGCCGTTGCCTGTCATCACTGGAGTATTAGCCCAATTTATCATCATGCCTTTAGGTGCCCTATTGATAGCGTATATACTGAATCTACCGAATGAATTAGCGGCTGGATTAGTATTACTGGGGTCGGTTCCTGGTGGGACAGCATCCAATGTCATGGTGTATCTGGCAAAAGGGAATCTGGCATTATCCGTTGCCATGACATCACTGTCAACATTATTGGCACCTATTGCGACTCCACTGATTTTATTGGCTTTGGCAGGTCAGTGGCTGCCTGTCGATCCGATTGCCATGTTTCTTTCCATCGTTCAAGTGATCATTGTACCCATCACTTTGGGGTTAGTCATTCGAAAACTATTCCCAAGCACAGTGGAAAAAAGTTTAAATGTCATTCCATTGATTTCAGTATTGGCTATCATTATTATCGTATCGGCAGTCGTTTCAGCAAATGTTGAAAATATTGCAACCTCAGGAGCGATCATTTTTACCGCTGTGATTCTGCATAATCTATTTGGACTTGGACTGGGGTATGGAACAGGAGTCCTTATGAAATTAGATGAAAGTAAGCGAAGAGCGATTTCGATTGAAGTCGGGATGCAAAACTCCGGACTTGGAGTGGCGTTGGCAACTGCTCACTTTGGACCACTGGCTGCTTTACCAAGTGTTATTGCGGCCGTTTGGCATAATATTTCAGGACCGATTCTTGCGACGTTCTGGAGTAAGAAACCTGTGAAGGAAGAGAATGAGGAGGAATTTGTGCCTCGGGCAGCTAGTCCGAACGCAAGGTAATGAAACGGAGAGGACTTGATATGGTTGAAATGAAAAAACAATGGGAATCACATTTTTTATAAGATTGAGGCAGTAAGGGAAAAGGACTGATCCACTTTGAGTGGACCAGTCCTTTTTAATGAAAATATTCCCAACTGTTTTATGAGCATCAAGTATTAAAAAGCTCCTTAATACAAGAATAGCAACAGGATGGTTGTAATAACTCCAACCCAGATAGCCAGTAAGAAGCAGTAACCCATGATGTGTCTAATATGAAGTCCAACAATACTCAAAATTGGAAGCGCCCAGAATGGTTGAATCAGATTCGTCCATGCATCTCCCCAGCCAACGGCCATTGCAATCGTTGAAGGGTCAACCCCTAACTTCATGCCTGCTGGAACCTGTAAAGGACCTTGTAATGCCCATTGCCCTCCACCAGAAGGAGCTAATATATTTACAACCCCTGCCGACCAGTAAGTAAAGACATCAAAGGTTTCTTTATTTGCAATGGAAGTCATACCATCAATAATGGTTTGACCAAGCCCGGAACTTGAAAGAACGGCTATGATCCCGGCGTAAAATGGAAATTGCAAGATAATTGGAGAAGTTGAACCAACAGCTTCTTTAAAAGCATTCCCAAACTGTCCAAGTGAACGATGAAGAATGAGGCCCAGTGAAAAAAATAAGATATTAATTATATTCAAGTCCAAATCTCTTCCAATCACGAATTCATTTATCACATAAATCAATCCAACTACACCTGTTACAATCCCTAATACGGGCGTTTGTTCCAATTTAAGGGCAGGTGTATTCGCTTCTTGTGATACGGTTTCTCTTTTCAAAGAAACTTCTTTTTCCAGATAAGGTTTAATATTTGTTTTAGGAGCCATGAGGCAAATGACGATAGGCATAGTAACAAATAAGACAGCAAAAATAATGAGAGTGGAAGGATTGAATATGGTCTCTGAAGTAGGGATGACACCCATCACATCTGCTAAGAAATGATCTTTTGAAGCGACAGTTAAACCGATTGAACTTGATAAACCAGCGGTGTAAAGGACAGTTGGTGAATAGGCTGCTGCAACAAGGAGAGGAAAGTGGGCATTCTGATTTCGTTTCCCAACCTCACGTACAAAAATAGCTCCAACGACAACCGCAAGTCCCCAGTTAATATAATAGGCGAAAGCAGATACCACAAACGTAAGAACATAAGCTTTAGTAGGAGTATTTGCGAGTCCGGCTACTGATTCCAGTCCTTTTTTTACAACGGGTACAGCTGCTAATACCATCCCGGTTAGTAAAAGGAGAACCATCTGCATGGTAAACGTAAGGTAAACCCAAAATCCATCTCCAAATGATTTAACGAGGGTAATGGGTTCTTCAGGGTTCGTAATAAATCCAACTATGAAAACAAATAAAGTAAGGAGAACTGCAATGACAAATGCATCTGGCAAGTAACGCTGGACAACTTTAGAGACTCGATCTGCAATAGAAGATAACATCATAACAACTCCTTTCGGTGGTTGTTACATTATATTAAATGTAAAATAAATACATGTCCTTAATTCAAAATAATAGAAACGTACAGGTTCGCACATAATAATGGTTAACTTCGTTTGAGGGGAATGAAATAGGATAAATGACAATAATATATGAAGCTTGGTGGATATAAGGCGAGTGTTGAAAAGGAATAAATGATTACGTTTTTCACCTTAATTTAGGGTATTCTCATTAAAATATGACAAATTAAGTATATGAGACATCGGGCTCTATTCAAATGGAACAGGAATAGGAGTAAGTAGCCTTTCATAATAGGGCATTGAAAGGCTTTATTATCGATTTTGCCTCATTTTTTATCGACTTTGCCCTATTTATTATCGAATTTGAAAATGGCAGAGAGGGACGGACCTCCACGCATCCCCTCCAACACACAAAGCCTGTTCCTATCACATTCTTCTATAAAATAACATGCGCCAAGGTCCGTCCCTCAACTCCTAAACCCAACCTATTTCTTCAACAATAAATACATAAAGTACGGAGCTCCGATCAGAGCGATCATGATCCCTGCTGGAATGCCATCGGGTTCCAGGATATTCCGCCCGACTGTGTCTGCGAGCAATAAGAGCCAGCCTCCCAGCAGAATGGCAATCGGGATAAACATTTGATTGCGTGGTCCAACCAATGCTTTGGCGATATGGGGGGCCATTAATCCGATAAAGGCGATTCCACCTGTGACGGAAACAGCTGATGCGGCTAAGGCAACAGCTACCATTAGCATGAAGAAACGTTCACGATTGATGGAAACTCCTACGCCAACAGAGACAGGTTCACTTAATCCCAGAAGATTCAACATCTGGGATTTATAGATTGCAAACGGAATCAGAATCACCAACCAGGGGAGAAGCGCCCAGATAAACGGCCAATCTGACCCCCAGATATTCCCTGCCAGCCACATGGCAATGAAATCCACTTTTGCCCGTTCAGCACTTGAGATGAGAATGATCATGAGCCCGGACAATGCCATGGAGAATCCGACCCCTACTAAGACTAATCTCACAGGCTGAATCCCATTCCGCTTACTATACGAAAACATATAGATGAGGCAGGCTGTAAGAAGAGCACCTGCGAAAGCCACAACCGGCAGCAGATAGGCAAATGAACCCGCATCGATTGGGAAAAATAAAAAGAAGATGGCAATAGAAACCCCTGCCCCGGAATTAATTCCGATAATACCTGGATCAGCTAAGTCATTCCGTGTGATACTTTGTAAAATGGAACCGGAAAGTGCCAAGGCCATCCCTGCCAAAATCGTAATGATGATTCTTGGTAAACGAATAGAAAATAGTATGAATTCTTCTTTAAATGACCCTTCACCTAAAATAGTAGGGAGTAGACGATCATAAGAAACAGAAGAATAACCTAGTCCAATACTAATAAATGTTGTTGCTGCGATAAGGATTAGTAGTCCAATAAAAAGTAATCGTTGTTTTTTGATCAAATCTGGATGTATCATCAGAAGCCTTTCCCTCCTCTATGTACGATAAATAGGAAGAAAGGTAAGCCCATCATCGCGACAATCGCTGCCACTGGTGTTTCGTAAGGGGCGTTGATTGTTCGGCCAAGCGTATCTGCGAGCAGCATGAATGTTGCTCCAAACAGTGTGGAGATGGGGATGATGAAGCGGTAATCTGTCCCAACCACAGCCCGGACAATATGGGGGATCATCAAGCCGATAAATACCATATTACCAACAAGGGCAACGGCAGCGCCTGCAAGTAGAACAATCACGATAAACAGGATGGTTTTTACAAAAGCCGTACGTTGACCCAATCCGACGGCAACTTCCTCATTCAAACTTAATATGGTTAGTTGTCTGGATAAAAAGATTGAAACCACAATACCGATTAAAATAAATGGAACAATCACTTGAAGCTGGTTCCACGTTGTCCCGATCATTCCACCGGCCGTCCACATCGACACATCTTTGGAAAGCTTAAAGTAAAGGCCGATACCTTCAGAAATGGCAAATAAAAAGGCGGAAACGGCAGCACCGGCTAATACAATTCTAAAGGGAGAGAAGCCGCCACGTTTCATGGAGCTGATGCCGAATACCAACGATGCCCCTACAGCAGAGCCGATGAAGCAAGCAATCATAATGCCATAGTAGCTGATGGAAGGAGAAAAGGCGAGAGCAACGGCTAATGCAGCGTTTGCTCCTGCTGTCAATCCAAGTAAGCCCGGGTCTGCAAGGGGATTTCTCGTCATGCCCTGCATGATGGCTCCTGAGACGGCTAAAGAAGCTCCAACAACAATGGCGGCAACTTCTCTAGGGAAGCGGATCTCCCGCAGGATGGTCACCTTATCTCCGTCACCGACAGGGGTCAATGCGAGCCAAACGTCCTTCACCGTTGTCTCCGCAGCCCCATACACCACAGATACAAGAAAAGCAGCAGCAAATAGGAAGGTTGTCCCCATTAATTTATAAATAAATGGAATTCGCTGATTTTGAGTTTTCATAATCAATCATCTTTTCTTTAGTAGAGTGGAAAGAAAGGGAATTCTTGTGATAAGAATCCCCTTTACGAATTAGTTGCCTAGAAATTTCTCTTTGAAGAAACCCAACTGGTAATCCAGTGTTAATGGATCATTAAAGTAGAATTCCATCATGTTCACTTCAAATACTTGGTTGTTCTTAACAGCAGGAATGTTTTTATATGTTTCTGTTTCCATAAATGAGTTATCTGCTTTTGGATCTTTACTTATAATCAGATAATCCCCGGCATACTCAGGCATAACCTCTGTTGAAAGAGCGAAATATCCAGGTTCCAACGCTTGTTCTTTTACTTTTTCAGGCATCTTCAGGTCCATTTCCTGATAAAGGATCTCTGTACCGCGACCCCAGTTGTTTCCATATACGTATAATTGCTTATTGAAGCTTTCAATAACGGAGACGGTTGTATCTTGCCCAATCTTTGCTTTGATGTCATCTCCGGCAGTCTGGGCACGCTTCTTGAAGTCATCCACCCATTCTTTCGCTTCTTTTTCTTTATTTAGTAGTTTACCAATTTCGATGTGTTGTGTTAAATAGTCTACTTTTCCATACGTGTAGGTAACAGTAGGGGCAATTTCATTTAACTTATCGACATTTTTAATATTGGATAGACCGATGATCAAATCAGGGTCAAGCTCAATGATTTTTTCCAAGCTTTCGTCGGTTACTTCTTCCACATCTTTTAATTCCTTATCCCAACGAGGATTCATTTTAGACCATGAGTCCACACCTACAACATTCACATCCAACGCCATGACGTTACCGGCAAATGAAGATAGGACGACTACACGCTGTGGATCTGCCGGTACTTCAACCGGTCCATTTTCTGATTGATAGGTGATGGTATCAGAAGATTTGCTTTCCTTTTCTTTTGAATCCGAACCTTCTTCTTTCGTAGAACTGTTACCGCAGGCACTAACGAGCAACACTAACAGCAGAGTAAACGGGATGAGCCATTTTTTCATGTTGATTTTCTCCTTTAAGTAAATTGTATGTGTAACACATTGGCTTGTTTGTTCGAGGATCTCTACCGATCTCAGCATCGATTTGAAATACCTTTTTCAGGACCTCATGTGTGATGACTTCCTCACAATTTCCAGCTTTCACGATTTCTCCTTCTTTTAGAGCAACGATATAGTCGGCAAATCGTGCGGCTTGATTTAAATCGTGTAGGACCATGACTATGGTACGTTCCTGTTCTCTATTCAGCTTTTGTAAAAGCTCTAAAACTTCCAGCTGGTGGGCCATATCTAAGTATGTAGTCGGTTCATCGAGGAAGATGATATCTGTTTCCTGGGCGAGAGCCATGGCAATCCAGACGCGTTGTCGTTGACCTCCTGATAAGGCATCGACTTCCCTGTACTTAAATTCCAGGGTCCCTGTCACTTCAAGAGCCCAGTTGATAACGTCATAATCTTTCTTCGATAGACGGCCCATTCCTTTTTGATGAGGGAAACGACCATAGGAAACCAATTCCCCAACCGTCAGTCCACTGGCACTCTCGGGGGTTTGCGGAAGAATCGCCATCTTCTTCGCTAATTCCTTTGTGTTTCCTTTAGAAATGTTTTCACCATCTAACAGGACGTTACCAGAGTGATGGGGAATGATACGGGTAATCGCTTTCAGTAAAGTCGATTTTCCACAACCATTCGAACCTATGATGGTTGTGATTTTTTTATCAGGGATGTCTACGCTTAAGTTTTTCACGATGAGGCGTTCACCGTAGCCAATGTTTAATTCGTTTGTATAGAGGCGAACCATTTTAAGACCTCCGTTTATAGATTAGTAAAATGATAATGATTCTCAATCTCGAACAATTTAAATACTATAATCCTTTTTTACTAATGTCAATAGAAATTTCTATTGTCAAAGGATAAAAAAAGAGGTAGGATGTAATTGAGAATGATAATCAATTATATTTTGGTTACTCAAGGAGTGGACGGAAATGAATAATCACGAACTATTTGATGTGACAGTCATTGGGGGAGGTCCAGCGGGACTTTACTCAGCCTTCTATAGTGGACTTAGAGAAATGAAAACAAAAATCATCGAGTTTCAACCATCATTAGGTGGAAAGATACATGTGTATCCTGAGAAAATGATTTGGGATGTAGGGGGACTCACTCCAATTCCCGGGGCGAAATTAATAGAGCAGCTTGTTCAACAAGGATTGACTTTCGATCCGTCTGTCGTCTTAAACGAAAAAGTTGACGCCATTACTCGTAATGAAGAAGGTATCTTTGTATTAGAAGGTTCATCCGGAGAAAAGCACTACTCAAAAACGGTCATCATTGCAGTCGGAAGCGGAATCATCAACCCTCAAAAGCTTGATATTGAAGGGGCGGAACGATTTGAAGTCTCTAATTTAAACTACACAGTCAAGTCATTAAAAAGGTTTAAAGATAAGACTGTCATCATATCAGGTGGGGGAAACTCAGCCATTGATTGGGCAAATGAATTAGAATCCGTAGCGAAGAAAGTATATGTTGCCTATCGAAAGGAAGCATTGAACGGACACGAAGCTCAATGTGCCCAGCTCATGAATAGCTCGGCCTCCTGCCTGCTTAACACATCGATTACTAAGTTAATTGCGGCCGCCAATCACGAATCCATTGAAAAGGTGCAACTGACCAATCATCAGACAGGAGAGGTATCCTATTTACCTATTGATGAAGTAATTATTAATCATGGGTATGAAATAGATACTTCCCTACTTAAAAATAGTTCATTGAATATCGACATGATCGATCAGTATTACATAGCCGGTACGACAACCAGCGAATCATCGATCGAAGGTCTTTACGCAGCGGGTGATATATTGAAACACGACGGAAAAGTAAACTTGATTGCAGGAGCATTCCAGGACGCTGCCAATGCAGTCAATAAAGCGAAGCAATTCATTCAACCTGAAGCAAATAAAGTCGCCATGGTCTCTTCCCATAACGAAGTATTCAAGAAGAGAAATAAAGAACTGGTCAGGCAGATGATGAAATAATATTAAAGCTCTCTCCACATGCGGAGAGAGCTTTATTTATACAAATAGATCTTAATGTGCTCTTGTTTATCGATTGTAGCGAGCAATACATCATGCACGGTTACATTGTATGCGGTTTTTAGTTGGTCATGTAGCCAGTGTTCTTCCTTTTCTAGTTTCATTAATAAAGATTGATTGATTTTCCGATCTTCAATAATAGGCATGGGGAGATCGAACCCCTTTGGAGACAGGGATAGGTCCTTTTGAGTCACAGGCTGGTATTGTGGTTTGAGAAATATGGAGATTTCTCCGCCAGTTTCCCACAGGGCCAACGCCACATTCTCAACTTCTTCGGTCTGCTGCTTTCTTAATTCAGACAAAAGGCTGTCTAAGGGTACTCGTGCTTTCTTGAGATTTTGATATAGGATTTCCCCATTATCGATCAATGGGATAGGGGAGGGGTCGAGTATTTTTCGAATGAAGGTTGAATGCAGACTGAGGTATACCCCGATCAGGTAAAGAGCCACCAATGTACCCATGGTGAGCATGGAGCCTTTCAATCCCAGTCCTTCGTCAGATAATGGGTGAGCCATGATGTTCCCTATTAAGAGGGCCATAACAAAATCAAGGAATCTTAACTGTGAAATCGATCGTTGCCCCATTAATTTAGCAATGACAATTAGAAAGATAAAGCCAAAAATAGCGCGTAAAATCCATTCCAGGGAAGTCAACGATTCCTGATTCATAAAGAAATCCAAACGAACACGTCCTCACTTCTATCAACTGCCATTTAGTATCTCCAAAAGATTCCTCCAAGATTCCTCCACAAAACAAAAAAGATGCCTACAAATGTAAGCATCTTTTGGAATTAAGCATTATATTGTTCAACGTTTTTATTGTGGGGTGAAACAGATTTTTTATTTACTAAGTATCCAATGAGTAAAACCCCAACCGTAAGACCGATTGTGATCAAATACGTAATAGGACCATGATGGATATTAAGGAAGTTTAAGAATTTCTCGTCTCTAACAATCATTTCACCTGCTGTAAATGCTAAAATTCCTGCACCTAGATAGGCAATCCATCGATATTTTTCAAGTACTCTAACAATCGCCTTTGATCCAAATATCATAATCGGAATCGAGATGAATACGCCCAGGGCGATCATACCGATATGTCCATGTGCTGCACCCGCAACGGCCACCACATTATCAAGGCTCATGACGGCATCTGCAATAATGATGGTCGTAATCGCTTGTCTAAGGCCGGTGTGAGATTTAATATTGGCTTCTTCTTCACCCTCGACCAGTACTTTGTAGGCGATCCATAAAAGAAGGACCCCGCCGATCAGATGAACATAAGGAATTTTTAGTAAGTAAACAATAATGGCAGCAAAGAAAATGCGCAGGATGACAGCTCCTGCTGTTCCCCAGAAAATCGCTCTATTTTGATGTTCTTTCGGTAACCCTCTCGTTGCCATAGCGATGACAATCGCGTTATCCCCGGATAGTATGATATCAATAGCAATGATTTTTAATAGTGCAATGATGGCTCCGGATGAGATGGCAAGTCCAAGCGGAAATAAGAAATCCATATACAGTTCCTCCTTGATTCTACTAAACTATGAACGAAACACTAACTAATCTATATTACCACAATGAATAGAATATTGAACTGCTATTATTTCTAAGATAATTTTCCAATTTATATTATATAATCAATGAAGGATAAGTACACCTATAATGAAAGAAAAAGCCCCATCTCTCTTTTACTTGGAGATGGGGCTTTCGTTTTTGATATAGCTGGTAAATAAGACATGAGTCAATTCCGTGAACTTTATAAACAATATACCCACAAAGTTTCTTTTGCCGTTTATTTACGATTTATTTTATTAAGTTTCTGAATTTTCTATAATGAAAGCGTTATCAATAATATTCAGAGGGGGAAATGATTAATGAAAATGAAAACTGGTATCATGGCTATTATTTTATCAAGTGTACTAGTTGTCACCACTGCATGCGGGGGATCGAACTCTGCAAGTAATACTGAAAGTGATGGGGAATGGAGCCCGTCTAAACCAATTGAAGTCGTTGCTCCAGCAGGTGCCGGCGGAGGTTGGGATACGACGGCCAGGACTGTTTCAAAGGTAATGGAAGAACAGAAGATCATTGAAGAGCGTATGGCTGTAGTCAATAAACCAGGTGGCGGGGGCTCTGTCGGCTGGTCATATATTGATAGTAAAAAAGGAGATAACCACACGATGTTCGTCACGTCTCCACCAATGTTCTTTGTTCCCCTTAATGGACAGTCGACATTGTCTCACAAAGACTTCACACCTATAGCCGGGGTGATCGCTGACTATGGAGCCTTTGTTGTAGACGCGGATTCACCTTACGATACGATGAATGATCTTGTCGATGCATTAAAAAAGGATCCGACATCAGTATCCATTGTAGGGGTTTCTTCACCGGGAAGCATGGATCATATGCAGTTCGTAAAAGCGGTTAAGGCAGCAGGGGTAGATGTTAAAAAGCTGAAATATGTATCCGCTCAAGACGGATCTGGAATGAGCATGCTTCTTGGGGGAAAAGTGGATGTGTACTCGACTGGCCTTGCGGAAGCTTCTGAACAAGCCCGTGCAGGCAAGGTGAAGGTTCTGGCGATTACAGCTCCCGAACGATTGGAAGGAGATACGGTTTCAGAGTTCCCGACTTTAAAAGAACAAGGGATTGATGATGAATTTGTTGTGTGGCGTGGATTTTTAGGTCCAAAGGATATGGATCCGGATGCCGTTGCTTATTATGAGAAAGCGTTTAAAGACATGATTGAAACGGATCAGTGGAAGGAAATGCGGGACAAGTTTGGCTGGACCGACAACTATATGTCTTCAGAAGAGTTCAGTACCTTCCTGGATGAAGAGTACAAAGAAATTGAAGTATTAATGGAGGAAATCGGCTTGAAAAAATAATGGGGCCTGGAGCAGAGACATCTGCTCCTTCCTTTTCATGATTAGGAGTGAATCACATGAAAACAAAACCAGATCGGATCATCTCAATACTTTTACTAGTTTTTGCTGGAATCTATTTAGCTCTCAGCTTTCAGCTACCTGCATTTCCATACGCCATTATCGATAGTGACGTCCTTCCGAAGGGGCTTGGATTCCTGCTCATTATTTTAGCGGTTGTTTTGTTCTTCCAGGCGAAGGATGATACGGAAGAAGATAAGAAAAGACGTTATGTAAAAAAAGAAGATGTCATCATTCTATTATCGGTATTAGGAGCACTGCTCGTATATATTTTTTTACTGGAACCGATAGGGTTTTTATTATCTACTATTCTATTTTTGTTAGTTATCCCGTTTGTATTAGGATTCAAAAAGAAACTCACTACGGTATTAGTGGCCTTTCTATTTTCAGGCAGCATGTATTATTCATTTAACTATTTACTCAACATTACTTTACCACAGGGGATTCTACCCTTTTAGGAGGTGACGGGCATGATTGAAAGTATATTATATGGATTTCAAGTAGCTTTTACCCCGGAAAACTTATTTTTCGCATTTATTGGGGTATTGGCTGGTACGATTATTGGGATGCTGCCTGGATTGGGTCCGATCAGCGCCATTGCGATCATGATTCCCCTTAGTTATGGGATGTCTCCTGCTTCCGCCTTGATCCTGATGGCAGGGGTTTATTATGGTGCCGTGTTTGGCGGCTCGACTTCTTCGATTCTATTAAATGCCCCTGGTATTTCAGGGACAGTGGCAACAGCATTTGACGGATATCCCATGGCAAAGCAGGGGAAGGCAGGCAAAGCACTCGCCATAGCCGCCATATCGTCTTTTGCGGGTGGAACAATAAGTGTGGTGGCACTTATGTTAGTCGCTCCTTATATGGCTAAGCTTGCCATTACGTTTGGCCCTACTGAGTATTTCGCTCTAATGCTTATGGGACTGACAGCGATATCTAGTTTATCTGAAGGGTCCACCAATAAAGCACTGATCTCGGCGACGATTGGATTGATAATCGCAACTGTCGGGATTGATCAACAAACAGGTACACAGCGTTTCACATTCGGAAACCCCGGTTTATTAGAGGGGATCGACTTTCTGATCATTGCTTTAGGATTATTTGCACTATCCGAGGTTTGTCAGTTAATTATCTCACGGAATGAAAATACGTTGAAAGGGAAGAAAGCTGTTGGCAGTTTAAAGCTTGAGAAGAAGGAATTAAAGGAGATGGCAGGACCGATTGGCCGTCATTCCGTCCTTGGTTTTATTTTGGGAGTCCTACCTGGAGCAGGGGCAACGATCGCTTCATTCCTCTCCTATATTTCAGAGAAACGTTTATCCAAAGATCCATCTTCTTTTGGAAAAGGGAATATCAAGGGACTTGCCGCTCCTGAAACTTCCAATAATGCTGCGACAAGTGGTGCGTTCGTTCCCTTATTAACTTTAGGTATCCCTGGGTCTGGAACCACTGCTGTATTACTTGGTGCCTTACTTGTTGTAGGGGTGCAGCCGGGGCCATTGATGCTTCAGGATCACCCCGACGTTTTCTGGGGAGTCATCGCAAGTATGTATATCGGGAATCTTTTTCTCTTAATACTTAATTTACCTCTCATCCCAGTACTGGCAAAAATCTTATATATTCCGAAGCAACTGTTGATCGCATTGATTATTGTGTTCTGTTTAATAGGAGTATACGCAGTCAGCTTCAACACGTTCCATCTGTACTTGCTTGTAGGATTTGGAGTGTTAGGCTATTTGTTGAAAATGTTTAAATTCCCTGCGCCGCCATTTATTCTTGCGTTTATATTGGGGGGGATGATGGAGCAATCTTTCAGACAGGCGATGACGATCTCAAACGGATCTTACAGTGTGTTTTTTCAAAGTAATATCACCATCGGATTATTGATCGTTTCATTTCTTTCACTTGTTCTCCCTACCATTTTAGGATTTATGAGAAGAGGGAAGGCCACGGAAATTCAGGATCAGAAAAAAGAAGCATAATCAATAGAAAAGCAGTGAAGCCCTGATTGCCTCACTGCTTTTCTCTTATTCTTGAAAGAAATATTTTCTCTGAGGTCTCCCGACACCTCCATAAGTAAGCTCCACCTTGATTTTCTTTTGTGAAACAAGATACTCTAAATAGCGCCTGGCCGTTGTACGGGTCACGCCGACTTCCCCTGCCATTTCCTCAGCCGTATAGCCCCGTCTGTGATCGGTTCCTATCCTTTTGAGTATGGAATCCAATGTAATCGTATCGATTCCTTTCGGGGGTTGTTGGGCAGTTTGAATGTTACTCGTGCTTTTTTTTCTATTAAACAAGGTGTCCACTTCATGTTGGTTTTCTACTTGAGAATCATTCATTCTCTCTTTATAGTGTTGGTATTTTAGTAAAGTATCCTGAAATCGGTTAAAGATAATGGGTTTCAGGATATAATCGAATGCCCCACCGCGGATGGCATTGGAAATATGTTCGGTTTCCTTTGCTGCTGTGACGAGGATGACATCTGTGCTGCGATAATGCTTTCTGATCTCCCATAGAAATTCACTGCCGGTTCCATCAGGAAAGTAGACGTCAAGTAAGATTAAATCAGGATTAACAACCGGTAAGACTTTTTTGGCTTCTGCAATGGTAGTGGCGATTCCGCCTACCTGAAATCTTTCCATTTGAGCGATGTACTGACTGTTGATTTCAGCTGTTTGAATATCATCTTCTATAATGAATACGTTCCACTTACGCAATACTTTCTCCCCCTAATGTTGCTTTGGAATACTAATCGTAAACCACGCGCCCCCAAGCTCACTATCTTCTACTGTCATGTACCCGTTCAGATGCTCCACACTTCTTTGCACCAGGTGAAGACCGATGCCCCTGTCTTTACCGGCTTTTGTAGAATAGCCCCTTTCAAATATTGAGTCTATATCCTGGATTCCCGCACCGCTGTCTTCTATTTCAAAAATAAAATCATCACCTAAATCAGTCATAAACAATTGAACCCGTCTGTTGTGTAATGGCTGGGATAAGACTTCTTCAAAGGCATTATCAAGAATGTTCCCAATGATGGTAATCAATTTTTCCTGCTGCACATCTATAAGTGGCGTTGTAATTGAGCTATCAGGATGAATCGAGAACGAGACCTTCAACTCTTGAGACCGATTATATTTTCCAATGATCAGGCCTGCCAGGACAGGATCAGGAACCGCTTTCAATAGAAATTGAATTAAGTCTTCATATCCAGAGGATTCCTCCTGTATGAGGGCTAATGCCTCTTCATGATGATGAAGTTGAATGAGACCTGCAATCGTATTCAGTTTGTTTCTGTATTCATGTGTCTGTGAGCGCAATATACCTGCATACTCTTGAACCTGAGACAGTTCTTTAGTAAGCTGATCGATTTCATCCTTCCTTCTGAAACTGGCAACCACTCCTACGATCTTTTCTTCTTCAAAAATAGGGAGCCTGTTGACGATGAGATCATGATGATTTAATGAAATTTCATCATCCAGCTGGCTTTCTCGCGTTTCCAGAACATCCATCATTTTCGTATCGGGAATGACTTCTAGAATATGTCTTCCCCTATTGGAGGACTGATGATCGAGAGCCAGGATACTGTGGGCTTTAGCATTTATTTCCGTAATCGATCCATGTTGATCGATTGCAATGATTCCTTCCCGGACCGATTCGATGATGGCCCGCTTTTCCTTGAACTGCATGGCGATTTCAGAAGGTTCCAAACCGAAAATCGCTTTTTTGATTCCTTTCCCTATAAAAAAGGAGCCGATGATTCCGATTAATAGGATGACAGTGACGAGTATCAGAACCTTAGTACGATAGGGAATGACGATGTCGTGGATACTGTCTTCAAGAAATCCGACTGACACTACCCCAATGATTTCGTTTTGGGAGTTTCTTATGGGAACCTTTCCTCTAACAGATGGTCCTAATGATCCCCTTGCATGAGAAACATAAGATTCACCCCTTATTAAGGCTCTTTCATTGTCTCCACCGACCATCTTTTTCCCGAGCCGTTCAGGCATGGGGTGAGAGTAGCGAACAGAGTCTCTATTGCCGACAACGATGAAGGTGGCCCCTGTTTCTTTTCGAATATCTTCTACCAGAGGCTGGATGATGTCTTCCGGCTGATTTGCATTAAAGGCCTCGATGACAGCCGGCATCTTGGATACAGATTGTGCCACCGCCAGTGCTTGTTTCCCTTTCAAGTCCGTAAATGTATCGGACAACATTCTAAAAAAGATGATGGATAGGGATAAAATCAATAATGAAAGTAGTGCTAATACAATAACGATAATCTTGGATTGAAGTGTGAACTTTTTCATTACAGGTTCCTTCTTTTCGGAAAATTCTATTATTACTAGAATAAAAGAGTTGATGGATTTGTACAAGGGGAGATGAGAATCTACTATAGATGAGTTTTAAACATACAACACGTGGTATATGAAACATAGTACATTAAAGAGGAGGATTCAAACGTTTTGGCAAGCATCGTTACAATCGGAGCCATCATTTTCATCCTGGTAAACTTAATCTATTTCTTTAAGGATAAACATTTCAAATACAGTTATTTTAGTACAACGCTTTTTTATAAGCTGTTTTTCGTACTTCTCAGTATCATGATTGCCTTTGCTGTACTCTATTACGTCCTGTCATTTGAGAATCCGATGCTGCGCGTTAGTTCACAAAGTGGCAAGCCTGTAGAGCATACGTTTCTCAATTATCTCTATTATAGCGGGGTGACGATCCTGTCGGTCGGGTACGGAGATTATATCCCGACAGGCCATATCCGATTTTTTGCACTGCTTGAGGCAGCCATTGGATTGCTGCTTCCGACGGCCTATTTTATGAAGGTTTTGGAGTCGAAGGGAAAAGAAAATAGAGAGAATGAATAGAAGAGAAGGTCTGATTTTGGTGTCCAGTGTGCTGCATCAAGTCAGGTTCTTTTTTTGTTTCTTGCCAGCTTCTTTCATCATGAATAGAATAGAGAGGGAATGAAGGGTTAAAAGGAGTGGCCGTAATAGAGAAAATAAAGAAAGTAATCTATCTTTTATTGGGATTAATATTTATGGGATTAGGAATGGTCGGTATCGTGCTGCCACTAATACCAACGACACCTTTACTATTGTTAGCATCCTTTTTCTTTGTAAGAGGATCCGAACGGTTTGAGGTCTGGTTTAAAGGAACCAGTGTATATAAGAAGCATTTAGAAGGCTTTATTCGTCATCGGTCCATGACACTGCGCCAGAAGGTTACGCTGTTAATTTTTTCAGACATCATGATTCTCATACCGTTGATTTTATCGGATCGTATGATTGTGAAGATGATCCTGAGTTTGATCATTGTCTATAAGTATTACTATTTTATTTTTAAGATAAGGACTGTAGCAGTTCACGGGGATTGATGGTGATATGGTCTTTTTGGGGGAGTGGTCCTCGAGCCTTAATAAGGGTATTTTGGTACCAAAACTGTGGCTTGTTCACAATTTGGCACAAGTTTTGCCAAAAGTGGCACAACAAGTTATGGGAAAGAGATATATTACGAGGTGGGGTAATCAAGTCCTTGACCGTCAGATAAGGTATTCCTGCCCCAACACGATGCCGGATTTATATTTCCGCACAAATTCCATTAAAATAAACACAAGAAGACCAAACTATCATTTCAAACAACATTCAGTTCATCTTCAAAAATAGCGTGTACCAGGTACAAATAACATCCATTGTACCCGGTACACGCTATGAGTCAACCCCGTTACATCCAAAGACTCGGCTTCACGACCATAAACCACAGCATAGCCAGTAGAAGGATTAGATAAATCCAAACGGTCCGATTCAATTTCCCAACCAGCCATTCCCGGTCGGCGTCCTTCTTTGCAAACTTCCGAAGTGTCGGTGAGAACGCTCTTGCGAGAAAGAACAGGGAGCAGAACATTATGACAAGGGTCATGATGATCCACGGTGTACTCCACGTCCAAGGTCCGAGTAGAACCAGGAGAATTCCTGATCCGACGAGCACGTGTCCTGCATGCTTGGAAAGTTGGACCGTGAAGCGGAATGTGTCCAAGTATGAAGGAAGCACGGAATCAGAAGCGGTCCGTAATTTTTTCATCATCGGCAATAGTATGAAAAATGGCCCGATGGAGGCCACGACACTAATCACATGAAGGTAAATCATTGTCCTGTATAGTAAATGTTCCATATGATGTACTCTATTCGGTCACTAAACTAAATTCGTGAACCCATACTCTCATGCTCGGGTGCCAAGGCATGCCGGGGTGATAGGAGAGGATGGCTTCTTTATATTCCTCTACCGATTGAAACCCTTCTTGCTTGGCATGATCATCTGTCAGCTCACCAAGTGATTGGGCGTAGACGCTTTCTACTATGTATTTCTTTCCTTGAAGCTCCATGATTTCTCCAATATCAGCGTATCTTCCGTTTCTTCGGGTTGCCGTTTTCTCACCTTTAATCACTTTTTCAACGTCCTCAGCTTTAGTAACTAGACGGTCGATAGTACACGTTTTTGGTGGTAGTTGTTGATTTGTCATTTGAAAAACCCCTTTCGACCTTTACTATAGCATAGTCTGGAGAGGACAGAGTAAATGTATCGTTATAATTTTGTCTCATCATTGAATCTTTTTTTCTAGCAAGGAACGTCACCTGGTGCTATGATGGGGGAATACTAAATACAGAAAGAAGGCCTCAGGGAGAATTGAAAAAGTGGCAAACGTATCTGATACTTGTGTTCATCATGTTGATTTGGGGCTTTAATGTTCCTGCATTAAAGGTTTTGGTGAGTGAATTTACTCCAGTAACGATTACATCTCTTCGCATCTTTACGGCAGGGATTACGGTATTTATTGTTCTTGGATTTATGAGGAAGATAAGAAAGCCAACTGCTAAGGAATTTTTGTTCATTATCGTCGGTGGCTTACTGAATGTCGTCAGTCATCATTATTTCTTATCAGTTGGGCTGACCGGAACGTCGTCGACAAACGGTGGACTGATCCTGGGAACGGGACCACTGTTGACGGCTTTAATGGCGACGATCATCCTTCGAAACCGACCGACAGTGATTAAAATCATTGGTTTTCTTTCAGGTAGTGTCGGGGTGACCATTATTGTATTGTCAGGGGGAGAAGGGATAGGCGGACTAAAAATGGGCGATCTGTTCATTTTTATCTCCATCTTTTCTCAGGCCTTAAGTTTCATTATCATCAGCCGGGCAGCCAAAACTCTGGACCCCCGTTTACTCACGGGTTATATGATGGTGTTCGGTTCCATTGTCTTATTTGCTATTAGCCTGGTAACCGAGCCGGGAGCACTGAAAGAGTTAGGAAATGCCTCAAGCTCAATTTGGCTTCTATTCTTTGCTTCTGCCATTTTAGCAACGGCAGTTGGGCACATGGTTTACAACCATTCGATTGGAAAAATTGGAGCCGCCGAAACATCGATTTTTCTGAATCTCAATACCTTTTTCTCCCTCGTAGGAGCAGCCATTTTTCTTAATGAAACCGTGGCGTTCTATCACTTGATAGGATTGGTGTTCATCGTTCTTGGAGTAGTATGTGGATCCGGTACGCTTGAAGAGATCGTCATCAGAAGAAAACAAAAGAGATTCCTAAAAGAAAAACAGAGGCATCAGATGTAGATGCCTCTGTTTTTTTATTTTCTACTAACGGGATGATCTTACGGTAGACACAGGGGAATATAAAAAATACCTGCAAATGGCATTGGGGATAGTCCTCTTTCTTTCTGCCCATACTGAAAAAGAAAAGTAATCTCCGATAGGGTGGTTCAATGATTTACATTTACAATGACTTTGGAGGGACTCATACAACGTCTCTTGCAGCAGCATATCACCTGCACATACTCCAGCCAACAATCAGCCCATTATCTAAGAACGACATCCTCAATATTCCTTACTTTAACCAGCTGACGAAAAAAGAGGCCGGACAAATCCTTTTTCGCGGGATAGACGAAGAGAATAACCCCGTGTATACGATAGGAAGGAGATCTTCAAAGTATGTCGTTCCTGCACTAACTGATTTGAGTACCATCCTGCTTAGAAGATATGGAGAAAGGGAGAAAATCATCCTTTCCAACACCTCGCCGACTGTTCCTCCCCTCATGACAGCTGGGGGGTTCTTATCAAGGGAGCTGGGAATCGATTCGATAGGCGTTCCTCTTCTCGTGAAAGGGGCGCAGCAATGCCACGATCTCATCTATCATCTCGTTGAGGAAACGAAACAAGTTTCCAAAGATTCCTATGAGCAGGTAGTTGTGTTGGAAAATAAAAAGTATCAATATAAAATTGGAAAAAAAATATCTTCTGGAAGAAATAAATATTATAACAAGTAAATGCTACTAGGTAAAATGTCTGTCTCGGTGAAGTTCAGAACGAACTGGAAAGAACCATAAATAAAGGTAATACTACAGTAAAAACGGAGGTGTCGACATTGGAAGGTAAACCATTTCACTAAGATGGCAGTCACCCTTTCGCAACAGGGGAAGCACAAGGGAACACTCCATTGAACTAACAGACGAAATAAGAAAGAATATCGGGGGAAACCCTTTTGAAGCTTCCGTAGAGGAAGAGTAAGTAACGGCTAAAACCTATGAACATTCGGATGTTGTCTATCAGACAGCATTCTTTTTTTAAAGATAAACCAAACCTTGGATAATTCCATCTTTTTTCTCACAGAATAATACAGCGGAAAATATGAGTAAAGGATGGATGAAGAATGGCACAAGTACTATACATTACGGCACATCCCCATGATGATACTCAATCGTATAGCATGGCGGTGGCGAAAGCATTTATGGATACGTATAAAGAAGTGAACCCTGACGATGAAGTGGTTCACATTGATTTGTACCGTGAACATATCCCCCATATTGACGCTGATGTTTTTAGTGGATGGGGGAAGCTTCAAACGGGGAAAGGGTTTGAAGAGCTTTCATCAGAAGAAAAGACGAAAGTAAATCGTCTCAATGAGTTATCAGAACAGTTTATTTCTGCTGATAAATATGTGTTCGTTACACCATTGTGGAATTTCTCCTTCCCGCCGGTGATGAAAGCGTATATTGACTCTGTAGCAGTTGCTGGTAAATCGTTTAAGTATACAGAGCAGGGACCAGTCGGTTTACTGACAGACAAGAAAGCTATTCATATCCAGGCAAGAGGCGGGATTTACTCAGAAGGACCTGCAGCCGGCATGGAAATGGGGCATCGGTATCTGAACATCATCATGCAATTTTTCGGTGTGCCTTCCTTCGAGGGTGTATTTGTGGAGGGGCATGCGGCGATGCCTGATAAAGCCTTAGAGATTAAAGAAAATGCCATTGCAAGAGCGAAGGATGCTGCTCATACATTTTAAACAACCAAGAAGAGCCTGAACATATGCGTTCAGGCTCACTTTTTATAGAATGGCAGGCTTCTCAATCTCATTTCCTTTCGGCTCAGGGACGAAGGCAAGAATGACAAGTCCGATAATAAAGAGGACTACGAGACTGAAAACGCCGCTATTGGATTCACCTGTCACTTGGGCGGTGACGGCCACTAACAAAGGTCCGAGGATCGAGGCGAATTTACCGAAAATATTGTAAAATCCGAAGAATTCATTAGCGTTCTTCTTCGGAATTAATTTTGCAAAGTAAGCCCGACTCAATGCCTGGATGCCCCCTTGGGAAGAAGCAACGAGCATAGCAAGAATCCAGAAGTCCATTGTGGTCTCCAGGAAGTAAGCGTAAATGCAAACGATGATATAAACGCAAATTCCTACATACAGCATCTTTTTTCCCGTGAATTTCTCCGCCAATCTTCCGTATAGAATAGCAAATGGTCCAGCCACTACCTGAGTCACAAACAGAATAATCAAGAGGTTAGTGGAGGTGATCCCGAGATCCGATCCGTAAGCCGTGGACATCGTAATGATGGTGCCGACTCCATCAATATAAAAGAAGTAAGCAAGCAGAAACAAAAATAATGCACGGTATTTCCTGATTTCTTTCATCGTTTTACCAAGGCGCTTAAAGCTATTGGCAACGGGGTTTTTCTCACGCTCGATAAAGTAGCGCTGATGGACATTTTTCACTAATGGGATGGCAAAGAGCCCCCACCATAAAGCGGTAATGACGAACGCGATTTTACTTGCGATGGTAACAGAGAAGGGGAGTATCCCGTTTTGGGACAAAATGATGATCGCGATGCTGATAATAAACGGGATTGTACTTCCTATATACCCAAATCCGTATCCCCGTGATGATACTCTGTTCATTCGCTCTTCGGTCGTTACGTCGGTTAAAAAGGCATCGTAGAAAACGTTAGCACCCGCTGAACCGACTGCTGCCACTGTATAAAAAATTAATAAGAGCAGCCACTGATCACTGGGAACGAAAGCGAGGAGGGCAGTGAATGTAACACCGAGGGCAAAGAAGAAAGTAAAGAATTTCTTCTTGTAGCCTTCATAATCGGCAATCGTTCCGAGAATCGGACCAATCATAGCCAGGATAAAGGTGGCAATCGCAATGGTATACCCTAAATAAGCAGTGGAATTAGCGGCACTGACTCCTGCGTTAGTAGCGGCAGCCTTATAAAATAGCGGAAATACTGCGGTCGAAATAATAATGGAATACGCTGAGTTTGCCCAATCATAAAAGATCCAGCTGTTTTCTTCTTTTGAAAAACGCTTCATTGGATTTCCCCCTAAGGAAACAAAATCTTTATTTATAATTCCAGTAGTTCTTCGATTGTTTTTCCATCTGTATCTCCCAGGTTAAGGCCGAGGAGACGCGCAAACGTGGGTCCTTCATCTGCGAGATGCATAGTGGGTATTTCGACATTTGAACGGATCCCTTTTCCTTTTGCCATGAAGAGGGTGGAGTAGTCTTCTTTTTCAGGAGAATATCCGTGAGATCCATACGTATAACGCTTTTCCTTTACATCTTCCGGGGTGATTGTATGGATGAAGGATCCTTTAAGAGTATCTTTAAAATAAAAGCCGATTCGTGCTTCGAGCATAAAGGTACAGTATTCATCGGCACCTTTTCTTCCGGCTTCTTCACCAGTGAGTATCTCTTCAATTCCATTAGACGGATCCATCTGTAATTGCTCCAATAGGGTTTGAACTGGTTGTTTCGTTTCAGAATCCTTCACGTATATATAGGCCGAGCCATCACATCCTTTGCAGTATGCTTTCCAGTCGATGACCTTTCCATGGTCATTCACTGTGATCAATCCATTTTCCTTTAAAAGAACGTTTAGCTGAATAGCCTTTGATTCATCCAATAGACTATGATCCCCAAGAGCGACAATAGTAGACTTTTCGTAGATGCCGTTACCCTTCAAGGCTTTAATGATTCTTCCCAACCGGGCATCATGTCGGCGTATGGCCGCATGTGCTTCTTCTGAAGAGAACCCATGGTAATGGCGCTGTGTATCAAGATCCGTAAAGTGCACAAGCAATAGGTTTGGTTTCTTTTTGATCGTTTCAACGGTGGATTCCAGAACGAAATCATCAAGTTCAGGTTGATCCAGACCTTTCCGTATGTGACCAAAGAGACGATTCATGTGTAATTGGTAGAGAGGACTTCCATTGAAAAGGGAAACAAGGATTTGATTATGCCAAGTCCGATTCGCGAAGATCTCTGGCATGTTGTAATCAATGTCCGCTTTCGCAGTCACAGGCCAGAGTAGAGCGGCTGTGGTCATATTTGCTTTCTTGGCTTCGTCATACAAAGTAGTACTCTTGATATGTCGTCGATGCCAATACCAATCTGGAGAAACCCGGCCAGGCTGAATGAATGTATTATTCACAACACCGTGACGATTAGGAAGCTTACCGGTGACAATGGTGGCGTGACAAGGATATGTCACAGAAGGGTAAATGGTCTCAACATTTTTGCAAAAGGACCCATGGGCGAGTAGTTCTTGAAAGTGAGGAAGACCTTTTAGAATGGGGTAATCCAAAGCAGATAAACAATCGAAAGATATGACAATCAGGTGATCCGTAATTCGAGTCATTATGGCCTCCAGCTTTCGCATAGGATTGTACTATATACCTATTAATATAGCAGAACATTCAGAATAAAAATATGAAATTTCGATTATGCTGACGTTAAGGGACCGTAAAGACGGAAGAGACATATAAAAAAAGAGATGGTAAATACCATCCCTGCCCTTTGTTGAGCTATATATTAAATCTTCACTTTTTCCCCGATTCGACTATCTTGCTTCACATCCAGGCTGCCTGAATATTCAACTGTATCAATGTCACAATTCTCGCCGATCACAACATTTTTACCACGGACCAGTTTCGCCCTCGTGTTCTCAAGGTACACTTCATCACCTTCAATCAGTTCTGAAAATAAGTAGTCTTCCTTTTGGAGAAAGAAGTTGACCACTTGTTTGATCAGTCTGTTCGAGTTGTGGTGTTTTACTGCAATCGTTTCGCCACCGATTTCTTTAATGGAGGATTCATGATTGATTTCAATTTGAATCCGGTCCGCGTTCAGCAGCCCCTCGATATGGACGGAGCCGGAAGATGAGAAGGTTTCGACTTCACAATCCTTTTCTACTTTTAAAGAGCCGCTTGCTTTAATCGATCCCCCTTGAATCTTTCCTCCAACCTTACATGACCCGCTCACCTTGAATGTCTTAAAGATAAGGTCTTTCGAAACAATGCTTGAACCACTTGTGTTCATTTCAGCAGCCATCACAGAGCCTTCATATTTGGAGCTTCCGCTTGTTGCAATCGTTTCTGCTTTTGTATCACCTTTAATGGTTGAAGAACCGCTCGTTTTAATGTATCCCGCTTTTACGTCACCTGAAATCGTACCGGAACCTGAAATTTTAAGCTCGTGGCAGTCGATGTCGCCATCGATTTTTCCGCTTCCACTGATCTTTACTGCATCAAATTTTCCTCCGCCAGACGTTCCGGATCCACTGATCTTCAAGTCATGAAGTTCTTTCTTTTCCACTGTATTCATTCTTCTTCTCCTCCAATTCAGGGAAGTTAGATCCCTTTTGTATTCGTTAACGTGATTTTTAATTCTTCCATCATCTGTTGTAAATCGAATTTCAATACGGTCTGTGCTAAATGGTCAACAAGCAATTCGGAATGAAGAGGAAGGAGCATCCATATATATTCCTCTTCTTTACGAAGACCAACAAGTTCAAGGGAAGAATCTTTCAGTGGAGTGAACTTCTCATGAAGAAATAGAAATAAGTTTTGCAGTTCTTCTCTTGGGACTTGTATCCTTTTCGCCTTCTCAATAATCAACATATTTAATAAATCAGGAAACTCAACTACCTTTCTTACCGGTAGAAGTGATGTACAGAAGGATAAGGTATGTTCCGATAGGATGTTGTGCGAAGGTAATTCATCTGCATGGACTTCAATCTTAGTTGGATTTTGTGAAAAAAAATCGGATAGTTCATCCAGTGAATAATCATCCTTCATCTCTTTAATTGTATCGATACGTGAGAGCACTTTTTCCCTGGGAAAGAACGTTTCCTGACCCGTGAAGCTGGATTTCTTAATAAACCAACTTTCCGGAATAATGTTCTTTCGTTTCCAACGGTAGAGCTGGCCATACGAAATCCCGGTCAGTTCTAATACTTCCTTCTTAGAAATAAGATCTGTTTCCAATGAGGGGGTCACCTCTTATCTGTAACAAAACATTGTTACGTTAATTTAAGGTTAGTTTAACAGAACAATCTTACGTTAGTAAAGTGATTATTGGAAAAATATTTAAAAATAAAAATGGCCCATTCAAACTGTCCAAAAATGTTTAAGGCCGGGGATCAAGGGTACTAAAGAAACAGAATGTTTTACATAGTAACATTAAAAACCGTAGAGAGGGATGAAAGAATGGGAGACGATCGTCGTACGAACGTGAATGAGAATAGCAAGGATGAACAGCTTGAGCAGTATCGCGTGGAGGACGAAGGAAAGTATCTTACAACCAATCAAGGGTTGAAGGTATCAGAAGACGAGTTTTCGTTGAAAGCCGGAGAGCGCGGACCTACCTTAATGGAGGATTTCCACTTCCGTGAGAAGATGACTCACTTTGACCATGAGCGTATACCAGAGAGGATTGTTCATGCTAGAGGTTTTGCGGCACATGGAGAGTTCGAACTCTATGATTCCATGAAAGAATATACCCGGGCTAAATTTCTTCAGGATACATCAACGAAAACCCCTGTCTTTGTACGTTTTTCTACTGTGGCTGGATCCAAGGGTTCTGCTGAGGCCGTGCGTGATGCACGCGGATTTGCTACGAAATTTTATACGGAAGAAGGCAATTATGATCTTGTAGGAAACAATATTCCTGTGTTCTTCATTCAAGATTCGATCAAATTCCCGGATCTTGTTCATGCGCTCAAACCAGAACCACATAATGAAATGCCCCAAGCAGCTTCTGCACACGATACGTTCTGGGATTTTGTAGCGAATAACCAGGAGTCCGCTCATATGGTCATGTGGGCCATGTCCGATCGGGCCATTCCACGCAGTTTCCGTATGATGGAAGGCTTCGGTGTTCATACATTCCGCCTGGTGAATGAAGAAGGGGTGGCCCATTTTGTGAAGTTCCACTGGAAGCCGGTACTGGGAACTCACTCTCTCGTTTGGGATGAGGCCCAGAAGATCAACGGGAAAGACCCGGATTTCCACCGCCGTGATTTGTATGAATCCATCGAAAATGGCGATTATCCAGAGTACGAGCTGGGAGTTCAGCTCATTAAAGAAGAAGATGAGTTTAACTTTGACTTTGATGTTCTTGATCCTACCAAGCTATGGCCTGAAGAAGAAGTTCCTGTGAAAATAGTTGGAAAAATGACCCTGAATCGCAATGTTGACAATGTGTTTGCAGAAACAGAGCAAGCGGCTTTCCATCCTGGATCCGTTGTTCCCGGGATTGATTTCTCAAATGATCCGTTATTACAAGGACGCTTATTCTCCTATACTGATACACAATTGATCCGCCTTGGTGGACCTAACTTTCATGAGCTTCCGATTAACCGACCGGTGTGCCCATTCCACAATAATCAGCGTGATGGATACGGCCGTCAAACGATTAACAAGGGCCAGGTGAGCTACCATAACAACTCACTTGCTAAAAATACACCAGCCCCTGCGAGTCAGGAAGAAGGAGGCTACACTCATTTTCAGGAGAAAATGGAAGGGCGTAAAGTACGTGCAAGAAGTGAAAGCTTCAAAGATCATTTCTCACAAGCGACTCTTTTCTGGAACAGCATGAGTGAGCCTGAGAAAGAACATATCGTTCAAGCCTTCAGTTTCGAGCTTGGAAAAGTGAAGAGCAAATCGGTTCAGAAGCAAGTCGTAGATATGTTTGCAAACGTAAGCATGGAACTGGCAAAAGGATTTGCCGAAGCAATTAATGTAGAAGTCCCTAGTGGTGAAGGATCGAAGGTAACCAAATCATCCCCAGCCTTAAGCCAGGAAAATACGATTAAGAAACCCGCTACTCGTAAAGTAGGGGTCATCGTAGGAAACGGCTTTAAAGGGGAAGAAGTGAAAATGGTTCTATCGGCTCTTAAAGAAGATGGCATCCAGCCGGAAATCATTAGTGACAAGCTGGGGATAAGAAAAGGGGATGACGGTACGGAGCTTGAAGTAGACCATACCTTCTTAACAGGGGAATCTGTATTATTTGATAGCCTTTACGTAGTAGGCGGAGAGAATGTAAATAAAAAGTTCTCTCAAGATACAACCTACTTTGTCAAAGAAGCGTATTCTCACTTCAAACCAATCGGTGCCACTCATGAAGGGACACACTGGCTGGAAGAAGCAGGTGTCAGCGGCTCTGGTGTGGTAACTGGGGAAGACATGAAGTCATTTGCAAATGAATTTACAAAAGCTATCGCAGCACATCGTCACTGGGATCGCGAATTAGAATAAGATTTTAATAGGAAGTCAGGGGAGGAATACTTTCTCTTCTATTTGAGAAGTGCTAGATCTGATCATTCAGGTCTGGCACTTTTTCAATAATTGAATCCCAAGCCGGTGGAACCTCAAGTGAAATTCCACTTTTACATCGTTCAAATCAATCGCTTGATTCACATCGTTGCACCTACTATACTCTTCAATCAACAGGTCAATCAGCCATTGGAAATGAAAAAATTCCCATAAGCAAAAATCTTGAAAGTCAGAAAAGGTCAAATTATACTATGTATATAAGGTCAAATAAAGTCAAAGTCAAACTTAGTTAAACGAATACTAAACAGTCTGACTTTATCCAAAATGCAATCTACAAAAATATTTATATAAAAACTCTGCTACAGGAGGTAATGTTTAATGAAATGCCAAGTATGTCAACACAACCAAGCAACGGTTGAAGTGTATAAGCAAGAGAATGGTCATAAGTCCAGTATAAAGATGTGTTCAGCTTGCTTTCAAAAGCAGCAAATGCCTTCTGGAATACATGGAGGATTTCCATTTGATGAGTTGTTTAAAGGGTTGAGCATGGGAGAAAACCCAAATCATGGCTTCAACAATCAGAATTCATCTCCTCAAACCCAAGGCGGAAATGGAGGAAATGGCGTTCTCGATCAGTTTGGACGCAATGTGACAGGAGCAGCCAAAGCTGGATTGATTGATCCTGTTATTGGAAGGGACAAAGAAGTGAATCGCGTCATTGAAATTTTAAATCGCCGTACTAAGAATAACCCGGTACTCATCGGTGAGCCCGGCGTGGGTAAAACGGCTATCGCTGAAGGGTTGGCCCGTAAAATTATAGCAGGTGATGTTCCATCCAAGTTATTAAATAAAGAAGTGTATGTAATAGATGTTGCTTCACTAACTGCCGGTACAGGAGTTCGCGGTTCTTTTGAAGAACGTTTAAAAGCCATCATCAGCGAACTTCAGAATCGCCAAAACGTGATGTTATTTATTGATGAAATCCATCAATTAGTTGGTGCCGGTTCCGCAGAAGGCTCCATGGACGCAGGAAACATCCTAAAACCTGCTTTAGCCCGGGGTGAACTGCAAGTAATCGGGGCTACCACATTGAAAGAGTACCGCCAAATTGAAAAAGACGCAGCACTTGAGCGTCGTTTCCAGCAGGTTTTGGTCAATGAGCCGACACCTGAAGAAGCCATTGAGAACCTTAAAGGATTAAAAGATAAATATGAAGACTATCACGGAGTCGAGTTTAGCGCCGAGGCCATTGAGGCTTGTGTGAAACTATCCCATCGATATATTCAGGATCGATTCTTACCGGATAAAGCCATTGATTTAATGGATGAAGCAGGTTCTAAAGTCAATCTTCAGTCAGAGGGTAAAGACAAGTCGGCTCTACTTAAAAAGTTGAACGATGTAAGAGAGAAGAAGGATCTGGCAACAAAAAAAGAGAACTATGAACAAGCTGCAATCCTTCGCGATCAAGAAGTAGAATTAGATAGACAAATGGGCGAAGGTAGGTCAGACTCTAAAGCACTTGTAGAAAAAGAACTGATCCAGACGATCGTTGAATCGAAAACGGGTATTCCTGTTGGGAAGCTGCAAAGCGATGATCGTAAACGAATGAAAGCACTGGAAGAAAACCTGGCAGGTAAAGTAATCGGACAGGAAGAAGCAGTGAGAAAAGTAACGAAAGCTATTCGCCGCAGCCGTGCAGGATTGAAGGCGAAGCATCGTCCAATCGGTACATTCCTCTTTGTAGGACCAACAGGTGTAGGCAAGACAGAATTAGCGAAAACACTGGCAGAAGAGTTGTTCGGGTCTAAAGATTCGATGCTTCGATTAGACATGAGTGAGTATATGGAAAAACACTCAGTATCTAAACTGATCGGTTCGCCTCCAGGCTATGTAGGTCATGAGGAATCCGGTCAATTGACTGAAAAGGTAAGAAGGAACCCTTACTCAATCATTCTCTTGGATGAAATTGAGAAAGCCCATCCGGATGTTCAGCACATGTTCCTGCAAATTCTGGAAGATGGACGTCTCACTGATAGTCAGGGAAGAACGGTCAGCTTTAAAGAAACTGTGATCATCATGACAAGTAACGCAGGGGTGACAGACAAGAAGGAAGCAGTGGTCGGTTTTAATACAGGCGGCACAGATGCGATTAAAGAAACGAATATTCTTCAATCACTCGGCGCCTACTTTAAACCAGAGTTCCTGAACCGTTTTGACAGCATCATTGAATTTGAATCTCTTGAAAAAGAAGAGCTTCTTCAAATTCTTGACCTTATGCTGGTCGAATTGCAAGTTGAACTTAAAGAGCAGGGGATTACTGTAACCATCGACGAAGATGCGAAGCGTAAACTCGTTGATCTGGGATATCATCCTGAATTCGGTGCACGCCCATTACGTCGTGTGATCCAGGAAAGAGTGGAAGATAAAATCGCTGATTTACTTCTTGATGAAGATGGCGTAACTGACGTAGTCATTTCACTCAAAAACGACGAAATCATCGTCAAATAAGAAAAGAAGCATCCTTAGAGGGTGCTTCTTTTTTATTCTTTCCTCTTCAAAAAAGTGATATATACTGCCATAGCTAAATAAACTCCTACAACTAAGGCAATAAATACAGAGGTAGAAAAGGAAGTCATAAAAACACCCTCACTTTAGATCTTGTAAAGATGGATGGAAAATGAATAATAGGATCGCAATGATAGGTAAGGAAATAATGATGGCGAGTAATGGCTTTTTGTGATGCAAGCATAAGATTGAGAACATGATGACATTAAACACAGCGGACCAGCCCAAATTCCAGCCATTTTCGTAAAGGAAAAGTCCTTTTTTATGGAACAGGTATTCCAATAACGTAAAATAGGCAATCCAACAGGTAAGATATAGCCATTTCTTTTTTCGATATGGAAAATAACGAAGAAAAATCATGATGACAACCGGAATGATGAAAAAAGTGAAGACGAGGTCAATAAGGGTATGATTGAGCCAGTCTACCGTTACAGCCCTGTACTTCCATAACGTATGGTTATAAAAAATCAAATTATATGTGAGATTACAAATAATATAATATTGAACGGTTGGATAATAATCTTTCCAGCGTTTCCAATCAATAAAAAGCCTGGCGAAAATCAGATAAACAACCACTACCAGTATCAGATACATATGGGTACAATCCTTGTTTTTGTTACTCAGTATGGACGGAATGGAAAAAGAATAGACATTCTATACAGATAAAGTGCCTGATTCTCATTGAATCAGGCACTTTAATTGGAGGATCTATTCCATTTCTGACAGCACTTTATTAATCGCTTGGGCAACCCCATGATCTGTATTGATGCCAGTGACCCAGTCAGCGGCTTCCTTCACGGCTTCCTGGGCGTTCTCCATCGCCACTCCGAAGCCGGCTTCACGAATCATGGCAATATCGTTCATACTGTCTCCGACCGCCATGACTTGTTCCATGGACAGGTCCAGCCATTTGCAAACCTTCACTAAAGCTGCCGCCTTATTGACCCCTGCAGGATTAATTTCAATATTCGTCGGCGAAGAATTTGTGATTTCCAAAGCTTCATTTTTTACCAGTTCGTCCATCATGACTTTGCGAACGTCATCATCCTGAATATCGAAACCAAATTTCAACCAGTTATATGTACCGATATCTTGATCAAAAGGCTTATTCGTATTGAAGAGTCCTTGGGAAGTAGAAGACCAGAAGTAGACATCATGCTCTTCTTTTAATTTCCAAAGCTGTTTCACAAGGTCAAGATCAAGTGGGATGCTGTCTACTAGATTGTATTCATGATCGTAAATTTCCCCGCCATTCACGGTCACCAGATAAGATGAACGTCCAAGCTCATCTGAAATGTCCCGGCATGTGAAAAGGGAGCGGCCAGTACTTAACACCACATGAATTCCTTTCTCCTTCGCACGCTGTATGGCTTGTGCGTTTTCAGGAGATACATCTCCTTCGTGATTGACTAGTGTTCCATCCATATCCAGGGCAATTAATTTAATATCCATTCTACCTATCACGTCCTTCTATTAATTCATATCCAGTGTAATATAATTGGAGAAAATCTTCTAGGAAGCCGACTTATAAAGGGTATTATTTCCTAAGTACTGAACTTCATATTACAATAGAATGAGTATATATTTGAGAGGAAGAGATCAATGGAGTCTGCATATGAAAAAGGGAAGTGGAAGCAGCTTATTACTTTGATTAAGGAAACCGATCCACCGAAAATCCTGTTTGGCATTTCTTTATTCTTGAGCCTGCTCACAACGATTGCGGGGCTTGCTATACCATTATTAACAAGTAAGTTGATAGATGACTTCAGTTTAGATTCGTTAAGCAAAGAGGTCATCATCGGGATGATCGCTGCCTTTTTTGTACAAGCGATAGCGGGAGGTGTGTCTGTTTACATATTAGCCCGGGTAGGGCAGCATGTGATTGCCTCTTTGAGAGAAAAGCTTTGGAGAAAGTTGCTGGTTCTGCCTGTTCCTTATTATGATACGCATGAAACGGGTGACTCCGTCAGCCGTATGACCAGTGATACTAGTGTGATCAAAAACTTGATTACCGAGCACCTGACAGGCTTTATTACAGGGATCATTTCTGTAATAGGTGCCATCATCGTGCTGTTTTATTTAGATTGGCCCCTTACACTGGTGATGTTTTCAATCATTCCACTGTCACTATTGTTTCTTATCCCGATTGGCAAAAAGATGGCTGACATCTCACGGGGATTGCAAACGGAGACTGCAAGCTTCTCAGCTATTTTAACGAGAGTCCTTTCGGAAATCCGTCTTGTGAAGTCATCCAATGCGGAGGAGATTGAATTTCAAAAAGGACAAACAGGAATCAAGAAGCTATATGCCCTCGGATTAAAGGAAGGGATCATTCAAGCGTTAATGTCGCCGGTCGTTTCTTCTTTAATTATCATCGTTCTTGTGCTAATCATTGGGTTCGGGGGTATTCGAGTGACCTCTGGAGCCATGACGGCCGGGGAACTTGTTGCTTTCTTCATCTACCTGTTTCAGATTATCATGCCGATCACCCAGATTATCGTGTTTGTGACTCAGTTCCAGAAAACGGTGGGAGCAACAGAGAAAGTGTTATCGATTCTCACTTTAGAGGGAGAAAACCTTGAGGATGGAAGGTCCGTCCCTCAAACGGATCGTGCCTTGGTCCTTGATGGGGTGACGTTTGGATATGAAGGGGGGGAGAAGGTGTTAAAGGATGTGGCGATAAGGGCCGAAAAAGGGAAAGTGACGGCCATCGTTGGTCCAAGTGGGAGTGGGAAAACGACACTTTTTTCATTGATAGAGCAGTTCTATAAGCCACAGCAAGGAGACATTCTCTTGGGAGAAGATACGATCAGCTCATACTCTCTAAAATCATGGCGGGAACTTCTTGGCTATGTCTCCCAGGATAGTCCGATATATTCAGGAACGATCGGGGACAATATCTCTTACGGGCTCGATGGGGATATATCAGAAGAAAAGATGATTGCCGCTTCAAGAATGGCCTATGCCCATGAATTTATTAAGGGCCTCCCTAACGGTTATCAAACAGAAGTAGGAGAAAGAGGAATCAAGCTTTCAGGAGGACAGCGACAACGACTTGCCATTGCAAGAGCACTATTGAGGGACCCTGATATCCTCATGCTGGATGAAGCCACTTCAAGCCTCGATAGTCAATCAGAAATTGTCGTTCAGGAAGCGCTAAAGAACTTAATGAAGGGACGGACTACCCTGGTGATTGCCCATCGCTTATCCACCATCGTGGATGCCGATCAGATCGTCTTTTTAGAAAAAGGAAGGGTGACTGGGGCAGGGACGCATGAGGAATTGTTTACATCACATGCTTTATACCGCGACTTTGCGAGACAGCAGTTAAGAATAGGTGAACAGCCTAATGCGGGAAGTGAATTAGCATGAAACCTTTTACTGAACGAGTGGTGAAGATCATACAGAGCATTCCTCCTGGAAAAGTAATGACGTACGGTCAAATCGCTGCACTGGCAGGCAGTCCGAGAGCTGCCAGGCAGGTCGTACGGATTCTTCATTCCATGAGTGAAAAGTATAAACTTCCCTGGCATCGGGTTTTGAATAGCAAAGGAGAAATTGGCTTCGGGGATGAAGAGCAAGCGATGACCCAAATGCTATCTTTGGAAGCTGAAGGGATTCATTTTATAGGGAAGAATCGGATCAAGTTAGAGGAGTATCGGTATTTACCCGAATCGAAGTGGGGCATCTAATGATAAGGGAGTGTAATTCCAATAATATCAAAATGACGCATAACCATAGTGATACGACGCATAAATCTTGAAAATGACGCAAAAAAGAAAAAAACGACGCATAAATTACTCCTCACCTCAATTTTAAATAGCTAAAAGTTGATTTTAATTGGTTCAGGCCAACGGTACCAGCGAATATTTCATTGAGGGCTCTCTTAGTCAAAGAATCTTGCAAAAATCTTATCTTTTCACCAGGTTTCAATCAAGAAAGCCCAAAACAATGACACATAAAGACGTAATGGCTGTGAATCCAATGATCACGTACCCGATGATCCGGATTCCCAATGGCAGACTGCCCATTTCGGGTTTAGTCATGGGTGCCCCTTCGATTTTTGACATATGGTCAGTAACATCATTAAACGGTTTTTCAGGATTTGTCACGGTATCCCTCCTTTCTATATTTTACCATAAAAAAGGTAACCCTTATCCAAGGTTACCTTTTTTCATTTAATTCAGTTGCCCATTCTTTAGTCTCTTCAGCCATCTTCTTTGCCTAGTGGCAGTAACCAAATATCCCACTAATCCGAATCCAGCAAGTCCACAACTACCTTGCCAAATGAAATCCACGTCGAATCCTAATCCTGTGAAGGCGCCGACGACACTGAAGAGTAGAAGGGTGAAAGCCTGCTTCTTTTGGTTTTCAAATACCACAAACTGAAATTCATTTTGCTGATGATGATCCTTTTGCTCGAGTGCTTTTTCCGGTATATCCAGGAGCTGACGGACTTTTTGCACTGTTTGAAACAGGGGCTGAGCGCTTATCCATTTCAAAAGAAGCTCCCACTTGTTTGTGTTACTATCCTTTACCCAATCCATGAAGGCTGGTTTGACGACATCGAGGGTTTCCTCATCGGGACTCAATGTATGAACAAGGCCTTCTATGGTTGCAAAAGACCGACCTAAAAAGATGAAGCGTGTAGGCACTTGTACAGGCAATGATTTCACCATGTCATTTATTTCTTTCTTCACTGATATCAGATCCATCTGTTTGAACTGCTCCATATCGAGTGTGACAAATTCCTTCAGCACGGGTTCTATCGTTTTCGGACTTGCATCAGGAAGCAAGAACCCTAATTGAGCCAGAGCTTCTGCTGCTTTCCGGAAGTTTTTTAAGAGGATTCCTTCCAGAAGGTCTTGAAAGTAAGTGGAATCTCTCTTTGAAATTTCCCCGATCATACCGTAATCCAAGAGAACAAAGGTACCATCCGGCTGAAGCAGTATATTCCCTGCATGTGGGTCGGCATGGAAGATTCCCGGCTCGAGCCATTGGGGAAGGAAGAGGCAAAACAAATCCTGAGCTAACTTCTGCCCGTCCAACCCATAAGACTCAAACGCTTTTCGGTCATTCAATCGAACGCCATCTACCCACTCCATTACCAATACTTTATCTGTACAAAGTTCAGGGTACATAGCAGGAATTTTCACATTAGGATGGTCCTTGAAACGTTGTTTGAATGAAATAGCGGTGTTCATTTCTTTTGAAAAGTCGAGCTCTTGTTCAATGACTTGCTTTAATTCCTTATAAAGCATCTTGAAATCAATAAACCCTGTTGGAACAGGTGCAAAATTTCTGGCGAACCAAATAATGATGGCAAGGGAGCGGAAATCCGTCTTCACAAGGTCAGGGATCTCAGGGCGCTGGACCTTGATAGCCGCTTGCGTACCATCTAACAGCGTCGCTTTGTATACTTCTCCTATAGAAGCTGAAGCTACAGCTTCCTGGTCGATAGCCTGTACCTTTGTAGTCAGCGAGCTGTCCCATTCACGTTCCAGAACCTTTTCAATTTCCTCCCATGGTGAAGGAGGAACGTGATCGACCAGATCCTGTATTTGATTAATAAATCCTTTCGGCAGCAAATCCTCACGTATACTGAGGAGCTGGCCAACCTTGATCAAAACACCATTTAATTCAAATAAGGTTTCTTTAAACTCTTTTCCTATGCGCTCCCAAAGCTTATCTTTCTCCCATTGGGACTTACTGCGGAGACGGTACCAATAGACTCTTACCACGATGGAAAGAGCCAGTGATAGTACCTTCCACATTCTCCAAAACTTCTTCTCTGATTTCATCGTTTCATCCCCCGTAACTGGACTATCTATATCTATTATGTAGTACGGATAAAAAAGAAGAAAGTTTCTCTACCTTATTATCAAAATATTTCATTATGAATTGTATTTTTATAGTAATATATACACCATTCACTAATTTGAATAAATTAGTGAAAGAAATATAACGAAACCAAAGGATGTGGAGCATAGAATGAGCGGGATATAAAACAATTCATCGTGAAAGAGATAACCGGTTAGTAGTGGAGCGACAAAAGTTAAGAGATTCTATTAAACAGGATTTACTAAAAGATGAGAATGTCGTGGCTTACTTTTACGGAGGTTCCATGGCAAAGGGGAATCATGATCGTTATTCGGACCTGGATCTTCGAATTGTAGTGAAGGATAGCATTTTTGGAGAATATCGAAAGAGGAAAAAAGAGCGTGCAGGTAATTGGGGAAACGTCCTGTTCTATGAAGACTTTCCATGGGCAGTGCATACAGTCGCTCACTATTCTTGCTTCGTTAAGGTGGATGCATTTTATTACAAAAGAAGGGACTTGAAGCCTTCACTGTATATGAAGGAAGCAGATATCATTTTCGACCCTCATCGGATCGTACAGGAAACGGTCAATGCTTCCCAAGCATTGAATTACCATGTGACTTTGGAAGAATTCAAGCTTTGGAGAAGTAAATTCTTCGCCCACACTCATGAAGTGTACCGAAGAACTAACCGGGGAGAACTGTACTATGCTCTTCATTCACTTGATATGATGAGATGGTCGGTTGCTGCCGGGTGGGACATGGAGAATGGCAGAGTTCCGAATGCACCCGGGGACTGGTCGAGATATGAAGGGGAACGCTCACCTTTTACAGAGGAGCAAAAAGAATTACTGGAGAGTTGGGGATGCAGTCGGAATCCTGATGAGATATATTCTGTGATGAAGGCGATTGTTCCGGAATTTAAGCTTTTACATCGTTCACTGTGTAGAAACCTTGGTGTGGAAGAGAATGGTGCGTGGGTGGATGAGATTTTGGGAATGGTTCTATAAAAATATGAAACTGAGATGGAGTATATGAAACTGGCTTTTCAATGTCATCCGGTTAAAGATTTAACGGAATCTCTCAATTATTATCGTGATACTTTAGGGTTTGAAGAAGCCTGTCGCGAGGGAGGTCACACGATTGCTCTCAAGTTACCAGGCACCGACGTACAATTAATGATCGAAAATGACGAGCCTGATTTAGCACCCGGTGGAATTTTCATCGTAGATAGTGTAGATGGATATTATGAACCAACATCAAGATCAACTTCATTTCATTAAAACTCCATGTGATATTCCTCCAGGCAGATATGCCATATATCAAGAATCCTTTGGGGGGAAGTGCTGGTGGGAGTTGGCTTGATTGTCGGATTCATGACAATACCTGCGTTAGTCGCAGGAGCTTTCATGAACTTAAACTTCTTATTAGCGGGAACGGTGAGCACGAATCCAGTACTCTACACAGTGGCCATCATCCTTCTTTTTGCAGGCAGAGGGGCTTTCTATTGGGGAGCTGACCGCTGGGTGATACCTTACTTGAAACATATCGTCCTTCCTAAAGGCAGACAGCAAAAAAAGCCGATCGTGGTGTGATAGAACGTTTAATTAAAACCACCCATGCTGTCATTGCATGGGTGGTTTCTTAGTGAATTCCTCAGGACCTATCTTTTTTACCTACCGGGATTGCTCTATTGGTTTTTCTTCACTCGTACACGCTGGTTGGCAGCATTGGCGCGAGCTTGTGCTTCCATATCAGCCTGGTCGGCAAGTTCACGTGAGAACTCTTCGTCAACACCGTCAGATTTGAGCTGAGCGGGTGTTTGAGGCAAGCTATTTTTGTTTCCTCGTTTACTATTTCCGCGTGATCTGCCCAATATGAACATCCCCTTTTCAGTTGGTTAAAAAAATAAAAGTACAGACTCGAAGTCTGTACCTTTATTCTTCTTCAAAGTAGGGGTTTTTAGTTAGGTAATAATTGTCTATCTATGGGCTTTGGAGCTGAAGCCGCCTGCGCGATCAGCTGCTTTGAATTCTCGTGAATACGTTACTTCCTGTGCACTGGATAGAACTGATTTGTTTTTGTCTTTCTTTTTCTTATTATCCATTCGTATGTACATCCCTTCTTTTCAAGATTAATTCTATTTTTGCCTTGAAAAGAAGGGGGCATACCTGTGATTTAATGATAAATGTCAATGAGTGCACTTTTTAATTCAGGGTATTCGAACTGGAATCCATGCTCTGAAAGGACGCTTGGCAATACTTTTTGACCTTCCAACACGAGAGCGCTCATTTCACCCATCGCTGCTTTTAACGCGAGCGATGGGACAGGGATCCAATGTGGCCTGCCAAGAACGGCACCAAGTGTTCTTCCGAATTCTTTCATGGAGACTGGAGAGGGTGCAGTCACATTGACTGGTCCTGAAATGGCTTCTGTCTCAGCGATAAAATGGACAGCCCTTGCGCTATCTTTTATATGAACCCATGACATCCACTGATCCCCTGTGCCAACTGTCCCCCCCACAAACATTTTATAAGGAAGAGCGATTCGAGGGAGAGCGCCTTCGTCTTTCCCCAGAATAATTCCGAAACGTGCATATGCAACCCGGATGCCCAGCGTGATCGCCTTGCTCGATTCTTTTTCCCATATTTGAACGGTTTCTCCTAAAAAGTTGTCTGCCGTTTCCGTTGATGCTTCCGTATACGTATTTGTTTTTGAAGAAGGATAGTAGCCGATTGCACTTGCATTAATAAGACACGCTGGTTTCTCTTTCAGTGCCTTTATAATGTTCATTACCTCTTGAGTTGAGTTGATCCGGCTATTGATGATTTGTTTCTTACGCTCATCCGTCCAGCGTCCACTGTTGATGGATTCTCCTGCAAGGTTAATGAAGGCGTGAATACCTTCGAGCTCCTTTTCGGGCTTTGCGCCGTCTGATAGCCATTTTACGTAGGTAACACCTGAACGATTGTCGTATTTATCTGGATTTCGGCTAAGTATCATGACTTCGTGATGGTGTTTGAGAAGTTCCTCTGTCATAGCCTGACCGACAAAACCAGTACCACCTGTTATAGCGATCTTCATCATCATCCCTCCAATATACTTATTATTTTACCTATCTACAGAATAAAAAACATATGCTGAATGTGTTAGGATTACTATGAGGTGGAAAAAATGGGTAAGATTACGAAAATAACGAAGCAAGTGAAGAACGATGAGCGTTACAATTTATTTATAGATGGAAAATATGCTTTCAGTGTCGATGAAGCAGTATTGGCAAAGTTCCAGCTCCGAAAAGGTCTGGAAGTGGATGAGCTTGAGATTTCAGAACTTCAGTATGAAGACGATGTAAAAAAAGCATTCAATAAAGCCATTCAGTATTTAGCCTTTCGAATGCGCACGGAAAAAGAAATCCGGGACCATTTACAAGAAGGAGATCCTGAAGAAGGTGTCATCCAGGAAGTGATTCATAAATTAAATGATATTAAATACATCAATGATTTAGAATTCGCCCACGCTTTTGTCGGGACACACATGAATACCTCTGATAAGGGGCCAACCTGGATTCGGGGGGAATTAAGAAGAAAAGGGGTGGATGACTCTTATATCGAAGAGGCTCTTGCTACATTTACCGAAGAGAAGCAGGTTGATAAAGCGGTCGGTCTGACCGAAAAACTTCTTCAAAAATACCGGAAAGATTCAAAGATGATCGCGAGGCAAAAAATTGAACAGAATCTGATGCGAAAAGGGTATCCGGGTTCTGTCATGAAAATTGTTTGGGAGACAGTAGAATCTGATCGGGATGATGATGAAAAATGGGATGCCGTCTATCACCAAGGGTTAAAGGCTCATAGAAAGCTGAGTTCAAAATATGATGGATACGAGTATGTCCAGAAAATGAAACAGACCTTGTATCGAAAAGGTTTCTCTATGGAGGACATCGAAAGACTTTTAGAAGAGATAAAAGAAAATGAAGAATGATTTGTTGTTTTCAAGATAGATTGAAGGGGTATGACAAGGGGGAGTTCATTTGGAGATTTTCACGCTTCTGTTTGCTGGTTTAACACTTCTGCTGCTCATCGGTACGACTAAAAAATTCAAGCTATACACAGGTGGAGTAGTGGTGGGGGCAGCCGCACTATTTATCATTGGTGAAATTATCATAAAAGTCCAAACCGGATTCTATTCACTAGGGAAGCAAGAATGGTATAACCAAGGGTATGCCGAAACCATGGGGAAATGGGTGATGCCATTTTTCCTCTTAGGGGTGGCGATTTTCCTCATCCTCGTGAACATCCGGATGATCCAGCAATTTCTAAAAAGAAAAGACGGTGTCCGCTGGGTTTGGATGGCTTTTGTCGTGGTTATTGATGCCTTCGCTGTATTTTTAGTGCCTGTGTTATTATTTATTGTGGCCTTTATATTCTTCCCTTTTGCTCCATAAATGAGAAAGCAGTCTTCGTTTAAGGAAGGCTGCCTATTGAGGTTTATTTTTTTGATTCAATGACGATTTCGTCTTTTTCTTTGTATTCATTCACAATCACTTCCGCAACTTCTTTAGGAGAGCGAAGCCTTGATGGATCACTTATATGATCACTTTTCTCCCAGAATGGAGTACTCATACCACCCATATACGCATTCACAATGCGAAGATTCGAATCCTCGTACTCCTTCTGTAAACTTTCACCAAATCCTCTGAGGGCAAACTTGCTTGCTACATACAATGCTTCATTTTTCTTGCCTCTAAGGCCAGCTGTGGAAATGATGTTAATGATTGTGCTGCTCCCTGGATCAAGTTGATTCAGAAGTGCCTTAGTCAATCGAATGGGACCGAGTGCATTCGTTTCAAACATGCTTACTAATTCATCATCGTCCGTATCCTTGAAGGGGCCGAAATAGCCTATCCCTGCGTTATGTATGAGTAATTTAATATTACGATCCTTAAGATGATTCTTACCTAATTGATGAATGTCATGAGTTGAACGAATATCCAACGTGGCAAATGAAACCTGTCCGCCTATGCTTTCAATTTCTGCTGCAGCTTCTTTTAAGCGGTCTTCCGTTCGACTAAGAAGGAAGATATGATATCCTTGCTGGCTAAGAAGTTTTCCTAATTCTTTTCCAAGGCCGGAGCCTCCGCCTGTGATGATGGCTGTTTTCATGATGTTGTCATCCTTTCTGGTGTATGTGGTTAGATAATTATCTTGGAATAAGGACCCGTCTTATGCTTGTCGGGGCTGACCAGCCGCTTCCGCTTTTTATTGTCCAGCTCCAGGGCTTAGAGGCTCGAGGTCATAAGTCCAGCCCACCAAAAAGGGAAGAACGCCTTTCCGGTGAACTTGCCTTATGCTTGTCGCCTCTGGGCGAAGCCCCTCCGCTTTTCTTATTGTCCAGCTACAGCGGCTAGCCCCTCGAGGTCATAAGCCGTGATTGCCAAAAAGGCAAAGAACGCCTTTTAAGCAATCCCGTCTTATGCTTGTCGGGGCTGACCAAGCCGCTTCCGCTTTTCTTATTGTCCAGCTCCAGGGCTTAGAGGCTCGAGGTCATAAGTCCAGCCCACCAAAAAGGGAAGAACGCCTTTCCGGTGAACTTGCCTTATGCTTGTCGCCTCTGGGCGAAGCCCCTCCGCTTTTCTTATTGTATCATTTTCTCTATACTACTATTAGTAGAGGTGATGAAGAATGGAACAAGAGAGAAGATATAGTGAGATGACGGAGCATGAGTTGAAGCAGGAGATCGCTTCGTTGAAGGAGAAGGCAAGAAAAGCTGAACAGCTGGGGATTGTGAACGAGTATGCCGTTTTGGAGCGCAAGGCACTTATGGCACAGGCTTATTTAATGAATCCTGACGCCTACAAGCCTGGCGGGATATACGCGATCGAAGGAGATCCGGGTACATATTTCAAAGTCGACTATTTAAATGGGGTATTTGCCTGGGGATATCGCCTGGGTGGAGACGGAAAAGAAGAAGCACTGCCGATTTCGCTTTTAGCAGGAGAAAAGAAGTAATGAAGAGGTCCGTCATAGGGACGGACCTCGGAAGTAGTCTAGGAACGCTTGCGTGTCTGGTTCTCTAGAATGATTAAGTCTTGAGTTTGTGTGGTTTGTCCATTAGCTTGGGAATGGGCATGCTTCGGATTGTAGAATGCCTTGTTAAATGGACTGCTGTACTTATTTCGGTAGAAGTTGTTTTTGTTTGCCATCGTAACTACCCCCTAAACAAATTTTCACTTCTTTAAAGTGAGTCGTGATCTCTTTCTCCAGAAGCTTTCATACGTTCTTGAGGATGGGTATTGATGGTGCCGTTAGCCCTTTTAGATGCAAATTCCGCTTTAGCTCTCGGTTCGCCTTCGAATTTATTGTTGTTCATGTTGGGGAACCCTGTCGTTTTATTTCGCATAAAGTGCCTCCTAAAAGGTGAATTTTCTGACTCATACCGTGAAGAAGCAAAGGCACAACTAAGCTTAACCACGTACTAATAGTATGGGTGAAATGGTGTACATTATCATAAAAGCTGGAACTAAATATATGGAAAAGGAGGAGACAAAATGGAGTCAACATTCCACGAATTAACACAATTGTTAATTGAAAAAAATAATAAGCTTTCGTATGAAAAAGCGAGAACTTGGATCGAACTTGTTTGGGAAGATTTCGAAGCCACATACGCAAAAGCTGGTTACGATTATAAAGGGAAGGCAGTAACGGAAAAAGTCGTTCGCCAATGGGTCAATACGTACGGAGAACAAATCCACGAATTTGCTGCACAAAACCCTAAATACAAACACCTGATCGACGATAAAGAAGATGATGATTTAGTGCATTAAAGTGATGAGGGACGGACCTTGAAAAGGTCCGTCCCTCACTGCTTTAATCGATTAAAATGTCGATGTCGACTTTTGAGCGGAGTTTTTCTTCGCTGAAGACCCATCCTGTGTAGGAGCTGACGATGTTCAGGTCTTTGTCGAGCTGTACCAGGGCGACAAAGGGATAGTGTCCATTATTTCTGTAGCGAAGATCGATGAAGCGTACTTCAAAGTGATCATCGTATTCGTCCAATTCCCAGCGGAAAACCGGGGAAAAAGAAAGAAAGGCTGCGAGATTTTTATCTTTCTTAGCAGTGTGGATTACTGGATTTTCAGGTATCGGTACACGTTCAAATTTATCAAAAATCGTAATCGAGCGTCTGAATGCCCGTGCGACATAATAATGTTCCTTAGTCACGATCGCAAGGCGCCATTGGAAAAACCGAATCGTCGGTGAAACGATGATTTTTTCCGCTTTCGGGATTCTTCTCTTCACCGCATTTTTTACGGCTTTTTGAACCTGGAACCTCAATACATAATAAGCAAAGATCACAATGTACATGACCAAAAAGGTTTTCCCAGGTGGTAATCCTATGCCCCACAGAATCAATCCGCCGATATGAATACCAAAGATAATCGGATCAAACGTGTTAATAACCCCTAATGCGACCCATCTAGACGAAATCGGCCTGATCGCCTGGGTCCCATAGGCGTTGAAAATGTCGACAAATACATGGAGGAATACGGCCACAAATGTCCAAATCCATAAGTGAAGCAAATCTGCCCCCGGGAAAAATGGAAAAAGACAAGCGACAATTAAAAGTGGCCAGAGAGCAACGGCCGGAATGCTATGGGTGATGCCTCGGTGATGACGTATATAAACGGCATTATTGCGTAATTTCAAAACGGTATCAATGTCGGGTATTTGAGAGCCGATGACTGCTGCAACTAACACACTTTGAGAAGTGGCTGTACTTTCAGCAACAACGGGATCTAGGGTAGCTAAGCCACCAATAGCAAAGCCCATGACAATATGAGTGCCTGTATCCAAAAAAAGTCCTCCCTTGGCTCATTTTCATCTGTATTTTTTATGACTTGTATTCATTTTTGAACATGATATGGTTAAAAGGAGTTTATTGCAATGAAAAACACTTTACACTTTTACTTAGAATATGAAATAAAACAAAATTTCCAACCTCAATACGATCAGATTATGAACAATATCGTAGCGACATTACCACAATACGACGCCTTTAATATCCAGTGGGAAAAGTCTGAAGTCGACTCTAATCGATACATCGAACGGTTTGTTGTGCCCACGGAATCCCATTTCCATGTTTTGAAACGTTTACGTACTTCCCGTCGTCATTTATTATTTGGATTATTGGACGAATGTATTTGTGGAGGGTTAAAAGAAATAAACCTTGTTGGCTTAAAAACACAGCTTTAATTATTTATTCCCTATTCAACGTAACATTTAACATCCTGGAGGTACAAAATTGATAGAAGAACCATTGAAACATTTACAGACCATTAACCGTGAGGAATTTCAGAATGATTTAATTTCATGGTTTTCAAGAGAACAGCGCGATCTTCCATGGAGGAAAGATCAAGATCCATACAAGGTGTGGGTATCTGAAATCATGCTTCAGCAAACAAGGGTGGATACGGTCATACCCTATTTTAACCGATTCATTGAGAAATTTCCTAGCATAGATGCTCTTGCAACAGCCGACGAAGAGGATGTCCTGAAAGCATGGGAAGGACTCGGCTATTACTCGAGAGTCAGGAATCTTCAATCTGCTGTAAAAGAAGTGGGGGAAAAGTATGAAGGAATCGTTCCAGATACACCGAGAGAAATATCATCATTAAAAGGTGTGGGACCATACACTGCGGGGGCGATTTTGAGTATTGCTTACAGCAAACCGGAGCCTGCTGTCGACGGAAATGTCATGAGGGTATTTTCACGGATCCTCTCCATCTGGCTCGATATTGCCAAACCTTCATCCAGAAAAGTATTTGAAGAAGCAGTGAGAGCCCTGATTTCTGAAGAGAATCCATCCTATTTCAATCAAGCACTGATGGAGCTTGGGGCACTGATTTGCAAACCGACATCTCCATCCTGCTTACTGTGCCCTGTTCGAGAACACTGTCAGGCATTTGAAGAAGGAGTGCAAACAGAACTTCCAATAAAATCGAAAAAGAAATCTGCACGTAAAATGAATATGGCGGCAGCTGTTCTGTTTACGGAAGATGATCGAGTCGTTATCCACAAACGCCCGAGTAAAGGACTGCTCGCTAATTTATGGGAATTCCCTAATTTTGAAGTGGGAAGTTCAAGCAGTGGCAGGAGGCAATTGCTTGATCGAATGGACGAAGAATATAAGGTAGGTTGCTCTTTGAAAGCAGGGGTTGTCACGAAAATCCAGCATATATTTTCTCACATAGTTTGGGATATTGAAGTATATGTTGGTTCTATCGACAGCACTACTCTTGATGCCAGCGTCCTGATTGCCGTAACGACTGAAGAATTGGAGAAATATGCCTTTCCCGTTTCCCATCAGAAAATCTGGAGGGAAACAGGAGCAGGAATCCTACAGAAATAAAAAAAGAGCAGCCGTGCTGGTTGCTCTTTGTATATGATCATCTCAATCGTAACTAACCTTCGTGCCGTGAGTATAATCGGCTTCGCCACGCTTCAATCCACCGCGTTTTTCAATTTCTTCGACAATTTCTCTGTGAATCGATTGTCCTTCTGCGTTCAAATAGGGTACTATTTGTTGTAGTGAATGATGAAAGAAAGCGAGCTCGCTTTTTTGCCATTCATCTTTTGGAATCATTGAAAGCTCTGTCATATCTCTGCCTACATACATAACTCATTCCTCCATTTAACTGACATGCTCTTTGTTAGTGTGCATATTCAAGGCTTGATTATGCTTTAAACCAAATGGAAAATGAAATTGAAAGGATGATCAACATGAGTCAAAAAGTAGCATTAGTCACAGGAAGCAGCCGCGGACTTGGACGAGAAATCGCGATTCAACTAGCAGAAAAAGGATACGATATCGTCGTCAATTATGCACGGAGTAAAAAAGGTGCACTTGAAACGGCTGAACAGGTCGAAAAGTTGGGACGAAAAGCATTTGTCGTACGGGCAAATGTAGGAGACGTCGATAAAATTAAATCAATGTTCGAACAGATTAAAGAAGAGTTCGGCCATTTGGATGTATTGGTAAGTAACGCAGCATCCGGGGTTCTGCGTCCAGTCATGGAACTTGAAGAATCTCATTGGGATTGGACGATGAACATTAACAGTAAGGCATTACTATTCTGTGCCCAGGAAGCCGCAAAATTAATGGATAAGGGCGGACGCATCGTAAGCATAAGCTCATTGGGATCCATCCGTTATTTAGACAATTATACAACTGTGGGAGTTTCAAAAGCTGCAGTTGAAGCATTAACGCGTTATCTTGCAGTTGAGCTTGCACCGCGTGACATAATCGTAAATGCAGTTTCCGGTGGTGCGATCGATACAGATGCACTCAAGCATTTCCCTAATCGTGAAGAACTTCTGGAAGATGCCCGCAGTAAAACACCTGCAGGACGAATGGTGGAAATTGATGATCTTGTGAAGTCAGTGATGTTCCTCGTTTCAGATGATTCTTCCATGATCAGAGGTCAAACCATCATTGTGGATGGCGGTCGCTCACTACTCGTTTAGTGGAATTTTTTTCCTGAAAAATATCGAATAGTGAAATCCATGCTTGGTTATCTTAATAAGCGTGGAGGTGATTACAATGGCAAAACAACCAAACAAAACTCAAGCTGGTACAAACGTTCAACATGTTAAGCAACAAAACGCTCAAGCTGGTGCAACTCAGCAACAACAATTCGGTACTGAGTTCGCTTCAGAAACAACAGCAGCACAACAGGTGAAGCAACAAAACCAACAAGCAGAAGCTAACAAAGCGAAAGCTTCTGGTAAATACGGTCAACAACAACAATAATTGAAATGTTCTTGACGGAAAAGCACCCATTAGGTTGGGTGCTTTTTTGTTTTCTAGTGGATTTTCAATTTATGTGCATTTTAACATATAATGGAAGTGTAAGAACCCGCCACACACTCAGATCTACATCGACAAAACTGGTGGGATTGTGACAGAAGTTGTCAAAGGGTTTGGGGGTGGAAAGGAGAATGTTTAGGAGAGCTTGTTTAGAGGAGTGGTGGAAGTGATGCAACAACGGTTTAATGAGTTGGTAACAGAGCAGTTAGAGACGATGGATAAGTTGTTATATCTTCAGTCTGAGATCGAACGTTGTCAAGAGCTTGAAGAGGAGCTGCTTCAGCTTCAAGAGATGACGAAGGTTGAATCTATAAAGAGAGAGATTGCTTCAAAAAAGAGGGAACTTAAAGTGATTCAAACAATGTTTCAAAAACAAACCGATGAAGTGATTCGCTCCTATCAAAAGGAACAAAACAGCGTTACAACATAAAAAGGTTTTAATGATAAATCCCATTTTCGAACAGAAACCGGGCGATTCTTAAAGGAATTTTTCTTTAAGGATAGCCCTTTTGTTTTAAATTTTCTGAGGAAACGTTATAATGATAGAATAGATAAGTATATATAAGGGTAATTTTGAAATGAAAGAAGGGGATACGATGGCGGTTCCCACTGAAGGAAAATCAGTACAAATACATAGCTTTAAGCATGATGGCAACATTCACCGGATATGGAATGAGACGACGGTTCTGAAAGGAACAAGCAATCAGATAATCGGTGGAAATGATCGAACGATGGTGACGGAATCAGACGGAAGAACGTGGATGACCCGTGAACCGGCAATATGCTATTTTCATTCAGAGCTATGGTTTAACATTATTTGTATGATTCGTGAGGACGGTATTTATTATTATTGTAATTTAAGTTCACCATTTGTATATGATCATGAAGCGATCAAGTATATTGATTACGACTTGGATATTAAAGTGTTTCCTGATATGACATATACATTGCTGGATGAGGATGAGTACGAAGCTCATCGTAAATTGTACGGTTACCCGGACGTGATTGATCACATCCTGAAGCGAAATGTAGACAAGCTTGTTCGCTGGATCCGACAAAGAAAAGGGCCTTTTGCTCCTGACTTTATTGATATTTGGTACGAGCGTTATTTGACTCACAGGGGGTAACACAGCTGGAAAACTGTATAGGCATTAAAGGGCTGACCCAGTAAGGAGCAACCCTTTTCATTTCCTGAAAGGACTTGAAGAGGAACAGTGCTGCGTTCCATACAGGGTCATCCCTTTTTATTGGGGCAAAATAAATACTCACATCTTAGAAAGGAGTAATCACTTGGATAGTATCAAACGCTACCTTCAATTTGTAAAACCTTATCGGTGGCAAATTATTGGTACATTAATCATAGGTATTATTAAATTTACCATCCCCTTATTAATTCCAATTTTAATTAAATATGTCATTGATGATATAGTAGGCGCTTCGGGCTTATCCTCGGAAGAAAAGACCAATCAATTACTCATGATCATGGGGATCATGCTTGGCCTTTTCTTACTGGTAAGACCGCCTGTAGAGTATTATCGACAGTACTTTGCTCAGTGGACGGGAAACAAGATCTTGTATGATTTAAGGGATCATTTGTTTTCACATATTCAGCGACTCAGCTTTAAGTATTATTCGAATACAAGAGCAGGGGAAGTCATTTCCAGGGTCATCAATGACGTTGAGCAAACGAAGAATTTCGTGATCACCGGTCTGATGAACCTATGGCTGGATGCAGCTACCATTGTCATTGCTCTGTCCATCATGTTTACGATGGATGTTTCGTTAACACTTGTTTCTCTTATAGCATTTCCTTTCTATGCTTTCTCTGTCCGTTATTTCTTTGGAAGACTTAGAGGGTTGACGAGAGACCGGTCTCAGGCACTGGCAGAGGTTCAAAGTCATTTACACGAGCGGGTCCAGGGAATGGCTGTCATCAAGAGTTTTGCTGTTGAAGACTATGAACAAAAACAGTTTCAGGATCAGAATAGCAATTTCTTAACGAAGGCCTTAAAGCAAACAAGCTGGAATGCGAAAGCGTTCGCGGTTGTGAATACCATTACGGATATTTCTCCGTTAATCATCATTGGATATGCGGGGCTGCAAGTTATTAATGGAGATTTGACCATTGGTACAATGGCTGCCTTTATCGCATATATCGATCGTCTCTATGGTCCGCTTAGACGCCTGGTGAATTCTTCTACAACCTTGACTCAATCGATCGCCTCCATGGACCGTGTATTTGAGTTCATGGATGAGAAGTATGATATTGATGATGAACCAGGGGCGACTCCTTGTAAAAATGTACGCGGCGATATTCATTTTAAGAATGTTTCCTTCCGCTATGAATCTGAAGAGGAAGAGGTACTGCGTAATCTCAACCTTGATATTAAAACAGGTGAAACCGTCGCTCTGGTCGGCATGAGCGGCGGAGGAAAATCATCCCTCGTCAGTCTTATTCCCCGTTTTTATGATGTCACAGATGGTGAAATTCTTTTAGATGGAACAGACATCAGAAGATTTCAGGTGAGGTCATTGCGGGACAATATTGGAATGGTGCTTCAGGACAATATTCTCTTTAGTGAATCGGTCAAGATGAATATTAAATTCGGTAATCCTGATGCGACGGATGAAGAGGCAATAGAAGCTGCCAAGGCGGCAAATGCACATGATTTCATCATGAAATTACCTCAAGGCTATGACACGAAAGTAGGGGAACGAGGTGTGAAACTATCTGGGGGACAGAGGCAACGTGTCGCGATTGCCAGGGTATTCCTTAAAAATCCACCGATTCTCATACTTGATGAAGCAACGTCAGCCCTTGATCTGGAAAGCGAACACCTTATACAGGAATCTCTTGAAATCCTGGCAAAAGATCGAACAACCTTCATAGTCGCTCATCGATTATCAACAATCACCCATGCTGACAGAATCATTCATATGGAGCACGGTGAAGTTGTCGAAATGGGAACCCATGAAGAGTTGATGGCAAAACAGGGCCATTACTATAAACTCTTCCAAGTACAACAGCTCGATCAGTAAAATGGAAAGTCATGACTTATCACGATTCGTGTGATAAAAGTCATGACTTTTTTTGTTTTTTTTTTTAAAAATATCAAACTTATTTCAGGTGTACCATGAAGGGAATAGGTCTAAATAACTTCATCTGGAAGGAATGAAAAGAATAATTGGACATATATTGAATTGAATTAGGAATGAAAGAGTATGTGGATTTTGTGTAGAAAAATTCTGAAAATAGATTGCAACATTTGTAACATCTTGTATAATAAGAAACATATAAAATTTAGAAAATAAGCACTATTAAGAAAAGAGAGATAGTTTCAAGAGGAGGATTTGAATGAGCGAAGCGCGTCCTTTACTAAAAGTGGAAGATTTGAGGACCTCCTTTTTTACTGATGACGGAGAAGTTCCTGCAGTCGATGGAGTTAGCTTTCATGTGAATGAAGGGGAGGTGCTCGGGATCGTTGGGGAAAGTGGATGTGGTAAAAGTGTTACATCCCTATCCATCATGGGCCTGGTACCGAAACCACCGGGGAAAATAGTAGGTGGAAAGATTCTGTATAAAGATGAAGATCTGACACAAGCATCTGAAAAGAGAATGAGAGATATTCGGGGCAATGATATAGCGATGATCTTCCAAGAGCCAATGACATCTTTAAACCCTGTTTTTACTATAGGTGACCAATTAACGGAAGCCATACGCATACATACGAAGGTTGGAAAGAAACAAGCAAGAGATAAAGCAATTGAAATTATGAAGATGGTTGGTTTACCGAGATCTGAAGAGCTTATCAAGGAATACCCACATCAGCTATCAGGCGGTATGAGACAAAGGGTCATGATTGCCATGGCAATGGTTTGTGATCCACGTGTGTTGATAGCAGACGAGCCGACAACCGCTCTTGACGTGACGATTCAGGCCCAAATTTTAAAATTGATGAAACGATTGAATAAAGAACTGAATACAGCGGTCCTCTTGATTACTCATGATTTAGGTGTTGTAGCTGAAACATGTGAACGAGTGGTCGTTATGTACTCAGGGAAAGTGGTGGAAGAGGGGAAAGTAGAAGAAATTTTTAAAAACCCTCAGCATCCTTACACAAAAGGCCTGATTCAATCCGTACCGGATATGAGAATCAAGCAGCAGCGACTGCACTCGATTCAGGGGAATGTTCCGAAACCGGGATCCATTAAGACCGGATGCCGGTTTGCAGCACGCTGTGAATATGCCTTCGATCGCTGTTTAGTCGAAACACCGGAATTATATGAAACATCACAAGGACATTGCACACGATGCTTCCTGTTCGATGAAGTGGAGGAGGGAGTTTATGACGGAACCGTTGCTAAAGGTTGAGAATCTTAAGAAACATTTTCCGATTACAGGAGGAATTCTCGGACGACCTGTCAGTTCGGTAAAAGCAGTAGACGGGGTATCTTTTATCGTGAATAAAGGAGAGACTCTTGGAATCGTAGGAGAAAGTGGTTGTGGAAAGTCGACGACGGGCAGGATGCTTATGAGACTCATCGATCCATCCGAAGGGAAAGTGACATTCGAAGATCGAGAGCTTACCAGTCTATCAAACTCAGAAATGAGAAAGATTCGCCGGGAAATGCAAATGGTCTTTCAGGACCCTTTTGCTTCCTTGAATCCAAGACATACAGTTGAAAAAATTCTCGAAGAACCATTAAAGGTCCATGGAATGGGTTCAGCGAAAGAAAGAAAAAAGAGGGTTCATGAACTACTCAATATTGTCGGGTTAAGCAGTTATCATGCGAAACGTTATCCACATCAATTCAGCGGTGGACAAAGACAGCGAATTGGTATAGCGAGGGCTCTAATGACGAAACCCAAGCTCATTATTGCTGATGAACCTGTGTCAGCTCTTGACGTGTCCATTCAGTCACAGGTCCTGAACCTGATGCAGGATTTGCAAAAAGAGTTCGGGCTCACTTATATCTTCATTGCGCATGATTTAGGTGTAGTGAGACATATAAGTGACCGGGTAGGCGTGATGTACCTTGGAAAAATGGTAGAGCTGAGTAATAGTGAAACACTCTATGAAAACCCGCTTCACCCATACACTCAGGCACTACTATCAGCGGTACCGGTTCCAGATCCGGATTTCAAAAGAGAAACGATTCTCTTACAGGGGGATATTCCGAGCCCGTCCAATCCACCGAGTGGGTGTACATTCCACACCCGGTGTCCACATGCAACGGAGATCTGCAAACAGAAAGTACCAGAATTCAAGGAACACCAACCAGGGCATTATGTAGCTTGTCATCTTTACTAGAAGACAAGTCTCATAAGTATATAAACATTATTCAGGAGGGGATTTAGTTGAGAAAAAAAAGCTGGTCAATTTTAATGCTGCTCATCCTACTCGTATCATCTGTTCTTTACGGATGTGGAGGAAATGAAAGCTCTTCAGGCGAAGGCAGCGATAGTAAAGATAGTGGCGACCCTAAAGTATTGATCTTTGGTCGCGGGGGGGACTCAGTAGCACTTGATCCTGCTGCGGTTACAGATGGAGAATCATTTAAAGTAACAAAGAATATCTTCGAAACTTTAGTTGAATTTGGTGAGCAGGATACAGAACCAAATCCGGGATTAGCGGAAGAGTGGAAGGTATCTGATGATGGTTTGACGTATACGTTCACACTCCGCGAAGGGGTTAAATTCCAAGACGGTACAGATTTCAATGCGGACGCAGTCGTGAAAAACTTCGAGCGTTGGATGAATGGTAATGAAGAAGCATTCTACTACTATAAATCTATGTTTGGTGGATTTAAAGGTGATGAAGGTCACGTTATCAATGAAGTAAAAGCGGTTGATGAAAAAACTGTTGAATTTGTTCTAAAACGTCCTCAGGCTCCGTTCTTAAAGAACATTGCGATGAGCCCGTTTGCGATTGTAAGTCCTAAAGCTCTTGATGAGTTAGGGAACAAGTTAGGCGAAGCACCAACTGATGCCGGAACAGGTCCTTTCAAGTTCAAAGAGTGGAAGCGTAATGACAAAATCGTCCTAGTGAAAAATGAGAATTATTGGAAAGAAGGTCTGCCTAAGCTGGACCAGGTTGTCTTTAAATCAATTCCGGAAAACTCTGCACGTCTAAACGCGCTTGTTTCTGGAGAAATCGATCTAGCCGATGGTGTCAACCCAAGTGATGCTGCTCAAGTTGAAGGTAACGACCAATTACAATTATTTGAACGTCCTTCTATGAACGTTGGATATTTAGGGTTAACAACGACTCGTAAACCTTTTGATAATCCAAAAGTACGTCAAGCAATTAACTATGCAATCAACAAGCAGGAAATCATTGACGCATTCTTCGAAGGAAGAGCAGAGGTAGCGAAAAACCCAATGCCTCCAGTTATTGGCGGATACAATGACGCACTTGAAGGATATGAATACAATCCTGAAAAAGCAAAAGAACTTCTTGCTGAAGCAGGACTCGAAAATGGATTTGAAATGGAATTATGGGCTATGCCTGTCCCACGTCCATACATGCCGGATGGCCAAAAAGTAGCTGAAGCGATTCAGGCTGATCTTGAAGAAGTAGGAGTGAAAGCGAAAATCGTTTCTTATGAGTGGGCGACATACTTAGAAAAAGCCCGTAACGGAGAAGCGGATGCGTTCTTACTTGGATGGACTGGTGACAACGGCGATGCAGATAACTTCCTATATGTATTACTTGATAAAGACAATATCGGAAGCAATAACTACACTTACTACAGCAATGATGAGCTTCATGAATTATTGATTGCTGCTCAATCTGAAACGGATCAAGCAAAACGTGAAGAGATGTACAAACAGGCTCAGGAAATCATCCATGAAGATGCGCCTTGGGTACCTCTGGCTCACTCTACACCATTATTAGCTGGTAGTGCGGCTGTGAAGAATTTCCAACCGCATCCAACTGGATCTGACTACTTAGGTGCAGTAGACATGGAATAGTCCTAATAAGATTCAACCTAGGGGAGATGACGTTGAGTCTCCCCTTTGTACATAGAAAAGCGGAGGCGGCTTGGTCAGAGGCGACAAGCATTTCTGGTCGATCAGAAGAAGGCGTACTTTGCCTTCAGCTGATCGACTGGAAATGACCTCGAGCCTCTAGCCGCCGGAGCTGGACAAGAAGAAAAGCGGAGGCGGCTTGGTCAGAGGCGACAAGCATTTCTGGTCGATCAGAAGAAGGCGTACTTTGCCTTCAGCTGATCGACTGGAAATGACCTCGAGCCTCTAGCCGCCGGAGCTGGACAAGAAGAAAAGCGGAGACGGCTTGGTCAGCCCCGACAAGCATAAGGCGAGCTTGCGCGAAAGGCGCATTTTGCCTTTGGGGCAAGATTGACTTATGACCTCGAGGGGCTAGCCGCCGCAGCTAGACAAGAAGAAAAGCGGAGACGGCTTGGTCAGCCCCGACAAGCATAAGGCGAGCTTGCGCGAAAGGCGCATTTTGCCTTTGGGGCAAGATTGACTTATGACCTCGAGGGGCTAGCCGCCGCAGCTAGACAAGAAGAAAAGCGGAGGCGGCTTGGTCAGCCCCGACAAGCATAAGGCGAGCTTGCGCGAAAGGCGCATTTTGCCTTTGGGGCAAGATTGACTTATGACCTCGAGGGGCTAGCCGCCGCAGCTAGACAAAAAGAAAAGCGGAGGCGGCTTGGTCAGCCCCGACAAGCATGTAATATGAAAACGATTTAAGCAAGCTTCCAAGAATACTAGAATCTCCTTTCAGAGAGGTGAACAAAATGTTTCAATACACCATACGAAGATTATTTCAATTAATACCCGTATTATTAGGGATGACCTTTATTGTATTCTTTATCATTCGGGCGATTCCTGGAGACCCTGCCCAAGTGATCCTGGGTCAACAAGCTTCAAAAGAAGCCATTGAACAGCTAAGAACACAGTTAGGTCTTGATAATGCCTGGTACGTTCAATATTTTGAGTATCTAAAAGGCCTTCTAACAGGTGATTTAGGTAGCTCTATTCGAACAAAAACAGAAGTTTCAAGTGAAATATGGCCATACTTGGCTGCGACAGCGGAATTGGCGATTGTAGCGATCATCATTGCCGTGGTCATTGGGGTGAATGCGGGTATCATCAGTGCCTGGTTCCAGAACTCATGGTTTGATTATACAGCTATGATCCTGGCTTTGGTCGGGGTGTCTATGCCGATCTTCTGGCTTGGTTTGATGGAACAGTGGATCTTTGGTATTCAACTTGACTGGCTTCCAACCACAGGAAGGGAAAACATTCGTAATCCGATCGATGCCATTACGAATCTCTATATTATAGACACCATCATACAAGGACGTTTCGATCAATTAGGTGATGTGCTGAGGCATCTAATCCTTCCGGGTATTGCACTTGCCACGATTCCTATGGCGATCATTGCCCGTATGACCCGTTCAAGTATGCTGGAGGTTATGCGTTCAGATTACATACGAACAGCTCGTGCCAAGGGTCTGAAAATGTTCTGGGTGGTGTACAAGCATTCTCTTAAAAATGCAATCATTCCAGTACTGACGGTAATCGGTCTGCAAATGGGGCTCCTGTTAGGTGGAGCGATATTGACTGAGACGATCTTTGGGTGGCCTGGAATTGGTCGCTATATTTATGAAGCGATCGGCTTCCGTGATTATCCTGTTGTACAGTCCGGCATTCTCGTAGTGGCCACGATCTTTGTCACAATCAACTTAATTGTCGATTTACTATATGCTGCTGTCGATCCGCGCATTAAATACAACTAACATCAATAGAAGAAAGAGGTGAACTCTCATGGCAGAATTAGCAGAACCGCAAAAGGAGCTTCATCCTTCCCTGCAGGAGGAAACGGTTTCTCCCTGGAAGGAAGCGTGGAAAAGCTTTCGAAAAAACAAAATCGCTTTAGTCGGATTTTTTATCGTGCTTTTCTTTGTCGTCTTAGCCATTGCTGCACCAGTCATTGCCCCACAAGGCATCAATGAACAAGATTTATCGAAAAGACTGCAGGCTCCATCTTCAGAACACTGGCTCGGAACCGATGACTTTGGACGGGATATATTGTCCAGAATTATTTTTGGGGCACGAATTTCATTATGGGTAGGTTTCTTTGCAGTAATCGGTTCCGCAGTAGTAGGAAGCCTACTGGGAATCGTGGCAGGTTATTATGGAAGATGGGTGGATACGATTATCTCACGAATCTTTGATATTATGCTTGCATTTCCGAGTATCCTGTTAGCGATAGCTGTTGTAGCTGCTCTTGGGCCTTCCCTGAGAAATGCTTTAATTGCCATTGCGATTATCAATATCCCTAACTTTGGGCGACTCATTCGGTCACGGGTGTTGAGTGTAAAGCAGGAAGAGTATGTAATGGCTGCGAAAGCCATTGGGATGAAAGATAGCCGTATTCTATTGAGTCATATCCTTCCTAACAGTATGGCGCCAATCATTGTACAGGGGACCCTTGCCATTGCAACCGCTATCATCGAAGCCGCAGCACTTGGCTTCCTTGGTCTAGGAGCACAAGCCCCGCAACCCGAATGGGGGAAAATGCTGGCTGATGCACGTACGTTCATGCTGCAAGCTCCATGGACAATGATCTTCCCGGGACTTGCCATCATGCTGACGGTATTGGGATTCAACTTGATGGGGGACGGACTTCGGGATGCCCTTGATCCTAAAATGAAAAACTAAATAGAACAAAAAAACGGAGCCAAGGTTATCACATCCTTTGCTCCGTTTTTTATCCATTTATTCTTCTTCTTCCCCGATCATCACTTCATTTTCTTCTTTATGATACGATTGGAAGCTTGTGATGAGTTTTTCCAGGTGCTCTAAATGCTCATCGTATTCAAAGATAGCCGAGAAAATATGAAGCAGATGGAAGTTATGAATATTTTCATCTTTACTATGCTGTTTTACTTCCTGGATCATGATATTCATCAGTTCTTTTCGATGCATGCACACATCCTGCTGGGCTTCTGACTCAGCATGCGGATGCATTTTCCCAAGGAACTTTAAAAGAAGCTGTTCATGGTAGGTGAGGAGACAATCAAGCTGTCCCTTGATCACTCCACGTAATTCATCCGGCAACTGAAAAATTTCATTTTCATACCGGTTCAATCGCTTCAAGATGTCAAAGCTTCGATTCGTTGATGAAATCATCTGACGGAAAATGACAAGCTTACGACTTTTGACAATCGAATTTTTCTTAAAATAATCCCGTTCTTCTTTATAGAGAAGATACAATTGATCGACCTTTATAAGCTTTTCTTTAATGCGCTCCAAGTCTTTTTTCAAGAGGTGGAACTCTGTTGCGTGTCTTGAACTTAATCGAATCCACTTTAAGATTTCCTCTGTAGAATCAGATATTTTATGGTAAAGCTTCGTTTCGTATTTTGGCGGCAGGAAGATTAAGTTAATAATGAACGATGAAAATACCCCGATCATGATGGTTGAGAAACGGATAAATGCAAATTGAATAAAATCCTGATCCGTCACTTCCATAATCGCGATCAACGTTACCAGGGCCAGGCCGATCGTGTTTTGCAGCTTTAATTTAAGAATGATGGCAATGGCTATGACAGCAGCGAGACCTACAATAAGAGGATTGCTGCCGAATAAGAGAACAAAAATAACGGCAATCCCAGCACCGATCAGGTTCGCTTGAATCTGTTCGATAATCGATAGATAAGAGCGATAAATGGTGGGCTGGACGGCAAACACTGCCGCGATTCCAGCAAACACTGGAGACGGTATATTCAATAGCTGAGATACAAGTAAAGCTAATACAATCGCAATTCCCGTTTTAAGGATGCGAGCACCAAGTTTCATGGAATTAGGATCCTTTCTTGTGTAACTTTTTAATAAACAATACTGTACTATACATGTACTTACAAGCAATATCAATAGGAAAATTTAAATAAGTTTCCACAAAATACGTACCCTTTTTGAGGAAGGGAATAAACAAAACAAATCACAGCAACGGAATTCTTCTACCGAATGAATAGATATGCCAGGAAGGGAAGAGTTATTCTACAAAATCAATAATAAAGACTGCCCCACGCATGTGGAGCAGTCTTTAGGTTCTTCTATTATAATTGTGCGAATGCACGATCGACGGCTTCGATCGTTTCCATGATATCTTCTTTTGTGTGAGCGGTCGTAATGAACCATGCTTCATATTTTGAAGGAGCCAGATTGATTCCCTGATTAAGCATAAGTTTAAAGAACTTCGCAAACATTTCCCCATCTGTTGCTTCAGCTTGCTCATAGTTCTCCACTTTTTCAGTAGTAAAGTAAAGTGTGAGAGCTCCTTTCAATCTGTTAATGGAGATTGGTGTGTTATGTTTTTCAGCTGCAGTAAGGATTCCATTTTCAAGCAGTTCTCCAAGCTGATCTAATTTCTCATATACGCCTTCTTCTTTTAACACTTCAAGGCAGGCAATTCCTGAAAGGATGGATGCGGGGTTACCAGCCATTGTACCTGCTTGATAGGCAGGTCCTAACGGGGCGACCTGTTCCATGATTTCTTTTTTTCCGCCGTAAGCCCCGATTGGAAGACCACCGCCGATGATTTTCCCCAGCGCCGTTAAGTCAGGCTTCACCTTTAACATATCCTGAGCTCCGCCGTACATGAAGCGGAATGCCGTGATCACTTCATCATAAATGACAAGGGAACTGGCATTATGAGCAATGTCATTCACTTGCTCAAGGAAGCCTTCTTTCGGTTCTACAATTCCGAAGTTCCCTACGATGGGTTCCACAAGGACTGCTGCAATTTGATCTCCCCATTTTTCCATTGCTGCTTTAAATGGTTCGATGTCGTTGAATGGAACTGTGATGACTTCCTGAGCGATACTCTTAGGAACACCGGCTGAATCAGGAGTTCCCAAAGTGGATGGTCCAGATCCAGCTGCAACTAGTACTAGATCTGAGTGACCGTGATAGCAGCCTGCGAATTTAATGACTTTGTCTTTCCCCGTGTATGCTCTTGCAACACGAATCGTTGTCATAACCGCTTCAGTCCCGGAGTTCACAAATCGAACCTTGTCCATATAAGGCATTGCTTCTTTGATCATTTTGGCAAACTTCACTTCATGACGGGTGGGGGTTCCGTAAAGGACTCCGTTTTCCGCCGCTGTTTTGATCGCTTCTGTAATATGTGGGTGAGCGTGACCGGTAATGATAGGTCCGTATGCTGCCAGATAATCGATGTATTTATTTCCGTCTACATCCCAGAAATATGCGCCTTGACCTCTTTCCATTGCAACCGGGGAGCCTCCGCCAACTGCTTTATATGAGCGTGACGGGCTATTCACTCCTCCTACGATATGTTCCAATGCTTCTGTATGTAAAGTTTCTGATTCAGTATATTTCATGTTTTCCTCCTAAATTTGAGTATTTAGCTATCTATTACTCTTCTATTGTAGTACGGTCTTTTCCACTTTAGCAAATAGGGAATCCGGGCACACTAATTTTCAAGCAGACTGTTCTAAGGGAAACAGTTCTCTGTGGTACACTATTCTTTGTTTGTAAAAGAGGGACCGATACTTTTTTTGAAATTAGGAGGACGCAATATGAATGCAATCGAAGTATATCACTTGCGTAAGGAATTCAAGGCTTTTTCCAGTCGTTCCGGACTTAAAGGAGCCTTTCGGGATTTATTTACGCGTAATTATAAGATCGTTAATGCGGTGAACGATATCTCATTCAATGTGAAGCAGGGTGAGATGGTCGGATACATCGGGGAAAATGGAGCTGGAAAATCCACTACCATCAAGATGCTGACGGGGATCTTGACACCGACCGGGGGAGATTTGAACGTCAATGGAATGAATCCTCATCGTGATCGGGAAAAATTCGTTCAGACGATCGGGGTCGTGTTTGGGCAGCGTTCCCAGCTCTGGTGGGATATTGCGGTTCAGGAATCCTTCCAGCTCTTAAAGAAAGTGTACAAAGTCCCTGATCAACAATATAAAGCACATATGGATCATGTGATTGAAACGCTGGATATCGCGCCGCTACTGGACAAGCCGGTCCGTAAATTATCACTGGGGCAGCGAATGAGATGTGAATTGGCAGCGGCTCTTGTCCATAATCCACCTTTACTTTTCTTGGATGAACCTACAATTGGATTGGATGTTCTGGTGAAACTGAAAATCCGCCAATTCTTGAAAGAAATCAACGAGAAGTACAATACTACGATTCTTTTAACCACCCATGATTTAACCGACATCGAAGCTCTTTGTGAACGGGTCGTGATGTTGGATGAAGGGAAAATCATTTATGACGGGGCTCTGGGTCAGCTCAAAGAAAATTGGGGAGACCAAAAGGAAGTCGTGTTTCAATTTCTGGACGATACATCTCTGTCCGCTTTATCCGGTCTTACAAAGAATCAAAACATCTCCTGGTCTTTTGATGAGAAAAAACAGAGCTATTCAGCATTAATTGAAGCGGATGATGAAGTCATTTCACAACTGATCACGAAAATCGTTGCGAGTTTCAAAGTGAAAGACATGAAGATAGAAGAAACGACAACGGAGGAGATTATACGGAACATCTATGAAAAAGGGGCTGTGACGAGATGAGTTTGGAATTAGAAGCTATCGGTTCAGCTCCAGTGTCTGGGAGGGTATCATGGCTAAGTATATCGAAATGATTCGCATCCGCTTTCTCATGATGCTGGCGTACCGAACTAATTATTATAGTGGAATATTAATATACAGTATCAATATTGGAGCTTACTATTTCTTATGGCAGGCCATCTACGGAGGAAAAAGTGATATTGAAGGATTATCGATCATTCAAATGACGACCTATGTGGCCGTTTCATGGATGGCGAGGGCCTTTTATTTTAATAATATTGACCGTGAAATCGCTCAGGAAATTAAGGAGGGGAAAGTGGCGGTTGAATTTATCAGACCCTATAACTATCTGGGGATGAAGACGATGCAGGGACTCGGAGAGGGAGTCTTTAGACTGTTGTTTTTCTCGTTCCCGGGAATGATTATTGTCAGCCTCATCTTCCCGCTACAATTCGGTACAGGGTTTGATACATTGGGGTTATTTGCGATTTCAATCCTGTTTAGCTTCATTATCAATACACAAATCAATTTACTGACGGGTATCACGACCTTTTTCTTATTTAATAATGATGGTCTTATCCGGGCGAAACGAGTGGTCATTGATTTGTTTTCCGGCTTATTGCTGCCGATTCATTTTTTCCCCCTTTGGGCGCAAAATGTGATGGGATACTTACCGTTCCAGAGTATAAGTTATGTTCCCAGCATGATTTTCACCAATGGCTTTACGACTTCTGAATCATTCAATGCGATTCTTATGCAGGGCGTATGGTCGTTGATTCTTCTCATACCAATCAAGATACTCTGGGTCATGGCAAAAAAACAAATGATTATTCAAGGAGGGTGACCGATGTTTTATGTAAGGATGTTTTTTCAATATGTCGCCCAATATATGAAGATCAGGCTGCAATACAGGGCCGACCTGGTTGTCGAGATTCTTTCTGATTTACTGTTTCAGGCAGTTAACCTCGTATTTATCTTGGTCGTGTTTGGCCATACTCAGCTTCTGAGTGGATGGACAAGAGACGAAATTATTTTCATATATGGTTTCTTCCTGGTCCCGTTTGCACTATTCAGTTCGTTCTTCAACATTTGGGACTTTAACGACCGGTATGTGGTGAAGGGAGAGTTCGACCGGATCCTGACCCGTCCCATCCACAGCTTATTTCAAATCATCTTAGAGCGGATGGAACTGGAGTCGCTTTTCGGAGTGATAACAGGACTGGCGGTTATGTTCTACGCCGGGGGAAGACTAGATATTACCTTTGAATGGTACGAACCCGTTTTATTTATCCTCTTTGTAATGGGGGGAGCTCTTGTGTATGCAGGAATCTTCATTGCCCTTGCAAGCATCGGGTTCTGGTCGGATGCGAAAACGTCGATTATGCCGATGATGTACAATATCGGTAACTATGGAAGATACCCCGTTGATATCTATAATAAAGTGATTCGTTTCGTGTTAACGTGGATTCTTCCATTCGCGTTTGTTGGAGTCTATCCATCTGCCTTTTTCCTGGAAAAGACAGAATGGTATCCATATTCGTTTCTGACTCCATTTGTGGGCATCGGATTTTTCATCTTCTCGATCGTGTTATGGAATGAAGGAGTGAAACGATACAGAGGTGCAGGTAACTAGAATGAATCTGAAGTTTTAAGCGTACATATAGGAAGACAAGCAGAAAAAAGAGGGTATGTACATGCTTTATATCATTGGGTTTTTCATTCTGTTCTGCATGGTGATGAGTTTACGGGCCTTATTTTATCCTTCAAGGTGGAAAGAGCATCACGTTTCACTTCATCATTTTCTCTTTTTAGGAATGAGTTATATTACGATTATGGTTGGATTCGGTCTTCTGTTTGCTCTCCTGGAGCTTGAAGGGGTTCCGATTCTCGTTGAAGAAGGAAAACCATTAACGGGAGACTTCCTCGATCATTTTTTTACCACGATGTATTTCAGTGGCATCACCCTTTTCTCAGTAGGATACGGGGATGTAACCCCTGTTGGTATCGGGAGAGGAATTGCCCTCATTGAGTCATGGCTCGGTTACACCATACCTGCCGCCTTTGTCGTGAAATCATTTTTAAACTACGAAAACAAGTAGCATATGGTTTGAGTTTTTCCCTCCTATTGGGTACGCTAAAGTTAGAAATTATTCAATGGAGGCGAAGATACATGACAGTGGGTCAAAAAGCACCGGAATTTGAATTACTTGCAAGTAATGGAGAAAAGGTGAAGCTTTCTGATTACCAGGGAAAAAACGTGGTTCTTTATTTCTATCCAAAGGACATGACCCCAGGTTGTACGACAGAAGCATGTGATTTCAGGGATCAGCATGAAAACTTTGAGAATCTGGATGCTGTTATCTTAGGAGTGAGCCCGGATCCTGTTGAGAAGCATGAAAAGTTTGTAGACAAGCATGGACTCCCGTTCCTTCTGCTTGTGGATGAAGATCATAAGGTGGCAGAAGAATACGGCGTGTGGAAGCTGAAGAAGAACTTTGGAAAAGAATATATGGGCATTGAACGTTCTACCTTTATTATCGATAAAGAAGGAAACCTTTCAAAGGAATGGAGAAAGGTGAAAGTGAAGGGACATGTGGAGGAAGCTCTTCATTACATTCAAGAGAACCTTTCCTGAACCTATTTTTCAGCCTATTTTAAGAAGTTTGAGGCTTTTGTCCATTCACAAGAGAGGTAAAGACATATAGTAAGAGTAGGGCAACCTCCTCAAATAAGTCAGTCTCATCCGTGTAAGGATCGACCAGGTCGATCCTCTTTTTTTATGCTTTTAAGGATGCTGGAAATAGGGTGATACGGTACAAATATGGTAAAATAATGGGCAATAGGGATGGGAGGCAGCTACATGAAAATTATCTTTACATTTCAACCTAAGGAAGAGTTTGTCTCAGACTTAAAGAATAGCTTCCATGAGGTTGAGTTTCTTTTTTATAAAAAAATCAAAGAAGCGGAGAATGAACTTCCAGAAGCAGAAGTGATTGTCACCATGGGGGAAGATTTGACCGACTTTCACATTGAAAAGAGTGAGAAATGCAAATGGATCATGGTCACCTCAGCAGGCCTTGAGAAGATGCCATTTAAAGCCATCAAAAAAAGAGACATCCTAGTGACCAATGCAAGGGGAATTCATAGAATTCCTATGGCTGAGTTTACAATCGGATTGATACTTCAGCATGCAAAACAGCTTCAAACAGTTTGGAAGCAGGAAAAGGATAGCGTGTGGAGTAGAAGACTTCCAACCTCAGAACTTCATGAAGCCTCTCTCCTTATTCTGGGAGCAGGAGCAATTGGAGGAGAAATCGCACGGTTGGCAAAAGCGTTTCACATGAAAGTGAGGGGTGTGAATTCTTCAGGCTCACCTGTAGAACACTTTGACAGTATGTTCACGCTTAAGACATATCAGAAGGAGCTGGTAAATGCCGATTACGTTCTATCCGTTCTGCCAAGTACTGAGAAAACGAAGCATCTCCTGCAGATTGAGCACTTTGAACAAATGAAGGACACGGCTGTTTTTATCAATATAGGTCGTGGTGACCTAGTGGAGGAATCCGTTCTCCTTGAAGTAAGTGAAAAGAAGTTAATACATCATATGTACCTTGATGTATTTGACAAGGAACCATTACCCAAGGATCACCCGTTCTGGCAGAATGAGGGCATAACGGTGACACCTCATCTTTCCAGCACCACAAAGAAATACATGCCAAGGGCACTTGAAATATTTAAAAAGAATTTAACTACATATCGTAAGAATGGTGAAAACTATATTAACGTGATCGATGTAGAGAGGGGATATTAGGATGAAAATTTATACGAAAACCGGAGATAAGGGAACGACGTCATTGGTATATGGAACCAGAGTGTCAAAAAAAGATCAGCGGGTTGAGGCATACGGGACATGCGATGAAGCGAATTCCATGATTGGTTTAGGTCTAAGCTACCTTAAAGCTGAATACTTTGATGGAAAAGAAAAGTTTGAGGAGTTCTTTCATAAGGTACAAACCATTCTCTTTCATGTTGGAGCGGAACTGGCTACTCCTGCAGGAAAAGATGTGAAATGGAAGCTTGAAGAATCACATATTAAAGAACTGGAAGAGCAAATCGACTTTCTTGATGGTGCCCTTACGCCCCTAAGCAATTTCATCCTTCCAGGAGGTCAGCCTGCTGGAGCTGCATTTCATACAGCTAGAACAATTGTGAGAAGAGCCGAAAGAGAAGCGGTTGGAATTGATGAAGATATTAATCCGTTGGTCCTTTCTTATCTGAACAGACTTTCAGACTATCTATTCGTTGCAGGTCGCTACATAAACCAGCAGCTCGGGGAACAAGAGAAAAACTTACATGAGTAACTAGGGAGAAAGATTGACAAAAGGGACCGATGATTAGTACACTATTTATAAAGATTATAAAATAATAATTCTTATGAAAAGAGGTGCATGACGATGTCTGAAGAAGGACAATTAAAAGAAGCGATTTCGACATTGAAGGAAACGGGAGTCCGTATCACTCCTCAACGTCATGCGATATTAGAGTATCTCATTGATTCAATGGCTCATCCAACTGCTGATGACATATATAAAGCACTCGAAGGCAAGTTTCCGAACATGAGTGTCGCTACTGTTTACAATAACTTACGCGTTTTCCGTGAAGTAGGCTTAGTGAAAGAGTTGACCTATGGGGATGCTTCCAGCCGCTTCGATTTTGTGACAACCGATCATTATCATGTCATCTGTGATGGTTGCGGGAAAATCGTTGACTTCCATTATCCTGGACTGGATGAAGTTGAACAATTGGCTTCCCATGTGACAGGTTTCAAGGTGAATAACCACCGAATGGAAATCTACGGAACATGTTCTGACTGCTCTACAAAGGAAACCCACTAGGTAAGAATGGCCCTGATATCAGGGCCATTCTTTTTTTGGATACTAAAAAAAGACCTTCAGTAGAAGGTCTTTTCTCATTCGGGTTTATCTTTTCTTTTTATTATAGTCCTCATCAAACTCTTCGCCTTCCAAGTTTGGATCAAGAGTTAACGGTTCATTACAATACATACACATGTCTACTCGCCCAAGGACCTTTGTGACCTTCCCGCAATTAGGACATGTGACTTGAACAGCCTTAGTGGATAGCATCCCGATCCAGAAATAGACAACCGTGCTTCCGATGATTGCCAGAAAACCCAGCAGCATGAATGTTGTCATAACCCATGGATGTTCTCTAAAATATATACCTACGTACATAATGATAAATCCGATGAAAACCAAACTTAAGGCAAACGTACGGATTTTATTAATTTTACTCGAATACTTAGCCATTTGTTTGTCCCTCCTAAAAAAATACTATACCATAATTGTTGTAAGAAGAGGGATACGAAACCGTTTTGTCGAAAAATGACTATATTCAGAGAAGGAAATCGCCTTTGAATGTCGAAATAGTAACCAACCAATGAGTGATGTGGAGGAGTATGAAATGGAAGACATTTTACGACCGTTATACCAAGAGCGTACAAGTCACCCCAATACTTTAGGAGCGCTTTTAATAGAACAAAGCAAGAAATCAAGTCCGTTGACGGATACTTTTGATATTGTCCTTTTTCTAGTGGTGAAAGAAGCTGAAGAGCCAGTATTCATTAAACACTATTCTTACAAAGAACAAAAGGCAGCTTTACATATCGTAACGGAAGCTAAGCTGAATGAGTGGATTTTACTCGGGTCCAACCGCAAAGTGATCGATTGGCTATTTAATGGTAAGATACTGTTCGATCGCAACGAATATATTCATAATCTTAAAACAGAGTTAAGAGATTTCCCCTTTTATGGTAGAAAGATAAAGATGGGTATGGAATTTGCCAAGTTGATTCGTCGTTATATGGACGGCAAAGAATTCTTTGAAAGTAAGCATTATTTAGATGCCTATAATCACATCGTCCATTCCTTACACCATCTAGCCAGGCTCGCAGTTATCGAGAACGGGTTTCATCCGGAGGTAACAGTCTGGAACCAGGTAAAACAAATAGAGCCTGAAATCTACAAGTTGTATGAAGAACTCGTAACAAGCGATGAAGAGATCGATAAACGACTTGAACTACTGTTTCTGGCAAGCGAGTTTCTCATTCACTCAAGAACGAAGGTTTCAACGGAACATCTATTAAGCATCCTGGACCAAAAAGAACATTGGACGTTTCAGGACCTTCTCAATCATTCTGAGGCCAAACATTATTCAGTAGATTTAAGCATGCTCATTGAATATTTGACAGATAAAGGATTCGTTGAAATTGTTAATGTAGAGACAAAGGGACAGGGTATTTATCACCGCTATTATCGAGCAGTAAAATAATTATAGTAAAATATTGATTTTTCGTTGACTTCAATATGAAACCTTGTTATATTAGTAAATGTCGCTGCTGAACGACGACAACGAGCGGTCAGTGGCGACTTAAAAATCTTAAAAAGTTGTTGACATCAACTCCACAACTTGGTAAGATAAAAAAGTCGCTTAAACGAAGTGAATGCACATTGAACCTTGAAAACTGAACAAAACAAGACAATACGTCAACGTTAATTCAAGATTTATTTTTAAAGAGCTATTCAAACTTTTATCGG
>JBNJJV010000006.1:0-280154 GCA_051750565.1 Bacillota bacterium | reverse complement strand
TTGAAAAACACCAAGGACTCTCGATATGGAAGGAACCTTGGCGTTTTTCATTGTATCACACGTTACCTAGAAAATTCCCATTAACAACAACAATACTGACATTATAGCTGTGGGGAAGCTAAAGGTGTTAGTGAAAGAAAATACACTTCTATTCAATTAAAGGGCCATTTAATGGAATAACAAAGGGAACATCCAAAATGGATGTTCCCTTTGTTATGAATTATAAAATTTTCCAGAAAAAATTCGTTTATATCGAACCTTTTTCGAATCTTTGAAGTAATATATGTGAATTTTAAAAAATCAAATAGTCGGAGGTGAAATATAGACTTTTTAGTTTTGAAATGTCTTCACTTTATAGGGAGGAAATATGAAAAATTTGTTTGTATTTATAGGTATAGTTTTGTTATTAGTAGTAAGTGGTTGTTCGGAACAAAAACAGAAAATTGAAATTCTAGGTAACGTTAAGTCTATTGGCAGTAATATTGCAGTGAATGGCACTAGCACATTAGAGGGCAGTTCAGAAATTAAGATTGAACTAAAAGATTTAGAGGCTGAAACTGTTCTTCAAGAAAATACTGTAATAGTAGATGCGGATGGAAATTACAGCTTGAATTTTTCTAGAGAAAACAGAGAAGAGGATCAAAAATTAGTCTTCTCATTTAATCCAGAAGAACAATCAGAAGATATCCAAAAGATATACGGTGCTAATGGTGAAAACATAAGTGAGAACTCGCCAGGTTTATTTCAATACAGTATAAACGGTAATGAGTATTCCAGTATTCAAATGTTCGATTTTATTTATAAGGTTGTTAAGGGGAGTGCAGGCCAACGGACATTCCTGACAGAATATTTTGATAACCCGAACGAGACAAAAGACGGGGAGGAATAACGAGTAGCAAATTTGCTATTCAATTACTCATGAAAAGAAATAAATGGTTAACTATACCTGTAAAAATGACGGCAGAATTAATGGCCACTTGTCTGATGATTTTATCAATTATAGCTTTCTCAAAAACATTCCTACTATTTTTAAAGCCTCATTGGTTTCAAACTTTTCTTCTTAAGTTGAAGGAATTGCTGATTAATGTAATGAATTTTTCTGATATAAGGGTTCGAGTTTCAGACTTTAAGAATCAGAAATTAATGGAGGCTTTGGCGGAACCCTACCTTTACTCCTCAAAAATTCTTATTAGCGTGTTTTTGCTTTCGATTGTTATTGGGATTAGTTTTCTGTAATCGTTTCTTTATTACCAAGACAAAAGACAATCAAAGAAATAGCATTTTTCTTAGAGTCCATTCCTGATGTGATATTACTATTTTCAATACAACTATTAATCATTTGGATATTTAACAAGTCTGCAATACTTATTGTAAATCCCATAGGATATTTGGAAAATATTTATCTACTTCCCATTGTGCTAACATCCATTATACCTTCTATTGTACTGTTTCATATGACTACATTTAGTATAGGGGAAGAACAAAATAAACCGTATGTGGAATTTGCGAAATCCAAAGGAATAACTCGACTGAGAGTATTGACATTTCATATATTTCGAAATGTTTGTTTAGTAGTATTTTCGAATATCCAATTAATCCTTTGGTTAATCATATCTAATCTATTGATTACTGAATACATCTTTAATATGAAAGGTATATTTAGTTTCATGTTCAGGCACTTAAGTTCAGTTGATATACTCGCAGCCTGTCTTCTTCTTATTTTTATTCCTTTTTATTTCATTGAGTACTTAGGAAGGTTTATATCTGCTAGAATGTCAGGTCAAGGAGGAGGTAGGGTTTGAAAAGTATTTTTAAGAACAAAAAGTTGTTCATAGGGTCTTCCTTTATTCTTCTTCTTTTAATCACCAGTTTTTGCTACTCATTATTTTTACATAAGCCCGTATTGCAACCACCAGATGCAATTTATGGGGAAGGTCATCGTTTAGTGGATGTCCCCCCATATCCACCAAGTAAAGAGTATCCTTTGGGGGTTGATCGCTACGGTGAGGACATTTTATGGAAAGTGATAGATGGAGCTAAATACACAATTATGATAGCTCTAATTATTAGTGTGAGTAGAATTATTATCAGTCTTTTCGGAAGTATACTATACGTTATGTTTCTAAATCGATTAAGGATTATTATAGAAGCTTTCATTAGAGCTTTTAGATTTATCCCTGCTGTCATACTAGCTTATATATTTTTCTTAACCATTAAAATTGACTCTAATATTCAAAATATGAATCTAATAACTCAACAAATATTGATTTTGGGCTTTATTGGAGGAATACCACTAACAGGGTATTTAGCAACAGAATTAAGAGGATTTCTGAAAAATGACTTTATAAAGTGCTCGCAGTCATTAGGAGCTACTAAAACTTGGTTGATAAGAAAACATATACTGAATTATCTTAGGCCAAGACTATTGATACTTTTCACCCAACAAGTGGTTCAATCTTTGTTGATTCTGGTACATCTAGGAGTTTTCCAGATGATTATAGGGAAGATGAAGAAATTGAAAATTATGGATGGAATAAGTTCCTCCGACAGTGTAACATTGTCATTATCTAATGAATGGTCTGGATTAATTGGCCTTTCCTATCGAGAGTTGATGCTTGATCAATGGATTGTATTGGGACCTTCTTTAGCATTTATTTTGACGATTTATTCCCTTAGGTTAGTTGAAAAGGGGTTGAAAGAAACTCATGAAGGCACCGAACAAAAGAGAAATCATAAGCCATTGGAAAAAGGAGCATTAACGACCAACAATTCAGGCAGCCCATTCACCCAGGTAACTAGAAGAAACAGTCAAACTCATACATAATAATATACTTCTAATAATCAATATATTCATTTTTGGAGAACTCAAACCATTCTTTTCTCAGTCTATAAATATAGCTATAACCTAATTAGAGGAGTGAAAAAAGTTCATTGTTTATCGATGAGGCAAAAGCAGAAAGTATTTTCAAGGAAAATAGAGACTATGTTTATAAAACAGCTTTACTCTTAACGAAATCACGGAGTTTGGCGGATGACATCACTCAAGAAACGTTTATTAAACTCTTGAGCAAATATGATACTTATGACCCGGCAAGACCATTTAAACCATGGATTTATACCATAACAATGAATGTAGCTAAGACTGTTATGAAAAAACAACAAATGTTAAAGTGCTTTTCTTTCTTTTCTGATGATGTAGCTCATGATCAAGTAGATTTAGTTGAAGGGAATTATATAAAGGAAGATGAGCTTCAAGAGTTGTGGAAGATAGTCAACTCCCTCTCTTGGAAAAGTAAAGAAATTATCGTATTACATTTTTACTCAGAACTTACCTTAAATGAATGTTCCCATGCCGCAACTCCTTTTTAACTCTTACTGAACATATCTTAAATCACATTAATAACAAATTGATAGTTCAAGAAGTTCGGAAGTACTTATTGCTTTCTATCATTCATCGGCATCCTCACCACTCCTGATTATTAGGAAGTTGAAATTGGGTCTATAAGAGTCTTCGAAATTTGGGCTGCTTTCTGATAATGTTCCCTTTCCATATAGTGATTATAGAGTTCTTTGGCATACTTGTTTATAAAAACTGTATGCTTATTTAGCTGAAAATAGGGTAGAGCATCTTTCTCTATGAAGGTGTAATACTGATTCAATTTATTTTCTATAAGTAAAATAAGAAGTTTGAATACTAGTTGGTAAAATTCGTTCTCTTTTTTTTTGGCCATGGACATCCCTTCTTGTGCCCTTCTTAGCATTGATGTTTTTCGCATTAACTTTCCTACTAGTCCGTTTTCCAAATAATTGTATAGGCGTTGAAGATATAAAACGGAATGCTTATCAGTCATTTGAAGCGCTTCTTTATAAAGCTTATGTGCAGTAACATAATCCTTTCTTCTAAAATGTTCACAGCCCAGATTGTTTAAAAGCATCCCTTTTTTATCAGTGGCATATAGTAACTCACAGTGATTAATCAAATTATAATAGGTTTCCGTTAACTCTTCTAAATTAAGATCAATGTTGCTTCCAATCTGGAGAAGCATTAACGACTCTGCCGTGATAGCCATTAAAGAGTTATTTGTTTCCCTGAAGTAGTGAAGTGCCTTTTCTGCATACGCATAAGCCATTACTCTAGAATCGATACAATGATATGCAACTGCCAAATCGTAATTGTATTCGGGGTTTCCATATTCGTCCTTTTCTATTTCATTCAATACTTCTATAGCCTTTCGATGATTTTCGGTTTTGGATGAAATACAATTGCATATATAATATATTCCCCATACATGCTTCAGCAGGTTTCTTTCATAAGGGGGAAGCTCTGGATAATCTCTTTGGACAAGCTGTAAGATAGCATGAGTTTTTTCATAATCTTTCTTTAGGATGTAATATCTTGCCTGCAGTAGTTGATACAAGGCTGCATATTTGGAAGATTTGATGAAGGGTATTTTAATTAATTCTTTGTTGATTTCCTCTACTTCCTTTAACCTTCGCATAATGATAGCCTTATGCCAATGATAGAGCTGATTCCCTAGGTTCTCAAATCGACGGATTTCTTCTTTTATATCTAGGTGCAGCCGTTCTGATAATAACTCGATAATCTCTGATGAACAAGCTGATTGCCCTCGCTCAATCTTGCTGATATAGGAGAGAGTGCAAACTCCTAATCCAAGTTGTTCCTGCGTGAGACCAGCTTTTCTTCGGTAAAATTTAATGATTTCTCCCTCTACCATGTAATTCGCTCCTTATGTTCCCTAAGTGATTATGTAAGATGCAGGTAACTGTATTTTCTAAAATAATACCATGATTTAGAATTTTATAACTAGTTTAACTATCGAGAAACTCACTTTTTATCTTATAATTTAATTTGCGAGTCTTTCATTTTTTATACCTATTAGAGCAAAGGGATCATGTTATTGAGTAGGTTGTAGAACGAACTTAGACCAACTTTTTTTCGAAGAATGATGAAGAGAAAAGGTATGAGACACAAATTTTGCTATAGAGAAGGGTTAAGTACTTAGGATTAATAAAAAAAGCCATGATTGAAATAAATCCATTCATGGCTTCCAAAATTTAAGTTACTTAGTTTACCCCTACAGAAGTGTAAGCATCCATAACAGCTTTCGTTTCTGCTGATGGTTCCCCATTTTTATCTGGATGTAAATCACGAGAAGCTTGAATAGCTGCTTCACGCATTTCTTTAAATCCTGAAGTTGGTGTTAAGTATAAAGTGAGAGCCCGGTAGTAAATTTTTTCCGTTTTCGCCCTCCCAATTCCTGTAATATCTACTCCGTTATTTGTACCGCCTTCAGTAATTAAGTAAGCTGCTTTGTTATTGATACCGCTGTTAATATGGACCCCACCGTTATCTAATGTACCTTGGTAGCGATCTTGATAGGTATCCGGATAATGTCCTGATGGCATATACTTTGTGCTAACACTCATAGAAGCCGGGTCACTCATGGAACGAAGTCCTCCGTCACCAGGAATGTTTGGAGTAGTGTTATCTTCTCCTAAATCCCATTCAACCTCTCCGGTAGCGTACATTTCCGCGAAATTACCGAGGATGTCTGCTATTGACTCATTGATGGCTCCCGATTCATTTTCGTAAATTAAGTTTGCTGTATGCTCCACGACACCATGAGTCATTTCGTGACCAGCTATATCCAAGCCACCTGCAAACGAGCCAAATTCAATACCGTCACCATCCCCATATAGCATTTGCTCACCATTCCAACCAGCGTTATTCCACTTTTGTCCAATATGAACAGTATTAATTAATTTCATCCCATTATCATCTAAGCTGTTACGCTTGTGAATGTTTTGATAGTACTTGTTAATTTTATCAGAGTTGAATTGTGCTGAAACTGCAGCTGGATTATGGAAAAAGTTACTCGTGCTGGTTGTTGAAACTTCCCATCCCGTGAATCCAAAAATTGCTGAAGAAAGTAAAAATAAAGTTTCATCTATACGACGAGCGTCAAAAGTCGATATTGGCACATTATTGTTGTTTGCAACAGAAGTACCATGTAAATAGCTTGTTTTAGTTTCAGAATCTTTTCCAGCACTGAAAGATTGCATTTCACCATGTACATCCAATCCCCTTGCAGTCATTGGGGAAAGGGTCGTTGGTTCAGCACTGTGAATTTTATTGAAGCTGTTGATCACTTCTCCCGTTGTTGCATCCACAAAGTAATGGAAGTACCCAGGAGCTGGGGTAGAAGTAGATGCTTTAACTAGGTAGGTTAAATAATACTTACCTTTATAAGGATAGATGGTTAGTTCAGAATTTATACCATCATAATTTTTCACTTCACCAATCTGTGATTCCACGTCTTGTTTGACAGTCGCTATAGCTTTTTCCTCTGAAATTGATGCATCAGTTGGAATGGTCGAACGAGTCAAGGTTTGTTTTACCTTACCAAAAGATGCAAATACGTTATTGTTCGAGTCTAATGCTACGGTTTGTCCAGAACCATAAACTGGAATTCCTTTATATTGCTCAACAGTTCGTGCATGGTATGTACCTGTCGCACGGTCTGTCTTTTCACTTACAATTTTAAACTGCCCTCCACTGGATAATGATCTCCTAACTGGATTTTCTACTTGTGACTGAAGGAATGCTTTCACAACTTCTTGTTTACTTAATCCTTCAGCTTTAAATAGAATATTTGAATTGCTTGTTGAATCAGTTGCAAACGCCGGTACAGATGGCATTATTCCCCCGAATGTTACTGATAGAGCCAGTACAGTAGGAATAACTACTTTTTTACCCATTTTTTTCTGGTGTTTCTTTTTCAATAAACCCACCCCTTTGTTGAATTTGTATTGGAACAATTTAAATTATTCAGAAAATCCGAAATAAAATCAATATTTTACAGTGAATTTAATTTTGGGAAAATTTCGTGCTTGTTTCTTGGGATTTTTAGTGTTTTCGAGTATATTCTACAAATTTCTGCGCTGTTTTGAAATGGGAATATCTCAATACAATTTTCGGGCAAATGAGTAATAATAAGTGTTAATAAAGTTGTTTTGCAAAGGGGGGTGACAAATGAGAAGAGCTTTTCATAAAACCATCATACTTCCTTGTTTATGCTCCATGGCATTTTATGTAGGACTTCATATAGTAGGAGAAACAGAAGCTTCCTTTTCAAGCCAGGATACACCAAAACCTATAATAATATCTGCAGCATTTATTTTTCCTGAAACTATTAAACTCCTAGAAGATCGGGCAGAAGAAATTGCAGATCGGATGCACCTTGAGTATGAAAGGATTAATACAGTTCCAGTAGAAGGATCATTACAAGAATTGCATGTTAGTTTTACTAAAATTAGATCTATCGAACAGGAACTACATCAACAAGTTACTACTCTGCAACAGATTAACAATGAACTGTCCGCATATCGTAACCAAACTCAAGATAAGGATCATACATTTGATTATGTGTCTGAAGGTTTTTGGAACGTAGAAAACAGGCTGATGGAAGTTCGGGAAAGGATTGATTTTCAAAAAATAGAAACGATCCTTTCCTCTATCACATTGCAGATAGAGGAACGGGAAGAAAAATCTTCCCAGGAAAAAACTCAATCCAAGCAACATCACGATAGCACTGAATTTGGGATTGAAGAGACAACGAATCACGCGGCAACAACAAATTTACCTAATAATGAGAATGCGCAAGAACATACAGAAAAAACTCTAGAATTAAAGGAAAAAGATTCTCAGGAACCTATACAAGCCCAACAACGTCATGAAAAATCTAAATCTCTTGTGGAAGAGACATCTAATCAAAAGGCAACAAAGAGTTCAAATAATAATGAGCAGGTGATAGAACATGCAGAAAAAAATATTGAGAAGCGTAAGTAGTATTTTTGGATTCATTTTCCTGATTGTTGTATGTTTATTAGCATTTGTTGTTCTTTCTTCTAGAATATCGGGAGGGGAACCAACTATTTTAGGATATCAAGTCAAAGCAGTCTTATCAGGATCTATGGAACCGACCTTTCAAACGGGTTCTATCATTTCTATCAAGTTAGGAACTGATCATTCTACTTATCAGGAAGGTGATATTATTACTTTTCGGATAGAAGATAAGATCGTTACACATAGAATTGTAGATGTTAAACAAGAGAATGGACAAGCATGGTATAAAACAAAAGGAGATAATAACGGCGCTCCAGATTTATGGACTTTTTCCTCACAAAACGTGGTTGGGAAGTACACCGGCTTTACGATTCCATATGCCGGATTTGCATTGAATTTTGCAAATTCAAAAGCGGGATCAGCTCTTTTGTTAATTATACCGGGTATACTGTTGATGATTTCTTCATTGCGCTCTATCGTGAGTGCGAAGAAAGAGCTTGAAGTAAATAATGCATGATGATTTAGATTATATCTCCTATGTATCTACACACATACATAAGAGTTTAATAATAATTTAAATTTTATAAGGGGGATTTAAAAATGAGTTTTACAAAGAAGGTAAGTCAAGGTGTTATGAGTGCAGCATTAGGATTATCATTAATCGGTGGAGGAACATTTGCCTATTTTAGTGATTCAGTCGAAGCCGAGAACACATTTGCTGCAGGTACACTGGATTTAGGCTTAAATCCTAGTACAGTTGTTAACATTAGCAATATCAAGCCAGGTGATGAAATTTACCGTGAATTCACACTTGAAAACAACGGAACATTAGATATTGGAAAAGTGCTATTAGATACAAGTTACACTGTTGAGGATGCACAGTTGGATGGACAAGCCAATACTGATGAATTAGCAAAACACATCAAAGTTACAATCATGTATAATACAAGCAGTTCAACTAACACTGTAGTTGAAACAACATTGCATGATTTACAAACTCAACAACCAGATTTAACTCAAATTGATAATCTTGCAGGTCCATTTCCAGATGGTATTCCTGCTGGAGAAAAAGAAAAAATCTTCGTATTATTTGAATTCGTGGATAATGGAGAAAATCAAAATCAATTCCAAGGTGATAAGCTAAAAGTAGACTGGACATTTAATGCAGAGCAAACAGATCCAACTTACCATGACGATACAGATCCAGAAAACAATTGATAATTAGTCATGTTTTAAGGCGCTTAAATATTTTTCTAAGATTTCAACTTCAGCTTAACTCGTAGAATTTAAGAAAAATCATATCTAAAATAGACGCTATTCTTTCTAAAGCAATAGGAAAGGATAGCGTTTGTTGATGTAGAAAGAAGAATAGAATGTCCTGATATAGATTTTGCTGCTTTCATATCTTTCAATTTATTAATTTTGGTACAGAACCCCTCTTTGAAGAATATACCTAAAGCAGTATGTGGATGAACATTATTATTATAAATAGAATAACCAGCGTTTTGGCCCGGAGTCTGTCAATGGAACGAGCAGGAAGCCAAGAAGTTATAAATTGAATAATTACTAGTTTTCAATAGCATTTCCTAATCATAGAAATGCTCTTTGTGTTAATTCGGGATATAAAAATAGTGCTAATCAATAAATAATGAATGAAAATTAAATTTATTGAAAATCAATAAATTGTGTTCCTTTACTTTGCGTTGTATCAGCCATTAAGGCAGCTGCGTTATAATGACAAGAGCCAGGCGTTCACGGTGCTCTCAGTTATATCTCTCCGGAAGATCTAAATTTGTGCCCTCATCATCAGTGATTTGTATGTGGCGGTCCTTCCTTTCACCTTTATCATAGCGCAATGGGATGATGCATCGGGTCTTGTGCTTATCGGAATGGTCATTGTCGGTGTTTCATTAGTCATTGCCGTCTTTGCTGCAGTTCTCGAGAGACTTTTACAAGAAGCAATTACTATAAAATCAGGAAAATGATTTAACGGTCTGAGATGAATAAAATGGCAATAATAATCCATATTGATGTGATGCTGGCTAAAAGGAAAATGAGTATAATAGAACTCTCGGAGAAAGTTGGAATCACGATGGCTAATCTTTCTATATTGAAAAATGGAAAGGCGAAAGCGATTAGGCTATAAACTTTAGATGCTATTTGTAAAGCATTGGAGTGTCAGCCTGGAGATATTCTGGAATACAAAAGTGATGACGAAGGTTAACAAGCAGGACATTTTTTCCTCATGGACGAAATCTTCAATTCTCTTATTAAGGGAGCACAGGTATGAGCAGCGAACCGATTATCAGCTTGAAAAATGTATTAATACGGATTGGCCGGAACACCATCATCGAGGATCTTTCTTTCGATGTACCAAAAGGAGAAATTTTCGGTTTCCTTGGTCCAAAGGGTGCCGGAAAAACAACCACAATCCGTATGATCGTTGGCCTTATGTCGATCACCAATGGTCAAATCCTTATTAAGGGGAAAAATATTAAAACTGAATTTGAACAAGTAATCCGCCATGTCGGTGCTTCGTAGAAAGCCCGGAAATATATAAATATTTAAGCGGGTACCATAATCTGTTCATTATGCCCGAATGGTGCCAGGGGTAACAAAAGAACGGATTGACGAAGTGGTTGCGCTCGTCAAACTGGAAAACCGGATTCATGACAAAGTCAAAAAGTACTCGCTAGGTATGCGCCAGCGTCTTGGGGTCGCCCAAGCACTGCTTCTTTTAAATCTCCTCCTCTAATTCAACTTGCCAGTAACCCCTAATTCCTCCTAGTAGTATCATAGCTTCGCTTGTTATACGAGATCTCTGTCCTAACCAGCCTCAAACATGTTTCCACCAGTAGGGGGCGAACGTTCTACCCTGGCTACTGTTATAATAAGACCAAGTAAAAAATGGTCAACCAGAAATATCTAGCATTCTGGTTAACCTAATAATACGAATGGGGGCGTTTGCTGAACAAGCAGCCGCCCTTTGTTCAAGTAAAGGGCAGCATTCCTGTTTAATAACTCTTTTTATTTTTCTATGAGCTTGTGAATTTAAGACAAATCGTATAATAGTTTTTTGATGTTACGAAAGGTTTTTCTGGTAATAAAGGTATTGTTATTTTTAGTGGCGTTTTTCCTTTTCGCAAATCATAATCCGAACTCAGGTTTATTTTTGATTCTATTTTGGTTAGTGTTCGGTATTGAGTGTGCAATCCGTGATTACCGAGATGGAAGCAAAATTTCCTTAGGGTTGAATATAGTCTGTATTCTTGCAGCAGTTACACTATTGATAGTTGGAATATATAAATTTTACTGAAATACCATATACACCCACAAAGGTAATAGGTTGATCTTTTGAATGCGAGTTATTCCATTAAAGGGGGCAATAGCTGAAGATCAGTCAGGGGATCTCCAGCTTTTTCTTTATTCCGTTAATGGCAGATAAGTGAAAGAAGGATTGAAACTTAATTGTGTTTCTTATGGTAAAATTAGGGTGGATAATTGGTGCCAGAAGGGAGTAATACATGGATAACTATAAAATAATTTTATTTGATTTAGATGGAACACTTTCAGACCCAAAGGTAGGAATAACTAAATCCGTTCAATATGCGTTACATAGAATGGGAATTGATGAGCCTGACACTGATAATCTAGAATGTTTTATTGGACCACCATTACAAGTTTCATTTGCTGAACATTACAATTTTGATGAGGTACGCACCCAAAAAGCAATAGATTTATATAGGGAGAGGTTTAAAGAAAAGGGAATGTTTGAGAATGAGTTATATTCAAATATCCCCATGCTATTAAAATCGTTAAAAGAACAAGGATTTACTTTAGTTGTTGCAACTTCAAAGCCTACTATTTTCGCAGAGCAAATATTAAAGCATTTTAATATGGAGCAGTATTTTCAACTTATTGTAGGAAGTAACCTTGAACAAGAGCAAAAAAAACTGAAATCATTCAATACATACTAGACAAGTATAATGAACATGAACTTAGTGAATTTATTATGATTGGAGATAGGAAGCACGATACTATTGGGGCAAGTAATACTGGAATTGATTCTATTGGAGTTACTTATGGATATGGTTTATTTGAAGAATTAACTCATTCAAACCCTACGCATATTGTCAAAAGTGTTAATCAATTAAAAGATATTCTGATGGGTAGTCAAGTAAATTAAGTATACTTCCTTGTTCTACTAATGGGGGCAATAACTGAAGATCAGCTATTAGGTCCTTACTATGTAGCCACACTATGGATATTTAAACTAACTTACGGCAATTTTCCAAAGTACCTAATTACAAATATTGTATTTAATATTATTCAAGCTTTTCCTTTTTGTTCCTTATGGGAAAAAGTTGGAGTATTTAAATTTAAAAAAATGAAACATATTACTTGGTATTTTATATGTGTGCTTTTGGCAATTTTCATTTATGGATATCAGTACATGGTGGAACAATCAATTAGGGAAACAAAAAAATAGGAAATTAAGAAATGTACCTTCCTATTCCGCAATACCCTGAAAAAGGATCAGCGCTCTTTTTCCTTTTGATGCCATTTTGTGGAATAAGCAGGAACGGAATCTCGACGATTAACGGGGGCATTTCCAGAACAAGGATTGATTGCGCTCTTTTTTTATATTAAGGGCCAATAGGAGAATTAAATTCACAAATAAGGGAAATATTAGGGTTCTGGTGCAAAAACTGTGAAATCATTACACCAGAACCGTTCCTAGCAAATTTACTGACTTAGGTCTTGTACGTCATTTGATACAAAAATTTGTATAAGCGTTTTAACCGTTTTTGCCACCTATAATTTTACAATCGGGTATCTGGAATAATCTGTTTAGATGCCTCAAATAGGTCTTCACGATTTCCTGATAAAGGGGGATAAATAACGGATTGATTAATATTCATTTTAATTTTTTTCGCTTCTTCTCCTTGATACTGCGGAATGCGATCCCAACCATTTGTGAACAGAGCTCCCCAAGGACCTAAATCAAGGCAAGTGACATATTGTTCTTGCTTGTATGGCATACCTTCCAATCCTAGCAAATCGCATACAACATTATGTCCAGCAATTTTCCCCTGAGGCATGGCATGCTGGCAAGACATCAATGCTACATGGTTTACATCTGTTTTTGCTCGAGCAGTATCTCCGGCAGTGAAAACGGATGGTAACCCTTTTACTTTCAGATATGCATCAACTGGTAAACGTCCCAATCCATCCTTCTCCACAGAGAATTGTGCTGCTAATGGACTTGCTTTTACACCGGCTGACCAAATTGTTGTTAATGCTGAAATCCGACATTCTGATTGTAAGGTTACTCCTTCTCCATCTATAGATCTCACTGTTTCATTGGTATAGACTTCCACATCCATATCACGTAAAGCCTGTTCGATAATTGGTCGTGGATTTTCCCCTAATTCAGGACCTACCACAGAATTTCTGTCCACTAATATAACTCGTACTTCAGTTTCTTTATTTTCCCTTTTTGCAATCTTTTTTAAACGGGATGTCATTTCCGCAGCGATCTCAATTCCTGTAAAACCTGCACCAACAACTACGGCGGTATACTTACCCTCTACATTCGGTAAGTCAGCTAATCCATTAATATGCTGATCCAACTTCAAGGCATCTTGATACGTATCTACAGAAAATGCATGCTCACGTAGACCCGTAATGTTCGGAACAACCAGTTGGCTTCCAGCCGCAAAAACCAATCGGTCATAAGGAAGATCCACTAGTTCTTCGTTTTCCTGAACAGTTACTTTGTGTGAATCTGTATTAATGCTCCTTACTTCTCCTTGCATGATGCGAACGCCAATCGGATCAAGAACCTGATTTAAAGGGATTCTTAAATTCTGTGGATTTTCTTCATAAAAGCGTGGACGCACACCAAAATAAGAATCACGATTCACTAAAACAACTTCCACTTCATTTTCTTCAATTTGTAATTCATGTAGTTGTCGTGCAGCACTTATTGCACTCCACACACCTGCAAAACCTCCACAAATAATAACAATTCGTTTCATTTAAATTCCTCCTTTTGGTTTCAAACACATACATAATAGATAATATTTGTCTGCATTTTAGTGCAAAAAAATTAAATTACGGGATCAACCATATTTACTTAAATTCCTTCCTTTAAAACTCAATGAATATATCGAAGATAATATTTATCTGTAATTGAGGGTAAAAAATTTCAAGTATGGGATCCCGCCCACATTTTGCCCTTATTATCCCGAAAAAAATTCCACACGATAAAATGTTACTTTCATTACACGAAGAGGACTTAACGATCTCGAAAACAAAATTACAATACAAATCAGTGTAAGTAATTTTTTAGACTCCTTTAGCGTATGAAATCAGCAAAATGTGGGCGAGATCCCATTATCTGCGTTCTAAAGCTTCCCGGAACCAATGCATTCCTTCTAAATGTCTTTTCTTTGATTTTCCTTTTATGGTTTCGTTTAACTCAGCAATTGTTTTACTCTTGAGATACTCTTTCATTTTTCCTTCAGCTTCTACATTTCACTTGTAGAAGGTGTAGATGCAGTTGCTGGATTGACCAATGTAATATTTGAGAGTAGTAAAACTTCAACCTTTCGGTGAGCAGAAGAAAGTGTTTTAGACCAATGTAATATTAGAGCGTAGTAAAACGCGCAAGTCAATTGTCCTGATACGTTTTAGACCAATGTGATTTTAGAGAGCAGTAAAACTGATTTTTCAGCCCCCTTACCTGTACTTGGTTTTAGTCCAATGAAATTTAAGAGAGTAGTAAATCCTTCAACTTCACTTCCGGTATAAACAATATCTGCGTTTTAGACCAATGTAATTTTAGAGTAGTAAAACACTAAGCTTGTCAGAATGAAAAAGCTTAGTGTTTTAACCCTAGGATTTGGATTAAGGTTGGCTATATTTGCCCCCTACCTAATCAGGGTTGATTTTCTTTCTCTATGTTCACTTCAAAACTCATTAGTTATGTCAATACCAGATTGTCTTAACTAATGAGTTTTAAAGTGAGTTCTACCGTTGGAACTGGTTTAAAGATAGATAAATGTGCTTCAGATTTCAATCGAATGTAACACTTATAGTAAAACGTTACATTCAGCTCATAATTACCCAATGTAATTAAACTAGTAACTAAATGATTTCTTTCATATTAACTGGCAAGAAGATGTGGATGCACGCAATTAATAAAGAAGTGGAATTTTTAGTCTTTTTTCAAATTCCCCAACATTAACCACTGTCAGGTTTAGATTGAAAGTTAAGCTGGATGATAGGCCATTAAATTTGAACAAATAGTAGCACTCTTCCCCCTTAAATCTGATTGTTAACTAATAACCAAAAGTTATATAATTGATACAATATTCCGAAATGTATGAGATTACACGATATTATGTCAATTGGTTTGGTCATTACATTATATATAAGGACATGAAAGCTGGTGGGTAAGATGAATGCCATTCTTTTTGAAAAAATCTATCATCGTATGCAAGAAATGAATTTAAGCAGAACAGATTTGGCACTACAATCTAGTATCCATTTAAGTGAGATAAGTCGTATTTTAAATCATAAGCAATCACTTTCCCTAAACAACTTGGATAGTATCACGGATGTACTTGGGTTAAAGGAAGGTGCTTTATATCCTTATTATGTTGAGGAATGTTTTAATGAGAGCCGGATTTTGGATAAGCGAAAATGTGAACAATTTTTATATAAATGTGTAGTTATGGGTTATGAAGAACAGCTCCACTTCATTTTCGACGAAGTATTAGAAGAAAGATCCAAAACTATCAGAAACAAAAGTTTTGTTCATATTTTCTCCGTGGCAGAACAGCTTTTTGAAAAAGAAAAGGAAGAGAAGTCATTGCCGCTGTTTGAATTTATCATAGAGAACATGCCTGATCACTTCTCGGAAGAGGTGGCAATTAGTTATTTTAGACGGTTTTATATAGTTCGATACACCGAAGAAGGACAATATGCCCTCGGGCATGTGTTAGAGCATATAGCGTATATGCCTGAAAAATTTCAGATATTATCCTATCTATGGATTACAGCCACATTTTATGTACGACGGGAATGGAAAAAAACACTCTATTATGCTAAGAAATTAGAAAAAGTGGCTAAAGAAGGGGAGCATTATGGAAGAGCTCTTTTGTACCAGAGTCTCGCATTACCATGCCTAGGTAGCTCATTAGAAGAAGTACTATCCTTTATAAATCGATATGAGCAAGTTAATGAGTATTATGCTGATATAGCTATTGGGAATCGGTATTGTGCTTTTTTAGATTTCAACCATTTAGAATATGTGGATGAATATTTAGACTGGTTAGAAGCTAGGGATGATATTTTTGCAGGCTTGCCGCGAGTAATGGAAGCGTATGTTCAGCTACATCGCTTAGAGGATGCAGAGCGATTGCTAAATAAATATCGGCATATTATTCAAGACTGGGCAGCAAGTAACGAACCCTATCAGCAACAGAAATACTTACATTTTCGTTATACCTATGCTTCGTACTACTTTGCAAGAAAGCGATTTTCAGAAGGGCTATATGAGTTGCTGGATGTGGCGTATGCTGCAAATAAAATCGGAATATCAGAGAGATTCAGTCAATGCCTTCTGATTTATTGGGAATATAGAGAATACGCTACTGTAGAACATCAAGAAATGTATAGGAAGTTGTTCCACACGGAAAACATGAGCAAACTCCCTTAAAAAAGGTAAATAAAAACAGTTCTAATAGAGGTCTCTAAGTAGAGGCTTCTTTTTTGAGGCTATGGCTAAGTTGTATATCACTGTTGATTTTCACCTTGAAGTAGATTGTAGTGGAAGGCGGCGACTCCAGCGGGAAAAGCGTGTCCAGGTGAGACCGCAGGAGCACAAAAGAAGGAAGGCTAATAACGTCACATCGTGTGGCAACGCTATCGTGACCGACGTCCTGTTGGCCTGGAGGCTCAGTGACCGCTCGCCTGCAACGAAAATCAACAGAGTTGTTTAACAGAACCTTTTTATAAAAAAGATTAACTTGAGAGAATTCTTTAAAATCTATAATTCAATCAACCTTATATACAATGAAAATACAAACAACTCATTAAAAAGGGGAGAGACTATTGAAAAAGAAGTTATTAAAGAGTTATGCAATCTTTGCACTCAGTGCAGGAGTAATACTTAGCACTTTTCCGACCGCTAGCAACACTTCAATTGCTAGCGCTAAATCATCAACATTGATCGAACAAGTTTTATCAAATCTCACGCCTGCTCAAAGGCAAGCTATTAATCAGCTTAAAACGAATGATCAAGGAGGACTTCAATTATCCTCTGAAGTGGATCTAGAAAGTGAAGCACCAGTTTCTGTCATTGTTGAATTTATTGACAAGCCTGAAAAAACTGCAGTGTTAGAAGCGCAATCGGAAGGTAAATCTCTTTCTGCTGCTAAAGCAAAACAAAAAGTAGATGCTGCACATGCAATGTTTGAAAATGATTTGAAAACAATTTTTAAAGAGGAGCTTAAAGAAAAGAAAGATTCTTACACGGTTAAACGGACGTACAAGCAAGCGTTTAACGGGGTTGCCATGACACTACCTGCTAATAAGGCCAAAGCGTTACTTCAATCCAATGCGGTAAAAACAGTCTGGAGCGATATGGAAATACAAGTGGAACCACCGGTACTAGAAAAAGAATCAAAACAACTAGAGGAAACACATACAAGAGTGACGTTCCCAGGTATCAATCAGCTTCATGAAGAAGGGTATACAGGAGAAGGTGTTAAAGTTGGCGTTCTCGATACAGGAATTGACTACAACCACCCAGATTTAAAAGGTGCCTATAAGGGCGGTTACGATTTCGTAGAAAATGACCATGATCCGATGGAAGCAACCTATGATGACTGGAAGAAGTCTGGAGAACCAGAGAAAAGTCTGCAAGGTGCTCCATATTATACACAACACGGAACGCATGTGGCAGGAATCATTGCAGGCCAAGGGGAAAACAACAGTGATTATGCAATGAAAGGTGTTGCGCCGGATGCTGACATTTACTCTTATCGTGTATTAGGTCCATACGGTTCTGGTTCGACAACGGGGATTTTGGCTGGAATCGAGAAAGCGATGGAAGACGGTATGGACATTATCAATATGTCTCTTGGCTCTTCTTACAACGATCCAATGTACGTGACAAGTATCGCGGTCAATAATGTTGTTCTTGCGGGTGTCACTGCGGTTGTGGCAGCCGGCAATTCTGGCGACGGGATGTATACGCTCGGTTCGCCAGGTACATCGCCTTTGGCTATTACAGTCGGAGCGAACGATGTATCGGAGAACATCCTCACTTTTAAGGGAGCTATTGATTCAGTTTCTGCGAATATACGCCTTTTGGCACAGAACTTCTCGGATAATATCTCGACTCTTAAAAATCAAACTCTTCCTGTCGTTGATGTGGGTTCTGGAGGCCCACGTGATTATCAAGGGAAAGATGTAAAAGGAAAAATCGTGCTTGTAAGCCGGGGTATGTCTGCGGTAAACGATAAAATTAAGCTTGCGAAGCAAAACGGGGCTACAGCCGTTCTTATGTACAACGACAATGCTGCTGAAAGTTATATGCCTTTTTATCTAGGAGAAGGAATGGAGTTTATCCCATCGTTTAATCTTACAAATACCGATGGTTTGGCTCTGCAGGCCAAAGTGAAAGCAGGATACACAGACTTTACTTTCGGAGAAATAGGCGAAGTGCAATCAAAAGGAAATTCATTGGCGGATTTCAGCTCCCGCGGTCCATCCCGTGTGTTGTATGACATTAAGCCAGAAGTAACTGCACCTGGAGTTGCTGTATTTTCTACTGTGCCTTCATACATGAATGGACCAGATCAGATTGGAAATTATCAATACGCTTACGAGCGCTTGTCAGGAACATCCATGGCAACTCCTAATGTTTCCGGCGTAGCGGCACTCATATTACAAACGAATCCGAATGCCACACCAGCCGAAGTGAAGGAAAAGTTGATGAATACGGCTGATTCTTTAAGCGGGGACTATAGCGTATTTGAGGTGGGGGCTGGACAAGTTGACCCGTATGAAGTCGTTCATTCTCAAACACGAATTGAAGTAGTGGATAAAACAGAAGGGACATATGATAAAAAAGAAAACTTGAAAATCATAAAGGATGACACGGGAGCGATCAGTTTCGGTACATTTGTGCCAAACGGAAAAAATGTGCAGGATAAACGTTCCCTAGTTATCTACAACAATAGTAAACAAGCAAAAACGTTCGACGTTAAGGTACAGTTCCAGACTGACCGAAGAGGTTCAAAGGATGCAGCAGAAAACGGTGTTCAAGTCTTAACGGATAAGACAATTACCGTAAAGGCAAATTCGAAAGAGAACACAAAAGTTTTAGTAGACGTACCTAAGGAAGCGGTATTAGGAACGTATGAAGGATATATCACGTACACGAACAAAGACAACCCAGAAGAAATGTATCAAGTTCCGTTTGCGATCCGTACAGTAGCAGAAGGAATCGACCATATTACGGTAGATCCCCTAGCCTTTACAACAGCAGTTGAGACAGGCTATAACGGATTAAGATGGTCAGTCGGTCTTCTTTTTCAATTAAAATCACATATGCGCACGATGGATCTATTCCTTGTAGATCCGAAAACGAACCAAGAAATAGGATTCCTTGGTACATTGGATGGCATTAGTGCAAATGACAATGTTGAATATTATCTAAGAGGTGTAATGAACGAGGGTATGTACAATCCACTAACGGGAAATCCGGATCAACCAATTGCGTATGATCGTGAACAAACCGAACCAGGATTGTACAAAATAAGGCTCGTTGGTACAAATGAGGAAGGAAAAACCTTTAGCTCAGATGCACCGGTTTACTATAGCGTGACGCAGCCAACACTCAATCTCAGCGCGGATTCTGGGGTGTATGAATATAGCCCAGATCAACAAATTGTTTCGTTGACAGGCTCTGTATATGATAAAGATGTTGAAGTGATGAAAGCTGGGGGCATGAATGTTTCTCAAGGAGATAATAAAATTGTCTATACGATGCCAGGTAGTGGTGGAGGACTTGGAGGAGGAACAAAAGCAGTATCGGTTCCGGTAGATACTAATGGGGATTTTTCCACACAGATACCACTGAATCCAAAGGTACAGCCGTTCAAGGTGCAAATGTATGCTGAAAACAAAGCAACAGTAAGGAACTACTCTAGTTATAAATATCTATACTATGTACAAGAAGGCACTCCATATGGAAAAGCTATTGCTGATAAACAGAATGTAAAACCAGGCGATACGGTGACGGTTACCCTTTCTATGAACAATATGACAAACATGAAGCAAGCTGTATATTCATTTATAGATAGTGATGTATCGAAGAATGTAGATGTGGTGAGCATTAAGCCGCATGCGACATTGGACGGGAAAGTAGATCTTAATGTAGAGAATAAAGATGTATATGGGGACGGATTTGAGATCATAACGACAATCACTGCTACATTAACAGGTGATGCAGCACAATCAGGAGTATCCGGGAAGGTACCAATGATAGATATCACATACAAAGTGAAAGATGATTCAGAAAGTACAAAACCGAGTTTAGCGAAATTCAATGTAGCGTATACAAATACAGATAGCACGACAAAATCCGGATTTGGTATCAGTATTCCTTATCAGATTGAACGAAACTACTCCTTTATGAAATCGTATGTCTATGCAGAAGCATTTCAGATTCCTATTCTTGATATGCCATCAAGCTTGGATTATGTAAAGGCGGGCGCAAAGGTTAAAGTGACAGATGAAGAAGGAAAAGAATATCCAAACACATTAGGAAGTGTAAGTTGGGGGTCTCCTTCCTCATTATCATCCAATTTACCGTTGACGGACAAACCATTTACACTTGAAATAGAAATGCCGGGACATTTCCTGGTTAAGAAAACCTTTACGATTGGGCTGAATGAAAATGGTGAAGTTAAACCATATTCGAAAGCACTCTATTATAACGATGCACCTGCTGGAGATGTAAACAAGGATCATGTGATTGATATTCATGATGCCCTTTATATTCAATCCAATTGGAAATCAAACAAGCGTGAAGCGGACATTAACTATGATAGTGTAGTAGATGAAAAAGACATGCGGTATGTAGCAAATAACTACTTAATGAAAAATCCATGGATCTCAGACAAGGATCTAAAACCAAAAGATAAATACAAAGGTAAAACATTAGATGCTGTTCTTGGTGAAGTAGGAATGAAGTGATAAAAAAGGATAACAAGGGGCTGTCTAATAAGTCCCTAAAATCAAACAGGTGAAGAAAAACAATTCGTTTTTCTTCACCTGTTTTTATGGTTTCTCTTTTTTTTCCTTGAAAGGGACAGCATTCCTGTTTGAAGGACGTTCGGGGTCTCGAAAGAGATGGTAAGGGTTCGTGGGGAGTAACTTCTGAGTCCGGATGTTATGTCAACTAATGAGAGCGGAAAAGTGCGTTGATCCAAGAAGGATTTACGCTTTTTTTGTTGAACTTCTTTAACTAAAATATTGAAGATGTGGAAGTATTAACGCAGTTAGCTGGTGAAGTTGGTCTATCCGAAAGTGTGTTTCGAGAAGCTCTCTTAGAACGAAAATACCGCGAAGTCCATCAAAAAGAGCTACGACATGCGTATGAAGAAGCAAAAATTCGAGCGGTTCCCACTTTTATCATTGGGGATGAAGTTGTTCAGGGGCTTGCAAGTAAAGAAAGGCTTGCGCAAATCATCGATAAAGAATTAGGGAAACAAAAGCAAGCACAAGATGAACTTGAGGGCATGACATGCGATATGGATGGGCATTGTGTATAGGAGTTCTTACTCATTGCAATAGATACAAAAATAAAATGGGAACGGGGAACTTACATGTCAGAAACAACATCGAATGTTAGCAAAACGCTTGAGATTCCGAAAACAAATATGGAGATCGTCCGTAGCACGTATGAAGGATCTCCAAAGCATTTAATAGAAGCTCTTTCCGAACAAGTTGAGTGGACAGAGGCTGCAGGGCTACCATATGGTGGCACATACCATGGAGTGGAAGCTATCGTAGAACACGTATTCGACTATTTATCGAAGGAATGGGATGGTTTTAATCCAAACGTACATGCTTATCACCAAGTGAAAGACAAGAATATGGTAATGGTAGAAGGGACGTACTCTGGTACGTATACAAAAACAGGAAAAGAAATCCAAGCCGACTTTGTACATGTGTTTACCTTTCAAAATGAAAAGATCATTCGATTTAAACAATATGTTGATAGTCATGTGATACGACAGGCAATGACTGTTTGAGGAAATATGGATGCTAGTGGGACAGGTACTAGCATCCTCTTCCGTTTAGAAACGTCATATAGCTAGCAAGTTGAGATTTGGGCAGACTTTGCATGTCCATTCTGTTATATTGGCAAACGTCGCTTCGAGAAAGCGCTAGAGGAATTTGAGCACCACGATGGTATTGAAGTCGTCTATCGAAGTTTCGAGCTAGACCCTAATGCTCCCAAACATGTGCCTCATGATGTTTATGATATGCTCTCCAACAGATATGGCATGAGCCGTCAGGAAGCCATCAACATGAATCAGAATGGTTATCCAGCAGGCAGCAGTCGAAGGACTTAATTTTCAGTTTGAAGGCATAGTGCTAACGAACACAACTAAGACATTTTGCTGAGCAATATGGTAAGGGGGCTGTGGTATCGGAGCTGTTGTTCCAAGCTTATTTCACCCAATCAAAGAATTTGAGCGACCACACAATGCTCGCCGATCTGGCAGTTGAAGCAGGACTTGATCGGGAAGAAGCACTTTCCATGCTCGCGGATAAGCAGTTCACTGAGCAGGTGCGTACGGAAGAAGAAGAAGGTAGCCGACTTGGTATACGAGGTGTTCCGTTCTATGTCATTAACCATAAACATACCGTATCTGGCGCTCAGCCAGGCACTGTGTTCCTGAAAGCATTACAGCAGGGGTGGGACGACCAGCAACGGCTGAAAATTGTAAAATCGGCGAGCGATGCTGCTTGTGTAGATGGCTCCTGTGTTATTGAGAAAAAATAATAACTGACGCGAAAACATGAGAAATTGATGAACGCGTGTAGCATAGGTGCAATAGGAGGGAGGCTAAAGAGTCTCCCTCTTTTTTACAATAAGGCATCTACATTTGATGACTTTTCTTTTTCTGCATCAATTAGGGGGCCAAGCTGGCGGTACCCTATTCTTAGAAAGATCTTTGAATACGTAAACGTTCTTGCATGTTTAGCTTAAATGTCCCATACGGGTTTACATGGGCATAGATTAATGGTGTTAAGGCTCTGAAATCCTCAGGAGCTAACTTTTGAAGAAGAGATTTGTTTTGTTCCAAAAGTACCTCTTGAATCATCAGTGTATTAATTAACACTAAACAATTTTGAAGAAGATGGAGAGCAAGTACAGCGATTTCTTGATCTTCCATTCGGTTTGTTTGAATTTCTCCTCCTTTGCCGTAGAAAATGAAGCTATTGGCTGAGTTCCAGTTTTCAACGACATTTAACCCTTCATGGATTTCTCTTCGGATTTCTTCTGATGATAAATACTCACAAAGGAAGATTGTTTTTAACACTTTTCCTAATTCACTGAGTGCTCGATACGTTGGATGACCACTGTTGCGAGTGAAACGCTTGAGAACTGCCTCTGTTTCAGCTGTACCCAATCGCAAAGCAGTTGCATATTTGATCATTTGATCATACTGTTGTTCAATTAAACTCCAATTAATCGCTCTTGTTAAAACAGGATGTAAGTTTGGATAAGAGTCTTGCATGCCTACATCCGGACGATACAGTTTTTGCGCATGAATGGCTTTAAATCTCGGCATCAGTTGGAAGCCAAGCAAATGACAAAAGGCGAAGGCAACTTCACTTTGTCCGTGTGTATCCACGTAGTTTTTTGCTACTTCCATATTTGTGCAATGACGAAGTAATCCTTCGATCATAGAAGCAACTTCTGAAGAAGAACAGGATTTTAGTTGCGAATAAATGCATGTAGAGTTCTTTTCCACGTGCCAATAAATCATTACCCCACGTCCTCTATATCGAATATGCCATTCAGTCAACAAGTTCTGATCCCAAGCCCCAAACTTTTTGCTATCAGACGCACATGCGGTTGTTCCTTCACCCCATACTTCTGTTACACGAGTATCTAGAATGGCATTGGTTACCTTTGAAATGGCTTGTCGTAGGTTCTCTTTATGGATGAATTTCCGCCGTACATAAAGTAAGTCCTTGTAACTTTCTCCATGATCGCCAGCCGCAATTCGCTTTAATCCTGTGTTTGTTCCCAATCCATATAAGCAAAGAATGAGTCTTCGTTGCAGTGTTTCCTTATCAAGAATCTCACGATTTCCTAGCGTTTGGAACACATCTGTCAGATGTACACGTAAATCTGCCTCTTTTAAAATATCCAAAAGATTGGTCATAGGCCAACGTTTCATGACTTCTGCCTTTACGAGATTGAGGTTAACTGGTTCAGCCTGTGCCTGTAAAGGTGACACAGAAATCCAGCCATTTCCCTTACTCAAAATACGTACTTGAGAATTATTTTTAACACTTTTATCTAATTTCTCGAGAGCCGTATTCATACCCTGTTTCAGTTCTTGAATGAGTGTTTGTACTTCAAGGGGCTTACGAAGAGCTTCATAATGTTTTTCTCTGTGTTGTTCAAAATCTTTTGGAAGATCTTCCTCTGGGTTTCTATACCGATCTGCTCCTACTACCCATACTTCTTTACAACGTAATCGATCTCGCAGAGCTTGGAGTACACAGATTTCATAATTCATACGGTTTACACGTTTTGTTTCTTTATCAATGACCATATCAATCCAACCTGGTTTAACGATTCCTTCTATTGGGATATAATCCGTTTCATTATATGTATACTGATTGGTAAGTTTATATTGTGTAAGTAAATCAATTGCATCTATCACAGGTCGATGTATATCATTATTGGATCGAAATTCTAGAATATCAAGTAAAGCTGGAACCATTCTTCTGTAATGAGTACCGTAGGAGAATCTCATTACAGTATGTACTTTTTGTTTATAGGTGGGACCTGTATGTTTCATTTCCTTCACAATATCTTTTAATGTATCTTCGCCTACGACAGGAAATAAAACATCTCGCACAATACCGTCTGGTTGTTCCACTGCCTTTTCAGCTATGCGGAACAATACGTTTGTCTTACCACTTACTTTACGAAAATAGCGTAAAAACTCTTTTTCTACTTTTCGTTCCGCCCGAGCACCGATTCGATGAACAATTTGGATGATGAGCTCAACTAAGTTATCCGTAATTTCTCTGCCTCTACACCAAAAGAAAGCTGCCAATAAAGTGTAACGGATTGGATTAGGATGCCTGCGCAACTCTCTAATATCTTCAGAGACAGCTCGCTGTCTATACGTTCGGATCATCTTGGGTGAAACACCGTAGAATAAATTTGGTGGAAGCTGTATATCTCGTACTGTTCGGAGTTTTTCTATCTCCTGAAATAAACTGTCTAACCCGATCCTTCCAGGATCAGATACTAGATCACGGAAACTGAGAATGATTTGATCTTCTACTATCTGTTCTGTATGAGACCAAGTTCGTATAAACGTATCTAACTTAGATTACGAGTGATCAGAAAGTTTAGAGAAAATGGATTGAGCAATCCGTTCCTCATACTGATAAATGGCTGACTTGATGTTTCTCTCTAAATGGTCATGAGCTGGGGGAACAATTTGTTGTTTTCTTAGGTGATGTAGTACATGTTCTCTTACTCTGTCTATCTGTAGCTCCTGAGGTAGGATGTTAGCCTGAAGCCAGGATTTTACTTGTTCCATATCATTAAGGGTACAGTCCCTAAATCCCATGTAATCACGAATTTGAGCACGATGATATTTAATAGACCTTCCATCCCAATCATACTCTTGAAATAAATCCACAGGTACAGCGACTTGCTTGGCAATGTATTGAATAACATCTTTGCTTATTTCCTGTTTCCCTTTTGGAAAACGCCCCCAATATTGAAAGAACTTTAGGAGAACCGCAAACCCAAGTCGTGTTCCTCCATATCTGTTTCCGAGTAAGCGTATTTCTTCTGGAATAACGGTAAAATGTTCAATGAGTTCTTCTAAATCCCAATTTGCTTCACATGTTGTTCCTCCTTATCATAAGTATCAGCAAAATCTTATAGGAATTCAGAATATAAAAAAAGCCCTTAGAGTCAGGACTGTATCATTAAAAAAGATTTACTTTGCCCCTGGTTGCACGAACGCTGGTACTAAGCCTTTTAGCGTTGTAAATCCGCATTTTCCTGACGCTACCCCATAGAGAGTTGTCTGCCCAAAATTTTAATAACATAAATGTAATAATAGAAACAAAAAATATTGAGCAGAAAAGAAATGACGATGAATGGTTTTCAATCGGTTCAGAAGTTGATAACAAACTAAAAAGTATTAGTGACAGATATACTGGGCTAGCATTGGATTTAAATCCTTTGCCTGTAACTTATATATTAAAATCAACTTTTTCACAAGAAGACATTGACACAAATCAACTAGGGCAATGGGTTAAGGAAACGAATAAGATTATTGTTGAAAATAATTTACCGAGCTTATTAAAAGAAAATGAAGTATATGTTATTAAGGTAAGAGGTGAAGACAAAAAAATATTGTACAGTCAAGAGTTTGAATAGTGGTAAGGCTTGTTCCATTAACGGGGGGCAATAACTGAAGATCAGGGGGATTTTGAGTGGAAATATTAATGTCCATAGTAATCGGAATTATTATTATGTGTGCGGTTTATTTAATACTTTCTAAAAGTCTACTTAGAATAATTATCGGCACAGGACTTCTCAGTCACGGGGTTCACCTTTTGCTTATAACAATGGGCGGCTTACCAAAGGGAGAAGAAGCACCTCCCCTACTGGGTGAACATTCTGCAAAAGGATATATAGATCCTCTCCCTCAGGCGTTGATTTTAACTGCGATTGTAATCAGTTTTGGAGTAACTGCATTTTTCTTAGTGTTAGCGTACAGAGCTTATCAGGAGCTCGGAACTGATGATATGGAGAGAATGAGAGAAAACGAGGATCATTGGGCGTAGAAGAGCTATTATTTTTCCGTAAGGTGGGTTAGGGTTGAAATAGTCGTATGATAAGGTTTTTAATTAGGGTGATAGCTGAAGATCAGGCTGACGGTCTTCGGCTTTTTCTTTTTTGCATTAAAGGCCAGGTAAGTTTAATAAGAAATAAATTAGAAGGTATGTCCTGGGTAAGATATTGCTTCATATTAAAAAGGAGGCTATTCAGAATGGAATTCAAATTTAGTGACTTTTCTATTGTTCTCCCTCCTTTCCACATTACAATCATTGCAATAATTATTATTTTCTTTTTAGTAAGGTGGAGTAAGCAATTAGAAACACGTCGTTATACAGTTTTTATTTACTTTTTGATTAGCACACACATTGGTCAAATTTTTTCCCGAAGTACAAAAGAAGGTATCTTCGAGCTATGGGTTCCTTTAGGATTTATAGTAGTTTTCATTTACTTGTTTCTTAGTAAAAGAAACCATCCATCCAAAATGAAAGCCAGTATTTTAGGACTTTGCGTAGCATTTTATCAGTTGATTCTCCAATATGTTGGTTAGTTTTTTTGTATTCAACTAACGGGGGAAATAGCTGAAGATCAGCAAGAGGAGGTCTCCAGCTATTTCTTTCTTCCGTTAAAGAGACAGGTTAATTGAATAATCTTTATTACATAAACCGGCAGGATTACTGAACAAAGGAAGGAATTGAAACAGGGAGATATGGGCGTATTTAAAAAGATAGTTACTCTCCTAAATAGACTCAAGCAAGTGTTTTATTATTATGACGATGAAGATTTTTCGACTTCTGAGAAAGAATATATTGATAATATCAAGAAAGCAAATCCTTATGGACTTTTTGTGTTAATCTTTGGTGGAATTTCATTCGCATTTGGACCACAATATGTCATTTTCCCTATAGTAACTTTGACAGTAGCTATACTTACAATTGGGACATTTGATAAAGAAAAAGAAGACAATACTTGGGCATTTATCTTGGGATCTATCCTATCTCTCATAGGATTATATATGTATATTGTTGGAGTAGCTCATATTCTAAAATTGTAAAAATTATTCTTTTTGAATTTCGTATATTTCATCAAAAGGTGAGTAAACAAAAATCTCCTTTTTCAAGGCATTAAATGAAGTTCAACCTATTCAATGGTACAAAGTAAATAGAAATTAGAATTTAGACTTATTCCATTATAGGGGGCTTTAATTGAAGCAATCAATTTGCTCCTAGCCTTTTTAATTTACTTCTTTAATTTAGTCACAGGTAAGTTGTTCATGTCATGTGATGACGAGAGACAAAAAGTATATGTTATTGAAGAGAAACCACAAGTATAATCAGTATTTTTGCGTCATTTTATCTCTAGATTTGTGTCACAGCAAGCTAAGGATAAAATGATAAAAGAAATTTTCATTATTATAATCAATTAATTTAATCTTTCGAATAGAAATCTAAAATTAAACAATAGGGGAAGATTCCTTACATTTGTGTCAAAATTATAATTGTCTAAACTTTTGTGTCGCTCGTCAACATGAGAACAAAAAAAGACTAATAGTAGATTTTCAGTAGAATGTAATGTTTGCGTGAAAGACAGTTTAACGCAACTAACTAAAAAAAATGAAAAACGCCAAGGACTCTTGATATAAAAGGAACCTTGGCGTTTTTCATTATATCACACGTTACCCAGTAAATTCTCATTAACGACAACAATACTGACATTATAGCTGTGGGGAAGCTAAAGGTGTTAGTGCGAGAAAATACATTTCTGTTTGATTAAAGAGCCATTTCGTATTATAAGGTCAATCAGTTAATTACTGGAGATTAATCAAATAATGGTACTGTAATGGATATGCTTTTAAAAAGGAATGTAAAAGCCTAATCAGCAGGACCGTTTTGGGTGCTGCTGATTAGTATAACGGTGTAATAAAGCTGGAGATACTCAATTATGCAGAAGGTTGCCCTTTTAAGTGTAATCAGGGAATAAGGTTTCATCTCCACGTATTAATGTTCTTCATTATCAATCGTAATAGAGTATATCCTATTAGGATGATTTATTTTGAGTTAGTTGCATTGGATACCGACCGGTCCGTCTGACCCTGTGTAGAGATACGTGTCAGAGATATATCCAATATTCACGACTCCCCGGGAATCTTTCCATTGGATTTGATCCCAAATATTACTGGTTCCATACTTCCCTGTCACAGTTGTACCATAAGAGTAACAATAGTAAGGAACCCTCGATCCACTAGGAATAGAAAGCATAATAGGATAATTTGTACCTGGACCACTACGCATATTTAGTGGAGTACCACTGTTAGTAGAGAGAGTGTAATATTGGACTGCAAGTGCATTACTAGAAAAAAAGAACAATGATGCTATCACAATGGATAGAATTCCACGCTTTTTTAGTTTACTCATTTTAATCCCTCTTTCTCCTAAATATCATTTGATTTAAGTATTTTAATTGCAGGTAGGGGCTACTTGTCCATCAGATCCAGTAAAGACATAAGTATCGGAAATATACCCTTCTCCGATGAAACTCCATAGATTACTTGTTCCATATTTACCCGTAACGGTTTCTCCACGTTTCTGACAAGTGATGGTTACTTTCTGTCCATCCGCAACCGAGCCTACAACTCCATAATTAGTTCCTGGTCCTGAGCGAACATTAAGTGAAATCCCTGAATCTGTATTAACAGTTCCGGTTACACCCTCAGAAGAGCATGAATTTTTGCTCGTATAGTTCTTAGCACCATAGTAGGTAATTTGAGAACCATTAAATGAAATTTTTTGTGCAGAACCATTATACCGTTGTTCAAAATGAAGATGTGCCCCTGTGACATTACCTGTTTCACCAACTGTTCCAATCTTCTGTCCTTGAGATACGCTTTGTCCATTCGATACATTGAAAGAATTCAAGTGAGCATATAATGTTGACCATCCATTCCCGTGATCAATCACAATATACTTCCCATAACTAGAACTTCCGAGATCCCTGACAGTAACGACCGAACCTGAAGCAGAGGAGACGACTGTATCTCCATGATCATTGGATCGGTTGAAGTCAACAGAATTCAATGGATTATGATTAGTTCGTGTTTGACCTTCCCACACTTGTCCACATGGAAAAGGCATTTGAAAAGAAGGGGAAGCTGCGGATACTTGACTTGTACTAAAAAGTCCTGATCCTAAAAAAAGAATGGCAACTATAAATACCTTAAAACTATTTAACTTCATCTCTATCTTCCTCCTAAAATTTTCATGAAAAATAATCGACTTCTTTCACAACACCCATATCTATCATGTAACACCTCCTTTTTCATAATGCTAACATATAAGTAAAAATTTTCTATGAGTTATTCCTATAATTATATTAGGAAATGATACTTTCCCACTCCTACTCTAGTTTACATAAAGTATTTAATAGTGGGGGCTATAGCTTTAAATCCTGGAATAAGTAGATCAGGGGCTACTTCCGATTACTTATTTATGCTTGTTCCGTAATCGAGCCATTTAATGGAAGAGAGGCATTGCTTAAAGGCTGAATATTTGAAATTATTGGTAGGGTGAAGATTAGAGATACTTATTCAAATAGTATTTAGGAAGTGTCGATTGAATGGATGCAACGCTTGAACTGATAGTAGGCAAAAGTCCAGAATGAGTTTGAGTTGTATGGAGTTCTTGGTTCCGCTTTAAAAAAGATTGGCACGGTCCTAATAACACTATCCAACCTATAAGAGATAAATAGAGACTAATTGAACGAGCAGGGGGAAGGCATGAAAAATATGATTAGGTTTGTCATGATTAACATCAAACGAGAAAGCTTTGACTTTAAAGAATACACAACAGACTAATGGAAAATGTTGAAAAAGGATTAGCAGCAAAAGATGTGGAGTTTTAATGCTTTGCAAACGAAAAATAAACGGGCTGAAATCGGTTATGAACTACACTCTGAACAATGAAGATGGGGGTCATACTTTCGTAGTGGTAAAAACAGTAATTTAATTTAGATTTGATGAATTAGGTCTTATTAGTGAAGTTGTTTCAATAATAACGAATCAAATAATTAGCTAATCAAAGTTGGATTTCAAAAAAGAAAGTGATCTGTATGATTAAATATGGATCAAAATGGAGAGGTATACGATACATACGTATACTTAGTCCTAAAAAATAATAGATAGCGTACTTCTTCAATGAAAGGATAAAAAAGCCTAATTTCTCAGAGTTTATATGAGAAATTAGTCTTTTTGCTTTAAGATATTAATCCTTAATTTTTTATCTGAACCTACCCTCTAATATGGTCCCTAACTTATAAATTCACACTAATAAATGGTTATATTTCTACGGTTAATATCAGATAGTTTAAAACTAATAATTACTACTATGGACTAAAATCACCATAATTATAAGCTCTGAACCACAAAAATTAACTTCTATCTGCTTTCCTTATACTAAATAACGTAATAAGTACTATGGATAGATAATCTAAATTACTCATTACATAATTTATGTAAAAAAGTATAATTTTAGTCGAATTGTGTAATTGTTTGAATGTTCTAAAGAAATTAAAAAATGCCACTATACCAAGTGAATAGTTTGTGAAGGAGGATGGAATCGTGAAAAAGAGAAAGTTAAACAGACGTAAATTTTTGGGATACCTAGGAGCTGGTTTGGTAACGTTAACTGCCGCTAGTTTGCCTGTCAAAGCTTTAGCGAGAATGAACGAAACAATGGATTCACCCACGGCAGATCCAGAGGATTTACCGAAAGAACCTGGTACATGGGGGGATACCATTTTAGAAATGGAGGTAGAACTACCTCAAGACCCAAATGTACTTCTAATGGATGTAGAGGCTATCTATAAATTAAATCAATGAACAAATTCGGGAGGTAACTTTTATGTCTTTACGGGTGAACATGGTCAATACAGCCATTTCTCAGATTGGAACATTGGAAGGAAGTAATAATGACAATAAGTATGGGAGATGGTTCGGTTTAAACAATCAGCCTTGGTGTGCGATTTTTGTTAGCTGGTGTGCTGCGAAATCAGGGAATATGGATTTCAATGGGGAGCATCGTCCACTATTCGCCCGCAGTGCTGCTGTTAGAGAGCATCGGTGGTTTCATGAAACTTTTGGTGAGTATATGTCCAAATCTAGATTCATTGATTACATCGGAAATGACCCTAATCGGGCTCCTAGGGCAACAGGGTGTCTTATATTCTTTAGTGGAGATTCACATATTGGCATCGTAGAACAATATTATCCTGGTGAACAAGCAGTGTTAACGGTAGAAGGAAATACCTTCGTCCCTTCCAAAGGAGAACATATTCAGGGAGTGTTTCGTCGATATCGCCGTCTATCGGATTCGAAAATAGTGGGCTTTGCAATACCTTATTACGAATTTTATACTAGCTCGTCCCCTGGGACGGGTGATGGAGCAGGTGGTGCAGTCAAACCGACCCAACCCCCTTATGGTAACAGTGGAACTGGAGATAACCCTACTTCATTCCCAGGAGGAAGATATTTCTACATTGGTGCTTATAATAACTATGTCACGCTGTTAGGGAAAATGCTTATAAAGGCGGGATATGGTAGTTACTATCAAGTAGGAGCTGGACCTCGATTTACAGAAACAGACCGCCAAGCTTGTGCTGCTTTTCAAAGAGCACAAGGCTGGAGTGGAAGTGGTGCAGATGGTATTCCTGGTTCGTCCACTTGGGAGCGCCTTTCTACCATTTATTATGGTAGCGGAGGGAGTGGCGGAAGCAACTGGCCTCCAGCATTTCCGGGTACACAATATTTTCAGGCTGGCGCCTCAAACCAATATGTGAAATTATTAGGAGTTCAGTTAGTGAAGGCAGGATTTGGTCGACACTATTCCGTCGGGCCCGGTCCTGCTTGGAGCGAAGCCGATCGACTAAATTGTCAAGAGTTTCAAAAAGCTCAAGGGTGGACAGGGAGCGGTGCGGATGGATATCCAGGTCCGACGACTTGGCAAAGATTGTTTGAGGTTGTTGGGAGTGCTCCAAATGTATCAGAATTTCCTGGAAGCCACTTCTTTGGTCCTGGGGCAAATAACGAGTACGTCACCGCCATGGGTAAGCGATTAATAAAAAAAGGGTTCAGTCAATATTATACTGTTGGGGCAGGTCCTAAGTGGAGTGAGGCAGACCGTCAAGCATGCGCTGCCTTCCAAAGGGCACAAGGTTGGTCCGGCAGCGATACCGATGGTATTCCTGGCCCTTCAACATGGCAAAGGCTATTCGCTTAAGAAAAATTTAACAGAAAGGAAATGATAACATGCCAAACATTGGAGTTCCTGGATTAATCCTTATATTAGTCATTGCTCTTATCATCTTTGGTCCTTCAAAACTCCCAGAAGTTGGACGTGCTTTTGGTAACACATTAAAGGAATTTAAAAACGCGACCAAGGATCTAGTATCTTCGGATTCTAAAAAGGAAGATAATAATTCTTAATTAATTGAATTAAAAAGTAATAGGTTTATAATGCTTTTCCAAAAAAGGTGTCAGGACTACTAACATCATACTTAGATGCCCCTTTATATATGATATACATAGTAGTTCCGACCACCTTTTGACAGCTGTATTTTCCATTTTAAGAGGTGAACAAATGATTGATGAGGAAATTGAATTAATTGCCCATTTAGAAGAAATGAGGAAAAGAATCATTTATGTCCTTTGTAGTTTTTTACTCTTTTTCATTTTTTCTTTTATTTTTGTAGAACATGTTTATGATTGGTTAGTAAAAGACCTAGAAATTAAGCTTGCCTTACTTGGACCAGGAGATATATTGTGGGTTTATTTTAAAATTTCGGCTATTTTTGCGATTGCTCTTACTACTCCTCTAACTGCTTATCATGTTTGGAGATTTGTATCTCCAGCCCTTCAAAAACATGAAAGAAGAGCAACGTTTATACTAATACCAGCTTTATTTATACTGTTTATTATCGGAATTTCTTTTGGATATTTTCTTGTATTTCCTATTGTTCTTTCATTCATGCAAGAATTGGCTAGCGATGGATTCCAACAAATTTACACTACAGAGAAATATTTCAGTTTTCTAATTAGCTTGACAATTCCTTTTGGTTTTTTGTTTGAACTGCCAGTCATTATTCTTTTTCTAACGGCTATTGGAATATTAAATCCACGAACATTAAAAAAATTCAGAAAGATCGCCTACTTTGTCATTACGATAATATCTGTATTAATGACACCTCCAGATTTTATTTCAGACATACTCGTTCTAGTTCCACTTATACTCATTTATGAACTAAGCATAAGTTTATCCTCCTTCATCAATCAAAAGAGGATTCAGAAAACAAAAGAAGTTATTTAATATGTTAGACTAGTGTGTTAACACAAAGTATTGGTTTTACTACTATTGACTTAAATAGAATTTGGGCAACAGTTGTGAAGAAGAATGTAGCATCATCTAAAGTGGGGAACCTTTGAAGATGTAGAATACTATGGCTTGTTAAAAGACACTTTTACATCTACTTATACATTTAAATAGGCGAATGCTGATCAAAGTTCCCTCTAGAACCTTCACATAAAGGAATTTCAACAATTTTGTTTGGGAAAATTGATCAGTCCAAACTCTATCTTCCATTATAGTGGGAGTTTGCTGAATATATTAGCCGCCCCTAGCTTGTTCAAGTACAGAGCAGGATTGTTGAATAATAATAAAAACTCTAGTGATAGGTCACTTTTGACCCATAGAGCCAAGCAAATAAATAGATCATCTTGACCTCATAGAGGACGAGATGATCTATTTAGAAATTCTCTAATTTCCTCAACTGAAATTCCTAAAGTACGAGCCTCAATAATGAGTTAAATCCATTCTTTGTCTAGTTCATTTTCACAAGTATTTGCAGTAGTCAACATATTACCCTCCTAAAATATGTACTATTCTAGGTAGCTCAGCCGTCATTGCTGTTATAACCTTAGACCTGTAGCTTTGCGTCCCAATCTTTCGAAAGGTTTGCCATTTCACTAAAACTTTACAACTATGTAAAACAATAGTAACACTACCGTTAACTATAATGAATTTAATATAAAACAAAAAGTTCGACAACAATTTCAGTTTATGTCGCACTTCGACGATAAACTTCAGTAAAGATTATATTTGTTTCTTCAGCTAAACCAGCTAATAGTTTGTCAACATTTTTCAATAAAAACTCAAAATAACTCATGTTATACTAAAAATACGCATGCCAAATAACCTTCCGCAGACGTATGTTTGGAAGGTTTTTTCTTATTTAGATGGAAATCTTAATTAGGCTATATCTTGGAAAGTGGTTCTGTTTTTTAATATGACATAGATCCAATGTAAGAGCTTATTTACACAAGCAATGACGGCTACTTTATAAAGTTTGCCTTCTTCACTCTTCTTATCGTAAAACGCTCTTAATCTTTTGTTTCTAGGGATGATTTCATCCGTTGTTTTCTGTTTTCGACAGTCCCGAATACCAGAGCGAACAGCCATATCTAAGGCGTGCCTTAATCTGCTTGATCCTCGTTTTGTAATGCGAACGAGAGTAGCTTTAAACTTACCTGATTCAAACACTTCTGGATCAACTCCTGCGAATGCAACAAGCTTTTTGGGGTGATTAAACCGGTCTATCTCACCAATTTCAGAAATGATCGTGGCGGCGATCTTTTCTCCGATACCAGGGATAGATTGGATAATCTTAAATTCTTCAACTTCCTTTGCGAGAGTATCTATCTCTGTGTCCAACCTAGATAGATGCTCTTTGTATTGAAGAAGCATATTGATATACATACCAAGACTCAGTAAATGACTCTGATAAAGTGTCTTCTTGAATTGGTTTCGTTCTGCAGCTTTCTTAAATTCTTGAACTTTTTCTTCTGCCCATCTCTTAGACCGATTGTTACTGAATTCCTTGATTTTATTTGCTAACGTATCTTCACTAACATCTAAAATATCTTTTGAAGCAGGGAATTCCTTTAGAATAAGCAAAGACACGACGGAATATAAGTCACCAAAAACTCCTCTGTATTCAGGAGAAATTTGATCTAGTACTGCTTGAAATTGCAGCTTGGTTTGAACATATAAGTTGCCTGGTGAGATTACGAAGATTTAAGAGTTGAATACCACGTTTTTTATATGGTTCTAAATCCTCTTTGTAGTAAAGCTCACAAAGACGATAGGCATCGATGGCATCGGTTTTAACTTTTCGTAAACTAGAACTTTTAGCTCTATGAGAGATTAGTGGATTAACAATGATTAATAAATAGTGATGGTGCTCCAGAAACTGAACAACGGGTGCGTAATAATGCCCGGTAGCTTCTAAAACAACCGAAGGTTGAATACCGGTTTTATCTTTTACACTTTCCAAAAACTCAAGTAATTCTCCTAGCCCATCCAAATCATGTTTGATACTAAAACTTTTACCGTAAGGTTTGCCCTTATCTAAAAAGGCCTGTACCTCACTTTCACCTTTTGAAACATCCAGACCTACGACTAGATTCATTTTAAATCTCCTCCTCTAATTCAACTTGCCAGTAACCCCTAATTCCTCCTAGTAGTATCATAGCTTCGCTTATTATACGGGATCAATACGCCCCAACCAGCCTCAAACATGTTTCTATAAGTAGGGGGGACAGTATAACTGACGGGATCTAAGTCCCAAGGGCAGGAACGTCCTCCCCCGGCTACCTAAAGAATAACCTATATAAAATAGGCCAACCAGAATTAACTGATTGACCTTATAATACGAAAGGGGCAGCATTCCTGTTATGAAGAAAAATGGGGTTTGAACAAAAAAATAACCTCTTGGTATGATATGAGTGTCCTGAGCTGGCCAGCAAAACGGACAAAATCATATATACCAGGAGGCCTACAAGATGAATTATAACCAAAATCAAAAGATTGCTCAAATTACTTATAGGAGTAGACATTGCGAAATTCAAGCATGTCGCACGTGCTCAAGACTTCAGAGGATTGGAGTTTGGCACACCTTGTCACTTTGAAAATACACAAGCTCACTTCGAGCTTTTAATAGGTTGGATCAAGCAGCTAATGGACGAAAATGAAATGGACAAGGTGATTATTGGCATGGAACCTACAGGACATTACTGGCTAAATCTCGCTCATTTCCTAAAAGAGAAAGGGATTAAGTTTGTCGTGGTGAATCCCATGCATGTAAAGAAGTCCAAGGAATTGGATGATAACTCACCAACCAAAAACGATGTGAAAGATGCCAAAGTTATTTGGCATTCGTGAAGGCTCAAAAATGGCTAAATTAGAGCTCCGCACCTTACTAGAAAAGTATGAGTTGATAATTGAAAGGTTCGAAGAGTTAGATTCTGATATTGAAGAGCTTCTCCTCTGTGAGAATTGGGAGGGTTGACCTCCATGAGAAATGTGGAGATCCACCAGTGCGACCATACTTTTACTAGTTAACCACTTTTTGGATTGAAGTGGCTGGGGAGGTTAGCTTTCTTTCTCTCTATATGCCCAAAATTACCCTTACTTTCAACATCTATCCATACTTCAAATGTCTTACGTAAATAAATCTCATAGAAATATTGAGAATAAGCGAGAAAACAAGAGTTATCTCTTTCTTTATAGAGGGAGGTTTGTGTAATTTAAAATGGGGGAGTTCGTGGAATCTATTAAAAATCATAAAAAAGAAAATAAAACAACTGACTCAATCTTAATGGCATTAGTATTAATATTATTGTTAAAGAATACAATTGACCTATTTTTCTTTGACCTGTTACCAACAGTAGCAGATAATATCTTTTGGGTTTTAATTTCTTTAGTATTTATAATCACTTTTTATATAAAAAAAAGCTACATATACCTTGCCATTATGCTTGTAATTCTATTAGTAGGTTTATTCAATTTTTAGTCTACAAACATATTATGTTCTTCGACTATACGGGGGCTTTAATGCAGAGCAATTTTTTTAGTGCTCTTGGCCTTTTTTGTTTGCAGTCATACCCGAATTGTTTGAGTCACACATAAGTTTTCTTAGAACAAATAAAAGATTAATAGTAGATTTTTAGTAGAAATTCAGGGGTTTTGGTTTCAATTTAATCTTAAGAAAGGTTTCGTTGAGTTGGACCTGTGTTCCGCAGTGATAATTAGAATATTTTTTAGTCTTTTCTTAAAGAGATAGTCGACATAACATCTGATCTGGGAAGTGGAATCCATCTGCTTTTTTTAAAAAAGTTGTAGATGACAATCGATCCCTTACTCTTTTAATAGGATATAAAGAATACTAGAAATCCCATGACAAGCACCACGCCAAGCCTTTTTAATAGAGTGTTCAAATACAGCAAAAAACGAATATACCAGTTGTTCATTGTATGGATATTCAGAGCCAAGTACCAAAGGTCGCTGTTTCCAAAATCAATTTTTGTCTAAATTCTTATTTATACAGCACTTTTTATACTTTTTCCCACTCCCACAAGGGCAAGGGTCATTTCGACCAATCATCTATCTTTATACGTCCTTTCATTGAAATGAAAAAAGAGGATAAGTTCTAATGATTTTTGTACACCGCCAATTAAATTACTTATGGAACACCTTAGAATGCAATAATGTAAAATTATTAAATAATTGAGTGGTTATCTAGAATAAGATATAAGCAATGATATTCATCAATCGAGGCAGGATTGGTGAATACTTTAGTATAAATGTCTGCCTTAAGAGGGAGTTGAAGCATGGTGTTGATTTTGTTTTTGACTATTGTTGTTATAGGTATCACCATCACCAGATGCCCCTTCTGTCTCGAATTATCTAGGATAATCGTATAATGTAGGAACATTCTTTTCATTGATAAGTTAGTATGTAGGAAGTTTCTTTTCAACGTACATCAGAACAACAAAAGACTAATAGTAGATTTTCAGTAGAATGGAAGGTTTGCGTGAAATACAAATTAACGCAAGTAACTAAATAAATGAAGAAGCCAAGGATCCTTGATAGGGAGGGAACCTTGGCGTTTTTCGTTATTATATACGTTACCCAGTAAATTCCCATTAACGAACCACGCTTTTTATTGTAGAATAAATAAATGGGAGGTTAAGAATCATGAATTTGAAAGCAGGACTTTTTCAAAATCAACAATTAAAACTTCAAATGACACAGCAGCTTTCTCAAGCCATCACCATCCTCCAATATTCTACGATGGAATTGAATGCTTATCTAGAATCTAAGCAATTAGAGAATCCCCTTATACAATTAGAACTGCCAAAGCAAGACCCCCTTCATCACCGAGAACCTCATTGGTTTAAACGAAATACCGGAAATCACGAAAACACGGTGGATTGGTATGAATATGTTTCCGTACCAAAGAAGTCCCTTGCGGATGCATTATTTGTTCAATTAAATTTGAAATCGCTTACTTTTTCAGGGAGAAAGATAATGGAAGAATTAATATATAGCCTGGATGACAACGGCTATTTGAGAATAGACGAAGAATTCTTCGTTCAAACACATGGTCTGGAAATGGATCAACTAGAAAACTATATTAGTAGGCTTCAGGAATTAGAACCAGCCGGGGTAGGAGCCAGATCTCTGAAGGAGTGCATATCTCTTCAGCTGCAGAGGAAAGCCAATGTTCCTCCTCTGGTTACGATGATTGTAGAAAATCATTTTCAAGCTTTTGCCGAAAAGAAGTGGAAGACAATCGCCAAGGATCTTTCGGTTGAACTAAAAGACATCCAACAAGTAGCTGATTTTATCCGGCAATGCAATCCGAGACCCGGTTCAAAATATTCTCAGCAAATCGCTGAATACATTATTCCTGAACTGGTAGTGAAAGTAATCGATGGTCATACCGTGGCCGTATCGTTGTATGACGGTACGACTATAAACGTCACATATAATGAAGAGTACACAGATTTCTTACAGCTTCATCCTGATAAGGAAGTCCAGTCCTATCTTCAGGAAAAGGAGCAGGATTTCCAGTGGTTATTGCAAAGTTTGAGGCAGCGAAAGCAAACAATCCTGAAAGTGGGGAAGAAACTTGCTGAGAAGCAGAAGGCCTTCTTCTTAAAAGGGCCATCTGCGATTCAGCCACTAACGTTAAAGCAGGTGGCAGATGAAATCGATGTTCATGAATCAACGATCAGCCGTGCTGTGAAAGGCAAGTATATGCAAACTCCTTATGGCATTTATGAATTGAAGTACTTCTTCACCTCAGCCATCAAATCGGTCAAGCTCGAGTATTCCGAAACGGCATCTGCGACATCGGTGAAAAATGAGCTCCAAAAGCTTATTGATGAAGAAGACAAGAAAAAGCCCCTATCTGATCAGAAAATAGTGAATCTATTATTGGATAAGGGTTATGATGTCTCTAGAAGAACGATTGCTAAATACCGTGATCAATTAGGGGTTGCATCTTCTACGATGAGGAAGAGGTATGAATAGAAGATTATACTAGAGAATGCACCTGGTACAATTCCACCATCCTGTACCGGGTACAACCTCAAATCTCAACCATTAATATAAAGCGAGGCACTGACATGAACCAAGTCCTATTCTACACACGAACACAATGCGGACTATGCGAAGAGGCAAAAATCACCTTACGACTACTCCAGGATGAATTAGAATTCGAAATAAATGAAATCGACATCGATGAAAGTGATGATCTGATCGAACGTTTCGGATTGATGATACCTGTCGTGGAACTTGACGGGGAAATCCTTCAATATGGGCAAATTGATTATTTTACGCTGAGCAAGCGTTTACATGAAAAAACCCGATAGTTTCTAGTTGAATTACGATTCATACCCTGATAAAATGAACTTTGAAAGCAGGGATGAATTTTTTTTAGAGGTAGTGGGACATAATATGTCTATGTGGGACTTTAAAAGTCCAACAAATCCACTCACTTCATTTGAAGGAGCTTTTATCTATGGAATCTTTAATTGACATACAAAAGCGATTATTACCTGACCTGCTTGAAGTTATGCAAAAAAGGCATCAAATTCTCCGATCCATCCGGTTCATGCAACCTGTCGGACGCAGAAGTCTTGCTCAGAACATGGGCCTGACCGAACGTGTACTGAGAAGCGAAGTGGAGTTCCTGAACAACCAAGATCTCATTGATATTAAAACCTCTGGAATGATCATGACGGAGGATGGTATTCAGCTTTTAGAAAACCTGGAAAGCATGATGAGAGAGGTTTCGGGAATCAACGTAATGGAGAAGGAATTAAAATCTTTACTTAATCTTCATGAAATTGTAATCGTTCCTGGGAATAGTGATGAGTCTCCTTGGGTAAAAGAAGAATTAGGGCGTGCATCAGCTTCTAGTATGAAACGTCACCTGAAAGGAAATACTATCATCGCTGTGACTGGAGGTTCGACGATGGCAGCCGTGGCAGAAAGGCTGACACCTGATTTCTCTGACGATACCTTGTTTGTTCCTGCTCGGGGTGGAATTGGAGAAGACGTTAAAAACCAGGCTAACACCATATGTGCCAAGATGGCTGAGCATACGAGAACGCGACATCGTGTCTTATATGTGCCGGATCAGGTTAGTAAAGAAGTATACAAGTCCTTCTTGAAAGAACCGATGATTAAAGAAGTTTTGAATTTGATCAAATCGGCTAACATGGTTCTCCATGGGATTGGAGATGCTATCACAATGGCTGAAAGACGAAAGACCACTGATGAGGACTTTGAGAAAATCACAGGTGGTCATGCTGTCGGTGAAGCATTTGGTTATTATTTTAACGAAGCGGGTGAAGTGGTACATAAGGTGCCAACGATCGGCCTGCAATTAGAAGATTTAAGTCATATCGAAAACGTCATTGCCGTCGCAGGCGGCAGCTCGAAAGCGAAAGCAATCCGGGCTTATATGAAGAGTGCTCCAACTAAAACCGTGCTTATCACGGATGAAGGAGCAGCAAGAGCGCTTTTAAAAGGGTAAAGCCCTTTTGAAATATAAAAAAATCATCCTTAACTATCTAAAGGAGGAAATTATTCATGGCAACAAAAATTGGTATTAACGGATTTGGACGTATCGGACGTAATGTATTCCGTGCAGCACTTAAAAATAACGACGTAGAGGTAGTAGCAGTTAATGACTTAACTGATGCAAATATGCTTGCTCACCTTTTACAATATGATACAGTTCACGGGACACTTCAAGAGAAAGTAACTGTTGACGGTGACTACCTTGTAGTTGGCGGTAAAAAAGTAAAAGTATTAGCTGAGCGCGATCCTGCTCAACTTGGTTGGGGAGATCTTGGGGTAGATATCGTTGTTGAATCTACTGGCCGTTTCACTAAGCGTGCAGACGCTGCAAAACATATCGAAGCTGGTGCGAAAAAAGTAATCATCTCTGCTCCTGCTTCAGATGAAGACATCACAGTGGTTATGGGTGTTAACGAAGACAAGTATGACGCGGCTAGCCACGATGTTATCTCTAACGCTTCTTGTACAACTAACTGCTTAGCTCCATTCGCTAAAGTACTTAACGATAAATTCGGAATCAAGCGTGGAATGATGACAACCATCCATTCTTACACGAACGATCAACAAATCTTAGACTTACCACACAAAGATTACCGTCGTGCCCGTGCAGCTGCTGAGAACATGATTCCAACAACTACAGGTGCTGCGAAAGCTGTATCCCTGGTTCTTCCTGAGCTTAAAGGGAAACTGAACGGTGGAGCGGTTCGTGTTCCAACTCCAAACGTTTCTTTAGTAGACTTAGTTGCTGAATTAGATAAAAACGTAACAGCTGAAGATGTAAATGCGGCTCTTAAAGAAGCTGCTGAAGGCGATCTTAAAGGAATCCTTGCGTACAGCGAAGAGCCTTTAGTATCAACTGATTACAACGGTAGCCCGGCTTCTTCTACAATCGACGCATTATCTACAATGGTTCTAGAAGACAACATGGTCAAAGTGATTTCTTGGTATGATAACGAGAGTGGATACTCTAACCGTGTAGTTGATCTTGCAGGTTATATCGCTTCTAAAGGACTTTAATCGATAAAGTTTTGTAAATTGACATCATTAGCATGGTGATTAATGGATAAATTTTGTCCCACCATCTATAATGAAGATGTGATGAAGGGGAGCGGGGAAGATTCCCCTCTCCCTTTTCTTATTGCTATTTCTATTTTTTTGAAAATAGAGTAGAAATTGAAAACTTAAGGAGGCCTTTTACGATGAATAAAAAGTCGATTAAAGATGTCGATGTAAGAGGGAAACGCGTATTTTGCCGTGTAGACTTCAACGTACCGATGTCTGAAGGCAAGATTACAGATGAAACCCGTATTCAAGCTGCTCTTCCTACTATTAAGTACTTAGTAGATGGCGGAGCTAAAGTCATTCTCGCTAGTCACTTGGGTCGTCCTAAAGGTGAAGTGGTAGAAGAGCTGCGCTTAACGCCGGTAGCCGAAAGACTTTCCGAGCTTCTTGGAAAAGATGTAGCAAAAGCGGATGAAGCTTATGGTGAAGCTGTTCAATCAAAGATCAGTGACATGGCTGAAGGCGACGTTCTTGTATTGGAAAACGTACGCTTCTACCCGGGAGAAACGAAGAATGATCCTGAACTCGCAAAGGAATTTGCAGCTCTTGCTGACCTCTATGTAAACGATGCATTTGGTGCCGCTCACCGTGCACATGCTTCTACTGAAGGAATTGCCAAGCATCTTCCAGCTGTAGCGGGCCTTCTAATGGAGAAAGAGCTGGACGTATTAGGAAAAGCTCTATCTAACCCTGAACGCCCATTTACAGCCATCGTTGGTGGAGCAAAAGTAAAAGATAAAATCGGTGTCATCGATAACTTATTAGATAAAGTGGACAACCTGATCATTGGTGGAGGACTTGCTTACACATTTGTGAAAGCCCAAGGCCATGAGGTAGGAAAGTCACTTCTTGAAGAAGACAAGATTGATTTAGCCAAGCAATTCATGAAAAAAGCAGAAGATAAAGGCGTTAAATTCCTTATGCCTGTTGATGTAGTCGTTGCTGATGACTTCTCAAATGATGCAAATACGAAGGAAGTGGATATCGATTCGATTCCTTCTGATTGGGAAGCACTTGATATCGGACCTAAGACGAGAGCGTTATTCCAAGACACTATTAAAAGCTCTAAGCTTGTAATATGGAATGGACCGATGGGTGTATTCGAATTAGAAACATTTGCAAATGGAACAAAAGTCGTAGCGGAGGCGTTAGCCGATGCAACAGATACATATTCTGTTATCGGTGGCGGTGACTCTGCAGCAGCCGTTGAGAAATTCGGTTATGCTGATAAGATGAGTCATATTTCTACAGGTGGCGGAGCTTCACTTGAGTTCATGGAAGGAAAAGAACTTCCTGGAGTGGTGGCTCTTAACGATAAATAATCTTTCTTTTAGACCAACATTTTTGTGGAAACCGATATAAAACAGAAAGGATGAGTACAATGCGTAAACCGATTATTGCGGGTAACTGGAAAATGAACAAAACGTTATCAGAAGCAAAATCTTTTACTGAAGAAGTACAGGGGTTAGTTCCTGATCAAGAGGTTGTCGATTCTGTCATCTGTTCTCCAGCTCTATTTTTAGAAAGCTTAGTGAACATTTCGAAAGAATACAAGGTAGAAATTGGTGCTCAAAATATGCACTTTGAAGAAAATGGAGCATTCACAGGGGAAATCAGTCCTGTAGCACTTACTGACTTAGGCGTAAAATATGTCATCCTTGGACATTCTGAGCGTCGTGAAATGTTCAATGAAACAGACGAGTCAGTGAACAAAAAGACTCTTGCTGCTTTCAAACACGGATTAACGCCAATCGTTTGTGTAGGGGAGACGCTCGAGCAACGCGAAAATAATGAAACAAAAGAACTTGTTGGTAACCAAGTGAAAAAAGCTCTTGCCGGCCTATCAGCAGATCAAGTGAAACATACCGTCATTGCTTATGAACCAATCTGGGCAATCGGAACAGGTAAATCGTCTACAGCAGAAGATGCCAACGAAGTATGTGCTCATATCCGTCAAGTGGTTTCAGGAGAATTTTCTGAGGAAGCGGCAGACGCAGTGAGAATTCAATACGGCGGAAGTGTAAAACCTAACAACATTAAAGAATACATGGCTCAATCAGATATCGATGGTGCCCTTGTAGGTGGAGCAAGCCTTGAACCACAAAGCTTCTTGCAACTTTTAGAAGGGGCAAGCACACATGAGTAAGTCACCAGTAGCGTTAATCATCTTAGATGGTTTTGCTTGCCGTAATACAAAAGAAGGAAACGCTGTAGCCCAAGCGAACAAACCGAACTTTGATCGTTTGTGGAATCAGTACCCTCATAATCAATTAACTGCAAGTGGCGAAGCAGTAGGACTTCCTAAAGGACAAATGGGAAATTCCGAAGTCGGTCACTTAAATATTGGTGCCGGACGTATCGTGTACCAAAGCTTAACCCGTGTGAATTTAGCGATTCGTGAAGGTGAATTTGAAACCAATGCCACTTTCCTGGATGCGATCAATCACGCGAAATCAAAAGGAACAAATCTTCATATCTTTGGACTTCTTTCTGATGGAGGGGTTCACAGTCACATTGAACATCTTTATGCTCTTCTTGGTTTAGCAGCAAAAGAAGGCATTGAAAATGTATATATTCATGCTTTCCTTGATGGACGTGACGTTGGACCCCAAACAGCAAAAGGATTCATCCAGGATGCTGAAGCGAAAATGAAAGAAATCGGCGTGGGTCAATTTGCGACGATTTCAGGTCGTTATTATTCCATGGACCGTGACAAGCGCTGGGAACGTGTAGAGAAATCTTACCGTGCCATGGTTTACGGTGAAGGCCCAAGCTATCATGATCCGATGGAACTTGTGAACGATTCTTACGAAAATGGAATCTACGATGAATTCGTCATTCCATCTGTCATGACGAAAGAAAACGGAGAGCCGGTTGCAACGATCCAGGATGACGATGCTGTCATCTTTTACAACTTCCGTCCAGACCGAGCAATCCAAATCTCGAATACATTTGCCAATGCAGATTTCCGTTCATTTGAACGTGGAGAGAAGCATCCGAAGAACCTTCACTTTGTCTGCCTAACACGATTCAGTGAAACAGTTGATGGATTTGTTGCATTTAAACCGACAAACCTTGATAATACACTTGGTGAAGTCCTTTCCCAAAACGGACTGAAACAATTACGTATCGCGGAGACGGAGAAATATCCTCATGTCACCTTCTTTATGAGTGGCGGACGTGAAGATGAATTTCCGGGGGAAAAACGAATTCTCATCGATTCTCCTAAAGTGGCAACGTATGACTTAAAGCCTGAAATGAGTGCGTATGAGGTGACGGATGCTTTACTTGAAGAAATCCGTGAAGACCGTCAGGATGCAATTATCCTGAACTTTGCAAACCCGGATATGGTCGGACACTCAGGAATGCTTGAGCCGACGATCAAAGCGGTTGAAACAGTGGATGAGTGTCTTGGGAAAATCATTGACCTTATCATTGAAAAAGGCGGAACAGCCATCATCACAGCGGACCACGGGAATGCAGATGAAGTTCTGACTGAAGAAGGTAAGCCTATGACGGCTCACACGACGAACCCGGTTCCTGTCATCGTAACGAAAGAAGGAATCGAACTTCGTGACGGTGGAATTTTAGGAGACCTTGCTCCAACCATGCTAGATTTATTAAATGTTAATCAACCAGCTGAAATGACTGGGAAATCACTATTAAAAAATAAGGAGAGATTCTAAATGCCATTTATTACAGACGTATATGCTCGTGAAGTACTGGATTCACGCGGTAACCCAACAATTGAAGTAGAAGTTTATACACAATCAGGTGCTTTCGGACGCGCACTAGTTCCATCTGGAGCTTCAACTGGAGAGTACGAAGCAGTTGAACTTCGTGACGGTGAAAAAGGCCGCTACCTTGGTAAAGGGGTACAAAAAGCAGTTGATAACGTGAACAACGAAATCGCTGAAGAACTGATCGGTTATGACATCACTGAACAAGTAGCAATCGACCAAGCAATGATCGCTCTTGACGGTACAGAAAACAAAGGTAAACTGGGTGCGAATGCAATCCTTGGTGTCTCTATGGCTGTAGCTCGTGCAGCTGCTGACTTCTTCGGAGTGGAATTATACCAATACCTTGGCGGATTCAACGCGAAGCAGCTTCCAGTACCAATGATGAACATCGTTAACGGTGGAGAGCACGCTGACAACAACGTAGACATCCAGGAATTCATGATCATGCCTGTAGGAGCTTCGACATTTAAAGAAGGTCTGCGCATGGGTACAGAAATCTTCCACAGCCTTAAATCAGTGCTTAAAGGTAAAGGTTACAACACTGCAGTTGGTGACGAAGGCGGATTTGCTCCAAACCTTAAGTCTAATGAAGAAGCTCTTTCTACGATTATTGAAGCAATCGAAAAAGCTGGATACAAGCCAGGAGAAGAAGTTCTTCTTGCAATGGACGTTGCAGCCTCTGAAATCTACAACAAAGAAGACGGTAAATACCATCTTTCAGGAGAAGGCGTTGTTCGTTCATCTGCTGAAATGGTTGATTGGTATGAAGAAATGTGTAACAAATATCCAATCGTTTCAATCGAAGACGGTCTTGACGAGAACGACTGGGATGGTTTCAAACTTCTAACTGAGCGTATCGGTAAGAAAGTTCAGTTAGTAGGTGATGACCTATTCGTTACAAACACAACTAAGCTTTCTCAAGGTATCGAGCAGGGTATCGGTAACTCGATCCTGATCAAAGTGAACCAAATCGGTACACTTACTGAAACATTCGATGCAATCGAAATGGCTAAACGCGCTGGTTACACAGCAGTCATCTCTCACCGTTCTGGTGAAACAGAAGACAGCACGATCGCTGACATTGCAGTAGCAACAAACGCTGGTCAAATCAAAACAGGTGCGCCATCACGTACAGACCGCGTAGCGAAATACAACCAACTTCTTCGCATCGAAGATCAATTAGCTCACACAGCTCAATATCTTGGAGCGAAAACATTCTATAACGTAAATCGCTAATACAAGCAATTTGAAAAGCAGCCCCGTCTTTGGATCGGGCTGTTTTTTGTTTCATCCCTAACCAACTCTTTCCACAATTCAAACAATATTACCTTGTCCACTCCATAATCCCTATGGTAAACTAGTAGTAATGTTATGTTCGTATCAGGAGGTGGGACTCATGCACACTTTATTAGTCACTTTACTTATTATCGTATCAATCGCACTTATCGCCATTGTATTACTTCAATCAGGTAAAAGTGCTGGACTTTCAGGGGCCATCTCTGGTGGTGCAGAACAACTTTTCGGAAAACAAAAAGCTCGTGGTATTGACTTAGTACTACACAGAATCACAATCGTATTATCGGTACTTTTCTTCGTACTGACCATTGCCATCGTAGCTATCTAATACGTACAAAAACCTGATCATTAAGGTCAGGTTTTTTTATTTATCATGCAAGTAGTGTAGCGGAGTAATTTCTTCTTTCAATGAAAATAATTACTTTTCAAGCGAAATATTGGATTGTCTGACCGATGTTTGCTAAAAATAGAGAAGAAGAACGAATTAAACGATCGTTTAACAGAGAGAAGCTTGCAGTATCAAGCTTTTTAACAACTAATCAAACGTTTGTTTAACAAAAAACAAGTGAAAATCCCATTACATAATAAAAATATTTAAACAACTGTTTAACACGTTGAGGCCCTACAAAACAAGGTTCCTATGAACTAATCAAACGTTTGTTTAAAATCAGATAAAAGGAGTCACTAGCTATGAAAACCGTATTACCAAAACCATTCACCTTTGAGGCAGGTCCCCGGGCCGTCTTATTGCTTCACGGATTCACCGGGAATTCCGCCGACGTCCGAATGCTTGGCCGTTACTTGGAAAAGAAGGGCTATTCATCCCACGCCCCTCACTATAAAGGGCACGGTGTGCCGCCGGAAGAATTGGTTCATACCGGCCCGGAAGATTGGTGGCAGGATGTCATGGACGGCTATGAGCATTTAAAGAGTAATGGGTATGAAGAGATTGCGGTTGCCGGCCTTTCTCTTGGAGGGGTATTTTCTCTTAAATTAGGTTACACTGTACCTGTAAAGGGTATTGTCCCTATGTGTGCACCGATGTATATAAAAAGTGAAGAAGTAATGTATAAAGGGGTCGTGGATTACGCCCGTGAATTTAAGAAATTTGAAGGAAAACCCGAAGAACAAATTGAAAAAGAAATAGAAGAGTTTAAGAAAACGCCGATGGATACATTGAAGGCCCTGCAGGAATTGATTGCAGACGTGCGTGAAAATGTGGATATGATCTATTCACCGACGTTCGTGGTACAGGCAAGGCATGACCATATGATCAATACGGATTCTGCGAATATCATCTATGATAACGTTGAATCCGATGAGAAAGGCATTAAGTGGTACGAAGAGTCTGGTCATGTGATTACATTAGATAAAGAAAAAGAACAGCTTCATGAAGACGTCTACGGTTTCTTAGAGAAATTAGATTGGACGGTTTGATGAATTCGATGATCAGGAGGGATTGTCATGGACGAAAATATTAAAGAGCATGTGGATAGGCTCCTTTCCTACATGAAGGAAGAAGCATACAAGCCATTGACGGTACAGGAGCTTGAAGAAGCATTCGGAATTGAAGGGTCCACGAACTTCAAGGAATTCGTAAAGGCTCTTGTCGTAATGGAAGAGAAAGGGTTGGTCGTACGCACAAGGAGCAATCGCTACGGCTTACCTGAGAAAATGAATCTGGTAAGAGGGAAAGTATCCGCTCATGCAAAAGGTTTTGCGTTTGTGATACCGGAAGAATCAGGAATGGACGATATCTTCATCCCTCCTAATGAAACGAATAACGCCATGCATGGCGATATTGTATTAGTAAGAGTGTCTACTTCTTCTTCGGGTTCCAGAAGAGAAGGAACTGTCGTGAGAATCGTAGAGCGGGGTGTCGACCAAATGGTCGGTACGTTCACGGAGAGTAAACATTTCGGATTCGTCATTCCGGATGATAAGAAGTTTGCGAGTGATATCTTTATCCCTAAATCTGCTCAAATGGGTGCAACGGAAGGACATAAGGTCGTCGTGAAATTAACTTCCTATCCTGAAGGGCGCAAGAGTGCAGAGGGTGAGGTCATTGAAATCCTCGGTCATAAAAATGATCCTGGAGTCGATATTCTCTCTATCATCCATAAGCATGGGATTACTATTGAGTTTCCTGAAGAGGTCATGGATCAGGCAAATAATGTGCCAAGTGAAATCGACGAATCAGAAATCCCAAATCGAAAAGACCTGCGTGACCAGACGATTGTGACGATTGATGGTGCTGACGCCAAGGACTTGGACGATGCTGTGACGGTAACGAAGCTGGACAATGGGAACTATAAGCTTGGGGTACATATTGCTGACGTAACGTACTATGTAAAAGAAAGCTCTCCGATTGACCAGGAAGCTTTTGATAGAGGTACATCCGTATACTTGGTAGACCGGGTCATCCCAATGATTCCGCACCGATTATCGAATGGTATTTGTTCTCTTAATCCCAAGGTGGACCGTTTAACTCTATCGTGTGATATGGAAATTTCACCTGAGGGGGATGTCGTGAAACACGAAATCTTCCAAAGCGTCATTAAGACAACCGAACGAATGACGTATTCAGATGTAAATAAGATTCTTGTCGATCAAGACGAAGAACTTCGGAAAGAATACGAGCCATTGGTACCGATGTTTGAGGAAATGGAAGATTTAGCACAGGTTCTCCGCACAAAACGCATGAAACGTGGAGCCATTGACTTTGATTTCAAAGAAGCGAAAGTGCTTGTTGATGAAGAGGGAGAACCGACTGATGTGGTCTTGCGTGAACGTTCAGTAGCCGAAAAGCTGATCGAAGAGTTCATGTTAGTGGCAAATGAGACGGTTGCTGAGCATTTCCACTGGATGGAAGTACCGTTCATCTATCGTATCCATGAAGACCCGAAAGAAGATAAACTACAGCGTTTCTTCGAATTTATTACAAATTTCGGCTTGATTGTAAAAGGAACAGCGAATTCGATTCATCCAAGGGCTCTTCAGGAAATTGTCGAAGATGTTCAGGGTCAGCCGGAAGAAATGGTTGTATCGACAATGATGCTACGTTCCATGCAGCAAGCGAAATACGATCCTGAAAGCCTAGGTCACTTCGGACTGGCGACAGAGTTTTATACTCATTTCACATCACCGATCCGTCGTTACCCTGACTTGATTGTTCATCGCTTAATCAGGACTTACTTGATTGAAGGCAAGATTGATCAAGCAACACGGGAAAAATGGGGGGCCCAAATGGGTCATATCGCTGAGCACACGTCAAGCCGTGAGCGACGAGCGGTAGATGCAGAGCGTGAGACCGATGAGCTGAAAAAAGCAGAATACATGGAAGACAAAGTGGGAGAAGAGTACGACGGTATCATCAGTTCCGTTACGAACTTCGGAATGTTTGTCGAACTGCCTAACACCATTGAAGGTCTTGTCCATGTGAGTTATATGACGGACGACTACTACCGGTTTGATGAGCGTCATCTTGCCATGATTGGTGAAAGAACAGCAAACGTATTTCGAATCGGAGACGAGATCACCGTTCGTGTCGTGAGCGTCAATAAAGATGAGCGTGCCATCGACTTTGAGATCGTAGGAATGAAGAATAATCGCAAGGAGCGCGAAGACCGCGTTCGCTCGATTCGAACCGACAAAGGGAAATCTTCAGACCGCTCTAAATCGAATCGATCTTCAGACCGAAAAAAGGACGGAGAATGGTCAACACGTCCACCGAAAAACAACAAGAAGAAAAAGACGAATAAGAAACACTTTGAAAATGCGCCTCGAAGCAAACGTAAAAAGAAGAAATAAGAGGTAAGGAGCAATGGGGTAACCTTTGCTCCTTTTCTTTTCTAAGTGTAACAATACAATTTTTCTCGGAAATATGAGATAATAATGATAAACCAACGGAAATGACTAGGGGGATTCCAATGCCAAAGGGAGAAGGCAAGCTTATTGCCCAAAATAAAAAAGCGCGTCATGACTATGCCGTAGAAGAAACATATGAGGCGGGTCTTGTGCTGCAAGGAACCGAAATTAAAGCGATCCGTGGCGGCCGTGTGAACTTGAAGGATTCATTTGCCCGTGTTCAAAACGGAGAAATTTTTGTTCATAATATGCACATCAGTCCATATGAACAGGGAAATCGATTTAATCACGAACCTCTCAGAACACGTAAGCTGCTGCTTCACAAAAAACAAATCAATAAATTGATCGGTGATTCGAAGGAAGCAGGATATAGTATCGTTCCATTAAAGCTATACATCAAAAATGGTGTAGCCAAGCTTCTGATCGGTCTTGCCCGTGGTAAGAAGAAGTATGATAAACGGGAAGATTTAAAGCGAAAAGAAGCGAACCGTTCGATCCAAAGAGAGCTGGCCCAGCGTCAAAAAGGTATGTGAATGTACAGATTTCCGGAATCTGGTATTTGCAATTATCTCAGGATTTGTTATACTAATAGATGTCGCGAGGTAATCTAGTGGCTGCAAGAACAATTGAATAAGTGACTTACACGCTGAACTTATTCTTTCCCGTTCTTCCCTTTCTATCATGGGGACGTTACGGATTCGACAGGGATAGTTCGAGCTTGGGTTGCGAGCCGTGGGGATCGTCCACGATAAAACGTCAAAGCCAATAATAACTGGCAAAACTAACAATAACTTAGCTTTAGCTGCATAATAGCGCTTTAGCTGTTCCTCCCTCCATCGCCTATGTGGTAGGGTAAGGGACTCACTCTTAGTAGGCTACGCCGGAGTCCACCGTCTGAGGACAAAGGAAGAGACCAATCAGACTAGCTGCACGGACGCCCGTCGATAGGCAGAAGCTGCAGTGAACTTGCGAATATATCGACTACGCTCGTAGACGCTTAAGTGGCGATGTTTCTGGACGTGGGTTCGATTCCCACCGTCTCCACCAAATACATATTTGGTGGTTTTTTATTTTCTGTGACCTAAACCATAAAAATATAATGATTACACGCTTTTGCTTTAAAAGCTGAGTTACCATTTTATGCTTTAAACTCTACTTAGAGTTTATATTATTCCAGACCTACAGGTGTAAATCTGTAGGTTTTTTTAACGTTAAAGGGCATATAGCCCATTCCGCTCTCCTCTCTTTTGTTACATTGTTACACAATTGACACTGTCAATTGTCATTACTTTTGAAAGGGGGTGCCTTGATATAGAAGGAAAGGGTTGTAGGAAATAAGAAAATAAACAGGATAAACATTTCACTTACGAACAAGATGAATACTGAATAGGTTGTCCACAGCTTGTAATATGAAGCCGACCACTCTCGCATGTCTCCTAGTAGAAACATGTTTAAACGATCCTGAATTGGTGTTTAGGTTACAGCAGAAGCATAGCGTATATTCTGCCTATATAGTTGTTCCTATTAAGGACTTCAATAGTGGCGATATAGAATATGTTCTAAGTGAGAGGGGATAACGACATTGTTTCACTTATTGCTGGGATAATATGTTCAACGATGCTATTGCATTAATAAGGGATAATTATTAACTTCAACTTCACCTAAATTCTGTGCCCTCTCCTCTACTTCTACCCACTCTTCTGTAAATTAAGGAAGATATGTAATTTAGTCTTGCCAGACATGCAGGAAATTGAAAAGACATAAAGAAATTGAACCTAACTTATTTCAATGTATAAAATGCAAGAGACACGTTGATATTCGTGCCTCATATCATATAAAAGCATGATTAGTTTTTGTTGTATTTACATAACTCGTTCCACTGGCAGTGGAAAAACGACAACTTTGTATTCCCTCGTCCACCATTGCTCCGTTGCCCTGAACCGTAATGCGATTACTCTTGATGACCCTGTAGAGAAACAGCATGAAGAAATGGTGCAAATTCAAGTGAATGAAAAAGCGGGGATTACGTATTCCACTGGATTAAAAGCGATATTGAGGCCTGATCACGATATGATTATGGTAGGAGAGATACTGGACCGGGAAATAGCAGTAATTGCGGTGAGGGCTGTTTAACAGGTCACCCAGTCATATTAAAGATTTTAGTTAAATATAAGAAGAAATAGTTTTAGAGGGGGTTCGGCTCAACTCCTTGTTAAACGCAAAGAAAAATAGAGAAACATGTTCAAAGTAAATTGAATTTTCACATGAACATGTTTCAACTATTACATTATTTTGAGTTGTGAAAGGAGTTATTTAATTAGTTGAAAATTTGGTCATAAGAAAATGTCTATTTTTCATCACGATTCCGCCGCAAACCTAATAAACCGGCTAACCCAATTAGACCTAGCCATCCCCAATCCGTGTCATCATCATCATTTGTATTTTCAGTAGCTACGTTTCTGATGCCATTATCAAGATTGTCATTATTAACTTGGTCATTACCGTTATAGGCAAATATAGAAGTTGTAAGCATCATTGTTAACAATAATAAAGAGCAAGTTAGCATTGTGATTTTTTTAGTCATTTAAATCCCTCCTTTCAATGTTTGGGTTTAGCTTTTCTTTAAGTGGAGAAAATTATTCATTATCTTTTTAAGAGAGTGGCATTAAATATAAGATATATAAAGGGGCACAGATTCTAGACTCTGTACGCCCCTCATTTCAAATATATTAATAAAACTCAACCTCTTTAATCTCCAAACAATCAGGTCTCAACTGATCACTTACTCGATCAACAACTACCTTATTAGTGAACATTTGAAGCAACATTTTTTCTCCAATGCTCAAGCTGGTACCAGTTTGATTTAATGTCTAGGTGAATATCTGAAAGATCCTCTGTGTTGCTCGGGTAGACGAAATGATTAAGGATGAAGATTTTTCTCTTCGAATTTGAAGAGGAAAACTCTAAAGAAGAACTAAAGTCTCCAATTGTTCATAAAAGCACTTAATTCTTATTCTACTAATGCACCGGATTTGGAATAAGACTATATTTCTTTTGTCTACCTATTTTGCATAAGTTCGCAAGTAGAAAAAAGAGCCAACCCCTTATCTTATAAAAAAATTGGCTCTTTTACTTTTTTAGTTTTAATATCAATATTACTTTAGTTATCTTCTGGGTTTTGATCGTTTTCGTCTATTCCATCACCGTCTGGATCTTCAAACGGCTCTTCTATGTCTTCTTCAAGCTCTTCTGCAGGAGTTTCTCCTGGGTCTGGATGTTACTATTCTTCGGGTGTCGAATTATTTTCTTGTTGTTGATCCTGATCTCCATTTTGTTCAGCTTCAGGAGGTGGTGGTTCCTGATCCCCATCAAAGTTACACCCAACTAACATAGCAGAAATGGATATACCTGTTAGCATGAGTAGCCACTTTTTATTCATGTTCATTCTCCTTTCTTTATTTATATTAGATCTTTCAGATCTTGATTTATTGTTTCCCCGATGTATGAAATTATGAGTGCTCTTTTCAAAAAGGAGTCTACTCAAAAAAAATCTTTCCTGGAAATAGCTATCAATTATACGAAAAATAGGTTTGGTGAATTAAGAAAAGCAAAAGTAAAGATACCCCCAAATAAAAATTTGAAGGTACCCATCGTAGAAAGAAGCATGAACAATCGCTCGTTAATTAGTTTGTTCATTTGGTATTGAATGAATTCTAATTATAAATTTAATCGCTGATACCAAAGTCTGTAAACTCTATCCGGATAACTTCAGCTTCCGAAGAAGTCTGATACTAAAAGTATTAATTTATGCACTCTCTTATTAGATTAAATGGCGCGATTGTTTTCATGTGATATTAAATAAGGTTCGTTACGGTTCTTTTATCAAACTATATTTCAAAGCTATAGGTGAATAGGTTAAAAACCCCTTCGTTCTTCAGATGAATCTTCATCTAAGTCTTGCTCTTCTTCATAAAATATAAAGGGTGTATCAGCTTTTATCGATAATGAAGTCAGTCCAAGTCTATATCTAAACATTGCCAGCATTTTTAAATACCTGAATGTAAATATTAAATGATGAAATGGAGTTTTGCTATCCAAATTAAAGAAGAGGAAGTGGTTGAAATGAATAACTGGATAACATCGTTTTTAAATACAGGGGGAAGACAAAGACAAAACATTTTAAAGATGTTTGGAATGAAAAGAAACAATAGAGGTATGATGTGGATATCTTTATTAGGTCTAGGAGTTAGTGCAGCGGTATTTGGGTTAGGGAGGAATCGAAACAGAAATATGCTACAACCTGTTAAAAATGTAATAAATAATATACGAACGCAATCAAATAGCCAAATACCAAATCCTGCTACTCTTACAGAATTTTCAAAGGAATTAGTACCTGACAAAAATCCTTTAACAAATAAATAAAATTCAGTTCTAAAAAATGCCTATTTCAATGTAGGCATTTTTTTGTCAGAAAGTGAATCTTCAGCTTTTTCTTTATTCAATATAAAAGGTTGTATATTACGAAGAGCTATAATTCAATATCATCAACATTTGTTGCATTTTTTGACATATCTTCATCAAGAATGATGGTATCCTTCGGTAAGGAAGGGTCAAAGTATGGGGGATGTTGTTCGGAATGCTTAATCTCATCTTGGTTGTGAAATTGGTTCTTTTCCTTATGATCTCGTTGGATTGACATGCTCATCACCTCATTATTATTAGCTTTTCATTTTAAATTTCCCCATTTTATTTCTTTCTATGTAAAAAGTTTGCCTAACTTACTAAAGAGAGCATGAATGAACTAAAACAATCAGGTGCGATAACTTTTAAAAAGAACGGCTATAGGCAGTTCCATTTTTATTTAACTTCATCTTCTGCAATTGGTCGCTTTAATAGTAAAACAATAGGGAGCATCCTAAACGGGAGCTCCCTGAATTTTATCCTATCAACAATTTGCTCATACATAATTGTTAAGAAAATTTAATATTTAATGCTTTTATTCCGAAGAATTCTTTTATCGATTACACATACTTCCCGCTTATTAGGGAAATTTATTTGTATCCCTGAAAAAAGGAGAGCTTCTTATGGACTACAAAGTATTCAAGGCAATCAATCTGCTTTCTGGACGCTGTTCTCCAATTGATTTCCTGATGATACTAATTTCAAAAAAGATTCGTTATGTGTTTATACTTGTTTTGATAATCATGTGGTTTCGAAATGATCATTATAGAAGAGTGTCTTGGAATGCAGTGATGTCTTCTGGAATTACTTTGTTTCTTCACGCTTTGATTAAGTTATTTTACTTTAAGCCGCGTCCGTTTGCCAAACGGCGGGTCGGCATACTCATTCCCTCAAAAATAGATTCTTCATTTCCAAGTAAGCATACTTTACTGGCATTTGCCGTTTCTACTTCCATCGTTCTTTATGATCGTGTTCTTGGTTCAATCATGTGGGGATTATCTGTGTTGACAGGTTTTTCTCGTATTTGGCTGGGACATCATTATCCATCTGATATTATCGGAAGTGCCATTATTGCCTCCATGACCAGCATGGTAGTGGGTAAAACTGCTGGTGAATTTACCGATAAAGGAACACAGCACTGAGTGAAGATTCGTTTCATTGGCGTGGAAATATAATATACGAAAATAGCAACGGCATAAAAAACCTCTCATCGTTCAACTGCGATGAGAGGTTTATTTCTTGCAATGACCTATAAACTTTCCACTTCCTCATCCTTTTTAACCCTGTCGGAAAAAACTTTCTCATAATAATACTGAAATCCATACATAAATAGCGATTTTAATAAAAAGAGTAATGACAGCTGTATCCTTGTAAACCTGATCAGGGTGACATATCCGATTTTCTTGAACCAATTCAACATGAAGATGGTAAAAAAAGAATCAACAATCAAATTAACTAGAAAATAGATCGAGAACTTCCCGTAAGTGTATTTAAAAATCCAAAATGATCCAACAAAAAAGGGACCTAGAATCAAGGGCAGTTCAGCCAATACATTCGGTTTTATGGAAAAAGGGAACCACCACCATTTCCTCCGGGTAGCTAATATGCCCTCTGCTACTAAATATACGCACATAAATAGTGTGCCGGGTAAAAATCTTTTTAACGTTTTTTTGCGCAGAAGTGGAAGGGACAACCAGGGGAGTAAGGTCATTAACGTAATCAGTTGTTTTCTATTCTTCATAGAAGGACACCCTTTTCATCATAGTGGTAAATATATTCTTCCTTTTTTATGAAAAATTTATGTATCTTCGTGCACGATTCTTTAATCTAAAGGAAGTTTAAAGGAAGTCCTTCTTTTTTAACTCCTAATAAAATATATAATATAAAAAGGAGGTAAAGAGGTGGCTAATCAAATGATCACGACATGGGAGGAGCACTTATTCTGGCTTGAAGTATTACAGGATCATGCTTATTTCATCAGAGACCACTTATCTGCAGCTGAAGCAGAGTATGTGGGTGTTTCACAGCAGTACATTCAACTATTTGGGGAGCTTATCGACCAATTAAACCGCGTTCCGCGTACGGCAGACCATCAGAATGAAACCATGGTTCAGTTTTCAAATAAAGTGTGGCCAGTGGCCAAAGGCTATTTCGAATTTGAAGGAATGCTGCAATCGTTAAGGATCGATAATAAAGTTAATCTTAATTTATCCCCTACCTACCTAAACGGCACGCTTGCAGAAAATCAGGAATACTTGCGGTTTTTAGGGTATCTGCAGAAGGGGGAAGAGCCAGAGCCGCTTCCGTTGGTGGATTTGATGGATTTATGGCTTGAAGATCAGCTGGGGCACGCGGTATTATTTCAAAACGTAATCGATCCCATTGAAATTAACGCGAGCAGGCAGGCAGAGGCTTATATTAACCAATATCAAGTGTATATCGTTCAAAATCGGCATCTGAAAGGATATCTCAGATTTAAGCAGCCTGGCTTCGCCCGGCAGAGGGAATTTGCCTATGAAGTTGGTCAAACGACTTTGGAAATGAGTCAGTATATATCTGGAATGGTTATGAAATATAATAAGAAAAAACTGCTGAATAAAACCACTCTCCGTTTTTTAGAGCATCATTTTCCAGAAACCTGTTATTTCATTAAAAAGCTCAGCTATTATTCTCCAAAGCTTAAGGAGGCAGCCGGGAATTGCTCCTTAAAAAGAGCTACCTATTTATAATAGTTGTTAGAGGGTACTAGAAAAAATAGTAATGGTATAAGGATCCTATCACGGTGTGGAGTCATTCATATTCGGCAGCCCCACTTGCAACTTTGTTTTAATAATCAGGAGGGAAGGTCCATGGATATGAATGGGATTCACAGAAGGTGAATTAAAGTAGTAAGGATTATACAAAAGCTCATTATTCAGAATGATCAATTCGTAAAACGCTCTCAAAATTATTCTCAAATAATTTTGAGAGTTATTTTTTTGTCCTTTGAGCAATTCTTTCCAACATTGTTACCGTTCTGTGAATAAACTTCGACGAAATTTCGAAAATCTGTTTAAAGTTAAGTGAAACAAGGGTACCTTTTAATAGAATTTGATAGTATAGGTCTACAGTGATAAATCCGACATAAAGGAAGGTGATTTCCCTATGTTTAATAAATTCAAGCCATACTTGATTGTGTTGATCAGTCTGGTTTCATTATTTTTCATCATTATATTCAGTTCGGGAAGTGAAATGATCATTCTCGATCCGAAAGGGCCGGTAGGGGCCTTGCAGAAAGATCTGATCATGCTGTCAATCTACTATATGCTTGGCATTATGGTTGTCGTTCTTTCCTTCTTTACTGTTATTCTCCTAAAATATCGAAGCAGTAAAAAGGATAGTGACTATAAGCCCGAAATGCACGGGAGTACGAAATTAGAAATTATATGGACGCTTATTCCTGTATTGATTGTAATTGCCTTGTCTATCCCAAATACAAAGGCATTATATGAATTAAGGGAAGCTCCAAAAGCAACGGCTCATAAAGATCCGATTGTGATCCATGCCACTGCTGCGGACTGGAAGTGGATCTTCAGTTATCCCGAGGAAGGTATTGAGACGGTCAACTATGTCAATGTACCTGAAGACCATCCCATTTTATTCAAGGTGACGGCTGCAGATTCCATGGCTTCTTTCTGGGTGCCGCAAATCGGCGGACAGATTTATGGGATGCCAGGAATGGTAAATGATTTATACTTACAGGCTGATGAGCCAGGTACTTATGATGGAAGAAACTCAAACTTCACTGGTGAAGGAATGACCCACCAAAAGTTTGATTTTGTTGCGTTGGAAGAAGATGAGTATGAAGAGTGGGTAAGAGATGCTCAGGAAAATGAGCCGAAATTAACGGAAGAGACATATGAAAAGCTCATGCTGCCTGACACGGTTGAAGAAATGACCTTTTCATCCACTCATTTAGCCTTTGTCGACCATGGAAAGAACTCTGAATATGCCATGGCGATCCGTGAGAAATATGGTGTCGAGGCATCTTCACATGGTGCAGATAAAGAGGCAAAGTCAAGTCATGGAAATCACGGTGATCATGGAGACATGGAACATGATGAAGGACATGACAATGAAGAACATAAAGATCACGAAAATAACGAAGGACATGAGCACTAAGAAAGGAGGACTCTAGATGTTTGATTTTATTAAAGATAATTTAATCCTCAATGATCCGTTGATTCTTGGAGCCAACATTTCCATCGTTTTCACCGTAATTGGGATCGTCGCGACCCTTACGTACTTTAAAAAATGGAAATGGCTGTGGAATGACTGGATCACGAGTGTTGATCATAAAAAAATCGGGATCATGTATATCATTGCTGCATTGATCATGCTCTTCCGCGGAGGAGTCGATGCACTTTTAATGAGGGCGCAATTAACGGTGCCTAATAATGAATTTTTATCATCACAGCATTACAATGAAATCTTTACGACTCATGGTACGATCATGATTTTATTCATGGCGATGCCATTTTTACTTGGACTAATGAACGTCGTAGTCCCTCTCCAAATCGGTGCAAGGGACGTCGCATTCCCATTCCTGAATAACTTAAGCTTTTGGTCATTTATGTTTGGGGCGATCCTTTTCAATATGTCTTTCGTATTCGGTGGATCACCGGATGCAGGTTGGACGAACTATGCACCACTGGCAATTGAAGGAAGTCCGGGACCGGGAATTAACTATTACCTCCTTGGCCTGCAGATTTCTGGAATTGGTACATTATTAACGGGAATCAACTTTGTTGTTACGATTATTAAGATGCGTGCACCAGGCATGACGCTTCTTCGTATGCCGATGTTCACGTGGACGACATTGATCACAGCATTCATCATCGTATTTGCTTTCCCGATTCTAACGGTGACATTGGCGTTGATGACGTTTGACCGATTATTCGGTACGCATTTCTTCACGCTGACAGACGGCGGGAATCCGATGCTTTGGTCGAATTTATTCTGGCTATGGGGACACCCGGAAGTATATATCGTTATTTTGCCTGCTTTCGGTATTTTCTCAGAAATCATTGCTACATTTGCAAGAAAAACATTATTTGGTTATAAATCGATGATCATTTCACTTGTTGCGATCTCAGGGTTAAGCTTCGTTGTATGGGTTCACCATTTCTTCACAATGGGCGGAAGCGCTGCGGTTAACAGTGTATTCTCGATTTCGACTATGGCGATTGCCATACCGACCGGGATCAAAATATTTAACTGGTTGGGTACCCTTTATAAGGGACGGATTGAATTTACCGTCGCCATGATGTGGTCGGTTGCGTTTATCCCGACTTTCCTGATCGGTGGAGTGACAGGGGTCATGCTTGGAATGGCTGCAGCAGACTTCCAGTATCATAACAACTACTTCCTGGTTGCTCACTTCCACTACACGCTGATTGCCGGTGTGGTATTTGCCTGCTTTGCAGGACTGGTATACTGGTATCCAAAAATGTTCGGACATAAGATGAATGAACGCATAGGGAAATGGGCTTTCTGGTTCTTCTCTATCGGTTTCAATGTTTGTTTCTTACCACAATTCGTCTTAGGATTTTCCGGTATGCCAAGACGTGTGTACACATACGGACCGGAAGATGGCTGGACAGCATTGAACGTCATCTCTTCTGTTGGGGCATTCGGAATGGGTGTAGGATTCATGATCATCGTCTATAACGTTTACTACAGCTATCGTTTTGCGAAACGGGAACTATCCGGAGACGCTTGGGATGGACGTACACTTGAATGGGCGACTAGCTCTGCGATTCCTCCTCATTATAACTTCGCTCATGTTCCTGAAGTGAAGAGTGCGGATGCATTCTATTATATGAAGCAAGAAAGAAAAGAGTCAGGTAAACCGGAAAAGGTTGAGTATAAACCGATTCATATGCCAAGTAATGCAGGGACACCATTTATCATGTCCGGATTCTTCTTTGTTGCAGGATTCGGTTTAGTATTTGAACTGTGGTGGATGGCGATTCTTGCCCTCACTGGTATCTTCGGATGCATGGCATACCGCTCACTATTTTCACACAAACAGGATGCTGGTTACTATGTAAGTGTGGAAGAAATAGAAAAAACTGAAAACCCGTATAAGAGGGAGGCGTGAATATGGCACATAGTACGAATGTAGATCCAAACACGCCATTAGAGTATCAATCGGAGATCGGCAAACTGAATATATTCGGATTCTGGGTTTTCCTTGGTGCGGAAGTAGCTCTATTTGCCACTATTTTCGCGACATTCTTTGCCCTTGAAAGCGGCACGGTTGGAGGTCCGCTTCCATCTGAAGTGTTTGATCTGAAGAATACAATCATCATGACGTTACTATTATTGATCAGTAGTTTCACGTCAGGGTTATCAATAAATGAATTAAGAAGAAGAAACGTCAAGGGGATGATGGTCTGGCTGATCATCACCCTGCTCTTTGGCGCAGGATTCCTTTACATGGAAATCACGGAATTCCTTCACCTGATTCATGAGGGAGCCGCCATGGGAACCAATGCATACTGGTCTTCTTTCTATCTGTTGACCGGAACGCATGGTCTCCACGTATCATTAGGTATTTTATGGATTATACTGGTGATGTTCCAGGTGAAAAGACAAGGGTTAAATCCAGATACCGCTAAAAAACTATTCGTATCCAGCTTGTATTGGCACTTCCTGGACTTTGTATGGATCTTCGTGTTTACAAGCGTTTACTTACTAGGGATGGTGGGATAATGGAACACAATACAGCGAATCATAGTCGTATTCCTTGGACGCAGATCATTGGTTTTGTCTTATCCATTGCATTAACATTTTTGGCCGTTTGGTTCGGACTTTACGCAGGACTGGCGTACAATGTGATGGTTGCTCTTGTATTTGTTCTTGCCTTTATCCAGGCTGCCATCCAACTGTTTATGTTCATGCACGTAACAGAAGGAGAAGGCAGATGGCAGGTAGGAAAAATGATGTCAGCTGCATTTATCGCCCTTGTGATCGTCATTGGATCGATTTGGGTATTGAGCAATATGCATTAAAGATTGATAGAAAGAGGCTGTTGAATATTATTTCAGCAGCCTCTTTTTTATTTTAGGTTCATTTCGCAAGGCTATTTTCTCAAAGATTGTTGTTTTGTAACATAAGATCAGCTAGGAGCCTTGTCAACAAGAGTGTGTTGGAAGGTGAGGGGAACCGCTTCGCTTGCAGCTAGCGTTCGGCCGAATCTCCTGAGCTTGGCTTCCGGGGTCTCGGCACGCCGGTACTTCCGCAGGAGTCTACGCAGTTCCCCTCACCATCTATAAGAGATTTTCGTGACAGAGCTTATTAATGACAATACAAAATTGAAAGAAACAGTATTTCTATTATACAAGCTAAAATCGACTGCACACTTTGAAAAATATTGTATTCTAAATTTATATTAGTCTATAGTAAGAAACTCACACTAAGAAAATTGATTGGAGCGGAAGGTGCTCGACTCCTGCGGGAATAGCGGGAAAGTTGAGACCCCGCAGGGCAAAGCCCGAGGAGGCTCAACTCACGCCCCGCGGAAAGCGAGCAACTGGAGCGGAAATCAACCACTACTCGCTTTTTCAAAAGCAACAAAGTTTACGAAAACAGCCTTTCGCAAAGTCTGGTGATCTAGTCAGAGAGTAGACATAGGTCAAAAGGTTGGTTGACAAGTGTAATCCTAAATTCATATAATATCAATGTATGTGATAATGATAATCATTATCATTATAGGTGAATGAACAGGGGGATAAACCATGATTAAAACAGTTAATGAAACAGAATTCTTTATCATAAAAGGAGACAAGGCAGACAATTTTTTGTTCCGTCCGGTGGATTTCGAGCGGGATTTGTCCACTCTTCATGAATGGATGCACCAACCTCATATTGCCCCATTTTGGAAGTTGAACCTGCCACTGTCAGAGTTTGAACAATGGTTAAAGCAGTCTATCGAAGCTGATCATAAAGATATTTACATAGGAACATTTAACGGCGAACCAGTGTGTTACTTGATTGCATACTCCATTGAAAAAGATCCAATCAAGGAATATTATGAGTATCAGGCTGGCGATTTAGGCATGCACTTATTGATTGGTCCCAGAGCATATTTAAATAGAGAAGACGGACTTTCAATTATTAGATCGATGATCATTTTTTTATTTGATCACTATAAGGGGGCAAGAAGAATTATAGGAGAACCTGATATTCGCAATCGAATTGTGATACCAATATTGAAGAAATTGGGAGGGGAAGTAATAAGTAAAATTAATCTACAGAATAAAAAAGCTTCGTTGATTGTGGGAGAGAGAGAGTCGGTCATTGAGAAAATGAAAGATGAGGATATGCAGGTAGAGTGGCTGAAATCTATGAATTCGCAAAGGAATGAATTAGTCTGATGAAAGTGAAGACGCCTCTTAACCCTCAAGTAAGCGAACTATTACATACGATTAGTGAGAAAATGAAAGAACTTAAACATCCCTCATTGGATATTCTGACTCCAGAGCAATCCAGAGAATACTATAAAAGTGCCAGAGAATTTTTCACAACAATTTCCGTCGATGGGTTAGTGGTTGAAGATACCTTCATCCCTTCAGCAGAGGGACATAACATCCCGGTTCGAATCTATACACCAAGTGGAGAAGGTCCTTACCCTGTCCTCATTTATTCCCATGGGGGAGGTTGGGTATTTGGAGATTTGGACAGTGCAGATAACATATGCAGGTATTTTTCTAAGCATGCGGGCATCGTTGTCGTTTCCATCGGTTATCGCCTCGCCCCTGAACATAAATATCCTTCAGCGCTTCTGGATGTAATTGAATCCATTAAATGGACATTTAGGAATGGAGAAAGATTGAAAGGGGACATAACAAGAATCGCCGTTGGTGGTGAAAGCTCGGGAGGAAACTTGGCGGCCGCTGCTGCCATTTATTTTAGGGATATTGAAGAATACGAGTTGTTCCTTCAAGTCCTCATTACCCCCGTTTTGGATTATAACTTTGACACACTTTCCTACAGAGAAAATTATACATATAATCTCACAAATGAAAAAATGAAATGGTTTTGGGGACATTATTTGCATGATCCTTCTGAAGGCTCGGAGGTATATGTTTCACCTCTAAAAGTACACTCCATGGAAAAAATGCCTGATACACTACTTGTTACAGCTGAATTTGATCCTCTGAGGGAAGAAGGGTTTGCTTTCGGTGAACGTCTGCAGAATGCTGGTATAAGCGTCGAACTGTTGCATTATGAAGATATGGTCCATAGTTTCATTAACATGATAGGATCGGTGGATGGAGCCAAACATGCCCTGGATGAGATGACTATAAAGCTTAAAGGCATGCTGTACACTGTTAAGGTGAACGAATTTTAAAAAAGGTCATAGAAACTTTTGTGAAATAAAGTTTCTATGACCTTAATCGTTTGTACTAAAAATAAAACGAATTACACGTCTTCATTCTCATAGTTAAATTGCCATTGAATACCAAATTTATCGGTAACCTGACCATACAACTTACTCCAGAATGTCTCCTGAAGCTCCATATCCACCTTACCGCCTTCTTTTAATTTGTGGAAACGGGTTGTCAACTCTTCAGTATCCTTGCTTACCAGGGCCAGGGTGATGTTGTTTCCTTCTACAAATGGCATATCAGGAAACACGTCGGAAAACATGACGTTGCTGCCATCGATTGTCAGTCTTGTATGTAACACCAGGTTTTTAGCTTCTTCAGGAAGGGGATAATCAGGGTGGGGAGGTGCCTCTGCAAACGTCATGATCTGTGGTGGCTCAGTACCGAATACTTCTGCATAATACTCTACAGCTTCTCGACAATTTCCATTAAAATTAAGGTAAACATTGACTGACATGTCTATCACTCCTATTGATTATAATCACTACATTTTTTATTGTATCATCATCTTGTGATTACTAGTTATAAAAAAATGAATAATCAAAAAATAATTGCAATAATAGAGCGAGATATCGCTTTTGAGGAGGGGATCCCTATCGTGCATAAAAATGTTGTTGCAGCATTCTGATAAAATCATATCTTTCATTCAAGCGTATTTCATAAGAAGTGCGCTTTTTTATATGAAGAGTAATGAAATTATTGGGGGTTTGCCATTAATCATTGCCTACTGTGTCAGGAATTGATAGAATCATCAATTAGAGAAACTGTAAATTGAAAATGGGGAGTAGAAAAATGATAAATGTCACTAGTGGATTTAGAATAGAAAAAGACTTTATAGGGGAAAAAGAAGTACCCGAAGATGTGTACTATGGAATACAAACGTTACGGGCAGTGGAAAACTTTCCGATTACGGGATATAAAATTCATAAAGAGATGATCGATGCACTGGCTACTGTGAAGAAAGCGGCAGCCCTTGCCAATATGGAGACCACTCGTCTTTATGAGGGGATCGGCCGAGCCATCGTGCAAGCCTCTGATGAAATTCTGGAAGGGAAGTTTCATGAATTTTTCATTGTGGATCCCATACAGGGAGGAGCAGGCACTTCCATCAACATGAATGCCAATGAAGTTATTGCCAATCGTGCCCTGGAGCTCATGTCCCATCATAAAGGGGAATATGGAAAAGTAAGCCCCAACAGTCATGTGAATATGTCTCAATCAACCAATGATGTATTCCCGACGGTCATCCATATTTCCACTCTGAAATTATTGGAAAAGCTCCTTGTCACGATGGAAGATATGCTGTATGTCTTTAAAAAGAAAGCCCTGGAATTTGATCCTGTCATTAAAATGGGCCGTACCCACCTGCAGGATGCTGTACCGATTCGTCTTGGTCAGGAATTTGAGGCGTATAGCAGGGTAGTGGAGCGCGATATTAAACGGATCGCACGAACCAGGGAGCATCTATATGAAGTGAATATGGGAGCGACCGCAGTAGGAACTGGATTAAATGCTGATCCTGTTTATATTGAGAATGTAGTGAAGCATCTGGCAGATATAAGCGGATTGCCTTTAACAGGAGCTGAGCACCTTGTCGATGCCACGCAAAATACCGACGCTTATACAGAAGTTTCTGCGGCCTTGAAGGTATGTATGATCAATATGTCGAAGATTGCCAACGACCTGCGCATGATGGCTTCAGGACCACGGGCAGGACTAGGTGAAATTTCACTGCCATCGAGACAACCTGGTTCTTCCATCATGCCTGGTAAAGTGAATCCAGTCATGCCGGAGCTGATCAATCAAGTTGCCTTTCAGGTAATAGGAAATGATCACACGATCTCCTTGGCATCGGAAGCCGGCCAGCTTGAACTGAACGTGATGGAGCCTGTACTCGTATTCAATCTCCTTCAATCCATCAGCATCATGAACAATGCATTCAGAAGCTTTACGGACAATTGTTTAGCCGGCATTGAAGCAAATGAAACACGGATGAAGGAATATGTAGAAAACAGTGTGGGCATCATTACAGCGGTCAATCCCCACTTAGGATATGAAGTTGTATCTCGTATTGCCAGGGAAGCCATTCTTAAAGGAAAGTCCGTAAGAGAGCTTTGCCTGGAATATGATGTTCTGACAGAGGAAGAGCTGGATTTGATCTTGAATCCTTATGAAATGACGAATCCCGGGATTGCGGGAAGAGTGTTATTTGACCGGGCATAAAGTATCAATGACTAGTCTGTATAAAAAAGAGGTTCAGGTTTGCAGGGAAAATCATTTTTCTCTGCAAGCCTTTTTATTTGTTGGTAATAGATATTCTCTTAACCAATTTTCCAATTACATTTGTGAATGAATTATTCTAGATTAATAGTGTGTTGGCTAGTTCATTCATCTTTAATGACTTTGTCAGCGAGTTACTTATTTGAATGAGGTCGAAAGGGGAAATTATAATCCATTGTTGCAAGTATTATAGAGGGAGTTTTAAAAGATAAAGGGAACCTATGTATAACAAGAGTATGTACAAAGGGGGAAGGGTCAGGATGTCTATTGGGAGGATTATTTATTACCATCGAAAGATAACAAAATAAGGCGCAATGTTTAATGGTACACCTAATGCTATATGACTCCAAACAAAGCGATTGCAAGGGGGCCATTAGAGCAGAGGCATTCATGAACGAATATTCCCTGACTGAGCCTTTATTTAACATGGGCTATGCACAAGCCGGTGCAGAAGCAAAATTGACTGGTGAGGATGGGAAAGTTTATAAAGGAACTTTAGGATATGGACCATCATTTAAAATCGTTTTACCATTTTCAGATGAACAATATAATATGGAAGTGAATGTTCTAGGACATTTTACACTTCATAAAACTTTTAATATTGGCGCTCATGGTAAAAAAGAAATCTTGTTCAAAACACTTGAAGCTGGTGATGTGAATAAAGATGATGTCATCGATGTGATGGATGCTGTTTACATTCAAGAGAAGTGGGAGACAAGTGACCGCGATGCTGATATTAACTTCGACGGCAGCGTTGATGCTGCTGATGGATTTGTGCAGAAGAATTACCTCTTGCAAAATCCATCAGCAGCAAATGCCCCGAAGGCAAAAGAGAACTACAAAGGCAAATCATTGGAGAGAATTCAGGAAGAGCTTGGAATTCAATAAGTTTATAAACAAGTGATGATCATCATTCGGATCTGTTGGAGTGTTTAGGGGTAAATTCCTTAAACACTCTTTTTTTATGCAAAGGGTCCTTTAAACTATATCGACATCTTCACAATACAAGGCGAACGGCTTCTCCTGGGGCTTAAGTTACGGATATCCTTTTTCAGACATTTCTCTGCTGAGAACGTGCTCCGCATTTTCGTAGGATGAGCCATGTAATTACGCTAATTACAATTAAGACACATTCAAGCGTTAAGATATACCACGGATACGGCCCCAGTACATCAAATAGACTTGGGCTTTTTGGTTTGTGGCGTAAAAACCAATAATTTCCGTCTGCCTGCTTATTCACGAACAAGATGATCGGCATTAGGAGGTTAATAAAGACAATTTGTTTCGTAAACGACCAGAATGTTGGATGATACCCTTTTGCCAACGTAAAATACAACGTTACCCATACGGCAAGCAAATGCCCATAGAAAAAGTGAAGAAATCGAAAGTGAGGGAAATCATATGTCAAGGCGGGAGTAATGATTGCTTGTGTTGCACCTAAAACAGCAATAAAAAATAATAATTCAAAGAATATTTTTTTTCTGGTCAATAGTAAACAGATACATAAAATGACAGCGATATTACACAACTCCAAAGGCATGGAACGGCCGAATTTCCATACTCCATGTACATACATCCATACATGATTCATGATCTCCATTAAAATCAAGGAATAAGCTGTTCCTTTTTCAATTCTTTTCCATTTACTATCATTCAAATTTTTACGGTATAGAAAAATGATGACTGCAACAAAAATAAAGATGGCTAACGTAACAACGTGACTTACAGAAAACAAGCTAAAATGGAAAGATTGATGACTGTGGCCAAACCAATCCATGATTTCCCACCCCTAGTTTAAGTATAGAGCAAACATATGGTGTGCTTTTTGGAAGGTTTTTATACGGCTTATGCTTTTTTAACTAAAATATTGAAGTTGAGATCAAGGTAAAAGCAAATTTAAACTTTTTGGAGTTTCCTGAAGGTAAAGTAGAAGGAAAAAAAGATAAAAAAACTAAACAAGAATATTTCGAAGCATTAGAAAAAAAGTGAGTGTATGCTGAAATAGCAAGTGCGGGTAGTAATGAAGGTGATATGAAAGATAAATCCGCGACATGAAAGATTGGAAATGGGGAGTATCCCATCTTCATTTCCGATTCGAATTCAGTGAATTTGTCCATTAAATAATTGATTGATTCATTTTGCCATCCTAGTGATCGGCATTTTTTATTTAGAAAAGATTTGAAGAGGATAGGAAAAATCGAGTGAATGACAAAGTCGACTCACTCGATTCTTTTTTCCTGTTTCTTTTTTCTACGATATAAATCCAGCGTCTTTTATCCTTCAGACAAGATTTCAATCATCTGCAGGGTTCTTTTGTCACGTGTGGATTGCTGTTTAGCCGAAAAGATTTGCCTCGCCCAGTCTTTTTGATAGCCAGGAGTGAAAGTTAATTTTGAAATAAATTCAGTTTGAATGAACGAATGGAATTCTAATTTTGTGGATCGATTCAACGATTTACAAGTGGAAATCAACCACTGCTCTACTGGCTGAAAAGCAACAATGTTTACGAAAACAGCCGGATACTACAAGGACCCTTCTTACCCTTTTACCTATTTCTTATTATAGAATACAGATGCTTATTGTATAGAAATGCGCCGAGTTTTTCATCGATCCAATAAACTTTTTTCAATGGCTCTTTTCGCGAAGTTTGTTGCTATCTTAAGGAAGAAAGTAGTAGTTGATTTCCGCTACAGGATGCTCGCTTTCCGCGGGGCTGGCGGTGAGCCTCCGGGGTCTCACCTGTCCAGCTACGGGGCTAAGGGGCTCGAGGTCATAAGCCAAGTCTGCCAAAAAGGCAAAGAGCGCCTTTCCGGCAGACGCGTCTTATGCTTGTCGCCCCTGGGCAAAGCCCCTCCGCTTTTCGTACTGTCCAACTATTACCGCAGGAGTCGAGCACCTGCAGCGAGAATCAACTTTCTGAGCTTGTTTCTTTAAAAGAAATAAATAAAAACAAAAACTTTTAACAAACAATATTTTTTAAAGAGTTTTTTTGACACCTTTTAGATCTGTCACGAAAATCTCTTGAAGATGGTGAGGGGAAATGCGTAGACTCCGGCGGATTTTGGTCGTGTCGAGACCCCGGAAGCGAAGCTGTGAGGATTGGCCGAACGCTAGCTGCAAGCGGGGCAGTTCCCCTCACCATCCAACACAAACTAATAGACAGAGCCCAATTAGATCTTATGTTAAAAAACAACAATCTTTGCGAAAAAAGATGTTTACCTTTTACTAGGAATGATTTTTTCTTCAATAAACTAATAGTACTGCTTTTCATATTCTTGGTTTACATCCGAGACAAATGCCACAGGAGAGATTACAAACGGTACATTAGAAATCAACAACTCACAAGACATGGAAACAAAGATCATCGAAGCTACTGGGTTTGCACCTTCCCAATTAAAGTACGGTGAATGGTTAACAATTGATAATACAGGTGATATGGATACTTATCTAAAAGCCACATATAACCAGTCTTTAAGTGCAGATGTTCCTTTAGACGCATATAAAGTAGGTTATATTGCGTATAAGTTTTCAGAAGGTCAAGAAATGACGGATGACATTCTTGAAGATTCAAGAATTTATTTAGATCAATTATTCAATGGCACAACCAATGAAGTAAGATCAGTTTCTAAGTCGATAGCTCCCGGAGTTGAGATGGTTGTCGGATTTGTAGAGGAAGAAGACGTTCAACCTGCTGCAAAAGGCATGAATGGAAAAGCCAAGATGGTACTTGGGGATGGTTCTAAAGAAGGCGAGAAGCATGAATTCTGGCAATTAAATGAAGACCAATATATTGATCTTTCTTTCGCGATTAAACTGGACGAAAAAGCCGGTAATGAATATCAAGGAGTTACTTATACATCGAATTTGAATGTAACAGCCAAGCAAATGGATGATGGAAGTAAAAACTAAGGTATCCCTAAAATAGAATAACTTCGAGAATAATGTTTGAAAAGACAATCCATAGGAGACAATCCTGATAGATTGTCTTTTTTTACTCTTAAATAAAGGAGATCGAAAGTTAATGAAGAAGTGCTACTGGAGAATCCTTTTCTTGGTCTTTATGTTGTTCACGGGAGGATGTCAGGCGAACATAGGGGAGAATACCTATCAAAAAGAGGAAGAGGCGGTGAAAGAGACAATGAATGCGTCAGTCAAGGTTGATCCATCGATTAACCTTTCAAGTGAGAAAATGGTTTCCATTATCATTGAATTTAAGATAAAACCTGCAAAAATAGCCGTTTTGGAAGCAGAAGCTCAAGGCGTGGATATGACGCTGGACAAAGCCAAGGAACACGTTGAACAGAGTCATCAGGCTTTCGAGCAAGAACTTCATGCTTTTCTGGATGATAATAAAGTGGAATATCGTATCAAACATAGGTATAAGACAGCCTTTAATGGCGTGTCAATGGAATTGCCTGCAACCGAAATTAAGAGATTAATGGGATCCTCCGTGATTTCCAGGATTTATCCAAATGAGGAGATCCAACTGGATCCTCCTATCCAGCCATCAAATCAAATGTAATTTAACCGCCACACCTTCATGTATCAAAAAGGTGTGGCGGTTATCTTTTTTTGCTAATTTTACAAAGTTACAATCATTTTCGGAAAATAGTATAAAGATGTGAGAGAAATCGGGAAAATAGATTAGGTATTAAGAATCATATCTGTTTTCTTCAAAATGCTAAATAATTGAAAATTTTTCAAATATCTAAGATTTAGTGTGAATATTTCATTGAAATGTACTTCGTGAAGTGAAAATATTAGTGGTGTAAGAAAGAAGAACTAGGTAAATCGTTTTGGTGGAGACGGATGAAAAACCACTTAAAACCCCAATTTTTTCATGATCACTTACTAGTATAATAGAAGTAGAACTTGTATTAAATAAAAATCTAAAACGTTGGAACTGTTAATTGGATTAAATGAACCAACTATACTACGTCACCCTGGAGGTTAAATCATGCATATTGGGACATTTATAAAGTATTATAGAATCTTTAAGGGGATGACCCAAAAGCAGGTGGGCGATGGGATCTGTACCCCTGGACATATCAGTAAGATTGAAAGCGGACACTTACAGATTACGAAAGATAAAATCGAATTGTTCAATCAAAGGTTAAATATTAACGTTGAGAAAGAGTTAAAGGCGTATAAAAAATTACGATTAGATTTAGAATTGTGGCATGATGTCATGATCAAGCAGGTAAATGGAAAGATCGAATTATTGAAAGAGACCATCGAACAAAATCCATTAATCAAAATTGAAACCCTTAATGGCACCTTTAAGCTACTGAAAGCAAGGTACTTTATTCTGAAAGGGGAGGTAAAAGAAGCTGCCTTCTATTTAAGTCAGTTTTCCAATAAGCGTCTGTCCTTCCATATGTTCGATTATGATTTTCAGTTATACTATCATATAAAAGGCATGTATGAGCTTGCAAAAGGAAATCCACAAACAGCAATAAAGTATTTGGAGAAAATAGATCGAGATATTTATTCCAATCCTGAATCCTACTATCATATGTCAGTTGGCTATCATGATCTTGGGCAGCATGACAAGTCCCTCCGATATAGTAAGCTGGCACTCAACTATTTTAAAGAGACCTTTAATTTTACAAGATGTGTAGACGCTGCTACGATTCAGTTGATAGCAGAAGGTAAAAATGAAGAGTCGAGTCTTGTATCGATGGTAGAGAAATATGGTGAGTTGATTCAGCACTGCGATAATCTGCATGACCATAGAAGAAAAGCCGTTCTTTACCTGAATTTAGGGAATCTTTATCGAGACGTAATGGATGATAGAAAGGCTAGAGATGCATTCCAAGTAGCAAATGGTTTATTAAAGCATGAGGCCCTTACAGAAGAGTATGTCATCAGTCTTTTTGGCTATATTGATAGTTCATTGAACGAAGATGGTTCAGCAAATAATGAAAAATTTGCAAGTTTAATAGAAGAAGGACAGGCCTGCGTTAGAGATATGAAACATTCCTACATGGAAACTCTTTTTGCCATGCTTGAGATCAGAGTACATGAAGGGGAACAAGCCTATTATCAATATATGGAGAATGTCATCATTCCTTTATTGAAGGAAGAAGGGCAATATTCTCAGTGCAACTATTATATCCAAAAGCTGTACACTCATAATCAAATGGATGGGAAAGAGGCAAAAGAAAAAGAATGCGTTGCGTTCTAAGCTAACAATTATAAGATTAGAAATTACCCAGTTAGGAGAGATTTGATGGAAAACCCGGATCGTTTAATCTCATCGTTTGATGAAATCACCCTTAGGGATTATAAAATGCCAATTATCTGTATATATGCAAGTCCCAAAGATTATCAAGGGATGTTTGTAGCAAGACTATTCGACGTGAATCAACCGACTCATTATATCTTGATGAGACCTACATTAGAAGCGGTTAGAATGGAAATTCCCAACCGATTCTCGTTGGTTCCAAAAGCCCAGGGCGAAGATTCTAGCATAGTTGAAACGTGGATTTAGTTTATAAAAAAGCTTCATTCCTTCTGAAAGGAATGAAGCTTTTTTTATACCTTTTCATTAGGCAAAGGATAGAATTTCCTTTCGATTTTTTTATATTCGTCAAGCTCCCGGGTCAGCCGTGCCAGTTTGTGAACCTCCTGCATAAGAAAGGTTTTGTCTAATTCATAAATCACTTCTTTTTCAATATGATCAATGGTATTACAGGCAAATTCCCAAATGGTTTTATGCTTAGAGGGGTCAATGGACTCTGCAATAAGAGCGAGTGCCCGAACGATATCAGTAATGATAAGATGATTGTCTTTTGCATAATGCCTGATATAGCCAAATCCACGATAGAGATAATAATCAAATGCTTCTGTCTGGAGGATGATTCGAATTCTTCCTTCTTGGTCGATCAAATACGGGGTGAAGGATAGGTGATCTTCAACTGTTACCATCAGATCGGCCATTTGATCAATCGTATTGGAGGCTGTTTTAGGATCATCATTCCCAAGGGATTTGATCGCAACCTCTGCAAGCTTATGAATCCCCATCTGCAGGTCTTGAATTTCCGTCTCCTTATGGCCCATTTCGATAAAGTCGAGATAGTGATCAGTAGAAATATCCTCAGTTTTCGGTCCCCATATGCTCACCAATTCATTCCCGGTCAAAACATAATCCCCGACTTTATAGTGGAGCTGGATGACAAGCTGATCATTTTTTGCCGCTTCAATCATTCCATGAAAATCGATCAACTGTATATATCCCGACTCTCTTGACTTCACATGAATGATATTCTTCTTATGATGCTCCATCATATCGCCGGTATTTCTAGTTCGATGGGTTTCTAAGTCATGTTTCAGCGTTTGATTGATCATCACTTCAGAAACCTGCTTCATATTGTACGTAATATTGTGTACCTGCATCCAAGTAGAGGCATGGTTAATGAAGAAGATAAAAGTGAGAGCAGTAAGGAATGCAAGTCCAATCGTCATGGTCGGGGCAGCAACAAACAGTTCTTCCTTTGAATTTCCGATAAAAAGAAAGAGGAACAGTACATATACAAAACTACCATTAAAAATTCCAAGGGCATGTTGTGTTTGTTTGTCCGAAATGAAATCCAGGAGCATCCTGGGTGAAAACTGACCACTGAACATCGTGAGTACAACAAGCAGTGAATTCAAGGTGAAAGCACTGAGCGTCAGGATTGCCCCGATGAGTGTACTGACAAGCATGCGTGTAACAGATGCATCCATACTTAAGAAATCGAATGTATACTGAGAGATGTCAGCATACAGATCTAAATAGAGGGTGAGTACTACAAGCAGTATGGAAAAACAAATATAAAAGAAAGGCATATACCATATGTTCAGCCGAATCTCACGCATTCTCTGCCGTTTGGACATCACCATATATTTTCTGATGGATAAGGGAAGCATTTTTTTTAGCATAATTGATCCGGTTCCTTTCAAATAAAGGGATATGGAATAGTTTTCCCCGCCAGAACATGTTAAAACGTCTCTTTGCAAATTAGATTGATAAACTCCTAGACAGGGTTCAAACTAAAGTAAACCGATAGGGAAAGATGCTATCTGTAACATTAGAAAGAATTTTTTAAAAATACTAAAAATAGTATTGACGAGGGAATGAATCCCCTTTATAATCCAATTCATACTCAAATAGCAAGTGATACCAAAACGAAACATTATATCTCTTATCAAGAGCGGCGGAGGGATAGGCCCGATGAAGCCCGGCAACCTACAGGATCAGACTGTAAAGGTGCCAATTCCTACAGATTCCATACGGATCTGGAAGATAAGGGGAGGAGCATGATCATTTAGCCCTCTTCTTAAAAGAAGAGGGCTTTTCTGTATACCTCTTTCTTTTCCGCTCATATCTCTCAAGTGGATCTTCAACTAGGATGAATCATTCTTACGTAATAAGTGAAAAGTCGATAAAAGGAGGATGAATGATGTCAACGATTAATGTGGCACTTCTGGGGTTCGGAACGGTAGGGCAAGGAGTCTGTGAAGCAATCGATACTCATCAGGACAGATTGAAGGAAGTACTAGGTAATGAGGTGAAAGTAAGGGCGATCCTTATTAAAGATCCCACAAAAGAGCGGAACATTGAACCATCCATCAACGTCACAACGGATTACCAAGACATCCTGGATATCCCGGACCTACACGTGATCTTTGAAGCGATCGTGGGGGAGGAGCCGAGCTATACGTATTTAACCGAAGCCATTGAGAAGGGAGTTCATATCGTCACGGCCAATAAAGCGATGTTTGCCAAATATGGTCCTGAGCTATTGGAAAAAGCGAAAAGGAACGGGGTATCGGTCGGATTTGAAGCGACGACAGCCGGAGGAATCCCGGTGATCGGCAGTATCAGGCAGCTTCTGAAGGTGAATGAAATCAGACAAATACAAGGGATTTTGAATGGGACGTCCAACTTCATCTTATCTCAAATGAGAAAAAGAGGTCTTGCCTTTGATACAGCCTTAAAGATTTCTCAGGAGAAGGGATACGCTGAAGCCGATCCGACAAATGACATCGAAGGCCATGATGCGTTCTATAAATTGCTAATTTTAAGTCAAACAGCCTTTGGCAGACAGCCCGATTGGAAGAATATTCGACGTAAGGGGATCTCCCACCTGACTGCAGAGTGGCTCCGGGCAGCGGAATCCTTTCGATTACGGTTTAAGCACGTAGGTTCTCTCCAGCGGGATTCAGTCGACCATATCAAAGGTGAAGTAGAGCCCATCCTAGTTCATGACACCCATCCTTTTTACGGTGTGGAGGATGTGGAAAATGCCATATCTCTAAAGGGTAGTCTTGTAGGAAGGATTACCCTGCTTGGTCCAGGAGCAGGAAAATTGCCTACAGGCAGCGCCATGGTAGAGGATTTTCTTTCGTTGATAGAGAGGAAGTATACCGCCTCTGCCGAAAGCATAGCGAGTACCGGGGAGGTTCTTGTTGAGAGCAGTCACCAATGGGTTCTGAGAATCCGTGAAGATGATGATTATCAAAACTGGATCCCATCGTTCACTTTAAAGGATCGTATTCAGCTGGGCGATTACTTGTACGTATTTGTTGAAGGAAGGAAAGAGGCACTGGAATCGCTTCTTCGGACGTATGATCATATTCAAGCTGTGTCTATTCTGGATGAAATTCCGTTGGAAAATGAAGTGAAGACTGGAGCTGCAGTTTCCTAAAAAGAGTATTTAACAAAGGATCCTATATGATAGACCGTTATTGGAAGAGAATTTGTATAAGAAAATGTTTACCATGATGTTGATTGGAGCGGAAGGTGCTCGACTCCTGCGGGAATAGCGGGACAGGTAAGACCCCACAGGAGCAGAGCGACGAGGAGGCTCACCGCCCGCCCCGCGGAAAGCGAGCGCCTGGAGCGGAAATCAACCACTACTGGCTAAGCCAACAATGTTTACAAAAAACAGCCTTAACAAAAAGATCTGATAGAAAGTAGGGGTATCATTGAGTATGATCGTTCAAAAGTTTGGTGGAACCTCTGTTGGTTCTACAGATCGAATCAAGCGTATGGTCTTTCATGTCATGAAGGAAAGAGAAAAAGGCCATGATGTTGTCGTAGTGGTATCAGCAATGAATAAAACGACGGATACACTCGTAAGATTGGCAGGGGAACTCTCTGCAAAGCCAAGTAAGAGAGAAATGGATATGCTCTTAAGTACCGGTGAGCAGGTGACGATCTCCCTTTTGACAATGGCCCTGCAGCATAAGGGACTAGAAGCCGTATCTCTGACAGGCAGACAGGCGGGAATCCAAACCGATGGAGTATTTGGGAATGCCAAGATTACCTCGATCGATATCGAGCGGATAAAATCGGAGTTATCAAAAGGACGAATCGTCGTGGTAGCCGGTTTTCAAGGGATCACGGATAAAGGAGAAGTGACTACATTAGGCAGGGGCGGTTCGGATACGACCGCAGCTGCTCTTGCTGCCGCTTTAAAAGCGGATAGGTGTGATATTTATACGGATGTAGATGGGGTGTATACGTCGGATCCACGAATCGTTCCCCGGGCAGCAAAAATTGACACCCTCTCCTATGATGAGATGTTGCGTTTAGCCACCATGGGGGCTGGTGTCCTGCATCCGAGAGCGATTAAACATGCGAAGGAACACCATGTGCCTCTTGTTGTTTGTTCCAGTTTGAATGAGGGGCCGGGGACCGTCATTAATGAAAGAACACAGAGAAATGCCCCTATTGTCGGGGTAGCCTACCAGAAAGACATCTCTGTTCTGACAATCTGTGACTGTCAGGGTGGAGAGTCACTGATGCTTTATGATCTCGATTCTCATCATATTGAGACAGATATCATTAAATATAAGGAAAACCTTGTCCTCATCGTAAAAGATCAGGATTTTCATGAAGTAAAGAGAATCGTTGGACAATATAATCAGGCCTACTCTTATATAGAAGAGAGAGAAGATCTATCTAAGGTTTCCGTGATTGGACGCATCAACTCAACACATGAGGTAAAAGAGAAGGTTACCAACGTTTTTCATGACTACCATATTGCGAAGGCGTTCATATGGGAATCCTCGGTAGGATTAAGTGCGCTGGTTGATAGATGTGATGTAGAAAAAGCGGCTAGAGTCCTTCATATGCACTTTGGTTTGGATTATGTAGAATCAAGGAGAGCTGTTTTGTAAACGGATAGGGAGGTGATACATTCTGTCTCTCATCACGTTTCAAATGAAAAAAAGTGTATAGGCACTCCTATACACTTTTTTTACCTATGGGCTGATCAAAACAGGCGTACCGATTGGAACGAGTCCCGCTAACTCCTCGACGTCTTTGTTATACATTCGTATACATCCCCTGGAAACGGCATTTCCAATCGAGTTTGGGTCATTGGTTCCATGAATCCCATAACTTTCTTTTGATAAACTCATCCACATCGTTCCAAAAGGTCCGCCGGGATTTGGTGCTTTGTTAATGATGATAAATTCCCCAATGGGAGTCTCAAAGAGTACTCTCCCCACTGCAATGGGATACTGCTTGATTTGAACCCCATCCTTGAACAAACGCAGCCACCGGTTGTTAACAGAAACCTGAATGCGGTAAGGATTATTGGTTGTATCCGGAATCCCTGGTATCGTAATCGTTTGACCTGGATAGATCACATTCGGATCTATACCGGGATTGGCATTAAGTATGGCAGGTAACGGGGTCCTGTAATCCCTTGATATTTGACTGAGTGTTTCTCCCACCTTGACTGTGTGAATCAGCTCAAACACCTCCCAATTTCACTCTCCCTCTATCCTATGTGCGTGAGAGAAAGTCGTTCAAGAAGATGAGTAAGTGAAAAAGCCTGCGCCTCTTAAAATGAAAGAGGAGACAGGCATACATCCAACGTTATTGAGGCATGTTTTGTTGTGGAACGGTTGTATAGCTTTGGAGCATAAGGGTCATATCCTGGTCGTTTAATTGAGGAACCTGATAATAGCCGTGCTTATTTTGATAGAGGAAAATCTCATAGCTCATTTCAATGAAATTCGGGACGCTGTCAGCTACAACACGCCGTAATACAGGGTTTGTCATCTCAAGGGCCGTCATGGCAAGAAGCATGGCCAATGACTTAGTTTGTCCCAGCATATAAGCAGACAAGCCTTTATCGGAAAGGTCGCTGACCGATTGATTCGGTTTTTTAGGTGCTCCGGGCTTGATACCGTATGTGGTTGTATTGGTTTGAGTCATTTTGTATTGCTGGGTTGGAACGGTAGGGTCATGCCCTGTCGAAAAGCTGCCGACAATCGTATTATACATAGTCGTGACGAAGGTTGACTGACGATTAAGTATACCCTTAAGTTCAGGATCCTGAATGTGCTGATCATACATTTGATACTGATCGAGCATGCTGATGATCCCTGCTATGATCTCATGAGCATCAAAGAGCTCATGGCCACCATGGTTTTTACTTTGAGTGTTCATCATATTCGGTGGCATCTGTGTTCCTGATGGTGTCATATTCGATGGTTGTCCTTGGTTTTGCATCTGTTTTTCCCTCCTTGAAAATAGCATCGATGATTAGAATATCCTTATTAAGCACAATTATGTATTTCTTTATTTAATACTTGGCATCCTGTCCGAATACAATAGGAAGAAGTCATTTGAAGGTGGTCGAAGATGAGTATATTCATAAGCTATATCATTTTGGGGTTATCGCTTTCTGCACCTATGGGACCGATAAATGCCGCTCAATTGGACAAGGGGATCCGCTTCGGCTTTTTTCATGCCTGGCTTGTGGGGGTAGGGGGAATGGCAGCGGACGGGATCTTTATGCTTCTCATTTATTTCGGAGTCTCTCAATTTATCGATACACCGGTCATTAAATTGTTCTTGTGGGTCTTTGGGTTCTTTGTATTGACGTATACAGGGATTGAAAGCATCCAGAAATCGGCATCCATTACAAAGCCCTCTCATCAAAATCCGCATGAAACGAAGGGAAAAGCTTTTCGCACAGGATTCTTTATGGCCATTTCCAATCCATTTAGCATTCTATTTTGGCTTGGTATCTATGGTTCTATATTAGCTCAGACTTCCGGCTCCTTTGAAGCAGGACAGCTCTTCCTGAATAGCATGGGGATCTTTCTTGGAATCACCCTGTGGGATCTCACGATGGCCGGTGTAGCGACAGGGGCAAGGAAACTGGTCAGTCCTGGGATTTTGCGGTTCATATCCATTATTTCCGGTCTCACTTTGATGGGGTTTGGGATCTACTTCGGTGTCCAGGCCTGTCGTTTATTATTCGGCTAGACAGACACCCGCTAAGTTCCCTCCTAATAGGATAAATGTGTATTATTTAGGAGGGATCGGCTATATGTTATGGTCTAAAAGTTTGATCGATCAACAAGGGGAAGAACTTTCCACATGGCAGAAAGCAGCCTACGGGCATTTCTCAGCTGTCATGTGCGATGAAGAACACCTTTACCCATGTATACCTGGAAAACAAGGCTTTCAGACAGATACATTACGCTTCGGTTTTGCAGAAGATCCAAGAAATCCAGCAGCTTCTGAAAAGCTTACCTGCTTACTCAAACAATATGGTGAAATCTCAAGGGATACAGGGAATTATGCATCTCTTGTTGTCTTTTTTAATTCAGAAGAGATAGTAGCTGATAATCAATCGATTGATTCTTATCAGGATATATTCTGGACTTTATTGAATCGGATTCATGAATTGGATGATTCACCATGGCCGGAAGATATCGCGAAGGATCCACATCATCATACATGGGAATTTTGTTTTGACGGGGAGCCTTACTTTGCCTTCTGTGCAACACCTGCCCATACCATGCGAAAAAGCCGTCATTTTCCTTACTTTCTTGTAGCCTTCCAGCCCCGATGGGTGTTCGATGAAATCAACTCTTCCACTGCATTTGGCCAGAAATTAAAGAAAGTGATACGGAAGCGGCTCATTGAGTATGATGAGGCAGGACCCCATCCCAGCCTTAAATGGTATGGGCAGGAAGACAACTATGAGTGGAAACAGTATTATCTGAGTGATGATGATTCGTCTCTATCGAATTGTCCATTTTTAAATATGCAAAAGAAAATCAAGAGTTAAAGCGTTCGGGCTTTAACTCTTTTTTTTTAATAATTGTCGCAATCGCAATCAGCACGATGAAGCCTATACTTACAAAAAATCCTATGCGACTTACATGATCAAGAAGGGTGCCGCTGATCGCCAATAAAATGAGGAAGAGTGCAAAGGTTGCTTGGAAACGGTCCCAACAACCGTTGCTCATCAGCTTGTAAAAGGAAGCAAGTATAAAGATCCATGTGTAAAGAAGCATAAGTCCCGCTGCAGTAGTGATATACTCAAATAGTTTGTCCGGCAGGAGCATGGCGATCGCAATCGAAGCAGCCACAACAAGGGTGGTGAGTCCGAAAGCAGGGAGGGGAACATTCATTTTACCCTTTTTGGCAAAAATTTTGGGAGCATCCCCTTCTTCTGCCAATGCCACCAACATCGTCGTGACTGCATATAAGGAAGCGACCATGGTGGAGAACCCCGCAATAATCAAAATGGCGTAGAATACATGGGGGACCCGGGAAGTTCATATTGTTTAAGAGCCGTTAGAAATGGACTTTCATTCGGATTGATCCTGCCTGCCGGTACGAGCTTTAATACGAGATAAAAGGATATAGGTAAAGGATGGTCAAGATGAAAAGCATGATATTCCCTGACTTTGCCGCATCCTTCGGGTCTTTAAGCTCCTGAGCCATCAAACCCATCACTTCAATTCCCCCGAATCCATAAAAGGCAAAAAGAAGTGCGAGCCATAAACCCTTTCCATCGTGTGGTAGTATCTCTTTTAATGGAGATTGATGGTGTTGACCTGAAACGTCTGTCCCTAACCACCCGAACATGGCGGCAGTAGCGATCATGACAAACATCACGATGGCTCCTACTTTCATGATTCCAAACAGATTCTCCATCTGTTCCACTTTCTGCACGCCCATCAAAATGATCAATAATCCAATACCTGCAAATCCGGCAGTAAACATCCACAGAGGAATGGCAGGAAACCAGAATTGAGAAAAGAGAGCAAGAGCAGTTAGTTGACTCCCCATAATGAGCATTTCTGCCGACCAATAGATCCATCCGTTACTGAATCCTGCCCATGATCCGTAAGCCTGTTTTGCATATGTACGGAAGGACCCCTTTTCCGGATGATGGGCCGTTAACTTTGCAAGGGCTTTGAAACACTAACCATGTTCCTTTTCCGGCTACTAAATAAGCAATCAAAACAGAGGAACCCGCCCTTTGAATAGGGATGGCTGATCCTAGAAAGTAACCTGTTCCAATGATACAGCCTACCCCGATAAAAGAAAGCTGCCACCATGTAAGATTTGTTTGATTCGTACATTTACTCATCTGTTTTTCACCTGACCTTTACCCTTCATAGTTTGACGTTTGGGTTCGTGAATTATGTGAAGGGAACAGAATGATTCCCCTCAGAAAGGAGAAAAGTAAGGGAGACTGATACGAAGGAGGCTGGCTCATGGTAAAGATTCATCCGAATTGCTGGAGTGAACATGGAGAATTAAAAACGGTGATGGTTTGCTCGCCTTCTTCATTGGATATACCTGATCAAAGAACGGCGGATTACGTTGGTTGGGAAAAACCTGTTAACCAGGAAATAGCGAAAGAAAATCATGAAGGTATGAGGAAGGCAATGGAAGATGCAGGAATAATGGTCATTGATTACTCCCGGTATTTAAAGGGAGAAAATGCTGAACTTAATCATCAGCTCATCAATAGGGTATTTGTAAGGGACCTGGCATGTGTATATGGAAATACTGTCATCCCAGGTGATACAGGGATGACAATGAGGGCGCCTGAATACGTACATAGTCATGAGCTGTTTCAAACATGGTTTGACGAAAAGACGTTTTCGAGCACGGACAATAACCGATTGAAGGCATTGGAAAATGGGGATGTATTCGTTCTGAATAAAGATGCTGTCTTTATTAATACAGGAATGCGGACAAGTATTGAAAGTATTGAAGAAGTCCAACAGGAGATCTTCCGGGCCGGCTTCTCGGAGATCGGAATCATCGATTTGCCGCGAACCGGGGAAACCATGCATTTGGATATGAACTGCAATGTTGCTGGATCCGACCTTCTCATAGCCAAAAGCTATATGAGGCTCTTCCCAGTACAAATCATCACAGAAAAGGGTGGCCGGTACGTGATGATGGAGGAATTCATCCGACGTCAGGGCTTCGACGTTTTATGGACGGATGATGTAAAACATACGGTCGCGGATATCAACTTTCTAAACTTGGATCCGGAGACCCTGTTAGTCAGCACCAAAGCCAATAAGAAGATATTGAAAGGTCATCCGAAATTAAAAGGGAAGAAATGGATAGAAGTCGATGTGAATGAACTTGAGAAAGGTGGAGGCGGGATAAGGTGTATGACGCTGCCTTTAGAAAGGAAATAAATTATTAAGAGCTGACTGGAACAAGTAGACTGGAGATTTTTTCTCCGGTTTTTTTATTGAAATTGAGCATTCTCATTAAAGTATTGGATGAAAAACGTTCTCATTTGAAATAAATTTAAACTACTATTATCCCTGTTATGGGACCGGGATAATAGACCTGTATATCACTTTACGTAAAATTGTAAATACATAAATCTGTTAATCCTTTTACTTAAAATCTATGTATGACAGGAATTCGAGACCCTTGATAGAAAAGTACCTTTCTCATACGAAATGACTAGTAGAAGATGAAATTAATTGAGAATAGTTATCAACTACTATTGACATTGATAATCATTATCAATTAAGATGACGTTGGAAGCAAAAGCCAATCAATCACGAAAGGAAGATTTGATGATGATACAAAATGCCGTTTCAAATAGAGAATTACTAGACCAACAAGAGAGACGCGAGTCGAATGCGAGATCCTATCCGAGAAGAATTCCACTGGCAATCAGTGAAGCGGAGGGAATCTATGTAACGGACATGGAAGGGAATAAATACTTGGATTGCTTAGCGGGAGCAGGAACATTAGCGTTAGGACACAATCACCCAGCGGTCATTGATGCCATGGAGCAAGTGATCCGTGATAAACGACCATTACATACGTTAGATATTACGACGCCTGTGAAAGAGGAGTTTGTGAATGAATTATTCTCCTCTTTGCCGGAAGGATTTCGTGATCGTGCGAAGATACAATTTTGTGGACCGACAGGCGGCGATGCGATTGAGGCTGCATTGAAATTAGTGAAGACGGCAACAGGTAGACAAAGCATCCTCACATTTCAAGGGGGATACCATGGTGCCACACACGGGACGATGTCGATCAGTGGCAACCTTAGTCCCAAAAAGAACGTTCAAGGATTGATGCCAGACACTCACTTTTTACCTTACCCATATACATACCGATGCCCATTTGGGATAGGAGGAGAGGAAAGTCATCGCATCAGCAGTCAATACATCGAGAATCTCCTTGATGATCCCGAGAGTGGAATATTACCACCGGCTGCCATGATTTTTGAAACAGTTCAAGGAGAAGGGGGTTCCATTCCAGCACCAATCGAATGGATAAAGGAAATGAGAAGAATCACGAAAGAAAGAGGTATCCCACTCATCATCGATGAAGTACAGACGGGAATCGGACGTACTGGAGAACTGTTTTCTTTTGAACATGCAGGAATCGTACCGGATGTGTTTGTTCTTTCAAAAGCAATCGGAGGGAGTCTGCCACTATCCGTTGTGATATACGACCGTGACCTGGATGCTTGGGAACCGGGAGCACATATCGGCACTTTCAGAGGAAATCAAATGGCCATGGCAGCAGGGACTGCAACATTGAAGTTCATTAAGGAGAATCACTTGGTTGCCCATGCCGGGGAAATGGGAAGAAGGCTTCTTGAATCCCTGCAAGAGCTTCAACAAGAATTTCCTGAGATAGGTGATGTAAGAGGCAGAGGACTGATGGTAGGTGTGGAGATCATTGATCCCACTAAACCCCATTCAGCGAGCGGAAGTCAGCCGGCTAATCCTGACGTCGCAAGCGGAATCCAACGTGAATGCTTCAAACGGGGATTAATACTTGAGGTAGGGGGAAGACATGGGGCAGTTGTCCGTTTCCTTCCGCCATTGATCATCACAAGAGAACAAGTCGATGAAGTAGTGTCGATATTCAGAGAAGCTTTAATCGCCTCTCTTACGGAGTGAAATCATGAAAATGAAAACAATCGAAAGGGAAACCAACCAGAATATGGACTCTTTCTTTCTACATCAAGGGGAAGAAGGAATCCGTGCATTTAATGAACTGATAGAGGGAGTAAGCAGGAAACTGCAAAATCTATATGAAGGTACCGGGAATCCTTTTATCGGGAAAATGCCCGGTGCAATAAAAGAAGAAATCAAACCGATCATGACGTTTACTCCTGAAGGGAAACCCTTTGAAGACGTCCTTGATGAAATCGATGAACCGATTTTAAAAAACAGTCTTCATATTTCCCATCCAAAGAGTATGGCCCATTTACATTGCCCGCCCCTTCTTCCAGGGGTGGCGGCGGAATTGATCATCGCAGCGCTAAATCAATCAATGGACTCCTGGGATCAGAGTACGGCTGCCACCTATGTGGAAGCGGAAATGGTCAAGTGGTTGACAGAAAAAATAAATCTTCCGTCGACATCCGGCGGAGTCTTTACAAGTGGTGGAACACAATCCAATTATATGGGACTCCTGTTAGCACGTGATGCATTCTGTCATTCAAAATGGAAACATAACGTACAACGGGATGGTTTACCCGAAGGCTTTAACCGATTAAGAATTCTTTGTTCAGAAGAAGCCCATTTCACTGTGAAGAAAGCGGCATCCCAACTGGGGTTAGGAGAAAATACGGTTGTGACGGTTGAGACCGATGAAAATCATCGAATGAGCGTCCGGAAAGTGAATGAAACACTACAGAAGCTTGAGAAGGAGAACCTATTGCCCTTTGCCCTTGTTGCTACGTGTGGGACCACCGATTTTGGAAGTATCGACCCAATGGAGCAACTGGCAGAAATCGCCCGTGGGCAGGGGCTATGGTTCCATATCGATGCCGCATACGGCGGTGGGCTGATGCTGAGTCATTCTCATGCTGACAAACTGAAAGGGTTGGAGAACGCCGACTCCATTACAGTGGATTTCCATAAATTATTTTACCAGCCGATCAGTTGTGGAGCGTTTCTCGTTAAGGATGAGATCAATTTCCGTTATCTATCTTACCATGCTGATTACTTGAATCCCGTCAAAGACGATGAAGAGGGCATTTTAAACCTGGTGAATAAGTCAGTTCAAACGACGAGAAGATTCGATGCGTTAAAAATGTTTCTGTCACTAAAGACAGTTGGGACCGACCTTTTTGGGGGCATGATTGATGAAACGATAAAGCTCGCCAGATACACAACTTCTTATATGGAAGAGATACAAGACATTGTGATTCAAAACCCTGAGCCGGAAATCAATACAGTCATCTTTCGCTATCAGCCAAAAAGGATGGAAGGAAAGGATCTGGATCTCAATCATTTGAACCGAACCATCCAACAAACCCTGCTTTATAAGGGGAAAGGGGTTATCGCGAAAACAGTAATAAAGGGTCATACCTTCTTGAAATTGACGTTATTAAATCCAAGAACAAAGCCGGAAGATATTCATTCCCTTCTACACGAGATTGAAGAAATCGGCACTGAATTAGTAAATGGAGGGGTTATACATTGAGAAACTCTAAGGAAATGGCTGAACAGGCAACGATGCAAAGCTTTCTAAATTGCTATTTAAGGGAAACGGGGAACTACACTGAAGAGAGCCGCTACGAAAATGATCCGTTACTTGGGCAGTTTGAGAAAGTCATCGTCTCTCATTTGGTTCTGCAGCAGATTGAATTGATTATACCAGTAACATACTTGTCACTTACAGATCGTCATCTATTCGGCTTTCCCCTCTATTATCGAGTCGGAGAAAGCGAATTAAAACCACTCGACTACGTTACCCTCACCACACTAGTGGTGAAAGAGTTCCTACTTGATAAGCGCCACCGAGGCGCAGAGGATGAACTGCTATTAAGAGTGATCTTAAGCTGTCGGAGTATAAAAAGCTATGTTGAAAGTCGGGTGAAAGACAATGAGGCACTCTCGGATGAAGAATTTGACTATATTGATGCAGAGCAGTCTCTCCTATTCGGACATATGCTGCATCCAACCCCGAAAAGTAAACAAGGACTGACGGAGCAAGAAGATCATTCGTATTCTCCTGAGTATAAGGGGGAATTTCAGCTTCACTATTTTAGTGCGGAAAAATCATTGGTGCTTCAGGATTCGAGTGCTGCACAATCTGCAGCTTCCATCATTTTTGAAGAGTTAAAAGATGATTATGATGTTGATCAGAATTGGTTACAGAAGCTGCTGGAAGAGGGTGAACGCGTCTTGCTTCCTGTACACCCTCTTCAAGTGAAGACATTATTGGAAAAGGTGAACGTACAAGACCTGATGGATGAAGGACGAATGGAATATATCGGCCCGTTAGGGAAGCACTTCACGGCTACGTCGTCATTTAGAACGGTCTATAGCAGAGAATCCCGGTACATGTATAAATTCTCTGTTCCTGTCAAAATCACAAACTCCCTTCGAATTAACCAGAAGAAGGAGCTGGTGAGAGGAGTAGAGGTTTCCAGATTACTAGAAACAGAAGTGGGAAATAGCCTTAACAGAGAGTTCCCACACTTTAAGGTCATCCAGGATCCTGCTTATTTAAACTTGGACCTGAAAGAGGAAGTTTCAGGGTTTGAGCTAGTCATCAGGGAAAATCCTTTCTATGAAAACAGTCATCAAACCAGTTTGATCGCAGCTTTATGCCAGGACCATGCTTATGGAGGAAAAGCCAGAATACATTCCATCATTAAAGGGATATCCCAAAGAGAGAATAGAAGTATGGAAGAAGTGAGCCTGGATTGGTTCGATCGATACTTGTCCCTGACCCTGGATCCAATGATCTGGTTATTCCACACGTACGGTATCGCCCTGGAAGCCCATCAGCAGAACTCGGTGATCCAACTAAGGAATGGTTATCCTGAAACCTTCTATTATAGAGATAATCAGGGATACTATTATAGCGAATCGAAAGTCGGTAAACTCAAAGAGCTGCTACCTGACTTAAATCAAGAAAGCGACACCATTTGTGCTGATGAAGTGGCAGAGGAGCGTTTGCGCTATTACTTCTTCTTTAACCATTTATTCGGATTGATCAATGGTTTCGGGGCAAGTGGTCTTATTGAAGAAGAAAGACTTATGAATCTTGTAAAGGAACGTCTGGAGTACCATGAACAGCAGTGGGGGGAAGATTCCAATCTACTGAGCAGTTTATTATATCAACCGGTCCTTCCGTGTAAAGCAAATCTCTTGACCCGATTCTATGACATGGATGAACTGGTGGGTCCAATGGAAGCTCAATCGGTCTATACGATGGTGAAAAATCCCCTTGCCAAAGAGGTGGAAATTCATCATGTCCTATGACTTCGAAGTGTATGATCAAGAAATCCAAAAGACGATTCAATTTAAGAAAATCGATTTCGACCGGGATGTAGAGCTTGTCCATAAATGGATGATGGAGGAGCATGTCCATCCATTTTGGAATTTAAATATTCCATTTGAAAAGTTTCAAGACCATTTGAAAAAAGCTTTGTCTGATTCACATCAAACCCTCTACGCAGGGTATCTTGACGGTGTGGCAATGAGTTACTGGGAGGCCTATTGGGTAAAAGGCGACGTGGTGGAGGAAACGTATCCTTCCGCTTCTTTCGATCAAGGTGTGCATCTGTTAATTGGTGAGAGGGAGTATCTTGGTAAAGGACTTTCCCTGCCATTATTACGAGCCATGGTTTCGTTTCAGTTTCAAGAATCGAAGACTACTAAAGTCGTAGCGGAGCCGGATATTCGAAATGACAAAATGATCCATGTTTTTGAAAAATGCGGTTTTAAACCCGTTAAACCAATTACTCTCCCTGACAAAACCGGAATGCTTATGTTTTGTGAGAGAAGCGAATTTGAAAAGAGGTGGCTGAATGAAGGAGTCTACGAAAACATCAAATGATTTGTATGACATCATTGGAATCGGATTAGGTCCGTTTAATCTAGGGTTAGCCGCCTTATTGGATTCGGTACCCGAAGTGAAAAGCTTATTTTTGGAGAAAAAGAAAGCCTTCGATTGGCATCCGGGAATGTTGATTGACGGTACGACCTTACAAGTGCCTTTCTTTGCGGATTTAGTCAGTATGGCAGACGTAAGAAGTGATTACAGCTTTCTCCGCTACCTGGAGGCTCATAACCGCTTATATCACTTTTATTTTCTGGAAAAATTCCACATCCTCCGAAAAGAATATAACCATTATTGCCAATGGGTGAGTGAGCAGTTGGATACTTGCCAATTTGGAATGGATGTCCAAAGGGTTGTCCCAGTCCAATTGGGAAGTGGGGAAAGTGTATATGAAGTCACCGTATGGAATGAGGCCCTTCAACAAACAGAGACATTGTTCACGAAACATCTCGTACTCGGAATTGGTTCTGTTCCTTCTGTACCTGAAGCATTTCAGGAAATGCTGGGCAAAACCGTATTTCACAGTGCCGACTATTTATCCAAAAAGGAGATATGTACACAAGCTGAATCGGTTGCTGTGATCGGATCAGGCCAAAGTGCAGCCGAAGTGTTTCTTGATGTAGCCAAAGAGCAGGAGAATCATGGATTTTCTCTGCAATGGTATACACGTTCAAAGGGATTCTTCCCGATGGAATATTCAAAACTGGGCCTTGAGTATTTTTCACCTGATTATACCCGGTTCTTTTATCAGCTTCCACAGGAAAAGAAGGATCAGCTCCTACAGGAACAAGGTCTTCTTTATAAAGGGATCAGTTCAGAAACGATCGCCGATATATACAATTATATATATGAGCGATCCGTAGGCTGCGTGGATCCGGAAATCGCCTTACAGGCCATGACAGAAATCGTCGGGATAGAAAAGACTGAAACGTCCTTTGAGCTGCATGGCTATCATCGGATCAAGGACGAACATTTCGTAGATAAGGCAGATATTATCATTCTTGGCACTGGCTACAAGCCTGCATTCCCGGGATTCCTTTCAAAAATGAAAGAATGGATTGCCTGGGATGAGTATGATAGATACATAATCAAGGAAGATTATCGATTAGAAACCTATGTAGAAGGTACGAGTGAAATCTTTGTACAGAACGGTGAGATGCATACTCATGGAGTCGGGGCACCTGATCTTGGACTCGGGGCACACCGTAATGCGATCATCATCAATACCATAACAGGAAGAGAAGTATATCCGGTTCAGACCAAAAATGTGTTTCAAACCTTTGGAACGAAAACAGCGCACATTCCGGTTCCTCTCTGATGCAAAGAGGGCATAGACTAAGTGAAAGAAGGGATAATATGTTATTCAGTGAAGAAATTCAACGTGTATTTAAGAGCGATAGCTGGACGAAAGTGAATAAGAAATTGATAGGTAAAATGCTGTCTGAGTATATGTATGAAGATATGATCCGGCCTGAAATCCTCTCAGAAGAAGGAGAGGATATCGAATACTCCCTGCAGGTCTCTGATTCAAAGCACTATCACTATATCGCACAAAAACGATGGTTTGATAGTTTCGATGTGAAATGGACAACGGTATATATCGTTGAAAATGGAGGAAGAAAGGAAGCTGATAGTGCAATAGAGCTATTGGTCGATCTCCAGGAGGTCATCGGGATGTCATCTGAGACGGCGGGGCATTTAATCAAGGAAATGAACAGTACGTTAATAGCAGATGCCCATCTTCTTGAAAAAGAAACGAAAACATCGGACGAACTGATTCATGAAGACTACGCCACCCTTGAAGGCTATATGACTGGCCACCCATGGATTACATATAACAAAGGGAGAATCGGGTTCGGATATGATGATTACCTTGCCTTTGCTCCTGAACAGCAGAAAGAGGTCCAGCTATCCTGGATAGCCGTTCATAACGACATCGCATCATTTCAATCTGTGGAAGGATTGGATTATCAAACGTTGATCGCAGATGAACTAAGTGAGAAAGATCGAATCCGTTTTGATGAGATCGTTAAACAAAATGGAAGCGAACCATCGGAATACTATTACTTGCCGGTGCACGAATGGCAATGGAAAAACACGCTGATTCAGAATTTCCCCGAGGAACTGGCCATGGGTCGAATCATTCCTTTAGGAGAGGGAGAAGACCACTACCTTCCTCAGCAGTCGATCCGCACATTTGTGAATCGAACAAACAAAGATAAGCATCATGTGAAACTTCCGATGAGTATTTTGAACACCCTTGTTTATCGGGGACTGCCGGCAGAACGAACGCTGATCGCTCCCAAGGTGACAGAGTTTATTAAGGGAATGGCTGAAAAGGATCCATTTTTAAAAGACGAATGCCGGGTCATCCTGCCAGGGGAGAATGCCAGTATGAATGTAAATCACCACTACTATACACAATTAAAGCAGGCACCTTATCAATACTTGGAGATGCTTGGAACCATATGGAGAGAAAGTATCTATACGTATTTAGAAGACGGAGAACAAGCGATTACACTGGCTGCCTTATTGTATGAAGATCATAACAATAAACCGTATGTTGTCAGTTTAATTGAACAATCAGGCCTGGACGCAGAAGAATGGATGAAGCAATTTTTCAAAGTCGTAATGGATCCTCTCCTTCATTACCTTTACCAATACGGAACGGTATTCTCTCCTCATGGACAAAATACGATTGTCGTGTTGAAGGATGCGAAACCTCACCGTTTAGCGATTAAAGATTTTGTTGATGACGTCAACATTTCAGATCAGGATTTTCCTGAACTACAAGGGCTGTCATCTGAATTTAAAGCGGTCCTTCGAACAGAGCCGCCTGAAGGGCTTACACAGTTCATCTTCACAGGTCTCTTTATTTGTCACTTGAGATACTTGTGCAACCTGTTAAAGAACAATCAAGTGATGGAAGAAGAAACATTCTGGGGTCTCCTTGCTGACTCAATAATCAACTATCAGGAACGATTCCCGCAATTACAAGAACGTTTCAAGCTGTTTGACTTCTTTAAACCAGAGCTTACGAAATTATGCCTGAACCGGAACCGTATGGTGGACTACGGATACTCTGATGACGATGACCGCCCACACGCTTCCGAATTCGGGAAAGTAACAAACGCTTTGGCTTTATTTAAAATAAACCGGACTGTTGGGTCAATCTGATCATCCAATCAACAGCTTTAATTCTCAAATAGAAAGGAGGATCATCTTTGAGTACAATTGTTGTGCAGAAATTCGGTGGAACCTCTGTTGGTTCTACCGAGAGAATAAAACGAATGGCAGACAGAGTCATACAGGAGAAGGAAAAAGGTCATGACGTCGTTGTAGTCGTTTCTGCTATGGGGAAAACCACCGATGCACTTGTAAAGTTGGTTAGTGACATCACTAGTGAACCAAGTAAGAGAGAGATGGATATGCTTTTGTCAACGGGTGAACAAGTAACGATTTCTCTACTAACAATGGCTCTTCAACTACAAGGGGTGGAGGCCATTTCTTTCACAGGCTGGCAGGCTGGCATTCGAACGGATTCCATCCTTGGAAATGCTCATATTCAATCCATTGATACAGGTCGTATCAGGAGCGAATTGGATAATGGACAAGTGGTGGTGGTCGCAGGTTTCCAAGGAGTAACGAAGGATGGGGACATTTCCACTTTGGGAAGAGGAGGATCCGATATCACGGCAGCTGCTCTTGCGTCCGCGTTAAAGGCAGATCGGTGTGACATCTATACGGATGTCGACGGAGTATACACCTCAGATCCCAGGTTTGTTCCCAAAGCATCGAAAATCACCTCCCTTTCCTATGAAGATATGCAGAATTTAGCCTCCATGGGAGCAGGTGTACTACATCCAAGGGCGGTTAAACACGCGAAAAAATACGGAATTCCTCTCTATATAAAATCCAGCTTTGAAAAGGGCAGGGGTACCATGATTCATGGGAAGGCAAAACATAATGGGTCGACCCCTGTGATTGGTGTCACATTTGAAGCAGATATCAATAGATTAGAGATCTTTGATTGTAAAGATATTGAGGGTTTCCAAGAAGTATTAATGTGTGAACTGGCAGCACATCATATTCAGGCAGATGTTTATAAACAAAGCTGTAGAGACTCATTATCCTTATTGATCAAGGAACAAGACCTTCAAGAGGCATTATCGATCTTGGATAAAGAGAAAGAGAATTGGATGTACTCACGAATTGAACGAAAAGGAGGTCTATCAAAGGTTTCGGTAATCGGGCAAAATATTAAATCACAGCCGGCCATAAAAATGGACATGTGCAAAATTTTATTGGAAAATGCCGTGAGAGTGAAACTTGTGGGTGAATCTTCTATTAGCGTAACGGCAGTCGTTGAGAAAAGGCAGGTCCAGCTGGCGGCAGAACGTTTGCATACCGGGTTTGGATTGGATTATGAAGCCATGATGAAGGCGTCTGTGTAAATCAAAGGCACATGCAATCACTATGTTAGGAGCCCATGTATTGGTCAAATTTAAGATGGGTCTCATGGGTGTATCTGAAATCCTTCTTTATATTATCTAAAGTGAAAAAGAGAAAAAATCGAGTTCATCAAAACCGATTTTTTCTCCTTTTTTCACGTAGCTACGATAAGATTCAACATCATTTCCTGGGAAAAGATGTTGAACCTTGCTGAAAGAGAAAATATGGTTTATAGAAGTTACAACATTTGGTATAATTTATGTGAAGTGTTTCACAAAAATGGAAACTCCATTATTCTATAAGAGAAATGAGTTGATCAAGTGGGAAAGAAAGTTGTGGTAGCTGGGGGAACAGGCTTTATCGGTCAGTATCTTCAGAAGAAATTTCTTGAAATGGGTTATGTAGTGACGATCATTTCTAGGCAGTCTCCCCATGTTTCCTGGGAAGATCAAGAGGGGATGGTTCAATCATTAGAAGGAGCAAATCTGCTCATAAACCTCGCAGGGAAATCTGTCGACTGCCGTTATAATGAGAAAAATAAAGCAGAAATATTTCAATCCAGAACGGAAACGACCAAGGCACTGGGGGATGCCCTTTTACAGTGCAAAAATCCTCCGTCCCTATGGATCAATTCGAGTACGGCAACGATTTATCGCCATGCAGAAGACCGGCCAATGACAGAGTATGATGGTGACACCGGTACAGGTTTCTCCGTTGAGGTAGCGAAGGAGTGGGAGAAAGCGTTCTTCTCATACCGCTTACCAGCAACCAGACAAGCAGCCTTACGGATTGCCATTGTATTAGGACCTGGTGGCGGAGTAATGACACCATATAAGAACTTAGTCAGATTTGGTCTCGGAGGTGTACAGGGGCCGGGAAATCAGAGATTTAGCTGGATTCATATAGAAGATGTGTTTCACATTATGCTATTTCTTATGGAACAAAAGAAGCTACGCGGAGTGTTCAACTGCTCTTCCCCAGATCCTGTCACGAATCGAGAATTCATGGCACATTTACGTACGATGATGAACAAAAAGATAGGGCTGCCAAGCCCGAAGTGGATGCTCGAAGCAGGCGCCATGCTTATCAAAACCGAAACAGAATTGGTCCTGAAAAGTAGGTGGGTCATTCCGGAACGATTAAAGACTGCCGGATACGAATTTAAATATGACACGATGGAAAAGGCACTCGGACACATTTTGTCTAACTAATTTGAAAAAAGGACTTGTCCGCTAACAAGTTCTTTTGATATCAGATTTTGTTATGGCGTAGGTATTCAAGGTTCATCCGCACGCTATCAAAGGGAGGAATCCTGGACTCGTCCTGTTCGACAATCCACCAGTTCACATCATTATGTACGCCATAGTCTAAGACAGAAGCAATGTCCACACCACCCGTACCCAATTCAGCAAAAAATTGTTTCCCGTCCGTCGTCATATCTTTTAAATGAACCAGAGGGGTCCTACCATGGTAACGATTCAGCCATTCCACCGGATTTTCACCAGCATAGGTCAGCCAATAAATATCAAACTCTGCTTTGACCCAATGGGGATTGGTTTCAGAAAGAATTGTATCAAGTGCTGTTTTCCCGTTAGACAGTGTGGATAATTCGAATTTGTGATTGTGATAGCATAGGGTAATCCCTTCGTGTGAACACCTTTCACCAAATGAGTTCAGGTCATCGACTAATTGAACATAATGTTCCTCGGTTCTTTCTTCAGGCAGCAGATACGGACACACAATGTAGCTGCTGCCAAGCTCCAGCTGATCGTGAATCACTTTGCTCACATCACTTCTTAAGTCGGTTAGCGGTACATGACTGGAAGCGACCCGCAGTTCCAGCTGATCGAGTGTTTTCTTAAGCTCTTTTGCTGATAGCCCTCCATCGCCTGCCAGTTCAACCCCCTCATAGCCCAGTTCGGCCACTTTTTGAAGTGTTCCTGTAAAGTCTTTTTCCAACTCATTTCGTAATGTATACATTTGCAGGGCAATCGGAATTTGTTTCATCTTCACACACTCCTATCCTCTTGTCATGTTCTCATTGATTTTAGCAAGAACACTTTTATAAACTTCTAAGTCCTCCTCAGAAATTCCTTTAAGAAGGGTCTCTTCATATAATCCTTCTATAAATGGAGACAGTTCATCCTTCGCTGTCATCCCTTTCTCAGTGATAAAAATAAGGAAAGATCTTCTATCCTCTGTGTTTTTCTGTTTGTAGATCAGTTCTTTCCGTTCCAATATGTCTAATATCCTGGTCAGGGTCGGCTGATCTTTTTCTGATTTCAAGGCCAGTTGTTTTTGACTTATTCCATCCTGTTCAGCTAATCGCTTCAACACCGTCCACTGCTCGGGTGTCACATCAAATTCTTTCAGATGAACTGTAAGGAATCGAATAATATTCTTTACAGTATGGTTCGTATATAAGCCAATGGATTCATCACGGGACATCGTCATTATTTTTCACCTACTACATTCAATTTCTTCTCTTTATCATACATGAAACTCAGGGTGATTTGAGAGGTTCGATAAAAGTAATTCAATATAATTGCCACAACAACTATATTTACAAATATACATGTTGTAGATATAATTAGTATAGCAATTAATTGAATGAAGGAGAATTTTATGAGTCATTCCAATCAAACAACTATATGGACACGGCCATTTTTGATGGCATTAGTGAATAATTTTTTTATCTTTTTAGTTTTCTATTCGTTGTTAACCGTCCTGCCACTGTACGTGATCGATGAACTTCACGGAACGGAAGGGGAGGCAGGTCTCGCTACAACGATTTTTTTACTTTCGGCCATCATTGTTCGACCTTTTTCGGGAAAAATCATTGAGCTGTTGGGAAAGAAAAAGACCCTGATCATAAGTGTCATGCTTTTCGGGATTTCAACAATCATATACTTCTGGGTTAATGATTTTTATCTTTTAATGGGGCTTCGTTTTTTTCATGGCATTTGGTTTAGTATTGGCACAACGGTTTTAGTTGCGATTGCCGCAGATATGATCCCTCCCCATCGGAAAGGGGAAGGGCTTGGTTATTTTGCTATGTCAATGAACTTAGCCGTGGTAGTCGGACCGTTCATTTCGTTAGCACTTATTCAATGGATCCCTTATTCAGCATTGTTCATGGGTCTTGCCTTTGTTATCGTCATTGGATTCCTTTGTTCATTCGGCATTCAAGTTTCGGAGGACGATGGGGTGGAAGCAAAAGTTTCGGGACGATTAACCTTTAAGGATTTGATAGAAGTTAAAGCGATTCCGATTTCCCTTGTAGGATTCTTAACATCATTTGCCTACTCCGGGATCATGTCGTTTATATCGGTTTATGCTAAATCCATTCACTTATTTGAGTCCGTCAGCTTATTTTTTGTCGTCTTTGCAGCTGCTATGCTACTATCGCGACCTTTTACAGGACGCTTATATGACAGGTCAGGGCCGAATGCGGTCATCTATCCGTCACTTATTATTTTTGCCATCGGTTTGATCTTATTGAGTGTTACTCATTCCGTCCTTCTATTGTTGGTTGCAGGAACGCTTATCGGACTTGGTTACGGTGCTTTGCTTCCGAGTTTTCAAACCATGTCCTTACAGGATGCCCCTAAGAGGAGAACAGGGCATGCGACCGCTACGTTCTTTATTTTTTATGACCTTGGGATTGCCGTTGGATCGTTTGTATTGGGAGTCGTTTCATCCCAGTTTGGATTTTCAGCTTTGTATATCATTTGCAGTGGAATGACCTTCGTCACGATCTTGGTTTATAATGTAGTAACCAAACGTGGAAATCAAGATGAAAATCAGAAAGCGTGCGTATTGGAATTGTAGATGAATGGGTAAGAAAGCATCTCTCATGAGAGGGATGCTTTTTATTTATGACTAATTGAGAATAATTTTCAATTATTTGTTGACAAATGGAAGGAAAGATTGTAAGGTTTACTTTTAGTGATAATGATAATTATTATCAACTATGTGAGAGATCCTTTGGAAGACTTTCTTCCTCAATAAGAATCGTTTCCCTGTTGAATGGAGAAGAATTCGTCCATTCTCCATCACCGACAGAAATGAAGAAAGGTTTGCATTACATAGAGAAGTTAAAAGGTATGCTTTTTGCACCATTATCTTCAAGCAGCAAACCAAATAGGGAAGTATGTTTGAGTTGTTCTTTTGTGGAGGTTTGTGCCAATGAGTTTCTTTTTCAAAAAAAGCATTAAACAGAAGAAGAGGACTTACCGTATTTCGGTAAGTCCTCTTTCTCATTCAATTAAAGTGGATGCTGATTGTTTATCAAAATTTATTCGGGCAACTTTTTTCTCGTTTTTAAACAAAATATAATGGGCGGTGGCAATTTTTTCTTCAACATAATCAATAGAGAAAGTTCCTGTTGGATCTGTAAGACTCCCAATTGCACGGGATAAATGATCGATCACATGCTTTAAATGATCTGTCCTCTTCATTTCGTTATCCGAATTCATTTGATCCATGATTTCAAATGCAAGGTTTTGAACATGATACAGACGTCTTTGCTCCATACTGAAGATTCTCCCTTCTTATCAAACATATCTCTTTGATTATATGGTGAAAGCTTCAGATATATGTTGAGTACTCTCCATGCATCAGGTATGAAACAGGGTGAAAAAGTACACTCTAAAGATAATAAGGGAGGTGTTTGAAAATGGCACAAGACGTATTATGTGAAGTAAGCAACTGCAAATATAACCGTGAAGGCAAAAAGTGCTCTGCAGACCAGATTTTCGTTGTCAGTCATAAAGGAGACAAAGCCCACAACAGTGAAGAAACAGATTGTAAAACATTCGATCCTGGTATGTAATGGAAGAGAAGGCAACCATAGGCGTGGTTGTCTTCTTTTTATATAGTATTGATAATAATTCTCATTCTTATACAAAAAAAGCCCACAAAAGTGAGCTGGTCAACTGGCCTGTTCCGATAAAGTGGTCGTTTTGAGTTGTCGGTATCTTGTGTAGAACAGTCCCGTCATGATAAGGGACAGGAATCCGAATAAAACCGTCATTATTTGGAGTCCAACGAGATCCAGCAGCAATCCTGTGAGAAGGAGCACTACTTGGAAAATCAGTCTGTCGAGCATATTACGGAACGAGAAGAAACGGCCGTGAAATTCTTTCGGTATTCGTGTTTGAAAAATCGTAGCAGCAGTCGGGAAGAAGCATCCCACGGCAAATCCAAACACTGTAAAAGCAAGCACTGACATAATCGGACTGGTTGCAAAATAAAGAATCATTTGCGCAATCCCGATGATGAAGCTAAAAAAGAATAATATTTTATAAGGTGACATTTTTTCACCCATTTTCTTGACGGCAAAAGCACCTGTCATAAAGGCAATTCCTTCGGCGGTATAGATCCAACCCTTAATTGCTGAACTATCCTGTAGCTCGCTGATGTTGATGACCATTAAGTTGAAACCGCCGATAAATAGAAGTGGAATTAATGTCATCACAAGGGTCATAAATACGATCGGAAGTCCTTTAATGACAGGAAATACTTCTTTAAAGCTTGCCCCTTTTGGTTTTTCACCTTGTTGAGAGGCAGCCGCCGTTTCTTCAATTGATAAGAATAAGGTCATCACAAATAGTGCCAGATACGCCACTAATGAGAGAACGTATACCATCGTTAAGGATATGACCACCAATAGGATACCTGCTAACGCAGTTCCAAGGATCCTTGAGAGCGTGGCAACATTCATATGAACCCCATTCATTTGCAGTAAATCCTTCTCTTTCACCACCATCGGAATGGCAGCTTGCAGAGCAGGGAAATAGAAAGCGGCAGAGATTTGGATGCTCACTAAGAAGACAACCATCCATAGCACCGAGCCGGTATTAATCGCAATCAACATGAAAATAACACTTAATGCCCTGGTGAAGCCTGAGATGAGCATCACCGTCTTTTTATTTACCTGATCCGTTATTCTGCCGGCTAAAGGTCCAACAGCAAGCCCGGCGAGCAGCCCGGAAGCGAGAATCACCGATTTTAGAAAATCGGAAGGCACCTTTTCCTGCATAAACTCCAGATTACCAATGATCCCTAACCACAATCCGAGACCTGCTATAAATTCACCTATCAATAATATCCATACATTTTTATTTTTCCACATATAGGTCCGTCCCTCGCAGTCGATTTATTTCGCTTCTCTAAATATACTATGGTGGGAGGTAGAAGGGAATGATTTTTTTGGTGGGGAATGGTTGGTGTGGTGATCTTGTGATAGAGCCTGGAAAAGGCAGTTCGCCGTTAAAATTGAGAATTCGCCGTTATAATGAAAATTTCGCCGTTATATCCAGGTTTTCGCCGTTTGCAGATATAATTTAAATCTATAACCTCATAGGAGGAATTTATAGTTCAAGGAGAATACATGAAGTATAAAACCCGATTGGAGTAATTAAATGATCGAAAAAGAACGAATCATCCCTCGAATTATCCTGATTTTGCAAGCTTTACTCCGCCGACTTCCCCTCAACCATCCAAAACTGCACATGATATCCGATGAACTTGGGAAGAGAATGGCTGGATTCAAAGGGGAGAAAGCTCTAGATTACCCTTTTAAGCTTTTTAGATCCTAAAAAATACTACATTCTCCACGATCTCAGAATCCCCTACAAAGACAGCTTTTTTCAAATAGACACCCTACTCATCACAACCAAATTCATCCTCAATATGAAGTCAAATCCTTTCCGGCACTGCTTATTTCGACCCTATCTTCAATCAACTTATTCAAACAATAGATGGTATTGAATCAGCCTTTACCAGACCCTACGATCCAAATCAAAAGACAGGAGAGCCAGCTATTGAAATGGTTAAAGAAGAACGGATTTCCCTCCATCCCCATTCACTCATGTGTAGTCATGAGCAACGATGTACAATCATAAAAACCTCTCCAGATAACAAAACCCTTAATAAAATCGTCATCCATCGCCATTCTCTATTAGACAAGGTGAAATGTATTGAGGATTCTGTGAGAAAAGAGACGGCTACGCCAAAAGACATAAAAAAATTAATTCGCACATTAAAAAGACAACATGAAGAACCGGAACCCTCCATTCTAGAGAGAGTTAACATTAATAGAAGGAGATCTATTAAAGGGGGTCTTTTGTGAAGTTTGCAATCATCGTCCTTTAGTAAGAAAACATGGTACCTGGTTCTGTTTGAAATGTGAAAGCAGAAATAATGATGCTCATATCCAAGCCCTTAAAGATTATGAGCTGTTAATCGGTTTAAAGATAAATAATACAGAACTAAGAAAGTATTTAGTAGTAGACTCACCCTATGTTGTCAAAAGACTCCTCCAATCCCTAAATCTCCCCATAACAGGTACCAAAAAAGGAACACACTACATCCTATCATTCAATGAAGATCAACCCCAAAAGACGAAACAAAAAAAACCGCCAACAATCTGACGGTCTTTCATTCCTTCTCAATCCACTCCTGGGACCACTTCTCTATATCTTTCATTAAAGGTTCTAAAGAATACCCTTTTTTAGTTAGTGAATATTCAATACGCACGGGTGTTTCCGGGTAGACGTCTCGCTGTACGATGCCTTCTTCTTCAAGGTCCTTCAAACGCTCTGAAAGAAGTCTGCCGCTGATGCCTATTGCGTCTTTGATGGTGCAGTTTCGTTGTGGACCGGTAAGCAATTGATAAATGATGAGTGCTGTCCATCGTTGACTTAAGATGCCGATTGCTTTCTCAAATCTTGGACAAATTTCTGACTGATGCATTCTGTCAACGCCTCCTTCTTTATAACTAGTATACCACACCGTCACTATTTTAGTAATTTAATTACTTGACAATACATAGTTATTAAAATAGTATAAGTTACATAAAGTAACTAACTTTAATAAAATAATATTAAGAAAGGAAGAATATACAATGCTACAGAATCACTTAATAGGAGCACTCATTTTAAGAATATTTTTAGGGATCACCTTCTTCATTCACGGTTTGACTAAGTTCCAGGGGGGAATCGAAAATACGGTCGGTTTCTTTCAAAGCTTAGGACTGCCAGGGTTTGCGGCTTATGTAGTCGCCATCATTGAGTTGGTCGGTGGATTGGCAATGATCCTGGGGATTGGTACTCGTGTCGTGGCTGGATTATTTGCGTTAATCATGTTGGGAGCAATCGTAAAAGTAAAATTTGCTGCCGGTTTCTTAGGGAATGGACAGATGGCTGGATATGAATTTGATTTAGCACTTCTTGCGATCTCTTTATATTTTGTCGTGGCTAAGGATTCATTGTTTTCATTGGATCAGAAGTTTTCACAGTCAGAATGAATGGGAGGAATAAAGATGAATTTTCATAAAGAACCACATACATTCGTTGGGAAAGTAAATATAAAAGTTGAAAACTTAGAGCGATCTCTTTCCTTTTACCAAGAAGTAATCGGATTTAAAGTACTGGAACAAACAGAGAATAGAGTGACTTTGACGGCAGATGGAATCCACCCATTATTATCTCTGGAACAACCGGAAAATGTTTCACCTAAGCAGCCCAGAACAACAGGATTGTACCACTTTGCCCTGTTGTTGCCGAATAGAACAGATCTGGGAAAAATATTAGAACATCTAATAAAGCTGAATATTCAACTGGGATCTTCTGATCACCTGGTCAGTGAAGCTCTGTATCTATCTGATCCTGATGGAAATGGAATCGAGATTTACAGGGACCGTCCTTCATCCGAGTGGACATGGAATGGCAATCAGGTAAAGATGGCCGTTGATCCCATCGATGCAAAAGGAATATTGGCTGAGGCAATAGGACAATCGTGGAATGGACTTCCAGCCGGTACGGTCATGGGACATATCCATTTGCATGTTTCTGACTTGAAATCAACAGAAGAATTCTACGGGAAGGGACTTGGCTTCGATGTAGTCAGTCGATTCGGAAGTCAGGCACTCTTCATTTCAACAGGTGGATATCACCATCATATTGGACTGAACACCTGGAACGGGGTAGGAGCTCCGAGACCAGCTGAAAACAGTGTTGGCTTAAACTGGTTTACCCTTCACTTCCCAACCGAAGAAAAACGCACCACCATCATCCGAAAGCTTCAATCCATTGGAGCACCCATCCAGGAACAAAACGGAAAAACCTTGACCGAAGACCCATCAGGCAACCGAATCTATTTAAGCCTGTAAGAGAAGAGGGACGGACCTCACATTGAGGTCCGTCCCTCTTGCTGAGGCTATCCTTTAGGTTGGAGTGAATTTGCAAAACGATGGATGAATCTCAGGAATACATTAAAAAGGAGCCTACACGCATTGAATGCGGCGATTGACTCCTTTTTTGTATGAGTTTATTAATAATAATAAGGGTAAGGAGGATAACCATAATAAGGTGGAGGATATCCGTATCCATATCCATACGCGAATGGACTCAATAATGTAGCTCCAAGCAGTCCACCGGCAAGGCCCCCTAAAAACGGGTTGAATCCAAACCCAAACGGTCGTCTTCCAAATCCACCAAAGCCAAATCCAAATCCAGGCCTACCAAATCCCACACGTCCGATAGGGCGACGAACATCATGATTATTGATAAATGTTTCATTACTTACAGTGTGAAAATCATTCATAACATAAACCTCCTCTCTATCTAGGTTATGAATATTCGCCGCGATTCGAAATGGACTGGGCATTTAACCCATCTAGAGAGATTTTTTGAAAATAGGCCTATGACCATTCTTTGAGTTTTACTATGGAAAGCAGCTGCAAACCTGGCTGCTTTACATTCTCACATATCGAGTATGTAAAACAACTTCAGGAGGAAGATTCCTTCGTTTGAACCAATGCAGATATGACCGAACCAATTGCCTGGATCCAGCTTCCCGCCACATTGATATTCCCGCTGTCTCTTTCATTTAACTCAAGGATGTCTGAGATGGCCTGTAGGGAGTTACCGATAACCTGGAGGAGATTGCCGTATATTGAATAAAGCTCTTCTAACGTATGTTCTTCATTAAATGAATCGGCCAGGGCAGCCCCTCCACCAAGCGCCTGGAGGAGATTTCCTTTAATATTCAACTCTCGCTTTGTCGTGTCATTAAACTTAATCAAAATGCCGGCTATAACAGTGACATTACCGATCGCTTGAATTTCATTTCCTGCTTTTGTCAGGGTGAAATCATCTATTGCATCTGCCGCTAATGCATTTCCCGTTGCTTGCAGTTCATTTCCTACGAGATTGAACGACTGTAAAGTATCTTCTGGAATGCTTTTAATAGGGGTACTGCCAATAGCGGCAAGGACCGTTCCGATTGCGGCAACCCATGCTCCGAACGTGAGTTTTTGTTCATTGCTCATAGTATAATCGCCTACTTTAAAGTTCTTAGATATTGTATACAACTAGGCGATCGATTGTTCATAATGCATTTAAGGTGTTTCCCACCATTTGGATGAAGGGTAAGAATCACTTCCTGTGGGAAAGGTTTCCCCAATCCTAGGAGTAACAACAGGAACCCCTTGTTCTGCCCCGCTTTTCGTCACACGTTTAATGGGGTCGGTCCATTCATGAAAGGATAAAGTAAAAGCTCCCCAATGAATGGGCAAAAGCTGCTTTCCCTTCACATCAATATGCGCTTGTACAGTTTCTTCTGGGAGCATATGAATCGGTGCCCACCTGGGATCATATTGACCACATTCCATCAGGGACAAATCGAATGGACCGTATACATTGCCAACCTCTTTAAAATGAGGTCCATATCCACTATCTCCGCTGAAAAAGATTCTGGAAGAGTTCCCGATGATACACCATGAACACCATAAGGTAGCATTTCGGTCATGTAAGCTTCTGCCGGAAAAATGTCGTGCCGGGGTACAAGCCAGAGTAAGACCCTTCCACTCAACCTCGTCCCACCAATCAAGCTCTACAATGTGATCGGAATGGATTCCCCATCTCTCAAGGTGACTGCCTACCCCGATGGGAACAAAGAACTGATTTACTTTGCTTCGAAGATTTCGAATCGTACCATAATCCAAATGATCGTAATGATCATGTGAAAAGATCACAGCATCAATAGAAGGGAGTTCATTCACTTGAAAAGGAAGATCTTTGCTATACCGCTTCCCGCCCATCCAAGGAAACGGGGATGGAGCACGACCAAACATGGGATCAAGCAATAGTCTTTTTCCCTCAATCTCAATGATGGAAGCTGAGTGCCCAAACCAGGTTACATTCGTAACGGAATGAGGATGGTCAAAGGACGGAAATCGGACCCTTGGAATATCGTAATCAGGTTTACGATTGGCATTTCTTTTCATAAGATCCCGAATCATTGTAAGAGACGTGGAAAAGCCGGTATCCATAGTGATTGGGCTGGGGTTTTTAAATGAGCCTTTTGAATGCTGAGGAGATGAATGAACACGTTCAAGGGAAGGCTTCTCGCCAAATGCAGGATAAAACCGGACAACCAGGAAGGCTATCACGATCATAGCGGTAAGCAAAAATATAGATATTAGCATGGTTCTGCTCCTTTTATTCGATATCTTCTACTATCTCAGATAAGCTTGTGACTGTGCAAATGAAATAAGTGTCACATTTCAGAATTAATTAAGATTTCCGTTATGAATTCATAAGGATTGTTTATTATACTACCGTTAATCATAGCGAGGGGATGATCATTTGAAAAGATGGATGATTGGAAGAGCTGTAGTAGGAGCTTGGGGATAGGGATGGTGGCTGATTTCCTTCCTCCTCCGATAATGGCTACATCATAATGTTTATCAAAGCTTCTCTTTTTATCTTTTAATGTAGTAGGCCAATATAAGCGGCCATTATGCAGATCCATTTTGGTTCCCCCAATAAGTATATTTAAATTATGTTCATACTCCATTCCCTTTAACAGTCTTGAATAAAACATATATTTAATTGTCTTATAGGATTCCATCATTATGATAATAGTGAAATTTGGTATATTAGATTTACTTGAATGAAGGAGATTGAGATAGGACGTTGTTTCAATAGGAATAAATGCAATCGAAATGGATCAGTATAAACGTGGAAAACGGCTACTGCATAGATTAGGTAGGGTGAAGGTGCAGTAGCCACTGGTTTATTTTTTCGTGTAATTCAAGTCCCAACTGATGCCATAAGGGTCTTTCACCTTTGCATATTTAGCGTCCCAGAACGTGTCTTGAAGTTCCATTACTACGGTTCCTTTTTCAGTTAAACGACGGTAGTAAGTGTCGATTTCCTCTTCACTTTCCAGCTCAAGGACAAGGGATATATTGTTTCCTACCGTTGGCTGATGACCAGGAAAGCTATCTGACATCATAAAGGAAAACTCTCCTTTTTTAAAGTGAGCATGCATGATTTGATCAGCAATTTCCGGTGGACTTGGGTAATCAGCCTCACCAAAAGTCTGAACTGCCAATACTTCTCCTTCAAAAACTTCTTTGTAATATTCTAATGCTTCTTTCGCTTCGCCACTAAAACTAAAATAAGGTGCAGCTTGATGTTTCATCATTTCTCCACTCCAGTTCGTATGAATTTTAATACATCTTTATTCTAGTCCAAACCGTTGGAATAAAACAAGAACAAATGTTCTCTTTATATAGAAAAAATGGGATAGGCATTTAACTGCCTATCCACGATTATTTAAAATAATTCAGTATTTAATTCAACATCGATATTGCCATTCGTTGCTTTAGAATATGGGCATACTCCATGTGCCTTTTCGACTAATTGCTTCGCTTCATCTAATTCAACACCACTTACTGCTACTGATAACACAACGCCCAGTTTGAATCCACCATCTGTATCTTTTCCAATGGAAACCTCAGCTGCTACTTTCGATTCAATCTTTTTCTTTTCTTGACGAGCCACTAAGTTAAGAGCGCTATCGAAACAAGCCGCATATCCAGCTGCGAACAATTGTTCAGGATTCGTTGCTCCTTCTGCTCCAGAACCCCCAAGTGATTTAGGCATTGCCAATCCGACATCCAATACTCCGTCACTGCTTGTTACTTTTCCGGCGCGTCCACCTGTTGCTGTTGCTTTTGCTGTGTATAATGCATTCATTTTTTTCACTCCTCATTTGTTTTTTTGATTGTGCACAATTTAATACTGCAAAATTAATACTAACGGTTTTGTTTTTAATTGTCAATAATTAAATTGTGTACAATTAAATTTGATAATTGATATCTTTTTTTGTATGATAATCTCAATTAGTTTGTTCAAGAAAGGAATACACATGTATGAAAGATCCTTTGTTATTAGAGAATCAAATTTGTTTTAAGATCTACACAGCAGAGCGGGAGATTACCAAGTTATATCGTGGGCTACTTGAAGAAATCGGTGTGACTTATCCGCAATACCTTGCATTGTTAGTGCTTTGGGAAGATGGAACGGTATCTGTAAAAGAATTGGGGCGGAAATTGTTCTTAGACTCGGGAACGTTAACGCCTATGCTGAAAAGAATGGAAGCGAACGGACTCGTCGAGCGTCACCGATCTGTTGAAGATGAACGGAGCGTCGTGATTTCTCTTACAGAAAAAGGTGAATCGATGAAAGAAAAAGCTACTTGTGTTCCGACTCGGTTGCTCGAGCGATTAGAGATGGATGGGGAAGAGTTGGAGAGGTTGGATCAGACATTGACAACGATACTGGGAAGGCTTCAGGGGTAAAAGAGAGAAGGGATGGCTTTGGTCATCTTTTTTTATGGAGAAAATGGTAGAATCCTGGTGAGGTATTTGTTGTAATATGGTAAACGGTTGGGTTTTTCGTGATTACGCCCGAATCCCCTTAAAAAACGCTAGATTTTTATAAAAGGCTCTTTTCAAAGAAGATGACCCCCTATAGGGATCATCTATCTTTAAATAACGCATTCCAACGCTCTGCTTTTTCTAAAGATGTCACGTCATTCATGATCTCACCAGGCTTCACTCCGGCACCGATTATATAATCTGCAAATTCCATGTTCACGAATTCAAAAATGTAATGGAACTGTTGTACAAGAGGAAGTCCTTTAACATTGGCAGAGCTTCCACCGGTAATCACTACATATGCTTTTTTCTTTTTTAGCTCTTCTTTTAAGTTAAAGCGCTCATCACGCAGGTACTGACTCCAGCGGTCAAAGAAGTTTTTCATAGGACCGCTCATTCCATACCAATAGAGTGGAGTGGCAAATAGTAATACGTCATGTTGTTCCATTAATTGGACGAGTTGTTCGTAATCATCATCGACAGGAGAGAACCCGCCTTCTGAGTGTCGTAAGTCTTCGATTGGTTCAATATGCAAATCGGCAAGAGAAACGATGGTGTGATCGGTTCCTTCTACGATTTTTTTTGCTAGGTATTCTGAATTGCCATTTTTTCGTGTGCTTCCTAAAAGGGCTAATACTTTCATTAATCAACACTCCTCAATATGAATTTTGTGTATCCAGTTTATGTCTTTCTTATCCTGCCACTTTGCATACGACGGGATTTGATTAAGAGCGACCCATAAGCGGAATGGAAAAGAAGATCATTCCTAAATAGTCCCCCAATGTATTTAATAGTTAAAGTGTACAGTACCATACCGATTAGTTGCTACCTATTGTTTTTGATAAGGTGTTGGATTGGAGTATATCATTGATTAAAGAATTAAAGTTATCTATAATTATCAATACTAACTATCGTAAATAGTGATGGGGGATAGGTATGGATCTGAATTATTTTTATACTTTTAAAGAAGTGGCCAAGTGGGGAAGTTATACAAAGACCGGGGAAAAACTGGGCTATGCTCAATCGAGTGTGACGACGCAAATCAAGAAGCTTGAAGAGCATTATCGCATTAAGTTGTTTGAGCGGGTCGGCCGTAAGATGCGCCTAACACAATCCGGGGAAGAACTCTATTACTATGTGGAGAAAATCCTATCCCTTTTAGATGAAGCAGAGGAACGAATCTTGAAGGAAAGTAATCTCAGGGGAACTCTGCGTGTCGGAACGGTAGAATCATTGGCTGCCTATTTCATTACACCATATATTAAACAATTAAAAGTAAAGCATCCCGAATTAAAGATTCTATTGGAATCCGGGCATTGTCCCAATTTAAAAGGAGGGACGCTTGAAGGGAAATTCGATCTTTCGATTTTAATGGACCGTTATGTGGAGCATCCTGAACTCACGACCATTCCGATTCGTCAAGAAAAGCTTGTCATGATTGCCCCTCTCAGTCATCGACTCGGTTCACATCAAGTGATGAACCTGCGGGAACTTGAATCAGAAACCCTGATCTTAACAGAGGAAGGCTGCTCTTACAGAGTCTTGCTGGAACAGTTGCTGAAAGAAGAAAATGTACAGGCTAAATCAGTTATTTCTTTTAGCAGTCTAGAGGCGATCAAACAATGTGTAGCGGATGATTTAGGAATTGCCATCTTACCTGAAATCGCTGTAAGAAAAGAAATAGAAAACGGTAAGGTGATTCAACTTCCGTTTCATCATGAAAAAATAGAGGTCTATACGCAAGTTGTGTATCAAAGAAAGAAATGGCTTACTCCACCATTAACACAATTGATATCATCATTAACACATTAAATATCGTTCTGACCCCCGCGGCAACAGATTCTGAAATGAACTCTGTTTCGGTCATCACAAACTGGAAAACGAAGGATAAATTAGGTTGGGGCTCTTCCTTCGTATTCAATGCCTATTTAGAAATAAAAGTAAATAATCCGAATTAATCCCCGTTTCGGCTGGTTTCTTACCAGACAGGCAACCTTACTGAAAAGAAAACATGATGCGAGAACCGAATCCATTACAAGAGGACGAATCGAAATCCGATTCGTCCTTTTTGAATATCCATTCTTATCAACGGTCCATTTGAGAGAGATTTCAAACTATATCAGCGTCTCCGAAACCCTTCCTCACGTAAATACAACGCAGCTTCATCGTACCCGCCAAAGGAGTCCTCCAAGTTATCACCGGCATAAATATTCCAACGGTCATCTTCTTCAATCAACATGAGGGAATGTCCTTCCGTATCTTTCCACACCTGTTGGACCGGAGGCACGATTTCTTCTTCCGTTGCCAAATGATCAATGGAAGCCCGGATGATTTTGCGGAGTTCATCACCTGAAAAATCACGGATATTCACGAGTCCTTTTTGATTGGCTTCATAATCGGGGAGACTGCCCGTATAAACAAATCCGTTTCCGTTCGGGTGCAGGTGGTACACCACAGTCGTCTTTTCATAGAGACTTTCTTCAAAGTGGAAATTCACCCGGTTCAATGAAACGTCCTTCCGTGAAAGTTCAGGGAACTCTTCGATTATGGTTAATTTATCTTCAAATGGTAACATCATATTCCTCATTTCATTTTACGATTTTTCCATTATAACACAGTGCCCTGTTTTCTCAGAGAAGTTAAAGGTATAATGGGGTACAAAGAGGTGACCCCATTGAATGATTTTACTTCCTTAGGAATTGGACCTAAGTACGTCAATGCGTTAAAAGAACAATCGATTACAGAACCAACACCGATCCAGAGCGAAACCATCCCTGTGTTATTAAATGGTGAAGACGTGATCGGGCAGGCACAGACAGGAACGGGAAAAACGATGGCTTTTCTCCTGCCTATGCTTGCCAAAATTAATCCAGCGAGAGATGAGATCCAATCTCTTATTGTGACTCCGACGAGGGAGTTGGCGATTCAGGTAACGGCTGAATTAAATCAGATTCTTTCTTCTACGGAAGATGACATAAATGTGTTAGCAGTGTATGGCGGCCAGGATGTTGAGAAGCAGATTAAGCGACTGAAGAATAAAGCGATTCATATCGTGATTGGAACACCTGGTCGTTTACTTGATCACGTTCGTCGAGAAACCGTGGACTTTTCAAATGTATCGTTCCTTGTGCTGGATGAAGCGGATCAAATGCTTCATATCGGATTTTTTGATGAAGTGGAGTCGATTATTCGCGAGACGCCGTTTACTCGTCAAACTGCCCTGTTTTCTGCAACGATGTCCAAGGATATCCGAAAGATCGGCAAGCGCTATATGAACAATCCACATAATGTACAGGTTAGGGAAAAAGAAAAAATTGTACAGGAAATACAGCAGGAAATCGTGGAGACGACGGATCGTCAGAAATTAGAAGCCCTTAGTCAAACGATTCATGATGTCCAGCCGTTTTTAGGCATTATTTTCTGCCGAACGAAAAGAAGGGTCAGCAAGCTGCTGGGAGATCTGAAAGCGAGAGGATTCCTGGTGGACGAACTGCACGGTGACCTGTCTCAAGCGAAACGAGAAGGAGTGATGAAGAAGTTCAGGGACGCGAAACTTCAGCTTCTTATCGCAACAGATGTAGCAGCGCGTGGTCTTGATGTTGAAGGCGTTACTCATGTATTTAATTATGACATTCCTCAAGATGTCGAAAGCTACATTCACAGAATCGGACGTACAGGCCGTGCCGGTAAAGACGGGCTTGCGATCACCTTTGTGGCATTAAAGGATAAGCAGGACCTGGAAATGATTGAAAAAGGCATTGGCCGTTCATTGCCTCGTCGTGTCGTGGAGGTTGCTCCTTCTAAGGAAACCTCACCTGTTCATAAGGGATCCAATGAAAGTGCAAAGGATAAACGGGAAAAGAAAATCCAAGCGAATAAAGAGCGAAAAGCAAGATCACCACGTGGAGGTCGGTCTCGTAACAGTGAAGGTGGTGACTCGTCACGCAGTCGTCGATCGAGAAGGGAAGAATCATCATCCCGACGTGGCGGAGACTCAGTCAGTCCCTCAAGAGGCAGACAATCCAGACCCAGTGATTCTGGCAAACCTAGAAGAAACGACTCCAGCGGTAAAAGAAACAGCCAAGGAAAACCCTCTTCAAATAGAAGAGGCCGCTAACCCAAAAAGCATGGTGACCAATGTGTCACCATGCTTTTTATGGAAGGCTATGTAAAACATTGCTGTTGATTTCCACAAAGACAATTTTATCGTTTTGCGAGACTGATGAATTTTTAAGGAAAGAAGCTAACGCCTATTATGGTATAGCACCCTGGCTTCTATTTTTATATAAGCACTTCCTTTTGACGTAACATTTTGACCAAATAATTGAATTTATAAGTGGAATTGGATCATTTAGTCGATTTTCATGTCTTTAGAGTACGATTGACAGAAAAAATAAGGGTAATATAGGACTTCCCCCTGATTTATGATCCGGAATTCTGATTTATTATCTACTTTTTTATACTTATGATCGTTTGTCGAAAACTGTAAAATGGACAGCCTGCCACTATGTTTCCCCTGAAAACCGTTTTCATCCCATTCACTTAAAGTTACCTGATTACTGAATGTTTTATAAGAGTTCAATGCTCCTGTGGGCTACCACTTCTCACTATTCCAATATGTGGAAGATCAACAATCAGTTTTAGAAAAGAGTGGTCAACTATCCTTCAACAAAACATGGAGCTTTTTTTAATCAGGACACCACTATATAATTTCTGAATATTCCCAATTAATAAATAGGATCTGCTAAAATATTCAATATAAGTAATATAGCAGTCATTAATTAACAGAAGGGATGGGTTGTACTTATGCATGTACCTTTAGTGTTAACGGATTTTTTAGATCGGGCAGTTGAGCAATATGGAGAAAAGGTTGCGATTATTGACGATGTAAAGCGTTTGACATATAAGCAGCTAAATGCCCGTGTGAATCAACTGTCTAGTGGACTAATGGAATTCGGGATTGAAAAAGGGGACAAGGTTGCGTATCTGGCTCCGAATACAACCGAGATGCTGGAGGGGTTCTATGGAGTCTACGGTGTAGGAGGGATCATGACGCCACTTAATACGCGCTTAAAACCTGCGGATTATCAATTTATTCTGACTCATAGCGAAAGCAAAGCATTATTTGTGGATGAGGAACTTTATCCGCTGGTGCAGCCGATTTTGTCTAAGGTGCCGAATTTAAAGCATATTGTGATCCATGGTGAGTCTATAGATGGATATCCCGGCTATGACGAGTGGCGCGGCTCATTCAGCGACGAAGCCTTCGACCGCGTAGATCTGGAAGAAACGGATATCGCTTCATTATTATATACAAGTGGAACGACAGGGGATCCGAAGGGAGTACTCCTCACACACAGATCAAATTATCTGCATGCTCTATCATCCATGCATCATTTACGGGTTTCTGATCAGGACACTTTGCTTCACGTGCTGCCTATGTTCCATGTGAACGGATGGGGATCTCCTTTTTACTATACTGCCAACGGTGCGACCCAGGTGATGCTCAGAAAAGTAGACCCTGAGATGATTTTAGATAAAGTCGAGAAGCATGGCGTAACGGTTATGCATATGGCACCGACTGTTCTGAATATGCTTCTGGAGAACTATCTGAACAGGGAGCGGACCATCGGCCAAAATGTAAGGGTTGTGATTGCGGGCTCGGCCCCTCCACCAGCATTTGTACGAAAGGTGGAAGAGGATCTGAACTGGGAGTTTATCCAAGTGTACGGAATGACTGAAATCTCTCCACTTATCACTACATCCATCCTGAGATCTTCAGAACAGGACAGACCAAAGGAAGAAAAGTACCGGTTAAAGGCGAAAGCCGGCTACAGTATGATTGGCAGCAAGGTGAAAGTAGTGGATGAGTTCGGAAATGAAGTGCCCCATAACGGGAAAGCGATTGGAGAAATCGTGACAAGAACGAATACAGTGATGGAAGGATATTATAAAAACCCTGAAGCAACCAATCAAGCCATTCGAGATGGATGGCTGCATACAGGGGACATGGCGACGGTTGACCAGGATGGCTTCATTGAAATTGTCGACCGGATGAAAGACGTCATCATTAGCGGGGGAGAAAACATCTCTTCTATTGAAGTGGAGGGGGCTCTTTATGAACATGATAGTGTCCTCGAAGCAGCCGTCATTGCCATTCCCCATGAACGTTGGGGAGAAGTGCCACATGCAGTGATTGTTCTTCGGGAGGGTCACAGCATAACGGAAAAGGATCTCATCGAGTTCAGTAGAGAAAAGCTTGCTCACTTCAAAGCTCCGAAGAGTATTACCTTTGTAAAAGAATTACCTAAGACCGCTTCAGGAAAAATCCAAAAAGTTGTGATCCGAAAAGAATACTGGAAGGATCATGACCGAATGGTTCATTGATGGAAGGAGGCATGCAGCAGAGAGGTATGCCTTTTTATTATTCGGTTGGACAAAAGTCCTTATTTCTTAATTCCAGGATGCCCGTCGTCCCTGTTTAGGCTTCTTCAGCATAAATTATAATAAGGAAGTTTTATAAGCATAATAACAGGGAAAAGCAGTTTTTAAGAGTATACAAATGGAGGGCGTAAAGATGAGTTTAAATTCCCCGTTGGTTCCGAATCAAAAAACCCATTGTTCCAATGAGTATGGAAAGTTAAAGAAAGTGGTAGTTGTTTCACCTGAAAATATGCAAATTAATGAAATCATAAATGAAACACAAAAGCATTTCCTAAAGGAAAATATCAATATAGAAAAAGCGGTTCTTCAGCATAAAAACTTTGTTGATACGTTAGAGAAAAATGGTTCAGAGGTCATTCACCTGCAACCATCACCAGAGTTTAATGAGCAAGTCTTCACAAGAGATATTGGTTTCACTATTCATGATCAGTTCTTCGTTGCATCGATGAATACCGATGTCAGGCGAGGCGAAGTGAAAACGCTGAAGAATTGGCTGGAAACGAATGAAGTGCCTTATAATGAACTTCTCCATTCCATTGAAGGAGGGGATGTGCTCGTTGATGAGCAGAATATTTGGATTGGAGTAAGTGGACGGACGAATCAATTGGCCATCCAATCGTTACGAAATCAGCTCCCCCAATTTACCGTTCATGAATTGCCTTTAAAAGAAGGGGTCCTTCATTTAGATTGTGTATTTACGATCATTTCAGAGGAATGGGCCATTGTATATCCACCGGCCTTTTCTAAACAGGATCTTGAGATAATCAAGAAGCATTATAATATCATCACCGTGTCGGAAGATGAACAATTTCAAATGGGCCCCAATGTATTAGCAATCGGTGATGGAAAAATCATCAGTCTTATTCAAAATCATGACTTGAATGAACGAATCAGATCGAAAGGTTTTGACGTGATTGAACTGGATTTATCCGAAATCATCAAGTCAGGTGGATCATTCCGTTGTTGTACGCTTCCCTTGATTAGAGAGTAGATGAGGTCTTATTGACTATGAACAGGATAGATTTATTGAAGAAAAACAGGTGGCTTTTTACCCGTTTTTCTTTATTTACTTAACCTTTACACTCCTGTAGTCCTTTTGCAAAAGTTTCTTCATAGTTTCCCTTTATCCTTCTACATGTATTCGAAATTACAGGAGGTAGGGTAAATGAAGAAATCAATGAAGAAGATTCTTCCGTTAGCGGTTGTGTCAACATTAGCTCTTGGGAGTGTAATAGGAATGAATCAAGACAGCTCAGAAGCTCTAGGGAAGGAATCTAAAAATGGCAAAGCCAAGAACGTCATCTTTATGATCGGTGATGGAATGGGCGTTCCTTACACAACGGCTCTTCGTTACATGAATGACAATCCAGATACAGTAGAGATGGAAAAAACGGCATTCGATCCTTACCTTGTCGGACTGCAATCTACTTATCCTGAAGATGAAAAAGAGAACGTAACAGACTCAGCTGCTGCTGCTACGGCGATGAGTGGTGGAGTCAAAACCTATAATAATGCGATAGCAGTCGATAATGATAAAACAGATGTTAAAACCGTATTAGAGCAGGCGAAAGAAAACGGTATGTCTACAGGAATTGTAGCTACATCTGAAATCACCCACGCGACCCCAGCATCTTATGGAGCACATGAAGAGCAGCGTAAAAGCGAAAATGCGATTGCGGATGACTATTATGATGAAATGATTAACGGTGAACATAAGATTGACGTAATGCTGGGCGGAGGGACGGACTTCTTCGAACGTGATGACCGTAATTTGGCCGAGCAGTTCCAAAAGGATGGATACAGCTATGTGAAATCCGCTGAAGAACTTAAAAATGACGACAACAAGCAAATTCTTGGGCTTTTCTCTGAAGTTGGAATGGACAAGATGATCGACCGTGATAAAGAACAGCCAAGCTTAGCGGATATGACGACATCCGCACTCGACCGTTTAAAAGGTGACAAGGACGGATTCTTCCTAATGGTGGAAGGAAGTCAAATCGACTGGGCTGGTCACGATAATGATGTTGTGAGTGCTATGAGTGAAATGAGAGACTTTGAGAAGGCATTTGAAGAAGTAAGGGATTTCGCAAAAGAAAATGGTGAAACACTTGTTATCGTTACAGCTGACCACTCAACAGGCGGATTCTCCATTGGGTCAGATGGTGAGTACAATTGGGATCCGTCAGCTATTCAAGCTGCAAAACGCACACCTGACTTTATGGCAGAACAAATCGCAAATGGTGCTTCAGTTGAGGATACATTAGCCGAAAATATCGACTTTGAATTAACTGGAAAAGAGATTACTTCTGTGAAAGAAGCAGCAGAACAAGGTGATCTAACCGAAATCGATCACGCCATTGAGAAAATCTTCGACAAACGTTCAGGTACTGGCTGGACAACGGATGGACATACAGGAGATGACGTTCCTGTGTATGCATTTGGTCCACAAAAAGAGAAATTCTCCGGCATGATCGATAACACAGATCAAGCGAAGATGATCTTTGAATTATTGAAAAATAAAGGGGAAAGCAAAGATAAGAAATAAACTTAATATAGAAAAGACCATGCTTGCCCCTCCTTTTGGGGTGGACTGCATGGTCTTTTCTTCGATTATGCTTCTTCTAAATCTGAAACACTTACTTCAGAACGTTCTTCTAATGGTCCGCGAAGATGAACAACGGCTATTTTTCCATCTTCATTAACAGAGTCAATCCATACGGAAGCATCTTTATATTTTACTTCAATATCAGCTGAAGAAGATAAAATCTGTTTTACACGATTATAATCCATTCCTCATTTCCTCCTTATATTCTATTTTCATTGGTTAGTGTGTCCTGTTTATAGAGAAAAATAAGCGTATATTTCAATTGCAATCCGATACGCTAATAGCGAAAGGGTGATGATCATGAAGAAGCAGGATGAAAGAACATCCACTACAGAAGCAAACATGGAAATGAATGAAAGATTTTATGGAAGTAATGAAAAAGAAGATGATCCTGCACCGCCCACTTATATACAAAATAATACGGCCGCGGTGAAGATTAATGGTGATGATGAGTAAGAGTACCAGCTGAATCCTATACTTATAAAACAAAAACCTGTCCGATCTTCCATCGGACAGGTTTTTGTTATTTCGTTTTATTACGCTGATCTTTATTATGCTTGTTTCCCTTACTGTTGTCTCCACTCGTAATTTCAGTAGCAAACTCCGTTGTTCCACGCTTAGGTGAATTTTGGTTTTCACTGCCTTTGTTGTTCTTTTTCGTCATATCATTTCCTCCATTCTACTCGATTCATTAGTAGTTTTTGAAGATTAACAAAAGGTTATGCACAAATAGAAATGTTAAAGAAAGATTAAAAAAATAATTTAGCATAGTTTTTTGGGACAAGAATAAGTTATAATATAAAACGAAATGATTACGATTAAATATGTAAACTTAAGAAAGGAAACGTAAATGAATGAATTCTTTGAGGAGCCTTAGTCAAGAGATGACAGGGATACTATTATTCATGTTATTCATTGTTCTTTTTTTAGCGGGAGATTGGATGAAAGGATATGTTCCGGATGAGTTCCTTACTTCTTCAATGGTGAATGTCATCACCATATTCTTGAGTATTCTCTTAGAAGCGATCCCTTTTATCTTAATTGGCGTCTTCGCATCCGCACTTATTCAAGTATTTGTTTCTGAGAGTCTATTACAAAGAATCATCCCGAAAAGGTTTCCTTACCTTGCTCTGTTTCCTGCAGCTGTAGTCGGAGCATTGCTCCCTGTTTGTGAGTGTGCCATTGTACCGGTGGCAAGAAGGCTGATTAAGAAAGGAATGCCCGCTCATCTTGCGATTGTCGTCATGGTAACGGCACCTATTTTAAATCCGATTGTATTTGCCTCTACTTATTATGCGTTCCAAAATAATATGACAGTTGTCGTGGGAAGAATGGGAATTGCTTTAATAGCCGCATTAATCATTGGTGCCCTATTGTATAAATTTTATGGAAATAGGAATCCGCTTATACAGAAGGCACATGACCATGAGCATCATCATGATCACTCCTCCAATAAACTAATGCAGACGATTGTACATGCCAGTGATGAATTTTTTGACATGGGTAAATTCCTTATCATTGGAGCATTCGTTGCAGCAGGATTTCAGACTTATCTTGATAGGGAGCTGCTCGTAGGGATAGGAACGAATGAGGTAATGGCTCCGGCGGTTATGATGGGATTTGCTTATATTATTTCACTATGTTCAGAAGCAGATGCGTTCGTGGCTTCGTCTTTCGGCAGTATATTTTCTGCTTCATCCATTGTGGCATTCTTAGTGTATGGTCCGATGATTGATTTCAAGAATACATTATTGATGCTTGCTTACTTTAATAAAAAATTCGTGTTGATCTTTATTGGGATCGTGACAATCGTAGTATATATATGCACGCTTGTATTCCAAGTATTTGTGTAAAGGAGGCTAGAGAAGTGAAACCATCCATCCAATTCCATACATTCATCAGGGGGATCATCTTAATTGGATATGCTCTCTTGGTATTGAAACTATTTTTAACGTTTAATTTGCAAAACTTTGTCGCACCAAAAATGCATGGTTACATGTATTTTGCTCTGGGGGTTTTCATTCTCCTGGGGGCGATCCAAATCATTCGGGGGACATCTTCAGCTTCTGCAAAAGAACACCATTGTGATTGCGAAGGTCATGAACTGCCGAAAGGATTCATTCGATCCAGCATGGTATATGCTCTATTTATTTTTCCAATAGTGGTGGGATTCCTGCTGCCGGATAACTTATTAGATAGTTCCGTCGCGGCTAAGAGAGGGGTGAAAGTGGGGAATAGTCTATTCTCAACGGCGCCTACACAGGAACAAAACGGAGTAAACCAAGAAGAAAGGACAGAAAAAAGTGAGTCTTCCATTGAGCCTGTCCTTGGACCGTATGATGAGTTTCCAGTTGAAAAGGATTTCGACAAGCTCAAGGAAATCGTCCATAACAGTAAAAAAATAATTGTAAGAGACGAACAATATATCCAAACATTAAGTATTGTGGATGAAAATCTGGACGATTTCGTCGGAAAAGAAATTCAGCTTACTGGTTTTGTCTATAAAGATGAAGGGTTTGCAGAGGATGAAATGGTCATTTCCCGTTTTACCGTTACATGCTGCGTAGCCGATGCCTCCGTTTATGGTTTATTGGCACGTGATTCAGAACTGAGTAAACTTGAACCAGATACATGGATTAACGTGAGTGGCGTGATCGATAAGGTGGATTTTAATGGTCAGGAAATGCCGGTACTAAAGAATCCGGTGTTTGAAGTAATAGAGCCGCCTGCTAATCCTTATGTAGAGGAGTTCTTTATTAAAATTGAATAAACTAAAAAAATCCTTACTTATGTGTAAGTGAGGATTTTCTTATAATATACAAATCGTAATCATTTCGATTAAAGAATAGGAGTTGTTAGAATGAAAGTACCAGTAACAGTATTAAGCGGTTATTTAGGATCAGGCAAGACGACATTATTAAATCATATTTTACATAATCGGGAAGATAAACGAATAGCGGTTATTGTGAATGATATGAGTGAAGTGAATATTGATGCTTCCCTGGTGAAGAGTGGTGGGTTTACTAGAACAGAAGAAAAGTTAGTGGAGCTTCAAAATGGTTGTATTTGCTGCACCTTAAGGGAAGATTTAATGATTGAAGTCCAGCGATTGGTCGATCAGGGGAATATTGATTACATTGTGATTGAGTCTACCGGGATTTCCGAACCGATTCCTGTAGCTCAAACATTCACTTATCTGGATGAAGAGATGGACATTGATCTTACGAGGAAAACAAGACTGGATACGATGGTGACGGTTGTAGATGCCAACCGATTCTGGCATGATTTTGCAAGCGGTGAAACTCTGTTGGACCGCAAGCAAGCAACAGACGAAGGAGATACAAGGGAAGTAGTCGATTTACTGATTGATCAAATAGAGTTTGCGAATGTGATTGTGTTAAATAAAATAGATTTAGTGGAAGAAGTGGATGTTATAGAATTAACAGCTGTTCTTCATAAGTTGAACCCAGAAGGGAAAATCATTGAAACTTCACATGCTAACATTTCATTAGATCAAGTACTGGACACCCGATTATTCGATTTTGAGAAAGCAAGCCAGGCAGCCGGGTGGATTAAAGAGTTACAAGAAGAACACACCCCCGAGACAGAAGAATATGGAATTTCTTCTTTTGTCTATCGACGTAACAAGCCATTTCACCCAGAACGTTTCATGACTTGGATGGAGGAGTGGCCGGTTGACATCGTGCGGGCAAAGGGCTTCTTTTGGCTGCCGACCCGTAACGACATGACGGGCTTATTATCCCAGGCAGGTCCATCGATTATCATTCAGGGGGCAGGGGAATGGGTAGCTGCTTATCCTGAGAATGAGAGAAAGGAAATCCTTGCTGAAGAAGTGGAATTAGCAGATAAATGGGATCCCGTTTATGGGGATCGAATGAACGAAATCGTATTTATCGGTCTTGAGATGAACAGGGAAGAAATAGAGCTGTCATTAGATAGCTGCTTGTTAACAGAAAAAGAAATGGCAGAGGAGTGGACAGAATTTAAAGACCCGATCCCTGCTTTTACGGTGGAAGGTTGAGAGACGAAAAAGCCAGGCGCTTGAACGCGCCTGGCTTTTTCATTCGTTTTCTAGTGCTTTCTTGATTGTTTGAATGTTTTCTTTCATCAGGGATAGATAGTCCTTATTTTCTTCGATATCCTCATCCGTTAATACGGAAAGGTTATGAACCTTAAGGGGTTCTGCCTTGATTTCGTTCTGAACGATCTTTGCGATACGAGGAGTTACATTTTGTTCGAAAATAACGTACTTTATTTGATGTTCTTTTGCTGTTTCAATCATATCTTTTAATTCCTTTTGCGAGGGTTCATCTGTAGGAGAGAGACCCGATACGGCTAATTGTTCAATTCCGTAAGAATCTTCCCAGTATCCATACGCTGCATGGGAGACAAGGATTTCTGGATGGTCCTTCCCACTTACTGCTTCCTCGAATTCGTGATGCAGGTCGTCTAAATCTTTTTGTAGTGCCTTATAATTTCGCTGAAACGTTTCCTTTTCTTCAGGACGTAATTCTACCAACGCATCTCGAATGTTGGCCGCAAGGTGATTCGCTCGAGAGGGATCCAGCCATACATGGGGGTCATAATCTCCATGGTCATGCTCATCATGAGCCTCTTCTTCTTGGGAATCATTACTATGTTCCTCATGAGTTTCTTCTTCAAGCGAAGAGTCACTGTGTTCACCTTGAGCCTCTTCGTCATGAGTTTCTGTTTCATGTGCATTGTCGCTCTGTTCTTCATGATGATGAGAGCTTGAAATGACATCGGCCCCTTTAGTCGCTTCCAGCATAATGGTCTCTTCATTTTTTAACGCTTTTGTTATTTTACTAGAATACGATTCCATTCCCAGACCGTTATAGATAAATAGGTTGGATTCTGCAATGGACATCATGTCTTTTGATGTTGGCTCGAATGTATGAGCATCTGACCCGGGCGGAAGCAGTGTGTTTACCTTCACATGTTCTCCACCAATTCTCTCTGTGAAATATTGCAGGGGATAGATGGAGGTAATGATGGACAAAGGCTTCTCTTCTGATGAACCGGGATTAGAAACATTACATGCTGTGAGTGTAACAAGGCTGCTTATAATGGCCAATACTATTAATTTTTTCATTATTACTCTCCTTTTCTTTCATTCCGATTTTATTTTATCGTAATGATTACGATTTGTAAATCATAATCATTACGTTTTATGATGATGGACTACTGATTATGACCAGAACATGGAATTTGTAACTTTATTCCTATATTTAACATTACTACTGATATTTTAATTCTTCTAAACGATAATGAAGATAGGATATCTAAAGGGAGGTAAAGAAATTGCATGAGAAAATGGATGGGACTCAGAATGTGTCAGGAATACCGGGCAGGTGGTTTGTGGATGAATTGGCAGACGGGTCGGAGGGCTATCCGATTTTATTTATTCATGGGATTCATGCCTCGTCAGACACGTGGATACGAGAAAATGATCTACAGGAATTCACACGGAAATATGGGCACCAAGCAGTTTTTATTGATTTGCATCCAGACGAAGATATGTGGAAAAATGGGCAGCTTTTAGTGGAAAAGCTTCGTGAGATTTACGACTATTTTAAGAGGAAGGTAGTGGTTGTGGGGCATAGTAAAGGAGGGATCGATGTGCAAACAGCATTGGTTCATTATGGTGCCGGACCATATGTAGAAAGGGTCATCACTCTTTCGTCCCCTCATTATGGATCAGAGCTTGCAGACCTTGCCTATAGTAAATGGGCCGGCTGGTTAACCGATGTTTTAAAAAGCAAAAATAATGCCGTGTTCTCCTTGCAAACGGGATATATGAAATCTTTCCGTTCCCAGACGGATGAACTTGAACTTGCAAAAGCCACCCCATTCTATACATTCGGTGGTACAGGATGGGGAGGGGTGAATTCTGAACTGTTTTGGGGCGGGTTATATTTAAGCCGATTTGGACAAAGTGATGGAGCGGTGCTGGTAACAAGTTCACGCCTTCCTTATGGGGAAGAGGTGCGGGTCCAAGACTGGTCTCATACGACGATAAAAGAAGGCGGGGAGATTTTCCCTTATTTAAAGGAACTCTTAACAGAAGAGGTGCAAGAGGTATCCTATGCTGCCGTGAGCGAGCTTGCAAATGAGGGAGAAACGTCGGTTCTCAATAGAGGCGGGGTATTTGTGGGTGTTGGAGTGGAGAAGTTTTCAGTGGAGGAAGAGGTAGAGAAAATCTCGGTGGACTGGATCAGTGATCAACAGGTTATGATCTATGAGCTCATTAGTCCGAACGGGCAAGTGTATAAACAGTTCATGATTACGGAAGATGCGACAGGCTTTTTCCCTGGCGCTTACCATCATTCCATTATCATTTCAAAGCCACTTTTAGGACAGTGGGAAATGAGGGCACATAATAGTCAAAGTGAAAATTACATGTTAACGATTCTGTTTCAGAAAGGAGTTAGTAAGGAGGGGAAACAGTTGGCGGGGGATGGAGAATCTTTAATGGGTTCATGGAATACACACGACAAACCTGTGAAGAGAACATATACCATTCACCATATCCCGATAAAGAACGGAAACAAAGCCACCCTCATTACAACTGAAGATCTATCTTCTCTGCCTCTTGCTGAATTTGAAGAAGGAGTCCATAACATTACCATCGATATAGAAGGGGAAACCCAGGAGGGAAACCAATTTCAGAGAACGATTATTCAAACGGTTTATGTAGATGGTAAGGGGAATATCTATTAATGGTTTGAGGTGACATTCATCAAGAAGGAGAGGTCCGTCCCTATGTATAAACAGGGACGGACCTCTGGGCTCTGGGTTATAGTGCTTTAAGGAATTCTGTTACTTGTTCAGGTGTTTTGGCGTTTGCGCTGTGCAGGTGAGCGATTTTTTCGCCATTTTTGTAGACAAGCAGGCTTGGGATGCCCATGACGTCATATTTTTCGGCGATTTCAGGAAATTCGTCTTTATTGATGTCGTACCATTTATATTGACCGAACTCTTCCATGATCTCATCAAGGAACATATCCATACGACGGCAGTCAGGACACCAGTCTGCATGGAATTTCACGATCACCGGCTCTGCCGAAGTGACTAGATCTTCAAAGGTTTCTTTGTTTTTGATTGCTTGCATGTTGTTAACCTCCCTTTGATATTATTTTATACAAAACATCAATCAATTGTAAAACGAATCATTTTTCGTCTGAACTTGTACATGATAATATGAGAATACATTTTGAAAGAAAAAGGTGACATTATGCAACCGATTAAAGTTGGATTAGTAGGATACGGTTTTTCTGGACAAAGTTTTCATCGCCCGTTACTTTCTCACTTAGAGGAATTTCATATCCAAGCGGTGCTTTCTTCTGATAAAGAGAAAGTGTTGAAAGACATTGAGGGTGCAACAGTGGTTTCATCCCTTGACGATTTACTTCAACAAGACATTGAATTAGTTGTCATCACAACGCCAAACCATCTTCACTACCGGATGATTAAGCAGTCTTTACTAGCTGATAAGCATGTAGTGGTAGAGAAGCCGTTTGTGACGAATAGTGTGGAAGGGGAAGAGTTGTTAGCTTTAGCGATAGAGAGAGGCTTGCATCTATCTGTCTTCCATAACCGACGATGGGATGCCGACTTTTTAACCATTCAAAAATTACTTGAAGAAGAAGCTTTAGGACAAATTTATACATATGAAGCCCACTTCGATCGTTTCCGCCCGATTATTAAAGACCGTTGGAAAGAAAATAAAATCGAGGGAGCCGGAGTGTTATATGATTTGGGTTCTCACCTCCTCGATCAAGCACTCACTTTATTTGGTACACCACAATGGGTACAGGCAGATGTATTCCCACAAAGAAATCCGGAAAAAGCGGAAGATTATTTCCACATTACACTCGGGTATGACGTATTGAGAGTGCAATTGTACTCTCGTTCTGTAGTCCTTGATCCAGGACCTCGCTATCAGGTTCATGGATTAAAAGGAAGCTACGTGAAGCACGGAATGGATCGTCAGGAAGATGATTTGAAAGCAGGAATAAATCCTCTTGGTAAAGAGTGGGGAATGGAAGACGAAGAAAACTGGGGTACTCTGACAACCCTATCTGATGAAAAAGTGACCTCGGAAGTCATTCCTTCCGAAAAGGGGGATTATACTCAGTTCTATCTTGGGATATATGGAACATTAAGGGAAAACAAACCTCTTACGGTAAAACCAGAGGATGCTTTACACGTGATCAAAATCATTGAAGCATGTAAAGTGAGTGCAGAGAGCAAACGTGTTATTCAACTGAAATAGAGTAGAAAGGCTCCCCGCAATAGGGAGCCTTTCTTTATAGATGCTATTCTACCGTACCAGCTTCTAAGATGTGAACCTTTGCGTCTACATTGAATTTCACCCGCGGATAAATGCTTTCTTTCCATTCTTTAATATCAAATCCACGTACCCCGTGCTTTTGATTTTGACCGATGCCGACAGGGTCGATTCCTAATTCCTGAAATTCCTTCAGCATGGCTAAGCATTTTTCTTCAATATCGTTTTCCATTTTTTTCTCAACATCTCCGACTTTATCAAGTGTCAATTTTTTTCCGGTATACTCCTTGACAATTCCCCTAACCTTGATTCTCATTGTCACTTCAACAGGATCAGCTTTATGTTTTATGATAATCTTGTGCTTTGAACTCAGACTCGTTACAGCCGCTTCAACGTTTTCTTCGGCAGCACCAGGCTTTTTCCCCATTTTGATGACATGGCTTCCTTCAGCAAGTTTATCCACCAATAATTTAAAGAAAAACATATCGTCAGCAGGAATCTTTTTTACCATTTTATCTTTATGAAAGAGAGCAACACCTGTAATCGCTATACTTTCATTAGAGAGCTGCTTCAATATAGGGAGATAAGCTGTCTGTCCTTCTTGAAAATAATTAAATAGAAATAAATGTAAATTCGTTTCAGGTAACTCTCTTCGGGTAATGTTGTGTGTAATTAAGTTAGAAATATACGTTCCATTGCCCCTTAAGCCATAATTCCCTTTGAGCAGTTCACCTGCTTCTCCTTCTACTATCGTTACATATAGCCTTGCGCCAACACTGGCGTCTCTTTGCAGGGAATCACCGATATCGATGATTCCTTTCTTTGCTAGTTTTTCCCCTATCAACACGACATCCAAGCTTCCTCTTACAAGGGGCTGTTGAGCCTTTCTTTCCAATTTTTCAAGTACTTCTCGTGTAGAAGATGCCTCAGCAGAAAGAGTTCCATTCTGGATTGATTTATCGGATAAGTAAATAGGAAAGAGTGATGTACCTCTTATTAAATTTTCTTCAGCATAATCAAAGGCTTTTCCGGTTTCAATATATAAATCGTCGAGAATTTCCTTTTCTACACATCCCGATAGGAACAGAGAACAAATGAGTAAAATGATCAAGGAAAATTGTTTCATTGTTTTTGTCTCACCTTCTTCATGATAGTCACCAGTACTAACAGAGCGGGTATGTAAATAAAGTTGAAATAGAATCCGATTTGTCCTGAAATCGAATTCAAGAAATGAACCTGTTCTCGGTCAGTGATAAAAGTTAAGGTACATAAACTGAGAATACAAATGATAATCAAGGCATGACGATGTCTTAAAGGAGTCATTCGCTTAATGGTCCTGCTGGCACACCAGAGAGTTATGCACACGTTGGGCAAAATCACTAAGCACCAATTAGCGATTCCGATATATTCAAAACGTTCAACAAAGGGCATTTCAACGATTTTCCACATAGAAAGGGTGGCCCAAACGGTTTTTTCTAATTGCTTTTGACTGAAAAATGCAAAAGAAATGATGGCAAGTAAGGTGTATATGGTTGTTGTTGTAAATAGCCCCCAATGAGCATATTTTTGAGACTTTTTCGCATCTTTAATATAAGGATAGAACATCAGTATGGCTTCGTATCCCAGATAGGTAAGTGACATATTTTTTGTGGAGATTAAGATATCTTTGATGGTGTGATCAAATACCGGTAAAATATTTAGGAAATCTGAGTATTTAAATGTAAACGCAAAGGTTAAGATCAGATAACTGGGTAGTACAGTTCCAAAAAAAGCTGTACCTGCAATGGTACGGACTCCTCCATTCACAATATAGTAGACAAGAATTAAGAAGAACAATGCAAACATAAACGTACTTAATCGGGGATACATCCATACTTGCAATACCTCGATATACGTCCTCACAATCGTGATCACCAGCAAACTAAAATAGAGGGCGAATAATAAATTGAATATATTTCCAATCCACTTTCCAAAAACCAAAGTATGAGCAGATACAAGGTCCCCTCCAGATTTTTCCAAAATAAGGTACATAAGGAACATGAGAATATGAGTAAGAATACCTGCCAGGATGACAGAAATCCAACCATCATACCCCGCATTCCTCGAAATGATTCGTTGGAACCCGAGAACGCCTGCCCCTACTTGAATGGAATGTATGAGAAAGAAAACAAGGAAAGGAGATATTTTTCTTCTATCTGGAATGGTTTGCATCTTTTCACCTCCGGCCTTTATTCATCGATATCTAGCTTCTTCTTTCCTTCAGATGGACGGAACCTGTATGGTTTCTTCGTTCTTAAATATTCTGGACGTCCTGCTTGTTTACTAAAAGGGAACCGGATTAGAGCGTCTTTCAGGTCCTTCATTCTCGGTGGATAGAGTGGCTCCAGGAACGGTCTTCCCAGGGAGGTTAGTTGTAATAAATGTCCCATTAGTAAACAGAAACAGAAAACAATGCCTAATAATCCCCATAGCTGTGCGAACAACAAGAAGGGGAATCGGAGCAAACGAATCGTATTACCCATGCGGTACACGGGAGTCGTAAAGGAAGCAAGTGCAGCAAGGGCAACTAAAATGAGCAGTACGTTACTCGTAATTCCGGCCTCAACGGATGCGGTCCCGATTACGATCCCTCCAACGATACCGATCGTTTGACCAACTTTGGTTGGAAGGCGGGCTCCTGCCTCACGCAATAATTCAATCGTTAATTCGAGAAATAACGCCTCTAATATAGGAGGCAAAGGAATTTCTTGTCTCGATGTCACAAGAGTGGCCATTAAATCCTTTGGAATGAGTTCATAATGATACGTCAGCGCAGCAACGTAAACCGGTGTAATCAAGATCGAAAAACCTACTGCAAAAACACGGACTAGACGGAGGAATGAGGCGATCGAGAAATTCAAGAAATAATCCTCATATGCATTAAAGAACTCGACGAGAGTTGTCGGTCCAATCAAGGCATGAGGAGACCCGTCTACCATAACGGCGACTTTTCCTTCCACCAGTACAGAAGCGACACGATCCGGACGTTCTGAATCCAATAGCTGGGGGAAAGGGGAAAGACTATTATCGGCAATGAGCTGTTCAATAAATGAACTATCCATGATTTGATCAAAATCCACGTCTTGTAAACGTTGACGCATCGTATTCACATTGGCTTCATCCACTAATCCATCAAGATAGACCAAGGCGACCCTCGTGTGAGTCAGTTTTCCAATATTAAATTCCTCCACTAGCAGTTCTTTAATAGGAAGACGTTTACGGAGAAGGTTCAGGTTGTCACTGAGTGATTCCACAAAGGCCTCTTTAGGACCAACCACACTGAACTCCACTTCCGGTTGGGAAACCTGTCTCCCCATTTCATTCTTCGTAGCGATGAAGGCAAATTTCCGGTTGGAGGCATCCATCGTTAACAAGGTATATCCGTTAAAAAGCTTTTGTTCAATTTGAGCTTCCTCTTTGGATACTTCTATATCCAGGACAGGAACCAATGTCTTTAAATCATCAAATGAATGAAAATCTTTTGAAAGTAAGGAGGGAAGAACATCCTCCTGCAGGATTTTCCCATCAATCAGGGTGGTAATGAAATGCAGACTGAATTTGGCCCCTGTATGAGGGTTCTGATAAAAGGCTTGTTTATAGTCAGCTGATTTCTCAGCTTCCTGCTTAAAGTTTTCATATGTCTGTTTTTTCTTCGTGTTATCGGTGTTTTTCTTGTTCTTAAAGAATGGAAACATACTAATCCCTCATGTTCGATGTATGGTCTATCCTATAGTGTTTCCGAAAATAGGAGAATTATGAAAAAGGATGGGGAATGTGGGAAAAAACGTTAAGGTCTGTTGAATGAAAAGAGGGGATGAGATAGAGGTGGATCAATCAAGATTGGGACTGAACTAAAAAAGACTGGAAAAGGAATGTTCCTTTTCCAGTCTCATATGGTTATTCCTGCTCCAGGAAAAACTTCTCAATATCATCAAGCATCGCATTTGCTGCAATAACGCCACCTGCAGTGTTCCAAATAGCATCATTTACTTCATATACCTTTTCTTGCTTTGCTACTTCAAGGTTTTGGAATAGAGGATCGTTCAGCCACTCTTCAGCAAGCTTATTCGCTTCGCCATCGCCTGTTTCATATGTGAAATAGAATAGGACATCCCCATCCATCGCCGGGATGCGCTCTTTTGTTACACCCTTTTCAGCAAAGTCGTCTACATCTTGACCTTCTGGACGTGCAAATCCTAATTGATCCAGGATTACGCCTGAGAATGTATCTTTATGGTAGATACGGACGTCTCCCGCCATGAAACGAACCATGGATATTTTTTGATTCAATTTATCTCCAAGTTTGCCTTTAAGATCTTCAATTCGCTGATCGTATTCACCTAATACTTCCTGACCTTTTTCTTCTTTGTTTAGTGCCTTGGAGTATAATTCAAAGTTCTCTTTCCAGTCACCACGAAGTGTTTCAGCCATAACGGTTGGAGCGATGTCCTTCAGCTGATTGTATTGTTCCTCTTGACGCATTTTGTTCCCGATAATAAGGTCCGGCTGAAGTTTAGCAATGGCCTCCATGTTTAATTCACTTTCAGTTCCGACTACTTCAACATCTTTCATATCGTCGGCAATATGATCATACCAAGGATCACCTGTCCAGGATTGTACGGCACCAACCGGAGTCACACCCATAGAGAGAAGAGCCTCTGTTCCTTCATTAGTAAGGATGACAACCTTCTTAGGTGTCCCTTCGATTTCCGTCGTACCCATTGCGTGTTCCACTGTATAGGTTTCTTTTTTCTTATCATCGTTACTTGCAGAACCCTCTTTTTCTTCTTCTTTATTACCGCATGCCGCTAAAAATAGAAGAGAAGCGATGAGTAATAAAGATAATAAACTTCTTAATTTCATATGTATAAATCCTCCTGAAAATTATTTATGGTTGATAATGATTATCAATTACTCTTCTTATATTAGTTGAGAAGGCTTTCATTGTCAACACCTAAATGATAATGATTTTCAAAGTCATTGACGGTTGTTCCATTCTTCTTTAATATAGTAGGGGAAGGACAGAGCGTGAATGGCAATTGATTTTCCTTTCCTTGATTGAATGTTCATAAAGGATTAGAAAGGTTAACACATAATGAAAACTCAAAAACAACTTATTCTGTATATAGGAACCATTTTCTTTCTCATATTGTGTATTGGAATCAGCATTGTATACGGGTATACCGATACGTCGTGGAGAATAGCGTTTGAAGCGTTTACCAACCCTGATGGTTCGACTGAGCATATTGTACTTCAGACGATTCGGTTACCACGGGCACTTATTGCTGCGACAGTAGGGGCATCCCTCGCGATTTCAGGCGTCCTGATGCAGACCTTGACCAAGAATCCGTTAGCATCTCCCGGTATTTTCGGGATCAATGCCGGAGGTGCCTTTATGGTGGTAGTGGCGGTTACGTTATTTGGTGTAACCAATCTTCAATCCTTTACGTGGCTGGCATTTTTAGGAGCAGGACTGGCTGCCGTCGGAGTGTATGTCATCAGTTCCGTTGGGAATAACGGGTTGACTCCCATGAAGTTGACGTTAGCAGGGGCTGCCATCACGGCGATGTTCGCTTCATTCACACAGGGATTGCTTGTATTGAATGAAGCGGCGTTAGAGCAGGTATTGTTTTGGCTTGCAGGATCTGTTCAAGGGAGAAACCTCGACATTTTAACCGGAGTATTTCCTTATATTGTAGCAGGCTGGATCCTTGCGCTCATGTTAGCAGGTAAAATGAATATACTTGCCATGGGAGAAGATGTTGCCAAAGGCTTGGGACTCAAAACAGCATTGATTAAATGTATCGCATTACTTGTGGTGGTGCTGCTGGCTGGAGGTTCCGTAGCCATTGCTGGACCAATAGGCTTTATTGGAATTGTCATCCCCCATCTTGCGAGAAAAATCATCGGGGTTGATCATCGCTGGTTGATCCCTTACTCAGGATTGCTCGGAGCGATTTTGCTATTGGCCGCTGACATTGGAGCCCGATACATCATCATGCCCCAGGAGGTGCCGGTTGGTGTTATGACAGCCATTATTGGTGCACCATTCTTCGTGTACGTTGCAAGGAAGGGGTTTTAACCGATGAATAGATTTATGGGGAAACGCTGGCTTCAGGACCGGGTTTCTATGCTCGTTGATATATCAGCAATGAAGAAAATCATGATATTAGGCGTCATCACTGTACTCGTCCTTATTATGAGTACGGGAATAGGTGACTTGAAAATAGCACCATGGAAGGTCGTAAGCGTCTTCTTTGGAGGCGGAACAAGTTTAGAACAGCTTGTTGTTACGTCTTTTCGACTTCCAAGGATTATCATTGCCTTGTTAGCCGGGATGGCATTGGCCGTTGCAGGGGGAATTTTACAGGGGATGATTCGAAATCCTTTGGCATCTCCCGACATCATCGGGATAACTGGGGGTGCAGGAGCAGCTGTGGTCGCTTTTCTGACCATTTTCAGCAATGATGATAATACCTTGATGGTCAGCATTAAATGGCTTCCTGTTGCTGCATTTATAGGGGCAGCAGTCATTGCCTTTTTAGTCTATTTCTTAGCCTGGCGAAAAGGGGTATCTCCTGTCAGGCTCGTCTTGATTGGAATCGGGATTTCAGCTTTGACACAAGCTTTGACAACACTTCTTATGATACTCGGCCCTATATATAGAGCCAGTCAAGCGAACATTTGGATAACGGGTACCGTGAACGGATCGGATTGGCAGGACGTATGGATCCTTCTTCCGTGGAGCTTGGTCTTTATCCTGTTAAGCTTCTTTATAACCCGTCAATTAAATATTCAGGAACTTGGGGAAGAAATCGCTACAAGTGTTGGAGGGAACGTTCAGAGACAACGCTTTTTACTTCTCCTAATGTCAACGGCTCTAGTGGGTGGAGCGGTTGCCTTTGCTGGGGGAATTGGCTTTGTAGGTCTGATGGCTCCCCACATGGCAAGACGATTGGTAGGATCATCTTTCGGTGCGTTACTTCCGACTGCCGCTTTTATAGGTGGTATTCTCGTGATGGTAGCAGATCTGATCGGCCGAACATTATTCCTACCACTGGAAGTTCCGGCCGGTGTATTTACTGCAGCGATCGGAGCACCTTATTTTATCTATCTATTATTTAAAACAAGAAATTCTTAAAGGAGTTGGCCATTAATGAGTGACATTTTACAAACGAAGGATTTAACTCTATCTTACGGGGAACGAACGATCATTGATGAACTGAATATTGACATTCCAAAAGGGGAGATTTCTGTCTTCATCGGCGGAAATGGCTGCGGTAAATCCACTCTTCTTCGTTCCATTGCCAGATTACTTAAGCCGAAACAAGGTTCGGTTCTGTTGGATGGGGAAGCAATCTCTCGTTTATCAACGAAAGAAGTCGCTCGTAAAATGGCTATTCTCCCTCAATCGCCAACGGCTCCAGAGGGATTGACCGTCCTGCAACTGGTAAAGCAAGGTCGTTATCCTCATCAAACCTGGCTCAAGCAGTGGTCCCTTAAGGATGAAGAAATTGTCCAGGATGCACTGAAGGCAACGAAGATGGAAGAACTGCAACACCGGAAAGTGGATGAACTTTCAGGGGGACAGAGACAGCGTGCTTGGATTGCGTTGACATTAGCGCAAGACACAGACATCATTCTGTTAGATGAACCGACTACCTATCTCGATATGACCCATCAAATTGAGATTCTTGATTTATTATTCGAACTCAACGAGAAAGAGCAGCGAACCATCGTCATGGTCCTGCACGATCTTAATTTAGCCTGTCGCTACGCCCATAATATTGTCGCCATCCGTGATAAGCAAATTTATGCCCAAGGGAAGCCTGAAGATGTGATTAGCTGTGAACTCGTGAAGAATGTATTTGATATGGATTGTCAGGTTTCTCGAGATCCATTGTTTGGAACGCCGCTATGTATCCCGTTTGGTAAAGGCCGTTGCATTCTGAATGCTGTGGGTGAGACGGGATGAATGCCCTCACCCAGGAACAGTGGGACACTCTTGAGAAATATCGTTTTCATAGAGAGTGGGATCCTGCTTTTAAAGGGGAAGAAGCAAGTTCTTTCTTAGGGGAGAATGACATGAAAGCTTATCTATCCGGCAGGCTTTCGTCAATCGGAACAGATGATCTTAAGGTAGCAGCGTCCTTATTCATGAAACGCTATGCTTTCATAGCAGCAATGGGATTAATGGCGATGACGTATTGGAATAAGAAAGTAAACCTCGCCCCTGAAAACCTTATACTGGTTAATGGAGATAAGAATGGATTATGGATGCCTCAGTTTTATTTGAAAGATGTAATCGTTACTGAATTTACTTCCACCGAGGAGAAAGAGGAATTTATTCAGTTGATCTTTCGAGATCATCTTAATGGAGTGATCCAGTCATTAAAGAAAGCGACAAAGCTGTCAAATATTATTCTGTGGGAAAATATCGCCGTATATGTTTTCTGGATTTTCGAGAATGATGATTTTCTTTTAAACGAAGGAATGAGAGTACTGCGTGACGAACAATTCCGCCAGCTGCTTTCTGAGGAAAACAGCCAGTGGTTCGGACGGTATCACAAAAATCCATTGGCTCGTTACTATAGTGGAAAAGTAAATGTAGAAGGAGTAACGGAAAACGTACGTGTTCGTAAAACGTGTTGCTTCTCCTATAGACTGGAAAATGGGGAGCAGTATCGCTGTAAAACATGTCCGCAAACCTGTCGAGTGAAAAGGACATAGCTCTCACAAGGAGGTTTATGATAATGAAAGAATTTCCCGAACAATTTGATGCATTGTTAGAAAAGTACACTGAGCTTTTAGTAGGTAATACCGATTCGGACAAGAAAGAAATGGTCACACGATACGCTCTTTACTCATTCATCGCGAAAAACATGCCTGCACTCGTGAAACACTGGAATTCATTATATCCAGAGGGTAAAGATGAGATGAAACGAATCGTCGGCGAGATAAAAGAGATGAATGAAGCTCATCGTGAGGAAATGAATGGGAAAAAGAAGAAAGAGTAATTGATTTTTATGTGGAAAGTGCCCTTTTTTGTTTGAGAGGGTGCTTTTTTTTATTGGAATTTGTCTGGAGTCGGGAGGCAGAGGATCATTTTAAATGAGTTTGGGAGATATATTATCGACTTTCAAAATTTCATTTTTAAATTTTCAATCCGGCAAAAATGCTCATAATTACTTCCCCAAAGGTCAAAGACACGTATACACACCAGCCTCACCCACACGAACTTCTCAACAAAAAAAGGCAGACTCAAGTCTGCCCCCAATTATTGGACTTGCCCGCCATACCCATAAGGAAATTGAGAAGAATATTGCTGGTGCTGCTGATAGGATTGTTGAATCTTTTGACTGTCGGCAGCCTCAAGCTTGTACCAGCCTTTGCGGAACATTTCATTGTATAGCTCGCGTTGAGCATTTTGTGTTTCATTAAAAATCGTGAGCAGGTCTTGATATAGCGCTTGATGACTCGCTTCGTTCAGAGCTGTACAGTAAGAAGCAGTCATGTATTTCTCGTGAGATAGTACATCCGTTATAAAGTCTCGATCATTCATCTGTGGGGTTTCAGGTACTTGTGTTTGCGGGTTTTGGATTTTTTGCTGATTTTGTTGATTCATGTAAGAGGACTCCTTTCTACATCATGTTTTGGTTTTGGTTAGTCGTATTCAAATGTGCTAATAGTTGTTGGTAGTGACGTTGATGCATTTGGCCGCATTTATCCAACTCAGCTTTAATCTCAGTATCCTGACATTGAGCTGCTGCAAAATGGCACTTCTTCATGGCATTAAGATTCCATGCAAGCATGTCATTTAAATATAAAGAATCCTTTGTTGTAAGCATTTGCGGTGGTTCCGTATAGGCTTGTTGCTGGCTTCCTTGTTGAGATTGTTGTTGCATTTTCATTTCCTCCTTAATATCCTTTCTTTGTATGATCGATAGGTAATATTACCCTGTATACGACCCCTTAAGAAAGTTTTATAATCATAGGGCAAAGGTTATTTTTCCTAATGCTCAACATGATTATTCACGTATTTACAAATTCCGATAATATTCTACTAAGAAAGTATTGAAAGTATATTCAAAATGTTTAAAAGGTGATAAAATGTTGGTAAATATATTAATAGTATGAACCTTTTCTTTTTTAGCAATAAAGAAAACGGTTTCATAATATGATATATATGTTTTTTCAGGGGGTAAGCAACATGGAGCAAGCAATGCGTAATTTCTTTTTATTCCTTTCAAAAAATAAGCCGATGACGAAGCTGGCTAAGAAATATGGCCTACGTTTTGGAGCCGGACGATTCGTTGCAGGATCTTCCATTCTGCAGGCAGTTGATGTTATTCGCGAACTGAATAGTCAGAATCTTGTTGTAACGATCGATTATTTAGGTGAGTTTGTGGACAATGAGCGAGAAGCAAACGAAATGGCTCTTGAATGTATAGAGGCTGTTCGTGCGATCGGGAAGGAAAACCTGAAATCTCAATTATCCCTGAAGATGACCTCAATGGGGTTGGATATTTCCGAAGACGTTGTCATGAAGAATATGAGGTTGATTCTTGATGAAGCAACCAAGCAAAATGTATTCGTGACCATTGATATGGAAGACTATTCCCGCTGTGGAAAGACCATTGATATCTTCAAGCGCTTAAAGTCTGAGTATGATAATATCGGCACGGTAATACAAGCCTATTTATATAGAACAGAAAAGGATATGGATGATCTGAATGCGTATTCCCCCAATCTGCGTCTAGTAAAAGGAGCCTATAAAGAATCACCTGAAGTTGCGTTTCCAGAAAAGAAGGATGTAGACGATAATTTCAAAAAAATTATTAAAACTCATCTGTTGAATGGCAATTATACGGCTATTGCCACTCACGATGATGAGATGATCGAATATACGAAGAGACTCGTGGAAGAGTACAACATTCCTCGTGATCAATTCGAGTTTCAAATGCTTTTTGGCATTCGTGTAGAACGTCAGCATGAACTGGTCAAAGAAGGCTATAAAATGCGCGTATACGTTCCATACGGTACGGACTGGTACGGGTATTTCATGAGAAGACTGGCTGAAAGACCGGCAAATGTCGCCTTTGTTCTAAAAGGGGTCATGAAGAAATAATAATAGTAGATAGTATTAAGACTCTATGGATGTTCATGGAGTCTTATTTGTATATTCATAAGGCTGTTTTCGTAAACTTTGTTGCTTTTGAAAAAGCGAGTAGTAGTTGATTTCCGCTCCAGGTGCTCGCTTTTCTCGGGGCGTGAGTTGAGCCTCCTCGGGCTTTGACCTGCGGGTTCTCAACTGTCTAGCTCCGGCGGCTAGCCCCTCGAGGTCATAAGATGAATGTCGGGGCTGGGCGAGCCGCCTCCGCTATTCGGAGCTTCCCGCAATTCCCGCAGGAGTCGAGAACCTGTAGCGAGAATCAACTTTCTAAGCATGAAATACTACTATAGACTAATATAAATACCATACACGTTTAGAAAACAGTATTTTTCAAAGTGTGCAGTCGTCGATTTTAGCTTTTTATAGTAGAAATACTATTCCTTTCGATTGTTTTTGGTCACGATTAAGCTCTGTCACGAAGATCTTTTATAGATGGTGAGGGGAATTGCGTAGACTCCTGCGGAAGAACCGTCGTGCCGAGACCCCGTTCGGCTAAGCTGAGGAGGATCGGCCGAACGCTAGCTGCAAGTGGAGCAGCTCCCCTCACTATCACGCACAAACTGATTGACAGAGCCTTGGCAGGTCATGTGTTTTAAAACAACAATCTTTGCTAATAGAGGCATTCATAATCAGTATGGGAGGTTAGAGTGAAAATGAATATCGTTCCTATTAAAGTAGAAGGAAAGTATTTCAAGAAAATGATTAAGCTTTATTGCCAACTCTTTAAGGTGGATCCAGCCGGCATGGAACAACAGTTTAGACGTCATTCTATGTACCCGCATTTTGAAGGATATCTCGCTATTGTGGGTGATGAAGTCGCAGGGTACGTATATGGATATTCCTCTAAAAAAGGGCAATATTACCACGAGCTCTTGTCCCGTCATTTACACCCGAATCGTGAGTGGATGGAGAATTGCATGGAGCTGGTCGAACTTGGTGTTCATCCCGATTACAGAGGAAAAGGTATTGCTAAACGACTGATGGGAATATTATTGCAGAATAGAAGAGAGGAAAGAGCACTTCTTACCACCCGCAAGGATAATCAATCAGCCATTGACTTTTATCATTCTCAAGACTGGAAAACCCTTCGTGATGGATTCTATCCACATGTTCCCCACGAATATATCATTATGGGGAAAACCTTAAGCCGAAAGGAGAGGAGTGGTTGATTTCGGCTCAACTTCTGAACAGTAAGAGGGAAATGGAGTTCATCCCGCTTATACTTTCAGAAGTTTCGATTAGTATGGTCACGGGCAAGGCTTTTTAATTGTTACGTTATTCACAATATTATATAATAAAAGAGAATAATCTTCATGAAATAAGAGGCGATAAAATGGAAATTACCATTGATAACTTGACTTTACTGCTTGGCCTCTTGCTTTTAGTCGGTGTTGTAACCGCTAAGTTCTCCACACGATTAGGCGTTCCCTCACTTATTTTATTTATCATCGTAGGTATGGTATTAAATACATATTTCTTCTTCGATAATGCTCCAATGACACAATTCATCGGAACACTTGCTTTAATCATCATCCTGTTTGAAGGTGGACTTCAGACGAAATGGAGTAATGTGAAAAGTGTCTATAAACCTTCATTATCACTGGCAACCATTGGAGTCATTGTGACCACACTTTCGATTGGAGTGGCAGCAAAGTTCATTCTAGATGTAAGCTGGCTGGAAGGGATGTTATTTGGGGCAATCGTTGGTTCAACGGACGCTGCAGCGGTTTTCTCCGTTTTAGGGAACAAAAACATCAAACCTAAAATTTCTTCTACACTGGAAGCAGAATCAGGCAGTAACGACCCGATGGCAATCTTTTTGACGGTAGCTTTTTTGCAATTGATCCAATTTCCCGGATTAAATCCAGCTACCTTGATTTTAAGCTTTTTTTGGCAGATGGGTATGGGATTAGTACTTGGTCTGGCACTGGGATGGGCATCTGTATGGATCATCAATCGGATTAATCTTGATTCATCCGGTTTGTATCCTGTTCTGTCTATCTCACTGGCGATCTTCACATACGCATTTACGAGCATACTTGAAGCGAGCGGTCTATTAGCTGTCTATATCATGGCGATTGTAGTCGGAAATCAGGAATTGACCTATCGACATTCGATTGTCCGCTTTAATGAAGGATTTGCCTGGATGATGCAAATCGTCATGTTTATCCTGCTGGGTTTACTAGTTTTCCCTCAGCATTTGCCAAGCATTGCGTGGCAAGGTATTGTTCTCTCGATTCTATTGATTGTAGTAGCGAGACCACTGGGAGTCTATTTAAGCCTTGCTCTGGCAAAGAACTTTACGGTAAAAGAAAAGTTCTTCATCTCATGGGCAGGTTTGAAAGGCGCGGTACCAATCGTATTGGCAACGTATCCAATGGTAGCCAATATCGAAAACAATGAAGTCATCTTCAACGTCGTGTTTTTCGTTGTTCTTCTATCCGCTCTGATCCAAGGAACGACCATTTCACCTTTAGCCAACTACCTTAAACTTGCTGGAGAAGAAAGACCTCCTATCGCTCATAGCATAGAACTTGTTTCAATTGGTAAAACCAACAATGAAATGCTCGAAATTCTCATTAACGACGATGCCTTTATTACAAACAAGTCGATTAAAGACATCAACCTCCCTGAGAAAACATTGATTTCAGCAGTTATTCGAAACAATGAACTAATCACTCCAATGGGAGACACCGTCATCAAAGCGGGCGATACACTCTATGTGCTTGCAAATAAAAGTCAGAGAAAGCGTATCAATGAGCTCTTGAATTCTAAAGGGGGATTAAGTTCCACTTAAACAGAACAATTATCCCCGTTTCCTCTTCAGATGCTTGAGCCGGGCACGAGCCCCCTCATCCGAGATGAGACAAAATCTTTCAATATGTCACTAAATAAAAAAGCAATCTCCCACTTGGAAGATTGCTTTTTTTTGATTAATCAGCAGAAACGGCTGCTTTACCCATTGATTTTCTCTCAAAGAGCTGTTCGAAAATCGGGAAGCTATATTGAACCACGAATCCTAATAGGAGCGTAACAATGATTGTACCGATTCCAATATCACCCTTAAACAGGAATGCCAGTGACAGAGCAAATCCTTCACTGATGATACGGGAATTACGAAGATTTAATCCGAAACGCGTATGGATTGCCACCATAAGTGTATCCATCGGGCTTGCCGGGAATTTAGCCTGTAAGTAAATCGCAATACCAAGTCCCATTGTCAAAATGCCTGAAGCAAGGGCAAACACCTGATTCATCAGCATCTCAGGCGCAAAATTATTAAAGACAACCAGTAACCAAAAATCAATCAAAAGACCAATCACAAGAATGGACCCCGCAGCCAATACATCAGGCTTCTTCTTCATAATAAGAGCATTAAGGCCGATCAGTACAATCCCATTTATGAAAACAGCGGTTCCAACCGTAATCCCAAACATATTCGATTCCCCAACGGCCAGGGCATCCCAAGCAGAGGCACCCAAACCAGATTTAATAATCAAGGCAACCCCCATTGTCAAAATAAAAAGTCCAATCGTAAAAAACAAAAGTCTGCGCTTCATTGCATAGTCTCCTTCTCTGTAAACGTTATCATTACTGTACATTAAAAAACAGACGAGCTACCTTAGGTGGTGATGATAAAGTAGGAGGTCTGACGACTTAAAATTTATATTCTTAGTTTACTGTAAAAGTGGGGACAAGGCAAAGTTAATTTTTGTATGAGAAGGGAAAAAGATTGGAAGAGTTATTGGGGGATTAGTGTGTGTGCTTTTAGCGGAATTTGTCGAACGGTCGATATATTGAAAATACGGTTGATAAAATGAAATAACGGTCGATAAATCTGGATGACGGTTGATAAATCGATATAACGGTCGATATATCCAAACAACGGTCGATCAATTTCCCAATGGCCTATAAATCCCTTTGAAACGGTAATCACTCACGCCTAAACCATCAACTTTACGCAAAAAAAGCACCCGATCAACAAAATCGGGTGCTTTTCTTCCTAACTTACTATGGTTGCTTCTTAAATTGATTGTTTTGACTGTTTCTTTTCCCTCCGCCGTCCATATCAACGGTAGGACCAGCGTCACCCTTCACACTTGCCGCACTTACTCCAGCTTTTGAAGGATTTTTCTTATGCTTAGCCATGTCGAACACCTCCATTACTAAGATTCCCTTATCCATATAGAATTATGAAAAAGAAGAGGGACAGACCTCAAAGTGAGGTCCGTCCCTCTTAATCGACCACAACTTTCCAATTGTGATTACAGGCAGCTTTTATTGTTTTATGTTTGAGGAAGTAATCAGCAATCAACTCGGTCATGTCGATTTGGATCTCTTTGATAACCTTCTTGTTTTTGAACATGGAGTATTCTCCCCCGCCACCTGCCCGGTAATGGTTCATGACGACTTGATATTCCTGATCTTCTGCTAAGGGTTCCCCATTGTAGAAGAGGGAAGTGACTCGTTCTCCTATTGGATGGCGGATATTCAACACGTAGTCAATTCCTTCCCACATATCATAATTATAATGCTGAGGTTTAGGGGTGGTGAAATCAGGGTTCACACTAAGCACCCCTGCTTGGTTTACAGTAAAATAAGATGCCGAGCGCTCAAGGGCAAGTCGTATGTCTCTACCTGTAAGCTCAAGAACGGTTAAAGTATTGGGATAGATGTAATTAGACACGATGTCCCTCAATGTGACTATACTGGGCAGGCCCTGTTGTGATTCACTAAATAGAGCGGTTGCTGAAATGGAAACGTCCGCTGCCTCCATTTGGACGCGCTGGATGAACTCAATGAATGGATGTTCCTTAATACGAGCCTCGAATGTATCTACTATCTGCATATATCCTTCAATTGTACCAATGGGTTGGTCCAGCCAGGATTGTGTTTTGCTTTCAATATCCCGGGCTGTGGAAAGGACCTTCTTATCGGCCTCCATTCCTTCCATGGAAATGATTGAAGGCACCTTGTTTACAATCGTCCATCCGTGCTTGTTTCTTTGTAACTCAATGGTAATATGTCCGATGCTCTCACCATGCATTCCCGGCTGAACGATTGAAACACCATTGATGGTGCCGGCAAGTTTTCTGTGTTGATGACCGGTCAGCAGCACATCGATTCCTTTTATTTCCTGACAAATCTTATAGCCTTGGTTTTCACCAGTTTGTCGTTCAGTTGGTGAACCGGTTTGAATATCCTTTTCAAAGCCCCCATGATACGAAACAATCATCACATCAGGTTTTTCTACTGTGCGGATGTAGGAAACCCAATTAAGAGTTGAGGTAAAGGCATCTTCGAATGACAAATCGACAATGTGAGAGGGATTTTCCCAGTTTGGAATATAATGTGTCGTTACACCAAGTACAGCTGCTTTCACCCCATTTGGGAACACTTTGATAAAGTAAGGGAGTCCGAACAATGGTTTCATCGTCCCCTTATCGAGGATATTAGCGGCTAAAAAAGGATACTCTGCTTCTTGATGAGCTTTACGTAAGGGTTCCATCCCATAATTGAATTCATGATTGCCGATCACGGCTGCATCATAATTTATTTCATGTAAAATTGAAACAAAAGGGTTTGGCAAATGACGAGCTTGTTTCATATAGTAATAAGTAAGGGGAGTGCCTTGATAGAGATCCCCGTTATCAATGACCAATACATTGCCGGTTTGGTCTCGTATTTCTTTTATATAGGCAGCGATTTTACCTAATCCAACGGTTGCCTTTTTCTTAGTTCCATAATAGTAAGGGAATATATGCCCGTGAATATCACTGGTTTCAAGAATCGTGATAGATGTCGTATGTTTTTTCATTCCATCCTCCATATCCTTAAAATTTTCAGTACATTCTTGTGTATCAAGTTTACATTATCCAGGAAGAACATAACACAGTAAAAACACCAAAGTTTTTGTAAAATTTATCATTTTTAGTCTTTTAAATATTGCGATATTTTAGAAAATCAGATATATTAGATGTAACAGGAACTCATTCGAGTCTTTTTTTTGAATAAAAAATGAATGAGTATTCATTCAAAGTGTGTAAAAGGGGGAAATACCATTGGTTCGTAGAATTCAGAAAGCCGCAGTGTTAGGATCAGGAGTCATGGGTTCAGGGATTGCCGCTCATCTTGCAAATATCGGCATCCCGACAATGTTATTAGATATCGTACCAAGAGAATTAACCGACGAACATAAAGCAAAGGGACTGACAGAAGAGAGCAAGGCGTTTCGTAATCAATTTAGTGAAAACGCTTTAAAAAAGCTCTTCAAACAAAAACCGGCGCCATTGACATCAAAGCAAAACGCTTCACTTATTACAGCAGGCAACTTCGAGGATGATCTTACAAATATCGGGGATTGTGACTGGGTGATTGAAGTAGTCGTCGAGAATTTAGATATCAAGAAGAAAGTGTTCGAACAAGTGGAACGCTATCGAAAACCGGGTAGCATCATCAGTTCAAATACATCCGGGATTTCAATCGAGGCTATGTCAGAAGGGCGAAGCGATGATTTCCAAAAGAATTTCTTAGGCACGCATTTCTTCAACCCGCCTCGTTACTTAAAGCTTCTTGAAGTGATTCCAACGAAGAAGACGGATCCGGAAGTAGTCAGTTTCATGAAGACATTTGGTGAAGACATCCTTGGTAAGGGTGTCGTGATGGCGAAAGATACGCCGAACTTCATTGCAAACCGGATCGGAACGTATGGATTGCTCATTACTGTTCAAGAAATGCTGAAAGGCGGCTACTCTGTAGGAGAAGTTGATTCTATCACGGGACCAACGATCGGAAGACCGAAAAGTGCCACTTTCCGTACACTTGATGTGGTTGGACTTGATACATTCGCACATGTAGCGAAGAATGTGTACGACCAGGTAGAAGGTGAAGAGCAAAAGGTATTTGAAGTACCATCCTTCATGCAAAAAATGCTTGAGAATGGATGGCTGGGAAGTAAGAGTGGACAGGGATTTTTCCTGAAACAAGGAAAAGAGATTCTGGAGCTTAATCCTGAAACAATGGAGTATCAGCCACGCCAAAAGTTGAAAACCGCTTCACTTGAAATGGCGAAAAATGAAAAAGGCTTAAAAAATAAAATAAAATCACTTGTATATGCGAAAGATCAAGCAGGCACGCTCCTATGGAATATCATGTCCCCGGTCTTAATTTATTCAGCCCAGCTGCACGGTGAAATCGCTGATGATATCGTAGGCATCGACCAGGCCATGAAATGGGGCTTCGGCTGGGAACTGGGTCCATTTGAAACATGGGATGCGATCGGAGTTGAAAAGTCTGTAACCCGTATGAAAGAAGAAGGCTTCAAGGTACCTGGGTGGGTGGAAACCATGCTCGTTGAAGGTCACTCCACTTTCTATAAAGAAGAAGATGGAGAGCGTTACTTCTATCACCATGGAGACTACCAACTTGTAGAGCGAAACCCGAAGGCACTCGACTTAAAGGCGCTTAAGACGCAAGGGAAGCTGATCAAAAAGAATTCCGGAGCAAGCTTAATTGATATCGGTGATGGAATCGCGCTTCTTGAATTCCATTCTCCAAATAACGCTATTGGATTAGATATTACGCAAATGATTAATTTTGCAGTTGATGAAGTAGAGAAAAATTACAAAGGACTCGTCATCGGAAACCAGGGCAAGAACTTCTGTGTTGGAGCGAACCTTGCCATGATTCTCATGGAAGCACAGGATGACAACGTCTTTGAAATCGATATGGTCGTGCGACACTTCCAGCAGGCGATGATGAAGATCAAATATTCAACGAAACCAGTTGTAGCAGCACCATTCGGCATGACATTAGGCGGAGGGAGCGAAGTTTGCTTACCGGCTGCCCACATCCAGGCTTCCATGGAAACGTACATGGGCTTAGTGGAAGTTGGTGTTGGTTTGATCCCTGGAGGCGGTGGAAACAAAGAGCTTTATATGAAGCACTTAGCGAACCTTCCAAATGGAGTGGAATTCGATCTTCAAAAAGTGGCCAATAAAGTATTCGAAACGATTGCTACGGCGAAGGTTTCCACATCTGGTGATGAAGCAAGAGACAACAACTTCTTAAATAAAGCAGATGGAGTAAGTGTAAACAATGATCATCTGCTATACGATGCAAAACAGGCTGCACTAAGCCTATACGAAGGTGGATACTCAGCTCCGATCCGTAAGAAAGTACCCGTTGTCGGTGAAACAGGATATGCAACCCTTCTTCTTGGAGCTCAATCCATGCTCCAATCAGGCTTTATTTCAGAACATGATCTGATGATCGCGAAAAAGCTTGCTTACGTGATCGCAGGTGGAAAAGTACCGTACGGAACAGAAGTTGATGAACAGTACCTGTTGGACCTTGAAAGAGAAGCGTTCCTGAGTCTTGTTGCACAGCCGAAATCACAACAAAGAATGCAGCACATGCTTGTTAAAGGAAAACCATTACGCAATTAATCAGCGTTTACACCATATTAGAAAGCGGGGGAATTTCATGCGTGAAGCAGTCATTGTTGCTGGTGCAAGAACACCAGTCGGAAAATCAAGAAAAGGATCATTAGCACAGGTGCGACCAGATGATCTTGGGGCACTTGTAGTTAAAGAAACCCTCAAACGTGCAGGAAACTATGAAGGCAATATCGATGATTTGATCATCGGATGCGCGATGCCTGAAGCAGAACAAGGGTTAAACATGGCAAGAAATATCGGTGGTCTTGCAGGACTGCCTGATTCAGTACCGGCGATTACGATTAACCGTTATTGTTCATCTGGATTGCAATCCATTGCTTATGCTGCAGAAAAAATCATGCTTGGTCACTCTGATACGGCGATTGCAGGTGGAGCTGAATCCATGAGTCTTGTTCCCATGATGGGTCACGTAGTCCGTCCGAATGCCAGGTTAGCTGAAAATGCGCCTCAATACTACATGAGTATGGGGCACACAGCTGAGCAGGTGGCAAGAAAGTTCGGTGTATCCCGTGAAGATCAAGATGCATTCGCAGTAAGAAGTCACCAAAAAGCGGCAAAAGCGATCGCAGATGGGAAATTCGACGATGAAATCGTACCGGTTGATGTGCTTCATCGTTCAGTAAGCAATGAAAGTAAACTGGTCGAGAAATCATTCCAATTTTCAAAAGACGAAGGTGTACGTGCTGAAACAAGTTCGGAAGTACTGGCTAAGTTACGCCCGGCATTCAATGTGAAGGGGTCTGTAACAGCAGGGAATTCTTCACAAACGAGTGACGGCGCGGCAGCGGTCATGGTGATGGATCGTGAAAAAGCAGGAACCCTTGGTCTTCAGCCTATGGCGAAATTCAGAAGTTTTGCCGTAGCGGGAGTCCCACCTGAGATCATGGGAATCGGTCCAGTCGAAGCGATTCCACGCGCATTGAAAATGGCAGGATTGGAGCTGTCGGATATCGGACTTTTTGAGCTGAATGAAGCATTCGCTTCTCAATCCATCCAAGTCATTCGTCAGCTGGGATTAGATGAAGAAAAAGTGAACGTAAACGGTGGAGCCATTGCTCTTGGTCATCCACTGGGTTGTACAGGTGCGAAGCTGACCCTTTCCCTCGTACACGAAATGAAACGCAGAAACCAACAATTCGGTATCGTCACCATGTGTATCGGCGGCGGTATGGGCGCAGCCGGCGTCTTTGAATTAATAGGTTAATAGGAGGGAAGGCCCTCGAATGCCGAGGCACCTTACTCCTTCAAAATAATAATTTTTAGGGGGATTCGAAATGGCGAATCAAACAGAAAAGCTGATCAAGGGTGGAAGTTTTTTAATTGAAGATGTAAGCTGTGAGCAAGTTTTCACACCGGAGGAATACTCTGATGAACAAAAAATGATTGCCAAAACAACCGAGGATTATGTGTTAAATGAAGTGGTACCTGTGATTGATAATCTGGAAAACCATGAATTTGACCACTCTGTTCGTCTATTAAAAGAAGCGGGAGATCTTGGGCTTCTAGGGGCAGATGTTCCTGAAGAATACGGAGGTCTTGGATTAGACAAAGTAAGCTCGGCCCTGATTGCTGAAAAAATGTCCCGCGCAGGTGGATTCTCCATTTCTCACGGTGCACACGTTGGAATCGGTTCACTGCCAATCGTTCTGTTCGGTAACGAAGAGCAAAAGCAAAAATACCTTCCTCCACTGGCAACTGGTGAGAAACTGGCAGCATACGCATTAACAGAGCCGGGTTCAGGTTCAGATGCTCTGGGAGCCAAAACGACAGCTAAATTGAATGCAGAAGGTACTCACTACATTTTAAATGGTGAGAAGCAGTGGATCACGAACTCTGCATTTGCTGATGTATTCGTTGTGTACGCAAAAATCGATGGGGAGCATTTCTCTGCGTTTATCGTAGAAAAAGAATTCCCTGGCGTTTCAACTGGTCCGGAAGAGAAGAAAATGGGTATCAAAAGCTCATCCACTCGAACATTAATTCTGGAAGATGCTGAAATTCCAGTGGAAAACCTTCTTGGGGATAGCGGGAAAGGTCATATCATTGCCTTCAATATCTTAAACATCGGCCGTTACAAATTAGGGGTAGGGGCTGTCGGAGCAAGTAAACGTGCATTAGAGGTAACGGTACAATACACTAATCAACGTCAGCAATTCAAAACACCAATTTCTGCTTTCAACCTGACAAAAGAAAAACTGGCAACAATGGCGTCTAAATTATACGCAGCAGAAAGCTCCGTTTACCGTACAGTAGGATTGTTCGAGGATCGTATGAGCAAGCTTACGGATGAAGAAGTGAAGAACGGAACTGAAGTGGCAAAGTCGATTGCAGAATACGCGATTGAGTGTTCATTGAATAAATTCTTCGCAACAGAAGTACTGGATTATGTAGTCGATGAGGGTGTTCAACTTCATGGTGGATACGGATTTATGCAGGAATACGAGATTGAAAGAATGTACCGTGACTCCCGTATCAACCGTATTTTTGAAGGAACGAATGAAATCAATCGTCTTCTGGTTCCTGGCACATACCTCCGTAAAGCCATGAAAGGTGAACTTCCACTACTTCAAAAAGCACAGGCACTTCAAGAGGAATTAATGATGCTTATGCCAGAAGAAGTAGGCGATGAGCCACTTGCTCAGGAAAAATACCTTGTGAAAAACGCTAAGAAAATCGGCTTGATGCTTGCTGGTTTAGCGGCTCAAAAATTCGGTAAGGCTCTTGAAAAAGAGCAGGAAATCCTTGTGAACATTGCCGATATCGTTTCAAACGCTTACGCGATGGAGTCCGTTGTTCTTAGAACAGAAAAAGCGATTCAAAAAGGTGGAGTAGAGAAAGCTCAACAAAAACTTCTTTACACACAAATCTTCTGTCAAGAAGCATTCAACGAAATCGAACAACATGCGAAAGAAACGCTTGTAGCAACTGAAACGGGTGACACACTACGGATGATGCTATCCGCACTTCGTAAATTCACCCGCCATACACCGATCAACGTGATCGCAGTTAAACGTGCGGCATCAGAAAAGCTGATCGACGCAGAAAAATATACACTTTAATTGAGTAGTTTAAGGGACGGACCTCTGAATGGAGGTCCGTCCCTTTGTGTTTAAACATTGAAGTTGAGATGGTAATCATAGATGAATAAGACAGTTTTAATTACAGGAGCTTCAAGTGGTATCGGTTTGAACTTTAGTCAAAAACCTCATCCCTGGTATTAAAAACAGATTGCTGACTCAGTCCATTCGTTTTATACCCAGGAAAATGGCCACTAATATTGTTCGTAAAGTACAAGAACGGGTATAATTGAATGTGAATGAGTTTGAAGGGAGAAGGCTATGGGTCAAAAAGCAATCGAAACATTTCGTGCTTGTATTCCATTATTTCAAGCACTGAGTGATCCTTATCGTCAGGACATAATATTACTTCTTGCCGAACAAGAACCTCTTACGGTCAATCAAATTACTGAAAATCTGACATTATCGCGTCCTGCTGTTTCTCACCATTTAAAGATCCTGAGAGATCAGCAATTAGTGTCATTAGAGCAAAGGGGGACGCAACGCTTCTATTCTCTTGAATTGGATGATGCAACCGTCCTTTTGAAGGAACTGGTTGAGACGGTTGAAAAACAATGTGAGTAATGTTTCTTAAAAGAAGGATAATAAAGAATATTGTCGAATTTAGAGATAGATTCGTGCAATACAGAATGCTGGATGGAGCCTTGCTTCATTCAGATCATAATGAAAGGTGGTGGAATGATGTCGTTGACTTTTTATTCTTATCCAAAGTGTGGTACGTGCCGGAAAGCAAAGAAGTGGCTTGAAGATCAAGATATAGCAATGAATGAAATACATATTGTCCAAAACCCACCGTCAAAAGATGAGCTTAAAAGCCTATATGAAAAGAGTGATTTACCTCTTAAAAAGTTCTTTAATACAAGTGGTAAAAAGTATCGTGAACTAGGCTTGAAAGATAAAGTAAACTCAGCTTCTGATGAGGAATTATTAGAAATCCTTTCCACAGACGGGATGCTGATCAAGCGTCCAATTACAGCAGATGGAAACAAGGTGACAGTTGGTTTCAAGGAAGAAACCTTTGAAGAAACCTGGAAGTAAAAGAGGTCTATGATTACCAAATCATGGACAATGAAAAAGTTTCCTTATTCACGCTTAGTTTTCTTGCTTTTTCAATGAAAAGTGTGTCAATATTAGGTTGTATAACTAGCATTTGGAGGGATAGGAATGAGTACACCGAAAGAACTTCGTTATTCAGAAGAACATGAGTGGGTCAAAGTTGAAGGGGAAAATGTACGCGTAGGAATCACATCATTTGCACAATCTGAGCTGGGCGATATCGTATTCGTTGAGTTACCAGAGGTTGGAGATGAGATTAAAGCCGACGAGCCATTCGGTAGTGTTGAATCGGTTAAAACCGTTTCAGAGCTATATGCGCCTGTATCGGGTAAAGTGGTAGAAGTGAATGAAGAGCTATCTGATAGCCCTGAATTCGTAAACGAATCACCTTACGAAAAAGCATGGATGATCGTTGTTGAACCTTCAGACGCTGGAGAAGTAGACAAGCTTATGACAGCTGAACAGTATGACGAAATGATTAATGAAGGATAATTTCTTCAGAAGCACCTTGAGAATTTCTCAAGGTGTTTTGTTTTTTATTTTGGGTACCATATGAGTAGACGTTTTTTCATATGGCTCTTTTTGCAAAGTATGTTGTTTTGTAACATAAGTTCTGCCAGGGCTCTGTCAACCAGTGAGTGTTAGATGGTGAGGGGAACCGCTTCACTTGCAGCTAGCGTACGCCGATATGTCTCGGCACGCCTGTTTTTCCGCAGGAGTCTACGCAGTTCCCATCACCACCTTTAAGAAACTTGCTTGACAGAGCTTATTGGACAAAAAAATCTAAAGAAAGCAGAATTTCTAGTCCTTAAGAGAAAATCCACCACTGCACTCTTTAAAAGAGTTTGTCTTCTGAAAAATTTATATAATAGAAAAACTTCATGCTGGGAAAGTTGATTGGAGCGGAAGGTGCTCGACTCCTGCGGGAATAGCGGGACAGGTGAGACCCCGCAGGAGCGCAGCGACGAGGAGGCTCACCGCCCGCCCCGCGGAAAGCGAGCATCCTGTAGCGGAAATCAACTATTACTTTCTTCTGTTAAATAGCAACATTTGCGAAAAGAGCCTTTCACCGAGAAAGGATGAACACAAATGGTACTTGAGCCTAAGAAATTAGATGTAACCAATAGAGTGACAGGAAAATTTAAAGATGGTGAAGTAGAACTATATTTGGATAATCAGCCGATCGGGAGAATGGCTTTGCCGCTTGATGGAATAACCATGGAGCCGAACTTTGAAGCAAAAGAAAATAAAATTTATCAAAGCTACACATCCACAGAAGGCGATCAAGCAAGATACACCGATTGTGATGAGGGTGGCTGGTGTTAGAGAGGCTTGTGGTGCCAGATTCATTAATGAATCTGGCACCATTCGTATAAGTAGATGGTTTAGGCAAGCCACTTGCACTTTTTTTTATAAACATGAGAAAATATAAGTAGAAAGTGGACATCATCTCTTGTTATTTGAATATACTATCGTAATCTTATTTATGAAAGATAAGGTGATGATCATGATGGAACTAGACGAAAAAGTAATCATTGTCGAAGGAACAACTGACAAGCGAAAAGTAAAAGATATCATTAAAGAACCGATTGAAATTATTTGCACAAACGGGACCATTAGCATTACGAAAATGGACGAACTCATTGACGCTTTATTGGAAAGGGATGTCTATATATTAGTAGATGCTGATGATGCAGGTGAAAAACTACGCAAGCAATTTAAACGTGAGTTTCCTGAAGCTGAACATTTGTATATTGATCGTATGTACAAGGAAGTGGCCGCAGCCCCGGAGTATCACCTCGCGTCAGTGCTTATTGGAGCCAATATCGACGTTCATAAAGAATTTCTAGGAAAAAGGATGATCTAGTTTTGATTGAGGTAAGTAGTACCGAAACTTTAAAACAATCGATTGAAGACCATGCGTTCGAAGCTGTTTATCTTTATACACCGATGTGTGGTACCTGTCAGGTTGCAAGCAAGATGATTGACGTAGTGGAGAAGCTTCCACAATCCTTTCATTTTTCGAAGGCCAACTTGAATTACTTGCCCCAATTTGCAGAAGAGCAATCCATCGAAAGTGTACCCTGCCTACTTTTATTTAAGGAGGGCGTCGAACAGGAAAGGATTTATGCCTTTCAATCCGTGCCATTTTTATATGAAACCCTAAATGAGACCGCGGATAGTTAGAGGGATAAGAGACCTTTTGGGAGAAGGTCTTTTTTATTTGTCTGATTTCACCTATTTCCTCATAAATCCAATTATAGAACGATTTTCTTTCTACAAACGAAGACATATTTCTCGGGAAATGTTGCGAATGACATCATTATTTGACCAGAAATTATCCAAATTCTTACTGTTCGACAAATTAGATGGATCGGTTCAAAACATGTCGAGAAAGTATTGAAGGGGAAAATACCTAAAAGTGGAATTGTTATTATATAGAAGTTTCACTGGGAGGGTACTCATGAGAATATATTTAGAGGAATTAGTAGATCAGTGTCATTCAAGATATCACTTACGACTCTTATTTCCAGACGCCCCATTTATTCTTCATTTTGATTGTGGAAGTGACGTGTACGGCATTATAATTTCGAGTAAGAGGTGCGCAGTATTAGACGATATAAGTGGTGATGCTCACTTCGTCATTGAAGGAATGGAGGACACAGTGGTTTCTCTACTCACAGGGGAAGAACGGTTGTCTCAACTGATTGAGGACGGAGCCCTGGAAATAAGGGGAGGGTATCGTCCGCTATTATTTGTGGAGTCGGTCCTTTGGCTAACGAGATCCAGAGAAAAAGAGCCGGTTGAAGTCTAAACATCAAGCTGAAAAAATAATTGACACACTCTAAATCAGGTGATAGAATCTCTCTTGTAGCAAATTTTCAGAGTCTTTAACTATTCCAAATAATTAAATAATATACTTTACTCTTATTAAGAGAGGTGGAGGGACGTGCCCTTTGAAGCCCGGCAACCGTCAATGAAAATTGAAATGGTGCCAATTCACTCAAAGCATTTGCTTTGAAAGATGAGAGAAAGGATAGTCCTATATGATTATGCCTTTCTGCTTATCGCAGGAAGGCATTTTTTATTGCTTCAGAAAAAGGAGCAGGAAACACCAGGTGAATACAACTATAATTCTGATTAAACAGCTCGTTTTACTCCGAAAGAAGGTGGAATACAACATGATTACCATTTCAGATGTGAAGAAAATATACCAATCCAAATCGGGTCCGATTTCAGCCGTTGATGGGGTCAATATTGATATTGCCCAAGGGGAAATTTTTGGAGTGATTGGCTATAGTGGAGCAGGTAAGAGTACGCTGATTCGCATGCTCAATGGTCTCGAAGTTCCTACAAATGGAATAGTAGACGTGAATGGTCAAATCGTTTCCCAAGTAAAGGGTAAAAAGCTTCGGGAAGCAAGACGGTCAATAGGCATGATTTTTCAACACTTTAATCTCCTCTGGTCTCGTACTGTATTAGAAAATATACAGTTCCCATTAGAAATTGCTGGCGTTTCAAAGAAAGAGAGAGTCCATAGAGCCAATGAATTATTGAAGCTTGTAGGCTTGGAAGGCAGAGGAGGTGCCTATCCGTCTCAACTGAGCGGCGGACAGAAACAACGAGTGGGGATTGCGAGGTCGCTTGCTAACAATCCCGATGTCCTTCTATGTGATGAAGCTACTTCCGCTTTAGATCCACAAACAACCGATTCCATCCTTGATTTATTGGTGGATATTAATAAACGCTTAGGGCTGACGATTGTCCTGATCACTCATGAAATGCACGTGATTCAGAAGATCTGTCACCGTGTCGCAGTCATGGAACAGGGAAAAGTCGTGGAACTCGGGGATGTATTGGAAGTGTTCCGAAATCCAAAAGAGCAAGTGACAAAGCGTTTCGTAAGAGAAGTCTCCCAAGTAAAGGAAACGGGTGAAACCATTGATCACCTATTGACGCAATATCCTAATGGAAAAATGCTGAAATTTACTTTTGTAGGTGAATCAACTGAGCAGCCGCTCATCACCGCGCTGATAAGAAAGTTTGACTTAGAAGTAAACATCCTACAAGGACAAATCTCCCAAACCCAAAAAGGTGCCTATGGAACGTTATTTGTTCACCTTGATGGGGATGAACAAACCATTAAAGATGCATTGGCGTTTGCTGAAGAGCAACTGGTTCAAGTGGAGGTGTTGAGAGGATGATTGAAAATTTATTTCCAAATGTTGATTGGGAGAAGATGTGGGAAGCAACCCTCGAAACCCTGTATATGACCGGGATGTCTGTATTGATTACCTTTGTACTCGGAATGATCCTTGGGATTTTGCTCTTCCTTACTTCAAAGGGAAATCTATGGGATAACAAACTGACATATACGATTACAAGTGCAGTCGTAAATGTGTTCAGATCCATTCCTTTCATTATTTTGATCGTGTTGTTAATTCCATTCACCAAGTTACTATTGGACACAATCCGTGGAGCGAATGCAGCTCTGCCGGCACTGATCATCGGAGCTGCTCCGTTTTACGCCCGCATGGTAGAAATTGCTTTAAGAGAAGTGAACAAAGGCGTCATCGAAGCCGCGAAAGCAATGGGGGCAAAGACTAGCACAATTATATGGAAAGTACTGATACCAGAATCAATGCCCGCTTTGATTTCAGGGATTACGGTGACAGCCATCGCCCTTGTTGGATACACGGCAATGGCCGGGGTCATCGGAGCTGGAGGACTTGGTAACCTAGCTTATTTAGATGGCTTTCAACGAAGCAGGGAAGACGTGACGATCGCCGCAACCATTATGATTTTACTCATTGTGTTTGCGATTCAGATACTGGGTGATTTCTTTACAAATAAATTAGATAAACGATAAAAGGAGAGAAATTAAATGAAAAAATGGGTAGCAGGAGTTATAACAGCAACAAGTATTTTTGGATTAGCAGCATGTGGGAGTGATTCAGGATCGGGAAATGACGAAAAGGAATTGGTGGTAGGTGCTTCTAATATTCCACACGCTGAAATCCTTGAACAAGTGAAACCTGTCTTGGAAGAAAAAGGGATCGACTTACAAATTGAAACGTATCAAGACTATATCCTCCCCAATAAAGATCTGGATAATGGAGATATAGATGCGAACTATTTCCAGACCACACCTTATATGGACTTGCAAATGAAGGAAAATGAATATGATTTTGTCAATGCAGGTGGAATTCATATTGAGCCAATCGGTGTTTATTCTAAAAAATACAAATCTCTCGAGGAGCTTCCTGAAGGCGCTACGATCTTAATGAGTAACTCTGTATCGGACCATGGACGTATCCTTACATTATTAGAGAAAAAAGGTCTCATCACTTTAAAGGATGGGGTGGAAAATACGCAAGCACAACTTGAAGACATCAAAGAAAACCCCAGAAACATCCAATTCGATTATGAGTACGAAGCAGCTCTTCTTCCACAAATGTATGAAAACGAAGAAGGGGACGCAGTTGTCATTAATTCTAACTATGCTATCGATGCAGGGTTGAAACCTCTTGAAGATTCAATTGCCATTGAAGATAGTAACTCTCCATATGTGAATGTGATTGCAGTTAACAAAGGTGACGAAAACAAAGAAGAAGTAAAAGCTCTAGTGGAAGCACTACGTTCGAAAGAAATCCAGGACTTCATTAATGAAGAATGGGATGGAGCCGTTGTGCCGGTAAGTGAATAAAGTGTGCAAACCCGATTCTGACACTGTACAGAATCGGGTTTTTTTCATTGTAAGGTTTCCCCAAATTTTTAACATAATCATTTCCTTATTGGTTCATACTATTTTCGATGAATCTATTTCTGGAATGGAGCTGAATGAAATGCAGATGGAACCAAGAAATACAACAGAAGCTGCCCTTCATGATTATAAAATGGGACTTGGAATCTTCACTGAAAAAATGCCTGAGCTTGCCGAGCAGTATAATGCGTTCACTGAGCACTGCTTTAGAGAAGGGGTTCTTTCTAAAAAAGAAAAGCAGTTGATCGCGTTAGGAATCAGTCTTTATTCCCAGGATGAATATTGCATCATCTACCACACAAAAGGATGCCTGGATCAGGGATGTTCAGAGGAAGAAATCCTTGAAGCACTCGGAGTAACGGCTGCATTTGGAGGCGGAGCGGTCATGAGTCAGGCTGTGACGTTAGTACAGCAATCGATTCAGGATTTGAATCAGTTAAAGCAATAAGGGTAATGAAATCGAGAGGGAGATATCCTTCTCGATTTTTTTGCTCTTTTCTAAACATTATTGTTATTTTTTACAGAGAAAGTAGTAGTTGATATTTTTTATATAATCCACTATTAGAAAACAACCTCTTTTTAAGAGAGCAGTGGTCGATTTCATACTGGAAATTCTGTATTGTTTTGTCAGCTTTAAGCTCTGTCAAGAAAATTTCATATAGATGGTGGGGGAACCGCGTTGACTCCTGCGGAAGAACGGGCGTGGGGAGACCCCGTTCGGCTAAGCTGAGGAGGCCGGCGGTACGCTAGCTGCAAGCGGAGCGGTTCCCCTCACCATCAAGCACACACTTGTTGACAGAGGTCATTTTGAAAGCCTTCAATTGTAGCAGGAGTGAAAAGGGCAATAATAGCTCAATACATTATGAATACTTATTCAAAAATATATATATTTATTAAAAAAGCTATTAATTGGCAGTATAATGGCGGAATTTTGTGAAAACTTAAAGGTAACCCCTTGAAGTTAGGATGATAAGGATGAATATAAGAAAAAATGACCCTATACTGGTTTTGTCTTGTGAACGAGGGGGTAGTATAGTTATAAAGTAATTAAAAACTTGAAAGGAATGATTCATTATCGACTCTCTTGAGAGTATCTCGTACACAAGTGAAATGGAAAAGGCAATGCATGGAGCCCATGGGATTGGTTATGAGGTGTACAAACAAAAGCATGATGTTAGAATGCAGGTAGAGAAAAGAAGAGAGCAGGACTATAAGGAAAGCAGAAGAATGATTGCGGCACTTGATCGAAAGGTGCACGCTAATATATAATAAGGAAGAAAAAAGGAAACCAGTGTAGACGATGCACTGGTTTTTTATTGTTATGCAATCAGCCTCAAGCCTTAAAAACGGATGGACATAGCGAACGGGCTCATGGATTTAAATTTGTATCAGTGTCGGTATGTTCTTCACGACCGGAAACTGGACAAGGAATCCCTACATTTTTCCTTTATTTTATGCCAACAATAGAAAAGGATTATCTGGTCAAGTTTACACTATCTGTATAGTTGAAAAAGTTGATAATAGCTTTTATTTGTTATAAGATTGGAATGAGAATAAATTGAGAATGATTAAAGAATTTAATTCTTAAATTCATTATAAAGTCACGGAGGTAAATACACATGGCAGGTTCTACTTTAACAATTAAAGATCTTCATGTTGAGATTGAAGGAAAGGAAATCCTGAAAGGGGTTAACCTTGAAATTAAAGGTGGAGAAATCCACGCAGTAATGGGACCGAATGGTACAGGTAAATCTACTTTATCTTCTGCTATTATGGGTCATCCAAAGTATGAAGTGACAAAAGGAAGTATTCACTTCGACGGTGAAGATGTGCTTGAAATGGAAGTGGATGAGCGCGCTCGCGTAGGTCTATTCCTTGCAATGCAGTATCCAAGTGAAATCAACGGTGTAACGAATGCGGACTTCTTACGTTCAGCAATCAACAGCCGTCGCGAAGAAGGCGAAGAGATTTCTCTTATGAAATTCATCCGCAAAATGGATTCTGAAATGGAATACCTGGAAATGGATCCGGATATGGCACAGCGTTACTTAAACGAAGGGTTCTCTGGTGGAGAGAAGAAGCGTAATGAAATCCTTCAATTAATGATGTTACAACCTAAGATTGCCATCCTTGACGAGATTGACTCTGGTCTTGATATCGATGCCCTTAAGGTTGTATCAAAAGGAATCAATAAAATGCGCGGTGAGGATTTCGGTTGCTTGATCATCACTCACTATCAGCGTCTTCTTAACTACATCACTCCTGATCATGTTCACGTTATGATGCAAGGACGTATTGTGAAATCAGGCGGAGAAGAATTAGCACAACGCCTTGAAGCAGAAGGATATGAATGGATTAAAGAAGAGTTAGGAATAAAAGACGAAACTGTTGGCCAAGAAGCGTAAGTGTTAGGGGGATGAAAATGACTGTAGAAACGAAACTATCAGTAGATCAGGACTATGTCAGCTCCTACTCAAAACAACTTGGAGAGCCAGAATGGTTAACAACCCTTCGCACAGATGCCTTTGATAAAGTAAAGGATCTAAGCCTTCCAGTTGCTGATAAAACGAAAATCACGAATTGGAATTTTACTCAATTCCAGAAGCATGCAGTGGAAAGTGATACGTTCTCATCTTTGAGTGAGCTGCCGGATGAAGCAAAAGAATTAGTTGATTTAGAAAGCAATGACCAAAGTCTTTATATTCAACGAAATAATACACCTGCTTTTCTTTCTCTTTCAAACGAATTAAAGGACAATGGTGTTATTTTTACGGATATTTTTACAGCTGTAAAAGACCACAGTGAACTTGTACAGAAGTACTTCATGACTGAAGGCGTGAAAACGGATGAGCATAAGCTTACAGCCCTTCATGCAGCATTGATGAATGGGGGAGTGTTCCTTTACATTCCAAAAAATGTGGAATTGACTCAACCGATTCAAGCGGTTTACGTTCATGACAATGCTGAAGTAGCGATGTTCAACCACGTATTAGTAGTGGCTGAAGACAACAGCTCTGTAACATACGTTGAAAACTACATTTCTACAACAAATGTTGAAGACGGCGTATACAACATCGTTACGGAAGTTTTGGCAAACAATAATGCTAAAGTGGCATACGGCGCTGTGGATAATTTAGCAAGCGGATTAACAACGTATGTTAACCGACGTGGAATTGCACAAAGGGATGCTCGCATCGAGTGGGCTCTTGGATTAATGAACGATGGAGACACTGTTTCAGAAAACGTAACAAATCTTATGGGTGATGGCTCATATGGTGATACAAAAACCGTTGTCGTTGGACGCGGAAAACAGAAACAAAACTTCACGACGAAGGTTGTTCACTTCGGTAAAAACTCTGAAGGATACATCCTTAAGCATGGAGTGATGAAGGACGAAGCATCTTCCATCTTCAATGGTATCGGTAAAATTGAACACGGTGCGTCTAAGTCGAATGCAGAGCAGGAGTCTCGCGTATTGATGCTTAGTGAAAAAGCACGTGGAGATGCGAATCCGATCCTTCTTATTGATGAAGATGACGTAACGGCAGGACATGCTGCGTCTGTAGGTCGAGTGGATCCGCTGCAACTTTATTACCTGATGAGTCGTGGAATTCCGCAGCATGAAGCGGAACGTCTGGTTATTCATGGCTTCTTGGCTCCTGTGGTTAAACAATTACCGATTGAAGGAGTTAAGAAACAACTTGTTGAGGTTATCGAAAGGAAAGTAAACTAATGGATGTAAAAGAGATTCGCAAACAATTTCCGATTCTCGACCAGGAAGTAAATGGCCATCCACTTGTTTATCTTGACAGTGCCGCAACATCACAAAAGCCGGTTTCCGTTATCGAAGCGGTGAATGACTATTATCGTGGATATAACTCAAATGTTCACCGGGGTGTTCATACTCTTGGGACGAGAGCGACAGATGGTTATGAAGGGGCCCGTGAAAAGGTCCGCAATTTCATAAACGCTTCCTCCACTCAAGAAGTGATCTTTACCCGTGGAACGACAACAGCAATCAATACAGTTGCAGCAAGCTACGGTCGTGCTAATTTGTCCGAGGGTGACGAAATTGTGATCACTCACATGGAGCATCACAGTAATATCATACCTTGGCAACAGTTAGCCAAAGAAACCGGAGCGGCGTTAAAATATGTTCCCCTTCAAGAGGATGGAACGATAGCGATTGAAGATGTCAGAGCTACTGTCTCATCTCAAACGAAGATTGTTTCGATCATGATGGTTTCAAACGTGCTTGGTACGATGAACCCAATCAAAGAAATCACGAAGATTGCTCATGAAAATGGTGCAGTCATGGTCGTTGACGGAGCACAGGCTGCTCCACATATGAAGGTCGACGTACAAGACTTAGACTGCGATTTCTTTGCCTTTTCAGGTCATAAAATGGTAGGTCCTACAGGGATCGGAGTACTTTACGGTAAGAAAAAACACCTGAACAAAATGGAACCGGTAGAATTCGGTGGGGAAATGATCGACTTTGTCGGACTTCAGGAATCCACTTGGAAAGAGCTTCCGTGGAAATTTGAAGGTGGTACACCGATCATTGCAGGTGCCATTGGACTTGGAGCTGCGATTGATTTCCTTGAAGAAGTAGGACTTCATAACATTGAAGAACATGAACATAAGCTTGCGGCTTATGCATTGGAGAAAATGAATGAAGTCGAAGGCATGAAAATTTTCGGACCAAGTGATCCAGGAAAGCGGGCAGGTATTGTTACGTTTAACATTGATGATGTTCATCCGCATGATGTGGCAACCGTACTTGATGCTGAAGGGATTGCCGTTCGCGCAGGTCATCACTGTGCACAACCACTGATGAAGTGGTTGAACGTATCCGCAACAGCACGTGCCAGCTTCTATCTTTACAATACGGAAGAAGATATTGATAAACTTGTTGCAGGCCTATTGAAGACAAAGGAGTTTTTCAGCGATGTCTTTTAATAATTTAGATCAGTTATATCGACAAGTCATTATGGATCATTATAAGAATCCACGAAACAAAGGTTCTTTAGAGGATGGAAGCTTTACCATCGATATGAATAACCCTACTTGTGGAGATCGCATTCACCTGACTTTAAAGGTGGAAGATGGTATCGTTCAGGATGCGAAGTTTGATGGAGAAGGCTGTTCGATCTCCATGGCTTCTGCTTCTATGATGACCCAAGCGGTCAAAGGGAAAGAGATTGAGAAAGCATTGAAGCTTTCAAAGATCTTCTCTGATATGATGCAAGGCAATGACTATGACGACGATGTGGATTTAGGAGATATTGAAGCATTACAAGGAGTCGCTAAATTCCCGGCCCGTATCAAATGTGCAACATTGGCTTGGAAAGCGATGGAAAAAGGAGTTCAAGAAGAAGAGCAGGAATAAGCTCTTCTCCTACTCTATTTAAGAATGGAGGAATCAACATGGCAAAGAAGATGCCTGAGGTCGGAGACTATAAATACGGTTTTAGTGATAAAGACGTATCTATTTTCCGTTCTAAACGTGGTTTGACACGAGAAATCGTTGAAGAAATTTCTCGTATGAAAGATGAGCCTAAGTGGATGCTTGATTTCCGTTTGAAGTCACTTGAGCATTTTTATAATATGTCTATGCCTCAATGGGGCGGAGACATGCAGGAACTGAACTTTGATGAGATCACATACTATGTGAAGCCTTCTGAAAAGTCAGAGCGCAGTTGGGATGAAGTACCTGAAGAAATCAAGCAAACGTTTGATAAATTAGGTATTCCGGAAGCTGAGCAAAAGTATCTTGCAGGGGTTTCTGCTCAGTATGAGTCAGAGGTTGTATACCACAACATGCAAGAAGATCTTGAAGAGATGGGTATCGTATTTAAAGATACAGATTCTGCTCTTAAAGAAAATGAAGAACTTTTCCGCGAGCACTGGGCAAAGGTTATTCCTCCAACGGATAACAAGTTCGCTGCCCTTAACTCAGCGGTATGGTCCGGTGGATCATTCATCTATGTTCCTAAAGGAATCAAGGTGGATACACCACTTCAAGCATATTTCCGCATCAACTCTGAAAACATGGGTCAGTTCGAGCGTACGCTGATCATCGTCGATGAAGGCGCAAGTGTTCACTATGTTGAAGGTTGTACAGCACCGGTTTACACAACAAATTCACTTCACTCTGCAGTCGTTGAAATCATCATCAAGAAAGATGCGTACTGCCGCTATACGACGATTCAAAACTGGGCGAACAACGTGTTTAACCTGGTCACGAAGCGTGCTGTATGTGAAGCGAACGCAACAATGGAATGGGTAGATGGAAACATTGGTTCAAAATTAACGATGAAATACCCGGCGGTTATCCTTAAAGGTGAAGGCGCTCGCGGTATGACACTATCCATCGCATTGGCAGGTAAAGGCCAGCATCAGGATGCCGGAGCGAAAATGATTCACCTGGCACCAAATACATCTTCTACAATTGTTTCTAAATCCATCTCCAAGCATGGTGGTAAAGTAACGTACCGTGGAATTGTACACTTTGGCCGCAAAGCGGAAGGCGCACGTTCAAACATCGAGTGTGATACGCTGATCATGGATAACCAATCAACTTCTGATACGATTCCTTACAACGAAATTCTTAACGATAATATCTCGTTAGAACACGAAGCAAAGGTATCAAAAGTATCTGAAGAACAATTATTCTATCTTATGAGCCGAGGTATTTCAGAGGAAGAAGCAACAGAAATGATCGTAATGGGCTTCATCGAGCCATTCACGAAAGAACTTCCAATGGAATACGCAGTCGAAATGAACCGTCTGATCAAGTTTGAAATGGAAGGTTCAATCGGTTAATATGTCATTCAAACTCCCTTGATGTTTCATCAGGGGAGTTTTTTCTGGTTTCAATAAATATCACTACGGTTCTTCCTCAATCAAGCCCAACAAAAGAATTTCCATTTTCCTTATGATAAAATGGACATGTTCATAATAAAGCAGGTGAATGAAGATGATATACATAGGAGTAACAGGCTGGGGAGATCATGAGACCCTTTATGAAAATGCTTCCCCCAGGGACAAACTAAAAGAATACGGCGCTCATTTCCCCATTGTCGAGGTGGACACAACCTTCTACGCTGTCCAGCCTCTTCGAAATGCTGAAAAATGGGTAAGGGAAACACCCGAGGACTTTAAGTTTATAGTAAAAGCGTATCAGGGAATGACGGGACATCAGCGAGGAGAGATCCCTTTTGAAACAAAGGAAGAGATGTTTAGAGCCTTTAAAGAATCCCTTGCTCCGTACGTAGATGCAGGTAAATTAGCGATGGTTCTGCTTCAATTTCCCCCTTGGTACGATTGTAAAAAGGAACATGTTGACTATATCCGGTACTACCGGGAGCAGCTAAAGGGATTTCCACTATCGTTGGAGTTTCGCCATCAAAGCTGGTTCAGACCGGAGTTCCGGGATAAGACGTTAACGTTTATGAAAAAGGAAGGATGGATCCATAGCATTTGCGATGAGCCGCAAGCGGGGGAAGGATCTGTACCACGGGTATTGGAAACCACTCATAAAGATGCCACTCTAATTCGTTTTCACGGCAGGAATCTGTACGGCTGGAATAAACCGAATGGGGAAGACTGGCGGGAGGTTCGTTATTTATATCGCTATAATCGTGTTGAGCTGGAGGAGTGGATACCGCATATTCATCATTTGCACGAAACCTCTGAAAATCTATATATTCTTTTCAATAATAATTCTGGTGGAGATGCCGCTGACAACGCAAAAGAGCTCATTGAATTATTAGGAATTGAATATGGAGGGCTTGCACCAAAGCAACTGGATTTATTTTAGCTGACAGGAGATGAAAGACAGATGGAATGGATCGTTCTTCTATCAATCGGACTTTTAGCAGGAGCGATAGGATCCCTCGTGGGACTGGGCGGAGGAGTCATCATTGTTCCTGCCCTTATCTATTTCGGTACATATACAAGCTTGATAGCGGGAATGAATCCTCAGACAGCTGTAGGAACATCATTGGTCATTATGATTTTCACTGGGTTATCATCCACCCTGGCTTATTTAAAGCATAAGACCGTTGATTATAAAAGCGGCCTGATCTTCTTTGCCGGAAGTGGGCCGGGTTCAATACTTGGAGCATGGGTAAACAAGGGATTGAACATGGAAAGCTTCAATTTATATTTTGGTATTTTCATGATTTTGATTGCCATTGTTCTCATGATAAGAAACAAGTTAAAGCCTATTGAGACATTCAAGGATGCATCTTTTCAACGGGAATTTACCGATCCGGGCGGAAACACCTTTCGATATGGATATCCTCCTGTATTAGGAGCTGCTATTGCCTTTGTAGTTGGATTTACATCTGGTTTATTTGGTATTGGTGGTGGATCATTAATGGTACCTGCAATGATCTTGATTTTTCTTTTTCCACCTCATGTAGCCGTAGCCACATCCATGTTCATGATTTTTCTATCGGCATTAGTCAGCTCAGGAACGCATGTCATGTTTGGCAATGTAAAGTGGTTGTATGCACTTGCACTCATTCCAGGCGCATGGATAGGGGCGAAGTTTGGGGCCTATTTGAATACGAAGCTTGAATCAAAAGTCTTAGTGAGTGTTTTACGGATTATATTAATTTTAATTGGAATTCGATTGATTTACCAGGGTATTACAGGATAACATACCTCCAATAGGAGTGAGCAAATAGTGAGAGAAACCATTCATATTTATCATACAAACGACCTTCACAGTCATTTTGAGCATTGGTCAAGGATTCGTGATTTTTTGAAGATGAGAAAACAGTGGCATTTAGATGAAGGGGAACCTGTTTATCTATTTGATATCGGAGATCATGTAGACCGCTGGCATCCATTAAGTGAAGCGACTTTAGGAAAAGGAAATATTGATTTTCTAAATGAAGTCGGCTTTGATGCTGTAACGATTGGGAATAATGAAGGAATTACACTGGACTATGAAGATTTAAACAGCCTTTATGAAAATGCAGATTTTCACGTGATTGTAGGCAATCTATTAGATCGCTCGTCGCAGCCGCCAAGCTGGGTCAAAACCGATCATATTTTTCAGACGAATAGTGGAATGAAGATTGGCGTCATCGGCTTGACGGCTTATTTCAAACCTTTTTATGAAGCTCTTGGCTGGAATATTACATCTCCGATGGATGAGCTTGAGAAATTGGTTCAAGAGCTTCACCACCAGGTGGATATGGTGATTCTTCTTTCCCATCTGGGGATTAGGGATGATGAGCTGATTGCAGCACGATTTCCCGAAATTGACGTTATCCTTGGAGCTCATACTCATCATGTGTTGCATCAAGGAAAAGAAATTAAGGGAACCATGCTGGGTGCAGCAGGAAAATATGGTCATTATGTTGGTCATATGATGATTGAGGTTGACACAGCCAATAAAAAGATTGTCGGCAAAAAAGCACAACTATATGAACAGCAGGAACTTCCCCCTGTCGAAAAGGAAAAACTGGAAAATCTCGAGTGGTATCAAGAGGGGGAGGATTTGTTAGGGGAAAAAGTAACCGAACTTGCCACCCCCCTACAAGTGGATTGGTTTAATCCTTCCCCACTTCCGAATGTGTTATGTGATGCTCTTGCTGAATGGTGCGAGGCTGATTGTGCCTTCCTCAATTCAGGCCTACTCATTGATGGACTGAATGAGGGGGCAGTGACGAAACAGGATCTGCACCGGATTTTGCCTCATCCCATCAATCCATGCCTTATCGAGATGAAGGGGGCAGAGCTGAAGGAAATCGTTAAACAAACATTTAATGAGGAATGGCCGCATATTCAAGTAAAAGGACTAGGGTTTAGAGGCAAGGTGATGGGCCGGTTTGTATATGCAAATATTCAATTCAAAGGTCATGAAATCTTAATCGATCACAATCCGATTGATTCAAAGAAGATGTACAAGCTTGCCTTACCTGATATGTTCACGTTTGGTCACTTCTTTCCAGACCTTCAAAGACTTGAAAAAAAATACTTTATGCCTGAGTTTTTACGAGACATCCTCCAGTGGAAATTAAAGCAGTAAATGTATCACCGTTTCCATCCTCACGTCATACATATGAGGGAAAGGAGCGATGACACATGATGAATGTATCTCCGATTACCATTCAGGGACATACCTTTTTAGCGATTTCTGTTGAACTGCCCAAAACCAATCTCCTCGTTGTGACGAGTGATATAGGATATATAATGTGTGGAGCACTGGACGTAGCGTTACTAAATGAGAAGTTGAAAGACAGAGGAATCATTGCAGGAAGAGCTGTCGGTGTGAAAACCATCGATCAGCTCCTGGATGCCCCTCTGGAATCCATCACCTATGAGGCAGAAAATCGCGGCATCACGCCAGGCATGATCGGCCGGGATGCATTGTTGAAAATGATATAAGTGTTAAGAAGGACCAGTTGCTTTTTTGAGAGCACTGGTTTTTTGTTGGGTGAATATCACCATTCGCTTTATATTCTTGGCTCTTTTCGCAAAAGATTGTTGTTTTGTAACATAAGATCTGCCAGAAGCTCTGTCAACAAGCGTGTGCTGGGTGGTGAGGAGAACCGCTCTGCTTGCAGCTAGCGTTCGGCTGATCCTCCTCAGCTTAGCCGAACGTGGTCTCGGCTAAGCCCGTACTTCCGCAGGAGTCTACGCAGTTCCCCTCATCATCTATAAAAAAATTTCATGACAGTCTTAAAGGTAACAAAAGACAATCTAAAGAAAACAGAATTTCTATTACACAAGTGGAAATTGACCAATGGTCTCTTTTAAAGAGGTGGCAATTCAAAAAAACTTTTTATAAAAAAACATGCTGAGAAAGTTGATTGGAGCGGAAGGTGCTCGACTCCTGCGGGAGAAGCGGGACAGGTGAGACCCCGCAGGAGCGCAGCGACGAGGAGGCTCACCGCCCGCCTCGCGGAAAGCGAGCATCCTGTAGCGGAAATTCAACTACTGCTTTCTTCTGTAAAAAAGCCACAATGTTTACGAAAGAGCCATATTCTTTCATGAATAATTAACACTATATCAGGAAATACACCTTGCAAGAACGTTTTTATCCTTTATAATGGAGATACTAGGAAATTTTGTCGAAAAATGAAAGAATTACATAGGAGAATTCTATGAGGCTTATATCAACTAGGGCTTTGAAACCGGGCATGGTTCTAGCTACAACCGTATATAATATGAGAGGTCAAGCTTTAATTCATGATAACGTTCCGATTACAGACCGCATGATTTCCAGATTGCAGGAGCTTAGTATTCAGTATGTCTATATTGAAGACTCCCTTTCGAGGGGAATTCATGTAAAGGGAACTGTTTCGAGTAAGGTGAGACAGCAAGCTGTAAACAATATTGAGATGGCCTTTAATCAACTAAGCGCATCGAAAGCGCCACCTGGTGTGCTCGTGATTGAAGATAGTGCTAAGCAATTGAAGCAGGTGATTGATGTAGTCTTGTCTGAAGTAAAGGCGAATCATGATCTCCTAACCATTTTGACGGATGTTTTCACATATGACTCCTATATTTTTCATCATTCATTTAATGTGACTTTGTATACGTTATCCATAGGCCTGGAACTTAAACTGTCTACTAAACAGCTCGAGCAGTTAGGCGTGGGAGCAATTTTGCATGATATCGGTAAGATGCTTGTGCCGGAGGAAATTCTTCTGAAACCAGGAAAGCTGACAGAAGACGAATTTTGTGAAATCAAGAAGCATTCAGAACACGGTTTTGAGATTTTGCGACAGCTTCATTCTGTGTCCCTGATCATTGCTCACTGCGCGTACCAGCACCATGAGAGGCTTGATGGTTCTGGTTATCCACGAGGAATCAAAGGTGAGGATATCCACCCCTTTGCAAAAATCATAGCGGTGGCCGATGTATTTGACGCCATGACTTCAAATCGTGTTTACCGGAAAGCCATGCTTCCACATCAAGCGCTGGAGGTATTATATGCAGGAAGCGGTACTCTGTTTGATACAAATGTAATTGAAGCCTTCAGATCTTCTGTGGCCATTTATCCGAACGGGATGGTAGTCGAGCTGAATGATGGCCGAAAAGGAATTGTGACCGATCAAAATAAAGGTGTAACGGATCGACCGGTGATTCGGATCATCGAAGAAGATGGACAGGAAATACAAACTCCTTATGCCATGGATTTAAGTACGGAATTAGATAAGGTGATTACGGGATTTGATCCGGATTATGAACCCCAATCTCTTAAAATTAAATAAATTTTTTGCGTTAAACCCCTCTTACTTTGCATACAAATAGCTTGTAAGGGGGGATTTTTTTGTCAAAGTTTAAAACATACAAACCCCGAAGAGGAGGGCCGCTGCCTTTTCGATATGTGATGATCATCACGATTCTATTCTTTATGATTTCGACTGGATTCGGATTGTGGATCATTAACAAAGGTTTGAAACCGACACTGCTTGCTTATGCTGAAACTCAAACCAGCAGGATCGGTACGTTGGTTATCAATAAAGCGATAAACAAAAAAATTGCTGATGTTCTTGATATTTCGGATATAACGGAAGAAGTGAAGAATACAGAAGGCGACATTGTTTCATTTAAATATAATACTCAGACCATCAACCGGGTTCAGGCAGAAATCACCAACTTAGTTCAGCAAAACCTACAAGAAGCAGAGGAGGGAAATTTAGAAAACCTTGAATTTATTACCGAAGTGGAAATCGATGAAGGAAAGTCTAAAGCAGCGAAGGGCATCACTTACTCGGTCCCTCTTGGTCAGGCGACCAACAACGTGTTACTCGGTAACCTTGGTCCAAAAGTACCGATTCGCTTTCATTCGATCGGAGATGTGCGTTCTGATATTAAAACTACGGTAGAGCAATTCGGGATTAATAATGCCGTTGTAAAAGTGTTTGTCGAGCTTGAAGTCAATGTCCAGATCATCATTCCATTTGCAACGAAAACGGAGACCATCAAGCAGGATATCCTGGTTGCCATGGGTACCGTTCACCTGGATGTACCACAGTTTTATAACAATGGTGGAGGGGAATCCAGTCCTTCTATTGAAATTCCCACAAATTAGTCAGGAAAAAAAGTTGTCAAAAGAATGATAGTTTGATATATTAATAAAGAAAATTTTATAACACACCACATCATCAGTCCGATGGGGTAGAGGCGCAGAGTTCAAGAGTAAGCTGTTTGAGAATGACAACTGTGAGAACAGATGAAAGGGAACTTTTGCCGAAGTAAATATGCATGTCGAATGTGTATTTGCTGGGGTTATCTTGAAGAAGGATAACACTGTCATTATAGGGAATCTCTATAATGGGGAGCTACAGATCGTGATGGAGCACTTAAATTACTTACTAAGGTAATGATAGCTTCTCTATCGTTGCCTTTTTTTATTATCCTCTGTCATGCTACGATGGTTCCCCCCTATCAAATAGGAGGAGGACATTATGGAAAACACGATTTACTCACTATTACCACCCCTTTTAGCCATTCTTATGGTTATACTTACGAGACGGGTTCTACTTTCACTGGGAGTAGGAATCGTTGCGTCTGCCTTTCTGTTAGCAGATTTCTCAATTACGAAAACATTCAGCTTTATGTGGGACGCCTTTAAAGGCATCTTTGTCGCCGATGGAGCACTCAACACCTGGAATGTCTATATTATTTTCTTCTTACTCATTCTTGGTGTCATCACAGCATTTGTGAACATTTCCGGCGGTAGCCGCGCATTCGGTGAATGGGCGATGAAACGTGTGAAAACGAGAAAAGGGGCGCAGCTTCTTGCAGCCGTTTTAGGTATCATAATTTTTATTGATGACTATTTTAACGCCCTTGCTGTTGGCCAGGTTTCGAGACCCATTACAGATCGTCACAAAATTTCACGTGCAAAACTAGCCTATATCATTGACTCGACATCGGCACCCATTTGTGTCGTTTCACCAATCTCAAGCTGGGGAGCGTACATTATCGGTATTATCGGTTCGATTCTGGCTGCACACAGTATCACAGAGTACACAGCATTTTCAGCCTTCGTTCAAATGATACCAATGAACCTTTATGTCTGGGCAGCTGTCCTGCTTGTGATCATGGTGGCTGCTAAAGGCTTGGACTTTGGAAAGATGAAAGAGCATGAAGTTAGAGCACTTGAAACGGGAGCCTTATATGATCCCGAAAAAGAGATTCCAGGCGAATTGAAAAATGATCTGCCTGTCAGCTCGAAAGGATCGGTAGGTGATCTTGTCTGGCCGATCGTAGCTCTTGTTATCGGCACGATTGGAATGATGCTCTGGACAGGATATCAAGCAGTTGGATCATTTGACATCCTGCCGGTTTTTGAAAATACAGATGTAACGAAATCATTATTATATGGTGGCTTGTTCGGGCTTCTCGTGGCGTTGATCTTCTTCCTTCGTCAAGTCAGCTTGAAAGGAATCGAAGGGAAAGCAGTTGGAGTAGCAGTAGTGGAAGGGATCAAATCCATGCTGCCAGCCGTTTACATCCTTATCTTCGCTTGGACGATCGTCACATTGATCGATCAATTGCAAACAGGTACGTATCTTGCGGGTCTGGTTGAACAATCAAGCTTACCTATGCAGGCACTTCCAGTCATCTTGTTCTTAGTTGCCGGAATCATGGCATTCTCGACGGGAACTTCATGGGGATCTTTTGGAATCTTACTTCCGATCGCCGGGGAAATTGCTGCAGCGACAGACGTAAGTATCTTACTTCCTGCTATGGCAGCGGTTTTAGCTGGATCTGTTTTGGGAGATCATTGTTCTCCAATCTCGGATACAACCATCCTTTCCTCTACAGGAGCAGGAAGCAATCATATCGATCACGTTCTCACACAGCTTCCATATGCATTAATCGGAGCGGTTGCTGCTTCAATTGGATACCTTGTATTAGGGTTCACTGGAAGCACACTGTTCGGTCTGGGTGTTGTGATCATATTAATCGTCGCATTCGCTTTTCTGTTTGGTGAAAAAGCAAAACCAGCTGTTTCAGAACAATAAGATGAAGAAGAACCAGGAGCTCATGAGCTTCTGGTTTTTTATATTGATAGTTATAAAAAAATAGTTTTGCAGGATGTCGATAAGCCAGAGTTAAAGATTATTACAAAAACCTTAGCGAGAAACTCGATTTCCACCTCCACCTTTCTAATCATCAATTCTTCATATTCCGACAAAATTCATATAGTGAAATAGTACCTGTCTTCAAATAAAAAATTCTTTCCAAAATCTAAAAATAGCTTTGACAATTGCTCTGGAACTAGCTATACTGACTGTAGATTATAAATAATCTGAAAATATAAAAATTTCAAATACCTTAAAATGGTAGTTGGAAAGAACTAGGGGGAACCAACATGGAGAATCGTGCCCAGTTTGGAACACGAGCAGGATTTATTCTAGCTGCTGTCGGGTCAGCAATCGGTTTGGGAAACATTTGGCGTTTTCCAGCAGTAGCGTATGAAAATGGTGGAGGAGCATTCTTTATTCCTTATTTATTTGCTCTTCTTACAGCAGGTATTCCATTATTAGTGCTTGAATTTACTTTAGGTCATAAATACCGTGGGTCGGCACCACTATCTTATTTCCGTCTTAATAGGAAATCAGAGTGGCTTGGCTGGTGGCAAGTATTAATCGCATTTGTCATTTCTACCTATTATGCCGTCATTATTGCATGGGCGATGTCGTACAGTGTGTTTTCTTTCAATTTAGGCTGGGGGAAGGATACGGAGTCTTTCTTATTCAACGATTATTTGAAGCTTACGGTTGATCCTGGTCAGACAGGCAGTATCGTTCCTGGAGTATTCATTCCACTTGTATTGGTATGGGTGATTACATTGGGGATTCTTTTCAAGGGAGTAAAGAAGGGAATCGAAGTAGCGAATAAGATCTTTATTCCGGCACTAGTTATTTTATTCTTAATCATTGTTGTTCGCGCTTTAACATTACCTGGAGCATTGGATGGTTTAGATGCTTTCTTCAAACCGGATTTCAGCAAAATAGCTGACCCTGGTGTTTGGGTAGCGGCATACGGACAAATTTTCTTTAGCTTATCCATCGCATTTGCGATTATGATTACGTATTCCAGTTACCTTCCGAAGAAATCGGATATTACAAATAATGCATTCATCACAGGTTTCAGTAACTCAGGGTTCGAATTACTTGCAGGTATTGGAGTATTTGCTGCTTTAGGCTTCATGGCTCAATCTCAAGGTGTTGGGGTGCAGGAAGTAGTAAGCGGGGGAGTTGGATTGGCATTTGTGGTATTCCCGCAAATCATTAACGAATTCCCGGCTCTTAACGGTTTATTCGGATTCTTGTTCTTTGCTTCCCTGGTGTTAGCGGGACTGTCATCACTCATCTCGATTACGGAGACGTATGTAGCAGGGGTTTCTGAAAAGTTCGGAATTTCCCGTACGAAAGCCGTTCTATTCGGTGGGGGTCTTTCTGCGATCATCTCAATCTTATTTGCCACTCAGGGCGGATTACTGTTCCTGGATGCCGCAGATTACTTTATCAACCAGTTTGGTGTAGCATTCGTCGGATTAGTTGAAGTAGTAGTGATTGCCTGGTTCCTGCGCAAGTTAGGTACATTCCAATCTCACGCTAATGGAATCTCGGATATTCAGCTTGGCGCCTGGTGGAAAGTATGCTTAGGTGTCATCACACCAATCGTTCTTGGATGGATGATGTTCGGTTTATTCAAAATGAATTTATTAAGAGAATTTGAAACTGAAACTGGAAACTATGGAGGTTACTCTGATGCCTTCATCCTTTACAGCGGATGGTTTGTTGCAGGATTCGCAATTCTTGCAGGTGTTGCCTTCTCATTCAAACGCTGGAATGCCAAAACTGAAGCTGAAAGCTATAAGGAGGTTGGCTAACATGACTGGTAGTGCGATTGCAATGATGATTGTTGGAATAGTCATCATCTGGGGTGGATTAGCAGCTAGTATCCTGAACGCTGTTTCCAAATCCAAAAAAAAGGTGTAAAGAGTAAAAAGATGAAGCAGACGATGGGATAACCATTGTCTGCTTTTTTAACGTTTTTTGCTTTTGATTCTGTCTTGCCGTTCCCACATTCGTAAGTGAGGGTAAGGGTCAAATGACCATTCCGTCAAACCATTATCCTTGTACATTCCGTAGTGGAGATGGGGAGGGAATTTCCCTGATGTTCCAGGGGGTCCGTATCCAGTGCTCCCAACACCACCAATAACCATTCCCGGTTCCACCACTTGACCTATATGAAGATCTTTAGAGAAACCACTAAGGTGGGCAAAATAATGATACGTATTATTAATGTCACGTATCCCGATACGCCAGCCTCCATACCGGTTCCATCCTTTCATCTCAATGATTCCATACGATGTCGCTCTTACAGGTACACCATAATCAGCAAAGAGGTCCGTCCCTTCGTGAATACGTCTTCCTCCCCAACCACGGGCATCACCCCAAGTGTTTCGGTAACTGTAGTTGAATCTGAGGGGAAGGGGGAAGGCTTTCTGGTTTAAATGGATGGTACCGTATTGTTTATAGATTTTTGCATTTCCCATGATGATACTGACCGTTTTATCACGTTTATAATAGTCCCACAGTGCAAGCTTGAAATTATCCCGGTCAATTCCGTATCGTAATATAAACTCTGTCAAAGCAGCCAGTATATCTTCATCACTCTTCAGGCTGGCTTTTCCATCGAAATCTCCATCACGGCCTATCCCGTTGAATAGGGCGATCGTTTTAGGATTGTCATCTTCCCGGTTAGGGTTCAGAGGGCCGACCCATTTTTCCGGCTCCATATAGATCGATATAAGTGAAGAGGGCTTTTCCCTATCTTTGCGGGCAAAACGTAGACTGCGTTCGTACTGATCAATAGCAGCGAGATAGTACCAGGGAATATGAGTAAGAGCCGCGCTTTTCTGAAATAACTCCATCCTTTTCGTGTGAATCTGTTCTTCTGTCAGCTTTTTTGCAGCAAAGGTTTGACAAGGGCTTATCACCATGCAAAAAGCCACAAAGGCTAAGACCAATCGTTTGTACAAAATAATCCCTCCATTTTTAGGGGCCTACTTCTAGTTTGTATCGTTCCTCGGGATTCATAATCATCAATAAATGGTAATAGGGTATCACATGCTTGTTTTCACTTTTTTAGTATGATAAAGTGACAAAAGAAGTATATTGATGATGGCTTTTTTTACATAAGATGAACGATTTAGAAAGCGTTTCACTCTTTGCCTAAGTCAGAATTATTTAGGATTGGAGATGAGGGGTATGGGTAAGAAAGATGAACACATTCGTAAACCGGATTGGCTTAAAATAAAGTTGAATACGAATGATAACTATATGGGCTTGAAGAAAATGATGCGTGAAAACAACCTTCACACAGTATGTGAAGAGGCTCGTTGTCCTAATATTCATGAATGTTGGGGAACTAGAAGAACAGCTACCTTCATGATTCTTGGAGATATTTGTACACGAGCATGCCGTTTCTGCGCAGTAAAAACAGGCCTTCCAACTGAACTAGATCTTAAAGAACCAGAACGTGTTGCAGATTCGGTTCAATTAATGAACTTGAAGCACGTAGTTATTACAGCTGTTGCACGTGATGATCTGAAAGACGGTGGATCACAAGTCTTTGCTGAAACGGTTCGTGCCATTCGTCGTAAGAGTCCTTTCACTTCGATTGAAGTATTGCCTTCTGATATGGGTGGGGTTTTCGATAATATCAAGACATTGATGGATGCAAAGCCAGATATCATGAACTACAATGTCGAAACCGTTCGTCGCTTGACTCCAAGAGTTCGTGCCCGTGCTACTTACGATCGTACATTGGAATTCCTGCGTCGTGCAAAAGAATTAAATCCGGAAATTCCAACAAAATCAAGTATCATGGTTGGTCTTGGGGAAACGAAGGAAGAAATTCTTGAAACAATGGATGATCTGCGTGCAAACCATGTTGATATTGTGACATTAGGTCAATACCTGCAACCATCTAAGAAACACTTGAAAGTACAGAAATATTATCACCCGGATGAGTTTGCTAAACTACGTGAAGCAGCGATGGAAAAAGGTTTCAGTCACTGTGAAGCAGGACCACTCGTTCGTTCTTCCTACCATGCAGATGAGCAAGTTAATGCAGCCGCCAAAGCAAGACAAGCAGCCGGTGAGCAAGAGGTTCAAAAGGCATAATTTTTCATATATAAAAGGACTGACTTGAAGGAGAAGATCTCTAACAGTCAGTCCTTTTTGTAGCAAAGAGTATGACATGAGACGCAAATCCTGCAAGGTATGATGCCTGTCTCTTCTGTCTTCTAATTAATCGACCATGTTATCTGTGTTATCTTTTCGCTTTTGACGGTCTTTGTTGATTTTGTGGACATCGTCGTCTTGCATTTCGTATTTCTCAGATGTCATTTCACCATTTGGGTTTTCACCTGCGTCTACATCTCTTCCCTGAGGGGAATCCTGCAGCATAAGGTTGATGGTATCATCAATGGCTGTGTTGGCGTTACGGCTATCGCTATCCATTTTGGCCAGGTTTTCTACATTGCGCATCAGGCTCTTGTCATCGGTCACATATACATGGTACCAACGGGGAATAACCGACATGGCTGTTTTCTTTACTTGGTCTGCTACTTCAAAACGGCCATCTTTATCCTTTTTGTCCGTCACGTATGAAATCAGCACTTCTTCGTCAGTGACAAGAGTGGAACAATCGTTTACGTCTGGAAGAGAGACACTCATTTTGCTGATCGTGTCGGCTACTTGTTCTCGATTGATGCTATACATATCCTTTGTGGAAATGGTTTGACCACCTGTGGGACTTTTCTGTTGACGAACATAACCGAAGTCCTCACCGCGGTGTGCTCCTTTTTTCGTCCAGCTATTTTCGTTGTACAGGTCCTCCCGGTCATTCACGTTAATGGTATTTCCATTGTCGTGAAACATTTCTTCATTGGCCGTGTCAATTCCATCACAAGCAGTTCCGATTAGGGCAATACTTAGTACAGTTGTACCCAGAATGAATTTATTCAAGTTAAACACCCCCTATTTGATAGGGTGACCATCTCTTATGACAATTTTTCATAGTAATTAATGGACAATCCGTTATAATTTAAGATAAGGAAATGAAAGTGGGTGGACAAGATGATTTGTGTGCAGAATACATGCTACGAAATCGTTGAGGAATTTAGAGACGGATTCAACGAGGAAGCATTTAAGGAAAGATATAGCGACATCTTAAGTAAATACGACTTTATCCTTGGGGATTGGGGATATGGCCAGCTCCGCTTAAAAGGATTCTTTGATGATCATAATCAAAAAGCCTCTTTTGACACAAAGGTGAGTACACATAAGGATTACTTGTATGAATACTGTAATTTTGGCTGCGCTTATTTTCTTGTGAAAAAAGTCAATAAATAATGTACAAAAGGAACAAACAGTAAAGTTTGTTCCTTTTGTGTTTTACTTATTTTCAGTATATGGAGGTTCTTCATTCACCTTGGGATCTGCATGAACAGGGTGTGATCCAGGCTCCTGACGTGGGATATCCTGATGAAGTGATTTATTTTCATAGTTGAAAGCACTGTAATATCGTTGCCCTTCTTTCCAAGGAGTACTTTTGTTCTCAACGGGAGTATGCTTTCCTCGGGGAGAGCCATATGGCCCTTCAGGCAGTGTTTCCGGAACGATAAAATTACGGTATGTTTCAACGTTGGAAAAGTCACTATATACTTCTTCTTCTTTGTCTCTTGGTTCTTTACTCATATTATCTCCCACCTTTCATACTTGTAGTATGTGAGAGTGGGGTGGACTTCATTCTTTATCGTGCGCTGTTAGAACCACTACATAATGATTTCTCCTAAGAAGTCCCTCAACTCATCCGCTTCTTCCTCCGTTAGCTTGAATACACTTTCTACATATCCAGGTTCATCAAGGTCATCCCTGCCGATGATCGCAAATCGACTGCCTTGAAGGTCTAATACTAACGATTTCCCATAATAGCGATCTGTTTGGGTGATTGCTAAGTCGTACCGCTGATTTTCCCCCATAAAACTCACAAAGCGTGTTTTTGTATTTTCTGTATCATCGTATAAATAAAATCGTTCACTCATGAAGATGTCCCCCTCTTTTTTTGCTTATCTCATCATAACAAACTGAGCTGAGAATTGCAGGATGTACCTGTATGACAGGGAGGGTAATATGTTAAAATAAAGGATATCGTTCAGAGAGAGGGGCGCACCATGTATTTCGTAGATAGAGAAAAGATAGAAGAAATATTAATGTATATGAATGAACAGTTAACGACTGTTAGTGAACATGATCAATGGAACGGGACATTAGAAAAATTAGCTTTGGAGCGAATGGCTCATACGATTATTGAATCTATACTCGATGTAGGAAACAGTATGATCGACGGTTTCATTATGAGAGATCCAGGAAGCTATGAGGATATCATTGATATACTTCTGGATGAAAAGGTAATTGGAGACAAGATGAGTGAGGATCTTAAACTACTTGTGGCGCAGCGTAAGGTTCTTGTTCAAGAGTATACAGCCATCCATCATGAGCAATTACATACGATTTTGAACGAGGTATTCCACTCATTAGAGAAGTTTCCCCAACATGTTCGCAGCTACCTTGAAAATGAATTGGGACCTGTGTCTGCATTTAAAAATTAATCAGCATTTGACAGCGCTTTCTAAATAGAGAGCGTTTTGTTTTATTTATGGAATACAATTTACGGAAAAAAGCACAGGCTCTACCGGTATTTGGACATACTATACACAAGCATATGGAGGTACACAATGAAAGAATATAAAGGTTACTTAATTGATTTAGATGGCACAATGTATAAAGGAAAAGAGAAAATCGACGAAGCAGGAGATTTTGTTAAACGATTACAAGAAAAAGGATTACCTTATCTGTTTGTCACCAATAATTCTTCGAGAAGACCGGAACAGGTTGCGGAAAAATTGCAGTCCTTTGGTATCGATGCCACGAAGGAACAGGTATTTACTACTTCAATGGCGACAGCTCAGTATATGGCAAAGAAAAAACCGAATGGGACGGCATATGTCATCGGTGAAGAAGGAATCCGTTCAGCACTGGAAGAGAACGGTATCACCCTTCAGGATGAGAAACCTGATTTCGTGGTAGTGGGAATTGATCGTGATATAAATTATGAGAAGCTATCCCTCGCTTGCTTAGGTGTTAGAAATGGAGCTACCTTTATTTCAACCAATGGAGATATTGCGATCCCGACTGAAAGAGGGTTGCTTCCAGGGAATGGTTCCCTTACGTCAGTTGTCACAGTCTCCACACAAACTGAACCGGTATTTATCGGGAAGCCTGAATCAATCATTATGGAGCAGGCGCTGTCTGTATTAGGAGTGCCTAAAAAAGATACGTTAATGGTTGGAGATAATTATGATACCGATATATTAGCCGGGATAAACGCCGGACTTGATACGCTGCTTGTTCATACAGGAGTCACAACCAAAGAGGCTTTGAGTTCGAAACACATTCAGCCAACCTATACAATTGAAACGTTAGATAAATGGGATATATAATAAAGAAAGTGGGGGCTATTTTTTAATTTCCACTCCCTCTAAACCCTTCTGAGTACTCGAATGGAAAAAATGTCTTAAATTAGTAACATATTCATAATAGACAACCTTCGTTCGTATAAGTAAAATAGAACTAGTGTTAAAAGAAGTAATCAAAATACTATTTATACCCAAGGACCTAAGTAATGGTCTTTTTTACGACTATCTATGCCTCTAAAGTAGTTGGTGAGTATAATAATGGCGGGAACGAAAATTTATACTCCTAAAATATTATGTGGTTTTTCCTCTAACTATTTTTCCATTACACATATTTGAGTACTCAGAAGGACTAGAAAGACAGGATTTGAAAAAACTATCAGAAAATATTACGAAATGAAGTGTAAAGGTATGCAACTAGGGTAAACATCTAAGATAGTAGGGGACTATTAGCATTGATACCTTTTCAATTTCTAACTATTCTTTACGAATGCAAAAACAACTTTAAGAATGAAAGTCACTGTTTCTTAATTGATTTTCGAAACATTCCACGTCATTTCTAAAGAATTTTTAAAAGGGTAGTGAGGTAATGAGTATTAAGGTTACAGGACTTGTCGGAAAGAAAATAAGGCACCATAGAAGAGCAAAAGAAATCACCATACAAGAATTAAGTCACAAATGTGGATTAACAATTAATTATATCTCGTTGATTGAAAAGGGAGAGGCGAACCCGTCCCTGAACAAACTGAATGCCATTGTGTGTGCTCTGGACGTACAGTGGGAAGACATTATGCCGACTTGCGAGGAACACGAAGACATCTATAATCAAACGATTCTTTAATGAACTAATTTTCTCTTTTTCATTTCTTGTTCGATCAGAATGATAAATTCATTACTGAGTTTCAACTGTTTTGCTTTCTTATAGGCATCAATAAGGGCTTGGTCACTTAGTGGCCGTATAGGATTTCACCTTAATTATTCTTCGTATGTAGTATGTAATCATTTAGGGAATACAGTATGATTTATTTTGTCAGTGTATTTATTCACTTTTTCTATCAATAAAAAATCAGACGACTCCAGTCGTCTGATTGGATACTTATTCAACCTCAGTCTGTGCATTTCGCCCGGTGTGCCAAACGACTGGAAGCAGCCGCTGCAATAGCTCCGACGATATCATCCAGGAAGGTATGACACATACCAGATGATTTATCATTTAACCTCTCCAGAATTCCAGGTTTTTGCTTGTCGATATATCCATAATTTGTAAATCCGATCGATCCATATACATTCACAATCGAAAAGGCCAGGATTTCATCCACACCATATAGTCCTTCATCTACTTCAATAATCGCTTGAAGCGGTTCTTCAAGCATCTTTTTCTCAGCCAATATATCAAGTTGAATACCTGTCAGTATTGCATTCTGTACTTCCCGCTTCGTTAACACACGTTCAACATTATAGACACATTCCTTTAGTTCAAGATCAGGATGATACTTTTGTTGAAGGTACATGACCAATTGAGCGATATCTTCAATCTCTACTCCTCTTTCATGCAGCCATTTACGTGCCGTTTTCTCTAATAAATCCATTGATTCTTTATCCTTCATCCTATTCACCTTTTCTTTGAATGATTATAAAACCCCTATTTCGATTAGACGAAGCCTTGTTTTACACATATGATTCCTATTTAAAAAATAGACATAATAATAGCTTCTACTCTCATTCTTGCCCATCTCAAGTTTCAGATATTCATAAATGTCTTTAAAGGTTATATTCATATAATGTGTGTCCTTCAAAATGAAGGAAAATGACAATATGAAAATGAACTTCTTTGACACAGGTCGCCCTGCGAAAAAAGAAAAAGACGGTCACTTTAGATAGGAGAGATCAACATGTCTCAAGAAATATTAATCAATCATTTTGGATTGCATCCAGAGCGGGCATTCTTTGATGGAATGATGAATCGATATATGGTTGGGGGGTTAGTATATAGTATTGTCGGCGTAACGAATATGGAACAAGAAACCTTAGTGGAGCTCTACAAATTGACAGAGCACCTTAAAAGTCAGGGGGATCGGCATGTTTCAACCTTCGTCCCTAACAACGAAGGAAGATTTCTTGTTGTAGAAAAAGATAAAGACTTTGTGGTGCTGCGAAATGAAAGCATCCAATCTCCCCCTGATAAAAAGCTGGGAAGAAAGTTAAGCAAATTCCATTTCAGGGGACGGACCTTTGAAGAAAAGGTGGAGAAAATAAATCGTATGGGACAGTGGAAGAGTCTGTGGGAAAAGCGGCTGGCCCAGTTAGAGAAAGCGTTCTATCAGGTTATCCAGGATCAGCCGGCTGATGAGTTTGAACGTCGTTTTGTTGAGAGCTATCCATATTACAGTGCTTTGTCAGAAAATGCCATTCAGTACTTGGTGGATACGGAGCTTGATGAGGACCCGAAGCAAGAGGATGCAGGCACGATTTGCCATGAGCGTTTTCTTCAATCCACATGGGGGACTGAGGTGTGCATTCATTTTCCATTTCAGTGGGTGTTCGATCACTGCAGCCGGGACATAGCGGAATGGGTGAGAGAAAGATATTTCATGAGAAGCCAAACGTTTCATCCTGAGCTTCAGGAATTTATGAGAGAGTATGAATCCATCACCCCACTTTCACCATTCTCATGGAGATTGCTGTATTCACGACTCCTGTTTCCCCTTCACTATTTCGAATGTATTGAGGAATATTATATTTCAGAATCTGAGCAGGAGAAGAAGGTAGTAGAAGAGAAGCTGGAGAGTTATCTGAAAAATTCTCATCAATATGAAGCATTTCTGTCTGACTTTTATCATATGTCCGAAGTTCCGGTGAAAAAATGGGGGATTCCCCTTGTTGAATGGCTATAAACAATCAAGGTCTTCACTGAATTTAACCCCTGTAAACCTTCACTTTTATGCTAAACTGGAGAAAAGTGAAGGGAAGGTAGGGGATACATATGAAACCATCCATATACATTACGAGAAAATTGCCTGAATCAGTGATTACACCATTGAAGAGTGAATTTGAAGTCGACATGTGGGAACATGGGGATGTTCCGGTACCAAGGGATATTCTTCTCCGTAAAGCAGAGAGCGCTACTGCTTTACTTACGATGCTATCGGACCGGATAGACAAGCAGCTATTACAGAAATCTCCTTCATTAAAGGTCGTGGCCAATCTTGCGGTGGGCTATGATAATATAGATCTTGAAGCGGCAAAAGAATTAGGCGTAACCATTTGCAACACGCCGGATGTCCTAACGGAAACTACGGCTGACTTAACCTTTGCTCTGTTAATGGCGACGGCAAGACGAATCGTTGAAGCGGATCGCTATATTAAAGAAGGAAAGTGGAAAAGCTGGTCACCCCTTCTCCTGGCAGGCACGGATATCCATCATAAAACCATTGGCATCGTCGGGATGGGGAGCATTGGCGAAGCGGTAGCCAGAAGAGCCAAAGGGTTCAATATGAATGTTCTATATCATAATCGTTCCAGGAAGCATGAAGCGGAAAGATCCCTTGGAGTTCAATATGCAACACTTGAAGACCTTTTAATCCAATCGGATTTCGTTGTTGTGCTTGCTCCACTGAATGCTGGAACAAAAGGCATGTTCCAGGAAGAGCAATTCACCATGATGAAAAATACAGGGGTTTTCATCAATGCAGCCCGTGGCGCGATTGTAAATGAAGAGGCATTAGAAAAAGCATTAAAGAGGGGTGACATTGCAGGTGCTGGATTGGATGTATTCGAAGCAGAGCCGATTGATGCCGAACATCCTCTTCTTGCATTAAATCAAGTTGTCGCTCTTCCTCATATCGGCAGTTCCTCGAATGAAACGCGTTATGAAATGATGGCCTTATGCGTGGAGAACATTCAGGCAGTTTTAAAAGGAGAACAACCGAAGACGGAAGTACAATGAAAAAAAGCCTAAATCCGATTAAGGATTTAGGCTTTAACATGAATTGAATTAGAATACTTGCTCTACTTCAACGATACCTGGAACTTCTTCCACTAGTGCGCGTTCGATTCCTGCTTTTAATGTGATTGTTGAACTTGGGCAGCTTCCGCAAGCACCTAGAAGGCGTAATTTAACGATTCCATCTTCAACGTCCACCAGTTCACAGTCTCCACCATCGCGAAGTAGGAACGGACGTAATTTATCTAATACTTCCTGAACAGGTGCAATCATTTCGTTTTCAGCCATAATTATCTACTCCTTTCCTTACTCTCTATTATAATGACATATTCACAAAAAATCTATCAACCTGCAAACTATTGGGAATTTCTTTTTTAGAAATGGTTTTTTCGGAACGTTAGTGGCTTAAAAACATTGAATCTGCTAGGAATCTGTCAATGAATGAGTGCAGGATGGTAAGGAGAACCGCTTTGCTTGCAGCTATCGTTCGGCCGAGCCTCCTCAGCTTAGCCGAATGGGGTCTCGGCACAATCAAAATCCGCCGGAGTCTCGCAGTTCCCCTCACCACCATCTTTAACGATTTTTCGCGACAGATCTAGAAGGTGTCAAAAACAATCTAATTAGAAAACAAAATTCTTTTTCTTCAATAGGATATTATTCTCTACACACCTTAATGAAAGTTGTTTGCTAAATATTTTTTGTTTTTATTTATTTCTTTTAAAGAAACATACTTAGAAAGTTGATTCTCGCTGCAGGTGCTCGACTCCTGCGGGGGACAGTCCGAAAAGCGGAGGCGGCTTGCTCAGACCCGGCAAGCATAAGATGAATGGGCCAAAGAAGGCGTTCCTTGCCTTCTTGGACCATATAGCTTAGACCTCGAGGGGCTAGTCGCCAGAGCTGGACAGGTGAGACCCCGCAGGAGCACAGCGAAGAGGAGGCTCACCGCCCGCCCCGGGAAAGCGAGCATCCTGTAGCGGAAATCAACTACTACTTTTTCTCTAAAATAGCCACAATATTTACGAAAAGAGCATTAAGAAATTTTCTAAATGCAGTTTCCAGTACAGAAATTCACACATTATCGTTCCAACCCCGCTGCTTTTTTTGTAAAATAAACAAGAGAGGGAAACAAAGGGGAGAGAGTGATATGGAGAGAAAACCTGTTGAACTTTACGTATATGGAGCAGAAGTACTGTGTCCAAGCTGCGTAAATTTACCATCATCAAAAGAAACGTACGAATGGCTTGAGGCTGCCGTTAGTCGAAAGTATCCAAACCAGCCCTTCGTGATTAAATATGTAGATATTCACAATCCTCCTGAGGATGAAGTCGTAAAGCAGTTTGCTTCAAGAGTGATTGAAGAGGATATGTTTTATCCAATTGTCCTGTTAGAAGGAAATATTGTCGGCGAAGGGAATCCCCGTTTAAAGACGATTTACTCTGAGCTTGAAAAGTATGGGTATAAAGCGGTTTAGTTCGTGGGGATTGAAAAGGCTTTTCTGATTGGGTTAGCCTTTTTTAGTGGATCATTAGAGCTGCACCAAAAAAAGAACCGCACATCGCGGTTCTTTTTTCATCATCCATTATGATACTTATACATCCACAACACACCAGACTTCAACAAACGAGCGACACGACCTGTGATGGAGCGCTCGTTTACCAGACCGAAACCATGTTTCTTTCCTAGTGAACCGAGAATTCCTTTTAGCTTGATCTTAGGTAATTCTGCAGGGAGTTCTTCGTTTTTCCAACGTTTAAGTAAGACTGTCACGATTTGTTCTGCTTGTCCCTCAGCAAGCTGAGCACTTGGAGCTTGAGGAAGGCTTGCGCAGTCACCAACCACGTACACATTCTCATCCTGAGGCAGGTTATGATACTTTGTCAGAATGACGCGACCGCTTGCATCCTTTTCAACATCCATATCACGAACGACTTTGCTTGGCTGAATACCCGCCGTCCAAACGATGGCATCGCAGAAAATCTGTTCTTCATGGTTATGAAGGGTGTTTGGCTCCACTTTTGTAATATTCGAGCTATTAACGATGTCTACATCATTCTCGTCGAACCAACTGTGAACATAAGAGCTTAGACGTTCAGGGAAGGCATTAAGAATACGCGGACCGCGATCGAATAGCTTAATTTTCAAGTCAGAACGACTCTCACGAAGCTCACTCGCAAGCTCAATCCCGCTTAAACCAGCTCCAACGATTCCTACGATGGAACCAGCTGGAAGGTTACATAAGGTTTGGTATGTCTTACGGGATTTTTCTATTGTTTGAATGGAATAAGTATGTTCATCAGCTCCAGGTACATTATGATATTTATCCTCACAACCGAGTCCAATCACAAGGTCGTCATAAGGAACTGGATCTTGATCTCCCATATTTACGAGTTTGTTTTCCATGTCCACTCCGGAGATATCTCCGTACACGTAGGATAAACGGGCATGTTCCGGGAATGATACGCGTACATGTTGATCTGAAATCGTACCAGCGGCTAAAGCATAGTATTCCGTCTTAAGGCAGTGGTAAGGATTTCGATCAATCAGGGTAATCGATACATCTTCAGGTAATTGGTTGGGTAATAAGCGAAGAAGAACGCGCATGTTCCCATATCCTCCGCCAAGCAGCACTAATTGTTTCATGAAAAATTTCCCCTTTTTTGCACTCACATTATGAATGAAATAGTGTGTTTATATATGATTTATCCCAGTAATTGTTTGGGACGGGATTGAAAGGACATTCACGTCGAAACGGGTCCTGAAAAAGTAAGCATTTTCAATATGAAGCATAATTCGCGCAATTATTACAATAGTAAACCTATTAACATTAAAAGTATATCGAAATAACGGTGTTTTCACAACAGAAATAAGCGAAAATGTTCACAATCTGTTATACCATTACATGGAATCAAATGATTGACGATAATGATAAAAAAAGATAGCATAACAATGAGTAGTGAGGTGATAGAATTGAAACCTATTATAGAATTTTGTATAAGCAATCTTGCTAGTGGTGCGCAAAAAGCGCTTGAGATATTAGAGAGAGACCCCAACCTTGATGTCATTGAGTATGGATGCCTGGGTTACTGCGGGAAATGCGCCCAATCCTGTTATGCTCTTGTCAATGGTGAAGTCGTAACAGGGGATACACCTGAAGAACTGGTGGATCATATCTATCAGTTTCTTGAAGATAATCCGATGTTCTAAAGAAAAGCTGGTCTTGTGACTGGCTTGTTTTTTTGGTTTTTAAAATTGTGTATGTGTTCTAGAAAGTAAAAAAACCAGTGGAGTGACCACTAGTTTTCTTTTACAAAGACTTTGCTTCTTTATAACGATCCCGTATTTCGTACCAGTTCTCTCTAGCCATTTCAATGATCTTCGGTTCGGTGGAGAGATGTTGTTTACTAATGACTTTAGATAGATAAACGACCGATTCCTCGATTTTATCCTGTCTTCTCAATAATTCCGCGATCATATACAGGAGTTTCGTTTCGGACATCAAAGAACCCGATACGCCATCTGTCAAATAGGCATCAATGTATTCATGAGTAGCAAGGTTAATGAATCGTCTTTCTTGTTCTTTTTCTTGGGTCTTTCGATAAAGCCAAGCTGTCCGGAGATACAACCCTGCTAAGGTCACCTTTTTTTCCTTTTTAATAAGGGCACAGTAGGCGGCCAATTTATATGTATTAATCCCATCGTTATAGGATCTCAGTTTTCCATAATCTTGTGGCTTCCAGTGCAGGCTGATTTTCTTTTCCAGATCTTCTTTGAGAACAGGAGGTATGTATGCTGTGAAATCATCCGTATAAGAAAATCCACATTTAGGGCAAACAGAAACGTTATAGAGTAAAGGATTTACATCAATTGACTCATACAGGGGACAAAAGTCACTGTCATATCCTGCTACCTTCACAAAACGGGACCTGATCCTTGTCGTACTGTACGAGTGTTTACACGAATGGCACTGTGTTTTTTTATCATAAAAGGGCGTCACTACCGTCATGAATATCACCTCATAATCAGGACTATTTACCTTAATTATACCTTGGCAGAAGGAGAAAGGACTAGTGTTTTTTACATAATGATAAGCAAAAAGTCATGAATTAATTGATATGAATAAAAAGTTTCCTTCCAATCATTCACCAAAGCCCCTTTGGTTGAGTAGTAAAATAGAAAGGAGTATACTAAGAAGTAAGATATGAAAAGGTTGGGGGTGTAATGAATGAGTGAAGTAGTCATTCTGACAGAAGCCGCGGCCCTTCAGATTAAAGATATGATGAAGGAACATGACGAAACAGATGCCATGTTACGAGTAGCGGTAAAAGGGGGAGGCTGTAGCGGCCTTTCTTATGGAATGGGATTTGAACATGAGCTTCAAGATGGGGATACAACACTGGAACAGCATGGAATCAAGCTTGTTGTAGCTAAAAATGATGCTGCTATTTTGAACGGTACCAAAATAGATTACAAGCAGTCTATGATGGGCGGCGGGTTCACCATCGATAATCCGAATGCCATCGCTTCATGCGGATGCGGATCATCGTTCGTGACGGCGACGAATAAGGGTACACCGGAGAATTGCTGATAAATTAAAGGGACGGACCTCCACTTTGGAGGTCCGTCCCTTTTTTAGTCTTAATATATATTCTTCAATGCCTCTTCAACAGGTGTGTCACCGCTCAGGATTTCGAATACCTTGTGGTTTGTTTCTTCGATGGTCAAGGAGTCGACAAGTACTTTCGCAACATCTTCACGTGATATGTCTCTGCTTTTGTCTTCAATGGAGGTAGAAGCTTCAATCTTCCCTGTCCCTTCATCGAATGAAAGGGAGCCAGGTCGGACGATTGTGAAATTTAGACCGCTTTCCTTCAAGTGGGCATCCGCAGCTCCTTTCGCTTTTAAGTAAAACTGTAGTGTATCCGGGCCGCTTGATGGGTTATCTGCACCCATTGAGCTTAGCATCACAAAGCGCTCAATTCCCATCTTCTTCGCATAATCCACTGCATTCTTTGCCCCTTCCTGATCGATCGCAAGTGTCTTATCGTCTCCTGTTGAACCACCGCTACCAGCAGCAAAAATAACGGCATTCACATTTTCGAGTGCGTAGGAGAAGTCCTGTTCGAGATCTGCGACAATCGGTCTTGCCCCTAGGTCTTCCATATCCTTGGCTTGTTCTGTCTTTCGAATCATGGCTCTCACGAAATGTTGACTGCTGTTTGAAAGTTCTTTCACTATGTGTCGGCCAGTATGACCGTTTGCTCCAATCACAAGTACATTCATGCATCCATCATCCTTTATCTAAGTTTTTTCATCTTATTATTGGTCTACCCATTCACTGTTAAAATAAACAATTTGATGGGCCGGTGTGAAAGGGATGGATGTTTAACACATTATTTCTGCAATTGGATACTCTGTTTCATAAGAGCGGTAATCTTTTTGCTGTTATCATTTGGGGTGTACTCCATATTCCCCCTGTTGTCTCTCTTTCAAATAAAAGGCTCTTTTCGCTAAGTTTATGGCTATCTTAGAGAAGAAAGAAGTGATTGATTTCCGCTAGAGGATGAGTGTGGGAACAAAACGTGGACCGTTCTTTTCCACTCCAGGCACAAGATTCCCCGGGGAGGAAGTCGAGCCTCCTCGACGTTCCGACTGTGAGGTCTCGACCTTTCCTCTATTTCCCGGAGGAGTCAAGTGCCTTCCGCTATAATCCACTCTGTGCTACTACATTCCTTATGGCCTAATAATATAGATAGACAAACACAAAAAAAGCTCCTATTGTAGATAGTTTGTATCCAAAAACAAACTATCTACAAAGGAGCACCAAATTAACCTCATTATGATAGCTCAAAATCCAGTTATTAGTTAATGTTTATCGTTATTCCCACGGAGGATTGGTGAGGGGAACTGCGTAGACTCCTGCGGAAGTCCCCCGTTCGGCTAAGCTGAGGAGCTCCGCCGAACGCTAGCTGCAAGCGGAGCGGTTCCCCTCACCATCCAGCACATACTGATTGACAGTGCCGAAGCAGACCTTTTGTTAAAAAGCAACAATCTTTGCGAAATGAGCGAATAAAAAAGAGGCTCAGGAATAGATATCCTGAGCCTCTCTCACAGTGGTCTTTAGTCTGTAAACATGGATGTACTGTGCATCGGTTGGACTCTTGCTTTCGGATCCATATAAGCTTTGGCATTATTAACCGCTGTTGGTGCTTCGCCAAATCCACTGGCAATGAGTTTGACTTTCCCATCATAGGTACTGATATCACCTGCTGCATAAATGCCTGGAATATTCGTTTCCATTCTCGAGTTAACGACGATGGAATTCTTTTCGATTTCTAGTCCCCAATCTTTGATCGGACCAAGAGATGAAACAAAGCCAAAGTTAACGATTAGCTCATCGAGATCAAGAATCTCCTTCTCGTCACCCTTTGTTTCTTCCAAAATCAGCTGATTGATTTTGTTCTCGTCCACAACCAGCTCTGAAGGAACATAAGGAGTTTTCAGTTCTACGGTTGAGTTGTGCAAATTCTCCACACTATGTTCATGAGCTCTGAATTTATCTCTTCTGTGAACAAGGTAGACTTTTTCTGCAATCGGCTCAAGCATAAGGGCCCAGTCAACAGCAGAATCACCACCACCACAAATGACAACCTTCTTGCCTCTGAAATGTTCTAAGTTATCAACAAAGTAATGAAGATTCTTACCTTCAAATTCAGATGCATGCTCAAGTTCCAGGCGTCGAGGTTGGAATGCACCGTTCCCTGCTGTGATGATGATCGTCCTGGAAAAATGAATTTCTTTATCCGTTGTGAGCTTAAACATGCCATCCGCCTGTTTTTCTACACCCTCCACAGCTTGCTCAAGACAAATCGTCGTCTCAAATTTAGCCATCTGCTCTTTTAAATTATTTACAAGATCCTGGGCTTTCACTTTAGGAAAACCGGCAACATCATATATGTATTTCTCAGGATATAGAGTAGCCAGCTGGCCCCCGAGTTGTGGTAAACTCTCAATAATCTTAACTGATGCTTTTCTCATGCCGCCATAGAACGCCGTAAACAATCCTGTAGGACCGCCGCCTATGATTGTAATATCATACACTTTCTGATCTTCCTTCAACTAGATCCCTCCAACAATTAAGATGTATTACATTTTCATTTATTCTATCATAGAGCAATCGATTCTTCACAGTAATTGAAATTATAATTGGGAATAATCAGTCTTTTCGATGAGGTCCCCTACAACTATTGAATGAGTGAAGGGTATATTTTTTAAATATTCTTAAGTTTTCAATTTCCTATATATATCTTGAAAATGCATGGTAAAAAGAATATTATGTAATGTAGGCATATTGTTAAGAATTTATGACAATTCTCGCATAAGTATGTAGTAGTTCGTGAAATACGTCACATACTTTCTTGTTTATTCGTTTTTATTTATTTTTCATACAATACTTTCTTCTTAAATGAAGGAAAACATCTCGTTTGATTTGTTTCAGTTTCTATTCTATAGGGAAAAAGGTAATAGCATCGGATGGAACGGGATAAAAAAGCATGATGTGGAGGACTCTAAGAGTATCCAAAGCAAATTTATCAAAAAAGGTGGATGTGATTCAGTTGAGAAAGCCAAGAATCGTTGTATTAGGTGCAGGTTATGGTGGATTAATGACGGTAACTCGTCTTCAAAAGCAATTAGGTACAAATGAAGCAGAAATTATTTTAGTTAATAAAAATGATTATCACTACGAAACCACTTGGTTACACGAAGCTTCTGCGGGTACACTTCATCATGATCGTGTACGTTACAACATTAAAGATGTTGTCAACACAAGCAAAGTAAACTTCTTACAAGCTACAGTTGAAGATATTAAAGTAGAAGAAAAGAAAGTCATCACAAGTGACGGTGAAGTTGAATTCGATTACTTGGTTGTTGCATTAGGTGCAGAATCTGAGACATTCGGTATCCAGGGTCTTCATGAGCATGCATTCATGATTTCAAACATCAACTCTGCCCGTCAAATCCGTGAGCATATCGAATTACAATTTGCTACGTATAAAAACGAAGAAGAGAAGAAAGACGACCGCCTTACAATCGTGGTAGGTGGAGCAGGATTCACTGGAATCGAATTCTTGGGTGAATTGGGTAACCGTGTTCCTGAGCTTTGTCATGAATATGATATCGATCGCAAAAAAGTACGCATTGTGTGCGTGGAAGCTGCACCGATGATTCTTCCTGGATTCGATCCTGAGTTAGTGAAATACGCGCGTGCCAAGCTTGAGAAAAAAGGTGTAGAATTCCACATCGGAACACCACTTAAAGAAGCGAAGGCTGACAGTGTCTTAATCGCTAAAGGGGAAGATGAAGTAGAAGAAATCAAGGCTGGTACGATCGTATGGGCTGCAGGTGTACGCGGTAACTCCATCATCGAAAGAGCTGGAATCGAAAACATGCGTGCCCGTGTAAAAATCAACAAAGATCTTCGCGCTCCAGGACATGATAACATCTTCATCATCGGTGACTGTTCACTTATGATCAATGAAGAAACTGAGCGTCCATACCCGCCGACTGCACAAATCGCGATGCAGCAAGGTGAAGTATGTGCCCGTAACATTGCTTCTTTACTGCACGGTAAAGATCACTTGGAAGAATTCACTCCAGACATCAAAGGAACAGTATGTTCACTGGGTGAAGACGACGCAATCGGTGTCGTTTACGGTAAGAAAATCACTGGAACAAAAGCTTCTTTCATGAAGAAGGTAGTCGATAACCGTGCGCTTTACATGGTTGGTGGACCATCCCTTGTCTTCAAAAAAGGAAAGTTCAAATTCTTTTAAGCTCTAATGAATAAAATGAAAAGCAGGGTGGATTCCGCTCTGCTTTTTGTTGTGGGGAAATGTTACGGAGGTGTTCGAGAGTGAAAAGAGGGAAGGTTTGGCTTGCGGTAGCTGGACTGGTCATAGATGAGAATGGTAAATGGCTTGTGGTGAAAAAGAAATACAGCGGTTTGAAAGGGATGTGGTCTCTGCCTGCTGGTTTCGTCCATTCGGGAGAAGCAGTCGATGATGCGGTTATCAGAGAAGTAAGAGAGGAAACAGGTATACATACAATCATCAAAGGGATTGTAGGAGTCCGGTCAGGTGTCATCCAAGCTGATGTCAGCGATAACATGCTGATCTTTCTGTTGGAAAGCAAGGGGAATTCTTCTATTCAGATTGAAGAAAAAGAGTTGTGGGATGTTCAATGGAAGTCACCTCACGAATTATTGGAAGATGAAAAAACGTCCGTCATGGTGCATGAGATGATCAAACAATTGGCTGTTCAAAACATATTAAGCCCGATAGAAGGGATCAATCCAGGGGATCAATTCTCCTACACGCAGTACAAACTATTTTTATAAAATTCTGTAAATTTTAAGAAAAAAAGAGATAATGAAAGGAAAACACAAATGTATTCGCTTTCTTAGCGGTACATCCCCTATAATGTCCCTTTTCTTTATTAGAGATAGATGATATATTATCAGAAAATTAAGAAATTAAAGAAAAGGGAGAGGGAATTATGAGAGCTACTGCAAGTACTAAAACGAAATACTGTCTTTACTGTTCAGGAAAAGGATACTTTCAGTTAGTATTGGGTGGTTCTGAAACGTGTCCGTGCTGCGGAGGCAGTGGGAAACAGAAATAAGCCCTAAAAGATAGTTCAAAAAGCAGACCTGATGAAGGTAGATACCTATTGGAGGTATGGATCCTGATGGGTCTGTTTTTTTATGGTCACCTGTTATGAAATAATATGTTTATTTTGTGAATAAGCCACAAATCTTTCTTGAAAATATTGACGCTTTCATTACACTCGGGGTACACTAATCTTTAGTGTTTATGGAGGTGTAAACGGTAAAATGCCTATACATGTGATGTTAATTTCGATGCTTCTATTTTTTGTTCTATTTTTCGGAATAGGCTTTTTGTTAAATATGTTATTGCGTATGACGTGGATTATGGCCATCATTTATCCTATTGTCGTCATTTTTATTGTGGATGATGTTCGTTTTATAGATTATTTCCGAAATGCCGGCGAGTCGTTTTCTGAGTTAGGTACGAAAATCAGCCACTTGGCTGTAGCCGATCTTGTGATTTTAGGAAGCGGGCTGGCAGGAGCGATTCTGGCAGGCGTCGTGATGAGAATTTTAAGAGCAAAAGGATATCGAATGTTTTAACCGCATCCGTTTAACTGAGGGATCTTTCCCCGAGTTGAACGGTTTTTTTATTATGATTTTTTTCGAGAATTGTACATACTATTTGAAGTAGGAAATGAGTATCCACTGCAAAGTCGCCTTCGAGCGATGAAGTTCATCTATTGGGAACGCTTAAAACTATCACTTGAATTATTTCCAAATATTGAAACTATTCGATTTTTTTCTCAATTTATGCATATATCTCCTCTTCGTTGGGAAGTATTAAAGGTGGGAGGAGTGAATACATGAATTTGTTTAAAACATGGACGAAGAGATTTGTTATGTTCAGTTTGTTCATCCTGGCACTGGTAACTACTTTTCAATCAGTCTCCGGAGTAGAAGCCCAAACCTTTAAAACCTGGTTGATGGACAAGGGCGACCGTGAACAAACAAGTTTGAATTATAAAGAGCATGAAACAAATCGTTTAGGTTTGTCCTTTAAGTTTCTTAAGAGGCTGATAGGTCATGAAACTCAAATTTCTGCAAGTACACCTGTTGAGCCGAGGTCGTTAGAAGAGTCCGTTGATTGGAATCAGTATACGAAACATACGGTTGTGGCGACAGGCTATACAGCAGGGGTTGAATCGACCGGGAAGAATCCTGGGCATCCGCTATACGGAATTACATACTCAGGAGTTAAAGTGAAGCGTGATTTATATTCCACGATTGCGGCCGATCTTTCCGTTTATCCTATTGGTACCATTCTTTTTATCCCCCATTATGGATATGGGGTTGTAGCCGATAAAGGGAGCGCTATTAAGGGGAATAGACTGGACCTCTATTATGAGACAGTGGATGATGTGTATAATGACTGGGGTAAACAGACACTGGATGTGTATGTGATCCAGATGGGTTCAGGTGAGTTATCCGAACAACAATTAGTAGCACTTAATGAAAATAAATCCATGCAGGTGTTTAGACAGCAGATTTTATCGCCTAAAGAAGAATAATCAAGAAAAGCACGCAGTTTATGTTGAACTGCGTGCTTTTTTAACGTCATTGTACCTCTTTATACCATTCTGGATGAAGCTTCCTGGCAAGCTTGACAGCTCCCTTTAATAGAAGAGGGGACGGCCTGCAATAGAGGGCTTCTTCCAGGACAAAAATTCGATCCTGTTGAACAGCTCTCATGTCGTTCCATCCTGGACGCTTCTTCACGATATCAGGGTTAACCCGTTTCTGTTGAACGCCGACCCAGGCAAGACAGATATAGTCGGGGTCACGCTTTTGTACATCTTCCCAATCCGTTTGAACACTCGCCAGATCAACATCTTCATATAGATTTCGTGCCCCGATCATCTCGCTCAACTCGGTTAACCAGTTGATCTTACCAGGGGTGAAAACAGGCTTTGGCCACCATTCCCAGTAGAGAGATGGAGGATGTTGAACCCCGGAACTAATCGTTTTTAAGCGTGTTACGGTTTGCAGAAATTCACTCTGACGGTTCATGGCATGTTTTTCGATTCCACAAGCTATTCCAACCGTTAAAAGATCTTCTGCTATATCAGAAAAGCTCTGAGGATTTAACGTAATGTGGGGGATGTTCCGTTTGTCCAGATTTTCGATGTTTTTTTCCATTCCTGGTACACTTAATGAAGAAAACACCAAATCAGGCTCCAAGGACTCCAACTTATCCATATTAATGGAGAGATCCGGTCCGAGCCTGGGAAGTGATTGGACCTCTACAGGATAATCGGAGTAATCATCGACTCCTACGAGGAGTGGAGTTAATCCGAGGTAATCGATTATTTCTGTATTACTTGGACAGATTGAAACAATTCTCATCTTGCCACTCCTATGCATAAAAGAAATAATGAAGAATAAGGGTCAGAATAATCCCGGAAAGTCCACCAAAGAACACTTCAATGGGTTTGTGTCCTAGTAATTCCTTTAACTCTTTGCGCTTTTCCTGTTCAGGCTTATTCTGCCAGCCTTTTGCTTCTGACATGAACCTCTGGAAATCCACCATCAATCGATTCAGGACAATGGCTTGTTCTCCTGCCTGTCTTCTGACACCCGTTGCGTCAAACATCGTAATGATGGCAAACATGGCGGAAACAGCAAAGATTGGTGAATCCACGCCTACTTCCAAGGCTACTCCAGTAGATAATGCCGTTACGGCCGCTGAATGGGAACTCGGCATCCCGCCTGTTGAGGTGATTAATGACCAATTTAACTCCCTCGTAGCGATAAACTGTATGGGAACCTTAACAAACTGAGCAAAAAAGATTGAAAATAAAGATGCCCATAATGGAAAATTTAAAAATACTTCCATGCTGTGAAATGCCACCCTTTCAATTGTTTGAATAAAAATAGTGTTCTCATTATATCATACCCTATTTACCTCTTTAATTAACTTTGTGGATTGGTTTGTTAGAAAGTCGAAATAATGGGACATTTTCGCTATAATAAAGGATGGAGGTGTCGGATATATGAAATTTTCGATTAATCATAATGAAATGACAGCTGCTAATCAAGAGTGCCTCGTTGTTGGGGTTTACAATCAGCCAACATTTGAAGGGAAGCTGAAAGAACTTGACCACAAGTTCGAGGGCTATCTTACACAGCTGGTAAAAGACGGAGACATATCTTCAAAAGCAAAGAAAGTGACCAAAGTACATACGTTTGGAAAACTCGAAACGAAGAGATTATTATTCGTTGGTCTTGGAAAACAAAAAGAGCTTACGTTTGATTCTTTAAAAGAATCGTTAGGTGTAGCATCAAAAGCTTTAAAGGAGATGAAGGTTTCTTCTTTTTCAGTAGCACTGGATACGTTTATTACTGAAGAAATGGTAGCAACAGATGCAGCTCATGCATTTATGGAAGCCTTTACGATGTCTACATATGAGTTCCACGGCTATAAGAAGAAATCAAATCAACCGGAAGTACACGTAAAGTCGATCGAGTTCTTTACAAGCGAAGACTCTAAAGAAGTAGAGACGGCTTTACATATCGGCTCCGCCTTTGGTAACGGAGTCAATTCAGCTCGTACGCTGGTGAATACTCCTGGTAATCTATTAACCTCTACTAAATTAGCCGAATACGCCCTTGAATTAGCTGAACGATATAACTTTGAAGTTGAAATTTTGGATAAAGAAGAGATGGAGCATCTGGGCATGGGCGCCCTTCTCGCTGTAAACCAGGGATCCGTTGAACCTCCCAAAATGATCGTTCTTAAGTACAGCGGGAAAGATGAGTGGAAAGATGTCATCGGTTTGGTTGGAAAAGGAATCACCTTTGATACAGGCGGTTATTCTATTAAGCCTAAAGATGGAATCGTCGGAATGAAAACCGATATGGGGGGAGCTGCAGCGGTTCTTGGTGCCATGGAAATCATTGGTGAAATCAAACCGGAACAAAACGTCGTTGCCGTCATTCCTTCAACAGACAATATGGTGAGCGGCTCTGCATTCAAGCCTGACGATGTGATTACATCAATGAGCGGTAAAACCATTGAAGTGTTAAATACAGACGCAGAGGGCCGTCTCGCGCTTGCTGACGGTATGACCTATGCGAAGCATCAAGGAGCAAATTATTTAGTAGACGTTGCAACCTTAACGGGTGGAGTCATCATTGCTCTCGGTGAAGACAAAACGGGGGCCCTCACGAATAATGAAGCGTTCTTCGAGCAAGTATTGGAAGCTTCAGGAGAAGCAGGTGAATACATCTGGCAGCTTCCTTATACGGAAAACGACAAGAAGCGTGTTCGTGGAAGTGATATTGCCGACTTGAACAACTCGCCAGGACGAGCAGGTCATGCCATCATGGGTGGGGCATTTGTCGGAGAGTTTGCTGAAGGTCTTCCTTGGGTACACCTTGATATTGCCGGTACGGCTACTAGGAAAGGCAGCTATGAACTGGGCCCGAAAGGCGGAACGGGTGTCATGGCAAGAACACTTGCAATATTAGTTGAGCGTTTTGTGCCTTTAGAGAAATAAAGTGATGGAATGGAGAGTCTTTTTTCAGTGTTTAAGCATGATGATACTGAAAGAAGGCTTTTTTTGTTAGAATTCATGATTTTGAATGATAAGGGTAGCTGAAATTGTAGATCATCAAAATCCGGCCGTTTTTGACCAGAATCCAGCCAATTAACATTTAATGGATATCCAACCCAACCCAACCCAATCCAACCCAATCCAACCCAATCCAACCCAACCCAACCCAACCCAACCCAACCCAACCCAACCCAACCCAACCCAACCCAACCCAACCCAACCCAACCCAACCCAATCCAACCCAACCCAACCCAACCCAACCCAATCCAACCCAACCCAACCCAACCCAACCCAACCCTCCACATGAACCCAATACTCTCCTAAAAAAATTCCCCACTCCTCTTTCACTCTGCTAAAGTATTGACAAACTCTCTTTATCTTGTTAAAGTTGAAATCGTGATTTTATTACTCTACCAATTTAGCGAACTAAAGTAAAACGATAAACGTTGTAGGAAGAATTTTGAGGAGGAAGGTAGTTATGAACGCAGTTGTTATAGCGGTACTTGTCATGCTTGTACTAAGCCTGGTACGCGTGAATGTTGTATTCGCTCTGATCACTGGTGCGTTAGTCGGAGGATTGACTGGTGGGCTGGGATTAAACGAGACGATATCCATATTTACTGAAGGAATCAGCGGCGGGGCCAGTATCGCCTTGAGTTATGCATTACTAGGTGGATTTGCGGTGGCGATTTCCTATACTGGGATCCCGAATCTACTTGTTGACTGGGTACTTAAAGTGGTTGGAAAAAAAGGCGATTCTAGAAAAAAAGCGCTTTCGAAAGCACTTATTGTTTTATCTATTTTAATTATGGCTTGTTTTTCTCAGAATGTGATTCCGATTCATATTGCTTTCATTCCTATTTTGATTCCACCATTATTGAAGGTGATGACAGAGTTACGAGTAGACAGACGTTTAATCGCATCTGTGATTACGTTTGGTTTAACGGCTCCCTATATTCTTTTACCTGTAGGATTTGGCTTGCAGTTCCATGAAATCATTGCTCAAAACATGGGCTCAAGCGGCATGGAAATTGCGTTAGGTGATATTCCGAAAGCAATGCTTATCCCAGTAGGGGGCATGGTGATCGGTTTACTCATCGCCGTGTTTGTGAGCTACCGTAAACCACGGGACTACAATGAAGCAAAAGAAGTGATTGCTGAAGAGAAGGTCGTTTATAATAAAAGAGCGATGATTTTCGCTCTTGTTTCCATCGTTGTCGCTTTATACGTTCAGCTTCAGCTGGAATCAATGATCTTTGGTGCGTTAGCCGGTATTGCTGTTCTTTATATTTCTGGGTCGGTTAATTGGAAAGAGGCCGATGGGTTACTGAATGAAGGAATGAAAATGATGGCCTTCATAGGCTTTGTGATGATTACTGCATCAGGTTTTGCTGAAGTGGTAAAAGCCACAGGAGATGTCGAAACATTGGTTGAAGCGACTGCTGACGTAATCGGCGGAAACCAGGCATTGGCTGCTCTTATCATGTTGATCGTAGGCCTTCTGGTGACAATGGGAATCGGATCTTCATTTGCTACGATTCCAATCATAGCAGCCATCTTCGTACCACTTGCCATGGAGCTTGGATTCAGCCCTCTCTCAACGATTGCGATTGTCGGGACAGCAGGGGCACTTGGTGACGCAGGTTCTCCGGCATCGGACAGTACGCTTGGACCGACAGCCGGATTAAATGCGGATGGACAGCATAATCACATTTGGGACACGTGTGTGCCAACATTCTTACACTACAATATTCCACTGATACTATTCGGCTGGATTGCAGCCATTATTCTATAAAAAGCAAGGGACCTGTTCCCTTGCTTTTTATATTTCACAGACAGTTCATCACTCAAAAATAGATCATCGCCCACTCCAATCTTCATTCGTTAGCATACATAGTAGTGTGAAGCCTAAAGAAAAATAGTGGCTGGCAAACGATTAGAAAGAATAGAAGGAGGTGCCAGATGAATCAACGTATTGTGTATGGAAGAAGACCGTGGGGTAGAAGACCATTTTTCGGTGGTGGGTTCTTCGGTGGACCATTTATAGGAGGAGTACTCGGCGGGTTATTAGGTTCCGCACTCTTAGCTCCAAGACCTTATTATTATCCGTACTATCCACCATACGGCTATGGGGGATATCCGGGTTATTACCCTTATTATTATTAAGTCATTCAAGTAGGCAAATAGAATAATGAGAATAGCAGTGTCACCTATGACACTGCTATTCTTTCGTAATAATAATAAAAGGCTCTCTTCGCAAAGATTGTTGTTTTTTAACATAAGGTCTGCTTGAGCTCTGTCAATCAGTATGTGCTTGATGGTGAGGGGAACTGCTTCGCTTGCAGCTAGCGTGCGGCTGAGCCTAACAGAAAGCGATGCAGATCATTACATCGCTTCCCTACACCCACCGGACAATCACAATCAAGTGACAGCAATCTACCTGGCCAAGCTTCTCATCGAAGACTAAACGCACACCGTCAGGATTAAATGACACGACAGGTTGTACTTTTGTGCCGATGGTTTGAAGTAGTTTATGTACTTCAGGAAGGTTGGATTGTTGTGCAGCACTCATAAACTTCGATGAAAAATCATTTGAAGTTTTAATTCTTTGGAGCACTTTTTGGGCATCTTCCATCAAGCTCAACGTTTTACCTGCTGAAGACATAAAAGTTTTGGGTTCAACAGGGGGATAATTGCGGTTGTAAGAAGGCTGTGCCCTTGAATAAATAGGCGGGTAGGGGCGTTGAACGGGCGGGTAAAAAGGATGGTATCGATACATAACATAACCCCTTTCTTAGGAATGCTCTATGGAAATGTATGAAAATGAAGAGGGAATTATACATAAAACAAGAAGGTAGAAGGGGAGAGTGGCAAGCCCTTTTAGGCAAAATAAAGGATTTTCACGGCCTCTATAGAACAGATAGTATAGAAGAAAATATTATGAGGTGATTCACATGAATATGGAAAATACATTAATCAGTACGTTAGGAATTGAGTTTGTCGAACTGGGAAAAGGAAAAGTAATTGCGACGATGCCCGTAAATGAAAACACCAGGCAGCCATTCGGATTCCTTCATGGAGGAGCATCAGTGGCACTTGCGGAAACGGTTGCGAGTGTTGGTGCGGTTCAATTAATTGATCTGGATAAGGAGATTTGCTTCGGTTTGGAGATCAATGCCAATCATATTAAAGCAAAGCGTGAAGGCCTTGTTACTGCCACAGGAACGGTGATGCACCAAGGGAGAACCACAATGGTTTGGGAGATTAAGATCACGGATGAGGACGATCAATTGATCTGTGTTTCAAGATGTACGATGGCAGTTGTGCCAAAACGCTAAATGGAAATCTTACATATCCAAATGTTTAAAAAGTGAATAAATGGGAAATCAATAACTAACCATTTGATTAGGGGGCTTTATTTAATGAGTTGGACAAAAAATGATTATCCTGATTCACTGAAAAACCTGCCGGCGGATGTTCGGAATAAAGCCATTGAGATTGCCAATGCTCTTCTCGATGAAGGGTATGAAGAGGGACGAGCGATTGCGATTGCCACCGACCGGGCTCATAAGTCTGAAGAAGGAAATGCTTCGGATAAAACCGAATATCATGTCAGTCCACATGACGACGGCTGGCAGTTAAAGAAAGCAGACGGACAACGTGCCATCCTGGTAGAGGAGACAAAGGATAAGCTATTATCAAAGGCGAAGGACTATGTGACGGATCATTCCGGCACGCTTGTTGTACACAAACAGGATGGAAGTGTGGAGAATCACTTGTATCAACAATAAGAAAAAGGCTTGACCACTCGAGGAAATCCTCGTGAGGTCAAGCTTTTTTGTTTCATCTTATGCTTTTTATTGACTGTTTTGGCGGTCGTATTCTTTTTTATCTTTTAAATCATCCTGTACACTTTTGTCCCAGAGCTTAACCCCAGAATTATAGGCAGCTCTTGAAATGAGGTGTCCAGCAACAGGTGCCGTCACAAAGATGAAGAAAATCGTCAGAATCAGTCTTGAATTAAAGTGTCCATGCTCCAAATAAAAGTAAAGGAATGTTGCCAAAAGAATCGACATCACGCCCAGTGTCGCACTTTTAGAAGCCGCATGATTTCTCGTATATACATCTGGGAGTCTCAGCAAACCAAAGGCAGTGACCAGGCTGAGAAACCCTCCTACTATTAAAAAGAACCCGATGAAAAATCTAATGATCTCGCTCACGTTCGATGATCTCCCCTTTCTCTAAGAACTTTGAAAAGGCAACGGTTCCTAAGAAAGCCAGAATCCCAAGAAGGAGAATAACTTCCAGAAAGGCGTAAGTATCGAGCATCATGGATACGAGGGCGATGATGGCAATCAGATTGATACCGATTGCATCCAGGGCTACCACACGGTCGGGGGTGGTTGGCCCTTTCACAACCCTATATACAAGTCCCAGCATGGATAGGGAGACGCATAGCAGTGTGATTTGAAAAATCGTGTGTAACATTAGCGACTCACCTCCATAATGGCTTTTTCAAAGGAATTTTTAATCTCATCAATGGCTTGATCCGCATCAGGGATATCGATGGCATGGACATAAAGAATCTTATTATCATACGATACATCCATCACGAGCGTCCCGGGTGTTAAGGTAATGAGATTAGCTAATAAGGTAATCTCCCAATCTGTTTTTAAATCTGTCGGTAAAGCAAAGATTCCCGGTTGGAAATCAAGCTTCGGTCTCAGAATCGTTTTTAAGACCGAGATGTTAGCAAGGATCAGTTCTTTTAAGAACAAGAAAAATAAGTTGATCACGGCAGCCACGCGTAATAAATAAAACCGTGAGCTGAAAAACCTTCTGAATGCAAAAATCACAAGCAATCCTAGCAAATAGCCAATAATAAATGACTGAGAAGTAAAGGACACCGAAAGAAACATCCAGACAAAGGCCAGGAAAAAGTTTAATAAAATTTGAAATGCCATTCTACATTACTCCTTTAACACTGCGTCTATATAGAGATTCGGATTCACCAGTACTTCTGCTGCTTGTGAGAATAAAGGACGGACCGCCTCGGCACCAAAGCCGTAACATACGGCTAACACGACAAGTATTGCGGAAGTCATCCATAAGTAACGAGCGTGACCTTTTGAAACTCCGTTGTATTCTTTAGGAGTTCCCCATATACCGTTCAGGAAGATTTTGATAACAGAATACAGTACCAATAGACTTGAGGCCAGAATGACACCGGCACCTACATAGGCTTCTGCAGCAAAGCTTCCTCTTAGAATTAATAGTTTCCCTATAAATCCACTCAAAGGAGGGATCCCTGCCAAGGAGAAGGATGCCACGAGGAACGTCCAGCCGAGCCACGGGTACTCTTTAATGAGACCACCCATTTTCTTGAGGTTGGTTGTCCCGGTTATTGCAATCATTACTCCAACCAGGAGGAATAGCGCCGCTTTAATAATCATGTCATGAACGAGATAGTAAATAGCTCCTTCTAGTGCTTCAGGGTTCATGGTTGACACCCCGAACAATATCACACCAACTGCAATGATGATGTTGTAGATGATGATCTTCTTAACATCCCAATACGCGATGGCCCCGATACAGCCAAGGACGATTGTCAGGATGGCTAATATGCTCAGGATTTCATGTGTATACCCGATATCATGGTAGAAGAATAATGTGTACGTTCGTAAAATCGAATAGATCCCTACTTTTGTGAGCAAGGCTCCGAATAAAGCAAGCACCGGTGTTGGTGGTGCATAGTATGAGCCTGGTAACCAAAAGTAAAGTGGGAAGATCGCACCCTTAAGTCCGAAGACTAAGAGAAACATGATAGCGATAGCTGTAAGTATCCCCGGCTGATTCACTTCAGCAATCTTTCTCGAAATATCTGCCATATTCAATGTTCCTACCACGGAATACAAGTATGCCACGGCAATAACGAATAAAGCAGAGGAGATGACATTGACGAGAATGTATTTAATTCCTTCACGCAATTGAGCCTTTGTCCCGCCTAGAACGAGCAGAACATACGAACTCATCAGCATCACTTCGAAAAAGACGAAGAGGTTAAAGATATCCCCGGTTGTAAATGCCCCGTTCACTCCTACAAGCAGAAACTGAACAACAGGGTAGTAGTAGAATCGTTCTCTGTCGGCCCCTATGGACTTAAAGGAGTAAAGTAACACGACCAATGTGATGATGCTCGTCGTTGTCACCAGTAATGCAGAGAGCATATCAGAAACGAGTGTAATCCCAAAAGGAGCCACCCAGCTTCCTAAGTTAATGGTTTGTATTCCATCATTGTAGATGGTGTTGATGAGTACAAGGGATGCTGCAATGGTAGCCAGAGTCGAAATGGCTGAAATTCCACGTTGTACCTTCACGTATTTGCTGACAAACATTAATATGATCGCCGTAAATAATGGGATTAAAATGGGTAATATTAATAAGTTAGTCATTTCCTTCGTTTCCTCTCATCTGATCCATATTATCCGTTCCAAGCTCTTGATAGGCCCGATAAGCAAGAACAAGGAAGAAAGCTGTCACTCCAAAGCTAATAACAATCGCTGTTAAAATTAATGCTTGTGGTAACGGATCGACATAAGATTTTGCGTGTTCTCCAAGAAGAGGTGCAGCTCCTCCTTTTAGACCACTAATGGAAAGAAGTAAAAGATGCGCACCGTGGCTCAACAATGCTGTTCCAATAATGATTCGGAGCAAGCTTTTGGATAACATTAAGTAAACGGCGATCGTAATAAGAATTCCAACAACAATGGCCATTAAAATTTCCATTATTCGCTCACCCCAATCGTTTGAATAATGGTCATCGTGACACCGATAACAACCAGATAAACTCCCGTATCAAATAAAACGGCTGTATGCAGAGATGTCTTTCCTAACAGTGGAAGATGGAAATAATCGTACGCATGTGTCAGGAAAGGCACATCAAACAGTAGTGCCCCCGCAGAAGTTGCTACTGCCAGGAGTAAACCACTCGCAGTAACGATTTTATAATCCACCGGCAGGATATTAGCTACTGTTTTGATATCATACGCCAACAACAGTAATACAATCGCTGCCGAAGTCATTAAGCCCCCAATAAAGCCTCCACCCGGGGTATAGTGCCCGGCGAAGAAGAGTCTCAGAGAAAACAGGATAATGATGAATGCGACAACGTTCGTTACGGTTTGTAAGATGACGTCATTCGTTTTTGTTTTCATCCTTCTTTCCCCCTTGTCAGACGCAATTTAATCATGGAGAAAATACCAAGTGCGGCTATCGCTAATACACAAATTTCAAATAATGTATCAAATCCACGGAAGTCAACGAGTATAACGTTTACCATGTTCTTACCGCCCGCTTCTTCATACACATTCTCGATGTAATAGCTTGAAATCGAATCGAAAAGTTTTGTGCTGTATGCAGAAATCGCAAATAAGGTAACGACTAGACCCACACCTATCGCAATTAATGCATTTCCAAGCTTAAATCTCATTCGTTCTTCATGCCTGCTTAATGGAGGCAGGTGATAGAAGCAGAGTAAGAATAGAGCAACAGACACGGTCTCGATCACAAGCTGTGTCAGGGCCAAGTCTGGAGCACGGAATAATACGAAGAATAAAGAAACCGTATATCCGGCAGCTCCCAGCGAAATGATGGACGTTAATCGAGACTTTGCAAACAAGATGGTAATCGAGCTGATAACAAGTAAAAGAGCTATGGCCACCTCATAGACTCCAATCGGAGCCAATTCAACCGTATTGATCGCAAATGCTCCTTTAAACCACATACTAAACAGTAATATGGCAATTAAGAAGGAGAAAATATATACGAGATACGTACGGATAAAGCCTGTCATATAACCCTTCGTAAAGCTATATGCTCCTCGTTCGCTACCGATTAATCCGCCATCATAAAATGAATTCAACGTGAAACGTTCCGGTATCCAAGAGTATATCTTTCTCCATCTTGGAAGTAGGAGATATAACAGAATTCCAAATAGAATGACTCCAAAGGTCATAAACAGTTCAGGTGTAAAGCCATGCCAGAATGAAATATGAGTTTCGACTGCATGTCCTTCTTGAATCAGGCTGGGAGTAATAGAAGCTACTGCCGGAGCGATGATTCGTTCGGACAGGATATTTGGAAAGAAACCAAAAATAATCACAAGTGAAGCCAGGATGATTGGAGAAATTAACATTCCAAGTGGAGCTTCATGTGGTTTCTTTTCCAGTTTCTCCGGTTGATGCTTACCAGTAAAGGTTCTAAACACAAGAATCATGCTGTAAATAAACGTGAACACACTACCAACCCAGGCAAGGAGTGGGAAAATCATACCCACTGTGTCCAGGTTGAATATATCCATTTCAAGGACCCTTACCATTCCTGTAAAGAACATTTCTTTACTAAGGAAGCCATTAAATGGAGGAAGTCCTGCCATGGAGAATGCTCCGATTATCGCAATGGTGAAGGTAATCGGCATGAAATTCATCAACCCGCCAAGCTTACGGATATCCCTTGTGCCTGTTTCATGATCAATAATTCCCACAACCATGAACAAGCTTCCTTTGAAGGTGGCGTGATTTATCAAATGGAAAACGGCAGCAAGGGTAGCAACCATATAAATATTTTCATCTAATTGACTGTAGTGGAGAGCAGCTGCGCCGACTCCCAATAAAGACATGATAAGACCAAGTTGACTGACGGTTGAAAACGCAAGTATTCCTTTAAGGTCTGTTTGTTTCACCGCATTAAAGGAACCCCAGAATAGGGTAAAGATACCGAATCCGCCTACAAGCCACAACCATACACTTGATTCAGCAAATACAGGGCTCATGCGGGCAACTAGATAAATTCCGGCTTTAACCATTGTGGCAGAATGCAGGTACGCACTGACCGGTGTTGGTGCCTCCATGGCATCCGGTAACCAAATGTGGAACGGGAATTGAGCGGATTTCGTGAAAGCCCCCAACAGGATAAGAAGTAATGCTGGAAGGAAAAGAGCTTCTGTCATTAGCTGATCGGATTGCATGACTAATTCCCTGATGCTGAACGTCCCACTCATCAGATAGAGAAGTAAGAATCCCCCAAGCATGCTCAGTCCCCCAAAGACGGTAATGAGCATGGATTTCTGGGCTCCGTATCTTGACCGCTCGCGGTGATACCAGTAACCGATCAATAAGAATGAGGAAATGGATGTGAATTCCCAGAACATATAAAGAACGATCAAGTTATCCGATAGGACAACTCCCAACATCGCTCCCATAAACATCATTAAATATACATAAAAGTTATGTAGTTGTTCTTTCTTCTTATCTAAGTAATAAATCGAGTACAGGACAACCAGTGAACCGATTCCTGTGATAAGCAGGGCGAACAGTAATCCTAGTCCGTCAACGTAGGCGATGAAGTTGATACCAAAGGACGGCATCCACTCCAAGGTTTCCTTGACGGTATCGCCATTCTTAGTAATGGCGATGAATTGAAAAAAGTAAGTAAATAAAGCGACTGGCAATAATAAAACGAACCAACCAGTATGTACATTCCGAAATGCCTTATAAAGAAATGGAATGAGTATGGCAAATAAAAAAGGCGAAACAATAGCCCAGTGTAACAACGTCATATAAAACCCCCCTCATGTAAAATTCATTTATTCTCAACATGGTCTAATGTCTTTCCTGTTTTTAAACATGCATCTTCTTTCAAAAACCTCGACCGAAGCTGAACCTCAAAGAGCATTATAACGTAAAAAATAAATGCTTGCATTACTCAGGATTCCATTCGTATCAGATTGTTCATGAAGTATTAAATATGTAGATAGACGGAAAATACCACCGGAAAATTGTTGTTTTTTTTAGACGATACGACCAACTACAGAATAGTTTCGCTCAAATTGGAGAATCCTATCCATAAGGTGGTGAAGTTATGAAAAAGAAAACTGTAGCGGTTACGACCATATTCTTTACTTTTTTTGGCTTTGCGTGGTTAATTGAATCACAAGATCGGTTTAATAGAGGAATGATTGAAATGGAAGACCCGACCAGTATGAACATCAGGCCTGTTCAATACGGCGAAACGGAAGAAGTGGAAGAAGAAATAACGAAAGATTCCATTCACCAAAGACAACCATTTGGATCGAGAGAATATATCCGTGTCGTGCCACATTCCAATTTTCAGCAATAAATGACTGTCCTTTCTGCAATCATAGAAGGGCCGGTCTTTTTGTCCTTGCAGTGAAACAAGTGATAGGCAAAAAGTCACTGTTTCATATGTGTCTGTACCCTTTTCAAGATACTCATAAACGATTATGATGAAAGTGGTCAAAGAATCGTTATGGGAGAGTTTTTAGTGAAAAATACATACTTAACAAGTTATTTGCCTCTTTTTTCAATATTATTATTTAGCCTTACATTTTCGGTTTATGGGGTAGAAGTATTCGTAGACATCTTTAAAAAAATTGGTGTTTATCCCGGAATGAGGGAATTTTTATCGGATATGCAATTAAAGCTCGCGATTTTGATTTTATTAATGGTTGCTTTTTTTATGGTGTTTGCTGCCTTGAAGCTGATAGCGGAGACGGTCAATGGTATTTCGATGTTGTTTTTCTCCATGGATTCGAATGGCTTATTGTATAACCGTGTTCGAACAGGCTCGATGATTTATTTTATAGGTGGTCTGGTGTCTGTTCTGAGTCTGAAATCCTTCCTGGGACTGTTGATTATCTTTGCTTTGAGCTCGGTCGTGTATTTTATTTATTTTGTATATAAAATAAGTCCGTCCCTCTCGAAAATGGGGATTTTCGGAGTCGTGGGTTTACAGGTGTTTTCATGGTCATCCTTATTTTTAACGATATTCTTTGTGTGTTTGAAATTATACAATGGCGTGATGGCGAGTTTGCCGGTTATGTCGAAAGTGAAGTTATAGACAAAGAGTCTGCAGCACATGCTGCAGACTCTTTGTCATTCCATGATCTGCTTCCAAATCTTATGACTTGGTCGCTGTTGTTCTATGTGACTCATGTTACGGGGAATGTCATGACCGACCCATACACCGGTAGTGAATGTATCTGTTATTCCCATAACCCAGTAGTCATGATAGTTATTGGTGGTTCCTGTCTTAATCCCAACATAGGGCTTTGATACGTAAGCTGCTCTTCCCGTTCCTGAAGTAGCGGCTTCGCCCAGCATTTTTCTCATTTTAGAGGCTGTTTCTGCGGACCAAACCTTCTTTGGCTTGTTCTTCCATTGATAAAGGATGTTTCCGTTATTGTCCTTCACATGAATGATCGCATGACTTTCCTGGTACTTCCCATCAATAAAGGAAGTATAAGCATCCGTCATTTCAAGGGGGCTCATCCCATAGGTGAATCCCCCTACGGAGGCGGCATAGGTTTGATCCTCGCTGATCACCTTCTCAAATGAAAAAGGGGATAACGATTTGAAGGCTTCTTCAATGCCTACTCTTTCCATCAATCGCAATGACGGGGCGTTATACGATTGTGCTAACGATTTTTTTAACGTCACGGTTCCCGGCTGGACCCCTCCATAGTTTATTGGGCAATAGTCACCTATACAGTACCGGTTCGCATTTACTTTTTCAGTGATGGAAGCCTGGTACCTCTCGATATACGGACCATAGATAAGAAGTGGCTTAATCACTGACCCAGGTTGCCTGAAAGCTTGAAATGCGTGATGGAAGTTATATTTCTGGTAGTTCCTGCCTCCGGTCAAAGCCGCGATGGTCCTTGTCTTGTTGTCAATGGTGACAGAGGCCCCTTGTAACTCTTCCTGAAGCTGTTTATTTAAAGTCTTCACACTTTTTTGTTGCAGCTCCGGGTTCAGTCCGGTTTGAATTTGAACCCCTGAGGAGATCACTTCTTGGAAACGTTCATCGAGCTTCTGTGCTACTTTCTCCTTATCCTTTGGAGAGGCGGCATTTGCTAATTCCATTTTGTAGCCCTCGTGAATCGAAATCAGTTCTTTTAATTCACTTTCTACATAAAAAGCATAATCAGGATATAGATCGATCTTTTTGCGAACGTTTAAGCTAATCGGTACTTTTTTCATTTTCTTCGCTTCTTCTCTGGATAGCTTATCCGTACTGACGAGGATATCCAGAAGCCGTTCCTGACGAACTTTCGTTTGATCGAAATGATCGATGGGATCATATTTCCCCGGATTATTGGGAATCGATGCTATGAACGCCATCTCTGCCTGATTGAGTTCCGTTACACTCTTCTGAAAGTAATACTGTGACGCTGTTTCAATTCCGTAAACACCATTACTGAAGTAAATGACATTTAGGTAAAGCTCTAATATTTCATCTTTAGATAATGATTTTTCGATTTCATGGGCGTAAAATAACTCGGTCAATTTACGATTGTACGTTTTTTCCTGACCCAGATACAGGTTTCTTGCAAGCTGCTGTGTAATCGTGCTCCCACCCTGCTGAATGTGGGTGAAAACCAAGTTTTTCACGACTGCCCGAAGAATCGCTCCGGCATCGAATCCGACATGTTCATAAAAATGCTGATCCTCTGAAGCGACAAGAATGTCCTTCATAAAAGGGGGGATCTCGTCATCCGGAATATATAACCGGAACGGACGGTTCACTTCGGAAAATACCTTCCCCTTCTGATCCAGCAGTAAGCTGGTACGATTTAAATTTAAGGTATCGGTACTAACCGAGTGTTCTAATTCATTTTGAAAGCTTTGTACTTTGTTCCATTCATCCGTCGCAAAAAATAATGTGGTAAAAAAGATGAGCATAAAACTAATAACCGTTATATAACCTGCGAAAACTCTCATTTCTCACTCTACTTTTCTAATAATCTTTCACATGGCTGGTTGTTTCAGAATGACGCATACTCCACCATAATAATCCAAACGCGCCTAAGAATAAAGCACCTGTTACATAAAAAACGGAAGAAATACCAATATATCCTGACACAATCCCGCCAAAAGCAGGTCCGACCACGTTCCCCAGAAAACGAAAACTTTGATTATACCCGAGCACTTCCCCTTGCATACTTATGGGCGCTTCCTGACGGATATAAGCGGTCACACATGGAATCACCCCGCCGATCGCGATGCCGAATAAGAACCGGAACAGGACAAGCTGCCATAGTTCAACAGCCAGTGCTTGGGGCACGATGAAAATAGAGGCCAGAACAAGGAGGATCGATAAAACTTTTTCATAACCAATTTCATCACCTAGTTGACCCCATCGTCTCGTGGCAAGTAAATTCCCAAACCCGGTAGCAGAGAAAGCAATTCCCGCCAAAAATGCCAGATTCGTAGAAGAGGTAAGCTCATCAACATAGAGGGCTAGAAGAGGCTGAATGCTAAAGTTTGCTACTTGAATAAGGAATGACAGTAAGAGAACCGTCACTAATAATTTGTGACTGAAAATATGCTGAAGCACTTCAATACTTGAATACTTGTTTCGCTGATTCCGTTGCTCTTTGCTCCGTTGCTCGTCAATGCCAAGTAAAACAACGGTTGCTGCTATGGCAATGGCAATGGAGGTGAAAATGAATGTGTAGGAAAAGCCTACATTATCAGCGAGTAACCCACCGATGACTGGACCGAATAGCCCTCCTGAAACGGTTCCCATTTGCAGGGTGCCAAGCGTACGCCCTGCTTCTTCCTTTGGAGTCTGAGCCGAAATAAGGGCCATCGAAGTGGGAATGAAACCTGTCACCGCACCCATGATCATGCGAAGGACGAAGAGCCCCCAAACGGAATCCATAAAGCCCATTAGAAAAATCGACGTGGCAATTCCGTACCCTGTAATAAGAAGGATCGGTTTATAGCCGAAACGGTCACCGATCCGTCCCCATAAAGGAGAAATAAAGAAAGCCGTTAAGAATGTAACCCCGAACACAAAGCCTGACCAGCGTTGAACGTATTCATGACTGTACGTGCCAAAGGTTTCAATATAAAGAGACAAAAACGGCAAAACCATCGTCGCACTTGCCGCAACCAGGAAATTGGCCATAAGCATAATCGTCAAATTCTTTTTTTTGATTGAAATGGTTAACACCTTCTGTATGAATTTTATTTCGTATTCCTAAATATTTATTTTATTAAAGATTGAGACTCCAGTCCACCGAATAACATTTATTCATGGGGAAAACCGGGAATTAGTCATAATTTATAGGTTCATCATGATATAATGTAAGAATAAGAAGTGTGGGAAATTGGAGTGAGTACCGATTTTATATTTATGATGAATTCTTTTTATTATAGATAAATTGGGGTCTTATCTAGATTTTGAGGAGGGAGTATAGTGGCGAAACCGGAACAACTTGTGTTTATAGATTTTGAGTTTTCTATGCCGGAACGACATAGAGTCCCCAAAGGTTTTTTTCCTGAGGTTATTGAAGCCGGTGTCGTGGTGGTTGAGAAAGGGAAAGTGTCCGATTCGTTTTCATCTTATGTGAAACCGACTGCGTTTCCCAAACTAACCAACCGCTGTAAACGGTTCTTATCGATTAACCAGCAGGAAGTCGATTCGGGAATCTCATTTCAAAGCTTGATTGACTATTTTTCCGGGTTGAATGCAAGAGGGATCGACAAAGTAGTGACGTGGGGAAACATGGATATGAAGGTACTGCGTGATAACTGTGCACAGTCCGGCATTCCATTTCCTTTCCAAGCTCAATTCGTCGACTTGTCCATGGAATATAAACGATTCTTTGGTGATCAAAACCAAACGGGGCTATGGAAAGCAGTCCAGGAATACGGAAGGGAAGGAGTCGGAAAGCATCATAAAGCTTTAGATGATGCCCTCACCACCCACCATATCTACAACCTGGTCGAAAAAGACAAAAAATACCTCGATAAAGCTGAACCAACCACCATAGGGGAAAGAATAGACCTGTCCAAATTTTACAACCAGCTTGCATAACGAGATGAGGGACCGACCTTCCTGAGGTACGTCCCTCATTATGTTTAAAATGTCAGGCTATACATCAGTTCGTATTCTCTTTGGATCGATTGGAGCGTTTCAAGGCTCTTTTGGGCGTGAGGGGTTGGGTCTTCTTCCAGCTCTTTCTTCAGTGTAAGGTATGCAGAGACGAGTGATTCATTATAATCTGGAATGTTCCCGTCAAACGGCTTCACCATCTTCTCCGGCATATTTGCCTGCTCGCGGTGTGCAAGGGCTTTTCGTTCGTGAAACAGTGGAACGTCCACTTCCTGGGGATTATGTAAATCGCCTTGCCGTGGATGCTTCAAGACGGAGAGAATCTTCACCACGTAGGCACCTGGCCGCTCTCCGGTTACTTCCCCAATATACTTGCCTGTTTTATAAAAAGCTGTGACATAATCACCAATTTGTATGTTTTTCATAAAAAAACCTCCTCTAATACTTCATTCTTTATTATAATGAAAGCGGAATGAATGGTGAAAGAACTACTATAAAGGTAACATGTGGAGGTACATATATGAAGCGTCTGATGATCGTAATCCTGTGTTTATTAGGTTTAGTACTTGCCTCTTGTGGACAAACAGAGAAGGAAGATAACGCTAAAGAAGAAACACAACAAACAGAAGAAAAGAAGAATACGGCAGAAGAATCCAAAGGAGATGACACAATGACATACCCTCAGCTTACAACAGAAGTTGCTGAAAACGAAAAATTGGTAGAAATGAAAACCTCGATGGGAACGATTAAGATCAAGCTTTTCCCTGAGCAGGCACCTAAAACCGTTGAGAACTTTATCACTCATAGTGAAAACGGCTATTATAACGGGCTTAAATTCCATCGCGTAATCAAAGATTTCATGATTCAGGGGGGAGACCCGAATGGAAACGGCACGGGTGGAGAAAGTATTTATGGTGAATCCTTTGAAGATGAATTCTCACCTGAATTATTCAACCTTCGTGGTGCCCTTTCCATGGCCAACGCCGGCCCGGATTCGAATGGAAGTCAATTCTTCATCGTACAAAAGGATGACATCGATCCACAATTTGAAGAGCAAATGAAATCAGCTGGTTTTCCTGCAGAAATCACCGAAGCTTATATGGAGAATGGTGGAACCCCTTGGCTTGATCAAAAACATACGGTCTTTGGTCACGTGGTTGAAGGAATGGACATCGTCGATGAGATTGCCAATGTAGAAGTTGGTGCGAATGATCTTCCAAAAGAAGATGTCGTGATTGAAAATATTAAGGTTGTAAAATAGTAGTGAAAGAGCTATAAACCCTATTTGGGGTTTATAGCTCTTTTTTTTTGATGGGGGCTCTAAAAGGATAAACGGATATTTCCTCGGAAATTGTCGAGGCTTGTTTCAGAACCTGTTCATTAAATCGTTAAAAACGTGGCAATTTCAAGTTGGTTTGTCCTTAACAGTGTTGGTATAATAGACGAAGAGTTTGTTTTTTTGAAAGGAGCTTACGATGCTTTCTTCTTATGTATTAAATTTATTTCTATACTTTCCTGAAGATAAGTCGGAATATATCCCTGCAAGCATTACAATGGCCATCTTCTTAATAGCTGCCTTATTGACGTTCCGTTTAATTATAAAGGTTTCAAAACGTGAAGAATTGAAAACGAAGAAGATGGAAGAGGAAGCCAGGCAGCATAAAAGGGAAACAGAATAAAAAGAGTGGAACACGCTTAAATGTATAGGCGTGTTTTTTTGTTGTGTTGATTCAACTCGATTTTCTTCTCATACCGACTCCAACCTGTGGCCTTTTTTGCACAAAAAAGAGGAATACTTTTTCCCTCAAACGTCAACAATGGTGAAAGAGTATGCAGATTTGGAGGAAGTGCGAAATGAAAAAATTATCACTATTATATATGATCATGATGAGTGTATTACTTGGGGCATGTGCCATTGAAAACCCTAAAAAGGTCGAAGTGGAAATAAAAAATGAGAACGGGGATTCACTTGGAAAAGCCACTCTGCAAGAGAAATCAGATGGAGTGGAAGTCGGCTTGGACCTTGAAGGTTTGCCTCCCGGTGAACACGGGATTCACATCCACGAAAAAGGAGTATGTGAACGACCCGATTTTGTATCTGCAGGGAATCACTTCAATCCTGATGATAAAAAACATGGACTTCTTCATCCTGAGGGAGCACATGGAGGAGATCTTCCTAACATCATTGTCGAGGATGATGGCATAGCTAAAGTCAAGCTGATGGCAGGTGGAGTCACCTTGACGAAAGGGAAGACGTCCCTTTTCACTAAAAAGGGGACTTCTTTGATCATCGATGAAAACAAAGACGATGGGATGACCCAGCCTTCAGGCGATTCCGGTAAACGCATTGCCTGCGGGGAAATTGTGAGTGATAAGAAGAAGTAGAATAAGTCAGGGTTTGCAACATGGTGTACCGGGTACAAATGATTCGGAATGTACCAGGTGCAAAAAAAATTGAAAATAAAGCCAATCGATCAAAGCGATGACCTTCCCCCACAAAACAAAAAACGGGAAGAGTGGCCGACAAAAGTCGCATCTTCCCGTAGTTAAAATTAGCTTAAAGCTTTTCGTAATCTTTCCAACCCATCCATCAACGTCACTCGTGGACAGGCAATATTCATACGTACAAAGCCTTCCCCGCCTGGTCCGTATTTCGTTCCGGGTTCCAATGCGAGTCTTCCTTTATCCAATAGACGTTCCTTCAGCTCTTCATCAGAGAGTTCCATCTTTGTACAATCTATCCAGAGCAAATATGTTCCTTCAGGGTCCACCAATTGGAGATCAGGCAATTGCTTCCCAATGAATTCCTTCGTGACTCTCACGTTTTCCTGCAGGTACGCAAGTATTTCTTCAAGCCATGCTTCACCAAAGCGATAGGCTGCTTCCATTCCGACAATCCCAAACGTATTGAGAGTGAAGAAGCCCTGTTTTTTATGAATGGCGGCGATTTTTTCCCGGAAATCCGGATTGGGAGTGATCATGGCTGAAGCCTGTAATCCTGCAAGGTTAAAGGTTTTGCTTGGTGCGATGCACGTGATGGTGATATCTCTGAACGAGTCATTAAGAGATGCCAGTGGAATATGGGTATCAGTTTCATAAACCAGATCTGAATGAATTTCATCCGACACGATCACGACATTGTACTGATGGCATAATTCAGCTATTTTCATTAGCTCTTCTTTCTTCCATACCCGTCCGCTCGGATTGTGTGGATTACATAATAAGAAGAGCTTCACACCTGTTTTTAAGGATTCCTCAAACGCACCAAAGTCGATAGAATAGCTTCCTTCATCATAATCCAGTTGAGCATTTACAATTTCCCGGTCATTGTCCTCCACCAGGCTAAAAAAGGGTGTATAGACAGGGGATTGTACGAGCACTTTATCTCCCGGAACAGTAAGTGCCTGAATAATGGTTGAAATCGCCGGCACGACTCCTGGACTGTATTGGAGCCAGGTTTTTTCGATGTCCCAGCCGTGACGCTTGTGGACCCATTCCTTAATGCTTGCTGCCGTTTCATCTCCAACAAAGGTGTAACCAAAGATCCCGTGTTTCAGTCGATCCTGCAGGGCATCCAACACATCTTGTGGCGGAAGGAAATCCATATCTGCCACCCACATGGGCAGAACATCGTCTTTTCCAAACACCGTCTTCGTCAGGTCCCACTTTACGGAGGAAGACCCTTTTCGGTTAATGATTTCTTCGAATTTATTCACGGATTTGTCCCCTTTCTCATATGTGATGGTTAATATAATCATATGATGTAATCGAAAAAGATGAAAATTATTTGTTTATCGTTTATCCTTGATAACAGAAACTATAAGTGATAGGTGATCGTAATGAATATGAGAGAAACAAATGAAAAACTCGTGGAAACTCTCCAACAGTGGGATCCTTTTTCGATTGGAAGGGAAGGGTATGACACTGAAATCGCTGACGTGATCGGAGCGGTTCACGACCAGGACAACCCGAATATCCTTGCGAAAGAAATACAGAGAATTTATGAATTCTCCTTTGAAGAATGGATACCAATGGAGGATTGTCTCCAGATGTCATACAAGCTGATCCAAATCAAAAATAGCGGATCGTGTTCGATTTAACATCTAACATAAAAAAGGGACTTCTCCCTACGTTTCAGATAAGAGCGTTTGGGAAAGTCCTTTTTTGTATAGCGGCTGTGTCTGAGAATCCTCTGTAATTCCTTCAAGAGGGGCGGATACAAATTGATGAATGTGTTCCAATACTTCTTCAGGCTTCTCTTCAGGAACGAGATGACCGGTTTCTTCTAAAACCACCAGCCTTGAGTTCGGGATATCCTGATTCAGCTTATGTCCCGTGGATAAAGGAACCACTCTGTCATGTTCTCCCCAAACAAGGAGGCAAGGTGTTTGAATGTTGCGCAAATCGCTCCCAGTTAAATCTCCTTCACGATCTCGAATCATCCTTGTCAATGCCTTGAAAATATCATCCTCCAAAAATGGTTTCAGATACCCGAACATCATTTCATCATCAATCATTTTTGAATCATGTACGACATTTTCAAGATTATTCCGTATCCCTGATCGTGTAAGCCACAGTTTTACATACAGATGGAAAAAGGGAATATAACTTAGCATCGTGACAGGCCACTTCATTTTCTTCAGATAGCCGGAACTGCACAGGAGTACACCCTTTTCGACTAGCGAAGGTGCTTTTTTCATCACGTTCAAAGCGATCTGACCACCCATTGAATGACCCGTTAAGTGGACATTGCTAACATTCAAGTGGTCTAATAAGGCGATAACTGTGTTGGCCAGATTGTCGTAAGAATAGATAAATCGATTGTTTTTCTCGCTGTTCCCAAAGGGAGGCAGATCGATGGAAATGACATTATAATTTTCTTTCAAAAGAGGAGTAAGCCGTCTAAAGCTAAAGGTTGATGATAGAAATCCATGAAGAAGGACGAAGGTTTCAGTGGCTGCAGGTTGCTGATGATGTTCAAAGTAAACATTGGCACCATTCACCTGAACAACCTTTGCAAAATCTTGTTCTTGCATACTTCGTCACTCCTCTCTACCAGTTTACAGATATTTTACCCCTATTTCTGTATTTAACACCTCGATTCAAAAGTTGTCTCATATCCAATTGTAATTATGGATGTAATGGGGAAAATAAACTTAAATTGATGATCCCTCTTTTCATAACAGTGACTTCTGATATAATAAAACCATTTAGTGGTGATGAGGAGGAAGCAGAATGCAACTAAGAGAAATGGAGCTTGATTTAGTAAGGATTTTACAGAAGGATGCCAGGATTTCCACAGAGAACATAGCGAAAATGCTTCAAGTAACAACAGAGGAAATAGAGAATGCGATTAAAAGGCTTGAAAAAGACAATGTTCTTGTCAGATACAGTTCCGTTGTGGATTGGTCCAAAGTAGAAGGTCATGAAGGAGTAACGGCGATGATCGATGTGAAAGTAGCTCCGAAAAGGGGAGTGGGATTTGATGAAGTGGCCCATCGTATTTATCGTTACAAAGAAGTGAAAAGCGTCTATCTAATGTCGGGGGCATACGACCTTTCTGTAACGGTGGAGGGCCGAACCATGCATGAAGTAGCTACATTCGTTTCTGAAAAGCTATCTACTCTGGATTCCGTTTTATCTACAACAACCCATTTTCAATTGAAGAAATACAAACATGACGGAACCATTTTTGGTGATCATGGTGAAGATAAACGAATTGTGGTGTCTCCATGAAAACAAAGACATCTTACATATCTCAATCTGTGAAAAACTTAAAGCCTTCCGGTATCCGGAAATTCTTTGATTTGGCAGCAAATATGGAAGGGGTCATTTCGTTAGGGGTTGGGGAACCGGATTTCATTACCTCCTGGACGGTGCGGGAAGCCGCGATTCTTTCCTTGGAGCAAGGTTACACCTCTTATACAGCGAACGCTGGCCTACTGGAGCTGAGGGAGAAGATTGCTGCGTATATGAAAGAGGGCTACTCCGTTGACTATGATCCGAAAAGCGAAATCATTGTGACGGTTGGTGCCTCTCAAGCCCTTGATATCAGTTTGCGTGCAATCATTGATCAAGGAGATGAGGTCGTTGTGGTGGAACCTGGCTTCGTTTCCTATGTACCTCTTGTTCAATTGGCAGGTGGAGTAGCTGTAACTATCGGAACCAAGCCGGAAAATGACTTCAAAGTCACAGCCGAAGAACTCGAAGCCGCCATCACTCCGCGTACAAAAGCCGTCTTACTTTGTTCGCCGAATAATCCAACAGGGACGGTCCTTGAAAGAGAAAATTTAGAAGAGCTTGCAGTGGTGATTCGAAAGCATGATCTAGTTGTTCTTTCAGATGAGATATACTCTGAACTTGCTTATGATCATCGCCACGTGTCCATTGCTTCTTTAAAGGACATGAGAAAAAGAACCCTCGTAATCAATGGATTCTCAAAAGGGTTTGCCATGACGGGCTGGAGACTGGGGTTTATTTGTGCTCCTGAAGAGATCGCTTCATCCTTACTTAAAATTCATCAATACGCCATGATGTGTGCATCCACCCCTGCTCAGCATGCTGCGGTAGAGGCATTGGATAAAGGAATGGATGATGTGATGGAGATGAAGCGAAGCTATCGTCATCGACGACACTATTTTGTTGACTCCCTAAATGAGTTCGGATTAACCTGCCACACCCCTGGAGGAGCATTCTATGCCTTTCCTTCCATTAAAAAAACAGGGATGTCCTCAGAGGAATTTGCAGAAAAGCTTCTTATGGAAGAGAAAGTTGCGGTTGTACCCGGAAATGTGTTTGGTAAAGGGGGAGAAGGATATATTCGTTGTTCTTATGCCTCAAGTATGGAACAGCTGCAGGAAGCCGTGAAAAGGATGAAGCGGTTTGTAGAGAATCATTCATAGTTAGGAAATGAAGAGTGCCAGGCACAAATGCTTTTGTGCCTGGCACCCTTTTTATTTGGGCAAAAAAAATAGGACGATAAAATATCGTCCAACAAATGAAAACAAAAGGGGGAATACTTAGAAAGCTTATTTTCAGTATGACCCCTTTTTTCACTATCCATACATCATTTCATAAAAAATTTTTAGCGTTCGCTCTTTTCATATTTCAGTTCATACAACATTTGCATCACACGAAGGAAATCTTCTTCAGAGAATTCCTTCGCCTTGCGGAGGATCAGCTTTGTTCGTTTTGGTCCCAATTCTTTGATCAGCTGTTCCATTTCAGCGTCAACACCTGTTAGAGGATGATCTTTCACTTCCCTTTCCAGCAGTTCAGAAGCGGGTATATCAAGTACAGTTGAAAGCCTTAGAATCGTTTGTGTATCAGGAATCTGAAGATCGGATTCATACTTTTCAATCGTCTTTGTGCCTAATCTGGCCCTTAAAGCAAGCTCCTGTTGAGATAGCTTGCGCTCTTCGCGTACCCGTTTTAAATTCTCACCAAAGTGTGACATGCTAAAGTCCCTCCCCATAGAATACCTTCCTTATATCTACAGTTTATCACCATTTGGAAAAAAATAGCCCGCATTGTCGTGAACAAAGTGTTAATAATGAAAGATTCTTTTGCTAAGTCTTTTAATCCGATACATACGGCCACAGGCTTTTACTGTAGCTGTGAATGTTCGTGCTAAGTAAAGGGATATGGACTTGTGTTAGTAAACGGTGGAATTTCGACAAAATGATCAGGAATATTCGACAAGATGTTCATAAGTATGAAAAAGTGGTTCATAAATCGGAATTCCGGTTCATAAAATCCAAACTCGGTTCATAACTAACTAAAAGCGGTTCATAAAGTAGGGAGGTGGCTGATTCTACCTTCCATGAACCTCACTTTACCCTGTTAATTGTAATCTAAATGGCTAAAAGGGTCCTATTCCCCTTCAAAATTCTATCAAAAGAGTTCTGTAGGATAAAAAGGAGAAGGATTTGGATAAAAAAGGAGCTCCAAGACCATACCAGTCGTCAGCTTCGTTTTTCAAAATTCAACTGTCTACCTAAGACCAAGACCATGAAATAGCCAAAATTAAAAGGTCCGTCTCGGACGGACCTCTCATTTAGGATAAAAATACAAGTAAAATGGCTACTGGTACGATATAGCGGAGAAGGAAGATCCAGCTGTTGAATAATGCTGGTGATATGGAAGATCCTGATTTAAGTTCGTTCCATACGTCTTCCCGCTTCAATCGATAAGATACAAATATGCTTATTAATAAGGCGCCGATCGGCAATCCGAAATTACTCGTTATATAATCTGCAAAGTCAAAGAAGTTCTTTCCTTGAATGAGGAAATCATCGAATACTCCAAATGAAAGTGCGCTTGGAATGCCTGCAAAGAAAACAAGTATTCCGATTAACCATGTAAATGGCTTACGTTTCGATTGATTCCCTTTCGATAGGGCCGCGACTCCGATTTCAAGAATGGAGAAAGCAGAAGTCAGGGTTGCAAACAACAGTAAAATCAAGAACACAGTTAAGAAAATGCCACCGAATGCAATTTCATTAAACACCGCTGGAAGAACCACAAAGGCAATTCCTGGTCCTTCATCCGGTTGGAAACCAAGGGCGTACACAGCAGGGAAAATGACCAATCCTGCCAGTAATGAGATAAAGATATTTAACCCGGATACACTGATGGCGGATCTTGGCATGCTATCCTCTTTTGAAAGATAAGATGCATACGTCACCATGACAGAAAGTCCGACCGTAAGTGCAAAGAACGCTTGTCCTAACGCAAGTAATGCCGTTTCCCCATTTAAATAGCTCCAGTCAGGCAATAACAGGAAGCGGACACCTTCCATCGCACCTTCCAAGGTAAGGGACCTGATAACTAAAATTATAAATAAAATAAATAATGCCGGCATCATATAGCGACTTGCCCGTTCAATCCCTTTTTGGATCCCGCCTTGTACGACAAGGATTGTAATCACAATAAAGATAAATTGTGCAATCAGCACTTCTTTTGGATTTGCAATGATGCTTACGAATAAGGCTCCGTATTCCTCTTGAGTTTTCCCGATTAAAGAGCCAGTCACACTCCGGGCCAAATAAGAAAGGATCCATCCGCCCACAACACTGTAAAAAGATAATATGATAAAAGAAACAACCGTTCCTAAATAGCCGATCCAATGCCAATAAGATTGAGGCGCCAACTTTTTATAGGAAGTAACCGCGTCGGCTCCCGCCCGTCGTCCGATGACAAACTCTGCCAGAAGAATGGGAGCACCGATCAAAACGGTAAAAAGAATAAAGAGTAAGAAGAAGACACCTCCTCCATTTGCACCTGCCATATACGGGAATTTCCAAATGGCACCGAGCCCTATAGCAGAACCGGCAGCCGCCAGAATGAAACCAATCTTAGAAGTCCACTGTTCTTTTTTGGCCATACATAAGATCCTCCTTTCGAAAAAATAAGATTTTTCAATCGTACTATGTTTTACCCGCTCTGTACACCGGATTTTTAAATTTTCAATATATAAGAAATATGAACTTGAATGCCATCCTATAAGTAATTAGCGAACAATATGACCACATGTATTTCCATTTATTATGTGTGAAAACGTTTGAAAACATTACAATTAACCTAATTTCTAGAAAAGTAGTCAAAAACATGATGAATGGGCTGGAAATTTCTCTAAAATGTAGTATACTAATTGTAACAAAACGTTCACAAATTATTCTTTTTTTCGCCATAATTGAAAGCGTTTACTACCCGATTGGAGGAATTTATCATGGATGTATTTCTTGTTTATCTTTTTATCGCAACCGCTACTCCGCTATTTCTTTGGATTGAACATCGTAAATGGGCGGTTCTTCATATCCCATTTGTTATAGCCTTATGGGCAGCGTTTATTTATTACGTAGCCGTTCCGGAACTTGGAGGATGGGGACATGTGACGCTGTGGAGTCTGTTTGTTGCAAACCTTGCATTCGCCCACATTGCAGCCTTCATGTTATATGCCGTGCCGTTCATCCAAAAGCAGAAAAAGAAAAAAGCAATCACCATTAAGAATATATAGTCTGATCCGATGTTCATTGGGTCAGGCTTTTTTTTGTGGTCAATTTCACGAGAATGGATTCAATTGTAAATAAATGAAACAAAATCCACTTCATAATCGTTACATAAATGAGAGATTCAAAGAGAAAGGGGGAAAACACGAGTGGAAGATGAGCACTTGATCGAGCGTGCAAAAAAAGGAGACCTGCAGGCATATAGCCATTTAATCACTTATTATTCTCCCGTCGTTGAACGGTTTGCCTATCAGATGGGGAATTCCTTTGCGGATATACCAGATATCACCCAGGAAGTGTTCATTCGTGTATACCGGTTTCTGGACGGGTTCTCTTATGCGAAGTTTACAACCTGGCTTTATAAAATCACTTTAAATGTGTCGAGGGATTTTAAACGAAAAGAAAATCAGCACATCAATCGAGTGAAAAAAATCGGGAATGAACCCTCAGAAGACGTCATTACTCCTCAAGAACGTATCCTGAGACAGGAAGAGGATCGTATGCTCCACGAATGCATTCAAAAGCTGGATGGTAAATATCAAATACCAATCATCCTCTTTTATTTTCATGAGAAGAAGTATGAAGAAATGGCTGAAATACTGTCAATCCATTTATCTACTGTCAAAACAAGGCTATTAAGAGGAAAAACCCTGTTGAAAAAAGAACTGGAAGAGGCTGAAAAAAGGGAGGGGAGATTGAATGGATGACAAGATGCTTGAAAAACGCATGGAATTATTGAATCAATCGTATAAGAAAATTCCCGATCAGACCAACCCCTCAGACATTATACAAGCCATAAAACAAGAGGGAAAATCCCAAAAGAAGCGACCACTTATTCATTGGCCATACGTCGCAAGTTTCATTGGTGTACTTCTTATCGGTGCGGTTCTCATCCTGCAGCTTACGATGGATGAACCAGGAAGAGAGAATGGGAATCAAGCTGATTTTGCTGGTGAGGCTGATCAACGACTTCAAAGGGAAATAGAAGATGCGAAAGCTCAATATGATTTAAGGAAAACTCAAGCAATGGAGCGGCTTGGGTTTACGGAAGACTTATTTAATTCGACTGGAATCGCCCGGGATGCAGGGAGGCATCTCACATATATTGAGTCCATTCCAAAGCGGGACTTCTCAAATGAAAGAAAAGTGGAGTGGGTCCAGAGAGCGAGAGAGGAGTTGAATCAGATATTGGCTACTCCTGATGTGATGATGAAAAATCTGAAAGCTCCTTTAACGAAGGAAGAAGCAGAAGTATGGATTGCTGATTTTATTGAAAAGGAACAAGATGTCCTCCCATTATATGAGGACGGGCTGAATGATTATAAGAAATATTGGAAGCCTCATGTTGAGAATGGAGAGTTCAATATGCAGGAGTTCAATCTTTTGAAAAACGACTATCCCCCAAAGTTATCGATGTTACGGGATGGGATATTCAATAATGCTGTTAAGCTATCGTATAACAGTGAGACGGACAGGCTTGAAACTACATTAGATGTGGAGTACTTCAGGATGATCACGAATCATAAAGCCTTACCGGAAGGATATGAATTGTATATGATTACCCGGTTTGACCCAGTCATTAAAGCAGGTGAATTTACAGGAACATGGAAAGAAGCAGTTGATCGCTTGATGGACTACGAAAAGATGTTAACGGAAATGCCGGATAACTCAAGATTCAGGGTAGAAGTGAAGCATGAATACGATCTTCTCTATCAATACTTTGTAGATGGAAGTGTGTACCAGCCGATTTTTGACGAAAGTGAGGAATTGAAATCACATGTAGAAGAAACCTACCGATATATACTGAAAGAGTACCCAGAGTACACAACATCCCTTCATCTGAAAGAGGTATATGAGGAGTTAAGACGTGAAAATTTCGTTAAGCCAGATCGTTGGGATCAGAGGACACCGGTCATTTTATCTTCAGAGACAGAAGAACTATATAAAGACTGATAAAGAGTGCTAAGTTTACACTGTTTTAATAATTTTAATAATTGGGAAGCATAACTAGTGAGAAAGCAATTATAGGTGGAAAATCGAAGAAAAATGGGGTTTGTAACAGAGATCTGACAGAATAAACTTTTGCCGAATCCCGAATTCTATGATATAATCTACAATTGCGTGTAAAAGAGAAAAATAATATATATATTAGGAGTGTTACCATGACTACAAAATTCGAAACAGGAACTGTCGTAACAGGTAAAGTTACAGGCATTCAACCATACGGTGCATTCGTTGCACTTGACGAAGAAACTCAAGGATTAGTTCATATCTCTGAAATTACTCACGGCTTTGTTAAAGACGTAAGCGAGCACCTTTCAGTAGGCGACGAAGTAAAGGTTAAAGTATTATCAGTGGACGAATCAGCTGGTAAGATCAGCCTTTCTATCCGTGCTACAGAAGAAGCTCCTGCTCCTCAAGCTAAACCGGCAGCAGCGAAAAAACCTCGTCGTCAAGGAAGTGTAAAACCGGCAGCTGAAGAAACAACTCCAGCAGGTTTCAACACTCTTAAAGACAAGCTTGAAGAGTGGATCGAGCAATCAGAACGAAAAGATCTAATCAAGAAATAATAAAATTTTTAAGAAGACTGCCTTTCTTGGAGGGCGGTCTTTTTTTAAACCTTTTTGAAAAAGAGTTATTCTACTCTATCTTAGAGAACCTATACTATAATTGGAAAACCCAGTTAAAAGGCGGGATGAATTGAAAGAAAAAATAGGGAATCTATTAAATGAAAATCAATGTACTCATATCCTCTATTCTTATAATGATCGAAACCGATATCTAGAAAATGCCATTGCGTATGTTCTCGAGGGAATCGAAAAGGGGGATTCGGTTGTTCTGATTGAGAACGAGAGGAATCTGAATGTACTGCTTAAACAGCTGAAGAATCAATTAACAAGCAGCCAAATAGAGAGGATTCACGTTATTAGTAACTTTGACTTTTATCAATCGAGTGGAAGTTACCATCCTCCAGCCATTTATGAACAATTAACGAAATCCATTACCCCATTTTTAGAGAACGATATTTCTTTTCGTTCGTGGACAAATGTGGAATGGGGTACATTGGAAGACCCATCTTCCATCATCGAGTGGTTCGAAACAGAGACGGATAAAGTCGTTCATGAGCATAACCTGACCATCGTCTGTGCGTACGAATCAGAGAAAATGCCTGACCATCTGGAGGATGCACTAAAGAAAAGTCATGGGCACATTATGACGGATGAAGATATCGTGATCTCGAAAGTATACAGTAATACTAATTAGTCTACGGACAGGGCGATGATCCTCATGAAGAGGGTTGTTGTCTTTTTTTAGGTCGTAAAGTTTGTTGCTACTTTCTCTGCCAAAAATATATCGTGAATTAACGAAAAATAAAGAATTTTTAAACAATACACTTGTCCGTACCTCATAAATGGCATATAATGAAAATGAAAGCGCTTAATCAATACATAAATACAGGAGGATCTTAGATGCTTTATAATAATCCGAATACTGAAGGTTCATTGGTACAATTCAAAGATAAGTATGAGAACTTTATTGGTGGAGAATATGTGGCACCAGCAAGTGGAGAATATTTTGAAAATGTATCACCTGTTACGGGGAAAGTTTTCACTAAAATTGCCCGGTCGAATAAAGAAGATGTTGAAAAGGCATTAGATGCGGCGCATGCAGCAAAAGACGCATGGGGTAAAACCACTGTTTCGGAAAAATCCATTATCTTAAATAAAATCGCGGATCGTATGGAAGAAAACTTAGAAATGCTAGCAGTGGCGGAAACGTGGGATAATGGAAAGCCGGTTCGTGAAACAATGGCGGCGGACCTGCCATTAGCGATTGATCACTTCCGCTACTTCGCAGGATGTATCAGAGGACAGGAAGGTTCTCTTGGAGAGATTGATAATGATACGGTTTCTTACCATTTTCATGAGCCGATCGGGGTTGTAGCCCAAATCATCCCTTGGAACTTCCCTATTCTGATGGCGGTATGGAAAATTGCACCTGCCCTTGCTGCAGGAAACTGTGTTGTATTGAAGCCGGCTGAGCAAACTCCTGCTTCGATTATGGTTCTTGTCGAACTGATTGAAGACCTGCTGCCTAAAGGCGTACTGAATGTGGTACAAGGATTTGGAGTAGAAGCAGGGAAGCCCCTTGCCCAAAGTAAGCGTGTTGGAAAAGTAGCCTTCACAGGTGAAACGACAACAGGTCGCCTGATCATGCAATATGCTTCTCAAAACATTATTCCTGTTACATTGGAGCTTGGTGGTAAATCACCTAATATCTTCTTTGAAGATGTAATGGATCAGGATGATGATTTCCTTGATAAAGCAGTTGAAGGTTTCGTAATGTTTGCACTTAATCAAGGAGAAGTATGTACATGTCCTTCAAGAGCGCTAATCCAAGAATCGATCTACGATCAGTTCATGGAACGTGCGATTGAACGCGTGAAACAAATCAAACAAGGGAACCCGTTAGATTCAGATACTATGCTGGGTGCTCAAGCTTCTCAAGAACAATTGGATAAGATTCTCTCTTATATTGAAATTGGGAAAGAAGAAGGAGCGGAATTACTCATCGGTGGTGAGCAAAATACACTGGATGGAGATCAGGAAGCAGGTTTCTATGTAAAGCCGACTGTATTCAAAGGTAACAACAAAATGCGTATTTTCCAAGAAGAAATCTTTGGCCCTGTTGTTTCCGTTACAACTTTCAAAACGAAAGAAGAAGCCCTTGAAATCGCCAATGATACTCTTTATGGACTTGGAGCAGGTGTATGGACGCGTGACATGAACACGGCTTACCGTTTCGGTAGAGAGGTTCAAGCTGGACGCGTATGGACTAACTGTTACCACCAATACCCGGCACATGCGGCATTCGGTGGATACAAAATGTCCGGTATCGGTCGTGAAAATCATAAAATGATGCTATCACACTATCAACAAACGAAGAATTTACTAGTTAGCTATAGTCCTAAAGCGTTAGGATTCTTCTAAAATGGAAAAACGACTAGAGGCAACAGAACAAGCCCTTCAACTGATTAAAACGTTAAAAGGCAAGCACGGTGCCCTCCTGTTTCATCAGTCTGGAGGGTGTTGTGATGGCAGTTCCCCTATGTGTTTAAGTCAGGATGATTTGATCATCGGTGACAGTGATGTATTAGTAGGTACTGTAGCCGACTGTCCTTTTTATATGAACGAACAACAATATGAGTATTGGAAGCATTTCCGGATCATATTGGATGTAAAAGAAGGAAGGGGAGGAGTGTTCTCTTTGGAATCAACGGAAGGCGTACGCTTTATCACGGATTCTAAATTGATCAAACCATCAATGTGAAGGTTTTGGTTCTACTCTTCCGAACTCGATAATATTTGTTAGAGACAACCTATTGTATAGGTTGTCTCTTTACTTATGCCTGATTTCACTATTTTTAATGATTACTAATTTAAAATAATTATAATTTGTGATTGACTTTCATTCTCAAATAGCTAAAATAAAACTATAATCACTTAATAATAATTATAATCTAAAGGAGTGTTTTTAGTGGATAAAAGAAAACTCACAACGAATCAAGGTGCCCCGATTGGCGATAACCAGAACTCAATTACAGCTGGGGAAAGAGGACCTGCACTGCTTGAAGATTATCAGCTAATTGAGAAATTGGCTCACTTCGATCGTGAACGAGTTCCAGAGAGAGTCGTACATGCACGTGGTGCTGGGGCACACGGTGTGTTCATTACAAAAAACAGCATGAAAAAATTTACAAAAGCCGCACTTTTTCAAGAAGTTGGTAAAGAAACACCTGTATTTTCCCGTTTTTCCACCGTCGTCCATGGCCAGCATTCTCCTGAAACCTTACGGGATCCCCGAGGGTTTGCCGTGAAATTTTATACAGAAGAAGGGAACTGGGATTTTGTCGGGAATAACCTTCCTGTCTTCTTTATTCGTGATGCCATGAAGTTCCCGGATATGGTTCATTCTTTAAAACCGAATCCCCAAACGAATATCCAAGAACCTGAGAGATATTGGGATTTTATGTCCTTGACTCCGGAATCAACGAATATGCTTGTTCATCTCTATACGGATGAAGGGATTCCTGCTAACTATAGACAAATGCGCGGATCCAGTGTCCATGCATATAAATGGGTGAATGCCGCCGGGAATACCGTGTATGTGAAGTTAAGTTGGAAACCAAAGCAAGGGATCGAGAATCTTTCATCGGAAAAAGCAGCTGAGATTCAAGGGAAAGACTTTAACCATGCAAGCCGTGATCTATATGAATCAATTGAAAAAGGGGAATTCCCGGAATGGGATCTATATGTTCAGGTTCTTGATCCAATGGATATGGATGCCTTTGATTTCGATCCACTTGATCCAACGAAGGATTGGTCGGAGGATGACATTCCATCTCACTTTGTCGGTACGATGATTTTAAATGAAAATCCAGAAAACATCTTTGCGGAAACGGAATCAGTGGGCTTCAATCCTGGAGTGCTGGTGAACGGAATGCTTCCGTCCGAAGATAAGTTGTTACAAGGTAGACTATTCTCTTATTCAGACACACAGCGTTATCGAATCGGCGCCAACTACATGCAACTCCCGATCAACTGTCCATTTGCTCAAGTGTCGAATAACCAGAGGGACGGACATATGCCATTCAAGCAGCAGACGGGCTCAGTAAACTATGAGCCGAACAGCTTCGATGATACACCGAAAGAAGTGGCGGGATATACGGAAATACATCAGCCGATGACGGGTGAAAGAGGAAGACAGAAGATCCAGAAAACAGATGACTTTGGTCAGGCTGGAAGCATTTACAGAAGCTACTCAGATGAAGCCAAAGCGCAAGTAGTGAAGAATATTTCCAGTGAATTATCACAAATCAACGAAAGAATTGCCCTGCGCGCAGTGTGTAATTTCTTCCGGGCAGATGTAGAGCTTGGTAAGAAGCTGGCGGAACGTATTGGGGTGGATTTGACGCCTTATTTGCAGCATATGAAATAAATATGGATGAGTACTGGTCTTTTTGTCGGTGAAGGTGCACGGATGAAAGGGGTGGTGCTCTTTTTTATAGTTGGTAGGTGGAAGGTGTGTGGATTTATGGAGATATACTATCAACCGTTATCAGGATATATCGACATTCATAGCAATATATCAACCAAACTTTCATTTTATCAACCGTATTTTCAGGATATCGATCGTTCTTCCAATTGCGACAAATTTCGCCGCTATTCAACCCCATCCAACCCATCCCCCAATAAAAACAAAAAGCCACTCCCTCAAAAAAGAGAAAGTGGCCACCACCATCAAAACGAATTCCGTTCGATCCCGTACTTCCGAATTCGATACTGCAAATTCTGCCGGCTCATCCCAAGGGACTTCGCCGTTTTGGTGATATTAAAGTCATGGTATTTCAATGATTTTTGAATATAATAGGTTTCGGCTTCTTCAACGAAAAGCTCCAGCGGTTTGATCTCTGTTCCGGATTGGTAGAGAAAATCCGATTCATCCTGGCTTTCTTCTCCGACAACTGTGTGGTGGATGCGTTGCCTGAAACCAAATGGAAGATGATTGAAACCGATCTCCTCTTCAAAGCCAACGAGATTAAACGCACCCTCTATAACATGCTCAAGCTCCCTCACATTACCTGGCCAATCATACTGCTGGAAAATTTCACTCACTTCATCCGAAATCCCTTTAATACCCATAGCGAAATGGTGGTTGAACTGGTCAATGAAATAGTTCACGATCTCCGGTAAATCTTCCTTTCTCGAACGGAGAGAGGGGATGAAGATCGACACAATGCTCAGCCTGTAATAGAGATCCTTCAATAACCGTCCTTCTGCGATGGCATCGATGGGATCCTCGTTCACCGTCGCCATCACCCGTACATCGTATGGAAGGTCCGTCCCTCGGGAAAAGAAGTTTAATAGCTTCTCCTGGAGGGAAGGGGCTAAGGAGTTGATTTCGTCGAGCAGGAGTGTTCCTCCCTGTGCTTGTTGGAAGAGGGAGGGCCGGTGATCTTCCGGGTTGCTGCCTTCTCGCTCCTCATGAAATAGGATTTCTTCAAGCATATCATCACGTAATGATGAACAGTTCTGGGTGATGAAGGGACGGTTGGCACGGGCGCTGTCGTTATGGATGCTTTGTGCGAAAAGCTCCTTGCCAGTCCCGATTTCACCACAGATTAACACAGGGGAAGAAGTCCTTGTCGCCCGCTTTCCGGTTTCGACTGCGTCCTGCAGGCGGTGATGCTGACCGATAATGCTATCAAAGGTAAATAAGCTGCTGGGGCGCTTATGTATATGATCCCTCATCACTTTTTCGAGTTTGGTGATGTCCCTGGCAATTTCAATCGCTCCAATTAACACCTCATCATGAAAAATAGGGAATGTATCGTTCATCGTGGTGATTTCAATTCCATTTATATTAAAGTAAGTTTGCTTCACATTGAGGGTAGGTTCCTTTGTGTTTAGAACTTTAAGTAGGGTACTTTCCTCTTCGGAATGAAATTGGAAAACATCCAGCAAATTTTTATCCAGGACGTCTTCAATTTCCATGCCTTCGATTTCGCGCATTTTACGATTGTAGATGATGGTTCTCCCGGTAGAATCGATGACATGAACGCCTGATTCGAGATGTTCAGCGACTTTTTCGTACATAAACAAACGCTTTTCAAATTCCTGCATGCTGTATCTCTCCTCTTCATTTTTGTTAGATCTTACTGCAAAACGTATCGTCTATAGTCTTCTTTTTGCGCAAATTTTCCATCCGTTCGTTGTTTGATTTAGGACTTAGTAACAAAGGAATACGCAAAAAGAATGGAATTATAAAAAAATTATAAAAAACTCTTGAAAAATGCAACTATCTTTTGCATTATTATAAGTGTAAGGGTTTTCTAAATGCAAATATTTTTTGCATACCTGTTAACTAACCTCGTCACTCCGAGGATGAATAAAAAATCTTTGTATAAAGGGGGAAATGCCCAAATGATTCCTTACAAACACGAACCATTCACAGATTTCTCAGAGAAAGAGAATCAGAAAGCATTTAAAGAAGGTCTAAAGGTAGTAGAAAGTTACTTAGGTCAAGACTATCCATTAGTGATTGGCGGAGAGCGAGTAACAACTGATGATAAACTGGTTTCTGTAAACCCAGCAAACAAAGAAGAAATCATCGGACGTGTATCGAAAGCAAATCAGGATTTAGCTGAAAAAGCGATGAATGTTGCCTATGATACATTCCAAACTTGGCGTAAAGTGAAGCCTGAAACTCGCGCAGATATTCTTTTCCGCGCTTCTGCTATTGTTCGTCGTCGTAAGCATGAATTCTCTGCTTTACTAACGAAAGAAGCAGGTAAACCATGGAATGAAGCAGATGCTGATACAGCAGAAGCAATCGACTTCATGGAGTACTATGCTCGTCAAATGCTTCGTTTGAAAGATGGGTTCCCTGTTGAAAGCCGTCCAGGTGAATACAATCAATTCAACTACATTCCACTAGGAGTCGGAGTTGTCATCTCACCTTGGAACTTTGCCTTTGCGATCATGGCTGGTACAGCTGTAGCAGCAATCGTTACGGGTAATACGGTTCTTCTTAAACCAGCTTCAACGACTGCTGTTGTGGCAGCGAAATTCATTGAAGTGTTAGAAGAAGCAGGTCTTCCGAAAGGGGTAATCAACTACGTTCCAGGAAGTGGAGCTGAAGTTGGTGATTACCTGGTTGATCATCCAAAGACACGTTTTATTTCATTCACAGGTTCTCGTGACGTTGGTATCCGTATCTACGAAAGAGCAGCAAAAGTGAACCCGGGTCAAAAATGGCTGAAACGCGTTATCGCTGAAATGGGCGGTAAAGATACGATTGTTGTCGATAGTGAAGGAGATCTTGAATTAGCGGCTAAATCAATCGTTGCTTCTGCATTCGGATTCTCTGGACAAAAATGTTCTGCTTGTTCACGTGCCGTGGTTGTAGAAGATGTTTACGATCAAGTACTTGAGCGCGCAGTGGAATTAACGAAAGAATTAACGGTTGGAGATACAACAGACCGTGATAACTTCATGGGTCCTGTAATCGACCAGGCGTCATTTGATAAAATCATGAGCTATATTGAAATCGGTAAAGAAGAAGGTAAGTTAATGATTGGTGGAGAAGGAGATAATTCAAAAGGCTTCTTTGTAAAACCAACAATCTTTGCTGATCTCGATGCAAATGCTCGTTTGATGCAAGAAGAAATCTTTGGACCGGTTGTCGCATTCTCGAAAGCAAAAGACTTCGATCATGCGCTTGAGATCGCGAATAACACAGACTACGGTTTAACCGGTGCAGTCATCACCAATAACCGTGCGAAGATCGAACAGGCTCGTGAAGATTTCCATGTTGGAAACTTATACTTTAATAGAGGCTGTACAGGAGCAATCGTTGGATATCAACCATTTGGTGGATTCAACATGTCAGGTACTGACTCTAAAGCGGGCGGACCGGATTATCTTCTTCTTCACCTTCAAGCAAAAACAACATCAGAAACACTTTAAGAGTATGAAACGGGAAGGGGCCTTTGTCTACAGGGGCTCCATCCTTGTATATTAACAATTATTCTTTTTTTCATTACGTAAGGAGGAACCTATATGGCAGTAAGTACTCATTCGATTATTGAACAAACGGAAAAATATGGTGCGAAAAATTATCACCCACTTCCAATCGTCATTTCAGAAGCGGAGGGTGTATGGGTTAAAGATCCAGAAGGCAATAAGTATATGGATATGCTTAGCGCTTATTCAGCAGTCAACCAGGGACATCGTCATCCAAAGATCATCCAGGCGCTAAAAGATCAAGCAGATCGTGTGACACTGACGTCACGTGCGTTCCACAACGACCAATTAGCCCCTTGGTATGAGAAGATTTGTAAGATGACTGGTAAAGACATGGCTCTTCCAATGAATACGGGTGCTGAGGCAGTGGAAACGGCGATCAAGACAGCTCGCCGCTGGGCGTATGATGTGAAGGGTGTACCAGAAAACAGTGCGGAAATCATCGCGTGTAACGGGAACTTCCACGGAAGAACGATGACAGCTGTTTCCCTTTCTTCAGAAGAAGAATACAAGCGTGGTTTCGGCCCGATGCTACCAGGAATCAACTTGATTCCTTACGGTGATCTAGATGCGTTAAAAGAAGCCATCACTCCAAATACAGCGGCTTTCCTTATCGAACCGATCCAGGGGGAAGCAGGGATTGTATTTCCTCCTAAAGGCTTCATGAAAGCAGCATATGAATTATGTAAAGAAAACAACGTTCTATTCATTGCAGACGAAATTCAGGCAGGTCTTGCCCGCTCCGGGAAAATGTTTGCATGTGAGTGGGAAGATGTTGATCCTGACATGTACATTCTAGGAAAAGCACTTGGAGGCGGAGTGTTCCCTATTTCTTGTGTTGTGGCCAATGAAGAAGTATTAGGAGTATTCAACCCTGGTTCCCACGGTTCTACTTTCGGAGGAAATCCAATGGCATGTGCGGTTTCCGTCGCATCATTGGATGTACTGATTGATGAAAACCTGGCAGAGCGTTCTCTTCAAATGGGAGAATACTTTATGAGTAAACTTCGTGAGATAGATAATCCTATGATTAAGGAAGTTCGTGGTAGCGGATTATTTATCGGAGTGGAACTGAGAGAACCAGCCCGTAAATACTGTGAACAACTGAAAGAAGAAGGACTGCTTTGTAAAGAAACACATGATACAGTCATTCGTTTTGCTCCACCACTTGTCATCTCACAAGAAGACCTGGATTGGGCAATCGAAAGAATCAAAAAAGTATTATCTTAAGGCAATTTTCTGAAAGATATTTTCTTATATGAGTTTTATTGAATCAAACTGATGCTAAGAAAGTAGATTGGAGCGGAAGGTGCTCGACTCCTGCGGGGAAAGCTGGACAGGTGAGACCCCACAGGCGCTTGCGCCGAGGGGGCTCACCGCCCGCCCCGCGGAAAGCGAGCATCCTGTAGCGGAAATCAACTACTACTATCTTCTGTGAAATAGCAAAGGGATTTTTGAAAACAACCAAGATTTCTTAAGAAGAAATTTCCTTAAATCAGACGCAAGAATGCATGAAAATAAAAATTATTTCTTTCCCAAGTCAATGGTTTAAGATACGGTAATATGTTACAATTACAACGTTTCAGATCACATAATAAAGAGGCGAATGTTTATAATGGGAGAAAACCTTAATCTGTTTACTTCTACACAGCATGTCATCAATGATGCTTTATCCAAGCTAGGGTATACGGAAGAAATGTATGAACTTCTGAAAGAACCGATTCGTATGTTAACGGTTCGGATCCCGGTTCGAATGGACGATGGCAGTATCAAAGTATTTACGGGCTACCGTGCACAACATAACGACGCAGTCGGACCTACCAAGGGCGGAGTACGATTCCATCCCGAAGTGGATGAAGAGGAAGTAAAGGCTTTATCCATGTGGATGAGCTTGAAATGCGGAATTGTTGATTTACCATACGGCGGAGGGAAAGGCGGGATCATCTGTGATCCAAGAACGATGTCTTTCACTGAACTGGAAAAGCTAAGCCGCGGTTATGTTCGTGCCATCAGTCAAATTGTTGGCCCTACAAAGGATATCCCGGCACCTGATGTGTACACAAACTCACAAATCATGGCTTGGATGATGGATGAATACAGCCGTCTTCGTGAAAATGACTCACCAGGATTCATTACAGGAAAACCGATTGTCCTTGGTGGTTCACAAGGCCGTGAAAAGGCGACAGCTCAAGGTGTTACCATCTGTATTGACCAAGCTGCAAAGAAACGTGGCATCGACATCAAAGGTGCACGCGTCGTCATCCAAGGTTTTGGAAATGCCGGCAGTTTCTTAGCGAAGTTCATGCACGATGCCGGTGCAAAGGTCATTGCCATATCCGATGCCCATGGTGCCCTTCATGATCCGGCTGGTTTGGATATTGATTATCTGTTAGACCGTCGGGATAGCTTCGGTACAGTAACGACACTATTTGAGAACACGATTTCAAATAAGGAATTGCTGGAACTGGAGTGTGACATTCTTGTCCCTGCAGCGATTTCAAACCAAATCACTGAAGAGAATGTCTATGATATTAAAGCATCCATTGTGGTAGAAGCTGCAAACGGTCCGACTACCTTTGAAGCAACACGAATTCTTTCTGAAAGAGGAATCCTGCTTGTTCCAGACGTACTAGCAAGTGCGGGTGGAGTGACGGTTTCATATTTCGAATGGGTTCAGAATAATCAGGGGTATTATTGGACAGAAGAAGAAGTAAACGAGAAGCTTCATGCTAAACTTGTCAAAGCTTTCAACAATGTATATGAAACATCTCAGAATCGTCGAGTGAATATGCGACTCGCCGCATACATGGTCGGCGCACGCAAAATGGCTGAAGCCTCAAGATTCAGAGGTTGGGTGTAACGATCGCATAAAATAAGAACGTATTCTCAATTTATTGAGGGTACGTTCTTTTTCAGTTTGTAAAGGAATTATCTATTTAGTAACGAAATGATTAGAGTGCATAGATTTTGGGTAAAATCATTGAAATTGACAACGGTTGCAAATCATCGTACGATATTTACGTTCCTATGTTTAAACTATTAAACATTAATGTTTTGGAGGGATTCATGTGTCAACTGAAATGATCTTAGAAGAAACATCTTTTAAAGCAGTGACGTCTACACTTCAACATCATAAGCAATTTTTTAAGTCCGGGGTTACGCGGCCACTACAATATAGAAAAGACTTGTTAGAGAAGTTCTCAACAGTCATAAAAAATCATGAAGCAGAAATCATCGATGCATTGAAAAAAGATTTAAATAAATCCGAGATGGAAACGTATGCGACAGAAATCGGAATACTACTTGAAGAAATTCGATTCGTATTGAAGCATATCGACGAATGGGCCGAACCTAAAAAGGTCAAGACGGCGAAAACACATATTGGCTCAAAAGCCTATACCATCCCGGAGCCTTACGGGGTTACATTGATCATCGCACCTTGGAATTACCCGATTCAGCTTGCGCTTGCCCCTGTTATTGGAGCGATCGCAGCTGGGAATACAGCCATCATTAAACCGTCAGAATTAACTCCTTCTACATCAGCTTTATTAGCGCAAATGATCAATACTCATTTTGACCCAAGACAGCTTTTCGTGATAGAAGGAGGAGTGGAAACGACACAGCATCTCCTGAAACAGCCATTCGATTATATTTTCTTTACCGGGAGCGTTCCAGTCGGAAAAGTGGTGATGGAAGCAGCGGCAAAGCAGTTGATTCCCGTTACTCTTGAATTGGGCGGGAAAAGCCCATGTATCGTCGATGAAACGGCTGATATTCCTCTGGCTGCCAAGCGCATAGCCTTCGGTAAAGTGACGAATGCCGGACAAACGTGTATTGCTCCTGACTACCTATTTATTCATAAAAGCAAGAAAGATGAATTTATCACTGAATTTAAGAAAACGGTTATTGAATTTTATGGAACAGAACCATTAAAGAGTGAGAAATTTGGCCGGATTGTAAATGAGCGTCATTTCAATCGTTTAACAAGCTACTTGGAAGATGGAGAAATCCTCTTAGGGGGAAATGTGGACCCTGGGAGCTTAAAAATTGAACCGACTTTAATGAAGCCGAGAGATTTTACTGTACCGGTGATGCAGGATGAGATATTCGGACCGGTTTTCCCGGTCATAGAATATGAGGAGCTTGATGAGGTCATTGAATTTGTGTCAGAGCGGCCGAAACCGTTGGCCCTTTATTTGTTTACAAGCAATCCAATCACAGAAGAGAGAATTAACGGATCGATTTCCTATGGTGGCGGTTGTGTAAATGATACACTTATGCACATCGTTACACCATATCTTCCTTTTGGAGGAGTGGGGGAGAGTGGGATTGGAAATTACCATGGAGAATCAAGCTTCTCAACCTTTTCACATTACAAGAGCATCTTAAAACAGACGACCAAGTTTGACTTAAGCTTCCGTTATCCAAGCGGGAGATTTGGTATGCAAATCATTAAGAAGTTGCTGAAATAAGAAAGGTGACCCAGAGGATGGGTCACCTTTTTAACTTTTTAAGCGAGGGATCGAAGTGTAATCCTCGTTAATTTTGATGCTACTGAGCATCATTTATCTTGTTGGCTCAGTATGAGGTTCTCTTTCAAGCTCTTCCGTTGGTTTAAATAACAGTCCAAGGTTAATGAGACCGGCAATACCAACTAAACCGTAAATGATTCGGGATAATGCGGCATCTTGACCACCAAAGATGGCTGCAACAAGATCGAATTGAAAGAAGCCGATAAGTCCCCAGTTCACAGCACCAATAATGGTTAGAACCAAAGCAATACGTTGAATTGCACTCATGTTGTTATCCTCCTTATTGAATGGATCATTTATAAGTTTCCCATTGCTCTTAATCCTATTCACTTTCACTATTTCAAAATTTCCTTGTGCAAGTTCATTGCATTTTGTGGATGATATATTCGATAATAGGAAATGTCTTGAAGATATTTTGGGTAACGAAATTATTTGACCCTTATAGAATACAAGGAGGTAACAAATAATGAATGAATTTACTTTTTACAATCCTACCAAATTGATTTTTGGAAAAGGACAAGTAGAACAACTGAAAGAATTGGTACCTCAATATGGTGAAAAAGTGCTTGTCGTATATGGTGGCGGAAGCATTAAGCGTAATGGGTTATACGATCAGGTAATGTCTGTATTGAAAGATATTGACAGCGAAGTATTTGAACTTTCCGGAGTAGAACCGAATCCACGTCTTTCCACAGTCAGACGAGGTGTAGAAATAAGTAAAGAAAATAATATTGAATTTATTTTAGCTGTCGGTGGCGGAAGTGTCATCGACTGTACAAAAGCAATTGCTGCAGGTGCAAAATATGATGGTGATGCCTGGGATCTTGTAACGAAGAAAGCTTTTGCGAAAGAAGCTCTTCCATTCGGCACAGTCCTGACTCTAGCAGCGACCGGTTCAGAAATGAATGCAGGATCTGTTATCACGAATTGGGAAACAAATGAGAAATATGGTTGGGGTAGCCCGGTGACATTCCCGCAATTCTCTATCCTGGATCCGGAAAATACGTTCACAGTACCGAAAGATCATACCATCTACGGTATGGTGGATATGATGAGTCATGTGTTTGAGCAGTATTTCAATAATGCAACAAACACACCACTTCAGGACCGTATGTGTGAGTCTGTTCTAACTACGGTTATCGAAACAGCTCCGAAGTTGATCAATGATCTTGAAAACTATGAGCTTCGTGAGACTATTCTGTACTCTGGAACAATCGCCCTTAATGGAATGCTACAAATGGGCTACAACGGTGACTGGGCTAGTCATAATATTGAACATGCTGTATCAGCCGTATATGACATCCCGCATGCTGGTGGACTCGCGATTCTATTCCCTAACTGGATGAAGCATAACCTGAAAGTGAATCCTTCACGATTTGCTCAACTTGCAGAACGAGTATTCAATGTCGACCCTGCTGGTAAGCCAGAAGAGGAAGTGGCACTGGAAGGGATCAAAAAGCTTCGTGGATTCTGGACGAGCATCGGAGCCCCGTCCCGCTTAGCTGATTATGATATCGACGACAGTCAACTGGACCTGATGGCCGACAAAGCGATGGTGAACGGCGAATTTGGTAACTTCAATAAATTAAACAAAGACGACGTTCTTGCTATTTTGAGCGCATCCCTTTAAAACGATATTGGGAGGGACGGACCTTGAACAAGGTCCGTCCCTCTTTTTGGTTTGCTGAACCATAATTAGGGGAATATAAGCGGGTGAGTACGGTTGTTGAAAAAAAGTTTTTAATGAACGCGCTTACATAAAGTGAGCTTTCTTGATTCTCGGGTCAGCTTTCGATAAAGTGAGATAGAAGAAAATATTTTAATCGGAGGATGGTTATGACACACATTCGTTTTGATTATTCAAAAGCGTTATCGTTTTTTGGAGAACACGAACTTACATACTTAAGTGATGCCGTTAAGGTTGCTCATCACTCGTTACATGAACAAACTGGTGCAGGAAACGACTTCCTTGGATGGGTCGACCTTCCTGTTGAGTACGATAAAAAAGAATTTTCCCGCATTCAGAAATCAGCAGAGAAAATTAAAAATGATTCCGATGTCCTTCTTGTCATCGGTATTGGTGGATCTTACTTGGGAGCCCGTGCGGCGATTGAAATGCTGAACCACAGCTTCTATAATGCTCTTCCGAAAGAAAAGCGTTCCACTCCACAAGTCCTGTTTGTTGGACAAAACATCAGCTCCACATATATGAGAGACTTAATGGACCTTCTTGAAGGAAAAGATTTCTCCATCAATGTGATATCGAAGTCCGGTACTACGACTGAACCAGCAATAGCTTTCCGTATCTTCCGTAAAATGCTGGATGAAAAGTACGGGGTGGAAGAGGCTCGCAAACGCATCTATGCGACAACGGATAAATCGAAGGGTGCTCTTAAAACATTGGCATCTGACGAAGGCTATGAAACATTCGTTGTTCCTGATGATATCGGCGGTCGCTATTCTGTTCTGACAGCAGTTGGGCTGCTTCCGATTGCTGTTAGCGGAGTGGAAATCGAGACGATGCTGAACGGTGCTGCACAGGCCCGTGAAGATTTCGGCAAATCCGAGCTGTCCGAAAACCCTGCTTATCAATATGCAGCGGTCCGTAACGCCCTATATAATAAAGGAAAAACAATCGAAATGCTCATTAACTATGAGCCTGGATTACAATACTTTTCGGAATGGTGGAAGCAGCTGTTTGGTGAAAGTGAAGGGAAAGACCAAAAAGGGATTTATCCTTCTTCAGCTAACTTCTCAACGGATCTTCATTCTCTTGGACAATATGTTCAAGAAGGACGCCGTGACATTTTTGAGACGGTTATCAAGGTTTCAGAGCCTCGTCATGAGCTGAAAATCGAGAAGGCGGACAGTGATCTGGACGGCTTAAACTATTTAGCCGGTGAAACAGTGGATTTTGTAAACAATAAAGCGTTTGAAGGGACATTGCTTGCCCATACAGATGGTGGCGTACCAAACCTGATCGTAGAAATTCCTGCAATGGATGCATACACATTCGGTTACCTGGTGTACTTCTTCGAGAAAGCATGTGCGATGAGTGGATACCTGCTTGGTGTGAATCCATTTGATCAACCGGGAGTGGAAGCATACAAAGTAAATATGTTCGCCCTTCTTGGAAAACCAGGCTTTGAAGAGAAGAAGGCGGAGCTTGAAAAACGTCTTAAATAAGGATTGAGCACTGAGGGAAATCTCAGTGCTCTTTTTACATTTTTCTTTCACTTTAGGAGAAACTATCCCTAAAAGAAAGGGGATGGATCCACGTGATAGAGCTTTCATCTAACATTGAAGGACGGCATTACCAATTGTATAAGCTTGAACAGCTATTAAAGCCGCTTGGATATTCGATAGGTGGTAATTGGGATTATGATCACGGCTATTTCGATTACAAAATTGATGACGAAGTGGGTTACCAGTATTTGAGAGTACCGTTTACGTCTGTTGACGGACAATTGGATTCAAGGGGGGCCACGGTAGAATTCGGTAAACCGTTCCTTCTCTCTCATAAATACAAGCGTGGCTTGGACGATTACGCATCAACCGGAACCTTCTCAGGCTCGGTCAATCAATTTTCTGAACCACAAGATTCTGATGCAAGCTTCCCGGAAGAGTATATTGAAGTCGGGAAAGACCTTGTAAAAGAGCTGGAGAACGTTCTATTCTCTAGCTAGAGATCACAAGTAGCTCATCCGTTTCTTCAACCAAAGTCGTCAAAGGAGGATTCACAGTCGTGTTTTCTCCTTTTTTTATGCCTAAAAGGATGATATTATTCTTTAAAAGATTTGTACTTAACGAGTGAAAGCTCTCATTGATGTGTTCTCCTGAAACAGGTATCAGCTTTAAATTGTTTCCTTTTAAATGATTCAATAATTTTAAGATGGTTTTAGACATCCCTTGAGAAATGATACTGTTCATCATCACATAGCTTGTTTGCATATTCGTTTGAATCACTTCATCGGCTCCTGCCCGCTCGGCATTCGCTACTTGATCTTTCTGGAGGATTTCAACGACCGTATATAAATCAGGGTGATTCCCTTTAATGGCAAGAAGAGTTAAGACAGAATTCATGTCTGCCGTTATCTCATCTTTATTTTGATCAGCGGTAATGATGGCGATCGATGCTTTATGGAGATTTACTTTTTTTAAAATGGCATCTCTAAAAGGGGTTCCCTTAACAAAATGGATATGGTTATTATTGTATGGATTCTTTTGCAGGGTTTCATCGACCAAAATGATATCACATTGGGACTGCAGGGAAGTTAGTTGGTTAATCACTTCACGCGTCCGCTCATTCCACCCTACGACTACAACATGATCCTTCCCCTTGAATGTTGCTTTGCCTTCCAAATAAGCATTTTGTGTCATGACCGTTTCGGCTGCAAGCATGACAAAATAAGTAGAAAGAAAACCGGCACCTACTAAAATGAGAATTATGCCAATCAGTCTGCCTTCAAACGATGTAGGAACAAAATCTCCATAACCCACAGTGGAAGTCGTAATAATCGCCCACCAGATCCCATCGAATAGAGAAGGGAAGGTATCGGGCTCTATGTAATGAATAATCGTTCCAAAAGAGAGCATCAGTGTAATCGCAATCATAAATATCCGAACAACTAAAGGCCAGCGCAAAAATCCCTGAAACATCTGCTGTACCATTCTACCAGCTCCTTTTCATCTGCACTGACCATTATTGCCTATTCAGGTTCTTCTCATAACTATGAAAGCCATTCTTTCTTTAACAAGCTGTACATGTAAGCATCATATTTATGGTCATCTTGAAGAATATACTCTCTGAGTAATCCTTCCTGTTTGAAACCAAGCTTTTCAATCACTCTTGAAGAAGCTTTATTAAATGGGACGATCACTGCCCCTACACGGTTCATTCCTCTATTTGTAAACAGATAGGTAAGTAAAGGAGAGAGTGCCTCTCCCATGATACCTTTACCCCAATGTCCGGGACTCAAGTCATAGCCTATTTCGCAGCGTTTATAGGCTTTGGAAATGGCGTGAAATCCGCATGTACCGAGTATTTTGTCAGTGGTATTCTCCACAATCGCCCAGCGCATGGGACCGCCTGTTTCAAGGTGCTTATCGTAGTTCTCTACCATACTGACAGCCACTTCTTTCGATTCGATCGGACTCATGCCAAAATAGCGGAGCACGTCCTCAGAAGTGTAAAGCTCATAAAGAAAATCAACATCTTTCATAGTGAGCTGTCTCAGTATGAATCTCTCGGTCTCTAAAACTGGATATTTTTCCATTATTTTCAACCCCTTTGTACATGAAAGTATATCATGGAAGTTCCCGGTTGAGGTTGAAAAGAAAAAACGAATAAAGAAAAAACCTTGGGATAATCCCAAGGTTTTTTTTGTATGGAGCATAGCGGGATCGAACCGCTGACCTTTTGGCTGCCAGCCAAACGCTCTCCCAGCTGAGCTAATGCCCCGTGAATCGGTCATGATTAATTATAAAAAAGTACCCGGCATTCGTCAATCATTTTTTTACTTTTTTTTGTACTGGAATGTGAAACGATTTAAAAAGGCTTCGAACCAATGGTTCAAAGCCTTTTTAGATGTGAACCAAATCTGATCACTCCACATCTTCATCCTTTCATCTATTCAACAACTCTAAACCTTTCACCATTGCCAACGCTTCTTTATCGGCAATCACCGTGACGTGTTCGTGGCGATTCAAGATAGAAGCAGGGAAGTTCTCAGAGATTTCTCCTTCAACTAACTTTTTCATGGCCACTTGTTTAGCCTCACCTGAAACAAGCAGAAGGATTTCTTTGCTCTTCATAATCGTAGAAATCCCCATCGTAATGGCTTGTGCAGGTACTTCATCAATCGAGTCAAAATAACGGGCATTTGCCTCACGTGTAGACTGAGCAAGCTCGACAATGTGGGTGTTAGAATCAAAAGAAGTACCTGGTTCATTAAATCCGATATGTCCGTTGCTGCCGATTCCCAGAATTTGAAGATCGATTCCTCCATGTAAACGGATCTTTTCATCATATGCCTCACATTCCTTTTCGAGGTCGACTGCTTTTCCAGAAGGAATGTGGGTGTTCTCTGATTCAATATCAATATGTTTAAATAGGTGGTCATTCATGTAATGGTAGTAGCTGTTAGGGTGTTTACCGGACAATCCGATGTATTCGTCCAAATTAAATGAAGATACATGTTGATAGGAAGTCCTGTTCTGTTTATGGTCATTTATTAATGCCTCATAAAGACCTTGTGGTGTTCCGCCTGTGGCCAATCCCAGTGTCAGTTGTTCAGAGCTTTTTACCTTGGATAATAAATAGTCTTTAGCGACTTGACTCATTTCCTGGTAGTCTTTCACTTCAATTAGTTTCATGAGTATCATCCTCTCGAATATAGGCTATTTTTCCTTTACAAATCGTTGTGTATACATCTTTGTTTTTGTCTAATATGACAATGTCTGCATCTTTCAGGGGAGCAAGGCTTCCTTTTCGATCAAAGACATTTAATTGTCTGGCAGGATTTTCAGCGGTCATTTTGATCGCACTTCTCAAATCCCCGGTTGTGAATTCCTGGATATTTGTAAAGGCATCTTTCATCTTCAGTACGCTTCCTGCTAATGTGTCCTCGTCTAATAAGGCTTTCCCGTCCTTAACCGTCACCATCTGGCCGCCAAGATCATACTGGCCATTCTTCAAGCACTTGGCTCTCATGGAATCAGTGATGAGGATTAATCGCTCGTCTGTAATTTGATTGAAGGCCAATTGAATCACTTCTGGTCGAACGTGGATGCCGTCTGAAATTATTTCCACCATTAATTCCTGTCGTAAGAAGGAAGCTCCGACAATTCCAGGCTCACGATGATGAAGTCCCGACATTTGATTAAATAGATGGGTAACATGGGACAAGCCGGCATCGATGGCTTCCCCGACTTGATCGAAGGTAGCACTGGAATGCCCCACTGAAGCAACAATCCCATTCTCTTTTAAGTAACGGATCAATTCGTAGTCATCATCAAGTTCGGGAGCAAGTGTGACTAATTTTATATGGTTTTGAGATAGGGCCTGCCAGTGTTTAAACAATTTCACATTCGGTTTTTGAATTAGATTGAGAGGCTGAGCACCTGCTTTGTCAGTATTAATAAACGGACCTTCTAAATGAATGCCCAGAATTTCCGCCTGACCAGCTTTTTGGTCCCTAGTCATATAATCAGCCGTCGTTTTCAATGCCTTTTCGATTGCATCCAATCCTTCCGTCATGGTTGTCGCAAGGAAGCTCGTGGTTCCTTCTTTCGGAAGTGTCCCGGTCATCGTATCAAGAGCTTCTTGCGTCGCATCCATAGTGTCGGCTCCATTTACTCCATGAATATGAATATCTATCATTCCTGGGACAACACTATACCCATGGGGAAGAGAAATCACTTTATACTCTTCTGAATGGGTTAACTGGGAACGGTCACCCATTTCGGTTATCTTTCCATTCTCTATTTTGATATACCCTTGTTTATATACTGTATCTTCTGCATAGATGTTTCCATCTAGGATAAGAAGTTTTTCTGTATGTGAGGTCATCTGATATCACTCCTTGAGTACTTTACACTTCTACAATAACACCGGATAGTATAGATGTCTATACCAGTTTATATTTGGACAGTGTAATTTTTAATTTAAATTTAATCTTACTTATTAACTCATCAAATCTCAATTTATATTCATAAAATTGGTATAGACATCTATTCCTTTTTAATGATATGATTTGCCTTGTTAAACGCTTTCACATGAAATAAAAGGAGAGAATAAAATGTTAGGTTTCTTACAACGAATCGGTAAATCGCTCATGCTTCCAATCGCTGTGCTTCCTGCAGCTGCATTATTGCTGCGCTTAGGTCAGGATGACTTATTAGGAATCGCGTTCATGTCCGAAGCAGGAGATGCCATATTTAAAAACTTAGCCTTAATCTTTGCCATCGGAGTGGCAATCGGATTTTCGAAAGATGGAAATGGTACGGCAGGATTAGCCGGAGCCATTGGTTACCTGGTATTAACGGGCGGGTTAAAAGCCCTTGATCCGGATTCCAACATGGCGATTTTTGGCGGGATCATATCCGGGGTCGTGGCAGGTTTATTATATAACCGTTTCAATGATATTAAACTTCCGGCCTGGCTGGGCTTCTTCGGGGGCAGACGTTTCGTTCCGATCGTAACCGCTGCGTCCATGGTTGTACTCGCAGGGATATTTGGAATCATCTGGCCACCAATCCAGAGTGGGATCAATTCCATTGGTGAATGGATCATCGGTGCCGGAGCCACGGGAGTCGGTGTGTTCGGCCTACTGAATCGTCTCTTGATTCCAGTCGGGCTGCATCACGTGTTGAATACACTTGTATGGTTTGAATTTGGAACATTTAAAGATGCAGCAGGAGAAATTGTGAAGGGAGATATTCCACGTTTCTTTGCGAAGGATCCGACAGCTGGAACGTTCCAAACTGGATTCTTCCCGATCATGATGTTCGGCCTCCCTGCAGCGTGTCTTGCGATGATTGTGACAGCGAAAAAGCATTTACGTGCCAATGTATCGGGAATGTTAATCGGGTTAGCCGTCACTTCATTCTTAACAGGGATCACCGAGCCAATTGAATTCAGTTTCATGTTCTTATCTCCTGTTCTTTATGGAATACATGCTGTATTAACAGCAAGTTCCATGGTCATCACATACGTGCTTGGCATCCACCACGGTTTTGGTTTCTCAGCAGGTGCCTTTGATTACATCTTGAACTTCAATATCGGTCAAAAACCTTGGCTGTTATTAGGAGTAGGTATTCTTTATGGAATCATCTACTTCCTCGTATTCACTTTCTTGATCAAGAAGTTCAATTTGAAGACACCAGGTCGTGAAGATGATGAAGATGTGGTAGTAGCAGATGAGAACTCAGGCGGAAATAGTAAATATGAAACAATGGCCACACATTTTCTGAAAGATCTTGGTGGAAAAGAAAACCTGGCCGTTATCGACAACTGTGCCACACGATTACGATTACAAATCAATGATGTCACACTGGTAGATGAAAAAGCGTTAAAAGCACATGGGGCTAAAGGTGTGATGAAGGTGAACAATAAAAACCTTCAAGTCATAGTAGGGACCGATGTGGAATTTGTTGCAGATGAGTTGAGAAAGTTAAAATAAAGGAGAGGGCAGACGGGTTTGTCGTATTTGGCAAAACCCGTCTGCCACTTTCATATAGACATCGGATAATTGTCTGTTATAAACATGGTGTATATTATAAAATAAAATATAAATCATTGTATCGAAAGGAGAAGCGTTCGTGGTAAATAAAAATTCTCCTCTTCCTTTGTATTATCAGTTAGAAGAACACCTTAAACATTTAATACAGTCTGAAGAGCTAAAACCGGGTGATGCCCTTCCGTCTGAGAGGGAGCTTGCTGAATCGTTTAAAATCAGCAGGATGACCGTGAGACAGGCGATTACCAATCTTGTGAATAAAAATGTGTTATATAGAGAAAAAGGGCGTGGGACATTCGTCTCCCATCGGAAAATTGAACAAAGCCTCCAAGGATTAACAAGCTTCAGTGAAGACATGAAGAGTCGCGGATTGGAGCCCGGGAATAAGTTACTGCATTTCGAAATTTCTCCGGTCGTAGACGATATTCAGGAACTTCTTTCGTTAGAGGAAGAAGAGCTTGTGTACACAATGAAGCGAATCCGTCTCGCGAATGGTGAACCGATGGCACTGGAAACAAGTTTTATTCCAGTAAAGCTGCTGCCTGGTTTGAACCAGGAAATATTGGAAAGATCACTGTACCATTATATTGAAAGCGAGCTGAACCTTCACATCAGTCATGCCACGCAATCAGTGGAAGCGGCAATTGTAACGGAAGAGGATACGAAGCATCTAAAGGTGAAGAGCGGGGAGCCGGTTCTGCTCATCCAACGGGATTCATTTCTGGAAGACGGTACCCCTTTTGAGTTGGTACGATCGATTTATCGAGCTGATAAATATAAATTTAAAATCAACTTGGACAGACTGTGAAAAGAGTAGGAACCCTATTATATAAAGGGCTCCTACTCTTTTTCTCTATAATCCTTTTGTTAACAGGGGAATACGCTTACGATATTTTTCGATTAAGTCTTTGTTATGACCATCTGCCCCATCCACGTTTCCGCTGATGAAGATAGGCGGCTCAAATCCGTCTACTACCATGTTTTCAATGGCACCTGCCATGACGCTGTTCAATATCGCCGCTCCGATGACAGTTGAAGATGGAGAGAATGGAACAGACACTCTTGGATCAGTCAGTACTGCATCACCTATAACGGAGTGATTATTTATGGCAAGATCAACTACTTCACTCAGAAATTTTCCACTGGGATGTCGGGACGTTTCCTTCTTCACGTAATCAAAGGAACTGATGGACACAACATAAGCGCCCCTTTCTTTCGCATGAAGAGCTACCTCGATGGGAACGGGATTTTTTCCTGATGTGGAGAAAACCATCACCACATCATGAGGCTGAATATCTTGCGCATTCATAAACTCACTCGCATACCCTTTTGCTCTTTCTAACTGAGAAGATCGTACGGCTCCTTCATGAAGCATGAGTGGCTCTATCAAAATCGGGTTGATCGGAACCAGTCCACCTGCTCTGTAGAATACTTCTTCTCCGAGGATGTGAGAGTGACCGCATCCGAAGAGCTGGATGATGCCACCCTCTTGAATGGAAGAAGAAATCTTTTGAGCAAGTTCTGCCATTTTTTCAGCTTCATTGGTTTGAACAACATGTAACTTTTCCTGGATTTTTTCAAAGTATGTAGAAATCATTTTTTTCCCGCTTTCTTTTTTTCTTTCAGCATATCATATTTTTTATGAACGCCTTAGAAGAGGGAATAAATACTGACAAATCCGACAAATGCTGCTGCAATAAATGATAAATAGGCTGAAGACTTTCTTTTTGTCTGTAACTCTGAAAGTCCCATAACTAAAAGCGTGGCTCCTAAAGAAAGAAACATGATGGTCGTAATGAACTCAGGTGGATTACCACTTAACAAACCGTACAGGGCAAAAGTGATAGCGATTGTGGAAAAAAGGATTCTTAACTTGAACAGCATGAAATTCACTCCTGACTCTTTAGATAAGACTATAATAACATTTATTTCCACTCTTATTTGAAAATCTTTGCTCTACACACTTTACATGTTATCTTTACGCTAAATCATGGTAACATAAGGAGTAATGAACTGTACGGAGGACATCTATGCGTATTTTTAGAATTTTAAACAACAATGCTGTTGTAGTGGTGGACGGGCCGCAGGAGAAAATTGTGATGGGGAGCGGGATTGCCTTTCAGAAGAAGCGAAATGATATCATCCCCAAGAACAAAATTGAAAAGATTTTTGTCCTTCATGAGCAATCCTCCGAGAAATTCCAGCAGCTACTGGCTACCTTGCCGGAGGAACATATTGATATCGCTGAAAACATCATCAGCTATGCAGAGGGACATTTAAATGCCCCTCTTAGCGATCATATTCATATCGCACTGACGGATCACCTTTCCTTTGCACTTGAAAGACTGCAGCAAGGAATTCCCATCCAAAATAAGCTCTTAAACGAAATCAAGCTGCTTTATAAAAAGGAATATGAAGTCGGGGTGTGGGCAAAAGAAGAGATCAGGCAGATACTCGGTATCGAAATTCCTGATGATGAGGCGGCACATATTGCTCTTCATATTCATACGGCGAAGATGGATGCTCCGTCAATGAGCGAATCGTTGAAGCATGCAACGATCCTGAGAGATTTTGTCGAGCAGGTAGAGTCGATTCTTTCCATAGAAGTAGAAGAGTCGAGCATCAACTATCAACGATTGATCACCCATCTCCGTTTTGCGCTAAATCGGATTGAGCAGGGAGACCAGTTTGATCCTATCGATGAAGACATGCTTGAACTCATTCAGATGAAATACAAAAGGGCTTACGAGTGTTCAAAGGAAATCACAAAATATCTGCAAGAAGAATACAGCACTCGTTTCCCGCCTTCAGAGGTTGCGTATATCGCTCTGCATATTCAACGCCTCTTAAAGTAAATGGTTGACGGTAACGTTTTCATATTGTAGAATAAACTCATCAATTTCATACAGTAGGATTGTTACTGATCATGCAGGCAAGACCTAGAATCTTTAAGACGATAATGGTAAGCGTCTCTCTTTGACCTACCTCTATCCTCTTAAGGGTACTAGGTCTTTTTTTATTGATATTTTTGAAAAAATAGGAGGGATTCAGGATGAATTATCGTGAAGTTGCAGAACAGCTTGTCCCGTTATTGGGCGGCAAGAATAATGTGGTAAGTGCCACTCATTGTGCGACGCGTCTGCGTCTTGTGATTGACGACGAAAGTCAGATAGATAAAGGTGCCATCGAGGAATTGGATGGTGTGAAAGGGGCATTCTCAAGCTCCGGTCAGTTCCAGATAATATTCGGGACAGGGAATGTAAACAAAGTATTTGAACATTTCGGCCCTCTTGTTGGAGCATCAGTTGAAGATAAGTCACCAACGGGTGAGTCTCACAGCAATGCAGCAAAACGGAAGATGAACCCATTTGCCCGTTTTGCCCGTACACTGTCAAACATATTTGTACCCATCATCCCGGCAATCGTAGCGGCTGGGATGTTAATGGGGCTCCTTGGCCTGATAAGAACGTATAAATGGGTCGATCCTGAAAGCGGTCTATTCGTGATGTTGGACATGTTCTCTTCTGCAGCCTTTATCATTTTACCGATCTTAATCGGGATGAGTGCAGCGAAGGAATTTGGGGCGAATGGTTACTTAGGTGCTGTTATCGGGGGGATCATGACCCACCCCTCATTATTAAATCCATGGGGTCTTGCTGATGCACAGCCATCAACCCTTGATTTCTTCGGATCTGGCGTAGAAATGCTCGGATACCAAGGTACGGTTATTCCAGTACTTTTAACCGTTTACTTAATGGCAAAGATTGAAAAAGGCTTACGCAAAATTGTACCGAATACCGTTGATTTATTGGTGACACCATTCTTGACGGTCATCTTCACAGGATTTACCGCCCTGCTTATCGTTGGACCACTTGGAAGAATTCTCGGTAACGGAATCACAACGGTTCTGGATGTTGTCTACAACACAGCTGGTCCGATAGCCGGACTGATCTTTGGTGGATTGTATTCAACAATCGTATTAACCGGTGTTCATCACAGCTTTCATGCCATCGAGGCTGAGCTGTTATCAAACATCGGCGGAAACTATTTGCTGCCAATTTGGGCGATGGCCAACGTTGCACAAGGTGGAGCAACCCTCGCCGTCTTCTTTAAAACGAAAAACAAGAAAACGAAGGAAATTGCCGTACCGGCAGCCGTTTCTGCTTTCCTGGGAATTACAGAACCGGCTATCTTCGGGGTTAACTTAAAGCATCGCCGCCCATTTATTGGAGCAGCCATCGGTGGAGCACTTGGAGGAGCTTACGTGGTATTCACTCAAGTGATGGCCAACGGAATAGGACTAACGGGTATTCCGATGTTTGCGATCGCTCAAGACCCACTTAATTATGGAATCGGATTTGTCATCGCTGTAACAGGAGCATTTGTAGCAACCTTATTACTGGGTTGGAAAGAAGAAACAAAATAAATAGAATCTTTATCCTTACTAGTCACCTGACTAGTAAGGATTTGCTATATTTAAAGTAGAACCGAATGGAACGAGGAGGAACTCGATATGAAACAGGGAATTATCTCACTGGGTGAAGCACTGATAGACTTCATCCCTTTAGACGAACAAAATACTACCTTTCAAAAAAGTCCCGGAGGAGCTCCTGCCAATGTGGCTGTTGGACTGGCTAGATTAGGCGCGAGGTCTACCTTTTTAGGAAAAGTGGGAGAGGATGTATTAGGAAATTTCCTGCAAGATACCCTTCAGGAATATGGTGTTCGGACCAATCAAATGCTTTTATCTCCTGATGTCCGTACGGGAGTGGTATTTGTAACGAACGGAGAAGACGGAGAGCGCAGCTTTGACTTTTATATTGATCCGAGTGCGGACCGATTTCTCCAAGTGAATGATATAGACGAAGAGGATTTCGTTTCCCATAAAATCCTTCATTTTGGTTCCATCTCTATGATCAGCTCTCCAGCGAAGGAAGCGACGCATCATGCTGTGAAAGTAGCGAAAGAGAATGGTTTATTGGTTTCGTATGATCCGAATTTACGATTAGGATTATGGGATTCTGAGGGAAATGCCCGAGAAACGATTAAGAGCATGCTTTCTGAAGCGGATGTTTTGAAAATTTCTGAGGAAGAACTCGAATTTATTACTGGTGAAGAAGAGATTGAAGCAGGGGTAGCGAAACTAAAATCATACAATATTCCTTTCTTGATTATTACGATGGGGGCAGAAGGAAGCTATGTTTACGTAGGAGATGCTCGTCAGTATATACCTGCCATGAAGGTGAAATCAGTGGATACAACGGGGGCCGGGGATGCGTTTGTATCCGGGATTCTCTATTCTCTTCATGAATACAAAGGGAATGTTGCATCCTTATCAATAGAAGAAGCAGCCCGCATGGCTCAATTTGCAGCCGTATCCGGTGCACTTGCTGCCTCAACAAAAGGGGCGATGACCGCTCTTCCTACTCTAGAAGAAATAAACCATCATCTAGAGAAGGGTGAAGGACGATGACAAAAGATGAACAGCTGCGAAAAGAAGCATATGAGGAAATTAAAAAACACAAAAATGTCGTAGAGAAAGACCCCTACCGTCTTCATTATCACCTCATGCCTCCTGTGGGATTGCTGAATGACCCGAACGGATTTATCCAATTCAAAGGGGTCTATCATTTGTATTACCAGTGGATGCCATTTAAAACCGGACATGGTGCAAAGTTCTGGGGTCATTACTCTTCAAAGGATTTAGTCAACTGGAACCATGAAGAAATCGCCCTCACTCCATCGGAATGGTTTGAGAAAAACGGTTGTTATTCCGGAAGTGCCATTGAGCATGGCGGGAAAATCTATGTGTACTATACAGGGAACGTGAAGGACGAGGAAGGGAATCGGGAATCCTATCAGTGCTTAGCTCTTTCGGAAGACAGCATTCATTTTGACAAAAAAGGTCCCATCGTTCACTTACCGGAAGGATTTACAGCCCATTTCCGCGATCCCAAGGTGTGGGAACAGGATGGAACGTATTTTATGGTCGTAGGCGCACAGACAACAGAGTTAAAAGGAGCTGTCGCTTTGTTGCAATCGGAGAATCTAATTGATTGGGAGTATCGGGGTGTCCTTGCAGGTGGAGGCGGGGGCAAGCTTGCTGACTTCGGTTATATGTTTGAATGTCCTGACCTTTTTAAGTTGGGAGATCAGGACATCCTTATTTTCTCTCCGCAGGGAATCGAAGGTGTTGGAATGAAGTATCAGAATGTGTATCAGGCAGGCTATGTTGCCGGACACTTTGATTCAGCTGCAGGAACGTTTGAACATGGGGATTTCGAAGAATTGGACCGCGGCTTTGACTTCTATGCTCCACAAACGACAGTCGACGACAAGGGACGCCGTATTCTATTTGCCTGGATGAGTGTACCTGATCAAAATGAACAGGATCATCTTACCATTGAACATAAATGGCTTCATACGATGACCTTGCCTCGGGAGATGAAGCTTGTGAACGATAAGGTGAGACAGGTTCCTCTTGAAGAATTGCGGGATTTAAGAGCCGGAGAAGCTATAGAACACGAGGTTGAATTGGATAAAGAAAGCCGCGAACTCAATGGTGTAAACGGAAAAGCGTTTGAATTGGAGATCGGGGATCTGTCTCTTTCTGAAGGATGGTTTGACCTTTCCATTGGAGATGGTGTAAGACTCGTCTATTCTACCGGGGAACAAGTGGTGACTCTTGAGCGAAAAAGCTACGTTAATGGAGTGGTAGAAAATCGGCAATGTAAAGTGGTGAATTTGAATTCATTAAGAATGTTTGTTGACACTTCTTCCATTGAAGTATTTATAAATGAAGGAGAAGAAACGTTTACAGCCCGATTCTATCCATCACCAAAAAACGATACTGTACGTTTCGGAGCTTCAAATCAGGCTCGATTTACCATTAGAAAATGGGATCTGGACCATGTAAACTTAAAATAGACCGCCGTTTTGGTGGTCTATTTTCTTTTTCTTACTACGCTCTTTTCGCAAAGATTGTTATTTTTTACATAAGCTCTGCCAAGGCTCTGTCAATTGAAAGCGAGCATCCTGTAGCGGAAATCAACTACTATTTTCTTCTCTAAAATAACAAAAATCTTTAAGAAAAGAGCCTCTTAATAATAGATAGATGTTATAGTAAGATAATATAAATTGGATTTCCTGAAAGGATTTTTCATGATGAATTATAAAATGATTGTACTAGACTTAGATGATACGTTATTACGAGATGACCAAACAATTTCGGGGCGTACAAAAGATGCTTTACTTCAAGCACAGGAAGCAGGAGTGAAAGTTGTTCTGGCATCCGGCCGCCCGACATTTGGAATGAGGTGGGTTGCAAGAGAACTGAAGCTGGATCAGTACGGAAGCTATATTCTTTCTTTCAATGGATCGAAAATAATAGATTGCAAGACAAACGAAGAGAAATACAGTCGAACACTATCAGCTGAAACCGTTCATCGCCTATATGATTTGAGTAAACGAGAAGGCGTTGGCATTCTGACATATGCTAATGATGCGATTGTTGTAGAAGAACCAAATGAATTTGCTTCTATTGAAAGTGAATTAACAGGGCTGCCTGTAAAGGTCGTTCCAAGCTTTAAAGAGGCTATTAACGAGCCTGTTGTAAAGGCACTCATGTTAAAAGAAGCCATTCGTTTGGTAGAGGTCGAGAAAAAACTTCAAACTGAACTGGAAGGTGAACTGAGTGTAATGCGCTCTAAACCATACTTCCTGGAATTTACGCAGCTGGGCGTGACGAAAGGGGCAAGCCTTGACTACCTGATCAAGCCAATGGGCATTAAAGCGGAAGAGGTCATCGCCATCGGAGACAGCTATAACGACCTTGCCATGATTGAATTCGCCGGTCTTGGCGTCGCAATGGGAAATGCTCCGGGAGATATTAGAGAAAAGGCAGATTTTGTAACAGCTTCTAATATGGAAGATGGCGTAGCAGAAGTAGTTGAGAAGTTTGTATTGAACAGATTGTCCCGCATTTAAGGGATATAGGGGTGGTTGGAGTCTTTGCTTTGGGCTCAAGTCACCCCATAAAAAGAGCCAAACCCAAAAATCAGATTCAACCCCAACCCCTACTTATGATCGCACTCCCGATCAAACTCCGAACCATATTCAGGACCCATGCCCCGCTCTCCACTTGAACCGCTTCCTTTAGAGCCTACCCGATCGATATCCGGAAGTTTCCGGTTGACGAATTTCGGAGGAAGGGGCTGAATTCCGAGAAAACAGTTGCAGTTAATGCTGATACATTTGTCGGTTTGATAAAGGGCAAATAACTCATCGACATCGTCGGTAATGTATCCGTCTATATCCATTCCGGCCAGTAACCGCAGTGTTGCACAGCCATCATCGATATCGATGATCTTAAAGAATATGGTGCAGTTGGAGTGTAATTGTGCTCGAAACGGCTCGCTATCTTCCTTTGTATATATAATAAATGGAATGGTGTCTACCTTGTCGTACTCACAAATGAACGTAAATTTTTGAGTAGCCAATTGAAATTGTTCCAGTAATAATTCATTAAGGATTTCGCATATACAGCTTTCGTGATGACAAATCATCGCCTCAAATCCTCCTTTCACCTGTCTCTAATCATTAGTGTATTTTTGTCTGTAAAAGTGGTGTAGTGCATATATAATGGTTTAGATTGTTTCTAAAAAAAATTGAATGCCTTTAGAGGCATCTTTTGCACGTCTCTCTGATTCCTGCACGGATTCACCGCTCGCCATTACATACCCGTAACGATGTCCCATGGAGGTTGGAGGGCGAAGTGTTTTTCCTTTTTTTGGTTTTATATATACTTCAATGATACCTTCTTGTTCTTCTGCCATGTTTTTGCCAATCACTTTTAACAGCTTGCCAGTCTTGTTGACTGTCATGTAGTAGGTGTAGATATGTTTTTCCCATTTGCGTTCGCTATGGTGAGGTTTACTAAGATATACCCCTAACGTTTCTTCCACTATGCTCAGTCCATATGCTTCTTCTATCATTTTGTTCATTGCTCCCCCGGAGATTCGGGGGTTGACTTCAATGAGTTTCCATTTATTCTTTACCAGCCGCATTTCTAAATGACAGCTTCCGTTAACAAACCCCAGGTCATTAACAATCTCTCCAACCTTTCTGACTAGTACCGGGTAATGGTATATGGGTGAAACACTATATCCGGTGACAATGAATCGTTTATGATAGTTGATTTGCTGTTTGATGACCACTGTAATCACGGGCTTGCGTTCTTTGATTACCACTTCGATTAAGTATTGAGGTCCCTCTAAGTATTCTTCTACAAGAAGGCTTGGAGGTTTTTTACGTTTTAATTTTTTTATGCCTGATGACAACTCATCCTCATTACGAATAAGGAGGACATCTTTTGACCCGTTAGAAATCGGTGATTTTAATACAATAGGATAGGAAAAGGTCTTTACACCCTCTTTAGAAAAGGGAGGCTCCATTTTAATGAAATCGGAAGAATATTCTTTTCCTGTCAGTTTCGTTCGGAGCACTGTTTTATCCATACAATCAGCAATCGGTTCTAAGGAAATTTCAGTTCCACAGAATTCATTAGAAAGTCGGGCCGCTACATAAACGTAAGAATCGAGAAAACTAATGATGCACGCTATTTTCTTTCCTTTCTGCTGAAGTATAGAAATTTCTCTCTTGATTGCTTCTTCATGCCTTAAATCTACTTCGTACATTTCGTCGACATCGTGAAAGAGTTCTCTTTCTCTTATAAATTTCCTGCTGTTAGTAAATAGAATAGTAGAGTAGCCCATTTTTTTTCCTGCTTTAATACCGTCCCGTGAGGAGCCTGATTGGTTTGTACCTATATAGATGATGTATTTATTCATGGGGAAAAAGCAGCTCCTTTATGTGTTTAGTCTCTACTCAGTATATGAGCTGTTTTTTGATAAGTATGGGCAACTAAAGGTGAAAACAGATAATTGGACGAACCTCGACAAAAGATTATACAGAGAGTCTCTTAGGGAAATGATAGCTTTTCGCCGGTTACCTATGTTAATGGAAGCCATTGATGATTGGAAGGGAATTTGCTAGGCTTCTGTCAAAAATGGAAGCCGTGATCAGCCCCTGCGAGCATAAGGTGAATAGGAGGGAAGAAGCCTTTCACATACATAAAATATTTAGGGGGATCATCATTGAATTAGCCTACACCCCCCTAGTATCAACAGAATAAACTGTACAGTAATGCAATGCTCGTACCCAATTGAGCTTTGAAAGAGAATATAAATGAAGGAGCGTACCTTGAATGAAGTCTATCATTTTTATAGAAACGACTAAGTCAGGTTCAAGCAGGGAAGCAATTAAGACGGCAGACAGACTTGGATTTTATACCGTCCTGTTCACTGAAAGACCTAACTTTGTGGCAAAGCGGGAGGAATTTCCCGATGTTCATTTCATGAAATTATGTGATCTCAGTGATATGAATGTACTGCAAAAGGAAGTAAAAGCCCTGATTTTGAAAGGGATAGAAGTTTCCGCTATTGTGAGCTATGTCGATCCGCATAGCTACACAGCATGTACACTTGCTGATCAATTTAATTTAAATCATTTTTCAACTGAAGGAATGAAAAACATTCAAAATAAAATTCAATCACGGGAACTGCTGAAGAACTCATTGATAACTCCAGCATATTGGACGGTTGCAACAAAGGAGGAAAGTGAGGCATTAGAACCGAAAATCAAGAATAAGTTTCCTCTGGTCATGAAATCCCCCCATTCTACGGGTTCAAAAGATGTGTACAAGGTTGGAAATCTATTAGAGTATCGGAAGCGGTATAATACGTTGACTACCCTTTATAAAAATCAGCCGATATTAATAGAGGAATACCTCCCGGAACCTCAGTATCTGGTGGAAGTGGTGGTTCACAAAGGGAAGGTTCATATTATGGCCGTGATCAAACAGGATATTCAATATACTCGACGCTTTATCGTGATGGGTTATAAATTATTACTGAATCAAGGGGTGAAATTCTCTAATGGCCTGATGAAAGCGATAAAAGAGATCGTTTCAAAGCATGGGCTCGAGACCGGCCCTTGTCATTTGGAGCTTCGCCGCAAAGGAAATCAGTGGAAGTTGATTGAAATAAATGCGCGTATCTCAGGTGCCGGAATGAACAATATGATCAAAGCAGCCTATGGAATCAATCTGGTCGAAGAAATGTTGAAAATGGCGCTGGGAAAAGATCCGGATTTAACGCCTAAGTTTCAAAAGAATGTATACATGCAATACGTGACTGTGGAAAAAAAAGGGACGCTGAAGAAAGTCACAGGAAAAAATAAAGCCCTTGTTTCCCAAGGTGTTGTAGAGGTTTACGTCAAGCCCCGTAAAGGATCAGTGATTACACCGCCGTTGTCCATGGGACACCGATATGCATATGTAACCGCTGTTGGAAATACAGCAATAGAAGCTGAGGCGAACGCGAAGAAGGCAGCATCGGAAATTCAGTTTTGGATTGAAGAGTCTCCAAGGGAAAAAATTACAAGGGTCATTAAATAAGAAAAAGGGAGGGTGTCCATTTTCCTCCCTTTTTCACGTTCCAGTCAAAAATAGGTTTACCCAGTAAATAAAAGCGCCTTGTTTAAGCTTTTTCGGCTTGAAACAAGGCGTTTCATTTTAGCTATAATTTCTTCGCGCTTATGATTTTTTTCAATCGGGTATACGGCTGTTTTATTCGGGCTATTAACCAAAGTTCTTCTTGCAATACTCCACCGTATCCACCATCTCCAGGCCGCTGGCTCCTTTAATCAGAATGGTCCAGTTTGGTTGGATGATTTTTTCTAGTTTCGCATTTAATTCATTCATTGAATGTCGGTTAAAGTGAAAGATTCGCTGGTTATTCATTCCAGCTTCCCTGGCGCCAGCTCCAATGTTTCTGGAAAGGTTGCCATAGGTAAAGAGGTAATCAATCTTTTTTTCAGCAACATATCTACCTATTTCTTTGTGAACTGCTTCATGTTTGTCTCCAAAGCCTGCCATACTTCCCAAGACTGCCACTTTCTTTTCGCCATCCAATTGCTTAAGTACGTCCAAGGCGCCTTTCATGGCATCCGGAAAGGCATGGACCGTATCGTCAATCAGCGTGATGTTGTTTTTCAGCTGCATAACATCAAGCCTGTGCCTTGGTTTCTTAACTTCATTCATGCCTTGGTTAATTTCTTCAGGCTTAAAGCCGAGAAGGTCCGCAATGGCGATGGCCAGAAGGGCATTGTAAACATGAAATTCTCCATGGTATGGAATGGAAAAGGTATGTGATTTACCCGACAGCATAAGGTCAAAGCTGATACCTTCCACGCTGTAGCGCAGATTCTTTGCCTGGTAATCAGAAGGGGAATGAATACTGACCTTCTTCAGTACTCCTGTGAAATTCTTAGTATGAAGAAGCTTTGAATTCTTGTCATCTCCATTCAAGAATAAATGGCCATCACGATCCATTCCCTTAATAAGCTCCGATTTAGCTGCAGCTATTCCTCTGATATCGCCATTGAAGTTGCCGATATGGGCAGTACCGATATTGGTGATCGCTCCTATGTTAGGCTGGATAATCTTGCAGTGCTTTTTGATTACGCCGGGAAACGCCATTCCATATTCCAGTACGATGGCCCGGTGAATGAAGTTGATTTCATCCTGGTGCTTTTCTGTATGATCGGTCCGGTTCCAATAATCACTGGATTCAAAGATGATCCAGCGGGTTCTGAGAATCGATGCGATGAATGATTTGGTTGTTGTTTTGCCTGAACTTCCGGTTACAGCAATGATTGGTCTTTCAACGGAGAAATCTTTATCCATAGTAATCCTCCTTTCATTATTTACTTGGATTTTTTCTTGGCTAAATAGATGCAGTATTGTATGGTGTTTTTGACAACATCCATCTCAAGATAAAAGGTCGGGGGACATCCTGGTCTCCAGTTCACTTCATAGATCCATATTTTCCCCAGGTCATCTAAAGCAACATCAATTCCAAGCTCATCAATCGTTTCTGAATAATGTTCCTTTTGCAATTCGTCCATATGCCGGGCAAGGAGCAGAGAGAAGTTTTCTAAATAGCGCTTAATATTAAAGTAATCATGATCTCCAAATTCCTGTTTCAAAAAAGGAACCAGATAATTCATCGAACCACCGTTGTTAATATTCGAGATAATCGTTCCCGGTGCGCCGATTCTCGGATAGATAGAGGTAATGACCCATTTCCCATCACCGTCTTTTTGAACGTGAAGTCGAAAGTCAAATACGCTTCCATCTTTTGTCCGGCAATTGATATAAGGTTGTACGAGAAATTCCTCTTCTTCAATATTAGCTGAAACAAATGCTTTTAATTCATCATAAGAATAAAGGTGATTGTCCGTGTTTAATAACATTCTAAAATCATTTCCGACACGTTCAATATAAATGATCGATTTACCTTTACGTCCGTTTACAGGTTTAAAGACAATCTTGCGATAGGCCTCCAAAAAAGAAAAGAAGTGATTCGTCCCTCTTACTACCTCTGAGGGAATCAAATATTGTGTGAACTCTCCAGCTTCCATCAGTCGTTTATAAACCGCCATTTTATTGCCGATCGAATGAGTAGTAAATGGAATGTTCCTCTTCAGTTCCTGAATCACGTCATTGGATTTAGCGAGCTTTTCAGGGCTTCCTGTGTTATAGATAACATGAGGAAACGGAAAGGTTCCTTTCACCCATTCTCCGTCTTTATATTCAAATCCGGAAATGGTTTTTGTTATAAAGTCTACTCCCCGGGGAGAAAAATAGACCATCTGCGTTCCTTCTGCCTTGGCAACAGCTGCATAAGCGTATGATTTAATAACACTATCAGGATGCTTTCGGTGGTGCAGCATTCCAATTCGAATCAATTGACTAACCTCCTTAAAATATCTTCTTCCTTACTAGTAAATGATGGTCATCCCGTTGAGGGAACGACACTTGTAATTAGGTATATAGCCTTTTTTACATACACTATTCATTGTTTGAATTCATGAATAGATGGCATTCCATAAAAGTCTATAGAGATAACTTGTATGTCCCCTGTAACAAATCTCCAACCCAAAGAGAATGACATTTCCTGTTTGGCTGGTAATGATGGCAGCCTTTCCTTGTGCTTGATGATAATCAGGCCAGTAGCCTGCAAGTAACGAATCAGGATCATTCTTGAATATTGCGACCACTTTCATCTTGCCAGTATTCGTAAACCAGGCTGGCCGGTATACAAAACCGGTATCTTCAGCGTGATATCCTTTGGTTATGGGATGGTTCTTATAGTGGATCTGCAATAATGCATTTTTATTCCAACCGCCCGAATGAACCTCAGCTTCACTTAATTCAAGAATAGAGGACAAGGCTTTAGAAGCACCTGCACCGATTCCAATCACTTTTCCACCCTTTCGTAAAAAGTCATGAAGATTATTACGGCATGCGTCTTGTTGAGCAGGGGAATCGAGTACGAAATCGCGGTAAGGGCTTCTTATTTTTGATGGTGGATAAAATAAGTGCTCATACCCGTTATAAACAAGAACATTCACAGAGGATAACGCACTTTCTGAAGCCAAATCCTTCGCTCTTAATTCCTGAAAAGGGATATTCATTTGCTGCAGAGCAAGCTTCAATCCTGAATGAGCTTTTTTATGAAAAAGGCCATCATCAATTAGAATCCCCACAGAAACAGGTGTACTTGAGACTGTTTCTTCAAATATAAAGTCTTTCTCCATTAAGTTAAAAGGCTTCATACCTGCATCTACCTTTTCAAATACAGGGTGACAGTTGACTCCCCAGCTTAACGGTAGACTCCAGGCACAAAATTCAGAAATTCTTTCAGATCCTGACGAGAGATCTTCCCCTTTCGTGAGGAAACAGTAAGCTAAATTCGCACTTGCTTGATTCATTGGAACGATGGTGGTGCCTGCTGGAAATGAATGTCCTTCATACGTGAAACCTTTTGTAGAGGAGTATAGCTTTATTCCATTCTTCTGGAGATGTCGCGTTAGTTTGCTGAAGCCTGAATAACGTTCGTTCTTTTCTGTCAGTACGTAGTATTTGGGGAAATAGCCCGATGAGTGAGTGGGATGAACATTCTTGATTCCACGCTGGAAAAAGACAGCTTGATTTTTGTTTAGTTCCTCTCTGTGCTTTGAAATATGGGTAAGAGCAGCTGAAAGAGCTAAAAGAATCCAGGTGATGCCATCCTCTGAACGGCTCGGTGATTCAAGGGTAATCCCAATCGCACCATGCAGCATCGAATACATCGAACAGCAATATGGACTATAGTCATCCCATCCACCTTTTCCATCACGGTAAGGAATGTATGTCCCTTTTATCGACTTAAACCTCTTAGAAGAAAACGTTTCTTTTTCTGCAATTAGAAAAGCTTCCATGCACTGAGCAAGAGGGAGTGCCTCCTTCAAATATAAATCATATTCATAAGCCGGATTGTGAGGTGGGGTACAGGGTTCGATCAATCCAATGTGAGAGGGGTTTTTCCATACATACCCATGCAAGTCCAAAACGACTACCGGCTTTTCCTTCACAATCAGGTTGACGATACTCTTTGTTTCAGGCTGTGATTGTGTAATAAAATCCCTGTTTATATCAAAGCCCTCTGCATTATAGCGGGTCTTATGCACATATCCGTCCGGATTACAGCAAATGACACAAAATACGATCAAATCATCCAGCCATTTCGTGCTTTCGTCATCTTTCTGAATCTTATTCAAAAAACGCAGTAAAGCTATCGATCCGGTGGCTTCATGTCCATGAATGGAAGCGGTAATGACGATTGGAGTTTTCTTTCGTGATCCTAAATAACTTTTCCTGTTTTGAACTGTTTTGGTTCCAGAGTGGGCTGGCTTTTGAATCGTAACACACCAAATGTCCCGCCCTTCAATGGACATGCCAATGGAGGAGAGGGAAAGAAATGGACATTGTTTGGTTTTCTTCTCTATTAATGCTTCTAGTTTTCTATAAGAAAGTATAGTACTTCCCATGTAGTCATAGCCTCCTTTCTATAGTTAATTCAAGGGAAGGTAATTCTGCTATGGACAAGTGTCCCTTTAGGACAAAATGATGCAATTTCACTGGCGAATGACTTTGCAGACCTCATCCGCTTTTCGAATCAGCATAGATTTCTCTCAGGAGTTGACAATCACTAGGACGAGCAATCTTGTGGTAACAGCCTTATATATATAGCCTTTAGCCGTTTCCTCAGTGAAAACTTGTACATACATTAATATATAGAAGTGGATTAACAGATTAGGAGAGGTGTATCCCCATGAATATGTCGATTGAAACATCCACATATAAGGAGCTAGAGCCTCTTATTCTACTCGCTGGTAAAGATGGAATGAGGGTTAATGACGTACCGGGCTCTGTATGGTTTTGTGCAAAAGTGGATGGAGAAATGGCTGGTTTTGTTTCTTGTTATATAAGAGAGAAGCATGGAAAAGCGGTTTTTAAAAGTGATTATGTACGGGGGGAATACAGAAGGAGAGGCATCTACCGAAAACTTTTTGAAACGAGATTGGACTACGTGAAGAATTTCAATGTGAGAAAGATTAAAGCTTCCTGTACGAAGATGTCATTAGAATGCTTCTTATCTTACGGATTTAAGAAAACAGAAAGCAGATCAAGGAAATATACAGATGTTTTGATGTTTGTAGATCATTAGATGAGCAGGAGGAACGAAATGATTACGCTGAAATTAACGGAAATCAGAGGTCTATTGAGTGGAAGGCTGGTAAGCGGATCTGAAAATATGGATATCCATGATGCGATTATATTCCATCAGCATAAGTTAAAGAAGAGTCATACACTGGTTTTCATTGATAAAAGGAAGGCTATCAGTGAGAAAAAATGGAAGAGAATGATAAGAAATGCTCCATGTGCCGTGATTACGGATCATGAACAAGATGCTGTAAACGGGGCTGAGGGGTTGACCATCATTCAAGTAAGAAATGTAAGAGAAGCCTTTATGAAGTTTGTAACAGACTACCGGAAGATATGCTCTCTCCCGATTGTTGCCATCACAGGGACATGCGGAAAAACAACGACCCGGGAGATGCTTACTCATATTATGAAGGAGAATCATTCTGTCACTTCAACAGAATGGAATGATAACGCACCTCATAGGTCTTTTGAATACCTAATGAAGATAAATGAAAGCACAGACGTCGGGATATTCGAAACAGGCTTAGGAGGACCGGGTGATCTACGCTATCACTGTAAGGTTTATCAACCGGATATTGGGGTCATTACCAACATCGGAAGTTACCATCTTGATCGCTGTAAGACCTTCGAAGGATACCTTGCAGCTAAAGCGGAAATGCTTGACGGGTTGCAGAATAAAGGCACGCTACTGCTGAATGCTGATGATCCCAATATTTCTAAAATCAGCTTGGAGGAGTATAAAGGAACCGTTCATTATTTCAGTATCCATAAGCATTCTGACTTCAGGGGAGTCTCTATATTCATCAGTGAAGAAGGAACTCGTTTCACCTTACAAGCAAACGGCAAAGAATACCCTGCTTTTATCCCTGAAATAGGGGAGCATCACGTCTACAATGGATTGGCTGCTTTACGGGCAGCGTTGGAACTGGGGGTAGACATTGAAACGGGGATCAAAAGGTTAAGTACCTTTAAAAATATAGAAAGACATTTTGAGCTGCGTAAAGGACTGAACGGTTCAACCATCATCGATGATACTTGGAACGTCAACCCTACCTCTTTAAGGGAAGCCATTAAAACACTTTCAATAATAGGAAAAGGTAAGAAGCGGATTGCTCTTATCGGAAATATCGAGAGGCTTGGCGTAGAAACAAAAGATGTACACAAGCAAATCGGGAAATACGTGGTGGAATGTGGAATTGATGTCCTAATCACTTATGGCAAGAAAGCGAAGTTTTTGGCGGAGCAGGCAGCAATGGAGAGTCAAGATATCATCGTGTATCCTTTTACCAGTATAAAGGGGATGGAAAAAACAATATTGAATCATCTGGATGAACGCACATACTTACTGGTGAAGTGCCGGGCCGGCAGTAGACCCTTGATGAGATTAAGAAAACGCTTGATGGAATCTGAGTAAGAATGGAAAAGGGAGGGGTGAAGGGTGAAAAGTTTACAACTAAAGGAAGTAATAGAGGTGGTGGGAGGACGCCTGGTTCATGGCTCAAAAGATTTAGTAGTGAAAGATGCAGTCATTTATCATCTCCATACCATCTTCCAAAGCCATACAATGATCTTTTTAGATAGAAGGAAGCCATTCAATTATGAAAAAGTAAAACATCTGGAACCGTTTGTCATCATTAGTGATGCAAGGAATAGTGGGGAGAAATATCAGGAAGCTTTTGCGGTGATTGAGGTGGAAAATATCAGAAAGGCGATATTTTCGTTTGCTGAATATTATAGAAGGTTATTCAACATTCCCATTATTGCCATTACTGGAACCAATGGTAAAACAACGACAAAGGACATGATTGTTCATATTTTAAAAAAACAGTATTCCGTTCAGTCCACTGCAAGAAGCAGAAATGCGCCAAGGAAGTCCTTCGAATACCTGATGGGAATCGATGAGGATACAGACGTTGGTGTCTTCGAAACCGGCTTGGGGGCTCCCGGGAATCTTCGATATCATTGTGATATATTCCAGCCTACCATCGGAATCATCACGAACATAGGAATCTTTCATTTGGATAAATGTAAAACATTAGAAAAATATGTTGCGGCAAAGGGAGAAATCATTGAAGGTTTAAAGAATAAAGGGACTTTACTGGTAAATGGAGACGACGAAAATATAGCAACACTTCCTTTAAAAGATTATAAGGGGAAGCTGGTTTCCTTTGGAAAATCTGCAGGGGCAGATTTGAGAGCTACTAATATTAAAATAGATTCAAGTCAAACCAAGTTCACGATGACATATGAATATAAACAATATCCCGTGGTTCTGCCTTGCCTCGGTGAGCATCAGGCTTATAATGCAATGGCAGCGATCGGGGCTGTAATGGATGTGGGTGTGGATATCCCCAATGCCATCAACGCATTACAATCGTTTAATGTACTGGAAAAACACCTACAAGTGAAGCGAGGGATCAATGATTCTACTATCATTGATGATTCATGGAGTTTAACTCCCGGAGCATTAAAAGAAGCATTGAAAGTTCTGCAATCCATTGCGTACGACCGGAAAAAGATCGTGTTGATCGGAGATATCGGCCGGTTGGGAGATCACACGACAAAAACTCATTTAGAAGTTGGGGAGATGATCTCGGAGCAAGAAATAGATGTTCTGATAACCTATGGACCTAACGCTAAACAAGTCGCAGAAAGAGTAGCAGAAAAAAACACGAACATCCAAGTATACCCATATTTAAATATACAAGACGTCTATCAAAAGGTCAGCTCATTATTATCACCTGATAGTTTATGTTTGTTTAAGTGTTCAAATACAGATAATGATCTAATGGGCCTCAAAGAACAAATGATCAAGAAAGGTGAAATGGAGAGGAAGCAGTATGATGAATGATTACATTAGGGCAGGAGTGAGACAATGAAACCTCTGCCACTGAAAGAATTAATCGGTGTGATGAACGGAGAACTCGTATACGGGGATGAGAATTTCATCGTGAAGGATGTGATGGTCTCACACTTACACAGAATAAAAGAGAAATATACGTTAATTTTTTTAAAGAGACGCAAAGCCTTTCACATTGATAAGGCCAAAAGATATTCGCCTTATGTCATCGTAACCGATAAAAGCGATGAAGAAATGAAGAATATAGAAGCTGCCGGTATGATCAGGGTTCAAGATGCAGATGACGCCTTCTGGGCTTTTACCCGGTATTACCGGAATTTATTTGAACTGCCGATTGTCGCGGTTACAGGTACTTGTGGAAAAACCACTACCAAAGAGATGCTTTCCCACCTTTTATCTTCCACACATTCTATTCAATCTACCATCAGAAGCAGGAATGCCACCAGGAAATCCTTCCAATATCTCATGGGAATCGATGAAAATACAGATGCTGCCGTATTTGAAACGGGTCTGAACGGTCCGGGTAATCTTCAATATCATTGCAAGGTGTTTCAGCCCACGATTGGAATCATTACGACGATCGGTGTCGATCATCTGGATAAGTGCAAGACGTTAGACGGATATATTAAAGCAAAATCCGAGATCGTATCAGGTGTCAGGAAGGATGGCATCCTTATATTAAACAGTGAGGATAAAAACACAAAAAAAATGTCTCTCACAGGTTTCACCGGGGATATCTTGTATTGTGGAACAAGTGAAAGTGCTGATTATAGGGCAAGTGATATTGTTTACAAAAAGAACGGAATGTCCTTTACATTGCATCATAAAGAAAAGATATATAGAACGTATTTACCGTGCTTTGGTGAGCATCAGATTTACAATGCGCTGTTTGCTCTTGCGGCAGCCCATAAAATCGGGTTGAACCTTACGGCGGCTGTTATACGAATGAGGACGTTTGAAAATCTGGAACGGCATCTCCAGGTTGAAGAGGGTATCAATGCCTCTACGATCATTGATGATACGTGGAGCTCAAATCCAACATCAGTCGCTGCAGCCATTGAAGTACTTGAAACTCTGGGAACAAATAAAACAAATGCCTTATTATTAGGTGATATTGCCTATTTAGGGAGTCATGTAAGGGAAATTTATCATGATTTAGGAAAATTTATTGCATCTACAAAAATCGATATCTTAATTGCAGTCGGTGAAAATACAAAGCATTTAGCATATCAGGCTAAAAAGTATGGGTTTAAAGGAAAAGTGTATACAACAGCTTCTCTTCCCCTTGTAAAGGAGTATGTTGAAAGTCTGCTAGATGAAAAAACCATTCTTTTAGTTAAGGGTTCTATGATGGATACAGAATTAATAGGGCTTGCAAGGTCTTTTAAAGTGAAGGAGTAAACAGATAGGGATAAAGACCTATTATTTTACCCCTTTACGTATGACACAGCATCCTTGGCAATTATTACATCCGTTTTCGGGTGAAAATCAATGTTATACTTTCTGTGGATAAATATTAGAAAATTTCACTTTATTCACAGGAGGTAGAGAGATGAAGAAATTAATGACAACAGCGGTTTGCACAGTTGCTTTGACGTTCAGCTCTGTGTCGATTCCGCTTGTGCAGCAAGCAAATGCAGCAACAGCTCCCCAACAATCTGAGGTAGAGCAGAAAGCTGATAATATTATATCGACTGCAAAAAGTTTAATAGGTACAGCGACATATGAAAGGTATGTTTATAATCCGCCACATCAATTTGGCTGCAGTGGATTCATTTACTATGCCTTCAAACAGAACGGTATCGACCTTGCTACAAGGGATACAAACGTACAGGCACAATTAGGTGAGTATATACCAAAGGATCAGCTTCAAAAGGGAGACATTGTTTTCTTTGACTCAAATCCCAATGACAATGATCCCGTTACTCATAATGGAATTTATATAGGCGATAACAAGATCATTCATATGGCAGACGAAGAGAATGATATTCTTATCTCAGACTTAGACGGAAAAGAATATTATCAGAAAAACTATAAAACCGCACGCCGTGTACTTCCTTCCTTTATGTTTGATCAAGCAGCTTCATCAACTGGAGAAAAAGTAGTTGAAATTGCGGAAGGTTTAATTGGAAAAGCTTCCTATGGCACGCCTTATAATGAAGAAACCTTGACATTCAATGGTGCAGGAATGACTTATTATTCGTTTAAGCAAGTAGGAATCGACCTTAAATCAAAAACAGCCAGTGAACAATCAAAACTGGGTGAACCGGTTAAACGTCAAGACCTTCAAAAAGGTGACCTTGTGTTCCTTTCAAATAATTCAAGTAACGGAAAGATTGTTCATGTAGGTGTTTATGCCGGGAATGATCAAATCGTACACGCTGCAGGTTCTCAATCAGGAATCAAGAAGAGTGTTATTCTTAACGGCTACTACGACGAACATTATGTTACAGCGCGCCGGGTGATTGATGTGAAAGCAGCTGATACAGAAGATAATACTGAAACGACAGAAACTGAAGCACCTTCTGTCCCTCAGGAAAAACCTGAAACAGAGACTGATGTTCAACCTGCAGCACCCGAAGAAAAACCAGAGAACACTGAAGACAAGCCTGCCCCTGCCCCAAATAAAGGCACAGAAGTTTCAAATCTGGCAGAAGATCTAATGGGTAAGGCTCAGTATGGATATTCTTATGATGAAAGTACAATGAGCTTCAACAGTGCAGGACTTGCTTATTATGTATTTAAACAGAACGGCATCGATCTTCAGGATAAAACGGCAGCAGGTCAAGCAACAAAAGGCCAAAGTGTCAGCAAATCCCAATTGGAGAAAGGCGATTTAGTGTTCTTCTCGAATTCTTCAAGTAATGGAAAAATTGTTAACACCGCGATCTACGTAGGCAACAATGAAGTAATCATGTCTGCCGGCAAAAACGTGGGGGTAGTTAAGCGAAACCTGGATAGAAGCTGGTATCAAGAAAATTACGTAACTGCCCGCAGAATCATTGAATAGTGAAAGAGTCGAAACGTTTGTCTTCAATGAACTTTTCTAGAGTCTAAATCTGAAATGATCGGAGTCCTTTAGGGGACTTCGGTCATTTTTTTGGTTTTGGAGACTTTTGAAAAGGCTCTTTTCTTAAAGTTTGTTGTTTAATACCATTGAATCTGCCAGGGATCTGTCAATGAATGTGTGCTGAATGGTGAGGGAACCCGCTCCGCTTGCAGCTAGCATTTGGCCGAGCCTCCTCAGCTTAGCCGAACGGGGTCTCGGCACGACCAAAATCCGCCGGAGTCTACGCAGTTCCCCTCACCATCTATAAGAGATTTACGTGACAGAGCTTAAAAGACTTTCTTTAAAAGTGGTTGTTTTCTAAAAATTAATTGTTTCTATTTTAGCTCTTATTAAAAACACATGCTTAGAAAGTTGATTGGAGCAGAAATCAACCACTACTCGCTTTTTCATAAGCAACAAAGTTTACGAAAACAGCCTTGCGAAAAGAGCTATTGAAAACAGGAAAAATATGTATAAAAACCGGTAATCTATGATACTATTAAAAATAATTAATTCAACAGGAGGCCAAACCATTGAGGGGTATTGGCGGTATTTTACTCAAATTCTTCTTATCAATCGTAGGCATTATTTTGTTCGGGGGACTCCCGGTTCTTCTTTCCGGAATCGGTCACCGTGAATTGAGATTGCAGGCATATTGGCAATCCATTAAAGAAATCGTGTTTGCCCTGTTTCACCCGGGGGATTTAACATATGTCATTATCGGTGGCCAAAAGGAACGCGACTTGTTTCCTTATTTATGGGAGCCGATCACCTATTCGTTACTAGTGCTGTTTTCTGCCTTTCTTCTGGCCAGCTTCTTAAGTATACTCCTCACGATCCTCACCATGTTGTTTTCTCAAAAAAACCGAATCAAGTTCTTGTTTTATTTATTCGAATCTGTTCCGGATGTGCTGGTTATCCTGAGTGCTCAATTACTTGTCCTCTCTCTATATAAACAAACAGGGATACTATTTTTTGAAATTGCTTCAGTTGATATGCAACGCGCCTTTCTTCTGCCAGTTCTGGTTTTGGCGATTTTGCCCACTGTTCAGCTGTTTAGGGTTTCGATTCTTTCATTTGAGACAGAAGAAAGAAAAGACTATGTCACATTGGCACGAGCCATTGGACTCGGGAAACTGGTGATTTTGACCTTTCATATTTTAAGGAATGCGGTTATCTCCGTGTTCTTTCAATCAAAAAAGACCATCTGGTTTATGCTCTCTAATTTATTTGTGATGGAGCTGCTATTCAATATAGCCGGAATAACCCGCTTCTTGAAGTCGACGTTACAGCCGAAAATGTTTACCATTGCGGTTCTTTCCATTTTCATTCCTTTGTTTGCCTTCTACACAGTGGGAGAAATCGTTCTCTCTAAAAAAGCGAATAAGGGAGAGGAAATATAATATGAAGAAAAGTGTGTGGAAAAATCCATTATTTCTTATCATATTTACGTTTATAGCCCTCATGCTTGTGTCTAGTTTTATGTATTCGTTGGTGTGGGGGAATGAAGTAAGAAGATTGTATTTCATTAGTGTTGAAGGTACTGTCGTGGAATCCTCGCCGATTTCACCGAAATGGCTATTTCCATTTGGAACCGATCCCCTGGGGCTTGATATGCTCGGTAAGATCATCATCGGGGCAAAGTACACGATTTTAACCGCATTAGTGATCGCCTTTTTACGTGTATTAATAGCGATCCCGATCGGCTTCATTCTCGGGACATTTCTGGTGAAATATAAGAAATACATCAATGGCTGGATTGATTCCTTCCATTATATTCCCTTAACGATTCTTGCCTATTTTTTATTGGAACCGATTCTTTGGGAACCGTTTGGTGGGTTTCCTAACTCTATTGTTGAACGCTTCATCATTGAAATATTGATTTTGACCTTCCTTGTTGTGCCCATTTTGTCGGCTCTGTTTGGCAACGAAGTCTCTATGCTCTACAAACAGGAATTCATTATGTGTGCGAAAACACTTGGAGCGGGAAAATGGCGGATCATTTTCAAACATATTCTACCCGGAATGAAAGATGATCGTATTTGGACAGCAGTTCATGCAGACCCTGATCATCTTTATTCATTTAGGATTACTGACCCTGTTCCTCGGGGGAACCGAAGTTGACTATCAAATGATCAAAGACCCTCCAAGATCCATCACCTACGAATGGTCGGGACTGATCGGGGACTCCTTCCGATACCTTCAAGGGGCACCGTGGGTTCCACTGACACCGATTTCTTTTCTTTTCTGCCACAATGCTATCTATTTCATTGATGATAGAGGGATATGTTCAGGCATCGAGCGGCGACTCTTATTTTAAAAAGAAATTCAAAGCGGCTTATCGTCCCTTTAATGAAAGAAAAGATCCACCTGTGCAAACTGACTTTGAAAAAGTAAAGATGTAGCAGGATTTCGAACTTGGTGAAAATTTCATGGTATCTATAGGTTTATATAAGAAAATTCCGCGGAATAAGTTTACACTGAGTAAACCATCTACAAACACTATTAACATTTCTAGTATATATATCCACAATATTGGGAAAGTATGGGTCGTTCACGAATCGTTCAAAAAGGACAAAGCATTGCCAGTTCAAGCTTTCTCCAACCTGTTCTTACGGAATGTCGAATTTTCATGAAATATTTTTGTTACGAATCTCAACAAAATGTTATACACATGAAATTATTTTTTGTTATAATACTCGTTGTTGATTCAAATGAATTTACATTTGCTAAACAAAATTTTAATAAAACTTTATCTATATACGCTTCAAAAAAATTCTTAAAAAAGGTGATGAAGTATGAACTTCTTAAAAAGACAGTTTGAAGATATGCGTACTGGGAAGTTATCGTTCTTCTTTACAGTCGTTATACTATTTTGGATTAAGACTTATGCCGTATATTTAGCAGAATTTAACTTGGGAATACAAAATGCGCTTCAGCATTTTCTTTTATTTTTTAACCCATTAAGCTCTGCCTTATTATTCTTTGCCTTCGCATTATTCTGGAAAGGCAAAGGGCGATATATTGCGTTTATCATTATTAACTTGTTAATGTCCTTCGTTCTATATGCAAACGTCGTGTACTACCGATTCTTTAATGACTTTATTACAGTACCTGTAATTTTACAGGCGAAAACGAATAACGGTCTTGGTGGCAGTGCACTTGAATTAATCAGTCCGATCGATATTTTATATTTCTTAGATCTATTCATCATTATTGGATTAATGGTTCTTAAGAAAGTGAAGCCGCAGGAAAAATTACGTTTCCGTTCAGTATTTGCGGTCATGACATCTGCAGTCCTTGTGTTCTTATTGAACTTAGGTTTAGCAAACATTGATCGTCCTGAATTATTGACGCGCAGTTTTGACCGTAACTATTTAGTGAAGTATCTTGGAACTCACAACTTTACGATTTATGATATTGTTCAAAACTCTAAAACGTCTGCTAAACGTGCTATGGCTGACAGTAATGAAGTTTCAGAAGTTGAAAATTACGTAAAAGCAAATAAAGTAGATCCAAATCCTGAATACTTTGGCAAAGCAAAAGGGAAAAACGTTATCTACATCTCCATGGAATCCCTGCAAACATTTATGATTGGCAGAGAGTTAAATGGAGAGGAAGTTACACCATTCTTGAACTCTCTAGTGGATGGTAAAGAAGCGATGTACTTCGATAACTTCTTCCACCAAACAGGTCAGGGGAAAACATCCGATTCTGAGTTTATTATTGAAAATTCATTATTCCCTCTTCCTCAAGGTGCTGTATTCATGACACATGCTAACAACACGTATCAATCAGCTCCTTCGATTCTAAAGGGAGAAGGATATACGTCAGCGGTATTCCACGGTAACTACAAAACATTCTGGAACCGTTCTGAGATGTACCGTTCAATGGGGTATGACGAATTTTTCGATGCAACGTATTATGATATGAGTAATCCAGAAGAACAGCTTCCTTATGGTTTAAAGGATAAGCCGTTCTTTGAAGATTCAATTCCGATGCTGGAAAGTTTAAAACAACCGTTTTATACAAAATTCATTACGTTATCCAATCACTTCCCGTTTGACCGCCATGAGGAAGATGCTAATTTCCCTCAGGGTGAAACAGGTAACGGTGTAGTCGATCGATATTTCCAAACGTCTCATTACATGGATCAAGTGTTGGAAGACTTTGTGAATGATTTAAAAGAAAAAGGTTTATACGAAGATACAATGATTGTTCTTTATGGTGATCACTATGGAATTTCTGATAACCATAATAAGGCGATGTCCGAGGTATTAGGTAAAGAAGTGGATAACTATGAAAGTGCTCAGCTGCAACGTGTACCATTGTTGATTCTTAACTCTGGTGCAGAAGGTGGAGTTAACCATACGTACGGTGGACAGATTGATCTTCGCCCTACGATTATGCACCTTCTGGGAGTAGAAACAAAAGATTATCTAAGCTTTGGTCAAGACCTGCTTTCTGAAGAGCGCAAGCAAATCGTACCTTTCCGTAATGGTGATGTCATTACAGATAAGTACTCTGAAATTAAAGGAGTCTGCTACGATAATGAAACAGGTCAACCTGTAGAAGAAGGAAACAAGGCATGTGAAGAAGCAAGTAAGGAAGCAAACAAACGTTTAGAGCTTTCCGATAAAGTGGTTTATGAAGATCTACTACGCTTCTATAAACCTGAAGGATACAAACCGATAGATCGTTCAGATTATCAGTATAATAATCCAAATCCAAAAAGCTCAGAAGACTCTGAAGCTTCACACGAAGAAACTCACGAATAAAATGAGTAACTTTAAGCAAGCTCCATCCACCGATTTCGGTGAGATGGAGCTTGCTTTTTTTTGTGGGTTGTTGGATTCACTGAGGATTTGGATTCAACAGTTGAATAAACCGAGAAACTTAACAGGTCACAACTGATCGATTTTGATTGATTAATGATAGATAATGATTATTTTTGGTTGAAAATGATTGATTTTTGAAACCGTTCTCATTATAATAGAAGTAACAAGAATCGGAGAAAGTAGGAGAATGCTATGTTAACGGAGGAACGACATCGGATCATCTTAGAGTTATTGAAGGAGAAAGATGCGGTAAAAATCCAAGAGATTGTAGATGTTACGCATGCTTCTGAGTCAACGATTCGCCGGGACTTAACACAGCTCGAGCAAGAGAAATTTCTGAAACGTATCCACGGTGGAGCTGCGAGGCTACAGGGGAAATTGAAGGAACTGAGCGTTTCTGAAAAATCATCCAAAAGCTTTCATGAAAAGCAATCCATCGGTCAATATGCTGCTTCCCTGGTAGAAGAGGGCGATTGCATCTTTTTGGATGCCGGTACGACGACCTTGAGTCTCATAGACCATCTTCCGCAAATGGATATTGTGGTCGTAACGAATGGGTTGACCCATGTGGACGCACTCATTCAAAAAGGCTTTAAAACGTATATGATCGGCGGATACGTAAAGCCGGTGACAAGAGCGATGGTCGGAAGTGGAGCCGTGGAATCCCTGCGTCAGTACCGATTTGATAAATCATTTATGGGAGCCAACGGAGTTCATGCTCAGTATGGATTCACGACGCCGGATCCCGAGGAGGCTCAAGTAAAGCGTGTGGCCATTGAATTATCAAGAGAAGCCATGTTCTTAACAGATGACTCCAAGTTTGGAGAAATTGCTTTTAGCAAAATTGTGGATCTCGATAAAGCCATGATTATAACGAACGCACTGGATGACGAAAAGGATACGGCAATGAAGAAACAAACTACGATAAAGGTTGTGACACCATGATATATACCTTAACACTAAACCCTTCTGTCGATTACATTATGGAGCTTGATTCCTTCCAAAAAGGCGGTCTGAACCGAAGTGCGCAAGAAAGTGCATTCCCCGGAGGCAAGGGAATCAATGTCTCCCGTGTTTTACATGTACTGAATGTAGAAAGCGTTGCTCTTGGGTTTGCCGGAGGATTTACTGGTGAGTACATTAAACAATTTTTAAATAAAGAGAAAATCCAAACTGACTTTGTAGAGGTTGAAGAAGCTTCACGGATTAACGTAAAGGTTAAGGCTAATGATGAAACGGAAATCAATGGTAGTGGACCGTCGATTCGTGAGGAACATATACAACAGTTACTTAAGCGAATCTCTTCATTAACAGAAGAAGACATGATCGTTCTGGCGGGGAGTATACCAGGATCGGTGCCTAAATCGTTTTATCAGGAGATTGCTGCACAATGTCAGAAACAAGGGACGAAAGTAATTATCGATGCTGAGAAAAACTTGATTCAACCGGTTCTATCTTTGAATCCTTTCTTGATCAAGCCGAATCACCATGAGCTGGGGGAGATGTTTGATGTGAAGATTGAGTCAGTTGATGATGCGGTTCACTACGGAAAGAAGTTGAAGGAGAGCGGAGTCGAAAACGTGATGGTTTCAATGGCGGAAAAGGGCGCACTCCTACTGACGGATAAAAAAGTATTGTATTCTTCCGTGCCAAAAGGAGATTTGCAGAGTTCAGTCGGAGCAGGGGATTCAACTGTTGCCGGTTTTCTTGCAGGGTTATCAAGGGGCTGGAGTATCGAGGATGCATTCCGCTTAGGAACCTCTGCCGGATCTGCTACAGCCTATTCAATCGGACTTTGTTCATTGGAAAAAGTGGAAAGCTTATTTGAAGAAATTCGAATTACGAAAAAATAGGGGGGAACAAACATGAGAATTACTGAATTATTGACGAAAGATACGATCCAGCTAAATATATCTTCTACATCCAAAAAGGGCGTTATTGATGAATTGGTTTCCGTATTAGATAAAAGTGGGAAGCTAGAGGACCCTAAAGAATTTAAGCAAGCGATTCTTAATCGTGAAGCTCAAAGCACAACGGGTATTGGGGAAGGAATCGCCATTCCACACGCGAAAACATCGGCAGTCAAAGCACCTGCGATTGCATTCGGAAAATCAGCAGAAGGAGTAGACTATGAATCTCTCGATGGGACTCCTGCTCATTTGTTCTTCATGATTGCAGCAACAGAAGGGGCCAATCAAACACATTTAGAAGCGTTAAGCCGTCTTTCTTCTATGTTGATGGACTCCGATGTCCGCAAAGCGTTACTGAATGCTTCATCAAAAGAAGAAGTATTAGAGATTATTAATGTTCATGATCAAGAACACGAGGATGAGGTTCTTGCTGAAACTTCCACTAACGAAGGAAAGGTCCTGGCTGTCACGGCATGTCCTACAGGGATTGCTCATACGTATATGGCAGCAGATGCATTGAAAGCCAAAGCGAAAGAAATTGGTGTGAATCTAAAAGTAGAGACGAATGGTTCTGGTGGAGCAAAGAACGTCTTAACTTCTGAAGAAATTGAAAACGCTGTAGCTATAATCGTAGCTGCCGATACTAAAGTGGAAATGAATCGTTTCAAAGGGAAGCCTGTGATGGAAGTACCTGTGGCAGAAGCGATTAGACGGCCTGAAGAATTATTGAATATGGCTATGAAACAAGAGGCGCCTCTATATAAAGGGAGAGAGCAATCTGGTGAGACTCAAGCTGGTCCTGAGAAAAAACAAAAGACAGGCTTTTACAAGCATCTGATGAATGGTGTTTCCAACATGCTTCCATTCGTTGTAGGTGGAGGTATCCTGATTGCGATCTCGTTCTTATTCGGCATCCAGTCAGCGAATCCTGATTCTCCTGAGTACAATGAATTTGCCGCCATGCTAATGAAAATAGGCGGAGATAATGCCTTCTACCTAATGGTTCCTGTCTTAGCGGGATTCATTGCCATGAGTATAGCAGATCGACCTGGATTTGCCCCTGGTATGGTGGGTGGATTGATTGCTGCAACTGGTCAAAGCGGGTTCTTAGGTGGAATTATTGCCGGTTTCTTAGCGGGTTATGTGGTTCTCGGAATCAAGCGTTTAACAAACAATTTCCCTCCGTCATTGGAAGGGATCAAACCGGTATTGATCTATCCGTTGCTGGGAATTTTCATTACTGGATTCATCATGCTTCAGTTCCTGGTTGAGCCTCTAAGTGCAGTCAACACGGGTATTCAAAACTGGTTGGATGGATTGGGAACAGGGAACCTGATTTTATTAGGACTTGTTCTTGGTGGAATGATGGCAGTTGATATGGGAGGTCCGATCAACAAAGCGGCCTTTACATTCGGGATTGCCATGATTGAAGGAGGAAACCTTGCTCCTCATGCTGCCATCATGGCCGGAGGTATGGTGCCGCCATTGGGGCTGGCCCTGGCCACAACATTCTTTAAGAAGAAGTTCAATGATAATGAGCGAAAAGCGGGTATAGCGGCTTACTTTATGGGGGCATCCTTTATTACAGAAGGAGCAATTCCGTTTGCTGCAGCCGATCCATTCCGGGTCATCCCTTCTATTGTGACAGGTTCAGCGGTTGCAGGAGCGTTAGCGATGTTCTTTGGGATTGGTTTACCTGCCCCGCACGGTGGATTATTCGTATTCCCGGTAGTAGAAGGGAATCCGTTCTTATATCTGTTAGCAGTACTGATTGGATCTGTTATTACAGCGGTGATGGTGGGGTTATTAAAGAAGCCAATTAAATAACTCTTGAGAGGACCGGGTGAACATCACCTGGTCCTTTTTTTTACTCAATAAGTTTTAAAAGATTCATTCCAGGTTAAAAGTATAGGTAGAAGATTGAGAGGGGAAAGACGACGATGGAGATGATGGAATTTCTGGAAGTTCCAGATGAGTTTTACACTGCTCTTATAAGGATTATGTTAATTGTTTTACTAAGCGGACTAATTGGTATTGAAAGGGAATTTAAAAATCATCCTGCTGGTTTACGCACTCATATACTTGTAGGTGTCGGCTCCTGTTTATTAATGCTCGTTTCGTTATATGGGTTTGAACCGTTTTTAGACGAACACCCTCAATTGGTAGGTTTTGACCCAAGCCGGATTCCTTCCTATGTTATTTCCGGAATCGGCTTTCTCGGTGCGGGAACGATAATGGTTCATGGAGGAGTGACGGTTAGAGGTTTAACCACTGCCGCCAGTATTTGGGTCGTTGCAGGCTTAGGACTTGTGGTCGGCATTGGCATGTATTACTTAGCTATCTTTACAACACTGGTGATCGTCGTGACGTTATTTTTCTTGAATAACCTGGAAAGATTTTATAAGGAAAAAGTGAAGCATAAGAAGCTGCTTCTCCTTAGTCTGGTCGTGCAAAAGGGGAAGGGCAATATCACGTCTATAAACGACGCACTTCATGATCATGGAATCGAGATCACTCAATACCAAATTGAAGAAGGAGATGAAATGGAGGGGGTGGATGCCTTTAAATATTCCCTTCTTATATTAACTCCAAGTGCACTTCAGTTTAATGAAGTACTGGAAGTTGTCCAAGATTTAGAATGTGTGAAAAATTTCCAGCTTCACAAAAAATAAAAAAGGAACGAGGGTGTCCCCGCGTCCTCATTCCTCCATCCTCTATAAGCTTTCAATTTCTACATCTTTTATCCCTTCAATTTCTGAAATCGTATAGTATATGTCTACCGTTTTTTTTCTGAAGTCCACAATGATTTTCAATTCCAAAAGGTGCTGCTGATTCTTTAAGTCTTTGATCCGAATATTTTCAATAGAAATTTCTTCAGCTTTAATTCTTTCAATAATCGATTTGATCTCTTGCTTCTCCAAGATCGTAGCACGCAGGGAAAGCTCTTTTTCCCTCAAACGTTTCGGACCTAAATACGTAATAATAATAGGCACCACTTCAACGGAGACAATCAGGAGGATCACACCTGCTGTAGCTTCCATGTAGAAGCCGGCTCCAACAGTAATTCCGATCCCGGCTGCTCCCCAGATCATAGCTGCTGTCGTTAACCCGGAAATACTGTCATTCCCTCTTCGTAAAATGACACCTGCCCCTAAGAAACCAATCCCTGAAACAATCTGAGCTGCCAGTCGCAAAGGATCCATCGTGATATTTACTTTATCCGATCCCTCAGAAATATAAGCAGACTCAATAGAGACAATCGTTAATAAACAGCTCACAATACATATAACAAGAGACGTTTTTAATCCTACAGGCTTTCGCTTTAATTCTCTCTCCAGCCCAATAATTAACCCTAATATCGCAGATACACCCAGCTTTATCATCAATGTCGTATCTAAAAGTTCCATTAAGCCCCCTCCAGTTCTACGTGTATCCCTGAAAATTCATGTAGTAATTTAACCCTGCTGATTATAAAATAGGAGCAACGAATACATATCAGGAGGTTTGTCATGTCAGACACAAAGGTTAATCCGTATCTATTACTCGCAATCGGAGTCATCTCCGTATCAACCTCTGCCATCCTGGTAAAAGTATCGAGTGCACCAGCAGGTGTTTTGGCCTTTTACCGGTTGCTTTTCACAGTTCTATTAATGTCCCCTGTATTTTTCTTAAAGTATGTGAAGGAACTGAAAGTTATTACTCTAAGGGATTGGATGTTTTCACTTTTAGCCGGGGTCTTTCTAGCCTTTCACTTCATACTCTGGTTTGAATCCTTAAACTATACTTCTGTTGCCAGTTCTACGGTACTCGTCACATTGCAGCCATTATTCGCTTTTATCGGGGCTTACTTGTTCTTTCAGGAAAAATTAACAGGTAGAGCCATCATCTCGGCAGTTTTAGCTGTTAGCGGGAGTATCATCATAAGCTGGGGAGATTTTAAAATAAGCGGAAGCGCGCTATGGGGAGATATTTTAGCCTTGGTGGCGTGCTCTCTTGTAACGGGATACCTGTTATTCGGGCAGACCATAAGGAAACGGCTATCCCTCATTACCTACACTTACTTGGTGTATGCGATAAGCTCAGTCGTTTTATTCTTATATGTCATGGTGCGTTCCGAAAGCCTTGGGCCATACCCGAAAGAGGAGTGGATCTACTTTCTATTACTTGCCATCATCCCGACCCTATTAGGTCATTCATTATTCAATTGGTCCCTGAAGTGGTTAAGCACCTCAACCATCTCTATGGCTATCCTCTTTGAACCAATCGGCGCTTCAATCCTTGCTTATTGGCTCTTAGCCGAAAAAGTGATGATGACTCAAGTGGTTGGCGGTCTTGTCATTATCATCGGCGTTACCTTCTTCTTAATAGAAGAAAGGAAATTAAAAAAGATGGTCAAAAAAGTCAACGAGGTGAAAAAGAATGAAGAACTTCCGCTTTAGAAAGGCAAACCTTCAAGACTCTCCCGGGTTAGCATACGTACACGTCCATAGCTGGAGAACAGCGTACGAAGGAATCGTATCGCACGAATATCTTCAGTCTTTATCAATAGAAGAAAGAGAACGAAAATGGAGGCAAATTCTTTCCGAATCTCATCATACATATGTATGTGAAGTGGATGATGGGAATATCATCGGCTTTGTTTCATTTGGGGAAGAGCGTTCAGGGGAGTACGAAGGGGAATTGTATGCCATTTATCTTCTAGAGGAATATCAAGGCAAAGGTATCGGGAAAGATCTCTTCGAAATTGCCGCTACAGGCCTTAAAGAACAAGGATACAACTCTATGTGGATTTGGGTGTTGAAAGAGAATCCATCGAAATATTTCTATTATGCCTTAAAGCCTACACTCATTAAGGAAGAGGTATTAATGATTGGTGGTGAGTCGCACCAGGAAGAAGGATTACTGCTGGAACTACATTAAAAAGGAGTAAAGGAAGCGTTCATTTCGCTCCTTTACTCCTTTATTAATTTTTCTCAACACTAAACGTTAACAGATCCTTTCACTTAAGAGAATACGTATGTAAAACCAGAAAACACAAACGCCATGACGACTGAAAAGATGAAGGTTATTCCTCTTACAGGTGCAGTGCTTTCGCTTATCTTAAGAGCTTGTACATATGAATACGCAAACAGATACACAGCCATGATGAAAGATAGAGATAAGGCAACGTTGGTAAGCATAAATAAAAGATCTCCTTTCAGGAATGCGTAGTAATAATGTATATGGAGGCTTACTGTTAAACAGAACAACAAAAGTGATTGATTAAGTTTTGAAGTTTTTCTTAAAAATATATTGCAATAACATTAACAGCATGTTATATTTATAAACGTCGCTGATGCAGCAAACAACATATCGAAAAAACAAGTGTAAAAAGTTGTTGACGCGAGAATGAAAGATATGTTATATTAGTAAAGTCGCTTCAGAGCGGAGCGGACAAGC
>JBNJJV010000005.1:0-407727 GCA_051750565.1 Bacillota bacterium | reverse complement strand
AGGCAAAGAGCGCCTTTCCGGTGGTCTCGCCTTATGCTTGTCGGACCTGCCCAAGCCGCCTCCGCTTTTCGATATGTCCAGCTCCGGCGGCTAGAGGCTCGAGGTCATAAGTCAAACCTGCCAAAAAGGCAAGGGACACCTTTCCGGCAGGTTCGCCTTATGCTTGTCGCCTCTAACCAAGCCGCCTCCGCTTTTCGATTATGATAGCGTTTTCAAAAAAATCCTCTTTTTTTAATTTTCCTTCTTTGCAAGAAGAATTCAAACGTGTATACTATGTCATGAAAGCGGACGAGGTTCCGTTAAACAGTGAAGTATTCTGGGAGGTTTACATAAATGGTAGCCGATAAGGGGAAAGAAAATCACCAAGCATCAGATCAACACGATGTATTGAAATCAACACAAACGGTTATTAATCTTGCACTTGATAAATTGGGGTATTCACAAGAAGTATATGAATTATTAAAAGAACCTGTACGAATGTTAACGGTTAAAATACCAGTCCGGATGGATGATGGAAAAGTAAAAGTTTTCACGGGATACCGTGCTCAACATAATGATGCAGTTGGACCAACAAAAGGTGGGATTCGATTTCACCCGAATGTTACCGAAAAAGAAGTTAAAGCGCTTTCCATATGGATGAGTTTGAAATGTGGAATTGTAGACCTTCCGTACGGTGGAGGTAAAGGGGGGATCATTTGTGATCCCCGGGATATGTCATTTAGAGAGCTCGAGCGATTGAGTCGTGGTTATGTACGCGCAATCAGCCAAATTGTTGGGCCATCTAAAGATATTCCCGCTCCTGATGTTTTTACAAACTCTCAAATCATGGCGTGGATGATGGACGAATACAGTCGAATTGATGAGTATAATTCTCCAGGGTTTATTACAGGGAAACCATTGGTGCTTGGAGGGTCCCATGGTCGTGAAACGGCAACAGCGAAGGGTGTGACGATTTGTATTCATGAAGCAGCCAAGAAAAAAGGAATAAAGCTTAAAGGTGCGAGAGTAGTCGTTCAAGGCTTTGGTAATGCTGGAAGCTTCCTTGCCAAGTTTATGCATGACGCAGGAGCAAAGGTGATTGGGATTTCTGATGCCTACGGTGGACTTCATGATGAAGATGGGTTAGATATTGATTATTTGCTGGATCGTCGGGATAGCTTTGGAACGGTTACGAAATTATTTAATAATACGATAACAAACGAAGAACTATTAGAGCTGGACTGTGACATTCTCGTTCCTGCAGCCATCGAGAATCAGATCACAGAAAAGAATGCTCACAATATAAGAGCAAGCATTGTGGTAGAGGCAGCGAACGGACCGACAACCTTGGAAGCAACGAAAATCCTCACAGAGCGTGGAATCTTACTGGTCCCTGATGTGTTAGCATCCTCGGGTGGGGTGACGGTCTCTTACTTTGAATGGGTACAAAATAATCAGGGGTATTACTGGTCTGAAGAAGAAGTGGAAGAAAAATTGGAGAAGATTTTGGTCAGCTCTTTTAACAATGTATACGAAACTTCCCAGTCCAGAAGAGTCGATATGAGACTCGCCGCATATATGGTTGGCGTAAGAAAAATGGCCGAAGCATGCCGGTTCAGAGGTTGGATTTAATTTCAGTCAAGGATGAGATGGATGACATCTCATCCTTTTTCAATTCTAAATAATGGCGCTTTACAATAATTTCAGCAGAAATTAGAAATCATACTACTGACGAGGAACATGAGATTCGAGTGCTTCCTTTTGACCAAAACGTAATATTATTACATAATAATTGGGTAGAAAACATTTTAAAATCTGAAGTGCACGAACGTAAATTACCATTCAGATAGAGGAATTGAAGGAGTGTCTGAATTTGAAAATGGAAGAATGCATTATTGTAGGTGGGGGACCATGTGGGTTGTCAGCTGCTATTAGTTTAAAAGAAAAGGGAATCGATCCTTTAGTCATTGAAAAAGGGAATATCGTGAATGCCATTTACCACTATCCCACTCATCAAACGTTTTTTTCATCAAGTGAGAAGCTTGAAATTGGTGACGTTCCTTTTGTTATTGAAGAACACAAACCAAGGCGGAATCAAGCACTTGTGTATTATCGTGAAGTAGCGAAGCGGAAAGAATTAAGAATCAACCGATTCGAAACCGTTCATAAAGTCGAGAAGAAAGACGGCCGTTTTTCCGTTTCCACTTCAAAGGGAATGTATGAAAGTAAATCGATTGTGATTGCGACCGGCTACTATGATCATCCCAATTATTTAGAGATTCCAGGAGAGAAATTAGAGAAAGTGTTTCATTATTTTAAAGAAGCACATCCCTTTTTTGACACAGATGTGGTTGTGATTGGAGGGAAGAATTCAGCGGTTGATGCAGCACTTGAATTGAATAAAGCGGGTGCCAGAGTCACCGTATTATATCGAGGAAACGAGTACTCAAAAAGTGTGAAGCCTTGGATACTCCCTAATTTTGATGCGCTTGTCAGAAATGGCGAAGTAACGATGGAATTCAACGCGTGTGTAGAGGAAGTTACAAAGGCCTCTGTCATTTACAATGTAAAGGGGGAGAAAAAAGAAATCAAAAATGACTTTGTGTTTGCGATGACCGGTTATCACCCGGATCATAGCTTCCTGACGAAAATGGGAATAGATATTGATAAGGAAACAGGACGACCTGCTTTTCATCAAGAAACGATGGAAACGAATGTAGAAGATGTCTATATTGCAGGGGTCATTGCTGCGGGAAACAATGCGAATGAGATCTTTATTGAAAATGGTCGTTTGCATGGCGGATTGATCGCTGAATCCATTACACAAAAAGAAAAATAACAAAAGAAAGAGGCTCTGATGTGAGCCTCTTTCTTTCATGATGGTTGCTTATGATCCTGATGGAAAGACAACCTTAATTTTTGAAAATCGTTTCTAATTTTTTAATGTCATCGGTTTGGGACAGAGCCACCATTAACTTGATTCTTGCCTTTTGTCCATTAAGACCATTTGAGAAGATAACCCCTTTTTCTTTCAGTTGCTTACCTCCACCAGAATAGCCGTATATATCCTGAACAATCCCATTAAAGCATCTCGAAACCAATACAACTGGGATATTAGCAGCTAACAGCCCATTAATTCCATCGACCGTATCAGGCGGGAGATTTCCTTGTCCTAATGCTTCGATGACAACCCCATCGTAGTGTAAGTCTTTTATGGCAACTAATAAGCCTGAATCCATTCCCGCATATGCTTTGATCAGGGTAACTTTCTTGGAAATGTCACAAACCTGATAATGCTCATTTGATGTGGGCTGATGATGAAAAAGAACGCCTCTTTTAGTCACAATCCCGATTGGACCATACTGCGGACTTTGAAAGGTAGATACATTGCTTGTGTGAGTTTTGGTCACGTTCTTAGCAGAGTGGATTTCGTCATTCAGGACGACTAAAACCCCTTTGTTCTTGGATTTGTCATCAGCGGCTACCCGAACGGATGAAATGAGGTTATACAGACCGTCCGCTCCAATCTCATTACTTGATCTCATTGCCCCTGTGACGACAAGGGAGACTGGAAGAGAAAGGGTTAAATCCAGGAAGTAGGCAGTTTCTTCGAGTGTATCAGTTCCGTGGGTAATGACGACTCCATCAAATGATTTTTCCCTATATTTCGTTTCGATTATCTCTTTTAATTGCTGCATATGCTCTGGTGTAATATGGGGGGAAGGCAAATGAAATGCTTCTAAGACGGTTAGATTTGCTAAATTCGATACGATAGACGTTTGTACCGAAAGGGGATTTTCCTTCCCGGGAGTGACTGCTCCAGTCTTTTCGTCTTCCATCATAGAGATGGTACCACCTGTATGTATCACCAAAATATCTTTCTTCATCATTCATTCCTCCAACCAAATAAATTCCTGTTTCCATTCTTACATTAACATGATACGATTAAGAAAACAGAAAGAAAAGAGGACTTTTTTATGCTGGTGATTTTATCAGCGGGTATAGCACCAGGATTAGCATTGCTAAGTTACTTTTATTTGCGGGATGAATATGAGGCAGAACCTATTACGCTAGTGTTCAAAACCTTTATGTATGGGGCTCTTATTACCTTTCCTATTATGTTTTTACAATATGTTTTAGAAGTTGAAGGAATCATTGATTCAAATTGGTCGACGGCATTTATTTCTTCCGGACTTTTAGAAGAATTTTTCAAATGGTTTATTTTAATGTTTGCGATCTTCCAACATGTTGATTTTAATGAACCTTACGACGGCATTATCTATGGTGCAAGTGTGTCACTTGGATTTGCTACTATTGAAAATATTTTGTATTTGGTTGCTAACGGTGTTGAACATGCATTTGGAAGAGCGATCCTGCCTGTTTCAAGTCATGCGTTGTTCGGTGTCATTATGGGATATTACTTAGGCAAAGCAAAGTTTTCCTCCAGTGAAGAAAGGCATAAGTGGCTTTTCATTGCGATTTCCGTACCCCTACTGTTACACGGAACATATAATTACATCTTCTTAGCTGAGAAAAACTGGATTTATTATATGGTACCATTTATGTTTTTCTTATGGTGGCTTGGTTTGAAGAAAGTGAAAAGTGCTCATCGATTAACAGAAAAGAAATACACGGGTACTGATTTCGAAAAAGAAATTATTTAAAAGGACGCTTTCTATTTGAAGCGTCTTTTTTACATTTTCAGATCCCTGATTTACTCCCTCGCACCAAAAAACCGCCTTTTGCAAAGACGGTTTAATAAAATATTTACTTGTAGGCAGCTGCCAGGTCCGTTTTAGGTGCTTCTTTCCGTTTCACTTCATCAATTTTATTCACGAACATTTGAAAAACCTTTCTTTTTTCGTCCAATTCGCGTATGTATTCCTTCAGTTCATTGTACTTTTCTTCAAAAGGCTTATGATACATTTCCCTGATATTTTCGATAATTTCCTCATTCACTGTTGATTGAATGACTTGCTTTGTAATACCGTATTTATAGGAATACACCTTCAGTTCCTTCTTTATTTCTTCATAGTCAGTGTTAATCTGATCCAAGACCTCTGAAATATCTTCTTTCCACTCATCTAATGACTTCGCTAGATAATCCTCCATCATGACCTCCCCTTTTTATTGCGGATTTGTTTGAAGTAATCCTCATTCTATTATAACTCTGATTGTTTACATGGCTTTTGCTGGGACATTACAGTGTCTTATCAATGATGTGGTAGGTTGTTTTCTAAATTTTATTATTCGCTTGTATAAAATGGGAGCCTCAACAAAAACTAGAGTTAATGTTAATTGAAGATATGGAGGTTAAAGCATTATGAAAAGTCGTTTCAAATTGATTTCTACTTCAGTCGTCATGGTGCTTATGTGTTCTCTTTTTATGATTTCATCTGAAGGAGAGAAGGCAGATGCTTTTACGAATCAAGTGATACAACATGGCGCAACAGGTGAGGATGTAATCGAGCTGCAATCCAGACTTCAATATATCGGGTACTATAACGGTGATATCGATGGAGTATTTGGGTGGGGCACATATTGGGCTCTAAGAAACTTTCAATATGAGTTTGGACTTCCCATTGATGGTTTGGCAGGAGCGAAAACAAAAGAAAAACTGGTGAAAGCCTCAAAGTATAACAAGCAATTTGTAAAAGAACAAATTGAAAAAGGCAACAATTTCAGTCATTATGGCGGAACAGATTTAAATAAACAAAAAGGTCCTGGAGGAGGCGGAACATCCGGTGGAAAAGCAGCTCCTCAAAAGAAGCCTGCTCCAAAACCAACACCCACTCCATCGAAGCCAACGGCAGTGAACACGCCTAATGGATTTTCACAGAACGACATTCAACTTATGGCAAATGCCGTATATGGAGAAGCCCGTGGTGAGCCGTATGAGGGACAAGTTGCAGTAGCGGCCGTTATTCTCAATCGGATAGACAGTTCTGCATTCCCGAATACAGCCGCAGGTGTCATTTTTGAACCTGGTGCCTTTACAGCTGTAGCAGACGGTCAGATATGGTTAACACCAAATGAAAAAGCGAAAGAAGCGGTTTTAGATGCAATAAACGGTTGGGATCCTTCTTCAAGTGCTCTCTATTACTTTAACCCTGTGACAGCAACAAGCAAGTGGATTTGGTCACGTCCACAAATCAAGAAAATAGGAAAGCACATATTCTGTAGTTAAAGAGGTGAAGTAAATTGCTACGTGTCATTTTAATAACGGTGCTCGTCCTTGGAGTTGCAGGAACCGCATTCTGGGGATACCAAGAGCATCAGGAAAAAAATGCAATATTAATCAATGCTGAAAATAACTATCAAAGAGCGTTTCATGAGTTAACTTATCAAGTGGATCTCCTTCACGATAAGATTGGTTCGACTCTTGCCATGAATTCAAGGAAATCATTGTCTCCGGCACTTGCCGATGTGTGGAGATTAACTTCTCAGGCACACAGCGATGTAGGGCAGCTTCCCTTAACCCTGCTTCCTTTTAATAAAACAGAGGAATTCTTAAGTAATATCGGAGATTTTAGTTACCGTGTGGCAGTGCGAGATTTAGACAAGAATCCATTAACGGATAAAGAATATAAATCACTTGAAAATTTATATGAACAAAGTGCCGATATTCAGAATCAGTTAAGAAAGGTTCAGCATCTGGTTATGGAGAACAATTTAAGATGGATGGACGTGGAACTTGCTCTGGCAACGGGAAATGAACAAGCGGATAACACCATTATAGACGGGTTCAAGACCGTTGAAAAAAATGTGTCAGGATATGATGAAGCAAACTTTGGAACGACAACATTTGTGAATACCGAGAAGAAAGACCAAAACTTTCGGAAGATTAAAGGGAAAGAGATTTCAAAGGATGAGGCCGTTTCAATCTTGAGAAAATATTCCGGGATAAGTGAAAAGGCTGATGCAAAAGTAACAAAGAGTGGAAAAGGCTCGGACTATAAATTTTATAGTGTTACGATTGAAAACGGTAAGACACATGCAAGTATGGATATAACTCAAAAAGGTGGATATCCAATCTGGTATATCAACAATCGGGAAGTGCAGAAACCAAAAATCAGCTTAAATAAAGCGGCAGAGAAAGCGACTGACTTCCTGAAGGATAACGATTTTGAAAAATTAGAACTATTTGAAAGTGCTCAGTATGACAACATTGGCATTTTCACCTATGTGACAGTATTGGATGGTGTAAGAATTTATCCGGACTCTGTTAAAATAAAGGTAGCATTAGATAATGGACAAATGGTCGGATTTGCTGCTGAAGAATATTTGAAGAATAATCATGACAGAGAAATCGGACAACCGTCAATTACTCAAGCACAGGCTAAAGAAACGACAAACCCTAATCTTAAAGTAATGGAAGAACGTAAAGCGGTAATTGTGAATGATCTTAATGAAGAAGTGCTCTGCTACGAATTCTTAGGGATGCTGGGTAACGATACCTTTAGAATATTTATCAATGCAAACACAGGAGAAGAAGAAAAAGTAGAGAAACTCAAAAAAGCGGAACCGATTTATGAAGAAGTCGTCTAAGCTTTTAGAGGGACGGACCTCCGATAGGGAGGTCCGTCCCTCTTCTTTAGATGTAGAAAAATTCAGAATAGAGATTCAAATAGATATGGAAAGGTGCTGAATGTCATGCCATAATATAGATACATAAAATGGGAAGGTGGGAGTATTATACTATGATAAAAGTAGGTACCACATTACAGTTGGAACCCATACATAATGATACATTTGAACGGTATAGGTGCCGGGTCGTTGAAATCGGGGAAGAAGGGCTTTATATCGATTACCCTATTCATACAAAAAAAGAGAAAGCCGTTTTCTTAATAGATGGTACACAACTTAAAGCAAGTTTCATCGTTAATGAGCAGACGGTACTTATGTTTGAAACAGAAGTGAAGGGCCGCAAACTATCCAAAATACCGATGATCCACATTCATTATCCAGGTGAGGAAGGTTTAGCAAAGGTCCAAAGAAGACAGTTTGTGCGAGTAGAAGCGAACACAGATGTCTCAATAAAAATAAATGATGGTTATTTTCCAACGCTTACAGAGGATATAAGTGCAGGAGGATGCGCAGTATTGGTGAGAGAAGGAATGGACCTGAAAGGTGGTTCTGACATATCTACGACCATCGTTTTGCCCATGCAAACGGGTGAGAACCAGTATGTAGAGATAGAAGGTAAAGTTACCCGTATCTGGGAAAAAGGTCACAAAAAAATTGCAAGCATTGAATTTGTTCATTTAACTGAAAATCAACGACAGCTTATTTTAAGATTTTGCTTTGAAAGACAGTTGAACTTACGAAAAAAAGGATTACTTGAATAAAATTCCATAATTTACACATACTTTTTCTATGAATAGGAAAAGGGTGAGAACGATTAAATCCGTTGAGCGAATATTAATTAAATTAGTCATTATACATTTCATTTTATTAATAGCAGTCCAATTCGTTATCCATGAATTAAATATCCTTCCGGAGCTAAATAAGATCGTTTTTTATGAAGGCGTCGAAAAAATGGAGTACAGTGAAATAGTCGAAACCTTATCCGGTAAAGCAGGTGATTAATTACCTGCTCTTTTTTTTAGAAGGCTCTTTTCGTATACAATGTGACTATTTTACAGAAGAAAGTAGTAGTTGGTTTCCTCTACTGGTTGCCTTCCGCTATGCGGGCGGTTAGCATCCTCGGATACGCCTGTGGGGTCCTGTAGGGTCTCACTCACTGCCTTCGCATAACTTCCAAAAAAGTTGATTTATCTTGAGTGGTAGTGTGAAAACAGGGACCGTTCCTTTCCGCTCCAGGCACAAGATTCTCCGGGGAGGAAGTCGAGTCCCGTCTGTGGGGTCTCGACTTTTCCTCTATCTCCCGCAGGAGTCAAGTGCCTTCGCTACAATTCACTCTGTGCTTATATATTCTGACTCCCTAATGACGGATAGACAAACACAAAAAAAGCTCCTATTGTAGATAAGTTGAGCTTTTGTTCCCAAAAACAAACTATCTACAAAGGAGCATCAGATTAACCTCATTATGATAGCTCAAAAATCAGTTATTAGTCATTGTTGATTGTTATTACCTCGATGATTTAGCTTGTCCTAATTCTACATTACAATAATTAAAAGCTTTCATTTGAGCAGTTAGTCAAGTTTTTTGTGACGGCTGAATTGATAAATGGGAGATGACACCCAGTTGCACGCGAATAAAAAAAATTTTGGAAAAACACATCTTTTTAAAGAAATCATTGGTCAATTTCCACTTGTATAATAGAAACTCTGTTTTTTTAAGTTTGTATTTTTTGTTACCTTTAAGCTCTGTCGCGAAATTTTTTTATAGATGGTGAGGGGAACAGCGTAGACTCCTGCGGAAGTACTGTCGTGCCGAGACCCCGTTCGGCTAAGCTGAGGAGGCTCGGCCGAACGCTAGCTGCAAGCGGAGCGGTTCCCCTCACCATCCAGCACACGCTTGTTGACAGAGCTACTGGCAGATCTTATGTAACAAAACAACATTCTATGTGAAAAGAGCCTTTTAGAATAAAGATTCTTTCAACGTGATGGGTGATTTATGTTAAAATAGGTAAGAAAATTATTTGGAAATTAAGTAGGTGGATTAGTTGAAGAAATTAAGAATTGCGATCGATGGTCCTGCAGCTGCGGGGAAAAGTACAGTGGCAAAAATTGTAGCAGGGAAATTATCTTATCTTTATATTGATACTGGGGCGATGTACCGTTCATTAACATATAAAGCTTTGAAACTGAATATAGACTTGCACGATGAAAATGAATTGAAGGAATTATTAACTCAAACAAAAATCACGCTTGAACCGATTGAAGATGCCCAAATTGTATATGTAGACGGGGAAAATGTGACAGATGAAATCCGTCAAGCCGCCGTTACCAATTCAGTATCTCATGTGGCCGTTCATTCTCAAGTTAGAGAAGAGATGGTGAACAGGCAACAGCAATTGGCTAAACAAGGTGCTGTTGTAATGGACGGAAGAGATATCGGGACCCATGTTATTCCCGACGCTGAAATAAAAGTATTTTTACTGGCAAGTGTAGATGAAAGAGCCCAAAGAAGACATGAAGAAAACATTTCGAAAGGGTTCCCTTCTGATCTGGAACAATTAAAAGTAGAAATTGCCCGCCGTGACAAGATCGATTCAGAAAGAGAAGTGGCTCCACTTAAGAAAGCGGACGACGCAACTGAAATAGATACAACTTCACTATCCATCCCTGAAGTAGTGGATCAAATTATGCTGTTAGTAGAAAGGAAAGGTTAATGTGAACTTGTATTCCTTTGCTAAAGGTCTCGTAAAATCGATTCTTTCCCCTCTCTATCGCATTGAGGTCAAAGGATTGGAGCATTTCCCTAAAGAGGGGGGAGTCTTATTATGCACCAATCATATTGATAACTTAGATCCCCCGGTAGTGGGGATTTCAGCTCCCAGACCTGTATCTTTTATGGCTAAAGAAGAGCTTTTCAATGTCCCGGTATTAGGTAAGCTATTACCCGATTTACGGGCTTTCCCGGTGAAAAGGGGAATGAGTGATCGGGAAGCACTCCGCAAAGGTTTGCAGGTCCTTAAACAAGGAGATGTTTTAGGACTGTTCCCAGAGGGTACTAGAAGTAAGACAGGTAAAGTAGGTAAGGGATTAGCAGGAGCAGGTTTCTTTGCTCTTCGTTCCGATGCTCACGTAGTACCTTGTGCAATTATTGGACCCTATAAGCCTTTCAGGAAATTAAAGGTCGTATTCGGGCCGCCTATTGCTATGGAGGACATTCGAGAACAAAAACTGAATGCAGAGAAAACAACTGAAATTATTATGCAGCACATCGAAAAACTAATACATGAGCAAGAATAATATGAGCTTTCTCGCTTGACAAAAAGTAGTATTTATTAGAAGTTAGTAGAAAGAATATTATAAATTGTGAAGTCTCACAATTATCAAAAATCTTTGCAGTCATGGATTAAGGAGGAGTACATAATGGAAGACATGAATGGAATTGAAGTGAAAAATCTTGAAATCGGTGAAAAAGTTAAAGGGACAGTCACTAAGGTTGAAGAGAAACAGGTCTTAGTAGACGTTCAAGATAACAAAGTGGATGGCATCATTCCAATTAGTGAACTCTCAAGCCTTCATATCGAAAAAGCTTCTGATGTAGTCAGTGAAGGGGATGTACTTGAGTTAATCGTGACAAAAGTTGAAGAAGAACTTCTCGTTCTTTCAAAACGAAAAGTAGATGCTGAAAAAGCATGGGAAGAAATGAAGGTTCGCTTTGAAAATGGCGACATCTTTGAAGCGGAAGTCAAAGATGTCGTGAAGGGCGGACTTGTAGTTGATCTGGGAGTTAGAGGATTTGTTCCTGCATCATTAGTCGAGGATTATTATGTTGAGGATTTCTCGGACTATAAGGATAAAACATTAACGTTCAAGATTGTTGAATTGGATCAGGAAAAAAATCGTCTAATCCTATCACACCGGGCTGTTGTAGAAGCAGAAAAGCAACACCAGAAAAAGCAGCTTCTTACGGATATTGAATCTGGTGCTGTTCTTGAAGGTACAGTTCAGCGTATCACAGATTTCGGAGCGTTCGTAGACATTGGTGGAGTAGATGGATTGGTGCATATCTCCCAACTTTCTCACGAACACGTTGAAAAGCCTTCTGACGTAGTGACTGAAGGACAAAAAGTACAGGTCAAAGTTCTAAGCGTCGATCGTGACAACGAACGTATTTCTTTATCCATTAAAGAAACGCTACCAGGACCTTGGAGTAATATTTCTGAGAAAGCACCTAAAGGCAGTGTTCTGGACGGAGTGGTTAAACGCTTAGTATCATATGGAGCATTTGTAGAAGTGTTACCTGGTGTTGAAGGTCTTGTTCACATCTCTCAAATTTCACATAAGCATATCGGTACACCGCACGAAGTCCTTCAGGAAAACCAAGAAGTACAAGTGAAGGTATTGGATGTAAATGAGAATGATCAACGTTTATCTTTAAGCATCAAATCTCTTGAAGAAAAAGAGGAAGAAGTGACTGATTACGAAATGCCTGAAGAAAATACCGGCTTCCAATTAGGTGAAATGATTGGTGACAAATTAAAAGATCTTAAGTAATGGTGATGAATAGTGACAAGAGCCCAACGAAAGCAAGACCACATTAATTACGCTTTATCAACTGGCCAACAACGAAGAACAGGTTTTGATGAAGTTGCTTTTGTCCACCAAAGCTTACCGAATATAGCAGTAGATGAAGTTCATCTACAGGCAGAGATTGGCGAACTTTATTGGAGTTCGCCAATTTTCATAAATGCTATGACAGGCGGCGGTGGGGAATCAACTTCTAAAATAAATGAAGAATTAACGATTCTTGCTCGGGAAACAGGTCTGGCCATTGCTGTCGGATCTCAAATGTCCGCACTTAAAGACCCTTCTGAACGAAAAACGTACGAAATCGTTCGTCAGCATAATCCGAATGGCATCGTTTTTGGTAATTTGGGAAGTGAAGCAACCGTTCAACAGGCAAAAGATGCCGTAGAGATGATTAGAGCCAATGCGTTGCAAATCCACTTAAATGTCATACAAGAATTAACCATGCCCGAAGGTGACAGGGACTTCCGAGGTGCCATGGACAGAATACAGGAGATTGCTGAAAGTATTCCAGTACCTGTCATTGTGAAAGAAACAGGTTTTGGTATCAGTAAAGAGGCTGCAGAATCCTTGTCCCACTCGAACATTTCAGCCATTGATGTGGGAGGATTCGGTGGTACCAACTTCTCTAAAATCGAAAATCAACGCAGAAAACGAATGTTAGAATTCTTCGATGATTGGGGTATACCCACTGCCATTTCGATTGCTGAAAGTCATGTAACATCCAGGAAGCCGATTCTTGCTTCAGGTGGTGTCCAAAATAGCTTAGACATCGTTAAATCTCTAGGGTTAGGAGCATCTGCAGTAGGAATGGCAGGGATCATTCTCAAGCAGCTTTTAGATTCAGGACTTGAAGACACCATTGTAGAAGTGAATCAAATTCATACAGATATAAGGTTCCTGATGAGTGCGCTGGGGTGCAGGCGTCTAGAAAATCTTCACAGTGTGCCACTCGTGTTGTCAGGCGACGTGTTTCATTGGCTGGACGTTAGGGGATTGAATCCTGCAAGTTATAGCAATAGAACGTTTAATAAGTAAAAAGAACGAATTCTCTTTTGAGAATTCGTTCTTTTTTTGAAATGAGTTTGAGTTGCAGTCTGTGTTTGGGTATTTTTGTAAAACAATTTCGGCTGAATTATTAGTTGTACAGCTCCGGCGGCCAGTCCATCTTGCCTCTTTAAGCCGCCTCCACTTTTCTGGTTATCTCTGTCCCTTTTTGGCTTCTTCCGTTCCTTGCAGGCTTGTTGCTCCGTTATAGTGCAGGCCCTGGTCTCTGTCTGATTCGACTCGTTTGCTTTGTTTTAGTTTCTTTTCTTGACGATCTTTACCCATCATAAACACCTCCCTTTCTTATTTTTTCTTTGAAAAAATGATTCATACATGAATGAGATACATAAAGATTTTCCATAATGTAGATAATAGGAGGGAGTGAGTGATTGTGGATGGGATTCTGTATTTATGGATGATTTGGGGAATTTGGATTTATACGACGTTTATGATGAATAAGGCACACTTATATCGTTTCCGTTATTCTTTCATTTGTTTAGTGCTATTATGCGTGTTTCCATATGGTGTAAAAGTAGGTCCTGTGGAGGTGGCAGCACCGGTATTTATTTTAGGTCTTATTTGTATCCATTACTTAAGAATTCTTAGTTTGAGAGAGAAGTTATATATGCTTGTAGCCATTCTGACGATGGGGATGCTATATGCGGGCATAGGGTTAGTGGCTATATATGATCCTGTTCTTATGTTCATTGATCGAAACCTAATAATTGCTCTATCGCTTGTTTTTCTGAGTGTTCTTTTCTACGGTTCATCTTCTTACGTGCTCAGGATGATCTCTATTACCGGGTGCAGTATAGTTGGAGAAGTCTTTATGAGCGTTCCATTAAAGAATGTAGGATTTTCATACCCCATCGGTGGACCTGTTTACCTCGATCTCCTGGCTATTTCAACTGGAATGCTCTTAGCGATAAAGTTGTTTGAAGAAATAAATCAGTTATTCAACATCAAAGTACAAACAAACAAAGGGGAAATGAAGAATCTATGAATGAGTATGTGTATCCGGTCATCTTCGGAGTAGTAGTTGGGACATTAACCAGAATCTATATGCTGCGTACAGACTATCGCCAATATCCCACTTATTTGCATGGGAAGATTATACATATTGCTCTTGGGTTTATTGCTGCTGGATTAGGTACCATTGCGATTCCTGCTTTACTTGAGGAGAACTTCACGGCGATTACTTTCTTAACCGTTGCTGCCTCTCAATTTCGGGATGTGCGAAATATGGAGAGAAACACATTGACAGAGTTAGATGCATATGAACTTGTTCCTAGAGGAGCTACATACATCGAGGGGATTGCTGTAGCATTTGAAAGCCGTAATTATTTGGTTATTTTCACTTCTCTCTTAGCCACTTTAGCTTATATTGTCTTTAACTTCTATGTAGCGGTGCTGATCAGTGCGATATGTATGATGGCTGCTCATAAACTAATGGCTGGAGGCAGATTGAAGGATATCGTAAACATTGAATATGTGAAGCCTCACTTTGATGGGGCAGGACTATACGTTGATAATATCTACATTATGAATATTGGATTAAAGATAAGACAAGAAGAAATATTAAAGTATGGAATGGGGTTTGTTCTTTCTCCCAAATCATTCGATGCCAGATCAACGGTAGCGAATCTTGGTCAAAGGCAAGCTATTCTTCATGACATGTCTACTTCGTTGGGGATATTTAAAGATTCAGGAACTCCGGCTTTAACGCCACTGGCCAAGAGGGATTTAGACGATGGTCGAATAGGTGTATTCGTCCTCCCGCAGCGAAAGGATGTAGAGAAAGCGATTGCCATTCTTGGGCAGGTGCCGACATTGGAAAATGCGATAAGAATGCCGTCTGAATCGAAGGCGAATCAGGAAGGAAGTAAATTAGAATGAGTACAACGATCCAAAAGTTTATTCTCGCGACAGTTACGACATCACCTGAAAAAGTTCCAAGTGGAACAAGCGTCTTTTATTGTAAAACAGATGAAGAATTGCAAAAGATCTGTGCGAATTTAGAGGCGATTCTCGATGGCATTGCCCATGAACTGGATGAAGGACTATTTATCATTGTAAAACATTGATTGCTAGTTTATTCTTTTATTGATAAAATAGTTAAGTTAGGGGGACTGTCCCATAAGGAAACAATACCTTAAGGGCCAGTCCTTCTTATGCATAGCTCCAAGTGATGATTGAAAAGGCGTAAAAAGAGGAAATGTAAGAATAGGATAACCTTCTTACAGAAAGGGTGAATAACGTGACAAAACCAGTAGTAGCAATCGTAGGACGTCCAAACGTTGGGAAGTCCACGATCTTTAATAGAATTGTTGGAGAAAGAATATCCATAGTTGAAGATGTACCTGGTGTAACAAGAGACCGTATATATAGTTCTGCTGAGTGGCTGACTCATGAATTTAACATTATAGATACCGGTGGGATTGAACTGGGGAATGAACCATTCCTTGATCAAATCAGGCAGCAGGCTGAAATCGCTATTGATGAAGCAGATGTGATTGTATTTTTAACGAATGGCCGTGAAGGTGTTACAGCTGCAGATGAAATTGTAGCCAAGATCCTTTATCGCTCTAAGAAACCGGTCGTACTGGGGATTAATAAAATTGATAACCCCGAAATGAGAGAAATGATTTATGATTTTTACTCACTGGGGTTTGGAGAGCCGTATCCAATTTCAGGTTCTCATGGACTTGGGTTAGGAGACCTTCTTGATGAGGTTGTGAAAAACTTTAAACAAGAAGAAGAAGAGGACTATGCAGAAGATGTGATCAAATTTTCATTAATTGGTCGACCAAACGTTGGGAAATCTTCCTTGGTTAACGCCTTATTAGGTGAAGAGCGTGTGATTGTGAGTAATGTTGCAGGAACGACGCGGGATGCCATTGATTCCTCCTACACGTATGATGGACAGGATTATGTCATCATTGATACTGCAGGCATGAGGAAAAAAGGTAAAGTGTATGAAACCACTGAAAAATACAGTGTGTTAAGAGCTCTTAGAGCAATTGAACGTTCCGATGTCGTCTTATCTGTCATTGATGGAGAAGAAGGGATTATCGAGCAAGATAAAAAAATTGCCGGGTATGCTCATGATGCAGGTCGCGCAATCGTGATCGTCGTGAACAAATGGGACGCCGTTGATAAAGACGAGAAAACCATGAATAAATGGGAAAAGAATATCCGCGACCATTTTCAATTCCTTGATTATGCTCCAATCGTTTTTCTATCTGCCAAAACAAAGAAGCGCATTCACACATTACTGCCAATCATTAATCTGGCAAGTGAAAATCATGCACTACGAGTACAATCAAGCGTGTTGAATGAAGTGGTCATGGATGCAGTAGCAATGAATCCTACTCCTACAGATAATGGTAAGCGACTCAGAATCTACTATGCGACACAAGTGGCTGTGAAGCCGCCAACATTCGTGGTATTTGTGAATGATCCAGAATTAATGCACTTCTCATACGAACGATTCTTGGAAAATAGAATACGTGATGCATTTGGATTTGAAGGAACTCCTATTCGTATTATTGCTCGCGCAAGAAAATAATAAGGTGGGTGTAAAAATGAAAAATTCAAAGAAAATAACGGTTGTTGGAGCAGGGAGCTGGGGAACGGCGCTTGCCATGGTCCTTGCTGATAATGGACTGGAAGTAAGATTATGGGGACACAAAAAAGAACAGATTGATGAAATTAATACTCAACATACCAACGAAAAGTACCTGAAAGAGGTCAAGCTCCCGGAATCCATCAAGGGTTATCATAATCTTAGTGAGTCTTTAGATGGCGTTGATACGATCATTCTGGCTGTTCCGACGAAAGCGATCCGCGAAGTTTTGGGTCAAATTCAAGAGGTTCAAAGTGCACCATTGACCGTTGTTCATGTGAGTAAAGGAATTGAACCTGATTCACTTCTAAGAATCTCAGAGATGATTGAAGATGAAATGAACCCTGATAACTTACATACAGTGGTGGTATTGTCTGGACCTAGTCACGCTGAAGAAGTGAGTTTGAGGCATCCAACGACTGTGACCGTTTCCTCTAAGGATATGAAGGCTGCTGAAGAGATTCAGGACTTATTCATGAACATGAATTTCCGTGTATATACGAATCCCGATATGCTGGGGGTTGAAATCGGTGGAGCATTAAAGAATATCATAGCCCTTGCAGCCGGAATCACAGACGGCTTGGGATATGGAGATAATGCAAAAGCCGCTCTAATAACGAGGGGACTCGCAGAAATAGCCCGTTTAGGAACCAAGATGGGAGCAAACCCATTAACATTTTCAGGTTTAACAGGCATCGGTGATCTGATTGTTACATGTACAAGTGTACATTCAAGAAACTGGAGAGCGGGAAATATGCTTGGTAAGGGTCATAACCTTGATGAGGTCCTTGACAACATGGGGATGGTCGTTGAGGGCGTACGCACAACGAAAGCTGCCCATCAGTTAGCAGACAAGTATGAAGTGAATATGCCCATTACCAACGCTTTGTATGATGTGCTATTCAATAAAATAGAAGCGAAAGAAGCGGTAGACCATTTAATGGGACGTGTAAAGACAAACGAGATGGAAGACCTCGTGAATATTCTCGGAGAGCGATTAAATTAAGCTATTCTTTTACGATAGAATGCATGACCAAGCTTCAATAATGAAGATTTATTGAGGAGTAGATCATTCTTTCGAAACAATGAATTAATCTTGGAATAATAGGCATTCGAGGATGCGAACCACTCCCTTGTTGCATACACTGTCATGAATATACACAGCTTTGCCTATGGATGGGTAGGTCTCGCTTTGTTTGGAGCAGCTCAAGTATTTTGACATCAGTTTAATGATGCTGAAATACTTGGGAAGCTCTTTTTTTTGATAATCTCTGCCTTGGATAGTCAGTATAGGTACATCCTAGGTTTGTAACAGATTATTGAACAACCATTCTTTTCTATTCTTTTGTAAAAATCTTATGATATAATACATTCGATAACAGGAGGGATGTATGTTGGATTCAATGATGAAGATGTGGATTTCGTTTGCATCGATGGGATTCATGTTTTTTGCCATATTAACGATCTATTTTAGCAGGTATAAGATCAAGCAGAAATTCTTGCGTTTTATTACAGCATTCATGGCATATATAATGATGATTGCTGGTGGACTTATGATGATCTATATTGTATTTAGTGGACCGACCAATTAGGTTGCTGTCCGATTGAAAGGACGTTTTTAGATTGAAACGCTTAGGTTTAATTGCATTTCTTCTTATTTTAACTATAAGTATTCTTTCTGGATGTATGTACCCTGAAGAAAAGCTTAGTCAGAATCAGATCCCTTATGAAACGCAGGTGAAAGCTGTACAAGATGCGGTCGTAACCTATCAGAAGGACAATAATGGGTTGCTTCCAATTAAGACCAGAGACCAGGACACGCCCATATATCAGAAGTATCCGATTGATTTCAGAAAGCTTTCACCTCAGTACTTAGCAGAGATTCCAGGGAATGCTTTTGAAAACGGTGGGATTTTTCAATATGTTCTGACTGACGTGGAGGAAGATCCTCAAGTCAAGATTTTTGATCTTCGTCTGGCGGAACAAATAAGGGAATTGAAAATCAGAATAGAAGCTCAGGGGTACCCGCCATTTAAAGAGGAAGTAGCCAATAATGTATATACATTAAATTATAAAGAACTCGGTTATGATGGTGATGTGTATGTAAATAGCCCTTACTCAAACAAAAACCTTCCCCTTGTCATTAATGGTGACGGTGACATATTTGTAGATTACTCAATGGACTTATTTGAAAAGATCAAATCGACTGATAAAGAATTCAAGCCTGGTGTAGATATCCGGAATTTTCTAGTAGAGGACACTTTTTTTGTTCCAGCATATTCTTTACCCTATACGGTTGATGAAAATAACGAACCTGTCTTTATGACAAAATAGGCATAACCCTTTTCTTGCAAAATATATTGTAAGGGAAGGGTTATTATTTTTATGTCATCCTTATAGGGAAATTTCATCAAAACTAATGATCATAAATGCTCAGACATAATAAATTTTTATACTTTTAATCATAAGGGGGGAAAAAAAGCATATTAATAGTCATAAGTCATTGGGACAACATCATAAATATAGAATGTGAGACAGAATACACGGATGAAACATCCCTGGAATATAAGATGGGAGGGAATCTCTTGGAAAGAGTCGATCTATTTAAGGACATTGCCGAAAGAACAGGCGGAGATATCTATTTAGGTGTGGTTGGAGCAGTTAGAACAGGAAAATCAACATTCATCAAGAAGTTCATGGAACTTGTGGTCCTTCCTAACATAGCCAGTGAATCGGAACGTGCAAGAGCGCAGGATGAATTACCCCAAAGTGCAGCAGGCAAGACCATCATGACGACAGAACCGAAGTTTGTTCCTAATCAAGCCATTTCCGTTCACGTGGATGAAGGGCTGGAAGTGAATGTGAGATTGGTAGATTGTGTGGGATATACGGTCCCGGGTGCTAAAGGATACGAGGATGAAAATGGACCTAGAATGATCAATACCCCATGGTATGAAGAGCCTATTCCATTCCATGAAGCGGCCGAGATCGGTACGCGTAAAGTCATCCAGGAACATTCCACGATTGGAGTTGTGGTGACAACCGACGGTTCCATCGGGGAAATTGGTAGAGGCGATTACATCCAAGCGGAAGAGAGAGTCATTGAGGAACTGAAAGAAGTAGGTAAACCATTTATCATGGTCGTCAACTCGGCGAGACCTCATGCTCCTGAGACAGAAGACCTAAGAGTGAAACTTCAAGATAAGTATGACATTCCAGTTCTCGCCATGAGTGTGGAGAGCATGAGAGACTCAGACGTCCTCAACGTGTTAAGAGAAGCACTATTTGAATTCCCGGTACTTGAAGTGAATGTGAATCTTCCAAGCTGGGTAATGGTTCTGAAAGAAGAGCACTGGCTAAGACAGAACTATCAGGAAGCCGTGAAAGAAACCGTTAAGGATATTAAACGACTGCGGGATGTGGATCGTGTTGTTCATTACTTCAGTGAATTTGATCATATCGAACGGGCAGGACTTGCCGGCATTGATATGGGGCAAGGGATTGCAGAAATTGACCTGTACGCCCCTGACGAACTGTACGATGAAGTACTGAAGGAGATTGTAGGGGTGGAAATTCGCGGGAAAGATCATCTCCTGGAATTAATGCAGGACTTCGCTCATGCAAAAGCGGAATACGACCAGGTTTCAGATGCATTGAGAATGGTGAAGCAGACGGGGTATGGCATCGCAGCTCCTTCGTTAAATGATATGAGTCTGGATGAACCGGAAATCATCAGACAGGGTTCCAGATTCGGAGTCAGCTTGAAAGCAGTAGCACCATCCATCCACATGATCAAAGTGGATGTACAGTCCAAGTTCGAACCGATTATCGGTACAGAAAAACAGAGCGAAGAACTGGTGCGCTATTTAATGCAGGATTTCGAAGATGACCCGCTTTCCATCTGGAATTCCGATATCTTCGGCAGAAGCTTAAGTTCCATTGTAAGAGAGGGAATCCAAGCAAAACTTTCCTTAATGCCTGAGAATGCAAGATATAAACTCAAAGATACGTTGGAAAGAATCATAAACGAGGGATCAGGTGGATTGATCGCCATCATATTATAAATGTCTTATGACCTTCTTTGGGGGGTCTTTTTTTATTTTGCTTCTTTGAAATCTTTCATTTTCATCTTATAGCTCTGATTTTTTTTATGAAATCCCGATTTTTAATTGCTGATTTTCACCTTGTGTATTTATAAATTTAAAGCTGGGACGAAATAGGTGTAAAAACGCAAGGGGAGGCTCTTAAACCTTGATGTATATAGGTTTATACAATGAAATTTCAGGGTGATGCAACCTGTTGGGTATTCATCCTAGATGAAAATAGGGGAGTCGATGTTTAAGGGATTACAAGGTTGGGAAGTAAGATAGAGTACCCGAAGAGGAGAGGGTATTAGTTGCAGTCATCGAAAAGAAGTGATAGGTTAAATAGACGGCAAGAATAAAGGGTTTTGAGGGGATTCTATTACATTTGTGTATCAAATAAGAAAAGATTCCCATTATTTCTTGATTTGTTCTTGCTAAGGTTAATCTATTGTGATAATCTTTTAACAGAATTGTTGTTGAATATTGATTCAGCAACGTTTTCAAGCGTTTTTTCTACACTTTATGTATAGAATTCGCTAAACTTGTTTACTAATGATATTAAAGTAAATGAATCATGACTGAGACATTTCCTTGGGAGGAGGTGAATGGCATGAACAAGACAGAACTAATCAATGCTGTTGCAGAAGCTGCTGAGCTATCTAAGAAGGACGCTACAAAAGCGGTTGACGCTGTTTTCGATACAATTCAAAACTCACTTGCAAACGGTGATAAAGTACAATTAATCGGATTCGGTAACTTCGAAGTACGTGAGCGTGCAGCCCGTAAAGGTCGCAACCCACAAACAGGTGAAGAGATCGAAATCTCAGCTAGCAAAGTACCTGCTTTCAAACCAGGTAAAGCGCTTAAAGAAGCTGTAAAATAATTACATACTTTGAGCGTAAAGAAAAGGTCGCATATTTATGCGGCCTTTTTTGCTATTCATTTATAGTATGGTTATTTCTCCTTAAAATATGTACGAAGTTTTATTCCATAAAAGGAAGTTTTATATTATTATAAAACTTCTAAAGCACTAGTCTTTGATGACATTATAGGCTTGTGCTAATATTAACAATGTTACTATTTCTTTAAGTTATTTTAGGAGGACAACATAATGGCACAAGTCAATCATGGCCAATTAGAAGAAGCAGTTCGATTAATATTAGAAGCTATTGGAGAGAATCCTAATAGAGAAGGTTTATTAGATACACCAAAACGTGTCGCGAAGATGTATGCAGAAGTATTTTCGGGAATCGGTCACGATCCGAAAGAATACTTTGAAACAATATTCAGTGAAGAGCATGAAGAACTGGTGCTTGTGAAGGATATTCCTTTTTATTCAATGTGTGAACACCACTTGGTACCTTTCTACGGAAAAGCTCATGTAGCATATATTCCCAGAAACGGAAGAGTGGCTGGACTTAGTAAACTGGCAAGGGCCGTTGAATCTGTTGCTAAACGACCTCAGCTACAAGAAAGAATCACTTCGACAGTGGCTGATACGATCATGGAAACCCTTGAGCCTTATGGTGCAATGGTAGTGGTTGAAGCTGAGCATATGTGCATGACAATGAGAGGTGTAAAGAAGCCTGGTTCAAGTACAGTGACAACTGCGGTAAGGGGCTCGTTTAAAGAAGACTCTCAAGCACGAAGCGAAGTTCTTTCTTTTATAAAGAATTAGGAGTGAGCCAAGGATGAATTCAAATGATTATATTGTGATTAAGGCGATTGAAGATGGTGTGAACGTGATCGGGCTGACAAGAGGGACAGATACCCGATTTCATCATTCAGAAAAGCTTGATAAGGGTGAAGTCATGATTGCTCAGTTTACAGACCATACCTCTGCGATTAAAGTTAGAGGAAAAGCAACAATCGTTACAAGCTACGGTGAAGTCGAAAGTGATAACAAGAAATAATACTCTGAGCATTTACGTTCCAGAGAAGATACAGGTGGGACTGACTATGAAGAGTTGAACTTCGTAGTCGTCCCCTTTGTTATACTCAGCTAAATATGGGGGTAAGACTGATTCCCTATTGTTGAGGATTTTATGGTATAATATCTATTGCTGAAATTTTTAGACCGATACATAGTAGAAATGGGGATTAAAGGGTATGAAATTCATTGATTGTAACCATCAAGCGAATATCATTCATCAATACATAGAAGAGCAGTTGCATCACTCTTACTTGAAGGAATATATCGATCAGCCTTACATTGATCGGGATCGGATTTATTTCCTGCTCCTTCCTTTTGTGAATGAGGGACGGACCTTGAATAAAGAAGTTGTACAGTGGATTTCGACTGCCATGTTATTACAGATAGCCCTTGATACCCATGAAAAGGTTACAATCTCTGAGATTGATCCATTGAAAGAGAGGCAGCTTACGGTACTTGCAGGAGTATACTTCAGCAGCCTTTACTATAAAATCCTTGCCGACACAGATGATGTGGACCTTATCGCAGTATTAGCCAAGGCGATTAAAGAAATCAACGAAAGCAAAATTTCCATTTATAAAGAGGAACATCAAAACCTTGATGGGCTAATGTCAAGCTTGAAGACAAGAGAATCAGCGATCGTTTCAAAATTCTTTCGTTTTTTTGAAGATGACAAATGGATCCGGATTGTTGAGCAAGCCCTTTTATACAAGAAGCTTGTTCAAGAGAGAATCTGTATAGAGCAATCACAGAATACGAGCTTTATCAAAGCGTTGTCGACTTTAACGTTCGAATCAGCTAGTGAAACACCATCTTTAAAGCTAACGAAAGAAGAGTCCAGACATTTGCTTTCAAGAGTGGATAAATTAATTTCCTCAACGAAGAAAACCATTCAAACTCAGTTAGAGAACATAGAACCGGTAACACCGTATTTTAAAAAGCTGATTGTAGAGCTATTACCTTATGCTGAGCCTGAACCTATGACCAAACTATATGCGGAAGAAGGGTAAATCGAAATGCAGCAGTCCAAAGAACAAAAAGTCCACGGAGTATTTGAAAAAATATACTCGAATTATGATAAGATGAATTCGGTAATCAGTTTCCAACAGCATAAAAAGTGGAGAAAAGATACCATGAAACATATGGATGTGAAGCCAGGCTCAAAGGCGCTGGACGTTTGCTGTGGAACTGCGGATTGGACGTTAGCGATAGGAGAAAAAGTCGGAGAAACAGGCAAGACAGTGGGGCTGGATTTCAGCCAAAATATGCTGTCTATTGGTGAAGAGAAAGTAAAAAAATCCAACTTGAACAATATTGAGCTGATCCATGGAAATGCAATGGAGCTGCCTTTTGAAGATAATACCTTTGATTATGTCACGATTGGCTTTGGCTTACGGAATGTTCCTGACTACCTCCACGTCTTAAAAGAAATGAATCGTGTGGCAAAACCTGGAGGGATGGCTGTTTGCCTTGAAACCTCCCAACCAACCATGCTCGGATTCAAACAGCTATATTACGCATACTTTCGTTTCGTGATGCCTCTGTTCGGAAAGATCTTTGCCAAGAGCTTTAATGAATATTCATGGCTTCAGGAATCGGCTAGAGATTTCCCAGGGATGAAGGAGCTTGCGAAGATGTTTGAAGAAGCCGGCTTTAAAGATATCCATGTGAAACCATATAGTGGCGGAGTGGCTGCCATGCATTCAGGCAGAAAGTAAGAAATTCGTAAATTAGGTGGAAAAACTATGAAGCTAAACAGGATGTATTCGTTTTTAAAAACGGATATTGATGAAATTGAAAAGGAATTGGAAGTTGCGATTGAGTCAGAATCACAACTTTTACAAGAGGCGTCCCTTCACCTTCTACAAGCAGGTGGTAAAAGAATCCGACCTGTTTTTGTCTTGCTGTCTGCAAAATTCGGACAATATGATATAAACATTGTGAAAAATGTAGCAGTGGCTTTGGAGTTAATTCATATGGCATCCCTTGTACACGATGACGTAATCGATGATGCAGAGTTAAGAAGAGGAAAGCCAACGATAAAAGCTCAATGGGACAATCGTATTGCCATGTATACCGGAGATTACATCTTTGCACGAGCTCTCGAGTATATGACGAATATTAAAGCGCCTGAAGCACATCAAATACTTTCTCACACCATTGTTGAAGTATGTAAGGGTGAAATCGCTCAAATAAAAGATAAATATCGATTTGATCAAAATCTGAGGGATTACCTTCTTAGAATCAAGCGGAAAACGGCTCTGCTTATTGCTGTAAGCTGCCAGATAGGTGCCATTTCTTCCGGGGCTCCTGAAGAAATCCATCGACGCTTATACCGATTTGGTTATAATGTGGGGATGAGCTTTCAAATTACAGATGATATATTAGACCTTACAGCAAGTGAGGAAGAACTGGGTAAGCCTGCCGGCAGTGACTTGTGGCAAGGTAATATCACCCTTCCGATTTTATATGCGATGGAAAACCCTGAACTTAAAACGAAGATTGAAAGAGTGACTGAATATACTTCTCCTGAAGAGATGAGAGAAATCATTGCCGCCATCTTAGCTACGGATGCCATAGATCGATCCTATCAGCTTAGTAGAATGTACTTAGACAGAGCATTGGAAGAACTGGATCATCTCCCATACAACCGCGTGAAGAAAACATTGAAGAATATCGCAAACTTTATTGGTAAGAGAAAATATTAAGAAAATTTAAAATGGAAACGTTGCCAAAAACCCCAATCAGTGTTACTATTTTCGTGGGATGTCCTTAGGACTTCTATACATACATATTTAGGAGTGGGGAAGATGGAAAAGACATTTTTAATGGTAAAACCGGACGGCGTACAAAGAGGATTAATCGGTGATATCGTATCACGTTTTGAAAAAAAAGGCTTTCAATTAGTAGGGGCAAAGCTAATGAGCATTTCAAATGAGCTTGCTGAAGAGCATTACGGTGAGCACAAGGAAAGACCATTCTTTGGAGAACTTGTTGACTTTATCACTTCTGGACCTGTATTTGCAATGGTTTGGCAAGGTGAAAACGTCATCACGACTGCTCGTGGAATGATGGGAGCAACAAACCCTAAGGATGCTGCTCTTGGAACAATCCGCGGTGATTTCGGCTTAACAGTCGGAAAGAATATCATCCACGGATCTGACTCTGCTGAAAGCGCTGTTAGAGAAATCGGCTTATTCTTCAAAGAGGAAGAATTGGTAGAGTATTCTAAATTAATGAACGAGTGGGTTTATTAATACCAGTTAAACAAATAAGATTTTTAGGGCAAGTCGTGATAAGGCGACTTGCCTTTTCTTATAGAATCAGGTTTAACTTTTCTGTATAGCGTTCGATATAATACATATAGTCTTATACCTTTAATGTAGCAAAGTGAGTGGGTCCTTATGTCAAATGATTATCTTGAATTTATTCAGGGGATAAAAAGAAAAACGGGTATTGATCTTTCCCTTTACAAAGAAGCCCAAATGAAACGGAGATTAACGGCCCTGTATGAAAAAAAGGACTGCTGTAGTTTTCAAGAGTTCTTCAGTAAGCTGAACCGTAACAGCGAAGAAATGGAAGAGTTTCTCGATCGAATGACGATCAATGTTTCAGAGTTTTATCGAAACTACAAACGGTGGGAAGTACTCGAGACTAAAATCCTTCCCAGACTTCTACAGGAAAACAAATCACTTAAAGTTTGGAGTGCAGCTTGTTCTACGGGGGAAGAGCCGTACACGATCGCCATGATGCTGTCCAAACACATGACTCTTTCAGGACGGACCATCACCGCGACTGATATCGATAAAAATGCCATTCAACGTGCAAGGAACGGTCTTTACCCTGAACGATCGTTGAATGAAGTTCCCTCCGTAATGAAAGACCGATATTTCTCTCAGGAAGGCTCCTTGTTCAAATTGAATGAAGAAATCAGGAGAAACGTGACTTTCAAGCAGCATAACCTGCTCTCAGACCCATTTGAGGGGAACTACGACTTGATTGTTTGCAGAAATGTGTTAATTTATTTCACGGAGGAAGCGAAAAACCTATTATATAAAAAATTCAATGCATCACTGAGACCCGGCGGTGTGCTCTTTGTCGGGAGTACCGAACAAATCTTCAACCCATCCCAATACGGGTTCGAAACAGAAGACACATTCTTCTATAAAAAAATCTAAAATCTACGATGTCGATCTTACATATACTGGACAACTGTATGCTTACTTTTGGGTAACGATACAGTTTAAAAGTCCAAATATGTTGGGTTACATCGTTTTTTCTCTATGTAAGAGAGATTTTTAGAAAATTTTTTAAACTTAAGGGCTAGGAAATGATCTGAATTCTATGTTATATTGGTACATAATTCTTTAACGAGTTGAAGGGGGAAAGTGAATGAGATACTTAACATCTGGAGAATCACATGGACCACAATTAACGACCATCATTGAAGGGCTGCCAGCAGGAATGCCTTTAGAAGCAGAGGATATCAATGATAACCTGGCAAGAAGGCAAAAAGGCTATGGCCGGGGCCGAAGGATGCAAATTGAGAAAGATCGGGCATCCATCGTTGGAGGAGTGAGACATGGATATACTCTGGGTTCTCCTCTAGGACTGGTTGTGGAGAATAGAGACTGGACTCACTGGACGAAAGTGATGGGCATCGAACCTCTAGAGCCCGGAGAAGAGGAAGAGGTAAAGAGAAAGATTTCAAGACCAAGACCAGGACATGCAGACCTTGTCGGTGGTATGAAATATGGACATAGGGACCTGAGGAATGTATTGGAAAGGTCATCAGCTAGAGAAACCACTGTAAGAGTGGCTGCAGGTGCCGTTGCTAAAAAGTTACTGAAGCTATTAGGTATCGAGGTTGTCGGTCATGTTCTTGAAATTGGTGGAATTAAAGCAGAGAAACTTCACTATGATTCTATAAATGATCTAAGAGATATAACAGAAGATTCTCCGGTCCGTTGCCTGGATAAAGATGCTGCACAGAAAATGATGGACTTAATAGATGAATCGAAAAAAAATGGAGACTCCATTGGTGGTGTGGTAGAAGTCATCGTTGAAGGGATGCCTTCAGGAGTCGGGAGCTATGTCCATTATGACCGTAAGCTTGATGCGAAGATTGCCATGGCCGTCATGAGTATTAATGCATTCAAAGGGGTCGAATTCGGCTTAGGATTTGAAATGGCGCGAAAACCGGGTAGTGAAGTACACGATGAAATTGCCTGGAGTGAAGAACAGGGGTACTACCGTAAAACGAATCGATTAGGCGGCTTTGAAGGCGGTATGACGACAGGAATGCCCATTCGGGTTAAAGGTGTCATGAAGCCTATTCCAACGCTGTATAAACCATTACAAAGCGTGGATATCGAAACAAAGGAACCATTTAAAGCAAGTATCGAGAGATCCGATAGTTGTGCAGTACCGGCTGCAAGCGTTGTGGCAGAGGCCGTAGTGGCGTGGGAACTTGCTTGTGCTATCGTGGAACAATTTCATAGTGATCAATTCGATAAGCTTCATGAAGATATCAATAGACAACGTCAAGATTCCAAGGAGTATTAATGAATGAAACAGATAACCATTCAAACTGCTTCCAAAACGTATGATGTGAAAATTGGAGTGGAAATGACGAATGAAATTGTTTCTTTTATAAAAAAGGCCTTTCCTCAAGCATCTAAGTTGTGGATCATTGCGGATAAAGAAGTCTTTAATCTTCATGGAACAGCTTTTTCAGAGATTTTAAGTCGATCATATGATGTAACGACTTATCTGGCTTCTACAGGAGAACACGCCAAAAGCTTCGCTATTTATGAAGATGCCATCACCCACGGTCTATCAAATCATGTCGATCGCGGAGCCCTGGTGATTGCATTCGGAGGTGGAGCCATCGGAGATCTGGCTGGTTTCGTCGCTTCCACCTATATGAGGGGGATCCCCTTCATTGGGGTCCCGACAACGATACTCGCTCATGATAGTGCTGTTGGCGGGAAGGTAGCGATTAACCATCCTCTTGGCAAAAACATGGTAGGGCAATTTTATCAGCCTGAAGGTGTGTTCTTTGATTTAAATTATTTTACAACTTTACCTAGAACTGAAGTGCTATCAGGATTTTCAGAAGTAATCAAGCATGCTTTTTTATCCGATCGATCCTTTTTACAAGAATTAATGCATTCATTCCTTTCTCCAGAAAAAATGGATAAGGAATTTTTAACGGATTGCCTAATGAAAGGGATTCGTGTAAAAGGGGATATTGTTTCAAAGGACGAAAGAGAGTCGAATATACGAGCTTTTTTAAACTTTGGACATACGTATGGGCACGCTGTTGAAAGTGCCAGCGGATACGGAAATCGCACACATGGTGAATCGGTAATGATCGGGATGATTTTTGCTCTGTATCTTAGTGAACAGTACTGCGGACTTTCATTTAATCTACAAAAATTTATTGAATGGGTCACTACACTTGGCTACAATCTAAACATCCCATCTCATATAACATTTGACACATTATATGAGGGAATGAGACATGATAAGAAATCCCAATATGGAGATCCTGTTTTTGTGTTATTGAAGGATATTGGCGAACCATTAATGGTGAAGGTATCTGTAGAGGATTTAAGACGGGCAGACGAGTTTATCCGTCAGTTGTAAAACGTACTCTGGTTTTAATATAACCCGCAAGTACAAAGAGAGTGTTTAATAACAGGAAAAAAGGGAGTGGAAGAATGATCAGGGGAGTTCGAGGCGCCACTACAACGGATTGTGATAATGAAAAGGAAGTTCTCCTTTCAACAGAAAGTCTCTTAAGGGAAATGATTTTACATAATAATATTATGGCCGAGGATGTTGCATCTGTATTTATTTCTGCCACCAGTGACATAGGGAGTGTATTTCCGGCAAAAGCGTTAAGAAGGATTGAAGAGTGGAAATATGTTCCTGTCATGTGTATGCAGGAGTTGGATGTCCCTAATGCATTGCCAAATTGTATTAGAGTGATGATTCATTTAAATACATCTATACCTCAGAAAGAGATCCAACATATTTATATGAAAAATGCAGTCAGCTTACGTCCTGATTTAAAATAGCTAGTTATTTAATAAAAGCCCTTTTCTTGAAGATTTTTACTATTTAAGAGGAGAAAGTAGTAGTTGATTTCTGCTACAGGGTGCTCGCTTTCCGCGGGGCGTGCGGTGAGCCTCCTCGGCTTCGCCTGCGGGGTCTCACCTGTCCCGCTTCTCCCGCAGGAAGCACCTGCAACGAGAATCAACTTTTTCAGTATTTTTATTGAATCAAATTACAAACAACAATCATTTAGAGAACAACCTCTTTTAAAGAGAGCTTTGGATCATTGCTCCTGTTACGAAAATTTTGGTTTTCTGTTAAATAGTTTTTTGTCACCTTTAAGCACTGTCAATAAAATTTCTGATAGATGGCGAGCAAGCAGAGCGGTTCCTCTCACCATCAAGGACACACTGGTTGACAGAGCCCCTGGCAGTTCTTAAGTCATAAAACCACGAACTATACGAAAAAAGTCTGATGAAAACGATTGAAAGGAAGGTAAGCATGAAGTGGAAATCTCAGATTCAAAATCTTAAAGCATACCAGCCCGGGAAAACGATGGATGATGTGAAAGAACTATTCAATCTCGAGAAAGTAGTGAAGCTTGCTTCGAATGAAAATCCATTTGGATGTTCAAAGAACGTTGAAAACTTTCTCAAGACAAACGCTGTTTCACATGCGATTTATCCCGACGGCTATGCAAAGGAATTGCGAATGAAGGTGGCTCAACAACTATCTGTGGACCCTGGACAATTACTGTTTGGGAATGGTTCAGATGAAGTGATTGAGATCATATCAAGAGCTTTATTAGACGGTGATAAGAGCACGGTGATGGCTACGCCGACCTTCCCTCAGTATAAGCACAATGCCATTGTAGAAGGAGCGGAAATAAGAGAAGTTCCCCTTGATTCAGCGGGTAGACATCAGTTAACCAAGATGCTTGCTGAAATTGATGAAACGACCTCAGTCGTTTGGCTATGTTCACCAAATAATCCAACAGGGGAATATATTCGCAGTGAAGAGCTCATCTCCTTCCTGGATGCTGTTCCTGCACACGTATTAGTTGTATTGGATGAAGCCTACTATGAATATGTTGTGGCCGGGGATTATTATGATTCTCTGGAAATATTAAAATCATACCCTCAATTATTGATTACGCGTACTTTCTCAAAGGCATACGGATTAGCCGGCTTTCGAGTAGGTTTCGGAATCGCGAGTGAAGAAGTGATAGGAAAATTAGAACCAATCCGAGAACCGTTTAATAATAATGCTATAGGTCAGGGAGCCGCATCCGCAGCCGTTGAAGATCAGACGTTTATTAGAGAATGCAGGGAGCACAATCGCAAAGGACTGGAGCAGTATTACCAATTCTGCGAGGAACACGGTCTGCATTATATTCCATCACAAGCAAACTTCGTGTTAATCGATTTCGGTGTAAGCGGTGATGATGTGTTTCAATACTTAATGAGTAAGGGATTCATTGTTCGGTCCGGAGAGGCCCTGGGGTATCCTCACTCTGTAAGGGTAACGGTCGGCTCTCATGAACAAAATGAAGAGGTTATTGAGAAAATGAAGGAATTTTTAGACCTTCAAAATCAAGTGTAAAAAGGAATGGATGGTCGGAACGGCTTAGAATTTTGAGCCCTTTCCGACTTTTTTCAAAGCAAATGAGGGGGACAATCATGAAAGGGACGGTATTGGTCATTGGGATGGGATTAATTGGAGGCTCCTTAGCACTCTGTATAAAGAGCGAACACCCCGATGCTAAAATCATTGGACATGATATTAATCATAAAGAGTTAAGGTTGGCGAGATCACTGGGAATTATCGATGAAATGTCACTATCTTTACAGTCTGCTGCTGAAAGAGCGGATCTCATCATCATTTCCACACCAGTTTTTCAAACTGAAAGGATTATTGGGCAGTTTCAATCATTCGCTTTAAAAGAAACGGTGATAATTACCGACACGGGCAGCACAAAAGAACAAATTATGAAGTGTTCCGAGGAACTGACTGCTAAAGGAATTCAGTTCATTGGTGGACACCCAATGGCAGGTTCTCATAAAAGCGGTGTTGCAGCAGCTAAAAAAATCTTATTTGAAAATGCCTTCTATATGCTGACTCCAGGTTCTGGTGCTACTGGCAAAAAAGTAGAAGAACTTCAAGAATGGCTGAAAGGAACGCATGCCAAATTTTTGATCGTAGAACCTAGGGAGCACGATGAATTAACCGGTACGATCAGTCATTTTCCACATATTGTAGCGGCTTCTCTTGTTCACCAAGCGAAAGAATCATCTGTACAACACCCTTATTTGCGGAGGCTCGCTGCTGGCGGGTTCCGTGATATCACGCGGATTGCTTCTTCTAACCCGACGATGTGGAAGGATATCACGCTTCAGAATAGAGGGGTTTTGCTTTCACTTCTCAAACAGTGGAAATCAGAGATGGATGAAGTCATCACCATCATTGAAGAAAAGGACTCACAGGGAATCTTTGATTACTTCACTGAAGCGAAAACTTTTCGGGATGATCTTCCCATCCTTGAAAAAGGGGCTATCCCTTCGTTCTATGACTTATTTGTTGATGTTCCTGATTATCCCGGGGTGATTTCTGAAGTTACTGCTTACCTTGCCGGGGAAAACATAAGTTTAACAAACATAAGAATCCTGGAAACGAGAGAAGATATTTACGGAGTATTAGTCATTAGCTTCCAAACACTTGAAGATAGAGAAAGGGCATTAAACTGCTTAAACGAAAATACGGGTTATGAATTATTCTTAGGGTAAAGGGTGATAAGGATGGAAGGAAAAAAGAAATTAATAAACCCCAAAAAAGGTCTTAATGGAGAACTGCATGTCCCTGGGGATAAATCTATTTCACACCGGGCTGTTATGTTTGGTTCAGTTGCGGAAGGGAAAACCGTTATACATAATTTTCTTATGGGAGAGGATTGTTTAAGCACTATCGAATGCTTCCGTAAGTTAGGCGTCGATATCCGAGTAACAGATGAGGAAGTGGTTGTTTCAGGTGAAGGCTGGAATCATTTATCAGAACCACAGGACATCCTGGATGTGGGTAATTCAGGTACCACAACTCGTCTTATTATGGGGATATTGGCAGGGAGACCTTTTCATTCAATCCTTATTGGAGATGACTCGATTGCGAAACGCCCAATGAAAAGAGTGACAGAACCATTAAAAAAGTTCGGGACTAAAATAGACGGTCGGTCAGAAGGCAACTATACTCCTTTATCAATCCGGGGGGGTGACCTCAAAGGGATTAAATACACGTTGCCTGTAGCAAGTGCACAGGTGAAGTCTGCTCTCTTGTTGGCAGGGCTCCAGGCCGAAGGTACAACTGAAATTCAAGAACCTGAAAAAACAAGAAACCATACAGAAAAAATGATTATTGAATTTGGTGGCCATATCGAAAGGCATGGAGATACAATCAAGGTAAAAGGCGGTCAGGTGTTGAAAGGAACTGAAGTCTATGTCCCCGGGGATATTTCCTCAGCAGCCTTCTTTATGGTAGCCGCTGCGATTGTGCCGAATAGTAGAGTGCTCCTGAAAAATGTCGGTCTTAATGAAACCCGAGTAGGGATTGTTGAAGTGATGAAGAAGATGGGGGCAACCATAGAAATAATGGAGAGTTCAAAAAGTGGAGAACCGATAGGGGACATCCTGGTGAAATCTTCAGACCTTACGGGAATAGAAATTGGTGGAGACCTGATCCCATCGTTAATAGATGAAATACCTGTTATCGCCTTGTTGGCTTCCCAGGCAAAGGGAAAGACCATAATAAAGGATGCACAAGAGTTAAAGGTTAAGGAAACAAATCGAATCGATGCCATTGTACAAGAGCTTGGAAAGCTTGGTGCTGACATTCAAGGAACTGAGGACGGCATGATCATTGGAGGGAAAACGCCATTACACGGGGGGGAGGTCCATTCCTGGGGAGATCATCGAATTGGAATGACTCTGGCTGTAGCTTCTTTAATAACAAATTCTGACGTCTATCTTGAAGGTGCGGATGCAGTGAACATTTCGTATCCAACTTTCTTTGAGCATATAAACAAGCTGTTAAAGAAATAATGTACATGAATTCCTTTTGGGAGGTGTTCGGACTTTAGTTTAGTCCTTACACCTCTTCTTTTATATGAATGCAAGCATGATTTCATCCCTTCTTTCATAGCTTGTCTATAAAGGAAGGTGATGGCGATTTGAGTACGTATATTATTGAAAATGCGAATTGGGTTAAAGATTCCAAAATCACTCAAACTTCTTTACTCGTTAAAGACGATAAAATATCGGCCATAAGAGACAGGTTTTCTTATTATCGGTACATGAGGATGGATGTTTCATCTTTCATGATGACTCCCGGACATGTAATGTGTGATTTAGAGGTGCCCCAAGGGGCTGATTTTCTTTCAATAAAGAATTATTATCTAAATGAATTTATCCATAAAGGTTGTACTACAGTGCTGACGGCATTTAAGTTAACATACGAATGTGAATTTCTGGCAAAATTGAATGAGCGAAAGACCTCCTTGTTAAACAGTCCGATTGACTACACGATAGGGTTAAAAACACCCGCAAATCTTATTACCCCTACAGTCATTCGGTCATGTAAAAGACATAAAGTTCCCGTTGTCTGGATTGACATTGACGAATTAGAGCCATTCAAGGAAATTCGCTGGGGATGGATCAAAGGGTGTTTATATGATTATCCTATTACTTTTGTCCCTTTTTTTACGACAAACATAGACAAAAAAACAAAAATAAAGCATCTTAAAATATGGCAAAATACGATGGAAAACGAGAAAATTCCTCATCTTTCAAATGAAATCCCGCAAAAAGAACCTATGAGATTAGAAGAACTGAAGAAAATTGGAATATATCCCCTTAGAGGAAATTTTTTGGTGGGTGGAGAAATAAGTTATAACCTCTATTTGAAAATCGAAGGTGAGAAGGGTGCTGAGCCCTTAGCCTTTCAAACTGACCATCATGTGCTAAAATGTACAATGAATAAAGGAAAATGTTATTACTTAAATAATAGAGGCTATTATTATCCTGGTGCTGGTGAAGAACTAGTCATCCAAACACCAGGATACTTTATTTAATGACTATTAGCTTTTTTATAGAAAGGGATTGACCATGTCATACGCTGAACAAATGTTATCTTCATTAGAAGAAGGGAAATTGGACGAAGCAAAGAAACAATATAAGCAAGCATTGAAGTTTGGAAGTCATGAAGAGAAATTCAGTCTGGCTGAAGAATTACACCATTTAGGGTTTCTGGAAGAAGCAAAAGAGTTGTATGAAAATCTGCTGGAATACTACCCTGGAGAGGGAGAACTCCTGATCGAGCTCGCAGAAGTGCTGGTGGAGATGGATAATGAAGAAGAAGCTATTGACAAACTCGCAGAACTGGATGAAGAAGATCCGACATATCCAAGAGCTTTGCTTCTTTTGGCAGATCTTTATCAAATGCAAGGTTTATTTGAAGTAAGTGAACAGAAGCTTTTACAAGCCAAGAAATTATTACCCGATGAGCCTGTCATTGATTTCGGCCTGGGGGAATTATACTCTGAAACAGGCAGGTTCCTGGAAGCGATAAGGCATTATCATGCCCTTATTCAGAGAGGCACGACTGAGCTGGGTGGAACCAATGTTCATCAAAGGTTAGCCGAAGCTTATAGTGTAGGAGGAGCCTTTGAAGAGGCATTGACACATTACGAAAAGGCTCTTGAAGATCACTTGGAAATCAATACACTGTTCGGATATGCCGTTACTGCATATCAGGCTGGATTCTATGAAAAAGCCATTGAAAAGTTTATTTCGGTTAAAGAGCTGGATCCGGAATATCATTCGGTGTATTTATTATTAGCCAGGTCGTATGAACATGAAGAAAAGCTGCAGGAAAGCCTGGAAACCATTCAAGAGGGCGTAAAACAGGATGAATACAACAAGGAGCTGAATTTGTTTGGTGGGAAAGTTTCCTTAAAGCTTGGGTTAGAAAAAGAGGCAGAGGCATTTTTTAGGGAAGCTTTAGTCTTAGATCCAGGTTATGTTGAAGCAGCTTTAGTTATAAATAAATTGTTCTTTACGCAAGATCGATATGACGATGTATTGGAGATCGCCCAGATGCTTACGGTTGAAGGGGAAGAAGAGCCTCAAATCAACTGGGATCTCGCAAAGGCATATGAGGGGCTTGAACAATTTAATCATGCATTAAAACAATACCGTATTGCATATACTTACTTTAAGAATCATCAAGAGTTTTTACTAGAGTACGGACAATTTTTAGTAGAAGAAGGACTCAGAGGTGAAGCAGTAGAAGTATATAAACACCTGATTGAAATGGATCCTTCAAATGACGAGTGGCAGGACTTAATTGAAAGATTACAAGACTAAACGACGTCGGTGGTACAAAGGGATTTGACTGGTGTGTAAACACATGGAAACAACTTAGAGTTGCTAACGTTTTTAACCTGTATGACAAAAGGAAAACGGACTTAAACTAAAAAGGATTCTGCAGAGGAGGGAAAACCATGACCACCCCTGTTTCTGTCAACGAGAAGAAAGAATTTATTCGCTGGTTTTTAAACCGATATCAATTAAAAAGAAGAGAATGTGTGTGGATACTGAATTACCTGATGAGCCATGACCAATTAATGAAAAAAGTTCATTTTGTTGAAGAATCTCAGTACTGTCCAAGAGGTCTTGTGATGTCCACGCATTGTGTTGAGGATGTGCCATTCCGATTCTATAAAGAGAACATCATGACAACTGATGCGGAGAAGTCATTTCACGATATTCGTTTAAATAAGGATGAAGATATTTATATTCAATTGAACTTCAGTAAGGCAAATTCAAGTTATCAATTTGCAGCAGTACTTGAAGAAAACCCGTTTATGCCGAAGTATTTGTTGATTAATGAAAAAGACAGGATAGTTGCAGAACAATTCCTTAAAGACAGTTTGCAAACCTTTCAACGTGATCGTTTACTAAAGGCTATTGATCAGGCTCTTGATACCGGGGATGAAAAATCCTTCAAAAAATTAACGCAAGAATTGAATAGCTTAAGCTAAAATCTCGAATGAAGAGAAAGGTACATCTCTTCATTCGATTTTTTATTGGCTGTTTTCCAAAGGTTTTTTTCGTAAAGTTTGTTGTAGAGAAGATAGTAGTAGTTGATTTACGCTACAGTGCTCGCTTTAGGAAGAGGCTCACCCACTGGCTTTGCATAACTTCCAAAAAAGGTGAATTTGTCATGAGTGGTAGTGTGAAAACAGGGACCGTTCCTTTTCGCTCCAGGCACTTCCTTTCCGCGGGGAGGAAGTCGAGCCTCCTCGACGTTCCGTCTGTGGGGTCTCGACCTTTCCTCTATTTCCCGCAGGAGTCAAGTGCCTTCCGCTACAATCCACTCTGTGCTTCTATATTCTGACTGCCTAATGACGGATAGAAAACACAAAGGAGCACCAAATTAACTGCATTATGATAGTTCAAAAATCAGTTGTTGTTAGTCAATGTTTATCATTATTACCCACGGAGGATTTAGCTTGTCCTCTTTTCTTTTAATTTAAAAGCTTTCGATTGAACAGTTAGCCAAGGTTTTTGTGCCAGTTCAATTGGATAATTGGGAATCATATCCTGAATTCGACACCGCCATTCTTCAAACGGTATTTTTCAAAGTTAAGTTCTAAATGATCTCAAGCCCTATACCCATTCATTTTCGGGCATTCCTAATATCGGAAGACTCCACATTCGGAGTCGAGCACCTTCCACTTCAATAAAATTTCTAAGCATGCTTTAAAATGGTTTTTGTCCCTTTTAAGCTCTGTCACGATAATATCTTATAGATGTGAGGGGAACTGCTTAGACTCCTCGGAAGTACGGTCGTGTGTAGACCCCGTACGGCTAAGCTGAGGAGGCTCGGACGATAGCTAGCTGCAAGCGGAGCAGTTCCCCTCAGCATCCAGCACAAACTAATTGACAGAGCTCAGGCAAATCTTATTATATAAAGCAACAATCTTTGCGAAAAGAGCCTTTTTCTAAAGACTCAAATAAATAGGAATAAGGTTTATGGAGCATACTATTGTAAAAAGTGAAATCGCTTTTAAACGAGTGTTATTAAGTGATATGATGGGAGGGGAAAAATGAAAGAAGAAACGAGGGTTTTAAATGAATTGGAACGTAAAAGATATTGAAGTCTTTGAATCTGAAAAAGAATACATAGATACTGCTGTCATTCCGATTGTTCCTGTTGATTTTCAAAAGGATATCAAAGTATCCGCAGCACAATCGGAATTCATCTCGCTGCTAACCTTTCACCTTGAAAGACAATTTAAGGGTAGAATGATCATGACACCTCCATTTACGTATACTATGTCTACTTCAAGAGAGAATGAGGTTTCAAGATTAACCCAGTGGGCCGGGGAATTAAGTGCCAGCGGAGTGAAACATACGTTCTTTCTTACATCGGACAGCGAGTGGAAAAAGGTAGAGGAAGAATTGAATGACCGCTTGATTTGGGTGCCATCTATACCGCTTGAGCATTTAGATGAACAGTACAAACACTCCATAATGGAAAATCAAGTGAAGCAGCTCTTAAATGTGATTGTACAAAAATGGCAAAAAAATTCATAAAAACTTCACATTGTGTCCATCATTTAGATTAGAGAGTTATTGACCTTGTATAGAGTTTAATATATCATAGTTATGTCCTAGTTTTATATTTGTGCGAAATATGTCCGATGGACTTACCTTACGATAGAGGGGGGAAAAGGATGAGCAAACATCGTGTATCTAGACGTCAATTCCTTAACTATACACTTACGGGTGTAGGCGGTTTCATGGCGGCAGGAATGTTAATGCCGATGGTTCGATTTGCTGTAGATCCAGTATTGAAAACTTCAGCTGCTGGAGAATTTAAAGCGACAAAGCAAAAAGTTTCAGAGTTAACAAATGAACCAGTACGTGTCGATTTCTCTTATGAACAAAAAGATGCGTGGTACACATCAGAAGTAACACAAACTGCATGGGTTTATAAGAACAAAGAGGGGAATGTTGTTGCTCTTTCACCAGTATGTAAGCATCTTGGATGTACAGTTAACTGGGCGGGCGACAAGAGTAACCCAAACAAGTTCTATTGCCCTTGTCATGGTGGTTTGTATGAGAAAAACGGGAAAAATGTTCCTGGTACACCACCGACAGCACCGTTGGATGTATATCCAACAAAAGAAAAAGACGGTATTTTATACCTTGGACAACCTGAACCAAATAAATATGTTAAGTAAGGGGGCGTAATCTGTGCTGAACAAAATCTATGATTGGGTTGACGAGCGTTTGGACATTACGCCTTTGTGGCGCGATATTGCGGATCACGAAGTACCTGAACATGTAAACCCGGCGCATCACTTTTCAGCGTTTGTTTACTGCTTTGGCGGATTAACATTCTTCGTTACCGTAATTCAAATTTTATCTGGAATGTTCCTGACAATGTACTATGTTCCAGATATTAAAAACGCTTGGGAATCTGTGTATTACCTGCAAAATGAAGTTGCATTTGGACAAATTGTCCGTGGAATGCATCACTGGGGAGCTAGTTTGGTTATCGTAATGATGTTCTTACATACACTACGTGTCTTCTTCCAAGGTGCATACAAAAAACCTCGTGAATTGAACTGGGTTGTTGGAGTACTTATTTTCTTCGTAATGTTAGGACTTGGTTTCACTGGTTACTTATTACCGTGGGATATGAAAGCGCTATTCGCTACGAAGGTCGGTATTGAAATCGCTGCTGCTACACCATTTATTGGTGAGCAAGTGAAGATCTTACTCGCAGGAGATTCTTCTATCATTGGTGCACAAACACTAACAAGATTCTTCGCTATCCATGTATTCTTCCTGCCTGCAGCATTGCTTGGACTAATGGGAGCTCACTTCCTGATGATCCGTAAGCAAGGTATTTCAGGACCACTATAAGATACGAACATAAATTAATAAACCTTTAAATTAGAAGGAGGGGGACGCTATGCATCGAGGAAAAGGGATGAAGTTTGTAGGGGACTCACGTGTACCTGCAGACAGAAAGCCGAATATTCCTAAAGATTATTCGGAGTTCCCTGGAAAAACAGAGGCTTTCTGGCCAAACTTCTTACTAAAAGAATGGTTAGTTGGAGCTGTTTTCCTAATCGGTTATCTATGTTTAACGGTTGCTCATCCATCACCGTTAGAGCGTGTTGCCGATCCAACAGATACTGGATATATTCCATTACCTGACTGGTATTTCTTATTCTTATACCAATTACTTAAATACACATATGCATCTGGACCTTATAATGTTATTGGAGCATTCGTTATTCCTGGAATCGCATTCGGAGCGCTTTTACTTGCTCCATTTATCGACGTAGGACCTGAACGTCGCCCAACGAAACGTCCATTTGCAGTAGGATTCATGTTATTGGCACTTGCAGCAACATATTTCTTAACTTGGGAATCAGTTGTGACTCATGATTGGGAAGCAGCGAAGGAACAAGGTAAGATTCAAGCTGAAGTGGATATTGATAAAGAATCTGAAGGGTATAAAATCTATGCAGACCAGAAAAATGGCTGTATTAACTGTCATGGTGAAAATCTGCAAGGTGGAGCAGGACCTTCTTTAGTTGCAACGGGCCTCTCACCTGAAGAAGTAGCGGATATTGCTAAAAACGGTAAACCACCAGGCATGCCTGCAGGTTTATTTAAAGGATCAGACGAAGAGCTGGACAAACTGGCTGAATTCATCTCTGGTTTAAAAGAATAAATAGTGAAAAAGGGCCGGCTTACGTTGGCTCTTTTTTTCTACTTGAAAGAGAGGATTAAATAAATGCTCTGGATCATGTCCATCTTGAAGAACAAAACGTTTATATGGTTCCTTCTGATTGTGAATCTGTTTGGCACAATATACGGTTATATATGGTATATCCCTCAACTACGAAATACTCCCTCGCAATTTTTAGTGTTTGTTCCCGACAGCCCGACGGCCAGCCTGTTTTTTTGTTTCGTTCTCATAGCATTTTTAATGAATCGCAATTGGCCATTATTTGAAGTGTTAGCCATTATCACGCTATTTAAATATGGAGTATGGGCCGTGATTATGAATCTGTTAACACTGTGGGTTTCCGGTGATTTACCTTGGGAGGGCTATATGCTTATGGCGTCACACGGAGCAATGGCTATACAAGGGATATTGTATTCTTCCTTTTACCGGGTGAAGATTTGGCACATTATAGTCGGTGCCTTATGGACTGTACATAATGACATTATTGATTACGTATATATGCAGTTTCCCGTTTACTCCAGTTTGTATAGGTACATACAGCATATTGGATACTTCACTTTCTGGTTAAGTATTGTCTCGATCGCTATCGCTTATTTCTTCACGCAAAAAACGAAACGCTTAGATATTCAACTTATGCCATAGTCTTTTTTTGGTCTACTCTTGTCCACCCTCTCATAAACTTTAATAGTAGTTTTAGGGGGGACAAGTATGAAATTTATCCAATTCTTTATCGCGCTTTTCTTTTTTCTCGTTTTAACACCTCACCCATTAAATGCAGTAGAGTCGACGTCTCCGGTAAACGAGCTTGATGAAGTTGCAGACCAGGCCTTGCAAATGACAAAGGCTGGAAGATATGAAGAAGCGAAACATCTACTGGTTTATTTCTCTGATGAATTTGCGTCTTTGAGTGCCCAAAGGTCTTTTTCAATGGATGAGCTTAGAATTCTCACCATCTCACATAATCTAGCAGTGGAGAGTATCAATCAGACCTCTGCTGACATGGAGCAGAAGGTGAACGCCGTTACAAAGTTCCGCCTTGTAATGGATGCTTTAAGCAGTCAATATCAGCCTTTGTGGGTCGAAATGGAAGACCCGATAATGGAAGCATTTAATGGAGTGAAGTCGGCAGCGGAAAATGGAAATGTAGATGAATACCATACCACATTGAATGTGTTTTTATCGAAATATAATATTATTCAACCAAGTATTAAATTAGATATTCCGGTAGAACGGGCTCAAGCGCTGGACGCAAGAATTTCTTACTTAGATCATTATAGGCAAGACGTGTTGGAAAGCACAGAAACAATGAGCGAATTAACATCTTTGGAAACTGACCTTGAGAAGCTGTTTGAGAATAAACAAGAGGATGAAACAGATCCTTCCCTCTGGTGGGTGATCATTTCAACCGGCAGTATCATTGTCTCTACATTATCTTATGTAGGTTGGAGAAAATATAATGGACAAGGGGAAGCAAAAAAGTCAGAGCGCCAAAAAAATTGACAGAACCTTTATAGCACTATAAAATTTAGGTATCTAAACATCTGGAGGTTATTGCGATAATGGCAGGATTTTTAATTTACTTTTTACTCATTGCTCTCATTCCAATCGGAGCTCAGATGCGAGTAAAGAGTACGTTTAAGAAATATTCAAGAGTAGCCACCACTTCAGGTATGACGGGCAGGGAAATGGCTAGAAGGATTCTGGACGACAATGGATTACACAACGTGAAGGTCGTGGAAGGCAGAGGGTTTTTAAGTGACCACTACAACCCGATTACAAAAACGGTTGCATTGTCACCAGATAACTATCATGGACATTCTGTAGCGGGAGCAGCTGTGGCGGCCCATGAAGTCGGGCATGCGATTCAAGATGCTGAAAGCTATGCATTTCTACGATTCCGTCATGCTTTGGTACCAGTAGCGAACATAGGCTCCAATATGTCCTGGATCTTCTTACTGATCGGGATGTTCACTCAAATGACAGGGATGTTCCTGCTGGGTATCATTCTGATGGCAGCTGGGGTTGTGTTTCAATTGATCACCCTTCCTGTAGAATTCAATGCTTCTTCCCGGGCTATGAACCAAATCGTTTCACTTGGACTGATTCGGAATGAAGAAGAACGACATGCACGTAAAGTATTGAACGCCGCGGCAATGACATATGTAGCTGCTGCTGCAGTTGCGGTTATCGAATTACTTAGACTTGTATTAATCTTTACTGGGATGAATGGTGACGATTGATTCTAAATAAAGAAGAAGCTGGACTCTAGTTTTGAGTCCAGCTTTTTTTTGTCTGATGAAGATGCAGGTAGGTTGGACACTTTAGTCATGTAAAGGATTCTTATCTGCGTCTAACGTAAATCCTTCGCCAAGTACGTCATGTACGACGGTGACGGAGACGAATGCGTGAGGATCGACGCTTGTGATAATATTTTTCAGCCGGACGATTTCATTTTTCCCAACCACACAGTAGAGCACTTCACGGTTTTGTTTCGTGAACGAACCATGCCCTCTTAATACGGTAACTCCGCGATCCATTTTTTCATTGATGACACTTGCGATTTCTTCATGGCTGTCGGAAATGATCATAGCTCCTCTGGCTGAGTATGCCCCTTCCTGCATAAAGTCAATGACCCTTGCCGCAACGAATACGGCTACCAATGTATACATGGCTTCCCTGTATTCCAAGTACGCGATGAGAGACGCTCCAATGACGACGGCGTCAAACATAAACATCGTTTTCCCCATGCTCCATCCTATGTACTTATGGGCGAGTCGAGCGATTATATCAACGCCACCTGTCGTACCGCCATATCTGAAAATAATCCCCAGTCCAACCCCGATAAAAACTCCTGCAAATAATGCAGCAAGAAACAGATCGCCTTCCAGGTTAATCGTCATTTGATATCTTTGGAAAATCCATAGAAATACAGAAAGGCTAACGGTCCCGATTACAGTATAATAAAAAGCTTTCTTTCCGAGAAGCTTCCATCCTAAGAAAAATAAGGGTATATTTAAGGCCAGGTTGGAGTAAGACGGATCAATGTCAAATAAAAAATAAAGGATAAGTGTTATTCCGGTAAACCCGCCTTCAGCCAATTTATTTTGGATATTAAAATGGACAAGACCAAATGCAAAGATAGCTGACCCCAACAGGATGAATAATATATTTTTAAAACGTAATCCCAACATGTGTGTTTCCCTCCTTCTATTCGTATTATCTCGTTGACAGAGACATTATATAAGAAGAAAAACAAACTGGCAATGAAGAGTTAATAAATCAAACGTAATATTTGTCAAACGGGAAGGATTTAGCTAACATGATAGGAGATACTGAAGGAGTGTGGCTTCTTATGGATAATAAAAAAACGATGGATCAATTACAAAAAGAAGTAGACCAATACATAAGTCAATTTAAAGAAGGATATTTCAGTCCATTAGCAATGGTTGCGAGGCTCACCGAGGAACTTGGTGAACTGGCGAGAGAAGTGAATCATTATTATGGAGAAAAACCTAAGAAGAATTCAGAGGAAGAAAAAACGATTGAGGAAGAACTGGGGGATTTATTGTTTGTGGTCATCTGCTTGGCAAACTCCCTGGATATTAGCCTGGAAGAGGCTCACGATCGTGTGATGCATAAATTTAATACAAGAGATAAAGATCGCTGGACAAGAATTGAAAGTAGGGATGAAAATGGAACAAATTAACGTCACCATTGCAGGACCAAGAGGTAGAATGGGGAAAGAAGCGGTTCAGTTAGTAAGGGATACTGAACATTTTACGCTTATTAGTGTGATTGATTACAAGGAAGTAATAGATATAGATGTACCGGTATATGGTGATATTGAAACATGCTTTCAAGATCAAACTCCACATGTGCTAATCGATTTAACAACTCCAGAGGTAGGTTATCACCATACGAAAACCGCCCTTGAATACGGTGTTAGACCAGTTGTGGGAACGACAGGTTTTTCTACAGATGAATTAAATGAACTCAAGACACTGGCAGAATCAAAGTCATTAGGATGTATCATTGCTCCTAATTTTGCAATTGGTGCAGTGCTCATGATGAAATTTTCCCAAATGGCAGCTAAGTATTTTAATGATGTTGAAATCATTGAGTTACATCACGACCAAAAACTGGATGCACCTTCAGGGACTGCTGTGAAAACAGCTGAAATGATAAGGGAAGTGAGAGAATCGAAGCAGCAGGGGCACCCTGATGAAAAAGAAACGCATTCTGGTGCAAGGGGCGCGAATGTTGATGGCATGCATATCCATAGTGTCCGCCTGCCGGGATTAATTGCTCATCAACAGGTGATGTTAGGGGCGGAAGGTCAGACATTAACGATCCGTCATGACTCTTTTAACCGGGGAAGCTTCATGTCAGGAGTGAAAGTTTCCGTTGATACGGTCATGAAGCTGGATACACTTGTGTACGGGTTGGAAAATATTTTAGATTAAAGGGTGAGTGTTATGAATATCGCATTAATAGCTCATGATAAGAAAAAAGATGATCTGATTCGTTTTGTATTGGCGTATAAGTCGATAATTGAGAAACACGCTCTTTTTGCCACTGGAACAACAGGAAAGAGAATCGGGGAAGAAACGGGATTATCTGTCCATCGTTTCCGGTCAGGTCCACTGGGGGGAGACCAGGAGATAGGTTCCTATATTGCTAATAATAATATGGATCTTGTCCTGTTTTTTAGAGACCCTTTAACAGCTCAGCCTCATGAACCCGATGTATCTGCACTAATCAGACTTTGTGATGTGTATTCAGTTCCATTAGCAACCAATATGGGAACAGCAGAAGTATTGGTAAAAGGGCTTGAAAGAGGAGATATCGAGTGGCGAAGTGTGGTAAAGGAAAAGGAGGAGTAAAGTGGATCAACAAGTAGACATCCTCGCATTTGGCGCTCATGCCGATGACGTGGAGATCGGTATGGGCGGCACCCTTGCAAAATATGCGGCCGAAGGAAAGAAGATTGTGATTTGCGATCTCACACAAGCCGAGCTTTCTTCAAATGGAACCGTTTCTTTGCGTAAAGGTGAAGCAAAAGCAGCTGCACATATATTAGGTGCCTACAAGAGGGAGACCTTGGATGTTCCTGATAGAGGCATTTACATAACAGATGAAAACATTCAGAAAGTGGTTAACGTGATCAGAATGTACAAGCCGAAAGTGATATTTGCTCCCTACGATCTGGATCGTCATCCTGATCATGGGAATGCTTCACGATTGATCAAAGAAGCTTTTTTTTCAGCTGGAATTCGGAAATTTCATTCCACAACTCCAGCACATAAAGCGGATAATCTGTATTTTTATATAATCAACGGCTTTCATAAACCTCAGTTTGTAGTGAATATTGAGGCATATATGCATACGAAGATTCGCAGCTTAGAGGCATATACGAGCCAATTTACGCAAGGATCTGAAGGAGTGGCGACTCCTTTAACGGAAGGATACATAGAAGCGGTTGAAGCGAGGGAACGAATGATGGGGAAAGAAGCGGGCTTACGTTATGCAGAAGGATTCTTTTCCTATAACACCCTAATATTGCATCAAGATTTGTTAGGAGATTAATATGAAAATGAAAATAGGTATTACCTGCTACCCGACTGTTGGAGGTTCTGGCGTAGTAGCAACAGAGCTGGGGAAATTATTAGCAGAGAGAGGCCATGAAATTCACTTTATTACCTCGAGTATTCCATTTCGGTTAAATAAAATGTATCACAACATCTATTTTCATCAAGTGGAAGTAAGTCAGTATTCAGTGTTTCAATACCCACCTTACGATATAGCACTGGCGAATAAGATGGCAGAAATTACTGAGCGTGAGAACCTGGACATCCTTCATGTACATTATGCGATCCCACATGCAGTCTGTGCCATTTTGGGTAAACAAATGTCTGGTAAAGATGTAAAGATTGTCACCACCTTGCACGGCACCGATATTACAGTACTTGGTTATGACCCTTCTTTAAAGGGAGCGATTCGATTCGGGATCGAAAAGTCTGACGTGGTGACCGCGGTTTCTTCCGCATTAGTGAAACAAACCAATGACTTGATACAGCCGGATAAAGACGTTCAAACGGTCTATAATTTCATAGACGAAAGAGTATACAAGGCAGTAGATTCTCAGCATCTTAGAAATGAGTATGGAATTAACGATAATGAAAAGGTCATTATTCATGTTTCCAACTTTCGTGGGGTGAAAAGAGTAAAGGATGTTGTAGCAGCATTCAATCTTATACAAAGCGAGATTCCGGCCAAACTTCTCCTTGTTGGGGACGGACCTGAAATGACGGTGATTTGCAGGCAGGTGAAAGAACTCGGATTAGAAGAAAGAGTTTTGTTCCTTGGAAAACAGGATAACTTAGAAGAGCTTTATTCGCTTAGTGATATTAAGCTGCTACTTTCAGAAAAAGAAAGTTTCGGTTTAGTTGCCCTGGAGGCTATGGCTTGCGGCGTGCCGAGCATTGGTACAGATGTAGGAGGCATTCCTGAAGTCATTCAGGACGGATACAACGGCTTTATATGTGAAGTCGGGAACGTTGCTCAAGTTGCAGAAAAGTCTCTGCTATTGCTGAAAGATGAAACACTTCACAAGGAACTCTCGGAAAATGCACTACAAACGGCCCGAACAAAGTTTCACTCCAGCAAAATTGTCGAAGAGTATGAACGGATCTACAAAGAGCTTCTATCATGATACAGTCGGAGGGTAAAGATCTGAGTAAAGCAGGTGTTAAAAATGTTACCGAGGATATTCCAACAAGCCGTACCCGTTTTAAGGAAGATTGAAAGGGCGGGATTCGAGGCCTATTTCGTTGGTGGGTCTGTCAGGGATCACTTCCTAAGTCGTCCAATTAATGACGTAGATATCGCAACGTCTGCCTATCCCCAAGAATTAAAGGAGATATTTCCGAAAACAATTGATATCGGCATAGAACACGGGACCATTCTGGTCATTGATGAGGGCAGAGAATATGAAATCACGACATTCAGAACTGAATCTGCATATGCGGACTTTAGAAGGCCGGATAAGGTAGAATTCATCCGCTCATTAGAAGGAGATCTGGAACGCCGTGATTTTACGATGAATAGTATGGCCATGGATGCTGATGGGAATGTATATGACCCCTTTAAGGGCCTGGATGACATACATAATAGAGTGATCCGGACCGTGGGGTCACCGGATTTAAGGTTTACTGAGGACGCTCTTCGTATGATGAGGGGAGTGCGCTTTGTCAGTCAATTAGGCTTCAAGGTGGAGCCAGATACATTGAATGCATTAGAAGAGCACTCCAGGCTTCTTGAGCATATAGCCGTAGAAAGAAAGACGATGGAGTTCGAGAAGATTGCGGGAGGTAAATGGAAACGAGAGGCACTTGCCCTTCTTGTCCGTACCAACCTATATATTGAACTCCCTCATTTAACTCAACAGAAAGAAGTTCTTCAAGATGTAGCGAAACTTCCCCAATTAGAAAACATAAATAAGGACCAAACATGGTTACTTCTATTAGCATACATGGGGGATATTGATACCCAGGATTTTCTGAAAGGCTGGAGGCTCCCGACGAAAATGATAAGGGAACGTTCGAAGGAGCTTGGAATTTTAAAAGAAAGAAGAAAGTCCGGCTGGTCTAAGCCTTTGCTTTATCGTGCCGGCCTGGAAGCAGCCGTAAATGTTGAGAAAGTCCATGAATGCATAGAATCCAAACCCGTTTCTTCTGTAGAAAACGTTAAGGAAGAATATCATTCTCTAGCGATTACATCGAGACAACAACTGGATGTAACAGGAGATGACTTAATGATATGGGCGAACAAAGAGGGTGGCCCGTGGATGAAAGAACTTTTGGCTGAAATTGAATTGGCGATTATAACCGATACAATCCATAACGATAAAGAAACGATAAGGAGGTGGCTACAGACATGCAATCGACTATAAAGAAGAAACTGCTTCACGCTTTATCTGTATCGGATCAGGAATTTTTATCCGGACAAGCACTGGCTGATATAGCAGGTTGTTCAAGAACGGCTATTTGGAAGCATATTGAAGAACTTCGTAAAGAAGGTTTTGTGTTAGAAGCTGTAAGAAAAAAAGGATATCGAATTATTGAAACCCCTGATAGTGTGACAGAAAGTAAGATCCGCTTAGGATTACAAACGAAAACGTTAGGCAGAGTGATCCACTATGAGGAATCAGTTCAAAGTACACAGCGCATCGCTCATATGCTTGCGGGCGACGAAGCAGCAGAAGGTACGTTGGTCATTGCTGACGAACAAACAGCCGGAAGAGGAAGGTTAATGAGAGAGTGGCACTCATCAAAGGGAACGGGAATTTGGATGAGTCTGATCTTAAAGCCCCTTCTTCCACCCCAAAAGGCCCCACAGTTTACACTCATTACTGCAGTTGCCGTCGTTCAAGCGATCGAGGAAGTAACAGACCTTCATCCGCAGATTAAATGGCCGAATGATATTCTTATCGACGGAAAGAAAGTGACGGGGATTTTGACGGAGCTGCAAGCTGAATCTGATAAAATAAATTCCATTATTATTGGCATCGGCATGAATGTAAATCATACGAAGGAACACTTTCCTGATGAACTTCAGAAGATTGCAACCTCACTGGCCATTGAACAAGGAGATCCTTTATCAAGATCAGAAATTGTTCAAAAGGTTTTAGAACGAATCGAAGCCCTATATTCGATTTATATGAAGGAAGGTTTTACTCCGGTTAAGCTGTTATGGGAGAGTTATGCAATCAGTATCGGTAAGAAAATCCGTGCCCGTACCATCAATGGAACGATTGAAGGAAGGGCACTCGGAATAACCGATGAAGGAGTTCTGAAGATCGAAGACTCAGCAGGGACCGTTCATCAGATTTATTCTGCAGATATTGAAGTGAATATTTAAGTGAAACCGATATGGAGGCTAATCGATTGCTTCCATGTCGGTTTTTTTATGGTATAATCTCATTGGGCAGTATCCTTGGAACTGCACCCCTATATTCATCTTTTAAACTTTAATACAATTTCTGCCTTGATCCATTGTGGACTGGGACAGAGGGTCGAAACAATGATACTTAACACTTATGATCCTTCTGTCATTTATTCAGGAGGTTTTTTTATTTCTGTAATGAAAGTGCTTTCATTTCGTTTCGTCACCTCTGACTGAAAAGAAGGAGGACACTATGAAACAAACAACCGATTTTCTTAAGATGAAGAATAAGAGAGAAAAGATTTCCATGCTTACAGCGTATGATTTTCCAAGTGCCAAGATAGCGGAAGAAGCGGGAATTGATGTCATCCTTGTTGGTGACAGCCTCGGAATGGTTGTATTGGGTTATGACTCAACGGTACCTGTTACAGTTGAAGATATGATCCATCATACGAAAGCCGTAAAAAGAGGGGCGAAAGATACCTTTATCGTCACTGATATGCCGTTTATGTCCTACCATTTGTCAAGGGATGAAACTCTTAAAACAGCGGCACAGATTCTTCAACAGGGAGGCGCTCACGCTGTGAAGGTAGAGGGGGGAGATCATGTAATCGATCGTATCCATTCCCTTACAAGTGCCGGCATACCCGTTATGGCTCATTTAGGTTTAACCCCTCAATCCGTCGGTGTCCTTGGAGGATATAAAGTACAAGGGAAAACAGCCGACTCAGCCAAAAAGTTGATTGATGATGCCCTAAAATGTGAACAGGCAGGTGCCTTTGCACTTGTGTTAGAGTGTGTACCAAAGCAAATAGCCAAAGGGATTTCAGAAGCATTAACGATTCCAACCATTGGTATTGGTGCAGGCAGTGAAACAGATGGCCAAGTGTTAGTGTTCCACGATCTTGTAACATACGGGGTGAATCGTGTGCCTAAGTTTGTTAAACAATACAGCAACGTATCAGAAGCCATTCATAGCAGCATAAAAAACTATATAGAAGAAGTTAAAGGGAAGAGCTTCCCATCCGATGACCATTCCTTTACGATGCGGGATGAAGAATTGGATGCTCTCTATGGTGGAATGAAAAAATGAAAGTGATAACGAACATACAAGATTTACAGCGTACGATACAACAAGTTAAAAATTCAGGGTCCTCTATCGGGTTTGTCCCTACAATGGGATACCTTCATGAAGGACACTTGACTCTAGCGGATGAAGCCAGGAAAAACAACGATACTGTCGTGATGAGTATCTTTGTAAACCCCCTGCAGTTCGGTCCGAATGAAGACTTCGACCGCTACCCGCGTGATGTTGAAAGAGATACAGAGTTAGCAAAGAATGTTGGGGTTGATATACTCTTTATACCTGAAGTAGTAGAAATGTATAAAGGGAAACAATCTGTAACCTTGAGTGTGATAGAGCGGGTAGAAGTACTGTGCGGACGAAAACGGGAAGGTCATTTTGACGGAGTGGTAACCGTTCTGACTAAATTGTTTCACCTTATTCAGCCGGCCAGAGCGTATTTCGGGCTGAAGGATGCCCAGCAGATTGCAGTAGTGGAAGGATTAGTAAGCGATTATTTCTTTCCTATGGAAATTGTGAGGGTGCCTACTGTCAGGGAAGAGGATGGATTGGCGAAAAGCTCAAGAAATGTCTATCTATCAAAAGAAGAAAGAAGAGAAGCACCTTCTCTTTATCAAAGTCTGAAAGAAGCAAAAAATCGTATTGATGCCGGGGAGAGGAACCCTGATTCGATTATTTCTATGATTTCAATGAACATTCAAGAAAATACCTCGGGAAAAATCGATTATGTGGAAGTGTACTCCTATCCTGAGCTAACGGAACTGTCCAGATTACAGGGTGAGATCATTATAGCTCTGGCAGTTCAATTTCAAAAGGCCAGATTAATTGATAATATAATCATCAGTGTAGAACCAGAGGAGGATTTAAATGTTTAGAACGATGATGAGTGGTAAAATCCACAGAGCGACTGTAACAGAAGCGAACTTGGATTATGTGGGAAGCATTACCATCGATCAGGATATCTTAGATGCAGTCGGAATGATGGCGAATGAAAAGGTTCAGATTGTAAACAACAACAATGGTGCCCGTCTGGAGACCTACATTATACCAGGTGAAAGAGGGAGCGGCGTCATTTGTTTGAACGGGGCTGCTGCAAGACTTGTGCAAAAAGGTGATATTGTCATCATCATATCGTATAAACTGGTAGCTGAAGAAATGGCCCATGACCATATCCCGAAAGTTGCCATCATGGGAGAAAATAACCATATCATTGATATGATCGGAACAGAACCTGAAGCGACAATACTATAAAAGAAATCGGCAAGTCTTCTAATTTGTGAATAGGAGACTTGCTTTTTTGTTTATGGTACACTTATTTAGAAATCATAAGAGTATGATGTAGGATCTATATAAAGGCAGTGAAGAACATGTACCCATTCAAACTCGTTGTTATCGATCTTGAAACAACAGGAAATTCTCCTAAAAAGGGAGAAAAAATCATCCAACTATCAGCGGTTATTATAGAAGGCGGAAAGATCGTTGATCAATACACATCATTTGTGTCACCTGGAAAACCGATTCCTGCGTTTATTGAGGAATTGACGGGGATCAATGATGAAATGGTCAAGGACGCTCCAGCTTTTCATGAAATTGCACCAAAAATACTCGAGCTGCTTGACCATGGCGTTTTTGTTGCTCATAACGTTCAATTTGATCTTTCATTCCTTCAAGCAGAACTGGAAGCAGCGGGCTATAATCCATTTACGGGACCTGCCTTCGATACAGTAGAATTAGCTAAAGTGGCCTTACCATCGGCAGATAGTTTTAAACTTACGGAACTGTCCAATTCATTGGATTTAAGCCATGTAAGGCCTCACCAGGCAGACAGTGATGCCTATGTAACAGCTGAAATTCTCCTTTATTTTATTGAAGAATTGTCAATGCTGCCCTTAGTCACACTCGAAAATCTTCACAAGCTTTCCCATCATTTGAAAAGTGATCTTTCCTTATTGTTTGACAGTATTGTGAGTGAGAAACAAAAACACGTAGAAGACCTGCCACCGGAGTTAGAGGTCTATCGAGGACTGGCTATACGGAAGAAAGATGCTTCAAAGAAAGATGTTATGGAAGAGCTCCATTTTGGTGAACCCAATATAGAAGAACACTTGGCACAATATGTTCCCTTCTATGAGAAGAGAGAGCAACAAATGAAGATGATGGATGAGATTCAACATGCTTTTCATGAATCCCGGCATGTGGTCATAGAAGCGGGAACAGGGGTTGGCAAGTCACTGGGCTACTTATGGCCTGTGGTCATGTTTGCCAAGGGCTCTCATGAAAGAGTGGTCATCAGTACCTACACCATCCAATTGCAAGAGCAATTACTTCATAAAGAAATTAAATTATTGGAAAAAATAAGCCCTACACCATTCAGAACTGTACTACTAAAAGGGAAAAATCATTACATAAACCTGTTTAAGTTTGAACAGGCCCTGAGGGAAGATGAGTCTCAATATGACGTAGTTCTGACAAAAATGCAGATTCTGGTATGGCTGACACGAACAGAGTCAGGTGACATGGATGAACTTAATCTTACTTCTGGGGGGCAGTTATTCTGGAATCGTCTAAAACATGACGGCTGGCACTTACCTCATACGAAAGATCCCTGGGTCGGGAAAGACTTCTATCTTTTCGCAAGAAAGAGTGCTCAAGAAGCAGATATCATCATTACGAATCACTCAATGCTTCTGACTGATATCGTGAAGGAAAGCAACATGCTTCCTCCTTACGACTACTTAGTAATAGATGAGGCTCATCATCTGGAGAAGTCAGCAAGACAGCATCTTGGAGTTGTAATGGATTATCTCTCGATTAAGTTTAGTACTTCCCAGTTAGGAACCCTGGACCAAAAACAGTTGTTCTATCAACTTGATCAACTTATTTCCAATCACTCAGTTCAAATGAATACACACTCATTTGAATTGGATTCCCGTATTAGTCAGTTTTACATTGATTTAGAAGAAGCCATTGGAGTGTTAACGAGCGTTTTCTATAAGAAAGCCAAAAAGAGAACCGGGGTACAAAAAATACAGCTGAGAATTACGGACGAAATGAAGAAGAGCAGCTACTTTCAACCTGTACTCATGTCTATGGAACGGGTTATTTCAGGAATGAAGTATGTGGAAAGAGAGTTTCAGCAGGTTCTAGAGACAATCAAGGATAAGAAGATCAAGTTGCAAGATAAAGAAAAAGCCTTGATTGAAGAATTTTACAGCTTTTTAGTGGATTGGGCAAAGTTGAGATTGAATTTTCAAACCGTCTTTTTAAGAGAAATGAACAACCATGTTCTCTGGTTAGATGGAGATACAAGATCATTACCGAATAGTCTTTCTATCCAAGCTCAACCAGTTACTGTCAATCGTAATCTTCAAGATGAGATTTTTGCCAAAAAGAAAAGTGTCGTCCTGACTTCAGCTACCCTGACCGTCAGCGGATCTTTCAATTACTTCTTAAACGAGATTGGACTCCTCGATCAGGGGGTGAAACGGTTACAACTTACTTCTCCTTTTGACTATAATGAAGTTTCTAGATTATTCGTCCCAACAGATGTCCCTGAAATTCAGCAAGTTCAAAGTGAAGAATATATTGAAGCAATAAGCTCGCATTTAATAGGAGTGGCTCAAGCGACGAAAGGGCGAATGCTCATCTTATTTACGTCTTACGATATGTTAAGGAAAACGTACGAGCTGATGAAAGAAAGTGGTTTATTAGAGGAATATGTATTAATGGCCCAAGGAATCACCTCAGGAAGTCGTACACGGCTGACAAAGAACTTCCAGCGATTTGACAAGGCAATTTTATTTGGAACGAGTAGTTTCTGGGAGGGTGTAGACATTCCCGGAGAAGACCTGTCTTGTCTTGCCATGGTCAGACTTCCATTTTCTCCACCTGACGAGCCTGTCAATCAGGCAAAATCAGACATCCTCAAGGCTCAAGGGAAGAATCCGTTTTCTTATCACTCTTTACCTGAAGCGATTATTCGGTTCAAGCAAGGGGTAGGAAGACTGATTAGAAGAAGCAGTGATCGGGGAATCGTGATTGTATATGACCGCAGAGTGATGACGACAAGGTATGGTAAGGCTTTCTTGCAGTCGATTCCTTCAATGGAAGTAAAAGAAGGGGATTTATTTGATTTGGTTTCTTGGATTGAAGATTGGCTCTAATACAGATTAAACTTCAGTGATAAATTTTACTCTTTAACACAACCTAAAGAGTAGATGTGAAACTGGAGGATTGAAAATGAGAGTTATCTTATCGGTAATGCTGACTTTTTTCCTTGTCATTTCAAATGCCTATGGAATGAGAGTGCCTCAGGTGGATTTACATGTATCACATGAGGAGTATGCGATTAGTTTTCTTCCTGTTTTAAAAGGGGAAGTAGCAGTTCTTCATTTAGCTTCCGGGGAAAATTATTTAATTAATACCGGACCCCTTCAGGAAAGTAAACAATTATATTATTATTTGAATCAAATGCATATTGACAACGTTAAGGGAATCATCCTCACGGAAAAAAGTGAAGTGCATGAGGATATGATTACTGAACTTGGGAAGAAGTACTCCATAAAAGAAATAATATCGGGTAAATCCCTGGCTGAAGCAATACAGAAAAAGGGTACCTTTACGATACACACGATTACTGAAGATCAGTCATACTCGCTTTCAAAAGAGTTAGCATTAAATGTGATGCATGAAGGCAATGAGGAAGGAGAAGGATTGGACTTTTCCATTACTTTCTTCCATCATCGCTTTTTGTGGCTGAGCTCACAATCACTGCATTCTTTAGGGGTTTTACTTACAAAACCCCTAAAGAACGTCAATATTGTGAAAATACCTCTTCACTCTAAATCGGAAAACATGTCTCACAGTCTCCTGAAGCATATCGATCCTCAAACGGCTTTACTATACCGTTCTAAGGAAAGGCTTCTTAATGGTGAAATGCTCGAAGCCATCAACGAGGCGTGGATTGATCTGTATTTAACTGGGCAACATGGATTGATTGCCATTAAATTTAATAAGCGAAATTACGAAGTGCTTACTTTTGATCAAGAAGATGGAGTGTTTAAAGAAGAGGGCGGAAAACACTAGTGCCGAAAGAAAAATAAAGAAGGGCTGACAACGTTGTCAGCCTAACTGAGTGTGGATTAGAATATAGTTTTTGTGATACGCTCTACCATAATAGCCATTAATGTTGTTATAATGTGTGTAGCGTTTCTTACTCATAGTGTGGCGAATAGCCGTGACATCATGAGTAGAAAAAAATGTTTTTTAATAGGGGAATATCTTAAGTAAACGGGTAAAAGGAGGAACACATGGAAAGCCGAATTGAAATTCTTTCCACCGTTCGTATTGAATATACGGATAACTTATATAAAGTGGTTGATGCACTAAATAGAACCTTAAAAAAAGATGATTATATGTTTGGTTTAGCCTTAGATCCGGAAGATCAGAATCAAGCAGTATTAACAATTTATCGTACATAAAGAGTGATAGTAATGAAAAAATGGATAACGATTATCGCACTATTGTTCATCGTCCTTGGGATTACGGCTTCGGTCGTACTTTATCAAGTTTCCCGGAACCCATTGGATAATCAGGCAGAGAAAGCTCTAAATAGAGTGAAAGCTGAAACGGCTATCGTTGAAGTTGAAAACACAAGCTTCTACAACGGCTCTAAGTCCTATGTTGTGGTGACAGGTAAGGATGATCAAAACGAGAAGCTCGTGGCTTGGGTTCCCAATAAAAAAGGGAAAATAATTGAGAAAAAATGGGCAGATGGTATTTCAAAAGAACAGGCAATCAATAAACTAAATGATGAAAAGCAACCGAAAGAATTGTTATCGGTCCGTTTAGGATATGAATCTGTCGGACCTGTATGGGAAATTACCTATTTAGATCAACAAGACAATTTAAATTATTTTTACCTGCTATTTTCTACTGGAGAATGGTGGAGGAAAATTGAAAATTTATAATCAACTCTAGGGGGAATACGTCCATGAAATTTACGTTAGCTGACAGAGTAAGTGCTTTAACACCATCAACGACTTTAGCGATTACTGCAAAAGCAAAGGAAATGAAGTCACAGGGTATTGATGTTATCGGTTTAGGTGCAGGGGAACCTGACTTTAATACTCCTGAACATATCATCAATGCTGCGTATGCGTCCATGACTGAAGGTCACACAAAATATACTCCATCTGGTGGTATGGCCAATTTAAAAGAAGCTATCATCCATAAGTTTGAAACAGATCAGAAACTTACGTATAAACCATCGGAGATCATCGTGACGAGTGGTGCAAAGCATGCCCTTTATACATTGTTTCAAGTTCTTTTAAACGAAAGTGATGAAGTCATCATTCCTACTCCATACTGGGTCAGCTATCCTGAACAAGTGAAGCTTGCCGGAGGAACTCCCGTGATTGTTGAAGGGAAAGAAGAGAATGAGTACAAAGTTACTCCACAGCAGTTAAAAGAGACGATCACTCCCAAAACAAAAGCAGTCATTCTTAACACACCTAGTAACCCTACAGGAATGCTATACTCTCGCGAAGAGTTACAAGCGATTGGAGAAGTATGCTTAGAGAACGATATTCTGATCGTTTCAGACGAGATTTATGAAAAGCTTGTGTATGACGGGAACTCACACACGTCTATTGCTGAATTATCTCCAGAACTTAAAGAGCAAACAATCGTCATTAACGGGGTGTCAAAATCTCATTCCATGACGGGATGGAGAATTGGATATGCAGCAGGTAACGAGACCATCATTAAAGCAATGACCAATCTTGCCAGTCATTCTACCTCTAACCCAACGACGACTTCACAATATGGGACGGTTGCTGCCTATTTAGGAGATCAACAACCTGTAGAGGAAATGAGACAGGCATTTGAAGAGCGCTTAAACATTGTTTTTGATAAATTGAACAGTATTCCAGGGTTTCATTGTTTGAAGCCTCAAGGTGCATTCTATCTGTTCCCGAATGTGTCAGAAGCGGCCAAGAAAACAGGCTACAACAATGTCGACGAATTTACAAAAGCTCTGCTGGAAGAGGCAAAGGTAGCAGTTATTCCTGGATCAGGTTTCGGATCGGACAACAATATCCGTCTTTCTTATGCTACAAGTCTTGATGCACTCGAAAAAGCAATTGAGAGAATGCATGAATTTGTTGTTAGGAAGAGTTAATAAAACAAGGTTTGCAGACCGTGTTCGTTTCGGTCTGCTTTTTCCTTAAAATCATCCCGTTTTGCTCAATCTATTGCGGCGAGATAACGGTAAATGTATAATAAATAACGATACATAAGCGTCTTATGTTTTTTTGGAGGGAAAAAAATCGTGAAAACTACTATATCTCAAGTAAGTAAGTTTGTAGGAGAAGAAGTAACCATTGGTGCTTGGCTTGCCAACAAACGTTCAAGTGGAAAGATTGCCTTTCTTCAGCTTCGTGACGGAACTGGATTCATTCAAGGTGTTGTCGTAAAAAGTGAAGTGGAAGAAGAAATCTTTCAAAAAGCAAAATCATTAACTCAAGAGACATCTCTATATGTTACAGGAACAGTTTCAGAAGATTCCCGTTCACCGTTTGGATACGAACTGCAAGTGAAAAACGTAGAAGTGATTCATGAAGCAGTGGATTATCCAATTACACCTAAGGAACACGGAACAGAATTCCTGATGGATCATCGTCACCTTTGGCTTCGTTCCCGTAAACAGCATGCAGTGATGAAAGTACGTAACGAAATCATTCGTGCAACATATGAGTTCTTTAATCAAGAAGGATTTGTAAAGGTAGATCCCCCAATTCTGACTGGCAGTGCTCCGGAAGGAACGACCGAGTTATTTGCCACTAAATATTTTGAAGAAGATGCCTATCTTTCTCAGAGTGGTCAGCTGTACATGGAAGCAGCAGCCATGGCATTAGGGAAAGTATTCTCTTTCGGACCGACTTTCAGAGCGGAGAAATCGAAAACCCGTCGTCATTTAATCGAATTCTGGATGATCGAGCCTGAAATGGCATTCTATGATTTTAAAGATAACCTGGAAGTGCAGGAGCAATATGTTTCTTATATCGTTCAATCGGTTCTGGAAAACTGTAAGCTTGAATTAGACCGATTAGGAAGAGATACATCTAAACTAGAGCAGATCAAAGCTCCTTTCCCGCGAATCACTTATGATGATGCACTTAAGTTATTGCATGAAAAAGGTTTCGATGATATCGAGTGGGGAGACGATTTCGGAGCTCCACATGAAACAGCCATAGCTGAAAGCTACGACAAGCCGGTATTTATCACGCATTACCCGACTTCGTTAAAACCTTTCTATATGCAACCTGATCCAGACCGCGATGATGTCGTTTTATGTGCAGACCTGATCGCACCAGAAGGGTATGGAGAGATTATCGGTGGCTCAGAGCGTATCCACGATGCGGAACTCATGAAACGTCGCATTGAAGAGCACGAACTTGCTACAGATGCTTACAAGTGGTACTTGGAACTAAGAGAATATGGATCTGTTCCTCATTCAGGGTTCGGTCTTGGACTTGAAAGAACAGTGGCTTGGATAAGTGGAGTGGAACACGTGAGGGAAACCATTCCATTCCCGCGTTTACTAAACCGTTTGTACCCATAATACAAATATCAAACAAGGAGCTGGCTGGATTGCTTTAAGGGCAATACCGGCCGGTTCTTTTGTTTGGGCTCTTTTTGTAAACATTTTTACTATTTTACAGAAGAAAGTAGGAGTAGATTTCCGCTACAGGATGCTCGCTTTCCGCGGGGTGGGCGGTGATTAACCTCCAAAAAAGTGAATTTATTATGAGTGGTAGTGTGAAAACAGGACCGTTCCTTTTCGCTCCCAGGCACAAGATTCCCCGGGGAGGAAGTCGAGCCTCCTCGACGTTCCGTCTGTGGGGTCTCGACCTTTCCTCTATCACCGAGCAGGAGTCAAGTGCCTTCCGCTACAATCCACTCTGTGCATCCATATTTTGACTAAATTTTGACGGATAGACAAACACAAAAAAGCACTTTTTGTAGATATATAGATCGTTTATTTCCAAAAATAAACGATCTACAAAGTAGCACAAAATAATTTCTATTAGATTGTATTTCCACTTTTAAGCTTTGTCACGAAATTTTCTTATAGATGGTGAGGGGAACTGTGTAGACTCCTGTGGAAGTACGGTCGTGCCGAGACCCCGTTCGGCTAAGCTTAGGAGGCTCGGCCGAACGCTAGCTGCAAGCGAAGCAGTTCCCCTCACCATCTAGCACACACTAATGGACAGAGCCCAAGTAAACAACAATCTTTGCGAAAAGAGCCTTTTTTTTTGTCCAGTCGCACCTTCTGTTACCTAAAGGTTTGTTGGGACTAAAAAGTCGACTCTTCATTTCTTATTTCCATCTTTCTTCTAATTCATAACCATGTCCACATATACTGAACCATGATATACTAGTAAGTGAGGTGTGCCGAATATGGATTATAAACGTTTAATGGTGTCCTGGATCGAAGAGGGAACACTTAACATTCCGCAATTATTACTATCAAATTACAATACACTAGGCTTGAATGAGTCAGAGTTTGTGCTGTTATTGCAAATTTACGGTCATCTGGAAAAGGGAAACTATTTTCCGACACCGGAAGAGCTCTCGGAACCTATGAGTATTTCTACTGAACACTGTTCAACTATTTTAAGAAAGTTAATGCAACAACAGTTTCTATCGATCGAAGAGGGATCTTCACCTGATGGAATCCTGTTTGAAAAGTATTCTCTCAATCCTTTATGGGAAAAGATGGCTGAGTTCGTAATACAGGATTCTAAAATGAAGCAGATGGAGAAATCCATGGAAGAAGAAGCGGACATTTACACGACATTCGAACAGGAATTTGGTCGTCCGCTTTCTCCGTTAGAATGTGAAACCCTGGCCATGTGGTTGGATCAGGATGATCATAATGCTATTATTATTAAAGCAGCATTGAGAGAAGCTGTCATATCCGGTAAGCTGAATTTTAGATATATCGATCGGATTCTATTTGAATGGAAGAAAAACGGTGTGAAAACCATTGAAGATGCGCGTAACCAAAGCCAACGCTTCCGTTCTCATCAAAACCCCGCAGCTTCCAATGATTCAGCTGCTTCTCCTAAACGAAAATCAGTACCATTTTATAATTGGCTTGAGCAATAGGACGATAAAAGGGGCTGACTCTCAAATGCTTGAGGGTTGGTCTATTTTTAATTTGGATAATCCTTTTTGATTTTTAGGACAAAGTGGAGGTATTAGGATACATGTTAAATAAAAAACAAATACAAATTTGCTTAGATGAAATGAGAGAGATGTTTCCAGACGCTCATTGTGAGCTGCGTCATGAAAGTCCATTTGAGCTTGTCATTGCGGTCCTTCTATCGGCTCAATGTACTGACGCCCTAGTGAATAAAGTCACCAAAGGCTTATTTGAAAAATATAAGCAACCTGAAGATTATCTGAATGTATCGTTGGAAGAACTGCAACAGGATATACGCTCCATCGGGTTGTACCGAAACAAAGCGAAAAACATTCGTAAATTATGTGAAATCATTCTGACTGAACATGGAGGAAATGTGCCTGAAAGTCATGAAGAATTAGTGAAACTGCCGGGCGTAGGAAGGAAAACAGCAAATGTAGTAGTATCGGTTGCATTTGGAGTGCCCGCTCTGGCAGTAGATACCCATGTCGAACGTGTAAGTAAGAGATTAGGGATCTGCCGATGGAAAGATAGCGTATTAGAAGTAGAGAAAACGTTAATGAAAAAAATCCCGAGAGAAGAATGGTCCGAAACTCATCACCGGTTGATTTTTTTTGGAAGGTACCATTGTAAAGCCCAATCACCCCAATGTGATGTATGCCCGCTGGTCGATTTATGCAGAGAAGGTCAGAAGAGACTAAAGAAAAAAGGTAACATATGAAAGAACTGACCTTGAGCATTCCGATACAATTATATGATCCTTTTTTCTTTTTTGAGTCAAAGGTGAGAGTGGATGCTTCTCATATCATACCCGATGAACCATTTTTTGCTTATGAAATTCTCTATTTCAATGAGGAAGCTCCAGGTTCGCTTCCCTGGGAGGATCATGAATTATTCATAGGTATCATACTTAAGAGCTGGAGAGAGGGGGAGGAGTGTCTTAAAACGTTATTTAAAAAACGTTCTAAGGATACATTACCTCTGATGAAAAAGAGTATTGCGCAAGCTTATATGCTTTTATACTGGAGTAATTCAATGCCAGTAATATTAAATTCTGACATTACACCCATTGATAACCTTTCCATTAAACCTGCCAACGCAGGGGAGAGAATGTCATTTATCAGAAGCAATCCAACCCTTTTCCATTCCTTCATACAGTTATCTCAGCTATTCGAGGAACAACATAAACAATATGCTAAATCTCTGGCTCTAAAACGAGATAGAGAAAATTAAAAAGGCAACGAGAAAATTTTCTCGTTGCCTTTTTACCTTATTCTTGTTCTCTTCGGGAGTCTGATTGGGTAGCAGGTGCACCATTCGTGGCGCCATCTCCAGTACCTGAGCCGTCGCCAGTGCCATCACCGGTTCCAGTGCCATCACCGGTTCCAGTGCCATCACCAGTGCCGTCATCTGTACCTCCGTCACCAGTCCCGTCTCCTTCAGGCGGAGGAGTAGTGCCATCATCGTTACCTGTGTCTTCACCATCATCACCTGAATCTTCTTCATTCCCATCTCCTTGACCATTTCCTTGACCATTTCCTTGACCATTGTTATTTCCATTATTATTACCATTACCATTGTTATCTTGATTTTCATCGTTATTTTCATCTTGGTTTTCTTCATCTTCACCATCAGTAGCCTTGACATCAACATTAACCGTTGCAGGATTACTGCGCTGATCTCCTGATATTGCTACAACCTCAAAGGTGAACGTTCCTTGGGATTGAATGTTTTCAACATTTAATCCTTTCTTATCTGTTGTCGTTAATACTTGTTTCGCTTCACCATTTATCGAAACCGCCACTTCAAACTGAACATCCTTCTCTTTACCATAATCCCAGGCAAGAGTGATGGTTTGATCTTTCTTATTGAATTTACCTTTAAGATTTGAAGGTGCATCAATCTTGTCGAATTCTTTTGAAACCTTGGAAGGTTCCGTTCCACGGACAAATAGTTCAGTAATCACTCTGTCATCTGGAGTATATTCACTTGGTAGTCTAGCCGGGTTGCTTCCTAATTCAACCTTGGATTCAACCACGCTGTCTGGTTTATTAAAATCTGGTGTGTCAACGCCATCATGAACATAGCTCATCAGGTCACTGACGATGTATTGTGAAACCCTTCTGTCCGTAGGGGATAGTGGTATGGAACGAGTCTTATACCCAGTCCAAACCGCCGCTGTGTAGTTTGTGGTATAGCCTACAAACCATGAATCAGGTGCGCCTGTTTTAGCAATTCCGTATTTCTCGCGTTCTTCTTGAGTATAGTTCGTCGTACCTGATTTCCCGGCCATCGGTAACCCTGGCACCTTGGCATAAAGGCCTGTTCCTCTTGGATGATCAATGACGCTCTGCAGCATATCAGAAATCATATAAGCTGTATATTCTTTCATTGCAGGCTTTGGTTTATTATCATTCTCAATCTCTGTTTCACCATCGCGTAATACTACTTTTGTAACCGTATGTGGCTTGTTGTAAATGCCTTCATTACCAAATGCGGCATAAGCACCGGCCATTTGTACGGAGTTTACTCCAGGAGACACACCACCGATTGAAGCAGATTCATAATAATGATCGAACTTTAATCCGAGACCATTCACAAATTTCTCTGCTTTCTCTGGACCGACTTCCTGAAAAGCTTTTAGAGCAGTAATATTTCGGGAATCCCAAAGACCCTCACGTATCGTGATTGGCCCCTTAAATTGACCATCATAGTTATTGAGTTCAGTTCCATCAGAATATTTATAAGGCTCATCCTTTAAAATATGATACGTCGACCATTTTAAATGCTCAATGGCAGGTGCATAGTCTATTAATGGCTTAATCGTAGATCCAGGCTGACGTTTTGTATCAATTGCAAAGTTAAATCCACGCTGAACGTTTGGATCCTGTTCTCTTCCGCCACCAATCGCTCTGATTTCTCCAGTTTTCGTATCCATCAGGGTTACCCCCGCCTGCATGGGCTCTTCAGGATTCTCTGGATAACTGAAGCTGGTATTTTCACCTGCTAAAATTTCTTCCAAACGTTTTTGAGCATTCGGATCAACGGTTGTATAAACCTTTAAACCATCTGAAAATAGGTTATAGTCACCCATTTTTTGTACTTCATCAATAACTGCATCCACAAACGCAGGATATTTGTTTCCGTTTTTCTTTTCGATTTCTTCAGCTGATACCAATCCTTCAGTGATCGGTATGGCCTGTGCTTTCTTCTTTTTCTCTTCAGTGATTTTACCGTGCTGTTCCATTAAAGAAAGAACGATATTTCGTCGCTTTTCCGCTTTTTCAGGATATTTAAAAGGGTTATAGTTGTTTGGACTTTGAGGCAGTCCGGCAATCAGGGCTGCTTCATGAAGCTCAATGTCTTTAATGTCTTTACCGTAATAATAGTCTGCAGCAGTAGCCATTCCGTTAATTCCGGCGGACATATATACTTTATTGAAATACATTTCAAAGATTTCTTCTTTTGTATATTCCTGCTCAAGCTTGATAGCCAGCCATGCTTCTTGAGCTTTTCTTTTTAACGTTTTCTCAGGACTTAAAAAAGATCCCTTGATCACTTGCTGGGTAATCGTCGAAGCACCTTCTGAACCGAAACCACCTGTTACATTGGCAATGACAGCGCCCCCTAATCGAATCAAGTCAATTCCGTTATGCTTATAGAATCGATTGTCTTCTGTGGCGAGGACCGCTTCCTGCATTACCTTTGGGATGTCATCGAAGTTTGCATACTCCCGATTTTCTTTACCAACGGTCGTGATCAATTCCCCGTTCATATCATAAATTTCTGATGCAATCGGATCCTTGAGTAATTTTTCATCAAGCTTAGGTGCACTGGACGCATAGTAAGCAAATAATCCAGCGCCAGCCAGCATTCCAATAATACCGATGATAAATAATGATATAATGACGCGTTTAACCATAGAGCCCTTTTTCTTGCTCTTTGTGGATTTTGACTTTTGTTGGGCCAGACGCTTTTCTTCCCTTGACTTATATTGACCAGCCATATTGTTTCCTCACTTTCAATCTTCTGTGTTTTTAGTATTGTCTAAGATTTAAAATATACTACTGATATTGAGATAAAATATAGATTAACTCATTTTTCGTAAACTAAAAATATAACTGATGAACTATTTTTAAATAATCGACCCTGGGGTGTAGTCCTAAAGGAATGATGACTCCTTTTTCTTCAAGCTCTTCCCGTTTGATTGATTTTCTTCCTCCATTTGTCATGCGGTCCCAATAAATCCTTAGAGCTTTGTAGGGGAGTAGAAACACTTCTTCGGAAGCAGAAAACCTTACTAGTACAAAGGTAATGCCGTCTTGATTATGGACGTTTTCCATATGCTGAATTTGATGCTCGTGAAAATTTTGAAGTGGAAAGGACGTTTTATTCTTTGTTTCTTTCGCTTCAAAGTCGATATATCTTCCGTTGTACACACCATTATAATCCGTCGTGGAGGGCTGCTTAAAGTATGCTTCCTTAATGACGGCAGCACTTCTCGATGGGTAATGGACATCCACTATTTGAACGGGAGTCGGTTTTTTGTGAATGACTGCTTTATGAAACGTTAAATAATATTGGTTCGTTTCATTTATGTCTTCTTCAAGGGTCATCCCTCTGTTGCTATAGGATAGTTGTTTCGGTTTTGCCTTCGCTTTTTTTGAGGGTAATGACGCTTCCACATATTTCTTACCATTAGGATAATGGAATTTCATGGTAATTCACCTCGCAGACTAATCTATATCATAACAGAAACCACTCCAATTTGTGTGAATAATTGTTTACAAATCTCCTCAATCTATGGCTAAAGGAGAAAGGGGGATAAAAAGGATGGATGAAATCAACGATACTTTTCGCTTTTTACCCTATATACCTGAACCTAAACGTACAAATGAGTGGATTAACGAAGTAAATCAGCTAGTGAATTTACATAATCAAGATAATATATCAAGAACAATCGCTTATCAAAACTTTTTTCTTCTTCACCCTGAAATAAAATGGTCGTTTCTGGCATCGATGGTGTCAAGGAATGCCGGCTGGAATATGACGGATTTAAAGGGTGATATCTTCCCGCGCCTTTTACAACCCGCGACCCGTGATGATTTATTTATGACGTACGAAAGAGCGAACTGGAGTATTTTTCAGGATGCCTTTCCCCAACTCCTTCTCTATCATTATTCGACGAGGTATAAGAAGAAAATGTTTCATTTGTTTAAAGAATTTCATATTTCAAGCTTCATGGAAGAGGAGTGGAATTGTTACTGGGAGGAGAAAGATGACCACAGATTAGTTCATTCTCTAATAATAAATGAGCAACACCTCATTCAAGAACCAGTCATTGAACATGAGGTTTATAAGAAGAGGGTGTTTGGCTCCTCTCTATTTTTCATAGAAGATCATCTTCATTTCAGCTCTGTTCTATTTCCAACATTAGAGGGTGAGCTTTTAGGTGCGAGTGTCCATGGCTTTAGAAAAACCGAAAACAGAATCCTGTTAGGAAATCGATTATTTGCGATTTTATTTCATCCTGATTATCATTCCTCCTTTTTGAAATTTGCTTTACAAGTAGAGCATACAGGATCTAGAAGCGACTACGAACAGTTTTGTAAAGGAGTCCCCAAAACAAATACACCAATGCTCCATCAAGCTTATGAAGATGTTCCACATCAATGGAACGCTCATACGGACTGGTCGATTAAAAAGAACATTGATAAGGATTGGTACAAAGAGCAAGAACTCCCTCCTGGAATCGAATTAACAAAATGGTTTTTTCATAAGCAAAGACAGCTTGAGAAAGCGGCAAACGTAAGAGGGGTATTCACAAAGATTTGGAAGTGGAGGGGAAAGAAGAAGAGACCAACGCTTTAAAATAGTGTTGGTCTCTTCTTGTCATGCTTGTCGCCTCTGGGCAAAGCCCTTCCGCTTCCTGATTAGTCCAGCTACAGGGCTTAGAGGCTCGAGGTCATAAGTCAAACCACCCAAAAAGGCAAAGAGCGCCTTTCCGGGTGGTTCGCCTTATGCTTGTCGGGTCTGAACGAGCCGCCTCCGCTTTCTTATGTCGCTGGACGGTTTTCGCCTTCTAGTTTAGGGTTGCCTTTTGAGGCTTTGGTCTGGGCTGAATTTGTAGTTTGCTGTTTATTTTGTTTGTTTTTTTGATTTTTCATTGGGTAACACCTCCACCTATATTATTTTCTAGTTTCCGCTTCTTTTATTCAGTAAGTGTCGAAACATAATTAACGGAATGTCCATTTTACACTTTCTTTGGCGAAACGCTTCTAGTTTTGTCAGGGGGGAAGGGAACGGGTCATAAAGAGAGAATTACAGTACTAATCCAAAAAAAAGGTGGGAGGATTCACAATGCTTCCAAAACAAGATATTATGTTGAAATTAGCTGAAATTGAAGAAAGTTTGAATCAATTAGAGCAAAGTCTGCATGATCGAATCTCAGTTGAAGAGCAAGAAGGAATGAATTCGTTAACGAACCAGATACAGAAAATCGACAGTAAATTAAGCTCAGTGGAGAGAAAAGCGGAATCTAAAACCGTTCTTATGAAAAATAGAGAAAAGTCCTTTGTCTTACAAAAACTTGAATTATCCTATAAGACGTCTTAAACTGAATTTATAAGAAAGTAGCGTTGTGCTACTTTTTATTTTTGTCTACATTTTTACGGAGGGCTTTTTTTGAAAGAGTTGAAGCAAGTAACGGGGGAACTGATCACCCTTGTTGAGCAGATGATGAAAGAATATAAAGGCAGGCGTGAGTCAGGTGAAAAAGGAGACTTCTACACAGAAGTGAAACCTTTTGCCGATAAAGTAAAAGCAGAGAATGATGCGTGGAAAGAGCTGTCCTTGATTTGGATCAAGGAACAAAGGCCAAAACACCTTCATCTCCCTCAAATTATAAACACGTTCGATAATATTGAAATGCTATCGGTTCACTGTTTCTTTCCAGAGTCCAGTTACAACCGGTTTATCAGTCATTATCAATCTGTCTCATATGTACTGCAAACCCAGTTGGATGAATTGAATGAAAAATAAGAGGCTGCCGATCGGCAGCCTCTTTAAATTATGGAGTTGAAATTGCTTTTTCTTCTATTGTATTGATTTGCTTCGACAGCTCTTTATAATGATGCAGTGAAATCTCATTAGAAATATAAAGTTTTTTGGCCATAGTAAGAAGTTCTTGTTGATCCGTTGCTTGATAATGTTTACTACTTTCGTATCTCTTCAGCAGTTCACTCAGGTTCATCATAATTCCTCCCAATACTTATATTTCATTGCGTTGCATCTACATTTATCCTATCATAGAAAACCCTTTCTTTAAGTTGTAAGAATAGTGTAACTTCCGACATTCTTCTCGTATTGTCGAAATATCTTTATGGGTTTTTTCACCATTTAACCAGTTAAAACATAAAGTATAGTAACCATTATAAAGTAAGGGGGCTAAGTATGAATTCTTTCCTTCATTCGAGACAGATGCGTAACTATCATCCAAGTTATCATTCGCAATCAACGTATATGGGACCATTGATGAACTATCAAGTACAGGGTATGCGACCTCCAGAATATGGATCTTTCCAACCTAATTATTATCCTCAACCAGAAGTCCAATATCCTGGTCCGGGGTTTCAAATCAACCAATATCAACAGATGAACCAGCAGCAAATGAATCCATATTTTGAAAATCCTCTACAGGAGAAAGAATACAATCCGTACCAAATGAAAGCAATGGAGCAACAGGCTTATGCTAATCCATATCCGAAAGCCTCGTTCATGGCTAAACCTCAGTCTGGAGGAGTAAGTTCGATCATGAATTCATTCAAGTCACAGGATGGATCTTTAGATTTTAATAAAATGATGAATACTACAGGACAAATGATGGGGGCAATTAATCAAGTTTCCTCTTTGGTAAAAGGCTTGGGTGGGATATTTAAACTATAGAATGACAAAAAGGGGCTGCCGACTCGGCAGCTCCTTTTTCAAATGGTAATAGGAAACTTATTCTATAGGTATTCGTTTACCGGATTCTTTGTCTACCTTGACAGTCAGCAATCCATCTTTATGTGAAGCTTTCACATTCTTTTCATTAACCACCCTTGGAAATGGAATGGTCCTGCTGCTTTTTTTCATGGATTGCTTCCTTCTTATCATTTGATTTTGATCATTTTCCTCGGAGAATTCTTCTTTATTGGTTACAGAAATCGTAATGTACTGAGGGAACACATCAAGTTGAATTTGCTCTTTCTTAATACCTGGAAGTTGTGCAGTCACGATATAATAATTGTCTGTTTCAGTTAATTCGACGGGGAAAGAACCAAATGGGTTAGATGATGATGTGAAAAATCCATCAATGCTTTGAAGCATTCCTTTCATAGGTCTTTCATGAAAAAACTCGTTCATGGAATGCATCAGGTCACCAAAACCTTTTTTCTCGTTTGACATAGGTATGCTCCTTTCACGCAAAGGTATTCATACTAGTGTATGAATGCTTGCTGAATATGTGCATTTGTCCTATACCTCCATATAAACCGGTTCACGAATAAGCTCACAGAATTCACGTCTTCCCCATTTAGGCTCCTTTACATTTAAATTGGATAAGTGTGGAAGAGATATCCTGGCTTTTTTTTCTTTAGTTTCGAACATAGATTCGGTAAAATAAATAGAAGAGGTGATACCTGTGTTTAAGAAAAACAATCTTCAACAGTTGATTGAACATTTTAAAAAAGACGATGATTTTAATAAACAGATTGTTCACTGGCATACCATAGAAGAAAAACCCGCTCAATTGGTAGATTTGCCACTGGAGATAAATGAAAAAATAAAAAATGCGCTGCAACAAAGAGGCATTGAAAAGCTTTATATCCATCAACACTCCGCTTTTCAGCTGGCAATGGAAGGAAAGAGCTTTACCGCGGTAACTCCTACAGCCTCGGGAAAGACTCTTTGTTATAATCTTCCCGTATTACAAACGATCATGGACAACCCTGATTCGAGAGCGCTATATATCTTTCCTACTAAAGCACTTGCACAAGATCAGAAAAGTGAGTTGAACGAAATCATTTCAGAAGCAGAAGCTTCTATTAATAGCTATACATATGACGGAGATACCTCAGCCAATATCCGGCAAAAAGTAAGGAAAGCTGGGCATATTGTCATAACGAATCCTGATATGCTCCACTCAGCCATCCTTCCTCATCATACAAAGTGGGTATCTCTTTTTGAGAATCTTAAATACGTAATAATTGATGAACTACATATATATAGGGGGGTTTTTGGTTCCCATGTAAGCAATGTGGTCAGGAGATTGAAACGAATTTGCGAGTTTTATGGAGCTTCTCCCATATTCATCTGTACTTCGGCAACGATTGCAAATCCTAAAGAGCTGGCAGAGAACTTAACCGGTACAGAAATGAATTTGATTGATAATAACGGGGCACCCAGTGCCAAAAAGCATTTCGTATTCTATAACCCTCCCATTGTAAATAAACCGTTGAACATACGCAGGAGTGCGACCCTGGAGGTAAGGAGAATTGCTGGTGAGCTATTGAAGAATAAGGTGCAAACCATCATATTCGCCAGAAGCAGGGTGAGAGTGGAAATTATTCTTACTTACCTACAAGAATTAGTGAAGAGTCAATTAGGAGCGAAATCAATCAGAGGGTACCGGGGAGGATATCTTCCGACTCAACGCCGGGAGATTGAAAAAGGCTTGCGATCTGGTGAAATCTACGGAGTTGTCAGTACGAACGCCCTTGAATTAGGGGTAGATATCGGTCAATTACAAGTGTGCATCATGACCGGCTATCCCGGGACGATCGCAAGTGCTTGGCAGCAAGCTGGAAGAGCTGGCAGAAGACATGGGGAATCTCTGGTGATCATGGTAGCAAGCTCAAGCCCATTAGATCAGTTCATTATTGAGCATCCGGATTACTTCTTTGAGCAAACGCCTGAAACGGCGAGAATCAACCCTGATAATTTGATTATTCTCATTGATCATATTAAGTGTGCTGCCTATGAGCTTCCCTTTAAGGAAGGTGAACAATTTGGCAGGCACGACATTGATGATATTTTAGAATTTTTAGTAGAAGAGCGGGTTGTTCATAAGAACGGTGAAAAATGGTATTGGATGAATGATGTGTTTCCTGCACATAACATCAGCCTTCGCTCAGCATCCCAGGAGAATGTCATTATTATTGATCAAACCGATATCTCAGCCGTGAAAGTAATAGGGGAAATGGATCGTTTCTCAGCTATGACCTTATTGCATGATGAAGCGATATATTTACATCAAGGAGTTCAATTTCAAGTAGAGGAACTGGATTGGGAAGAAAAGAAAGCGTATGTAAGGGAAGTGGACGTGGATTATTTCACAGATGCCAATCTGGCTGTACAATTAAGAGTACTCGAAACAGACAAGATTCGCACTGAGGAAATGTATGACGTAGCTTATGGGGACGTAACTGTTCAAGCAATGGCAACGATTTTCAAGAAAATTAAATTTGATACCCACGAAAATATTGGGTCAGGACCCATCCATCTTCCTGAAGAGGAGCTGCATACGAGCTCCAGCTGGATTTCTTTAAGAGACGCTGCTTCATTTAGTCAGGAGCGTTTGGAAGAAGGCCTCATTGGGGCGGCACAAAGCTTGAAATCGATTATTCCTTTATTTGTGATGTGCGACCCCAGTGATATTTTCGTGGTGCCACAAATAAAAGCTGCACACAATGAACAGCCTACGATCTTTATCTATGATCGGTACCCTGGTGGAATCGGGTTAAGTGAAAAGGTGTATGAACAGATGGAGAAAATACTCCTTGAAACATCTGCTATGATAGAGCGATGTCCGTGTAAAGCTGGGTGTCCATCCTGTATTGGAACGGATCATTCACTGGACACAGCCAAAGTGGATACATTAAAGCTTCTTCATCTTTTCCTTCAATAACGAAGGAGGGAATCAAAATGTCACTTAAAAATAAATTATCTAGAATGAAAAAACATCTTATTAGAGAAGACGTCGCTGAAGAGAAGAAAAGTCAGCCTCCAATTTTAGAGCAGGAAACGGCAGATTTGCCATTCCTTGATTTATGGAAACAAAATGATTCCACTGTGTACGGTATTGACGGTGATTTTTGTCTGGTGAGAGAGAAGCGATATCCAATCGATCATCGGCATGGGGACTACACGTTTAAAGATTTTATTAGCGCAGTGGATGCTTGGCAAGACTTTGCAGGTGTTCATCCCTTGTCTTCTAAAGGGCTTAATCATGAACAAATGTTTTTCTTTGATACGGAAACGACCGGTTTAGGTGGGGGGGTTGGAAATACAATCTTCTTATTAGGGCATGGGAGGGTGACAGAAACAGAGGTGATTGTGACCCAGCACTTTTTGCCTCAACCAGGAAGTGAAATACCTCTCTATCACAGTTTTTTAAGCCATGTGGATTATAACACACTCGTGACATATAACGGAAAAGCGTTTGATTGGCCTCAAGTTAAGACAAGGCATACACTCATTAAAGATCATGTTCCCAAATTGCCCGCATTTGGACATTTTGACCTTTATCACGGATCTCGAAGACTCTTCAAGCACAAGTTAGAGTCTGTAAAATTAATAAACGTAGAGCGCAAGATTCTTGGATTTAATAGAGTAGACGATGTTCCAGGATATTTAGCCCCTATGATTTATTTTGATTATATCGAGCGCAAGGATCCGGAAGGTATATTCAAGGTAATGACCCATAATGAGCTGGATATATTGTCATTGATCACTCTCTATACGCATTTAACCTTTCAACTATTGAATGTCCATAAGCAAACAACTGACCAAGAGCGGTTCGAGGTCGGGAGATGGCTTGAATATACGGGTAACAAAGAGATTGCAAAAGAACGTTACCAAGAGATTATTAGAGAGAATGACAGGACAAATTATGAGGCGATGCACCTCCTCGCTCTTCAATACAAGAAAGGGAAAGAAGAGTGGAAGGCGATAGAGTTATGGGAACGAATGTGGAAAGAAGCCCCTATTTCCATTAGAAAACTCGTATTGTTGGAACTGGCTAAATTGTATGAGCACAAAACGAAGAATTTCCAGTTAGCATTAGAAAGATGTGAGCAACTCGAATCATTGCTGTATGAAACAAAGGAAGCAAACAGTCAAAAGCACGTGGTTTTTTTAGGGAAACTCCATCATCGAATGGGCCGGTTAACAAGAAAAATGAATAAGAATACAGACCATTCATCCTAAATACACAAAATTTAAGAAATTATACTAAAAAAGTGGTTCAAACTCCTTATTTTTATATTGAGAATTTTCAAAAGTAGATGTAAAATAGTTAATTGTGTTGAAAATATTTAATATTTAGATAGGATGATGAAAATGAACCGAGCGATCTTAATTTTGTTCTTTGTCGTCATTGGTTTAACAGTTTTTGTTTTTACCAATTATCCGGAAAGTTTATATAGCTTTATGTAAGCCTGCAAAATGTTTTCCTAAAAATAGGTATTTGCATTAGTACATGTACCCTCTTCGTTTCATAGGCTATTAGTGTAACAACTAAGAGATGAAAGGAGAGCGTTTCTATGTATAAAAGACCAAGACCTAATCAAGTACTTCCTGCAGTCATGCACCCGACGAAATGTTGTGTGAATCAGACATGCAACACCTATGAGGTGCCACACATTCACCCTGCTCACACGACCAATGTAAATAATGTTATGTATCAACATAAACATTATTTCCCACAAACACAATCACAAGTAGACAGTGTTTCACACCAACATTTTAACTGTGGCGGTGGACCAGGTGGACCAGGTGGACCAGGTGGGCCAGGAGGCCCAGGAGGCCCGGGGTTTGGCCCAGGATTCGGACCGCGTCCGAGACCACCTTTCGGACCTTTTGGTATGGGACGATAATATTCTGAGTGAAGACTTCAGAGGGATGCCTCTAAGAGGTTAGTTTCATTTGCGTAGTGATACACTGTATCGCTCTGCTAAAGTGACTAAGGCCTATTAGAGTCATCTCTTCTTTAGGATGGTAAATATTATATGATGTAATGGAATATTGACCTCGTAATCCCTAAAATATGTTACAATAGAGTGTAAAGGATTTGGGCAAACTAAGCTTTAAAGAGAACTTGTCTGTCCTGAAAGTTTAATGAAGGAGTTTTGCATTTGAGTAATGTAGCGTGCATAACCGGATATAAATCCTTTGAACTAGGAGTTTTTAAGCAAGATGACAAAGCAATTTACTACATAAAGCAGGCTCTAAAGAAAGAATTAGTTTCTCTTTTGGATGCAGAGTTAGAATGGGTACTCATTAGTGGGCAGCTTGGGGTTGAACTTTGGGGTGCAGAAGTTGTGTTTGAGCTTCAGGAAGATTATCCTGATCTTAAACTGGCTATATTAACTCCTTTTCTCTCTCAAGAAGAAAATTGGAACGACCTAAATAAAGAGTACTATGAACTCATTCTTTCTCAAGCGGATTTTGTTGAGTCAATCTCAAAAGAACCTTACAAGAGTCCACAGCAATTTCGAAACAAAAATCAATTATTCTTGCAAAAAAGCCAAGCGTTAGTGATACTGTATGATGAAGAAAAAGAAGGCTCACCCAAGTACTTCTATCATGAAGCGAAGAAGAAGAAAGATGCTGATCCTGCCTTTGAGATAAGGGCGATCACCTTCCATGATCTGCAATGGGTCGTCGAAGAAGAGCAGTGGAAAAATGAGTAGAGGATGTTATATCACTCATTAACCTTTCGGGAATTGTATAGTCCCGAATAACAATTATAATTGACAAACTGATGGTTATTTGAAAAAATGATAGTGATAAATATAGAGGTGAAAATAATGATCTCAGATAAAGTGAAATTAACCGCCAAGGATATCCTGGAAAAAGAATTCAAAAGTGGCATGCGGGGATATAAACCAGAAGACGTAGATAAATTTTTAGATTTAATAATTAAAGATTATGAAACCTTCCATCAAGAAATAGAAGATCTGCAACAAGAGAACCTGCGATTGAAGAAACAAGTAGAGGGAGCAAGTAAGCAACGCTCCGCTGCTCCAGCTCAACAGACAGGCACAACGAATTTCGATATTCTTAAGCGCTTGTCCAATTTAGAGAAACACGTATTTGGAAACAAATTGTATGACTAATATTTCCAGTTGAATACTTGGAAGAACTACAGTATAATTAGTTATTGCTGATCCTTAATGGTGTTCGGGTAATCGCTGCAACGTTAAGTTGTAGAGGAAAGTCCATGCTCGCACGGTGCTGAGATGCACGTAGTGATCGTGCCTAGCCAATTCATAAGCTAGGGCAGCTCAATTTGAGTTGACGGCAGGGAAAACACCTAAGTCCTTTGGATATGGTGTGACTACCTTGAAAGTGCCACAGTGACGAAGTCCTGTTAGAAATGGCAGGAGTGGAACGAGGTAAACCCCACGAGCGAGAAACCCAAAATTAGGTAGGGGAATCCTCTCAGAGGAAACGAACGAAGAGAGGGACAAAGGAGCTTCCTTTGTAGATAGATGATTACCACCCGAGTACGAGACGAAGAGTCGTTTGTAGTACAACGGAACAAAACATGGCTTACAGAACACTATTACGGGATAAGAGCAATAAGGATTAAATCATGCAAGTGACTGATACATGCAGGTAGTACACTGCTCTTTTGTATCAGTCCTTTTTATATTTAAGGAAACAAGACTATACTATTGATATAAAGATACTTATTAACGGGGTGACAATATGAGTACATATACATTAATTGCAACGGCAGCGATGGGCTTAGAAGCTATTGTTGCAAAAGAAGTGAAAGAATTGGGCTACGAGTGTCAGGTGGATAACGGGAAAGTCATCTTCAAAGGGGATGAAACGGCTATTGCGCGAGCCAACATGTGGCTAAGAACCGCTGACAGGATTAAGATACTCGTTGGAGACTTTAAAGCGTACTCCTTTGATGAACTATTTGAAAATACAAAGAAACTCCCGTGGGAAAACTTCCTTCCTGTAGACGCAGAATTTCCTGTTCAGGGGAAATCCGTCAAATCAAAGTTATACAGTGTACCTGATTGCCAGGCGATTGTAAAAAAAGCAATCGTTGAACGGTTACGTACCGCATACAAACGTACATCGTGGCTTGACGAAACAGGTCCCTTGTTTAAAATTGAGGTGGCGATCCATAAAGATGTTGCAAGCATTACCCTGGATACCAGTGGACAAGGCCTTCATAAGAGGGGATATCGAATTGGACAAGGTGAGGCTCCTTTAAAGGAAACCCTTGCAGCGGCCCTGATCCAATTAACGACATGGAATCCTGACCGTCCTTTTGTAGATCCGTTTTGCGGCTCTGGTACCATTCCGATTGAAGCGGCCTTGATCGGTCAAAATATTGCACCAGGATTCAATCGTGAGTTTTTGTCAGAGAACTGGCCAATGATGCCTGCTGAGGTCTGGGAGAAAACGCGTATGGAAGCAGAAGATTTGGCTAACTACGATCAGCCTCTTGAAATACTGGGAACGGACATCGATCACCGAATGATTGAAGTCTCCAAAGAGAATGCAATGGAAGCAGGTCTAGGAGACTTGGTGAAATTTAAACAAATGCAAGTAAGAGACTTCACTTCAGATCTGGAATATGGCATCATAGTCGGTAACCCTCCTTATGGTGAGCGTTTAGGAGAAAGAAAAGAAGTGGAGAGAATGTACCAGGAAATGGGGAAAGCTTTCGAAAAGCTGGATACTTGGTCTGTTTACATAATGACTTCACATGAAAACTTTGAACAATGCTACGGTAAACAAGCTACAAAAAAACGTAAATTGTTTAACGGATTTATTCGAACAGATTATTATCAATACTTTGGCCCACGTCCTCCGAGAAAAGGGTAATCATTTCAAGTTCATGAAAAAAAGAAAAGAAGTTCAGAATATCCCTTTCACTTCCTGCGTATAATAGATCTATCATTTTTAGAGGAGTGAAAGAGGATGGACCATTCCTTCATCGATTACCACAAAATCTATCAGGCATTACAAAGCTCTATTTCTTCCATATCAGGAGAAGAAGGAGCAGCCATCCAAGCAGGCTTGGATGAAGCAACGAAAAACCTTGATCAGGCTTTTCAATATGAATTGTTAAGGAAAAAGAGAATATACGACTGAGTGCATTCTCAGGAGACTAGGGACATCCATACAAGTGGTAGATCTACCCTTGTATGGAGCGTCTCTTTTCTTTTGTTAAAGCCTTCAATTAAATAAATTACGGTTATCCCTTTTCAATAAGAAAGAATTCTAGTAAATTAGAAATATTGTGTAACGCAGGAGGTCCTCATGAGAAGAAAATTACCATTTGAATTAACCAAGGAGCAATCATTTTATGAAGCATTATCCGATTGGGTCGGTGACGTGTTTTATGATCTATTGCCTGAAAAGGGATTTGATTTACGGGATGAACAGGTATTTATGGCCTTTCAGCTGAATCAAGCCTATAAAAATAAGCAGGTTATGTTTGCAGAAGCAGGTGTCGGTACGGGAAAAACCCTTGTGTACCTTTTATATGCGTTATCGTATGCCAGATACACTGGCAAACCGGCAATCATTGCGTGTGCGGATGAAACGCTCATCGAGCAGATTGTGAAAAAAGAAGGGGACATCCAGAAGCTTGAGAAGGCACTGGATCTTGATATAGATGTTCGATTGGCAAAGTCCAGAGAACAATATCTATGTATAAAAAAACTTGAAGAAAATATTCCCCAAAACGAGGGTTACCAGGACATATGGGAGGAATTACCGGGTTTTGTACACGACAATTCTTCCATGAGAAGCTTTAGTCATTATGGGGATAGAAAAGAATATGCTCAACTATCTGATGAAGAATGGAATCAAGTCGGCTGGGATTCTCTTCAGGACTGTATGTCTTGTACTTATCGCCATCGCTGTGGTCTTACACTTCATCGTGAACATTACCGGGGGGCAGCAGACTTAATCATTTGTTCCCATGATTTTTATATGGAACATATTTGGACGAAAGACTCCCGCAAACGGGAAGGGCAACTGCCACTTCTGCCGGAAGCGAGCTCCGTTGTATTTGACGAAGGTCACTTATTGGAATTTGCTTCTCAAAAAGCGATGACTTACCGCATGAGAATGGAGACCCTTGAAAGCTTACTGGAGAAACTTTCAGCGTCTGATATGAGGGAAGAAACTTTGTATGTCATTGAAGATATTATGTTGGATAATGAAAAGTGGTTCGAGCTCCTGGAGAAAGAATCCAAAGGAGAGACTGGTTCTGAGAGACAATACATTTCCCGTTCTGAAGCAATATTACAGCAAGGAAGAGCACTAACGGAGAAAATTGAAAATCTTTTAAATGAGCTCGTCTTTGAATCTGAAATGTATGTCATGGATGATTATTTACTAAAGGTAGTGGAAGAGTATCTTGAGCAGATCCAGTTTTCTTTGAAACTATTCATAGACGATGAAAAAGGAATCTATTGGTTGGAAACGTCAGAAGAAGAGCATACCTTTGTTGTGATGCCAAGATTGGTGGAAGAAATTTTGAGAGATCAAGTTTTTTCTCAAAATATCCCATTTATTTTTTCTTCTGCCACCCTTTCCTATAATGGAGACTTCTCTTATGTTTCTCACTCGCTGGGGATTGAAAAATATGAAAAGTTCTCGGTAGAGTCTCCTTATGAATACGAAGACATGATGAAAGCTTTTCTTCCTTCATTAGAAGAAGGTAGGGATTCTAAAAATCAGTATGCTTTTGACATGTTGAAGAAAAATCAAGGGAAGTCGTTGATTCTCTTCTCCACTAAGGAAGAAATGAATGTTTTTAGACAATTTCAACAGCAGCAGGGAAAACAGGACTGGAACGTGATTTATGAAGGAGACAGAGAGATTAGTGAAACGGTACAGCAGTTCCAGCAGGAAACCTTTACAGTTCTTTGCTCCTATCATTTATGGGAAGGATTGGACGTGCCTGGGGAGTCACTTTCCCAAGTCATTATCTTCTCACTCCCATTCCCTCCTAAGGATCCTGTGTTTGATGCGAAACGAAATCATGCTGAAAACTCAGTGGAAGAAGTGGATATTCCCTACATGCTCCTTCGACTTAGACAGGGAATTGGCCGTCTCATTAGAACGAGCGAGGACAAAGGAAGCATTCATGTCTTGGTGAATGGTCATGAAGCAGCTTATAAACAGTTGGTAGAATCTGTATTACCAGTAGGAATTGAAGTATTGAATTCATAAAGTGTTGTAAAAGCCGCCTGAATTGGGCGGTTTTTTTGTGGGTTTGTAGGTGGAGAAATAGTCGATAATAAATAGGTCGAAGTCGATAATATAATTAAAAAATCGATAATAAATAGTTCAAAGTCGATAATAAATGGCCCTCTTGACACGTAAAAGGCAGAAGATAGCCACCATTCATATTCTAAAACCTTCTAGATCTCCACTTCGACTACTATGACGTCTCCAAAGAGCTCGCTATCAATCATTCTAACCCAAGTTGCCAGAAAAATATGATAAAATAGATTGAATGTTAAAAAAAGGGGGCTTTTTTAGAATGAAAGAATCAGTAATAGAAACAAAAGATCGTTTCCATGATTATGTAAAGAAAATGTCTGCGTACAACGAAGCGCTTGGTTTGATGTTCTGGGATTTACGGACAGGTGCTCCGAAAAATGGCGTTGAACAACGATCTGAAGTCATCGGAATGCTTTCATCTGAGCTTTTTGAAATGTCGACCTCCAATGAAATGGCTGCATACCTAGCAAAACTGTCTCCAGAAATGGACAATTTGGATAACATGACACAAAATCTTTTAGAAGAGTGTCAAAAAGAGTATGATCGGAATAAAAAAATTCCCGCTTCTGAGTATAGGGAATACGTGGTGTTACAATCGAAAGCTGAGGGAGTATGGGAAGAAGCGAAAGAAAAAGCGGATTTCACTATGTTTCACCCTTATTTAGAAAAGCTGGTGGCCTTCACAAAACGCTTTATTGAATATTGGGGCTACGAAGATAATAAATATAATACGTTACTGGATATGTATGAGCCAGGTGTAACGGTTGAAGTGTTAGATAAGGTATTTGGCGATCTTCGAGATCAAATTGTCCCGCTTGTACATAAGATTTCCGAATCGGAACATAAGCCACATACAGATTTCCTCTTTGAACACTTTCCAAAGGATAAGCAAAAGGATTTCAGCTTAAAGATCCTTGAGCAAATGGGGTATGATTTTAACTCCGGCAGATTGGATGAGACGGTCCATCCATTTGCGATTGGTTTAAACCCCGGTGATGTAAGGGTAACAACTAAATATGACGAGAAGGATTGGAGAACGGCAGTGTTCGGGACAATCCATGAAGGTGGACATGCTCTGTATGAGCAGAACATTTCTAAGAATTTGATTGGTACGCCACTATGTACGGGAACGTCAATGGGGATCCATGAATCTCAATCTCTGTTCTATGAAAACTTTGTAGGAAGAGATCATTCTTTCTGGAAGCAGAATTATTCATTACTGAAGGATTACTCTTCAGGACAGTTTGATTCCGTTGAACTGGACGATTTTTACCGGGCAATCAATGAATCGAAGCCGTCGTTAATCCGAATCGAAGCAGATGAATTAACGTACGCGTTACATATCATCATTCGGTATGAAATTGAAAAGGGATTATTTAATGATGAGATTGACGTGAAGGATCTTCCTGAAATCTGGAATCAGAAATATGAAGAGTACTTGGGTATCCGCCCTTCTCATAACGGTGAAGGTGTTCTTCAAGATGTTCATTGGGCTGGTGGGAGCTTCGGTTACTTTCCGTCATATGCATTAGGATATATGTATGCTGCACAGTTTAAACGTGCCATGTTAAAAGATCTTCCTCATTATGAAGAGCTGTTAGAAGAGGGGAATCATGCTCCCATCAGAGAATGGCTAACGACGAACGTTCATCAGTGGGGCAAGATGAAAAAACCGCTGGAAATCATCCGGGAAGTGACTGGAGAAGGGCTTAATGCCCAATACTTGGCCGAGTATTTAACGGAGAAGTATTCAAAGGTATATTCCTTGAATTAACCAATACATTGGAGGCAAAATCATGGAAATTAACGTTGCATCACTAGAGGATAAATTGCTTGTTGGAATAGGCTGGACAGGCCCGTATGGAAGAGGGTCTGAGATCCCGAGACTATTCACAAAGTTTCAACAGATGATCCCATCCATTCACCACTTCAATGGAGATGAATGCATATACGCACCTTTCCATGACAGAGCGACTGATTTTACGTATTATTGTACCGTTGAGGTTGATCGCGTGGAAAAACTTCCACCGGGGTTAGTGGAACTGTCTCTCCCTGCCGGCGATTATGTTCACGCTCTTTATGAAGGGCTGTCAACGGAAGTAGAGCAAGCCTACTTTTCGATCTTTAACTGGATTAAGGAAAATGGCTATGAAAAAGACTACTCCAGACTGAGTGTCGAGAAATTTTTATCGCAGGACAGGGAAATCAACGAAACGGATGACAAGCGGAAATTGGAGTTGTTTGTTCCAATTAAAGAGAAATAGAAAAGAGGCTGCTTAGGGCAGCCTCTTTTCTATGGATATGATTATAGTGATGAGCCGGGCCTGATCAAGCCGCCTCCGCTTTTCTTATCACCACAAACGATATCCTTTAGAGGCAGGTGGCGCGTTTTGAATCATGTCGATGAACGGAACGGTGTAGGCAACAAGAATGAGAGTTGCTAAGATGGTTAACCAAATCCTCCAGTTTTCAAGAGCCATAGGTGTTTTCTCAGCTGCTTCGGCTTTTTCACCGATTGGGAACTCTTCGTCTCCTTTAGGTGCGAAGAATGCCAGATTGATAAAGATGTATAGAACCAGAATGATCCCGATAAAGAGGATGGTTCCCCCGATGGCCTGTGCGACTTGATACGGAATCCATTCAAGGGCTTGCGGTGCGTCCCCATAAGTTGAAAAAGAGGATCTTCTTGGAGCGCCGAGTAAGCCGACTGCATGCATGGCACCTGACATGATACCCATTCCTACAGACCACACAATGGCTTGAACGATCGCCAGTTTGTTCATTGCTTTCGTCAAGACGCGTCCTGTTAAATGAGGCACGAGCCAATAGGATATACCGAAGAACGTCAAGACAACAGAAGTGGCCAAGGTTAAGTGAAAGTGTCCGGTAACCCAGATGGTGTTATGAACAACCTGGTGCATCTGGTTCGATGCATTGATTAACCCACCTGCTCCGGCTGGGATAAAGGCAACCATGCCGATAAATGGCACTGTAAAGCGTGCATCTCCCCATGGTAACTTCTTAAACCATCCAAACAATCCGGTAGCTCCTTTGGATCTGCCGTACATTTCAAAACTGCGAACAGAGAAAATGCAGTCATCAAGGAAGGTATGACAACCATAAAAGTAAGAACAACCTGTAAAAACTTCCAATACGCGTCAATTCCCGGTTCCACTAATTGGTGATGAAAACCTACAGGAATAGAGAATAGGAGGAACAATATAAAGGAAAGTCTGGCTAATGAATCGGAAAAGATTTTTCCGCCAATGATTTTTGGGATAATGACATACCATGCCATATAGGCAGGGAGCAGCCAAAATATACAAGGGGATGACCGAAATACCAGAATAATGTTCTGCTAACGAGTACATCTACCCGATCAACGAGACCAAGAGACCAGGGAAGGAGCTGGAATAAAACCGTTCCTGCCACACCAATGGTGGCGACAATCCATAAGACGATATTGATGATGGCCATGAATGTTAACAGAGGGCTTGGTTGACCGGGGGTTTCTTTTCGCCAGCTTACATATTTGATGATCATGCCGGCTCCACCTAACCAGCTTCCAACAACGACGAAGGTCAACCCTAAGTAAAATATCCAGTGTGCCTGTAATGGAGCATAGAAAGTATAAAGTACAGTGGCTTCATTTAATAGAATCATAACAGCAGCCATGATTGTGCCGATAAGCATGACCCAGAATCCTAACCAGCCAAACAATCGGGATTTCCTGGAATAGGTACCGGATGTTCGGGAAATGGCAGCATGCTGGAATCCCAGGATAAAGAAAGTGGTTAATACCAATCCCAGTAATACACCGTGAACTGTTAACACCTGGTAATAGCCGATCCTTGCAGGCAATATGAACTTCCCTGACCTTACCAACACTTGTAATAATCCTGCCAATCCACCTAGAGCCAAAGCAATAAAACCTACATAAATATGTGCCAACGCCAATGTAGCATCTTTTTTATCAATCCTTACAAATCGTTTCATTTTAGTCCACCACCTTAATCATAGATTTCATTGTGTGATGGCCTACACCACAATATTCATTACAGACAACGAGAAATTCCCCTGTTTTATCCAGGGTTGTTGTATATTCACTAACAAACCCGGGTTCAAGCATCATATTAATATTTGTCCCTGCGACTTCAAAACCGTGGACAACATCTTTTGTTGTGGCAATGATTTTCAGTGTAGATCCTTTAGGTATTTCAATTTCCCCAGGCGTGTAGAGAAACGCAGATGCCACAAACACTAACTCGCAATTCCAAGCTTTTCCTTCCACTTTCTTTAATCCAGGCTCGTTAAAAGGCGTTATCTGATCCACTTGCTCGGGATTGACGTATGCTTTCGCGCTTGGAGGTTGATGTCCTTGGTGAAAAGCACTGATTCCTAAAATAATTAAAAATAAAATAAGAGACCCTGTTCCTAACATTAACCACCATTTTTCATAACGATGCATGTGCATGTAAACCACTCCTTCAATATTAAAAACGATTTAAAAATAGTATGAATACCCCTAGCCATGTAAGCACTAAAAACCCGCCTAAAAATAGAACCGAAGTAAATGTACCTTTTAATGAAGTAGACTCTTCGACCTTAACCTCTGTTTTTTGATGCAATTCCGGTTTCAACATATATCTCATTCCTTCCATCTATTGGATGATTGATTTTGATATCACTATCATAAAGGTGTAAACCGTTATGAATCTGTGATAAATGTCACAGGTTACTTGACATATTGTGAAATAAATGTGAAGTCAGGAAGAAATAGGTCTTTCAACCGGTTCAATTGTCGGAAAGATAGGCATAGATTGTAGGAATGAAATTAAAGAGGGGAAGGATATTTCGTGGAAAAATATTATTGTAAGCATTGCTGTCAGATCTATTCCGAGAAAACGGTTTGTCCTCAATGTCAACTACATGTAGATTCGAAAATCCACATTCATATACAAAACCAGGAGAACAAGAAGAAACATCGTTAAAGCCTATACCTTTAGCAGTCAACGGGACTGTGTTAATATATAGAAGATTCAAATAATGGGTAGGGTGGTGTGAGGATGTATTTACCTTCATTTTCATTAAGTGATAAATTGGCTGTCGTCACCGGGGCAGGCCGTGGAATTGGACGAGCTCTCAGTATTGGTTTAGCAGAAGCAGGTGCCGATGTTGTCCTGCTATCAAGAACGAGGAATGATTTAGAAGATACAGCAAGTGAAATAGAAAAGCTGGGGAGAAGGGCGTATATCATCCCGACAGATGTAACATCACGGGAGGAAATTCGAAAAGTGATTGCTTACATAGAAGATCAAAATCGTTCCATTGATATTTTGATTAATAACGCAGGAATGAATATCCGTTCTACTGCCCTTGAGGTTACGGATCAAGAATGGCAAACCATCATGGATACAAATTTAAAATCTGCTTTTATGATGAGTCAGGAAGCCGGTAAACATATGAAGGATAAGAATCAGGGAAAGATCATTAACATAGCGTCTGTCGCTGGCCATGTTGCCTTACGAACGGGTGTTGTGTACGCTTCAACGAAAGCAGCCATGATTCAAATGACGAAGGTTTTAGCCATGGAATGGGGAAGATACAATATCAATGTAAATAGTATCGGACCTTGGTATTTTAAAACACCATTAACGGCAGAATTATTGCAAAATGAAGAATATGTAAACGATATTTTGGCCGTAACACCTTTAAAAAGAATCGGTGAACTGGAAGAACTTGTGGGACCGGCTGTTTTCCTATCCTCGGATGCTTCGAATTATCTTACTGGTCAAACCATTTTCGTAGACGGCGGAATGACGATTCAAGGTTTCTAAACACTAAAAGGCTAACCAATTTAATTGAGGTTAGCCTTTTATCTATTTCAGGGCAATTATTCAATCATAAGAATCACTAAGAAATCTCCCACATTCTCAATGATTATAGGCAGCTTGAGGGCTTTTTCGAACCCGAACATTTTTGATTGACCAACAATGACGGTAGGGGGAGTGATGTCCAGGGTATGGCCGGCTTGAGCTAATAGAGTAGCGAGGTTGCCTGCAATCATATTTCCTAATTCACCTGCAAAAGATTCAAGCATTTCTCCTTCTAATGGCATACCGAACATTGAAGCCCCCAGGGATTGAAAGCTCTCTTCTTCACCATCTATAATCATTCTGCCCCTTACATCTCCGGTAATCCCAATGAGTACACCGATTTTATGCTGACTAAAGGGCTCAGTCAATAACGAGGGCTGTAAAACGTCAATGTATAGGGGAATCACCCCTTTAATCGCTTCAATTGAACTATTTAAAATATCTGTGACGCTTCTCGTTAAAATCATGTCGTTTCCTCCACTATTCTGTCACTGTAATCATACCATAATACCTGGTTCTAAAGGCATGATTTTTAGTATTAATTTCATTATAATGAACTTTTTGGATCGGTAATATTCGCTCTGTTGGTATGGTAAGCGGGACCAATACATGATTTGTGGATGAATGGAAAAGCTACCCTTACATGGAAGTGTAAGGAGTGATTAGTTTTTGCCTAAAATTCTCTCAGTCGAAACCGAGATTCCCCCTGTGAAAATTACGCAAAAAGAAGCGGCGGAATTTGCGAAACACTTGTTTTCCAAAAATTTTAAAGATATCGGACGTCTTCTCTCCGTGTTTGAAAATGGTGAAATAGACAGCCGGTATTTCGTAAAAGACATCAACTGGTTCTCCAAGGAGCATACCTTTCAAGAAAAGAATGATGAATTCATTCATCATGCAGTTGAATTAGGCAGCAAAGTTGTGATGAAGAGCTTATCCCGACATCAACTTACATTAGAAGATATTGATGCGATCATTACGATATCAACCTCAGGGATAGCGACACCAAGTCTCGAAGCGAGAATTATGAATCATCTGCCATTCTCATCTCATGTAAAACGAATACCAATTTGGGGATTGGGGTGTGCAGGTGGAGCGAGTGGATTGTCCCGTGCCTATGAGTACTGTTTAGCTTTTCCTAAGTCGAATGTTCTCGTACTTTCCATTGAACTTTGTTCTCTCACCTTTCAGCATGGAGATCGGTCAAAGAGCAACCTGATTGGTACCTCTTTATTTGCCGATGGGGTGGCTTGTGCCGTTATATGTGGTGATGATAGTTTAGTGCTCAAAGACATTACACATCCACTGCCAACCATATTTGCCACTCGGTCGACACTGCTCCGGAATTCCCTTGATGTGATGGGATGGGAAGTAAAGAATAATGGTCTGTATGTGGTGTTTTCAAAGGATATTCCAACACTTGTAAAGAACTGGCTTCGTCCGAATGTGGAGGAATTCATCAACGATAATGATCTCAGGCTTGAAGACATTAAACATTTCGTAGCTCATCCAGGCGGCAGGAAAGTCATTGAAGCCTACCAGGAAGCTTTAGGGATGGATGAAAGTATGACATCTGAATCTATGAAGGTGTTGAAGGAATATGGGAACATGTCATCTGTAACCATCTTGTATGTCCTAAGGGAATTTATGAATAAAGGCTGTGATCGGGGAGATATAGGATTAGGAACAGCTTTAGGTCCGGGATTCAGTTCAGAACAGCTTTTAATGAGGTGGGAATGATGCTTTATTTTATCCTGTTTTTTTTCGTACTCTTGATTCAGAGATTTGTGGAATTGTACATCGCCAGATCAAATGAAAAGTGGATGAAGGAACAGGGAGCTAAAGAATATGGACAGTCCCATTATAAAATGATGGTCGCTATCCATATATCGTTTTTTGTTTCCCTATTAATAGAAGGAGGGATCTTTCATACAGGGGTTAATACCTATTGGCCGCTTCTGTTGACTGGTTTTATCCTAACTCAGCTGGGAAGAATATGGGTGATATCTTCCCTTGGGAAGTATTGGAATACGAAGATCATTGTGCTTCCGAACGCTGAAGTGGTCGCGAGAGGTCCTTATAAATATTTGAAACATCCTAATTATTTTATCGTTACATTGGAATTCTTCATTGTGCCATTGCTCTTTAATGCTTATTGGACCCTTTTTATCTTTGCACTATTGAATCAATTCATTCTCTCTATCCGTATCCCCCAAGAGGAAAATGCCCTTCGAATTGAAACCGATTATGATAGGATTCACCTTCATACAAAAGGCTGGATTCCATTAATCAAAAAAGAAAAATAATTTTCTTATTGAAAATGATTATCGTTTTTGATAAGATTCTATTTGAAGATGAAAATTATTCTCAAGTTTTCTTAACAAAAGGGTGGGGACAGATATGGTATGGTTTCTGATCGTGTTTACTGTAATCGTGTATGGTTTCATGATGAAGTATGTTTTATCAAATGTGATGAAGGATTCAGCACAAGAAAAGAAAATATCTTCATACCAGAAAAACTCAAAAACTTTTGTTCATTCAAACCTGATTGCAACCGAAACAACTCGATAGATACATAGCCTTCTTCTCCGGAAGAGGGCTTTTTTGTTTTTTCACGCAATAAACCATCTGCATATACTGATACCGTTATCATTATTTCCTTTGCTTGATATGATTTCATAGAGAAATTGAGATAAATACGATAAAATAAAATCGTTACCATTTTTCTGAAAACAGAAAGGAACTAGTACAATGAGGCCGATAAAGCATAAAAATTCACAATTACATAATACACTGCAACAACTTACAGCCTATCACGATCGGTTCCTTCAAAACGGAGACGACGAGCGGGCTGCAAAGGTAGAAAGATTAGCAGAGAAATTACACAACCATGAATTGATTCTAGCCTTTTGCGGCCATTTCTCTGCAGGAAAGTCAACGATGATCAATCACTTAATGGGAGAAGAAATCCTCCCGTCTAGTCCAATCCCTACCAGTGCAAATTTAGTAAAGGTGCACCATGCACCAACGGATTTCGCAAAAATTCATTATCATCATTCCCAGCCCCTATACTTTCAGGCACCGTATGAGTTCTCCACCATTAAGGACTTCTGTAAAAACGGTGAGGAAGTATACTCTGTAGAAATAGGTCGAAGCAAAAGTGAGATGCCGGAGGGTGTATCGATATTAGATACCCCGGGTGTAGACAGTACGGATGATGCCCACAGACTGTCAACGGAATCGGCCATTCATCTTGCTGACGCCGTCTTTTATGTGATGGATTATAACCATGTTCAATCTCAGGTGAACTTCGAGTTCACAAAGGAAATGATCCGTCATGGAGTCAAGCTGTATCTCATTGTAAATCAGATTGATAAGCACCAGGAAGAAGAATTGGCATTCAGCGACTTTAAAGAAAGTGTAGAGAATTCGTTTGCATCTTGGGGTATCGTACCCAATGGAATGTTTTTTACAAGTTTAAAAGCTCCACATCATCCTCATAATGATCTGGAAAAATTAGAGTCATTGATTGAAGAGCAGGTGAAGAAGAAAAGTGAACTGATAGAAGCTTCTGCGGAATCGGCGATCTCCCAATTGCGGTCTGAGCATGAAAAGTGGTATGAGGAAGAGCTTGGGAAAATCGAGGAAAAAGGAAGAAACATCCTGACACCTGAAGAATGGAATGACAAAGACTCCCTTCTGCAAACTGAAAGAAGATTGATTGATACTTTAGCCAAAGGGAACGTAAAAGCGATAAAAGAGCATTTTGAGGAAGAAAGAAGGGAAATCCTAAAAAATGCGTATTTAATGCCCTTTGAAACGAGAGAATTAGCGAAAGATTTTCTGGAAAGCAGACAATCAGACTTTAAAGTAGGATTTTTATTTTCAAAACAAAAAACAGAAGACGAAAAAGCAATCAGAATCCAGAAGTTTAAAGACGATATTAATACCCGGATCGAATCTCAATTAGAATGGCATCTGAAGACACTGGGAAAAAACATGGTGAAAGAATACAGTCCTTCATCAGACCAACGCTTGAAGTGGGATCAATTATCTCTTAAAGTGGATGAACAATTCCTCATCGATATGATCAAAACGGGGGCAGGTATAACGAGTGATTACGTTCTCCAATACTGTGAGGATCTTTCTGAGGAATTAAAGAGGATAGCTAGGACCTATACAAATGATTTGATTGCAGAAACGTTGAATGAAATTGAAAGCGCCTCTGCTGAAGAGAATTCAGCTTTAGAGGAAGATCTTAAAGAACTCCAAAAGAAAACAGCATTCATCTATCAATGGAACACATTACATGAAGAGAAGATTACTCAACTCGGAAAATTAATGAGTATAGAGGTCGATCAAAGACAGGCTGATTCTGTTATCCAACAATGGATAGTGAAATGGAAAGCAATAGCGGAAGAGTATATTACTGCTCCTGACATGGAGTTGGCTCAGAAAGAGAAAACAATACGAGCCAGGGAAGAGATTTCGCCGAAGCCACGCCAAGAACAACAAGCTTCTATTGAAGAGGTTATCGAACGTTTAGAAACGATGACCAGTGTGTTCAGGAGATACAAAGGGTTCAGAAGGACGGCAGATTTATTAGAAGGAAAGAAAGAGCGACTGTCCAATCAATCCTTTACAATCGCATTATTCGGTGCGTTTAGTGCGGGAAAATCATCATTTGCCAATGCACTATTAGGAAAGAAAATACTCCCGGTGAGTCCGAATCCGACAACGGCCTCCATCAATCGAATCAATCCGGTATCAGAAAGTGGTGAGCATGAGACCGCTCATGTCCAAATCAAGACGTACGACCAGCTATTTCAAGACATTGTTCATTCTCTATCCTATTTCAATCGCAGTGTTTCAACACTTGATGAAGCAATGGAGGTTGTCCCTGCTTTAACGAGTGAAGGCAGCGGTAAGGAAAATGTACACCTTTCATTCCTGCAGGCTTTTTATAATGGTTATTCTGCCTTTAAAGGAAGTCTTGGAAAGACAAAAAAGGCCAATCTTGAAGAGTATAGAGGATTTGTAGCGGATGAAGCTCAAGCTTGTTTTGTGGAGTCCATCGATCTCTATTTCGATTGTGATATTACAAGGCAGGGAATTACACTCGTCGATACGCCAGGAGCAGATTCGATTAACGCACGACATACGGGAGTAGCATTTGAATATATTAAAAATGCCGATGCGATACTATTTGTGACCTATTACAACCATGCATTTGCCAAGGCAGACCGTGAATTCCTCATTCAATTGGGTCGGGTGAAGGACACGTTTGAATTAGATAAAATGTTCTTTGTCGTCAACGCCATCGATCTTGCAAGAGACGAGGAAGAAAAAAATGAAGTGATCGACTATGTGGAGACCCAGCTGATTCAATATGGAATCCGTTTTCCGAGGATCTTTGGGGTATCTTCTCTCCAAGCTCTTAGAGAATCAGATTCTGATAAGTCAGGAATGGACCTATTTAAGAAGGAATTCAAAACATTTATACAGAATGAATTAGTGAGCATGAGTATTGAGTCCGCTCTCAGTGAGTGGGATAGAGGCCTGCAACGGTTTAACCAATATATTCTTACGGCCTCAAGTGATAAAGCGTTTAAGGAAGTACGCAAGAAGGAGCTGAATGATGCGAAGGGAGAGGTTCGCTCACTTATCAATACCAAATCCGTACACCCACTTGAAGTCGAAATGCAGCAAGAATCGAAGGAACTTGTCTATTATGTGAAGCAAAGGGTGTTTTTCCGGGTATCCGATTTTTATAAAGAAGCCTTTCACTCAGGATTATTTCTGCAATACTCCAACCAATCCCATGCGATAAGGGAAGGGTTAAAGGAATTTCTGTTGAGTACAGGATTTGATCTAGCTCAGGAAATGAGGGCCACCTCTCTTCGCATACAACAATTCATTCAAAAACAACTCTGTGAGCAATGGATGATCCTTGAAGAATTGATTCAACAGGTGGAGAAAGACCTTGTAATATCTCCACATGACTACAAAAACGAAAGCACCATTGAATTTGAGAACGCATTTAAACAAACAGAGCTGCAACTATTCGAAGAAGCCTTTTCTTCATTTAAGAATCCAAAGCATTTCTTTGAACAAGGCGGAAAAAAGATTGTTCAGGAAAAATTGGAAGCATTACTTCAAGAGCCTGCAGATAGCTATTTAGAACAGGAACAGAAACGGCTGGAAAATTGGGGTGCTTCGTATTTAGATAGAGAGTTTGACACGCTTAAAGAAGAAATGTTGATTCAGGTGATGGAGCAGATCAATTCCAATATAGAGGCATTAGAGACCGTTCAGGACCTGAACAAGCTAATGTATGATTTGGAGCAACTGGAACAAATGCAAGCTTAAAGAAAAGAAGGAGGGCAATCGTGGCGAATCCTTATCATTGCTGTGCTACATGTATTCACATTCGAGGAGTCAAAGTGGATCAGAAGACCTCCTATTTCTGTTCCCGACTGGGCTATGAAACCAAAACCACTTATCAATTCTCTTGCTGGGAACCTAAGGAGGAAGTACTGACATTAATGAAGAAGAGGGGGATAATATCATGAAGACAATGATCGATACGGATTGGCTAAGTGAGTATATTCATGATGAGAATCTAAGAATCATTGATTGTCGTTTTTCTCTGGAAAACCCGGCAGAGGGGCGGGAGAGGTACAAAGAGAGTCATATTCCAGGAGCCGTATTTTTCGATTTGGAAAAGGATTTATCAGGATATGTAAAAAAGCATGGGGGACGCCATCCCCTCCCGAATATGAAGAACTTTTTGCGCAAGGTTGAGGACGTCGGTATTGATAATGATTCAACGGTTGTCATTTATGATGAAAAGGAAGGTGCCTTCGCTGGCCGATGCTGGTGGTTGTTCCAATACATCGGACATGAAAAGGTATATATCTTAAATGGTGGCTTTGCAGCTTGGAAGAAGGCAGGAGGGAAAACAGAATCGACCGTACCTGTGTATCCTATAAAAAGCTATCGTCCAAACTTTAATGAAACGATTGTGGCTTCTCTGGATGAGGTGAAGAGTATTGCAAATGGGGATCGAGACATCCCTTTAATCGATTCCCGTAGCAGAGAAAGATACTTAGGCCAAGAAGAACCGATAGACCGCATTCCAGGTCATATTCCAAGTGCCACCAACTTTCCATGGACAGATGGTGTGAAGGAGGGATATTTTATTCAAGGAGAAGAACGGGATGATCGATTCGCTCATCTTAATAAAGATGAGCCAGTGATTGTCTATTGCGGTTCCGGTGTTACAGCGACTCCGAATTTCATTGCTCTTAAGGAAGCAGGATTCAATCATGTGAAACTTTATGTTGGAAGCTACAGTGATTGGGTGTCCTATGAGAATCACAAGGTGGAGAAGGAATAATGGCGAATAGCTAATTGGAAAAGGTTCATCACTTTTCCAATTAGCTATTTATTCGTATATGTTATACTTTATAAAGTGACTAAAACGAGAATGAGCGATGAGGAGTGTATGAATTGAATAATAAAAATGAGCATTTATTACTTATAGATGGTATGGCGCTATTATTTCGATCTTTTTTTGCAACTGCTGTAACGGGTCAATTCATGATGAACTCAAAAGGACTTCCCACTAATGGAGTTCAGGGGTTTATGAAGCATTTACTGATGGCAGCGGATCATGTAAAGCCGACACATATCATAGTATGCTGGGATATGGGGAGTCAGACATTCCGTAATGAAGTATTCAATGACTACAAATCGAATCGAAATGCACCACCTGTTGAACTGATTCCACAATTTGATCTTGCAAAAGAGGTGGCAGAAGGATTCAATCTTTCGAATGTGGGAGTAGTTGGTTATGAAGCAGATGACTGTATTGGGACTCTTGCCAGAATTCATCAAACCGATCGCAAAGTATCCGTTCTGAGCGGTGACCAGGATCTCCTGCAGCTTTTGGACGACAATATTGATATTATGCTCCTGAAAAAAGGTTTTGGTAACTATCAAACCTATACGAAAGAGATATTTGTGGAAGAGAGAGGAATTACTCCTCAGCAGTTTATTGATGTGAAAGCATTAATGGGTGATACAAGTGATGGATATCCCGGGGTAAAAGGGATCGGAGAGAAAACGGCACTAAAATTGATTCAACAATATAAGGATATCTCAGGTATTCTCGATAACCTGCACGAGTTAACCCCATCTCAACGGAAAAAGATTGAAGCCGACCTGGACATGCTTCATGTTTCAAGAAAGTTAGCTGAGATTCACTGCGGTGTGCCCTTATCCGTTTCGGTAGAGGAAGCTCGTTGGAATAACGTTGCCCATGAAACGCTTTCCCTTGTGGATGACTTAGAGTTGAAGGTGCTTAGAAGATATTTAGTAGGTTCTAATGTGATGGTTGCTACAAGCTAGCCAATTTATAGGAGTGTCAGGGATCCGGTTGGCCCCTGACACTTTTTTATTTGGAAATGCTTACTTTGTATTCGATTTCTTAGCGGCATTTTCCAATTGGCTCTTCGGCTCCATGGCAAATTCTGCATCCTGGGATATTCCTTGTGGATTCACACTTTTGGCATTTTTACCTTTGTTTTTGTTATTTCCTTTTGTCATAACCGAAACTCCTCCTTTACTGTAATCATTATTATTTTGGCTATGTTCATAATAATTATCCTATGGGTAGAGAATTTTAGGACAAACTAAAGATAGGGAGGTGTAAGGGTGAATAAAGGGATTGTTACAGCACTTATTAGTATAGCTCTCGCACAGGGTCTGAAGATTCCATTGCACTTTTTAAAAAAGAAGGAATGGAAACCTGAGCTGTTTTTCCAAACAGGGGGAATGCCAAGTTCTCATAGTGCAGGGGTTGCTTCGTTAACGACATTTATAGCTTTAAAGAGGGGTGTCAGAACCATTGACTTTGCTCTTTCATTTATCTTTGGTCTAATCGTCATGTACGATGCACAAGGAATTCGAAGACAAACAGGCGAACTGACCCTTAAAGTGAATAGTTTAGATGAGCTCGTTCGCAAAGCTCATGATAAAGAAGCGGTAGAATTCGAAGAGAAAAAGCCAAAACGACTGAAAGAAATGCTGGGACATCAACCTCAAGAAGTAGTAGGAGGAGCATTACTCGGTTTATTTTTGGGCTACATTGCCTTCCTGTTTTCGAAAAAGGATAGGCAATAGAAAAAATTTTCTGTAAGATAAGAGAAGACAAAGTGCGTAAGGTGAGGAGAAACGTGAAAAAGACAACAGAAGAATTTCTCATAGATCTTGAAAACAAAGGCTTCAAATTTCAAGAAGACGCAATTGGCTTCATCTATTTTGGCAAAAAATACACAGATGCCCCGGATGAACTGGTCAATAGCGCCATTGAAATCACATTAAAAGCTCAAAAACAATTCGATAGCAGTTTTTACATGTCCATATTAGAAAGACTTCATTCCCAAAACATCGCATCCCGAAAAGAAGCATTGAGATGGATGGTGAATCAGGGATTGGCCTAGAAAAGCGGAGGCGGCTTGGTTAGGGGCGACAAGCATAAGACGGGGGTACCGGAAAGGCGATTTTTGCCTTTTTGGTAGCCATGGCTTATGACCTCGAGCCCCTAGCCGCCGTAGCTGGACAATAGAAAAGCGGAGGCGGCTTGGTTAGGGGCGACAAGCATAAGACACGAGACCACCAGAAAGGGAATTCTTCCTTTTTGGTGTTCTTTGCTTTGTTGGAGTAAGCCCACTCTGTCGAAATTTGTAGAACGGTCGGTATATTGAAAATACGGTTGATAAATCTGAGTAACGGTCGATAAATCCAGATAACGGTTGATAAAACAAAGCAAACCAATTCCAACCCCAATCTCACCCCATAAAAAAATAGGAGAGCCGACAATCGGCCTCCTATTTCACTTCAACAGAATGATTTCTGTTCGTTTTTTTCAAAATCCATGCAAGAATTGGTATTTCAGAAAAGAGCATCCCAAGAACGATTAATCCGCTTCCTGCAATAGCCAAAGAGCCCAATCGTTCTCCGATCCACAAATAGGAACAGATGGCTGCAAATACAGGTTCCAACGTAAAAATGATCGCCACCCTTGATGGAGTTGTGTATCTTTGAGCGTATGTCTGTGTGATAAATGCCAATAAGGTAGCCAATAGTGAAGTGATCAGTAATGCGGTCATTACTTCCTTATTACCCAATCCGCCATTCATCAGCACAGCATGGGGATTTTCAAAAATAAGCGCACACCCCATTGAAAGGATTCCAACTGTACATAACTGCACCGATGTTAATAGGAGCAGGGATGTTTTTTTTGTGAAAACATCAGTGTAAATAATATGTAGAGCAAACCCAAAGGCACAAATGAATACGAGGGCATCTCCTATATTGAAGGCCTGAGAATGACCTGACATAAGGAGGTATAGTCCTATTGCAGCTAAGATGGATCCCATTATGGCTCGTTTAGAAGGAGAGCGTTTAAAGAAAATAAATGAAAATAAAGGGACCATGACCACGCTTAATCCTGTAACAAACCCTGCTTTTGATGGGGTTGTAAATAACAGGCCGAGTGTTTGAAAGGCATACCCGATAAATAAAAATATCCCTAAAAAAATGCCGTGCAAAATGGATCTCTTAACAATCGGAGTGCTTTTGATAAACAGGGCCACAACTAAAGGGATAGCAGCCATTAGAAAACGAATCCCATTAAACATGAATGGGGGAAGGAATTCAATGGCCGATTGAACAACCACGAAAGTAGCTCCCCATATGAAAGCCACACCGACCAAGGCAATATCAGCAACTCGAGCCAAACGAACCCTCCTCTAGTTCAGATGAATGGCTTTTCGGGCCAGCTCATCTGCAGCTTTATTATCCTTGCTGGGTATCCACTTTACGAAAAAAAGGTCTATTTGCTTCGTCATGTCCAATATATCATCGAGCAACTGCTTATATTGAGCATTCCGTACAAATTTTTTCTCAATCGCATGAACGACAGCTTGAGAATCACTCTTCAGCCACACGGTATCAGCATGTTTTTCTAAACAGATCTCTAGAGCTTTCTTACATGCAATGAATTCAGCTTCATGATTATCCATGACCCCTAAAGGGATGGAATGTTTTTCCACTTTTCCGTTGTTTTTAATAAATATACCGGCTCCACTTGGCCCGGGGTTACCTGCACTTGCTCCATCAATATTTATTTCCATCATATGCGTTCACCTCAAAGTACATCGTAAGAATAATATTATAGTAGCATATAAAAGTGACGGTAGGGAGAACGAATCCTTAATCCATACCTCCAATAAAAAAAAGCCGGGGGAAAACCAGTTCACCCGGCTTCAACCACTATTCCACATCTTTAGGGAATCGTTTTGCCGCATAACCAAATGGGGTATCAATAATGGATATGACCCATTTGAGGAGATAGGTAGTAATGAATATTTCAAACCAGACATCCATCGGATACTCTCCCAGGAAAGCAATGCTTGTGAATACAAGAGTATCTAAAAGCTGACTCACCATCGTACTTCCGTTATTACGAATCCAAAACTGTGAATCTGAAGGGAATTTCCTCTTTAAATACGTGAAGATATACACGTCTGTTAATTGACTTACGAGGTAAGCGACTAAGCTTCCAAGAACAATTCTAGGAATGATCCCAAAGATTGTTGTCAGAGATTCTTGGGCGAAATCTTCAGGATGTGGTTGAAATACTAACACGAGCTGCATAATAATAGTCATAACGATTAAAGTGAAGAACCCTAACCACACCGCTTTCTGGGCTTCTTTTTTTCCATATTTTTCGTTAAGGATGTCCGTTACTAAAAAAGCGGTTCCGTACATGGCATTCCCTAAAGTAGCGGTCAACCCGAAAATTTCTATCGTTTTAACGACCTGTAAGTTAGCAAGTATCGTGGATACCCCTATCCATACAAACAGTCCAGTTCGTCCAAACATTCGATACATAATCAGAAGTAAAGAGAATGTAATGAGAACGAAGACTAATCCAAACCATATATTAAACATATAAAGTCCTCCTAATGAACATGTAAATGAAACAATAGTCCTCATTATACAAATAAAAGCAAAAATGAACAATTATATGAAGAAAAAGGAGCGAATGATTATGGAAATGAAACTAAAATTTAAATATGCAAGTAAATCAGCGTCGAGTATATGGTTTGAATCGAACTACTTCCCAAGAAAAGAAACAATGATTCATATCGATGATCTAATGAAAACCGGAAGAGTCCATGATCTTGAAATCATAGATGAAATGGGGAATTCGTGGTCAAGAAAGGAATTTATCAAACTGAATCAGGAATTAGACAAGGAACCAGAAAACATCGTTGTGTATTTCGACGGAGGGTTTGATAAGGAATCGCTCATTGCCGGTGCAGGGATTGTCATTTATTACGACAAAGGAGGAGAATCATTTAGAATCAGAAAAAATGAACTTCTCGAGGAAATTGAAAATAATAATGAAGCAGAGTACGCAGCTTTACATATTGCCCTTGGATTGCTTGATGAAATCGGCGTGAAAAATGCGCCTTGTACGATTAATGGAGATTCCCAGGTGGTAATAAAACAGTTGGAAGGGGAATGGCCTTGTTATGAAGAGGGCTTGAGTCGGTGGCTCGATCGTATTGAAGCCCTGATTAAAAAGCTTCGATTGAAAATCAATTGGGTCGTGCTGAATAGAAAAGATAATAAAGAAGCGGATAAGTTGGCGAATCAAGCCTTACAAGGCACAAAAGTCCACAGTAACAAACGAATAGAATAATTTCGTTCCCTATTATGTACTCTATAAATAACAATACACAGTAAGTCCTTGAACAAGCTTAGGAGTGATCACATGAATAGAAAAGAAGTGGTGGATAAAGTGGATGAGCTCATAGACACCTACTGTAACGACTGCTTACTTAAAGCACACTTTCGCAAAGAGTATGGAAAGACCTATGCTCACCGCTTTTGTATAGAAAAATGCACCATAGGAGAACAAATTCGAAATTACGGACAAAAATTGAATTGAAAAATAAAGGGCAGCAATTCTTAGTTGAACCTAAGAATTGCTGCCCTTTGGTATGCTATATTGTTCGAACGATTATAATTTAACTACGTTTGCTGCTTGAGGTCCGCGATTTCCTTCAACAACGTCGAAAGAAACTTCTTGACCTTCTTCTAATGCTTTGAATCCTTCACCTTGAATCGCTGAGAAGTGAACGAACACATCGTCTCCACCTTCAACTTCGATGAATCCAAATCCTTTTTCATTGTTGAACCATTTTACTTTACCATTCTGCATTTTCAAATCCTCCTAAATCGTTCAGGCACGTTTGTGCCTCTGGAAAATAGTTTTCACGAAATGATTGACTCTCATACGTTAGAAATAAGCATAAAAATCGTACACTTCAATGATGTCTTTACTATACAATATGACGATTTTCGAGTCAACATTCCCTCCTGTTTTTGCGGAAATGTTTAAACAATTTGGTGATTATGTATTGACAAATATTGAGTTAGGAAATAAAATTTGCACTAAGGAAACTTTTGTAGTCTTATAAAAAAGAAATTACTTGTGTAAAAAAAAGTGAACAAATATAAGTTTCATGAATAAGGTAGATGTAGTAGATATCAAAAAAACATATGGGTTGGAGAGGAGATCAAACATGAAAATAAGATTAATGGCTCTTGTCGGGATGATCCTTATTTTAGCGGCAGGACTTATCCTATCAGGCTGTGGAGCAACTACCACTGGTACTAAAAACGATAAAATAATCGTTACGACAACAATAGGGCAAATAGGGGATGCAGTTAAAAATATTGGAGGAGAGCATGTAGAAGTTCAAAGTTTAATGGGACCTGGTGTGGATCCTCACCTTTACAAAGCTAAACAGTCGGATATTGGTAAACTTCAGGAAGCAGATATTATTTTCTATAGCGGTCTCCATTTAGAAGGGAAAATGCTTGAGATCTTCGAAAAAATGAACAAGGAAAAACCGACTTATGCAATCGCTGATAGTATACCTAAAGATAAGCTGCGTAAAGATCAGGCAGATAATACGGCAACAGACCCACATGTGTGGTTCGATATTGATTTATGGAAAATTGCATTGGAGCAAGTGCGCGACGGATTGATCGAGAAAGATCCCGAGAACAAAGAAGACTACATTCGAAATACTGAAAAGTACTTTGCGGAATTAGATGAACTGAAAGCATATGCTACGGAAGAAATGTCAAAGATTCCAGAAGAACAAAGAGTTCTCGTTACAGCTCACGATGCATTTAATTACTTCGGAGCAAAATACGATCTTCAAGTTATGGGATTACAAGGTCTGAGTACAGATGCTGAATATGGATTAGCAGACGTGCAGTCTCTTGTAAATACATTGGTAGACAGAAACATCAAAGCGGTGTTTGTAGAATCAAGTATCTCTGAAAAATCGATCAACGCCGTTATAGCAGGGGCAAAAGATAAAGGCCATGAAGTCGAAAAAGGCGGGGAATTATTCTCTGATGCTATGGGGAAAGAAGGAACAGAAGAAGGAACGTACATCGGTATGTATAAGCATAACGTTGATACGATTGTAGAGGAACTAAAGTAAGTCTTAGGAGGCGATACCATGAATTCAGTTGATATAAAGGGATTAACCGTTGCGTATCATAGAAAACCGGTTTTGATGGACGTAGAATTTTCTGTTCCAAAAGGGAGATTGATCGGAATTGTCGGCCCTAATGGTGCAGGAAAATCTACATTAATTAAAGCCATTCTGGGTTTGATTCCCCGCTCGTCCGGTGATATCAAAATCTTTGAAAAAGCCTATTCCCCTAAAAGCAAATTAGTTGGGTACGTCCCTCAGCGTGGATCTGTAGATTGGGATTTCCCTACAAATGCATTGGATGTCGTATTAATGGGGAGATATGGTCATTTAGGCTGGTTTAAGAGACCATCAAAAAAAGATGTTCAATTTGCAATGGAGTGTCTCGATAAAGTAGGAATGACTCAATTTGCATCAAGACAAATAAGTCAGCTATCAGGAGGACAGCAGCAAAGGGTTTTCCTTGCAAGGGCACTGGCTCAGGAAGCGGAAGTCTATTTCATGGATGAACCATTTGTTGGTGTGGACGCTGCAACGGAAAAAGCAATCATTTCTTTATTAAATGAATTAAAGGAACAAGGCAAGACCGTATTGGTTGTTCATCATGATTTACAGACTGTTACAGAGTATTTTGATTGGACGCTGTTACTGAATAGAAAAACGATCGCCTATGGTCCAACGAAAGATGTGTTTAGCGTAGAGAATCTACAACTAACCTATGGAGGGAAATTATCTTTCCTGGAAAAGGATCAAATGTTAATTCATCCTTAGAAAGAGGTGCATAAGATGAATCATTTATGGCAATCGATTTTAACGGACGGAAATACACAATGGGTATTGCTGAGTACCTTATTACTGGGGATTGCGAGCGGAGTTTTAGGCAGCTTTGCTTTACTAAGGAAACAAAGCTTAATAGGGGATGCGGTCGCCCATGCAGCATTGCCGGGAATCTGTTTTGCATTTATGTTCATTGGTGAGAAAAATTTCTTTGTACTATTGATAGGTGCTGCCGCCACTGGTCTCCTTGCTGCTTACACGATACAACTCATTACGAACACAACGAGAATAAAGGAAGACACGGCTATTTGTTTGGTATTGTCTGTATTCTTTGGATTAGGTATCGTCCTTTTAACAAAAGTCGCTCAAATGCCTACTGGTAACCAAAGCGGTTTGGATGATTTCATCTTTGGGCAGGCAGCTTCCCTGGTGGGGAGAGATGTTCAGCTTATGGGCTTTACGGCAGCGTCTTTAATTATTATTACGTCACTTTTATTCAAAGAATTTAAGGTGAGTACCTTTGATCCTCAATTCGCGAGGGGAATCGGGCTTCCTGTAGGTTTTTTGAATTTTCTTTTTGTTTCCTTACTAGTTATTACGGTTGTCATCGGTATTCAAGCAGTAGGTGTCATCCTGATGGCAGCTATGCTGATCACTCCTGCCATATCAGCAAGATACTGGACGGATTCATTGCGGACAATGGTCTTTATTTCAGGAATTGTCGGAGGCTTATCAGGGGCAGTCGGAACGCTGATCAGTACCCTTGGTAAAGGGTTATCGACCGGTCCTTTCATCGTATTGACGGCTACAGTTATTTTTATCGTATCCATGCTGTTCTCTCCGAAGCGCGGATTAATCTCGGTTATATTGAAAAGGTTGAAAAATGATGATCGACTGGCTATGCGCTTTATATTGAAAAAGATGTATGAATCAGGTAAACAAACGATACGTGTAGATCATTTATTTCAACAAAGTAATATTTCTAAATTAAAATTTAACCGGGTATTGAAGCATCTAATGAAAAAAGGTTACCTGGATCAAGAGGATGGAATATTGACGATTACTAAATCAGGGCTAATGAAAGCGGAGCAATTCAGCTTTGTTGATGAAATCATGGAACTGAAAGAGATGTACCCGAGTGAGTTGGGGTCACTTGATATTCATTGGATTGAAAAGGAAGAAAAAGAGGCGTTATCAAAAGAGCAACTCACAAAGCTGCAAATGAAAATGTCCGACATTTATATCCAATATCCTTTCTTAAATGTAAAAATGTCAAGTAGAAGAGGGGGGCAAGGGTATGAGTTATGAATTATGGATTCTTCTGACTGGTAGTTTAGTTGGTTTATCCTGTGGCATCGTAGGATGTTTCTTAATCCTGAGAAAGATGTCGATGTTAGCAGATGCAATCAGTCATACCGTGCTCCTCGGATTGGTTATGGCATTCATTGTCAGTCAAAGTATGAATGGATTTTATATGTTGATCGGTGCAGCAGTGGCTGGATTGTTGACTACCTTTATGGTTCAGTTATTGAATTCCAGCGGGATCCAGGAAGATGCTGCAATAGGTGTAGTGTTTACTTCCCTGTTTGCTGTAGGAGTCATCCTCATTTCATTGTTTGCTAAGAATGTTCATTTGGATGTGGAACATGCCTTAATGGGTGAAATTGCATTCGTCCCTTGGAATACCTTGTCATTGCCGATACTCGGGGACATTCCTAAATCAGTTGTGATGCTGGGATCTGTATTGCTAGTGGATATCCTCATCATTTTCCTTCTGTTCAAAGAGTTTAAATTAACCTCTTTTGATCCAAGTATGGCAGCGGCAATTGGAATCCCGGTACTTGCGGTTCATTATATATTAATGGGTCTGGTATCCGTTACGACTGTATCCGCATTTGATAGCGTTGGTGCGATTCTTGTGGTAGCGATGCTCATTGCCCCTGGTGCTACAGCATATTTACTTACTGACCGATATAAAGTGATGCTTCTTTTAAGCGGGGTAATTGGAGTCTGTGACAGCATCATCGGATATTACGGGGCAAAGCTGTTCGATGTGTCCATTTCCGGTGCAATGGCAGTGGCCGCCGGACTTGTATTCTTCATCGTATGGATGTTATCACCAAAATACGGGTTGATTTCAAGGTTCTTAAATCAGCGATTGACAGAGGAGTAATTTAAAGTGCTTGGGTTGTATTCATTCTGTACTTATAGTAAACTTTTAATGATATTTATGGGAATTTGGAGGGTACAGAATGCCTACACCAAGTATGGAAGATTATATAGAACAGATTTATATGTTAATTGAGAACAAAGGTTATGCAAGAGTATCAGATATAGCAGAAGCTTTATCTGTTCACCCCTCCTCAGTTACCAAAATGGTGCAGAAGTTAGATAAGGACGATTATCTCATTTACGAGAAATATCGCGGGCTTGTTCTGACTCCAAAAGGAAACAAAGTAGGGAAGCGTTTAGTATATAGACATGAACTGTTAGAGCAATTCCTTCGTGTAATTGGAGTGAAAGAAGAGCATATTTATGAAGACGTGGAAGGAATCGAACACCACCTAAGCTGGGATTCCATTGATCGTATTGGAGATCTCGTCCAATTCTTCGATGAAGAGAAGGACCGGGTAAAAGAACTTCGAACAATTCAAAATCGTAGTGAATAAAAAATCATGACAACTCCGAACAAAGACAAAAGGACTTCATGCAGCATGGCATGAAAGTCCTTTTTGTTGTATTTAGGTACTGTTTAATTCTCAGTGCACATGTCAGGAATAGGTTCCCGATTAAAAAATTGAAGGATAGTCATTGAAGCTTCCGTCATCAACGGACATACTTGATAATTCTGTTTCTCCCCATTCATTCTCATTCAAGGTCACTCCTTGAAGTAATCCCTCTGAAGCTTCCAATACAGCTTTTCGATAGGAGATTATACGGCCAGAAGAAGTTTGGAAACTGATAATGTCTCCATGGTAGTTCCGTTGAACTTTAGAAATCTCTTCCATACAACATCACCTTTCTTGTTCTGATTATAAAAATAGTATGGACAAAAAGGATGGAAAACATAATCGACTTGCCAATGCGACTATTAAGTTTACATAATATTATTATTTATTCAGCGTTGTCCAAGTCTTCACTCTTGGAAAGAAGGATTTTCGCTTATCGAATGAGAATATAGAACAAAAGAGAAAAAAAGAGAAAATATTATTGAGGTGTACATATGAAGAATTCAGAATGGCATACAAGTGCGAAAACCCGCTGGGAAGACAATGCAGATCACTGGCACGAACGAAGTGTTGAAATGTGGAGTAGTGGAAGCAGGAAAGCGATCATCCCATTCTTTACTAAACATATTGATTCTGGGAAGTGTGTAGCTGATTTAGGATGTGGTGACGGGTATGGTTCCTACTTATTATATAAAAAGGGATATGTGGTCACAGGGATGGATTTCTCTGAGAAAATGGTTGAAATAGCTAAAAAGCAAGAAAAGGACAAACTATCATTTTTCCAAGGTGATTTGCGATCCCTTCCATTTCAAGATGAACAATTTCATGCCGTCATGGCGATAAATTCAGTTGAATGGACTGAAAATCCCTTACATACTCTGAACGAAATCGAACGGGTTGTGACTCCGAATGGGTACATATGTATTGCTTTATTAGGCCCTACTGCTCACCCCAGAGATAATGCCTTTCCACGTCTACAAGGAAAGGAAGTTATATGTAATACGATGATGCCATGGGAATTAGAGAAACTGGCTAGTGAAAAAGGGTGGAAGAAGGTCGATGAAGACTGGGTCTATAAAAAGGGTGTGAAGTCGTCCTTAACAGAGAATCTCACAAATGAATTAAAACAGGCTTTAACCTTTATGACCTTGTTCATGTTCCAAAAATAATAAAACATGATCGATTCTCTAGTGTGAGGACCGATCATGTTTTTATTAGGAAAGATCATAATGGTGAAGATATAAATTCAAAAGAGATAAGGTTGATTTATAGTGTAAAATAAAGAAATACTACAGAGTACAAACCGTTTGTAAATGAAGTTTAAGAAAAAGCATGCTTTTTCTTAAAGATTGATTGAAATAAAAGGACATGCTGCTTAACTGTAAATATGAAACTAGAAGGTGAGTTCAAGTGACGACAACGAAGAAAAAAGTAAAATCAGATATTGAAATTGCTCAACAATCTACTATGCAACCGATACTGGATATTGCGAAAAAAATCGGTCTCACAGAAGATGATCTAGAGCTTTATGGTAAATATAAAGGGAAATTATCCTATGAAGCGATACATACACTCAAGGACCATTCCAATGGGAAATTAATCCTTGTAACGTCGATTAACCCGACTCCGGCAGGCGAGGGGAAATCAACGGTTACAGTAGGACTGGGGGATGCGTTAAATCAGTTAGGTAAAAACACCATCATTGCCATGAGGGAACCATCACTTGGTCCAACGATGGGAATCAAAGGCGGAGCAACAGGAGGAGGGTATTCCCAAGTCCTGCCCATGGAGGATATCAACCTTCATTTCACAGGGGATATCCACGCTATTTCGACTGCGAATAACGCTTTAGCCGCATTGGTAGATAATCATATCCATCAGGGAAATGAATTGAATATTGATCAAAGAAGGGTCGTATGGAAACGGGCTCTGGATATGAATGACCGTGCGCTTAGACAAATCATCGTTGGTTTAGGTGGACCGGTACAAGGTGTTCCCCGTGAAGACGGATTTGATATTACAGTGGCGTCTGAGATTATGGCTGTTCTTTGTTTATCTCAAAATCTTGAGGAATTAAGAAGAAGGCTTGGAAGGATGGTTGTCGCATACAACTTTTCAAAACAACCGATTACCGTCGAAGATTTAGGAGTTGAAGGTGCGCTGACATTATTGTTAAAGGATGCCCTAAAGCCTAATCTCGTTCAAACGATCGAACATTCTCCTGCCCTTATTCATGGCGGACCATTCGCAAACATCGCCCATGGGTGTAATAGTGTCATGGCGACCAAAACAGCCCTTAAGCTGGCTGATTATGTTGTGACGGAATCTGGATTTGGTGCTGATTTAGGAGCCGAGAAGTTTCTGAATATCAAATCTCGAGCTGCAGACTTAGTCCCGGATGCCATCGTGCTTGTAGCCACCATCCGTGCTCTGAAAATGCATGGAGGTCAAGGGAAAAGTAATCTTCAAGCTGAAAACCTTCAGGCTCTGCAAAAAGGATTAACTAATCTGAAGAAGCACATGGAAACGTTAGATCATTTCAACGTACCTTATGTGATTGCCGTTAATCGATTTGTGACGGATAGTGATGACGAAATCCAGACCCTTATCAAGTGGTGCGAAAACCTGGGAGTGCAAGTTTCACTAACCGATGTATGGGCTAAAGGTGGAGAGGGTGGAAGAGACTTAGCCGAAAAGGTATTGCATGAGATCGAAGGGAACACAAAAGAATTTTCTCGTCTATATGAACTTTCTGATTCACTCCAATCTAAAATTGAAACGATTGCGAAAAAGGTTTATGGAGCGAAAGAAATAGATTACACGGTAAAAGCACGAAAGCAGCTCCAGCAATTTGAAGATCAAGGGTGGGGGATCCTGCCTGTTTGTATGGCTAAGACTCAATATTCCTTATCCGATGATCCATCTAAACTCGGGCGGCCTGAAGATTTTACGATCACAATCAGAGAGCTTAAGCCGAAAATTGGAGCCGGATTTATTGTTGCATTAACAGGAGAAGTAATGACCATGCCAGGCCTGCCAAAAAAACCGGCAGCATTCGGAATGAATGTGGATGATGACGGCAGGGCTGTAGGGTTATTTTAGTCATTGAGGATTGAAAGGAGAGGAGAGTATGTTTGATCCAACAGCATTTGATAACTTAAAGGTAGTCTTTGAGGGAGCTGTCTATGATCTTGATTTGACAGGTGAAATCCAAATCCTTGACCGGAAGGATTTATTTGACTTTGCCCACTATGAACGTTGTTATCAAATTCACTATTCTTTACCTTACAAGAAATCCATTTCGATAGAATTTCATTTGAAAGCTGATATGGGTCATTTTCTGGCAGAGAGAAAGATGATGACAGAAATGAATACGGCAGGAGCTGACATCCTCATCGTCTATAAAGGCGATGAGAAGTTGCATCATTGCCGGTCGTTTCTTGAAGAAACATGGAGTAAGGATAAAAATTGGGAATGGAAAGAAGTTACATCTTCTCTTCAACCGACTGCCTACGAGGGGGTTCTGACTTTTAATAGAGTCATTACAGAAGAAATGGTGGATGATGTTCTTCAAATGATCTCATTTTCGGTTGATACATTACAACAGCTTGATCGAAAAGACTTCTAGCACTACAAGGAGTTCATCATTATATAGAAAAAGGGGATTTTACAATGAGAATAGCCTGGGTAACAGATAGCACAGCATTTGTTCCAATTCATTCAAGTAGTAAAGAAAATCACATCTATATCGTTCCAATGAATATACTTTTTGGGGAGCGGGAGTATCAAGACGGTGTAGACTTATCTCCGGAAGAGTTGTTCTTGAAATTAAAGGAAGAAAAGGTAGAAGTGAAAACCTCACAACCTTCAATCGGGACGTTTAAAGCGTTGTATGAAAAATTATCCAAGGACTATGATTATATCTTTTCAATCCATGTTTCTTCTCATTTCAGCGGCACATATTCATCTGCCCATCAAGCTGCAGAACTGTTAAAGGATACATCACCGAACATTATCTGTATAGATTCGAAGGTCATTTCCAATCCATTGACAGAATTGATCCTTTTCGGTCAAAGATTACTGCATGAAGGGAAAGACCCACTACAAACAAAAGTAGCAATTGAAAAAAGAATCGCTTCTTGTGAAACCTATGTAATGGTGGGCAGCTTAGAGCAACTACATAAAAGTGGACGAATGAGTGGGCTTTCGTTCTTCTTGGGGAGTGTTCTTAATGTAAAGCCTATGCTTGCGATAGAGAATGGAAAACTTGAAGTGAAGGACAAGGTAAGAAGTATTAAAAAAGGATTGACGAGGATGAGCGATCGCTTAGAACAAGCTCTATCTGTGAAAAAAATAACGAAAGTATCCGTATTACACGGGTTAAACCGGGAAGATGCCATAGAATGGATTGGACAATTGAAAAAAACGTACCCGGAGATCGAATTTGGGGCGTATCCTTTGGGGGCTGTAATTGGAGTGCATGCAGGAGCTAATACGATCGGAATAAGCTGGTTTGGAGATAACGAAGAGAATTAGTAGCGAAAGGAGGGATGTGTAGAATCATACATCCACTCCTTTTTATTCTGATTAGAGGATATTATTTGGTACAATAGAGGAGAAGGTGACTATGGAACGGAAAAAGCTGGACGGTATAATCGACTATTTAAAACATGAGTACCTGGGTGAGTCTACAGGACATGATTGGTATCATTTGGATCGTGTACGAAAACAGGCGCTTATCATTGCCAGGAGAGAAAATGTACCCCATACATATATCATCGAGCTGGCTGCATTGCTACATGATGTTCCGGATGATAAGTTCGTGGAAGAAGAAAAGGGGAAGAAAAGGCTGGATCACATCCTATCCACCCTCTCTCTTACGGAAACTGAAACGAAATTACTGAAATCGATTATTTATTCCATATCTTATAAAGGTGGTCATGAAGCAGTATTAACATCCATAGAAGCGAAAATCGTGCGGGATGCCGATCGCCTTGACGCCATTGGTGCCATCGGGATTGCCAGAACGTTTGCATATGGAGGAAAGAAAGGTCGACCGCTGTATAACCCTGAATTTCAAGTAAGGACGGAGATGACCGTAGAGGAGTACAGAAATGGGGATAGTTCCAGTGTCCATCATTTTCATGAAAAGTTATTAAAGCTGAAAGACTTAATGTGTACGGAAACGGGAAGGAAACTGGCAGTGGAACGTCATACTTTCATGTTGCGGTTTTTAGAGCAATTTAATAAAGAATGGACTGGTCAAGAATGAGAATGTTAACAGCTGAGAATCTTTCTAAAACGTATGGAGAGAAAACTCTGTTTAAAGATATATCGTTTTCGATTACTGAGAAAGAAAGAGTCGGACTGATCGGGGTGAATGGAACGGGTAAATCAAGCCTGTTGAAACTCATTGCCGGGATGGAAGAATATGATACAGGTGAGTTGACGAAGCCAGGCGATTATCATATTGCCTACCTTCAACAGGAGCCTGCTTTTGATGGGAATTTAACCGTGATACAACAAGTGTTTCGTGGTGAAGCAAAAATCATTCAAGCTATGCGGAATTATGAAATAGCCCTTATGGAAATGGAGAACAACTCAGAAAATCCTCGAATACAAGAGGATTTATTTGAAGCTCAAAAGCAGATGGATATCCTTCACGCCTGGGACGCAAGTGCAAATGCGAAATCCATTTTAACAAAACTGGGAATTCACGACTTTTCAAAGAAAATGAGCGAGCTATCAGGTGGACAAAAAAAGAGAGTGGCGCTGGCAGGCGTCCTGATTGAAACTCCGGACTTATTAATCCTGGACGAACCGACCAACCATTTAGACTACCAGTCCATCAAATGGCTGGAAGATTATTTAGGAAAGTATAACGGATCTGTGTTACTCGTGACCCATGACCGTTACTTCCTCGATAAGGTAACGAACAAAATCTTTGAATTGGATGGAGGAAACCTTTACTCCTACAAAGGAAATTATGCTTCATTTATTGAGGCGAAAGCTTCCAGGGAAGAGGTGGAACGCCAATTATCCGAAAAACAGCAAAATCTTTATCGAAGAGAGCTTGCCTGGATGAGAAGGGGAGCAAAAGCCAGAACCACTAAACAAAAGGCTCGAATTCAACGATTCGAAAATTTAGAGGATACAGTGTCTTCAGGTCCCTCAGGCGGACAGGTTGAAATGACAATCGGAGGAAACCGTCTGGGTAAACAAGTATTTGAGTTCAAGAATGCTTCAAAAATGTTTGAAGACAAGCGGATTTTAGAGGAGTTTTCTTTCCTCATTAAGCCTAAAGACCGAATCGGAATCGTAGGTAAAAACGGGAGCGGAAAATCAACTTTTCTTAACCTCCTTGCCGGAACCGATGCGCTTACAAGTGGTGAATTACTCAAAGGCCAAACCGTAAAAGTCGCTTACTATACCCAAGGTCATGAAGAACTTGATGAGAATATGCGTATGATCGAATATATAAGAGAAGCAGGAGAATATATAACGACGGATAAAGGAGAGCAAATCTCTGTTACATCCATGTTGGAAAGATTCCTCTTTCCCATGAGCACGCATGGTACATTGATCCGGAAGCTTTCCGGTGGAGAAAAACGAAGACTCTTCTTGCTTAAGCTATTGATGTCAAAACCGAATGTCCTTTTGCTTGATGAGCCGACGAACGATTTGGATACAGAAACCCTCACCGTTCTGGAAGATTATATAAATGAATTTTCAGGTGTTGTCATAACCGTTTCCCATGACCGCTACTTTTTAGATAAAACAGCTGAGCAATTACTGGTCTTTAATGGCGATGGACAAATCGACTTTTACTTTGGGGAATATACTGAGTACCTGGAAAAGAACGAAGCTAAAAGTAAGAAGCAGGATCCGGTCAAGAAGCAAGAATCTGCTCCCGTGAAAGAAGAGAAGGAAAAAGAGAAAAAGAGGCTTTCTTACATGGAAAAGAGGGAATGGGACGAAATCGAAGAAAAGATGGCAGACATTGAGAAGAGGATAGAAGAAGCAGATGCTGAGCTGCAAAAGGTCGGCAGTGATTTTGAAAAAGCACAACAGTTAATGAACGAAAGTGAAAAACTCAACGAGCAATTGGAAGAGCTCATTGAAAGATGGACATACCTTTCCGAATTTGCTGAATAAGTCTCTTCGTTTAAGGCATCATGGATACTGTGTTAGAATGGATGGTATACGAACTGTTTATAGAAAGGGGTAACAAGCTTGAGGATAGTATCGATTGAACCTACTCCAAGTCCTAATACGATGAAAGTTCTTCTTGATCAGGAAATGAAAGCCGGGAAGAGCAATAATTATAAAAAAGATGAAGCGGACGGGGCTCCTCCCGTCATTAAAGATATCCTTGCCATTGACGGCATTAAAGGGGTCTATCATGTTGCCGACTTCTTAGCCGTTGAACGAAATGCGAAATTCGATTGGCAAGAGCTTTTGCCACAGGTTAGAAAAGCATTCGGTGAAGATACTCTAGACCAGGAAAGTGAATCTCCCATGGAAGAACATTTTGGTGAAGTGAATGTGAGCGTGCAGATGTTCAAGGGAATTCCGATGCAAGTAAAGGTGACAGACGGGGAACAAGAGAAGCGATTTTCCCTTCCCGCCCCATTCCTGGCGGCGATCGGTCAGGCTCAAAAAGATGGGGATAATGTTGTCCTTCTCAGAAAGTGGAAAGATTACGGTATCCGGTACGGAGGCTTAGATGAGATTGGTAACAATGTGACGGAAGAACTAGTTGCAGCCTATCCATCTGAAAGGCTGGGAGCACTTGTCGAAGAAGCACAGGAAACAACCGATTCCAAGGGACCTCTCATTTACAAGAAAAAGCAAAAGGTGAGTGTCTCGGACTTTGAAGCCCCGGACTGGCAAACAAGGTATCAGAAGCTGGATGCGATGGAGGATCCGACGTTAGATGATTTACCTCTCTTGGAGAAAGCCCTGGAGGACGAGAAAGTATCCATTCGCCGATTGGCTATTGTCTATTTGGGAATGATTGAAGATGAAAAAGTTCTTCCTTTGCTGTACAAGGGTTTACGTGATAAATCAGTCACAGTTAGGAGAACTGCTGGGGATTGCCTTTCGGACTTAGGTTTTGCAAAAGCCACTCCGGAAATGATTCAGGCCTTAAAGGATAAGAGTAAACTTGTCAGATGGCGTGCTGCCATGTTCCTTTATGAAGTAGGGGATGAATCTGCACTGCCTGGCTTACGGGAAGCGGAAAATGACCCTGAATTCGAAGTGAAGCTTCAAGTGAAAATGGCCATCGAACGAATAGAAGGCGGCGAAGAAGCAAAAGGATCTGTTTGGAAACAGATGACCGAATCACGTCACCAATAAAAGTGGGAAAGGGTTGATTATAGATGTCAATGGCATACGAAGAGTATATGAGACAGTTAGTTAAGCCGATGAGACAAGAACTTACACAAGCAGGCTTCAAAGAGTTGGGTACAGAAGAAGAAGTAGTGAATTATATGGAAAATGCAGATGGAACAACCTTGGTTGTTGTTAACTCTGTATGTGGGTGTGCAGCGGGACTTGCAAGACCCGCTGCAACGCAGTCAGTCATGAATAATGAAAAAACACCGGATCACCTCGTTACTGTCTTTGCTGGACAAGACAAAGAAGCAACAGCCAAAATGAGAGAGTATTTCGAAGGGTACGAACCTTCCTCCCCATCAATGGCATTACTTAAAGGAAATAAAGTCGTTCACTTCATCCCAAGGGAAGAAATTGAAGATCATGATATTTCATCGATTATTTCTAATTTATCCACAGCTTATAACGAAAATTGCTAAAGACCAAAAAGAAACGGGTGACTCTGTCATCCGTTTCTTTTTATGGTAGGATAAATAAACGTTAGAAAAAACGTACAAGCAAAATGGTACCATTAAAGGAGAATGTTTATCGTGTTTGTCACAACATGCGGGAGAGCGAACCAGGAAGTTATAGAAAAAGCACATAAAACAGCAGAGATACTCGATATTCCCTATATCCCCAGAAAAAAGAGATCGATTTTACACCATATGAATCTGCACGAACAAGACTGTTTAGTGATCGGAAAAGAGAGATTAGAACTTCATACTAGAGATGAAAAAAGCGAACCGTTTTTTTTTCACCCTAACTCCGCTTCCTTCCGAATCAAAAGAATCATTCGCGGAGAGACCGATCCACTCCTAGAAGCTGCTGACCTTAAAGAGGGCATGAGTTTCCTGGACTGTACACTAGGGCTTGCTTCAGATAGTATTATCGCCAGCCATATCGTCGGTGAAAAGGGAAAAGTAGTGGGAATCGAAGCGAATAAGTATATCTCGCATATCCTTCATCACGGACTTCAGGACTGGGTATCTCCCCTTCATGATCTGAATAGAGCCATGAATCGAATCAGTGTCATCAATGGACATTTTCAGGAAGAATTAAAGAAAATACCGGATGATGCATTTGATGTCGTTTACCTTGATCCCATGTTTGAAGAAGCCTTAAAAGATTCTCATGGAATTAACCCGATCCGCCAATGGGCAAGCTATACAGGCTTAACAAAAGAAGGGGTAGAAGAAGCAAAAAGGGTGGCCAAAAAGAGGGTAGTATTAAAAGAACACTATCAGTCCTCATTATTCGAAGAACTGGGATTTGACGTCATGAAAAGACCATCAGCCAAATTTCACTTTGGAATTGTTCGGGTATAAAGAATTTGTTTAAATAATAGGCTTTGTTTTTATGTTAGGTAAAAGGCAATCAACAGCGTTATTTTAACAAATACAATAAAATAGACAGGCAAATTAAGCCTGTCTAATCATCTAAGTATTAATCGGTAAATCCTAGTACAACGAAATAACCTAATAGAAGTAAGTATCCGATATTGATCATAAGTCCTGTATCCATCTAGTTATCCTCCTTACAAAGTATCCTCTTTAATATACTACCACATAAATATTTTTATATCCTACAAAAAAATGAAACCTTTTTCACTTTTTATCCGTAAGAAATAGTATAATAATAGACGTAATACATAGGAAAGGACGTTATCTATGTCAATCTGGCTCAAAAAGTCGTTTTTTATCCTGCTATCCATTCTAACATTTGGACTTGTTTCCCCTTCACAATCCTTTCTAAATGAACAAAATCACACCATGGCAAAAGGCAATGGAAAGCCTTCGTCGGTTGAATCTGTTCCAGAGGAAGTACTGGAAGAGGAGTCTTCCATTTCCCATGAGGATTTCATAGGAAATATGATGGTCCAAGCAGAGAAAAACGCTTATGAAAAATTCGGTACTAAGATCAAGCCTGTCATTGAAGACGAATTCAAGTCTTTAATCCTTCCTAAGATCGAAAAGGCGATAGCTGATACAGCTGTTCAATTTCCAGAAGAAGACTTAACGTCACTTACTATTTCAGAAGTGCCTCAATATGCAAAAACAGAAAAGATGTTTCATATTTATGATGAACGCTCTGGAGAAGATGTCATACGATTTCATGTAAGAAAAGATCATCCGCCGAAAGATGGCTATTACTTCAACTTTCACTATCATACAGTGCATGATCAATTTCAAGCACACCATGATTTAGGAAGCATTTATTGGGATAAAAACACTCCGCCACAATGGATGAGTGTCTCCTGATTTTAACGTCCATATAAGAATAAAGGCAAGTGCGTGAATCCTGCGTGCTTGCTTTTTTTGTGTTTTCGAACCTGAAAAGTCTCATACTAATGCCCTATTGGAAACAATCTCTCCTAAAAACGACTCTATCATTATGTTAAAATAGTAATAACTATCTATAGAAGAAAGGAGGGAAAATAAGTGAAGCGCATCTTTATTTTCCTCACTATTTCGGTTACTCTAGTCATTCTGTGGACTCACTCAAAAGCAAACTACAATGGGACCCTCTTAAAGCATTCTCCTCTTAAAACACAATTACAACTTCAATCCAGTAAACAATTAGAAAATATGGTTCTGTTGCCACAAGCTGCTTATGATAAAACAGCTGCTATGGAAATGATTGAAAGATTAGATCATATTCCAACCTCACTCTTAGAGTCTACGAATTCACAGGAAATCAAAATAAGGCTGTTTGAAAAAAAATTAACCGATTTTTCTACCACAAGTCACTTGAAAGGAGTAACCCCAAGAGGGTACACTAATAAAAGTATTACATGGGATGACGTTCCTGGAATTGGTGGATCGAAGCTTGTATTAGTGAAAATCGGTCATAGTGAGAAAGGGAAGGGTCATAATTCGACTAATCTGGAATTACATGAACTCGCTCACAGTATTGATCGTTACGTCTTAACGGACCTTTATTACGAGCTGGAATTTTTGCCTCTTTGGAAGAGGGAAGCTCCACGGGTATTTCCGAATGACCCCTATTTTCATCAATACAAAGAAGAGTATTTTGCTGAAACATTTGCTATGTATTATTTAAACTCGGAAACTAGAAATCTCCTAAAGAAGAAGGCACCAGCAACATATCAATTCTTTAAAGAACTATAAACTTATAAAAGGTGTGGTCAATGTGAAACAATATCTAGACTTGTGCAAACATGTCCTTGAAAAAGGCACCAAGAAAGAAGATCGTACAGGTACAGGCACGATAAGCACGTTCGGTTATCAAATGCGTTTTGATCTTAAAGAAGGTTTCCCTCTACTTACAACGAAAAAACTGCATGTAAAATCCATTATCCATGAACTCCTTTGGTTTTTAAATGGAGATACGAACATTGAATATCTTCAAGAAAACGGTGTCCGGATTTGGAATGAATGGGCCGATGAAAATGGAGAGTTAGGCCCTGTATACGGTCACCAATGGAGATCATGGTCTGGAGCAAACGGGGAAACGATTGACCAAATTACGAACCTCATTGATACGATTAAAAACAATCCTGATTCCAGAAGAATGATTGTAAGTGCGTGGAATGTTGCGGATGTAGATCATATGGCTTTGCCTCCTTGCCACTGCTTATTCCAGTTCTATGTAGCCGATGGCAAATTATCCTGTCAGCTGTACCAACGTTCCGCTGATGTATTCCTCGGCGTTCCTTTTAATATAGCCTCGTACGCTCTATTAACGATGATGGTAGCCCAGGTATGTGATCTGGAAGCTGGAGAGTTCGTTCATACTTTTGGTGATGTCCATATCTATCAGAATCACCTTGATCAAGTGAACTTACAGCTTTCCAGAGATCCTAGATCATTACCAACATTATCTATCAATCCAGAAGTGAAAGATATTTTCGGGTTTAAGTTTGAAGATTTCAACCTTGAAGAATATGATCCGCATCCACATATTAAAGGAGTTGTGAGTGTATGATCTCTTTTATATGGGCAATGGATCAGAATCGTTTGATTGGGAAAGACAATGGATTGCCATGGAGGCTTCCTGAAGACCTGAAATTTTTTAAGAAAACGACGGATGGACATGGAATCGTCATGGGAAGAAAAACATTTGATTCCATCGGTAAGCCGTTACCAAAACGGGAGAATGTCATTCTTACAAGAAATACAAGCTTTCAACCGGAAGGCTGTCTTGTCCTGCATTCTGTGGAGGATATCATGGAATGGGCGGAAGGAAGAGAATCAGAAACCTTTATTATGGGTGGGAGAGAAGTGTACAAGCAGTTCATCCCTCATGTAGATAAGTTGTATGTAACAGAGATTCATCATGAATTTGAAGGGGACACGACTATGCCTTCCATCCCGTGGGAGGATTTCACTTGTATCTCCTCTGTTAAAGGATTGAAGGATGAGAAAAACCCTTACGACTATGAATTTAAGGTTTATGTCCGTAAATAGATGAGAAGATAATAAAAGGGTACTGCCGGGATATTCCGTCAGTACCCTTTTATTGAAAAAAACTAATCATATTTAAACGTAAAACAAAATACAGAAATACATAAAGCTGCTTCCTGCCAAGACGAAGAGATGCCAGATGGCGTGATTGTAAGGCAATTTGTTCCACACATAGAAAATGGCTCCGATGGAATACATGATTCCACCTGCAAGCAATAGTCCGAATCCCGCACCGGTAAGACTTGCGTACAATGGTTTAATGGCAATGATAACGAGCCAGCCCATCACCAGGTAAAAGAGGGTGGAAACGACTTGGAAACGTTGAACAAAATAACATTTAAAAACAATCCCTACAATGGCGAGTCCCCAGACAATTCCAAACAATGTCCAGCCTAATGCGCCCCTCACACTGACTAGCATAAACGGTGTATACGTTCCCGCAATCAGGATATATATCGCCGAATGATCTAAAATGGCAAATAGATTCTTTACCTTCGAAGGCTTAAAGCTGTGTAACAGGGTTGAAAATAAGTATAGAAGTATCATAGAAGCACCGAAGATAGAGAAGCTGACAACGTGCCAGGCAGAGCCTTCGTGAACGGCAAAAATGATTAACATTACTAAAGCGGGTATGCTCAATATGAATCCGATTCCGTGGGTAATTGCGTTCGCAACTTCTTCTTTCCAATTGGAAAAGTCAAAATCATATGTCAAAGAAGTCTCATCCTTTCTATTATCCCTCATTGAACGCTCAATGAGTCAATATTGTATATATTTATGATAATCCTCTTATCGTCATTGTGCAATCATTAACATAGTAAAGGGTTAAAGTGCGTCTTTTGGATTAGAAATTCTCCTCATAATGATGTATATTCCTAAGTAAAGAAAACAAATGAGGTGACAGTGGTGTGCGGTAGATTTTCCTTAACTACTCCATTAGAAGAATTAGTGAGACAATACTTAATTGATGAATTCCTTGAAGAATGGCAGCCGCGATACAATATTGCCCCATCTCAAAAAGTCTTGTCCCTTATTTCACATAAGGGCAAGCGCAGAGCGGGAGAGATAACGTGGGGACTCGTTCCTCATTGGGCCGATCGGAAGAAGTGGAAACCGCTGATCAATGCCCGCAGTGAAACCTTATTGCGGAAACCGAGCTTTAATTCCCTCGTCCATTCGAAAAGAATGGTGATTTTTGCCGATGGATTTTATGAATGGAAGAAGGAGAAAAACCAAAAGATTCCTGTTAGATTTCAATTAAAAGAAGAAGAGCCATTTGTGTTTGCCGGATTGTGGGATCGCAATGGAGAATTCACAACCTCCACGATCCTTACGACAGGGGCAAATTCCATTGTACAACCAGTACATGAACGAATGCCTGTTATGCTCACAAATCTGGAAGCGATTGAGAAATGGTTAAACACAGAAGATTACTCTTTTGAAGAAGCATCTTCCGTTTTAACGCCGCTTCAAAAAGACCAAATGAAAGGGTACCAGGTATCCGATATCGTCAATTCACCCAAATATGATTCCCCGGAATGTATTGTTCCTGTTTCATAACGATTTGAGAAAAAAATATTAGTATTTTTGCACGATTAGACATTTTATGCGCCTTTAAATGGGGTATAATAAGAGTATAAACGGGTGAAAAAGAGGATTGATACTTTGCTGACAAAAACCATTGAGTTCAAATCAAAGGATGGACGGAAGGTCAAAATCTTGGAAGTTCCTGTCATGAAGGAAGATAGCCCGCTCTATCTAAGGGTAAACCTCAGGCTTCATCAATTCATTTCGAGGGTTGTCAATCAGAATGGGCCTAAGACCATGTACAGCTTTAGAGAACATTTAAAGAGAACGACGAAATGGTCAGAGTATGAAGAAATTTATCAATCAGAAGAGTTAAAGAATAATGCATAATTCTCTTGGGAGCTGGTCTTTTAGCGTATTTTTACGTGGGACCACTCCTTTTTATATGAAAATTTCTCTACATTATGACAAAATATATATCAATTTGACAACCGGTTGTGGAAATATTCGTATCTATTTAATTCCTTGGCATTTAACGATATAATACTAATGATATGGGAGATAGGATGTGGCAAAATTGACCAAAATTAAGATTGTAACAGACTCAACAGTAGATTTATCCGATGAGGTCGTAAAGGAACTGGATATTCATGTAGTTCCTCTGTCCATTTCAATCGATGGAGAGACATACTTAGATAGAGTAGATCTTTCACCACTTAGCTTTCTGGAGAAAATGAAAGTTTCTAAGGAATTACCAAAAAGTTCGCAGCCACCGGCAGGAACATTTGTAGAACTTTATGATGAATTAGGAAAAGATGGTTCGAAAGTTTTATCCATACATATGACAGGTGGGATGAGTGGGACAGTACGCTCAGCCGAGTCTGCTGCAGAAATGTCTTCAACAGATGTGGCGGTTGTAGATTCACGCTTTATTTCTAAAGGACTGTCCTTTCAGGTAATTGAAGCTGCCAAGCTTGCTAAAGAAGGCAAACCATTGGAAGAAATTCTGAAAGCAGTTGAAACGATCCGTCAAAATACAAACTTGTTCGTTGTGGTAGATACACTTGAGAATCTTGCAAAAGGCGGTAGAATCGGAAAGGGACGTGCAATGATCGGTTCCTTGCTAAATATTAAACCAATCGCTTCATTAGAAGGAGGCGAATACACTCCAGTTGTAAAGGTTCGAAGCCATTCACAGGTTGTAAAATATTTAACAACGCAATTTTTAGACGATGTAAAAGGGAAGACAATTCGTGGTGTAGGGCTTGTTCATGCAGATGGTCTGGAGCTGGCTCAAAATCTAAAGGCTAAGATTATCGAGAAAACAGGTTACGACCAAATCGATATTGTCCCGACAACACCAATCATCAGTACGCATACCGGAATTGGTGCGATAGGATTTATGTATTACACGGATTGATCTAACCAAAGGCGAAAGGGAATGTTCCTTTCGCTTTTTTCTATTTAAGCTCTTTTAGCAAAGATTTGGATCTGCCCGGGCTCTGTCAATCAGTGTGTGCTGGATGGTGAGGGAACGGCTCAGCTTGCAGCTAGCGTTCGGCCGAGCCTCCTCAGCTTAGCCGAACGAGGTCTTGGCACGACCAAAATCCGCCGGAGTCTACGCAGTTCCCTCACCATCTATAAGAAAATTTCGTAACAGAGCTTAAAAGTGACAAAAACAATCTATTGAAAACGGACCACTGCTCTCTTTACAAGAGGTTATTTACGTTGGAGCATTGTTTAATTCATTTGAAAGATAGTTCAATGATCCACCGATTTATGAGTTTACATAAAAATTTTTTTACTCCTTTGTGTTTGTCTATCTATACATATAGGCAGTAAGAATGTAGTAGCACAGAGTGGATTGTAGCGGAAGGCACTTAACTCCTGCGGGACATAGAGGAAAAGTCGAGACCCCACAGACGGAACGTCGAGGAGGCTCGACTTCCTCCCCGGGGAATCTTGTGCCTGGAGCGGAAAGGAACGGTCCATGTTTTCACATTACCACTCATTCAAAAAATAAATTTTCTTTTTTTTGGAATATGCGCATAATCAGTGGGAGAACCCCAAAGGAGCGACGAGGATGCTCACCGGCCGTACTTTCTCTGTGTAAATAGCAACAATGTTTACAAGAAGTGCTTCTTAAAAAGACAGCAGAATCATCTGCTGTCTTTATTAATTATGAAGGCATAGGCGTTGGGGTAGGCTTAGCGTACCCTTTATTATATTGTTCATCAATAAAGTTTCTAATTTGCTTGATGGATTCACCATTCTTGTACTTCACAATGGATTCGGCCGCAATTTCCAAACACACCTGACATCTGGTACCGTGATCATCCCATACCACTTTTTCCCCTTTTATTTCGTAAACAAAGCAATTCAGATTGCTTTCGTGTCCGGCAGAATCACCGCACCCGCAATAACAAGGGATATATTGCAACAGCTCAGGGTTTTTAGCAGCTGAAGAATAGATAAGCTTCATATTGTCGTCCTTATCATCGAGAAAAGAGGGAAGTGTATCAACGGAAGCGGTTTCCTCCTGAAGATCCCCATTGGCGGCTTTATGATCATGATGAGCTTCCTCCTCCTGATTGCTTGAACAACCCGAAAGAATGCCTAATAAACCAATAACAACAGTGAAATATAATAAGAGATTTTTCTTCATACGTTCCCCTTTCCTATGCGATTATATATGTATTGTACCACTTTTAAAAAAGCAGGATTGTACTTTTTCTTGATGATTTTATGAATCTTATTGCGTCCTCATAACCAATTAAATCATATCATAGAAGTATAATAGGTAAGAAGTTTGGTCTGATTTCTCCAATAGATAAAAAAATGATTCTTTCTTATTATTTAGAAATCAAATGAAAGGAAGTGACCGGACTTGGCTGATAAGAAAAAAGTATTGGTGATTTCAGACTTTGGGATCGATGATATTGTCGCAGTATTATATGCTTACTATAGTGATACGATTGAAATTGTAGGAATTGTTTCTGATTATGGAAATGTCTCTAAAGCGGGTGCGTTGAAAAACGTCAAATATCTTCAAAGTATTACCGGAATCACCGATATACCTGTTATTGGGGGAGCGGTCTCTGCTTTAACGGGCATACAACCCCAATTCTATCCAGATGTACACGGGATGGAAGGCTTGGGACCGATAACCCTTGATGATATAGAACTCGAGAACTCAGAAATAACCGAAAACTTTTATGAAATCAATGCAATAATTGATAAGTATGGCGGTGAGTTATATATATACTCTGCTGGTCGATTGACTTCCTTGGCAACTGCCTTTGTGCTATACCCGGAAACAATGAAAAAGGTGAAAGAATTTTATGTGATGGGAGGTGCGTTTCATGTACCGGGGAATGTGACCCCGACGGCAGAAGCAAATTTCTATGGCGATCCTTATGCTGCCAATATCTTGATTCAACTCGCCCCCAAAAAAATTCATCTCATCCCCTTAGATGTAACCATGTATGCTCTTGTAACACCTGCTATGATTGATCATCTCCATGAATTTTATGTGAATTCAAATGACAAAGTCGGGCAGATCATTAAGCCGATAGTGGATTATTACTATAAGTTCTATAAGAAAACGTACCCTGATATTTCGGGAAGTCCCCTGCACGACTTATTGGCAATGTGGACTCTTGCGGATGGCGATAAAATGATGTTTGAAGAAGTTCCTATCCGGGTTGCCACCAATACAGGCTGGACTTTTGGTCAGAGCATAGGAGATTTTAGGCAGTCAAAGGAAAAAGAAAATTGGCAGGTCCATAAGATCGCAAAGCAGTTCAACTATAGGCAGTTTATCACAGAGGTGTTCGCGACATTGAAATCTGGTCCCAGCCGATAGTTAATGAACGAAAGTGACAAAGTCACATAAATTTACATGTTCTTAATGATTTGTTTACAAAGGTTTCATGAAGAAACAAGCGTGATATAATAATAGCAAAGTGCAAGCGAGGTGACGCATATGAAAAAACTACCGATTATCATGCTCGCTTTTGTTTTTTTTCTGTCAGGGTGTTCGTTAGAAGATGCTGCTGAGCACATTACAAGAGAAGTATCAATGTGGGATAAAGATAATCCGAACGAAACCTTCATTCCGAAGAACTTAAAAGTTGTTTCAGTGGGAGATTCATTAACTCAAGGTGTGGGTGACAGTACGAAAAAAGGTGGATATGTCCCTTACTTAGAGAAACATCTGGAATCATTGGATGGAGTAAAAGACGTCCAATTTCATAACTATGGGGTAAGAGGGAACCGTACCGACCAATTATTAAAAAGATTGAAAAAAGAAGATGTGAAAACATCGATCGAACAATCAGATTTAGTCATGATCACGATTGGCGGAAACGACGTTATGAAAATTTTTCGTGAAAATCTGTCACACTTGAAGTTAGAAGTGTTTCAAGAAGAGAAACGACAATACCAGTTGCGGTTACAAGAAATCATCGAAACGATCAGGAGCTATAACCCAAATGCAGGAATCGTTCTTGTAGGGTTATATAATCCATTCAATACATGGTTTTCTGATATTGAAGAAGTAAACCAGGTGATCCATGATTGGAATGATGCCAGCCGGGAGATTCTTTCAGATTATGATAAAACCCTATTCGTTAAGATAGAGGACTTATTTATTGATGCAGGAGATACTTTATTATTTGAAGACTACTTTCACCCAAATGATGAAGGCTATAAAATGATAGCAGATCGCATGTTTATAAACCTGACAAACGGGGAAACATTAGCTACATTGACAGATAGAACGAAACCTGTTGAGGAAGAGGAGCAGCCGTCATGAAGAACAAATGGAAGGTAGGTTTTTTTGTTCTTTTAGGAGTGGTATTAATTGGATTAGCCATCATTGTTTCAATGATTTTTATGCCGATTAAGGATGATGCACTGCCTAAAAACAGCAAAAACACCAATCAAGTAGGATTTAACGTAGAAACAAACAAAAAGGACTTAAATCAGATTATTGAACATTATATTGAAGAAGAAGGAATGAAGGGACCTGTTGATTATGAGGTTCAGTTAAAAGACGACGTGGAATTAATGGGGTCTGTTCCGGTATTTACATCCAACTTAGACTTTAAGTTGGATTTTGAACCAAAAGCACTGGAGAATGGAGATATCCTCCTGAAACAGAAATCCATATCCGTAGGACAATTGAATCTGCCAGTTTCATACGTATTGAAGGTAATAAGAGATTCTTATAACTTTCCGGACTGGGTGAAGATACAACCCAACGATGAATTAATCTACGTTTCATTACAGGACATGAAGTTGAAGAGTGATATTAAAGTAAGAGCGACCGAATTTAATTTAAAGGAAGATAATATTTCTTTCCGGTTACTAGTACCAGTAGATCGTGCTCAATAGGAAAAAGGTGGCCTTCTGATGGAAGCCACCTTTTTCGTATACGTGCGTAAGTAGTCACAAACCGGGAGACAGTCGAGATTACCCTTTTAGTAGAATGGCTTCTAATTCAGGGGTTCCGTTGGCTAACCCAACAGCTACGATGGTGTAAGCTTGATTAGGGCTTAATTTAACATTCGGAACACTCAGGACCGTATTTTTACTTCCTGCCACTCTTGCCTCTAGGTTGACTGTCATTGGAGTTAATCCAAGATATTCGGTAGCTTGCTTGAAGGATACATTCGGAAATATGACGTCTCCACCTTTTACTGCGATATCCACTGCAGGGGCGTCAGGGGAAAGATGAATAAATTTAACCTTTGATTCTCCGCTAGGAACCGTCGGGTCATCAATGAACGGAAGGAGTTGTAGTTTATTTAGAGTACCTACAGCGGCGAGAGTATAAATTTTGCCTGGGTCAATTTTTACTTTTTTGCTTATAATAGTCGTCACACTTGTACCAGCAGGATAAACATCAATATGATATTTCCCAGCCGGTAAAGTTAAATAATCACTTACATCCTTAAAGGCCACATCCCTTAAAACACGGTTTCCATTCACATAAACATCCACATTTGGTGCATCGGGTACAGCATGTAAAACGCGAACGTAAGAAGGTTGGGTGGATGTAGTCATATCAGCGCGCTGTGCTTGCAAAGCCAGCCTCATGTATTTTAAATGTTTTTGATAGTAATGAATATGCATGGATGGATCTGTGTATTTAAAATAACTGGATAATAAGTCATACATCGCTGCTTTATTCAAATAATCGTGTTGGCTCATCCGTATCTCTCCCTTTTGTTTATTAACACAATAGATTATGCGGAGGAGAAAAAATGGTGAAAGAACCTATCTTTTGGAAAAATCAGAAAAATCACTTGCAATTTAGAAGAAAATACTGGATAATAAAATTACTAATTGAGAGAGTGGGTGATGACATATGAACTTATTATTGATTTGTTATACAAGTAAACTAAATACGCTTCATAATGGTTCTGCACGTCAACTCACTTTTAACGGGATAATCTGATTTTTTAATTCTTTCAAACTTGAAAATCCGTTGACGTGTTGAATCACGTAACGGATTTTTTAATTTTTGGGAGGAACTAAATTGAATAACAGAGAAAATGTATTTGAAATGATGGAACACCTTGAAGAAGAAGGATACATGTTAGGAAGAGTTATGACTGAGCAAAAGGGTGCCTTCATGGTCATGACTAAAACAGAAGATCGATTAAGTAAAATCTCCGGAAAACTCAGATTCCAAACGGTAAAGCGTGAAGACCTTCCTGCAGTAGGTGATTGGATTCTCCTCAGCGAGGAAGGAGCAATCATAGAAAAGGTGTTGCCCCGAACGAGTAAGTTTTCAAGAAAGAAGGCAGGGGAAGAAGCAGAAGAGCAAATCATTGCTACAAATATAGACACCGTATTCATTCTATCTTCTTTAAATGACGACTTAAACTGTAAAAGGATGGAGCGGTATGCACTTCTCTGCTGGGAAAGTGGAGCAAATCCCGTTATCGTTCTTACAAAATCCGATACATGTGAGGATATTAAGGAGAAAATGAGAGAAGTTGAAAGCGCATTGCTCGGGGTTAAAGTGATTACTATAAGCGCTATAAATCATGAGGGAATTGAGGAACTGCATCCCTATCTGGAAAAGGGCAAAACCGTAGCGCTTGTCGGTTCTTCTGGTGTGGGAAAATCGACCCTGACCAATCTTCTTATAGGAAATGACGTTCAGAAGACCAAACAAATTAGGGAATCAGATGATAAAGGGCGCCATACCACAACACACAGAGAGTTATTCTTATTGGATAGTGGTGCATCCATCATTGATACGCCCGGTATGAGGGAGATTCAACTATGGCAGGGACAAGAAGGACTATCAACCCAGTATAACGATATTGAAGAGTTGGCACATCAATGCAGATTCACCGATTGCCGTCATGAGGATGAACCTGGTTGTAAGGTTAGAACAGCGATACAAGAGGGTACTCTGTCAGAGGAACGATTCGGGCATTATCAGAAATTGCAAAGAGAAATTGCCTACATGGAGAGAAAAGGGAATAAGCGACTGGAGTCGTTAGAACGAAAAAAATGGAAGAATATCGGTAAGCAGAGAAAGCTGAAATAATAGAAGTAAGATGGACCCTGGATAACTCCAGGGTCTATTTTACATTGTTACCTGTAAACCAATTCAACAAGCTTAATATTTTCCCTTTTAACGTGAATGCGTTAAAATCTCTTACAAAGGGAATAGTGAAAGAGAATGAAATGGAAAGGATGATGAGCATGTCGGAAGCTTCGCATTATGAAAAAGCTACATTTGCCGGAGGTTGCTTTTGGTGCATGGTGAAACCGTTTGATGAACAGCCAGGGATTGGCAGTGTGATTTCAGGTTACACGGGAGGAACCGTTCCGAATCCAACTTATAAAGAAGTATGCTCAGAAACGACTGGTCATTATGAGGCCGTTCAAATTGAATACGATCCATCAGTGTTTCCTTACGAGAAATTACTGGAAGTATATTGGCAGCAAATCGATCCAACCGATCCAGGCGGGCAATTCTTTGACCGTGGACATTCGTATAAAACGGTTATTTTCTACCATAATGAAGAGCAAAAAAAGCTGGCGGAAGAATCTAAAAAGAAACTTGGGCAGACAGGCAAGTTTCAAAAGCCGATTGCTACTCAAATTCTGGCTGCGAAGGAATTTTATCCTGCAGAGGGGTATCATCAGGGTTATTACAAAAAGAACCCTGGTCATTATAATCGATACAGCCGAGGGTCTGGAAGAATAGCATTTATTGAAAATCATTGGGGGGAAGAGAAATGAGTAAAGAAGATTTAAAGAAAACGTTAACTCCTGAACAATATGATGTCACACAAAAGAGTGGCACTGAACCTCCTTTTAGAAATGAGTATTGGAATACGTTTGAAGAGGGAATCTATGTAGATATCGTCTCAGGTAAACCTCTCTTTAGCTCTAAAGATAAATATGATGCCGGCTGTGGTTGGCCAAGTTTTACAAAGCCGATCGACGAAGAGGAAGTCACAGAAAAGGAAGACCGCAGTCATTTTATGGTCAGAACCGAAGTGAGGAGTAAAGAAGCAGATTCTCACCTGGGTCACGTATTTAATGATGGGCCGGGACCAACGAAGCTTCGATACTGTATTAATTCAGCCGCTTTGCGATTTATCCCGGCTGAGAAGCTTGACGAAGAAGGATACGGTAAATATACAAAATTATTCTAATATAATGAAGTGTTGTGAAACTCTTCACATATGTGCTAGAATAGACTTCTGATGTTTACATTGCGCTACATATGTGTATATAAAATATATATAGGAAGGTGAATGATTATGTTAAAAAAGCTTTTCGGTAAAAAAGAAGAGGCACCTAAAACCGTTCATGCAGTTGCGCCTTTAACGGGTACATTAAAATCACTTGAAGAGGTTCCGGATCCAGTATTTTCTCAGAAGATGATGGGAGATGGGATTGCGATTGATCCTACAGTAGGCAAAGTCGTTTCACCTGTAGACGGCGAAATCATGCAGCTTTTCCCAACAAAGCACGCAGTTGGGATCAAAGCGAAAAACGGAGCTGAAATACTTATCCACATCGGTCTTGAAACAGTATCAATGAACGGTGAAGGCTTTGAAGCACATGTTTCAGAAGGGTCCAAAGTGAATATGGGAGATCCATTAATTACGTATGACTTAGACCTTGTGAAAGAAAAAGCAAAAAGTACCATCACGCCAATCATCTTAACTAACGGTGATGACATGGCTGAGCTTGTGAAAAAAGAGTTGACGTCTGTGACAGCAGGCCAAGATGAGGTATTGGAAATTTCATCTAAATAATATAGTAGGAAGGGACTGGCTTGATTGCCGGTCTTTTTTTTGAAGGGTGGCCATCGGGACGGGAAGCGGGTGATGAATAAGGTTTGTCCATGGATTCCTATTTTTTTAACATAAAAAATAAACCAAAAGACATAATCCGTCCTCTGGTCTCTCCTTCTGAAGCGTATATTCTTATCTAACCCCAAGCAAATCACCGCATTGTTTTTGTCTAATCAGCTTATCATCTATTTCTCCTTCTTCGTCGTCATTCCACCAGACAATATAAACTTCATCGCTTCTTCAGATTTAATATCCAGTATTTCAATATCACTTTTGGGAATCAAAAAGGTGACTCCTGCTACTTGAAACGTTTGGGGTACGTATACTGCTACGTGATCTTGCAGGTCATTATGCAAATCTGCAAGGTTCTCTGTCGTAATAAATCCCAGGCATTTCATTGTTGTCCCAGGCATTTTGACGAGTGCCACTTTGGAAAAGGACTTCTTTTCTCCTAAGAAAGAGTGAATGGTATCCTTGATGACCGAGTAAATCGTTTTAACAAAGGGGATTTTTTGTAAAAGGATGTCAACTATACGAATGATCGTACCCGTAAAAAACTTTGTAGAAAGCGAACCGAGGACGGTCAATAGCACGATGGTTGCGAGAAGTCCAATACCGGGAATATAGTTTTCATCAAGATATGGTTTTAAAATATTTCCTAATAAACCATCGAGGAATAGAAACATTTTATATACTACATAAGCGACCAATCCAATCGGAACAATTGTTAGAACACCGTTAATAAACGATTTTATAAACCATTTCATACTGTCATTTCTCCTGTCTTCTCTTAAAACCTATTCCTATTATATAGGAGGGCTACGGTACAGAAAAGGAGTAACCTTAAATAAATTAGGCAAATACACAAACCATTTCTAGGTGAATGACATACAGTGTATTGTAAATAAATATTCTTTGAGGAGTGATAGGTATGAACTATGGTTATGGTTGTGATCCATGTTATCAAGGTGGATATGCTTATCCAGTTGCCGGTGTCAATAATTTTGCGTTGATTGTTGTGTTATTCATCCTGTTAATAATTATTGGAGCCGTTTGCTTCTGCGGGAAGTGATTCCAGATTTAGTTGTTAAATGAGAAATGAAAAAGAGCCGTCACTCGACGGCTCTTTTTTAGTCTTAAATTTTAAAACTTGAAATAAGTTCTTTCAATTTTTCCGCTTGTTGTGAAAGCTCTGAAGCGCTTGCTGTTACTTGTTCCATCGCAGCAGACCCTTCCTCGGATGCAGCAGCAGTGGTTTCTGTGTTCGAAGCCGTAGCTTCAGCAATTTCATTGACTAGGGCAAATGAAGCGGCTACATCGTGACTGAGATTAAGGGTTTCCTGAATATGACCAACCATCTCATCCACTACAACCGTTGTTTTAGTGGTTTGGCTTAGAATATCTTCAAGGGAGGCGTTTGTTTCATTTGTGATTTCAACCCCTGCGATAACCTCTTTTACTCCATCAGAGTTTTGCTTAATAATGACATTCACTTCTTCTTGAATACTGTGTACGATTTCGGTTACACCTTTTGCCGCTTGTCGGGATTGTTCCGCCAGTTTCCTGACTTCATCTGCCACAACGGCAAAGCCTCTTCCATGCTCCCCTGCACGTGCCGCTTCAATGGCAGCATTCAAAGCAAGAAGGTTGGTTTGCTCTGCAATGTCAGTAATGGTACCGATAATCGTCGTAATTTGTGATGAACGCTGTCCTAACGCTTCGACGGTTTCACTTGTATTGGACATGGTTTCTTCAATGTTCAACATTTTAGAAGAAGAGGCTTGAACGGTTCTGCCGCCTCGTTCAGCAACTACCCTCATATCACAAGCGGTTTCTCTTACTTGTTCTGCTTGATTGAATAAGAAACGGGCGGCTTCTTCCAAGCTATTCATTTTATCTAATGAAGTAGACATTCGACTTGTTGTTTGATCGCTTCCAGCTGCAATTTCAGTAGATGTTTCTGCAATGGAAGTAATCGTCCTTGACGTTTCTTCGGCCGAAGCAAGAAGCTCCTGACTGCTGGCTGAAACGTTCTCTGCCATCTCAGAAACCTGCTTCACCAGGATGGCAATTCCGGCAATAAGCTGATTTGTATCAGATGCCAGGTCAGCTAGCTCATCCTTGGATTTTACATGAATTCGTTTTGTTAAGTCTCCGCCTGCGTTTGCTATTTCTAATATAGAGCGACTGATTTTCCTGGTGTTCGTCTTAATTGTATGAGATAAAATGATTCCGAAGAAGATAGCCAATAAAACCGCAAATGCTGATAAGCCAATGGTAACGCCTTTGGACAGGAAAACTTGTTGATTTAGAGAATCAATACGATTATTCAGATCCTTCTGTTGGTCGACTACGATCATATCTACATATGAGCGGATTCCGTCCAGATACTTCTTACCCGTACCCGATTCAACGAGGGTTGCTGCTTGCTCAAGCCCTTTATCCTTCCTTGTCTCGATTACCCGATCAACGAATTGAATCCAAAATCCATATTGAGCTTCGATCTTATCTAATTTATCAAGCTGCTCCTGATCGTCCTGTAATAGAGTATTCAAGTCTTCGATGTGACTTTCTACCTGACCTTTACCATTTTGATAGGGTGCCAGAAATCCCGTTGCCCCTGTAATGACAAAACCTTGTTCTCCTATTTCAATCTCATTTAATACCTTTGATAAATCCTTCACCTTTGTATCAACCTTCATATCGTATGTAATCAACGTGTTGATCTCTTTTTCCAGCTTCAGCATATTGAAGTAAGAAGTAGAGGCAAGGACTAAAAGGACAATGGTCAATAACCCGAATGACAGAACCACTTTTCCCCGGATAGTCCGGAAATATGAGAAGGCTCCCAAGGTATTTTTCTGTTTTTCTTTCTTATTTTTCTTCATTTTTGGTGCTTTTTTTAGATGTTTTTCTCTTGTCTTTTTCACCATTTCCCCCTCCTGAAGATAAGTAAAAAGTAGCATTATAGGATGAACTTACCATTATTTTATACATATCGACCTAATTTATCTAGTCACTTTGTAAACTTTTTGTCGAATTTTTAAGAATCTTAGTATATTTCAATAAATAAACTCTTGTTGAAAGAAAAAAAGTGTCATTTTTGACGAGGTCTTTGAGCTTTAATAAAAATACATATGTACTATTCTTTTTTCTTATAGAAAGGCTCTTTTCGCAAAGATTGTTTAAGATCTGTCTGGGCTGTGTCAATCAGTGTGTGCTGGATGGTGAGGGGAACTGTTTCGCTTGCAGCTAGCGTTCGGCCGATCCTCCTCAGCTTAGCCGAACGGGGTCTCGGCACGCCCCTACCTCCGCAGGAGTCTAAGCAGTTTCCCTCACCATCTTTAAGAGATTTTTCGTGACAGAGCTAAAAGGTGTCAAACAACTATCTTACTAAAAAACTGAATTCTTCATCTTCAAAAGGAAATCAACCTCTACTCAGCTTAAAAAGAATTTGTTTGCCAAAAGTTTGTTGTTTTCATTTATACATTATAAAAAAACATCCTCAGAAAGTTGATTCTCGCTGCAGGTGCTCGACTCCTGCGGGAAGAGCTGGACAGTCCGAAAAGCGGAGGTGGCTTGCTCAGCCCCGACAAGCATAAGATGAATGGGCCGGGGAGGCGTTCTTTGCCTTCCTGGACCATTTATTTTATGACCTCGAGGGGCTAGCCGCCAGAGCTAGACAGGTGAGACCCCGGAGGCAAAGCCGAGGAGCCTCACCGCCAGCCCCGCAGAAAGCGAGCATCCTGCAGCGGAAATCAACTACTACTTTCTTCTCTAAGATAGCAACAAAATTTACGAAAAGAGTCTAAAGAAAAGAAAGATTCCGTTTTTCATACATATGAATAATGGTAGGGAAATCTTTTTATGCAACCAGATGAGCGAATCGAAAGAGAGTACGAATCTGATTCTTTCAGGAGGGGGATTATGCCTCATTCGCATTTAATAAAGCCGTTGATTGGTGAACACTATCCGACAATTGATTATGGAAAAGGTGTGTATTTGTACGATACTGATGGCCGGGAGTATATAGATGCTTGTTCTGGAGCAGTTACGGCAAATGTAGGACATGGCATGGAAGAAATTCTTCAATCCATTGTGAATCAAGGAAATAAAGTGGCATTTGTGTATCGCTCTCAATTCAGTAATCAGCCTGCTGAGGATTTAGCGGCCTTTCTTCACGATAAGACAGGCTATCCATGGAGTTTCTTCGTGAATAGTGGTTCTGAGGCTGTTGAGACGGCGATCAAAATTGCCATCCAGCATTGGCAGGAACAAGGGAAACCGATGAAAAGAAAGATTTTATCCCGATGGCTGAGTTACCATGGTATCACTTTCGGTGCATTATCCGCATCTGGACATTCATCCAGAAGAGAACGATTTGACTCCTTTTTAGGTGACTGGCCGACCATTGAGCCGCCTTATTGTGCTCACTGTCCTTTTGGAAAAACGCATCCTTCATGTGACCTTGTCTGTGCTTCTCAATTAGAAACGATGATTAGCAGAATAGGAGCCGATAATATTGCTGCATTTATGGCAGAACCGATCATCGGTGCGGCAGGTGGGGCGATTACTCCTCCAAAAGGTTATTATAAACGGATAAAATCAATCTGTGAGAGACATGATATTTTGTTTATTTCAGATGAAGTGATGACAGGCTGTGGTCGGACTGGAACTTTTTTAGCTTTAGAGCAGTGGCAAGTAAAAGCCGATATTGTAGCGATAGGGAAAGGGCTAAGTGCTGGATATGCCCCTATTGCTGCCACGCTCATTTCCGATAACATTATGGAGCCGATATTGAATGGGTCGAGAGTCATTATGAGCGGTCATACGTTTAGCGGAAATCCAATGTCTGCAACAGCAGCACTTGCTGTTCTAAAACTGATTGATTCAGAAAAGATGATTGAAGGTGTCGATCATAAAGGAACATACTTGAAAAATCTTATAGAAAAATTAAAAACCGAATTTTCCTTTGTGCAAGATGTGAGAGGAAGAGGACTGATGCTGGGAATAGAGCTGAATTCCCTTGGAGCTCCATTTACTTCTTATATTGTTCAAGCCGGGGTTGAATGTGGGATTTTATTATATCCCGCAGCGGCGGGGATAGATGGGAGGAAGGGCTCCGCCATCATGGTTGCTCCTCCATTGAACAGTTCAAAAAGGGAGCTCGAGGAAATGGTTAAAAGACTCAGAAGAACCTTTCAACTAGTAAAAGAGAATTGGAAGGAGATCTAATTATGTCCCGTCTTCATAATAAAAGAAGCAACTATGAAAATATAAAACATTTTTTTAATGATGGAATGACTTTGATGTTTGGAGGATTTGGAGGGGTGGGTTCTCCTCCTACTATATGTACGCACTTATTGGATTGGGGAACGAAGGATATCACGATTATTGGAAATGATACAGGTTTTCCTCATATTGGAATCGGACAACTGGTTGCACAAATCAGAGTAAAGAAGGTAATCGCCTCCCATATCGGGTCTAACCCGGTAGCAGGTCAATTAATGAGTGAAGGGAAGCTTGAAGTTGAATTCTCTCCACAAGGGATATTGGCTGAAAGAATCCGGGCTGGTGGAGTGGGGTTGAAGGGTATCGTAACCGAAATAGGTGTGGATGATCCTTATTTAAATAAAGGAAAAGAGATACTGGAGATAGATGGGAACCGTTACTTATATGAAACAGCCCTGGTTGCTGAAGTTGGGATAGTATATGCCAAAAAGGCCGACACATATGGGAACCTTATTTATGATAAAAGTGCCAGAAATACAAATCCACTTGTGGCTATGGCAGCAGATATCACGATTGTAGAGGCAGAAGAAATTGTGAATGTCGGCGAGTTGGATCCTGAGGAAATTGTCACTTCGGGTGTTTTTGTAGATCATATTGTTTTATCTAAAGGAGTCGACTGGATATGGGCCTGGGAAACGAATTGAAGAATAAGTTAGCTAAACGTGCGGCTTTGGAAGTGAAAGAGCATATGATTGTAAATTTAGGGATCGGAATACCGTCACTCGTTCCAAATCATCTTCCCCAGGGGTTTCCTGTTGTTTTTCAATCGGAGAACGGAATTATTGGAATAGGACCTGCACCAGGGGAAGGGCAAGAGGACGAAAACTTGTGTAATGCGGGGGGATACCCTGTTTCAATAATGAATGGAGGCTGTTATACAGATAGCTCCATCGCATTTGCCATGATTCGCCGGGGCAAAATCGATTTAACGATTCTGGGCTCCCTGCAAGTTAGTGAAAAAGGCGATCTTGCCAATTGGATCATACCAGGCAAAAAAGTACCGGGTATGGGAGGTGCAACCGAACTTGCCTCGAAGGCAAAGAGAGTCATAGTGGTCATGACCCATTTAGATAAAAAAGGTGGAAGCAAAATCGTTCGGGAATGCACGCTTCCATTAACGACGAGATCAAGTGTTTCAATGATCATAACAGACAGGGCTGTATTTACAATTGAGGATGGTCGATTGATATTAAAAGAACTATTTAATCCATACACACTTCAGGATATTGAAGAGACAACAGAAGCTCAATATACCCTGAGCCCTGCTATCAAGTATATAGACTAGGAGGAACCGATTTGAAAACTCACCGTCTCATCAAGGAAATAATAGAAGAAAAAAAGAAAAGTACAATCAAGCTCCTGCAAAGGTTAGTCCAGGAAGATAGTGTAAGGGGCAATGAATCTAAGGCACAGGCGATTGTCATCGAGAAATGCAGGAAGCTTGGCTTGGAGTTGGACATTTGGGAAGTGAAAGAATCGGATGTGTTGGATCATCCTTTTTATCGCTGTGATCGTGAGAACTTCGAAGGCAACCCAAATGTAGTGGGTGTGTTAAAAGGAACAGGTGGAGGCAGGAGTCTCCTCTTAAATGGACACATCGATGTCGTACCAGAAGGTGACAGGAAGAATTGGATATATGACCCTTACGGCGGTGTGATTGAAGATGGAAAGCTTTACGGAAGAGGGTCAACCGATATGAAGGGGGGATCTGTTGCTCTACTCCTTGCATTGGAAATTGTGAAGGAGTTAAACATCCCACTGAAAGGTGATATCCTCTTTCAAAGTGTGATAGAGGAGGAAAGTGGCGGGACCGGGACCCTTGCCGCATTATTGAGAGGATACAAAGCAGATGCTGCCATTATTCCCGAACCTACCAACATGAAGATTTTTCCGAAGCAACAGGGATCCATGTGGTTCCGCCTGAAAGTAAAAGGGAAATCGGCACATGGGGGCACCAGGTATGAAGGGGTAAACGCCATTGATAAAGCCTATACCGTCATTCAAACTCTTCAAGAATTGGAATTATCCAGAAACAAGAAGGTGGACGATCCTTTATATAGAAATATTCCCATTCCATTACCCATTAACATTGGAAGAATTGAAAGCGGGAAGTGGCCATCCTCCGTTCCTGATCTTGCTATCATTGAGGGAAGGGTGGGGGTTGGACCATGGGAGTCCTTACAACAAGTAGAAAAAGAGGTGGAAGATGTCCTCTCGAAGATGAATAAGGTTGATTCATGGTTTGATCATCAACCTGTGGAAATCGAATGGTTTGGTGGAAGGTGGCAGCCGGGTGACCTTTCCTGTGACCATGAATTAGTGGAAAAGCTTTGCTATCATGCCAATGAAGTATTGCAAACCACTCCAATCATTGAAGCCTCTCCCTGGGGAACGGATGGTGGAATCCTATCTAAGGGAGGGAATATTCCGGTCGTCGTATTTGGTCCTGGAACAACTGAAGTGGCTCATGACGCAAACGAATACATCGAATTGAATAAAATCTACCAAACTGCTGAAATTCTTTCCCTATTTATTTTGGATTGGTGTAATAAAGAGTGATAATTTTCCTCTTTATGGGTATAGAGTAATAAATGATATTTAACCCTTTCACAAACCGTTGCAGCTTCAATGTAATCTTATAAACTTCATATCATCCACAGAAGGAACAACTCTCTTGATTAAAGACATAGGTTGTTCCTTTTTATAATGGTTTGTTTCATAACTTACCTTATCACTTCATATGTTGGTAAAAAAGGGGCTTATGAGAATGCAAACATACGAATATATTAAAAAGCCGAAGATAGAAGCTGCCATTTATAAAGATGGCTATAACAGAAGACTGCGGGTGGATGAGTTTAGAGGGAACCCGGTATTATTGTGGGAGTATGTGAAGAAAGAAACTCAGTCCAATCTTTATGAAAAGGTAATTGTGAAAGCAAGACGGGATCAATCTCTCTTTTTTTTCGAAAAAGGTTTCATCTTGGAGGGGGGAGTAAACGCTTACTTTAATGGGGATAAAGCTTTTTTTATGAGTAAGTTTTTAACAGATGAAAGAAGAAATAGCTCTTACTGGAGGGATGAGGATGACATTCTTCAATCCGTCCAGGAGCTCGGTAGACACGAAAGCGCAGGTTCTAAAGCGATTTCCGTCGCGACCGAAGAGCATGCAGGGCAGCTGGCCGACCTTTATCAAGAAGTATTTAAGCTATATCCTGTACCATTACACAATCCCGACTATGTGAGAGAGTCAATGAAAAGTGGGACAATCTTTGTTCATATCGAGGAGGAAGGAAGAATCATCAGTGCTGCTTCCGCCGATGTGTCTTCAACCTGTAAGAACGCCGAATTGACGGATTGTGCTACACGCTCTTCCTATCGCAAAGGCGGGTATATGAAGCATCTGATCCAAAAATTAGAAGGAGAACTGCTTAACCGCGACATTTTCTGTGCCTATACGATTGCCAGGGCACTTTCATTTGGTATGAATGCGGTATTCCATCAGCTCGGATATCGATATGGCGGTAGACTGGCGAACAATTGCATCATCTTCGACAAAATGGAAGATATGAACATTTGGGAAAAAGATTTGAGTGTAATGTAAAATGATGAAAACCGAATGGGGTTCTAATTCATAGGCTAATGTATAGTTTTGTTCTTAGGGGAAAGATACTTTTGGAAAGTTGGTGGAGTAGATGAAAATGAATCTCTATAAACCAAAAAGGGATTGGAAGGATATTGAGCTTTGGAAAGACGTAACGGATGAACAATGGAATAATTGGTTATGGCAGCTGACGAACACCATCAGGACCCTTGATGATTTAAAGAAAGTGGTAAACCTGACACCGGATGAAGAGGAAGGTGTAAAGATTTCGACTAAAACAATCCCGCTTAACATTACTCCTTATTATGCATGGTTAATGAATGAAGATGACGCGCGCTGCCCTATCCGGATGCAATCCGTTCCGATTGGTCAGGAAATTCATAAAACGAAGTATGACCTGGAAGATCCTTTACATGAAGATGAAGATTCCCCTGTTCCTGGATTGACGCACAGATATCCTGACAGAGTGTTATTTCTCGTAACCAATCAATGCTCCATGTACTGCCGTTACTGTACGAGAAGAAGGTTTTCGGGACAAATTGGAATGGGCGTACCAAAGAAGCAACTTGATGCGGCCATTGAATATATCCGGGAGACTCCTAGTGTAAGAGACGTACTGCTATCGGGAGGGGATGGTCTACTGATTAATGACCAGATTCTTGAATACATCTTAAAGAATTTAAGAGAGATTCCGCATGTCGAGATCATCCGGATTGGAACGAGGGCACCCGTAGTGTTTCCACAGCGGATTACCGAGAACCTATGTAATATCTTGAAGAAATATCATCCAGTGTGGTTGAATACTCACTTTAATACATCGATCGAAATTACGGAAGAGTCCAAGAAAGCGTGTGAGATGCTCGTAAATGCAGGGGTTCCTGTAGGGAATCAAGCGGTTATTCTCGCAGGTATAAACGACAGTGTGCCTATTATGAAAAAGCTTATGCACGATCTTGTTAAGATTCGTGTACGTCCATACTATATTTATCAATGCGACTTATCAGAAGGAATCGGCCACTTCCGCGCACCTGTATCCAAAGGACTGGAGATTATCGAAGGCTTAAGGGGACATACATCCGGCTATGCCGTACCGACCTTTGTGTTAGATGCCCCTGGTGGTGGAGGGAAAATTTCCCTGCAACCGAATTACCTTATTTCTCAAAGTGCTTCTAAAGTGGTCGTCCGTAATTTTGAAGGAGTCATCTCCACTTATCCGGAACCGGAAGAATATGTAGCAGGCAGAGCAGATGATTATTTTAAAGAAGTGTATCACGATGAAGAGATTAAAGAACCTACCATTGGAATTGCCGGCTTGATGAATCAAACCCATTCTTCCCTCACCCCGAGTGGACTTAAGCGTTTGGAACGTCGAAAGAAATATCAGGAAAATCCGGATCACAATTCCCTTAAGGACTTTAGAGGAAAGAGAGATCAGCTTAAAGAAAAGAAGCATAAAGCTATGCTATCGAAAATGGAACAAGATAAAAATGATGATAAGGAAGAAACCGTCAATGGATAAAAATAATGTAAAAATATGCGAATGGTGTGAAGCTGAGACAGCTCATGAGGATCAATCGAACGTGTATTGGGAGCTCCCTGATGGTACAAGAGCGATTCAAATCTCGATTGTCCCCAGCATGAGCTGCAGTCATTGTGGAATGGAGTATCAGGAAGAAGCGGTCATCAATGAAATAGAAGACCAGCTTATGGTAATCGACACCAATTTAATCGATAAAGTGATCACTTACACAGAATTAATGAAACTTCCCCGTTTACTAAAGAAAAATTACTTTCGATTTTAACCTTGGATCATTCCGGGAAAAGTACTCACATAAAGCAAACACTTTACGAATTCATCTTCTTCGGCTATCCTTTTAAAAAAGAAACAACAAGGGTAGGTGGAACAGATGAGAAAATCCTTTTATCATTATTTAATGAAATATAGGCAGCCTTCTGCCAAGGATGAATTAACTCATTTCGCAAATTCAGCTTATGATGATCATAGCTTTCCTAAACAATCACAACAATACCATGAGATTAGTTCTTACCTAGAAATGAATGGTCATTATCTTGAAAGTATGTCCATTTTCGATATGGCATGGGACGCCTATTTATTAGAAGAAAAAGTTTAACCTAATAATCCTTGAAGCCAATGGACTGACATTTGTTCTAGACAAATGTCGGTCCTTTTTTAAAAAGGCTTTTCGTGTATACCGATATGATTGTTGTTGCATATCATATAAAAAAGGCGATTAAGGGTGAGGGGAGAATGAAGAAACGAAAAGAGCCTAGATTCAGAGTTGGAGAAACGGTAGTCGTAACAATCTATGGTACTGTCGGGAAAATCACCGACATTAAAAAACTCGATGGTGAGTTTTTATATGAGGTAAACGAAAGTGAAGGACTTTTCAAGGAGAAAGCATTAGAATTGCTTGATTCTTATGATGGATACATTTTTGAACAGGAACAGATCGATATTGAATATAAATTTCTATTCGGAGATCTTGTTATTGTCAAGGGGTATGAAGAGGATCTCTTTAAGGTGGTAGGATTCAGGACGGAAATATGGCGTTATAAGGACGATGCCTGGGAAGACGTTATTTATGAGTTAATGAGAATTACAGATGGAGAGTGGTTAGAAGCAGACGAAGATGAAATCACCTTAGTTGCAGATGAAGAGCAAGCAGAGGCGTTTATTAAGAAATACGGATTCGTATTTCCGCAGAAAAAAGAAGGCAAAATAAAATCGCTTCATTCAACTGCTCACCCAAAGCCAAGTTGGATTGATCAGCTTCTGGACCATTATAATGATTACAAAACCCTGTATCTTCTCTTTAAAGATACTAAATATAAGAATAAGATGGACTATGTGTTAGAACAATTGAAAACTCATATAAACTCACAATCTATTGTTAAAGAGAAGGAATAAGCCACATGATATACAGAAAAACTGGAACGCTTATGATTAAAAATGATAGCAATACAACCCGAAGAATCCACTGCATTCCTGAAACAATCATTCCCTCACCACTTTCTAAATCTTTTAACATCGTTTTCGTTTTCTGAGTAAATGTGCTTAACATCGAATCGCTCCTTATCTTTGATGATAAAGTCTATGCTTGTCTTTTAAGTCTTATGAAAACTTTTTTCTCATAGCATAACTGGAAGAGTGCTGTCATAAATTGAGAATCAAAGGGGGCGATCACATGCGGGAGATAGAAGTCTTTATCGACACCGAGGAAATTGCTGAGTTCTTCATGAAAGAACTCGTTCAAAGAGGATATGTACCGTCAGAAGATGAGCTGGAAGAAATAGCGGATATCACATTCGAGTATCTGATTGCCAAATGTATCATTGATGAAGAATGGGAAGAAGATGTATAGGATCTTTTCAACCATCGAAATGGAAATCACATCGTAAGGAATGTCCTTTCACATAATGGGGATTAACTCTTAAGTGTCTGTCATGTTTTTCGGGTTGCAGAAAAACATGGAGGCACTTATTTTGAGTTAATCCCTCTTTAGATTCACCAGAAATGAGGTCAACGCTTTCCACTTTTTTGTCATAGAAAAATGCTCTGGTACCATCATCGTCAGAAGAGGTGCCATAACTTCGATCGGCTGGTCTGTAAACCAGTCAGACGGAGAGAGTGTGAAAAAAGGCATGTTATCCCAAACAGAACACAAAGTGGGACTATATAGACGAGTTTTTATATTTTTTTTCGAATAAATGTGTGGCCAGTAATCTGCTCTCGATCCGCTGTGGGAATGGTGAATCGCAAATGAGAATGCAGTCGGAAAGACAGAGTGATGAAATAAAATTCCGTATAACCTCTTGCCTAACATAATTCTGCGCTTAACCTGTTCAAAGTGAGATACAGAAAGGCCTGCAAGAGAGTAGGGAGATTGTTTTCCATATGGGAAGAGAATAGAAGTGAATTCTAAACGGTCCTGCAACAGGAAAAGCCATTCTTCCACTCCGATTGGTTTTTTAATATCTGCTAATATTCTCTTTTGAATCATTTGTTGTTCATTCATGATGAGCCCTGTGGTTAAAACTTGTTTATTACCCGTTGTAAGAAAGTCATTCCATATACTTTTCATGAAAATGGAAACCTTGAATTTTTTTAGAAGGTGAAAAGAAGAATGCCCCGTTCTTTTCCACTGTTCATAAAGTAATAATTGTGGATACGCATCTTGAAATATGGCTGCGTTACATAGCTCGAGAAATGAGAAAAATGCATTTTGATCTTTTTTGGATAAGACGTGTGAAAGCAGATTATTTTGAATGTCAGTCATATGATAGCCGGCATTCCTGGATACCATATGAGCAAGAAACGACCAGTGGATTTCAGGGTGATTCTTGAAAAAATCAATGTAACATGCAGTTCTTGTTAAGTTATTGAGATTAGCATCCCTTACTTTCATCACAATACGTTCATACAGTTCAAGATCCTGAGGGAAATAAACAATCGGAGTAGGCTCATGGATTGCTTTATTATAAAGTTCGCAAATAGATTCCTCTTTAAGAAGCGGCCTCGTATAGTCTTTGTTCCCCGTCTTGATTATGTTTAAAAACTTCTGAAACGGTGAAGAGGTCAAGGGATCACACTCCACTAAGATATTTTTTTATGTTTGAAACTAATTTCAAAATGAAACGTATATAGTAATACAAGTGGAAAAGAAACATTCTTGGGAGGATTACTTATGTTAAGAAAAATAATCAAAAGTCTGTTAAATTCGAAACATCATCGATACAGCTCCAGTGATGCGTGGAGAAAGCATAAATCACCTAAACATAAACATTTTGGACATCAGCATTATAAGAAGCATAAGAGCAAAAGCTTTTTTTCCAGCTTTTTTAGCAGTTGATGGAATGAGAGGAAATGGGATATGCACACTCTTTTCCGTAGACTGATCGATGGCTTTGAACAGACGTGGAAACCTGGAGAAAACATCAATGGCTTCCATATCATCCGATTAGTTGGAAAAGGAAGCTATGGTACAACTTATTCGGTCATGGACCACTCGAATGGAAAAGAAGCCATATTAAAAAGAATTCGCCCTTACAAAAAGTTATTTTCTAATCACGTCCAATATGTTCAAAATGAAATGAATGCACTACAAACTTTACCTCATCCTCAGTTTCCGTCCGTTTATACAGCAGGTGAGTATAGGAAGACTCCTTATTTCGTTATGGAAAAAATGCACGGTCAAACATTCGAGGAGTTAATTTTTAAGGAAGGAAAAACTTACTCAGAGGGAGAATCACTAAAGTTAGGTGTACAATTGGTTATCCTGGTTCAATGGATCCATGAAAATGGGTACGTTCACAGAGACTTGAGGATCCCTAATATTTTACTGGATCATGGAACGCTTCAAATAATAGACTTTGGCCTTGCTTGTGTAATGAATGCAACATCAGAGATTATCCCAGGGAAACATAAGGATTTTATGCGGGATAAATCGAAGAACAGTGATTTCTACGCAATCGGGCATTTTCTGTTATTTTTATTGTATTCTTCTTATGAACCGACGACGAAAAAGGAGAGAAGCTGGGAAGAAGAACTTGCCATTCATCATGATACCAGGATGGTGATCAGAAGACTTCTGCAGATTGATTCAGGATTTAGGGATGCTGCGGAGATCCTGGAGGAATTATACCAAGTGATTGACACATTACAAGAACGATAATCGAGGAGGAATATCATATGTCTTTTTTCAACAAAGTGTTTGCTTCAATAGGAATCGGAGCTGCTACAGTTGATACAAAATTAGAAAAATCAAGCTATCAAGCAGGGGAAACAGCAAAGGGTATAGTAGAAATTACAGGAGGGAGTGCAGATCAAAATATCGATTCTATCTATTTAACTCTTTTTACTACATATATTCGTGAATCAGATGACAAAAAGTATACTGATTATGCTCCCATTCAAAAAGTGCAAATATCCGAGCCCTTTACCATCGGCGAAAATGAAAAGAAAGAGTTTCCTTTTACTTTTACCTTACCATTTGAAACCCCAATCACGTATGGAAATACAAGAGTGTGGGTAGCCACTGGCTTAGATATTAAAAATGCAGTTGACCCTAAAGACAAAGATTATATTGAAATTATACCGAATGAATTGACGAATGCGGTGCTCACATCTGTTCAGGAACTGGGCTTCAGGATTCGTAAGGTTGAATGTGAGCAAGCACCACGCCGCTACAGAGGCCGCTATCCATTCATACAAGAATTCGAATTCGTACCGGTCAATGGTCCATATCAACGAAAATTAGATGAACTGGAAGTAATGTTCCTAAATCAATCTCTAGAACAAGTGGATTTGCTTCTGGAAGTGGATCGACGGGCAAGAGGGTTAGGTGGATTTTTAGCAGAAGCTCTTGAAATGGACGAATCCATGGTCAGACTAACAATTAGAACGTCAGATATCCCTCATCTCTCATCTAAACTGCAGGATGAGATAAATAAATTCGCTTAAAGGATCGATTCGACAAAGATTCCTATGTTTCCATGAAGGATTCGACAAGATCTATGTGTAATAGTATGAGTACAACATAATGACGGAGGGGTGCTCATGCCTTTACTTGAAAAAATCATTCGTCCTAAGCTATTGAGATCTACCTATGACATGACCATTTTCCAAACTCCAAAGTATGGAGAGGATAAAGGCTATGAAAAGGTGTATCGAATCTCGGTTGAAGCAAATAATCATGAAGAAGCCCTGTATAAAACGTTCAGAACATTTAACGTACCAGATCTGGTTCCTAAAGATTATCAGGGCAGATACATTGCTACACGTGATATTATCTTTATTGACGAGGGACGGAGAGGTCATTATTATTATCGCCTTCAGCCAAATGGATGGAAAAGAGTAAACCGGATCTTGATTCATTAAATATGGAACAACGAAAAGTAAAAGGAAAGAATCTTCCTCTCAAGGTAAGATTCTTTCCTTTGTTTTATTGGCAATACTTATATGTGATTACCCGGACCGTTTTTCCGGTTCTGAGCTGAATTTTCCTTAGCATGCGCATTGTGCTCTGCATCCAGGACTTCTTTTGGGATATGGTTATTTTTCTTAGGAGCATTGATTCTGTTTCGGTGTTTTTTACCCATACCAATCATCCTCCTCGTTATGATTTAAGTCTTTCAGTTCTTGAAGAGTTAGGTTGTGTCCCAGAACGGGTAGAAGGGTTTGTTTCATTTGCATGTTGAACTGCTTGCTTCAATTTCTTACTCATTTTTTCTTTAGCCATGTGAATCCCTCCTTCTGTCGTTAGTTTGACCCCATACTCTGCTTTCTATCCTTCCATTTTCAAGCGTTGCATAAGAAATAAAAAAGGATTACAATGGTGTTTCAGCAGACTTGTTAGGAGGAAACGTAAATTGAGTATACATATTAATGCAAAAGAAAATGAAATAGCAGAAACGGTTTTATTACCAGGAGATCCACTTAGAGCAAAGTATATTGCAGAAACCTTTCTGGAAAATCCAACCTGTTACAATGAGGTTCGCAATATGTTTGGATACACAGGGACATATAAAGGGAAAAGAATTTCGGTTCAAGGGACAGGCATGGGTGTACCTTCCATTTCCATTTATATCAACGAATTGATGCAAAGCTATAACGTTCAAAACCTGATCCGTGTCGGTACATGTGGTGCTATCCAAAAGGATGTTAAAGTTCGTGACGTTATTCTGGCTATGACCTCATCAACTGATTCTCAAATGAACCGATTGACATTTAACGGGATTGACTATGCACCGACAGCTAACTTTGATCTTCTTAAACGTGCTTATGATGCCGGCGTGGAAAAAGGCCTTAACTTGAAGGTTGGAAATGTATTTACTGCCGACATGTTCTACAATGACAATGCAGAGCACGAAAAATGGGCTCAATACGGCATTCTGGCAATTGAAATGGAAACGTCAGCTCTATATACATTAGCTTCAAAGTATGGACGCAATGCATTATCTGTACTTACAGTCAGTGATCATATATTAACAGGTGAAGAAACGACAGCAGATGAGCGTCAAACAACATTTAATGAAATGATTGAAGTTGCATTGGAAGCTGCTATTCAAGAGTAGGTCCATTTACGATCAAAAGAAACTGCTTACATTCCCACTTCTGGGTTTATAGGCAGTTTTTCATTTTGTGAAGGATATCCTGCTTACAGAAATCTAATAACATGATAAGATGTTGGATGGAACCATTTTAGAGAAACTAGGTGAAAGTATGAAAAAGATCATCTTCGTAACGGCTGCTTCCTTGATTATGCTATCGGGATGTTCGCAAGTACAAGATTGGTCAGAGAATTTATTTGGCCAGAAACAACAAGAAACAAAAGAAGAGGAACCTAAGCAGCAAACTCCAGGAGATCAACCGGAGCAGGATGAACAACCGGAACAGGAACAATCTCCCACTTCAGAGGAAGAAGCCGTTCCTCCTGAACTACAATTAGAGGCTCAATACTTTAATGATGTGAAAGTAGTGGATGGAAAACAAGTGATTCAAAATCCCTCCAATCTTTTAGCGCTTGTAAATAAGGAATACGCATTAGATGAATACAAACCAACTGATTTGGTTCGCCCAAATGTTCCGTTCGTATTTGGTAATCAAGAACTTGAAAAGGCGTATCTTCGTAAAGAAGCGGCAGTACAGCTGGAGAAAATGTTCGCTGACGCCAAATCACAAGGGATTTTACTAACGGCTATTTCAGGTTATCGTTCATATGAATATCAAAAAATGCTGCTGGAAAGAGAAATTGCTCAATTTGGAGAAGAAAAAGCCGTAATGGCCGTGGCACCTCCAGGACAAAGTGAGCATCAATCCGGTTTAGCCATGGATATTTCAAGTCAAAGTAATAACTTCCAGGTAAACATTGAATTTGCTGATACGAAGGAAGGAAAATGGCTTGCTGAAAACGCTTATAAATATGGGTTCATCCTTCGTTATCCTGAAGATAAGGTTTCAATTACCCAATATCAATATGAGCCCTGGCATTTTAGGTATGTTGGTAAGGATGCAGCTAAAGTCATTCATGAAAACGATTGGTCTTTAGAGGAATATTTTAATAATGTGAAAAAAATATAATGGGTTTTTCAAGGGTTAGGGGCTTTAGCTTCTGACCCTTTTCTTGTCACTTGTGATTGATATTAGAGTCTCTTATTAAAATCATTCCGCTCTGGGGTTGTTCTGTTTTCTCAAGAGTTTACATACAACAATAATAGGGGCCGTCCAAGTTTGAGGTGAGCGGGTGAAACGTATGTTGAGGACTTTTAGCATTCTTATCATAGGAAGTGTGTTTGTAGGGATCGGTATCAATCTTTTTTTCGTGCCCCATCATTTCCTGGACGGGGGTATGATTGGGATTGGCCTTATTGCCCATTACTGGTTTGGTTTTAAGCCGGGGCTCACGATTATCCTACTGAGTGTGCCGTTATATATGCTGGCTTTTTTTGTGGACAGAAAACTTTTCTATAATAGTATTCACGGTCTATGGTTATCCTCGTTAATGATAGACTTTTTTCATCAGTGGAAGAATATTCTCACTCTTCCCCCGCTTATGAGCGCCTTCTTAGGTGGGACATTTGTTGGGATTGGAATCGGCCTTATGTTAAAAGGAAACTCCGCCACGGGAGGATCTGATTTATTGGCTCAATTGATTGGAAAAAGTTTTCACTTGAATGTAGGGAAATTAATCTTTGCTTTTGATAGCATCGTGCTGGTGGTTGGCTGGCCGATCATCGGTACGGAGTCTTTCTTATATTCTTTATTTGCTGTCAGTACAGTAGGGTTTTTTACAACGATTTTGACACATCATAATCATGACAATGGATTTTCCTTTCGTTAATATTGAAAAGCTGATAGAATAAAGAAGCTATGAGCTCAAGATTGCTCCTATAGCTGTTTCGTGATAGTGTAGTCGGTAAATTCACACAAGATACATAGCAACGAAAGTGGTGGAAGCTTTGGAACAAGATAAGACAGATCAGTCACAACAAGAAACCCATTCAAGTTTTATAAAAATGAAAAAGTTTAAATTTGTTATGCTCTTGTTTTTCCTTGTATTTGCAACTGCAGGAATTACAACATTTGCCCTGGCGTTTGGAGACGAGAAGGCAGTAAATGTAGGAGTAACCGAACGATCAGAGTTTCAAAAACTATATGAAGCGTATGATAAGTTAAATGAAAATTACTTTAAAGACCTTGATCAGGACACCTTAGTAAACGGTGCTATTAATGGAATGCTTGATAGTGTGGGAGATCCTTATTCTGATTATATGAATGTAGAAGAAGCTGAAAAGTTCCAGGAAAGCATCTCTTCTTCTTTCGAAGGAATCGGTGCAGAAATACAGGAGAAAGAAGGATACATTTCCATCGTTTCTCCCATAAAAGGTTCTCCGGCAGAGAAAGCCGGATTACAGCCGAACGATACAATCACAAAAGTGGATGACAAAAGTATTCAAGGAATGTCTGTCACCGATGCGGTTCTCCTCATTCGGGGTGAAAAAGGGACAAAGGTTACACTGACCATTCAGCGACCAGGACAAGATAAGCCAATGCAAGTAACCATTACAAGGGATGAAATACCAATTGAAACGGTTTATGCAGAAATGAAAGAAAATGGTGTAGCTGAAATTCAAATTACGAGCTTTTCAGAGGATACGTATAAAGAATTAACGGAAGCTTTAAATGAAATGAACGATAAAGGCATGAAAAAACTTGTACTTGATTTAAGACAAAATCCAGGTGGATTACTGGATCAAGCTGTGAAAATCTCTAACTTGTTTGTTCCTGAAGGTGAAGTTTTATTCCAAGTAGAAGACAGCAACGGTAAAGTGGAAAAGTATGTTTCAGAATCAGGGCAGAAGGTAGATGTGCCAACAGCTGTTCTTGTTGATGGTGGAAGCGCAAGTGCTGCCGAAATCTTAGCAGCAGCTGTAAGTGAGTCAAACGATATTCCCCTTGTTGGAACGAAAACCTTTGGTAAGGGAACTGTCCAAACAGCCGAAACATTCCAAGATGGATCAAACATGAAGTTTACAACGGCTAAATGGTTAACGCCAGATGGCAATTGGATTCATGAAAAGGGGATCACTCCTGATATTGAAGTGAAGATGCCGGAATATGCACAGCTTCCATATATCAATCCTGAAAAGGAACTGAAGGAATCAGACTTATCTGATCAGGTGAAAACAGCAGAGCAAATGCTCAAGGCACTGGACTTGAATCCAGGAAACGTTGATGGATATTATGATGAAGATACAACAAAAGCGGTTAAGCAGTTCCAGGAAAAGAATGAACTAGAGGTAACAGGAACGTTAAATGCTGAGACGACTGCTAAGCTTATGTCCAATCTTCGAGAAAAACTAAAAGAAAACGATCCGCAAGTGAAAAAAGCGATCGAAGAATTAAACAAAAATAATTAAGTGGAAGATCTCAGGTGAAAGTACCTGAGATCTTTTTTTCTATTGGTTTCTTCTTACTCGTATAGAATATATGTGCTTTACCAACAATGAGAGTATATATGAGGTGATCTTATGAAAAAACCAGCGTTACTGCTGACTTTATTATTTTCTGTATTCATTGTTGTAAGTTGTTCGCCTTTCTGGGGTGAGAGAGAACAACCGGCACCCAAAGAAGAAGTTCAATCGCAAAAGCATTTCTTAAATGAAAAGGATGAATCGATTTTTCCTTTAGTCCTTCAGGATAAAAAATCTCCTGTTAATGTACTTCTAATCGGTTCAGATCAACGAAATAACGAACCTGCCCGTGCAGATGTTTTAATGGTTGCTCAATATACTCCACAATCCACATCCATGAAGATTGTTTCTATCATGAGAGATACATTTGTCAACATCCCTGGATATGAAAAGAGCAAAATTAATCATGCGTATACGTGGGGTGGAGAAGAGCTCCTGGCTGAAACGATAAAAAAAAATTTCAACATAGATGTTCACCATACCCTGAAAGTAGATTTTAAGGGTTTCATAAACATGATGGATCTCGTTTTTCCAGAAGGGGTCGGGGTTACAGTGTCAGAGCCGATGATCAAGTATTGGAAATGGTCAAAGAGTCCCGGGAATCAAGTTTTAAAAGGAGAAGAAATCTTACAATATATAAGGTTTAGGGGAGACATAAATAGCGATTTTGGACGAGTGGAGAGACAGCAGGAAATCATGGAGTTAGCAGAAAACAGTCTAATGGAGCAAATGCAGTCTGGCGAAGGAATTACCACCGTCGTTTCTATTATGAGAGAAGGTTTAAAAAACGTGGAAACCTCTACACCAATGAGTGAAGTGATAAAGTATGGAATGTCATTAATGCTAAATCCCGTAAACCGGGTGGACACACTTCGAGTACCGATAGAAGGGAGCTTTACGGATCTTTCTACAGTGAATGCAGGACAGGTCTTAGACATGGATGAACAGAAAAATCAAGAAGCCATCAGTGAGTTTCTGAAAACAGTTGAGTGATTTACCAAGAATGAAACTCGGATGAATCCAGGTCCAGGAAAGTTTCTATCTTTTTCATCTTTCTTACAATCAAATCATGTAGATATTTTTTGTACTTCAGGTCTTCAGCTTGATCATGTTCCAAATGCAGAATTTTAAGATGTTCCAGATGTTCTCTTAATGTACGCTCATCACTGTCCGATCCACCTGACTGGACCTTGCGGAGAATGACGTCCACCAATTTTTCGTGGCTAGCTTCGATTGTCTTCGTTCCTTGTCTAGCATAAATGGCCCCATACCTTAATTCACCTCTTGTCACAATAGAGGTATAGGGAACGTATCGTGGATCATAATCAATGATGAGAACCTGGAATCGTTTTAAGTTCAACAAAGGGTGAATCTCTTTAGGGAAGATGAAATCCTCGGTTCGATAACGTAAATATTTTGGAAGTAGATGCTGTAGTTTATTATCAACATCCGCTTTATCTAAAAACTCCTCATCTGACAATCCCTTTAAATCTAACGATCCATCATCATATTGCATCACTCCTATAATTATGCATCCGCCTCCTGTATTGGAGATAGCCAGAATATGCTTCGCCATTTTTGTGAATTCAATCCAATCTGATTTGAAATCCACGTAATCCGTTTCCCCCGTATTATGAAGCAACAGATCCTTCAATGTTTCATGAGAAGGATTCTTCAAAAAGTCCCTTAACTTAAGCGGAACAATCTTCTCATAGTACAATGACAACCCCACCTTTTTAGTACTCACATGTATTGATTCTGCCGAAATGGAACGGTCTTTTATAGTGATAAATTGAAGAAATAAATAACATCCATAGACTATCTTAGGTGACTTAATTCCTGTCTATTTCATTCTATGCGTGTAAAGATTATAAAACGCATTTTACAATGGCTCTTTTCTAAAAGTTTGTAGTTTTTGAATGTCTGCTTGGGCTCTGTTCATTAGTGTGAGCTGGATGGTGAGGGGAACAGCTCAGCTTGTAGCTAGCGTACGGCCGAGCCTCCTCGGCTTTGCTTCCGGGGTCTAGTCACGCCGGTTCTTCCGCAAGAGTCTGCGCAGTTCCCCTCACCATCTTTAAGAGATTTTTCGTGACAGATCTAAAAGGTGTCAAATCCAATCTAATTAGAAAACAGAATTCATCTTCAATAAGACATTAACCTCTACTCACTTTAAAAGAAGTATTCAATTGAGCCGTCACAAAAACACTGACTAATAACTGATTTTTGAGCTAGCATTAAGAGGTTGATTTTGTGCTCATATGTTTAGATAGTTTGTTTTTTGGGAACAAACGCTCAACATATCTACAATAGAAGCTTTTTTTGTATTTGAATATCCGTCATTAGGAAGTCAAAATGTAGAAGCACAGAGTGGATTGTAGCGGAAGGCACTTGACTCCTGCGGGAGATAGAGGGAAGGTCGAGACCCCACAGACGGAACGTCGAAAGGAGGCTCGACTTCCTCCCCGGGGAATCTTGTGCCTGGAGCGGAAAGGAACGATCCCTGTTTTTACACTACCACTCATGATATATTCACTTTTTCTTGGAAGTTATGCAAAGCCAGTGGGTGAGACCACGGAGGCTCACCACAGCCCCACGGAAAGCGAGCATCCTGTAGCGGAAATCAACTACAACTTTATTCTCTAAGATGGCCACAAACTTTGCGAAAAGACCATTACGAGAATGCCTTCATTGTGTTCATAAGCGCTTTCTAATAGAATATGTATAGGATCTATAGAGAGGAAGATTAAATGAAGAAAGATGTTTATATACTATCCGGATTCCTTGGAAGTGGAAAAACAACGTTATTAAAAGATTTGCTTCAAGCCTTAAAGGACCAGAATAAAAAACCGGCCGTATTAATGAATGAATTAGGAAGTGTATCCATCGATAGTGATGAAGTTGAAAAAGATACGGCTTTACGGGAGTTGCTTGATGGATGTATATGCTGCACCATATCAGAAAAGCTGGAATCTCAGCTTCAGGAATTACTGCTTAACGAAAATTTCGATGTACTGGTTATTGAAACCACAGGAGCAGCACACCCCGTTGAGGTTGTTGATTCCATCTTATCCCCGCTGTTTGCAAATCAGTTCGAATTTAGAGGGATTGTTACTGTTGTGGATGGACTACAGTGGCGAAATAGAGGTGAATTCAGTCCGGCCGTCTTACATTTGATGAGAGAACAAATTCGCCATGCTCAATATATTGTGGCGAATAAAATGGATTTGCTTTCAGAGATGGAGCAGGGAACATTCTCGTATGAGCTTCAGCAAATCAACCCTATTGCTAAAGTGTACTTAACCAACTATTCAAAGGTCTCCATGACAGATCTATTTTCTTTAAAAGCGGATAACCGAAACGGTTCCTATGAGAAAGCATCCATCGGCGAGCATTTAACCCTACAAGCAATCGTGTATACATTCAATGGATCAGTCAAAGGAGAAGCGTTTGAAGAATGGGTGAAAAATCAACCTGACAGCATTTATAGAATGAAGGGGTATGTTCCTTTACAGGGGCGAAAAAATCCAACCTTGTTTCAATATTCATATGGTATGCCTTTATTTATGCCGGGAGATATGAAATATCCTACCAATTTCGTCATAATTGGAGAAGATTTACATAAATCAGAAGTAATACGTTCATTGCAGGAGATAGATATAACCGAATAACCTAAGGAGTGGGGAAACAATTCATGGTGTTTCTATTGTTTAGTGTAGAACTGATCATATTTATCGGTGGACTATACGGGTTGAGTATACATGAGACAACACTGCAGTTCATCATCTTTACCAGCCTCATCGTACTTAGTGTCATCATGTTTATATCAACGATCGTGTATTATCAGCGAAAAAAACATAAAAGGGAAAGGACCAATGATTGTTGGGACTGTGCATTTTATTCACCGGACTGTCTTCCTTTTCCACGGGGAAAGAAATTTGACTGTGATTCCCCGGACTGTGATTGTACTCCGGACTGTAGTCCATAGGAGGGGATAGAGTGAAAGACTTCCTTACATTATCTTTTATGCCCTGTCATAGAATACGAGAACGTTCACTCATCGTCAGGGGGAAACAATTCCCATTATGTTTCCGCTGTATGGGAATTCTCGTGGGAATCCTAATCGGGATCCCGTTCGTTTGGGTGTATTTTCCTTTGGTAACATTCGTTCATTTGCTTTATGTGGGAATGCTCATCATCCCTCTACTGGCAGATGGATACACCCAGAAGTGGAAGTGGAGAACTAGTACTAATTCGTTACGGTTGCTGACCGGACTCCTATGTGGGATCGGACTATCGATTAGTATCATTCTTTGCTCCAAGGTGGGAGTCAGAACTGTCATGGTCTTGACCGGTTCATAACCATTGACAGATCAGAAGAAAATGTTTAAACTATAATAGTTAACTTAGTGAACTATTTATTTAGTGTAAGCAGTGAGAAAGGTCGATTTTTAGTGGGAAAAGAAATGTTCGAGTTAGAGGGATTATTTAGATCCGTTTTTAGAATGATGAAATCAGATATTCGAACCATCTTTGGTGAGTTCATTTCCAATGGAGAATTTCGGGTACTTCAGCTCATTAGGGAGAATGGGGCATTGAAATCCTCTGAAATATCCAAACGTATGGAAGTATCGGCAAGTCACATTACTTCCATTACAGATACATTAGTAGAAAAAGGGTATATCACAAGAATGCGTTCTAACGAAGATCGTAGAGTAGTAGAGTTAGCTTTGACACCTCAGGGCGTTGATATGCTGGCTCAATGTGAAGAAAAAAAGACTCAATACTTTCAGGAATTATTTGTGAAATTTGATAAAGAAGAGATAAACCACCTGATTGAACTGTTTGAAAAACTATTAGCATCAAATCGCAAGTAATAAGTGTAAGAATACAGAGCAAGGGTTGACCGGAATGGGTCATCCCTTCTATTATGCTTAATTACTTAAGTAAGTGAATTATTCTAAATATAAATATTAAGGGAGACTTAAAAATGGAGCACTTAGAACATCGAAAAAAAGTAATGATCATGATAGCCATCATGTCAGCCATGTTATTCGCAGCATTGAATCAAACGATAGTGGGAACCGCTTTACCACGAATTATTTCCGAAATCGGCGGGATTGACTATTATAGCTGGGTATTTACAATCTTTATGTTAACCAGTTCGGTAACAGCCATATTAGTAGGGAAATTATCGGATATGTATGGAAGAAAGCCATTCATCCTCCTTGGTATCGGTGTCTTTATGATCGGGTCATTCTTGAATGGACTTTCTTCCTCAATCCTTCAATTAATCATCTTCAGGGGGATTCAGGGCTTTGGAGCCGGGATGATCATGTCTACTGCGTTTACGGCTGTAGGAGACTTATTTTCGCCTCGGGAAAGAGGGAAGTGGCAAGGTTTAATGAGTAGTGTATTTGGTCTTGCAAGTGTGTTCGGACCTACATTAGGAGGCTGGATCGTTGATAATGCAGATTGGCACTGGGTATTCTGGGTCTTCCTTCCAGTAGGTTTCGTCGCCTTTGGAATGATTTATAAAATGTTTCCTTCACAGAAACCAAATAGAGGGTTGAAAGTGGACTATTTAGGCTCCGTTATGCTTACTCTAACGATTATTCCATTACTATTGGCCTTTACATGGGGTGGGAATGACTATGAATGGGTTTCCCTTCCGATAATAGGGTTACTGTCAGCAACGGTGTTATTTTTTGTCTTATTTATCATTACGGAAAAGAAAGCAAGTAATCCCGTTCTTCCACTTCAATTGTTCAAGAATAAAATCTTCACGTTATCCAATATCATTGGATTTATCCTGGGTGCCGGGATGTTTGGAGCCATCATGTATATGCCGTTCTTTATCCAAGGAGTCATGGGGACATCTGCCACTAAGTCGGGCTTGGTGATGATGCCGATGACATTAAGTATGGTGATCGCAAGTACAGTTGGTGGACAGATCATCACTAAGACAGGCAGATATAAATTTCTAGCCCTTATCGGTTTGTTCGTAATGAGTGCAGGAATGATTCTTTTATCCTTTATGGATACAAACACAAACAATACAACGGCTCTAATCAATATTATTATAGTAGGAACAGGTCTTGGACTGAGCTTCCCTGTGTTCACTTTAACGGTTCAAAACGCTGTTCAGCATAAGTTCCTTGGTGTGGCTACCGCTGCAACTCAATTATTCAGACAAATCGGCGGTACGATCGGGGTAGCCATCATGGGTACTGTGATGAATACTTCCATGTCTTCAAAGATGACGGAGAAAATGACTGAAGTGAAAGACTCACCTGTACTTACGAATCCTGAAACATCAGGAGTGATGAAGCAGCTTCAGGATCCTCAAAACATTATGAATGGTGAGAAATTAAAAGAATTACAATCAACATTACCACCAGAATTCCAAGGGATTTACGCAACCATTCTCGAAGGAGTGAGAGAGTCTTTAAGTTTCGCTTTAACGAATGTCTTCTTTATTGGTGCTATCATTCTTCTTGTTGGTTTTGTACTAACGTTCTTTATGAACGAAATCCCTTTACGTATGTCGAATAAAGATGTAACTGAAGAAGAGAAAGAAACAAAGCTTAAAGAAGCATCCAATCATTGATTGGCTCCAGTTCTAAATAAGAAAAGGGGTAACCGGGTGGATCTGTACTAAAAACACAGAGCCAACCAGTTACCCTTTTTAAAATGAATTACATCGTGCTTTCTCCAAATTTCTTAAACGTCATCTCATCCTCTACTAAACCGCAAGCGGCACATTGTACTTTTAATTCCGGTCCATTGTATGCTAGATGAAAAGGTTCGAGCAGCCCTTCTTCATAACTTTGAACGACTTCTCCAGAGGCAGGATCAAGTTTCACACTCTGAGATACTTGTTGTATAATATTAAACCGAGTGCGATTCGTTTTACAGCTGGGACAGCGATAGGGTGTAGTCATGTACATCACCTTTCCTTGTTTTTTTCTAGTATGCTTTATAAATAAACTTTTTATGTAAGGGTTGTTGGAACATGAGATTAGAATCATTCGATGCATTATTAGAGGCCTACAGGCAGATATGGAAAAACAGATTATTAATAAGTGAGGGTACTTCTTCAGAAAAGATCCTGAAGGAGACCATTAAACGTGAACTCTTGGACGGGAATAGTCATCCAAGAGTGCGTAAATCAAAAGAAGAAAAGTATCACTCAGCTACGAAGAGAATCATCGAATCGGACCTGACAAGTGAAGAGAAAGTTTCATTAATAAAGGTACACCTTGAAATGGTCTCTCAATTGAACGGAGATACATAAAGACATTTAAATGTTTAACATGCATAACTGAGGGCAGACATTTTGTATCCAATCATGAGGGATTATCAGAAAATAAACAAATCATACATTATTATTGAATCTGACAAAAAATTAAATAAATACCAATATTTAGGGTTGGATCGTATGTTGTGTGAAATGATACTGTAACATCCGTTACAATGATAGGACCTTTAAAAAGCTGTCAATATTGATATTCAGGTAATTATTAGTCTTCAAGACTAAATAATACAATCATTGGAAATGTAAGTAAATCATTTCTGAAATACATTTCTCCCTACTAGAATCAGTGATTACTATAGTACTATAGAGTAATTGTCTTTCAAAATAGAACAATTGATTCCTAGTTACCAAGTTCTCCCGTAAATGTAACAAAAACAGGGTGGTATGATGAATGTGCAGCAAGGAAAAACACATTCACTAAGGAGGAATTCATTTTTATGAACAAGAAAATGATGATTTCAACTGCAACAGCATTCACTTTATTAGCAGCACCATTTGCGGCAGGTAAAGCTGACGCTGCAACACCATGTCCAACAGATAAGGTTGCACAACAAGTGAACGCATTCAAATATAGTGGTAGTCAAGAAGATTTAAATAAATTTGTACAAGATACTCTAGCAAAATACCAAATCAATGGTAAGGATATTAATGTACAAGAGCTGTTAAATGGACAAGCTCCTAAAGCTCAGGCAGCACCAGCGCCTGCTAAGGAAGCACCAAAAGCAGAAGCACCAGCACCAGCTCCAAAAGCAGAAGCACCAAAAGCAGAAGCACCTGCACCAGCTCCAAAAGCACCAAAAGCAGAAGCACCTGCTCCTGTAGCAAATGAACAGCAACAACAACCGGAACAACAGGCTAGTGAAGAAGCAGGTCAATTAAGCCAATATGAGCAAAAAGTAGTGGAATTAACAAATCAAGAGCGTGCAAAGCAAGGTCTTCCAGCTCTTAAAGTAGATACTGAGCTAAGCAAAGTTGCACGAGAAAAGTCTCGTGATATGCAAGCGAATAACTACTTCTCCCATGATAGCCCGACGTACGGTTCACCATTCGACATGATGAAGCAGTTCGGCATTGAATACAGCTCTGCCGGTGAAAATATCGCTATGGGTCAACCTACTCCGGAAGAAGTAGTACAAGCATGGATGGACAGTGATGGTCACCGTAAAAATATCTTAAGCTCAAACTACACTCACATCGGTGTAGGACATGTAGAAAACGGTAACTATTGGACTCAACAGTTCATTGGTAAATAATATAACGCAACCATGAAAGCAGCCTCTCTTCTGGAGAGGTTGTTTTTTTGTGTTTATCCTCTTTAAAAGTAAAGTGGTGTTCACAATTTGGCACAACAAAGCTTAGCAAAGAAGGTTTGAGATTAGGTTTTCACTCAACTAGGAAAGGTATACAAAGAATAGTGCGTGTAAGTTCATGAACACACGAATTAAGAGCTCACATTTGCAATTCAGCCTAATCATTCTTACTATTGAAGTATAACGAGTACGTGGAGTGAGCTTGATGAAAGAAAAAGTTGTACTTATAACGGGAGGGTCAAAGGGGATCGGCCGGCGAACGGTAGAGGAATTCTCAAAACAAGGCTATACCGTTATTATTAACTACAGGCAAAACGATCAATTTGTTAAGAATCTTGTTTCCCACTTGAAGGAGAAATTTAACAATAAAGTAATAGCGATCAAAGGTGATATTTCTGTACCCGAAGAATGTGAACGAATGGTAACGGAGATATGGAATGAAGTGGAAAGTATCGATATCTTAATTCATAATGCAGGTCCTTACGTGAAAGAGCGAAAGTCATTTGCTGATTATTCCCCGGAAGAATGGAATTACATAGTAAATGGAAATTTAAATAGCGTTTTTTATTTATCCAGGCTGATCATTCCTAAAATGCGAGAAAAGAATTGGGGAAGAATCATTACGTTTGGATATGATCGGGTTGAAACAGCACCAGGATGGATCTATCGTTCCGCGTTTGCGGCAGCAAAAGCGGGACTTGCCTCCTTTACGAAAACGATATCAATAGAAGAAGCTCGTAATGGGATAACGGCCAATATGATCTGCCCTGGAGATATCGTAGGCGAATGGAAAGAAGAAGAGATCCATAAAGCAAAAGAATACCGTGATCCAGGCACACCGGTCGGGCGACCAGGAACAGGGGAAGACCTTTCAAGGATCATTTCTTTTCTTTGTAAAGAAGAATCTGATTTTATTACCGGCTCCATCATTCCCGTTACAGGGGGCAAGGATGTGCTGGGTAAGGTATCTCGTCAGTGAATGACAGAATAGACACGGCAGAAAAAAGAATCTGCCGTGTCTATTGATTTCATTTATGGGTTTATTCACTTTTAAGGCTATATTGTTTTCGATACTTTTTTTGTATGAATAATAGCCTGGCTGACAACGTAATGGCACCTGCCGTTAATCCTGATGTCAGACCGAGCCAAAATCCGTATGGACCAAAGTCAGTGTAGTTTGCCAGGACATAACCCAGCGGTAATCCAATCACCCAATAGGATATAAGTGCCATCATAAAAGTGATATTAACATCCTTGTATCCTCTGAGTGCCCCTTGTACCGGCGCCTGAATGGCATCTGATAGCTGAAAGAATACGGCATACAATAAGAAATGAGCCGTTAATTCCAATACATATGCATCATCTGAATAAAGGTACGAGATTTCTGAACGGAACACGAGCAAGATCACACCATATATGACTGCCAATAGTAATGCAAAGCTTACTCCCATCCAGCTGTAGATTTTTGCATCCCGGAGCCTTTTCGCCCCTACCTCAAACCCTACAACAATGGTTAATGCCATGGATATACTAAGAGGGATCATATAGAGAAATGATGCAAAATTGATCGCTGCTTGATGAGCTGCGATAACAACCGTGTCATAGTTGCTCATTAACAAAGTAACGGCAGAAAAAATGCTTACTTCAAAGAAAATCGATAAACCGATGGGTACCCCGATTTGAAAGAGCTCTTTCCACTTAAGAAGGTTTGGCTTATGAAGGGTTTTAAAGACATAGAATTGGTTAAAAGGACTTTTCGTATGCACGACCCAAAAGGCAATGAGAGTAATGACCCAATAGGTGATGGCTGATGCATAACCCGCACCTACTCCTCCTAATGCAGGAAAACCGAGCTTTCCGAAAATCAGTAAATAATTAAATACCACATTGATCGGAAGAGAAAGCAATGTAATAAACATGGTGACCCTTGTCATTCCTAAAGCATCAATAAACGATCTCAGCACATTATAGATGAACAATGGAATCATCCCAAATGAAAGTCCAATAAGGTAATCCTTGGCTACAGTACGGACCTGTGTTTCTATATTCATTCCATTCAGAATTGGATTAAGAACGAATGCACCGACAATCATCACGAAAAGAGATAGAGCAATGGCAGCATATACGCCTTGAAGCACAGTGTGAGGAACATCTTTCTTATCTCCTCCTCCGATTAATTGAGCGACTATTGGGGTAACCGCGAGAAGGATGCCACTTAAGCCCGTAAATACCGGGACCCAAAGGGAGGAACCTATGGCGACACCTGCCAGGTCGATGGGAGAATACTTCCCTGACATGATGGTGTCAAAGAAATTCATCGCAAACATTCCAAGCTGCGTGACCAGAATGGGAATGAGTATAAAGGACAATTGTTTGATTTTATCTTTAATAGTGTGTGTTTCTCTCATAGAATGAACTCCTTTGCATAACGTCCTTGACCATATGATAAATTCACTATCATACTGTATCATATTTTCAAGTGATAGAGAGTCAAATATGCATTTTAACGGATCACTCTTATATAAACGGTGTTGAAAAGTGTACTATTGGATAAAACACGAGGGTGTTTCTTCACATTGGAGCTCGTGGATGAGTCGGTTGTATTTCCTCGTGAACTTTATGTTTATCGTGATAGCGGTCGTAGAAGGCCTGTGGCTAGCTGTTTGGGTTACGTTGGCATTTTACGGTTTGTCCCTCTTACTTAGAAAACGATTGGAGAAGGTAATATGATCGAACCGAAGAAAAGTCCGGGATTTCAACGTATCTTGGCCAACTACCTTACTTATCAGCTGAAAAAGCATTTTTATCGTGTATGGATCGATATCAGAGGGAGGCATGGAAATCACCGTCTGGACACTTGATACTCGCGAATCACTCGAGCTGGTGGGACCGGTTAATGGTGTTTTACTTAAATCATTATGTTGTAAAAGTAGACAGCTATGCGATGATAAGTTTCTTCTTACAACGTTTAACACGATTATGACAGAGATTGAAAGGGTTCCGGTTTACGGACCCTCTTCTTTTGTCAAATTTTCGTAGTTCTATCCCACCTGCATTTTTGGTAAAGTGTATAATGATGAATAAGAAAAATATTAGAAAATCGAGTTAGGAGTTTATACATATGAGTAAACGTATTTTATTTACAGGCGGTGGATCAGCAGGTCACGTTACGGTAAACACGGCACTGATCCCACACTTTGAAAAAGAAGGCTGGGAGATTACGTATATTGGATCGGATGACGGAATCGAAAAGGAAATCATAACAGAACAGTTTCCTCATATTCCGTACGAAAGTATTTCAAGCGGAAAGCTCAGACGATATTTTTCATGGAAAAACTTTTCGGATCCATTCCGGGTGATGAAGGGTGTGTTCGAGGCGTTAGCCGTCATTCGAAAGACGAAACCAGACATCATCTTTTCAAAAGGGGGATTTGTTTCAGTTCCCGTCGTCATGGCTGCCAAGATTGCAAAGATTCCAGTAGCGATTCATGAATCAGATGTAACACCGGGACTCGCAAACAAATTAGCGGTTCCATTCGCCACCAAAATCTTCACCACTTTTCCTGAAACGGTTCAATCACTTCCAAGTGATAAATCATTATGCGCAGGAGCGATAATACGTGAAGAGTTGTTTACAGGAGATGCAAGGGAAGGAAAACGATTAACCGGGTATTATGAAGATAAGCCTGTATTGATGATTATGGGTGGAAGTCTTGGTGCCAGAAAAATTAACGAAGCGGTAAGAGGGAACCTGGATGACCTGATAGCCGATTTTCAAATCATACACATATGTGGTAAAGGGAATGTCGATGAAACTTATACCCAACAAGGGTATCGACAATATGAATTCATAAAAGGTGAGCTTCCTCACTATTTAGCGATGACAGATTATGTGATTTCACGTGCGGGATCAAATTCGATCTTTGAATTTCTTGCGTTGAAAAAACCAATGTTACTGATCCCCTTATCAAGGGAAGCTAGTCGAGGAGATCAGATTCTTAACGCAAACAGCTTCGTAAAGCATGGATATGCATTAAAGCTGGAAGAGGAAGAGCTTACAGAAGCGAGCTTCCTCATGAAAGTCAAGGAGTTAAAGGAAAATCGAGATACCTATATCCACAACATGGAAAAGGGTCAAAAAGCTTATACCATACAAGACATGTATGTGGAACTTTCATCTATGTCCCGATAAAAAGTCATTGTCATCTCCTTTAAGCATATAGTATATAAATGGTTGAAGGGGAGAGGTACAATGGCTTATCAATTTTCAAAAGGGTGGTACCTTCAAGAGCTTAAAAAGGCGGGAATCCATTATCATCCGCTAGAAAAAAGAAAATTGGAGAATTATAAAACCTATGTCGTAAGAAATTTGTATTTTGAGAAAGTAGCGAAAAAAAAATAAAAAAAGGAGTTGCATGTAGTTTGTGCTTATCTTTTGAAAGAGAGATAAGACGTCAACTATCAGTAACTCCTTTTTTTGTGAGCTATAATTTTAATCTATGCATGGAGGAAGAGAGAGGATCGTATTTGCATTGTTTTTTAAACGAAAAACCGATTTCCTCATAGGGAAATCGGTTTATATCTTAAGCTTCCAAAGCTTGCTCTTCTTGGGATTGTTGATGCTGATATAGATAAAGTGTGTACAAGTCTTTAGGGATTTCATATAAATCATATACTTCTTCTTGAGCATTTAATTGTTCGTAAAGAGATTTTCTTGTTTCATTCGCTCTAATTACATATGGAAGTTTTTCTGCTGCTTTTTGGGAGCGGGTATTCACTTTACGGATTCTCATGAAGATGGTTTCCATACCCAGTTCAAAGAAAAGCTCAGCGAAGAATGTGTCTTTGGCTGGTTGATTGTATCCTTTTCCATGATATGGTTTGCCGAGCCAGGTTCCCAGGAATCCAGCATTTTCTTGAATATCAAATAAATTTATCGTTCCGATAGGGTTGCCCCATTCGTCCAAAATGGTTCGTGAAATGAGTTCTCCACGTTCCTCAGCTTCAATCGTTTGTTTCGTTAAGAATAGGAGCTCCTCATAGGAATGAGCTTTTTGACGCACAAAAGGGAAGACATCCGGGTGCACCATCAGGTCATAGAGCTCATGACACTCATGTAATTCACGTTTCTTGATCATAGTAGACCCTCCTTGAGGGCAGTCTACTTGCGTACGATCCCACCCTCGAAATTTTTAAAAGTTAACTAAAAAATTTCGGGGTGGGAATCGAACCCACTAAGACCAGTCAAGAAACTGGTGGCGCACCTTTTGCCTTCCCTTCATTACAATCACTCTATAAAATAATAAATCGCGTTTTTAGAACAATGTAATCGGAAATATATTTTCCATTTGTATCATATACGAAATATCTCAAAAAGGAAATAGGTAAAATGCTAAATTTTGATGAAAATTTTTAACAAATTTCTACACGTTTTGATATGCGATTTCTCCATTCACCATCGTCAGGATAGGCTTCGCCATAAAATGAAATGGATGGTGACTCCAAAGGACTAAATCGGCATCCTTGTTTATCTCGATACTACCGATACGGTCAGATACACCAAGGTTTCTGGCGGGGATAATGGTGATGCCTTCAAGAGCTTTATGTTCTTCCAATCCTTCACGTACAGCGATAGCCGCACACATATTTAAGTATTGAATGGGAGTGTACGGGTGATCTGTCGTAATGGATACTTCGACACCAGCTTCCGTCAGTTTTTGATACGTGATCCAGCTTTTGTTTTTCAGCTCTACTTTCGATCTTCTCGTGAAGGTTGGACCTACTGAAACCATTAAATTCTTACCGTGAAATTCCTCAGAGATGAGATGACCTTCTGTACAATGTTCGATACGTAAATCCAAATTGAATTCGTCGGCAAACCGGACCGCAGATAGGATATCATCTGCACGATGCGCATGTATCCGAACCGGAATTTCACGTTTTAAAGCGGATACTAAAGGTGCAACCCTGAGCTCTTCTGGTTGATCGCAATATTTAGCTGAGAAAAATGCTTCTCTAAGCATTCCCATAATGCCCATTCTTGTAATGGAATCATTATTGCCCGTACTATGAATCCGCTTAGGGTTCTCCCCAAGTGCAATTTTCAATCCGGAGGTTTCTTTAATGAGCATAGAACGAATCGTTGAGCCATAGGTTTTGATCACAGAAGTCGTACCACCGATGACATTTGCGCTCCCCGGCATGACATTAACCGTTGTGACACCGTACTTCAGAGCATCTTTAAAACCGGGATCTAATGGATACACGCCATCAAAAGCCCGGATATGAGGCGTCATGGGCTCGATGGTTTCATTGGCATCATTACCTGCCCACCCTGTGCCTTCGTCATATAACCCTAGGTGGGTATGGGAATCGATGAAGCCGGGAAAAAGAAATTTTCCCTGGCAATCATACACTAAAGCTTCGCGTGATGACTCTACGCTATGTGAGTATATCTGTTTGATTTTTCCGTCTTTTATGAGTACAGAGCCGTTTTGAATGGGCTGTGATGTGATGGGGTTTATGGTTGCGTTCTTTAATAGTATGGAATTCATAGTTAATCCTTTCGTGGGTCTTGTTTCCTTCTTATTTTAAACAATTTCATGGGAAAAAAGAAGTTATTCCTTCCTTTTGTTTTTCCAAATGGAAAAAAACAGATAGAGAAATGTTCCTAACACCGCAATGAAACTCAATGGCTTAATATAACGTACTCCGATTACTTCTATGTGCTCCCAATGAGTACCCAGCTCCATGCCGATGACCATAAACAATAATGTCCAGGGTAGCATGGCTGCAAAGGTATAAAGACTAAAAGTAGAAAGGGGCATGCGGGTGATGCCCGCTGGAATACTGATGGCGTGACGGACAATCGGAATAAATCGAGCGGTGAAAATGACGATGGTACCATGCTTATCAAACCAATTCTCAGCAGCAGTCAGATGCTTTTGCTGAATAAGAAGATACTTTCCATATTTTTCGAAGAAAGGGCGGCCTCCATAATAGCCAAGCCAATAGAGAAGTAGTTGTGCAATTGTGCCCCCGATGACCCCGCTAAGGAACGCTCCAATGAAGGACATCTTTCCGGCATTCACCATAAAGCCTGCATAGCTTAATACAAGCTCACTTGGAATCACTTCGATCATGAGAGCAAGTGCGATTCCAGCGTAACCCCAATCTGTTAATTGTGTCAGGATGTGTACAATCGATTCATGGTTCATCATTTTCCTCCTACATGATCCCTGAGTATTGAAGAAAGAGTATCAAGAGCCCCAAAGTCCAAACATAGTAGGAGAAAATTTTTAGCGAGTGCTTTTTCAAGAAATTTACCATCGTAAGGATGGCGAAGTAACCGAAAACCGCAGCACTTACAGTTCCGATGGCTAAACTTGAAAAAGAAATCGCTTCAACAGTTCCTCCTACCATTTCCTTTACTTGTAGCACGATTCCTCCAAGTATGGCAGGGGTAGAGAGAAGAAAGGAAAAATAAGCCGCCGTTTCCCTGTCCAGCTTCCTGAATAAACCTGCCGCAATGGTTAAGCCTGACCTTGATAATGCCGGAAATATGGCTGCTGCTTGAAAGCTTCCGATCACCACTGCATCTGTGTAAGAAAGATCATCCAGTTTTTTATAGCCATTTTTCACTCCATCTGCAAAATACATAATACATCCCGTTGCAAGAAACTCCCATCCGATGGTGGAACCCGTCTTTGAGATTGAGTCGAAGAAATCTTCGAACAAAAAACCAACAATTACAGCCGGGATCGTCCCAATAATGAGAATCCACGATAATTTACTAAAGGGGTGCCTCAGCATGTAGAGAAGTTCCTTTTGATATACAACGAGAACAGCGATCAATGTTCCGATATGAAGCATTGTATCCAAGAAAAGTCCAGCTTCCTCCAATCCAAAGCTAAGCCTACCGAGATAAAGGTGACCTGTGCTTGAGATTGGAAGGAACTCTGTTAAACCTTGTATGATTCCCAGAATAAAGGCTTCAAATTTATTCAAATCCACCACTACCTTTCTGCAAGTCCACTAAGGACAAACTCCTCTTTTTAACATATATTCCATCCTTTCACGTTTCATGAGGACTGTCCTTAAGTTTGATGAATTTCTCTTCAAGGGTTTCAAAAAAATACGTGTTTAGATGAAACTTTCTGACTGAATGCACGTAAATATAGAGGAGGATAGAATCAAACTGTCTGTTTACTCTAATTTAGGGTGAGCGGTGAAAAGGAGGAATTTCAATATGCCTACAAAAGATGAAAGAATGATGGCAGCTCTTATTTATATATTAAGCTTCTTCACAGCATTCATTGGACCATTGATCATCTGGCTTATCAAAAAGGATGAATCAGAATTTGTGGACTTTCATGGAAAGGAATACTTCAACTTTCTCATTTCATATGCCGTTTATGGTTTGGTAAGCACCATTCTAATGGTGGTGCTGATTGGATTTGTTCTGGCTCCTGTCGTGGGGGTCCTGGCCTTGATCTTTACCATATTGGGAGCGATCAGAGCCTATGAGGGAGAGCATTATAGAATTCCAACGGTCTTTCGTTTACTTAAATAAGCAGTTGGGAACTCATGAGCATTCATGGGTTCTTTTTTTCTGTTCCATTAAGGCTCTTTTCATAAACTTTGTTGCTCTTAAAAAAGCGAGTAGTGGTTGATTTCCGCTCCAATCAACTTTCTCAGCATGTTTTTTTAATAAAATCTAAATAAAATCAACAAACCTTTAGCAAATTACCTCTTTATTGGTAGATTTCCTCTTGTGTGTAATAGAAATTCTGATTTCTATTATATTGTTTTTTGTCACCTTTTAGCTCTGTCACGAAAAACCTCTTATAGATGGGGAGGGGAACTGCGTAGACTCCTGCGGAAGAACGGGCGTGCCGAGACCCCGGAAGCGAAGCTGAGGAGGCTTGGCCGTACGTCCGCGGAAAGCGGAGCGGTTCCCCTCACCATCCAGCACACACTAATGGACAGAGCCTAAGCAGACCCTATGATAATAAGTAACAATCTTTGCGAAAAGAAATGAGCCTTCATTAAAGAACATTTTAGAAATAAAGTATTGACAAAAATATCGGAATATTGATAGTTTTATAAAAATATCTTACCGTTTTAAAGGACAGAGAATCGGTCTGTCCCTGAAAGGAGCTTATCAAAATGACGAGGGTAGATAATAAAGAGAGAGTGCTTAGGTTGATGAGTATTTTGAGTGAAGAAACGGATGAGGATCATGAGTTGAGTTTGGATGATATTATTCTTCGTTTTAAGCAGATGTTTGGGCCTGAAGTGAAATTGAACAAGCATTCATTAAAAGATGACCTTGAGCATCTTATCAGAAATAATTTCGATGTCACCATAAACCAGGAAAAAGAAGGGCTGCCTAAATATTATAGCCATCAGTATCGCCTATTCGAGCTATATGAACTTCGCATGCTCATCGATGCAGTCGTTTCGGCCAAATTTATTTCAAAAAAGGAAACGAGACAGCTGACTGGAAAAATAAAAAAGCTGACCAGTCTTCATCAAGGGAAAAAGCTGCATAATGAAATTGAAATCGATTCCTCCATTAAAAGTGAAAGTCCCTATATTCGTCTCGCTATCCATGATATTCATGAAGCAATAGCAGAACGTAGAATGATTACGTTCCAATATGGTCGGTTCGATGTGAAGAAACAGTTTAACTTGAGCCATGAAGGAAAGCTATATAAAGTGAAGCCCTATGCCCTTGCATGGGCAAATGATTTCTACTATCTCATCGCCTATTATTTTGAAGCAGACGAAATTCGCCACTACCGGGTTGATCGATTAAGGAATGTAGAACCGCTTTCAGAAACCTTTCCATACGAACCATTTGATGTATCTAAGTATGTACAATCCACCTTTCATATGTTTGCAGGTGATGAAGAATGGATCAAAGTTTCGTTTCAAAACCACCTTATCAATGTGATTATCGATAAGTTCGGAAAGGATGTAGACATACAAAGAGACGGTGAGAATCATTTTATTCTTACAACAAAAGCCCTTGTCAGTAGTGGACTAGTGAACTGGATCTTAAATTTTGGCAGCCAGGCGAGAGTCCTATCTCCTCCTTCTCTAGTGGATACCGTTAAAACGGAAGTGACTAAGCTGTATTCCTTATATCATCAGTAATGAAGCGCTGAACCTCATTGCATGGGGCTCAGTGCTTTTTGTTGTTTCAGATATTTATTAAAAGGCTCTTTTCGTAAATATTGTGGCTATAACAATAGAAAGTAGTAGTAGTTGATTTCCGCTACAGGATGCTCGCTTTCCGCGGGGAGGCCGGTGAGCCTCCTCGTCGCTCCTGCGGGGGTCTCACCTGTCTAGCTCCGCCGGCTAGCCCCTCCAGGTCATAAGGTGAATGGGCCAAGAAGGCAAAAGGCGCCTTCCCGGCCCATTCACCTTATGCTTGTCGGGGCTGAACAAGACGCCTCCACTTTTCGGACTGTCCCGCTTCTCCCGCAGGAGTCGAGCACCTGCAACGAGAATCAACTTTCTCAGCATAAGTTTCTAAAAAAATCAAACAACAAACTTTTAGAAAACAACCTCTTTTAAAGAAAGCATTGGTCGATTTCTTCTAGAAATTCTGTTTTCTTTAGATTTTTTTGTCACTATTAAGCTCTGGCACGAAATTTTCTCATAGATGGTGAGGGGAACTGCGTAGACTCCTGCGGAAGAACGGGAGTGCCGAGACACCGTTCGGCTAAGCTGAGGAGGCTCGGCGAAACGCCTGCTGCAAGCGGAGCGGTTCCCCTCACCATCCAGCACATGCTTGTTGAAAGAGCTCCTGGAAGATTTTATGGTACAAAACAACAATCATTGCGAAAAGAGCATATTAAAAAGAAAAATGAACGATTTTCATTTTCCTCCGTCTTATATTTGAAAACAAAAGGAGGAATCGGGGATGAACGAATTACAAGAAGCGTTTCAGTCAATAAATTGGGGGCTTATTGCTCCTGTCATCCTTATTCAATTCATACTCATGGTGGTCGTAGTGATTGATTTGATCCGGATTAAAGCAACGAATGGGCCTAAATGGCTATGGGTTCTCATTATCTTGTTTATCAATATTATTGGGCCTGTTGTGTATTTCATTTTTGGAAGGAGACATGATGGATGAACGTATTAGAAGTATCTTCTTTAGAAAAAAAGTATAGGGAAAAGCTTGCCGTAAAGAACCTTTCCTTTCAATTAAAACAAGGTCGTTGTACAGCTCTGCTGGGTCCTAATGGTGCAGGGAAAACCACTACTTTAAATATGCTTGCAGGGTTAATTACACCTACGAATGGATCAATTTCAACAAGTGGTTCCTCTAAAGATATACGGCAATTGATAGGCTACCTGCCACAATATCCTTCCTTTTTTGAATGGATGTCAGGAAAAGAATTTCTCACCTTTTCCGGTGAAATCGCAGGATTAACGAGGAAAACATCTCAAAACCGAAGTGAAGAACTTTTAGAGTTAGTCGGTTTGCTGGAAGGAAAGAATCGAAGAATTGGTCAGTATTCGGGTGGCATGAAGCAGCGATTAGGGATAGCTCAAGCTCTTATTCACCATCCGAAGCTTGTTATCCTTGACGAACCGGTATCTGCCTTAGATCCTTTCGGTAGAAGAGAAGTGCTGGAGCTATTACAGAAGCTTAAGAAGGAAACGACGATTCTGTTTTCTACACATATTTTGAATGACGCAGAACAGGTATGCGAGGATGTGCTGTTTTTGCACGAAGGAGTCCTGATCGAACAAGGACCTCTGGAGGAGATAAAGGCAAGACATCAAACACCGAGATTAAATCTGTATTTTAACGAAGAAAGCGAGATTTATAAACCATATTTAATGAAAAAAGAGTGGGTTCAACATCTTATCTCAGACGGAAATCGACTATCCTTCGAAGTAAGTGAACTGGAAAGGGATAGAGCGAGAGTCTTTTCTATGATTTCAGAACATCAGTGGGGGGTAATTAGATTTGAAACAAGTGAACAGAGCCTTGAAGAACTATTCATGGAGGTGATTAAAAAATGAAAACAGTCTGGGTTTTATTCAGAAAAGAAATGCAGGAACTAACACGAAATTATAAAATGATTTGGATGCCCATCGTATTCATCTTATTTGGGTTAACGGAACCATTAACGGCATTTTATTTACCAGACATTATTAATTCAGTAGGAGATCTGCCGGAAGGAACGGTCATCAGCGTCCCAACACCATCATCTGAAGAAGTGTTATTATCGACTATCAGCAAGTTCAGTACCTTTGGCGTCCTCATCATCGTATTAGGATTCATGGGAATGATTGCAGGAGAGAGAAATAGCGGAAATGCTGTTATGGTATTGGTGAAGCCCGTCTCATACGCAGCTTATATTTATTCCAAATGGATGGCCGCATTTGTTCTGGTGTGGGTCTCCTATGGCCTGGGGATGATATCCAGCTGGTATTATATTCATGTATTATTTAAAGGAATTGATTTTACAGTATTCGTACAGGGATTGCTCGTTTATGGCTTGTGGCTTACCTTTATCTTAACACTGGTCGTCTTCTTTAGTAGTTTAGTAAAAGTGTCGGGCCTGGTAGCATTCTATACGATCGGGATCGCCATATTATTAACCATTGTGTCAGGATACATGACCAGGACCTTAAAGTGGTCTCCAGGGCAGCTATCCAACTATGTAAATGAAATCGTCCTTCATAGCACGTGGCCGGATCACCTGACAGGGACCATTATCCTCACTACCATCCTTTGCCTGGCCATCCTGCTCATAGCACCACCTCTATTTAAGAAAAAAGATTTGATCTGATCAAGCCAGCTCTCTTTTTATGAGGGACGGACCTTAATAAAAGTGAAAGGATTACCTTATTTTATGTCGAATAATGGTAATAGAAGGGAGGGGGCTGCATGATAGAACTTCAATACACACATAAAGTAAACAAATTGATTCAAAACGCTCATATGATTGCCAAAAGGAATCATCATACAAGTATTCAAAGCATGGCTCTATATTTAGGAGCAGCTCACGTAAAAGAAGGTACTCTAAGGGAGATGTATCACCTTATGGAACCCAATATGGAACAGATAGAAAACATATCTAATATCATTCCTTCAGAGCCTTCTGATACAGAACGAATGGATCACTTTTCCATTCCATTATCAACACATGCAAGAAAGGTTTGGAACACATCGATTGGAGTCATGAAGAGATACAATCAAACGTTATTAAACGAAAATCATATTATTAAAGCATTTTACGCCCATCTTCCAGAACACCCTCAACTGCAAAAAGAACTTAATGCTATCCCTCATGAAAGGATTATCCGATCTGTTACTACAGCAATGCATTACAGTGCATGCAAGAGAAAGGATATATGTGCGCCGTATTAAAAGAAGCTGGACCCATCGAATTCTATGAAAAAAAGTGTAACGCTAAGCTTATTCCTTTGGAGAATGATGAATGAGAGACCGAGTCGGAATCACAAGATTGAAACCAATAAGTAGCTTTTCAGTAAGCAAGTTCGTACACATTCTTACTGTTTTGTGGGAAAATATAGTGGTTTATTCGATACCGGTGACGAAAATGAATACTTGTAATATAGGGGCCAACATCCCATGTTGGATCTTTCTAAGGGAACTTGGAGATATCGACTTATATCCTTAAGAAGTAAAATATTATTTCTTGCATCATTAGGGAGGTAGACAAGAAGATGATGATTGAAAACACAGGCCTCGTTCTCGAAGGTGGAGGAATGAGAGGGATATACACGGCGGGGGCATTGGAATACTTCCTGGAAAGAGGCATTGAATTTCCTTATGTTATCGGAGTATCTGCAGGTGCATGTAATGCAGCATCCTATTTATCTAAGCAAAATGGACGCAATAAAAAGGTGAATGTAGACTTTATCCGTGATCCGAAATATTTATCTTGGCGAAACTATTGGAAAACAGGAGAGTTATTTGGAATGGATTATGTGTTTGATGAAATTCCAAATAAGCTGGTCCCTTTCGATTATGAAGCTTTTCACTCTAATTCAACGGAATTTATTGTCGGCACCACAGATTGTCATACAGGAAAACCGTCGTATTTCTCAAGAAGAGACTATGGGGAGGAGCTTCTTGCGATTATCCGTGCTTCAAGTTCCCTGCCATTCGTCGCTCCGATCGTTGAATTTAAATCCCGTCATCTTCTCGATGGGGGAATAAGTGACCCTGTTCCCATCGAAAAAGCTGAGCAGGACGGGTTTAAGAAAAATGTAGTCATTCTAACTAGAAACAGGGGCTATTATAAAAAGCCTTCGCGATTTTCCTTCCTTGTGAAAAGGAAGTATTCTCAATATCCGGAATTACATAAAACGATGATGAACCGGTACTTGCGGTACAACCAAACAATCAAAGAATTAGAAGAACGTGAAAAGATCGGGGACGTCTTGATCATTCAACCACAACACCCATTAAAAGTAGGCCGGATTGAAAAAAATCCACAAAAGCTGGACGAATTATACTGGCAGGGCTATCATGACGCAGAAGCCAAAGCCAAAAAAATAATGGAATGGAATCAATCAAACACTCCTGTTCACTCATAACATAAAGCCAACGAATGACAAAATGTCTCCTCTTGAATGAGAAGGTCCTGTCATTCTTGGGCTTTTCTCTTAAAATTGGTCTTTTTAAGGGTTTTTCACATACATATGATAGAGATTCCTTGAAAGGACGAGCATTTCATGAACCTCTATCAAATCTACAAAAGTGAACAATATACGTTGCTTTATCGCAGTATCATGTATTTTCTTATAGGTGTAGGAATGCTGATGGTGACTCAACAATTATATTATTTTCCCCTGTTAATCTTTATACCTGCTTTTTCAAATCTATATCTCAGCTTTAGTATGAAGAAGGAACTAAAGAAAGCGAATCGACTATTTTATGAGGAGATCCCTGTTTCCCGGCATGCATTAATCGGGGTTCAGACGAAAGAAGGTTTCTATTACTTAAAAACAAATGGATGGTCAGAATACTTCATTCAAAGAACGTCCTTGATCAATAACCCAAAACATTACATGGTTCACCGGAAAAATAAACACCCGATGGCAGTTTTTAAATGGAGCAGATCCATGAAAATCGATCAGTGTGGGGCGGGAAGGGTCTTTCACTTGAAATATCAGAGCTCTACTGCTATCGAATGGCGAAGTGACGAGGGTGACACGATTATCATTTATAAAGGAAACAAACGATGGATCTTGAATTATAATAAAAAAAATTATTTATCCTTACAAAAAGGATATCTTCCCCAAAGTGTTCAAAACCTCTTCGACTATCATCATAGTTATGTTTCATTTTATGAAACATATAGCGAAGAACTGGATTGGTTACTTATTTTCTTATGGTATGTAGACAGTGATTATTTTCTTACCGCATCGTAATCCTTTTTCCCCATTTGGGTACGCTAAAAAGGAACATTTGTGGAGGTGAGATGATGAATGCTGATTACAAACCATGTTTAACGGCTTTGAAACGATGTCTGGAAGCATGTAATGTATGCTATCATGCATCCCTTAAGGAAGAAAAAGCGATGATGGTGTGCATAGAGCTGGACAGGGAATGTGCTGATATTTGTTCCTATGCCATTAATGCCATGCAGCGAAGCAGTAAATTTGTTCAACAAATTCTGGTTCTTTGCGCAGAAATCTGTGAGGCGTGTGGAACAGAATGTAATTCTCATTACCAGCAGCATTGTAAGGACTGCGCTAAAGCCTGTTTTGAATGTGCGGAAGAATGCAGAAAGCAATTAGCATAGTATTTGAAGGATGCTTCTATTAAGTAGAGGCATTTTTTTACCCTTGTCACTCTTCCAGCTTGGAAATCTGCTTAATGGTTGCAGTCGGACCAGAGAATCGTCTCAAATATTATATTAAAAAAATTAGTGCAAAAATAAATTTAGAGCTCCATACATGATTTTATTTAGGAAACTATGATAGAATAATGATAATCGAATAGGTTTCCTTCGGGGCAGGGTGAAAAGAAAACACCTTGCCCCTTTATATATTGCTTATAAAACGGATATATAAAGGATTTCGGAGAAGGGGAGGAATGCTATTTTTCAGCTTGTTGACGAATTGTTGACGGTTTGAATTTTTCAAACTTCTCAGCAGTCATATCACGTACCTTTTTTGTGATGTGTCCATAGACGTCCGTAGTAATTCGTGAACTCGAATGACCAGCTCGTTCTTGGATCGCTTTTATGTTTACTCCTTCCTCAATGAGAAGCGTAATCATGGTGTGACGAAGGTCGTGTAATCGAATACCTTCAAACCCAAATTTCTTTTTGAACTTCTGCCATTCACCTGTAGCAGTTTGAGGGTAGAAGGGAATACCTACTCCACCATGAAAGATAAATTGTCTTTCTCCACCTTCCCACAATTCACCCATAGCAAGCTTATCTTTTTTCCATTCATGATGATACTCTTTTAGATCAGCCATATACCAGAATGGCATTGAGACGAATCTTGCAGACCCCGATTTTGTATCTTTTATAACTGGCTGCTTGTTCTTGAACATAGGTATATTTTTATTAACGTGAATGAGGTTATTCTCAAAGTCCAAATCCGGCCATTCTAATGAAATGATTTCGCCACGGCGCAATCCTCCAATCATGGCCGTTAAAAAATATATCCTCCAAGTCTAATTTATCTTTTGTAGTGAGTCAATTAGTCTAATTGATTCTTGTTCATCAAGATAATTCATTTCTTTCTTCTTTATGCGAGGTCGAGGTCTTTTAATTTTTTTCATTGGACTTTCTTTTATAAGTTGCCATTCTTCTGCTCGATTGAAGATACTTCTTAATACTTTATCAATTTGATAAATAGTTGAATCTGAAAGACCACCAGTTTTACCATCTTTTCTGCTATTTTCTGATGTTAAATTATCCAAGTAATTAATTATATGGATAGTCTTTATTTGATCTAATCTCAAATGGCCAATTGAGGGGATTAAATGATTTCTTGCTAAAGATACTTGTTCATATAGGGTTTTTTCTCCCAAGTTTTTAATAGCAAATTTAGTTTCCCATTCTTCGATAAATTGTTCTAATTTCATCTTATCTGGAGAGATATAGGCACCTGATTCTACTTCCAATTTAAACTTAATCAATTCAGACTGAAGATAGTCATTCAACCTTTTAGTGGTTTTCAATAAAGCCTGGTCCTGGATTCGTATCGTCTTTGTCTTTCTAAGTCGACGACCCTTTGAATCATACCCACCTTCAACAACTAACAAAAATGAATTATCGCCTCTTTTTTGAACACTTGCCACGTTATCACCTCATCAACATAAATGATTTTGTTCTTTCATTCGGAAGCAGCTGCAGCACCTCATTTAAATCCTCAGAACAAACAATAAACTGTTGCACTAAAAAAGGATCAATACCCAATAGTTGAATCCGTTCTTTCACTCTAATTAAATTGATTCCCAATAAGTGAGGGGAGTCCGATCGCCTTATAAAATCCCTCATATATATTGACGTACTTATAATTGAATCATCAAATTCACACCTTTTAAGATGTTCAAATGGGGCAATTGGCTCAAAGAAAAAATAGTCATCATCCCAATTAATTTCACCTGGTTGCAAGGTAAGAACGTCCCAGTAGGGGACAAGGTTTCCATTTATATATTCTTTATATAGTCTTTGTTGCGGCATAATTAAGACACTCCTGTTCTTTTATTAATAATCTGTTGTAGCTTGTCCAAAGTCGCATTGGTTTCCTCGGAATAGGGTCCAGCTTTTGGATACATGGAGTCCATATATTTTCGATGCTGTTCGTCCGATTTTGCTTGGAGGATCTTACGCTTGAATTTTCTTAGTCTCTCACGTGCAAATTCTTCAGTGACTCCAAATTCCTTTGCAATAAACGGTACTCCAGCTTCGACATCTAAGAAGTTGCTAATCTCATATCTTAGAAGCATGAAGGTAGGGATGCAAAAGTGCAAAGCGAAGTTTTCTGCTTGTGCTTCCTGCAATGATAAGAACTCCTTGTTCATTGCTATTTGGTTTCCATACTGTAAGTATAAGTGGCATAGTTCATGAGCAAATTCTTGCCATTGTTCCTGATCAGTGAGTCGTTCGTCTATTATTATTTCACCGTCGTATATACGGCTGCCGAACCTTTGAAAATGTACATAAATTCCCAGTCTTGCTGCTATCTCCATAAAATCAAGTTGACGAGGATGGTATATACCAAGATGAGGATAAAAATCTTGGATCCAATCCTCTAACAAGGATGTTTGATATTGCATTAGAAACGCCACTTATCGAATGTATGTTCGGTTTTTATTTCGAAAGAAAAGCCCATATTCTTTAGGGCTTTATCCTGCTAAACTTTCACAAGCTAATCCATCATTATCATTTCCATCTAATCGATGAGGGTCACTCGGACCTGAAGCTTCCATAAATGCCTGTGCCTCAGATTAGGTTGAGAAGTCTCCACAGTCTTTATCAGGTACATTTGTGTTTATACTTGGTGATTGGGGCTCAGGCTGAGGTTCTGGTTCAGCAGCAACAACAACTTCTTCCTCATGGTGAAATCCATCATCGTCATCTACATGAGCATCACCTTCAATTGACCAAACACCGATTCCTTTATTCCTTGCGATATCTTGTTCTTTATGGAACTCATCTAACATTGTAAGATCGTTATACAAATAGGCGGTTTTAGCTAAACCATTTCGAAGTAATAGCTCCTGTATTGTTTCTTCTCCTAAAAATACATAAGCAAGTAATCGTCCATATTTATCTCTTTCTTCAGTTCCCACTTTAATTCGAACTTCTTTTCCGGATAGTGTTTCTTTAACAAAGTCCGATGCATCCTTCCTAAAAGGCTGGACTGGCTTACTAGGGTGTACTGTTTCAGGAGTGTCCACCAAAAGTAACCTTACTTCTTCTTCAGTTCCTTTGTAATTCACTTCAATAGTATCGCCGTCTACAACACGAGTTACTTTTGAAAGAACACCGAATTGCTGTACTTTTTTAGCCTCTTCAGCTTTTTTCTTTTCTTGGGCTTTTGCTTTTTCTTCCTCTTCTTTTTCCTTTTTTTCTTCTTCAGCTTTGGCTGCTACCAGTTCATTTTCTACTTCTTTTTTTGATTGAGTAGTTTCTTCTTTAGTTTCAGACTCAGAAGCTACTCTGGTAGTAGTATCTTTATCTTCATTCGGTGTCATCACACAACCTGCAAACGACAAGATCAGACCAGTAGAAACAATCAACATAGGTCTTTTAAATGTTTTCTTCCCACGTTTTTTTTGAATGAATTGATATGTACCAAGGGAGAATATTAACCACCCAATATGTTTTTTTACTTCTGACATCATTTCACTCCTAAACTAAGAATTTAATATTTTCTCTTTTTCTTTTTTGAATTCTTCTTCAGTTAAAATGCCACTACAATCGAAGTGAGAAACCTTTCGGGTCTTGTGGAATACCTGCAGTCAGAATTTGACGGTCAAGAACAGCTGATGATCCACGTCGAATCACCGACTCGCGTTTCAATATTCAGCTCCTTTAACAGAGACTTTAACCGAAAAGCTTTGATCCAGGCAGATGCGATGATTCCTAGTTACACCTTCGAACGTTGGTACGAGGCTGAAGAATTTAATATCAAGTTACAATCTGTATTCGTTCAAAATGAGGACCGAGATATCATGCTGAAGGTAGTCGGAAACATCAAGGAAGAAGATGTCCGCACGGTAGGAGATAACGGCGTCAGCCAATCGGTAACTGCTAAAGTGGGGGTTGCCACAGTGGGACAAGTCGAAGTGCCAAACCCAGTTGCCCTGATGCCATTCAGAACGTTTGTAGAGGTGGAACAACCAGAAAGTAATTTCATCTTCCGGATGCAAAACGGCCCTCGATGCGGTTGTTTGAAGCAGACGGCGGAGCCTGGAAGGTGCAGGCTATGAAAAATATTAAGGATTACCTATTAGCAGCCCTTGAAGAAGAGTTTGAATCTAAGAAACTAGTAATCATCGCATAATGGCACAGGTCATCATTGCTGATGATCGTAAGTCTTGGATGAAAAAAGAGGATAGGGTGGCAGCGTGTATGCGCTGCTCTCTATTCAAACATTGTCAGACTCGATGTGGACTTGAGTGTAAGAAGCATGGTGGCGATGTGATTCCAAAGGTCAGAATGAGATAGGGGTGATCGTTCGTGAGCAAGGTCAATAACTATCAAGAGCAATCAAATGTTTTTCTAACTGAAAAACTTAAGCAAGCCAGGTACCAACGAGACTCTTACAAAGAAAAATACGAAGCAGAAAAAATTGCGAAGCTTTTTTGGAAGCTTGTCACAGTAATTATGGCCGGAGTGATAATTGGTCAACTATTTGGAGGGAATGTATGAAGCTCATTAGTCGCTTAATTTGCAAAGTTAAAGGAAGGCATAAAGTAAGCTATTACTCTAATCGGTGTGTAAGGTGCGGAAAAATATTGGGTGTTTGCGGATATAACTCATATTATGCAAGAGTTATCTTCTTCCTTTGAACAGAAAATAAAACAGATTCAAGTATTAATTATTTCACCAAAAAACTGAATTTCATCTAAGATGATATCTCTTAAGTCAGGTGATTGACATAAAATATATTCTTCAAACAATTCGCCTAAGTGTTTTATAAACAAAAAAAGTTCGAAGTCTTCCACCAAATTAATCACCTCATGTAACATTATGCCTGAATATGGGTGTGGTTGGAAAGTATTGCGACAAAAGTTCTGGTTTTTTGACAAATTAAAAAGGAATCAACGGACCAGGTTGACTCCTTTACCCTAAAGAGGGTTTTGTGACATTTCCCAATATTATATATATGCATAAGAATTTCAAGTGATTGTGCATTTACAAAGATGGAGTGAAAAATAAAAAGAGAGATCCAAAGCGCTGGGGTTATCCCAGTTGTGGCTCTGAAAACTCTCAAATATGATGATAAACCAGTTTTGCAATGAAGTAAAGACGCATTTGTAGTGAAGGAGAGATATTCACTCTAAAACAGACGCTTTGGAATATAAAATAAAAAAGCCAAGGATTTCTCCTCAGCTCACCCACTCATATTTTAACATGAGGGGGAGTCCTAGTGGTAGATACAGATAAAATGAAGGTAGAAATTGATCTGATGAAAAATGCAACCTATATCGTAAAAGATGGCCAACTTATATTAGTCGAAACCCCGCCTAAAGGTTATGGAAAGCAAGTGATTTCTTGGCAGTCTGATAAGCCGACACATTACGAATTGAATTATTCAAATAAATTATAGACACAAAATGCGCATTAACTATATCTAAAAAAGACTCCTGTTTTGGAGGAGTCGCAAGATGTACTTTATTTAAGGAATTGGCTAATGTATTAATTGAGTTAAGTTGATCTGTAATTGAACTTTAAACGATCAATGATTGCTTTAGAAATTATAGACATTAAAACAAGACTAAAAAATGACCAGTTTGCATTCCAAGCCTTTTCTATGTAAATATTTACAAACTTCATAAAAGGAAGTGCAACATATGAGACAATACCTGCAAAAATACTTATTGAGATTAAAAATGACTTCCATCGCTCATATCGTTGGTATAAGACACTAAGCCCTATAGGAATTATAAACAAATTTGCGGGTAACATTGTAGGGATAATTGGTTCTAGTTGTATTCTATAATCATACCAATCCATTGCTGTAGCTACATCATCCAAATTTTTATTTAATATATATATAATTCCAAGATACCCTATGGTAGATAGAGCTTTCTCTCTCTTTACAAGGAAAAATAATAATGTGAGGAACAATATGCAAATAGCTACTAGCATCCACCATTGCCATGTGAATAATGTATGCTTTGTCCAAATCTCCCATCTTAAGTCGGTTAACTGGTTTGAAACTTTATCAATTTTTTTTCCTAGTTCGTTCATATGTATCACCGCTTAAATTTTATGTTAATAGCATAACCAAGAACAAAAAGTTTATACAATTTATGATGTCTATTGTGGCGTAGTACGAAACAATAACGCAATAAGTCTACTGGAACAACCAGGGACACTGAATGAGCGCGATAAGCGTTTGTTTGGTGTCCTTTTTTATTGATTTACTCTCTGCAACTGATTTACCCGGAAATTAAGATTCGGCAACTGAAAGGGGATGGAGTCATGAGGATTTCAAAGGACAATTGTAACTATGGAAAAAGGACCATATGGATGATAAACAAGATTCGTAAAAGTAAGCCGACAAAACGTAAACCAGTTAAAAAGCAATCCAAAAAGATTTCTGATCGAGATATGGCTTTTCTAATGGGAAGTAACATGAAAATTCTTAGACGGGGTCGAGGTGGAGTTTATAAATAAAAGGAGGATGAACTATGTTGAAGATGATCTACGAATATAAAATGGCGTTAAGGGATGCTAGAAAAATGCATACTAAATTAGATTGCGATGATCTATCTACACAAGAAAAAATCGATAAAGCAATCATTTCTTCCATGATTACAGATTTAGAGTTTGTTATTAAGTGGCTAGAAACGGGCAGAAATCCAGATTTAAGACGCGGGAATGATAAGAAAGGTATTTACTCTATTAATCCTCAAACTCTCGACAGAATCAAAATACAGAAGTTTGATAATGAATTTAGAGAGCTAACGGAAGATGAAAGAGGAATGATAGAAGATGCTATTTGTGATTTGACCAAAAGAGAGAAGGATGCTTATTTCATGGTGAAGGTTGAAGGGTTGTCTTATAAATGTGCTGCAGAATTAATGGGAATTAAAAAGACAACTCTTCAGAATCATGTGGGACGTGCAAAGAAGAAAATTGAAATTAGAAAAAATAGTAGTCTGTTTTTAATCTCTTAAAAATGCCCCACCAAAAAATGGGGGGCATGCTTGTCCCATATGAATTATCCTGCAGTTGCAATTGCGCTAAAGCTTTCTGGACCTACTCTGGTTGCTCCTAGTGCTGATGCACTTATAAATGCGGTATATACTAATGGTCCACTTATTGGCTTGGGGGGGTTAAAGTTTGCACCTGAAAATGTTATTAATTGAGGACCAGCGATTTCAAGACTTAATTGTTGTTCTGCAGTGTATACTGTTACTAATCCTGTTTGTTGTGTTCCTCTAACAATAGTAATAGTTACACTAGTTGCAATTGGGGCTACTGGTAACTGTACAGCGACAGTTCCATTAAACTCGACTCTTATTTGTCCAACTGCTTGTGTAACATCTAATCCAACTACACCAAATAAAGAATCGGTACCTACAAGGATTGGCGTGGCCATACTGTTAGCTAAACTAGCATTTTGACTTGTTCTACCGTCTAGAAAAATTCCCATAATCTCACCTCCTCTATTCTAAAACTTATATATTTTATGCGAAGTAGAATAAAAGGACTGTGCTACTTGATTATAAAAGAAAAAAACAACCTACATGTTTATTACATGTAGGTTGAAAGTATGATGGGTACATACTTAGATGCTAGAACAATATTAATATATTCAATTAATACATTTGTTCTTGTGCGTATGTCTATTTATAAAAAATATGTATTTTGTGGTACGAATCATGTATTAATGATAAGAAAAATTTATTAATATTTCTTATATACCATAAGAAAAATAAAAGTTTAATATTAATGTGCATTATTGATGTTTATCTTATTTGCAAAACAGATATAAATACCTGGAGGTGGCAGGTGAGGTGCAATGAAACTAACAGAGAAACAGAGACGCTTTGCTGATGAATATGTGAGAACTGGTAATATATCAGAGTCATATCGGTTGGCTTACCCGAATGTAAAGAAAGATTCAGCAGCAAGAGCCTCCGGAAGCAGGCTGCTAACAAAAGCTAACGTGAAATCTTATATTGATGAACGTTTAGAACAGTTGAAAAAAGAGTCGATAGCTGAACAAGATGAAATCCTTCAATTCCTGACATCTGTAATGAGGGGAGAGCATACCGAACAGATTCCAGTAGGTATAGGGGAAGGTGCCCAGCAGCTGGAGGACAAGGACACTTTCCTGAAAGATCGTGTTAAAGCAGCAGAACTCTTAGGAAAGCGATATGTCATGTGGACCGACAAGCAGCAGGTTGAGACTGTTACTCCTGTTTTTGTTGAGGATGTGCCTAATGAAGACTAAGCAGCAACGAATCTCCATCAAACAGAAGATAGGTGGAAGGGGCATTTCCATTAATAAAAAGAAAAGTGGAGAAATACAAGGAGATATTGCCTGAAATTTTGTAATTTTCAAGGTGCTCCGATCTTATATTTTGGAGGGGCTAAGAAAAAAGCTACCGTCATGTTTTAAGACCCAAGAATATCCCGGAAGAGGTGGTAACTTATCAAAGGCTTGGTTAAAATATGCCAAACACTATGCATAATTTTATATATCTTAATATTGAATTGATTTGATTACGTACTAATAATATTAAGAATTTCATACTCTATACAAGCTATTGTTCTCTAAGTTATGTTCCTTACACAAATCCACACTTATTTTAATGTTTTAAAGCAAGCGGGGAAAACTATGTAATGACTGTTGACGAATTGTTGACGGAATCGGTCAACAATGAACAAATTTAAACTGATAGTAACCGAAAGTGTTCAGCAGAATGCTTGACAGAACAGGGTTAAAACAAGGATAATCTAAAATAGTCGAATAGGTAATCCTTCGGGGCAGGGTGAAATTCCCTACCGGCGGTGATGAGCGCATGCTCTTAGTCCGTGACCCGGCTAATGAAAATTAGACGGTGGATTTGGTGTAACTCCAAAGCCGACAGTGATAGTCTGGATGGGAGAAGGAACGGCAGTATTTACTTGATGCAGACGCGAGAAGTCTACCTTTTTTATGGGGATTATGTTTCCAGAAAAAGAAATCATGTGAATACTTTATTCAGTCATGCCAACTTCCCCCAAGTAAAAACTTACTTGGGGTTTATTTATTTTTGAATAATAGTGAAAAAAGAAGGGAGGTAAAGTGTTTGAACCATTCACCATATATGAATCTTGCCCTCTCAATGGCAAACGCAACCCGAGGTCAAACATCACCCAATCCTGCTGTTGGAGCTGTTGTGGTGAAAAATGGAGAAGTCGTTGGGATGGGTGCGCACCTTAAAGCAGGAGAAGGTCACGCAGAGGTCCATGCCATTAAGATGGCAGGAGACAAAGCGAAGGGAAGTGACGTCTATGTCACGCTGGAACCTTGTTCTCATTACGGGAAAACACCTCCCTGTTCACAGCTGCTGATTTCAAGCGGAGTGAGGCGAGTCTACATTGCCAGCACAGATCCAAATCCCCTTGTCGCGGGAAGAGGAATCCAACAGTTGAAGGATGCAGGCATAAAAGTAATGGTCGGAGAGCTTGAAGAAGAAGCACTCGAGTTAAACAAGCACTTCTTCCATTTCATTCAATACGGCACGCCTTATGTAACCCTTAAGACAGCTGTTACATTAGACGGGAAAACAGCTTCATCTTCAGGAAATAGCAAATGGATTACGTCAGAAGCTTCACGCACAGATGTCCACTATGATCGTCACCGGCATGACGCGATATTAGTAGGAGTCAATACCGTTATTCAAGACAACCCACACCTTACCACCCGTTTGCCCCAAGGTGGAAAAAACCCCATTCGAGTTATTTTAGATACCTTTTTACGAACACCCCCCCACTCTCATGTAGTGGAAGACTTGGAAAGTAGGACGCTCATCTTCACGGGCAATTCTGTCAATGAAGAACAGAAGCAGCCCTTTTTGGAATCAGGCTGTGAAATCATCACCCTTTCAGAGGAAAGGATAGACATTCACACAGTATTAAAAGAACTGGGTGCACGGAATATCGGATCCCTTTATGTAGAAGGTGGATCTACTATTCACTCCTCCTTTTTAAAGGAAAAAGCCTTTCAGGAATTGATTATGTATATGTCTCCTAAGCTTGTAGGGGGAAGCTCTGCCTTCACCAGTTTTGGAGGGGAGGGATTCCCGACCATTGCAGAAGGTCTTGAAATGGAGATTAGCAGCCTTGAACGAGTAGGCAAGGACATTAAAATTGTTGCTTTGCCTAAGTGTTAACCTTTTTTGAAAGGAGGAGAAAGGATGTTTACTGGAATCATTGAAGAAATTGGCTCAATTGAACGCATGAAAAAATCCTCCTCATCTATGGAACTGACAATAACAGCGGACCGCGTTCTGGAAGACGTTCACATTGGAGATAGCATCAGTGTGAATGGTGTCTGTTTAACCGTCACTTCATTCAGCTCCAGGCAATTTCAAGTGGATGTGATGCCTGAAACCTTTGAAGGGACAACGCTGCGAAACCTATCCCATGGTTCTAAAGTGAACCTGGAGAGGGCAATGGCTGCAAACGGTCGTTTCGGCGGGCATTTCGTTAATGGGCATGTCGATGGAGTAGGGACGATCGTTAGAATAGAAAAAGTTGAAAATGCCTGGTATATGGACATTTCCATACCGGAAAATCAGAGCCACTTGTTTATCATGAAGGGTTCTGTCGCAATAGACGGCACTTCCCTTACTGTTTTTGGTGTGAAAAGTAATGCGATTACGATTTCGTTGATCCCACAAACGAGAGGGGACACGGTTCTTGGCGAGAAAAAAGTAGGGGACCGTGTTAACATTGAATGTGATGTAATGGCGAAATATTTTCATCGCTTCTATGAAGCAAAGGAACAGTCTAAGAGTACTTCAAGCCGTATCAACTATGAATTTTTAAGTCAAAATGGTTTTGCTGACTAATAGGGAGGGGTTGCCCCATGTTTAATAAGATTGAAGAAGCTCTGGAAGATTTACACGCAGGTAAAGTCGTCATCGTAGTAGATGATGAAAACCGTGAGAATGAGGGAGACTTTATTGCCCTTGCGGATAAAGCGACTCCTGAAGTCATTAATTTTATGGCTAAAGAAGGAAGAGGATTAATTTGTGCCCCGATAACAGAGGAGATTGCACAAAAACTAAAGCTTGCACCGATGACGATGTCAAATACGGATCCTCATGGAACGGCCTTTACCATTTCTGTCGATCATAAATCCGCAACTACTGGAATTAGTGCATTTGAGAGATCGACCACCATACAGGAATTATTGAACCCGGTCTCAATGCCCGAGGACTTTAAAAGACCTGGTCACGTATTTCCACTTGTCGCCAAAAAAGGTGGAGTACTAAAACGCGCAGGACACACAGAAGCTGCCATCGATTTGGCTGTTCTGTCAGGTGCACATCCATCAGGCGTCATTTGTGAAATCATGAATGAAGACGGCACGATGGCAAGAGTACCTGAATTGATGAAACTAGCAGATAAATGGGATCTTAAGATCATCTCCATTGAAGATCTGATTCGATACAGACGCAAAAAAGAAAAGCTTGTAACGAGGGAAGTGGAAATTGAACTTCCAACCGAATTCGGAAACTTCAAGGCAGTTGCCTACACAGAAAACCTTACAGGAAAAGAACATATCGCACTTGTGAAAGGGCAATGGTCCGAGGATGAAGATGTGCTCGTTCGCGTTCACTCTGAATGCCTGACGGGAGATGTTTTCGGTTCCAATCGCTGTGACTGTGGACCGCAGCTTGCCACAGCACTGACTCAAATTGAAGAAGAAGGAAAAGGTGTACTTCTCTATATGAGGCAGGAAGGCCGTGGAATTGGCCTGATCAACAAATTGAAAGCTTATAAGCTTCAGGAACAGGGCTACGATACGGTTGAAGCCAATTACAAATTGGGCTTTGGGGCTGACTTACGGGAGTATGGAATCGGAGCCCAGATACTAAGAGATCTCAGCATCAAAAGAATTCGTTTACTTACCAATAACCCCAGGAAAATTGCCGGCATTAAAGGATATGGATTAGAGATTGTAGATCGTGTACCGATTCAATTGCCAGCCAAATTTGAAAACGAAAAGTATATGAAAACAAAGCATGCTAAGCTGGGTCACTTGCTGAAATTTTAATCACAACTAGTAGGAGGAATATACAATGAAAACAATTTATGAAGGTAATTTAGTCGGATCAGGATTAAGGGTTGCGATTGTCGTTTCCCGTTTTAACGAATTCATTACGTCCAAGCTTTTAGGTGGGGCGGAAGATGCATTAAAGCGCCATGGTGTAGAAGAAGGAAATGTATCTGTCACTTGGGTTCCAGGGGCATTTGAAATTCCTATGATCGCTAAAAAACTTGCCCGTTCAGGGAAATATGATGCTGTTGTTACACTTGGAACGGTCATCCGCGGAGCAACCGCTCATTTTGAATACGTAAGCGGAGAGGTTGCAAAAGGAGTGGCCAATCTTAGCCTGCAGGAAGATGTACCCGTCATCTTTGGAGTCTTAACAACCGACACAATCGAACAGGCAATCGAAAGAGCCGGCACAAAAGCAGGAAACAAAGGATGGGAAGCAGCAGTATCAGCCATCGAAATGGCTAATCTGATTCGTGAGATTGATAAGTAAAATAGGGATTTCCAAGCCTCCTGTGTAGGAGGCTTGTTTTTTTTTTTTTTTGAGGGAAGGACCTATCGGGGGTGCTTTTTTAGCGGGAGTGGTCATGGCGGGGGAGTAGAGTATGTGGGGTTATTTGTAAATCGGCTTGATTATTCTCCAAAACGGCTGGATTTCTGGTGATTTCGGCTGGGTGGATAATTCTCGATAACGGCTGGATTTTTTCACTTTTCGGCCGGATTCCTCATGGGCAAACAAAAATCCTGCTGCCTGTACCCAACAAAATACATATTGGCAAACGTCAGACCTTTTGCTAGAATAGTATTTTGTGGCTCCCCTTATTTAGGGAGGAGCGGGTAGGGAGAGGGCAGTTTTATAGGAAGATTATATGAAAGCACGTGGAGGTATTTTTCAGTTAAAGAATCACGGTACCACGATGAAGCAGGAGATAATGGCTGGAGCAATCGGTTATTTCACGATTGTGTACATCATCGCTGTGAATGCATTAATTCTTTCTGAAGCTGGAATTCCATTTGAAGGAGCGGTTATGGCAACTATTCTTGCCTCCTTCGTTGGGTGTTTGGTGATGGCCTTTTGGGCAAATGCACCAATTCTTCTGGTTCCAGGAATGGGCATTAATGCGATGTTTACGTTTACTCTCGTAAAATCATCCGGTTTAACGTGGCAGGAAGCTCTAGCTGTAGTAGTGATTTCAGGAATACTCTTTATGATCATTGCATTTACAAAGCTTTCAAAAGTATTATCGGAAGCCATACCCAAAACATTAAAGGAAGCCATCACTGTAGGATTAGGGATGTTTCTAATGTTTATCGGTCTAGAAAAAGGCGGTCTTATCCAAAGAGGAGAGAGTGCCATCATCATGATTGGTGATTTTGGGGAATTAAAGGTGTTAGCTACGGTGCTGACTTTCCTGGTGACGATATTTTTGTTTGTTCGAAATGTGAAAGGTCAATTTTTATGGAGTATTGCTTTTGGAACCATGCTGGGGTTCATCTTTGGGATCGAACCATCGATTCAGTCCAGTTCCTTTCAATTAAGTGAATACAGTCAGGTTTTCGGTCAAATATCCTTTAGTGCCATTTTGGAGATTCCGTTTTGGATTGCGGTTTTTTCTGTCACGATGGTGCTGGTATTTGAAAACATCGGTCTCGTTCATGGACATACGGATATGATCGATCAACCTCATAAATACTCTAAAGCCTTCCAGGCGAATGCGTTTTCTGCCTTTACATCAGGATTCTTTGGAACGAGTCCGACGGTTTCTACTGTAGAAAGTGCTGCAGCCATGACAGCAGGTGGTCGTACGGGATTAACGAGTTTGACTACTGGAGTATTATTCTTGGGATCTGTGTTGTTTATTCCGTATTTAAAGTGGATTCCAGATCATGCTATTGCTCCAATCCTCATTATCATTGGCGGCTTAATGATTCAAAATATACGACATATGGATCTTCGCGATTTAACAGAGGCATTTCCTGCCATTTTCATCATTGCGATGATTCCATTTACGTACAGTATCGCAGATGGGATTGCCATCGGTTTTATTCTTTATCCAATTTTAAAATTGGCTACAGGTAAAGCGAGAGAAGTATCTATTCCTCTATATATCATTGCTGCATTGTTCCTTATGAACTTCTTTGTTCATTCGATTCATTAAAGCGGTAAAGAACTCAAGTGGAGTTGCTCATCATTACGATTGAAATCGTAGTTGATGACATGTCTGCTTGAGTTTTTTTGTCCTTACAACTACTACCGAATTCCGTGGACTTTCCACATATTTCTTGGGATTATTATAGAAATTAATGAAACTTTCGAACTATTTTTATACATATATCAGGAAATCAGCAGGGGTGAGTATAGTGGAAGTGTTTGTAGCGAGTTTTTGATCGGAATGGAGAAACCGCAGCTTATGAGCTACTTTACCGAAACAATGAAATGAATATGTCCGAATATAGATGGAGACCGGGCCACGGCAGATTTCATTATTAACAGCTATTTAAATATTGGTCTTGAAAGCTAGTCCGCAGGTAAGCCGTGCTTCATCAATTTCACAGAAAATCTTTTAAAGAGAGTCCCTACCTACTTGAATCCCAAGGAAATTGTCGTGGAGGTTCTGGAAATTAAACGATGGATTTATGTTTTAGCTGTGAGGGAACAAGTTGGTGAAAGGAGTATATTGGAAAACGAAGTTATTACATTATCTTTAACGAGGGCAAAAAAGTGTGAGTTGCTGGCAGAGAAGCACAATCGTGGTTCAATGAAGTCGAGCTATTTCCTTACGGGGTTGTTTTCATTAATGGAAACTATATTATCTATGCCAATTGAAGTAATCCTGAATGAATTACCATTGAATGATGAAATCTACAATGCACTAACCGGTGCCTCAAACGAGTTCAAAGACATTCTGGAGCTGGTTATTTTGCTTGAAAAAGCTGACTGGGCAGCGATCGAAATAAAAATGGCCGAACTGAAGTTAAACAAAGGAGATGTTATGGAATGCTATTAAACATCATGTAAATGGACACGAGACTTCTTACATCATGAAATTGCAGAGATTAGTTAGTTACCAAACAGGTTTATATTCCCCTGGAGTCAGATATTTTCTTTGGGGTTTTATATATCTCTTCAATTCAATCAGAAGTAATCGCTGGAGATGCTTAGAAGCTATTTGTCGGGCTACATCTCTAGGAAAAGGATAGATGCCGATTTGATTGAAACGCACACGAAAGAGACCTTCATGTACAAGGTCTTTTTTGTCATTCAGAACTTGGGCCAATACAGTTACATCCCGGGAATGGAATTCGTCACACGCTTCTTCTACCTTTTGAACTTGAAACCGAAATGTATACTCATCTTTCATGATCATCACCCATCCCATTGTCTCTAAATGGCCGAAGAAATTCAACTTTTAAGTTTCTACAAGTCACACGATGAGGATTACTTTAAATAATATAGTTGAGATGATTGCGAAAAGAGCTTGTTTGTGGCAAGCTAAGACTATTAAGAATAGTTTACTAGTAAATTACCGTGGAGGGATTCACGATGAACTTGAATCTAATTAAATGTCATGGCTCTGGAAATGACTTTTTACTTATTGATGAAATGACGAATGGATACGAATTTACTGAAGAAGCAAGGCAAAATCTTGCCCTTGCACTATGTGATCGAAAGTCGGGTATTGGAGCGGATGGAATTCTATTTGTGCTTTCAAGTGAACATTGCGATGCACAAATGAGGGTATTCAATGCAGATGGATCTGAAGCATCCATGTGCGGGAATGGTCTTCGTTGTGTAGGTCGCTATGTGTGTGAGCTTCTCGACAAAACGACGATTGTGATTCAGACGATGAAAGCGGATCTGCGTGTTTCAGCTCAAGAGGCTATATATGAAAATATACCGACGTATAATGTTGAAATTTCACCTGTATTATTTGAATTGGATAAATTGCCGATGAATATGGATCGTGAGGGGTTAGTGGACGAGAATATTCCTGAAATTTCAGATCGATTATCGTTTACTGCACTAGCGGTCCCCAATCCTCATCTAATTAGTGTTGTAAGCACAGAACATATTCTTTCGAATGAACAGAAGACGATTGCTGAAACAGTAAATGGTCCCAATAATCTCTTTCCTGATGGAGTCAACGTAAGTTTTGTTCATCCATTAGAAAAAGGTGCGATTTATGTTCGTACCTTTGAAAGAGGAGTAGGCTTTACAAATGCCTGTGGAACGGCTATGTCTGCTTCTAGTCTTGTTACATGTTTGCTCAATCAGAATGAGTTTGGCAAGGAAATAGATGTATATAATAATGGTGGAAAAGTACGTGTCGTGGTGAACCAATTAGGTGAAGGGCGATACAATATGGAATTGATCGGGAATGCAACATATCTCTACCAGGCCCAAATTGAATTGTCTATCACACATCCTGAAGATTATCGTGAGACTTCCAGACAGGATTTCACTGAAGAAGGAACGTACGAACTGCTTCAACATCATGCCAAATCAATTGTTGATAGTAAAGTATTTAGGAGTGCCTAAACGAATAAAAAGCCTGAGCTTGTGTAAGCTCAGGCCGAGAGTGTCCCAAAAAGCTAAGCTTTTGGGACACTCTTTTTTTTGTCGTTGGATTGCTGTTTCAAAAACTGAATCACGTTATCAAATGGCTGGAGGTCTTTTACCCATTCGAATTTAGTAAAGGGACAACCCATCTGCTGGAACCTCTGCAAAACAACATCTATTGTAAAGTGTTCTGGATGAAGGTCCTCATTTACTTCATACCACCAGAGGGGAGTCGCGACTAAAGCATCTTCATTCCCCCTTAAGGAATAAGGCGCAATGATGGTTTTTCCTTCCCCATGCTGAATGTAGTCCACGTATAACTTGCCATTTCGGTTCTTTTTTAAACGCTCGATCGTAAAATCCTCAGGATAATTGGTAACAAGGTAGTGTGCAATGAATTCAGTAAACATGCCGGTGTCCTTCCATGTGTATCCCGGTGGTATGGGAATATACACTTGCAGTCCCTTATTTCCTGACGTTTTCACAAAACTATGCAGGTTTAGTCGGTCGAATAGTTCTTTCATAATGGAAGCCGCTTTAACCGCCAGGGAGAATTGATTCCTGCTGGGTGGATCTAAGTCAAAGACCACTTCGTTAACAGATGTATCCTTCGTCCTTTGGAAAGGCACGTGAAATTCTAATGCAAGCTGATTTCCAAGCCAAATCAATGTCTCCAGGTTATTGCATACCGTATAGTCGATGTTGTCCTCCTTGTACGTTTCAATAAATGAAGGGGCATAATCAGGCGTATTTTTTTGATAAAATGATTCACCAAAGATCCCGTGTGGGAAACGAATACAAGTCAATGGCCTATCCTGCAAGAAAGGCAAAATAGCGACGGACATCTTCCGAAGGTACCGAACGTAATCAAGCTTTGTCATTGAGACTTTCTGAAACAATTCCTTATCTGGATGTGTGATTTCAACCCCAAGTGGAAGGGATGCTTCGTCCAGCTTGAATTGCTCCATTGTACAGGTTTCTGGAGCAATGGAGAATAGAAATCGATGAAAATGTGGTTCTCTCAGTTGACCCTCATACCAATTCAAATATGAAATTTCTACAGTTATAGCCGGGTCTATGTAATAAAGGGAATTCTTATTCTTCGTACTATTCTTTTTAATCATTGCTTTTAATGTTTTTTTCTCGTCAGGAGAAAGACCAAAGTGAAATAAGCCAATAGGCATAATCTTTTCGTTATCGAAAACGCTAATGTGAAAGTAATCGTTCGTTTCATCCAGCGCAGTGATGAAACAGTGACAGCGTTTCCAATTCTTGGTTTTTACCCAACTCGTACTTCGTTTACCCGCTTCCCACTTACTATTCTTCCTCTTAGCGACAACACCCTCACCTTCCTCTTTTTCCACAAGTTCCCATATTTCTCGACGATCCTTGAAATAGGGAACCATTTGAAGGGAAGATGGGAGAGAAGGGGTAGGTTCTAATGGCAATTGAAGAAAAGTAAAAACCTCTTTCAATTTTTCTTTTCTTATAAGGTAAGGTTCGGGGGCAAATGATTTCTTACCATACTCAAGTAAATCGAATGCCAGAAATTTAACGGGTCTCTCGGCTGCGGCATGATTAATTTTCTGTTTATTGCGCATTCTGCCCCTTACCTGCAATTCAAAGAATTCACTGCTGCAGGAAGAGCGTAATAGGGCAACCTCCCCATCCAAAATGAAAGGGGTAGGTAAGTCTATTTCACTGAGTAAAGTTTTGATCTGTTCTGCAATTTCCGGGAAGTGTGGAAGCAATTCCTTCCCGTTTCGACTTTGAAGGCTTATCTGATTCTTAGAATGAACGTAGAGAATTCCGCGAAATCCATCATATTTCACTTCATAAAGCCAGTCCTCATTTTCAGGGAGTTCATCATATAAGGTAGGAAGCATCGGTTTCATATCTATTCACCTGATTTTTAGTATTAGTGTGACCAATGAGTGTTTATTTATTTCCAAATGTTTAAGGGAATGAAGAGTATCGGACAACTAAATGATAATGGTAAGGGATTAGTTTATGTGAAGGAGGGTATTAATATATGCATACGATTTGGAAAGGCTCAATCAGTTTTGGACTGGTGAACATCCCCATTAAACTTCATTCTGCTACAGAAGATCGTGATATAAAGCTTCGTTCACTTCATAAAGAGTGTCATACACCGATTAAATATGAAAAAGTATGTCCAGCTTGTGAAAAAGAAATCGACCATGATGACATCGTTAAAGGCTATGAAGTGACGAAAGGGAAATTTGTCGTTCTTGAAGAAGAGGAATTGAAGGAATTGAAGGAAGCAAACGGGGATAAAGCTGTGGAAATAGTAGACTTTATCAAAATGGAGGAAATCGACCCGATATTCTTTGATCGAAGTTATTTCGTTTCACCTAATGATGGAGGGAAAAAAGCTTATTCATTATTACGAAAAGCTCTTCTGGAATCAGGAAAAGTAGGTATCGCAAAAATCACGATGAGGTCGAAAGAACAACTCTCCATTGTTCGGGTGTATGAAAATACTCTCGTAATGGAAACCATTCATTATCCAGATGAAGTAAGAGGTACCGGTGATGTACCGAATGTTCCAGAAGAAGATGAAATAACGAATAAAGAATTAGAAACAGCGACGATGCTGATTGATCAATTAACCACTGAATTTCAACCGGAGAACTATAAAGATCAGTACCGTGAACGCTTAAGTCAATTGATTGAATCGAAGCAAACCGGGGAAAAGATCGTAACAGCGAAAGAAAAAGAGCCAAGAGAAAATGTGACAGATTTAATGGCGGCACTTCAAGCCTCCATTGATTCATCCAAACCGAAAAAGACGAAGAAGCAAACGAAAAAGAAAACGACTTCAAAGAAAAAAGCTCAATAGAACGTAAGTCGTGAGTGAAGAGAGGGACAAGTTTTGGAGGAGAAGCATATAAAACAAGGAGTATTGGTTGCACTATCGGTCATTTGTTTGATTGCATTTACATGGGGATTCGTCACGATTGTCGAAGAGTGGAAAGAAAATGAAATTGCACAATTTGACAATGGTGTCTTTGAGATAGTAAGAGGATTTATCTCACCGAAGTTAACGACCTTTATGACTTTCATCACTTTCTTAGGTGGAATTAAAGGAATCAGTATCATTGCCATCAGTGTGGTTGTCATCTTACTGTTTTTAAAAAAGTATCCACTCGCTCTTTTTGTAGCGATTACGATCACAACAGGGGCAGGGTTTAACTGGCTGCTAAAATGGATTTTCAAACGTGAAAGACCTGATATTGAAGCACTGATCGAGCAAGGCGGTTATAGCTTTCCCAGTGGTCATTCCATGAGTTCCTTTATTTTTTACGGGACCCTTGCATTCATATTGTTTCGAGCATTAGATCATAAATGGTATAAGTGGTCTAGTGTCATTGTGATCAGCTTTCTGGTACTACTGATAGGACTTAGCAGAGTGTATTTAGGAGTACATTATCCAAGTGACATTCTTGGAGGATTCACTGCGGGAGGTGCATGGTTGACGATTTGTATCGTCATTTATGCTTACTTCCATAAACGAAAACATTGGAAAGAAAGGGAGAATTAAATGGAAACAAAAAGCGCTCAGAAATTCTTCTGAGCGCTTTGATCCATTATCATTAAAATAAATTAAAAATATACGGCCCAATTGAAGTGGCATAAAGAAGAATGTAAATACCCATGAAATAGAATACTCCACCAAAAGTACCCCAGTCAGGATCTCTCCCCAATTTCCATAGTAGTGAAGTAATGGCGCTGATAAGGAGTAATACTATATACTCACTTCCTGAAAACATAAGGTATTCGGGAGCAGCAAAGTAGAAGTAATCCCCCATCGCTTTAGTGATGAATGTTATCGGCATTACTAAAAACATAATGATAGAGGCATATTCAACCCAGTTGATCTCTTCTTTCTCAAATATATTTGGTTTAAAAATATAAAGCAGAATTAAAAGAAATAGGGAAGGCAATACCCAATAGAATGAAACCATAATCGTGATTAAGCTGCTGAATATCATAAGTACGGAATTGTTAACGGCTTCTTTGACACTTCGTTTCGACCATTCAGTGCTATTGGCGATAACTTGTGCATCCTGTGAAGCGCCAAATAATTCATACGTATCTCCATCATAATCCAACCAGGCAATGCTCTTATTAGTGAGTTGAAGTGGAAAATACGTAAAATGGTTTGTTGTACTGACTGGAGCCGCTGTTAATTGGTTAGAGTCACTGAAAGGTGCTACATATAGACTAATCGCATTTTCATCCCCAACCCGATGACCTTCAGATGTGAAAAGAATGGATTTTTCTCCATTAATGGAAAGTAGTTGTGCGTTTCTTGGACTTTGAAGTTTGCCCCCTGACATTTTGTTCGTAAAATCAATTTTTGTGGGCTTCAAAATAGAAGATCCTATTTCATCTATCGGTGTATGCAACTTGAAAATCTTATATGACAAAGTTCCCTGGGCTCGCATCTCTTCATTATAAAGAAGAGTTAATTGATTGTTTTCTGTAGTAAAGGTTAATCCATTAATATGATGATTCGTTGCTGTGTTTACAATTGCTAATGGCTCATTCACTACTTGTAACGTATCATTCATGTAGTACAGGTGAGAGTGACCGTCATCTTGTCTAACCTGTAATACGGCACTGCCATTATTTCCAATATAGACTTCTAGGATTTCATTAGAAAAGCTGAAAACCTCTTTCACTGACAAATCAGCAGGGTTAAGAGAAAAAAGGTTCTCTTTATTCCAGAAGTACACAGATTTCATTGCAGTGCTGATCCCTGTTGCTTCCTCTGCAATCGTCGTTACTACATTACTCTCTGTAGAGATTAACTTGTCATCCTTGATCTGAATGGCCTTCGTACCGTCTGTCCAAAAAGGATGGCCCCGGGTAACGCTGGTGTCTAGCGTTGTTTTTTTGGTTGAATCAAATGATCCTTCCATAGTTAACCCTGTAATTTTCCCGTTACTGGCAAAGAAGAGTCCTTCATCTCCATTAAAGATAACAGGGCGTTCTTCAGAAGTGTAGTTTAATGGGATGGATCTACTCCAATCAGGCTGTGGTTGTTGTTTGACTTGTAAAAGCTGGTGGAGAAATAGTGCCCCTATAAACAGAACCATTAACACTAAAGGTATTCCAAATGATTTGAATTTCTCTTTCAAACATATCCCCCTCGATTCTCTATCTCTATAATATGAGCTTAATTTAGAATTTTACCATAATTCACATTTCAAGACACCAAATATTTCCTTCTATAAATAAAAGTTTTATGTTGACATTTATTATTAGAGGGATTACAATGATATTGAAAATCATTCTCATTTGAACAAAAGAGTTTCCCCCTCTTTCAATTGAGAGAATGGTTCATGAAAAACCCCCTTTATTAGATATAAAAAGACAGGCCCGTAGCATCTGCTTCGGGTCTGTCTTTTTATATTGCATTTCATTTCTTCCTGTCGTAAATTGTTAAAGGATGTTGTATTTTAAGGAGGGATAAGAGTAAGTGAATCATAAAGAAGATAAACGGTTCAGGGTTGCTGGTTACGAGGCACTGATAGGAATAGCACTTGTTCTGATAAATTTCTTATGGTGGTATGGTTTTGCATTCGGATTAGGTGTTCAACCGGTTTCAGATTACGATTGGATCCTCGGTATGCCAGAGTGGTTTTTTTACAGTTGCATCGTTGGCTTTTTCCTTATGATATTGCTAGTGATCATCGTCGTAAAGTACCTGCTTACTGACATTCCTTTTGACGATGAGGAGGATGATCATGAATAGTATGGCATTGATTCCCTTATTTGCTTTTTTAATCTTGATTTTTGTTGTGGGTATTTATACGGCTAGAAATGTGAGTAGAGCAGATTCCTTCGTTCAGGAATACTTCTTGGGAAGCCGTCAGCTTGGCGGATTTATTTTGGCAATGACCATGATTGCGACCTATGGAAGTGCCAGTAGTTTCATCGGAGGACCCGGCGCAGCATATACATATGGTTTATCATGGGTTCTTTTAGCCATGTCACAGGTTGCAACAGGCTATTTTGTTCTCCTTATACTCGGGAAAAAGTTTGCGATTATGGCCCGGAAATACCAGGCCGTTACATTGATCGATTATCTACAAGGCAGATATGGCAGCAATAAGATTACAATTCTATCTGCCTTTAGTATCATCGTATTTTTATTCTCAGCCATGATTGCTCAATGGGTAGGGGGAGCACGGCTCATTGAATCATTAACCGGGTTAACCTACGAGAGTGCTCTTTTCCTGTTTGCCGTATCGGTCCTTGTTTACGTTATTATTGGGGGCTTTCGTGCGGTTGCCATCACGGATGCAATTCAAGGGGTGGTAATGCTTGGAGGGACCATTATTCTATTGATTGCCACCATCATCGCTGGAGGAGGCATGGAGAACATCATGATGGGATTGAAAGCGGAAAACCCTAACTTATTAAGTCCTCATGGTCATGATGGAGAATTAAGTGCCCGCTATATTTCTTCTTTCTGGATTTTAGTGGGCGTTGGTGTTGTCGGATTGCCTCAGGTGGCAGTTAGAGCCATGAGCTATAAGAATTCCAGGTCCTTACACAGAGCGATCATAATCGGAACCATTGTCGTCGGTTCCATTATGCTCGGTATGCACTTAATTGGTGTGCTTGCAAGGGTCGTGGTCCCTGGAATAGAAGTGGCTGATAAAGTCATGCCTCTTCTTGCTTTAGAAGTTCTTCCACCATGGCTTGCCGGGATTGTCCTGGCTGCTCCGATGGCGGCTATCATGTCGACAGTGGATTCGTTATTATTGATTGTATCCTCGGCTATTGTGAAAGATGTGTATATGAATTTCATCAATAAGGATGCAAAGGAAAAACAAGTCAAAAGGATTAGCTTTTGGGTGACAAGTATAACGGGAATTCTCGTTTTTCTTATGGCGTTGAGTCCTCCTGAGTTGATTATATGGCTTAATTTATTTTCATTTGGAGGCCTTGAAGCTGTTTTTATTTGGCCGATTGTTTTAGGTTTATATTGGAAAAAAGGAAATGCCCAAGGTGCCATTGCTTCAATGCTATCAGGACTGGTAGCGTACATCTTATTTCACAGTTTCGCACCTAACTATCTGGATATGCACACGGTGATTTTTCCAATTATCATTTCCTTTTTCATGTATGTACTCGTTTCCCTGTTTACTCAATCTAAGTATAAGCAAGATGGATGGGTTTAGCCCGCCCATCTTTTTTTAGGGCTCTTTTTTCGTAAAGTTTGTGGTTTTTCATTCCATTACAGGTAGGAGTTCACGAAAATAAAGAAGGGATTCCTATCATGCAAATCGAATTTTATAATGGGGTGATAATATGTATAAGCTGACACAGTATATAAACACAGCTCATTATTACGAAAGGGTTCATTCTTTTCTAATAGAAGATGAGGCAGCGAATAACTTACCATTAGGTTTACTGAACACTATGAAAATTAGTCACAAATATAAGGATCCTTTGCTTCTATTAGTGGAGAATGGGAAGGGATCCGTGGTTGGATCATTCATCATGACACCGCCGCATTACCTGGTAAGTACGCTAAAGATAGAGAAGAAAGACATGCCTCAAATAGTTGAACAACTCAAAATGTTTTGTGAGGATTCCCATATTACCTTTCCTGGCTTCATTGCTGAGAAAGAAACTGCCCTTCAATTAACCCACGCCTGGTGTAAAGAAACGGAATCGAGCTTCCATGTGCGTATGAACCAGCGTGTGTACCAATTGAATAAGGTGAATGATATTCCACTGAGTGATGGGAAAATGGTTCCAGTAAGCAAAGAACACAAAGCCCTTCTTGCCGAATGGTTAATAGGATTTGTAAAGGATACAGGAGAAAATCCCCTAACTGATAAAGAGGCTATCCTGCGTTCAAGGGATATGATTGAAAACGAAATGTATGTGTATTTGTGGGAAGTAGATGGAAAGCCCGTTTCCATGGCAAGAGGAGCGAGAAGAACGGATCATGGCATAACCATAAATTTTGTGTATACACCGAAAGAATATAGGAAAATGGGGTATGCTTCTTCTGTCGTAGCCGAACTGAGCCGGTTGCTATTGAAAAATCATTCATTCTGTTCACTCTATACGGATTTAGATAATCCGACATCTAATAAGATTTATATGGAAATCGGTTATAAACCAGTTTGTGATTCGATGATGATCACCGTTGTGTGAACAAGTTAGATCTGGGCTGAAGACTATTTTGTATATTGATAGTTGACATTCAGGGAGAAACCTATTATCATAATAAACAATTAATTAAATGAGCGAATGGCTTTGACGAAGAGGAGTACCTCTGATCGACACTGAAGAGAACTGGTGGTTGGTGAGAACCAGTGTGGACGATCTTTGGGAATGGACTTCCGAGCCTCCAAACCGAAACTTTAGGAAGTAGGCTTTGGCGAATGTCTTATCGTTACAAAAGACGCGTATTCAAGCAAACCGCTTCGATACGATTGAGTGGACTGTTCAGGCAGTCAACAAAGGTGGCACCACGGGTATCTCGTCCTTTACATGATGTAAATGGATAGGGATGCCCTTTTTTTATAACTGAATAATGATAAATCGTTTGAGTAAGAGGAGTACATTCAAGTGATGCATTACAGAGAGTTAAGGACGGTGAGACCTTAGCATGATAGCTTGTCTGGAATGGACTTATGAGAGATGATCCGAATTGAAAGTAGGATCGTACGGAATTCCACCGTTAAAAGGATAGAGTATCGGGTTAAGTAATGCCCTGTACTTGAATCAAGAGGGGATACGTCAAAGTATCCCAATCAGAGGTGGCACCGCGGTCAGCATCGTCCTCTATGAACAGATCTTTCTGTTCATAGGGGACTTTTTTTATTGATTTATAAGTGGAAATACTGAATTGGAGGCATGAAATGATGAAACAGCAAGCATTGGATTATGTGGTGAAAGAATTAAACGGAGACATATTTACACCCATTTCACTTTTTCAATCGTTAAAAGGTAAGAAGAAATTTTTATTAGAGAGCTCATTGAAGCATGAACAATCCGGTCGGTATTCATTTGTAGGGAGTGATCCATTTTTAGAATGTAAAGCTTACGGAAATACCGTACAGTTAAAAAAATCATCTGCAAATGAAATAGAGGAAATAGTGGGGAATCCCATCGAAATCATTCAAAACCTTATTCCTTCCCACGAACTAAAGGATGCGCCTTTTCCTTTTACTGGTGGGGGGATTGGATACCTAGGATATGACGTTATTCGACTTTACGAAGAAATCGGTGTAACTCCTCAAGATGAATTGGAGATGCCGGATATTCATCTCATGTTTTATGAAAAAGTCATTGTGTTTGATCATCTGGAGCACAAGGTATTTATTGTCGTCATGAATGAGTGGATAGAGGATCAAAAAGTAGACCTGGATAAAAAGGTGAAGGAAGTCGAGGCTGAGCTGACCAATGTGTATTTGAAAACTCATAAAAAGAAACTAGATCGCCTTTCCTTCCATGCTCAAACCTCAAAAGGTGAATTCATGGAAAAGGTGGAGAGGGCAAAGCAATCCATAGGAGAAGGTGAGATATTTCAAGTCGTGCTCTCTCAAAGACTTAAGGCGTCCTTTTCAGGTGATCCATTTTCATTCTATAGAAACTTGAGGAAATCTAACCCGTCCCCTTACATGTTCTTCATTGATTTCGAGGACTATGTCGTATTGGGTGCATCACCGGAAAGCTTGCTGAAAGTTCAAGGGAGGGAAATCACCACGAATCCAATTGCAGGAACACGAAGAAGGGGAGAAACACATGATGTGGACAGGGAGCTCGAGAAGGAATTACTTACAGATGAAAAAGAAATCGCTGAACATCGAATGCTGGTTGACTTAGGAAGAAATGATTTAGGCAGAGTTTGTGAGATCGGCTCGATTTACCTTTCAAAGTACTTAACGATTGAGAGATATAAATATGTCATGCACATCGTTTCGGAAGTAAAGGGTGAATTAAAAGAAGAAGTAACACCACTTGAAGCATTAACAAGCTGCTTACCGGCAGGTACCGTCAGCGGAGCACCGAAAATCAGGGCGATGCAAATCATCAATGAACTTGAAACCACAAAGCGCGGCGTGTACTCAGGTGCCGTCGGGTATATCGGGGTGAACGGGAATGTGGATTTTGCCCTTGCCATACGGACGATGGTTCTTAAAGATAAAACAGCTTATGTTCAAGCCGGCGCAGGGATTGTTTACGATTCTGACCCAGCCAGTGAATATGAAGAAACAATGAATAAAGCTAAATCATTATTGGAGGTGACAGGATGATCCTTCTTATTGATAACTATGATTCCTTTACGTATAACCTGTATCAATATATAGAAGAGCTGGGTGAAGAAGTAATCGTAAAACGGAATGATGCTATTTCATTAGAAGAAATTAAGAAATTGAATCCTGCTGGTATTATTCTCTCACCTGGTCCAGGGAAGCCGGAAAATGCGGGGATTTGCATCTCGATTATACAGAATCTTCATGCTAGCGTGCCAATTTTAGGTGTTTGTTTAGGGCATCAGGCAATAGGGGCAGCATTCGGGGCAACCATCGAAGTGGCTGAGAAAGTCATGCACGGAAAAATATCCCTCATTAAACACAATGGCGGTGGAGTATTCGAATATCTGCCACAACCATTAGAGGTGATGAGATATCATTCCCTGGTGATTAAGAGTGGGACACTGCCGACACAATTAGAGACTGTCGCTTTGTCCATGGATGATAGAGAAATCATGGCGATAAAGCATATGAAGTATCCAATGTACGGGGTTCAATTTCATCCGGAATCCATCGGTACGAAAACAGGAAAGAAAATCATTCAAAACTTTTTAGTTCAGATGAGAAAGGAGAATAACCGTGAAAACCTATCTACAGAAGCTATCTAACGGTCATTCATTAGAGAGAGAAGAGATGAGAAGGGCAGTTGAAAAATTGTTCATTGAAGAAACAACGGATAGTCAAATCGCATGTTTCCTGACCCTATTAAAAATGAATGGGGAAACTGTAGATGAAATTACCGCTCTTGTTGAAGTTTTAAGGGAGAAAGCGATGCCGATTAAAAGCACATTACCAGGAATATTGGATAACTGCGGAACAGGTGGAGACGGATCCCAAAGCTTTAATATTAGTACAACGAGTGCATTTGTACTTGCCGGGGCTGGGGTGAAGGTTGCGAAACACGGTAACAGAAGTATTTCCAGTAAAACCGGTAGTGCTGATGTGTTAGAACATTTAGGGGTAGCACTTGATTTTCATTCTCATGAGGTGGAAAGTTTACTGGATGAAACCAATATTGCTTTTCTATTTGCACCCCATATTCACTCAGGTTTAAAAAAGGTAATGAAGGTCCGGAAAGAATTAAAGATTCCTACCATCTTTAATCTCATTGGACCATTAACGAATCCGGTTCACCTGGAAACTCAACTCCTTGGGGTATATAGAAGAGATAAATTAGAAACGATGGCCCATGTTTTACGTGAATTAGGCAGAAAACGCGCGATAGTGCTTAATGGAGCTGATTACATGGATGAAGCCTCATTAGCAGGAGAAAATCATCTCGTTCTGCTGGATCAAGGGGAAACTACTTCACTCACTTTAACAGGAGAAGATGTCGGCCTTCCTTATTATTCCCTCGAAGAAATCCGTGGAGGGAACGCGGGAGACAATGCCCTTATTTTAGAAGAAGTGTTAAATGGGAAGGAAGGGGCTTACACTGATACGGTCTTATTCAATGCAGGAATCGGTCTGTACGCTCATGGCAAAGCGGCCACCTTTGCAGAAGGTGTAAAGCTTGCCAGAGAAAGTATAGAAAGCGGTCGTGCAAAAGAAAAGCTCCACTCATTGGTTCGCTATAGTCAACAACGTCGAAAGCAGGTGATTTAAGTGTCTACCATTCTACAAACCATTCTTGAAAAAAAGAAAGAAGAAGTTAAAGAGTTAAAGAATGCAGGGTATGAATCCTATTATTATAAGGGGGCTCCCAGTAATTCCTTATATGAAGCATTAAAATCAGCTTCTAGATTACAGGTGATTGCTGAAATTAAGCGGGCATCTCCATCAAAAGGAGATATCCGAACAGAAGTGAATCCGGTGATTCAAGCAAAGAAGTATGAAGAAGCGGGAGCCTGTGCCATATCGGTATTAACCGATACTCCTTTCTTTAAAGGAAGTATGGAAGATCTGGCGAATGTACGTAATGCAGTCTCCCTCCCTATTCTTTGTAAAGACTTTATTATCGATGAAATCCAGATAGATCGTGCAAAAGACGCCGGGGCAAATGTCATCCTTCTTATCGTAGCTGCCCTGGATGTAAACAGATTACAAGAATTATATTCTTATGCTACGAAGCTTGGCCTGGAAGTTCTGGTAGAAGTTCATAATGAAGAAGAAATGAATGTCGCAATGGAATTAGGTGCAACTATAATTGGTGTGAATAATCGTAACCTGAAAACTTTTGAAGTAAATCTCCTGATCACAGAAACTCTCGGCTCCATGGTAAATGGAACAGATATCGTGTTCATAAGTGAAAGTGGAATAAGAAATGAAGAAGACAGTCAACGAGTCGTAAACGCAGGTGCGGATGGGGTCCTGGTCGGAGAGACGTTAATGAGAAGTGATGACCCTGCAACTAAGCTTGCCTCCTTACAAGTGAGAAAAGGCGTGGTGAAATGACCAAAGTAAAGGTGTGTGGAATTAAAAGGCAAGAAGAGGCTCTCTGGGCAATTGAAGCAGGAGCTGATGCAATAGGATTTGTGTTCGCTGATAGTAAAAGAAAAATTGACGTGGAATCAGCGGCATTTATAAGTGCCTCACTACCTTCGCATATATTGAAAATTGGTGTGTTTGTAAATGAGGCTAAAGAGAAGATGGAAGAAATATTCCAAACAGTAAATCTAGATTACGTACAACTTCATGGAGATGAATCAGTTCAATTTTGTGATAGTCTCAATCATCCATTTATCAAGGCGATTTCGATAAAGGAAAAAGAAGATATAGATGGGATCGAACACTTTGGTGGAGAGATGATTTTGGTGGATAGTGGAACGGGGCCTCATCGTGGAGGGAATGGGACGACGTTTAATTGGGATTATGTCCATGCACTAAACATCCCTCAACACTTGATTCTTGCCGGTGGATTGAATCGGGATAATGTTCGGGAGGCGATCACCAAGGTCCGTCCCTATATGGTGGATGTTTCCAGTGGTGTAGAGACGGAAGGGAAGAAGGATAGAGGAAAGATAGAGTCATTTATTCGAGAGGCAAAGTCGGTGTAACGATTTTTTTAACCAATGAAGGAGGAATTGAGATGATATACGCGCATCCAGATCAAAAAGGGTTATTCGGGCAATTCGGTGGAAGGTTCGTTCCAGAATCATTGATGAAGGCTGTTCAAGAATTGGAAAAGGCTTATGATGAAGCCTCTAAGGATGAAAAATTCCAAGAGAAATTTCAAAGCTACTTAAAGGATTATGTAGGAAGAGAAAATCCACTCTACTTTGCTGAAAATCTAAGCAAACAGGTCGGGGGAGCGAAAATCTATTTAAAACGTGAGGATCTCAATCATACGGGTGCTCACAAAATCAATAATACAATCGGTCAGGCCCTGCTCGCTGAACGGATGGGCAAGAGAAAAATCGTGGCGGAAACAGGAGCAGGACAACACGGTGTAGCAACGGCAACCGTATGCGCTCTATTAAACCTGGATTGCGTCATTTTTATGGGGGAGGAAGATATACGCAGACAGAAGCTCAACGTATTCAGAATGGAGTTACTGGGAGCGAAAGTGGTGAGTGTCAACCAGGGAAGTGCCACATTAAAAGATGCAGTCAATGAAGCCTTGCGCTACTGGGTCGTAAATGTAGAGGACACACACTATATCATCGGTTCCGTGTTAGGGCCACACCCATTTCCTAAAATGGTCCGGGATTTTCAAAGTGTGATCGGGAAAGAAACAAAGCGACAATTCTTCGAAAAGGAAAAATGCCTGCCAAAGGCCATCGTCGCTTGTGTTGGAGGTGGCAGCAATGCCATCGGAATGTTCCACCCGTTCATTGAAGATAGGGAAGTTGACTTATACGGTGTGGAAGCGGCTGGAAGTGGGGTTGAAACCGACAAACATGCAGCCACATTAACAAAGGGGTCTGTCGGGATCCTTCATGGAAGCATGATGTACCTGCTGCAAAATGATGAAGGGCAAATTCAAGAAGCCCATTCTGTTTCAGCAGGACTTGATTACCCTGGTGTCGGGCCGGAGCATAGCTACTTGAAAGACATTGATAGAGTGGAATATACGTCCATTTCAGACGTGGAAGCGTTAGATGCATTCAAGCAGTTGTCCCAGACAGAAGGAATTATACCGGCACTGGAAAGCTCACATGCAGTAGCCTATGCGGTAAAATTAGCTGAAAAAATGAAGAAAGAAGAGTCAGTAGTGATTTGTTTATCAGGCAGAGGGGATAAAGATGTGGAACAAGTGAAAGAGTTACTGGGAGGTAGTCAACATGGGTAAATCATTTCTTGAAAACACGCTTCAAACTGATCTGGATAAAGGAAATAAACTGTTCATACCTTATGTGATGGCAGGGGATGGGGGTCTTGAGACCTTGATTTCAACCTTGAAAATACTGGAAGAGAGTGGGGCGACGGCCATTGAAGTCGGGATCCCTTTCTCGGATCCCGTTGCCGACGGTCCTACCATCCAAGAGGCAGGGAAGCGGGCACTGGAGAATGGGACGACACTGCAAAAGGTTTTTGAAGTGTTAGAGGAAAGCAGGAAGGAAGTTGGCATTCCGTTAGTCTTTATGACGTATATTAACCCCATTTACAAATATGGAGTGGATCGATTCTTTCGGGATTGTGAGAGTGCAGGGGTGGACGGGGTAATCATTCCTGATCTGCCACTTGAACATCATGACTTAGTTCGGGCACCATCTCAAGAATATGGAATAGCCATTATTCAATTAGCATCGCTTACGAGTCCGTTAGAGAGAATTCAGGAATTGGCTTCCGTTACTGAAGGGTTCCTTTATGCTATTACGATTAATGGTATTACTGGAACGAGAGAAGGATTTGGCAACTATATCTCAGATCACCTAAATAAATTGAAAGAAAACTGTCCGGTCCCCGTACTCGCCGGGTTTGGAATATCCACTCCTGAACATGTGCGAGCCATGAGTAAGTATTGTGATGGAGTAGTCGTTGGAAGCAAAGTAATTGATCTGATTCAGCATGAATCGTTTGATGAAATAAAAGAATTAATCAGTGCTTCAAAGGCTAATGCATTAAATTTGTAAAGATTACTGAATTCTTCGTAAATAAATGACAGCATAGATTAACAGATTCTAAATGTATGTTAAATAAAGGTAAATATCCTTCTTTTTCCTCCTGAAATCAGTATGATAGAGATGTAGTTGAACAAAGCATCATAATAGGAGGCTATGAAAATGAAAAGTATGAAAAAGTGGTTATTAATGTTAATGACAGCTCTATCAGTAGTAACATTTGCAGCCGGATGCAGCAGTGACACAGAGGAAGACACAGGCACTGAAACCGAAGAGAACATGGAAGAAGAAAGTAATACTGAAGAAGGCAACACTGAAGAGTAAAATGGTAACAGTCAGTCCTATAAGGGCTGACTGTTTTATATTTGGATTAGAAAACCTGAGATTAAGGTTGAATTAAACAACTATTTCTATTAATCTGACAATATAAGACATATTCGATAGAGAGGTCAAAAGGATGACGATTCCAAATCGATTAAAAATAGGGGATACGATTGGGATTTGTTCCCCATCTTCTCCAGTCGCTGCTCATTGCCCAAAGAGATTGAATAGGGGAATTGAAGAGCTTAAGAGGTTAGGCTTTAACGTAAAAGTAGCGCCAAACACGTTGAAAATAGAAGAATATATGGCTGGTACCGTCGAGGAAAGAGTGGAGGACCTACATCATCTCTTCGGGGATCATGATGTAAAAGCCATCATCACCACCATAGGAGGAACCTGTTCTCATCAACTTCTGGATCATCTTGATTTCTCTTTAATCCAAAAAAATCCAAAGGTTTTCCTCGGCTACAGTGACATAACCGCTCTCCACATGGCGATTTATCAAAAGACCGGCCTCACTACATATCTTGGACCTGCCGTTCTGCCTCAGTTTGGAGAATATGGAGGAGTCCATTCATATACAAAGGAACATTTCTTCCAATCACTTGTACAAAGCGAAAGAGTAGATTACTCCGCCTCTACTTCCTATGTAATGGAACATTTGTGGTGGGACGAAGAAGACAATCAATTAAGAGAACAAATTGAAAATAAGGGACCTCGTGTAGTCAAAGAAGGGAGAGCAGAAGGTAAAATCATTGCAGCCAATATGGGAACCATGCTCCTTCTCGCAGGTACAGAGTACTTTCCAGATCTCGATGGTGCCATATTATGTATTGAAGATGATCCAGAGGAAACCCCGTCGTCAATTGATCGATACTTAACACAACTCAGACACATAGGTGTATATTCTAAAATTAATGGTCTTGTCGTTGGACGCTTTCATGATCACGTTAGCTTTAAAGAAAATCAACTAGCCGGCATTTTATCCCGTGTTACAGAGGGGTATGAAATCCCAGTCGTTACGGATCTTGATTTCGGTCATACTGACCCTATGTTTATCCTTCCAAACGGAATCCGAGCCCAGCTTAAAGTTCACGGAAATCAAATTGATTTTCGCCTGGTGGAAAAGCCGGCTACATAAGGAGGAGTTTATATGATTCAAAGAAAACTGAATACAGTGTTTATTCCCGTGGCTAATCTAAAGGAGTCTGTGGATTGGTACGAAAAAGTACTAGGTTTCGAAATCGATCCTATGCAGTATAAAGAGATTGAGGAGCTTCCCGTATATACTTTTCAAATGGGGGAAACATCACTAACTCTTGAAGAGGATAAAGGATTCACTCCACCTTCTTCAAATGTTCCAATCTGTAATTTCCATACCCCTCAAATGGAAAAATAAGAGAAGACTTTCATGAAAAGGAAGTCACAATTGAATCTGGGATCATCACGTTTCCCGACTTTTCTTATTTTAACTTTAGAGATATCAACGGGAATTTATTAATGATTTGTACGGGTTAAAGTCGATTAAATATGCTCTTTTCGCAAAGATTGTTTTTTCTTTCAAATGGTATGCTTGGGCTCTGTCAATTAGTATGTGCTGGATGGTGAGGGGAACTGCTTCGCTTGCAGCTAGCGTTCGGCCGAGCCTCCTCAGCTTAGCCGAACGGGGTCTCGGCACGATCTTACATCCGCAGGAGTCTACGCAGTTCCCCTCACCATCTTTAAGAGGTTTTTCGTGACAGATCTAGAAGGTGTCAAAAAACATTCTAAATAGAGAACAGAATTCTTCTTCAATACCATATTAACCTCTACTCACCTTATAAGAGGTTGTTTGTTAAAAGCTATTGTTTTTATTATTTCTTTTAAAGAAACATGCTCAGAAAGTTGATTGGAGCGGAAGGATGCTCGACTCCTGTGGGAATAGCTGGACAGTACGAAAAGCTACGGGGCTTTGCCCAGGGGCGACAAGCATAGACGAGTCTGCCGGAAAGGCGCTCTTTGCCTTTTTGGCAGACTCGGCTTATGACCTCGAGCCCCTAAGCCCCGTAGCTGGACAGGTGAGACCCCGGAGGCAAAGCCGAGGAGGCTCACCGCCAGCCCCGCGGAAAGCGAGCATCCTGTAGCGGAAATCAACTCCTACTATCTTCTCTAAGATAGCCACAAACTTTGCGAAAAGAGCCATTAAATAACATGTAAACAATAAAGCAAAGAAACCTCCTGAAGAAATGTGTTCTTCAGAAGGTTTCTTATTTTTGCAATTTTACTTCACACACTTCACACATACCGTTAAAGCGGGTTTAACATTCTTATAAGAAAGAGTGATATCTTTAAAGCCAGCTTCATGCAAGGCTTCAGAAATACTTTCGCCATAGTGTTTCGCCCTGCTATCCCTTTCTTCATCCCCACGTGGCTGGACGGTGATAAGAAGGATGCCACCTTTTTTTAGCATATTATATAAATGTGAAAGGGATTTTTTCTGGTCCTTCCATAGGGGATAGTTATTGACGGAAAAGATCCGATCGTACTCAACGTTGTTCAATTCAAATTGACTAATATCATGAACAAATAAGCGAACTCTTCCATTCTCAATGGATTTTTCATTCTTATTCCGTGCAGCATTCTTCATTGTCTCAGAGATATCAACCCCATCTACAAGCGATTTAGGAAAACGAGTGGAAATACGATGGATACAATATCCCGTCCCATAGCCTACTTCCAGAATATGATCACCATCTTTAATGGACAATTGCTTAATGGACCAATTATTAATTTTTCGATTATCGAATTCCATTACTTTTCCGACAAGCCAGCCGAGTAATCCTTTCGGACGCTTGAATTGCTTTTGCAATGAAAACAACAGGGCATCACCTCTTTTGTTGAAATCTGTTCTTATAAAATAGGATCGTCTGTTCACCTTTCCACTAATACACACAAATAAAACCTTGAAAGCGATGTTGCAATTTTTTGAAAAAGTGGCATAATATAATAAAATCATGTTTGCGTTGAAGAGAAGAGTACGTAGATGAGTCCCTTATCAGAGAGCTTCGGAAGCTGAAAAGAAGCAGGGTAACTCGTTATGGAAAATGGTCTCGGAGCATTCTATTCGAACCGCTTTGGTGTAGAGTAGAACGGGAGTGGGCATCCGTTATCAATGTCACGGTATAAGGGCTTTTTTTTGCTCCGTACTTGCTGAGATAGTCTTGTGTAAGCAAGCTATAAACTAAGGTGGTACCACGAGTTCAACCCCTCGTCCTTAGATGTCGATTGATATCTAAGGACGAGGGGTTTTTGTTTTTTATATTGTTCAGGAGGAGGAAAAGGTCATGACTATATTTATTGGTGGCGCCTGGCCATACGCAAATGGCTCATTACATTTAGGGCATATCGCAGCACTATTACCAGGGGACATTATTGCCCGATATTACCGCTTAAAGGGGGAGGATATTCTCTATGTGTCAGGAAGTGACTGTAATGGAACCCCCATTGGTATTCGGGCTAGACAGGAAGGAACAAGTATTGAAGAGGTCGCTAATCGATTTCACAACGAGTTCCTGGAGTGTTTCCACGCTTTAGGCTTTAATTTTGATGAGTACACAAGAACAGATCACTCACATCATCATAAAGAAGTCCAAAACATCTTTAACACCCTTTATCAACGGGGCTGGCTTTATGAAAAAGAAGTGGAGCAAACCTATTGTGAGCATGATCATCAATTTTTGCCGGATCGGTTTGTGGAAGGAACCTGTCCCGTTTGCGGCTCGAAGGCAAGAGGTGACCAATGTGATAAATGCTCGACGGTTCTAGACCCGACTGATTTAATCGATAAAAACTGTAAGCTCTGTGGTCGAGAACCGGTGCTTAAAACCACAAAGCATTTATATTTCTCTCTTTCTAAATTGCAGGAACCTCTTCAACAATTACTGAAGGATAACGGTACCAGATGGAGAGATAATGCTCTTCAGCTCACGAGACGCTATTTAAAAGAGGGCTTGCATGACCGACCGGTGACAAGGGATTTAGAAAATGGGGTGAAGGTCCCGATTCAAGGTTTTCAAGATAAGAAAATTTATGTATGGATAGAAGCAGTGAGCGGATATTTAAGTGCTTCAAAAAACTGGGCGAGGGAGCATCAGCGAGAGTGGAAAGACTTTTGGCAGGAGGCAACCACTTCCTATTATGTTCATGGAAAAGATAATATCCCTTTTCATAGTATTATTTGGCCGGCCATTCTCATAGGAATTGGCGAAAGGAATCTTCCTGACTATATGGTTTCAAATGAATACTTGACGCTTGAGAAAAGGAAAATATCTACGAGCGGCAATTGGGCTGTTTGGGTGAAGGATCTTCTCAATGACTATCATCCAGATTCCATTCGGTATTTCCTCACCATTAATGCACCGGAAAAGAGAGATGCAGATTTCTCCTGGAGAGAATTTATTTATAGTCATAACAGTGAACTGCTGGGAGCTCTGGGGAATCTGGTTCAACGCACGCTAAAATTTTATGGGAAAGAATTTGGTCATAACCTTATGCTCTCTATTGTACCTAATGTTGTTAAGGATAAAATAGACGAAACATTTTATTCGGTTGGCCAATCGATTGAAGAAGGGAACACTCGACAGGGAATTGAAAAAGCATTCGAATTTATTCGATGGTCGAATAAGCGTTTTGATGAAATGAAACCGTGGAATGTATTAAAAGAGGATAGGGTGGAAGGGAGAAAGGTACTAGAGGAATTCCTGTACGTATTATGTAATTTAAGGAATCTCATTCAGCCGTTTTTACCCTTTACTTCTTCAAAATTGGCTGATCAGCTGGGGATGATCGGGCAATCCGTGTGGGCGCCGGTATCTTTGCCGTTAGAGATCAGAATTGAAGCAACAACACCATTGTTTAACCGAATTGACCTTAACCAAATTGAAATAGAACGGAAACAATTAAAGAGAAAGCACAGTGAAACCAAAAGGAGCATGAGATGAAGATTATAGTCGTGTCCGATACCCATATGCCTAAAAAAAGGAGAGGGCTTCCGGAAATTCTGGTGGAAGATCTCAGGAAAAGTGATTTAATCATTCACGCCGGAGACTTTCAAACCCTTGATGTTTATAAAGAGTTTATAGAGTACGGAGAACTGATTGCCGTTGTCGGAAATGTAGATAATGCAGATCTTCAGGCGTTTCTTCCCCAAAAAAGAATCATCATGAAAAAAGGACTGAAAATTGGTGTGGTGCACGGAGACGGGAAGGGAAAAACAACGGAAAAAAGAGCTCTGGAAGCGTTCGTCTCTGATGAGGTAGACTTGATCGTCTTTGGTCACTCACATATCCCATATTCCCGCTATATGAAAGGGAGACTTTTGTTTAATCCCGGATCTCCCACTGATAAGCGTAAACTCCCTTACTTCTCGCATGGTGTTTTGACCATTGACGACACGTGGAAAATAGAACATAAATTTTACCGTTAAAAAAGCACAGGGTCTATACCTCTGTGCTTTACTCTATAATGTGATTCAATCTTATAAAGGAAACTGGTAGTAATCCTGACTATAGAAGGTTTGAAATCCACTTGATTCATAAAGCTTAAGTGCATTTCTGTTCGTAGCAGCTACATCCAGGTAAATATCCCTGGTCCACTCGGATTCCTTCATCACGACTTGAGAAAGGGCATTTCTACCGATGCCTTTTCCCTGATGGGAGGGAAGGATAGCGAAGCCATAAATAAAGCTACGATTGTCCACTCGTTGGATTCTAATCTTCCCTACGCTTGTTCCATTATATACAATCATTAAGTTGCCTTCCCCTGATTCTTCAAGCAATCTCTTGGTATGGGATTCAGCATCAGACCTTACAACGTGAAAGCATTTTTCATCAAGGTCAATGATCGTTTCTATATCCTTTTCAGAAGCTTTCCTTAATTGAAGATCAGAGTTGTTTAAGGACAAGCTTTTTTTATTCCACTTCATTTCATATTCTGTAAAATCATAAGAGGCTTTTATTCTCTCAATAAATTCCTTTCCGGAAGCTGATGAGCCGGGAGAATTTAGTAAGAGCTTTTGAACAGATCGTGATCTTAGTGACTGGATGGCTTCCTGGAATAGTTCTTGAAATAGTTGCTGTTTACGGTAATCCGGGTGAATCATCCCACATAATTCATATGTTTCACCAAAGCCGTACAAACCTAAAAATCCAATCAGTTGATCCTCTTTGTAAAGAAGAAAATCATCCAGGCTGTTTGTACGGTTTTTAAGCATATCCCAGTTTAGTTTTAAATTTATATCTTCGTGTTTTTCGCAGACGATCTGCAGGTTTTTAATGTCTTGAAGCTGTTTGGAAGTAAGCATGTTTCATCCCCAATTATTCAAAATGCAAAGAATTTTCTTACTAAATTTTATGGGAAATCCTTCACCTAGACAAGAGTTTTTTGAATTTTTTTGTAAAGTTCTATTCGTAAACTTTGTTGCTATTTTACATAGAAAGTAGTAGTTGCTTTCCGCGGGGCGGGTGGTGAGCCTCCTCGGCTTCGGCTGTGGGGTCTCACCTGTCTTGCTCCGGCGACTAGCCCCTCGAGGTCATAAGCTAAATGGTCCAAGAAGGCAAAGAACGCCTTCTTTGGCCCATTCATCTTATACTTGTCGGGGCTGAGCAAGCCGCCTCCGCTTTTTAATAAAATCTAAATTGAAAACAATCAACTTATAGAATACAACTTTTTGAAAGAGACCAGTGTTAGAAATCTGCTTGTGTACTAGAAATTCTGCTTTGTAATAGATTGTTTTTTTGTCACGATTGGTGTCTGTCTTTATCTAGCACACACACTGATTGACAGAGCCCCTGGAAGAACTTATGTTATAAAAAACAAAATAAGAACCATGTATTTCACATGGCCCAACTTATTCTTTTTCTTGTATTCGCTGAATCACTTCATGCAGCTCATCCGGCTTTAAAAATTCAAGAGGGGAGAAGCCTTTTTCAAACATGACGGAATCGCTCTCGATCATCAATACATATCGACCGTTCACTTTCGCCAGATGAATGCTGTCACCAAAGTCGGAAAGAAGAGCTTTAACAGAGACATGATCAAGTTTCACCTTAAGTTCGACTTCAGGTGATTGCTCGACGATTTGGGAGGTGGCTTCTACCACTTGTTCAGTTGTGAACCTCTCCTGAAGCTCCCGCTTTGGACTGATTGCCCATTCTTCCACCGCTTCTTCAAATTCAACACGTTCATCACTCTCTTCAGCATAGGTTTCTGAAATATGTTCCTTCACCATCCCGTAAACTTGGGATTTCACGATTTCGGGCATGGACTTTTCATACTCTACCCATTTCAAGAAATCTTCAAAGTATCTGGCGTGTGATGCTTGATGGATTTTGATTTCGGCAGAGTCCATCATGCCTTCCTCAGGCATATAGGGATATTGGATGGATTTCATGTTTTTCGTCGTAATCGCCATTTCGACATTGTGAATCAGAGTCGCTTCATCGGTTATGGTGGCAACCTTAGGTTCGAAATCACATTTCATAATGAACACAAACGGATCATCAAAAAATTTCGTCAGCTTTGCAGTCGCAACGAGGAATGCTCCACCGCGGATAGCGCTCGCTTCTATGTACATTTGAACGATTTGATCACAGGCTTCGCGAAAGTCCTCTTTGTTTTCGGCATATCGGGTGCGGTGAAATAAATTATAATTCGGATTGGAAGTCAGCTCATGACCAGGTTCCACTACAAATCGTCCAATTTTTGTTGGGGCAGACTCTGACTTTGAATGTCGGTCTACTTTCCGCTTCACAATTTTGGTTAGTTCTCCATCTAAAAAGCTTTTTAATGGACTTTCTTCATACTCGGTTCCAGTTAACGTCTGAAAATGTTTATGCCGCTTATCGGCTTCTTCGCCTTTGCCCTCTACTTGTATTAAATAGAAGGAAAGGTTCTGAATAGTAAAATCCATGTTTTGTTCTCCTGACCTAAATAAATTCGTTTTACATGTAATCATCTATACATTCATTGTTACAGTATAGAAAAGCTGAAAAGGTTCGTCAATTGACTTATGAAAGTTCATTCTGGTGAGATACTACTTGTTAAGAATTAAGTATAGGTGGTGTGCTATGTGGGGAATCAATCCTTTTTTTTATTGGTGAAGAAGGGAAACAAGTCATCGTTTTTCGCTATGGTGGGGAACGGGGTTCTGGCGATTGCAAAAGGAATAGCCTACTTCGTTAGTGGAAGTGGAGCAATGTTTGCCTCGTCAATGCATTCATTAGCTGACGCAGTGAATCAAGGTTTTGTATTTATTGGAAGTGTTCTTTCTGAGAAACAACCGACGGAGAAATTTCCGACAGGATTCGGAAGAGTCATCAATCTTTTTTGTATGGTTGCGGTTATCGTTGTTTCCATTATGGCATATGAAACCATACGGGAAGGGATTCATTTACTAAAACATCCCGCTGAGGTGAAGGGCATATGGCTGAATGTGTCTGTATTACTACTAAATATCCTTATCGATGGTGCCATTCTCTATAAAGTAATGAAGGAAATCGGACAGGAAGCAAGAGCTGAAAGCACGGGTTTGGGAATTTTCTCAGGAGCGTTTAAAAACGTAAAGCGTGCGTCACCACCGACAAGGCTCGTATTTTATGAGGATTTGGTCGCTGTTTCAGGGGCTATCTTAGCCCTGATTGCAGTATTGGTGTCCTACTTCTCTGCCTATCAGCTTTTGGATGGAATCGTCACCATTGTCATTGGATTCCTCATGGTAGGAGTGGCCTTCAGGGTCGGATATGACAACATGGTCGGTCTGATAGGAGTTGCTGCCCCGAAGGAAGTCGAGGACCGAATCGCAAGTGCGATCTTTGAGCACGAAGCAGTAATCGATATCTTTAAACTAAGAGTCACTCAGGAAGGACGATACTATCATGTTGAATCGTATCTTGAACTGAAAAGAGGATTACCACTTTCTGAAGCAGATGATATTAAATTCGCCATACAGGATAAATTAATGAGCGACCCGGATATTGCGGACGTAACATTGGGGATCATCGAGGATGATGGAATTCAGGAATGGAAAGGAAATAAACCGGAACCACAATAAGAAACAAAGCATCCTGCCGAGAAGTTCAGCAGGATGTTTATTCGTTTGTGATTAAAAGCAATAAATGAAGGTCGGGCCAGACAGATCAGCTCCAATTGGAAAAATGGTCTTCTAAGATTACTTCAGTACACAATAGAGTTATAGATAGAATGGAATAGGATGGTGGGGAAACGTATAGTTTGGTCTTGCTTCTTGTTCATACTATAATAAAGAAAATCATAGAATAGATTAGGTGAAAAGGGGGGAATAGAATGGATGTGAATGAGATACTGAAGCTATTCAAAGAGAGAACACCCGGAGTACTTGGAAGTGAAACATTTTCTGAATATGCTATTCTACTTCCTTTGATTGAGGTCAACGGCCAAACGCATGTTTTATTTGAAGTTCGTTCCTTAAATATGAGAAGACAACCAGGGGAAATTTGTTTTCCTGGAGGGAGGATAGATCGAAGTGATTCAGATGAGAAAGCAGCAGCTATTCGTGAGACATCAGAAGAACTGGGAATTCATACCGACACCATTTCAGATGTGTATCCACTCGATTATATCGTGTCTCCTTTTGGGACAATCATTTATCCATACGTAGGCAAGATAAATGTATCCTTAAAAGAATTAAAACCGAATCAAGCTGAGGTGGAAGAAATCTTTACTACACCTTTAACCTATCTACAGGAAAGGGAACCGGACTTGTATAACATCAAGTTCAAGATGGAGCCAGAAGAGAGCTTTCCGTTCAAACAAATCCCGGGTGGAGAAAATTACAACTGGCAAGCGAGAACTATGAAAGAACATTTTTACTACTATGAAGACAAGGTCATATGGGGGCTAACAGCCAGGGTCCTTCACCATTTTGTGAAACTCCTTTCGTAAATGGTCCTTTTAATAAGCTGTATTCTAAAACTTTCTAAAAGTAGTTTTAGAAAAAAATCATGCTGAGAAAGTTGATTCTCGCTGCAGGTGCTCGACTCCTGCGGGATTAGCTGGACAGTCCGAAAAGCGGAAGCGGCTTGCTCAGCCCCGACAAGCATAAGTTGAATGGGCCTAAGAAGGCGTTCTTTGCCTTCTTGGACCATTTAGCTTATGACCTCGAGGGGCTAGTCGCCGGAGCTGGACAGGTGAGACCCCGCAGGAGCACAGCAAAGAGGAGGCTCACCGCCCGCCACAAGGAAAGCGAGCGTCCTGTAGCGGAAATCAACTACTACTTTCTCTGTAAATATTGTTATCCCAATCAATTCCACGAGAACAACTATTAGTATTAAACATTTTTAAACATGATTTCAAATTTAAACAAAATCTTTTTAAAAAGAAATTCTACAATTACCTATACTTATTGACATTCGTTTTCAATTAATACTTTTTTCGATAGGGCAACATGTCGGAGAAAGTATTTTTGTTTGTAAATATGTAGCAAATTGAAGTGTTTGTAATAGTTTTGATGGAGGTAAAGAGAAGTAAGTAATAGATGATGAAAATAAGGAGAGGGGAAATCACTATGATTATTCGTGCTAAATGCTGGAGAATGTTAAGTGTACAGGAAAAAATGTTTATCCTTAAAGCTGTATGTAATAAGCATCTCAGAAAGTAATGAATAGGAATTCTTTTTATGCTCTTTAGAAAAACTTAAATTTCCCTCATGTTCATGAAGACATCAGGCCGATATATAAAACGATATTCCTATACCGTTCATCTAAGGTTCCTTTGCTTTTCTATTGGAAATGATTAATCTATCGATATCTTAAAAATCGTCGGGTTGATTTATTGGATGTCATCGATTGGTGGTATGATCAAACCGAAATAATGAAGAATCAAAAAAGCTATATCGAAAATCGGTACGCACTCTGTGTACTAAAGACAAGAGTGAACATGGCTACATTGATCGGGCCACCAAGTGATTTTTCGTATTGTTATGAAACGAAAAAATAGGATGCTAAGTCCTTTCACCACCAGCCTTCAATTTCATCAAAAAAATACACACCTCAACTCAATAAGTCCCCTGACTTCTATCTCAATAATAAATTTTTCATAAAAATCCCCTTTCATCAAATTCCACTTAATGTTTCTGGCACTTTTCATTTAACATTTGGTAAAATAATATAGCACATACATATAAGGGGGACACCTTAGTGAAAGGATCAAAAGTAGTAATCATCGCCGGAATACTTATCGCCGTTCTATTAAGTGCATGTAACCGGAATGCTGCTGAAATGGTCGTGAATGGTCAAGTGATAATAAATGAAAAGGCCAATACGATTACATTCTCAGGAGTGCTCACAGACAAAGCACTTGAACCGGATACTCCGTTTCAAACCCGTTTCTTCCTGCAAGGAACCACGATTAAAAACGCCCTGGGAACCGATCTGATTTATACAGATGAGGAGTTAAAGAGCCGTAAACAGGGAGAATCACCACAAGAGTTTGAGGTCAAGAAAACAGTAGACATTAAAAAACCGGAAGAGATTGACAAGTTGATGAGTGAAATAAAGAACAAAGATAAAGAAGCCGTCACGATTGAACTTGTTAATGATAACGGTCGAATTGATGATCGAGTTCTTCATAACGTAACAAAGGAGTAGGACTGCAATGTCCTGCTCCTTTGTATGTATTGATCATCTAGTATTGACCGGTCTTTTTAAGGCATACAAATCATCTTCGAGAAGAAGCATCTTATCCATCAATACATCTTTAGAATCCATCACTCCCTGGTTATAGAGGTATGGACCAATCTCTTTCATAAAGAAATCAAACCAATTTTCAGCACCTAAATCTCCCATTTCGTCACCGGTCTGCTCATAATAAAATGTCTGAATTCGTTCAATCATTGTGTCTTTCTGTTCTTTTGGTATCTTCGTAAACATGATAGATATTCCTCCCATCGACTTTCTTCCATCGTAACATAACAGCCCGATTACAGGTATGAATCCAAGCCAGCTCTTATGCGTGATAGGTATTCCTCATTACATAGAATGAAAGACAAATAAGAACAAGAAATCAATTGTCATCACACAGATTTATTACTTGATGATTTCACTCTCTTCGATAAAAACTTCCTGACTACTTTGTCGAACGTGCTGAAGAATTCTGTCGTGTATCTTAGGGTAAAGAACGATCGAGTGAAGCTCTGATAAAGGGATCCATCTTACGCCTGTCTGTGAAGGGTCTGGCTGACTGGGGGATAGGCTTGTCCTGGAGGTTCGTCTACATGAAAAAAACAATGAAAGGGTATGTGTTGGTCCATAAAGGTGATTGTTTAGGTGAGGTGCATACTCATAAGTGAACGCTAAAGATCCTACCTCTATCTGAGCTCCTGTTTCTTCAAAAGCTTCTCTTATTACCGCCTCTTTAATCGATTCCCCCTCTTCAACGCCTCCCGCTGGAAGGTTGTAATGAAGGCCGTTTTCATCTTTAAACTCTGCAAGTAAAATGTGCTTTTCTTCCACAATAATAGCGCCTGCCCGAATTCTGATAGGATACAACATACATCTCTCCTTTTGCCTTGTAATACTGAAAGACTAGTCTAGCAGAAAGAAAGTCATCCTACCATATATATTTGTATAATTGTGGCAAACTAATCCTGACAGGCAAAGTGCCTGGACATCATAAATAAAAGGAGAATGCGAATGTGGCAGGAGTTTAAAAGGTTTGCTGTGAAAGGAAATGTCATAGATCTTGCAGTGGCGGTCATTATAGGTGCTGCTTTTGGTAAAATCGTCAAATCCCTGGTGGATGATATCATTATGCCACTTCTAGGTATATTGCTTGGTGGCATCAGCTTTACGAACTTAAAAGTTATGGTTGGAGACGCTGTCATTACATATGGAGTGTTCCTGCATAACGTAGTGGATTTCTTCCTCATAGCCCTCGTCATATTCTTTATTATACGCCTATATAAGAAAATGGAACGCCAAGAAGAGGTCAAAGCGGAAGTGAAGGTCGATCAGAAGGAAGAGTTGCTAAAAGAGATACGTGATTTATTGAAAAATCCCCAGCACATTCCTAAATAAATGAATAATCGACAAATTAAACAAGGAGATTCCCATTATTTATCCAATATATAGTAAGAGAAGTACAAGAGGGGGAGAATCAATGGAAAACAACTCATTATATTTAATTAAAGAAAAAAATGGAATGAAGAAAGACTTTTCTTTACTCCTTTCAATGATGGACTATGCACGGTTCACTTCTATTAACGAAGTGGAGAACTTACCGGTGGAAATGCTTGACTACCGATGTCACGATGAAGCAAATTCAATCGGGATGCTTCTTGCTCATTTTGATGCAGTTGAAAAGATTTATCAGGTCCTGACCTTTGAAAATTTGAGTGATGATGAAATGGAGGAATATGCAACGATGTTGGAACCTGCCTTAAGCTTAGGCAGTAAGGCAGCCGAATTGATTAAAGGAAATAAAGTCGAGTTTTACCTTGATAACTTGCAGATGACTAGGAACCAAACGGTGGAACGGTTCAAACAATTGGAAGAAGCTTGGCTATATGAAGAAACGGACTGGTGGTATGGTGAAAAAGGAAATAACTTCTTTAAATGGTTTCATGTATTTGAAGATGAAATCAATCATAGGGGACAAATACGAATGATCAAAAAACTCTATGCTAAAGAACACAATATTTCAATCGTGGACTAAATCCTCGTTCGCATTTTACAAAAAGACCCATTCATTTTCTTGAGTTTTGCACGAGATTCTGTTATAGTAAGGATAGTTATTTTTGTTCGGTTAATATGCATGATTGAAGAACATTCGTCTTGAATCTTAATCAGAGCAGGAATATAAATATTTTTATGTGCAACTGCACTAGGAGGTACTTGTTTTATGTTACAAGGTAAAGTTAAATGGTTTAACGCTGAAAAAGGTTTCGGTTTCATCGAAGTAGAAGGTCAAGACGATGTTTTTGTTCACTTCTCTGCTATCCAAGGTGAAGGATACAAATCATTAGAAGAAGGTCAAGACGTTACATTTGAAATCGTTGAAGGTGCTCGTGGACCACAAGCAGCTAACGTTCAAAAGTAATTCAATCGTAAAACTCCAAACAGAGTACGTCTGCTGACGTACTCTGTTTTTTTTGTGTCTTCCCACGTCCAGTGGATACTCGACTCTTTTCAGTACGCCTCTATGCTGGTTTTTCCTAAATAATTCTGTTACTGTACTGTTAACGATACTTTATTTACTGGAGTGCTGAATTTGTGGGAAAATGCTAAGAAATTTTTTATTTTTATTGGAGTTTTCATAGGGAGTAACATCATACTAAGTATTATTGCTGGTCTGATTTTAACAAATTTGTATCATAGCAATGGATTTAAAGGGTCTCCCTTAATTGGGACCTTAATCAATGTCGCAGCCGCAGTACTTGCAATTTTTGTTGCGTACAAACCGTTAAAAAAGAAAACACAGGCTTAACCTGGCAGGGGAAATCGTTGGGAGTTCAATCTCCCCTTCATATAATGAATAATGAATTATTCTTATTTCTGTATATGTGCACACTTAATGCCAATAAGAATAAGCTAATCACACTAACCTTTCCGGAACAATCCGGGGAGGTTTTTCTTTGTTAAAGATGTATGAGGGAGATGTTCATTATCATAAGGAAATCTATCCAACTCATAAGAGTTTATGGTTCAAAAAATTCCTCCACTTAGAGGGGCTGGCTTCATAGAAAGAGACTAGTCAGTTGACTAGTCTCTTAGTAAGTATTCAATTGTGTCACTATGTTATTATTGATTTTGTTGGTTTTGTTGGTTTTGTTGATTTTGTTGTTTAGCAGCTTTTCTAGCTCTTTCAGCAGCGTTTTGTTCTTGAGCAAATTCTGCTTCATTTTTTTGTTGATTTGGTTTGTTGTTGTTATTAGTCATGTTTATCACCTCCGTCTACTATAATTTGCCCCGAAATGAAAAAAAGATACATGAAAAATCAATTTAAAAGTGGGAATTTAACATATGCAAATCTAGAGTGAGGGACGGACCTTGAAAAGGTCCGTCCCTCACTTTCCAGTTACTTACTAGTTTAGCACTTGGTAAAGGGGGGTATTAATAAGTTCGTGCATTTATTTTCTATACATACCTATTTCTACATGTTAGAGCTACATCAACGAATGAAGGGGGAAGTCATTTGAAAAATTTCACATCAATGTTTTGGATTGCGATTACAATCGGCATCATTTTTGTGGCTTGGGGGGTTATTTTTCCTCAGGTATTGATCGATATCATGTCCAATGCTCAAGGGGTTCTTCTAGACAAATTTGGCTGGTTTTATCAATTTTCAGCTTCTTTCTTTTTCATCATCGCCATCTTCTTCGCATTTAGTAAATATGGCAAGATTCGATTAGGAAAGGATACTGATAGACCTGAATATTCCACATTGACATGGTTTGCCATGCTTTTTAGTGCAGGAATGGGAATCGGACTCCTTTTCTATGGGGTCTCCGAACCTGTTTCTCATTATACCACTCCACCCTATGGGGAAGGTGGGACCATTGAATCAGCTAAAATCGGATTACGCTATACATATCTTCATTGGGGATTCCATGCCTGGGCCATTTATGCGGTCGTTGCATTGGCCCTTGCCTATTATAAATTCAGGAAGGACTTGCCAGGACTTATGAGTGCCACGTTATATCCCGTCATTGGAGATAGAGTGAAAGGTCCGATAGGGTATATTGTTGATATTGTCGCTGTGTTTGCTACGATTTTCGGTGTGGCGATTTCACTTGGAATTGGTGCACAACAAATTAACAGTGGACTAAATTACCTGATGGGAACCCCGATTGACTTTAAAGTTCAGCTTATCATCATGGGAGTTGCAACGGTTCTATTTATTACTTCTGCTGCTACTGGTTTATCAAAAGGAATTAAATATTTGAGCAATGCCAATATGGTATTGGCGGTCTTGTTATTCATTGTCTTTCTCATCGCAGGTCCAACGCAATTTGTCCTGGAATTGTTTTTGACCACTTTTGGGAGCTATGTTCAAAACCTTCCTAGTATGGGGTTACGCTTTTCACCATTTAATGTGGAGAACAATCAGTGGGTAAAGGATTGGACGATTTTTTATTGGGCATGGTGGATCTCATGGACACCGTTTGTGGGAACTTTTATTGCAAGGGTTTCAAAAGGGAGGACTGTCAGGGAGTTTATCATCGCCGTCATCATTGTGCCTACAATCGTATGCGCACTATGGTTTGGAGTATTCGGAGGAACAGGATTGTATTACGACTTTGTTCAAGGTGTAGATATAGCGGGTCAAAGTTTGGAGACGGCACTGTTTTATGTATACGATCAAATGCCTCTAAGTGGTGTCCTTTCAATTATTTCCCTAATCTTGATTATCACTTTCTTTGTGACGTCGGCCGACTCGGCAACATTTGTGCTGGGGATGCAAACGTCTAATGGAAGTTTGAACCCTCCATTCTTCGTGAAGTTCAGCTGGGGGATTATATTGGCTGCCATTGCGGCGGTTTTGATGGGGACTGGCGGTATCAGCGGATTGCAAGCCGCCACCATCATCACAGCCTTACCATTAGGCATCATCTTATTTATCATGACATATGGATTAATTCTTTCATTCCAAAAAGAAATGAAGATAAAAAAGAATAGAACGTCTGTTGCTCGTAAGTGATTTACTTACTTAACAGGAGATGAATTCAAATAAGTGAAAAACCCTCTATTTCGTATAGAGGGTTTTTCTATTGGATTTTTTTCTTGAATTAAAAAAATGTACGCCAACTCCAATGATTTTGATAGGATTAAGATACTTATTGGAAAATTTTGAATAGAGGGAGAGTGTTGATTCAATGAAACAAATTATCGCAATGGGTGGGGGCGGATTTTCGATGGAGCCTGAGAACCTGCTCTTAGATCAATATATTTTAAATCAGGCCGGGGAATCAAAGCCAAAGATTTGTTTTTTGCCTACGGCCAGTGGAGATGCAGAAGGGTATGTTGAGCGTTTTTACAAAACGTTCACCTCTCTTTCGTGTGAGCCTTCACATTTATCACTATTCAAATTGCCAACCAAAGATTTAGAGGAATTCCTACTTGAAAAGGATATCATCTATGTGGGTGGGGGCAATACAAAGAGTATGCTCGCCCTATGGAGAGAGTGGAAGGTAGATTCTATCCTCAAGAAAGCTTGGGAATCAGGGACGATTCTTACAGGTTTGAGTGCAGGCTCGATCTGTTGGTTTGAAGAAGGAATTACTGATTCGTATGGTGAAGAATTAGAAACGATTAAAGGTTTGGGATTCTTAAAAGGAAGCCACTCCCCTCATTATGACGGCGAAGAAGATCGGCGTCCTCTTTTTCATTCATTTATCGGTAAAGGGAAACTTCAAGCAGGCTATGGGGCGGATGATGGTGCTGCTTTACATTTCATTGATGAAAGTCTTTATAAAGTAGTGAGTTCAAGAGTTCATGCTTCCGCCTATTGGGTCGAGAAGAGAGATGGTGATATGCAAGAAACGGTTCTATCGACAGAATATCTAAAAAAGGTAAAAAGATAGTTCCTGATTCAGCATACTTTCAAATTCGATGACATAGGGATAGTGATGAGAATTTCTAAGGAGGAGAACATCATGGCTGAAGACAAACGAAATACTCCAAGTGACTTAGTAAAGAAGACGTCAAAGCAAGCCAGCGGACTAGTGAATAAAACGGCGGATACAGCTAACGAAATAATCAAAAGTGTAAGCGGTAAAGGCGGACTTGTAGGGAAAGTGTCAGATACATCGGCAGATTTTGTGAAAAATGTAAGCGATACAGGGAACAAAATGGTCGGGAAAACAGTAGACACGGCAAGCAAGGCAGTCAAGGGTGCATCTAATAAGTTATTTAAAAAGAAATGAGTTAACGAGAGAAGCAATTTCCTATGAATGGTGGATTGCTTCTTTTGTTATACACATCAAAAATTATGATAAAATAGAGATGAAAAATTCGGCTTCAAAATGGAGGGTGAAAATGATTCACATTCGTTTTATTACAGCTACCGATACATATGCCATTAGACAACAAATCTTAAGACCGACGCAATCGTTAGAGGAATGTCATTACGAAGGAGATTTCGACGACAGTTCCTTTCACATTGGCGTTTTTGAAGGAGAGGTGCTGATCAGTATTGGTTCCTTTTATCAGGAGGTACAACCGGGTTTAAATGGATGTCTGCCTTACCGGTTAAGGGGAATGGCCACCCTTAAGGATTACAGGGGGAATGGCATTGGAAAGGAGCTCATCGAATACAGTGAAAAGCTTTTAAAAGAAAAAGGGTGTGAATTGTGGTGGTGCAATGCCAGAATTTCGGCTGGTCCATATTATGAGAAATTGGGTTTAACTCAGTTGGGGGACGTATTTGAAATAGAACCAATCGGGCCTCATGTAATTATGTATAAACAGATATGATTGTTGGGGTGGAGGCAAAATGGAAAATGACATATATAATCCTTAACCTCCTTTCGATACAACTACCACGTTTTTGTCACATCAAAAAGAAACAACCGGGCAAGCCCGGTTGTCTCTCCATTATCATTCTTGAATAGCAGATCTTCTCAATTTTATAAACTTCACTAAATTTAACACAATGGTTTTTGTTACAGCATAAAAAGGGACGGCTAGGATCATTCCAAGAATACCTGCTAAGTTTCCTGCCACCAGCAATAAAATGATTATTGTCGCTGGATGAGTATCCAGGCGCTTTCCTAAAATTAGGGGTGAAAGGAGGTTCCCTTCTATTTGCTGTGCAATCGTGACAACCACGATGACGAGAATGGCTTTCGTCGGTGAATCAAACAGGGCCACGATGATGGCAGGTGCAGCGCCAATAAAAGGACCGATAAATGGAATGATATTCGTTACCGCCCCTATTAACGCCATAACCAATGCGTAGGGAAGTCCAATGATCAAATATCCGATAAAAGTCAGAGTCCCTACAAAGGAAGCTACCGTTAATTGTCCTTGTATGTATGCGGCAAGTGTATCACTCGTATCCTTTAAAGTGTTGATTCCTTCTTCCCGGTAGGCAGGAGGGAGGAATTTTGAAATTGCCTTAGGAAATTTATGGCCGTCTTTAAACATAAAGAATAATAGAAAAGGGACGGTTACAATCAGTATCGTAATACTGGTCAGAACACTCACTAATCCTTTAAGAGCAGTTGTAATATTATCTGGTAAAGTATTGGCAAACTCCATTAACTGATTTTCCACATCTTTAAGTGACACATAATCTTGACTCATCATCCATTTGAATTGTTGAGTCTCAGATAAATATTCGATAAAATTCCTCGTTTGTCTTGCATACTCCGGAAGTTCATTGAACAACCCTGTTATCTGCTTCGAGAGAATAGGCGCGATATTCCCTATGATTAACACCATCACACCAATAATAGCAGCATATAGCACGATTATGGCAATGGTTCTCGGCAATCTTGCTTTTTCCAGGAGATTGACTAATGGGTTTAATAAAAAATACAGAAATCCTGAAATGATGATCGGGAAAAATAATGTTGAAGCGAATACGACAATCGGTTCAAATAAAAATGAAATCTTTGTTGAAATATAAATAATGGTAAGAATAATGAGAATCTGAAGGCTCCATGAGTACATCTTTTTCTTGGTCAAGCTATTCACCTCTATCTATCAACTTGTTTGTGTGATTAAGTATATCAAATACTGAAAGGAAAACCCTACTAATATATATAGGATAAGGAGATTATTTTGTGAGAAAAATCATTCTAGATAAGTTGAAAAATATCGAAAGAGAAGAGAGAGTAAGGATTCTGTATGCCGTCGAAGCCGGAAGTCGGGCATGGGGGTATCATACAGATGAGAGCGATTATGATGTCCGGTTTATATATATACGGGAGGTTCCCGCATATTTAAATCTTCAAGAGACCAAGGACGTTATTGTAAAGTCTACACACGATTCCATTGAATTCAGCGGATGGGACCTTAGTAAAGCACTCAAACTTCTTCGTAAATCAAACCCCTCTCTAATGGAGTGGTTAACAAATGAAAACGTGTATATTGAGCACCCGGACATAGAGAAAGTCAGAAAACTGCGAGACCTGACTTTTTCTCCAACCCGCTGTTTGATTCATTATTATCAAATGGGTAAACGCAATATGGAAAAATATTTGAAAGAGGAGCTCAAAGATTTGAAGAAAATGATGACGCTTATCAGACCGTGGCTTGCTTATAAGTGGATTAGAGAGTATCAAACGTTTCCTCCAAACGGGATGAACGAAATGGTTGACCATATTAAGATGAATGAAGAAATGAAAGATACCATCTCCTTTATGCTGCTATCAAGAGTTAATGGAAAGGAGGTTCCTTTCCCCTGTTTAATGTATGTGGAAAAGTACATAAGAGAAGATTTACTGAAAATGGACGGGACTCTGGAGGATCTTCATAGCGATGACTCTTTTCAATGGGGAGAAATAAACGAAACGTTCTTAAACATTTTAGAAGATGTATGGGGTGTGCATTTAGACAGAAAGGAACGTTAACACGAGCCTTAGGAATGCATAATAGCACAGTAGTGGGGGCACTTGTTATTGGAACGGCTGTTGGTTTTAAATACGATGGTCATTGTAGTTGCGATTACAGCTATATCCTCTTTCGTTATTCCATCAAATGAAATGAGTAGCAGCGATACGATTACCGAACCCTATCGCTCAAACCATTGGTCCCATCTATAAAAGTGGATATTGTAGGTCACGGGATTATTAATTAATATGTATTTTTCAATAATAATCAAAAAGAGTCCAGCCCCCTGAGAACCTCATTTCTCAGGGGGCTGAACACTTTTATAGTAGTCATGAAACAATCTTTAAGCCAATGATACTCCCTATAATGCAACTTATAAAGAATAATCTTTTTAGATCCTTTGTTTCCCTGAAAAAGATCATCCCGATGATTACAGCTCCTGCAGAACCGATCCCGGTCCAGATTCCATATCCCGTACTTACTGGGATATCAAGTAGAGAAAGGGATAATAAATAAAAGCTTATTCCTCCTGCTGCGAAGCTAACGATGGAAGGGGCCAGCTTCTTGTATCCTTCAGAAAGCTTCATAAATGTTACCATCACAACTTCAGAGAACCCGGCAAAAATAAGAAATATCCACGCCATTAATAGGACCTCCTTGTATCTTGTTCCTCTTTATCACTCATTTTGAGGCCGATCACCCCGAAAATCAGTAGTGTTATAAAAGCAACTTTTAACACGCTAATCCCATCATGTAGAAATACCATTCCTACAACAGCAGTGCCTGCGGCTCCAATACCGGTGAAGACAGCATATGCTGTTCCGATTGGCAATAATCTCATAGAATTAGAGAAAAAATAAAAACTTATCAAGATGAGAACTGCAGTGACAATACTTGGGACAGGTTTTGTAAACCCCTCTGAAAGGGATAACCCAGTTGCCCAGCCAATCTCCAAAATTCCACCTATAATAACATATATCCAACCCATGATGCTACTCTCCTTTACGACTTGATATACCTAATTCATAAACCTTCCAAGCCGATTCAATTCGTTGCCGGAAAACTTCCTCTGTGTAATAGTGATGTTCTAAAAAGACACCATCAACTAAACATAAAAAGGAGGCAATAAATTCGTCCTCCTTGATTTCACTAAACAGTTTTTGTTTTAGACCTTCTTGGTAAATTGATACCAAAATTGCTGTTGTAACCTGTTCAAAATGAATGAATTGTTTTTGAATAAGATCTTTAAACACTTCTGGAGGAAAGAATGTGACTCTTTTCCATAGTAGTGCTTCTTTTGTTGTCACTAATCGTTGACAAAATAAGTCAAAGAGTGTTCTTATATTCGTTAGCGGTTCTTGAGGATTCATTTTTTCCTCTGCGATCTTATAGGACGTTACTTCAGACACACTTAAATCCTCCATTACTTCCATAAATAAATCCTCTTTGCTTCGGAAATGGTTGTAGATGGATGGCTTCTTAATACCCACCGCGGTTGCAATTTCCGTTAATGAGGTATCCTCGTACCCTTTTTGGCCGAATAAATCCAATGCGACCTCTTTGATGAGTTGTTTGTTGTCATTTTTCATGTTTATTCACCTTCCTCATTAACTAACTAACGGTCGTTAGTTTTATTCTAAATCCATTTGAGAATTTATGCAAGAGGGGAAAAAATAATCCACTATTCAAAATAATCGAATGTATTTCAGATTTCACACATATAATCATTTGTTGATTTTATATGGAAGGAAAGGGATACACATGATGGGCTTACGGACCAAATTTGTGATACTTAGTATGTTACTTGTTCTTCTGATGGGGCTATATATTATGAAACTGGTGGTTATAAGCAATGAAGATTGGGTAATGATTGAGGAAAAGTATTTTCCGGCGAATGATAAAAAAGGTGCAGAAGGAATTAAATCAGGTGAGGTTATAAATGAAAACATCAGCGATCCGTCATGCTCTATGAAATTTGATAACGGGCACACCTATCAGCTGGATTGTGATCAATATTTAGATTTTAAAATAGGAGAGAAGGTCAAAATAGTTTCAGTTAAGAATAATTATGTGAAACTAAGAAGGAAGTAAATAATACTGAGGTATATTCCATTCTCATGGTAAAATAACAGGTAGTAAATGTAAAAAGGAATGATTAGTGAATGAACATGCGTGATCTCGTTCAATATTTTATTGTTAATAAGGAACTGAATATGTCAAAAGGGAAAACGGCGGCGCAAGTGGCACATGCTGCTACTCTTAGCACACTGTCGCTGATGGCAACGGATTCAGCTTTTCAACACAGGCAAACTGACTTTATAGAGTGGGTACAATCAGGAATGAAAAAAATTGTTCTAAAGGGAAAAGCCGGTGAGCTGGAGAAATTAGAGAAGGAAGGATATTTCAGTATTCACGATAGCGGGTTAACTGAAATTAAAGAGGGATCTTTAACAGTAGTGGCCCTTCCGCCCATGGAAAAGTTTGAAGCAAAAGAGATTGTCGGGCACTTAACACTTTTAAAAAACTAGAGATGAAGAAGGAGGTATTTCATTGTTTTCTAAAGTGGATACAGTACATATATGTGTAAATGATTTAAAAAAGTCTACTCAATGGTATGAAGAGGTGTTGGAGTTTGAGCAAGTATTTGATTCGGGAAAGTATGTTGTGTTTCAAATAGGTCAAGGAGACTCTACTCTAACGGTTCAAGAGGGAGAGGTCCGTCCCTCATCCGTCAAGCCGATTCTCTTTTCTGATGCACTGGAAGAGACCCGGTTAAAGCTTGTGGAGAAGGACGTAAAGGTTGGAGAGATAGAAGAGGATGGGGGGGTTACATTTTTTGATTTCTGGGATTTAGATGGAAATGGCTATGAGGCTTGTCAGTATATAACGTTTTAATTCGGTCTGTGTTTCATTACATTAGCAGATTCAGTGAGGAGATTGATCAATGGGTTACATAGAAGAATTAAGAGAAATTGTTGGAACGCGTCCCCTTATTTTAGTTGGATCGGTCGTCATTATTTTGAATGAGAAAAAGGAAGTGCTTCTCCAACAACGGAGATTTCCTAATGGTTCATGGGGACTGCCTGGGGGATTAATGGAATTGGGAGAATCAACGGAAGAGAACGCGAGAAGAGAAGTGAAGGAAGAAACGAATCTGGCATTAGGTAAGTTGAACTTGTTAAACGTGTATTCCGGTGCTGATCAATACATTGAAGCTGAAAATGGAGATGAGTTTTATGTAGTCACCACAGCCTACTTTACAAATGATTACGATGGAGAAATGAAAGCAGAACACTCTGAATCCATTCAACTAAAGTTTTGTAATCTAGAAGAATTACCTGGCACTATGGTGAAAAGCCACCAGTGTATGTTAGATGATTATAAACAACATGAAAACATAGCCAAGGGTGAGCCGCGTTGCTAAGAAGAAAATATAGCACACGAGAGGGAGGGTCTCGTATAGAAGTAAGAGAGGTTTCTATTAAGTACGCATCTACCGGTCAACTAAAAGGATATCTCTCCCTTGTGAAATTCCACAGGGTAACTCAAGCCCCTATTTGTACACTATGACGTTGATTCCAAAAGATTTGATCAGACAAGGTTCTGATCAGCTTTTATAGTGATTTATTCTATAGAGATAAGAGTTTATTTTAAAGTATCTAGATACGCATAATATGCGGCTAGTTTTTCGTTGTTGTTTGCAGCCCGACGGTTCCCTTTTAATGATTTACCTATCGCGAAGTATTCTTTATGAACAGGTAGAACGTGAATGGTAACAGCTGGACGCCATCTATGCCTATAATTCTGAGGAACGTGAAGCATGGAAAATCGTTTCATAGAAATGCCTCCTTTAAGGAGAAAGCTATTCTACCCATTTATTATTAATTAAGTAGAATCAATAGTCGTTTAACCTTAACCTAGTGAACCATTTGATTCAAATTTCAAATTATTACCTGCAATTCATTTTGAAAAAATATTTTAAAAAGTACCCCCATGAATGGAATCCTTCTTTCGTATTCTTTGGTAAGAATGCAAAAGGTTTGTAGCCATGCAGAGCGAACACACAACTTGGGAGGTATTTAAAAGTATGAACATTGATGATGTACTAGAAGATACCGTAGAACTTGGACAAGAGGATATAAATCGCCCAATCTATCGCATTGACATTGATAAACTTCTGGATTTGACAAGTGATATGTAAGAGGAACATTACTATAAATGAGAAAAGGCAAGCCTGGATTAGGGCTTGCCTTTTCTTTATGCTCGCATTAATAACAGATTGCTTATGCTTGTCGGGGCTGACCAAGCCGCCTCCGCTTTTGGTTTCATCCAGCTCCGGCGGCTAGCCCCTCGAGGTCATAAGTCAAATCAACCAAAAAGGCAAAGGGCGCCTTTCCGGTTGATTTGACTTATGCTTGTCGGGGCTGACCAAGCCGCCTCCGCTTTTGGTTTCATCCAGCTCCGGCGGCTAGAGGCTCGAGGTCATAAGCCAGGACTATCAAAAAGGCAAAGAGCGCCTTTCCGGTAGTCCCGACACATATGCTTGTCGCCTCTGGCAAGCCGCCTCCGCTTTTGGTTTAGTCATGTCTTTTATGCTTGTTTAGTAATTCTTTTAGCAGATTAATGATGGTGGCACGTTCGCTTTTGTTAAGGGTTTGAGTCCATCCTGAGATAAGTCCTTCTTCTTCAGGTGATAAGTCTCGCTGCAAACCATCAACAAAGACTTCTTTTATTTCATCTCTTGCATATTTGGGGTTGAAAGATTCATTTCTCATCAAATTACCTCCTTCATTCTCCTTTACTCTTTTCCCTTTGCAAAATAATACAAACATCCAAACTCTCTTGTCACAATTTTGGTTATGTAATGAGTCGATTGAGGCATGGATAGTAAGAAAAATCTAAGGAGAAGTCAATGTCTCTTCCTTTCTTCATTTCCATATTGATCATACTGATTTATATTGTCATTTTTATGCGAAAAAAACTTTCATTCACTTCAAACTCCATACAGTTCATGGTGTTATCGATCATTTCAACGAATTACATTACGATTATGACCAATAAGCTGGAGTGGTTGAGGGCATCAGAGGACGTTACTCAATTTATTAGCTTATTGATAAACCGGGAATGCATTTTGCCATTAGTCGGGATTGTCATGGTAAATGGTTACTTGAATTACGGAAATAAAACTCATCGATTTTTATTATTTGTATCTGAAGCCTTTTAAATACAATTATCATTAATGGAACATATTTATTGATTTGTATTTGGATAGGACTAGGGCTTTATTTTTTGCAGAAAAAGGAGGAGAGAGATAGTGGACAGAATCTATGAGAGGTCATTTGACTTAAACGAGTGGTTTATCATCATTAGTCTCATCGCTCTCCTTTTATTGATCTGGATCACTCCAAAAATATTTTCATTCCTGGAAGGGGTAAGTTATTATATTTATGGCATATCAATAGGAATGTTCTATGATCATACGATTAGTATTCCTCCATGGGATTTTTATGATGTCAATGACAGTTCCGCTTACCAGGCAATTGACTTTATAAGTTACATCATGTATGGCCCTTATAGTTATTTCTTCATATACATATATAGAAAGCTAAAGATAAGAGGGTTATGAATCTTGTTTATTTATTGATTTGGACAGCTTTTTCTCTCTTGATGGAATGGTTCGCGGTCAAAATCGGCATATTCCATTTCGATAAAGGGTATGAAATGTATTGGTCAATTCCCATATATCTGGCCGTTCAAAGCATTCAACTATTATTTCATCATAAAATAAAAAAGAGTGACTAGTGTTTGGAAATAACCAAAAAAACCAGAAGCCATGTTGCAAATGGCTTCTGGTTATACATTATATTGATTGAATCCGATGTCTTCGAGAGCCTGTTTTAAGCTTGAGCTTGTTTTTAAATCCTTGAAGGTTATACCCAAATTCCCTAAAGTATGGGCAACTTCAGGACGGATACCTGTTAATACCGATTGGACACCCATCATTTTTAAAGCATTTACAATTTGATAGATATTATGCGAAACCATCGTGTCCATGATTGCTACACCGGATATGTCAATAAATAAATAGTCTAATTGCAATTCAGAGCTTTTCTTAAGTGCCGTTTCCAAAACAGAGCTGGCTCTATGAGTATCAATTTCTCCGATAAGAGGAAGAATCGCAATTTTGTCAGCTATCGGCACAATCGGTGCTGAAAGTTCATCCATAGCAGTATGAACAAGGGCCAACTGATCTTTTTGCTGCTTTATAAATAACTCATTGAAAAGATAAGCAATTTCATCGAGCAAGGGATTTATCTTTTTGTTTGATTGCAGCATAATGGAGGCTGAAATTTGTTTGTCGATGATCTGTTCAGTGAAAATATCCCAAATGGCCATACGGAATGTGGATAGAGTTTTTAAAGATTCGTTTAGGGAGATACCTTTTTCGATGGCTATTTTCCCAACTTTCTGAGTCCACTCTTTTATTTTAATGAGAGAATCCTTTTGATCTTCATATAAAGATTCACCCAGTATTTGTATTAATTCAATTCTCCACTCTGTGATCTTCTCCATTTTCACACCTGAAAACTTAAGTTGTTCAGAGTAACGTTGTTCCTGATAGTCGATTACACCTTTAGCAATTTCAGATTTATGTGAAACGATCTCTTGACCCAGATATAATAATTCATCTCTCATTCTTTTCAGCCAACTCCTTATACTGCTCATTTATTGAACACTTTCGAAATAATCTCTTTTAATGGTAATATAGTATATCATAAAATCTAGCAGAATTATAACTTTCTTAAAGCATGGATAATGTACGGACATTAGAAACAGCAACTTTAATAGAAGGAGTAAATGAAATGACTCATATATGTTTAGTAAGACATGGTCAAACAGAATGGAATCTTTTGGGGAAATTACAAGGTCAAACAGATATACCATTAAATGAAACTGGAGAGCTTCAAGCAGAAGAATGCAGAGAATTTTTGAAGAAATCACAATGGGATGTTCTCATAACCACTTCTTTGATGAGAGCCAGAAAAACAGCGGATATTATCAATGAATCATTGGAACTGCCAATAGTTGAAATGGATCATTTCAAGGAACGCCATTTTGGTAAGGGAGAGGGACTGCCCCGTGAAGAAAGGGAAGAGCGATATCCTGACTTTATCTTTCCGAATATGGAATCGTACGAAGAGTTGATCGAGAGGGTGCAGGACGGGCTGGAAGAGATTCATATTCGGTTTCCCGACAAGAAGGTACTTTTAGTTGCTCACGGAGCTGTCATCAGTGCAGTTTTACGGGAGTTTCATGAAGAAGAGGCAGTACTGGGGCATGTGAAGCTATTTAACGGCTGCCTGACCAATCTCCAATTTAAAAATGAACGATGGGCAGTTCATTCATATAATGAAGTAGGTCACCTATCGGAGCATTCAAAAAGTTGAGAGCAGGTAACTTCCTGGAAAGATGTTTTGAATTCTATTATAATTAGAAGGGATTATGGGATATTCATGAAACGGTGTGATTTCATTGGCAATAATTTTGTTTGATGGCATATGTAATTTTTGCAATCGTAGTGTGCGATTTATTATCGAACGTGATCCTGAAGGAATCTACCAGTTTGCTTCCTTACAAAGCGATATTGGTCGACAATTATTGAAGAAGCATAACATTCCTCATACTACAGATAGCTTTGTATTAATTGAAGATCATAAAGCGTATGTGGAATCAACCGCTGCTTTAAAGGTTTGCTCTCATTTGACATGGCCATGGAAGCTCTTTACTGCATGCATAATCGTTCCTAAGCCCCTAAGAGATAGGGTATACAGATGGATTGCCGTGAATAGATACAAATGGTTTGGGAAACAAGAGACTTGTGTGCTGCCTTCGCAAAACATAAGAGAACGTTTTATAGAATAGAAAGACTCGAGGAAATGCCCCCGAGTCATTTCGTTCGTTATTCAGTTTTAATCGTTTTAACCGAAACCCTTCTTCTTGAACGTGGACCATCAAACTCACAGAGGTAGATGCCTTGCCAAGTTCCCAATAGAAGTTCTCCATTAGTAACAATGATTGTTTGAGAGTGTCCGACCGTACTTGTCTTTAAATGAGCAGCTGTGTTTCCTTCTCCATGAAGGTCGAGAGTATGTTCCCAAGGGTATACCTCGTCTAATCGACGTAGAAAATCTGTTTTTACATCGGGATCCGCATTTTCATTCACCGTGATTCCGGCTGTTGTGTGTAAGGATTGAACCACAACAATACCTTCCTTCATTTTTGCATTGATGATGATGTCTTGGACATAAGTGGTGATATCAATCATCTGATCGCGTTTTTTTGTATCGATTGTAAGAGTTTTTATCATAGCAATGACCCTTTCTATGTATGTCTTATTCCTCTAATTCCACTAAATGGCTTGCTTAAAACCAGCCATACTCTTTATCAATATGGTGCTGGCTATTAAGTGGTATTACACGGATTACATTGGATACATCCTGTTCATCCATTTCCTCTACTACGATTTCATTTACTACAGTGTGGAAGCATTCATTCCAACCTACAAACTCTTTTACAACTCGATGGAATTCTTCTTTTAATTTAATCCGCCCCAATGTGATATGAGGGGTGTAGGTATAGTAGGGGTTCCGGAAAGGAGTTAGCAATCCTTTATACAGTTCATCGTGTAAATGAATGACGGAATCATTCCCTTTTTTTACATTAAGATATAAATATTCACCAGATGCACCTGTAATCTCCTTTAACATCAGGTGAAATGGATGCATCTGACTAGCTACGTTATGCACATGTGAAATGATTTCACTAGTTGGTATGCTCGCAGTAAAAGGGAAAACGAGTGTAATGTGGGGAGGGATTTTATCCCATAATGGATCATGGATTTTTCTGATTTTATAAATTTCTTCTGCTGATTCAAATCGAGGAAAGATATGAATGGCTCGTTTCATCGGTCTACACCTTCTATTCACAAGATGTCTCCTGATTTCCTATGAATGTGTGCCTCTTACGCTCGAATGAAGCCCTGTAGCACTTTCCGTCTTTTGTCTTGTATAGAGCTTCATACACTTTTTCTTTATTATCAGTGGTATGAGTTTGAATGATTCCAATGATGATTGAGTCGGGAGATACGGTTTGTAGAGATGTTTTAATGCCAGAGTGCAAAAGGAACCGTTGATAGCCATATAGAATAATAACGCAAGCAACAAGTAATATGAACATCCAGCGGAAACCTTCGAGTAGTAAAGTCTTATTCATTAGAGACTGCTCCTATCTTCTATACAATAGACAATCCTATACATTCTCCATAGAATAAGGGCTTTAGTATAGCCCTTATATAATTCAACTTAACTTTTCAAATAATCTTTTAGCAAGGTTTAAAGCAGCCGTGTTATCTCCATGAAGACAAATGGTATCCGCTTTAATTGATAATACCTCACCATCTGTTGAAACTACTTCTTGTTTCTCCACCATTCGTAAGACTTGCTTTTCGACTTCGTTTTCATCATGAAGTACGGCATTGGGAAGGGAACGGGGAGTTAGTGAACCATCAGATTGATAGGATCGATCGGCAAATACTTCATGAGCAACACGCAACCCGAGTTCTTCTCCTGCTTTTGTCAGCTCACTTTGAGAAAGGCCGAACAATGTTAATCCAGGGTCAAGGTCGTATACTGCTTTAGCAATCGATGCAGCGAGTTCGGAATCCCTCGCAGCCATATTATAGAGGGCACCATGAGGCTTTACATGTGACAACTTGCCTCCCTGTGCCTTAATAAATGCGAGTAAGGCGCCAATTTGATATTGTACAAGGGCATATACTTCTTCAGGGGTGACATGGATCACTCTTCTTCCAAACCCTTGAAGGTCAGGCAATCCAGGGTGAGCACCGATCTTTAGATTGTGACTTAATGCATTTGTGACTGTTTGTTTCATTACGAGAGGATCTCCTGCATGGAATCCGCAAGCGACATTGACGGAGGAAACGAATTTCATCATTTCATCATCTTGTCCAATTGTATATGTACCAAAACTTTCTCCTAAATCACAGTTTAAATCGATTTTCATTTTTCCATCCTTTCATCCACTAGAATGAATTGTAACATTCTGAATTCTTATTTATCATATCATAAATTTAATCTGGATGCTTTTCTGATAGAGTAGTGGAGAATTAAGGGAGAAAATGATTTTCTCATCAAATTTTAATCTTGTTCTAATAGAGTTCACTTTTTCACCCGTTACAATGAATCTTGCTTATGAATAAGGATTTATCACTCCCTAAACAAAAAGAAAGTGGGGTAGCTTTCTTTTTGTTTAAATCTTTATTTTGTAAGACCCATTCTAATTTCTTTCCTTTGGAGACAAAAGTTTTGCTGAAGCTTTTGTCTTCTTTTTGTGTATTTTTAGACAATATTGGTTTTTTATGGGTTAGAATGAAGGGGAAGGAGGGGTCAAATGGATCTTGTGTTTAAACAAAACCAAAACGTTTTTAATTACAGGGTAGTGGCCGTCTGGATAGAACAGGACCATATTTTATTACATAAACAAGTGGAAGACAGTTACTGGTCGTTGCCCGGTGGAAGAGTCGTAATGGGAGAAGCATCACAGGAAAGCTTAAAGAGAGAAATGCGAGAGGAATTAGGAATTGAAATTCATGTAGAACAATTGATCATGGTGAACGAAAATTTCTTTCCATATAAAGAATGGGATTTCCATGAAATTGGATTTTACTTTAAAGTCAAAGCATCAGACAGGGTGATTATTCAAAAGGACGCCTTTCATGGAATGGAAGGGGATCGTTTATTATACAAGTGGATTCCAATTGAAGAACTTTCAAAAGTACAATTATATCCTCAAGAGGTTAACGATATGTTATCACATCAACCAAATGAAACACTGCATATTGTGTCAAAGAAGTGATTAAGGGGAAGGAAGAGAAGAACTTCTCCACCTTTTAGTCTATGTAGTACTACTTACTGTGAATGAGTCAGTTTCAGCTTTACTTTTTGAATCAAAGATTTCATTTTTCCTTCGCTTCTATTCGCCTTGGGGTGATGATCCATTACTTTTGTACGTAGAAAATAATTAATGACTTCTTCAGCCAGAATGAGAAGAACAAAAAGAGAAACAATCACGATTATCCAAGTCATATATATTCCTCCCTTACTATCCCTATCATGTTTATGGATATATCTACCACATTATGAATCGAAATAAACATGTTGGAATCGTAAAGAACGAGCTTTCTTTATTCTACTCAGCAAAGTGGGTGTGCAAATTGAAAAACGAAGCCTGCATTCAGCTCCGTTTTTTCATCATGGAATGAATCCTTAAGTCTTTTTAGTTGAGACAGTTTGCGGTGGAGTTTCCGGAACCTTAATGAAAAGCATTCCGACCAGGCTGGAAAATAGGCATAGGACTATGAAAATGATAAAGGTACTCAAAGGTTCAATCAACGCTACTATAGGAGGACCTAAAGCGACACCTGTAAACCTCATCGAACTGTAAATGGAGGTAATGGTGCCACGGTGTTCTTTCTCAATTCCTTCTGTAATCAATGCATCCAAACAGGGAAGGGCTGCGCCCATTCCGATACCAGCAATGGAAAATATACTCAAGGTTACCCATTTTCCTTCAGAGAAAATTAATGGAAAGAAAGCCACCGAACTCATTAGGGATCCAAATACGATGACCCACTTCATCTTGACTTTGCTCTTTCCCATAACTTTTCCGGTTATATAGGAGGTAAGGCATAAAAAAAGGAGTGGGACTGCTAAGTATAGTCCCTTCATTACTCCGTTAATTCCATAAGCCTGCTCTAAGCGGGTTGATAAATAATATAAAAATCCAAATAAAGTAAACATGGAAATGATTCCGATAACAAATATTCCGAAGATCCATTTCTTTTCCTTCCTAAGGACGGTTCCCACCTCATGAACAAATTCCTTAATGGTTTGTTTCGCTTCTTCTCCTTTTTTAGCTGGGACTTTTACAAATACCCAAATCAGTAAAATGGATAAAAGTGAAAATACTGGAATGGAAAAGAAGGGAATAAACCAAATCCATGCAGCAAATAATGCACCAAGTATCGGGCTTAGAACTTTGCCGAATGTATTAGATGTCTCGATTAAGCCCAATCCCTTGGTGATTTGTTCATCATCCTCATACAGATCACCGACGGTAGGGATGACGACCGGGAAGGCACCGGCTGCTCCAATTCCTTGAACAACCCTTCCTACAATAACAAAAATATAGGCGTTGGAACCATATATGGAAGCAAATCCACAAATGAGGCCACCGATTCCTGCAATGACTAAACTGGGTATTAAAATCATTTTCCTTCCGAAACGATCGGATAAGTAACCGGCAATTGGAATGCAGAGTATGGCTATGATGGAGTAAACGGTGATAATCAAGCTTGATTGAAATCCCGTAATGTTAAGCTCCTTTTCTAATTGGGGCAGAACAGGGATCAACATCGAATTTCCGAGTGTCATAACTAAAGGTATAGAGGATAACGCCAGTAAATCTAATTTTTTCTTACTTTCCATTTCGTGCACCTCATTCTTATTTATACACTGTTTATTTTCTTCAAGAGGGGCGTTTTCATACCACTTATTTATTTCATTGTAATAGTATTATGTAAACAAAATAGTTCCATTTTCTCTAACTGAAAACTTACCCTTTTCTCATTGAATTTTAATGAAAGTGGAGGAAAATGACGGTAATGATAAAAGGGAGGTATGGACCATGTGGATTCGAATAATTCCTATTTTATTTTTCAGTTTTACTGCCATTACATTAATGACGTATCAAGGCATTGAAATCTTTCAAGCGCTTAATGATTTTATTTTCAGCAAAAGTAAAATAAAATAAGACGTATTAAGCATTTAGAGCAGGTGATTTATGTGAAAAGAATTTTAGTCATTGAAGATGAAAAAAATCTCTCCCGGTTCATTGAACTGGAACTTAAATATGAAGGATATGAAGTAAGTCTTGCCTATGATGGAAGAGGGGGGTTAGAGAAAGCTTTAAACGAGGATTGGGACATTATCTTATTGGATCTTATGCTCCCTAATTTAAACGGACTTGAGGTTTGCAGAAGAATCCGGCAAGTGAAAGCTATTCCAATCCTCATGATCACGGCAAGGGATAGTGTAATGGACCGTGTATCAGGATTGGACAGCGGTGCAGATGATTATATCGTTAAGCCTTTTGCCATTGAAGAACTGTTAGCGAGATTGAGGGCCGTATTTAGACGAGCCGGAAATGAAGCAGCAGCTTCGACTCAAACAACTTATCATTACCGTGATATCACCGTTCAAAAGGAATCCCGGCAAGTATTTAAGCTTGAACATGAAATCGAGGTTACAAAAAGGGAGTACGACCTATTACTAGCCTTTTTGGAAAATAAGAATATTGTTTTGACCCGTGAAGTCCTTCTCAATAAAGTGTGGGGCTATGATACCGAGGTTGAAACGAACGTAGTGGATGTTTATGTAAGATACTTACGTAATAAAATTGATTCGCCTGACGAAGATAGCTACATCCAAACTGTACGCGGTACTGGGTATGTGATGAGGACATAAATACACTCCTGGATCGTTTTAAGCCCTCTTCTCTTAAAGTAAAGTGGGCATTAGCCGCTGGTTCAGCCATATTCCTAGCCTTTTTCTTATTTAGTTTTTTTCAATATCATGCAATCAGTAAGTGGATGGTGGCTGAAGAAGAAAATAATTTTGGTCGTGTACTGGATGAAATTACGGTGTTCTTCAAACAAAGAGGGCCAAATATACAGCTCCAGGACATTTATGATAGCCGGGATTTGATGAAACAAATAGCTGAAAAGGACCAGACTATACGTATTTTAGATCATCAGGGGAATCAAGTATTGGAAATAAGAGGTGAAAATGAATCGGCTTTTTACGTACCTTTTCAACCCGTTAGAGAGAACTCGGTTACACTCATTGAATCTGAGGAAAAACAAATGCTTATTGGGAGATCTCCTATACGATCGAGTCAATTCAATGGATATGTTGAAATTATCCAGCCTTTAAATCGATATGAAAAGATCATGAAGAACCTGTTCTGGATGATGACCATCACGGGGGTATTAGCGCTCTTGATCAGTGCAATTATCGGCTATTTCATGGCTAGAAGTTTTGTGCGTCCATTAAATAAGCTTTCTGAAACAATGAGATCCATTGAAAGAAAAGGATTTCACGAAAGAGTTGAGATTGTGAAGGCCCATGATGAAATCAGTGATCTATCGCAAATTTTCAATAAGATGATGAGCGAAATTGAGAAATCATTTCAGCAGCAGCAACAATTTGTTGAAGATGCATCACATGAATTAAGAACGCCCATACAGGTATTAGAAGGACACTTGGCACTTTTGAACAGGTGGGGAAAAAAAGATCCGACGATACTGGAAGAATCTTTACAGGTATCATTGGAAGAACTTGAAAGAGTGAAAAGACTTATAGGTGAATTGTTAGAACTTTCCAGGGCGGATCGTGAGAAATTTAACCTTCAAAACGCTCGTACCAATCCACATAAAGTGGTTGATAAGGTTATTAGAGACTTTAAATTTCTACATCAAGAACGCACTTTCTCGTGCTTGGATGAGTTGGATCACGAAGCGATGGTGACTATTATGCCAAGGCATCTGGAACAAATTATGATCATCCTGTTAGATAATGCTGTTAAATACTCTGATAAGCATTCAAACATTGAAATAAAGCTAGTGAATCGTGAAGAAGATGTGATGATCGAAGTAAAAGACGAAGGAATCGGAATTCCAGAAGAAGATCTTCCAAAAATCTTTGACCGGTTCTACCGTGTGGATAAGGCCAGAAGTCGTGAAAAAGGCGGGTATGGTTTGGGGTTAGCCATTGCAGCAAAGCTCATTCAAAATTACAACGGTGCCATCATAGCCTTAAGAAACGAACCCGCAGGTACCAATATACGCATCTTTCTTAAGTATGCTCATTAAATGTATTCTACGATAAATGACGTCTCAATATTTATCTGAGACGTCTATTTCTGTATATTGCATGTCGATGCTTTTAGGTATTTTCAGCTCTAATATGCCGTCCTTGTATTGAGCCACTGCGCCTTTTTTTTTCACTAGACAAGGGAGTGTGATGACCTGTCGTTCCCCATTTTCAGGGATGTTCTCGATAATAGCCTGATTCGATGTGTGGAAAATTTTCAATTGCTTCATCCACTCTTCACTTGGAACCTGCAAACGGATGTAAATATCCTCAAAAGATTCAAAGACATTTGCAGGTATTGAAGTAGAAGAAGGAGAAGATTGCCCCCGCTGAGATTTCTGCCCCTGATTGCCCTTCGGATTCATAAAGGATTGCGCCCCGCTCATCATATCATTCGGATTCATCATACCGTCCCATCCGCCCGGGAACATTTTTTTCATCATTCCTTGTATATAGGAATCCATTTCTTTCGGATTCATCTGATTCATTTGATCTTTCATGTCTTTATTGAAAGGGAATAAACTCCATGGGAACATGTGAACCACCTCACTTTAATCTGTATAGGCCAACTGCCATGATTGTTATATTGTATGCAATGCATGGGCGATGAGTTCATTGCAAGAGGGAAGAAATGAAAAAGTAATATAGGGCCAGCGTTGAAATTTAAACACATAAGGTTTATCTAACATTCTGAAAAACTTATAATCTATAAAAATTTATGAAAAATAACAAAAAATATTTGGTTTTTTTTAGTAACAGTAGTAAGATGGTTTATGAAAAAAGTACCCTTATATCAGGGATACAAGAAGGTGAAAGAGAAAGCGCTTAATAAAATATTATTTCAGAATAGTCGATATACAAAAAAGGTTTTCTTGCAATTTATTATGGGAATATAAGTAATATCCATATGCATAATGTGGAAAACAAAATTTTGAGAAATTTGTCTTAAAGACTTTATCTTACTACTGCACAGTGATAAAATGTCCTTGTAAGCGTTTTAATGTGTTTAAAATTACTATTCTTGCATAATGAAATATGGCTTTGAAATTGTAAGAATACATGATACCCAAATTATACTAACTGGCAAAATAGTTGGAGGTTTTTCACAATGAAAAAGCAATCGGCAAAAGGGGAACCGTGGCAATCGTTTTACGGACCTAACCTAGGCTATGTGATGGAGGTTTATGAACAATTCCTGGAGGATCCAACAGACGTAGATCCTGAATTGAAAGAATTATTCGAACAATGGGGCCCTCCTACAGCTGAAGACGTACAAGTAATCGCAAGTGCTCAGCATGGGGATGCATCATTCACGTTGCCGGCACAACCGACTGCGTTAAGTAAAATGGTAGCAGCAGTCAAATTAGCAGATAATATTCGTACATATGGTCATTTAGCTGCGGATATTAATCCCCTTAATGACCGAAACAAAGACACAAGAAGAATTGAACTATCTGAGTTTAATTTAACTGAGGAAGATTTAACGCAGATTCCTGTTGATTTCTTATGCCCAAATGCACCTTCTTACATAAGGGATGGTTTGCAGGCAATCAATCATTTAAGACAGGTCTACACTAAAAAATTGGCATTTGAATATGCTCATGTTCATGAACTTGAAGAAAAGAATTGGTTAAGAGAAAAAATTGAATCAAAATCCTATTTCACTCCTCTTTCTAAGGAAAAGAAACTGGCGTTATTAAAACGGCTTGCCGAAGTGGATGGATTTGAAAAATATATTCACCGTACATTTGTTGGTCAGAAGCGTTTCTCCATTGAAGGACTGGATTCTATGGTGCCTTTATTGGACGAAATGGTTCGTTATTCAGTTGAATCAGGTGCTAAAACAGTCAATATCGGCATGGCACACCGAGGTCGCTTAAACGTGTTGGCCCATGTTATTGGTAAACCGTATGAAATGATTTTTGCTGAATTCCAACATGCCCCAAGCAAGGATCTGATACCTTCAGAAGGATCAATAGGGATTACTTATGGATGGACAGGTGATGTTAAGTATCATTTAGGTGCTGATCGCGAAATCTCACCTCTACAGTCGTCAACAGCGAGAGCACGTGTTACTCTGGCGAATAACCCAAGTCACTTAGAGGTTGTGAGCCCGATTGTGGCTGGTTATACACGTGCTGCACAAGAAGTTCGTGAAGATAGGGGTTATCCAGAGCAATCACCGGAAACTTCCTACGCTATCATGATTCACGGAGATGCTGCCTTCCCTGGACAAGGTGTTGTAGCTGAAACATTAAATATGAGTCAATTACGTGGATATAACACGGGTGGATCCATTCATCTGATTGCGAACAATATGATCGGTTTCACGACTGAAAGCCGTGATTCACGCTCTACGAAATATGCATCTGATACTGCCAAAGGCTTTGAAGTTCCGATTGTCCATGTCAATGCAGATGATCCTGAAGCTTGTCTTGCTGCAGCGGTGCTCGCCTATGAATATCGTAAAACCTTTGGAAAAGACTTTGTCATTGATTTGATCGGCTACCGCCGTTTTGGTCATAACGAAATGGATGAACCGATGGTGACGAATCCATTAATGTACTCTGTTATTCAAAACCATCCAAATGTTAAGAAACTATATGCTGAAAAATTAATTTCAGAAGGAATCGTCACAGAAACAGATGTAGACAAATTAGATACCGACATTGAAGCAGAATTAAAAGCGGCTTACGATAAAGTACCGGCTAAAGACGATGATCCCGATACCGTTCTTGCCCCACCTGAGTACGTAGCAAATGGTTTACCGGAAATTAATACGAGTGTTGATTTTAATAAGCTTGAAGGTTTAAACAATGAACTGCTTCAATGGCCGGATGGCTTTAATGTGTTCAAGAAATTGGAGCGCATTTTAAAGCGACGTAGCCAGGTATTTGAAGGTAAAGGGAAAATAGACTGGGCCCATGCTGAGACATTGGCGTTTGCTTCTATCTTGAAGGATGGTACGCCGATTCGATTAACGGGACAGGATTCAGAGCGTGGTACATTTGCTCAACGCCACCTAGTTCTTCATGATGAAAAATCTGGTGAAGAATACATTCCTTTACACAATCTACAGGACAGTCATGCTTCGTTTGTTGTTCTTAATAGTCCTCTTACTGAAACAGCCGTTGTTGGATATGAGTATGGGTACAATGTATTTGCACCTGAGACGTTGGTTCTTTGGGAGGCGCAATTTGGTGATTTCTCCAATATGGCACAGGTGATGTTCGATCAATTTATTTCAGCTGGCCGTGCAAAATGGGGTCAAAAAACCGGCCTGGTTATGCTGTTGCCGCATGGATACGAAGGTCAAGGGCCAGAACACTCAAGTGCCCGCTTAGAACGATTCCTGCAACTGGGTGGAGAATATAACTGGACGGTTGCCAACTGTTCTACAGCTGGTCAATACTTCCATATTCTTAGACGTCAAGCTGCCATTTTACAAAAAGAAGAAGTAAGACCACTTGTAATCATGACGCCGAAAAGCTTGCTCCGAAATCAATTTGCAGCTGTCACAGCTGAGGAATTAGCCCATGGAAAATTCCATTCAGTTCTGGAGCAAAAGGGTCTTGGTGAGAACCAGGATGCTGTTGAACGGGTTGTATTATGCAGTGGAAAAATTGCGATTGATTTAGAAGAAAAGCTTCAAAATATCGATGATAAAGATTGGTTACACATTCTTAGAGTTGAAGAAATTTATCCTTTCCCTAAAGGTGATATATCAGCCATTCTGGAAAGATATTCAAACCTTAAAGAAATTGTATGGATTCAAGAAGAACCTAAGAATATGGGAGCATGGACATTTGCCGAATCACGACTCCGTGACATTGCACCTGAGGGTGTTGAGGTTCATTATGTTGGTCGTCGAAGACGTTCCAGTCCATCAGAAGGTGAACCAACAGTACACAAAAAAGAACAATCACGAATTATTAACGAAGCGTTAACTCGATAAGAAAGAGGAGGACATCATAGTGGCAGAAATTAAAGTTCCAGAATTAGCAGAATCAATTACAGAAGGTACAATCGCCCAATGGTTGAAACAGCCAGGGGATTATGTGGAAAAGGGCGAGTACATCGTTGAGCTGGAAACAGATAAAGTAAATGTTGAAGTCATTTCAGAAGAAGCAGGTACGATTCAAGAACTTAAAGCTGATGAAGGCGATACGGTTGAAGTCGGTCAAGTTATTGCCATTGTTGGTGCAGGTGGAGAAACTCAATCTTCTGGAACAAAAGAAGAAGCACCTGCCCCTAAGCAGGAAGAGAAGAAAGAAGAGGCAACTGAAGAAGCACCTGCGAAAGAGGATAAAAAGAACCGTCCAATCGCTTCTCCTGCGGCTCGTAAGTTGGCACGTGAAAAAGGCATCGATCTTTCCGAAGTGCCAACAGATCCACTAGGCCGTGTTCGTAAGCAGGACATTGAAGCCTATAGCAATAAGCCAGCAGAAGCTCCATCTAAACCTTCTGCTCAAGAGAAGAAGGCACCTGCGAAAAAAGATGATGGAAAGCCGGTAGTTCGTGAAAAGATGTCACGCCGTCGTCAAACGATTGCGAAACGCTTAGTAGAGGTTCAGCAAACAGCTGCCATGCTTACAACGTTTAATGAGATTGATATGAGTAAAGTAATGGAGCTACGTAAACGTAAAAAGGATAAATTCTTTGATGACCACGATGTAAGACTTGGTTTCATGAGTTTCTTTACAAAAGCAGTCGTAGCAGCCCTTAAGAAATTCCCATACGTGAACGCTGAAATTGATGGGGATGAAATCGTTCTTAAGAAATTCTATGATGTCGGCGTAGCCGTGTCTACGGATGATGGATTGGTTGTTCCTGTCGTACGCGATTGTGAGCGCAAGAACTTTGCAGAAATCGAAGGGGGAATTATGGAACTGGCTACTAAGGCTAGAAACAACAAATTATCTCTTGGGGATCTGCAAGGTGGTTCATTCACGATTACAAATGGTGGGGTATTTGGTTCATTACTATCTACTCCAATCTTAAACGGACCGCAAGTTGGGATTTTAGGAATGCATAAAATTCAGCTTCGCCCAGTGGCCATTGATAAAGATACAATGGAAAATCGCCCTATGATGTACATTGCTTTATCGTATGATCATAGAATCATTGATGGGAAAGAAGCAGTTGGATTCCTGGCAATGGTGAAAGATTTACTTGAGAATCCAGAAGACTTACTACTTGAAGGCTAAGTAGTCCTGATTGAATAAGAATAGATGAATATTTGGCTGATTCATACATCCAATAGTGGATTATGGATCAGCTTTTTTTCACGTTTTTTTACTAAGAGAATAAAATATGGATAACTAAAATAAAGTTTACCAAAGGAAACTCTAAGAAATGAATAAGGAGGGCAGGTGTAATGATGAAGAACTTCAATTCAAAAAAGGTGATTCAGTATTCGTATCTATTTCATAAAATGGGATTATTGGATAATGAGCAATTCAAACAGATTGAGGAATACCATGGCTCCAAGTGTAAGAAGCATAGTTAATGTATGTTTCAAAAATGAAAGCTCTTTTCGTAAAGTTTGTTGCTATCTTAGAGAAGAGAGTAGTAGTTGATTTCCGCTACAGGAAGCTAGGTTCCACAGGGCGAGCGGTGAGCCTCCTCTGCACGCCTGCGTTCTCACCCACTAGCTTTGCATAACTTCCAAAAAAAGTTTATTTTTTAGAGGAGTGATAGTGTGAACAAAACATGGTCCGTTCCTTTCCACTCCAGGCACAAGATTCCCCGGGGAGGAAGTCTAGCCTCCTCGACGTTCCGTCTGTGGGGTCTCGAACCTTTCCTCAATCTCCCGCAGGAGTCAAGTGCCTACCGTTACAATCCACTCTGTGCTTCTACATTTTTCCTGCCTAATAATATGGATAGACAAATACAATAGGAGCACAAAATTAACCTCATTATGATAGCTCGAAATCAGTTAATGTTTATCGTCAATACCCACCGAGGCTTTAGCTTGTCCTCTTTTAAATTGCAATTATAAAAAGATTTTGATTGAACAGTAAGTCAAGGTTTTTGTGAGGGCTCAATTTGATAATTGGGAATCGTATCCTTAATTCGACACCCAGATGCACGTAAACCAGGATATTATGAATGAGATTGGAATCAAAAGAACAGTGGTTCTCAACTAAGTAGAAGAATAAATGCATTAGACACAATCATTCTTCAAGCTTTTAAGCTCTGTCACGAATTTTTCTTATAGATGGTGAGGGTAACTCCGCAGATTCCTGCGGAAGTACGGTCGTGCCGAGACCCCGGAAAGCGGAGCAGTTCCCCTCACCATCCAGCACAAATAATTGACAGAGCCCAAGAAGGTCTTAAGTTAAAGAACAACAATCTTTGCGAAAAGAGCCAAAATGGAAAAAGACAGACTCAAGTGAAAATGAGTCTGTCGTTAAAATCGCATCTCAGGGGGTGAGATATAAGCTAGTATTCTTTTTTAATTTTCATTGTCAAGATTTCCTAAAAGGCTTCAATCCTCGGTTACGAATTTCTTTCTTAAGAAGCAAAATCCAGTCTTGATCATTCCCTTGTTTCTCAGCATCACGATAAGCTGCCACCAACTGTTCATTACTTAAGATTTTCATGACCAACCTCCCAGGAATGTATAAAATATAGAATTTTCTATATTTTCTATATATTCTACATAGAAATCACTCATTTGAAAAGGGTTTTTTCATAAATTACGTCTAAAGATGTATTTTTAGTTATTATGTAGAATAAAGTTTAGAGGAGACGTTTTTTGTCTATATAAAATAGTTGGATTCATTGAGGTGATGTAGAATTTTGTCATTTATCTTAGCGTAATAAAAGACAAAAGAATAACCTGATTAATTAGTTTGAAAATTTTAATTTTTGTGATAATATTACACGCATAAGGAACTGAATATTTAACTTCTTTGACTACATATACTGAAAGGTTCCAGGCTGAACATGAATACAGATAAAGGGGGATATTCATTTGTCGGAGATTTTACATGCAACTGTAGGGGAATTACTCGAAGAAAAAGCTCGAATCCAGCCTGAGGTTGAAGCGGTCGTCTACGCAGACAGAGGATTAAGATGGTCTTATTATGAATTTAACCAACAGTGCAGGCAAGCTGCAAAAGGATTGATGGGTCTTGGGGTCAATAAAGGAGATCATATCGCGATATGGGCTTCTAACACACCTGAGTGGTTAGTAAGTCAGTTTTCAACGGGCAAAATGGGAGCAGTACTGGTAACCGTAAATACAAATTATCGAACTGCTGAATTAGAATATTTATTAAAGCAATCTGAGAGTAAAACGATTATTTTGATGGAAGAGTTCAGAGGGGCTTCCTATATAGATATGTTGTATGAAGTATGTCCTGAATTGAAAACGTCTAAGCCCGGAGAATTGGAGAGTTCAAAACTCCCTTATTTAAAAAATGTAATTGTCTTAGGGGAGAAAGCATATCCAGGTACATATAGCTGGCAGGATATTATAGATAGAGGGGATGAGGTTGAGGAAGGTGAGTTGGATGAAAGACTTTCGAGCCTATCCCCCCATGATGCCATCAACATGCAATACACGTCAGGAACGACAGGATTTCCTAAAGGAGTCATGCTTACTCACTCTAATATCGTAAACAATGGTTATAATATTGCTCAATGCATGAGATTGACGAACGAAGACCGTTTATGTATCCCTGTTCCATTCTTCCATTGTTTCGGGTGTGTATTGGGTACACTTGCATGTGTATCTGTTGGGGCTACTATGGTTCCATTACAGGAATTCGATCCGAAACAGGTTCTCCAAACGGTGCAGGATGAAAAATGCACAGGCCTTCATGGGGTGCCAACAATGTTTATTTCCGAGTTAAACCTTCCAGACTTTGATCAATACGATCTCTCCCAATTGCGTACTGGAATTATGGCCGGAAGCAACTGTCCGATCGAAGTGATGAAGGGTGTCATGGACAAAATGGGGGCTGATGAGATAACCATTGCCTATGGTCAGACAGAATCTTCCCCTGTTATTACTCAGACACGTACCCATGACCCAATTGAATTAAAGGTAGAGACGGTTGGAAAAGCCTTGCCAAATGTAGAAGTAAAGATAGTGAAGCCGGGATCGAACCGGGAAGTTCCCTATGGGGTACAGGGAGAGTTGTGTACTCGTGGGTATCACGTTATGAAAGGGTACTACAAGAATGAAGAGGCTACCAGGTTAGCCATAGACCATGAAGGTTGGCTGCATACTGGAGATTTAGCGGTCATGGATGAACACGGCTATTGTAGAATTACAGGAAGATTAAAAGACATGATCATTCGAGGCGGTGAGAATATTTATCCGAGAGAAATTGAAGAATTTCTTTATTCCCATCCAAAGGTATTAGATGTTCAAGTCATTGGAATTCCTGATGAAGTCTATGGTGAAGAAGTTATGGCCTGGATTATTTTGAAGGAAGGTCAAACTGCAACACCAGTGGAGATTAAAGAATATTGTACCGGGAAGATATCCCGTCATAAAATTCCAAGGTATATCGAGTTTACGGATTCCTACCCAATGACAGCTTCAGGGAAAATTCAAAAGTTTCGTTTAAGAGAGCAGGCGAAAGAAGCAGCACTTCCCAAAAGTAATTAACAAATTGAAAACGCTTCCTTGAAAAAGGACATTCCCGATTCATCGGGAATGTCCTTTTCATACTGATATAAAAGTATAATAGGAGTATTAGATAACTGAAATTTCAGAGACTATTTGATAAAATATAGGAAAGCTTCATTAATTAATTAACTATAATTAAATTATGTAAACAATAGGAGGGGTCATCTGTGTACGTTTTTGTTTATGGGACGTTAAGAAAACACGAAAGAAATCATTTTTTATTAAAAGAAGCTATATTGATGAGGGAACAAGCTTGGCTGGAAGGTGTTCTTTACGATACAAAAAGAGGATATCCCGCGCTAAAAGAAGGCAATGGGACCACTTATGGCGAATTATATAAAATCAACTCCAGTATATTATCACCTTTAGATGAGTTGGAGGATTTCATCGAAGAACGTGAAGACAACCTTTATATACGAAAGCTTAAACTGGTCCACACAGATAATGGACCGCAGGAAGCTTTTGTGTATTATTCTAGAAACGAAGAATTGTTCCAGGAAGAAATTTTTTCAGGAGATTGGAAAGTACATCAGTTTCTAAATGAAAAGCCTGCTAGAATACTTTATTTTGCGTATGGATCGTGCATGGATGATGAGCGTTTTAAATTAGCGCAAGTTGATCACCATTTTAAAAACTGTCTTGGTGCAGGAGTTCTAGAAGGATATTCTATGAAGTATCTCTTTAAAGTACATGATGGTGGCCGGGGAGACATCATTGAGGATGGAGGTACAATGGAAGGGGTAGTATATGATCTCCCTCAACAAGCAGTAGAATACTTGTTCACGAGAGAAGGGGTTGCTCCTGGGTGGTATAGAGCAGCTTTCATCGACATACATATTGGTGGGAAGCTTTACAAGGACGTATTAACCTTTATTGTGAAAGGTAAGTGTCAGGAAACCTGTCCACCAGATCATTATGCAAAAGAGATTCTACGTGGTAGTCGGCCACATGTAAGCAAGTCCTATCATGAAAAGTTACAGCAACAATTACTTGGAATAGGGATGACAGAAAATCAGGTGCAGGATCTTCTTAACGAAGAAGAATAGATGTACGAATGAGTTCCGGGAGGTGAAGTCATGCAGGTAAGTGATGATATATTATTTACTGCTATAGAGTCACATCACTGGGACTATCCAGAGCGATTGATACCGAGTGAAGTGGATAGTATACACAGTGATGGAATCGTAGCGATAAAAAATAATCAGTTAAAGAATGTATTTTCCAATAAAGTACCGAAATTCGTCGTGGAGAATTTAAATGATTTCCATGAAAAATGGGAGAAAATTGTGGGCTTTTTTGAAGAAGACTCCTTTAGTATGTGGATAAGAGAGCCTCTGTTAGATCAAGTAGAGGAATTCCTCCACTTACATAAGGGTAAAAAAGAAGATTATTATGACGGATTGTTTCTTGATCTTAACCAGAACAACACCCTACTCTCACCTGTTCATAGGGTTATTACAGTTGTAGATGACCATCACATCCATGATCTGGTTAATCTCAGTTCCGCTATCTGGGGATATGGCGAAGAAGAAAAACCGGTCATTTTCAAACAAAGAAAAGAGTTACTAAGTAAATTGGGAACGGATGGAGGTTTTACGTTAGCCTACAATGAAGAAGGGGATCCCGTCGGATATGGAAACTATAGATACAGCAGTGATAATTGCGTTCTTTACCTGAATGGAAGCGGGGTGCTGCCAGCAGAACGGTATAAAGGTGTATATTCTTCATTAGTGGCCCATCGATTGGAAATGGCAAAACGAGTGCAATGTCGGTTTGTAACCTGTCAGGCAAGAGTCGGCCACTCTGCCCCCATTCTCAAGAGGTTGGGCTTCCAAGCGTTTTCAAGCTATCAATATTGGGTAGTGAATAGAGAAACGCAGGCAGGTTTGATAAGCACGAAAAAATAGTCTCATTGTGTGAAGTGGGGTGGTACTGGATGGAGGTTTTATTGCAATTGGTCGATCAATTTGGATATATCGCCATGTTTCTTTTTAGCTGGATTGTTTTTTTAGGATTACCGGTACCTAACGAACTGGCTGCTGCACTATCGGGATATTTATCTGAATGGAGAAATTTCAACCCCTATACCTCCTTTTTCTTTATGTATAGTGGATTAATCTCTTATGGAATTTTCGCTTTTTTAAATGGCCGATATTTCGGAACAAAATTAATTTCTCGATTTATGAAGGGAGATAAATCAAGAAAACTCATTGACAATGGTGAAAAATGGATAAATAAGTATGGTCCATTTGCCATTTCTTTTAGTTATTTTATACCAGGCATCCGATTATTCATGCCTTATATTGCAGGAACTTCAAAAGGGATTTCTTTTATGAAGTTTCTCTTATATGCTCTTCCGTCTGCTTTCGTTTGGGGATTTGTGTATTTTCAGATTGGAAGGTATTTTCCAAAAAGTTTTCAAGGATTACTGGAAGAAGTGAGCTTGAAGGCAGGAATAATTTTTTTCATTTTATTCATCGGGGTTATCGTGTACAGTATTGTCTTTACCTTGAAGAAAACCCCTAACACCTCGAAATGGAAAAAGGTACGTTATCGAAAATAGAAAAGACTGATCAAAGATGCCTTCTCCTTTAATCAGTCTATCTATCTTGTTCATCCTTAATAATAGTAAAATACTTCCCGAATGCACCCAATGCTTTAATTGTAGTTCTTGAGCCATTTTCATCCTCATATATTTTACCGGTTGTGTTAAATAGCAAGTAACCGTTTTTAACATTTGAGCCTGTTTCAATCAGGGTTGAATAAGAATTTCCTTCAAGTTTCTTCGTACATGTTATAGATTCATGACATTCAATATTGTATTCATCTAAAAGCCATAAATAAAATTGTTCTTCATTAGGCCGGTGGGTGCTCATGTAAAATACCATCAAAACAAAAGTGAACATACCTATTCTTTTAAATCCGTTTTTCACTATAATCGAACCTCTCCTGCAAATTCCTCCTATAATATACCATATATTTATGTTGAAAGTGATAGGATTCACAAAAAACTGCCAAAAATCAGAATGGTTTTGGCTAAAAAGGTTGGGACTTAGTGGGTTTATTTTAGCATTGCACTGCACGAAGATTTAAACCTCATTTGTGACGATTGAACGACCTATATGCTTAATATGAAGGAAGTAAGTTTCAAGTATTCCTGTCATTGAGATAGTAGTTGAACTTATAGCTCTGTAAGAATATACTATTAGCATAGTACATTCATAAAGGAGGTTATTGAATTGATTCACCAAACTTGGACTGAAGACAATACCGGAAAAAAGATAAAATGTGTACATACGGATGCGAAGAAATATACAGTTGAAAATGTTTTAACCATTGGAAAAGAATACGAGGTGAAAAACGAATCTGAAGAGTATTACTTCGTCATCGATGAAAGTGGGAAAATGGGAGGCTTCTACAAAGAGTACTTTGAAGAGGTGTAAGCCACTCCTTTCTGGCTGGTTTCTTCTCACGTGGAGAAACCGGCTTTTTTTAATGGCTACTAAAATGTGGTGCAAATGGGGAGAAGAGAATGAAACACTCATTTAGTAAGCGAATCATTTTTATGGAGGACCAAGCATCTCAAATTAACCTATTCAAGAGTTATGAAACGGAAGTATATATAGAGACTCAAACAAGTGAAGCCCGATCTAGAAATTGAAAAGCTGATCAACACCCGAATGAGGGTGTTTTTTTTTACATTCTGATGTATTAATTGGTTGCTGAAGCAAAATTAAAATAGAAGCTTTGAAAATAAAGTTAGGCAGAGCCTTTGCAGTGTAAGCGTTATTACATGTAGAATGTCTAGTATGTGAAATGGAAAGGATGTCATTAAATGAATGTTGAACGTTTATTACCTGAATCGGTTACTCATATAATAAACGAGAGAAAACAATTATTCTCTTCTACTGAGCCTTCTTCATTAGTTGGAGAAGGCGGATATACGGCTAGTGAAGACTATATTATTGAAGATAGTATCATCTCACTATCATTAGGAAAAAATCTTCTTCTTAAGGGACCCACTGGTTCAGGGAAAACGAAGTTATCTGATACCTTGTCATCCATCTTTTCTCAACCGATGCATAGTATAAATTGCTCGGTTGACTTAGATGCAGAAGCATTACTGGGTTATAAAACAATCAGCGAAAGAGACGGAAAAAACACCATAGAATTCATCGAGGGACCAGTTATTCAAGCGATGAAAAATGGGCATCTCCTTTATATAGATGAAATCAATATGGCCAAGCCTGAAACGCTACCGATCTTAAATGGTGTATTGGATTATCGCAGAAGTATAACAAATCCATTCACAGGGGAAATCGTGAAAGCTGCCCCTTCATTCGGTGTTATAGCTGCGATCAATGAAGGATACGTAGGCACGGTCCCGTTAAATGAAGCACTGAAAAATCGCTTTGTCGTCATTGATGTACCTTACATTGAAGGGGAAACGTTAAAGAGCGTGATTGAGAGTCAAAGCAAGTTGTCTGACTCTAAGCTTATTACTCAATTTGTAGCCCTGTCTTCTGATTTGTTGGTTCAAGTGAAAAACGGCCAAATCTCAGAGGAAGCTGCTTCTATACGTGCCCTATTGGATGCCTGTGATTTAGCCGTGTACTTGCCGGCAAAAAGGGCTATACAACGTGGAATCGTTGATAAACTGGAAGATGAACGAGAAAAAGCGGCTATTCAGAATATAGCTGAAACCTTATTTGAATGAGGGACTTGTAATGCATCGATTTATTCAATTTAATGATGAAACCATAGACTCTTTTTTAGTGATGGAAATGGCTGATTTGACGAAAACACTTTCCAAAAATGCGGATATGAACTTGAAATACGGACCGTTTTCTTATCTCGATTATAAGGAAGGAACGGTTTATGTCAGTCATTTTTGGGATCATCGAAAAAAAGAAGAAGAAGTACATGGGTTGAAAAGTGATATATATTTAAGGACAATCGGTAATCTTCATGAAACCATGAACGATGAAGTTATCGATTATATTGACAAGGTGAAAGCAACGTCAGTTCCCCGATTTGCCAAGCAGCTATTTGTCATTGGTGAAGAAGCTCGCTTAGAGGAAATTTGTAAATCCAAGCGTACCGGAACAAAGAAGTCATTTGAAATGAGAAGAAAATTATATCGCCAACACTTCGAAGCACAGCTTAAAGTAAACTTAACGAAAAGTGTTTTTACAGATGCTCTATTTAATTCAATATTCCTTCTTCTCCATGCACAATCTCCTTTAGAAGAATCTGTTCGGATAAATGAGGATATTGATTTAGCAATGCCCTTTTTGCATCGGCAAATCACCCGCTTCTTTGAAACCCGTAACACAAAAGATGTGGTAAACATTTGCTTGGAAATGGTAGAAGTAGTAGATGAAATTGTTAGAAAAGATATGTTAAATGAATACTTCCATTTACCTGAAGATGTGTATAACATGGAGGACATATTAACTGAAACATTTGACGATTTAAAGAGAAAAGATCCCCTTGCTAATCAGGATGTGTTGGAAGAAGAGAGCACAGGGGAAGAAGAAGTGATAGATGAAGAATTCAGTACTTGGCACCGGGAAACGAGTGACAAAGGGGAATCCTTTCTGCAATTTGATTTAGATCAAGGGTCTCAATCTGATCTGATGGGAGAAGGAGTCCGTGAAGGGGATGATGGGGACCAGGCAATGGCGATGGTACAAGGTTCGGCTCAAGAGACGGAGCAGGAGCAGTACCAAAATGTGAAAGCCCAGGAACAGGAGAGGGATGATCTTGGAGGAGGCGAAAGTGAGCTTGGAAAGGACAACCGCTTTGCCGTACCCCATTTTCTCACTCCTTCCATACCAACATCAGAAGAGAAGCATTCGTATAACGTTTACAAAGGATTAATCGCTCCTTACCAAAAGAAGCTTCAAAAAATGATCGAGAAAACGTTGGAGCATAAGCGAATCCAGCCTAGAAGTGATTTGCATTTTGGTAGGTTGAACAAAAAGTTATTGCGGTTTATCACTGACGATAATCCCAGACTATTCTATAAAAAACAGAATCCTTCCTCTGAAATAGATGCGGTGTTCTCATTATTGGTGGACTGTTCCGGTTCGATGTATGACAAAATGGATCAAACGAAGTTGGGCATTACTTTATTCCATGAATCGTTAAAGTCCGTTCGCGTCCCGCATGAGGTTATCGGCTTCTGGGAAGATACCAACAAGGCCACTAAGACCAGTCAACCAAATTATATGAATCCTGTACTGGATTTCTATTCTTCCTTAAAGTCTAACAGTGGTTCAGAAATCATGCAGCTCCAGCCCGAAGAGGATAATCGGGATGGCTTTGCCATACGGTTAATGACAGAACGGATTCTTAAACGGAACGAAAAACAAAAATTTCTTCTTGTCTTTTCAGATGGTGAGCCTGCAGCAATGGATTATGAGCAAAACGGGATCGTTGATACTCATGAGGCTGTATTAGACGCAAGAAAACAAGGGATAGAAGTCATCAACGTCTTTTTAGCGAATGGAGAGATAGATGAAGGGCAAAGAAAAACCATTCAGAACATTTATGGGAATTATAGTATTCTTGTTTCAGATGTAGAAGAACTCCCTGAGGTGTTGTTTCCTTTATTACGGAAGCTACTGTACAAAAGTATATAGTTGAAGAGCCAAGACGATTACATGGAAAACATGTAGTCGTCTTTTTTTGGGCGGGAGGAGGAATTCAAATCAGTCCTTAGGCTGAAACAAAATCAATCATCCATCTCATTCGGGTTCCCTTTACCTGCAATATACTGAAAGTAATTAAATCAAAGGGGATGGATAGGATGAACAATATTTCTGATATGAATGCCGCGATTCACGAATATCACAGGATGAATCACATCTTGAATCTAAAAGGGTGGGGGCAAGAAAAAATCACTAAAAATCAATATTTCTCTCCATGGTTTGGTAAGAATCTGTAAATGAAAAATTCGTTAATTACAAAAAAAAGAGGAAAAAAATGTATAATGGAAGAATGACTATTCTTACTTTATCGTAGAAGGTCATTCTTTTTTGTATGGTGAAAAATCATATAATGCGAGTCGTATTTGTGACGATGGGAAGGTTAATTAATAAAGAGATGAGGAAAAAACTTATAAAGAAAGGGAGGTCACGGTGATTATGCATGAGTTAGATATGCACCATATTTTTGAACTGGGACTTATTTTAGTGATGATCGCAGCAGGCATAACGGCGATTGCCAAGAAATTCAAACAGCCATATCCAATTGCCCTGGTTATTGTAGGTGCCCTTATCGGGTTATTCAATATACCAGTACTAGAGCCCCTCAAGGATTTTATAACAGAAGGAGAAGTATTTAATTTTGTCATTATCACATTATTTTTACCAGCGCTTTTGGGTGAAGCAGCTTTGAAACTGCCTTTCACCCATTTGCGTGCTAACAAGGAGCCGATTATTGCCTTGGCTTTTGGAGGAACACTCATTTCATTCTTAATTATCGGCTTTTCAGCGTATTACCTTTTTGACTTTCCCATTCCGGCAGCATTTGTTTTTGGTGCATTGATGAGTGCGACAGACCCTGTCAGTGTACTATCCATTTTCAAAAGTGTAGGAGTAAAGAAGAGGTTGGCGGTTGTCATTGAAGGGGAAAGTTTATTCAATGACGGTTTAGCCGTTGTATTGTTCAATATATCAGCTTATTATTTACTATCCTATATTGATGCAGGCTGGGCCGGGCTTGGGAGTGGTATCTGGGAGTTCATCCGGGTAGTATCCTTGGGTGTCATTATTGGAAGTTCCCTCGGTTATGCGTTTTCCGTTTTAACGAAGTACTTCGATGACTATCCGTTGGAAATTATATTTAGTGTAATATTGTTTTATGGTTCATTCCTCCTTGCAGAGAGCCTCCATGCTTCAGGTGTTATCGCAGTAGTAATTGCAGCTCTTATATTCGGTAATTATGGTGGGAAGATCGGTATGAGCCCAACAACAAAATTGAACATTAATAGTTTTTGGGACGTAGCCGCGTTACTTGCCAATTCTCTCGTTTTCTTAATGGTCGGCCTTGAAATAACGAGGATAGACCTTATTGAAAAATGGCCATATATTTTCGCAGCCATTGTCTTAGTACTGCTGGCACGAAGTATTGCAGTCTATACAAGTTTATCTCTCATCGGGAACTTCCCACATAAATGGAAGCATATTTTGAACTGGGGAGGCTTGAAAGGATCGTTATCAATCGCCTTGGTCCTCAGCCTTCCGAGAGATTTTCCAGGAAGAGAAGACGTTTTAATTCTTGGGTTTAGTGTGGTATTATTCAGCCTTGTCATCCAAGGATTAACAATCAAACCATTGATCAATGTATTAGGGATTAAACCAAAAGAAGAAGGACATGTGGAATTTGAAAAATTGCTCAGTCAACTCCACAGATATGAAACAGCCATTGGTGAAATCCATCGCGTAAAACAAAAACTTTATATTACAGATCCTGTATCAAATGAGCTTGTCGATATGTATACAAAAAGAATTGACATGTTAAAAGCTCAATTGGATGATTTATTCAAAAAAAATCCAGTAATAAAAGAAGATCAGCTAACTACACTGAGAAAACACGCACTATACGCAGAATATGAGGCCGTTGCGAAATTGGAAAAGGAAGATATCATCACAAGTTCCATCGCGGAAAAGGAGTATGATGCCATAACGGATAGCATTGTTCACAATGAGGAGAAATAACAGAAGATTAAGTTGATTTTTAGCTCAGAATAAATAAAAAGGTAAAAGAGGGGCCAAATCGGCTCCTCTTTTACTTTCTGATTTCAATTAATTTTTGTTTTAAGTCGTTTTCCATCGTGACCATTTCCTGTTCTGCCTGCTGACGTTTCTGGCGTCCTTCTGCTTGGATAGCCAAAGTTTCTTCAATGGTGGAAATAAGGTTTTCTTGTGTTTTCTTCAACGTTTCAATATCTATGATTCCTCGTTCATTTTCTTTCGCTGTTTCAATGCTATTCGTTTTAAGCATCTCTGAGTTTTTTAGTAGGAGTTCATTGGTCGTACGTGAAACCTGTTTCTGAGCGGCTACAGCCTTTTGCTGATTCAGGAGAGTCAGGGCTATGGCAATTTGATTCTTCCAAAGAGGAATGGCTGTGAGTACTGATGCCTGTATTTTTTCTGCCAGTGCCTGATTCGTATTTTGAATTAAGCGTATTTGAGGGGCAGACTGAATGGTCATTTGTCTACTTAGCTTTAAATCATGAATACGCTTATCTAATCGATCTAGAAATTGCATCGTATCATTGACTTCCTGATACATTAACTCGTCATCCGTTTCTTCGGCTTTCTTGCGTAATGAAGGAAGCAGTGTATGTTGAATCTCTTCACGTTTAATTTCAGCTGCAGCAATGTACATATTCAGGGCTTGGAAATAGTCTTTATTTTTTTCATACAGAGTTTCCAACAACCGGTTATCATCGAGTAAGGTTTTCTTGGAGTGCTCAAGTCTGACCGAGATACGATCAATTTGGGATCCAATCTTTTGATACTTAGAAAGAACCTCCTGTAGAGAAGAAGAAACCTTACGAAATAGTTTCTTAAACACACCTTTTTGTTTAGTGTTCAGCTCATCAGGATTCATTTGCTCAAGCTTCTTCATTAAATCACCTAAGACATCCCCAATCGGACCGATATCCCGTTTTTGGACATGATCAAGCATAGAGTGAGAAAAACTCGATAGCTGTGATTGAGCGGCTGTTCCGTATTTTAGAATGGCTTCATAGTCTTTATAGTCGATCTGAGCTGCCAGTTGCTTTGCTTTTTCCTGTTGTTCTATAGGTAAGCGGTCAAGTAACAACGGGGATTGCTCTTTGACGGCAGGTACTTCCTCCCCAAACGGGTTCGAAAGCAGCAAATCCAGTTCAGATTGTTCATTTCGTTGCTCCATCATAAAACCTCCGATATCTATTTTAAGTCTTTTTTATGAGATAAATGTTGATTGGCAAAGTTTAGTTCAAACTGTAGTGTATCCATATCATTAGCCAATACGTTTTCTAGGTCTTTTTCCAATGACTCTGTCAGATCATCAAGTGTCGTCCTGGTTTGTTGAAGTGATAAGAATGCTTCTTTGTTTTTGCCGGGTTGGGCAGCAAGAAACGTATATTTTTCAGTGATTTCAACAACGGAATCCAGATGGTAGAAGAAAAATGATTCTGCAGAAAAGAATCTTTTAGGCTCTTTCTTTACGAGTTGATAAATCCTTCTGCTCAATCTATTCAATTCGAGGATTTGCTTAAAGGCACCAAGTGACCTTACCCTTAATTGTTGTTTTTGAAGGCGTTTAACTTTTTCTTTCGCCTCTTTTAAATTCTTGTTAATATATCGAAATTCCTGTGAGGAAAGTCCATTTTTATTTAGCCACCATCTCTTTTGCAGCCCCTTCACAATTAAGAAAATGAGAATCCCTGTACCCAGACTTGATAAGAATGTAAGAGGAAATCCTAAGTCAAATAGGAGTAAGTAGGCGATAAAACTACTAGTCCCTATACTGAATGAGATGACCGTTCGTACTAAAAATTGAAGAAATGTATTCATTTCATCTACCCCTTAATAAAGATGCTTACGTTAAATACGTTTTAGTGTGCAAAAAGGTTTCATATGCACACTTTTATTTTAGTGTAAATGAAGCAGAAATGGAAATATTGTCATCATATTCATTATACAAGATAGAAATGGTTGTCAGGATTTGACACCATTCTTTCAATTTCTTAACATTTCTCAAATTCATGATTAAAAAAATACATTTTTGATAGAATGGGTTAGTACATTGACAAGACAGGTGTGTGGATATATGAAAAAATGGTTCATTGTTCTGATTTTATTTTGCTTTTCTGCCTCTATCGTATCAGCTCAAGAAAATAATGTGAAAAAACCTAAAAATATAATTAGTGATTCGGCTATCATTATAGATTCTAAAACAAAGAGTATATTGTATTCAAAAAATTCGGCTAAACGAATGAGCCCTGCAAGTATTACAAAAATTGCCACAGCTATTTATGCGATCGAGCATGCCAACCTGGATGACAACGTGGTAATAAGTGAGAAAGCAAGTAATACAGAAGGCTCCACCGTTTATTTGGAAGCCGGAGAAAGGGTTTCTTTGGAGCAGTTGCTACAAGGGCTGATGGTCAACTCCGGTAATGATGCAGCGGTTGCCATTGCTGAACACACCGAGGGATCCGTACAGCAGTTTGTTGAAAAATTAAACGTTTATCTACAAAAAGAAATTGGTGTAGAGAAAACTAATTTTGAAAACCCTCATGGACTGTACGGTAGGAATCACTATACAACGGCTTATGATATGGCAGTGATTACTAGCTATGCGTTAAAGAACAAACAATTTCAAGAGCTTTTTAGTTTGAAATCAATTGATTGGTCGACTGAGGGGTGGAATACTACTCTTTATAATCATCATAAAATGGTGAAAGGGGAACTTCCTTATCCGGAAGTGACCGGAGGGAAGAATGGGTTTATTGATGAATCCAAACATACGCTTGTGACTTCTGCTGAAAATAAAGGTCTTTCTCTGGTCATTGTTACGATGAAGGCTCAGTCGAAGAGAGCTATCTACTCAGATACCCGAAAACTACTTGATTATGGGTTAAATGGTTTCACTAGAAGCCATATTCCAAAGGATACGGTCTTTCAATATGAGGATACTTCCTTTGAGCTTAAACAGGATTTCCAATATACTCAGCCTATGAATGGAAAGTTCACTGAGGTCCTGGATCGTAATGGCGTTTTAACCCTTTATAACGAAAATCAAGAAAAAATGATTTCAACCAAGCTGAGTCCTGTGATGAACACTTCTATAAAACACAAAAGCGCAGTTGCCTCAAGTGAAAGTACAGAAGTGTTTTATAGAGATGAATTACGTCAAGAAATTCTATTTTATCCATTTTTTATTTACATGATCCTGCTTTTCATTGTGGGAATATCCATTTTCAGAATAGGATCTGTCAAAAAATAATCTTATAAATAAGTTTTAGATGTAAAAAAGGGAGCTTAAGGGCTCCCTTTTATCATTGACTTTCTTTTTTTTCTAAAGATGGTTGATGATGATAAAGAATCTTACCAATCAGCGTTTGTAAGATAAGAAATGCCCCTCCTATTGTCCAATATAGGGGTAAGGCAGCTGGAGCATTGAATGAAAAAATAAAGATCATAATGGGCGAAAGATAGCTCATTATTTTCATTTGGGCCAGCTGTTCTGCAGGCATATTCATCAAAGATACCTGAGCTTGGGCTAAATACACCATTCCAGCGATAATGGCCATTATATAGTCCGGATGTCCCAAATTAAACCATAGAAAGGAGTGGCTTGCGATTTCAGATGATGACCGAATCGCATAGTATAACCCAATCAATATGGGTGTTTGAATTAACAAGGGTAAACATCCCATATTAAGAGGATTCACTCCATGTTTTTGGTAAAGTATCATCATTTCTTGCTGTAGTTTTTTCTGTTCATCTTTATCTTTCGCTTCTTTTATCTTTTTTTGAATTTGCGTCATCTCCGGCTTGATTAAAGCCATTTTCCCTTTCATATCCTGTTGATTTTTATACGTTTTAAGCATAAAAGGAAGAAGAACGAGACGAATAAGTAGAGTAATGATAATGATCGCAAGACCAAAGTTTCCACCTAGGAAGGTACCTATTTCATGGATGAGAAACGAAAATGGGTTAACAAGATAGTCGTGAAAGAACGCTCCTTCAGTTGTTGCACTTTGACAGCCTGTTAGAGTGAATAGTCCCAAGAACATGAACAAAATTTTTTTCAATGATTATTCCTCCTCTGTATAAATGCTTGTTGGTTAAAAAACAAACAGAAGAGGATTCTTCGTCATTATCAGTATGATAAAATTGAAATTTCATGCATGTAATGAACCTGATCCCGATAGGTATAATATCATTAGCAGCAACGCATTTTGCAATGATATTTGGTCCTTCAACCCTCTTATCATAGGGTCGTACGTAAAGATGAAATGTGCCAGGGAAGTGATCCCAAATCAAAGCGATGATAAATAGTAATACGATACTAAAATGTAATGGACTTAAGTAAAAGTCTAATAAGTCTTGTATAATGATAAATGTCAATGGAGAAGACTCCTTCAATTTTCTGATAAAATTAATTGTTTAAAGCATAAACTCTATTCCAGTTAAAGTATACTGCTAAATGGAATAAGAAACTATGGTAATTGTACATACGAATAAGTGAACAAAAGGATTCACAAAAAAATAATTTATAAAATAGGGATGTTACACAGAATGAAATATTTATTAGTCGGGATTGGTGGAGCGTTAGGAAGTTTGTGCAGGTGGGTAATTAGTTATCACTGGACCATTCATAATGGGTTACCGTTCGCGACACTAACGGCGAATTTCTTAGGAAGCTTTCTATTAGCCTATTTCTATAGTCGATGGTCTTCTAAATATGAAAAATCTTATTTAATTATTGCAACAGGGTTCTTGGGCTCTTTTACAACTTTTTCGACACTTAGTATCGAGTTGATCACCTTTTTATTGCAGAAGCAATGGGACATGTTTTTCATATATATTACCATTACTTCTTTTGGTGGGGTCCTTTTTGCATGGCTGGGCTCTGTCTCAGGAAGAAAAGGTAGGGTGATCAGTCATGGGAGTTAACATATTGTTGATAGCATTGGGGGGGAGTGTTGGGGCAATCGGACGGTATTTAGTTGCAAACGTCGTTAAGCGTTGCAGTAGTTCGCGTTTTCCGAAAGCGACCCTATTAGTCAATGTATTGGGCTCTTTACTTTTGGGGATTCTGGTTGGAAGTGGCGCTGAGGAGAATGCTATGTTTTTTTTCGGGATCGGAGTGTGTGGAGCATTTACTACCTTCTCAACCTTAAACTGGGAGGTATTGAGGCTTCTCCAGGGAAATGTAAAAATGGGTCTATTTTATTTTTTCGGAAGTTATTTCGTTGGAATCATTTTTGGAGTGGCTGGGTATGCAATGGGCATGGCATTTTAACATGATGCCATACCCACCCCACACTTCATACATTAATCAACCACTATATACGCAATCATTGGGCCGTTCCGATCAATGGTTTCATGTGTTTCGCAAATCAGTCTATACGTTCCCTCTTTTGAAAACGACACATTTACAACGGTTTCTTCCCCTTTTTTTACTGTACCTTTAATGTCCGTTCCCTCAATATAAAATGGATGTTCCGCGCCGTTGACTCCGTAGATCCGTAATTCCAAAGGAACCTCTTTTTCTACTACAATCGTTCCAGGGTCCCATCGATAGGCCTCAATCTTTTTTCCTGAGGCTGTTTCAGACTTGAATTCCCCAGTGACCAGCTGGATGACTTGTTTCTCACCCGTTTTATTTAATAATGAAACGGTAGGATAGGAGTTTTTAGAGGATAGTGCCCATATCGTCCCGACAGTAATGATCATAATGGTAACTAATATGGCGATGATGGAGCCTTTCTTCAAAACAATAAAATTCAAATGTTTTTCCCCCTTTAATTATTAGCTTTGATTAACATAGGCCTTTTCTAATAAACCTATGCTTGTACAGGGGGGAACTTGTCAATAATTTAGAGTAGCACAATTTAAATATTTTTCTTTCGTTCGTATTTTATGTACAATTTGGACATGGAAAAAAGGAGGGTGAAGCATTGAATAAAACATGGAGAGTCATGACTACAAAAAGTGATGCAGAGCCTTGGTGGTTTTTTGAAGGCTGGGAAAAAGATATTGTTCAGGAGTGGACATTTAATAACAGGGATGAAGCAATCGATATGTTTCTTGAAGAAATCAGACGACTGAGTGAAAGCTATCGGAAGTCAAAAAGTAAGAGGTTGCACTCAATTGCTTTTTGGGATCCAGGTGAAGTGTTTTTTTGCGAGGCGTGTGACGATGATCTACAGGTTTATCACGGATTGATTATTTTTGAAGATGATCGACCGTTGGAAATTAAGAATAAGTCAATCATCAATGAAATCACAAAACGAGTTCCAAAGGAATAAAAATAGGTCCATCTTGATTGGATGGACCCGTTGGTTATTAATCGATTACTCCTGTCCGTATGATTTTATTCTCTACTTTCACATGAAAAGAAGCATCTTTGTACAGTTTATCCCACTTTTCCCTCGATAAATCTTCGTGTCCCCTTATACTTTTATACTCCATGCCAAATCCAATTGGATCCGTGCCTTCGTCTTGAAGCATCAAGATAATTTCTTTAATGTTCTTTTCAATATAACCCTCAATCTCATCCTCAAGTAAGCTTAACGCTTTCGGATCTGACAACTTCATTTCTTCAGACATTTCAAGTATACGTGATTCGATCTTCAATTTCACATCAAAGGATGGTGTTGCTTTTTTCTTTGTTTTTATCTTATGAGATGATTTGATACTATCTATCATAATATAAACCTTATCGTTTTCTTGACCAATGTGTGGACTTGATAAATAAGGTTTGAACTTTTCTAATGGTAGTTCCACTTCGAGGCTGCCGGCATTGTAATCTTCCATAAGAGATTGAATATAAAAAATCTTGTCTTTTTTAATTTCTTTAATGAATTTATCCTTTGTAAACAATGCGAACCCATCCACTCCAACCTTCCCGTCTGATGCCTTTAGCAATGGCAGGATCGGGTCTTTGCCAACACTTCCGTAATCGGTGATGAATTCTTGTAGTGTTGGAGAAACAATCATCTCCGATTCAACATTTTGACTGACCAAATTATATAAGTACGTCCCCATATTCGAAGGTCTTTCCTTCATTTGATAATTCAGGATTTGTTCTGCAGTCGTATCAGCTATGGTTAAGTACACCATATTCCCAATGGAAGAATCCCGTTCCAACGTATCAACCAAATGAGAAATCCCTTTTTCTGCAAGCTCCCTTCCGTAAACAGTAATCCTTAACTGACCGGAAACAAGCTTATGATCGGTTTCTAAATTTTGTGACAGACGAATTCCTTTACTGGTCTTTGACTTACTTATAAGTATCTTTTCAACATCCTGCATGGCTGGGTTAAACTGATAGAGGACCATTGTGCCTGTTATTTTTTCGTCTTCAGCCTGATCATAACCGACCGCTGTAATCAATCCAAGCTTTTCTAAATATTTCGTCTCCACGCAGCTGCTTAAGAAACATGTACAAAGACAAAGAAGAAGCATGATGGTTCTCTTCATACATCTACACCCTTATCCTTCTTAACAAAGTATTTCAATTTAACCAGTATGAAGAGGAAGCAGGGATAAACGAACGAAAGAATAAAACTGGACGTCCCAACTTTGTCTGTAATGGTATTCATCATGATACGATCCTGCACGCAGAGGGACAATATCCAGAGCAGGATGGCGAAGAGGTAAATGGATTTTTTTTGAGAAACATTAAATACTCTTTTCATTCCTCTTGAAGCTGCCCAGAAATAGAGACAGATATTTGGAAGGATGACCAGCATCCAGAAAGAAACGGCAATGAATTCAAATCGTTCCAAGTTTGGGATCCTCAATATCTTGAACATGGACAGGACTGGCCAGATGGTCTTTAAAAGCGCATCTTCTGAGAAAAAACCGATACTGACTACGGTCACAACCGTAAAGAGAAAGCATGAATATCCTGCACCGATCAGTCCATATTTAAGTGCTTTTTTCTTATCCTTGATGTAAGGGTACACAAATAGCATTAATTCAAAGCCAATGAGAGTAAAGCTCGTTTTGTAAATCCCCATCATAATCTCCTTCGGGGAAGAAGTTAGGACAGGTTGTAGGTGATTGAAGTCCATATATTTGATGGGGGTATAGATCATAAATGCTAACCAGAAAGCAAGGATGAGACCTAAAAAAGCAATACCGACCACGACCCGGACTCCCCCCAACACACAATAAACCATTAAAAAAATCAATAACCCCATCAAGAGCCATGTGGGCATTTTAGGGAATATCCACGCCTGGACCATCTCAATATAGTTCATTAAGATCACGTAGGTGACACTGAGATAATATCCAATATAAAGGACGTTAAATCCTTTGCTGAACCATTTCCCATAAATGTCCAAGTGAATACCGTACAGATCGGTACTATCGTATGTTTCAAGCATTTTTACCATGAGAAATAGTACAATCGAAACGAGAATTCCAGCTAATATGACAGAAATCCATGCGTCCCTGTTGGCCTCTATGTAAATGATTCTTGGCAGCCCTGCAATCCCGACTCCGGTTTGGGCTGTGTGTAAGATAAACATAATCAAAAAGGCATTAAACATTAACCCTTCCTTTGGATTCACATTAATATTCATACATTTCATCCTTTACTCATCAACGTCTTTCTTCTCTTTTGCTTTCTTCTCAGGGATTCGTCCCTGATCTATGGGGTGATTGGAAATTGGACGTTGGACTAAATACTGATAGGGTAAGCGGAATAGACTGTATTTGAAATCTGCAAACCTAAATGGGTAAATAGGCGATAGATAAGGTCTTCCTAATGTTGTCACTTTCAGTAAATGAATGAGAATGAAACAGAGGCAAAACATGATTCCCACACCCCCGTATAACCCGGCCATGATGATGATTGGGAAACGGATGATTCTTACGGCTGTTCCAATTGCATAGCTTGGAGCAGTAAAGGAACCCAAGGCAGAGATGGCAATGATAATAATTAAAATGTTACTGGTGAACCCAGCTTGAACTGACGCTTGCCCTATGACTATACCACCTACGATCCCCATGGTTTGCCCAACCTTTGTTGGTAATCTTGCTCCCGCCTCTCTTAGGAGCTCAATGATGAATTCCAATAAAATCGCCTCGAACACGGGAGGGAATGGAACGTTAGATCTTGACTGTCCCAGAGAAACAAGGAGAGCAGAGGGAATGACCTCATAATGAAATGTCAAGACCGCCACATAAGCAGGTGTTAAAAGGATAGAGAAAAAGATTGCGACAAAACGGATTAGTCTTAGGAATGTCCCCATATTCCATCTCATATAAATGTCTTCTGTCGATTCAAAGAAATTCATAAACGTAGATGGTCCGATGATCGCTGTAGGACTGCGATCGACAAGTAAACAGATCTTTCCATGGAGGAGTGAGATGGTACAGCGGTCAGGGAGCTCAGTGGTGATAAGCTGCGGAAAGAATGTAAATGAATTATCTTCAATCATCTGAGCGAGTACTGTGGAATCAACTATACTATCGACTTCAATCTCCGTAATACGCTGCCTAAACGTATTTACATTCTCTTCTTCAGCAATGTCTTTTATGTAAACCATTTGAACTTTTTTCTTCGCCCTTGATCCAATCATGAATGTTTCAACGCATAGTTTTGGATCGTTAATATTAGAACGAATTAAATTTAAATTCTTCGTGATGGATTCTGTGAAAGAAATTTTAGGACCAAACACAAGGGATTCTGTTTCAGCTTTCTCCAATCCCCTTGTGCCTTTATCAGCAACGTCCGCTAATATCCCATGTGTATCACCCTGCTTGAAAATATAAGCCGTTCCATTGACGATGTTATCTACAACGTCATCAATTTGATTCGTCTGTGTAAGTTTCCCAATATTAATCGTATCCTGGATGATTTGATAATTCAGGTCACCTGTGGATTCCTCAAGAGGCCTGATGATGCTGTCCTGCATCAAGGTAGTATTGATTAAGTCATCAAAATATATTACTGCAAGCTTCTGTTCACCTATTGTAATGATTCTGCATACCAAATCTTCACTATTGCTCACCAGTGAAAGGATTTCTTTATGAAATGTATCTATATCAAAGCTATGGGGGGACCCGTTTTCAATATCTTTTTTCACTTCTCTACGTCTAAACACAGAATTCAACACCCTAAACCTTAATTTATAGATTAGACTTCCCATGATTCCTTATCTTAATCACAAGGTGTTATCTTTTCATTAAGTCTCTTTTCACAAAGTTTGTGGCTATCTTAAGGAAGAAAGAAGTAGTTGATTTCCGCTACAGGATGCTCGCTTTCCGCGGGGCTGGCGGTGAGCCTCCTCGGCACGCCTCCGGGGTATCACCTGTCCAAGCTACGGGGCTTAGGGGCTCGAGGTCATAAGCCAAGTCTGCCAAAAAGGCAAAGAGCGCCTTTCCGGCAGACTCGTCTATGCTTGTCGCCCCTGGGCAAAGCCCCTCTGCTTTTCGTACTGTCCAGCTATTCCCGCAGGAGTCGAGCATCCTTCCGCTCCAATCAACTTTCTGAGCATGTTTCTTTAAAAAGAAATAAATAAAAACAAAAACTTTTAGCAAATAACATTTTTAAAAGTGAGTAGAGAGTGACATCCTTTTGAAGAAAATTTATGCTGTTGTCAAATTAGATTGTTTTTCGCACACCTAGATCTGTCACGAAAAATCTCTTAAAGATGGTGAGGGGAACTGCGTAGACTCCGGCGGGTTTTGGTCGTGCCGAGACCCTGTTCGGCTAAGCTGAGGAGGATCGGCCGAACGCTAGCTGCAAGCGGAGCAGTTCCCCTCACCATCCAGCACAAACTAATGGACAGATCCAAAGTAGATATTATGTTAAAAGACAACAATTTTTGCGAAAAGAGTCTTTATTACAGAGAAAGGTGGTTAATTCATACATATATTGGAATGGATTTGGGCAAGGTAGGAGTGGAGGTGAAGCAGATGAGCAACAAGAAAAAAGATCCATCAAAAGCTGTGCTTGGTTCTTCTCAAGTGGAAGGACAAGGTACGACCAACCAGGAATTATCAGGTGGAGTAAAGGCTCCTTCTTCAAGAAACAGAAAGAAAAAATGATGAAGGATTTTTTTTTCTTCCTTCATTACATATGGTGCGTTTGTTACCTTTACTAAGGAGTTCATATATTAAATTGGAGTCAAGTATGGTATAATGGAGACAATCGCAGAAATTGTTCGATTTCACTAGCTTCACATAACTGACCACATACTATCTGCAGCATAAATTACCACAATCATTATTTTCCTGTTAGAAAGCATAGCAAGGAAATCCTACTTACCTTAAAGGAGGACGTTCAATGGCTTTTGGTCGTAGAAATCAAGTTGAGGAAGAAATTAAAACAGAGGAAACAAAGATTTGGGCTTGTTCCGCTGAAGATTGTAAAGGCTGGATGAGAGATAACTTCAAAAGTGAAGATACACCTAAGTGTCCGCTTTGTAAAGAAGATATGGTGACATCTACTAAGGTATTACAAGTTGTAGACAATCCACATCCAACAATGAAATCATCCTAATGGATCGTAAAGAACCAATCAATCATTTGATTGGTTCTTTTTTTTGTCGAGGCCAAACAAGCCTCATCTTCTTAGTGATTTTTTGAAAAATTATTAAACTCTTTTTTTACATTTGAATAGGATGTAATGTATTTATGTATTAAAGGAGGGAGCACCATGTCTAACAAGAAAGAGAAAGAAGTTAAAAGTTCTTCAAATGAGAGTAGAGAAACTGTATGGGATAGCTTTTGGAAGCCGTCAAAGCCAGTTGAAGTAAATAAAGAAGAAAAAACAGTCAAGTGGTTTTAAGTTAATGATAAGGTTGTACATTACGTGTATGAATACGAATGTACAGCCTTTTGTTTAAAAAATGGGAGCCCCCTATTGGCACGTTCCCCGTTCTGGAATACAATAAAGGGATAGGAATGATTTATTGGGAGGGGAAAATGTGATCGTAGAAGCAAAACAAGTATTAAAGCAGTACTTTGGATATGACGAATTTAGAGAAGGACAAGCGAGCATTATCGAATACATACTTGATGGAAAAAACACAGTAGGAATCATGCCGACAGGAGGAGGTAAATCGCTCTGTTACCAGATTCCCGCTCTAATGCTTGATGGGGTTACACTCGTAATCTCTCCACTCATATCTTTAATGAAAGACCAGGTGGATTCGTTAATACATCAAGGGATTCCAGCAACCTATATTAATAGTACGCTATCGAATAGTGAAGTAGACACCAGGATGCAAGAGATTTCTTTAGGTGAATACAAACTCGTTTATATTGCTCCTGAAAGGTTGGAATCATTTGGGTTTATTCGATTCCTCAATACCTTACCGATCCCCCTTGTAGCTGTAGACGAAGCCCATTGTTTATCCCAATGGGGTCATGATTTCAGACCAAGCTATTTAGGGATTTATAACGCTGTTAATCAACTACAATCAAATCCCACCATTCTTGCTCTGACCGCGACTGCAACTCCACAAGTACAAGCTGATATCCTTCATCATTTGCATATTCCAGATCAATATAAGGTATTAACTGGTTTTCAACGGACGAATTTGTTCTTCCAAGTTGTAAAAGGTGAAGATCGTAAGCGTTGGGTAGAGAAGTATGTTCAAAAAAATCAACAGCACTCGGGCATTATTTATTGTGCAACTCGAAAGGAAGTGGAAAATCTTTATCTGCATCTTCAGAAAAAAGGAATGTCTATTGGCAAATATCATGGAGGACTATCTGATACATTGAGACAAGAACAACAAGAAGCTTTTCTGAATGATTCGATAGCGATTATGATTGCCACCAATGCATTTGGCATGGGAATAAACAAATCAAATGTACGTTATGTGATTCATTATCAAATTCCTAAAAATATGGAAGGATATTATCAAGAAGCAGGAAGAGCTGGTCGTGACGGAATTGAAAGTGAATGTGTTCTTTTATTCTCACCTCAAGATATCCAGACCCAGCGTTACATTATCGACCAAAATATAGTGAATCAAGAACTGCATGATAATGAAATGCAGAAACTGCGTGATATGATTGACTTTGTCCATACAGAAGCATGCTTACAGAACTATATTTTATCGTACTTTGGAGAACAGGTTGATCATGCTTGCGGTCATTGCAGCAATTGCTTAGATGAAAGAGAATCAGAAGATGTAACGACAGCGGCTCAAATGGTATTGTCCTGTATGATGAGAATGAATGAGAGATTCGGAACTTCACTTATTAGTGGTGTACTCACCGGTTCGAAAGGAAAGAAAATATTGGAGTGGGGGTTTGACCGGTTATCCACGTATGGCTTAATGAAGAATCAGTCCCAGAAGGAAGTTGGGTTGTTTATCGATTACTTGATTTCTGAAGGTATCATACAAGTTGAAGGTGGGAGCTTTCCTGTGTTAAAGGTTTCCTCAAAAGGGAAAGAAGTGTTAATGGGAGATAGAAAAGTTGCCAGGAAGGTTCAACCAACGGTTTCTGCTATCATCCATAAAGAAGATGGCTTGTTCCAAGCTCTTCGGATTCTTCGTAAGTCAATTGCAGATTCAGAAGGGGTCCCACCATTCGTTATTTTCTCAGATAAGTCTTTACAGGATATGTGTGTGAATATGCCGAAAACACCTGATGAATTCCTCCAAGTGAGCGGGGTGGGGGAAAACAAGCTGATTCGTTATGGAGAAATTTTCATCAAGGAAATCTCTTCCTTTATAGATGAAAATCCAGAGCATGAAGTCGAAGTGATCAAAACTGCACCACCACGCAAGACAAGTAAATCTGACATGGCTTCTTATTTGATCAGCTATGAGTTATTCAAGGATAACAAGGATATTAAAGTCATTGCGAAAGAACGGGGAATGAGTACAGCAACGATTGAAAATCACATAATCCGTGCCTATCAGGAAGGCATCACGAATGACTGGACCATCCTCTTTACAGAAGAAGAAGAAACACTTATTGAAGACGCTGTCCAGAAAGTAGGGACGCACCTCTTAAAGCCCATTAAAGAAGAATTACCGAAAAAAATAGGCTATTTTCAGATTAAAGGATACTTGGTTAAACATGGTCAATATGAATGACCGTGTAGCGAGAGAATGAAAAAAAGCAGGTGCCATCAGGCTACCTGCTTTTTCTGGTTCACATTAAGCTTTCATAGAAGCTTTCATCTCAAGAAATTCGTCATAAGTCGTTTCTTTATCAATGACACCATCTTCGGTGATTTCAATGATGCGATTCGCAATGGTTTGAATGAACTGGTGGTCATGAGAAGCGAAGATCATCGCACCTTTGAAGTTAATCAATCCATTATTCAATGCAGTAATAGATTCTAAATCTAAATGGTTTGTTGGTTCATCTAATAACAGAACATTTGATCCACTTAACATCATCTTGGATAACATACAGCGAACTTTTTCTCCCCCTGAAAGGACACTTGGCTTCTTCAATACTTCTTCCCCTGAGAAAAGCATGCGACCCAAGAATCCGCGAAGGAATGTTTCACTCTCATCTTCCGGTGAGTATTGACGTAACCAGTCCACAAGGGAAGGTTCATTTCCTTCAAAGTACTTGGAGTTTTCATTCGGGAAGTAAGCTTGAGATGTCGTCACTCCCCACTTGAATGTGCCGCTGTCCGGTTCCATTTCACCTGCAAGGATTTTGAAAAGAGTCGTTTTGGCAATTTCGTTTGCTCCCACAAGTGCGATCTTGTCTTCTTTATTCAGGATAAAGGTAACATTGTTTAAGACCTTTACTCCATCGATCGTTTTTGTAAGACCTTCTACACGTAGAACATCGTTTCCGATTTCACGCTCAGGCTTGAATTGTACATAAGGATAACGACGTGAGCTTGGCTTGATATCGTCCAATGAGATTTTTTCCAATGATTTTTTACGTGAAGTAGCTTGTTTCGATTTAGATGCATTTGCACTAAATCGGGCAACGAATGCCTGAAGCTCTTTGATTTTTTCTTCCTTCTTCTTATTCTGGTCTTGAGCCATTTTAAGTGCTAATTGACTGGACTCATACCAGAAATCATAGTTCCCGACATAAACTTGGATCTTTCCAAAGTCAAGGTCAGCAATATGAGTACATACTTTGTTTAAGAAGTGACGGTCATGTGATACGACGATGACTGTGTTCTCAAAATGAATTAAAAAGTCTTCTAACCACTGAATCGCTTGAATGTCCAAGTGGTTGGTAGGCTCATCCAGTAAAAGAACATCCGGCTTGCCGAATAGTGCTTGTGCTAATAATACTTTTACTTTTTCTCCACCTGTAAGTTCGGACATCTGTTTCGTGTGAAGATCTTCGTTGATTCCTAAGCCTTTTAGTAGGATTGCAGCTTCTGATTCAGCTTCCCAACCGTTAAGCTCGGCGAATTCACCTTCTAATTCTGCAGCTCTCATGCCATCTTCATCAGAGAAATCTTCTTTCATGTAGATGGCATCTTTTTCCTGCATAACTTCATATAAACGGGTATGCCCCATAATGACAACTTTCAGCACTTCATATTCTTCATATTCGAAGTGATCCTGCTTTAATACAGCAAGCCGCTCTCCTGAACCCATTGATACGTGGCCAGTCTGCGCTTCGATTTCTCCTGAAAGAATCTTTAAAAATGTTGATTTACCAGCACCGTTTGCTCCGATAAGTCCGTAGCAATTCCCTGGATTAAACTTTATATTCACGTCTTCGAATAGCTTTCTATCACCAAAACGTAAGCTTACATCTGATACTTGAATCATGTGTGATATACCTCCTAATACTCAATCTAAAAGATTATAACACGCGAGTATGCTAAAAAGATAGAGTGTTAGCCGGAACAGTGAGAAATTTACCGGCTATTTCATAAGCGGATGAAGGATTTGGAATGGAGAGAAGGGTGTTGAGGTTGGGGTGGTAGCACTGGTTATAGGGAGAAGCAATAGATTATTCTGTATGAGATGATTTTTGGCTCATTTCCGACCAGTGGTAAAGACCCCCTGCCCAAATACATATGGGCCGGGGGGGGCTTTACCACTGGTCGACCTTTCAGCTTTGCTGAAAGGCGAGGGAAACATCCGTTTCCCTCGAATGAGCCAAAATCGATGCTATCTATTAGCAGATGCTAATAGATACGAAATCTTCCCTAATTTAGTTTGCTATGCTAACGTTATAAAGAAAGATTGGTGATGAGAGACGAATGATGAGGTTTATGAAGCGGGTGAGGTTTCTTTTTAATATTCGGAAATCGGTTCCGTTTTTGGTTGATTTCTTTCGATCGAAAGAGGTTTCGGTTTTTAAGAAGGTATTGTCAATAGGGATTGTTGCTGTTTATTTCTGGCTGCCTTTTGATTTGATTCCCGATGTTTTTGTTTTATTTGGAATTGTAGATGATATCGCTGTATTTACATTTGTGCTTCAGCTTATCGTGAAGATGGCTCCTGAGGAATTAAAGAATCGTTATGAATACAAGAAATGATCGAATTACGTTAAACAACTGCAGAGCTTTCCCAAAATGATACAGCCAAACTAGCAATCATAATGAGAACCGGAATCAGCCAAAAAATAGGCGGCTGATTTCGGTTTTTTCTTTTGATTTTTTCTGAGGAATCCACTACAATATAATTACTTTAATTCCAATCAGAAAGGTATGAATTAAAATGGCATCACCTTCACTAAATTCAATACCGAAACCTTTAGTTCAATTAAACCAGTGGTTCATCGTTTCAACTGTAGCCATTTCATGGATGTTTCAAATAGAATTCTTCTTATTGCTTCCATTTATGGTGGGGTCATCAGCTATGATATTTAAGTTCAATCCCGTCATAAAGGCAGGGAGGAATTTCTTAAAGAAAGAGCTTTCATCGTATCCTCCTGAAGACGCTGATCAGCAGCAATTTAACAACATGATTGCCGTGATTTGCTTAGGAGCAGCGATTATGAGTGCTCTGGCTGGATGGAGCACAGGATTCTACATTTTCTCAGGAATGGTATTCCTCGCAGCGTCCATCGCACTTGGGGGATTCTGTGTCGGTTGTTTTATCCGTTTTCAATGGAAAAGGTTCCAATATAAAAGGTCTGTATAGTAGCCTATTGACAATGAATCCCAGACATCGTAAACTATTTATGAATTAAAATATTGTATACAAAGGGAGTATGTTCTATGTTAGGTGTCGTTCTTAACTAACCGTGAAATGAATACGGACATTTTGTAGGCAATAGCCTTAAAAACAGGTTATTGAATAAGCTTATTTAACCTTGCCTTCAAAGTGTAGTTAAGAACAATGGTCATAGCATACTCAACCCTTTAATAGGAGAGCTGTGTCTTTGTGCACAGCTCTTTTTGTGTACATGAATCAGGAAATCTGTGTAGTCGTTTCTAACTTCTAGTTATAAACGATTCACGATTTACGTAGACACATGCGATTATTATTGGCAAGTCAGTATACGAGTGAGTAAGACCACAATGGACATTGTTCGTTGTGGTCTATTTTTTTATATGGAGGAGAAAACATGAATGAAAAGACGTTTCAAACACTAGAATTTAACAAAGTGAAGGAAGAATTGACACGGCATGCCCTTACAGAAGAGGGGAAAAAGGAATTAGTGAACATAATGCCATCAATCAACAAACGCCAAATTGAAATGCGTTTAGGTGAAGTAACGGAAGCCGTAAGTATCCTGGAAAAAAGTGCAAGTATACCGATTCATGCTTTGGATGGCGTTGAAAACATTGTAGCAAACCTGAATAAAGGGGTGCCTTTGAAACCAGATCAATTTACAAGCCTCTACTATTTTCTAGATGCATGTAAAAAAATAAAAAAATTCATGGAGGATAAACAATGGGTGGCTCCAAGGGTATCTTCATATGTTTATTCGATTGAAGATATCCCTGAGATTGGGGAAGAAATCAATCGATGCATCCGTAATGGAAGAGTGGACGATCACGCCAGTAAAGAGTTGTTAAGGATTAGAAAACAAATGGGGATTCAAGAGGATCGGTTAAAGGATAAAATTCAAGCGATTGTAAAGTCAGCTAAATATAAATCATTCCTACAAGAATCGATTGTTAGTCAGAGAAATGGCAGGTATGTTCTCCCCATCAAGAAAGAATACAAAGGAAAAATGAAAGGAGCCGTATTAGATTCATCTGCTTCAGGATCGACTCTCTATATTGAGCCTGAGGAATTAAGCATTCAGCAAGATCAGCTATTATATTATAAACTTGAAGAAGACCGTGAAGTTGAGAACATCCTTTGGATGCTAACAGGGTTGGTTCAAACGTACGAACCACAATTAAAACTGGCGATTGAAACGATGGTGCATTACGATGTCCTATTTGCAAAGGCGAAATATAGCCGCTCCATTGATGGGGTGAGCTCCATAGTAAATGAAAATCACCAAATACATTTAAAAAATGCGGTTCATCCCCTCCTTGGAAAACAGGCAGTACCATTATCCATTCAGATGGGGGAGGATTTTAATGCGTTAGTCATAACAGGGCCTAATACTGGAGGTAAGACAGTCGCCATTAAAACGGTGGGCCTTCTCACCCTCATGACCCAATGCGGCCTTCATATCCCGGCAGCAAAGGGTAGTGAAATCAGTATTTATCAAGATATTCTTTTAGATATAGGGGATGGTCAAAGCCTTCAGCAAAATTTAAGCACATTCAGCTCCCATATAAAAAATATTATCGATATATTAAAGGATACAAATGATCGAACCTTGGTTCTGTTAGATGAGCTAGGTTCCGGTACGGATCCCCTTGAAGGAATGGGGCTGGCCACAGCCATCCTGGATCAATTATATGAAAAGGGAGCCACGATACTCGCAACTACCCATTACAGTGAAATAAAGCATTTCGCAGAAGAGCATGAAGGCTTCGTGAACGGGAGTATGGAATTCAATATTGATACATTACAACCAACGTATAAGCTCATAGTGGGTAAGGGAGGCGAGAGTCAAGCGTTTGCCATTGCACTAAAGCTGGGAATGCACCCTGAAATCATTGAAAAAGCTCATGAAATTACGTATAGAGAAAAGAAATGCTATGACCTGGGAGAAATCAATTATCATGCGAAAAAGGAAATGGAAAAACAGGTTATCGTAAACAAATATAAAAAAAGGAACCGTAGTAAATCTTCATCAAAGGGGGAGAGTGGAGGTCAATTATTTAGGAAAGGTGATAATGTTATGATTTCAATGAGTGGAGAATTCGGGATTGTATATGAAGGACCAGATGATAAAGGAGATTACACGGTACAAATTAAAGGTGAAAAAAGAATAATTAATCATAAACGTCTGGATCTTTATGTTTCGGTGAAAGAGCTATACCCCGATGGTTATGATTTTGATATTATCTTTAACAGTAAAGAAAACAGGAAAAAAGATAAGTTGATGGGAAAACGATTTGTTGAAGGTTTAACGATAGACCATGACGAATAAACGTAAAAACGTCCTTAAGCAAATGCTTAAGGACGTTTTTACGTTACCAAAGGGATTAAACGGAAATGGTTTACGACAAGTTTGTCAGTATATAAGAAAGTATGATTCCTAATGAAGATAGAAATCCGACAATGGGCCCTCCTTCTTCAAACGCCTCTGGCAGCATCGTAGAGGATACCATGGCTAATAATCCGCCTGCCCCGAACGCTCCGATTATGTAAGATATGCTTTCCGACGCATCCTGTAAGAGTGTATACCCGAGCAAGGAGCTAAGGGATGAGAGAACGACTACGCTTCCCCAGAGGGTAAGAATTTTACTTGTACTATAATGATCAAGCTTGAAACCGATACTGCTTGATAATGATTCAGGTAAGTTACTGATGAAAATGGCGATGATAAACACCCATTGTATTGGTTGGTCTCCTATAAAGCTGACTCCAATAATGATGGATTCGGGTATTGCATCCATTATGGTTCCTACATATATAGCTAATCCTGAATGACCATGGGGATTCTCCTTTGCCCTCTTTCTTTCACTTCCCCCCTTTTTAGAAATGAAGATTTCGAAGAGAGTGAATAAGAGCGCCCCTAGTAAGAACATAGATGTGAGATGGAGCAGGTTTGCTTTACCTTCTGCCTCACTTAGTAAATCAAAGGTGGCAGACCCTATGATCAACCCCGTTCCTAATGCCATAATATAAGCGACAATTCGTTTTGATATGTGCAAATAAATCCCCATAACAGCTCCGATTAGTAAGGATATACTGGCAATCCCTCCCCATAAAGCAGCCTGGAACATTTCTCCACCTCCGAAAACATTCTACATAAGGAGTTTTCCCTTAATGTGTGTTGAATTAAACGCTAAATCAGTTTTTGAATAGTTTTAAAGGACTGTGGAGATAGTAAGGGTGAATAATATTTAGGAGGTAGTCAATTTGAAAAAATATCTATTGATGTCCCTTTTGGGATTAATGTTCATGAGCATTGCAACTGGTTGCGGTATGGGGAATGACATGAATGAAGAAGGACAAGAAATGAATAACCGGAATTTGGAAAAAGTGAACTACAAAAACGATCAGGCTAATCGTGATTATGTAAATAATCGTGAGTATGTAAATGACGGAACAATGAGAGAGGATTATTCACTTGCCAAGAAAGAGGCAGATAAAGTGGCTAGTCTTGATGAGGTTAAAAGCGCTAATGTGATGACAACAGACCAAAACGCGTATGTAGCAGTGGTACTTGAAGATAATATGAATGAAAAAGTTTCAAAAGACTTGGAGAAAAAGATTTCAGACCAAGTGAAAAGTCAAAACGGAAATATAAATAATGTTTATATTTCAACCAATCCTGATTTTACTGATCAAATGAGAGATTATGCAGACAAAGCAGAGAATGGAAAACCTATTGAGGGACTAGGTGAAGAGATTGCAGAAATGCTGAGACGCGTTTTTCCGAACAGAGGGTAATATAAAAAAGCCGAACTTTACTTCGGCTTTTTTTATTTGCCTGTAGGAAATGGACAGGGAATTCAGTATACTATTTAGAGTAACGAAATAAAAGGAAGGAGTGACAAAATTTGGCCCAGGCAGCTGTGAAACCCCTTAAGAATCCTACTATTTACGGTATTCTATTAGCCATTAGCTCTGGTCATTTTATAAATGATACGTTACAGGCAGTTGTTCCGGCTATGTTTCCAATCATTGAGAAATCCTTGCAACTGAATTATACCCAAATTGGTTGGATTGCATTTGCACTCAATATGACATCTTCATTGTTGCAGCCTGTATTCGGTTATTATGCGGATATACGTTCAAAACCTTATTTACTTCCATTAGGAATGCTATCAAGCTTAATTGGTTTGGTGGGCTTTGCATTATCCGGTCATTTTTTATGGATAATTTTATCGGTGTTATTCATCGGATTCGGCTCTGCCATTTTTCATCCCGAAGGTTCCAGGGTAGCATATATGGCAGCCGGAAACCGCAGGGGCCTGGCTCAATCGATTTATCAGGTAGGTGGGAATACCGGGCAGTCACTTGCCCCATTGATTACGGCATTTATATTTGTTCCATTTGGTCAAAAAGGGGCATTGTGGTTTTCCATAGTAGCAATCTTAGGGGTCATTGTTTTAGTTCATGTATCCAATTGGTACTCTGAACAATTACGTTCTAATGAAAAGATGATCCGTCATAACAAGACAAACGTGAAGAAAAAACCGATTCATAGAAGAATTAAATGGGCAATGGTATTAGTAGTGTTTTTAGTGTTTGCCCGTTCGTGGTATGGAGCTGGTTTATCCAATTACTACCAGTTTTATTTAATTGAAGATTACGGTCTTTCAATTAAAGAAGCGCAAGCATACATTTTTGTATTTATGTTTGCGGGAGTACTGGGAACCTTTTTGGGAGGGCCGCTTTCAGACCGTTTTGGAAAAAGGAATATCATTTTCTTTTCAATGTTAGGTGCTGCCCCGTTAACCCTTGCTTTACCTTACTTATCTTTAAGTATTGTCTATCCATTTATCTTTTGCATCGGGTTTATTTTGTCTTCAAGCTTTAGTGTAATCGTGGTGTATGCACAAGAGCTTTTGCCGCAAAAAATTGGAATGGTGTCAGGACTAACGGTTGGACTTGCCTTTGGAATGGGAGCTGTAGGTGCAGTCATCTTCGGGGGATTGGCCGATCTATTCACCATTCGTTTCGTCATGATCCTTTGCAGTTTTCTCCCACTACTAGGGATGATGACATTCCTGCTTCCTACCGACGAAACGGTACAGGGGTTCCATAAAAATCTATAAAAAGAAATGGCTTTCTTCGTAAAGTATGTTGCTATTTTAGAGAAGAAAGTAGTAGTTGATTTCCGCTGCAGGATGCTTGCTTTCCGCGGGGCGGGCGGTGAGCCTTCTCGTCGCTGTGCGCCTGCGGGGTCTCACCTGTCTAGCTCCGGTGCTTAGGGGCTCGAGGTCATAAGCCGCCAACTCTGCCAAAAAGGCAAAGAGCGCCTTTCGGGCAGACTCGTCTTATGCTTGTCGCCCCTGGGCAAAGCCCCTCCACTTTTAGAACTGTCCCGCTTCTCCCGCAGGAGTCGAGCACCTGCAGCGAGAAACAACTTTCTAAGCATGATTTTATTATAAATCTACTTTTAGAAAACAACCTCTTTTAAAGAAAGCAGAGGTCGATTTCATCTTGTCTTTAGATTATTTTTTGTCCCTTTTAAGCTCTTTCACGAAAAATTTCTTATAGATGGTGAGGGGAACTGCGTAGACTCCTGCGGAAAAACGGGCGTGCCGAGACCTGATCGGCTAACTGAGGAGGCTCGGCCGTACGCTAGCTTCAAGCAGAGCGGTTCCCCTTATCAGACAAACTTTGCGAAAACGCCAAAGAAAAAGATAGTGAATGCCATCGCACTCACTATTCTTCGTTTTAAGAAAAAGCAAAGTAAACCATGAATAATGCACAAAGAATATACATGATCGGATGAACGTCTTTCCATTTTTTCAACGAGATCATCGCTAATGGATAAAGGACAAACCCTAAGGCAATCCCGGTTGCAACACTGAAGGTTAAGGGCATCATAATGATGGTTACAAATGTTGGAATAACGATTTCCAAGCGACTCCAGTTAATATGCCTTACTTCGGTAGCCATTAAAGCACCGACAATAATCAATGCGGGTGCTGTCACCTCAGGAGTAATAACAGATAATATTGGAGAAAAGAAGAGAGCAATAGAGAAACAGAAAGCAATCACAATAGAACTAAATCCCGTTCTGCCTCCAACGGCTACTCCTGCAGAGGATTCTACAAAGGAGGCTGTCGTTGAAGTCCCAAACATCGCTCCTGCAACTCCGGAAGCGGAATCAGCTAAAAGAGCTCTACCTGCATTCGGGATCTTATTATCTTTCATTATACCCGCTTGACTGGCAACAGCAATCAATGCCCCTGCAGTGTCAAAGAATGCTACAAATAGGAATGTGAAGATCACCGCCATAATTTCAAGGGTGAAAATGTCACCTAAATGAGTAAAAACAACTCCAAATGTAGGCTCTAAGCTAGGAACCTTACCAATAATGGAGTGAGGCACCCCGATCTTCCCGGTAATCATACCCAGGACGGTGGTTGCGACCATTCCGTAAAATATACCGCCCCGAATGCCTCTAACTAACATCATCAATGTAATAACGAATCCGAAGACTGCAAGGAGTGTAGTAGGAGAAGAAAGATTTCCGATCGAGACAAAGGTTTCTGGATTGGCAACCACAAGTCCTGCATTTTTAAATCCAATAAACGCTACGAAAAAACCAATTCCACTTGCAATCGCATATTTTAAATCCTGTGGAATGACATTGATGATTTTCTCGCGTATTTTCATGACACTTAAAATCATAAATATGATGCCGGCCACAAATACTCCGGTCAGTGCAATTTCCCATGGAACGCCCATTCCGATACATACAGAAAAGGTGAAGAAAGAGTTAAGTCCCATGCTGGGAGCAATACCTATCGGGAAGTTTGCAAGTATCCCAATTAGAAGGGACCCTACAATCGCCGACAGGGCAGTAGCCGTAAATAATGCGCCTTTATCCATTCCCGCCTGACTAAGAATGATTGGATTGACGACAAGAATATAGGCCATTGAAAGGAAGGTCGTTACCCCTGCTAACGTTTCTTTTCTATAAGTTGTCCCTCTTTCAGCAAATTGAAAGAATGTTTTCATAAATAACCCTCCAAGTAGAAAAATAAAAAAACTCTGGTCCCAAATCAACCAGAGTCATATCCACAGGATAAAATAATCGTGTTACTTTATCTTGTAGACAAGCCATTTAAGGTAGCTGGTAGAAACTTTCAAGCCGTATTCTTGAACTTATACAAGGTGTATGAGATTTTGTTATAATTGAATTAGAAGCATCATATCAAGTCACTTTCATCGGGTCAATGGAACCACTAAATGTTCGTGAATTCATTATTTTCTAAATTGATGGTTTATTATAAAAATCGCCTCATGTACTATACATAATCAGTTAAAAAAGCTATATTTAGTGAATATAAACGTTGAGTAGAGAGATGACTAAGTTAATACTTAATTGAAATAGGAGGAAATAGAATAATGTCTTCTTTAAAACCAGGTACGGTAGTGGATTTATTCGTTGATCATGAAGTACCTTATGGATTCTTTCTAACGAATGAAATAGATCGTGTGTTACTGCACCATTCTGAAATAACAGAAGAAATTCAAGAAGGAGATACTGTGAAGGTGTTTCTTTATCATGATAAGGATGTTCGCCTTACAGCCACAATGCGTATCCCTAAAGTACAAGTCGGTGCTTACGGATGGGCTGAGGTAGTGGATAAACGGGAGGATTTGGGCGTTTTCGTTAACATTGGACTTCCTAAGGATATTTTAGTCTCAGCAGATGATCTTCCTAAATTCCTGGAACTTTGGCCAAACCCGGGTGATCAGTTGTTTTTAACACTGAATCGTGATAAGCAGGACCGCTTATACGGACGACTAGCCACTGAAAATATCATTGAACAGGTGTCTAGAAGAGCATCTACAGAAATGATGAACGCAAAAGTGCAAGGACGAGTATATCGACTACTGAGGGTAGGAACCTTCTTCTTATCCGAACAAGGATATCGTTGCTTCGTTCACGAGAATGAACGCAAAGCGGAGCCAAGACTGGGAGAGCTGGTTGAAGGGAGAGTCATCGACGTTAAGGATGACGGGAACTTAAATGTATCGTTCTTACCGTTAAAGCAGGACAAAATGCTGGATGATGCGGAGGTCATTCTTGAGTATCTTGCAGAAAGAAATGGAGCTATTCCTTTTTGGGATAAGAGTCAGCCGGATGACATCAAAGATCGCTTTAATATGAGCAAAGCTTCCTTCAAACGAGCTCTTGGAAAACTCATGAAGGAAGACCGGGTTTATCAAGAAGAAGGCTGGACTTACTTAAAAAAGTAAAAACAATAACGGGGAGGCTTGTCCAGAGAGTGTGGCCCCTCCCTGATTTTCTCGAACATATATAAAAGAGTGCTGACCATAACTGTCAGCACTCTTTTTATATATTATGTTTCTATATGTTTCACATTTTGTTGGCTTTCTTGTATACTTACGGATTTAATAGGCAGGAGCGTGCCGAGTAATGCGATGAAAGCACATCCGATCAATACAGAGGAATATCCCGTCACTGCAATTGTGGATAACACTCCGAACACGACAAGGTCCAGGCCAGAATCTACAATGGATAGCAAGGAGATTGTCGTCGCCCTGATCCCGGACGGAATCAAATCATTGCTTAATTGAGCGTATATTGGATAACGGATGGCTCGAACGAGTCTTAATACGAAAAAAGATCCTAGAACAATCCATAATGATGAACCAAACATAGCGGATAATAGTAAACCTGCTACGGCTAACAAACCAGATACACTCATAAGCTTCACCCTCGAAACCTTTGCAGTCATCCATCCAATGGAATTAGAAGCAAGAAAACCCGTGACTGCCGAAATCGCATAAAAAACACCAATTAAATAAACAGGCAACCCTGCCTCCTTCATCAAGGGCTGATCAAAGTATTGATAAACAGCACCTGCAGGAATGAAGACCAATGTTACGTTTAGAAACATCAGCAAAAGCTCCGGTGCTTGACGAATCACGCGCAAACCACTTTTAATTTGAGAAAAAGGATTCTCTCTATTGAAGGAGTCCATAGAGGGCTGCTTAATCTTGAGGACGAAGAATAGCTCTATTAAATGGAATGCTAAACCTAAGATAATGAGTAGATTAAATTGGCTGTCAGCTAAATCTTTAGCTAAATAAGAACCGAATATAACCGCAATCAACATACTGATAAATGTAGCAGATTGAATTTTGCCCATTGCATGTTCCATGCGATTTTCTTCATTGGATTCTTTGAGTGAGTCATAGATAAGAGCCTCATCAGCCCCGGAAAAAAAGTCACGCTAAACCCATTTATAAAGCTGTATAAGAAAAACATCCAAGGCTCATAGGCAAATAAAAGAAACACAATACTAAGGATTTTAAGCACAGAACCAAATAAAAAGGAATACTTTGCCCCAAACCGATCAGCAAACATTCCGGTTGGAACTTCTCCAATTAAAACAGCTCCACTCCAAAGCATGAGTAGAATCAAAATTTGAGAAGAAGTTAATCCTCTTTCAAAATAGAATAAAGTCAAGACTGGTTGAAGAAAACTGATCGTACCAAAAAAAGAAATCCAAAATAGCATCCGGATATTATAGGATGCAATCGTTCGTTTGTCCATATATGTCTCCTGCTTCCTAATGTTGTACTATTTGTCCCGGAAGAAGGATCGTCGTTTCATGTATAAGGAACTTAAACGTTCACTCCTCCTTGAAATGTTGAAAGTGTTTTGAACGTTTTGTGCATGTTATTTCCTCCTCATAATTGATGCAATTAGTTTAGCATAATGATGAGAAAAAGAAGAGACTTATTTGTTCGACAATTATCTACATATGGGTTATATGGAAGAAGGAGGGAACTAGAAGAGGGAACCGAGCAAATCGGGTGATGTATGGCTATTGAAGTGGAGGACTTCCTCGGTTCTTATCATTTAAAATGGTCTAATTTTTAAAAATTTATTCACTAATTGTAAAATGGTTAGAAATGTGGGGACTTAGATTCCCTGATGGGCGAGATTTTGACGGAGAATATTGAACCATTATCTTTACGATACTTATTCGATTGTAGCGCTGCACGAGAATAAGGGGTAGGTTAAATAAAATTCCCTTATAGGAACATTACCCAGGACTCGACTCCATTATTTAGAATGAAAAAGAATGGTGTCGGTATCATTTGCAACCAGTGGGATAATTCGGCACAATTCAATTCGAGAAGGAAGGCGATCCGACCCTGTTGAGTAGAGAGACCGATTTCATTCATATTGACACCACCACGAAACCATCCCCCTGCACCAGGTATTTATTTCTTCCATTTTTTAATCTTCAAAAACCGAAACATGCCACCCCCGGCTTTCAGTTCAAGAGGCTGAAAGATGGGGGACAACCTTTGGAGTTGTTTGGGGGTCAATCCGGATGTCAAAAAGGAAACAACGAAATGAATACTTACCCATGCGAAAAATATTAAAAAGGATGATCATTTCATCTTTTCATCCTTCCCTTTCTCTAAATAGACGTATCGATCCTTCCACTTTGTGTTTTTCGTAAAAAATGTTGTAAACACCGAGTGGGAAAAGGTCATCAGGAAAAATAGAATATGGACTGGAAATAAGAGCGTCTCAAAAATGGTGAAATTTCCAATCCTACTAAGGATGAAATACAAGTAAACACTTAAAAAAAAGTACTGAATCATATAAATATATGGGTCTGTCCATACCATTTCCGGCGAATGTATGACAAAAGAAGTGAGAGAGATAATCCATATAGAAGATAGTCCCAAAAGGATGATGTTTGTCGATCTTGCCCCGGAAGCGAAACTCTTCGACCACCCGTGGAATAACTCACTCAAACCGTTCCCATACATTCTCATGGATATGGCATTGCTTCCGCTGACTGCTTCCACTAATTCTCCACCTTTTTTTGCACGTTGACTTAATGCAAAATGCTCCACCATATCTCCTTTGATTGCTTCGTGCCCACCGATTCGCTGATATACATCTCTTGAACACAGGAAGCACTGACCAAACCCACCCGAAGGTCTGACCAATCCGGAAAGGAGATGGGTGACATTTGTTGCGGCGAATACCATTAAATGAAACATCATGGATAATGTCTCATATCCACTATTCATCTTATGATAGGGATGAATGCTCAGAACTCCCTGACATTGTTGTCGTTGATAAGTCTCGCATATTCTAAGAAGTCCTGCTTGCTCGAACCATGTATCTGAGTCAACAAACAGTAAGAATTCACCCTTTGATGCTTCCGCCCCATTCCAACAAGCCCAAGATTTTCCGTTCCATCCATTTGGAAGAGGAGGAGTATCGACGACTGTTGCTCCGAACCCTTCAGCTATAGCCTTCGTTCGATCCTTCGATCCATCATTTACAACGATCACTTCAAACGGCTGAATAAATTGCTTCTGAATACTCGTTAATAGATTTCCAATCGTCAGTTCTTCATTTCTGGCAGGAATGATGATGGAGCATTTTTTTACGAGAAAACTATTCCTTACATGAATGGACTTTTTGACTGTAGGGATTCTAGTAAAAAGGAAAACGGTAAGAATAACAGACCATAACCAAATAAACATTTTTTCACCCTCAAATCTTTTGATTTTACCGACATTTTAACCATTTTCGTTATAGGTAATACCCTTATTCATCAGGATTGGATGTTTTGTGTGTATTAATTCATGTCAAATTTTTTTGGGGTCATACAAAATGGGCAAATGGAAAGTTGAATAGGCGTTCAGTCGAAAACGATCTTTCTCATGAGGAGGAAATGAAATGAATAAGAAAGTAATAGTAGGAGGTGGAGGATTAGGAGGTATGTCAACAGCGATCCGTCTTGCCTCAGAAGGATATGACTTACGATTGTCGAAAAAGGGCGTAACCAATTTAAGGGATCATATAGAATACGAATATTCCTTCACTCCAAACGACCTTCAAACCCTTTATGGGGCAAATGGTGGATCGATCTATGGTACTGTCACAGACTGAAAGCTTAACGGAGGGTTCAAGATTCCGAATAAGAGCAGAGTGCTCTCTAATATGTACTTTGTGGGAGGTTCAACCCATCCAGGTGGAGGTGTACCAACGGTCACGCTTTCTGGACAACTTACGGCGGAATGGATCTTAGATGAACAAATGAAGGTAAACCATTTTATTGGATAAAGTAGAAGAAAGGTAATGCTTTGATTCATGATAACCATCACCTTATTTATTTTCACTTTCATTTTGAACTATGATTATCTACCGTATCTGAATTATTCACTTTCGCCTCGTCTTCAGCTGGATAGGGATCAAAGAAGTTCACTAGTTTCCCTGGACCTTCATATCCAACGACTTGCACTTTATGTTCTTTAACGTGATCATTTTTCTTCATATAAAAACTCCTTTCTGCCAATTAGTTTGGCGAAAGGAGTTTTTTTCATTCTCTCGGTAGGATAAATTTTATTAAAGCCTTTAAGCTTTTGGGTTTTCCCAATGACTCTCAATAAATTCGTCACGACCTGATTTCGCCCGGTCTTGTTTATATTCATCGGGATTCTTTTTGTAGAACTTTTGATGATATTCTTCTGCCGGGTAGAAGGTTGAGGCAGGGAGAACCTGTGTGACGATTGGTTTTTTGAATCGTCCGCTTTCTTCTATTTCCTTCTTCGTGTTTTCTGCTAATTGTTTTTGATGTTCGTTGTGATGGAAAATAGCTGTGCGATACTGGTCACCGCGGTCATGGAATTGTCCTCCATCATCAGTGGGGTCAATTTGCGGCCAGTATAATTCTAATAATCTTTCATAGGGAAAGAGAGCAGGGTCGAAGGTGATTTGAACAGCTTCATAATGTCCGCTGTTACCGGCTTTAATATCCTGATAGGTAGGGTTTTCAAGATGGCCCCCTGAATAACCTGATACTACGTCAATAATACCCGGTAGTTCATCAAATGGTTTTACCATACACCAAAAACAACCCCCGGCAAAAGTAGCAACCTCTTTTTTTTCATTCATTGCGAAAACCTCCTATAAATGTGCCACTCTAAAGTAGTAAAGCGATAACTTGAAACAGATTCTATCATGAAAGGCAGGAAGCGACAATCAATTAGCTTCAAACTCCTTGCCTATATGGTTTAACTCACATAATCCAAAGCTCTTTTCCTATTCGGTTGCCCAAGCACACGATCAACTTACATTATGCAGGTTCAATCATCCCGCAAATTTCAACAAATTCATAAAAATCAATTCACTAACGATGATAACTTGTGTATAATTCATGTGAACGCAACAATTATTACATATGATACGAGATTAGGTGAAGCGGAGGTTTCGGTAGCAAACTTTGTTGCTTCATAATAGGGAAGTTGGTGTAATTCCAACGCGGTCCCGCCACTGTAAATGGAAGTGAGCTGTATGAATGCCACTATACCAATAGGTATGGGAAGGTGCAGCAAACAATGACCATGAGCCAGGAGACCTGCCTAATGTCTTTCGCACCAAACTACGCGGATAGAAAGGTGTAATGTGCATGGTTAACGGTCCAAAACCTTTTTATGCATCTTACACAACATCTCTAGTCCCACTGGAGATGTTTTTTTGTCTGGAATAAGTTCAATAACAGGAGGAAAACGCATGAAACACACATTCAAAATCATTCTTGCACTAATATTATCTCTAGGACTCCTTTCAGCATGCGGTACTGATGGTGAAAGTGTAGAAAAGAAAAAAAATAGCGGGGAAGTCAGTCAGGGACAATCTGCTTTTCCTTTGTCAATAAACGACGCCCTGAATAATAAAGTCACGCTGGATGAGCAACCTAAGCATATTGTTTCATTGATTCCAAGCAACACAGAAATCTTATTTGAGTTAGGGTTAAACAAAGAAATTGTTGGGGTTTCAGATTTTGATAATTACCCAAAAGAAACGGCGGAGAAAGAAAAAATAGGTGGAATGGAATTTAACGTTGAGAAGATTATCAGTCTGAATCCGGATTTGGTTCTTGCTCATGAGTCCTCTGCTGTGTCGGCAGAAGAGGGGTTAGAACAACTTCGCAATGCAGGGGTAAAGATATATATCGTCCGTGATGCCAATAGCTTTGAGGAAGTGTACACCACGATGGAAAACATCGGCACATTGGTCGGCAAGAAAAATGAAGCTGAATCCGTCATTTCTGAGATGAAAGCGGATCTAGAATCCATTAAGGAAAAAGTCAGTGGGGTAACTGAAAAGAAAAACGTGTATGTAGAGGTTTCACCTTCACCTGACATATATTCGACAGGGAAAAATACTTTTATTGATCAAATGCTTTCACTTGTAAATGCCGAAAATGTGATGAGTGATCAGAAGGGATGGGTCCAAGTTAACCAAGAAGCGGTCATCGCTTCAAATCCTGACGTCATCATTACAACCTATGGTTTTTATAGTGAAAATCCTAAAGAACAAGTGATGGGCCGAGAAGGTTGGAAGGATGTAACCGCTGTGAAAAATGAAGATGTCCATGACGTGCATTCAGATCTGGTCACACGTACTGGTCCGAGATTAGTTGAAGGAGTAGAGGAAATTGCAAAGTCGATCTATCCGGAGTTATTTGCAGAATAAAATTTGGATAACATACGGGTTGGCTGTATCGTGTTTACTATTCGCTCTCTTTGCCGGTATTTCGATTGGAACCGTCTCTGTCCCACCGAAGGATATCTTGTTCATCGTTGGAGCTAAATGGCTTGGATACCCTTTACCGGAAGAAATAGATCCAATGTTTGTAAATATAGTGTACTCAATAAGATTGCCCAGAGTATTATTGGCATTATTGGTTGGAAGCTCCTTAGCAATTGCAGGAGCTTCTTTTCAAGGACTATTGCGCAACCCGCTGGCTGATCCATATACATTGGGTGTGTCTTCAGGAGCATCGGTCGGCGCTGTTATTACGTTGTTCTTTAATTGGAGCATTCCGTTCATTGGGAAGTTTACGCTTCCCTTTCTCAGTATTCTTTGTTCGATTATAACCGTGTTCTTTGTATTATGGTTTGCACAGAAGGTTGAAAGAACCATGAAGGTAGAAACCATCATATTAACAGGAATCATTTTCAGTTCTTTTTTAGGTTCCCTTATATCTTTAATGATTGCCCTGACTGGAGAGGAATTAAGACAGATCATCGGTTGGCTTCTTGGAAGTGTATCCATGAGAGGGTGGGATTACATTACGATTATATTCCCCTTTTTCTTAATTGGAGTGATAGTGTTGTTTCTCAATGGCAAGGAACTGAATGGTATGAGCTTTGGTGAAGAACAAGCTCATCATATCGGAATATCCGTACAAAAAAGAAAACTCCTCATCTTAATTGCAGGTAGTATCCTGACGGGAGCGGCTGTCGCCGTTTCAGGTACAATTGGATTTGTGGGGCTTGTAATCCCTCATTTTCTAAGAAGGATAGTAGGGCATGACCATAGACACTTACTTCCTTTGTCCATCCTCGTAGGTGGAGGCTTTCTCGTGTTGGCCGATCTCATCTCAAGAACCATCATTGCACCAACCGAGCTTCCGATTGGAGTGATAACAGCTCTTATCGGTGCCCCGATGTTTGCTTATATTCTCCTGAAGAAAAGAGGGCTTTCATCATGATAAATGTAAACGGTGTTACAGTAGGATATAACGATAAAATAATCGTGGAAGACATGAATTTTCATATAGATAAAGGGGAATTCTTTGGGATTCTTGGACCGAACGGAAGTGGAAAGACGACGCTGTTAAAAGCCATGACAGGTCTGCTTCCATTAATGGATGGAAACATCACATTAAAAGGAAAAAAACTGCATCATTTTTCTTCAAGGGATTTGGCCACACAAGTAGCGGTACTTCCTCAGATATCAACAGAATCCTTCTCCTATGAAGTGAGGGAGACGGTTATGCTTGGGAGATATGCTCACCAAAAAGGTTTTTTAAAAGGAACGACTGAACGAGATACTGAAATCGTAGAGAAGGTAATGGATCAAACGGGCATTACGTCCTTTCAGCACCGCTTTCTTCATGAGTTGTCCGGGGGAGAACGGCAGAGGGTATTCCTTGCCCAGGCTCTCGCTCAGGAGCCGCAGGTCCTGTTGCTTGATGAACCTACTAATCATCTTGATCTTTCGTATCAGAAATCACTGTTAGATTTAATTAAAAATCAAACGGCTCAAGAGAAATTAACGGTAGTCGCGATCTTTCACGACTTAAATTTAGCAAGTTTATACTGTGACCGCTTACTCCTACTGGACAAAGGAAGAACAAAACTTCTCCATCATCCAGAAGAAGTCTTGAAAGAGAAGTATATCGAAGAGGTGTATCATACAAAGGTTCAAAAACAGGCTCACCCTTTAGTGGCAAAACCTCAAATGGTAATCATTCCAGAGGAGGGTGAGATCGAGGACCCCGTTTTAGATGAACATTACCTCAATGTGGAGGAAGATTATATACATTTCTCTGCACCTTTTTCACTTAAATGTATGTCCTCAGGGATCATTGGTGCAGGAATCGGCTGGTACAAGCACTTTATCAACCGCAGAGTCCCTGCAGATTATGACTGCTCGGACTATCACGAGGATATGAAGGGGTTTCTTGTTCAAAAAGACCTTGATTCATCTTTTTCAGTTGGTATGATGACCGCTCTTCCTTTAAATAATATGGTATGCGATCGTTTCGAGACACATGGGCATTCTGTGTTCGTTGTTGTGACTGCTGGTATTGGAAATGCTATTGATGTGTCAACAAGTTATCAATATGGTATAGAGTCTAAGCCGGGCACGATAAATACGTGGGTGTTTATAAATGGGAATTTATCAGATGAGGCATATATTGAAGCCCTTGTAACTTCAACAGAAGCGAAGGTGAGAGCCCTGCACGACATGAATGTGAGGGACAGAAGAACAGGTCAGCTTGCAACCGGGACACCGACCGATAGTATTCTGATTGCCTCCAGTCAAAAAGGTGGACTGGAACCGTTTGCCGGGCCGATTACACCGATAGGGAAGTTGATTGGGCGCGGTGTGTATGAGGTAACGAAAAAAGCCATTCAACGCTATTTGGATCAAACAGAGTAGAATTATTTCAATGACAGGGTGATTGAGAAGAGGGGGAATCGGCTTGGGAACCCTATATTTTATAACCGGAGGGGTTAGAAGCGGCAAAAGCTCTTTTGCTGAGAAATGGGCAATAGAGAAGAAAAAGTCAAACGTTCCATTGGTCTATCTTGCTTGTGGAGTGAACACTGACAGGGAGATGGAGCAAAGAATCAGAAAACACCAGCAAGACCGGCAAGAGTATAAGGTGGAATGGACGACGATTGAATGTCCCAATTCGATTGAAAGGATAATCAACGACATTCCTCCACACTCCGTTGTTCTGTTAGACTGCCTCACAACTCTTTTAACAAATGAGCTGTATGGTAATGGAGAGAAGAAAGGTCAGTATATAGAAGAGAAAATCTATCAGTCTATCATTCAATTACTAAATAGAGTCGATGTACTGCTCCTGGTTAGTAATGAATTGGTTTCTGACCTTCCAGTTGATTCAAACGGTCTCCTTACTTTCCAGAAAACACTTGGTACATTACATAGAAGAATGGTGAAAAAAGCATGTGTTGCGATTGAAATGACGGCGGGGATCCCTGTTGTGAAAAAGAGGGGTCTAAATGAGGAAGGACGGTTGCAGTATGATCCTATTTAAAAGTTTCCTCCTTAATATTCAGTTTTTTACGATTCTGCCAATCCGTAAAGAATTCTCAGTAGGAAAAAGGGAAATGAAGTGGATGGTTCGTACATTTCCACTTTTAGGTCTATTCCTGGGTATGCTTCATTTAGGAGTATATGTATTTCTGGATTCTTATACTCATATTAGCTCTTTAGGATTATCGTTTTTCATTTGGGTAATGCCCATCGTATTAACAGGTGGGATTCATTTAGATGGTTATATGGATGCAAGTGATGCCTTTTTTTCCTATAGAGATAGGGAGAAGCGATTAGATATCATGAAGGATCCACGTGTAGGTGCCTTTGGGGTTTTATCACTGGTGGTATTGCTTTCATCACGTTTTTTATTTATTTATGAAACCATTCATCAAACGTATTCTACTCTATTGATTGGTCTGTTCCTGGTGTCGATTCCCTTTTTTAGTCGAATGGTCATGGGGGCAAGTCTCATTCTTATTCCTCCAGCCCAGACATCAGGAATGGGAAGTGGATTCAGCAAGAATGTGAGGGTTTATGATCTTATATGGATTGTTCTTGCCTTATTGTTGGGTGGGATTGGCGGCTTCCTTTTAGACTTGATTAATCTTTATGCTTTATTCACCATGGTGACGTTCGTTGTATTCTGGCTTGTTTATTCTAAAACCATTAAATGGTTTGGTGGTATGACCGGTGATACAATCGGGGGCAGTGTAGAGGGAGTGGAGTTGTGTTTATGGATGACTATATGGTTATTGCATGTATTCGCCATGGTTTAACAGAAGAAAATGAGAAGGGGAAATACCTCGGCTGGACCAATTCCAGTTTATCTCGAAAAGGAATCGAATTACTTAAAAGGCGAAATACTTTTTGTGAAGAGTATGAACGTTGCTTTTCGAGTGATCTTAACCGCTGTTTAGAAACCGCTCATTTTCTGTTTCCTCATGCTCCATTGAACTCTTCATCCCTTTTAAGAGAGATACACTTTGGAGACTGGGAAGGATTAACCTATGAGTGCTTAAAGGATGACGCTGCTTATCAAGAATGGTTAATGGACCCATCCATTTCTCCACCAAATGGGGAAGGGATGGATCAATTTGGAAAACGAGTCGATCTAGCCTGGGCACAGATCATAAACCAGATAGAAGAGCACAATGGGAAGCGGTACGCTGTAATTACTCATGGTGGAGTCATTCGACATCTATTAACTTCGTTATCTCCTAGAAATGTTCACAGAACGTTTTGGGAATGGGAGGTCAACCATGGAGCAGGGTATGAATTGGTATGGAAGACAGAAAATGATTGGAGGAATCAAACATGTACTTCGTTACGGGAGGTTCCTTTAATGGGAAAAGCAGGTGGGTGAAAATCCATTTTAATCTTAAAGAAACGGATACAACCTGGATTCCATTATTTGGAGGAGAAAGGATTCATTTGGATGACATCAACTTTTCAAACTCTGTCATCGTAATTGAGGGACTTGAGTATGGAATTCGATCAATCATTTTAAATAATGATTGTGAAATCAGAAAGTCATTTACAATTTTGATGCAATCCTTAAAGCAGTGGGAAGAAGAAGACCCTGATCGCAGAGTGATCTGGATAGGTTCAGAAATCGGGAAAGGAATTGTCCCAATGGATAAGCTGTCCAGGGAATGGCGGGATATGACAGGATGGGTTTATCAAGATCTGGCGGAAATTTCTCAGCAAGTTTGGCTGGTTTGGTACGGACTTGCTACATCATTAAAAGGTTAAAGGAGAGGGTAAGTATGCAGCTTTACACAAGAACTGGTGATAAAGGTCAAACAAGTTTAATCGGTGGAAGAGTAGATAAAGATGATATTCGTGTCGAAGCATATGGAACATTAGATGAAGTGAATTCTTTTGTCGGGCAAGCCATTTCAGAACTGGATGCCGAGCGTTTTCAGGATGTACTACAGGATCTTGAGACGATTCAGCATGAACTATTTGATTGTGGCGGTGACCTATCCAACGTTTCTAAGCATAGAAAAATCAAGCTTCAGACCCAATCCGTCCAGGAGTTGGAGGAGAAGATTGATAGGTTTACGAAGGAAGCGCCTCCACTTGAGAAGTTCATTTTACCAGGTGGCGTGAAAGCTTCATCAAGTATTCACATCGCTAGAACGGTTACAAGAAGAGCAGAGAGAATCATGGTTTCGCTTTTAAAAACGGACAAGGAATTTCCAGTTGTGGCATTGCAGTATATCAACCGACTATCTGATTACTTTTTCGCATTGGCCCGTGTAATCAATTATCGTTGTAACGTAAAGGATGTCGAATATATTCGCAGCGCCAACGTATTTTCAAACAGTAAAGTTCAGAAAAAAAATGAAAATTAATCTTAAAACTCTTTTATTACTTTCCTTGTTTATGGCTTTTTCGGCGATCGGTGGGATGGTGAAGATACCTGCCGTAATAGGTACGATTGCATTGGATAGTATGCCTGCATTATTGATTGCTTCCCTCTACAATGGGAGATGGGGGGCAATCATTGCAGGGGGAGGCCACTTGCTTTCGAGTCTGTACGCCGGCTTCCCACTTGGCCCTTTTCATGTGCTCATTGCTGCTGAAATGGCCTTCTTTGTATGGTTATTTGGATATGTGTTTTCGAATGGGAAACGGGGACTTGCAGCCATCCTTTTTTTTATAGGAAACGGTCTACTTGCGGGAATTCCATTTATATTTATCCTTAGTTCTTCATTTTATTATGCCATTCTTCCTTCCTTACTAATAGCCAGTTTCATTAATTTAACGATTGCCCACTTCTTGTATCCTCCTCTTCGTTCAAGAGTGAAAAGGGGGAAAATCGCATGATCAAGCTTCGAGATGTTATATCCATTTCAATTTCAGATGAAGAAGAGCTGATCCTGGCTTCGGATTGCAGCGGAGGGATTGGAAATAAAGAAGGGGATGTAGTCATGACCGATCCGGAGACAGTGGGATATTACTGTTTCCGTGTAGCAGCGATGGAATGTTTGGCCGTGGGAGCAAGGCTCAAAGCTATTCAATTAATGAACTTTACAAGTGATGCTGTATGGGAGCAGTATTGCAGTGGTGTGAAGAAAGGTTTAAGTGAAATGAATCAGGAAGGTATTCCAATTACGGGGAGTACTGAATCGAATATAGATCTTAATCAATCGGCCCTTGGAGTTACGTGTATTGGCATAAAAAACAAGAAGAGCCCCTTTCCCTCTTGTACCAACCTTGCTTATGCGCTTATCGGAACCCCCCTGGTAGGAAATGAAGTGATAAAGCAACATGCTTCCATTGCTCCACTATCTCTATTTATGAGCTGTGTTCATCACTCTTCTATCATCGATATAATGCCAGTCGGCTCTAAAGGCGTTTTTCATGAACTTTCTCTCTTATTAGGGAAGCCTTTAAGAAGAGAGGATGTCACGTCCACCCAAGACTTAGACAAATCGAGCGGGCCTTCTACTTCATTCATCATTTCTTACCACAAAGTAGAGGAACATGATGTAATAGAACTTACGAACGGTTACTTCCATTCCCTTCATTTGCAATGATAGGAACAAATAAATACTTTTATGGATATTTGTGATAAAATAAACTTTCAAATGGTATGGAGAAATGTGTTAGTTTATCCAAGATTCTTCGATTGTTAATTTCATTCGAATAGAGTACTATTTCATACTATCATCAGTAATTCATGAATGTCATAAAAGTAGGTGAAGAAATGGATTCACGATTAGATCGCAAGTCTAAAAAGAAAAAACGCGGAAGAAAAGTGATATTGGTATTATTATTACTTATATTTAGTTTACTCGGTTATGCAGCATTTCAATTTTATAGTGGATACAAAATGGCGGGAGACGATAAGCTTCAAGAAGATTATAAATTTAATGGTGTGAAAGATAAAAACGGTAAGGTCAACGTATTGTTATTGGGGGTCGACAGCAGAGGCGAGGAGAAATCCAGAACCGACACGATGATGCTCGCACAGATCGATCCCAAAACAAATGAAACCAGACTCGTTTCCTTTATGAGGGATATATATGTTGAAATACCGGGATATCAAAACTACAAGCTGAATACAGCTTTTTATTTAGGTGGACCAGAATTGCTTAGAAAGACCATCAAACACAACTTTGATATTGATATTCAATATTTCATGGTAGTCGACTTTAAGGGATTTGAACAATCCGTTGATATACTGGCACCGGATGGAATTGAAATGGATGTGGAAAAGGCGATGTCGGAAAACATCGGCGTTTCCCTTCAGCCTGGTGTTCAAACCTTAAATGGGAAAGAATTATTGGGGTATGCAAGGTTCCGTGCTGATGCAGAGGGAGACTTTGGTAGGGTTGAAAGACAACAAAAAGTCATAAACGCTCTTAAAGATGAGGTCCTCTCAATAGGTGGAGTAACAAAGCTTCCTAAAATGGCTGGATCCATTCAACCCTATATTCAGACAAATATGAGTAAGCTTGATCAAATTTCCATCGCTAAAGATATCCTGTTGAGTAACAGCAGTGATATGGATAAACTCACCATTCCAGTTGAAGGATCGTATGGTTTTGGAAGCTATAGCGGTGTAGGTTCTGTACTTGATATTAACTTTGCAGAAAATATACAAGCTCTGAAAGGTTTTCTTAATGGAAAGAGCGCAGACGAAGCTACAACTGAATGAATTCATAAAGCCCGTTAAGCTGAAAAATGCTTAACGGGTTTTTTTATTGATTGGGAAGTAGGAATGAATACGGCGATAAGAACTGCTCTGACAGTATGTGGTTGAAAAATCGACTCACATTCAATCAGTAAAGCAAAAGTAAAAATTCTGATTATACGCTCTCTGAGCCAATATATAGCCTTTAGAAGGAATCTGACTAACATAAATGGCAATGATAGCGCTTCCACTTCGTATTTCGGCCAATTCCTAACTACTTCCTTTATTGCCCTTGATATCATATACCAGCGTGTTACGATAATAAACGTTGTGAACAAACACACGACAACTAAGGTTTTTAAACACATTAACCAGGAAATTTAACAACTAACAATTCTTTATATTTATTACTAACTTAAACAATGCATGTACGATTAAAAACCCAACAAATATAGGAACAGGAGTGGATATGATTGTTAAAACAAAAAACGATTGCTTTTCTAGGTGCAGGAAACATGGCGGAAGCAATGATTTCAGGTACCGTTCAAAGCGGAAAGATCCCATTAGAACAAATTATTGTTTCTAACCGAAGCAATCAAGGAAGACTTCAGGAAATGAAAGCGAAATACGATATAACGACTTTCACAAAAGATGATTTACCCTTTAATGAGATAGATGTTCTTATTCTCGCGATGAAACCGAAGGATATTGATAAAGCATTAGATTCGATTAATCACTTAGTAAGAAACGATACAGTGATTATGTCGGTGCTTGCAGGAATCACTACTTCTCATATGGAAGAGCAATTACCTGCAGGTCAGCCTGTTATCCGAGTCATGCCAAATACGTCAAGTATGTTGAAAGAATCTGCTACAGCCATAAGTGCAGGCCGCTTTACTTCAAGAGAAGACATGGAAAATGCAAAAGAGTTACTATCAAGTATTGGTGAAGTGTTCGTGATTGAAGAAAGTCAGATGGACATTTTCACTGGCATTGCCGGCAGTGGCCCAGCATACTTTTACTATTTAATGGAACACATTGAAAAGACAGGTGCCCAAGCCGGATTAGATCCTGAATTAGCACGTAAAATTGGAGCTCAAACCATTTTCGGTGCAGCCAAAATGATGCTTGAACGTGAAGAATCACCAACTCAACTAAGAGAGAATGTAACATCCCCAAATGGTACTACAGCTGCAGGACTTGATGCACTGGCAGAGTTCGGCGGAGGTAAGGCTATCTCAGAAGCTGTCAAGGGAGCGGAAAAACGATCGAAAGAAATAAGCTCATCCTTACAGTCCAAACAATTAGTAACTAGCTAAACAAACATCGAATCGTAAACACCCCAAATAACTATTACCAACCAAACAAGAAATACAAGTCCGTCCCTACACACATAAAGAGGGGCGAGAGACGGACCTTTTTATTAGGAGTGATTGAATGTCCCAAAATAATCAGAAGAAACGTATCGTAATCAAGATTGGAAGTAGTTCATTAACAAGCCTGCATGGAGAAATGAGTCGTAGGAAACTGGAACGTCTTGTTGATGAAGTCGTCCGTTTAAAGGATGACGGCCATGAAGTATTGCTTGTTTCATCAGGTGCCGTTGCTGCCGGTTATCGTAAATTAGGATGTTTAACACGTCCAAGCTCTCTTCCAGAGAAGCAGGCAGCAGCAGCTATTGGTCAAGGGCTATTGATTGAGGCGTATTCTGATCTGTTAATTTCCAACGGATACGTGGCTTCTCAAATTCTGATTACTCGTAGTGATTTTTCTGATGAAGACCGATACAACAATGCAAGAAATACAATCAATGTCTTGCTTGAAAGAGGGATTATCCCAATTGTCAATGAAAATGATACAGTAACGATTGACCGGCTGAAATTCGGAGACAATGATACCCTATCTGCCAAAGTTGCGGCATTAGTGGATGCTGATCAACTTATCATTCTATCTGACATTGACGGACTATATGATTCTGATCCACGTAAAAATCCAGATGCTGAACTGTTAGAAAGCGTAACGGAAATTACTGAAGATATCGAAGACATGGCAGGAGAGCCTGGAAGTTCTGTAGGTACTGGTGGAATGAGATCCAAAATCGATGCATTTAAGATCACAATGGCTTCTGGAATTCCTGCGTTTCTAGGTAAATCAGGAAACTCAAATGTTATTTACGATGCTGTCCAACATACAGCAAAAGGGACGTACTTTGAAACTGCAGAAGATTCCGTAAACCTTGATTCCAAAAAGCAATGGATTGCGTTCAACTCAGGTCCCGAAGGTGAAATCACCATCGATTCAGATGCGAAAGAACGAATCCTGGAACAAAAAGAAAGTTTAACAATTGATGATATTTATACTGTAAAAGGCCGATTTAATAAAGGTGCAGTCGTGCGAATCCTTGATAATCGAAATGAAGAAATTGGTTTGGGAATGGTCAATTTCCGTTCAGGGCAACTGAAAAATCCTACAGACATCAAAGCGGATCAAATCGCAGTCGAAATTGACCACCTAGTATGTCATGTGGATTTACCCATTCCAGCAGGAGTATAAAAGTAGGAGTTTCTCTCCTTCTTCCCCTGCACAATCGGGTCGAATTCTTTTCAAAAAAATCAGGAGGTATTTGATGACTTTAACTATAGAAAAAACTGATGTAAAAAAACAAGCGATGCTTGCCAAGAAAGCTTCTAAAACACTAAGTATGCTGACTACCGACCAAAAAAATAAAGCCCTTCATATCCTTGCCGATCATTTAGAGGCGAATTACGAATCTATACTAAAGCAAAATGAAAAAGACCTTGATAGAGGGAAAGAAAAGGGCTTCGAAGCTGCATTTATGGATCGTTTATCACTTTCTAAAGAACGGGTTGAAGATTTCGCAAGTGGACTTCGTCAAGTAGCTGACCTGGAAGATCCCACTGGAAAAGTAGTATCCGATTGGACTCTTGAAAATCAACTGCAAGTTCAAAAAGTGACGGTTCCACTTGGTGTCATTGGAATGATTTATGAAGCACGTCCTAATGTAACGGTTGATGCAACCGGATTAGCACTAAAATCCGGTAATGCCATTGTCCTAAAAGGTGGTTCAAATGCCATTACCTCGAACAAAGCAATTGTGGACGTAATGCATGAAGCACTTGAGAAAACGGATATTCCTAAAGATGCGATACAATTCATTAATACAACCGATCGAGAAGCAACAAGTGAGTTATTCACGATGAAAGAGCATATTGATGTGTTGATTCCGCGCGGTGGAGGTGCATTAATCAATGCTGTTGTTAATAATGCAACTGTACCTGTCCTTGAGACTGGCGTAGGAAACTGTCATATCTATATTGACAAAGAAGCTCAAGTGGAAAAAGCATTAAACATCATCATCAATGCAAAAACAGACCGTCCAGCGGTATGTAATGCAGCTGAAACCGTCATTCTACATGAAGACTGGTTTAAGGAAAATAAGGGTGCTTTTGTAGAAAAGCTTAAAGAACACAATGTATCCATTCACGGAGATGAAAAAGTTGTCGAAGCGATTGAAGACGCGAAGCTTGCCGGAGAAGAAGATTGGGCAAATGAATATCTAAGTCTGGATATTGCCGTGAAGATTGTATCTTCTTTGGATGAAGCAGTCGATCACATCGAACAATATGGTACAAAGCATTCAGAAGCCATTGTCACGGAAAACACAGAAACAGCGAAGAATTTCATGATGCTCGTTGATGCTGCCGCTCTCTATCATAATGCTTCCACTCGTTTCACTGATGGAGGAGCATTAGGATTTGGTGCTGAAATTGGAATCTCTACACAGAAACTTCATGCTAGAGGACCAATGGGGCTCCCAGCGTTAACGACCGTTAAGTATATGATGCATGGAACTGGACAAATCCGATAATAAACATGGAAAAACGCTTGAGGAAATTTTCTCAAGCGTTTTTTCTCATTTATCAGGTATCAGGGGGAAAGAGTTCAAATCAGAACCCAGAGCTTGTCTCCTCCAGTATAAACTCATTCAATCCCCTTATCGTGTGAACCTCTTGCTGATAACAGATTTTTAATAGCTCTTCAAAGATTTCGGCGGTCATGATCGCGTCATTTAGAGCATGATGTCGTGTCCTGTCATCGATGCCAAACCGTTTTACAAGGGCGTCCAGGTAGCAATCGTCCCGTTCTAATAATCCATTAGCAAGCGAAAAGGAGTCGACATATTCGGGATCAAATGAAGGGAGCTGCCACTTATATATCCGTTTCTGGAGAAAGTTTATGTCGAAACTAGCTGGGTGAGCGACAAGTATCGTTCCTTTACTGAACTCTATAAATCGCTCCAATCCGATAGGTAACGTAACGCCATTCAGAAAGTCTTTTCGTCTCAGACCTGTAAATCGCTTCGTATCCCTCGACACCGTTTGAAGGGGATTGATGACCTGATAGAATGTGTCTTTCCGTTGAACTTTACCTTCCTTGACCTTAACCGCTCCGATTGAGATGATTTCATCCCCCACCTCAGGGAAAAAGCCCGTTGTCTCCAGGTCAAATATGGTAAAGTCACAATCGAACAAATGTTTTTGTTGAAGCGTGGGTTTTTCTTCTTCAAATTCTTTTAGTGCACGAGATAATTTATGGTAAGAAAGCTTTTCTTTTTCCCGTTTCACTTGAAAGCGAAAGAAAAATTGCTGCCATAAATAATACTTCAGAATGCGGTAGCCCACATTAATTCCAATATCATTCATTAAACCACCCGGTTCCTATTAAAACTAATTTCCATCACTTGTTGAAGTCGATTAGCAATCTGGATGGATTCTTTTAATTTCTGACGATCCTCTTTTGAAAGAGTACGTACATCAATATCATTACTTAATGGTTTTCCTTCTTTAAGTTCAAGAAGGTTTTGCTTTGTTCGCAGAGTTAGAAGAATATGCATAGCTGTTTTTACATTTTCAGCGTCCCTTGGATGGAATGCCTGCATCTTCTTCAATGCTTGAACCCTCTTTATGGTATTGACTTCTTTTATTCCGTATTTTACAGAATGAATGCGAATCATATTGACGATTTGCAAAAGCCCAGACTTTTTGATGTTAAACAATTGATTCCTGGGCTTCAGGTTCACTCGTCCCAAAGGGCCAACAGGAAGTTTGAAACGAAGGGCATCTTTTCTTAATAGTTGTTGCATATTAAGAGACCGTTTCGATTTTTCCGCTAAATAATTTCGAATTTCCTCTGCGATGGAGTAATCACCATAAATGGGGCGGAAATCATAGAACATTGTAATGTTTTGAACTTCTTGTGCATCTATTTCGTATAGCCATTCATCAATCGCCTTTTTCCAATCAGTATAGGATCGTTTCCATTTCTGTTCCTTTGCCATGATCCCGCCAGTACATTCAGGAAAACCGCATGCAGCAAGCTTTAAATTGAGTTTTTCGGTGAATGCCTGGAAATACAAATCAACCTTTTTAAGATCGGACAAGTGGTTATAATCATCGAGAATGATTCCATTATCCTGATCCGTATGAAAGCCTTGCTCACTTCTACCTTGACTGCCCATTACGATAAAACAATAATTGATAGGTGCAGATCCGAATCCTTCCTGACGCATTTCTTTTTCGGTTAATTGAATGATTTTTCGGTGAAGGCGATCATTATAGTTTGAGATCACTTCGCAAATATCGTAGCCAAAACTATCTTGAAGGAGTAAATCTTGAATGAACTGTTGAAAAGTATTACTTTTCACAGTTGCCAGCTCTATCAGTTCGTCGTTTGAAACGGCTTTTTGGATTTTATATGATAGATCCAAATAATTGGAATCCTGTATATTGAGAAACGAAGTACTGGTCAGAACTCCCACAACTTCATCGTTGCGAGTAATGGGTACAAAATCCACTTCTTCATGCTTGAAATAGGAAAGGGCTTCATATGCAAAGGATTCATCACGAATCCAAAACGGTTTTTTCTTCATCCAGTCTTTAACGGATTCACTGAAAATTGGGTTTGTGATATAAGACAGGATTTCACGTTGGGTAAGAATGCCATGCATTTTTTTCTCTTGATCTACTACCACTAGACCATATGTATCATCTTCTTTCATCTTTCTGGCAGCGTCAAGAACAGTGGCATTCTCGTCAATGAAGGTAGGGCGATCCATTAACGTATGCACTTTGGTTCGAAACAGGTTGATATTTTCGTCGTCGGATTCAGTGGCAGATTTCACTTTTATTTCATCGTACAATGTTTTCATACGATTTCCGATGCTTTCGAAGATGATTTTTGAAAAGTCATTGTTCTTGGTCATAATCTCCAATAGTCGATCCTTCTGAATGCGGAACACGGTACAATCCTCTATTGCCTGTACGGAAAAGGTCATTTCACCGCTTGTAAGCATAATCATAATCCCGATTAAGTCTCCAGGATAGTAGAATCGGAGTGAATACTGCTTGCCGCTTGAGCGATGGAGAACATTCTTAGCAAGTCCCGAGACAAGGAAGTATATATCAAGTTCTTCTACCGTTTCATCTTCATGAAAAAGGAATTCACCCTTCTTGAAGGTGGTGTATTTAGAACCGGAAATAATGTAATCTAACTGTTCAGTGGTTAGAACATCAAAGGGATAGTGATCTCGTATAATTTGTAATAATTCCTGCTGGTTCATCGAATACCTCCCGTTCTCAATAGTCCCATAGTACTTTAACATAGAGTTCCCTATTTTGAAAACGATAAAACGGGATCTTCCGGACATCCTGATGGGAGTTTGAATTGATAGATTGAAAGGTCGAATTTGTTACACCTTCACGATATCGATTAATGATAAGGAGAAATCGATATAGCTGTGAAAAAGAGATGAGAAAAAGGTGTCCCGTTTTTGGGGCACCTTTGAGACTTACTTATTAGTGAGAATAAATTCAGCAGCTCCTATTAAGTTAGTAAACATGTTATCGGCGTTATATAGGTGAGAGGGGCTGTCTGCAAGTAAGATAGTAGTGCATCCCGCTTTGCGACCAGCTTCAATATCTACCTCGCGATCACCTACCATATACGATCGTGCAATATCTATATCATGCTTTTTTGCAAGGTCCAAAAGCATCCCTGCTTCAGGCTTCCTGCACTCACAACCCTCGTGCGGCTTGTGAGTACAACAGGAAACCTCTTGAATGAATCCCCCAGCCTTTTCAATTTCCTTTAACATATGTTCGTGAATGGATTGAAGTTGTTCATGAGAAAGATATCCTAACCCAACTCCACCCTGGTTGGTAACGACGAAAATTAGAAAATCGGAATCAGTCAATAACTTAATAGCTTCAAGGACTCCCTCCAGGAAATAAAATTGATCGGGTCGATTAACAAATGTCACCCTCTGTGTTTTTACCTCATTGATTACTCCATCACGATCAAGAAAAACAGCTTTTTTCATCAGCAGACCTCCTTATTCGATCTTTTTCTCCAATAAATCCTTACTACATGTCGCTTTATGCGGTTTCCGAGGAAATAATGACAGATTATTCTGTCATTTACGGAAGGAATAATCCAAAACGCTTTAATTGAAATCTTACCACCTTTCGTTTATTTATACTGACTGGAAGAGGGACGGACCTTTTCATGGTCTGTCCCTATCCATTATAGTTTTTGAATAAAGGCGACTTTAAGGTAATCACTTTGTTTGTATTGACTGAGGGTTTTAAAGTCTTCCGGCAGTGTGTATTCTTCGAGTATTTTATATTTTCCATTAGTTTCTTTAAAGGCTGTTTCAATAAAACTTTTGAATTTCTTCATATTGAAGGTGCTGCAATTAGTGGATGCCACAATGGTACCCTTTTTTTCAGTAATGGCAATCGCTTCTTTTAACAAATCTTTATAATCCTTAGCTGCACTGAATGTATGTTTCTTTGAACGGGCAAAGCTTGGTGGATCGAGAATCACAAGATCAAAGGTCAATTCTTTTTTTACTGCATATTTAAAGTACTTAAAGACATCTTCCACAATGATGTTTTGTGCTTCGTAATCGATCCCGTTAATACTGAATTGTTCAATCGTTTTACTTAAACTGCGATTAGCGAGATCAACGCTGGTTGTTTCTAAGGCACCACCGAGTGCAGCGAAAACAGAAAATGCTCCTGTGTAAGAGAACGTATTCAATACACGTTTTCCTTCAGAGTACGAGTCACGTATTCGTTTACGCACTTCACGTTGGTCTAGGAAAACCCCTACCATCGCGCCGTCATTTAAATAGATGGCAAATAGAACGCCATTTTCTTTGACGAGAAGGGGGAATGAAGGGCGGGTTCCTTCAACGAAATCATCTTCTTCCACATATTTTCCTTCCTGTGCAAATCGCTTTTTCTGATAAATGCCTTTATAATCCGTTAATTCTCTTAACCCTTGCATTACTTCTTCCTTAAAGGCATAGGCTCCTTTTGAATACCATTGAACGAGGTAGTATCCATCAAAGTAGTCAATGGTGATGCCTCCAAATCCGTCTCCTTCACCATTAAACACTCGAAACGCTGTCGTATCTTCACTATAAAAGAGGTGAAGACGTTGATTGATGGCAGCTTGAAGCTTTTTTAAGATAAAGTCTCTATCAATTGCTTCTTGTTCCTTCCAACTCAGAAGCCATCCGATTCCTTTGTTCTGTATTCCGGAGTAGCCTTTGGCGATAAAGCCATTTTTATTGTCTACAAGTTTGAGAATTTCTCCTTCTTGCATATTCTCAATCGATGATGTCACATTTTCTTTATTAAGAAGGGGAAATCCTTTTTGGAAATGTTGTATGTATTTTGGGTTTGCTTTAATGATTCTTTCTTTTGTCATTCTACTCATCCTAACCTTGAGGTTTAGTCTTGTGTAGTATAGAACGTAAAGGAAGTTTACGCAACTGCACATCAAAAAACTTCCCTATTCAGATATAAAACTGTCTGAATAGGGAAGTAGGTCATTTACCCCATAAGTGATCTCCTACAAGCCGGTCTACTTTTATCGTTTCATGTAGACCGCTATGAGAGATGGATGGATCATACACTATCCTGGATTGATATTGGTTTTTTTCAAATAGTGATTGACTGCCTATAGCACTTTGAACATTCACCACATCATCACCCGATCCTGCTATGGATAATACGTTTATATCGGCAGGGATTAAATGGCGATTCAAAAACAACTTCTTCAATGCACGTGATTCAGGTTTTAAGTCTATAACAGCTGCGCCTGTATTAATTTGATCATAGGATGCTTTCGTAACACCAAGGAAAGGGGTAGCAATCGAAATAAATTTATGGGTCTTAGGGACAAACGAGCTATCCCTGGTATTTAGAATATATTTTGTTGACGCAAGACCGCCCATAGAGTGTCCCACAATATTTACATTTGAAACGTCAAACTGATGATGTAACAGCTTCATGGCATTTTCTAACCAAATCGCCTGTTTCTCCAATGATGCCCGATTATCTTCAAAAATGACTTGAACGAGTGGAGGGGAAGTGGGATTTGGGGAAAGAGTTCCTTTATACACTACACTGCCATTCTCAGACACATAAATCTCCAACGTTTTTTGACCCCAGCCATGCTGGTTTTCAAATCGTTCCAGCATCGTTCTGAATGAATTGTATGTACCTTTGTACCCGTGCACAAAGACAGTAGGAAATTTCTCTTCAAAGGTCAACGGTTTTTCACTGGATTGTACATTTGTAGTGCGAAATATTATATATAAAGTGAAGAAAGAGATAATGATGCCACTCCACAAAAACGAATGTTTATGATTGATCGACAAGGAAATCGCTCCTTAAAAAAGGTATACTTCTATTGTAAAGGATTCGTGAAGTATTGAATATGTTAAAAAAGAAATTTGTTTGTCATATTATATGTAACTTTTACCAATAATGGTACCGACAATTTATATTAGTAATTCTTTTCTCCAAAAGTATGATATAGAGTAAATAATATTGTGAACGAAAACCTCAATAAAAAAAGGCTTAAATAAAATATTTAAGCCAACACCATTATTCTTCCTTCGAAATCAAATATTAAACCCAATCCCCGGCTTTGAAGATAGGTTCAATCGTTCCGTCTTCCTTTTCGCCGTCGATATCTAACTGAGCCGATCCTATCATGAAATCTACATGAATCATGCTTTCGTTAAAACCTACTTTCCGTAATTGTTCCGCTGTCATATTTTTGCCTTCTTCCACACACACTGATAAAGCTCTCCCCAGAGCTATATGACAAGAAGCATTTTCATCAAAAAGTGTGTTGTTAAAGATTATGTTTGTATTAGAAATAGGGGAGTTGTGAGGAACCAAAGCCACTTCTCCTAAATAGGAGGCCCCTTCATCTGTATCAAGCAGATTTTTCAGCGTTTCATATCCTTCCTCAGCTGAAAACTCTACCACTTTACCGTCTTTAAATGTTAGGGAAAAGTTCCTGATTAACGTACCGCTATAGTTAAGTGGTTTCGTACTCGAGACAGTCCCATTCACACCATGTTTGACTGGAATTGTAAACACTTCTTCCGTTGGGAGGTTCGGAACAAAGGGAACTCCCTGATCATTTGTGAACTGGGCACTGATCCATTTTGTTTGTGGATGGAATTCAATGGAAAGATCTGTTCCAGGTCCTTTATAATGAAGCTTTTTGTATTTGCTTTCATTTAAACGGTCTGCGTTCTTATTCAGATTACTAATATGAGATTCCCATAGAGCAACGGTGTTCTCCTGATCCGTCCGGGTTGTATAAAAGATGTTTTCCCATAGTTTATCGATTGCTTCGTCTTGAGAGAGTTCCGGGAAAACAGTTTGAGCCCATTCCATTGTAGGGATTGCCGCTATTAACCAGCTTATTTTACCGCCGCCGATATAAGCAGAAAAATCTTTCATTGCTTCAGCGGAAGCTCTGTTCAATATTGCAACCCTTTTTGGATCTGCATCTCTTAATAGGGAAGGATTTGGTGAGGCTAAATTTAATAGCGCTACATTGTTTTCCGCCATTTCAATAAATCCTTTTGCCTTCCAATCAGGAAACGCTTTCAGTCCTTCCTCAGAAGAATTGTCTAAGCGGATTTTCTTTAACTCTTCATCGTAGAAGTCGGTTAGTACATTTAATACGCCCGCTTCATATGCCTTCTTAGTAACAAGTCGAACAAATTTGTACGCTGTAATAGGTGCAGAAATCAGAAGTTCTTGATCCTTTTGCAGGTTTAGTCCTACCTGTACGATTAAATCTGCGTATCTTTCTAGATTACTTTCAAATGCATGATTCATCTAAAATCCCCCTTAATATGTATTCAATACTAACTATATCTCTTTATTCAGAACATTTCATTGAATAATTACATTTTTCAATCAAATGTTAGAAGTAGATGCACGTAAAGGATGTGAACCTTCTTTAATTGCGATTTGTACTGGTTCACATATGGTGGATCACCAGATGAGCTGAAAGATTGAAAAGGACTGGTCCTAAAAGGGCCAGTCCTGATTGTTTTGATTTTTATAATTTGCTTGAGAATGGTGGGAATTCTTCTTCCGGGGAGTTGATAACAAACACACCAGAGAGTGCCATAGCAGTAAGGCTGGTGATTAATAATAATTTTTTCACCTTTTTCATCATTTCACCTCCTATAAAGTTAACATTTCTTCATAAATGAGATTGGCTTCATTTAGATGAAATGCTGCATATTTATATTTTCTAACCCCTTGGTAATATTGGCCAAGGAATTTAGAATACTCAGCATATAATAGATGGGATCCGCTCTTTTTAAAGAAGGGCAGTGCATACTCCTTCATAAAAGCTTCAAAACCTTGTGGAAAATCAGTTAAAGCAAACTGATAATAAGATAATTGATAGAATTTATCCGGGAACTTTTCTTTAGAACAAAGATGTAATCCTTTAGGTAACCAAAAACGCACCTCGGAAAATTGGTTCTTTTTATAATATTCCTTGACCAGAGAGAGAATAGAGTAAAGCTTTCCTTCTTCGTCTGAGCCTTTCAATTCAATACTTCGCAAATAATGCTGAATGGCTTCATCGCTCTTGTTCATAAAGGATTTTAAATATCCTAAGTTTTGCTCTACCTTTGAATTTAACGACGTATAGTCTATGGATTGAGAAATGAAATTGGCCCACTCATAATGCTTTATTGCTTCTTCGCTATAACGTATACGCCGATAGCAAATTCCTAAAATCAAATGCACCTCAGCGCATCTTTTCTGGTAGTAGACGCCCTGGAAAATAGAGAGTGACTTCTCCCCGTAGAAGATTGCTAATCGGTACCTACTTAAACGAGTCAAGACCAGGCTGAATAAATAATATAAATCTGCTCTTTCTTCTTCATTAATCACATTTCCAAGTACATAGCAGGTTTCAGCTTCTTTCAGTTCTTCTTTGGCTTTATCGTACTCTTCAATCAAATAATAATAGTTCCCTTTGTATTTGTGATAATAGAATTTCAGCGTGTCGGTCAGTTCTTTATAATTGGATTGGATTTGTTTCATGTGTTCCAACGCATTCTGAAGGTTCCCTTTAATTAATTGAACACGGAAGCAAAGGATTTTATAGAATAAATGTGGAATGAGATCATCCGTCTGTTCCAGGTCCTTCTTAACGACTGCATTGATCGACTTAGATTCCTCTGTTTTATTCCACAGTAGGGCATGGTTCCAATTCTGAAGTAGTTTGTTCAAATGGCCAGTCGTATCAAGCAGACTATTTACACCTAATCGGTCACAGAGTAAATTAATTATGTCATTTGACGGAGTAACTTGATTGTTTTCCAGTTTGGAAAGATATGATACGGAAATAATCCCTTTTGATAAATCTTCTTGTGTTAAATTTCGTTTAAGTCTGTGAAAGCGGATTTTAGAACCGATTGTCATATGATCCTTCTCCTCTAACTGGCTTTAATTGCTCATCTCTTTTAGGTAATTGTTATTAAAATAGTAACATATAAAAAAGGTAAATGTTTTGAATATTCCTATAATTATATTTTTTCTGGGTATTTTGTATGGTCTTTTATTCATCTTACTTCAGTTGAATGTTGATTCGTCAAACGCCTTCCTTTGTTATAATGAAACTAGTGAAAGTTTTAAGAGGGGGTATTCCATTTTGATTGATTTAAGAAGTGATACAGTAACAAAACCAACGGAAGAAATGCGAAGGGCTGCTTTCGAGGCTGGAGTAGGGGATGATGTGTATGGAGAAGATCCTACAGTCATAAAGCTTGAGAGAGTAGCGGCCACCTTACTTGGTAAAGAAGCGGCTCTATTTGTAACAAGTGGTACTCAAGGTAACCAAGTTGCAGTTTTAACACACACACGTCCAGGGAATGAAATTCTATTAGAAGCGAATTCACATATTTTCTACTATGAATCAGGAGCGGTTGCCGCATTGGCAGGTGTTCAAACACGTACGATTAATGGGATAAATGGAGTGATGGATCCGATTGAAGTAGAAGCGGCTATACGTACTGAAGATCAGCACTTTCCAGAAACAGGGCTCATTTGTTTGGAGAATACACATAATCGCGCAGGTGGAGCAATTGTGTCTCCAGAGAATATGAAGGCGATCTATACACTTGCAAAAAAACATTCAATTCCTGTGCACATCGATGGAGCAAGGCTCTTTAATGCAGTATATGCTAGTGGAAGGGATATTAGGGAGTTCACTGATCATTGTGATACTGTTCAAATATGCTTATCCAAAGGGTTGGGTGCTCCTATAGGGTCTATTATCGCAGGTGATCATGCATTTATTGATCGTGCCCGAAAGTGGAGAAAACGGTTAGGGGGTGGCTTAAGACAGGTAGGAATGATTGCAGCTCCTGGATTGGTTGCATTAAAGACTATGAGAGAACGATTAGTGGAGGATCATGAGAAAGCGAAAGTACTAAAGGAAACCCTTCAAGCCTGTATGGGTATTGAAGTAATCAATCAGGTTGATACGAATATTGTCGTTGCAGATGTAAAGGGAAGAGGGACCACATCAGAGCAATTTATTGATGAGTTAAAAGAAAAGGGAATATTGGCAGTGACCTTTGGACCTACACTTGTACGTTTTACCACTCATTATGATGTTTCAATGGAAGATATAAACAAGGTGTCTGGAATTTTAAGGAGCCTTTCTTAATTACTGGAGGAAATTTTCTGATCATTTAGGTAGGGAAGGGACAAAAAAGCCCTTCCACTTTTCTTACTCTTTGTGATCTAGTTTTTTTCCATGGTGTGGATGTGGATGCCATCTCATCATGTAGTCATTGTCTTTCAGTTTTTGATACTTAGCTTCCATCATTTTAAGTACGTTGTCTCCCTGTTCTTTTGAGAACACGCCATATTCTACATATTTGTTCACAAGTTCTTTTTTTGTTGAATACATTTGTTCATGCAATTTGGCAAGCTCCGTTTTTTGTTCTTCAGTAAGGTTTACCTTGGGCGTTTGTGGTTCACCTTCTGCTGCTGCAAATGTACCGACACTCAGGCTAATCAAGAATACAGCTAAGATAGATACAACCATTTTTTTCATTTTATTCACTCCTTTCCAATGTTTCTCTCATATTCTTTGCGGAAAACTCGCAGAATATGTAGGAATAGATGAATAAGAGGGGTATATGATAGGGTAAAGACCATTAGGTATAGGGAAGGTGGCTTAAAATATGTTTAAACAGTTTTTGTCAAGTATTGGGATAGGACATGTTAAAGTAGATACAATTGTGCACAAAACTAAAATTTCTCCTGGAGATTTAATTGAAGGTGAAGTCGTTTTGATCGGTGGTATGGCCGACCAGCCTATTAATGAAATTCATTTATTGCTTCTCGAGAAATATGAGGAGGATAAAAAAGATAGTGACTTTTCCTATCATGAAAAAGATTTAGACACGATTATCCTTGATGAAATCGGTACAATCGGTGCGGGTGAAGAAAAGAGGATTCCTTTCACGTTTCCTACATCTACAGATCATCCCAAAACAACGGATGCAAACAAAACCATTTTAAGAACCACAGTAGACATACCCCAAGCGGTTGATCCGACAGATGAGGATAGCATATACGTCGTTTAACTTTAAGGCAGATTCTATTATTGAATCTGTCTTTTTATTTAGCTTATAAGAACAATAAGAGTAAATGTTCTCATTGAAATCCATAAAAACCCAATGTAAAATGTAGTAAGCGTATACATTCTAAAAATTCAGACATTTAAATGTATACAAATTAAAAGAAGAAGGAGGAATTTGATGGGTGGAATATGGTTAGCGGTAATAGGAGGGCTTGTCTTTTTATTTGGGTATAAATATTATTCTAAGCTTATTGCTGAGAGGGTGTACCGTCTGGATCCGAATTATGTGACGCCGGCACATCAATACAAAGATGGCGTCGATTTCGTGCCAACGAATAAGTTTGTTCTGTGGGGTCACCATTTTACTTCTGTAGCGGGGGCGGCTCCGATTGTAGGACCGGCAATCGCCGTTTACTGGGGATGGCTTCCAGCATTTCTGTGGGTCATTTTAGGGACAGTATTTGCAGCTGGGGTGCATGATTTTGGAACTTTGGTTCTTTCAGTTCGAAATAAAGGACAATCCGTCGGTTCATTAGCCAATAAGTTAATAGGGAAAAGAGCAAAAGTACTATTTTTGTTTATTATTTTAATTCTTGTATTAATGGTTAATGCAGTATTTGCATGGGTTATCGCAAATCTTTTTATTACATTCCCGGCAAGTGTCGTATCAGTTTTCATTCAGATCCCGCTAGCGATATGGATTGGGTATTCAGTTTACAAACGTAATGGCAGCATGTTATTGCCTTCAATCGTTGCACTGGCAGTCATGTATGCATCAGCTGTCATTGCCAGCCGGGTTGAATTTTTGCAAATTGATTTAGTTCGTTATTTTGGTGGACAAGAGGCCACATCATTGTTTGGCTTGAGTTCAACAAGCATGGCTTTCTTTGTGTGGATCGTCATTCTGATGATTTATGTGTACATAGCTTCAACTCTACCTGTTTGGAAGCTATTACAGCCACGTGATTATATCAACTCCCATCAATTAATTGTTGGTTTAGGATTGCTTTACCTTGGTCTCTTATTTACAAATCCAGAAATTACCGCACCAATGACAAACGGAGCTGCAGATGTTTCCTGGTTCCCGTTACTATTTATTACGATTGCTTGCGGTGCCATTTCCGGATTCCACGGGTTGGTTTCATCGGGCACATCGTCAAAACAGTTGGATAAAGAAACGGATGCACGCTTTGTGGGATATTTAGGTGCTGTAGGTGAAGGAGCACTTGCATTGATAGCAATCATTGCATGTATTACATTTTTTCCGAATGTTGAAGAATTCCAAGCAACTTACAGCGGTTTTGCTGCAGCAAGTGGAGCTGGGTTGGGTGTCTTCATCCAAGGAGCCGGACAACTTGCAACAGGTGTAGGAATTCCTGCTGATATCGCAGCTACGATTGTTTCAGTGATCATTGTGAGCTTTGCTGCAACAACATTGGACTCTTCTGTTCGACTGATGCGATATATCATTGCCGAGTTGGGAGAAGAATACAACGTAAATCCTTTAACAAATGCTCATGTTGCAACTACGATTGCCGTTGTTTCAAGTGCAGCCTTAACTATATTACCTCAAGGCCCTAAAGGATTCGGGTCAGGTGGATACCTTCTATGGCCACTTTTTGGTACATCGAATCAATTGCTTGCGGGAATCAGTTTACTTCTGATTACCATCTGGCTTAAGCGACAAGGAAGGAATTATATCGCCACATTAATTCCAATGGTATTCCTTATGTTCATGACCTTATGGGCGATGATTAACCAAGTAGTGTTTGAATGGTCAGGTATCGGTGAATCAGAAGGGAATATGCTGCTCTTTATCTTTGGAAGTATCATTCTCATTTTCACCTTATGGATTCTTATAACTGCTGCATCTTCCCTATCTAAAAAGGGAGATGACCCTTCACAGTTCTCTGCTTAGTTAGGAGAAAAGGGTGACTCGGGTTCGAGTCCCCTTTTTCTACTTATTTTTGAAGAAGGAGCAAGATTATCGAAATTATCATGCCACATAACAGAAACAACTATAAGGGGGAACACGAATGGATTCGTCTATGAAAGAAAAGTTCAAAAGAATCATACAGCTCTATGATGACATGATTCGCCTCCCTCACAAAACGGAAATTGCCAGGGAATTAAGAGATGAGGATGATTTATTCTTATTATTGCTCTATTCAGATATGCTTGGCCTGCCGAATCCCGTTTTTTATTACACATTGGAACTTTATCCGTATATAATAGAGAAATTTCACGATTGGCATTTAAGAATGGGAATGGAGCACTCACCCTTAGATGGCATCAGATGTTGTTGAAGTAAAGTGAGGGGGCTATGTACATGAATGAATTACAACACCAGACCATTCTTTTTGTAGGAGGTAAAGGAGGAGTAGGAAAATCAACATCTGCCTCTGCTTTAGCCGTAATGTTTGCGAATATGGGAGAAAAGACGCTAATCATCTCAACAGATCCCGCGCATAACCTGGGTGATATTTTTCACCAGGAAATCAAGGGGTATAAAACCCCTCTACTCAAAAATCTATGGGGGATAGAAATTAATCCGGAGATTGAAACACAGGATTACATTCACGGAGTGAAACGAAATTTAAAGGGAATGGTTAAATCAAAGATGGTGAATGAGGTTCACCGTCAAATCGATATGGCTGCTTCGGCACCTGGGGCAGAAGAAGCAGCATTATTTGACCGAATGGTTTCCATCATTCTCGAAGAAGGAAATGAGTTCGATAAAATCATTTTTGACACAGCACCTACAGGCCATACAATCCGACTTTTATCTCTTCCTGAATTGATGGGAGTCTGGATGGACGGGATGCTTGAAAGGCGGAAGAAAACAAACAAGAACTATTCACAGCTATTAAATGATGGGGAGCCGGTAGAAGACCCCATTTATGATGTCCTGCAAAAGCGTCGTGAAAAGTTTTCAAAAGTACGGGGGATTCTACTGGATCAAAAAAGAACAGGATTTATATTTGTACTCGTTCCTGAAAGGCTCCCGATACTGGAAACAGAAAAAGCCATTGAATTGATGTCTAAGCACGGATTGAATATTGGGGGACTGATCATAAATAAGATCCTTCCGATTCAGGCAGATGGAGAGTTCCTCCAAAAAAGGAGGGACCAGGAAAATTTATACCTACAGCTGATGAAAGAGAAGTTTACAAACCAGACGTTATATCGTATTCCTCTATTAGAAGAAGATATCTGTTCACCACGTCATCTCGACAAGTTTGTAGACTATCTACAGAAAGAAGTAATTAGTGGTGAAAGAACCATATAACATAAGAGTGTACATAGGAACTTACGGACCATTAGGCTATTTTCTCTAATGGTCATTTTTATTTTTTAGGAGGGAAAAATCATATTTTGTCGAAAATGTAATGAAATCAATGAAAATAAGGGAGTGGTATCCATGAGTGGTGATAAGAAACATTTACCGGGAATTCTTCCGTTGAAGAAAAGAGAAGAAACACAGAACCGATGGCTATTTCATCGACTTAATACCCTTTTACCTTCCTTAATGAAAAAGCATAATCTAGATATGTGGATTATTGCGGGCAGAGAGTATAATGAAGATCCTGTTCTGAAGAGTCTCTATCCGGCATCAATAGACAGTTCCGGGAGATTGACGATTCTAGTGTTTTACCTTGACGAAGATCAGCAATTGAAAAGGTGGGTACTACACAATAACCCGAACTTTGAGCCATTTTATGAACGTGTTTGGAAGCCGGAAGACTGTGATCAATGGGTGTGCCTTAAACGACTTATAGAAGAGCATTGCCCTGATACAATTGCCTTGAACTATTCCACATCCTTTGCTGCAAGTGATGGGTTAAGTCATTCGCTTTACCAACATTTAAGCATATTACTCGATGAGTACTCACATAAATTTGTGTCTGCCCAACACATCATTGTTGATTGGCTGTCGATAAGGTCATCGAAGGAACTCACAGCCTATCCTTCAATAGCGGAACTTGCGAGGCAAATAGCGGCAGAAGCTTTATCCGGAGCGGTGATCCATCCGGGTATCACAACGACTGAAGATGTAGTCGATTGGATAAGGCAACGGGTCTTGGATTTAGGAATGGAAACGTCATTTTACCCTACGGTAGATTTACAAAGAAAAGGGGCAGTGATGGAACGATTAGAAGGGGAAATCATTCGATGTGGAGATATTGTACATTTGGATTTTGGTATTCGTTATCTCGGTTTAGCGACAGATACCCAGCAACTTGCATACGTTCTCTATCCAGGCGAGGAAGAAGCTCCTGAAGGACTTCAATCCGCATTACAAACAGCCTTAAGGTTTGAAGATATCATTACAGAAGAAATGAAAGTGGGAAGAACAGGAAATGAAGTGTTTCAACGGGCAATGAGCAAGGCAAGAGATGAGGAGATAGAGGCGATGCTTTATTCTCACCCCATAGGAAACCATTGTCATGAGGCAGGAGCCTTAATGGGACTATATGATCAACAAAGAGACCTCCCCATTAAAGGCGACCTGCCACTAACAGCAAATACCTGCTATGCCATGGAGTTCAACATCAAACAATATATTCCTGAATGGAATCAGGTTATCCCGATCTATCTGGAGGAACCCGTTGCCTTCATTCAAAACCGTTTAGAATATATGGCAAAAAGGCAAATGTTCTTCTATCTTATATAATGAGTGAATGAGTACAATTCCCCCAATTGTACTCATTTATTATTTAGCATTTTTCATAAAAATGGTGGATTATCTCCTTAACTTTATACCGATCTGGGTATATTATTGTGAATGTAGCAAGAAAACAACAAGCCAACAGGAGGTGTTTTTATGGAATACAATTCACAAGTTAAAAATCGAATTAAACGTGTTGAAGGGCAGCTCCGTGGAATCGTAAGAATGATGGAGCAAGGGGAAGATTGTAAAGACGTTATTACACAACTTTCCGCAGCAAAGACAGCTCTAGACCATTCCGTAGGCTTAATTGTTAGTTATGAACCTTGTTGAATGCGTAAGGGATTCACAATAGACGGGTGAAAATACAGAAGACCTAGTAATAGAAGCTGTGAATTTATTAGTGAAGAGTCGATAAAAAAGAAGTTGACATCTTTTTTTATATCATGTAATATACCCTTATAGGTATTTTCAAAACAATCATTCTTAGGAGGAATTATAAATGAACGCAGATAAAGTACTAGATGCAAAAGGATTAGCTTGTCCAATGCCGATTGTAAAAACTAGAAAGGCTATAAAAGAAATTGAAGCTGGTCAAATTTTAGAGGTTCAAACAACGGATAAAGGTGCTAATAGTGACTTAACAGCCTGGGCTAAATCTACAGGACATGAATTGCTCAATTCAAATGAAGAAAATGATGTATTTACATTCTGGATTAAAAAAGGATAAATTTTTTTAAGGGGATCAATACCCCTTACAGTAAATAGGAGGAGATACAATGTCAGAAAGAAAAACAACCAATATCATTCTCTTTAGTGGAGATTACGATAAAGCGATGGCTGCATATATCATTGCGAACGGTGCTGCAACTTATGATCATGACGTAACCATTTTCCATACATTCTGGGGATTGAATGCTTTAAGAAAAGAAGAAATGGTACCTGTGAAAAAAGGATTTATGGAGAAAATGTTTGGGAAGATGATGCCTCGTGGCGCAGATAAACTAGGATTATCCAACATGAATTTCATGGGTATGGGCCCTAAAATGATCAAAGGTGTTATGAAGAAGCATAATGCTATGCCTTTACCTGATTTAATTGACATGGCAAGGGAACAAGAAATCAAACTGGTTGCGTGTACCATGACAATGGATTTATTAGGTTTACACAAAGATGAATTATTAGAAGAAATCGAGTATGCAGGAGTAGCTGCGTATTTAGCGGATGCTGAAAATGGGAACGTGAACTTGTTCATCTAATTTTTTTGCAATAAAATATACCCCATGAGGTAATTGGAGGTTTTATAAATGAACACGATTGAATCAAACTTCGTATTAGATGCAAAGGGATTTGCTTGTCCAATGCCGATCGTAAAAACAAAAAAGACCATGAATAACCTGGAAGCAGGACAAGTGATTGAAATTCAAGCAACAGACAAGGGATCGAAGGCGGATCTTCAAGCTTGGGCAAAGAGTTTTGGACATGATTATCTCGGAACCATTGAAGAAGGAGATGTTCTGAAGCATTTTGTCCGCAAATCAAGTGGTGAAGAGGCTGTAGAGCGTAAACATGAGTCAGTAACAGATAATGATACATTAGCAGGTAAATTAGGCGATGAAAATGTCGTTGTTCTGGATGTCCGTGAAAAAGCCGAATATGCATTCAAACATATTCCAGGCTCGATTTCAATGCCACTCGGAGAACTGGAAACTCGTGTGGATGAACTTAATAAAGACAAAGATATTTATGTAGTATGCCGTACAGGAAACAGAAGCGACATGGCGGCGCAATTATTAGCTGAAAAAGGATTTACTAATGTAATCAATGTAGTTCCAGGCATGAGCGATTGGACTGGAGACGTTGAATCGAACGTGAAGTAAAATTATTAACACTAATACTGGGAGGTTAAATTAATGTCAGTCAAACCAATGAAATCTAAAGTTGTAGCTCAAAAAGTCATGAACAGAGAAGGTTTATTCATTTTAGATGTTCGTAATGCAGATGCCTTTGAAGATTGGAAAATTGAAGGTGTAAAATTTGAATACCTGAACATCCCATATTTCGATCTTTTAGATGGGGTAGAAGAAATAATGGATCAACTTCCTAAGGACAAAGACATTCTTGTCGTATGTGCGAAAGAAGGTTCTTCTATTATGGTAGCTGAAATGCTTTCAGATGAGGGGAAGGACGTTTCTTACCTCGAAGGCGGAATGAAAGCTTGGAGCGAACATTTGGAATCTGTTAAAGTGGGTGAATTAACAAATGGCGGAGAGCTTTATCAATTTGTACGTTTAGGTAAAGGTTGTCTATCCTATATGGTCGTGTCAAATGGTGAAGCAGCGATCGTGGATGCTACTCGTATGACTAATATCTTTATCGACTTTGCAAAAGAAAAAGGCGCAATGATTACAAATGTATTTGATACTCACTTGCATGCCGATCATATTTCTGGTGGACGTAACATTGCAGAAGCAACAAATGCTACCTATTGGTTGCCTCCTAAAGATGCTGAAGAAGTTACTTTTGAATATGCAGCTCTTGAAGACGGGAATGAAGTCGTGATTGGAAATACAACGATTGATATCACAGCTCTGTACTCACCGGGGCATACCATCGGGTCAACTTCATTTGTGATTGATGGAAAGTATTTAATATCTGGTGACATTCTATTTGTGGACAGTATCGGACGTCCGGATCTTGCCGGGAAAGCAGACGATTGGGTAGCTGATCTTAGAGAAAGTCTTTACAAACGGTATAAAGACCTTTCTATGGAGCTTACCGTTTTACCGGCTCACTTTATGAGTATTGATGAATTAAATGAAGATGGCTCTGTAGGTGAAAAGCTAGGAACATTATTTGCAAAAAACCACGGTTTAAATATCGAAAGTGAAGAAGAATTCAGAAAGCTGGTATCTGAAAACCTTCCACCTCAGCCAAACGCGTATCAAGAAATTCGTGAAACGAACATGGGTAAAGTAACTCCAGATGAAGAGAAACAGCGTAAGATGGAAATTGGACCAAACCGTTGTGCTGTTCGATAATCAATCTTACTAATCTAAAGAAATAATCAAAATGGGAACCTGCCAGAAAGGTTCCCGTTTTATTAGAAGAGGAGGAACAACACGATGGATTTGGCATTTATAATGACAATCTTTCTTATCGGATTTGTCGGCTCGTATATATCAGGAATGGTCGGGATCGGCGGTAGTATCATTAAATATCCCATGCTCCTATATATCCCGCCATTGCTTGGAGTAGCAACATTCACTGCTCATGAAGTTTCAGGTATTAGCGCAGTTCAAGTATTCTTTGCTACACTTGGTGGGGTTTGGGCTTACCGTAAAGGAGGCTATCTTAATAGAACCCTTATCACTTACATGGGTGTAAGTATTTTAATGGGCAGCTTCATTGGCGGGTATGGTTCGAAATTCATGAGTGAGGCTGGAATTAATATTGTGTACGGAATTCTTGCATTAATTGCAGCTATCATGATGTTCATTCTTAAAAAAGACATGGATGATTGTAAACTCGAGGACGTTACATTTAACAAGTGGTTAGCTGCATCACTTGCCTTGATCGTCGGGATTGGAGCAGGTATTGTAGGAGCAGCAGGAGCTTTCCTCTTAGTTCCGATTATGCTGGTGGTCCTTAAAATTCCGACAAGAATGACAATCGCTTCATCCCTTGCCATCACATTGATTTCTTCAATTGGATCAACAATCGGAAAGATATCTACAGGTCAAGTGGACTATTTACCAGCTATGATCATGGTCGTAGCTAGTCTAATTGCATCTCCACTGGGCGCTATGGCAGGAAAGAAAATGAATACAAAGATTCTTCAAATGATTTTAGCCGTTTTAATCCTGGCTACAGCGATTAAGATTTGGCTCGATATACTCTAAACCGTTTTGAGCTTAGTTCTAATTCACATAGTATCTTCTACCCTATAGAGGATTTATGGTGAGCAGAACTAAGCTTTTATGTGTTGTAGAATCGTGGCGGTTATAGTAGTGAATAAAAAAGTCATTGTAACTTTCATCTATTATTGTTCGTCTAACTAACAGAAAGAAATAAGACTCTAGATGGATGAACATACTTAATGAGACTAGTACAATGGAAGAGTGGAATAGCTCTATTACCTATCCATCATGAAAAAGGGAGAATGATTAATGAAGAAATTGATTAGTATTGCCTTACTATTATCACTAATGGTGGGCCTCATTCAGCCAGCATCTGCTGCAGATAATGATAAAGAAAGCATTAATGAAAAATTCGGCCTGCCTATCGTTGTATATGGAGAAACACTTACCGGCGAACAAAAGAAAGAGGTTCAAGGTCAATTAGGAATTGAAGAGGGAACTGAAGTAGAAGAGTTTACGGCAACAGGTGAAGACCTTGTGAAGTATATTGAAGGTGAAAGCCGTAATGCCCGTATGTTTTCCTCCGCGATGATTATTCGCAAAGAGAAAGGTGAGGGTCTAAAGGTTAATATCGTGACACCGGAGAATATTACGGAAGTGACGAATTCTATGTATTCAAATGCTCTATTAACTGCGGGGATCGAGAACGCAGTAGTAGATGTCGCCTCCCCTGTAAAGGTAAGTGGTCATTCTGCATTAGTCGGAATTTATAAAGCGTATGATGTTAGTGGAGAGAAGCTTGATACGGTTCGTATGGAGGTTGCCAACGAGGAATTAACCGTGGCAACAGAACTTGCCAAAGAAGCCGGGATTGATAAGGAAGAGGTCAGCAACCTGTTAACCGAAATAAAAAAGGAAATAGCCGAGCAAGATCCAGCTACGAAAGAAGAAGTTGAACAAATCGTTGAAGAGAAGCTCCAAACTCTGAACATCGAGCTAAGCCCGGAGGATCGCCAGTTATTAATCGATTTGTTTGAAAAAATGAGGTCACTGGATATTAACTTTGATAATGTTCAACAACAATTAGATGACTTAACGAATGACATCCAAACCACGATTAAGGAAATTGTCAAAGATGAAGGGTTCGGGCAAAAAGTGTCTGACTTCTTTACTGGCTTGTTAAATGCCATCGCTGATTTCTTTAAATCGATTAAAAATCTATTTGGGTAATTGACTATTTAGTATTTAAAATAACAAAAAGACTGAGTCTGCAAATGACTCAGTCTTTTATTTCAAGTAAAGGAAACCTTAGATAGACCGTTGTTCCCTTGCCTTCCTCACTATCTACAGACAAAGAACCATCGTGTTTATACATGATTTCTTTCGCGATTGATAAACCGAGGCCGTATCCTCCTGTATTTCTTGTTCTCGACAAATCCGAGCGGTAAAATCTTTCTCCAATACGGGACAAGGAACCTGCAGGAATGCCAATACCGGTATCCTCGATCTTCACAACAGCCATTCCACCTTCTTCGTACGATTGAATGAGAATGCGACTCTCTTCAGGAGAATATTTCAATGCATTATCTAAAATATTATAGAATACCTGCATGACCCGGTTGGGATCCCCATTAATAATGGATCCTTCATATAAATCATGTTGGACATCCATTTTTTTGTTTTCTGCATGGGGGCGGATAAGTGTTAAAGAATCCATTATTAACTGAGAGAGTACAATCGGTTCAATATCTAAAGAAAAAGAGGTGTTTTCCAATTTATTCAATTCAAGTAGTTCTGTAATTAATTTCTGCATCCGTATCGATTCTTTTTGAATGAGGTGCAGACTTTCTTCCATTTCTTCAGGGTTCGTTTGTACCTTGTCGGTCAATGCCTTTGCATATCCCCCAATATAGGTAAGGGGAGTCCTTAATTCGTGGGCAACATTCGAAAGAAACTGACGCTTCCGTTCCTCTTGATGTTGAAGCGAATCGACCATACTATTAAAGGTCAGGGCAAGTTCTGCCATTTCATCTTTCGAGTTGACATTGAGCCTGCCTGAAAAATCACCTTTAGCCACTTTATTTGAAAATAGTTGCATTTCCCTAACCGGTTTAAATAATGATCCTAAAGAAGATTGAATGATCAAGAACAATACAAAATAAAACATGACACCTGTGAGTACCAATATAGGGATCCCTTTACTGAAGACTTCCGTCATTTCAGCCAAGGGGATATAAATAAGTAAATACCCCATTAATCGTTCTTCGTTCATAAGAGGAAAGATAGCTCCAATCACATTCCGATTAAATTCTGCTACATATCCTTCTTTCATTACCGGATTTCCTTTAGCCAATTCACTTTTGTCATCGTTATTGATGAGAGGATTTTGGTCAATATGATATGGGAAGCTTTGGGTTAAGTCTTCAAGTTTCTCAACAACAGACACTTCGTAAGGGGAGATCACATTATACCAAAGAATTTTATCCCTTACACTCCCGCTTACGTCACCATAGTGATAGTGATCAGCTGTTCTCTGTCCTTGATAAAGCAGTGAGTCCTTAACAGTCCCAATATATAAATCCTTATAGAGAAAATGAATAAAAAGAAATGAAAAGACAATGGTTAAAAATAAGCTGCTTAATAATAGAAGAGAGACTTTTTTATTGAGAGTCAGGTTTGTTTTTTTCAAATGGATCCCTCGAACTTATAGCCAAGGCCCCACACGGTTTCAATCAAAGGTCCATAGTTCTTCAATTTCAGCCGTAATGTTTTAATATGGGTGTCCACTGTACGATCGCTTCCTTCATAATCACTTCCCCATACTTGATCGAGAAGCTGATCTCGCTTATACACTCTTCCTCGATTCCGGGCAAGGAACAAGAAAAGTTCATATTCTTTTAAGGTTAAGCGAGGTGAAAGTTCACCAACTGAAATTGTCCTTGATGCCAAATTAAATGAAACCGGTCCATATCGTTCAATCATCGAATGTTGGGACGATTGATTTCCGTAGGATCTTCTCAGTATCGTTTCGATTCGTGCAACAAGTTCTTCAGCATTAAAAGGTTTAACCATATAGTCGTCACTTCCGAGCTTAAGTCCTTTCACCTTGTCTAAATCATCTCCCTTTGCCGAAAGGAAGATAAAGGGGACCTGGCTTGTTTCCCGAACCTCTTTTATTAATTGATAACCATCCATGAATGGCATCATGATATCCACAACCATGATATCCACATGTGTTTTCTTCAGTTGATCAAGGGCAGCGAGTCCATTCTCTGCATCTATGCAGAAATACTGATCCCTGTTTAAATACAGTTTGATCAGCTGCCTCATTTCCGGCTCATCATCCACAATCAGGACATTCCATTTTTTCAACGTAAACCACTCCTATCCATTCTACACATGCAATGGCATAAATTTTATTATAGACGAAATTAGTGAATTTTTTATGATACAAGAAACATTTACCGTATTAGCTTTCTCCATTTTAGCATGTAATACAGCGGGGTTCGGAGTGAAAATCCGTTAATGGCTCACTACTTTTCCCAGAACATGGACATTTGCCCTTCCCTTTTTCCCATTTCTTAATAGGCTAATAAAGAGGAGTGACGAAGATGTATGAGAGGAGAACCATATACAGAAAGAATTTGATGAACTTATTTAATACAGGATTTCCAAACCTTGGGACTGGATATGACGGCAATCCTCCAGGCGGGTATCAAGGCTATGTACCATGGGAAGGTAACCAGGGTCAAGGAGGGGGATTCGGTGGTGGACCAGGTTATTATAATCAAGGACCTTATGGTAGTACAATGGGATACGGACCACAAGGATTTCAGCCACCTGGATTTCCACAGCCCGGTTACGGTCAACCACCATTTGGGCCGGCAGGAGGATACGGGTATGGTATAAATCCAATCGGTGCAGGTTTGATTGGTCTTGGATTAGGCTTTCTTGGAGGACAGATTGTAAATAGCCCATTTAAGGGCCCACATAAACGCTACTATTATTATCTATAAAATATCAAACCGACTCTAAGGGCAGAGTCGGTTTTTTAATGGAAATAAATAGTAATTGACTAAATATCTCTCGATGGATCGACCGTAAACTACTACCGAACGAGGAGACATATAAATACACAAACATTTGTATCTGTAGATGCCTTCATCAAGATGATGGGATTGTAGCAACTGTTGTCCTTTTATTTGTAACCTTATATTTTTTTATACTGAATTGAAAAAGCTGAACGAGTGGGTTAATCCCACTCGTTCAGCTTTATTAATCTTGTTTTTTTTCATTGTAATATTGAACCGATGTCATGGCTCCTTCACTCACCATGGAATTGTCTTCAATATTTGTAGGATCTGGATTTCCGCCTTTTTCAACAGGTAGATCTTCTTTTCTTCTCTTTTTGAATTTCGTTACCAATCCTTCTTTAACATTGTGCAGCTGATTACGCTTCTCCTTCGATGATAAGATCCATCCTAATGAACCAGCCGTAACCGTCGCACCAACCAGTAAGGTTTTATTTACTCTCATTTTATTCTTCCTCCTTAAGGGGTTATATAGTTTGTGTAGTATGTTCTTTATTTTCCCGGCATACATGAATTTAAACATTAGAGATTGATTCAAATAAATACAAGAGTGGACAATTATAGAGTTCTAGTTAAAAATATACATAATAGATGTAAAGCAAAGGGAGGAAGAAATCAATGAAGGATATTACCAAACAAAGTGTCATTGGATTTATTGGAACTGGTGTAATGGGGCAAAGCATGGCTGGTCATCTATTGGAGGCCGGTTACCAGGTGGTCGTATATAATCGCACGAAAGAGAAAGCATCGAAGCTTATACATAAAGGGGCAAAATGGGCAGACACACCAAAGGAAGTGGCTGAAATTTCGGATGCAGTTATTACGATCGTTGGATTTCCTACAGACGTAGAAGAAATTTACCTCGGTGAAAATGGTATTCTTCATCACTTAAAACGTGATTCACTTGCCATTGATATGACCACTTCATCTCCTAGATTAGCAGAGAGAATCTTTGAAGTAGGTAAGGGTAAAGGGATATCAACATTGGATGCCCCCGTTTCAGGTGGAGATATCGGAGCCAAAGAAGCAAGGCTTTCAATCATGGTAGGAGGAAACGAGGAATCATTCGAAACGGCAAAGTCCCTTTTAGACCTTCTAGGTTCAAATGTTGTGTATCAAGGAAAGGCAGGAGCGGGACAGCACACGAAGATGTGTAACCAAATCACGATTGCTTCTAACATGATGGGAGTAAGTGAAGCCCTTCTTTATGCGAAGAAATCAGGCTTGAATCCAGATAATGTGCTTAAGAGTATCACCTCGGGAGCGGCAGGCAGCTGGTCCCTTAGTAATCTGGTTCCACGAATGATTGATGAGGACTATGCTCCCGGCTTTTATGTAAAGCACTTTATCAAAGATCTTAAGATTGCCCTTGAATCATCCAGGGAGATGGAAATCAAAACACCGGGGTTAGACTTAGCCCTCTCATTGTATGAAGAATTGGCTCTTAAAGGTGAAGAAAACAGCGGTACTCAAGCTCTGATAAAATTATTGGAAACATAACAGCGAACGCTGCCCCCATATCATACTTCTTTTTTAAATGGGAATAATAGGGGAGTGTTGTTACTAATTTGAAGGTATGGTGATTCTTTTGAAAAAAAATTCATTTAAGCAATTTTCGACACTTATATACACGTTTGGTTCTATCATGACCGTGGTTACCTTCCTTGTATCTTATTTCCAAACGAAAACAATCATTCAAGCAATTAAGAAGTATAGTCCGTATAATTAAGATTTATTGTTTGCAATAACTAAATATAACTTAGACAATGATAGTGAAGATAAGTGAGGAGGGGTCCTGTTGAAGCTAACGGGTAAAAAAGTCATTCAATTAGTAAGTGCAGATTTTGAAGATCTTGAACTGTGGTATCCTGTATTGCGTTTGCGTGAAGAAGGAGCAACTGTACATATTGTCGGCGAAAATGCAAATCAAGAATACATCGGGAAATACGGGGTTCCGATTGTTTCAGAATACGCGTTTAAAGACATCAGTTCCGAAGACTATGATGCAATCCTCGTACCGGGTGGATGGTCACCTGATAAGCTGCGTCGCTATGAAGATGTGATTTCGATGGTTCAAACCATGGACAAGAATAAGAAGCCGATCGGTCAAATCTGTCATGCAGGTTGGGTTTTGATTTCAGCCAAAATTCTTCAAGGTGTAAAAGTCACCAGCACACCAGGAATAAAAGATGACATGGAAAATGCAGGGGCAACCTGGGTAAATGAACCTGTCGTCACAGATGGTCATATTGTTTCAAGCCGCAGACCACCTGATTTACCAGACTATATGAGAGAATTCATTGAAGTGTTAGCAAAATAAATGCACAATTAAAAGGACTGGGGCCAAGAGAAACTGTGATTCAGTTTCACGTGGACCAGTCCTTTTTCGTCCCTATTTCTTTTTATCTCTTTTATTTCGATCATTCACCCTTGAGAAAAACGTCTGTTTAACAGATTGATGGGTGGTGATGGCTGCACCCGTTGCGATGAATCCATTGGCAATTCCATTAAAATCAAACCCCAATGTCCATCCACTGGCAGCTACTCCTACCAGCAACAAGATCCAGATAATCAACCAATCCGGAATGTGAGGAGTCCGCTTCAATGCATACCCTAAAACCCATAGCATTGGAACAAGTACAGTGACTTGAGGATCGATGGAAATTCCACTCAATAAATTTCCGACCATATGTTTCACTCCCTAAAATGAAATATGACTTCTATAAAAGCTTATTCGAACAGGATAGTGTTTCATGACAACCTGTACTCGAAGATTTAGGGGAAAGTGGAAAAAGCAAGCATAAACGGTAAAAATAATTGAAGTGGTACGTTCATTAAAATGTTTCCTAATGAAAACTGACCTTTAAAGTGACATAAGAATTGTTCAATGATATTATATTGATTGACCTAATACAAAAAGGAGCTGTTAATAATGGCGAAAAAAGGATACATACAATTTCAGACAGGTGAAAAAATCGAATTTGATCTATTTCCAAATGAAGCACCTGGAACAGTGGCAAATTTCGAAAAATTAGCAAACGAAGGTTTCTACAACGGTTTAAGCTTCCACCGTGTCATCCCTGGTTTCGTAAGCCAAGGAGGATGCCCTAATGGAAATGGAATGGGTGGCCCTGGTTACACAATCAAATGTGAAACAGAAGGAAATCCACATAAGCATGAAGAAGGTTCATTATCCATGGCCCATGCGGGTAAAGATACAGGAGGAAGTCAGTTCTTCATCGTTCATGAGCCACAGCCTCACCTAAACGGCGTTCATACCGTCTTCGGAAAAGTGACTTCAGGAATCGACATCGCTAAATCAATGAGAAACGGCGATGTTATGGAGAAAATGGAAGTATACGACGCGTAATGAAAGAGTGAAAGAGGGACGGACCTTGGTCCGATTCTTTTGTTAACGAATATTTATTGATGGTAAAGAAAAACAATAGTTGAAATGCTATTCATGATGATGTATTATACTAATACAGGCTGCGTTGTACGTAATCATAACGAAGTTTTAACCTTTAAACTGTAATAGGGAGTTTTACATCGAAGTTGGAATGTCAAGCCTCCACGACCAGAGGACGACAGGAAACCTTCTGCAAACACCCACTTTGAGGAGTGGTGGTTTAAAACTTTCTTATATCAAATTACGGCAAATGTGGCTCCTTACATTAGTATCTCAAGCCAGTTCCCAATCGGGGGCTGGCTTTTTTCATATCTTTAAAAATGAACAGCCAATAAAAAAGACTGAATTCCTAAAGGGAATTCAGTCTGAAGGTTTTTGTAACGAGGCCCCTCCCGTCCGTACATGGTTAAGTGTCCCGCAACAAGCGAATGTTCGGGAGAGGCAAGACAATTGTATCACGCTAGGGCAAGATAAGCAAAAAGATCTAGCGCAGCACTCCAATACGTATTAGATGTTGCTCAATGTCAATGAAATCATTCACTTCAATACGAGGAGTATTGTTTTCTTTCAGGATATCCTGTAATGCTTTCATGGCAAAAGTAACATCTGCCACTTTGGCAGGATGACTATCTGGTTCACTATCACCTGCAAAATAAATGGTTTCATACTCTTTTTTGAGATCAGTAAGAACTTTTGATTTGTCGATTCCATATTTTTCGGAGTGATGTGGATGTTCAGGATCAATATTCATATGTACATTCTTCTCTTTATAGTATCCTTCATTTGAGTATACCTCAACGCCAGTAATCCCGTACTGTTGAAGAATATGATGAATATAGTAATCCGTACCTGCGCTTAAAATATAGAAGTCCCCTCCTTGTGCCTGCACTTTACGGATGAAGGAAGGAACGTGTGCATCAATCTCCAGAGAATGTATATCTTCAATGATATGACTTTCTTCTTGATGTATGGAAGTGAAAACCTGACGCAAAAATTCGATGTCCTTTATTTCTCCACACTTCCATTGTTTGTATAAATCTTGTCCCTCTGCAAAGTATTTCTCCAGTACAAGATGATAAAAATCTTTTTTAGAGATCGTACCATCAAAGTCAGACACAAATGCCCATTTTCTCATACCATCTCCTCCTCATTACTAGTCCAGTCGATTGTATCATGTTTAAAGCCAGGGATGGAAGCGAGGGAGTGGTAAACTATAATTATATTATGTAAATTAATATAAAATAAACACGATCTCCTCACTAAAGAGTAAGGTGATCGTGTATTATTTTTTCAAGCTGGTTAAAAATCCTTTCAATACTTCTGGTGTTCGTTTGAATTCTTGAACGGTGTTGGTAATGGTTGTCTTTTTGTATTCAATATCTCCCTGAATCTCTCCTTGTGTTTCTTGTAACTGGTTCGCTTCAGAAGAAATTTTGTCCATTCTGGTTTGAATGTTTGCCACCGTTTGATTCATTTCTTTAATAACGGGGCGGGTCGTCTTCACTGTTTTCATTAGTGCGACTCCCAGCATGACTATAGCAACAACAATTAACGCAATACTTGCATATACAATCCACATGTAAAGTTCACCTCAATAAACATTGTTTTTATTTATATTCCCTAAAAATCTTGAAAATAACGTGAAGAAAATTTATTTCTCTTCCTGGTTTACTAATTCCCGTATAGCTAGTAATCTAAAATATAAGGTCAACGTAAACGAAAAAGGGAGAGAAGAAGATGATTAAAGCCATCATGTTTGATTTAGATGACACATTATTATGGGACTCCAAAAGTATCGAAGAAGCGTTTAAAGCAACTTGCCATTATGCACAGACGAGAGTGGAGGTGGATCCCCAAGATTTAGTGCTTAGTGTCAGAGAAGCTGCGACAAAGTTGTATTCAACCTATGATACATATGAATTCACACAAAATATTGGTATTAACCCCTTTGAAGGACTTTGGGGAGACTTCCTGGATGAACATGATGAAGGCTTCCTTAAGATGAAAGAAATTGTTCCTACTTACCGCAAAAAGGCTTGGACGTCAGGGTTACAATCTTTAGGCATTACTGATGCAGAGCTTGGAGCAGAATTATCCGAGCGATTTCGCAAAGAAAGAAAAGAGAGACCTTACGTGTATGAAGATACCTTCCGTGTATTAAATGAATTGAAGGGGAATTTTCAACTATTGTTATTAACGAATGGATCTCCTCATTTACAGAATACAAAACTTGATAAGACTCCTGATCTCGTACCTTATTTTGAAGAAATTATCATCTCAGGAGATATCGGTAAAGGGAAACCAGATTCAGCGATGTTCCTTCATGCATTAGAGAGGCTTAAGCTTCAAAAGGACGAAGTGATCATGGTAGGAGATAATTTAAATACAGACATTCTCGGGGCTTCAAATCTCGGTATCACAACGGTTTGGATTAATCGCCGTCAGCAAAAACCTCAAGATATTATCCCTGATTATGAAATCAAAGAGCTCCATGAAGTTCTCGAGATCGTAAATAACATGAAATAGAGGCTTCCTTGTGAAGCTTTTTTTTGATCACTCCCACCAGTCATAAAAGCCTCTTACCCTTCATACTATTCACGGACATCTCATTTAATAAGGAAAGGGGTACTCTCATGGGAATAGGAATTCATCATGTTAACGTTCATGCATCACGCTCACATGTATGGGAATTCATTCGTGATATGAATGCCTGGGCTCCTCTTGTTCCTGGATACAAAGAGCATACCATTGTCTCTGACGTTCAATCCACTTGGAAATTCACCCTGCATTTTGGGGTGGTGAGCAAAAAGGTACATGTGAAGGTACTGGTTACAGAATGGAAGGAACCATCCCAAGTTAAGTTCATATTAAGGGGGATCAATCAAAAGTTTACAGGTGAAGGTTTTTTTAAGGCAGATGAAGTAAACTCTTCCATCACGGCTATGACGGGGTGTCTAACTATTGAATCCACAAGTTCACTGGCTAAAATCCTTGAATCTACATTTGATAAAATGGTGCATGAGCTCACCGAGGAACTAACTGAAGCGGTTGGGGAAGCGATTGAGAGAGGCAAGAAATGACATGCATGCCCTGAACTATGGGGCTTGCATGGTTCTGTTTTAATTTATCATCATTTAGGAGCAGCTTGTATGCTATAATGAACTATTTGTAAGCAAGAGGTTTGTTAGATTTAGAAGAAATACATACACTATAAAGTACATATAGGGATAACGTGTAAAACATATAAAGGGGTCTTACCATGCAAAACCTTCAAATACTTCGTGAAGAAGCAATAGAGGAAACAAAACGAAAAATAGAAGATGATATCACACTTTACTTAGAGAACAATGAAAGTTGTCCTACATTCCAGGATTATATTACAGAAAGAAGTGCTTTCTTTCACAATATCTGGACGAATATCTGGCTTAACAAAGTAACCAATGATGTTCTTCGAAGCCATAAAAAAGCCTTCTTAAGAAAGAAAGGTTATGATATCGAAGGGACTGATAAGAAACTAATAAATAAGTTATTTCGCAATGAGATAAGAAATTTTCAGCCATTTCATATTTTAAACTGGTTAATGGAATATCCACCTTCAGCAAACGATTGGAAGGAGCGCCATCAACATGTTAGAGAAAACTATATAAAAAAACACGAAGAAAAAAAGCAAACAGCTCTTCAAAAAGATATTCAAAAAGATATCCTCTCCTTCATAAACAAGCAAATGGATGAACTTGAACTGTATTGGTATGTGGAGTTACGCTATTTATTTGCTAAAAAATTTGTACAAGATCTGGGAACAAAAACAAAATATCGCCATATTGAACCATATATGCTGGAAGAGAAACTGGAAGAGGAAGGAAACTTCACTAGTGATTCTTTTACGACGGTATCTGACTTCTTGAAGGAATTTACAGGCTCCATTCACAAGAAGAGTGAAAACTGGGATGGACACGTATGGGAATACGAAACCTATTTCCATCCGTATGAGCGTTTCGTCTTTTATTATTCAGAGCAAATTGTATACCGCTCACTCCTGAATCATATGCCTGAAGAATTATTGTCAGATTACGGTGATGTATTCGGTCAGCCCTTATCGGAAGAACGTTTGAGCAGGCTTAGTCACCATTTTCTCCTTACGTTGAAGTCGACCTTTTTTACTATGATTCAAGAGGAGTATGTTGTGGACTTATATCAACTTGTAGAAGTTCCTTTTGATGAGAATATTCACCTTTCCATTTATGATAGGGATTTAAAAGAGCGGGAGAAGAGAAAGGCTGCTGAGTTAGCCGAGTTGAAAAGGAAGCAGGAAGAAGAACAGCGAATGCTGGAAGATATTTTCGGAAGGGAATATAGTCCTTCATTCCGGGGTGATATCAAGTATACCCTCCATATTGGTGAAACGAATACAGGGAAAACCCATCATGCCATAAGCCGGATGAAAGAAGCGAAAAGCGGCATGTATTTAGCTCCACTCCGCCTCCTAGCCCTGGAGGTATTTGATACATTGAACGCCGATGGAGTACCTTGTAATCTGAAAACAGGAGAAGAGGAAAAAGAAGTCCTTTTAGCAAAGCACGTATCGTCTACCGTAGAGATGTTCCGAGAAAAGGACGAATATGAAGTGATTGTAATTGATGAGGCTCAGATGCTTGCCGATCAAGATAGAGGTTTTTCCTGGTACCGTGCGATTACGAAAGCAAGGGCAAAAGAGGTACATATCATCGGAAGTGAAAATGTCCGGGAGTTGCTAATGGAATTAGTGGGTGAAGGAAACATTGAGGTCCATGATTACAAAAGAGAAATTCCTTTGCAAGTCGAATCGAAGGAATTCCAATTGCGGCATGCCAAAAAAGGAGATGCTCTCGTTTGCTTTTCCCGTAAAAAAGTATTGGATACGGCATCAAGGTTGCAAAATAATGGGCATAAGGTCAGCATGATTTACGGCAGTATGCCTCCTGAAACAAGAAAGAAACAAATGATGCAATTCATTAAAGGGAAAACAAACATGATTGTGGCGACTGATGCAATCGGAATGGGCTTGAATTTACCGATACGAAGGATTGTATTCCTGGAAACCGATAAATTTGACGGAACGAGAAGGAGAAGGCTGACATCCCAGGAAGTAAAACAAATTGCCGGTCGTGCCGGCAGAAAAGGACTGTACAATGAAGGGAAAGTAGCTTTTACAAAGGATGTTAAAGTAATGAAACTTCTGTTAGATCAGCCCGATCGATCTCTCGAAACATTTGCCATCGCGCCGACAAGCGGTGTGTTTGAACGTTTTCAACGCTATTACCATGACCTTGATACGTTTTTCTACTTTTGGGAGAAATTCAAAAGTCCTTATGGCACGGAAAAAGCAACCCTATTTGAAGAAAGGGAGTTATATGAATTAATTCGTGGTACCGATATCGAGGCGAAGCTTACATTGAATGACCTGTACGGATTTCTAAATCTTCCTTTTTCGAAAAAAGAGACTCAGTTAACCGAGCAATGGTTAGAGTGTATGTACGCCATTGCACACGGAGAAGAGTTACCCGAACCTCTGATTAAAAACAAAAACCTGGAACAAAAAGAAGTATCCTACAAGGCTGTCGGTCTGCATCTCTTATTCTTATATCGATTGGAAAGACAAACGGAGGCTTATTACTGGGAGCGGATTAGAAGTGAAATCGCCGATGGAGTACACGAAAGTCTTAGGACAGAGGTCACCAGTATGAGTCAGACGTGTAAACAATGCGGAAAGAAATTACCTCCAAGTTTCGGGTTTCCAATTTGTGATAGGTGTCATGCAGCCAGAGTGAAAAGAAGAACGAGAAGAAAGCCTCCATTTTCGTAAGCCATGAGCAAATAAAAAGTGGAATCATGCGAATTATGGTACGATCAGATACGAATTGAAAATGCAAAATAGAGGTGTTAAGTATGAAAATTGAGATTTGGTCAGATTATGTATGTCCATTTTGTTATATAGGGAAACGTCATTTAGAGGAAGCTCTCCAACAATTCCCTGAAAGAGATCAAGTTGAGATTGCTTTCAAGAGCTTTGAGTTAGATCCCGATGCACCTGTGGATACAGACATGAGTATTCAGGAAATTCTTTCGAAAAAGTATGGAACTTCTCTTGAACAAGCAAAAAACATGACAGACAGCATGGCGAAACAAGCAGCAACGGTTGGTCTGGACTTCCGCTTTGATACCAGTGTTCCAACGAATACATTCGATGCACATCGCCTGACAAAATATGCAAAAACGAAAGGGAAAGAAACAGAGCTTACTGAAATACTGTTACACGCCCACTTTACTCTTTCAAAGCACATCGGTGATAAGGAAACGCTGGTAGGATTAGCGGAACAAGCCGGATTGGATGCAGAAGAATCACAAGCTGTACTAGAAGGTCATGAATTCAGCCAGGATGTCCGATTCGATGAAGAAGAAGCCAGAAAAATTGGTGTACAAGGTGTCCCATTCTTTGTGATCAACCGCAAATACGCTATTTCAGGTGCACAGCCTAGTGACGTATTTTTAAGCTCCATCCAAAAAGTATGGGAAGAGGAGAATCAAACGGCTTCGCTCCAGCCACTGGGAACCGATGGTATGGCTTGTGACGAAAATGGATGCGATGTTCCTTCATCTAAATCATAACCCAAAGACCATGTTCAGCCAAAAAAGCAAGTGAGCGTTCCTCACTTGCTTTTTTCAGTGGTTATGAATATCAATGTTAATTACTAAAGAAGTTCTCCGTGAAATACGGTTGTGCTTTTCCGTTGAATGCGACTCCGACACCTAAATGTTCATAATGGGGTTGCAGGATGTTTTCCCTGTGCCCTTTTGAATTCATCAGTCCCTCGTGGGCAAAGATGGAACTTAATTGTCCATAGGCTAAGTTTTCTCCTGCGGTACGAAAGGCTACCTGATCTTCTTCCATGCGGTCGAATGGGGATTCGCCTTCAAGATTGGTATGACTGAAATAGTTCTGTTCGGCCATGTCCAGACTATGTTTTCTTGCAGTGTCCCTGACTTGATCGTCCCAGGAGAGAGCATGTAATCCTTTTTCCACACGTGTAGCATTTGTCAGGTCGAAAAGCTGGAATTCAAATCCTTCTTTCAACTCGGAACTCGCTTCAGAATAGAAATTCTTCTTATTTGCCTCCAGGCTTTCATCAATTATTTGAATGGCTGTGACAGTGTCATTTTCATGCTTGTCATAGAACACAGTTACGTAGCTTCCATCCACTTGATATACTTCCTGTTCTCCATTGTTTTGGAGCTGATAAAGAGTTAATCCTTTTCGAATATTCGTCAATGGTTCACCGAGTTCTCTCTGAACTACCTCTTTGGAAACTCCCATTTCAATGCCTGAAGAGGAAGAAAGGAGGGCCTGATTGGTGTAAAGACCATTAACCTTTTCATTTTTATCATAAGAGACCATTAGGAAATTCCGGTAGTTTTCGTGATAAGCATACCAGGAAACCCCGTATTCATTAATCGATTGTCTCTTTGCTTCACCCAGTTCCTGTTCAACGCTCTCTTTGGAATCTCCCGTTTCAATGTTATAGATAGAGAACGTTTGATCACTTGGTACCATTAAAGTTGGTTTTTCTACAGGATTCTCTTCCTTGGTATTTGAGGAATTTTCGAGATCTCGAAATGACTCGTCCAATTTTATGAGAAGAAGGTTTACTTCATTGTATAGTTGATCAAAGGTGTCCTTCACTTTAGGGCTGTTTTTGATTTCTTCCAGTTTTGATAGAACAGAATCGAATTCTGTTGCTTCCACTTTCTCTTCCCAAGCGGGTTTCGATATATAGGCAACAACAACTATCATAATAAGAAAAAATATTCGTCTCAATTGCTAACACTCCATTCTATCTTCCATTGTATCCAATTTAATAAATAAGTAAAAAGAGAAATGCTTACTCACTATGTTCAGTACCCATTCTCAATCATTTTCAATCAAGAGAACCTGTTTTAGTATGGCTGGCTCTGGGTAAGATAAAAGCATAGGCAGGCTCGACAAACTTACATATAAGGGGAAATACAAGATGAAATTATCTCATGAAGAACGAATTCAACTACATGAATTTAATAACTTAACGAAGTCATTGAGTTTTAATATGTATGATATTTGCTATACCAAGACCCGTGAGGAGCGTGAAGCGTATATTGAATATATCGATGAGCAATACAACGCTGATCGGTTAACGAAGATCCTGACACATGTATCGGATATTATTGGCGCCCACGTCTTAAACGTTTCTAAGCAGGATTATATCCCACAGGGTGCGAGTGTGACAATCCTGGTTTCTGAAGGACCGATAGTTGAAGTACCCACGGAGCATTTTGATGAATCGCCCGGACCGCTACCATCCACAGTTTCGATGCACCTTGATAAGAGCCATATTACGGTTCATACGTATCCTGAGTATCACCCTCACGAAGGGATTTCTACTTTCCGGGCAGATATCGATGTATCTACTTGCGGGGAGATTTCTCCACTTAAAGCGTTGAATTATCTTATTCACTCATTCGACACAGACATTATGACCATGGATTATCGGGTGAGAGGATTTACACGTGATATCAATGGACGAAAGTTATTTATCGATCATGATATTAATTCGATTCAGAATTACATTCCAGAAGAAATTAAAGATGAGTATGACATGATTGATGTAAATGTGTATCCTCAGAATATATTTCATACCAAATGTAAGTTGAAAGAGTTTGATTTAAATAACTATTTATTCGGCTATACAAAAGATAAACTGGATGAAAGTGAAATGGATGAAATTACAGACAAAGTAAAAATGGAAATGGACGAAATTTTTTACGGTAAGAACATTCCTAAAACATAATCATGGGAGAAACACACTCCGTCACGAGCAGATTCATGTCGGAGTGTGTTTTTTTGTATGAAATCTCATTATTGCGAAAAAAGAATTAGAGAAGGGAAATGTATCTGTTTTGAAGAATAGGTAAATATGCTTGAATTAGAAGGAGGAACAAGGAATGAATTCACATGAAATTGAATACAAATTGCATGGAGATGATATGCAGTTCGTTGAAATAGAATTAGATCCAGGAGAAAGTGCCGTAGCCGAAGCTGGTGGAATGATGATGATGGAAGACGGGATCGGGATGGAAACGATCTTTGGGGATGGATCCCAGGGAAGTGGTACCGGGGGATTTTTTGGAAAGTTTGTTGGTGCAGGAAAGCGTATATTAACGGGTGAAAGCTTGTTCATGACCGTGTTCACCAATGAAGGTATGGGTAAAAAGTATGTTTCCTTCGCAGCACCTTATCCAGGAAAGATTATTCCGGTTGATCTAAGTGAATTGGGTGGCAAAGTGATATGTCAGAAGGATTCATTTCTTTGTTCAGCAAAGGGAGTATCTGTTGGCATCGATTTTCAAAAGAAATTAGGAACTGGCTTCTTTGGCGGTGAAGGATTTATTATGCAGAAGCTTGAAGGAGATGGGTTAGCTTTTCTTCATGCAGGCGGAACGATTCACAGAAAAGAACTTCAACCTGGCGAGGTGTTACGGGTAGATACCGGTTGCTTAGTGGCCATGACGAAAGATGTAGACTACAATATCGAGTATGTTGGAAAAATCAAATCTGCCTTCCTTGGCGGAGAAGGATTATTTTTTGCCACGGTCCGTGGACCTGGGACCGCCTGGATTCAGTCACTCCCTTTCAGTCGTTTAGCTGAAAGAATTTATGCAAGTGCTCCCCAAGGGGGAGGTCGTTCGACTGGTGAGGGAAGTTTACTTGGTGGAATCGGTGATTTTCTAAACGGAGACGATTGATTCACGGCTATACATAAAAAGCATTTCCATTCGTGGAAATGTTTTTTATGTTCAAGCCATTACGCTTTAGTTGGGTATTCACCTATTTAGATCCCACATCATATGTTTAAATAAATGATGTGAAAGGGTGATTTCATGACTGGAAAGATTCGTCATTATTATGCTGGAGGGAATACGGCTAAAGGTTTTTACAGTCTATATGATTCAGTGATAGATGGGTTAGAGCGAGTATATATCTTAAAGGCTGGTCCTGGAACAGGTAAATCCTCATTAATGAAGTCGATTGGAAAACGTTTTGAGGAAAAAGGATTAAACGTGGACTATTTACATTGTGCTTCCGATAATCAATCCATCGATGGTGTTCTCCTCCCAGAGTTTGGTGTGGGGATTGTGGATGGGACAGCTCCTCATATTATAGAACCAAAAGCACCCGGTGTTATTGAAGAGTATGTGAATTTAGGAGTAGCATGGGACCGGGAAGAACTGTCCAGGAACAAAGAAGAAATACTTGGCTTAAATGATAAAATTGCCTCACTCTTTCAGAAAGCTTACAACACCTTTGCAGCATCTCTGCGTGCACATGATGATATTGAAGAAATCTACATTTCCAACATGAACTTCACAAAAGCAAATGAATTAACAAATGAGTTAATTTCACTCTTCTTTGAAGATAAAAGCCTTTCTAAATCCTCTACAGTCACACATCGGTTCTTAGGTGCCGCGACTCCTGATGGAGCAGTTGACTACATTCAAAATTTAACAGAGGATGTCGATAAGCGTTACTTTATCAAAGGGCGTGCAGGATCCGGAAAGTCAACGATGTTAAAGAAAATTGCTTCTGCTGGTGAAGAAAAAGGCTATGATATAGAGGTTTATCATTGTGGATTTGACCCCAATAGTCTTGATATGTTAATCATACGAGAAAAAGGAATCGCTATTTTCGATAGTACAGCACCACATGAATATTTCCCAGATCGGGAATCTGATGAAATTATCGATATGTATGAAATATGCATTACTCAAGGAACAGATGAGAAATACGCTGACGATATAGAACGAACGACAAAAGCCTATAAGGATAAAATGAAAGAAGCAATCTCATATCTTAAAGAAGCTAAAAGCCTTCGTGAACAACTTGAATCCATTTATATAAGAGCCATGGACTTTTCAAAGGTGAATACAATTAAAGAAGAAATCTTTCAGGAAATAAATGAGTTTATAAAGAAGTAGTATATTGAGGGAACACCAGAACGCGATGATCTTTAGGTGATCGCGTTTTTATTTGGTTGACAAAATTCCCTATAGGTTAATACACGATTAACATGAAGGATGCCAATTCGGGATTCTTTTTGTTCTTGCTTTTTCGCCATGAAACATTCACTATTAGTAGACAAGTCAAATCTCGTATTAAGAAAGTAGGAATGATCATTGAACTCGTTTGAATCACTGGGACTATCAAAAGGTCTTCAGAAAACCCTATCTACTAACGGTGTAAATAAACCGACACTCATACAAGAAAATGTAATCCCGGCACTTTTGGAGGGCAAAGATGTCATGGCCAAGGCTCAAACCGGGACAGGTAAAACCTTTGCTTACGTTTTACCCATTCTGGAGAAAAGTAAATCAAACACTCATCATATTCAGAGTTTGATTATTACCCCGACACGTGAGCTGGCTATCCAGGTAACAAGTGAGATAAGAAAGCTCACACCGAAAAACAAAGGGTTTAGCGTTCTCTCCGTTTATGGTGGTAAAAGCCATGAAGAGGAAATCAAGGAACTGGAACAGAATGTTAATATTGTGGTTGGAACTCCAGGGCGGCTATTGGATCATCTGAAAAGAGGGAATCTCGATCTATCTCATCTTTTATTTTTGGTGATTGATGAAGCAGATCAACTTCTGCAAGTAGGTTTTCTAAATAAAGTCGAAGAAATTTTAAGGAAAACGCCAGCTCATCGTCAAACGATGTTATTTTCTGCGACGATTCCTGCTGAAATCAAAAAATTGGGTCGCAAATATATGAAAACTCCCCAATTTATCGAGGTAGCGGAACCTGAAAAATCCACTTCCATAAATCAATTTGCCATTTTTACAGTTGATCGGGCCAAGCAAGACACAGTCATTCAATTAATAGAGGCATTTCAACCAAGTAAATCCATCGTTTTTTGCAGAACGAAACGACGGGTGACGAAATTATATCAAGTACTGAAGTCAAAAGGATTTAAAGTGGCTGAACTTCATGGGGATATCCCACAAGAGAAGCGTGAAATTGTAATGGAGCAATTTAGAACCGGAGACGTACCAATGTTAGTTGCGACTGACGTGGCTTCCAGGGGATTGGATATTGAGGGAGTCACTCACGTCTTTAATTATGACATGCCTGAGAATGCCGAGACCTATATTCACCGAATAGGAAGAACCGGGAGAGCGGGTGAAACAGGCTTAGCTTATACACTTTATTCATCTGAAGAAAGAAGCCTACTGGACGGAATTGAAGCAGAGTTAAATAGTCGGATTCAAAAGCAAAATCTTGGGAATACCATTTCTCTAAAATCAAAAACAACCTCTAAGAAAAAGGGAGATAAAAGACAAAGAAACAGGAAAAGCAATAATCGGGAATCCCTGACCAGGGGAAAGGACGAGTTCAAAGATAAACAAATGACGAGTAGCAAGTCCTCTACCTCACTACAACTAAAAACTTCCGAGGTGACAGAAGCGAAGCCGCACTTTAAAGGGAGAAAAACCGAAAGAGGATCTTCATCTCGATCTTATAAGCGAAAAAAATAAACGATAAAACCATGCGGAGGCATGGTTTTTATTGTGCGAAAGTTCCAATGAAATGGCATAGTTATATTAGAATAGTAATGTTCAAAATGATATGTTATATAAGTATAATAAATATCTAATGGTGGTTTTATGTTAGGATAATAAAGGGTATTGCTATGAGAAAAGGAGTTAAATAGATTAATATGAAATTAGTATCATGGAATGTAAATGGAATTAGAGCGTGTGTGAAAAAAGGATTTTTAGATTATTTTCAACATATGGACGCAGATATCTTTTGCCTTCAAGAAACAAAGCTTCAAGATGGGCAAATCTCATTAGATTTAGAGGGATACCATCAATATTGGAACTATGCGATGCGAAAGGGATATTCAGGCACGTCCGTTTTCACTAAAATGAAACCACTGGCTGTCTCTTATGGTTTCAATGATGACCAAATAGAGCCTGAGGGAAGGATCATCACATGTGAGTTTGATTCTTTTTATTTGGTGAATGTATATACCCCTAATTCAAAAAGAGATTTGTCAAGAATCGGTGAACGTCTGGAGTGGGAGGATACTTTAAGGAAGTATCTTCTTGATTTGGATCAACATAAACCTGTTGTTCTATGTGGGGACCTGAATGTCGCACATACCGAAATCGATTTGAAAAATGACAAATCGAATCGAGGGAATTCAGGCTTTACAGATGAAGAGCGCGGGAAAATGACAATGCTCTTGCAGGAAGGGTTTGTCGATAGCTTTCGATATATACATCCATCAAAGGATGATGCCTTTAGTTGGTGGTCCTATATGAGTAATGTCCGTGAACGGAACATTGGTTGGAGAATTGACTACTTTATTGTGTCAAATCGTTTAACCCCTGCAATAAAGAGTGCAGAAATTCATTCTGAAATCCTGGGAAGTGATCACTGTCCTGTATACTTAGAGTTAGAGTAGTACATACAATAAGTAGGCAAATTACATTTACGGAGGGTAAAGGATGTTACGAAAAAGATTGCTGCAGTATATTGAAGAATCAAAAGGCCCCGTTTTTTTATTTCAACAGGAAAAAGAATATGCAGTAAAGCATGGATTGCTGGATGCTCACGATATCTCTACTCCAGAGTCGGGTTCACGTTATCAAGATGCTTACATCGAGCGTTGTAATAAGGAAACAGAAGAACTAATCAAAAATGAACCTGTCACATTTCTTGATCAGCCTATCAGCTACTTAAAAGATCATAAGAACGAGTTCATCTTCCTCGAATCAGTTTGGTTTGATGTGATTGGAGTGGATGCTGTCTCATTTGAAGTGGATGATGTGTTCGGAACGTATGATGCGATGCTGGGATTGAAGCTCCAAAAAAAATATCGTACACACATTGTCCAGTATTTAGAAGGGAGGCTTCAAGGAGAATCATCGTATGACTTATTGTTTAATGGGGAAGATGGATTATGGGATCTAAACATCACATTAAACGATCACCCGGATTTTCATGAAGGTTTATCGATGCTTGCTGTCTATGAGCTCATATATGATTTCCTTTTTCTTCTCCTTCAAACGGTGGATGAGGCTTAAAGTAATATGTGAATATAAATAGAGGGACGGACCTTGTGAAGGTCCGTCCCTCTAATGGTTATCCTTTATTACCAGGACGCTTGCTGACTTCTTCTGTTACGACATGGGCCAGGTCATCATTGCCGAATAGGGAGAGGACACCCAGTAAAGTCGTGTCGGGAATTTCTTCCGACTCTTCTTTAGGGACCGTTAAGTCAATTCCTTGCAATAATGCGGGATTTTCCCCTTGATTGGGGTAGGCTTTCTGATAAAGGGTTGCAGGGTCAAGGTCGTGATTCACACACCATTGCGAAAACACAAGGATCATCATATGCTCGTCCTTTTGATAATTTTCAATGATTTTTTCTTGCATCTCTTTAGAATTCATTGCATTCTCTCCTTAAACTTCGTATCTACTTCTATTATAACGAAGTTTGGGGAGCAAACCCATTCATTTACTTATGAGGCTGAATAGAGGAATACGTTTTTAAAATCCACCGGTTTAGGTGTATAATAGAATGATGAAAGAAACTTGTTTCACATTGAAAGGAAGTTAGAAAATGAACATTACAAGTCATAGTGCCGAGGAACTGAAAGATCCTACCGGTATACTAAATGGAGATCGATATGAAGTTATTCTTGATATTGAAGTACCCGAGGATGATGAGCTTTACAGAGAACAGGGTATTTACATAAAAGTCATTTTTGTTCGAGAGGAGAACGGTTCCAGGATTGTGCAGTCGACCATTGTAGAAAGAAACACTGAAACGTATCTTGATTTTGAATTAGAAGAAGATGAAGAAAGTCTCCTTCTTTCATATTGCGAGGAAAATATCGGGTAATCGATATAAGTTGCACCCTCTACATTCGTAACCAAACGAATGTAGAGGTTTTTTTATTGGTTCATTTATAACCTCACCATAAACATCCAATTTTAACCCTTTCCTTCTTATATGACTGATAATTCAGAGACTTCAGAGTTGGCATGGAAATTGCATAATAATTAATTGAAAATAGATTAATAGAAGGGAGAAATGTTGATTGAATGGTTATTGGGGTAAAGCGAAGAAACTATTCATTATTATGACTGTATTTACAGTTATAATCAGCTTGGCAACTTCCAGTGTATTTGCCAAGGAAAACGAGAGCAGCATCAAGGGGAATCTAGTGATTGTCGGAGGAGCTTTAGGTAGCAGTAACTCGGCTGTTTACGAAGAGTTCATTAAACTATCAGGGGGTAAAAAGAAAGCGAAAATAGGAATCATTCCTTCGGCTTCAGGCTCTCTGAAGTCATCAAATCAATTTAAGGAAGATTTGATGTCGTATGGAGTAGATGAAAAATCAATTGAAATCCTTCCTCTATCTGCTCACGATTTCTCAGGTACAGAGGAAGACGAAAGCAAATGGAAAAATAATGCTCAAAAGAAAGAAATAACAGAAAAAATCAAGAAGATGACAGGAATTTGGTTTGTCGGAGGAGATCAACTTAAGATCACAGACACATTAGTTAAGGAAAATGGGAAAAACACGAAAGCTTTAGATGAAATTTGGAATGTTTACCGGGAAGGAGCCGTTCTTGGTGGGACAAGCGCCGGAGCAGCCATCATGAGTGATGTGATGATTACAGGCGGTGACAGTTTAGGAGGTCTTCGTCAAGAGTTCATAACGGAAGACGTATCCAATCCAGATGAAGAATATGCACCTGTATATATCGAAAAAGGGCTTGGATTCTTCCAATGGGGGATTGTGGATCAACATTTTAATGAAAGATCTCGTCTTGGCCGACTAGTAGCTACAGCCATCCATTACGAAACAAACAAACATTACTTCGCCTATGGAATTGATGAAGATACGGCGATGTTGGTTAACAACGAAAAACAAACGATTTCAGTATTAGGAAGAAGTAACATCACGGTTATAGATGTAGCACAATCAACTTCCACAGGAAAAGAAATAAAGAACGTTGATCTTAGTTATCTATCTCCTGGTGATGAACTTAATGCGAAAACGAAAGAATTTACGATGAGCGAGGATAAGGTTGAAACAAAAGACTATGAATATTATAACTTTAAGCCTCTTCCAGCTACGGGTGTTCTATCATCCTATGGAACACTTCCCCAATACCTGTCGTATTCCCTAGTGGACAATGAAGCAGTAAGTGAGGTACATAGTTACCTTTATGATAGTGAAGGTAACGGTTTTGAGCTCGGATTCAAACAGACAGATGAAACAAACGGATATTGGGGGTTATCAGGATGGTCAAAAAGATTCTTACTCTTTATTGCATGTGAAAATGGATGTCTCTCAAGTATCGGTCCGCTTTAATGAGAAAGACCGTCTGACACAAGAATTTAGGGAATCAACATTAGAAATGCCTGAGAATTCTTTTGATCCTGAAACAAAGGGAAGTTTGGTGATCGTCGGGGGAGCTTTAGGGAGCAGCAATGAAGAAGTGTACCAGGAATTTATTAATCGTACGGGGGAAAATGGGAAAATAGGGATTATCCCTGCAGCAAGTTCCAGTTTGAAATCATCAAAAGCATTTAAAGAGGATCTTTCCTCATATGGTGTTCCGACAGAAAGAATCGACATTCTTCCTATTTCCAATCATGACTTTAAAGGGACGGGAGAAGACGAGTCCCAGTGGGCAGATAATAAGAATAACCCGGATTTGGCAGAAAGGATTCTAGAGTATGATGCCATTTGGTTTGTAGGAGGTGATCAAACGGATATCACTCGATCCCTATTAAACGAAGATGGATCGAAGTCAATGGCTCTTGAAAGCATTTGGAAAATCTATCGTAATGGAGCCGTTCTTGGCGGTACAAGTGCAGGAGCTGCAATCATGAGCGATGTGATGATCGCAGGTGGTGGAAGCTATGAGACTCTATCAAAAGGCTTTACAGATACGTATGACGGGATGTCTCAACAAGAAGGCGGACCTGGATATCTTGAGAAGGGATTAGGATTCTTCCCGTATGGTATCGTGGATCAGCACTTTGATAAAAAAGCACGATTGGGGCGTTTAATTGCAACCAATGCTGAACATGGAGAAGAAAATGAATTCGCCTATGGTATCGATGAAGATACGGCGATGATAGTGGATAACGAAGCGAAAACCATTGAAGTAAAAGGTAGAGGCGGCGTTTCAGTAGTAGATTTGAGTCAGTCAGATCTCTCACAATCAACTCATACGTATAAAAATGTACATTTATCATGGATTACCTCAGGTGATCAATTAAATTTAAATACAAAGGAATATACAATCAGTGATCATAAGGTTTCAACAAAAGACTCTGAATACTACGAATATAAAGCTGTTCCCCATTCAGGAGTCTTAACGCCGCATCCTTCGCTTGCAAACTATTTAAGCTATAGCCTTCTTGATAACTTTGGACAGGATGAAGTAAAGAGCTTTAGTTTTTCTAAAGATGAAGGATTCGAACTGATTTTCAAAAAAGAAGATCAAACGGAAGGCTTTTGGGGTTATAAAGATGGAAACAAAGATGATTATTCATATCTCAATGTGAGGATAGATATCGTACCAGTAAAAATCTCGATTGAAAACAAATAGAATTGAACGGAAAGCCTGGGCGGATTGACGCTCGGGCTTTTTCAAAGTGAATCAACTTTTTTTAGGTCATTTGCCGGTATATATAATTGATAGCGTTTGTTATAATAGTGATAACAAAGTGCTAGCAGTTGATAACAAAGAGATAGAAAAGGAGGGCGAACCTTGTCAGATCAAGGAAGAATACAGCTTAATGTAAGGGTTGATAAGGAAACATCCAAGAAATTGGATGAAATCGTTGAATACTATCAGCAAAACACGAAAATTGGAAGAGTTTACAAAGGTGATGTTTTAACAGATATCATCCATAAATCCTATGAGATCATGCAGAAGCAAAAAGCGATTCAAAATCGGAAATATTAGTATTTTTTAATGGAGTATTTATATGATTTTCTTGTCTATACGGTGGAGAAATTCTTAAACCGTTTGTATGAAAATTGGTATAATTTATGTCATACTATAGGTTACATAGTTAAAAAACAAAGTAAAAGAGGTAATTTTATTGTGCAAATGCCGAAAAAGTTAATCAATATTCAAAAAGGTTCAGGAATTTCCCCTTACATATGGAGCATCATCAGCATCCTGCCATTTTATTTTATCTTTCAGTCCTCCTCTACGATCGAAATTGTTGTAGGGATTTCCCTGACCATCATGTTCTTTATTTCTTTACGATTTGCTTTTATTTCAAAGGATTGGCCGGTTTATTTATGGACATCGATTTTAATCGCGATATCCATCACCATGACCATTCAATTTAATTTTATCTATTTTGCTTTTTACATTGCCTACTATAATGGGAATATAAAAAATCGGGTGGCGTTTTTAACCCTTTATATCATCCACCTGGTGTTAACGACGGCATCGATCAATTATAATTTTGTTATACAGGATGAATTATTTCTATCTCAATTTCCTTTTATTCTAATCATTTGGATAAGCGTCATTCTATTGCCGTTTAATATTTATAATCGAAATAAACAGGTGCAGCTCGAAGATCAGTTGGAAGATGCTAATAAACGTATTTCAGACTTGGTCAAGCAGGAAGAACGCCAGAGGATTGCCCGTGATCTACACGATACATTGGGTCAAAAGCTTTCTCTTATCGGCCTGAAAAGTGACCTGGCCAGAAAATTGGTAAACAAAGATCCAGAGCAGGCCCGAAGCGAATTAAAGGATGTTCAGCAAACGGCGCGAACCGCTTTAAGTGAAGTAAGGACAATGGTTTCGCAAATGAGGGGTATTCGACTAAAAGACGAAATCGTCCAGATCAAACAGCTATTAAAGGCAGCGGAAATTGATTTCGTGATGGATGATGAGGTCATGCTGCCCCAAGCATCACTCTTTCTTGAAAATATCTTGAGCATGTGCCTAAAAGAAGCCGTTACGAATGTTGTCAAACACAGCAAGGCGTCGCACTGTGAACTCAGCATTGAAGAGTCGGATAAAGAGATGACCATCATAGTGAAGGATGATGGTATGGGAATCGAGAGAGATTACACACAGTCTAAAGGAAGCGGTTTAATCGGAATGAGAGAACGGTTAGAATTTGTAAATGGAAGCTTAGACGTTTTTTCCGATAATGGGACCACTTTGATTATGAGAGTGCCGAAAGTAATCAAGCAAACAGACAGGGAGAGAATGGAATGATTCGAATTGTTATTGCAGAAGACCAACGAATGCTATTAGGTGCCTTAGGCTCGTTACTTAGCTTGGAGGATGATATGGAAGTGGTAGGGAAAGCCGACAATGGAGAAGAAGCCATTGCCCTCGTCCACGAGCTGAAGCCGGATATTTGTATCATGGATATAGAAATGCCGAAAAAAACGGGACTTGAAGCAGCAGAAGAATTAAAGGGTAAAGATTGCAAAGTGATCATTCTCACCACTTTCGCAAGATCCGGTTATTTTCAACGCGCATTAAAAGGCGGGGTGAAAGGGTATTTGTTAAAGGATAGTCCAAGTGAAGAACTGGCCAACTCGATCCGCCTGGTGATGGATGGTAAAAGAATTTATGCACCAGAGCTTATGGATGATGTGTATGGTGAAGAGAACCCCCTTACAGACCGTGAAAAAGAAGTGTTGGAGCTGGTTGCTGACGGGAAAAACACGAAGGAGATAGCCGATGAACTCAGCCTCAAAACGGGTACCGTCCGAAACTATATCTCAACCATTCTCGACAAACTTGAAGTTAAAAATCGAATCGAAGCCATCACTCAATCAAAAGAAAAAGGATGGTTTAAATGATGTGTTGGGACGGACCTCCAACTTGGAGGTCCGTCCCTACTTTTATTTAGTGTTGTAATTACTTAATCTATGGTTTGTATATTTATAGATTTGTAACAGACACTTAATTTTGCTTTACAAGTGCTTTATTCTAAAAGGAATTTCATTTAAATTACAAAGGGGGTATCCTTTGCCATGATAGGTTTTTATGGAAAGGCCAAATGAAAAAATGATGAAAGGTTTTCTTTTGGGTGTTGACAAGTAAAAGAATCGTGGTACGATAACAACGAATACAAAATTTCATAGGACGATCCACTAGGGGTGCCTTCTAAAAGGCTGAGATTAAAGTGTGACTTTAAGACCCTTTGAACCTGATCTGGTTGAGACCAGCGTAGGGAAGTGGTGTTTGACGGTCACATAGAATCGTATTCTATCAAGCTGATCTCAAGCCACTTTCTGTATGCGGTATGCATAATGAAAGTGGCTTTTTTTGTTGCCCATTTCGGGTCGTCTGGAAAAGGAGAAAGATATTATGTCATTTACAACGTACTTAAGAAACGAAGTGAAGGAAATTTGGGAAGCGAGTTTTCACCATCCTTTCGTTAAAGGGATCGGAGATGGAACCCTCCCCCTTGAAAACTTCAGATACTACATTCTGCAGGATGCCTATTACCTCTCCCACTTTTCAAAGGTGCAGGCACTTGGTGCAGCAAAAGCGACAGACTTACATACTACATCCAGAATGGCAACACACGCTGTAGGAACGAATGAAGCAGAGCTTTCACTTCATGAAAATTTCTCGAATCGTTTGGGGATCACAGAAAAAGAAAAGCAGCAATTCAAACCGGCACCTACTGCATATGCCTACACGTCACATATGTATCGTTCTGCACAGTATGGAGGTCTCGCAGATATCCTGGCAGCCATACTCCCATGCTACTGGCTGTATTATGAAATCGGTGAGCGCTTGAAATCATGTGCACCTGAGGAAGGTATTTATCAGGAGTGGATTGCAGCTTATGGTGGAGAATGGTTTCGGGAGTTAGTGGAAGAACAAATTCATCGACTGGATGGATTGGCAGAAACGATGACCGAAACGGATAAGGAAAGAATGAAAGAGAACTTCATTTTGAGCAGCATTTATGAATTACAATTTTGGGAAATGGCATACACACTGGAGAAGTGGCCGTTTCAGACACCACTAGGTAAAGAAGGTAGAATACATGTCTAAATTAAAACTGACAGACATTTTAGTAACGGTCGTCATCTCAATAGGTTTTGGAATTATATATAAGCTTTGGGGACCGGTTTACAACTTGTTAAAGCCATTTGGATTGCATGCTGACCAACTGATCTATGGCATGTGGTTCATGGCGGCAACCGTGGCATTTTTAATCATTCGGAAACCTGGCGTCGCACTTCTGGCCGAGATTGCAGCGTCTTCAGGGGAATTTCTCATGGGAAGTGAATGGGGGCTTGAGGTATTACTATTCGGTCTGATTCAAGGTTTGTTTGCAGAGTTGATTTTTCTTATCACCCGCTATAAGCGTTTTGATGTCATCGTCATTTGTACTGCTGCTGTGGGCTCAGCACTTGGATCTATCTTGATGGACTACTTTAAAGGGTACATGGGAGACTTGGTTCTGTGGAATTTATCACTTTTCATTGGTGCCAGATTAATAGGATCTATCGTGATTGCAGGCATTGGTGCCTTTTATCTGGTTAGGGCTCTGGAGAAAACGGGGGTAACCAGTTTGGTCAGAAGTGCAGATCAAAAAGATTATGATGCATTGAATCAGTAAAGGAGGGAAGGCCGATGCATGTTGAGAATCTGCGCCTTACGTTTTCCGGTTCAGAGAATTTGATGTTTAAAGACGTAAGCCTTTCGATAGAAGACGGGGAAAAAGTATTGCTATTAGGTCCATCAGGGTGTGGAAAATCCACACTCCTCCAGGTCTTATCTGGTGTGATACCCCACTCGGTAGATGTACCGATGAAAGCTGACTCGATTAAACGACCTGATTCTTTCGGGTATGTCTTTCAAGATCCGGACGCTCAATTTTGTATGCCTTATGTTGATGAGGAAATTGCCTTTGTTTTAGAGAACCTCCAAATTCCAAGGGACGAAATGCCAGTGAAAATTAAAGAACTGTTAAAGAAAGTGAATTTAAAGCTGGGAAATACCCATAGCAAAATCTCCACTCTTTCGGGTGGGATGAAGCAAAAATTGGCCATTGCTTCCGCACTTGCGGTCCATCCCCATACGCTATTTCTGGATGAGCCTACAGCCATGTTGGATGAAGAGAGTACAAAATCTGTATGGGAAACAGTGAAAACGACATGTAAGGATAAAACGTTACTTATCGTTGAGCATAAGCTGAGTCACGTACTGGAGATCATTGATCGCATTATTCTTTTCGATGCTAACGGAAGGATAGTGGCGGATGGTCCAAAGGCTCACATTTTATCAAATTTCAGGGAAACATTGAAATCAGAAGGAGTGTGGTATCCGGAAGCGTGGAAAGATTATCTTTCTTCCCACCCTCCGGAGAAGGTTGCCCCGTTTGGAAAAAAGAGTATAAAACTGGAAAGCTTCAAAGGGTATGTACAAAAAGAGGTGAAGATTCACCTTCAAAATACTGTCAGCCTTAAAGGTGAATGGATTGCAATCACCGGAAAGAACGGAGCCGGTAAATCAACATTACTTCACAGTCTCATGAAATTCATCCAAACGACCGGAAAATATGAAATAAATGGAAGACAGGTAAAAGGAAAGAATGTTCCAGAGGAGTGTACGTTTGTCTTCCAAAATCCCGAGTTTCAGTTTGTGACACACAGTGTGTTTGATGAAGTTGCGTATACCTATCGGCTCAAGAAAATGGATGAAGGAAGAGTGGAGGAAAAGGTGCATGCATTATTGAAGCGATTCAAGCTTGATCCATACAAACATCATCATCCTTATCATTTATCCATGGGGCAAAAACGCAGATTAAGTGTCGCAGCTTCCCTTGTCAGGAATAAAGACATTCTATTATTGGACGAACCGACTTTTGGCCAGGATTCCCAAAATACGTTTGCACTACTCGAGATGCTTCAAGACTATCAAAAAGAAGGATCTACCATTCTGATGGTGACACATGATGAAAATATCATTACTCACTTTTCATCCAGAATATGGGTAATTGAAAATGGGCGTCTCACCCAGGATTTCTATAATGGGATTGCAGGTAGTAAAGCAATATGAATATAGAACTCGAGCATAGAGAAACCTGGCTTCATCAAATCAATCCCAGCTTCAAGCTAATGACCTTGATCGGGCTTTTTGTATTCCTGCTTTTTATTCATTATCTTAACTGGTTGCTATATTTGAGCTTACTCTTTTTCCTCCTGTTATGGGTGTTCTCAGGGTATTCATATAGAACGGTCAGTTTAATGATTCTACCCTTTTTCATTGTTTTCATCTCTACAGCTTCATCAATGATTTTATTTGGGAAAGGTGAAACAACATGGATGAAATTTGGATTGATCCACATTACCGAAGAGAGTTTTTATCGGGGAGTCCATGTTGGATTGCGTACCATCGTATTCGCTATTTTAGGGCTAATATTTGCTCTTACTACGAGACCGGTGAAGCTTTTCTACTCTCTCATGCAGCAACTGAGATTAAAACCTAAGTACGCGTATAGTTTTATGGCAGGATTCAGATTAATCCCCATTATGGTTGAAGAATTCTTCACGATTCGAAATGCCATGAGAGTCAGGGGAGTTGAAGAACAGAAAGGAATAAAGCACTTATTCCATAAAATGAAATCGTATTCCATTCCCCTGCTTGCTCAGAGCATCAGAAGAGCTCACAGAATTGCCGTCGCCATGGAAACAAAGGGTTTTAAAGGAAGTAGGCAACGAACCTATTACTACAGAGTAACCTTTTCGAAATATGATGGATATTTCTTGGGGAGCATTCTTTTCATGATTGTGCTCAGTTATTATTTTTCTACCCATCTACCCATTTTACCTGCGGGAGATGTTCGCTATGGGAACTGAAACGAGGAAACATTTACATGTGATTTCAACAGGAAAACAATCATTGGAAGAATTAGTGAAAATTTCTAAATCCATTTATCCATACTTCGACGTGCTCCACCTTCGTGAAAAGCAGTGGACGGGGAAAGAAATGACTGTGGCCATTGATCGATTAGTAGCAGCAGGAGTCCCATTAACGAAATTATGTGTCAATGATAGGGCAGACATTGCCTTTATGAAGCACGTAAGAGGGGTGCAGCTTGGCCATCATAGTGCGGATATCAGCTTAGTGAAGAGTGCTTTTCCTTCCATACAAATAGGAGCTTCTGTCCATTCCTTGGAAGAAGCACAACAGGCAATGGAAAACGGAACGGATTACCTACTCTATGGAAATATCTATGCTACCTCTTCGAAGCCAGGTAAGCCTGGCATAGGTGTAGCAAGCTTAGAAAAAGTGGTTCAAACCGTTCCGATTCCCACTATTGCCATAGGGGGCGTCACACCTCAACGTGTATGTGAGATTACGGGAACCGGAGCAAAAGGGATCGCTGTATTATCAGGCATTTTGCTTTCAAAGGATCCATTAGAAGCAGCACGATCTTATTACAAACAATTACATAGGAGGTGATGCAGGTTGATAAAACGGTATGACGCTTTGATTGTGGGTGGAGGGGTGATAGGCTGCTCCATTGCTTATCAAATGTCCAAAAGAGGAAAGAAAGTTCTCCTGATTGAGAAAGATAGGCTGGCAGGAAAAGCATCGAAAGCAGCTGCAGGCATGCTCGGCGTTCAAACCGAATTGAAGGGGAACGGTCCTTTGTATCATCTGGCGAAGGCTAGCCGTGATATGTATCCTTCCTTATCAAAGGATTTAAAAAAAATCAGTGGAATGGACATTGAATATGTTGAAAATGGAATGATTAAACTGGCGAGAACGGAGGAGGAAGTACAAGATTTAGTAGAAACAGCCTCTTTGATATCACAAGGGGAACAAGTTAAATGGCTTTCACCCAACACTCTATTTACCTATGAACCTCATCTTTCCAAAGATGTGGCAGGGGGATTATATATTCCGAAGGATGGAAACGTCTCAGCACCAAAGCTTACACAAGCCTTAGGTTTGGCTTCAATCATGCTGGGTGCAGAAATTAGTGAATATACAGACGTCTATGATTTTATGAAAGAGAGTAACAAAATCACTGGAGTCAGGACGTCTAAAGGTGTTTATTATGCAGACGAAACGATTGTAGCGGGCGGTGCTTGGAGTCAATTCCTCATGGAACGACTAGAAATGAAGTTCAGAAGTTATCCAGTCAAGGGTGAATGCTTATCCGTTAAGGTACCCGGAAAACTGGTGGAGCGGACCATCTTCACAGAAGGCTGCTATATTGTTCCAAAAGTTGGTGGGCGTCTGTTAATCGGAGCAACAGAGCACCCCCATACCTTCGATGAAACCATTACCATAGGTGGATTAATGAACCTTATGCATTTGGCCACAACCATTCTTCCAGAATTAGTTGATGCCAAGTGGGAAAAAGCGTGGGCCGGGATACGGCCGCAAACAGAACAAGGGGTGCCATTTATGGGAAGAAGTGAGGAATGGGAAGGACTTTCCATTGCAACGGGGCATTACCGTAATGGCATACTCCTGGCTCCCATTACAGGAGTATTGATGGCAGACCTGATAGAGGGGAAGGAATTCCATCCCCTACATTCATCGTAAGGAGTTGATACTGTGAAATTACGAATTAACGGACAGATGGTTACAGTGCCGGAATCCATTTCAACAGTATTGGAATTGATTCATCATTTTAACCTGGAAAATCGAATGATTATCGTTGAACAGAACCAAAACATCCTTGAAAAACAGGAGCATGAGATCACCGAAGTGAAAAATGGGGATATCTTAGAGTTAGTCCAATTTGTAGGAGGCGGTTGAAATGTTGAAAATCGGAAAGTACACATTCCATTCAAGACTTTTACTAGGGACGGGAAAATATCCTGATTTTGATATTCAAAAAAGATCTGTCGAGATTTCCGGTGCAGAAATTCTTACGTTCACGGTAAGGCGCATGAATATCTTTGAGCCTAGTCAACCTAATTTCTTAGAAAAACTGAATCTTGAAAACTATTCATTATTACCGAATACAGCAGGGGCTAAATGTGCTCAGGAAGCGGTTCGACATGCACAATTAGCGAGAGCTTCAGGGCTTTGTGACATGATTAAGGTAGAAGTGATCGGATGTGATAAAACGTTGCTGCCCGATCCCGTCGAAACACTGAAAGCAACAGAAGAATTAATAAAAGAAGGCTTTACAGTGCTTCCTTATACGTCTGACGATGTTGTTCTTGCAAGGCGATTGGAAGAGTTAGGGGCCCATGCCATCATGCCCGGCGCTTCCCCGATAGGATCTGGACAGGGAATCATCAATCCAGTCAATCTCCGTTTCATTATTGAGCAAACAAAGGTACCGGTCATTGTGGATGCCGGAATTGGTTCTCCTTCAGATGCAGCCCTTGCAATGGAACTCGGGGCCGATGCTGTATTGCTCAATACAGCCGTCTCTTCGGCTAACGATCCCGTTATGATGGCGAACGCTATGAGGCTTGCGATTGAAGGGGGACGATTCGGATATGAGGCGGGAAGAATTCCGAAAAAACGTTATGCAACAGCAAGCAGCCCAATGGAGGGGATGAGTGTTTGATAGAAGATAGATATTCAAGACAAACGCTGTTTCACCCCATCGGAACAGAGGGACAAAAGTTAATAAGAAATAAACATGTGTTGCTGATCGGGGCAGGAGCACTGGGAACAGGCAATGCAGAAGCCCTTGTGCGTGCAGGTGTCGGGAAGTTGACGGTTGTGGATCGTGATTATGTAGAGTGGAGTAATTTACAACGTCAGCAGCTGTATAACGAGGAAGATGCAAGAAACCGACTTCCAAAAGCTGTAGCGGCAAAAAAAAGACTCCAAGCGATTAATTCAACTGTAAAAATCGAAGGGCATATACTCGATGCCATGCCTGAAGAGATGACGAGACTTGCCAGGGGCGTAGATCTTATCATCGATGCAACGGATAATTTCGATACGAGAATGATCATCAATGACGTATCTCAAAAATACTCCATTCCCTGGATCTATGGGGCTTGTGTTGGGAGTTATGGCATCTCATTCACCATTCTTCCTGGAATCACTCCATGCCTTCATTGTTTAATCGAGCGTGTTCCGATAGGAGGTTTAACCTGTGATACAGCGGGAATCATCAATCCTGCTGTATCTATGGTTGTCGCTTTCCAATCAACTGAGGCATTAAAACTTTTAGTAGGAGACATTGATGCCCTGAGTCATAGGGTGGTTTCTTTTGATTTATGGAGAAATGAGCATACTTCGATGGATGTAAGGAAGCTGAAAAAAGATGGATGCCCTTCATGTGGACAGCATCGCACATTCCCAAGTCTAAAGTATGAAAATCAAATCAAAACAGCCGTCCTTTGTGGAAGGGATTCAGTTCAGATCCGTCCAGCTGTACAGCATGATGTCGATCTTATTGAACGATCAAAATCGTTAGAACTTCAGGGAAAACCAGTAGATAGAAATCCTTATTTGATTTCATTCGAGGTTGAATCTTATCGAATCGTACTCTTCCGTGATGGGCGTACCCTCATTCACGGAACAAAAGATATAAGGGAAGCAAAAACGATTTATCATCGTTATTTGGGATAAAGGGAGGAGATCAGTATGATTCAAAAAGCATTAACGATTGCCGGATCGGATAGTGGCGGAGGGGCTGGAATCCAGGCAGACCTCAAGACCTTTCAGGAACTGAACGTCTATGGGATGTCTGCCATCACAGCAGTGACGGCACAGAATACAAGAGGTGTACAAGGCGTGTATCCATTATCAGCAGAGGCTGTTATTGATCAATTAACCTCGATTGCTGAAGATTTACCTCCCCAAGCCATTAAAACCGGCATGCTGGTAAACGGAGACATTATTTCTCACGTTGCCGACTTTGTTCGATCACGCTCCTGGAAGAAGCTTGTTGTGGATCCTGTCATGATAGCCAAAGGGGGGGCATCTTTGTTGGAGAGGAAATCCGTTAACGCTTTAATCAATGAATTGATTCCCCTTGCGTTTGTGGTAACGCCGAACATTCCTGAAGCCGAGGCCATTACCGGGCATGATATCCTCACTGATGCTGACCGTAAAAAAGTGGCTGAGATATTGTTCCAAATGGGGGCTGAAAATGTGGTGATCAAGGGCGGACATCAATCTCGATCGTCAGAAGCAGCTGATCTTCTGTTTGATGGAAAGAAATTTTATGAGTTTAGCAGCCCAAGAATCTACACTCCGCATACACATGGAACAGGGTGTACATTCTCAGCGGTGATAACGGCAGAAATAGCAAAAGGACATACTGTCTATGATGCAGTGCTTATAGCTAAAAATTTCATCACGACAGCAATCGGACACTCATTGGGCATTGGGAGTGAACATGGTCCAACAAATCATTGGGCTTACAAAGAAGGTCTGACGGTATGAATCTGAGGAAAAGTCTGCAGTTATATTTTGTGATGGGCAGCCTTAATTGTGAGAATCATCCGGCTCAAGTATTGGAAGAAGCTCTTTCGGGCGGGATTACCATGTTTCAATTTCGTGAAAAAGGTCCCTTTTGTTTAGAGGGTGAGAAGAGAGTGGAAATGGCTAAAGAGTTTCAGAGATTGTGTCATTATTATGGCATTCCTTTTATTGTAAATGACGATGTGGAACTTGCCCTTTCGATGAATGCAGATGGAGTACATATAGGACAAGAGGATGGAAATGTAGAAACGATCCGAAAAAAAATAGGCAGCAAAATATTGGGTGTCTCAGCTCATAATCTGAGGGAGGCAAGGATTGCTACATCGTTCGGAGCAGATTATCTCGGTGTTGGACCCATGTTTCCGACCTTTACAAAAAAGGACTGCAGAAAAGTCAAGGGTCCAAGGGTGATTAAATCCATTAGAACAGGTGGAATCACAACCCCTCTTGTCGGAATCGGAGGAATCCATCCAGGTAATGCCTATCAGGTATTGGAAGCTGGAGCAGACGGGGTTGCCGTCATTTCTGCGATTTCAAAGCATCCGGGCCAAACAAAACGACTGGCTCAATCCATTCGATTGGGGGATTAGCATTGTAATTGATCCAGGAGCTTGGGAAATTTTATCTTCTACTTCCTCATATCTCTTTCTTCTTTATCATACTATACAGTAGACCTCGGTCTAACATGTATCATCATCAACGATAAGAGGGAGGGGTAAGAATGAATGTCTGGTTTGTTTTGTTAAACATTTTGGTGTTTCTTGTTCTCATTGGTGTATTACTTTATATGCAAAGGAAAAATGTTTCGTTTTCAAAACGGGTGTTTACTGCACTGGCGCTGGGGATATTATTTGGCCTTGGGTTACAGTGGGTCTATGAGGCCGGGGATGAAAATGTCACACAATCGATTGAATGGTTCAACATCGTCGGGACCGGCTATATTAAACTACTGCAAATGATTGTCATGCCTTTAGTGTTTGTGTCGATAATTTCGGCCTTCACTAAATTGAAACGTTCTCATAATTTAGGGAAGATCTCTGTACTGATCATTGGATTGCTGGTAGGCACAACAGCCGTTGCTGCAGCAGTCGGGATTGCTACGACCGTGGCTTTTGACTTGGAAGCGATCCAGATTGATCAAGGAGATGCAGAAGCGGCAAGGGGTGTTCAATTAGAGGAGAGAGCAACATCTTTAGAAGGTCAGAGTTATCCTCAAAAAATTCTCGAGCTTTTACCTGCGAATCCGTTCCTGGACTTTACGGGACAAAGAGCAACCTCAACCATCGCTGTCGTGATTTTCGCTGCTTTCATCGGTATCGCTTACTTGGGGGCTCAGCGCAAAGAGCCTGAGGCTGCTGAATTCTTCAAGAAGATCGTTGATTCCGTCTATGCTGTAGTGATGAGAATTGTGACTTTGGTGTTACGACTCACTCCATTCGGTGTGTTGGCCATCATGGCTAAAACAGTAGCATTAAGTAATTTTGATGCCATCATGAAGCTTGGAGAATTTGTTGGAGCATCTTATGTGGCCTTGATTATCATGTTTGCCATTCACTTAATCATGCTTACTCTTGCTGGCTTAAATCCGGTCACTTATATGAAAAAAGTATTTCCTGTATTAGCATTTGCTTTTACGTCGAGATCCAGTGCCGGAACACTGCCACTTAACATTCAAACACAAAAGAATAAATTGGGGGTTTCAGAAGGGGTTGCCAACTTCTCGGGATCCTTCGGGTTATCCATCGGTCAGAACGGTTGTGCAGGTGTGTATCCTGCCATGCTTGCAGTGATGATTGCACCGACTGTAGGGATTAATCCATTAACCCCTTCCTTTATTCTTACGCTCATCGTAGTGGTGGCCATTAGCTCCTTCGGTGTTGCAGGTGTTGGAGGCGGAGCTACATTTGCGGCTATCCTTGTTCTATCCGCCATGGATCTTCCAGTAGCGTTAGCGGGTCTATTGATTTCTGTTGAACCTTTGATTGACATGGGGCGAACAGCAGTGAATGTGAGTGGTGCAATGACATCTGGAATCATAACAAGTAAAGTGTCAGGGGATTTGGATAACGAAACGTATAACAAAGAAATCATTGAAGCAGAAGCTTAAACAAGAGGGCTGGCTCATTCATATGTGAGTCAGTTTTTCTTTTGTATGAAAATAAATTTATTTATTTTCAGTGATTTTGATTGAAAATTCAGACTATATTCTTTACTATAGAATTTAACATACCAACCGGTTAGTATCTTAGGTATGTGAATGAAATGCTGTAAAGATGAGGAGGCACGAACATGCATGTGAATGAATTATTTGATTTATCAGGTAAAGTTGCCCTTGTGACTGGTGGAGGCAGAGGGTTGGGAAAACAAATCGCTACCGGGTTTGCTGAAGCGGGGGCAAACGTTATAGTATGCTCGAGAAACGTTGAAGCATGTGAAGACGTGAAGAAGGAATTAGAAGGAATAGGTGTCCAATCACTGGCATTGAAGTGTGATGTCACTAATCCTGAAGACGTACAGCGTGTTGTAGATGAAACGAAGAAGGTGTTTGGCCGCATTGATATTTTAGTGAATAACAGTGGAGCTTCCTGGGGGGCACCTGCAGAAGAAATGCCTCTTGAGGCTTGGCATAAAGTTATCAATGTGAATGTAAATGGTACTTTTATTATGTCACAGGCCGTAGGGAAATTAATGCTTGAGCAACAGGAAGGAAAAATCATTAATATCGCTTCCGTAGCAGGTCTTCAAGGTACAGACCCACGTTATATGGATGCCATTGGCTATAGTACCAGTAAAGCAGCGGTCATCAATTTCACGAAGGATCTAGCCGTGAAATGGGGATCCCGAGGAATTCATGTGAATGCAATCGCACCGGGATTCTTTCCAACAAAAATGTCAAAAGGAATTCTGTCTCATGCAGGAGAAGCCATTTTAAACGGCACACCATTAAATCGATTCGGTACCGAAGATGATCTAAAAGGAGCAGCACTTTTCCTGGCGGCTCGTGCATCAGATTTTGTCACTGGTTCAGTGCTCGTCGTAGACGGTGGATCGTCTGCCATGTAACCGTAGCCACTCCCTTAAATTGATTGTTCCAAGTTAAGAAAGGATGGATGAAATGGATTTCTCCTATTCTCCAAAAGTACAAGAATATCAAAACAGACTCTCTCGTTTTATGGAAGAATACGTGTATCCGAACGAGTCCCTCTATGAAAAGCAGCTCAATTTGCAAGAAACCCGTTGGAGTAGGGTTCCCACAATCATGGAAGAATTAAAAGCCGAAGCGAAGAAACGGGGATTATGGAACCTATTTCTTCCTCAAAGCGAATATGGGGCCGGGCTCAATAATGTAGAATACGCCCCTCTTTGTGAAATCATGGGGAGATCCCTGATTGGTCCGGAAGTGTTTAATTGCAATGCTCCTGATACAGGGAATATGGAAGTGTTGGAACGTTATGGAACCCCCACTCAAAAACAACAGTATCTTATCCCACTTCTAAATGGTGATATCCGTTCTTGTTTCTCTATGACGGAGCCTGATGTCGCGTCTTCCGATGCAACGAATATTAAGGCGAGTATCATTCGGGATGGAGACGAATACATCATTAACGCGAAGAAATGGTGGTCATCAGGCGCCGGGGACCCTCGATGCAGTTTTTCAATTTTGATGGGGAAAACCGATCCAGAAGTGAGTCGTCATGAACAGCAATCAATGATTATTGTCCCATTGAATACTCCAGGTGTAAAAATAGAGCGTATGCTTCCTGTATTCGGCTACGACCATGCTCCCCATGGGCACGGAGAAGTCACCCTTACCGATGTAAGAGTCCCCGTTGAAAATATGATTTGGGCAGAAGGAAAAGGATTTGCCATTGCACAGGGACGATTAGGTCCCGGCCGGATTCACCATTGCATGCGTTTAATTGGTGCGGCGGAACGAGCCCTTGAAGAATTATGTAAGCGTGTTCAAAGTAGGGTGGCGTTTGGAAATGCACTGGCCGGTCAAGGGGTCGTAAGAGAATGGATTGCGAATTCAAGAATTGAAATCGAACAAGCCCGTCTTCTCACGATGAAAGCAGCCTACATGATGGATACCGTCGGCAATAAAGCAGCTAAACAGGAAATCGCCATGATTAAAGTGGTGGCTCCTTCCATGGCTTTACGCGTGATTGACCGGGCCATTCAAGCGTTCGGGGCAGCAGGTGTATCGGATGACTACACGTTGGCAGCTCAATGGGCAAATGCCCGTACACTGCGGATTGCTGATGGACCAGATGAAGTACACCGTGCTCAATTGGCAAAATTGGAAATGAGAAAACACGAAAAAGCTTTTCCTGTAGAGAGCTAGGAAGAGGTAGATGATGATGAGATTACAAGGGAAAGTTTCCGTTATTACGGGTGGAGGCGGAGGAATTGGGCGCGCTACAGCCCTAAGGTTCTCAGAAGAAGGTGCTGCTGTGGTCGTAGCAGATTTGGATGATGCGAGTGGTGAAGAGACGGTTAGACTCATTCACGAAAAAAAAGGAAGTGCATTTTTTGTCAAAACGAATGTGCGGGAAAGTGAAAGCATTCTATCCCTCGTACATACAACGGTAGAACATTTCGGAGGTTTCGATATCCTTATCAATAATGCAGGAATCGGACAGTCGGAAGTCAGGAGCATTGATCTGGAAGAAAACGAATGGGATGCCGTATTGGACACAAACTTAAAAAGCATTTTTCTGGGAATGAAGTATGCCGTACCTGAACTGATGAAAAAAGACGGTGTAATTGTGAATGTATCGAGCCTTCTCGGTTTAAAGGGCCGTAAATACGTGTCAGCCTACAATGCGGCAAAAGGTGGTGTCATACTTCTGACACAAAACGCAGCCCTGGAGTATGGAAAAGATAATATTCGGGTGAATGCAGTAGCGCCTGGAATTATTGATACGAACATCATCAATGGTTGGAAGAAGGATGAGAGGAAATGGTCGGCGATCTCTCAATCAAATGCTCTAAGACGCATTGGAAATCCAGAAGAAGTTGCGTCAGCGATTCTGTTTTTAGCTTCAGCTGACGCGTCCTTTATAACCGGTGCCACATTATCTGTTGATGGTGGAGGATTGATCTTTTAAGGTACATGCCGAATTGGTACATGAGTAATCTGAAATGGAAGGAATGATTTTGTGACAACTAAATCTTGGCTCAGTCATTACCCTGAAACGTTTGAGACTGAAATTCCTGAGGTTGATTTTTCTATACCTGAAATGCTCCGACATACCGTTTCTTCATTCCCGGCTCATCCATGTATTAGCTTTTATCAAAAACGCATAACGTATGGTGAACTTCAAGGTGCCGTCACCATGCTTGCTTCATCCTTTCAACATATTGGAGTGAAGAAAGGAGACAGGGTGGCGATCATGCTCCCGAACTGTCCGCAATATGTTATCTCTTATTATGGAATCCTTACCTCCGGGGGAATTGTCACACAGGTGAATCCGATGTCAGTTGAAAGGGAACTAATCCATCTGCTTAATGACTCGGGAGCTGAGACAATCGTCGTATTGGACCGTTTTTATTCTATGGTCAATTCCATTCAAAAGGAGACAAAAATAAAGAGGATTATTGCAGTAAGCTTTCAAGGAGAATACACACTTGTCCCACCAGACTATGACTTTGATGAATTTTTGATGGTAGGGGATGGTGAAGTATCCCAGGTGTCGATCAATCCTGAAGAAGATGTGGCAGTCCTTCAATATACGGGAGGAACTACTGGTGCCTCCAAGGGAGTCATGCTTACTCATAAAAACATTCTTTCAAATGTGATTCAGAGTCAACTCTTCTTTAAAGACAGCATTGAAACAGGGAAAGAAAGAAGCCTGAGTGTGATTCCGTTCTTTCATGTATTTGGGATGAATTCCTGTATGAACTTTGCAGTCTATTCAGCAAATGAAATGATCTTGCTCCCAAGGTTTGAATTGACCGAAGTATTAACCACGATTAAGAACGAGCAGCCCACCCTATTTCCAGGTGTGCCGACTATGTACGTGGCGATCACCAATCATCCACAGGCAGAAGAGTTCGGCATTGATTCAATAAAGATTTGTAATAGCGGAAGCGCTCCAATGCCAGTAGAGTTATTGAATCAATTTGAAAAGAAAACAGGAGCAAAAATATTAGAGGGATACGGATTATCAGAGGCTTCACCAACGACTCATTGCAACCCCGCTTTTGCAGAAAGAAAGCCGGGAACCGTTGGAATTGGATTTCCATCCACAGACTATAAGGTAGTCGATTTAGCAACCGGCACTATGGAGGTTCCTTTAGGAGATGTGGGCGAACTCATTATTAAAGGCCCTCAAATCATGAAAGGCTACTGGAATTTACATGAAGAGACTGCTCACGCCCTTCGAGATGGCTGGCTTTACACGGGAGACATAGCCCGAATGGATGAAGAAGGGTATGTATCGATTGTGGACCGAAAGAAAGATATGATCATTGCATCGGGATACAATGTGTATCCCCGGGAAGTCGAGGAAATCATTTACGAGCATCCAAGCGTACAGGAAGTTGTCGTAATCGGTGTCCCGGACTCTTATAGAGGCGAAACCGTTAAGGCAGTGATCGTCTTAAAGTCAGGGAAAAAGGCAACTGAAGAAGAATTGGTTCATTTCTGTCAGGAGAATATGTCATCATTCAAGGTTCCAAAAAGCATTGAGTTTCGAAATGAGCTTCCAAAGACGAGTGTTGGGAAAATATTACGAAGAGCTCTGCGTGAAAGCGTGAGGTAATATGATATAATTCAGGTGATATTGGCAGATTGAGAGGATTTCAGATGAAAGAAAAACTTACAGAACATGCTGTACGCTTATTTGATGAAAAAGGTTTTACCGTTACTTCCATCCAGGACATCGTAGAATCCATTGGTGTAACGAAAGGAACATTCTATTACTATTTTTCCAGTAAGGAAGAGCTGTTAAAGGAAATTCACATGCGCTATATTGATGGCTTATTATCTAAACAGGAAAGAGTTCTAGGGGATGATCGGAAGAGCTACATGGAAAAACTATATGATATTGTCCATCTTTCCATTCTGGACATTAAAGAGCAAGGGGCCAGTGCCAAAGTATTTTTTAGAGAAATGAGGCACTTGAGTCAGGAAAGTCTGGATGCAATTGAGCCTAAGCGGGATATGTATCGCTATAACATAGAAACTCTCCTGAAAGAAGGTAGGAAGAACGGAGACTTTCATGAGGACTTTGACGTATCGATTGTAGCCTTTGGAATTCTCGGTATGATGAATTGGAGCTATCAATGGTATAAGCCTGAAGGTGCGAAATCCGATCAGGAAATTGCTCAGACTTTTGTCGATATGGTATTAAAAGGGATTGAGTCAGAGTAAATGGGAAATCATCTACAGGATTTCCTTTTGAAATAACATACCGACTGGTTAGTATTTATAGAGGGAGATGGCGTGCTAATGGAAACCATTACGGTAACGAGTAGATTTTGCGAAACCGATGCATTAGGTCATATTAACAATACAACCTATTTTGTTTATTTAGAAGAAGCAAGAATTAAATTCTTTCAATCACTCGGATTTGATATGGATGTGAAAGACTGGCGTTTTATACTGGCTTCAACCAAATGTGACTTTGTATCACAAGGGTATTTTAATCAAGAGTTAAAGATCACCACCTATCTATCAAAAATTGGATCAAAGAGCTTTCAGTTAGAGCATGAAATCTTATGTGCGAACACCCATCAATTGATTGCAAAGGGAAATGCGGTGATCGTTTATTTTGATTTTCTTGAGCAGCAAAGCAAAATGATCCCTGAGTTGTTAAAAGCTCAGTTAAACACTCATTTGCGTTCGGTAAAGACTGAATATTCTTAATTTTGGAGGGGTAAGATGTCGAAAAAAACAGGGTATGAAACGGTATCGGTGCGAGAAGGAGAAGAACTGAATGCCACCAATCTAAAAAGCTTCATGAATGAGCAATTCCCTCACCTCCTTCATGAAGAGCTATCTATTAAACAATTTTCTGCGGGACACTCAAATCTTACGTATCTACTTAAAATGGGTGAATGGGAAGGTGTACTAAGACGTCCTCCATTAGGACCCGTCGCCCCGAAGGCTCACGATATGAAAAGAGAATATAGGATTCTTTCAGAAATTCAACCATTATTCGGGGTTACACCGGAGCCGTATGTGTTCTCTGATAATGAAAGTATCGTAGGAAGTCCATTTTTTATCATGGAACGAAAAAGGGGTGAAGTATTTGATACTTCCTTTCCCCTGCATCTTCATGTGACACCAGATGTCTGCAGGAAAATATCGGAGGAAATGGTTTCTAAACTGGTGGAACTTCATTCCATTGATCACCGAAAAACAACTCTTCATGAAATCAGTAAGCCCGAACATTTTATGGAAAGACAAGTACACGGGTGGATCAAACGTTACGAGCGTGCCAAAACAAGTGAGATTCTTGAAGTAGATCAGCTGACACACTGGTTGATAAAGAATGTACCAGGAAATGCTGAATCGACAATCATTCATTATGATTTTAAATTAAACAATGCCATGTTTTCTTCTGACCTGAAATCCATGGTGGGGTTATTTGACTGGGAGATGGCGACTGTTGGCGATCCTCTTGCAGATTTAGGTGTCGCTATGGGGTATTGGATACAGAATGATGATCCAGAGTTATTAAAATTCGGTCTTGGGAAGCCTCCAGTAACGATCATGGACGGTTTTTACAGCAGAAGACAATTTATCGAAGAATATGCCAGGAAAAGCAGTAGAGACGTGAACAATATCCATTTTTATTTATCTTTTGCTTACTTTAAGCTCGCAGTCATTGTGCAACAAATCTATTACCGCTTTAAGATGGGGCAAACAAGAGATTCACGATTTTCTCAATTTGATCGGTTTGCGGAATCTCTGATCACCCTGGGAAATGAAGCGGCATTAGATCGCCAGGAATAAAGACAAGGAGATGAACTGAACAATGAAATCCTCTTTATTACTAGAAACCACTGACCGGGTACTTACATTGACATTAAACAGACCGGATAGCTTGAATTCCTTTGATGAGAACATGCTTATGGGAATCGTTGAAGCACTCCAACAGGCAGAACATAATCAGGAAATCAGAGCCATTGTGATTCGCGGTGCCGGGAGGGCCTTTTCTGCAGGCGGCGACGTGAAAACGATGGGGAGCGCCACATCAACCGAAGTCTATGAACACATAGGGATATTAAATACATGCATTAAAGCAATAAAAGATATAGATAAACCGGTCATCGCCTCGGTACACGGATTTGCAGCAGGTGCCGGGTTTAATTTAGCCCTGGCCTGTGATTTGATCATCGCTTCAAAAGATAGTCAATTTGCTTTAAGCTTCTCTAAAGTAGGGCTTATTTCCGATGGCGGAGGTTCGTATTTTCTTCCACGCATCATCGGTCCACATTTAGCGAAAGAATTCTTCTTTTCAGGAGAACCTGTGGCTGCAGGAAGAATGTATGACTTAGGTGTGGTAAATCGTATTGTCCCTTCTGAAAGACTTGATGAGGAAACTACTTATTGGGCTCAGAAAATAGCCTTGGGGCCAAGTAAAGCTTATGGAATGATGAAGAAAATGATTGATCGTTCATTTACCTCATCATTGGATGAGATACTTGAACAAGAACGAATCACACAAACATTGATGATTGCAACTGAAGATCATGCTGAGGGAGTTTCAGCGTTTAAAGAAAAAAGAAGACCATCTTTTTCAGGAATATAGGAGGCGTTAGAATGAAAGCGATTCAGTTCAAAGAGTTCGGAGGTCCCAATGTTTTAGAAAATGTGGAGATTGATATTCCATTGCCTCGAGGGAGAGAAGTCGTAATTGAAGTTCATGCATCTGCAGTCAATTATGCTGATACGGCTCGTCGTGAGGGGCAATATGTGGTGAAAACCACTCTACCATACATTCCAGGTGCCGAAGTGGCAGGAATTGTAACAGAAGTGGGAGAAGACGTGACGAGGGTGAAAAGAGGAGACCGGGTTGTAGCCATGATGGATTCCGGAGGTTATGCAGAATTTGCCCTGACAGATGAGCGTTCGGTGATCCCCTTGCCATATGGATTGGATTTCAAAGAAGCGGCCGCCATCCCGGTTCAAGGTTTAAGTGCTTATCATATTTTGAAAACATTGGGGAAATTGCAGCAGGGAGAAGCCGTCCTCATTCATGCAGCTGCTGGTGGCGTTGGCCTGCTTGCCGTGCAACTGGCAAAACGTTTTGGTGCAGGTAAGGTAATTGCTACAGCCAGTACAGAAGAAAAATTAAGTCTTGCAGGGGCCATGGGGGCAGATGTATTAGTCAACTACACTCAAGATGGCTGGGAAGCAGAAATTCTGGAAGCTACAAATGGAAAGGGTGTAAACCTGGCATTGGAGATGGCTGGCGGTGACATTTTCTATAAAACGTTAAAATGTCTCGACTATTTTGGAAGAATGGTCATTTATGGAGTAGCAAGCGGGGAGCAGAGCAGATTTTATCCCTCTTCTTTGATGGCAAAAAATCAATCTGTTATCGGGTTCTTTCTCCCTCCTCTAATGAGAGATGCTGAACTAACCCAGAAAACCCTTCATGAAATCTTTCATTATGTCGCGTCCGGTGAATTGAAAGTAACGGTTGGTCATGTATTTCCTTTAGAAGAAGCAGCTTTGGTTCATACACTCATGCAAGCAAGAAAAACGGTAGGGAAGGTAATCCTGCAGCCATAATACTAACTAGTTAGTATACGATCCATCTTATAAGGGGGAACCGGGATGAACTTACGGTTATCAGATGAACAAAGGATGATTCAAAAAACCATCCGTAAATTTGTTGAGAAAGAATTAATACCTTTAGAAAATGAAGTGCTAAGAAATGAACGGGAAGGAAAACCAAGTCTTTCCCCGGAAAAAAGAAAAGATTTGCAGTTAAAAGCAAAGGAAGCAGGGTTCTGGGGTATCAATACACCAGAAGAATACGGCGGAGCGGACCTCGGGCAAATGATGATGGCCATTGTTTATATGGAAATCTCCAAAACCTTTGTGCCTTTCAGTTTCGGTGGTTATGCAGATAACATCCTATACTATGCCAACGAAGAACAGAAAAGGAACTATTTGATCCCCACGATAAACGGAGAGAAAAAGTCCTGCTTTGCCATGACGGAACCGGGAGCTGGATCTGATACTCAAAACATTCGGATGACCGCAGTGAAGGATGGAAATGAGTGGGTGTTAAATGGTGAAAAAACCTTTATTACAGGCGGAAATGAAGCAGATTTTGTCATGGTCATGGCGGTGACCGATAAGGAAAAGCATCGGCGAACGGGTCGGGAAGGAGTAACCTGTTTTATTGCCGATCGAAGTATGGGGTGGACATCTGAATACATTCATACCATGGGGGAATGGGGACCGGCCAGTCTGTTTTTTGATGACGTGCGGGTTCCTGAAGAAAATATTCTCGGCGAAATCGATGGTGGTTACAATCTGGGCCTGGAATGGATCGGGTTCGCACGCTGGATTGTGGGTGCACAAGCAGTAGGCGCAGCCGAACGTTTACTGCAAATGGCGATTGACTATTCAAAGGAAAGAGAGACATTTGGAAAGCCAATCGCGGATCGACAGGCGATTCAATGGCAGATCGCTGATTCTGCCGTGGAAATTGAAGCAGCCAGGTGGCTTGTATTAAATGCAGCATTCACGCTGGACCAAGGAGAAGATAATCGCCATGTTGCATCGATTGCCAAACTGTACGGATCGAACATGGGAAATAGGGTAGTGGACCGGGTCCTTCAGATTCACGGAGGGATGGGCTACACAAGAGAGCTTCCCGTTGAACGCTGGTATCGTGAAGCAAGATTGTGGCGGATTTATGATGGTACTGATGAAATTCAAAAACTGATCATTTCACGGAATCTATTAAAAGGGCATGTGAAAGTGGGTCAATTTGTTTAAAGCGATAGGGAGGTATTGTGAATGGGTGAAAGATTCAGAGGGAAAGTAGCTTTAGTAACAGGCGGGAGTCGGGGGATCGGTAAAGCGATTGCCAAGCTCTTTGCAGAAGAAGGGGCAAAGGTTGCCATCATTGACGTGAATGAAGAGGCACTGATGGAAGTCAGTAAGGAATTGGGAGAGTATAAAATATTTATAAGAGTTGCGAATGTAATAGAATTCAAGGAAGTAGAAGAGGCCGTCAACGAAGTCTTTGAAACTTTCGGCTCCGTTGATATAGTCGTCAACAATGCAGGAGTCATCAGAGACAACCTGCTATTTAAAATGACCGATACAGATTGGCAAACGGTCATGGATGTGCATTTGAAAGGATCATTTAACGTAGCGAAAGCAGCGCAAGGTTATATGGTGAAGAACAGGTATGGCCGTATGATTAATATCTCTTCTACATCTGCACTTGGTAACCGGGGACAGGCAAATTACGCTACGGCTAAAGCAGGTCTTCAAGGCTTAACGAAAACTTTGGCAATAGAGCTTGGTCCTCTGGGGATTACGACCAATGCAGTAGCCCCCGGATTCATAGAAACGGAAATGACTAGAGAAACGGCGAAGCGAATCGGGATTACCTTTGAACAACTGGTGGAAGCGAGTCTTCAAGGAATTCCTGTAGGAAGAAGCGGGCAGCCGGAAGATATAGCGAATGCAGTGGCGTTTTTTGCGGATGAAAGATCGTCATTCGTTAATGGACAAGTCCTCTACGTAGCTGGAGGGCCGAAAGCCTAAAGGGAGAAAGAGGTGAAGGATATGTTTCAATCTTATATTGGTAAACGTTCAACTTCCATAGAAAATTGTGTTGAAAATGGAGCGGTCCGTAAGTTTGCCGAAGCCATCGGTGATCCACGTCCCATTTATGTGGATGAAGAAGCAGGTAAACGGTCTAGATACAGGGGGAATATCGCTCCCCCCACTTTTCCTAGAGTGTTCGACTACGGAACGATTGAAGGTTTTCATTTACCGAACGTCGGGTTAATTCATGGGGAACAATCTTTTCACTATGAAAGACCACTGAAGGTCGGGGAAAGGATTCAGTGTTATACGGAGATAAAAGATTACTATGAGCGGAAAGGATCGGGTGGAACACTTGGTTTTCTTGTGATAGAAGACATCGGTGAAGATTCTGGAGGGAATAGGATTTTCACCTCTGAGGCGATTGTCATTATCACTGAAACGGTTAGAGAGAGGTTGGGAAAATGACTAAACTATCATCCCTTACTATAGATGAAACCCTTCCCTTTGTTGAATTAGCTCCAGTCTCGAGAATCGACTTAATCAAATATGCAGGAGCATCGGGGGATTATAACCCCATTCATACGATCGATGAGGAAGCCCTTAAACTGGGGCTTCCAGGAATCATTGCTCATGGCATGTGGACAATGGGCAATATCTCCAAGCTTTTTAGTGATCATTATGAAGAAGGATTTATCAAAGAGTACACCGTCCGCTTTAAAGGGATGGTTTTCTTGGACGATGTCATTACATTGATTGCAGAAGTATCAAAAAAACAGAATAATCTCTTGCATTTTAACGTCTATGCCGTCAACCAGGATCAGAAGAAAGTGATCGAAGGTAAATTGATGTTTCAATTATTTTGATCATTCAGATGAAAATAGTGTCCTATAGCGTTTATAAAGCGAATAGAAATAAAGAGAATTAAGCTTTTTGAAAAAAATAAGTCAAAAGACATAAATCCGATCGAAAAACTCGGGTTGACTTCTCTGTAGAATATGATATTATTTAGAATATTAAAATTAATAACTCTTATCCAGAGTGGTGGAGGGATCTGGCCCCGCGAAGCCCAGCAACCTACGTTATGTAAGGTGCTAATTCCAGCAAAATGTGAAGTCATTTTGGAAGATAAGGTATCCTTACCTGAACAACTTTCCAAAATGGAGGGTTGTTTTTTTCATTCATGATTTTTCTGGATAAGATGAAAATGGGGGGAATCATGTGGCTAAAGAAAAAAATCAAGAAGCAGAGAATGATGTAGTAGTCGAGAAGATCACTTCAATGTTGAAGACGATGAGTTTTGGATCGATTACCATTGTGGTTCAGGACGGTAAAGTCATTCAATTGGAGAAAAACGAGAAAGTGCGAATTAAATAAGCTGACTAGACAAACTAGAGGCGCATAACACAGATAAAGGAAATCCCTATATCTTGTTATCGCCTCTTTTTGTTTGGATGAGCGGGAAAGGGGTGTATCATGTTAACCTATCAAACTTGGAAAAAACCATCCATCCAATTTGAAATTGATCCGGTCTATAAAGGAGCGTTAAACGTCCTTGAGTGGGCGTATGACCATTATGGTGAAAGTGTCGTATATGCATGCAGTTTTGGCATAGAAGGGATCGTATTAATCGATCTCCTAACCAAAGTACAACCGAAAGCAACCATAGTATTTCTTGATACAGGTGTTCATTTCAAGGAAACCTATGAAACGATTGAAAAGGTGAAGGAGAAATATCCTGGTATCACCATTCATATGAAAAAGCCTGAATTAACGCTCCAAGAGCAAGCAGTAACATATGGAGATAAGTTGTGGGAGAGAAACCCGAACCAATGCTGTCAAATTCGAAAGCTTGACCCTTTACAAGATTCCTTATCCAAAGGGAATGCCTGGATTTCAGGATTAAGAAGAGAACAATCACCTACAAGAAGTCAGGTTGAATTCATCAATAAGGATGACAAGTTCCAATCAGTTAAAATTTGTCCTTTAATTCACTGGACCTGGAAGGAGATTTGGAGGTATGTCCATAAGCATAACCTATCCTATAATCCACTTCATGATCAGGGGTATCCAAGTATCGGATGCTTCCATTGTACAACTCCAGCCATAGACATAAAGGATCTCCGCTCCGGAAGATGGAAAGGAAAAGGGAAAACTGAATGCGGTCTTCATTAAAAGAGGTGACATTCTTTGCTTGAAATATTCGCCCTGATCATAAGTTTGTTCTTCGCTATGAACATTGGTGCCAGCGGAGCGGCAGCATCGATGGGGGTTGCATATGGTGCAGGAGCAATAAAAAACATCAGGAATTCTTTATGGATCTGCGCTGCAGGTGTCCTGAGCGGAGCGGTTTTAGGTGGTGGAGAAGTAGTTAAAACCATTAGTTCAGGGATTATCCCGGAACATGTACTCTCCATCAAAATCGTGGTCATCATTTTGTTATCCGCCACCGTATCCTTGTTTCTGGCAAATGTGATCGGAATCCCGCTGTCTACAAGTGAAGTAACGGTAGGAGCGGTTGTAGGCGTTGGAGTCGCATATCAAGTTCTATATGTGAAGTCACTATTAACGATCATGTCATTCTGGGTAATTGTCCCGGTCATTGCCTTCGTAGTTACATGGGTATTCGGCATTGGTTTAGTACAACTGGAAAAGCGAGGTTACCATTTAGAAAAAAGGTGGCTTGCGTATCTTTTGATTATCGCCGGGTTCTTTGAAGCCTTTTCTGCAGGGATGAATAATGTAGCCAACGCCGTCGGTCCATTAGTGGGTGCGGGTTTACTGTCTCCTTCCCGGGGGATTTGGCTGGGTGGTTTATTCGTTGCCCTCGGAGCTATCTTACTGGGGAAAAAAGTAGTTGAAACAAATGGGAAAAAAATTACACAATATTCAAAAGCCGAAGGAATCCTCATTTCCTCTACAGGAGCGATTCTTGTGATGGTGAGCTCACTATATGGATTACCGATCCCGCTGACTCAAGTTACTTCGTCCTCTATCATTGGCTTGGGGATGGCGAAGAACGGTAAACATATGCTGCAAAAGAAAATTGTCAAAAAAATCGTCAAAATATGGGTGGTCTCTCCCCTGATTTCACTCAGTATTTCATATTTTTTAGTAAAGCTCGTGATCGATAGCGATCTGTATTCGATCGTGGTTCCAATAAGCGTCATTATCGCTACTGTGGGAGCACTATCCCTCATGCGTGTGATCAGTGAAGAAAGGCGATCCGTTCATGAAGACGGAGGCGGAATTTAATCTTAATTCCGATTAAAACAATATGTTAAGGAGGATAAATGATGAGTTTACAGCCCCACGGAGGAACGCTTGTTCAATTATATTTACCAGAAGAAACCTATGAGGATATTCTCCATGAGATCCCATTAGACGAAACCGCGTTAAGTGATTTAGAACTCATTGGAATAGGTGCTTACAGCCCTATAAATGGATTCCTGACCGAAGTGGATTATCAACATGTAGTGGAAACATTACGTTTGCGAAACGGCAGTGTGTGGAGCATCCCGATTACCCTGCCCATTGCAAAAGAAAAAGCAAGAGACGTAAAGAAAGGTTCAAAGAGCCGCCTTGTTTATAAGGGAGAAACATATGGCCTCATAGAAGTCGAGGATATTTATGAACCAGATAAACAGAAAGAAGCCCTCCTCGTATATGGAACGACCGACGCGGATCATCCAGGTGTCAAGAAATTATTGCAACGGGGGGATGTGTATATAGGTGGGAAGATCAGCCTTATTAAACGTCTTTCCAAACCGTTCAACGAGTATACATTTGACCCAAGTGAAACCAGAAAGTTGTTTAAGGAAAAGGGATGGAAAACGATTGTCGGTTTCCAAACGAGAAATCCAGTTCACAGGGCCCATGAATATATTCAGAAAACGGCATTGGAAACCGTGGATGCACTCTTCTTAAATCCGTTGGTTGGCGAAACAAAGGCGGATGATATTTCAGCCGGCATCAGAATGGAGAGCTATAAAGTTCTATTACAGAACTATTACCCTAAAGATCGAGTGTTTTTGGGAGTCTTCCCTGCTGCCATGAGGTACGCGGGTCCAAGGGAAGCCATCTTTCATGCACTTGTAAGAAAAAATTATGGATGCACGCATTTTATTGTCGGGAGAGATCATGCAGGTGTTGGCGATTATTATGGTACCTATGATGCGCAGAAAATATTTAATCAGTTCAATGAAGACGAGATAGGGATTATCCCTCTCCGCTTCGAGCATAGTTTTTACTGTGAGAGATGCGAAGGGATGGCGACTACGAAGACATGTCCTCATGATAAGACCGATCACGTTATTTTATCAGGGACAAAAGTGAGAGGAATGCTCCGTAACGGGGAAGTTCCCCCTTCAACGTTCAGTCGCCCTGAAGTGATCGAAGTGTTAATTAGAGGTCTAAAACAAGAAGCTGGACAAACGTCTTAAGGAGGATCCCGGGTTGAGTGAAAAAACAGAAAATATCGTATGGCATGAAACCGCAGTAACGAAACAGGAGAGACGAAAAAAAAATGGACATCAAAGCTTTATTTTATGGTTCACGGGTTTATCCGCTTCAGGGAAATCGACTGTCGCCAATGCATTGTCTCACTCCCTTTTCGAACAAGGAAATCAGGTCTATGTTCTGGACGGAGATAATGTCCGTCATGGATTAAATCATGATTTGGGATTTAAGGAAGAAGATCGTAAGGAGAATATCAGGAGAATTGGAGAGGTGTCCAAACTTTTCATTGATAGCGGACAAATTGTGCTAACGGCCTTTATTTCACCATACAGGGAAGACCGTGCTCTCGTACGAAATTTAGTGGAGACTGATGAATTTTTCGAAGTATATGTGCATTGTTCATTAGAAGAATGTGAAAAGCGCGATCCAAAAGGCTTGTACAAAAAAGCCCGTAAAGAGGAAATCACTCATTTCACAGGAATCAGTGCTCCTTATGAAGCACCTGAAAAACCGGAAGTGGTACTGGATACGGAGAAACATTCAATTGAAGAATGCGTGGAGTACTTATTAACTGTACTGAAGCAAAAACAACTTATATAAGGGGAGAAAATCATGGCATATTCAAAATCATGGGAGTCAAATGAGAAATTGAACAAAACGGAACAATGGAAACTGGAGAAAGACGGGTTGTCTATCTTTGAAGATATTCCATACTATGCGGAAAACGGCTTCTCTTCGATTCCAAAAGAAGAGTGGGATAAGTTTAAATGGGCAGGTTTGTATTTACAAAGACCAAAGGAAGACGGCTATTTCATGATGAGAGTGAACGTCCCATCGGGCATCCTGACTTATGATCAGGCACGGGAACTTGCTGCCATTTGTAAAGAGTATGGAAGAGACGTCTATGACATCACCACCCGCCAGGCGATCCAATTTCACTGGTTGAAGATTGAACAGATTCCCGACATCTTTAAACGTCTGGAAAAGGTCGGATTGTCTTCTGCCGGTGCATGCGGTGATATCACACGTAATATCGTCGGGAACCCCCTGGCAGGGATCGATCCTGATGAACTTTTCGATACACGAAATATTGTGAAAGAAGTGTATGATTTCTTCCAGCACAACGAAGATTTTTCAAATTTACCACGAAAATATAAAGTAGCAATCTCTGCTAATATCAATAATGCGTCGAATGCTGAAATCAATTGTGTTTCCTTTGTTCCCGCGAAAAAGCTGATAGACGATAAAGAAGAAGTCGGCTTCCATCTGAAAGTTGGTGGAGGATTGGCAGCAAGACCATTCCTTGCCCAAGAGTTGGATGTATTCATCCTTCCTCATCAAGTGAAGGAAGTCGCGATAGCCGTCACCACGATTTTTCGCGACTTCGGTTATCGGGAGAAAAGACATTTGGCCCGGTTGAAATTCCTAATGGCCGATTGGGGTCCTGAGAAATTCAAAGAAACTCTATTACAGTATGTTGAGCTTTTACCTGCGGGAGTTGAGGCCGTGGAAGGTTGGAATGCAGGATATTTCTACGGTGTACATTCACAGAAACAGGAAGGACTCAATTATGTGGGGCTGAATGTTCCGGTTGGACGATTAAATTCTGATGAGGTGTATGAGCTTGCGAGGATTTCCAAGAAATATGGGAATGGCGAACTGAGAAACTGTAATTCTCAAAATCTCATCATTCCCAACATACCAGATGAACATGTTAATGCTTTGCTTTCTGAGAAAATCTTTGATCGCATTTCAACAAGTCCACTATCGTTCATCGGGTATTCCGTATCATGCACAGGGATCGAATATTGTAATCTCGCTTTAGTGGAAACGAAAGAACGGATGAGACAAATCGCCAATCAATTGGATCAGGAACTTTCATTGGATGTCCCTGTCAGAATCCACATGGTCGGATGCCCGAATTCATGCGGTCAACGACAAATCGCGGATATCGGACTTCAAGGAATTAAAATGAGGACGAAAGATAAGAAGATGATAGAAGCATTTGAAATATACGTCGGAGGAACTCTTCAAGACGGTGGAAAACTGAATGAAAAGTTAAAAGGGAAAGTGGAGGCCGGCAATCTGACAGGAGTGGTAAAGCAATTGCTGTTTCATTTTAAACAAACAAAAGAACCGGGAGAAGCCTTTTTTGACTATATCAACCGGGTTGGTACCGCTCCCCTACAAGAATCGTTAGATCAATTACTTCAGGAAGTTTAAGGAGGCATAGGGGATGAACTTGTATCGATTTGAAGTCACTACTCACGTCTTTGTCACCATTGTCGTAGTAGCGGCTGAATCAGATGAGAAAGCCTTTGATTTAGTGGAAGTTGAACTCGAGAAGTATTTTTTGAAAAAGCCTGATGTTGTAGACATCTCTCTTTACGAGAAACGTAGAATCCGGGGAAATGGTGCAGGGTTTGTTCTGCATGAACAGGAAACAATCATCAAATCTTAAGGAGGAATAATGGATGGGGAAGGTTTACTTGGTGGGAGCGGGTCCTGGAGATCCTGAATTAATCACATTAAAAGCATTGAAATCAATACAAAAAGCAGATGTCATATTATATGACCGGCTGGTGAATAAAGAGCTTCTCTCCCATGCGAAAAAAGGAGCCGACTTGATATACTGCGGGAAACTGCCAAACTATCATACGATGAAACAAGATACAATCAATCATTTTCTCGTGCGTTATGCTGCGAGCGGCAAGGTAGTGGTGAGATTGAAAGGAGGAGACCCATTCGTATTTGGAAGGGGAGGAGAAGAAGCAGAAGCACTTGCAAAAAAAGGAATTCCCTTTGAAATCGTCCCTGGAATCACTTCGGGTATAGCTGCGGCTGCCTACGCAGGAATTCCCGTTACTCATAGAGATGCCAGTTCAAGTGTCGCCTTTGTTACCGGGCATAAACAAAATAATCAGCAAGAAGATGAAAAGTGGGAAAGTCTTGCCAAAGGAATCGATACCCTGGCCATTTATATGGGGGTCAGCAATCTCCCTTATATTAAAGAAAAGCTCATTCAATATGGGAAGTGCGAGGATACTCCTGTGGCACTGGTCCACTGGGGAACTACAGAAGTGCAAAGAACCGTAACAGGGACGCTGGATACGATAATCGATATTGTGAAAGAAGAAAATATTGAAAATCCAAGTATGATCATCGTTGGAGAAGTGGTCCGTTTCCGGGAGAAGATTCAATGGTTTGAAGAAGCCTTTGAAAAGGAATCGATCATGAGTGAGGCACTGTAAATGACACGCGCGATCTTATACGTTTGCCATGGAAGTCGTATTGCGAAAGCCCGTGAAGAAGCCATTGATTTGATTAAAAAATGCCAGAACCATGTGGAAGCGGATATTCAGGAAATAAGCTTTCTTGAGCTTGCATCACCTTCCATTGAAGAAGGGTTTGAAACATGCGTAAAAAAAGGAGCTACACACGTTTCCGTCGTTCCGCTTCTCCTTTTGACAGCGGTTCATGCAAAAAAAGATATTCCAGATGAAATTCAAAACTGTCAAGAAGCCTATCCTTGGATTACGGTTACGTATGGTAAGCCTATTGGGGTTCACGAAAAGATGGCTGAAAGTGTCATAATGAAAATACACGATGCTGCTTCAATTGACTCTTCTACCGTTGCCGTATTAATTGGGAGAGGAAGTTCAGACCCCGATGTTACAAAGGATCTAGGAGCCCTGGCTGAACTTGTGCATCGAAAGACAAAGTTAGCAGATGTAAGGACCTGTTATTTAACAGCAGCCTCACCAAGCTTTTCAGACACCTTGAAATCTGTAAAGAATACAGAGAGAAACGTCATTTTCATTCCCTACTTGCTGTTTACCGGGTTACTCATGAAAGGAATCGAAAGGGAGATCGGCCAAACGGAAAATGAACATATCATTCTGGGTAATTATTTAGGGGATGACCCTCTTGTGGAAGAAGCATTCTTGGACCGTGTGAATGAAACCCTTTGCGTAAAAGGAGAATCACATGCTGCCTATCATGATTGATGTGAACGGAAAACCAGTAACGATTGTTGGCGGAGGGAAAGTGGCATATCGGAAGCTCTCTGTATTTCTAGAGCAGGGTGCGATGATTACAGTCATCAGTCCTGACGCTGTTGATGGAATTCAAACATTACATGAAGACAATAGAATTTTATGGATCAAAAGAGAAGTGGAACCAGATGATTTACGAGATGCTTTTATCGTCATCGCTGCCACGAATGAACGATGGGTGAATGAACAGGTGAAAATTCACTCTGAGGAAAATCAACTTTTATGCGTGGTGGATGATGGGGATTGTGGAAATATGCAGATGGTCTCCTTTAGACAAAAAGGGAATTTAACGATTGCCGTTTCAACCGGAGGGGCAAGTCCATTCTTAGCTAAAAAGCTTACCAATCAATTCTTCCAACCATTTGACGATTCCTATATAGAAAAGCTTGCTTTCATTGCCTCTGAGAGGAAAGAAATCAAGGCATCAGACTTATCTGATGGGGAGAAAAGGAAGCTATTACAGGAACTTTCTGAACGGGTGTAAAGTGGATAAAACTTTATGCCCGTTTACTCATTATACGAACGTTTTTATGAATAATTTACATATTGTTAAGAAATGACCCTTTACAAACTGCTGAGTTCCCGTTATACTATCCAATATCAAATCAATATTCGTTTTCACTCATATAATAGCGAGGATATGGCTCGCGAGTTTCTACCGGATTACCGTAAATGATTCGACTATGAGTGAGCAATGGATTGTCCGTCAATACGGACGCTCTTTGCCTAACCCAAAGGTCATTGTCTCACTCTAGCCAGTGCACAATAGCCTTTGGGTTTTTTTGTAGACTTCCAGGTTCTATTACATTAAAGGAGCGTTTTGATTATGAATTTATTAAAATACAAAATTGAAGATGAAGGTGTCGTCCTTTCAGATACTGTATTAAAGGTAGATTCATTCCTGAATCATCAAGTAGACCCAGAATTGATGATGGAGATCGGGAAAGAATTTGCACGTCGTTTTAAAGATCTGGGAATTACGAAGGTGTTAACCATTGAGTCGTCCGGAATTGCTCCTGGCGTGATGGCTGCTCTTCAATTGAATGTTCCACTTGTATTTGCACGTAAGCGTAAATCGTTAACTCTTTCAGAAGGGGTTCTTACATCAACGGTATACTCCTACACGAAGCAGGAAGAAAACACAATCTCAATTTCTAGTAAATATATAAGAGAAGATGACCGTGTGCTATTGGTGGACGATTTCTTAGCAAATGGACAAGCGGCTTTGGGATTAATCAATTTAGTTAAGCAAGCTGGCGCCCATGTTGCTGGAATCGGGATAGTCATAGAAAAGTCATTTCAAGACGGAGGGAAGCTCGTACGTGAAACAGGATACAGAGTTGAATCATTAGCAGAAATCCAATCCCTTGAAAACGGGAAAGTGACATTTAAGCAAGAGGAGGCGCGGGTATAATGAAAAATCAGCCTATAAAACTAGCGTCACTCGGGATTCAACACGTTCTTGCTATGTATGCGGGAGCGGTCATCGTTCCACTGATCGTAGGAGGAGCATTAGGATTAACGGGAGAACAGCTCACTTATCTGGTATCCATTGATATCTTCATGTGTGGGATCGCCACCTTATTGCAAGTATGGAAGAATCGTTTCTTTGGGATAGGACTTCCGGTCGTACTCGGATGTACGTTTACGGCAGTAGGACCAATGATCGCGATTGGTGGGCAATATGGCATTTCAGCGATCTACGGTTCAATTCTGGTTTCAGGTTTATTCGTAGTTGTAATCAGTAAGTACTTTGGGAAGCTGGTTCGTTTCTTCCCTCCTGTAGTGACTGGCTCTGTAGTAACGATCATAGGGATTACCTTGATACCAGTAGCCATGAACAATATGGCAGGGGGACAAGGTAGTGCTGATTTCGGTTCATTAGAAAATTTGTCTCTTGCTTTTGGAACGTTGTTCTTTATTTTAATCCTCTATAAATTCTTTACAGGTTTTGTTCGCTCTGTCTCCATTTTACTGGGATTGATGGCAGGAACAGCCGTAGCATTTGTTTTAGGCAAAGTAGATTTTAGTGCGGTTGGGGATGCCTCCTGGTTTCATATGGCAAAACCTTTCTACTTTGGAATGCCGACGTTTGAAATAACAGCCATTCTAACCATGATACTAGTAGCAATGGTGAGTTTAGTGGAATCAACAGGTGTTTATTTTGCTCTTGCAGATATCAGCGATAAAGAGGTTTCAGAAGAGGATTTATCAAGGGGCTATCGTGCTGAAGGGCTGGCAATCGTACTAGGTGGTTTATTCAATGCATTTCCTTACACCGCTTATTCACAAAACGTAGGCTTGGTACAGCTTTCAGGAGTGAAGCGCAACAGTGTGATTTATGCAACAGGAGCATTTCTCGTGATTCTTGGATTGGTACCTAAGATTGGTGCTTTAACGACAGTGATCCCTTCTTCAGTATTGGGCGGTGCGATGGTGGCCATGTTCGGGATGGTCGTAGCTTATGGGATTAAGATGCTTAGCCATGTAAATTTTGCATCTCAAGAAAATCTATTGATTATCGCGTGTTCAGTTGGAATGGGATTAGGAGTAACCGCTGTTCCTGAATTATTTGCTCAATTGCCATCCAGCATTCGAATCTTGACGGATAACGGGATTGTTGCTGGAAGTATAACAGCCATTGGACTGAATATGTTTTTTAACGTGTTTACTAAACGCAAGCTCAATGTTGTGTTGAATGAGCAGAAAGCTTCGTAATCATTGTAGTAGAAAGAACGTCACCTTTACACTATTGGAAGGTGACGTTTTTCTTAATGAAATATATTTCTGAATTATCAGATATTAAAGAAGGGTAAACGTACAACTATCTCGAACATAATTGATTAGGGAATGTTGCAGTAATGGGATGTACCTTAATTAAAAGGGGGAGAAATATGTACGCAACGACAGGATCTATTTTTGATCAAACGGTAGTGAAATTTCGAAACAAGGAGGCGATTGTAGAAGAGAAAACAGGTACTCGGTTAACTTTTGCCCAGTGGCAGGGTGAAGTTCATCGTGCTGCCAATGCGTTGCTTAAGGCAGGTGTAAAGAAGGGAGATCGGGTTTCGACATATCTATTTAATACGCTGGAGTTAGCAACAGTGTACTTTGCGTGTGGAAAGATTGGTGCGGTAATTAACCCAATTAATTTTCGGTTAAAGGCTCAAGAAATAAACTACATTTTAGAAGATGCCGAACCAAAGGTCGTGATATTTGAAGAAGCCCTCACCCTTCCGATTGAGCAGATTTCACAAGACTTTCCACAGACCCTTTTTTGGTATGTTGGAGACGATGACCCTACCTTTGCTCAAAACTATAAAGAGATTGTGAATCCTTGTTCAACTGACTTAATAGACATCTCGGTAGAAGAAACTGACGCATATGCAATTATGTACACGAGCGGGACTACTGGGAGACCAAAGGGTGTGCTGCACAGGCATAGGGATATGGCTGAGCAAAGCTTGATTTGTACGTCTGTTATGGGATTGACACCAAATGACATCGGACTTGTTACAGCCCCTATGTTTCATTGTGCCGAGCTTCATTGTTGTTTCCTTCCACGTGTTCAAGCGGGAGCGAAGAATATTATCGTTCATCAGTTTCAACCACAAACCGTATTAGAAGTGATTGAACGGGAAAAGGTCACCTCCTTTTTCGCTGCGCCAACGATGTGGAAAATGCTTCTGCAACATGGGGTAGATGATTATGATACTTCTTCTTTACGTATCGGTCTCTATGGGGCAGCACCAATGGCGCCAGTTCTTGTGAGAGCTCTCCATGAGAAAATGAAGATTGACTTGATACAAGCCTATGGTCAGACTGAGATGGGTCCGGCGGTTACCTTCCTTCTCCAAGATGAACAGCTAACTAAGACAGGCTCGGCAGGAAGGGCTGCCTATAATCATGAAATACGGGTAGTCAAACCGAATGAAAATGGTCCTTCTGAACCGGATGATCTTTGCAAGCCTGGTGAAGTCGGGGAAATCATTGTTCGCGGTTCCTGTACAATGCTTGAATATTTCAATCGCAAGGAAGCGACGGAAAACGCATTATATAAAGGCTGGTACCATTCCAGTGATCTGGGTTATATAGATGAGGAGGGGTATCTATACGTCGCTGATCGGGTGGATGATATGGTGATATCGGGGGGAGAAAATGTGTATCCCCGTGAGGTCGAGGATGCACTCCACGCATACGAAGATATTGTAGATGTAGCCGTCCTAGGTCAGCCTCATGAAAAATGGGGAGAACAGGTGATTGCCGTTGTTGTTTCCCAAAATCCTTCATTGTCTTCGCAAGATCTCGATCTCTTTTTGAAAAATGGGGATCTGTTGGCCGATTATAAGAGGCCGCGTGAATATATATTCGTAGAAGAACTTCCCCGGAATGCAAGTGGTAAGATTCAAAAGTTTTTACTTAGAGAAAATATTGTTCGGAATGAAAATATAAGATAAAGTGAAGGTCCTTTAATGGGACCTTCTTTATATTTTCTGATGATGTCGATTGGGCACTAAGTATAGGACAGTCCGACCATCCATATATTGATATGAGGATATGAGGGAGGGTGAGATAGTGCCATTAATAAAACACAACGAAGAAGAAGTGAAACTTCTTGCCAGATTAATGAGAGCAGAAGCTGAGGGTGAAGGAAATCAAGGGATGATGATGGTCGGGAATGTAGGTGTAAATCGGGTATTAGGTGATTGTTTGGATTTTAAGAATATCAGAAGCATTAAACAAATGGTTTACCAAAACCCTGGAGGATTTGAAGCAATTCAAAAAGGATACTTTTATCAAAGGGCAAGAAGTAACGAACTCGACATGGCTAGAAAAGTAATAAATGGTCGACGAATACATCCTGCAAGTTTTAGCATGTGGTTTTTCAAGCCATCGGGTAATTGCCCAAGCAAATGGTATAATCAAGCAAACTCTGGCCGATTTAAAAGTCATTGCTTTTATCAGCCCACCCGTACTGATTGTCCAACTGTTTTTCAATCCGGTTTGCAAGGCTAGGAAGGATAGATTTATATTGTTTTGAAATTATCGGACAAAAACCATTTGAATTTTTCAAGTGTTTTTTGTTTTTTTGCTCTGTTCAAGTCCCCTTGTTGAAAAATGGGTGATGGGGAATTTAAATTAAAGTACATTTATTCTTAAATATCAGAATTATAAAATTTCTCATTGAATATGAAGTATATAATGCAATATACTATAAAAAACGAAGGATTTACTTCGGTGAACAGAAAGGAGTAGTCATGGTTCAAAGATCAATTGCACGAATCATTAAAGAAAACTATTCTTCCTTATCTGCCGGGCAAAAAAAAGTGGCTGAGTTGATTCTTCAGCATCAAGGTGAAGCAGCGATACTCACGGCTTTTCAGATGGGGAGGAAAGTTGGTGTAAGTGAAACAACTGTGATTCGATTAGGATATGCATTAGGCTTTAAAGGATATTCTGAAATGCAGGAAGTGGTGCGGAGGGATTGGTTAGAGAAGAAGCAGGTTAATGAAAATGAATCATTTCCTTCATCCTCAACAGTAGGTGATGAGAAGAGTGTATTCAGTAGGGTCATTGAGAAAGAAAAATCCGTACTAGAGCAGCTAATGAATCAATTAAACGTGAAAGAAATATGGAAAACCATTGATCGCTTAATACAATCAGAGCGAGTTTATATCGGTGGCTTTGGAAGTTCTTATGGAGCGGCTTATTGGATGTATTATACGTTAAAACAATACAGGGCAAACGTATTCCTCTCTAGTCCAACAGGATTTTCCCCTGAAGATATATGTGATTTGGATCAACGTTCTACTGTGGTTATGTTTTCGTTTCCCAGGTTCCGTACTGAATCCATTGAGCTTGTGGAGAAGGCAAAAAAACAAGGTTCTTATGTCATCGCGATCACCAATAGACAATTATCACCCCTCGGGCAGCTTTCTGACCTTACACTCACAACCGAAGAAGGGATGAATTCAGGACATCATTCGATTGCATCTGTCGTTAGTTTAGTTGAAATCATACTAATAGGTATTCAACATCGAGATCAAGACAACATAAGTATTCGCCAAAGAAAGCTAGAGCAATTATATACAAATCAGGGGTTATTTATCGAATAGAGGGGTGGAGAGTTTATGAACGGGTTATCACAAACGAATGAAAAGATAGAAGAGAAAGCATTTACCACAAGTGATATATGGAAATTCCTGATTCCATCATTAATTGGAATCCTTTTATTTATTGTACCGATTACAACAGGGGATGGCATCACGATTCCTGTCGCTTATTTAGCCGGACAAATTAATGTGTATCTAGGTGAAGTGATCCCTGGAATGACTGTGCTGATTATTGCGCTCTCTGTCATAGGGTCACTCATAGCAACAATAATCAAACCAGCTTTTATTACAAAGAGTCGTTATTTGAGCACTCTTTTAATCATTAGTCCGTTTTGGCTTTCAGCACGTGTCCTTGGCACGGTGTTTGCTGTGATGACGATTTATCAATTAGGACCCGTTATGGTTTTCTCAGAAAGCACAGGTGGACTCTTAATCTATGATCTGATTCCTATTCTATTTTCTACTTTTCTACTGGCAGGTCTACTGCTTCCGCTCCTTCTTAATTTTGGATTATTAGAGTTCTTTGGTGCCTTATTGTTGAAAGTGATGAGACCTGTTTTCACATTACCTGGCCGTTCTTCACTTGACTGTCTGGCATCGTGGGTGGGAGACGGCACAATAGGAGTTCTTCTGACGACCAAGCAATATGAAGGAGGGTATTACACCAAACGTGAAGCGGCTGTGATTGCCACTACCTTTTCGGTGGTCTCGATTACGTTTACGATCGTAGTCATTTCTTATTTGAATTTAGAGCAATATTTCCTTCACTATTACGCAACGATTATTTTTGCCGGGCTTGTAGCGGCATTAATCATGCCACGTATACCGCCATTATCAAGAAAACCGAATACGGGTTATGAAAGAACGGATTTAAAGAACGAAACAGGGATTCCATCCGATTTCTCCGTTGTTAAATGGGGGTTTCATCAAGCTGTAACGAAGGCTAAAAAAAATAATGGACCTGTGTCTGTCGTGAAAGAAGGCATTCAGAACGTAATGGATATGTGGCTTGGGGTCTTACCAATCGTTATGGCGATAGGGACAGTCGCATTAGTGATAGCAGAGTATACGCCTTTCTTCACCTATCTTGGGAAACCTTTCGAACCTATCCTGACCCTCATGCAAGTTCCTGAAGCAAGTGAAGCGGCCCAGACCATGGTCGTCGGGTTTGCCGATATGTTCCTTCCTGCTGTCATCGGTAGTGGAATTGAAAGTGAACTTACCCGGTTTGTCATTGCATGTGTATCTGTTACACAATTAATCTATATGTCTGAAATGGGCGGATTGCTTCTTGGTTCGAAGCTGCCTGTCAGTATCGTAGATTTGATCTTGATCTTTTTAATCCGGACATGCATTACTCTACCCATCGTCGTAGTGATTGCACATATGATTTTTTGATAGGAGGAAGAAACATAATGAACTTTGTAGATGATCATCATGATGAAATTCAAAAAACCTATCAGGAGCTGCATCGACTGGCTGAACCGAGCTGGATGGAGGAAAAGACATCCAGCTATTTAAAAACAAAACTTTCAAAGGCAGGCTTTACAATTAGAACGTACGAAGGGCATTACGGATTCATTGCAGAATTAAAGGGTAAGCAATCAGAGGTAATTGCTCTTCGTGCCGATATGGATGCATTACTACAAGAAGTGGATGGAGTGGTTAAACCGAATCACTCATGTGGTCATGATGGCCATAGTACGATGGTATTGTATACAGCCCTTGCTCTAGCGAAGAAGCCCCTGAAGCATACGGTTCGCTTCATCTTTCAACCTGCTGAAGAAAAGGCAGCGGGGGCACTGAAAATGATAGAAGAGAATGTTCTTGATGATGTAAAGTTTCTTGGTGGTATTCATCTTCGACCTGAAATGGAGGTTCCTTATGAAATGGCCGCTCCCGTCATCGTTCATAGTTCTGCTGCAACGCTAAAGGGAACCATTAAAGGAATACCTGCACATGCAGCAAGACCGGAACATGGGAACAATCCCCTGGAGGCAGCGTCTTTATTGATTCAAGCGGTCAAGCAAATCAGAATGAATGTCAACAATCATTATTCCATTAAGGTCACGGAGCTACACGGAGGCGAATCATCCAACTCCATACCGGAAAATGCGCATTTCACCTTCGATTTAAGAGCTGAATCGAATGACACCATGGCAGCATTATTGGAAGAATCAGAACAGGTGATTTCAGGAATACAACAGGAGACGAAAACCGACATCACTTATCAAGTGGAAGAATATCTACCAGCGGCTGTAAAGGATCCCCGGGCAATCGAGCTAGCTCGTGACGCAATTCGTTCGGTTCTTGGAGAGGAGAATGTGACATCAGAATGTATCTCTCCTGGAGCAGAAGACTTTCATTTTTATTCCATCAATCATCCTGGAGTATCTTCCACTATGATTGGGCTTGGATGTGGTCTCTCACCAGGATTGCATCATCCTTCCATGCGGTTTAATCAAGAATCTCTAGTTTATGGAACAAAGATATTAATACAGATGTTATTAATAGCAGATCGGCAAGACTGGTAAAGAGGAGGTAGAGATCGTGAAACATAAGGTACAATCATCATTGAAGATCCGGATGCTACACTCTGTAGAGGATTTAGAGGATGTCAGAAGATTAGAGTCACTTGTGTGGAGTTTTGAAGATTCTGTACCGGTTAATCAGAGTGTAGCTGTGGTGAAGAACGGCGGGTTCATTCTTGGAGCGTATTATCAGGAGAAGCTTATCGGCTTTCAATATAGTTTTCCCGGTTTTGATGGGAAAAAGGTGTATCTTGTATCCCATAGTTTAGGGATCCATCCCGATTTCAGGAGATTTGGGATTGGAGAAATGCTGAAACGTGCACAAAAAAATACGGCTGGCGAGATGGGATATGATGTCATCACCTGGACGTATGATCCGTTGGAAACAGTGAACGGTAACCTGAACTTACATAAACTTGGAGCTGTTGTGCGTACATATATCCACAATATATATGGAGAAATGGCCGATCAATTGAATGCAGGAATAGAGACGGACCGGTTTTTTGTAGAGTGGTGGATAAGTCAACCGAAGAGTAATAGTGTGACAGGGTATAACCTTCATTCTGCTATTGATTTAAAAGAATGTGAACATGGTTGGCTTGTAGATAAGGTAGATTTAACCCTCACCCATAATCACATTTCCGTTTCAGTTCCGGGCCATTTCCAGGAGATCAAAAGGACAGACCTTTCACTTGCAATAGATTGGCGGAAAAAAACAAGAGACGTCTTTTCTCATTACATAAATCATGGCTGGATCGTGACAGACCTCGTCAAAGATAAAGAACACCACGGGCAATACCTATACCTCATGGAGAAAGGTGATCATCATTATGGAAATCAAACGAATCATTCTTAGACAGATCAAGATGGATTTACTGTATCCTTTTACGACGAGTGTAGGGACGGAAACGGATAAAACGATTATTCTCGTTGAAGTGAAATCAGCTTCAGGGTTCTCAGGATGGGGAGAGTCGGTTGCGATTACCCAGCCGATTTATAACGAAGAAACGGTGGAAACCAATTGGCATATGATGAGTGACCACTTGATTCCACTTCTTCAGAGGGAAGCGGTCCAACATCCTGATGAGGTGTCCGGCAGATTTAAGAAAATCAGAGGCAATTATAATGCGAAAGCGGCCATCGAAGGTGCTGTTTGGGACCTATATGCAAAGGAAAGCAACCTCCCATTAGCAAAAGCACTAGGTGGGACGAAAGATAGAATCGAAGTAGGAGTAAGTGTAGGTATTCAGCAATCCGAGACACTTATGTTAAAACAAATTGAAGATTATTTGAAAGAAGGATATAAGCGGATTAAGGTGAAAATTCAACCAGGATGGGATACCGAAATCATCAGGTCGATTCGACAGGAATTTCCGAAGGTTCCACTCATGGCCGATGCAAACTGCGCTTATTCTCTAAATGACATTCAGATCCTCAAAGCTCTGGATGAATTCGATTTAATGATGATTGAACAGCCAATGGATCATGATGATATCATTGATCATGCAAAGCTGCAGTCTCAACTTAAAACGCCTATCTGTTTAGATGAGAGTATTCACAGTTTTGAGGATGCGAGAAAAGCAATTGAACTCGGAAGCTGTAAAATCATTAATTTGAAAATTGGACGAGTCGGTGGGCTCACGGAATCAAAGAAAATCCATGATTTATGTGTGGAGCATAATGTACCTATGTGGTGTGGGGGGATGCTTGAAGCAGGGATAGGAAGAGCTCACAACATCGCCATCACGTCATTAGGGAATTTCACTTTGCCTGGCGATACGGCACCATCTTCTCATTATTGGAAGCGGGATATCATTCAACCTGAGGTGGAAATGAAGGATGGATATATATATATACCTGAAGCACCTGGCATTGGATATGAACCGGATTTGGATCAGATAGAAGCGTTGACCATGTATAGTAAAGTTTTTCATCTTTTATAAGTTCAGTCGATTATGAAAGCCGGTTTTGAGGGAGTGCGAACGTTTGTTCTTTATGGTGTAATCAAGCATGTTGGTATGAAAATACCCGTAATATCGAGAAAAACAAAGATAATGAATAGCGAATGCAGAAAAATGTCTGATGATCTACTTAAACAAAAATAGAGCATGGTGAGCCCATGCTCTTAGCCTCCTGTTTCTTCAATTCACCCTTCAACCCCATCTACCCATTACTTTTACCAAAATAGTCTTTCTGATGGCTTAAATATGTATTTGAACAAATATATAAAAGTATCTTGTCAAATCGTAATGATTCCTATATAATTCATAATCGAAATGATTACGATTATGGAAAAGGGGTATTCTGATGAACTTAATTAGGAGTGAAAAACGTCATTACAGTAGAATTTTTTTAAAAATGATTGTCTTATTTACTACCGCTAGCTTGTTAACTGCCTGTACAGAGGGTGAGAAGAGAGATATAAACGAAGGACATAAGCATATCAATTTTCTTTATAATTTCTCTACAAGTTCTCTTGATCCACATATTGATTCAAGTTATGTACCATTAAGGGCAGGGATAACAGAAACGTTAGTAAGATTAGACGAAGAAAACTTAACAATTGCCCCTTGGCTTGCAAAGGAATGGAATGGGGAGGACGGAATTAATTGGACAATACATCTGCGTGAAGGAATTACATTTCACAATGGAAAAGAGATGAATGCTGATGCAGTAAAGGCATCTCTTGAACGTGCCATTCAAGAAAGTATTGCTATTAAAAATGCATTGAAAATTGATTCAATTGAAGCAAATGGATATACATTGCATATCACTACTAAGCAGCCCTTCCCGGAATTTATATCTGAACTCGTAAACCCAAATGTATCAATTATTGATGTAACAGAAAATGATATTGTTAATCATCCAATAGGTACAGGACCTTTCACTTTAAAATCATTTGAGCCTGGAAGTAAGCTTGAACTTGAGCGGTATGATCAATATTGGGATGGACATTCAAACCTTGATTCTGTAACATTCTCGTTTAATGAGGATGCAAACGCCCGATCACTTGCTCTGAAGTCTGGACAAGTGGATATTGTTTACCGTCCCGAAGTTGAAAGTTTAGACTCGTTAAGGACACAAGAGGGGATGAAGGTGGAAGCAACAGAGACGTTTCGGGTACATCAAATAACGATGAATATGGAGCGCAAAAGCTTACAGGACGTAAATGTCCGCCGTGCTGTTGATGAGCTGATTGACCGCCAAAAGATTGTTGACACCATCCTTTTAGGGTATGCAGAGCCTGCTGTTGGCCCATTCTTGCCATCACTGCCATTTGCTCCAACTTATGAACAACGTGACACAGGAAGAAAAACAGCTGTTAAGTATTTGAAGAATGCAGGCTACACGTTTAAGGATGGGAAAATGCAGAAAGATGGCAAGCAGCTTTCATTTACTCTCTTAACTTATAGTGCAAGAGCAGATTTGCCTTTAATTGCGCAAGTGTTTCAATCCGATGCAAAAAAAATTGGAATTGATGTGGAAATCCGTCAAATCGATATTCCAGAAGAATATATGGCATCAAATCGTGATTGGGACTTGGCTACATATAGTAATTTAACTGCTCCCCGCGGGGATGCAGGCTATTATTTAAATGCTACGTATCATCCAACTGGTGCTCTTAACTTTAGTGGTGCCCATGTGCCGGAATTAACGGAAATTATTGATGAGCTAAACCAGACAGTAAGCCAAGAAGAAAGAGCTGTGCTTGCGGAGCAGGCAGCTGATTATGTTCATGAAAATGTGATTAACTCTTTTGTGTTACACCCTTCTACTATTGTTGCCTATAACGGAAATAAAGTAACAAATTGGGTTACAACACGTAGTGAATATTACATGATTACAAATAAGCTGGATGTGAAGTAAATGCTCCGAATTATTGCTGGGAAATTTTTTGAAGTACTGCTTTTTATGTTGTTTCTTACATTTATTAGTTTTTTGTTTGTACGACTGGCCCCTGGAGATCCTGTATTAACAATTTTAAATGTTGATGAGTTATCGGTTAGCCAGGAGCAAGTCGAAAAATTGAGGGAAGACATGGGCTTTAATAAGCCCTTTCTTGTTCAATATGGGCTCTGGTTGATGAAATTTATACAGTTGGATCTAGGAACATCCTATGTAACTGGTCAACCTGTAACCGATATGCTTCTTAATAGCCTTCCTGCCACAATGGAATTAACCTTTGGTTCACTGCTTGTCATGTTGTTTGTGTCGATACCTTTAGGCTCGCTATCTGCTCTTTATCGTAACAGCTGGGTTGATCAAGTAAGCCGTACATTATCTATTCTCGGAGCTGCTGTACCCAGCTTTTGGCTGGGGTTAATCTTAATTGACCTATTGGGCGTACGATTTAGCTGGTTCCCAACAATGGGACGAGACGGGTTTGCTTCTATGGTTTTACCATCAGTAACGCTTGGTTTGGCTATTTCAAGCGTATATGTCCGTTTACTTCGTTCAAGTTTGCTGGATTCCTTAAGTCAGGAATTTGTTCATTCAGCGAGAGCTCGCGGGTTGTCAGAAAGACGCATTTTTATGCTGCACGCTTTTCGGCATAGTCTTCCGCCCGTAATCACAGTATTTGGGGTTAGTTTAGGGAGCCTGATCGGCGGGGTAGTCGTCATTGAGGTATTATTTGCATATCCAGGAATCGGAAAACTGGTTATCGATGCCATTCGTCAACGAGATTATCCTATTATTCAAGGCTTTATATTAATTATGGCCATTATAGTTTTTATCGTAAATACATGTGTGGATTTGTCGTATCGCTATTTAAATCCTGAATTGAAACTAAAAGAAAGGGAGACCAACTGATGAAAGCAACGTCGTTAATGTTACCGAAATTTAAAAAATACAGTTGGAAAGGCATAGTGGTACTTTTGGCCACTATGATTGTTTTCGGCGTTACCATTTATACCTTTTTGTATTTAAGGTATGATCCCTACTTGACGAATCTCGATGTACGCCTCCAAGGAATGAGTCTCCAGCATCCTCTTGGTACAGATCAACTAGGACGGGATGTGTTGACCAGATTACTGCTGGGTGGACAACAAACAATTGGTTATAGTTTGCTGGCACTGGTTGCTGCTCTTATCATTGGTATCCCTTTAGGTCTTGTTTCCGGTTATAAACGTGGACTAGTCGATAAGATTTTTATGCGTGTTGCGGATGGTTTTTTGTCATTTCCAGATACGATTGTCGCAATTGTACTGAGTGGTCTTCTAGGCCCGGGGATTGGTAACCTGGTCCTTGCGATTGTATTTATCAAATGGGTCAGTTATGCACGTTTAGTAAGAAGCACAGTATTATCAGAGTCTCAGAAGGACTACATTCTAATAGCTAGAATTAATGGACTTTCATCAAGGGAAATTATGAGAAAGCATTTGTTTCCCCATATAGTCGGCCATGTACTTGTCCTCGCCAGTCTTGATTTAGGAAAGATTATTTTACTCCTATCTGCCTTCTCATATATTGGGCTTGGTGTACAGCCTCCAACTCCTGAATGGGGGGCGATGTTAAATGATTCACGTGCTTATTTCCAATCTAGACCTGAATTAATGATTTACCCTGGTTCAGCCATTGTTTTGGTTGTGCTGCTAACCAATATGTGTGGAGATTATTTACGAGATACTTTTGATGTGAAGAAAGAGGTGCGGTAGTGATATTATCGATAGAACAACTTTCAATAACGAGCAAAGAACAGAATATTGTTGATCATGTATCCCTATCAATTAATGAAGGAGAATGGTTTGCCCTTGTTGGACAAAGTGGAAGCGGGAAGAGCTTGCTTTCACAGTCAATTGGACAAATGCTTCCCCTGAATTTAATGGTTTCAGGAAAGATACTCTTCAAAGGTGAGGATTTAAATGCTTTCACACGTAAGGAAATCAGACAAATTCGCGGGCGGAAAATAGCTTATATTTTTCAGGATTATCAAGGTTCATTTACTCCTTTTCGTACAATTGGACAGCATCTGGAAGAATATCAAAAAACGCATGGCATTGATGATAAAAAAAAGAGAATTCAAAATTCAATCGATGCATTAAATTCAGTTGGTCTAGACAGTACATTTTATAAACGTTATCCATTTCAATTAAGTGGGGGACAGTTGCAAAGGGTGTCTATTGCAATAGCACTTCTAATATCACCAGATTTAATCATAGCTGATGAAATTACAACAGCACTTGATAGTGTTTCAGGTCATAGAATTCTAGAGTTATTGGAAGCAAAGCAAAGAGAAACAGGTTGCACGATTTTATTTATCACCCATGATTGGCGGCATGTTAGGCGGTATGCCGACAGACTGGCGATCATGAAGGATGGGAAAATCGTTGAAAAAGGGAATAAGCATCGTATACTTGACCATCCTGAACATCCATATACTAAGGAGCTAATCTCAGCAGCGCCAATTTTAGGCAAGGGGCTGCCATCAGGATTACAGGAGGTGGAGCCTGTATGAGTCTGCTTGAGGTGAAAGAGGTAACAAAGACATTTAAATCTGGAAAATCAGCAGTGAACAACGTCTCATTTCATTTGAATAAGGGTGACTGTCTTGGTCTTGTTGGGGAAAGTGGCTGTGGTAAAAGTACACTAGCCAGGTGCTTGTTACGTGTTGAAAAAATCGACAGAGGCTCAATTCATTTTAATGGTGAAGCTATTGAAAATCTGAATGAACGTCGTTTGCATCCTTATCGAAAAAAAATACAAATGGTGTTTCAAAATCCCTCCGCGGCTTTAAACCCAAAGCTGAAAATAAAAGATTCGTTGATCGACCCTTATGAACAATATCACCATTCTCTGAGTCTTAACCATTTTTCCGATGGCTCTAAGGAGCAGTTTATTCATCAGCTTCTTGATGCAGTTGAGTTGCCCTCAGAATTGGCTTATCGATATCCGCATGAATTAAGTGGAGGACAGCGACAGCGCGTAACGATTGCCCGTGCAATATCCATTGAACCAGAACTCATAGTCTTAGATGAGCCAACCGCTAGTCTTGATGTAATTTCACAAAAGGCTGTACTTACCTTGCTTAATGATCTTCGAAATACATTAAATCTCTCTTATTTGTTCATCTCCCATGATCTTGCGGCAGTAAGCCAAATGAGTCAACGAATTATGGTTATGAAATCAGGAGAAATTGTTGATCAATTTAATGAAAAGCATTTATTTAGTCTAGAACGTCATTCCTACACAAAAGAGCTCGTGTCTATTTTTTAATATTGATTGCTTGTTTTATTTAGTAAATAAATAGAGAAAGTATGTGTAGGGAAATTATTAAGTTAACTCTTTTACAAATTTAGAGGGTATTATGCGGTTTTCCAGAAGAGCCCCACACCCACTTCATCCCTATCAAAGTATGAAAACTTCCTGGCAAAAAGAGGAGGATATAAGGAGAATTATATGAAACCAGTACTCCCTAAGTTAGAAATCAAAAATGCCTGCAGCCATAGTGAATATTTGCATTTAGCCATCCCGCTTGTTATTTCTGGCATCTCGACACCTTTATTGGGAGCAGTAGACACTGCGGTTGTCGGCCGTATGCCCGATCCGGTTTCCATAGGGGGAGTGGCAATTGGAGCGGTCATCTTCAATACCATTTATTGGCTGCTGGGTTTCCTGAGAGTCAGTACCAGCGGTTTTACCTCTCAGGCGGAAGGACTCCAGAATCAAACAGAGGTTCTCCTGACTTTCTTCAGACCCATGATGATTGCCATTCTGTTCGGTTTAATCTTCCTCTTTCTGCAGGCACCCATCCTTCAAATCGCGTTACAGCTCATGGGAGGAAGTGCAGCTGTATCTGAAATTGCTGCTTCTTATTTTTCTATTAGAATCTGGGGTGCCCCTTTCATCCTATTAAGCTATGTGATGATAGGCTGGCTCATTGGTATGGGGAAAGTCCGGCTGGCCCTGGCCACCCAGGTTCTCATGAATGTGCTGAATATCTTCCTGGACTTTCTCTTTGTCCTCGGATTTGGGATGGGAGTCATCGGAGTGGCATTCGCCACACTTATCTCTGAAGTGACGGCGGTTTTGTTTGGCGCAATTATTATATTTCGGGCAATCCAACCTCACCTTTCACAGGTTCGATTAAGGATGCTATCAGAACTTGAACCGATTAAAAGAATGTTCAAGGTGAATCGGGACCTATTCCTACGGACAGTCTGCCTGTTGGCGATGACAATCATTTTTACTTCAAAAGGAGCAAGCATGGGAGAAGTTATTCTCGCTGCCAACGCCATTCTTCTCCAAATTCATTATATGATGGCCTACTTATTCGGAGGATTCGCAAATGCCTCCAGCATTCTTGTAGGAAGATCGATAGGAAGCAAGAATCGCCTTCTATATACCCGTGCTTATTACTTGTCGGCCATGTGGGGTTTTGCCTCTGCCGCTTTTCTTTCTTTTATTATTTTATTTTGGGGACAAGAGGTGGTTGCGCTCTTTACCACAATTGCAGATGTTCAGAATGTAGCCCATGAGCAGTTACTATGGCTGGTCATCTTTCCTATCGCCGGATTTTGGGGACTGCAGTTAGAAGGGATATTCTCGGGTGCCACTCAAGCTGGACCAGTGAGGGATTCCATCCTTCTGGCATTACTTGTGTTCCTTCCGGTAATTTGGTTGTCGGTGCCTGTCTTGGGAAACACAGGGATCTGGCTGAGTTTTATACTGTTTAGTTTAGCCAGGTCTTTCTTCTTATCGTTGTTCGTCCCTAAACTGGGGCGGTTGAGCTTTAGTGAAGAAGGAATAGGGCCTCTGTCTCACATAAATAAGTTACTTAAAATTGATAGATAAGAGGTTTTATATCAAAATTAGAGGCATAAATACCTTAGATTTTCCTACAACCACCTTCATACCTTGGAAGATAGAAGAATTAGATACAATAATTTGAAGATGTTAAAGGAAAGGGGATAAGGGAAGAAGAAATAAAGATTCTTCCCCCTTTTCTAGCGTTTTGAAAAATTTAAAAAAGCCCTGTAGAGATTTCTCTACAAGGCACCTTTACCTAGGCCTTAATGAAATAACCCGGACTCTTTCGATTTCTTCCTCAAGGCTTTTGTCTTCTTACTTAAAGGACCTTTAAGGAAGGTTCCAATTAACAAAGCAATGAACCCAAATAGCATTAGAGACATGAGATCTCTATAAACTCTCTCCCAAACAATGCCTCCAACGGCTTCTCTCATCAAATCAATCGCATATGAGAATGGTAAGAACGGGTGAATGGTTTGAAAGAATTCAGGGAGTAATGCTACAGGATACGTTCCGCCTGCACCAGCAATTTGCAGCACAAGTAACACAATAGCCATTGCTTTACCAATATCCCCAAATACCGAAACGAATGTATAGACCACTAGGATAAATACTAAACTGCACACCAATCCAAATAAGATAAACCACACTGATTCTGCTATATCCACACCCAAAATGAGAATATCACCTGATGTCACCACAAGTGTTTGAACAAACCCGATGCTTATAAAAGTGAAAAGTTTGCCAAAATAGATTTGTTTTTCGGTAAATTCATCTGAATTATGGACACCTGTAGCTAACAGGGAAATTAACAGAAGGGCACCTACCCATATCGCAAGCACGGTATAAAAGGGAGTCATGCCTGTTCCATAGTTTGCGATTGGAAAAAGGCTGTTTTTATAGAGTTGAACAGGTTCCTCAAAGAATCCCTTCTCTGCTTCTGGATCATTTTGCAGTAACTCAATGATTTCATTAATGTCTGTTTCCCCTTGGATTTCTCGAATCCGATCGGCTAATTGTTTTACCTTATCGTTGATATATGGAAATTCACCTACTATATGCTTAAGAGTTTCTTCCCCTTCACCCAAGTTTCCCTCTGTATTTGCGAGGATTTTTTCTACTTCTGGCATTGTAGATTGGATTTCAATTAAGATGCCCCTGGCATCATTCAACGTTTTCTTGGCATTGGCAACTTCCTGTCTGACAGTTGGCTCGATGTTTTCATTATATTCTTTAACAAATCCATCAATTTCATTTGCAGTTGTAGCTGATCTTTCCTGGAGTTGAGCGATCAAACCATCCACTTCTTGTTGTTTGTCAGAAAGAAATGTATTGATCTTTTGGCCGCTTTCTTGGATTGTCTGTAGTTCCTTCTTCAAAAAAGCTAATTGTTTAAGAGCCTGATTGATTTGTTCTTGATTCTGGTTTGTACCTTGATCATTATTATTGTTCTGCTCTTGAAGTTGCTTTAGTGACGCCTCTACTACTGCTATATTCTTAACTGAACTAGTTATCTGCTCATTGATCTGATCACTAATTTGCTTTCCTTGGTTCAACTTAATATCAGAAGATTGCACAGTACTGATAAAATCGTTCATTTTCGTCGTCATACTCTGTACTTGCTCTAGATCCTTTTGAACTTGAGGGGCAATTGCATTTAGTCGATTCTCAGCCTTCTTCAAAAACTCGCTAGATTCATCTATCGTTTGCAATCCATCGTTAGTTACACGTTTTGCATCGGGAACAAGTACTTGTGCCTTATCAATAATTCTTCTAGCATTTTCAGCATCTGACAAAGATTCATTTAATAAGGTATGAATCTCAGGTAGCTTTTCTTCCATTTGAAAAACATATTCTTCAAATCGCTTGATATCAGGAAGATCCTTTTCAATCTCTAGGCCTAATTCATTAAACTTATCAAAAATAGTACCGTTCACCGTTGAGATAAAGTTACTAGTAATTTTATCGACAATCCCGCCTGCACCAGATTCTGTGATTTTAGGCGCAATAGCATTGATTTTTTCGTTCACATAATACTCAACTTCCGCCTTTTCAGGGTGATCTTTAATAACGGTTCCTAACTTCTTAGAGAAATTTTCTGGAATTACGATGACGGCAAAATAATCGCCATATTCCACCTTATCCATCGCTTCTTTACGCTCAACAAACTGCCAATCCATATCATCATTCTTCTTCAGTTCTTTGACGATCTCATCCCCGATATGAATTTCCTTATCACGAACCGTAGCCCCTGCATCTTCATTCACAATCCCTACTGGAAGCTGATCCGTTTGACTATAGGGGTCCCAAGACGCTTCAATGTTAAACCAGGCATATAAAGAAGGTAATAACGTCAAGCCTCCAATTAATATAGCAGCAACCCAATTGGTAAAAATGTTCTTAATATCCTTTTTGAAAATATTCCACATATTATTCATCCTAATCTTCTAGTTTTAATTTTTGATTTTGTGAAAGTACCATTAATTTATTCAAGATTTAAGTATAGCATTGTCCAAAATCATCAGGTAATATTTAAAGGATGATTTTATTGTGAAAAGATGGATTTAGAAACTGTTAAGTGACAAAAGGATTGTTCAATGTAAGGGCCATTGGGGATCGCCTTGAGACGGACGCAATTGGAAGTCAATTAGCTGGAATGAAAGGAATATGGATAAATCGTAAGAATAGAGAGGTACACGATGATGTAGAAGTTATACATAGTCTTAAAAATATCGATGACAACTTTTTTAAAACTTAATACCTTGATTTCGAGTTTTCCAGAAAAGGGGGCTTATCTGTAATAAGATTAGTTCCCTTTTTTTGAAATTAATTATTGAGTTAAAGCTGGTATTTTGAAATAATTGGTATTAAGTTAAAGTGCAGTTTAGTTAACCAATTTGGGGATGTATCCTTATATCAAATATCTCGAGGTACACTCCAGAGATGTTTAATTGGTTATTCATTGGACAAACAATACAATGGTAGAGGTTATACTACGGAAGCAGTCTCTTTAGCAGTAGAATTTGTGTTTAATGAATTACACCTGCATCGTGTTGAAGCAGGTGTAATGTTAAACAATATAGGTTCGATGCGAGTTTTAGAAAAGATAGGTTTTCATAAAGAAGGTCAATTAAAATGAGTAAGACTCACCGTCCTCTGGAACTAACACATTAGACGTAATTTCTTTTTCATTAATAAATCCTTTTAATTCTTCTCTAGATAATCCCCAGTGATTTACAGCTTCCATGTGGACAGCAATAGTTTTAGAATTAGGTGCTACTTTATATACTTCATACACATCATCTTTACCCATGACAAGAGACCCGCCTTCGAAGAATTGGTTATCACCAGCATTTACTACAATAATTTCTGGCTTGTGAGTGTGAATGACTTCCTTAACAGCTTCATACCACACCGTATCTCCGGCAACATATAATGTTTTCTCCTTTTGGTGTTTGAAAACAATGCCACATACTAAACCAGCAAGTTTCACCATCTCGCCTCTTCCATGCTCTCCTAATGTTTTAATTAGTTGGATACCTTCAAAGACCGTATCCTCTAGTAAAACCTCTACGTTTTGGAAACCAGCACTTTGAATTTGTGTGGCATCTTCTTCATTTTGGGAAAATATTTTAATATCTTTTGGTAACGCTTCTTTTGCCGCTTCATCCCAATGATCATAGTGTAGATGAGTGACAATAACAGCATCTACGTTAATAATATCTTCAATAGATGTAGGTAGGCTAACTAAAGGGTTATTTTGATCTTGTCTTGGTGAGTTTGGAAATGGTGGGTATGCTCCCTTATCGGCTAACATTGGATCGATTAGAAACTTTTTTCCTGCATATTCAATGACAATAGTGGCATTTCGAATTAGATTTATATTCAAGTGGAAAACTCCTTTTTCTTTAAAATTTTTTTTGAACAATGTATATTCTAAACTATAACCTATTGATGGATACATAGAATAAATAAACTCTTTTGGCGATTTTACTTTATTAATGAAAGGAGTTAAATAAAATGTTAGATAAAACAGATTTGCATATACTTAATGAACTATCGAGGAACAGTAGGATTACAATGAAAGAGTTGGGCGAGAAGGTACATTTGACTGGACCGGCTACTTCAGCCAGAGTAGCGAAATTAGAAGAAAGTGGAGTTATTGAAGGGTATACCATTACGGTTAATCAAGTTAAAATGGGGTACTCTGTTCACGCAATCATACATATTTTTACGAAAAGCACAAATCATCAGTCTTATTTATCTTTCATAAAAAAGAAGGACCAATATGTCATAAACAATTACAAAGTCAGTGGAGAAAGCTGTTATCTTCTCGAATGCAAATTTCCATCCAATCAAATATTAGATGAATTTTTGACAGACATGAGCAATTATGTGAGTTATAGATTATCGATTGTGATTAATAAGTAGGGCTATTCGTCAAGATGGACAAAACTAAAATGGACTGGTAGGCGTGAACCCGTTACATTGGTGAATTATGTTTTTCGTTTAGAGGATGCGAAACTAATACAATTAACGCAAAAAATACCCCAGCCGTTATTATATATGAATCGACTGGAGTGCTTACAACTGAGTATTCTATTGCGATGGCAAGAACACTTGTTCAACATACAACGTAATTCTTGGCTAGAAAAGCTTAATATCAGTCTTCAGATAATTAACGTTATATGAATCAAGCGGAAGTTTTGTTAACTTCCGCTCTTTCTTTACTAAACAAACGGGGGCTTATCTGAAACAAGGTAAACTCATTTTCCATAGATATTTGTCATTTTTGACTCAAAATGCGAAGTAAAGATTCATAGGATATATAGCATTAGTTAGATTTAATCTTTATTGAAAAACCTGAAATTAATATTAAGCTATACGCCCACAGTAACCAAGCAGCGAAAAAAGGTAATGAATCAATATGTAAGTTTAAAAACACTTTATTAAAATAAATAACACTAAATATATCCAAAATCATTCCTGGGAGAGCAATTTGGACTGATGACATTAGACGTTTCGATTCAGGTATCTTCCTCAAATAATAATAAGGATACGTAGCTAGAGTAATCAAAGGTATTGCCAGAATAAAGGTAATAAGCAATAAAAGCACATTCCCAGGTATTAGAAACATTTGTCCGAAAAAACGGAAAAGCAATGTCGCTGAAATCCATAATAAAAAGCCCCAGACTACATTTATCATAAAATTCACCTCTAAATTGGATTTAATTTAAATTATTCGACATAGATTATTAATCTCCTCGTATTATTGGTAAATTTTATGTAAAGGTTAGGTTAGCTAGGGAATAATTTTGTTATTGCACAGTTCAATATTTGTGTGCAACTTCCCAAATTTCTTGGGAGGTAAGGGTTCCTACAAACAATATTTCAACTAAGGTGTGCGTCTGCAGTATTAAGTAAAGGTGACCATCCTTCTGCTATTCAAGAAAAGATCTCGAAGAAGAGGTTGCAATACTTAATCCACAAGAGGGCCTGTTTGTGAATTAATTGTAAGAATTATTAGAAGTAATTTAAAGCTTTAAGTTATACAATTAACATGGAGGCTTTCATATTTATAGATATACGAAATACAAAAGGCTAACTTGGGGAGGGGCTTATATGTTAAGGAGCAAACTTATTTCTGATTTAGCGAATAGAATATTGAGTTTAAGAAAAAAACATCCCGTTCGTGTGGGAGTTAGTGGAATAACAGCAGCAGGAAAATCAACACTCGCTAATGAACTTGCTGAGGAACTTTTATGCAGAAAAAAGAAGGTTATCAGAACAAGTATAGATAATTTTCATAATCCAAGAGACATTCGGTACAGAAAGGGGAAGGAATCAGCTATTGGCTATTACGAGGATGCCCATGATTACGAGTCCTTTAAGCAAAGGCTTTTAATTCCCCTAGGACCGAACGGAAACCTTCATTATCAAACCATCTCATTAGATTTAGCAAAAGATGAGTATGTAAACCCAGAAATAAAAGTGGCTTCTAAGGATATGATTTTAATTGTAGATGGGACTTTTTTATTCAAGCAGGATTTATGTAACTTTTATGATTTTAAAATATTTGTTAATACTGACTTTGAATTAGCAAGAAAAAGAGGTGCTAAACGGGAAGTACGAGCTTTTGGAAGTTATGAAGAAGCCGAGAAGTTGTTCATTAAAAGGTATCTTGCAGCTTCGAAACTCTATTTAGAGCAACATTCACCTCAATTGAATGCGGATGTAGTCATTAGAAATAATGATTTAACTAATCCAGATTTTGTTTAGAATTAAATATTTTTCTTCTTTCGCGAAAGTTTGTTACGACTGTAAAGTACTAGTGTCAAAAAAAACATAAACCTTAAACTAACGCTATTGATATAGCAACAGTAGGAATGTAGCAGCTCGATCTAAACGGGAATGTGGTCCAGGCCACGAAAGATGGCAAAACCTGCACGTTCAACTATCAGAAAAACCGTTTTGTTTCCGTGAATTTGAACGGGACTTCTGTTTAGCACCATTATGCCCCATATGGTCTACAGCATACGGTCAATGCCATCGCGATTGACGGAACTTTGACGCAGCTTTTATGATGGATTCGATTGGGTCGCTTCTCATAAGAATTTAACCGACATCCGAATACACGACTGTAGAATTTGCCTTTGATCCAATGGATCGTACGACAAGCCGAATAGAAAATCCAGGGACAGCCGGAGAAAAAACGACTCACCTGAACTATTTGGGGCTTAGTGGACAGGTGCTGAACGAGAAGTTGCAGGAGAGATTACTCTCTCTTACAACTACTTTCCATGGGGCAAACGCTTGTCGAAGGTGAAAAATAACGAAGATGGAACATCCGAACATCCTACTATGGGTACAATCTGCATAAGGACGTTGAGGCATTGTTCGACGATAACGGGGATACTCATTTGGTCAGAGAGCTGATGATCACCCCAATGATTTTCAGTTTTTATATTCCATTATACCAGCTAATATAAGTCAATACGTTTAGCTTAAAATGGTTTTATATGTCATGTTATAATAAAAACAAGCATGACAAAGAGACTTCAAACTCTCATTTGAAGTTATGGTAAATAATGTAAAATAATTTACTATTATGCTTTAAAAGCCTCTTTGTGTGTGAGAATAGCGTAAATCCAATGTAAAAGCTTGTTGGCGCAAGTGATGATCGCTACTTTGTGAGGCTTGCCCTCACTTCTTTTTTTGTCATAAAACTCTCTTAGTTTTACATTGCGATTTCTTGTCAGTCCGCATTGAACTGCTGTATACAAGGCTTGTCTTAGCCTGGTGGATCCTCTTTTCGTAATCCGATTGATGGATGCTTTAAACTTTCTTGATTGAAAGATACATGGATCTATCCCGGCATAGGCAACTAATTTCTTTGGATGACTGAATTGATCAATTTCACCAATCTCTGAAATAAGGGTAGCTGTGATCTTAGATCCAACTCCAGGAATCGAACGGATAATAGTATACTCTTCAAACTCTTGTGCCAGCTGGTCCATTTCTTCTTCTAAGATTAATAGATATTCTTTATGCTGAAGAAGCATATTGATATACATTTTTAAGCTCACCAAATGACTTTTGTATAAGGTTTTCTTGAATGGGTTCCGTCTCGCAGCTTCTTTTAATTTCTCTGCTTTAGACATACACCATGAAAAAAAGCGTTTCCCTCCCAAGCCATACATTTCTGTAGCTATATTTTCAATCTCTGTTTTTAAAACATCTTTAGACGTTGGATATAAAAGTAATATTTTTAGAGCTAACGGTGAATACACCTGCCCAAAGACGCTTTTATATTCAGGGAAAATCTGATCTAAAATCGTTTGAAACTGTAACTTTAATTGAACATAATTTTTAGTTAAAGACTCATGCTGCCTGGATAAGTTGCGGAGATCCATTGTTTTAACATTTTTTCTGTGAAAGGTCTCTAGGTCTTCTTTATAGTAAAGTTCACATAAATGTTTTGCATCATGAGGGTCTGTCTTTACCTTTCGAAGGCTTGTCTTTTTCGTTTCGTAAGAAACCACAGGATTAACCAAATAGTATGAAACTCCTTTTTCTTCTAAATACTGAAGTACAGGCTCATGATAATGACCAGTAGATTCAAAAATGACTACTGGAGCTGTTTCTGATTTACGTTGTATTTCCTCATAAAAAGCATAAAATACATTCAAACCTTCATTATCATGTTTAAACTTAAAGGTATTTCTATAAGGTTTTTTCTTATCCAAAAAGGCTTGAACTTGGCTTTCTCCTTTTGCGATATCCAGGCCAATGACTGGATCCATAAGTTATCACTTCTCCTTTTTAATAAATTTGCCGGTAACCCCTGTGATACTTATAGTGTCATAGCTTCGCTTGATATACGGGATCAATACGCCTCAACCAGCCTCAAACATGTTTCTATAAGTAGGGGGGGACAGTATAACTGACGGGATCTAAGTCCCAAGGGCAGGAACGTCCTCCCCCGGCTACCTAAAGAATAACCTATATAAAATAGGCCAACCAGAATTAACTGATTGACCTTATAATACGATTGGGGCAGGTTAATGGAATAACTCAATAGTTAGTTTTGAAAGGAGCATTTACATAGAATGAAAATTTGTCTATCTCTAGCTATGATATGTCTTCTTGGGATTTTAACCGGGTGTAATTTATTCAAAAATGAACAATTGCCGATAGAGATGATTGCATTTAATAGTTTAACGAGGGAAGAGGAAGATAAAATTCCTGTTTCACCTAAGGATTCTGTTGTTGATAAAGTGACTGTAAGTGAACAACTTGGTAAACAGTTAGGTGATAAATTCACTGGTAAAACAATATATACAGTGACTTTTAACAATACTGAAGACGCCTCGAACGGTAGACTGGTTGTTTATATTAATAAAGATAAAGAAACAGTTATTGGCAAGGGTTATGAGAAGAAAGAGTAAAAGGTTGCTTCTTCAATTAAACCAGCTAATAGTTTGTCAACATTTTTCAATAAAAACTTAAAATAACTCATGTTATACTAAAAATACGCATGCCAAATAACCTTCCACTGACATATGTTTGGAAGGTTTTGTCTTATTTAGATGGAAATCTTAATTAGGCTATATCTTGGAAAGTGGTTCTGTTTTTTAATATAGCATAAATCCAATGTAAGAGCTTATTTACGCAAGCAATAACGGCTACTTTATAGAGTTTGCCTTCCTCACGCTTCTTATCGTAAAACGCTCTTAATCTCTTGTTTCTAGGGATGATCTCATCTGTTGTTTTTTGTTTACGACAGTCACGAATACCAGAGCGAACAGCCATATATAAGGCGTGCCTTAATCTACTTGAACCACGTTTTGTAATTCGAACAAGAGTAGCTTTTGAACTTACCTGATTCAAACACTTCTGGATCAATCCCAGCGAATACTACAAGTTTTTTCGGGTGATTAAACCGGTCTATCTCACCAATTTCAGAAATAATCGTTGCCGCGATTTTTTTTTCGATACCAGGGATAGATTGGATAATCTTATATTCTTCAACTTCTTTTGCGAGAGCGTCTATCTCTGACTCCAATCTGGATAGATGCTCTTTGTATTGAAGAAGCATATTGATATACATACCAAGACTCAGTAAATGACTCTGATAGAGTGTCTTCTTGAATGGGTTTCGTTCTGCAACTTTCTTAAGATCTTGAGCTTTTTCTTCTGCCCATCTCTTAGACCGACTGTTACAGAATTCCTTGATTTTATCGGCTAACATTTCTTCGCTAACAGCTAAAATGTCTTCTGATGCTGAGAATTCTTTTAAAACAAGCAAAGACACAACCGAGTATAAGTCACCAAATACGCCTCTGTATTCAGGAAAGATTTGAACCAGTACAGCTTGAAACTGCAGCTTTGTTTGAACATATATTCCCGTAATATTCTCATGCTGCCTGGTGAGATTTCGCAGGTTTATGAGTTAAATAAATTACTCCTATTAATGAATTATAACGGATATGTAAAATTATTCACTAGTATTGGCTCCACCTACGCCAAATACCATGATAGCCACTCATGCTATCCCCACTAATAATATCTTAATAAAGTATTATTAAGATATTGATTCTTTGATACTAAGGTTCTGTAAATATTTTATAAAAATGGATAGGAACAGAATAGTCTTCCTAGTATTAGTAGCTATTTTTGAGATGTTGCTTGGTGATGATTATGAGACAGGGCTTTTTATTGGAGAATCAAAGCATGGATATCAAAGATCGCTCTTCAACAATCGGGCCATTTAATTGAATAAGAATTTCAAACTCTAACTGATGCAAACCTTCAAAACGAATGACAAATATAGGATTTTCTTTTCGATCGGAATTAGGATTTAGTTTGCTTAAAGCGAAAAAGTGAATTTTTATTTAAGGACAATCATAAACCTCTTATGATAAGAGGTGATTAGAATGCAAATAAACAAGCAGCATACTGTATTTATTATTTTATTTTTGTTTTATCTATTTGTGTTGATGGTAGTGAGCTTTGTAGGATTGGGATTTGGAATGAACCATTCGAGGACGATTAACTACGAAGGGGTATATAATAATTTTGTTCCCTTGAAGACTCTGGTTGGTTACGTTTTTAATATTGACCACTATAACTTTGATACTTGGTTCTACAATACTTTTGGGATAGTTATTTTATTTATGCCATTAGGTTTCTTACTTCCAAAAGTTTTCTCTAACTTAAATACATTAAAAAACGTTTTATATTTTTCACTAGTGCTGAGTATGTGTATTGAAGTTTTTCAGTTTCTAACAAAATTAGGAGTATTAGATGTAGATGATGTTATATTAAACCTAGTTGGAGCTACCTTAGGATACCTAATCTTCAAGATTCAGATAAATAGTAAAATTTAGGTTATTTCATATAAGGGGGCTTATCCAGAAAAGGATGAGCTTCCTTTTTGTTTGAAGTTTTTCTTGAGTAAATTGCTGTATTTTGAAATAATTGGTATTAAGTTAGAGGGATAGGTTTATTGAAGATGGAAAAGTAAATGAAACCTTTTACTGTTCGTCTTCGTAAAAGTTAATAATTTGGAGTGGTAAACTTATGAAAAAATTTTCTGTTATATTAGTATTCTTATTAGCAATTTTCTCTTTGTTGGTTGTGGAAAAAATGAGACAGAAGAAATAACAATGGAACAAGCTGAAGAAATTGCTATGGAGGAGTTCGAGAAAGACTTAGCCCAATTTAATGAAGAGAGCAACGAGGATATAGAGATTGATAATATTGAGTTGTTATCAAATGATACACACCTCAGTAGTTCCTCAAAAGCCTGGGAAGTAACGTTCAATTTAAAGGACGGGTTAACCAATGATGGAGAAGCAACAAATTCTATCGCCCAATATAGCATCAGCCCTGAAGGGGAAATTAAAAATAAATCAAACTCGTTTGAGTAAAAGTGTTGGCTTTATTCCATTATAGGGGGCTTAACTGAAGATCACCTTATTGAGCACTGGATTTTATCCATCTTCAATTAGACAGGTATGTTTACTGGGGAAGATATGACTTCATATATTAGAAGGGGGCTATAAAGGGTGGACTTCAATCTTAGTGACTTTTCTAATGTTCTCACACCACCTTTCCACATTACTATCATTGCAATCATATCAATAATAATTATTTACTTTTTAGTAAGGTGGAGTAAGCAATTAGAAACACGTCGTTATACAGTTTTTATTTACTTTTTGATTAGCACACACGTTGGTCCAATTTTTTCTCGAGATACAAAAGAAGGTACCTTCGAGCTATGGGTTCCTTTGGGATTTATAGTTGTTTTCCTTTACTTCCTTTTTAGTAAAAGCAAACATCCTTCCAAAATGAAAGCCTGTATTTTAGGGCTTTGCGTAGCAATTTACCAGCTGACTCTCCATTATGTTGGTTAGTTTTTTTATGTATTCAACTAACGGGGCTTATCCCGAACAGGATGAGCTTCTTTTTAGTTTTTTATATTTTTCTTGAGTAAGCTGCTCGATTTTGAAATAATTGGTATTAAATTAAAGGGGGAGGTTTCTGTAATAAGCCACATTTTATTAGGAGGTCTATTTGAGAAACGATAGATAAGTATTTGGTTTTTCGTATTAAACATATAAGTTGATCGTTGAAAGAAGGGAATATAGATTATGAATTCCGACATACAAGATAAAAAACAACGCTGCGAATAGCGCAAAGCTTATACAGAAAGAAGAAGTATAAAAATGTAAAAAAAGATAGAGATAGAAAAATATGGACGATATTTATTGTTATTTCTGTCTTAGTTTCACTTCTCTTTCTTATTATAAGTGAATTGTACTTTATTGATCGGAGTTTCCCATCACCACCTGAATTTATTTCGAAGATAGCCGCAACTTTAACCGAGTTTTCTGATCGATATTTTAAAACTCAAACCCAGGTCACCTCGTCCTTGGGAAGATAGTTATTCCATTAAATTGGGCTATAGCTGAAGATCGTGCAGCTGATCTTCAGCGTTTTCTTTGTTCAGTTAAAGGTTAATTCAATAAGAAATGAGCATTTTAGGAGGGTATATTATGACTGAAGATTTTTATTGTGAAGAAGTGTTTAGTGGTAAAACGCAAGTAGATAAAGTTTTAGAGACTGAAAATGTTTTAGCCTATCATCATACAAAACCTGCTTATCCAGTACATATTGTCGCTGTACCTAAGAAACACATTGCTTCACTAATTACCTTGGAAGAAAGTGATAATGAATTATTACTTGAATTACTTGGTGTCATTAAAAAAGTTGCCAGTAAGGTTACAGAAGAAAATGGAGCTTGTAGGGTTATAACAAACTTAGGTAATTATCAAGACTCGAAACATCTCCATTGGCATATCGTATCTGGAAAATCTGTTAAATAACATTTTTGTTATTGCATTAACGGGGGCTTATCCGGAAAAGGATGAGCTTCTTTTTAATTATCAAATTTCCCTTGAGTAAGCTGCTCGAT
>JBNJJV010000004.1:0-467719 GCA_051750565.1 Bacillota bacterium | reverse complement strand
TATTGGTGACCCATACGGGATTCGAACCCGTGTTACCGCCGTGAAAGGGCGGTGTCTTAACCGCTTGACCAATGGGCCTTATTAATAAAACATCCGGCTTAAGGACATGTATAACTATAACAATTAATTTCGCAGAAGTCAACTTCTAAATAACTAAAAATGAAAACTTTTTTCAACTTACTCATCTTAATCTTTTTGTAAGCCGAAAAAGAATATACCATATCTTTAAACATTATATCAATAGGAAAAACGACAATCTATCCAAATTCAACTTTAATTTACTGATCCCCCTCCATTGTTAGATACGAGATCAGTAAATCAATCTGGGACTACATCGCTAAATATATAACAAAGGGTAGCCTGATAATGCTCATAATTGTAGAAATGAGCGTTGTACTTGAAACATTCTGTGGCTCTGTCTGGAACTGGATCGCATACATCGTAGTGTTCGCAGCTGTAGGTGTCGCCGCCATAATGATCATGATTTGCTTTGTCATGTTATCCAAAGGCATAGGCAGAACCAGTAGAGCTGCAATCATTGGGGAGGCGATCAATTTCAGTGATAGCGATGTATAGAGCTTCCTCCAATCAATGGCCTTGACCGCGATATTGGTTAATTGCATGCCAAGAGTAAGCATAGTGAATGGGGTCGGCGTCTGCTATGAATCGATCGCTTGCATGAATGATTCGATGATTGACACATGAAGCAATTGAAATGCGATGCCGCCCATTGCCCCATACACCATAGACATTCTTTTCACTGCTTGCAGTGCTGCTTTTACTCCGTTCTGTTGGGCACTCCCTTTTGGTGCATAGAATACTCCCAACGTGCTCATCAATAATTGTTGAATGACCATGAGGATAATGGCGACTACAAGTCCTGCTGATCCGAAGAGAAAAAAGGCGAGCGGTGTCCCGTAGTTTCCCTTATTCATGAAAACCGAGGATAAAAAAAGGCCGCATCATTCAGTTTCTGTAAAGCGGTAGACTTTCGACAGAATGGTAGCAAGTAAGATGATGACCAAGCATAATCCAATCATATAGAGGGTCAAAAGACCGTACGTACTATTAATGGCCAGTTGATAAGAAGGCAAACCCTCTTAACGACAAACAGCCCTTATGTTCATTAATTTATTACTGAATACCACGATTCTTTCTTCAGTCATTTACTGGATGGCATATTCAGGACCTTCTTTTCCGGAACTTCTCTCTTTTACTTCTCTGTTATTTCACTACGGTCCCACGTCTTTGCTTCTTTTCCAGAGTTCATTTTGAATCAAATGGAAATACCTACGGATAGTTGTATGGATACCGTCTAGGCAGGTCTCTTTCATCTTTAGTTTAGAAGCAATTTCAAATTAAAACCCCAAATAAAAAAGGCACCTACAAAAGGCGCCTACAAACAAAGGTTATTCAACTTCATCTCATGGTACATTATTTTTTCCTGCAGTTTCTTTTTGATTCGGCAATCTAAACAGCCCTCTAGTAATACGAGATTGTAGTGGATCCTCATAGAGTGCCATCTAAACTTCATTTGTGATAAGAATCGAGTCACCTTCATCATTTCTCCTCCATGTTCATAAATCGCAGGAGTCCGTTTCGAAAACTGGCAAGCATCGTCATCATGAAATTAGCCCCTATAGTTTTGCGTCACCACTTTTCAATGGGTTTGCCTTTATCGTACGAATTATGAAAGATGGTTTGTGTAATACGAGCAAAAGATCTGTATAAAACTAAAGAACCATACAGAGACATAAGTCGTATTCACTACTTTAGAATAATAACATACTTTCCAAATAGACAAACCGTTTATTCCTAAAAGAATGATAGAAAGACATCTTCCCTATAATTCATTATAAAGGACAGATGACTCCCCCCTGCCCCACCGTTACCAAAATGACAAGCTGTGAATATAGTACTAGTAAAGGGGGAATTCAGATGATTTATGTAGTATTACGGGATGCTATGCTGGTCATGGATTAGAGACTCCTGGCAAGAGGACTCCCTATATCAACTCTCTAGGTAGGTCGATTAAGGAAAATGAGTTCAATGAGCCTGTTAGTGAATTTTTTTGGGATGAATTGAAGCGACATGGGGTCATCGTCCATGATATTTCTCCAACGACCACAGACGTCCCGTTAACTGCCAGAACGAATGAAGCAAATCGATTATTAAATTTCTACATCAATAAATATGGTGCATCAAATGTGAAAATCGTGTTAGTGAGCTTTCATTTCAATGCATTTGATGGGTCATTCAGCGGGGCAAATCCAAGTGGGATCTCTGTTCATATCCATCCTGGAAGTAAGTATGCAAGGGAATTGGCCAATAGCGTAGGGAAATATTTAAGGCAAGGGACCAAGCAAGTATGACGGGGAATCATAGAGCAGAACCTTCATATAACCAGGGAATTTGAAGGGGTCGTCATCCTGACGGAAAATGGTTTCATGGATCACCCCGACGAAGCTAAGCTGTTGCTTGATAAAGACTATCAAAAAGAAGTAGCGAGAGAAACAGCTCAAGGCGTACTGGAATACTTTAATCTACCGTATTTGCCGGATACACCTAAACCGACTGAAAAACCGAAGGAGGAAGATGATATGCTAGAAAAGGCGATTGTGATTGGTACATTTAATGATTATCCGGCAGCAGAACTATTGGCGAACAGGTTAAAATGCCCGATTTACCCCCGCAATGCGATAAGCGGAAAAGTGGCAAAAGAACTCATTGTCTGCTGCGGGAAGAAAGATGGGTTAATCGCTGATAAAATTGTCGTTCTTTCAGGGGCTGACCGTTATGATACGTATAGAAAAATCGAAGAGTATCTTAAACAGTTATAAGAGTAGACCGGTTTTCAAGACAAAAACTAAATAAATAAAACCCAAGAATGCCATTAAATCAACATTCTTGAGTTTTTCATTTTGATGCTTTTTTGACTTTATCATTCTATTATGGAGAACGGTGGAAAAAAGTTGATCAAGGGATTTCCTGAATACTTTGTTTCATCGACCAATAGTTTGCTTGATTTAATGGCAAGTGAACCTAAATAAAGAATATTCGACACAGATGCTCAATTCATTTGAATAGTGGATCAATTGTACATATTCCGGATCAAAAAAGTTAAAACCGGATTAATAATCGTAAATCGAGTTCAATTCCACCACAAGCCGGATCAAATATCCTCGAAGGCCACTTTAACTAAGCCTTTCAACGGCCCTCAAACCCAACAAAGCTCACTTTCCCATCAAAAAAGTCCATTTTAAGGTTAAAACCACTGCAGTAGTGCAGGAAACTCACCCATTTATTATTGAAATGGCTCCCTAGTCCCGTTTCTTACCCTTCTCATCCACCTTAATCACAACAGTAGTCAAAGGATCCAAAGTCAAAGTATCTTTCGTCAATGTAAAACCAGACTTCTTTGAAACAAGCTTAGTTCCCGCTTCGTCATTGTCTACTACAACCTTTCCTTTCGAGAAGTCATAGTCTCCTATTGATAGGGTACGCGCTTCGCTATCCGCATTCACGAATACGTAGTACTCCCCCGTACGATCAGTGGATACGCTCTTGTAAGCAAGCAGCAAGTCTGTATCGGCAATCTCAGGTAAATCAAGCAGTGATACATTCTGATCGACCAGCTCTTGCTCGCCTAAACGGAAAGCATTGGTGGATCTTCTTAGCTTAATCAAACCTTCTGTATATTCTCTCGTTGTTGTATTGATTTCATATTTCTTTTTATTCGTTGCTTTTTCCCAGTCGAACTTGTTGATGGCGTCGGATGAATCGTAGGAGTCGTGGATGAAGTAGCCGAATGGGTTGCCTTCTTCGTCTTCCAACTCATGGTATTTCTGTTCCGGTACGCCTTCCCCTAGCCACTGCTTCGTTCTGCCGTATTCCTGGCCAGCGTGGATAAAGGCTGTTCCTTGTGATGTTAAAATCATGGAGTTACCAAGACGAATACGTTTATGAATCTCCAGGTTGTTTTCCGGAATGGCCGGGTCCTTTTTGATCGATTGGGCAATGACATCGTATAACGGCAGGTTGTCATGTGCTGCGATGTATTGGACCATGTCGCCCGGGTCGTCGTCTGCTGTGTTGCCCGGCTGTCCTTTAATGTTGTTAAAAATCGTGTTGATGTCGCGGGCCCCACCTGTCAGGAATCGCGGCTCACCTTCTGAACCGAATCCGGATTTCAATTCGTTACGGATTTCGTCAGAGAAGACTCCTACGTCGTCGGTTTTGTCCATCCAATCCTGGTCGGCACCCATTCCTTCAAGGGAAGGATCAGATAAGTGACCTGCGAATGTTCTCCAGCCTTCCCCGATGAACAATGCATCCGGGTTGATTTCAGCCGCTGCGTCGTATGCTTTTTGGATGGATGGGTACGTTGCGTCACCCATCATATCAAAGCGCATACCATCAATCTTGTATTCGTCAAACCAGTATTTCACTGAGTCGACCATCAATTTTTCAGCCATCGTATGGTTGGTGGCCAGATTGTTCCCGAAGCCTCCAAGGAAGTTTCCTTTGTCATCCTGGAACGCATAGTAATTTGGCACGATATCGTTCAGTGTGCTTGTTTTGGCCATATGCGTGTAGACGACGTCGAGGACAACACCCATACCCTTATCATGAATGGCATCGATCAATCGTTTCGTTTCTTCGATTCGTAATTGTGGATCAGTGGCATCCTGTGAATACGCACCATCCGGGGAGAAGTAGCTGTGAGGATCATAACCCCAGTTGTATTCATTTCCTCCCGCTGAATACTCAAGCTCACGTTCGCCCATATTCGTTTCATCGCCGTAGTACCAGGCCATGATCGGTAGCAGTTGAACATGGGTCACACCCATTGACTTAATGTAATCAAGCTTTTTGATGAAGGCATCATAGGTACCCCATCTTTCCTTCTTCAAATCTTTTTCAATTGAAGGATCGGACGTAAAGTCACGGACGTGTACCTCGTAAATGACCGCATCTTCACGTTTTTCATAGCCATCGATGGAAGCATGACTGAATTTCTTAGGGTCCGTCCCTTTTAAGTCGACGATCGCTGCCTTCCCGATGTTATCGCCATCAGGTCCCGCTTCACCCTCTGTATTCACTGTAAAAGCAGCCATTGATTTGGCGTAAGGATCCAAGACTTTTTTCGTTACGCTGTCATTGGTTACTTCATATTGATAGTAGTAGCCTTTCAGATCTTTTACCTTTAAGTCTTTTGCCTTTACTTCCGTTGACCAGACGCCTTGTTCACCAAGGGTCAGTTTCACACTGCCGATTGGTTTCGCAGCATCTTTTTTATCAAAGAAGTTCGCGACTACCTTGCTTGCTTTCGGTGCCCATAATTTTAAGGTTGCGTTCCCTTTATTATAAGTAGCTCCGAGGTCATCACCATCATAGGCATACTTGTTATCAATCAATCTCCATCCTGCAGAAGCTGAAACGGTTCTGCCAGAGTAGGTGATGGAGAGTGGCAGTTTTTCCAGGTCAAAATCAGCTTTTACTTCCACTGTTTTGTCCCCGGTAATTTCAGCACTTTCCACTGCCACGTCGGATCCAGCGCTGTCTTTGATGGCTAAACCGGACAATAACGCTTCTTCTTTCAAACCATCTGTCATCGTGAAATTCAACCGGATCGTATCATCAGAAATGACCTCAGAAGAAATTAGTCCCGTTGCCACGTCACCATGTGGAGAAATGTATACGGTATCGTCACCTTGTTTGACCCATAAGTGATCATACTTATCTAACAGATTGAACGTTTTGTTGCCTCCATCCTTACCGGCATCGCCTTTCGACTCATCCAGCATAAGAAAGCCGATTTCTTTCGCATTTTCATTTAACGGGAGGTCTACATATGCTCCATAACGGTCTTTACCCGCTAAATCAGCCGCGCCTGTCGGCCAGTTATCTGATGGAGCTGCGACATCTCCCCAGTTCCAGACACCGTAGTTTTCATAATTCCCGTCTTCACGCTCATAATGAATACGCACCGTATTCTCCGGCAGATCAGCCGGTTCATACGTATACACCTTATCCGATCCTTGTTGGATCCAAATTTCGTTTACCTCAGGTGAAGGGATCGTAAATCCTTTATCTCCACCATCTTTACCGGCATCCCCTTTTGTAATATCCATTACAAGGAAGCCAATATTTTTTGCTCCTTCAGCCAGGGGAACATCAATGTAAGCTCCATAGCTGTCGGTCTTTTCAAACATGGTAGCCCCTGTCGGCCAGTTAGCCGATGGTGAAGCCACATCGTTCCATAGCCATGCGCCGTAGTTTTGGTAGTTTCCATCTGTACGGTTGTAGTGGATACGGATGTTGTTTTCCGGAACCGGTTCTACTTCAGGATCTTCTCCCCCTGAACCTGTTCCTGCTTCAGCACCTGTAATCTTACCGCCTTCAACAGTAAACAGCGCCGTACCGCCGTCTGCTTTAGAAGGAAGTGTCAGCGTCACTTCCTTCCTTCCGTCAGCATTGTATTCTTCTCCAGAATAAGCATTTGTAACGACTGCACCAGGAGAATCAACAGTCAGGGTAATTTCTTTCGCTTCGTCCGCCACGTTCAAACCAACGTAAACAGAGTCCTCTTTATAGTCTCGAGAGAATACGAGGAATTTATCGCTATTCGTACCGCCGACAGTTTTTCTCTCCCCTTTAGCAAACACATCGGAATGTGCCTCTCTAAAGTTTAAAACCTTCGTATAGTGCTCCAACACGTCATTATTTTCTACATCATCCCAGGCAAAGTCATAGCGGTTATCATACTGCGGATAATTGTTCGCCCCGCTTTGTCCAAGCTCTTCACCGTAATAAATGACCGGCTGCCCTTTCGAGGTTGCCTGAAGAGAAGCGGCCACTTTCAGCTTACCTTCATCTCCGTCTAACGAATACAAGAATCCGTCTTCATCATGACTTCCTAAAAATTGTCCAAGTGTTGCCGTGTTATCAATCTTACCATTTCGAGCCGTCAATTTATCATTGGCTGCTTTCAGGTTGCCGTTGACAAATTCATGAGCGATATCTTTGAAACCGAAGTCCAGAAGGGAGTCCATCATTCCAGTATCAAGATAACCTAGCTGGTTGTCAGAACTTGCTCCCCAGGCTTCACCAATCATTTTGTGCTGAGGCATTTTTTCCGTGATGGCGGTTTTAAAGGCCATCCAAGTCGTATCTTCAACGTGCTTTACAGTGTCGACACGGAAATAGTCGATCGTATTTCCTTTTGCTGTTGTAGCTTTTTCAATCCAATCCGTTTGCCATTCGATGATTTGCTGGCGAACTTCTGGATTTTCCGTGATGACGTCTGGAAGTCCTGCTAATTCACCAACCACTTCATCCGTGCCGACATTAGCGCCTTGACGAACGATGTCGCTGTAATTAGCTCTTTCTGCATCGGACGGATAACCTGCTGGACGCTGATCTGCAGCTAAGTCACCATCAACCTCTTTTAACCCATACCCGGTATGATTCAAGACAACATCAACCATGATTTTTATGCCACGGTCATGTGCTTCATCGATTAAGGTATGGAAATCCTCCATGGATCCAAAGTGAGGATTCAACTCAGCGAAGTTACTTGCCCAGTAGCCATGGTAACCGAAATAAGGTTCGCCCTCGTTTCCTGCTGTTGAACGCACGTCATATTTCACATTTTCCACAACCGGACTAATCCAGATCGTGTTCACACCAAGATTATCAAGGTAATCCAGTTTCTCCGTGATCCCTTTAAAATCTCCACCTTGGTAAGTTCCGCGTTTGCTTTGATCATAATTCAGATTGTAAGGATCATCATTCGACGTATCCCCATTGAAGAATCGGTCTGTCAGCATGAAATAAATGATGGATTCGTCCCAATCGAGATCCGAATCGCCAACAGACTGTCTTGCTTTCACTTCAATCTCTGTTGAACCTTCATAGTAGTTACCGTAGGAATCCACGACGGTCAGAGGAATCGATTTCGTTCCTGCCGTTACATCATCATCGACTGCCAAGGTCACTTCCTTTAATGAAGAATCGATTTCAAGTTTCTCTGATCCGCCTAGTGAAGAAACATCTGCCGTGATTTTTTGGATTTTCACATCCTCTGTCAGTCCATCGACCTCAACAGATAAGACAGCGTTTTCATTATAGTCTACAGCAGTTGGTGACACTGAACCCGTAACCTTCAGATCCGCCTTTTGAAAGTCAAGAAACGATTCACCATTGACTGAATTATAAGGGTCACTTACTTCTGTCGTTTTACCATCTTTCGTGACTAAAAAGGAGTACGGGTTTTTCCCATTCGGAATGTTTTCGTATGCAAGTACGAATCGTTCATTCTCCGGCTCATATGTCATTTCCCTTGTTTCCCCGTTGTACTTTAACTCAGCTTTTTCGATTGTATCCATCGCATCGTTTGCGAACAGTTCTTTATCACGATAATAGAACGTCGCATTTCCTTGATCGATGACAGGAGCCGATCCATCCGGTACAATGCGGATTTCCTCGACATCGCTTGTTATGTACGCCTTGGTGAGGGTGTCGTTTTTATTCACTTTAATAAAACGATCGCCAAACTCCTTCTCCGCCGTATTCCAATCCTCTGTACTGCGAAGAACAAAGCCGAATTGCTCTGTTTCAGGTGCAACGGCAATGTTTGCTACCGCCACTCCGTTTTCATAGGAGTCAAAGTTGATTTGATCATTCTTTACTCCGGTATTCCAGGCCCATATATTCCAGCCGTCATACGTTTGGTCTTCACGATCATACGTGAAGCGTACTGTGCGATCACCCGTATCAGCTGTGTCAGCAGCGGTACCTCCATCTGCCACAGCAGTAGCTGCAGGTACAAATGGCGACCACAGACTAAGAAGCATCATGATGACCATCAACATTGAGAATCGACGCTTAGTCATGTTTCTCATTCATGCTTTCCCCCTCTTAAATTGGATTAATAGAATAATAGAAGTGCTCTTGATGTTTGTGGAAACGTTTGCACAAAGGGATAAAAAAATGTAGGATATATATGTTTGTAGTTATTTCGGACTAGTGCAAACGCTTGCAATTTTCTGTCTTTTTTATTTTACAATAAATTCATAAATGTGGCTATATGACAAAAGGGGGATTTTATTCCTATTAATAAAAAGGCTCTTATCGTAAACACATAGTGGTTAGTATACAGAAAAAGGTAGTAGATGATTCCCCTGTAGGCTGCCCCCTGCGCATCCGGATTTCACCTGTCCAGCCACATAGCTTATGGGTCTCAATTGTTGAAGCAGCGCATCTATGAGGTATGGACTTTGTGCTCAAATGGAGGTCCAACGACTACTATATTTTGTCTGATTTTGGACGGAAAATGACTTTAGGTTGTTTTTTTCAGCTGGAGTGGGATCCTGAACGGATTAGAGGAGGCAGGTTTGGCTTTTAATCCTGATACGCAACCCTTTCGCAGAGATTTTGATCCGGATTGGACTATTTTCAATCCGGATATGAGATGATTAATCCTGATTTGAGATGATTAATCCTGTTTTTGATTTATTGATCCTCTTTATGAATAATTGATCCTCCGTGTCGAATTTTCTTTGGGTAGGGATGCTCGGAAGCAATGACCATTCAAGTCGAATTTCCTCATTTACTGATTGAAGAGCTTTCAATTGCGAAAAGAGCAAAAAAAAAAATAGGAACAAGTGGATGACCTGTCCCTACATTGTCACACGATCCACTTGTTGACGCAGTTGGATCATGTTGTCTTTCACACGTTGTGAAATTTCACATAATGCTTGAATCGATTTTCCTTTATGATGACTGAGTTGGTAGACGATGTCGTCAAAGAGCATTTCCATTTCTTCATGAATGGCCATGGCTGATATATTGTAAATATGGATATTGGAGTAGCTCGTTAAATCAAAAATCGCAGAGTCGATATAAGGTCTGAAGCTGTCAAGTAACGCGGGAAATCCAATCGTCAATCTGGTTAATCCGTCCCGGAGTCCTTCAATGGTGGCAGCCAATTCGTCTATCGGCTCCAGTGCGGAAGAAACGTACGAGCGGATTTTGTCATCGAAGTCCGAGAAGATGCTGATGAGCTTTCCAGGAACCGTCCCACTCAGGGCAATATTCATGGCACCCTTGATTTGAGCGGAGATGACCTCCAATGTGTTTTCGATGGCAAAAGCAATCCCCGTCAAACCGCCTAAAAGCGGTAATAGAAAGCGGTGGGAAACTCCCTTAAAACCTTCAAAGGACCCATCCAAGTAAATCTCTTTTACTTTCATACCGATGAGCATGTGGTCAGACATTTCCAGCACGTAGTCACTTTTCTTCGGCATCACTACTTCATGTTGAACCGAAGCCCCTCCCGAAATGCTTGCACTTAAAGAAGAATCACGTTCTCCAAAGTTTATTGCGAGCTCCTCAACCTGCTTCTTAAATTCGGCTATGTGACTATTCATCTTTACACTATTGAAATCGATAATCTTATAGTGTGCCAGCATATCGTTCACAAGGAGGTCCTCCAGGGTTTCCTTCCCCCCGCTAAATAGCTCCGGGATCTCCTTATGAAGGATGTTCTGCAGGAATCCTGTCAGACTGGTAATCTCCTGTTTAAATTCAAGCAGCTGATTTCGGGCCTGGCCGAAAATGCTCTCGACACTGATGTTTTGGTTGAATAAGTGCTCCACCAATTCGACCGGTGGGGAATTCAAAACACCGTTGAGAGATTTACTGGCGTTTTCAGCCATATTCACCAGAGAAATTAGATGGTCGATTTCCGAGGTCAAACGATGTCCCGTCGTCGTGATGCCTATGAATAAAGGATTGCCAATCAAATTTTCGAAAGAATCCTCAAAGATCATCTGCAAGCGGCTCAATCGCTCCGAGTAACGGTCTCCTTCATGCTGGGCGATATCTTGCGAATTGGTCAAGTAGTCCTGGGCATACCTCAATCTTGTGATGACATCCCCTGCAAGGGCTTCAGCCAACAGGTTCAGATTATCCCGATTGATTTCAATTCTATCCGAATGGCCACCATAGAGGGGTTCTCCCGTCCAGATGCTTGTCACGATGTGGGCATCGGCTTCGTCATGAATGTAGCCATGGCCAGGGGATCCTGTTTGACCGATTTCATATTTTCCTCCATCGGTATATCCCGTATGATTGTTTTTCAGAATACTGAATTTCTCGCCGATCTGCGGGATTCCCGTAGAGATATCATATCTCCGACCAGGAATGCGGGAATCGAGATTCAGGGCAATCAAGGTTCCGGTTAAGACGTCATAGTTGGTGAAGTAGTTGGTGATGTTGTCGTAGTTTTTGTTGGGATCGACAGCACCTTTTGGAAGAAGTGCCGGGTTTAGTGTTACTGCATTTATATCTGGTCGATTTCTAACAGCATAGCTTGCCAATGGACCACCAAGAGAGTTTCCTGCGACGTACTTCACTCCACCTTTATTTTTACTTTCCTTATCTACTTTTGTGAGATAACTTCCCGCCGCTTCCAGTTGCGGTAGTGTCAAATCGCTCAAAAGTTGGGCATCCGTTAGTAAATCCTGGTTACCGTTTACAGCCCCTGCATCCGTACCTACGTAAATGACGGAAATTTCTTTTGACTTGACGTTTTCAACTGTGAGAGCATCCAGGCCAGTTGGATCTCCGTACAAGGTATCAATAACCTCATATGTGTGTCCGTTAACCTCCACAACTTTGTGCCTCACAGGTTTTTGATAAGCTACCAACCCCGCTAATTCAACTAAATCTTTATCAATCTCCACCTTTTTAACAGTTGCTAAATTGGCAGCATCTGTCACTGGTTTGTGTATTTTAGACATATTCCAAACCACCTATTCCTTACGAATAATTTCTTGTTCTATTGAATTATCTTTAAACCCTTCAAACGATTCCTTGTGAACGCCATTATCATTTACTGCAACTCTATATGTTCCTTGGGGAAAAGCACTCAGTTCCTCTATATCTTTCGCAACACGTTTCATTATCTTTTCGCTAGGTGGTACGTTCTCTTCTTCCATAAATAGCATAATGTTAATTCTTAAGTTGTCCACGTTGAACAATTTTGCATTATACGCTTGTTTTAATGTATCGATATTTGTTTCTTGATCTTTCATATATAGATCATAGACAGGCTTAATTGCTTCGTCTGTATTTAATGATGACATAAAGTAATAAGGTGTCATATTACCAGAACCACCAACATTTTGAAGAGATTCAATTGTTCTTCCTACAACCTCTTCTTCTGAAACCACCTTCTCAAGATAAGTATCCAGATTCTTAAATTCTTTCTTAAATATCAATCTGTATAATCCTTCCCGGATACCTCTCTCAACTTCACCTTCTTGTGTTCTAACTTTACTAGTCACGATTTCTTCTGTTCCCTGATCTATTGGAACAATGGCATAAGAATAAAAATGAACAGGTCCTGTCGACTCTACAAATACCGTCACTCCATCTACATTTCCCACAAGATTATGAACTTTTACCTCAGTCTTATATTTTTCTAAAAAAAACTCTTTAACCGCTTTTTCTATTTCTTCACTTTTAGCTTCTGCAATTTTATCGTTTTCTTCGCCATTATTTAATGTGTATCCTTCGCCTTTATAATCTTGTACTCTTTCATACTGATCTTCCACTCTATTTTGCGCACTTTCCTTCTCATCGACACCATTACCATTCGCATTATCCATATTCATACATCCTCCAAGTAATAATGAAAGTCCGATTCCGCATATAATCCATTTATTTTTAGTATTCATGAATGTCTGATCCTCCTAATTGGATGGGTTCATTTAAAGAATTACCTTTATATTGTATAAAAGTCTGTAAAGTATTAACAGTTCATTCGGATAATACTTAGAGTAATCAGGTAAAACAGGAAAAAAGTAGGGGAGCAGACTTCTTTTTTACGTTTCTTTTATACTATTCATTTTGCGCAATCAACTCATGCCTTCAGACTCACACATTTGTATAATTGCCCCAATTATTCAAATAATAACCTACCGGTCTCAGAAATAGATTTCTTTCATTTATAACAGTCAGGTTTATCACGAGGTGGGACATGTTGTCAGATAATTTAGTGGAATTTGCAGCCCTCCACCCCACAAATTACTGATTCATTATTAACTTTAAGGAGAGCATCAGGTCAGTTAAGTCTCCGCGCAAGGTATCAATTAAATCTATAACTCTATCGAACTCTCAGATCAAATCATAAATATAACATAATTGTACAAATATCCCAATTACAATTTTATAACCTACGTATTTATTATTTTGATAGACCCTGAAGGATTCCCCCCTCTACCTAATTTTGGGAACCGGAAGAAAATATCTAATCTTCAAAAATAACTAAACATTTCCAATTACTTTCCGTTATAATGGAAAATATGGTATTTTAATCGGTCGTTATCACTTTATATTCATATTGTTTACCGGAGGCTGTTATATGGTTTTTGATGGGATATTAATTGCAATAATCATTGGATTCATTCGTGGAGGAAGCTTTAAGTGGTTTGCCGATATCCGTTTTAGAATGGGATGGGTCTTCCCCGTATTGCTGGTGTTGCAGCTTGTCATTTTTTATTTTCAGAATAAGGTGGCATGGGTCGGACAGGTCAGCAATCTCTCATTTATGTTCATATATGTCGTGGGACTCACATTTTTATGGGTGAATCGCCATCATCCTCATTTCATCGCGGTTTTCGTCGGGGTTCTATTGAACTTCATTGTCATGGCTATAAATGGGGGAAGGATGCCGGTCTCCATGGAGGCTGCCGCGGTGATCGACCCTCACTATCTCGAGGCAACGAAGAATGCATTATACGCAAAGCATACATTGGTGACGGAATCGACCAGGCTGGCATATTTAGGGGACATCATCCCTTTATCCGCTCCATACCCGCGTGAGCAGGCAATCAGCATCGGGGATGTGGTGATGAATATCGGGGTATTCCTTTTCATCCAATCCGTGATGGTCCGGAAGAAGGATAAGCTCGTCGGATCCAAGGCGCCACTTTGAGGAGGTGAGATTATAATGAAAAATAGAACGAAAAATGCTATCATTAACCTAGTAATCATTGGTTCTGCCGTTGTTGCCCTGACTTCCGGGTGGAAGTTCTGGTAAAAAATACGGGGCTGATCACGGATGCCTTCAACATACTGGACCCGGGGTCAGCCCTAATATGTTAATGAGAGTGTGAATACCTATGAACATACAACTGAAACCAGAAAACGTGTATATCGCATTTATTTCCCTCCTTGGAGCTCTATTATTTCTGAACCACCTCAATCCTCAAGTGGAAGACTTATCAAACTGGGTGCTCATTTATACTCTTGTCGGAGCGATATTGCTGTTGAATCATTTTAATATTATCATTCCTCTTTCCGGCAATACCCTCTCTATGGATTCCTCTATTTACTTAGCAGGTCTTTTTTTGTTCGGGCTAAAGATCCCTTTGCTTGCACTCGGGGTCAGCAGTATCGTGTTTCTAATGATCCGCTTCAAATTGGCGTGGTGGAAACACCTTTTTAATTTTGCCAATTATTCTCTCATGCTGATCTGTACCTATTATACTTTCATTCTGACGGGTGGGGTTGTCGGTGAAACGGACTTTCCGAATATCATGCCCTACGCCCTATCCCTGTCTGTTTACTTCATCTTAAATGTCATGATTATGTGGGTCTATTTCTATCTGGCACAGAAACCATCCCTAAAGACCATCATCCGTACCGCTTTTCAAAAGCAGCTCATTCAAGAGGTCTTCACCAGCTACCTCTGTACACTCGTCCTGGCGTTGGTCCTGACGATTCTAATCAGCCAGCAACCGATATTCGGTATATTTCTATTCCTGACACTTGCGATCATGCTTTCTTTCGCTTTCAGGAACTTTTTCAACCTATATAAAGAGGAAGAAGCGAAGGCCAAGAGGGATTTCTTAACGGGCTTATATAATCATGGATATTTCAAGCTTCGCCTCGATGAGATGCTTACGGAGAATCGGAAGAAACCTTTCTCCGTTGCCTTGATCGACTTAGATGATTTCAAGAAATACAATGATGCTAATGGGCACATCCAAGGCGATGCACTCTTAAAGTTCTTTGGCACGTTCATGCTTGATAAAACAAAAGACCTTCCCTTCATCGCTGCCCGTTATGGAGGAGAAGAATTCGGTCTCATCCTGCCTAACATATCGAAGCGGGACGCCTTCACCTTCCTCAATAAAATCAGGAAAGAGATCAATGATACCTATTTTCCCGGGGCAGAGCATGCTCCTCTGGGGTGCATTTCCTTCTCCGCCGGGATCGTGGAATATGAGAATGGGACGTACAGTTCATCTGAACTTTTATCAAAGGCAGATAAGGCCCTCTACTTCGCAAAGTCTCAGGGGAAGAATGCGATCCAAATTTATAAAGAGGATCAAGTGTACCACCAGGACTGCCAGTATGCCAAAGAAATCGATGCACTTGAACAGCAGCTGCAGATCTTTCTATCCAAGGATGTCTATACCTATCAGCATAGCAAGCGTGTCTTTTCCTATGCGATGGAAATGAGTGAACGGCTGAATCTAAGCAGAGAAGAACGACGCACCCTGATCCTGGGGGCACTGATCCATGATATCGGGAAGCTTGAGATTCCACGGGATATCATCAACAAAAAAGGGAAACTTGATCCCCATGAATGGGAGATGATGAAGAAGCACGTCATCTATGGAAAAGAAATCATTTCTTCTATTAAAAAGTATGACGAACTCCTGCCATTGATCGAATTACATCATGAGCGCTACGACGGCAAAGGCTATCCATATGGATTACGGGAAACGAACATACCGAAGCTTGCCCGGATCCTCTGCATCATTGATTCTTTCGATGCCATGACAACCGAAAGACCCTATCAGAAAACCAAAACCTTTACAGAAGGAATCGAGGAGCTCCGCGCATGCTCCGGACACCAATTCGACCCAGCCTACGTAGAACCATTTATTGAAATGATCGAGGAGAACTATGTGGGACAGGGGGACAGGGACCTTGTCCCACCGGATCCTAACTAGGAACAAGGGGAAACTGCACCCCCGTTCCACTTGAGGAGGTCTACCAATGGATTACTCAGTGATTGGAAAGAAGATAAGGGAATTAAGGAAGGCGGTGGGTCTTACTCAAGGTGATTTGGCTGAAGGAATCTGTACCCAGGCCCTGATCAGCCGCATCGAAAAAGGGGATATCTATCCCAGCGCCACCGCCCTTTACCAAATATCGAACAGGCTGGGGGTGGATGTGAACTATTTCTTTGAAATCGGGACCACCCCGAGACTCGACTATCTTCGTGAGGTAGAAAGGCAGCTAACCAAATTGAGGGTGGACCAACGATTTGAGGAAATGATGGATATCGTCAAGATGGAAGAGAAAAACCCTCTTTTCTATAAAGACAATGAAAAGCTTCAGCTTCTTTATTGGCATAAGAGCATCTATTTATTCGAAATCGAAAAGGATTCCAACTCTGCTTTCTCCATGCTGCAGAAAGCCTATAAACTGACATGCCATCAGAAAAAAGCAATGACGGAAAGGGAAATGGAAATCCTGATTACGTTCGGAATATGGGAAACTCAGTTAGCCAACCACCAGAAAGCCCTTGAATATTATCAAAAGGTAGAGATGATGATCCATCCGGCTGAGCAATTGCACGATAAATCAATCAAGACCCGTTTGCTTTATAATATAGCCAGGGTTCTCACACGAACAAAAAACTACAAGGAATCTACTGACTATTGCTTAAAGGCTATTCATTGGTGCATAGAGGAAGAACTGCTTTGGGGATTGGGAGAATCGTATTATCAAATAGGTTTTAACTATGAACTAACGGAAGATTACGATCAAGCGATCGCTTACATGAAAAAGGCCCTCCTCATGTTTGAGCTTCGGAAGAATGCCCTTTACTCATCGTTCCTTCAAGAGAAATTGGAGAAGTTAAATCGGTTCCACATCGGGAATGACCATCTCAACTCTTAGTGGGACAAGGGGAAAGCTTCCCTGTCCCAACGTTTAGAAACGGCTTCTTGATGAAAGGTTCCTTTCCCAAAGATACATAGGCTCATTGATCAAAAGTCTCAATCAGGATGTTTAGTAAATTAGACATGGATGGTCAGTGACGGATACCCCTTTTTAACAACCTATCCTCTGCCTGTTGGCGAAGAAGTGAGAGCAGTCCGTGAATACCCACCTAAAGAAAATTCGACACGGAGGATCAATTGTTCAATAACAGGATTAATAAACTTCAAACAGGTTTAATAATCGGAAATCCGGATTGAAAATAGTCCAATCCGGATCAATTCCTCCGCAAAGGGATTCCTTGTCAGAAATTTCACTCCAAATCCGCCCCCTCATACCCGTTTAGGTGCCTACTCCAGCTAAAAAAAGACAATCTAAGGTCATTTCCCGTCCAAAAGCAGAAAAAATAGAGTGATTGGACTACTATTCGAACACAAAACCCAAAACCCATAGATACGCTACTTCAACAACTGATACCCTTAAGCCCTGTAGCTGGGCCGGTGAACCGGCCGTCCCACCCAAGGGGAAATCAATCCCTACTTTCTTCTTTGGAATAGCAACAATGGTTACAAAAAACGCCGGATGAAAAAATGGGACAGGGTGCCTGTCCCCGTACCACCTTATACATATTCTACAGATTTTTCTTTTCTCTTCGCCGGTTCTTTCAGGTTAACGGTTTCCTTTACGATATAGATTGGGCGATTCTTGCTTTCGTCATAGATTCTGGCGATGTACTCCCCTACGATTCCCATGCCTAACAGTTGAACTCCACTAAAGAAGGTGATGGCCACCATGATTAGTCCCTTTGAATCTTAATGCCAACAGCAATTCAAAGAACAATAGGAGATGCTGTACCCTCGCATATGCCTGAACGACGTGGACAGGGTTTCTTCTTAGTTTATTTAAAGAATAATAGGTTCCGTCCGTCCAGGTGTGACCGATCTTTTCTAAATTGAACGCGATGTTTCCCGCCAGTCCCTTATCAATGAGGCAATTCTTTAATTCTTTGATGTGGGCCTCAGTGATCTTCTCTTGGATACTCTTTTAAGAGGTTGGTCGTGAAGTCGACATCCGTCTGTGCATACTTCCCGTAGCGGTCTTCATTTTGCTCCATTATCATCCAATGAGTGACGGGCATGGACGTGTTCAAGACGATGACGGAGCGCAACCGGTTTGTAAGAGGGATGTTTTCCTGGGTAGGATTTAACCAGACCTATACCCCTTCATCTCCTTTGCCACGCTATCCATCATCTGGTTCTTCCTCTTCTTCATCCTGTGGGAAACCCGCTCCCGCTACCTCGTCAGCCTCACCCCACTCACCATCATGCTGAGCTGCATGGGGTATCTGGGACGGGGGGCAGCCATGGGGGGACAAAGGCCGGTCTATTGAGAATTCGGGACAAGGGGACAGGTCCCTTGTCCCGAATTCTCAATAGACCGGTTTCACCAAATATATAGAAACCATCTTAATCGTCTATATGGAAATAGTAAAAGGAGCCGCGGGACTTGTCCCCTTGATTCCGCAAAAAAAAGAGGCAAGAGATGCTTCCTCTTGCCCCAGTCTATAACAGGTTAAGAAATATTTTTTTCAATGGATTCTTCTTTTTGGGAGGAAAGATCAATCGCGGAGATTGCTTTCCAGATGGTGAAACCTGAGTAAAAGAGGAGTAAAATTCCCGGGATGATGAACATCAATGCTCCGTTTTTCGAATCCATGAAATTCATGAAGTAGCCTATATAGGGAATCGTGAACCCTTTGTATTCTGCCACTACATTTTCAGATAACACTGGTTCAAGATCTGGAGCGTCATTATTATCCCCTTTTGTTTTATACATCACGTGTTCTCCGCTCTTCATCACTTCTAAAACCCGGTGAGTAATCAGAATGTTCTCTTTCTCTTTAAATGTTATGACATCGCCTTCTTTAAAACGGGTCATATCTCCTCCGGGTTTCACAGCAATGATTGAACCCGTTTGGATATCAGGTTCCATCGACCCTGATAACACCGTCTTTATTTGATAACCCATGAACTGGGGTTCTCCACCCGCTGCCTTGGATGAAACGACAACGAATATCATCATAAACAATACCACATACAGAATGACCGTGATACTCGTACTTAGTATTTTTTTTGCTAGCTTCATTTTTTCATCAACCTTACCTTTCTTTTACTATTGATTACTAGTTTTATCAGGTGAAGCTGGAGATGGTTCTACTTGCTCTTCTTCCTTGGCTGGCGGCGCTTCTGAAGATTGGACACTGGTTCCTGTAACATCGGATTGTTCTTCCACTTCCACTTCTGGTTCTGGCTCAGAAGGGACTGCAGGCTGTTCTGGTACTTGCTTTTCCTCTTCCTGTGGAGGGGGTTCTTCCTTGATGTTCTCTTTACTTTGATCAGTAGTTGTATCAGGTTCGGTTAATTCCTGTTCTTCTTTTTTGTCTATTTTCTCTTGTGGCTCGGGTTTACTTTCATCTCCGCCCTTATCCGACGCTTTTGGTGTTTCTTGTTCGCATTTTATAGTAATTGTTTCACTCCATAATTCATGTCTGGTGTCTTCTTTATTTCCGTGACCTGGGCGTTGTAAAGCTTTAAATTTATAAGCACCCGACTGAGTTGCGTTAAAGATAATCGTGTCAGTTACTCCTTCAAGTATAGGTTGAGTCCTTCCACTACTTATCTTTTCACCAAATTTCATAGGGTTTTTTCCACCAGGTTCATAGAATACTTCATATTCCGTTGTACCTTGCATGGCACTTCCCGTATTTATTATTTTGGCTGAAATGTCTACCGGAGCACATGCTTCTACTGTTCTATCTTGGTTATCAGGGAATTTTAATGAACTTTTATCCCAGATACTCCAGGTACCTGCTGTAATGACAGTGGTCGCAACATCTTGGTCGTTAAAATAGGCTCCAGTACTGCCGTCAACAAATGAAGACGTAATGGTAGTAGCATACCAGATGGCCATTAGTTGACAGAGGAGCTTCCACTTTTTTGTGGTGGTTTTGTGTTTTCTTGTTCTTGGGTATCTTATGGAGATCACATCCTTTGGATATGTGATAAATTAATTTCTTGAAGAAGTCAGAAGTTATATCCTTCTGACTTCTTCAGAAAATCAAATTGTTATTTAATAAAAGAAAGGTGGGTGGGAACCCACCTTTCTCTTTATTGATATTAGCGTGCTTCGCCTGCTCCTTGCATACCATTGAATGTCCATTTAAGTTCTAAAGAATCCCCTTGGAATTGATTTTGATCTTGGCCATTATCAACAAATTCATATTGAACATAAAGTTTATCTGACGTACCCGCTGCAAGTTTTCCTCCTCTTTCAGCTAACCAACCTGAAAAGATATTGCCCTCAATTACGTCTGGTGACATCGATTTCAAATTTGCCAAGGTCGTGCTATAAATAGGAGCATCCAGCTTATCAGCATTAATTAAGAAGTTTACTCGTATATGCTTACCAAAGTCATCTGTATTATTGCCATTACCTTGGACAGTATAGTCTGTTTCAAGATTGATTGTAGCAATATCAAGAGAACCACCGTTTACTAAATCAAAAGAACGAAGCATAGTATCCCCAGGCTTAATATTCTCAACATCAATGACTGTTGTAGGATTGGCACTCAGGTCCAATGTCCCCGCTGCGAAAGTTCCATTTGCTTCCGCACTATCACTAAAGTAAGCATATGTACCTCCCCCAACCAATGCCAATCCTAGTGCTGCTGATGCTACGCCTAAACCTAATTTTTGCTTAATTCCCATTTCTAAATTCCTCCTCGTTTTCACCCTATTATTTTGGTTCGTTCAAAAGTTCACTTTGTTCTTTTTAACGAACCTTACACTTGAAGTATAAGACAAATGTCATGGATTGAAAAACTTCAAATTCGGTCGTTTATTCGTTAAAAAGAACAAAAAACGTTATTTCTCTCTATTTATCTCTTTATATCTTATTTTTATATTAATTACCGAGAACATTATGTTCATTATAATGAACAACGAAACTGTGGGGACCCTTTAGCTGAGGGACGGGGCCAGAAAACCAAGAAGGGGTTTATTTCCTCCCCCGTCCAACATGGCTATATTTCCCCTTTCCCTCATATAGTAGAATAAGAAGTGCGTACCCAAGGTTGAATTCATGGAAAAAAGGGGTGAACCGTATGAAGAAAGTGATTTCACTGACGTATTTATTCGGGGTTGTGTTTCTTTTAGCCAGTGCACTTTATTTTTTTGCTTCCAACTGGCCGATGTTTTCCCGATTAGAGAAAGTGGCTTTGGCGGGATCTTTGATTGTTTTGTTCTATGGAGCAGCTTTTCTGTTGGATCTTGTTTTAAAGGGAGTCCATTTCCTTTCAAACTGGTTGATGGTCAGCGGGGTGATTTCCTTTGGCTTATCCGTCGCTTTACTCGGTCAGCTGTACAATTCCCACGCGGACAGTTACTTATTGTTTCTTGTATGGTCTATTCCGGCCTTCCTATTCAGCTTGTACACAAGGTACAGTGGTTTTTACGCATTAACTCATATCCTCATCCATTTGACGATTTACTTTTATCTCTTCCCTTCGTCTCCATTTGGGCACTGGACACTCGCCCATACATGGATCGCGTTCGGAGTCGGAATGGTGAACATACTCTTATTTTTGATCATTAAAAAGGGACACATCGCTTCAAAGCCGTTGCTTTATCTGAGTCTGATCTCAGCCAATCTCCTCCTTATGGTCACTGCATTCGATACCGAGTATTCCGTTTTCTTCACTCTGGTTTATGTTTTCATCCTCGGGGTCGGGGTGTACCGGTACTTTCATAAAGAAACGTCCATTTTTATCATTCTTTCGATATTTGGAACGGGCTTTATCATCATCAAAATGTTCGAGTTAATGGCACAATATGTGTCCAGCCTTTTCTTTGTCGGTCTCTTATTCACCGCCATTCTTTTATTAGCGGGGAGTGTTTTCCTTGTGAACTACTTACGGAAACATTCCTCTTCCTATCATTGGACAAAGACGATTTTCGTTGCAAGTGTCACGACCATCGCCTCTGTTTTCATCGTAGCATCTGTTTTTGGTCTGCTTTCATTGCTCATGGTGGATGTCTCAATGGTCGGGTTATTCATTTTTACCACGGTATTACTCGTCATCCCAAGTACGTTAACCAGCTGGCCGTCTCCTGTAAGGTATTCACTCATGATGACCGGCATCCTCATCGGGATGATGGCAAGTGCCTTTGATGAATTTTCGATTGTGATGTTTTTCGTTCTGGCCTTTGTGTTTTATCTTGAAAAACGGTCCGCTGCGAAGTTTGTATTCTATCTTCTGTTTCAATTGAACACAGGGATCTTCTTAGGGCAAACGATGGACTTAGGCGCACACCCCCTCCTTGTCGTGGTGATGCTCTTGAATATTGCTGTGTACCTTGCACTGGATAAAAAACAGGTCATTCAGTATGGAGCGTTTCTCATTGGATTCTTTGCCTTTTTCTCGTTAACGGCCATCGATCTTTCATCGATGCTTCACATTATCTATACCACTCTGTTTTTTCTGATCACAACAGGATGCGTTTATTTTTTCAAAAAGCAGGAACGCACCTTCTATTGGGTTTCATCGCTTGTGTTCTGGTTCATGCTTATCGTTCAGCTGTATTACGATCTGGCCTGGAAGCTCGTTCATAAATCCCTGCTCTTTGCCGGGTTAGGGATCCTCTTCTTAATGGCAGCTGTTTATCTGGATAGGAAGGTTGGCTCTGATCAACGATCCCACTCAATAATTGCAGGGAAAAGGCTGGGAATCCTCCTCATTATATGCCTTCAAGCGGGATGGATCGGGTATCAGGTCTATTCAAACGAAACCCTTTTACAAGACGGAGAAACGATCATATTAGAGCTTCAGCCTGTCGATCCGAGATCTCTCCTCCAGGGTGACTATGTGGAATTGAACTACACGATTTCTCAGCTTGAGGACACCACAATTGATGACAACGGTCCCATCACCCTTGTGTTACGCAAAAATACACAAGGTATCCACGAATATACAGGGGTTTATAACTTGGATGGGAAATGGAATACTCCTTACAATAAGAAACCCGGCGATGTTCACCTAAACGGAAAGGTTACTAGCTCATGGGACAACAGCGTCCAGGTCACCTATGGAATCGAGCATTTCTTCATCCCGGAAGGAACCGGGCTGGATGTGGAAGGGAAAGTGAAGGCTGCGGTGGTGAAGGTGAGTGATAAGGGAGATGGGATTTTGGAGGGGTTGCGGGACTAGGGGACAGGTCCCAGGCTCTAAATAAAGAAGAGGGGATTAGTCTCCTCGTCTTTTTCATTTTTGGGACAGGGTACCTGTCCCCCCGTCCCATTGTCATAGTAATGAAAGCACAAAACACAATATAAAAGATTTTCTATTATCATCGTTTGTATTTTGAAATGACCGATCTTTATGATAGTTTACGTTTATCTGTTCTCAACACTAAATAATGGAAAGGTAAATTCAATATGCCTATAATCAAACACGATATATTGATCAATGCACCTATCAATGTTTGTTTTGACCTTGCGAGAAACGTAGATGTACATACAGAAACAACAAGTAAAACAAAGGAAAGAGCGATTGATGGTGTTACAGGTGGACTGATGGAAAAGGGCGATACAGTTACTTGGGAAGCCATCCATCTTGGAGTAAAACAAAAATTAACAGCTAAGATCATAGAGATGGAAAAACCAAATAAATTTACAGATGTTATGGTAAAGGGAGCATTCCACTCATTTACACATACACACGAATTTATAGAAAGTGGCACCGGGACTATTATGAAAGATACCTTTTCTTATAAATCTCCTTTTGGCATTCTGGGAGTAATGGCTGATAGGTTATTTTTAGAAAAATATATGAGAAATTTCATTGTTAATCGCGCAAAAGAGTTAAAAAGGATAGCTGAAAAAAAGTAATGGAACCACTTCACTATTTTTTTGAGAAAAATCAACATTAAAATAACAGAGCCTACTTTTTAAATAGGGACGCAGGGACAGATCTACTGTCCCTGCGTCCCGTCCCACACCATTTCCCCACAGACAAAGGTTGCTCGAACGTTCCACTTATTATCGATCAACGCGATATTGGCTTTTTTTCCAATCTCTAAGCTACCAACCTCGTGATCCATTTTGAGCAGCTTTGCCTGGTTTAGACTAACCATGGGAAAAATCTCCTCAAGGGGAAGCTCCAACACTTCTTTCATATTTTTAAGGCAGTCCAGTAAGTTGGTTGTACTTCCTGCCAGGGAGCTGGTATCCACGGTCCTCGCGATTCGATCTTTGACTTTCACCTTCATTGTACCAAGGGTGTAATGGCCGTCCGGCAAGTCGGCTGCAGCCATGGAATCGCTGATTAAAAGGATTTTATCGCTTCCTTTTGTTTTATGTAGTAGTTTGATGGCACCTGGGTGGACGTGATGGAGGTCGGCGATGCATTCACAAAGGCAGTCATCATTGGTCAGGACAGCCCCGAGGCATCCCGGATCGCGGTGCTTGAATCCTCTCATTCCGTTGAACGTATGGACTGCGATTCTTGCACCTTGGGAGACAGCAAGATTCGTTGTTTCATAATCCGCGTTGGTATGCCCCATCGAAACATGAATTCCTTTGCCCGTGAGATAATCGATAACCTCCATGGCATGTTCTTTTTCAGGGGCAATCGTCAGGACCTTTATGGTGTTATGCGAAGCATTGATCAACCCTTCCATCTCCTCGATTGAAAGCTCTCGCATATACTCAGCGGGATGGGCTCCTTTATGCTCAGGTGTAAGATAAGGACCTTCCACATAGGATCCAAGGATTTCTGCACCAGTTGTTTGACCGATCGCCGTACTTACTGCTCCTACCGCCTTCCGGATGCTTTCCAGATCATGGGTGAGTGTGGTGGGCAGGAATCCTGTTACTCCGTATTTCACAAGAGAGTTAGACATCTCCTGTAAAGAAAGGACACTTCCATCCATGGTGTCATGTCCCGCTATTCCGTGGATATGCAGATCAATCATGCCAGGTATGGCAGAACACCCTGGGAAATCGATGATGTCACATGGTGGAGTTTCCTCCGTTACGCCGGAAATGTACCCATCTTCCAAGAGCAGATACCCATTTTCAACAATTCCTTCCGGTGTATATATGTGGTCGGCCTTCACGGCTTTCATTATCCTCATCCCCTTTTATTTAAATAAATAGAACAAGCAACACCAACCTGGGTGCTGCTTTTCACACTGATTTTTTCATGTTCATCCGGTTTAAGGCTAAGTAACATGCTCCGTATAATCCTGCGTCATTTCCTAAAGAGGAGGCAATGACCGTATCCCCATTCCCATATACATCCATTACTTCATTCCTTAATTGTATATTGATATCTTGAATAAAAGGACCTTCACCTTCCGTGATACCACCCCCAATGATGATCTTTTCCGGGTTGAGAAGGTGAATTACATTCGTTAATCCCATACTAATATAATGAATAAACCTTTGATATACTGCCAAAGCAATTGGATCCGCCCTCATGACAAGCTCCATAATCGTTTCTCCGGAAACATTCTCAACCGTCATTCCATTTTGGAGGGCTTCCTCATTATAGTCTTGAACAAAAGCAGAAGTTGACGCATACCGTTCAAAGCAGCCTTTTCTTCCGCAGCTGCACGGCTTCCCACCTGCAACCATGACGGTATGCCCCAGCTCACCAGCAAGTCCCGAAGAGCCATTGACGATCCTTCCATCCACCACAATGCTGCTGCCAATTCCAGTACCCAGTGTTAAAAAGACGGCGTTTCTCATACCCTTGACTGCACCTTGCCACATCTCGCCAAGGCATGCACTTTTCACATCGTTTTCAACTGATACCGGTAATTGGGTCAGGGAAAATAATATCTCTCCAAGCTTCATACCGCTATATCCTTGAATATTATTCGAGAATAATATCATTCCCTTCTCACGGTCTACCAGACCGCAAGAGGAAATGCCAATGGCGGAGATGGGAAAATCATGCTGAAGCGATTTCACTTTGTTATTTAATACGTCAGGGATTGCATGGCTTGTGGGGGTTGCCATTTTACTTTTAACAAGAAGGTGACCCTTTGGATTAAAAACGCCATACTTAATAAATGTTCCTCCTATGTCAAAACAGACGATATGACTCATCTTCCATCCCCCTATTCATTCCATTACATCTATTTCCTTCACGAATCGTCGAATGTCCACCAGGTTAACCTCACCCGTTTTTTCCATTATGGCGTTTGACATTCCAAAAGCACAAGCCCATTTCAAGACTTCTTCAATCGGGAATCCATGGGAATACGCATAGGTAAACCCGGCGAGCATGCTATCTCCGGAACCAACGGGATTCACTGCTTTCACTTTAGGGACCCTTGCCCTCAGGACTCTTTTTCCACTTACTAAATAGGCCCCTTCTTCCCCAAGAGAAAGAAGCACATAGTGTATTCCCTTATGACAAATAGCTTGGGCCTGCCCTAACATATCATCGGTAGATTCAAGTTTTCTTCCTATCAACCTAGTAAATTCTTCTTTGTTCGGCTTGATTAAAAAAGGTTTTCCACTGATACCTTCGGCAAGTCCCGGTCCACTTGTGTCCAATAGCAAACGAACTCCTTTTTGATTTGCTTTCTTTGAAAGCTCTTTGTAAAAGTCAGTAGGGACTCCTTCTGGCAAACTTCCGGAAACGACGACAAAATCTATGGTATCCAGTATCGATGAGAATGTTCGATCAAAGATTTCTAATTCATTTCTTGAAATAATTGGACCCGTTTCCAGAATCTCAGTCTGACCTTCCTTCGATAGAATGGCCAGACACGTTCTAGTCTCTCCTTTAATGGATACAAAAGAATTTTGTACTTTCAAATGAGATAACTGGTTTTCAATCCACGCTCCGCTCTTTCCACCCAGGAAACCTGTACAAGTAACCTTCTGCCCCAATCCTGATAGAACCCTGGTGACGTTAAGACCTTTACCACCTGCCGATTTTTCAATGGAAGAAACACGATTGACCCCACCCATTTGAAACTGGGACATTGTATATCTAACGTCTATCGCAGGATTTAAAGTGACCGTCGCAATCATGGGCCTACCCACGACTAAAGCTGCCGCACAACTTGATTTTGTCTGCTACAACCTTTTTCATCTGAGCAACCGCATCCGTGAAATAATAGCGGGGATCATTGGCTTCCGGGTTTGTTTGCAGATAGGTACGGAGCCCTTTCACAAACGCCATCTTCAGCTCCGTCGCCACATTCACCTTGCAAATGCCCCGCTCAATGGTCTTGCGGACAAGCTCATCGGGCAACCCTGATGCCCCATGGAGAACAAGGGGGATATCGACTTCCTGCTGGATCGCCGACAACCGGTCGATATCGAGCTTAGGTTCACCTTTATATAGTCCATGCGCCGTCCCGATCGCCACAGCCAGAGAATCAATGCCGGTTCTCGATACAAACTCCTTTGCCTGTTTGGGGTTGGTATAGATCTGATCCTTTTCGTCCACTTCCATATCATCTTCCATTCCACTTAGACGACCAAGCTCAGCTTCAACCGTCACACCAAACGGGGCAGCATACTCTACCATTTCCCTGACAATCCGGATATTCTCGTCGAACGAATAATGAGAGGCATCGATCATGACAGATGGAACCCCCATATGAATGAGGTTCTTGATATCATCCAGATTTTCATGATGATCAAGGTGAAAGCAAACGGGAATATCATAGCTTTTTCTTGCCGCTTCCATCATCTTGATCAGGAACTCTTTCCCCATGTATCGGACTGTACCAGGCGTAGCTGCGATCATAACGGGTGAACGGAGGTCCCGGGCCGTTTCCAGTACCGCTTTGAGCGTTTCGAGATTGTGAATATTAAAGGCAGGCACCGCGTAGCCTTTTGACTGTGCATCCAAGAGAATCTTGCTTCTTGAAACAATCATACCCTTTCTCCCCCATTCCGATAAGGATAGATCGTGACACCTTTTACGACCCGGTTGACGAGCCCCGAGGGAGATGGATTATCCGGGGAAAGTCCCAGATGCATGGATTTCCAAAGGGCAAACTGCTGGGCATACATGACATATGGAAACGCAAGGAATATATCCTCTTGAATCGCCTCCAAGCCGGTACTCAAGAACAGGTCACTGTAGCGCTCAGCGATTTCATCCTGATAAGAGGAGATCGCCACCACCTTTCCTCGCTTTCGTTCATGGTATAACTCCTTCAGTATATCCAAATCATATTTTCTCGTGTACGGATGACACGATAAGAAAACGAACACGATCGTCTCTTCATCTAAGATCGATTTCGGCCCGTGACGGAACCCCAGTGGAGTATCAAAGAATGCCGGAATCATACCTCCCGTTAATTCCAACAGTTTTAAAGATGATTCCCTTGCAAGCCCCTGGAAAACGCCTGAGCCCAGATATACGACCTTCGAAAAAGGAGAGGAAGCAAGCGTTTCTAACTCTGTCTTCCCGGACTTGATGATCTTTTCGCCGGATGTTCCTATTTCCTTCACTGTCTCCTCTAGAGTATGAATGTGCTCCGGCTGGAAAAGGAGCAGGACCGAAAGAAGCATGGTCGTAAAGCTGCTTGTCATCGCAAACCCTTGATCATTCGCTTCCTTCGGCATGTAGATGACCAGGTGATCCGGATCCTCCTTCTTCTTCTCAGCCAGTAAGCCATCACGATTACACGTAAGGGCGATTCCGTAAAAATCATCAATGATTTGTTCTCCTAACTCAACCGCGCCAACGCTTTCAGGGCTGTTACCGGAACGGGCAAATGAAACCATCAAGGTCGGATAACCCTTGTCTAAATACTCATATGGATTGGAGACAATATCGGTAGTGGCGATGCTTTCTACCGTCCATTTCTTGTTCTTAACCAGTTTCTTTATGGAAGTAAGAACGGTTTCCCCGACAAAAGCAGACGTTCCCGCTCCTGTCAAAATCACTCGGAGATGAGGATGCCTTTCTCCCAAATTCTTAAAAAAAGTCATCAGTGTATCTCTATGTTCAAGCAGGATATCAACGGTTTCTTTCCAAAGTCTTGGTTGTTGAGCAATTTCTCTTGTTGTATGGATGGCACCGGGATCATTTGGTTCCCATTTGTTTGATTGTATAAGTTCCATATCCATTCCTCCATAACTGTTAATGTCATCATTACCAGTTAAGTGAAATAGATACTCGAAAGCACCTACTTCAATTCAACTGTGTACGTAAATTTATCTCCCCTTGCGATGGAGATGGTATATTCAATGACGTCTTGATCCTCATACGTTATGCGCTCCAGTCGGAGACACGGTGAGTTTTCTTCAATGGTCAGCATGCCGGCTGCCTGTTTTTCGGCGCTGACAGCATTGAAGCTTTCCAGTGCTCTTGTAATCGTCACATCGTATTGGGACCGAAAGATTTCATACATTGGCGTATATTCCAATTCTTCCTTCGTGAGATTTGTAAACCGCCCTACCGGAACATAAGAGGTTTCATAAATCATCGGTTCTCCGTCAGCTAGTCTCAGTCTCGTGATCTTGAATACTTCTTCTTCCACCGGCAGTTTCATGGATTTCGAAATCGTGCTGTCACAAGGTACTTTTTCAAACGAAACGACCTGTGTGGATGGCTGTTTCCCGATTTTTTTCATTTCTTCTGTGAAGCTGTAGAATTCAACAAGGCTCTGCTTGTAGGTCTTCGGCGAAACATAGGATCCCTTGCCGTGAACCTTATAGATGTAGCCGCCCTTTTCAAGCTCCTGCATCGTTTGCCTTACTGTCGTCCGGCTCACTTTGTATGTTTCACACAGCTCCCGTTCAGAGGGTAACTGCTCCTGCTCCGCAAGTTCACCCTTTTCGATCTTTTCGAGAAGGATATCCATCAGCTGGTAATATAACGGTATTCGATTATCTTTTTCTATCATGTTAAACTCCTTTAGTGGTATCTTTGTCATAACCATTTGTATACTCATTATACATAAAATTGCGACAATTATCACTTGATGCCATGATAGAAGTTTTGATTAAGCATTTTCTTTTGACTTCTCCAATTCTTCCATATAATTTTTTATATCGATAGTCGCACCTGACAGTCTCGATTCCTCCGCTGCAAAGGCAATCAAGTGACTCTGAGAAGAAACTCTGGCAGATGTTAGTGTCCCTTTATCCTTCGTGCGGACTCGGTTGATGAAATCCTGCATGATACTCGTATCAGCACCCATGTGACCGCCATCCACTGTTGGAGGATAGATCACTTCCTTCTTCCCGGCAAAATGCTTGATGATTAATTCATTATCGGCGTCATGACCTGTAATTTCCCCTTTTGTCCCCATGATCTTGAAGTTACGATAGGTTTCCTTCGTAAAGGCCGTCATCGTGAACGAAACCGTCACATCCCCACCAAATAATAAATTGACGACTTGATGGTCCACCACATCATTGTCACATCGGTACACACAGCGGCCATAAGGACCTTCCTGGATCGCCTTCAAGCGGCTCTCGATACTGGGACTCGCTGACACAACATTCGCTGGCCACACATCCCGGTCATGAAGGTACCACTTCGCAGCGGAATACGGGCATTCCTTCTCCACCTTGCAGCCATCCAGACAGCGGTGGGTCGATCCCTCAGGAGCGTTCTCCTCTTTAAAATAGGTGAGACTGCCATAAGACGAAACACTCTTACATTCCGTTCCAATCAACCAGGCGAGCATATCCATATCATGACAGCTCTTCTGAAGAATCATCGGACTTGATTCCTTCGAATTCCGCCAGTTTCCACGGACAAAGCTGTGTGCCTGATGAAAATAGCCGACATTCTCATTCCATTGAATCGAGACAATATCCCCGATCACCTTCCGATCAATCGCTTCTTTAAGAGACTGATAGAAAGGAGCATACCTCATCACGTGGCATACACTGAGGAGCGTGTCATGCTTCTCGGCCGCTTCTGCGATGGCCAACGTTTCAATGGGGCTTGGTGACATCGGTTTCTCCAGTAGAATATTATATCCCTTTTCAATGGCACGCATGACAGGTTTATAATGATCCCGGTCCGGGCTGCATATAAGCAAGGCTTCACATACCCTTTCTTGTTCCAACAGGTCCGGCCAATCTTCAAATCTCCTATTCTCAGGGATTCCATGTGCTTCTGCAAATTTCTCCCGCTTTTCTTTATCGGGTTCAGCTACTGCGATAAACTCGATTTCATGGGGATACTGGAGGGCATAGGACCCATACGCATAGAATCCCCTGCTTCCAGCCCCTATTAATGCTGCTTTCATTGTCATTCCTCCCTTAGTTGCCTACCAACTTATTTTCCACCGGTAATCGCAATTCCTTCTATAAATTGCTTCTGTAATATGATAAATAGGATCAACATCGGTAACACGGCCAAGAATGAGCCTGCCATCAGGATTGGATAGTTGGTGCCGTACTGCCCCTGCAAAGAGGATAATCCCACTGCCAGGGTCATGGCGTCAGGTGAACTATTCACAATCATCGGCCACATCAGTTCATTCCAGGACCATAGAATGGTGAAGATCCCAAGGGCGATCAAACCCGGCTTAGCGAGTGGCAGCATTATGCGCCAATAGATTTGAAAATGATTGCACCCGTCAAGTCGGGCCGCCTCCTCCAGCTCCTTTGGTAATCCCATGAAAAATTGTCTTAAGAGAAACGTTCCAAAGGCACTAAATAACCCAGGTACCACAACGGCTTGAAGCGTATTGAGCCAGCCCAGCTTCACCATGATCATGTATTGAGGAAGCAAGAATACCTGACCTGGGACCATCAATACGGACAATGCCAGCACAAACAGGAGATTCCTTCCGGGAAACACAATCCGTGCGAAAGCATAGGCAGCCAGTGAGCAGAGAAATAACTGCCCCGCCGTCCGGAGTACCGTAATGATAAATGTGTTCATCATAAATTTAAAGAATGGCAGCAGAGTAAATACCTCTTGATAATTCTTCCACTGAAAGTCTTCCGGTATCATCACAGGTGGAACCTGAATGGACTCTGCATAGGTTTTCAGTGAGGTTAGAACCATCCAGACAAAGGGAAACAACATGACAATCGAGCCCATGATCAGGATGAAATGGATGAGAAAAGTCTTACTCCGTACAAACTGAATCGATTTCTGCATAGGTCATTCCCTCCTCAATCATAATGGACCCACTTCTTTTGCAGGGCCATCTGGATCACAGTAATGATGAGAATCACCACTAGTAATAAAACCGCAATGGCTGCTGCATATCCTTTATCATTTAAAACAAAGGCATGCTGATAGAACAAATACACAATGGATTGAGTATTCTCCAGCGCCGTACTGCTCTTACTGATCATCATAAAGATCAGGTCGAAGAATTGAAAAGCTCCGATCAATGACATGATTGACACGAAGAAAATGACTGGTGAAAGAAGCGGCAAGGTAATTTTAAAGAACATTGTCACAGGACCTGCCCCATCCATTTCGGCTGCTTCGTAATACGTTTTAGGGATCCCCTGTAGACCCGATAAGAAAATGACCATGTTGTACCCGATCCCACTCCAAATCGCCACTGCAATAATCGAATATAACGCGATATTTGGATTCGTCAACCATTGTGGACCTTCTATCCCAATAAAGGACAGCAGATAATTCAATAAGCCGAAATCAGAATTGTATAGCCATTTCCATACCATGGCGATTGCTGCAGGCATGGTAATGACGGGCAGGAAGTACAACGTCCGATAAATCGTCGTCCCTTTAATCTTTTTATTAAGCAAAACAGCTATAAGAATCGAAAGGAAAATACCCAAAGGAACGGTAAATAGGATATAGATCCCTGTATTCTTGAATGATTGCAGAAGATTCACATCCGAAAGCATCCTTGTATAATTTTTTAGCCCGATCCACTCGTATGTCCCAAATGCCCCCCACTCGGTAAAACTGAAGTAAAAGGTCTGAAGCATCGGCCATAAATAAAATACAAAGAGACCTATCATCGTCGGAGCGATCATGATATATGCCCATAAATAGTCAGAACGTTTCTTCGTACTTGCATAAGAAAGCACGTGAAGCTTTCGTTTCGTTTCAACCTGGAGAGGAAGCGGTTCCATTTCATTCTCCTCCTTTGTCAGGAAATGAAGAGAAGAAACACTCTTCCCTTCTTTCCTTTCCTACTCTACCAGTTCTTGATTCGCTTTTTCCGCCAGCTCTTTTACTACTTTCTCCACACTCTCTTCTCCCGCCCAGGCCTTCTTAAGGATATCCGTTTCATACTGCCAGATAGCCCCTGTGTTCTTCACACTTGGAAGGGGATTCGAATACTCAGCTCCGTCGATATACGCTTGAAGATTCAACTCCGGAACAGAATTCAACCAGGCCTCCTGAGTACCGTTAAAGGCAGGTATGACCGTACCTGTTTCGGCAAACACTTCAGCTGCCTCTTTCGAACCAAGGAACTTCACAAACTCCCATGCGGCCTCTTTATGTTTGGTATTGGCTGCGATGACATTGGACAATCCATGAATCGAAACAGCCCTCTGCTTTCCTTTTGGCAGAACCGCTACGTCCAAATCAGGATTCTTCTTATATTCCGGTACCATCCAAGGACCATCGAACATCATGGCGATTTTTCCGGATGAGAACAGATCCGATGCTGCCGTTTCATTCATCTGGGCTTGAGTCGGAGACATTCCCTCTTCTATGAAACTGATATTGTATTTCAATGCTTCGATCGCTTCAGGCTGATCAAATCCTACCGATTTTCCATCCTCTGAAATCACGTGTCCTCCGTTCTGCCAAATCAAATCGTAGTAACCACCTTGATTCCCCATCACTGCAGCAAATCCCCATACCCCTTTATCCTTGTTCGTCAGTTTCTTTGCCGCTTCCTTTAACATATCCCAATCCCATGTATCATCAGGATAAGGGACACCGGCCTCGTCGAAAATTTTCTTGTTATACCATAATCCCGTCGTATCATAATCCTTAGGTATTCCATATACCTCATCCTTGACCGTATACAGATCAATGAGCGACTCGGGATAATTATCCAGGCTGTAATCATCTTTCTCGGCAAGGTCGCTCAGTGGCAGAAGTACATTCCCCTCCGCATATTGAACAATATGAGGACCATTCATCCATAACACATCAGGCAATGCCCCCCCGGTCGCGGCAGTTTCAAGCTTCTGAAAATACTGCCCGTATGGGATCAGTTCCGTCTTCACCTTAATGTCCGGATGTTCTTCATTAAACTGTTTAATGATCTCCTCAATCGCGGGTACTTGCTTCTTGTCCCAGAATCCATAACTGATCTCGACCTTTCCGTCCTTCGATTCCCCTGAAGAACTGTTACTGCACCCTGCCAGTAATCCAAACACCCCAAGTACTAACGATAGTAAAACAATAAGACCTTTTCTCACCATGTTTCCCCCTCTTTCTTCAAATGATCATATAATAGAAATCCCTGCCTCATATATTGTCATGATGTTATTACCAGTTAGAGTATAAGGCGTTGTTCAAACAGGCAACTCACTTCCTAGTGACTTTTAAGAAGAATCCAGTCGGAAGGAATAACCACTGGTAAAAAGCTGAGGAGTTCCGATTTAGTAATGATGTCATTACCAGTTATTCAGATTATATCACCTTCATCCCCGAAGATGAATACATTTTTTAAATTTTCAAAAAATATTATCGACAGGATTCTACATTAGGGACAAACAGAGTGGGGACTATTGAATCCTGTTATCGAATTCTTTTTAAGAAGGTTCCAATTTTTTTAACCATCTGTTTAACGGTCTAAAAAGGAGAATCAAGCCACTTTGAGGACTTAATCAAACGTTTGTTTAGTGGGACACAGGGACAGGTCCCTTGTCCCAGAACTAAAATAAAGACGAGGGAATCAATCCACTCGTCTCTTTCACTTTCGGGGCAGGGTGACTGTCCCCCCGTCCCACCTAACGTTTCACTGTGAATTTCTTCGGAACCGTTGAAAGCGTCAATCCACTCTCATCCTTGACCGTAACCTTTACGTAGTAGTCCCCATCCGGATAATCACTGTCAGGAGCCCATGGCAGGTTATAGATGGAGTGTTCGTCATGAATGTCTGCTTCTTCAAGTGTGTTCCCCTGTGTATCGGTAATTTCCAAATGCCAATCGAGGCGTTTGTATCCGAAGAGCGTCAGGCGCAGCGGCTTCGTTTCACTTACGCTTGAAGCGTTGTTGATGCCTAAATAGTTAATAAGGGGTTCGGCGTTTAAATACGTTTCATCCCCCTGGTACGCAACTCCCACATTTCGGGCATTGTCTATGGCAGAGATGGTGACCAGTTCCGGTTTCACTTTTGAGATGTACTCTGATCCCCCGTTTTGAATCCGTTGGGACTTTCCGTTCACCCAAAGCAGGCTGCCAAGAGGACCGGTACCCGTGTCTGTTATATCCCAGCTGATATGGTAGTTTCCATCCGGCATTTCTTCTACCTTGATGTCTTCCACTTTAGGAGCTTCGGAATCTACTTTTATCGGAATCTTGGTCTCTTGAGGTTCAGCACCCTCATAGTTTAACGTGCTCGTATAGACGTAATAATACTGTCCATCCTTTATCGTTTTCCCATCGTCGTCAGTAGAATTCCAGAATAATCCTTCCATGTTATAAGAGTAATTTCTGTAGCTCATGATATTCTTTCTGAACTTAAACGGACTTCCATCCTCTGTGAATTCACTAAAGTTGCTTATCTCTTTAATGATATTCCCTTTTTCATCCTGAATGCTCAGGGACAGTTCCTTCAGGTTGCGTAGCGCCGTGAAGGAAGGATAAGCCCCTTCACTAATAGATCGTGGTGAAACGCCTATTTTTTCTTTATTGAATGTGCCAGTGGTCGGATCATATCCGAGAGGCAACGAATCAATTTCATTGAATAGGACTGTATACCCCAAGAATGCATCCCCTGTTACCGGGCTTTCATCCACATTTGCCATGGAGTCCCAGTCTCCGTAGTATCCCATAAGCGGTACGGAAAGTGTCGTCAGTTCTTTTACGGAGCTTCCTTTTGGTACAAAGCGGATAAACCCTTCAATGAAGCGTCCTTCACTCAGCTCTTCAGGCAGTTCAACTGAAATTTCCACTTCCTCATCACGGTGCGGTTTATATGGATACGGTTCCGCTGGATCGTATGTCTTGCCGTTGATTTTGATGTCTGCCCCTGTAACTGGGACAGTTTGAAGCGTTAAGTATTCTCTTTCCACTCCATCATGGGTTTGTTTGGTTGTTTCGTCTGTAATCAGATCGATCACAATCTCATATTGGTGCTGAGGCTTAACAAGATTCTTCTTCAAAGCCTCCACCTTCAAGGTGAAATCAAAGTTGCGGCCTACTTCCTTCAAAGCAACTGAAGCGGCTTGCTCTAATGGAACACCAGCACGTTCAAGGAGATATGGCGTCTCCATCGCACGGTCAATCTTCATGATCCCGGAACCTTGTCTTCTTGGTGAATACACCGAGTTATCATGGGTTGGATTCGTCAGTATTTCGGAAGTATTCATCAATGCGTTTTTCGCTTTTAACACCGTTTCCTTATCTTTCGGAAGACCCAGCTCCTGATAATAGTGTTGTAAAAGAAGCGCGGCTCCACCCGCTACCTGCGGGCTTGCCATGGACGTTCCGCTCATGGTTTCATACTCGTTATTAATCACCGTCGAGAAAATCTTCCCACCTGGTGCCGTGATCTCAGGTTTGAAGCTTAAGTCCGTTGGAGACCCAAAGGATGAGAAGGTCGACATCGGTTCTGTTGCCGTATTTTGAACCTTCAGCACTTCGTCAGTCAGTTGAACCGTCAATTCTTCACCGGACTTCAATCGCTCAGCGAGTTCATTTCCGTTCACTTGATCCGTTGTGACCGCCGGAATGAAGTACGGGCTGAAGAAAAGGTTAGCATACGCCGTCACTTGGGGAGGTGGAACCACCATCACCGCTACGGCACCTTTCCCTGCAGCTGCTGCCTGCAGATATGTTGCTGGGGAATAGTATTGCGTTGGCTGTGCGACTGCTATTTTCCCTTCCAGATCAAGGTCCTTGACCGCCGCCGAGTTCCCCTCTCCAACATAAACAAGTTCATATTCCTTAGATGGATCCAACGTCCCGATCAATTTCTTGATCCCCGGCTGAATTTGATAGCCCAATAGACTTCCATCCGACAAACTGAGCCCGTCCACTGTCATCATGTCGTTCTCTGAAGAAGCCACTTGAAGGGCATACGGTGTCACACCAGGGTCTCCCACCAACCCGATGTCAGGATTTTTCGCTAACGGCAATTGAGACTTTGCCAGCAAATTGTTCTTTGTGCTGTAAGCCGCATTCCCTGCCGCCGCAACGACTAGAACGCCTTGTTCTGTTGCATATTGAATCGAGCGCTGAACGGGATCGTTCGGATCTACGCTACCTGCATCGGAACCGAGGCTGAGGTTGATGACGTCCGCACCCATTTCAACGGCATGATAGATCCCGGCTGCGATATCATCGTCATAAGCGCCGCCACCCTTATCCGAGAATACTTTTTCCGCTAAAAGCTGTACATCGGGAGCGACCCCTTCTGCTTTTTTCTTGGTTTCTTCATAGGCTCCAACAATCCCCGCTACGTGGGTTCCATGAGAATTGGAGGATGGAATAACGTTGGTGTCGTTGTCTGCCCAGTCGTACCCTGTAGGGACTTTATCTGTATACCATGTTTCCTTTACTTCTGTCTGGTTAAACTCATCTTGTAGATTTTGTTCGGTTAACTTCGCCGCTTTCTTTCCTTCTTCAGAAAGCTGCATCGCTTCGTGCCGGTGGTCCACCCCTGAATCAACGACCGCTACGACCATACCTTCACCGCGCGTGTTATACTTCGTCCACGTATTCATGGCCTCAACGAGCTCTTTGCTGTCTACAACGGTATGCTCATATTGTTTCGCTATCCGGACGTCTTTTACGCCATCCAGCTTAGCGATCTTTTGGGCTTCCCCAAATGTTGTATCCACGCTGAAGCCACTGAATCCTTTCGAAAATGTGTGTCTCACTTTAGACTTTGAGCTCTTTTTGCCCGAAATGACATTCTTCACTTTTTCTAGTTGAGCGTGCGACGACGACTTTGCCTGTTTGTCCACATCCACTTCTACGACAATCCTTACATTCTCCTTCGGATTGAAGGAAGACTGATTCAAACCGTACAATGGGTCATTGTTCTGCTCGAGTAGTTCCGCAAACGGATTGGATTTCTCTGCAAGTACTGAATGTGGTACCCGTTCCTGTTTTGAAACCTGAAATTCCGCACTTGCTGATGCCCCGAACGTCCCTGCAGCCATCACACATGCCAATAAAGATGGTACGATCTTTTTTTTCATGCCTCTACTTCCCTTCTACTATCTTGTATTCTAACTATTCTTACTTTTAATAGTAGATAGAGAAATCGTCGCAGTAAATGGGGGTTTTACAAGCACCTTTCCAAATGAAAAACAGAGGCCTTTTCTATCAAAACGGTCAAAGAAACGCTAAATTGATAGTAATATAGTCATTGATTTTATGAATAACACTGTCTTTAGTGAAAATATGTGACTTCCTATAACCCCAAGTTCCCGTATACTTTGTTGTAAAAGACGATCGATTATAGTCATCACAAGAGACATTGAACTCAACCCTTCCCAAACATTCCTAACTCCTTCTAAAGCTTTGCTTTCTCCATCCAAAGTCATACCCTTCCTCATCAGACGATGTATCTTGTTCCTGACAAAACCAATCGGGAAGCATCTCCGTCCGGGTCGGTTTACCGGTTCTACCACTTCTCATCTTCTTCGATTTACTCTTAAATGCCTCATCCTTCTCCCAAACCCCGTTAAGAGTCAAAACCCCAGCCTTCAACCAATTCTTCAAAATGGCTTCAACATACCCCCAATGGACCTTTCCTTTTTCCACCGCTCGCTTCATTGCTTCAATGACTAAGGCAGGAGATAAACTTCCACACCAGCTCTCGATTTTGTTTTGTATGTAGGTACCCAGGTGGCCAAATCCATTCTCAACGAAAAACGCGTGGGTGTTACCATCTATATCATTTGTTGTTTTATTATTTGAAGTAATAGTTGAAGAACTCTTTGTATTTGTCTTACGCTCCACCGTAGGAGGGGGGTTATCCCCTGGAGATTGGCCCTCCGGTAAGATGTCCTCCTTCTTACGTTCTGGCGTAGTTGGCGGGCAAAAAGAAAGGTCAGCCACATTTACCTTCTCCTTCATGACACGTTGAACGTTTCCAGTGACAGGCTGCACAAACATGACGTTATTCAGCAGGATGCTTGAAGTCGAAATCGTCCTAAATTCACGAAGTAGAAGATGATGATCCACCAGAAAATCAATGGCATCCTTCACTTGTCTCTTGGTAAACCCATAGGAATCAACAAATGCCTGGTAACTCTTCTGCAGCATATCTCCTTTGAACTTCGTGCGTGCTCCGACAATCATTCCGCTCTCGTCCTTGATTACAGTCGGACGGTACCAATATACGATATCCGCTAGTAATGTGATGGCTACAAAATGGGCCTTTCCGCTTGAAAATGTGATGTTCTTATACCATAAATGAGGAACAATATTCCCTTCGATCTTTAACTCTCCGATTTGATCCACTACCTGGCATCCTGATTTCATCTGTGATTCCACCCTTCTTATCTATTCATTTTTTAAATAGGCTGGAAGAAAGAAAAAGGACACCCTATCAATAAATTTTTTAAAAATAGATTGCCGTCCTTGAAAAGGCACGGCTATCTTTTCTGTTAAACTATTAAAAAATACAACCCTTATCAAGGAGATTAAACGATGGATTACTCAGTAATCGGAAAGAAGATAAAGGAAATGAGAAAGGCTGTCCGGATCACACAAGGAGAACTGGCTGAAGGGATCTGTACCCAAGCCTGATCGAAAAAGGATACATCTATCCAAGCGCCACGGCTTTGTACCAAATAGCTGTCAAGCTGGGCGTCGACGTTAACTATTTCTTTGAGATCGGGACCACCCCGCGGCTGGATTATATGAAGGAAGCATAGAGACAGTTAAGGTATCTGCGGGTCAACCGACAATTCGAGGAGATGATGGAGTTGGTCAAGACAGAGGAAAAAAAACCCCTTTTCTATAGAGATAACGAAAAGCTCCAGCTTCTTTACTGACACAAAGGGATATATCAATATGAAGTGAAAAAGGATTCAGGAACCTCCTTTGAACTTTTAGATCACTCTTATCAGTTGAGCGCCAACGGCAAAAAAGCGATGTCCGAAAGAGAAATGCAGATTCTTGCAAGCATTGGCACCATTCATTTTTCCATCCAACAATATGAAGAAGCACTCCGTTATTTCAATCAGGTCGAAACAGCCCTGCGCACGACTGAGCTATTACATGATAAGTCCATTAAAGCCCAATTATTCTATAGTATATCCAGAGTGCTGACGCGCATAGGAGAACTAGAGGATTCGACGGCCTATTGCCTCGACGCCATCAAATGGTGTTCGAAGAAGAGCTTCTATGGGGAGTGGGAGAATTGCATTACCAGGTAGGCTACAACTATGAGCTGGTGGGTGACTATAAAAAAAGCCCTACCGTATTTCAAACACGCCTTGCATATGTTTGAAATACGGTAGGATAAGGTGTATATAGAGTTTCTCACGCCTAAGATTGAGGAGATTTCGAAACGGGGGACTAAGGGACAGGTTCCTTGTCCCAGCATCCATAAAGAGACTAGGGGATAGCCCTCTCGTCTTTTTCTTTTTGGGACAGGATGCCTGTCCCCATGTCCCACTATTGGATTTGTATTAAATTAGAATCCAATTCCTTCACAACGTTATCGGTAACCGCTCCCGGTCCACCCCATACCATGTAATGAGAATAACCCATCAAGAGGGATTTAGTCGGACTTGGTATAGAGTTATCACTGACCAACAAAATAGGCGAGTTATTTTTTGCTGCCAGGACAGATCCTGCAAGGGCATCAGGGAAGTTCTTTCCTGTCGCAACATATCCCGTGTTTTTCCCCAGTGCCAGGTTTTCAATAATCAACTTAGCTGTTTCATAGCGATTTATTCCACCGTAGCGAACCGGACTTGGGAGTTGATTCTCTATTGACTCACTGACCGCACCTGCCGCACCTACAATGATGGTATTTGCCTTCCCTGCAAGTGCTTTTTTCGTCGCATCCGGTAACGAAGCTTTTTCAGTCAATAGAATCGGGATGCTATTCTTTGAAGCGTATGGTGCTACAGCCAGGGCATCAGGGAAGTTTTTACCGTTTGCTACCACAGCTTTTGTGGATGGTATTTCTTTCGCAACATACGCAGCTGTCTCGTAACGGTTATCCCCACCGATTCTTTTCACAGAAATATCCAGATACTCCAATTCATCCACAACCTGATTAGAAACGGCTCCCTCACCACCGAGGATGATCACGTTCTTCGCTTTGAGGCGTTGAACCTCCCTCCAGGTGGCAATCGGAAGTTTTTCCTTATCCGTCAACAGAATCGGGGAATTGTAATAATAAGCCAGAGGTCCACCTGCAAGGGCATCTGGGAAGTCATTCCCTGAGACCATCACAACCGTGTCAGAGGTTTTCCAACCTTGCTTTGAAATCCCCACTGCTGTGTCGTAGCGCTTCGCTCCCTGGATACGATCTGTTAACTCCTGAACTTTGAACGCATAGGGAACGTTCGGGGTGCCCCAATTGTTTTCCAATCTCACATAGTACGTTCCAGCAGGAAGCTCCAGCCGTTCTACATCAGGACCGTACTCGGCAAAATGGACGTCAGTGTCCAGATTGACATATTCCTTCCCATTCTCATCCACAAGGAGGACATTCCATGATCCTTCATTATCTCTCTCTATACTGAAAGCAATTCTCTCGGTACGATCTAAGGTAAATGTAAAATAATCTTTGTCATCATATGTTTGTATGTGACCTTTGTAGGTTTTGTTCAATTGCATAGAAGATGCTGCTTCCATTTTGTCATTGAATTCTTTTTCATAATAATCGTTTTGGGTTTGTTGGACCATGAACGTATATGGGACCCCTGCGGATTTGTGATAGTCAGTGCTCACCTTGATAAAATATTCTCCCGCAGGCAAGCCGATATTCACCTCTTCAGCACCCGTGACCCCTGAATGAAATCTAGTACTAAAATGCGTATAAGGGTCACCATTTTCATCGGTGATTTCCACATCCCACGTAGCGCCTTCCACTCGATTAAATTGAATAACCGTATTTCCAATCTTATCGAGTGTAAAACGGTAAAAGTCTACATTTTCAGTCGATTCCAGGGCTCCTTCATACTCCTGGTCAAGAACGATAGGTTCCGCATTCTCCAAAGTATCTCCCTGCTCAGAAGCAGCTTTCACCGTGCCACCTGTACATACAGATAATAACATCATCGTAATCATACCTATACTGCTTAGAATTGTCCTCACATTTTGCCTCCTTAGTGTTTGGGTTATTTTTACAACAAGTCTATTATACTATGTATTTGGGTTAATATTACTTTTTATCTATAAACATAACTTTTGACCCCCTCGATATTGGGGTGTAATGGCATTATTTTTTGGATTTTTCAGTGAGAGAGAGGGCGATTCATGGGTTATGTAGGGGATATTATGGTTTCAGTTCCTTATAAAATCATACTCTTTTCCATTTTATTAGCCGTTTGTCGAAACTGCAGTTTACTACTTAAATGTAGAGGCGGGTGATCCACAAAAATTCATGATATAAGTGGTCTCGACCCAGCCCTTCTCCAGAACCAAAATAAAAACGAAGGGATGAATCCCATCGTCTCTATCACTTTTGGGACAGGGTGCCTGTCCCCCCGTCCCACCGATTAGTTGCTGTCAGGGTCTGTATCGTCATGGTAGGTTGAACTTCCTGTCTTGGCGTCAAATGTCCAGTCAACTTTTAGTGTGTCACCTTGGAATTGGTTTTGATCTTCGCCATTATCTACAAACTCGAATAGTACAAAGATTTTTTCTTCTTGTCCTACAGGAATTCCATCTGGTACTGGTAGGGCGCCAGTTTCGTTGTTACTTCCAAGAAATGAACCGATTGCCGTTACATCTGGTGTTTCTCCTACTAATTCAGCTAATGTTGTTTCAACCGCTATGTTGGTTGCACTGCTTGTATTGTACATGATCGTAACTTTAATATGTTCTGCTAGATCCCCTGTATTATCACCTTTTACATCTTCTACTTGATACTTTGTATCTAATAGTACTTGGTAAATATCAAGTGTCCCATTATTTTTCAGAGTGAATTCCCGGTAAATTTCGTCGCCTGGCTTGATGTTATCGATGTTGACAACGGTGTTTGGGTTCATCGCTAAATCCAGTGTACCTGCAGCAAAGGTGTTCTGTGTTGCCTATGCATCACTAAAGTATGAAAATGTTCCTCCCCCAATCAATGATAAACCTAACGCTGCACTCATGATCCCTTTACTTGCATTCTTAGTAAAACTCATCAATAAATCCTCCTTATTAATAGAAAAATATAGTAAACTCTTATGTATTTTTGTTGATACATAGGAGATAAAACCAATACATCATGCTTTGCTTCCTTCAAGCTCGTTCTTCGCAACGATAATGGAACGGAATGCAGAAATCAGCAATAGGATCCCTGGAACAATTAACAATAGAGCTGAGCCTGCTTTTGAATTGGCATAATTAAGGGCATATCCTATATATGGAATCGTAAAGTTGGTGTACTTTCCGATGATATTTTGTGCGGGAACAGTCCATAGATCAGGCCCGTTGTTGTTATCCCCTTTGGTTTTATACACTTCCGTTACTCGAGACAGATAACATCTAAATTTCAGAATAATTCATAATTTGATCCTTGCGTTTACCTGACTACCTAAAGAAAATTCGACAAGTAGGATCAATTATTTAAAAAGAGGATTAATAAATCGAAAACAGGATCAATAATCCGAATACAGGATTGAATATAGCCCAATCAGAATCAATTATTCAGCAAAGAGGCCCTCATCATAATTTCCGGCCCCAATATGTATCCATAGAACTCTTAATATCCCATCTCAATTAAAAATTCCGCAACTTACCGTCAGTTTTCGAACAAAAAAGACAGAATAGAATCCTATGAGCATTAATTCAATCACCAAACCCGGCCCGATGCATTTACTGTTTCAACTAAAAAATGGGACAAGGTACCTGTCCCATTGTCCCAGGGGACGGAGGGACAGGTTCCTTGTACCAAAAATCTAGCTCTTCCGATATTTATCCTCAATGATTTTATAATTTTCATGGTTAATCTTATCCCACTCAGTCTTTTTATAATTTAGCCCTTTTAGTATCTGATTGATCCACTCAGGATCATATTCCCTGAAATATACTGATTTAGCCCACGCCTTCACATCCTGATGTGACGGATGCTTCTCATCACGGTATGTTTCAAGAAACTCATAGAATCCATGTATTCCACCGACATCTTCAGGTGGTGCTGTTTCTGCTCCATCAAGGAGAGTTGGAAAACCAAAGTAGTAATCATCGACAATCTGCTCAAGCTTTACACTGAACTGCCAACCATCACCAAAATCATAGGCATACCGGATTTCTTTATGCTTCTCCAGATACTCATCGATCTTTAGACCAGTGGGTTTACGCACTTCAATCTTCAGTCTTTCCTGGTAGCTCTTTTCGAACTCCCGCATTTCAGATGGTACCGATTTTAAACGTTCTTCATACTCGGCCTTGTTTTTCTTATAATGCTGATGCTCAAGGTAAGCTTCTTCGTGATCCGTGACAATCCTATGATCCTCCGGCAGGTCGAATTCAAAGAGGTGATATCCTTCATAAGGATAACCACTTCGAAAATTCGTCACGTTCTGGATAATATCATGAAGCCTTCTATATGTCGCTCCTGCTGGCAAGATGGCTCTTCTCCATATTAATGGATTGGACTCTTCTAATTCGATATTGACAATGTAGGATTTCAATTTGGATTCACTCCTTTTTGATTTTTGATTGAGAGAGGACAATGGACAGTCACCTTGTGCCATGACAATCTAGAAACGCGTTGCTGTCCCACCATTTCCATAGATTTAGAGTATACGAAGGGAGCTGGTCTCATTGCTTGAATGGAGTGCTGTGATTGTAGCCGTCTCGTTCACCGTTCTCACCATCTATATAATTATGACATTAAGAAAAGTAATGACAACACTTGCTGAAACGGAAAAGACGCTGTCTGACGCCAGGAAAGCCGTGAACGGAGTGACAGAGGAAGCAGAAGAACTGATTCATACAGCCAACCAGATTTCGGATGACGTAAAAGGAAAAATGAAAGCCGTCGATCCTTTACTTGAGTCCGTACATGATGTGGGTGATATGTTACACAATGTGACCAGCTCGGTTAAAAGGACCGCTTTGCAAAAGAGGAATCCAAAAACCATTAATGCGCAGGAGAGGAATTCGGTTCAAATTAAATTGAAGTAAACACGAAAGAAGAGGCCGGGGCAACCGGCCTCTATCCTTTCTTGTGGAAATTTTAATTGCCTTCAAAACGGTTTAAGAAGATTATTCTTCATTGTGAATATAGAAGCGCGCGAGAACCCGCCCAACCCTTCCTTGGAACAGGGTTCGAAGTGGACCCAGACCAACAGAATACAACGTCTACACGAGACGATATGTATAATTCATCCTTTAAGCAGTTTAATAGAAATACAAAATAAAAAAATGGGACGAGGTGCCTGTCCCCCCGTCCCACCACTTACCTATTGTTGCTTCCCATAATAATAATTCAACCACTTATGCACTTTGTTCATCTTCTCTACCACTCGTTCTTTGACTACTTCATTCAATGTTTCCATTGAATTCACCAATTCTATCGACTTCTCAAACTCTTCTTCTACCTTTTCAATGTCTAATGATTGATCAGGGCGCTCCATCATCTGCTCCCATTTACGAAGGTTGTTTTCTAGTTCCTTACCTTCTTCTTTGTTTACGGCTCCCTTTGGAATATAGATGGATGCTGTCTGTTCCTTCAGTTGTCTGACCGTAGCAAGGACGGCTTCTTTCGGTGTCTCTCCAGGATTGATGGCCTGGTGTCTCCATGGTCCTTTACCCAAAGCATCCACGGAAGGAGCGCTTGCCTGCCCGAATGCAAACATGTTCACTCCTGATGTTCCATATGCTGCTGCCAATACGTCATTGACGGCTGCTTTTTCTCCCAGATGATGATAGAAAGAATAGATCCCTGTGTAGTACATCATTGATGGCGGCGTCAGTTTCTTACTCGCTATAACCGTTGACTGAATACTATTGAAATCGTGACCATAAGCCTGCGGGATGACGCCGTCGATATCCTCCACCCAGTCGCTGATCAATACGGCTTCAGGTCCCGGCTCCGGAGTTGCGGTCATCATGAAGGATGGGTCGATTCCTTTACTCTGATCATGAAGCTTCTCCACGAAAGCATTCTCCTGTTCACGTAACCAAAGCTCCCATTTTTCCCATAGTTCATCGGATTCTTGCAGATTCATAGGGTCTACACCGAATTCTTCTTCAAAACGTTCACGATTCGATGCACTGAACCCATAGCTCTTATCAAACGAATGGTGTGGATAGCGCATATAGTCAATGTTGACACCGGTGATTTCATAGTCCTCCTGCTGTTCTTTATAGATATCCAGCATAAAGTTCTGAACCTCTGGATGGGCTATGTCCAGCCAATAATAATTGCTGCTTGAGTCACTACCTGGTGTTCCCGGCTCATCATTTCGCTGAACGGCGCTCCATTCAGGATACTTCTTGAACTGTGATGGAAGTCCAAGACTGCTGTGGCCGATCATGAAACCATCCGTCCATGATTGAACGGTAATGCCACGATCTTTTCCTTCTTCGATGAAGGCTTTCAGAATGTCCGATCCGTACTTACCGTAATCCTGATTGGCGAAGTTAGGGTGCTGCTTCGGCAATCCGTACGCTTCCATGGTGTCACTTGGGAAGATGGTATATCCCCAGAAGGTAGTTTCAAGATAAAGGGAATTGAATCCTGCTTCCTCCATGCGGTCCAATGTCGTGATGACGTCGTCCAGATCCTTCTCTTCAGGGCGATACCAGATCGCTCTCTGTTCGCCTACTTCAGATGGCAGGGAATAATAATACGCGTCGTATGCAGCCTGAGTGGCTTGCTCTGTATATTCCAGCGCCTTTTGCGGATCTTCATTTTGGATGTCATCGGCTTTTTTTAGGAGCTCTTCCGCAAGCTTGACAGAAGCGTTCGCCTCTTCAAAGGCTGCATCGATGAAGTTTTCTTCTGCACGAGCGATGCTTTGCTTCGCTTCTTGTAAATTTTGTTTACTCTTGAATATATAGGTGGACGCATCACGGATCAACTCGATATTCCCTTCAGCATCATACTCAAACTTCATGCCGATCTCAGCTTTTTTCAAGTATTCCGCTTCTGTTCCGTGACCACTCACGACAAACCCGTCAGCCGGAATGGTGCTGTCTCCTCCACCAACTTTCGTGACAACTCCACCGGTTACAGTGATTTCATACCCATAAGGGTTGGTGCCGGTGCTGGCTCCGAATGCCGGTGTATAGACAAGAAGTTGATTCGCTCCGCGGTTGCCTGGAAATGGCGCTCCATCTGGATTGGATTCATCTGTTGGATCAACGTCATCGAGGACAGCGGAATAGGTTCTTTCTACTGGCTCATTAATCCAAACCGTTTCCCCTTCATCCAGACTCTTTAAGAAAGTCATAATCTCATCTGTCGTTTGGGGACCAGTGGAAAGGACGACACCATCCTCTGGAATGGCACTATCTCCTTTACCTGACTCGACCACCTGATAACTTGAGCCTTCTTCCTTTTCCAGAATCACCTCATACGACGATCCATTGGTTTCCGTGAAATAACTGAACGTTGGATCAAATAACACCAGCTTGTTCGTGTTGTTGCGATTGTTTTCTGCATCGACGGTGATGCTGATGCCATCTTCATCCACTACCTTCGTCGCTTCACTTTCATCTGCTTCCACTTGCAATGCCGGGGCTTGAAATGCAGGGACGGCCAATGTCATAGCCATTGCTGACACAGCCATTTTCTTTCCAATCAACCACTTCTTCATACAGTACCTCCATATAATTGTTTTTGTATGTATGCGCTATCATGATGTGGCCAATTTAATACTATCATAATCTTCAGAATAAAAGGAATAATTCTTCAAAATAGATAGTTAAGTTGGATTAATTCTTCAAAAATAGACATATCATCACGAATAAACCTAGATCGATTCGCTCATGAAAATTTCCCGTTCAAACAGGTCACTATGGGTGATTCCGGGAAAGAACCCTTTTACAAAAGGGTTCTCCCAAGTATCTTCCATTTCATATCCCGTGTTAAATAGGTCCTACTTCGGGCCAATGCAGTTCAATTCCTTCTTTCACAAGCAACTCTTGAAACTCCATCAACAGTCCATTGTTTTCTTTCACTTCACGGGGCAGAACTCCCTTTTCGATTGCAAATGCAGCTAGATACCCTGCTGATTCCCCGATATTCCATTCCACGGGATGAACCCTGAAGCATCCGTTCGTGATGTGGGTGGAGCCAATATTCTTACACGAAGGCAAGACATTATTCACCCTGACTGGAAGCAGCGCTCCTAACGGAATTTCAAATGGATAGCTTTCTGCATAGAAGAACGTATTCGTCTCTGTCGTAGGATGAAGATCGATTCGATAGCATCCGATTCCAACCGAATCGTCCACATGCTGAATGCCTTCCCTTGTGTTGGCATTGATCTGTTCTTCCACTACCGTTGTCACGGCCTTGATTCTTCTGGATTCACGGATATAGGGATATTTGGCAAGCCCATCTTCCGTCCCCAGAATATCCCCCCGCAAGCGTAAGCCTGGATATCCCTTTCCCCCATCGGGTCGAGGTGCTTCCGTCTGGAGCCAATAGAGAAGGGATAAGCTCAATTGCTTCGATTCATGAATATGCTTCTCGTACTCTTCCTCACTTACATCAATGATCGAACCGGACCAGTAATCATTTTGAGGCCAGTTGATCAAGGAAATATCGCCTTCGTATGATCCTTCCGCAAAGAGGGAGGGATCAATAATCCGTCTGTAATCCCACAATCCCCAAAGCTCTTCATGGTGAAACATGGCAAACTCCTTCGAACCGCCTGTATGAGCATCCGGAGCGAACCAGCTTAACTGCTTATGCTGTAAGAAGGGAGCCTGGTACTCTTTCCAGAAGTCATACTGCCCGGGTTTTTCAATGATGAAATTCCCGCCATCTACGTAATCCACGGCGAACACATAGGTGAAAGACTGCATATCCTGTGGCCTTGCCTCTTCGGGTGCATGGAGCTCCCCTGTATCCTGTTTGGATTCGGCTCCTGTGACATACTCCACACCAGCCAAGGGAAGGAGATCGCCTACTTCCGTTGCATCAAGATAATAGTGACCTTGTAGCTTCCGTTCCTTTCTACTTTCCGTATGCACGACCGTCACAGATTCAACATCCGCGCCCTCAACCGTTGCGCCCACCACTTTATAGTTCGTGAAGACCTGTAACCTTCCACTGCTCGTATAAGGCACGAGCATTTCCTGAAGAACGGCGAGGGCCACTTTCGGTTCGTGGCAGAGCCTGCTGACCCAGCCGTTTCCAGGATTCAGCCGCTCATTTCGTCTGGCCTCTTCCTTTAAGGGGTAATGACTCCGATAATATTCCCGCACCCTGTTTCGAAATTCCCGGTACGTCTTGGTACAGCCAAATTGCTCGATCCATTGATGTTCATCAGGAGGAACCGCCTGGCTGGTCAGCTGCCCCCCGATCCAATCGGTCTCTTCTGTAATGATGACGTTTTTGCCTCGTTTAGAAGCAGCCAAGGCTGCCGTACATCCTCCGATCCCACCACCGATGATGACGATGTCTGCTTGCACTGTTTGGTTCACTTCTATCACCCCTTTATCAAAAATTCTCCTTTATACAAATTAAACAAACGTTTGATTAAACGATTAAGCCTGCCCCGACCACACCTGAATTGGCACCGAGCTTGGCTGCAACAATATGAACCGACTCTTTCAAGCCCGGATAAACATAGGACTTAACCTTTTCCCTTAATGGAAGGAGGAGCTGATCTTCTGCCTTCATCACTCCACCACCCAGGACGAACACATCGGGATTGATGGCATGGGTGAGATTGGCGATCGTCATGGCTAAATAGTCGATGGTTTCATTGACGATCTGTTGAGCCGTTTCATTTCCACCCTGGGCCTGGCGTAACACTTCCTCCGCTCCACCGTCTATTCCCGCAGCTTCACCGGCCACTCCGATGGCGGTACCGCTTGCGAGAGTCTCCAGTGCACCCGGATTTAAGGCTGGATGCTTGTGGCCGTTTGGAACGACAATCATATTCCCGATTTCTCCTGCGTACCCGTTCGCTCCTTGAAACACCTTTCCGTTGATGACCAACCCTCCGCCGACTCCAGTGCTCACGGTGATATAGTAGACACTTTCATGGCCAGCACCCGCTCCGAGTCTCGCTTCGGCGACTGCTGCCACATTCGCATCATTATCCACTTTCACGGGTAATTGGAAATGTTCTTCTACAATGGATACCAAAGGAATTCGATCCCAGCCCGGCAAATTAGGGGGAGAAAGAATGGTCCCCGTCTTCGCATCAAGTGGTCCCGGACACCCAATGCCGATCCCTCGTACATCCTCCTTGCCTTTGACACGCTCCACTAATGAGATCAATCTTGAAATGACGCTGACAGGTCCCAGGTGCGCTTCGGTTCTCTCCCTACCATCCTTAAGAATCGTTCCCTTTTCATCGAGGAGAGCCACTCGCATATTGGTCCCTCCTAAATCGACACCCATTCTCAATGTCATGACTCTCTCCCCCTGCCAAGTCCAATCTCAAAGGTCCGATTCCAGGGTAAATAGATTTCTTTAAGAAGAAAATCAAGACCATACTTTGATAAAAACGCTTCTGACTCTTTTAAAAAGGTTTCTTTTACCCGATTTAACAACTCTTCATCACTAACGGCCGACTCATCTATTCCGGCACGCACTTGTTGACGAACAATGGATTGATACACATAGTCTTCTAATAACCTCAGGGTCAGTTCCTCCAGTAATCTTGCTTTGACTTCCTCTTGGGGAAGGGAAGGTTTCGATTTCTGAAGGTGAACCATGGCGGCCTGGGCAACGACCGTACCCAACGTGTTTCCTGCCGTATTCCAGCCGGCGAATCCCGCCAGCCGGGAAGCCTCGATCTCTCCCAATAATCGTGGAAGCATTCTCTCATCGACTCCGTTGGCATAAGCGGTATCGGCCACCGCCACCAGTCTATCTTGACGAAGGTGATGGGCGATTCGCTTGATCCATTCCCCGATATTTCGGTGAGGCGTATCGACTTCCCCCAGGAATTTCTGGAGAGCCAGATCTCCCTGGCGTTTACCCGGGACATTGACCGCAAACACGATATCCGCTTCCCCGGCATGATCCACTGTGCAGCCCCCGAAGGCGAAGATCTGACCCTTCACTGACTCACAAATCGGACGGTCCTCGTACATCGCAATGGATAGCGCACCCGTTTCTCCACTATAGATAGGGTAAAAGGTCGGGAATGGTACTTGCTCGAGTTGATAAATCATCTTGGCTACCAGTGTATTGGCGACCTCATCGGCTCCAGGATAGATGAAAACGTTCTGGAACAATCCCCTGTGAGCGACTTGATGGGTAAGCTCTTCCTGTTCCCCGATATTCAACCCATATTCAGAGGTATCGTCCTGCGGGAAAACCAGGACATCAATCGTTTGATCCTCTACCATATCCAACAGTGATACATTCACCTCATAATTTTTAAGTCTGGTTGCCAAATAGTCTTCTAGAATCGTTGAAGGTATTTTACTCCGTAAGTCCTTTACCTTTTGACTCGATACCTCATGACCTGTTTTCTCAAAGCGGTGAACGTGATAGGAGTACTCCCAAAGCTCGACTCCGTATTCACTCCAGTACTCCTTCTCTTCCTCATTTACATAGTTATTAGAGATACGCATGGTAGAACTGAAGGCCATGATGGCTTTATCAGGATATTTTTCTTTTAACGTTCTAATCATGTCGATTCTCTGTTTAATCGTCTCTTCCCCGTCCAAACATACACGGGACGGGACAAGTCCTCCATAGCCCAGCATATCAATGGAAAGAACAAATCCATCCACTTCCGGTGCCACTTCCCATATCCACTTTTCCAAGGCAGTCATATCCCCGGGCTTTTTCAAAAATCCGAGGAGGTCTTTAGGAGGGAGCAGCACTTCCCAATTCCCGATTGATGCGATTTGTTTAGGCAGTTCTCTTGTGACGGGTCTCCCATCGACAGGCAGGAGGGCGATTTTTCTATTCATGCTTTCCTTCCTCCTCTTACTAGGTAAGTAGCAATTTCTTTTGGTTTTAACGTGTCTGTACCGCCTTCTATCACGCCCGCTGTTTCATGTAGAAAATTCACGCGTTCTACCATCCTGGCATGTGACTGCAAGGTGACGGGTTGATCTTCCTCACTGGGATTCCATAAGCGCAACTCTACCCCATCGGACACTCGTCTCAGTGAACTCCACTGCACCTCTCCGTTATCGATTTCTATCAAACCCGTATTCTCATCATCCCGTGTCTCTCCAGGGTAAATCCTCGGAGGAACCCGGTAGATATGGGCATCCGTCGCCACTTGTCCTACACTCTTATCAGCATCAAATTCAAAGGCAGCTTGAAAGGTATACTTGCCGATACACTGAGCGTCCGGTGTTTCCATATTCGGACCGGCCCCCCCGCCCCTGGTTCTGAGATCATCCCGTGATAACCAGCCAACGCTTCTAATCAAGGTCACGTCCAAAGCCTCTTGTTCTCCGAGACTCGTCATCTGGTATTCCTGTAACCCCCGGTGATAGAACGTGAGCCCGCTTTCCACTCTCATAAACGAAAGGGAAGGCTCAACCACCACCGGAACTTCCTTTTGCTTCGGAGCATCGAATACTTCTTCGGTCTTTACCCCTCGTTTCACGACATCAAATGCGGTATCGCTATACGTACACTTCACAGGAGATCCTAGAGGATACTGAACACGCAGTCTCTGGTCCTTTGATTGGTTATCGATGGCGTAGCTCACACCCATTTTTTTATCATTCGACTTGACTGTAAGAGTGATATGGATGGTGGTTGTGACGGTTTCATCCGCGGGACCGGTTCTTTCCTGATTCAATCCGGCTGGTGTTTGGAGCTTTACATCATATATCATCTCTTGAACACCTGAAGACTTTCTCACACGTAATGGACCGGAAAGCTCGGCGAACGTCTTCACATCGTGAACCGGTGGGGAATAGTTGTACTCATCTCCTGCGTCTAACGAGCTATAGAATCGTTGCAATCCCCTGTGCTCCAACCCAGTCTCTTTCTCTACTAAAAAAAGCGTTCCATCATCATTCAATTCAATGGAGTAAAACTCATTTTCAATCCCTTTGTCATCCGACTCCAACAATTCCTCATATCTTCCCTCAACTACACGGAAGGTCGCGAGAGAAGTTGAAGTCAGCTTCTCGACATAGAACTCTACTTCATAAAACGTTCCTTCCTTAAAATCCGGAAACGCATCGAGTGGAGACGAGAAATGCCTTCCCTTACGTTTACTCTTGATCGTAGGAGAATACAGCTTCCCATTATGGTCCTTTAATTGAAACGTCCGTTCTTCTTCCAGCCAGATCTCACCCGACACCCAGCCTGTAAACGGTCTTGGATGCGGGTTGAAAACGGTAAACACGCTGTTATCCTGAAACGGCTTTCTCCATCCCGTCCCTGAAAACATGGGATCCTGAATCCCGCCATGAGAAAGGGAACCCATTTGGATGGACTCCAGTCTTTGCTTCAACATCATCGTCCTCGTTTCCATTTCCTTATGGACTTCATCCACACTGCATCCACAAATGCTATCGTGGGGATGGTTGAGCATGAGCAGCTTCCAGGACTCCTCCAGGTAACGATGAGGATACTTGTTCCCGCTATAGATAGACGCAAGCGGTTCTGCATAACCCGTCAGCTCGTCTTCCATCTCCTGGTTCTGTTGCTTTAGATAGATCCTCGTCGAAAGCACATTCGGAAGAACATAGATATGTTCATTGCTTCTCATTTCCCCGAAATACACGGGCAGGTCGGCGGGGACCTGAGCTTGAACGTTTTTCAAGAATTCTTCGTAAGTGCTGGACACAAACTCTACTTCGCCTTGCAGTTCATTTATTCGTGCCATCAAATCCCCATGCTTCGGCATAAGATGGTCGCCACCATTCGTTAACAATACATGAGAAGTCGTAGCATAAGGCGTGACCTTCTCCACATAGGCCTTCATTTGCTCCCCTACATTGTCTTCGTTTAATAAAGGCTGGTAATATCCCTCTGGCAAAAAGGCCGTGAAAACCCGGGAACCGTTTGGTGCTTCCCATTGAAATTCAGACGTTTCAGGTTTGATCCCCCGCCATAAAATCGCATTATCAATCCCAAAACCATTCAATAACTGAGGCATCTGGCTCACATGCCCGAACGTATCCGGTAAATATCCGACCTTCTGGGACTCTCCATATTGATCGGCGAGCTTTAAGCCCACCTCCATGTTCCGGATCAGGGACTCTCCGCTGACGAGAAACTCATCGGCCAATACATACCAAGGACCGATGATGATTCTCTTTTCTTCTATTAAGTGAAGGACTTTTTCCTTCATCCCTTCTTCACAAACCTCAAAATAATCCTCCAGGGCAGCCATTTGTCCATCGAGGACAAATTGTTTCAGCTCCCCATTTTCAAGTCCGGTCACGATCCGATCCAGCACTTGAGTCAAGCGGTGACGGAACACTTCAAAGGGTAGATACCACTCACGGTCCCAGTGGGTTTGAAAGACGATATGACAGGTCAACTTATTAGCCATTATCCTTTCACAGCCCCTTTCATGGCACCCGCGATGAAGTGTCTTTGCAGGATGGAGAAGATGATGATGATCGGAAGAATCGAAATGATCGATCCTGCTGCAATGTAACGCCAGTTCGCCGAGAAGGAACCGGCCAATGTGTTCACTCCAAGCGGTAATGTGTACATGCTTGTGTCATTTAAAATGATCAACGGCCAGAGGAAATCGCCCCACGCCATCATAAAAGTGAAGATTGCAAGGGTGACGAGTGAAGGTTTGACTAACGGCATCAGGACCCTCCACCAAATTTGAAACGCATTGGCCCCATCCATCCGTGCAGATTCATCCAGCTCATATGGAATCGTAAGGAATGCCTGGCGCATAAGGAAAATCCCAAAGGCCGTTGTGGCATGGGGAAGGATCAAACCTGCATACGTGTTTTGAAGACCTAAGTCCAGAGCCAATAGATAAATAGGGATCATCAGGAGCTGGAACGGCACCATCATCGTACTAAGAATCAAGACGAAGACGATGTTTTTCCCGCGGAAATTCATCCGTGCCAAAGGATAGGCCGCCAATGAACAGAACACGATATTCAATAGGACGGTGACAACCGACACGATAACACTGTTGAATAAGTAACGCCAGAACGGGAAGAATTCCATCACTTCCACATAGTTTCCGAACGTGATTTTTTCAGGTATGAATTGTGGCGGGTACGAGAAGATGTTCTCGCTGCCTGATTTCAGGGACGTCGCCAGAAGCCACAGGAATGGTCCGACCATGATGAGTGTGACGAATAGAAGGGTCGCGTATTGAAGAAAACGTTTCGCCACCTTTTTGACATTGATTGGCTTTTTGACAGAAAGTACGGTTGGATTTTCTTTACTGGTTCCAAGAGAAGGAGAACTCATGGAGAATCACCCCTTTATCGCAGATTCTTTTTTGCTCATGAATTTGATATTGATCACTGAGAAGATCAGTGTGATGATGAATAAGATCACCCCGGCTGCACTTGCATAGCCCATCTGCAGCTTATCGAAGGCTTCTTCGTAAATGTAGAATACGAGTGTTTTCGAACTGTTCAGCGGTCCCCCGCCCGTCATGACGTAAATCTCTTCGAAGACCTTCATGGCGGAGATGGATGACATAATGGTGACAATCATGATGGAAGGCATCAATAGTGGAATCGTAATATGCCAGATTTGTTTCCATTTGCTTGCCCCATCAATATCTGCTGCTTCATATAGATCATCAGAGATCGATTGCAGTCCCGCTAAGTAAATGACCATATAATAGCCAAGCCCTTTCCAAACGGTCACAACCATGACGGCGAAAATGGACGTAGACGTCGACGTCAGCCAATTCACCGGTTCTGATATGAGGCCGACCGATTCCAGTATGTAATTCAGAATCCCTTTATCGGCATACACCCATTTCCAGGCGATCCCCACCACGACCATCGATGTGACAACCGGTACATAATAAGCGGAACGGAAAAATCCGATTCCTTTTACCTGCTGGTTGACTAAGATGGCGAGAAAGATCGGGAGGATGACGAGGGCCGGGACGACAATGATTAAGTATAATAAGGTCTGGCCGAGCACTTTCCAGAATAGAGCATCGGAAAATAATTCTTTATAATTCTCAAGCCCGATGAATTCGGCTTCTGTCACGATATTATAGTTGGTGAAGCTCAACCAGATGGCATTGAGCATGGGATAGAAGATAAACGCACCCAGGATGATGACGCCGGGTATTAAAAATAGAAATGGTGTTAACGGATGATTTCTCAAACGGACTCCCCTCTTTTCTCCATCACTTGAAATAGTAGCTTCGCGGCTCCAAGCATTCCAGCTTTGTTTCCCAGGACAGCAGGAAAAATGCTGGAGTTAACAAAATATTCCTTCAATTTATGTTGGAAGCCGGCCCACCAATGGCTCTTGGAATCGATGACTCCTCCACCAATGAACACGACTTCCGGATCAATGGCCACCGAAATGTTGTATACCGCAATGGCCAAATAATCCAGATATCGGTCAACCACCTGTTTGACCTGTTGATTTCCCTTTGAATATTCCTCAAATATCTCCGAGCCATGCCGGAAAGAAAGATCCGTTTCGGTGAGGACGGCCTGAACCAGTGCTGTACCTGAGAGGTATTGCTCCAGACATCCCCTCTTCCCGCAATTGCATGGCTTTCCATTTGGAACGAGCACAACATGTCCCCATTCCCCACTCTGATGATGATGGCCATTTATGACCTGACCGTTTATGGCATTCGCTCCCCCGACTCCAGTACCGAGTGTCAGCATGACCGCCGTTTCGGGGCTTCCTTCCCATTTCCAAAGCTCTCCTATAAGAGCCGCATTTGCATCATTTTCCACGACGCAGGGCAGCCCATATCTTGTTTCGATTTCTTCTTTCACATTGGTCCCTTGCCAGGAAGGCAGATTGGCCGTCGCAAAGACGATTTCCCCCTTCGCCCGATCGACACGCCCTGCGGTGCCGATTCCAATTCCAATGACTGTTTGATCTTTGTTCAATAGTGAGTCAATCACCCTATAGATCGATTCAAGTATTCCTTCCCTGCCTTGTGAAATATCGGTGGGGACCATTTCATGATAGAGGATCGTCCCATCTTCACGGATAATCGATCCTTTGACTCCGGTACCCCCTACATCTATTCCGATGGCTTCCATTGTGTCACCCACTTTTCCCCTGGCTCATTAATAGATTTTGTCTACGACAGCTCTTGCGGTTTTTTCCTTCATCCCGAGTGAGAACTCTTTATTGTTGAGGGCGAGACCCGTACACAACAAATCAATGACAAACAGCTGTGAAATCTTCGCAATCATCGATCCACCTTCAAGGGGGGATTCTTTCCCTCCGCTCAATAGAACCGCATCGGCAAGCTTCGTAATCGGTGAACGGGCATAGTAAGTGATGGCGATCACACTCGCGCCATTTTCCTTCGCCAGTGACAGGGAATCAATGGTATCCTTCGTACTCCCCGAAATACTCAACCCGACAACCACGTCCCCTTCCTTCACGGTTGCAGCCGTCATCGATTGAATATGGGGATCAATGACGGCATCGGACCGGTATCCGATTCTTAAGAAGCGATTTTTTGCATCAAGAGCTGTCAGTCCTGACGTTCCGACCCCAAAGAAGTGAATGGATCCCGCTCCAGCCAGTAGTTGAATCGCCTTCTCTAAAGAAGGATCATCCAGTTTATTGACGGTTTCATCAATGGCATTCTTCGTATAAGAAGCAATCGAATGAATGAACCCCGTCGGTTTACTTGGGTCTGATTCTTCTTCCTGGGATAGGGAGGATAAGTCCTTGGCAATGGCCAACTTGAATTCCTGATAGCCTTTCATGCCGATCTTCCGGCAGAACCGTAAAACCGTCGTTTCTCCTACTTCTGCCACATCGGCAAGGTCGGTGACGGAATAGTAAAGGGCCTTTTCCATCTGGTCCAGCACGACTGCCGCTACTTTCTGTTCTGATTTCGTCAATGAAGGAAAGTAACTATTAATTAATCCGCCTAATTTGCTCTTTGACGCCGTTTGTGAGTGCATCCTGTGTCCCTCCTCTATTCTGTATGGATTCCACGAACTTCTTCGTAATCTCCTGTGGCCTCGTAATCGCAGAGCCTACCACAACCGTATGAGCACCTAAATCAAGTGCACGATTGACATCATCCGGAGTCGAAATCCGGCCTTCAGCAAACACCGGTACTTGTAGCGTTTCAACCAATCTTTTCAATAGAATGAAATCGGGTCCGCATTGCTGAGGTGAATATGGTGTGTACCCTGACATGGTGGTGCTGACACAATCTGCCCCAAGTTTTGCTGCGTTCACAGCCTCGTCATATGTAGAAACGTCTGCCATGATGGTTTGACCTTTCGATTTTAGATACTTCATCAGACTTTCCAATGATTCACCGTTCGCTCTCGGTCTGGTTGTCGCATCCATCGCGATCATGTCCACCCCCGCCTGGATCAGTTCATCTCCTTCCTTTCGGGTAGCCGTTATGTAGACCTCACTCCCCGGATAGTCCCGTTTCACCAAACCAATGATCGGTAAGTCCACATATTGTTTGATCGCTTGAATGTCAGCGGCACTGTTTGCCCGGATCCCTGATGCTCCCCCAACGTATGCAGCCTTTGCCATCTTCCCCATGACATCCGCTCCGTGCAGCGGTTCATTCTCCAGAGCCTGACAGGAAACCACCAGCTTTCCTTTCAGTTGTTCAAAAACGATTTCCTTGCTGATCATCTTGTAATCACCGTGCTTTCATTGAAATGCAGAAAGGGAGATAGACTCCCTTTCCTTCATTCCCTTATTTAGATAGTGTTTCGTTCCATTTCATTTCTGCTTGTTCCAATGCTTCATCCACTGTCACATCACCTAGCATCGCTGCATGAAGGGCTTCGTTCATGGCCGTACGTAACTCTTCGAAATTACTCATTGGCGGGATCAGCACTTCACTATCCTTCAATTGCCCGGCTGACACGATACGAGCTTTATCAATCGGAGTCGCTTCTGCCGGTTCTTCACTGAAATATGGATCGTCTAACGCTGTTTCGATCGATGGAAGGATCGCTGTCTGTTTATCAAACTCCACCTGGTTTTCAGCATTTGTCAGGAAGATCGAGAAGTCCACCGCTGCTTGCTGGTGCTCGGATTGTTTTGGTACAACGACGTTCATCGCTGCTACGTTCTTCTTATTCGTTTCACCCGTGATGATAGGTGCTGTTTTCGTTGCCTTTAAAATATCAGGAGCATTTTCTTCTACAATGGTTAAGAATTGTGGACCCGATGCCAAGATCGCAATTTCACCCGCTTGATATAAATCAACCGCTTTTGAATGGCCTTCCGTTAACACTTCACGGGGGATCAGATCATTCTTGTAAAGATCCACGAAGAAGTTGAACGCTTCTTTCCCTTCAGCTGTGTTGAACGTTGCTTTCGTCATATCTTCATTGGTTAAGTCCACGCCCATCATGACCATCGTTTCGAGAAGATGACTTCCATCCAGAGCTGGGAAGAAAGCATATTTACCCGTTTTGTCTTTGATGGTTTTAGAAACTTCTTTTAGTTCTTCAAAAGTGGCTGGGGCTTTCTCGGGATCTAACCCTGCTTCCTTGAAGATATCCGAGTTGTACATTGTTACTTGAGAAGAAAGGTACCAAGGGATACCAAATGTTTTTCCGTCAAACGTGTTGGAAGCCCAGATATTTTCAAAGTATTTACTTTTAACATCTTCCGGAACCATTTCATCCATATTCACTAACGCATCAAGCTCTGCTAATTTCGCCGCGAATTGAGGATTCAAGTTTGCCACATCGGGAGCCGTCTTTGAAGCGACTGCTGAAAGGATCTTTGTTTCCATATCACCCCAAGGAATGTCTACCCATTTCACTTTCACATTTGGGTTTTCCTTTTCAAAGTCAGCAATGACCCCATTTAAATAATCATCAAATGTTGGAGATAACTGCATGGTCCAGAATTCAATCTCCACCGGATCATCTTTCGATCCTTCTTTCTGTCCTTCAGAAGAGCTTGAGCTGTTGCTGTTGCAGGCAGCTGTAAATAGCATAGCAAACATCAACATGAGCGTTAATAGAAACTTTCCATTTTTAAACATTTCTTTCATCCCTTTCCCCTTTTGTATTCGTATTGATAAAATAGTTCAGTGCTCGCGGCAAGTCCCGGTGCCAAAAATCCCAGAGATGCTGTTCGTCTTCTTCGAAGTATGTAATGGTGTCTGAGATGGATTGAAGTTGTTTATGAAGACTTCGGTTGTAAGATAGCATTGGGAGAATTTCTCCCGTTAGTGGATAGGTAACCGCTTCTTCTTGCAGACCGACAACCTGGTACACTCGCCAATTAACTTTTTGAAGATTTTGAATTTTAATGACATGACTAGCTGTAAAAGCACCAGATTGCAAAAGCAAGTGAGACCATGATCCCGGAGCATCAGAAGCAATACTCACACTAACAGCAGCTCCAAGAGAATCCCCTAACAAACCAACTTTACGAATCTCTTTATCTTTATTTTCAAAGCGGCGTCGAACTTCCATCAGAAGTTCATCCTGGAAAAACCGAATGTATGACCGATGCCGGTCTCCCTGTGGATGATAAAGATGATAGCGTTCTTCAGAGCTTGCCGGCGGCACAAGAACCAAGAATAGATGAATGGATACCGAGGTTTCTAGAATTGATTCCAGAGCTTGTTGGATATGTCCAAGTTCTACATAGTCCATTCCATCCTGAACAAACAGTAAATCTACTACATTGCTTTGACCCCTCTTGTATTCATAGGTGTAGTAAAGTTGATCTCTCCGTAAAAAATGACTCGTCATCACGCATTCTTTCAATCTAGAATTCAACGAGCGTATTCTCCCCCTTTCCCAGAATAGGTCCCCCTATTAGTTTCTATCCTAGCATATGAAAGCGCTTTTGTGAATATGTTCTCCAGTTTTTATTTTTTTGGTGGATAAATGCTCCAAATTAAAAAGAAGGGAAATTCCCTTTCCTCCAAGCTAATAATCTGCCACTATGTCCAAAATATAAAGATTTTTCGACGAAAGGATCACATATGAGCAACACCGGATCATAAATTCCAAAAGAGGATCATAAACGTCTGAAACTGGCTCATAAGTTGTAATTCTGCTTAGTAGAGCTGAGAAAGGAACCGATAGATAGCTTTTCTAGCACGATTTCTAGAAGGTTTTAGAATTTTTTAGTGAAAATCCAATGGAGAACGGTGAAAATCGATAACTTTCTGGGGTCCAATCACAAAAAGGACTAAGTTCTATAAATAAAAACAAGGACGAGCCGGCTTATTAGACCTTCTCGTCCCCAACATTATTCTATCTCTTCTAATAACTCATAAGCTTCTTCTCTTGTTTTTACATTCAACAATTGATTCCGATAGTCCTCATCCATCAGCTGACGGGATAGCAGTTGTAATATCTTCAAATGCTCGTTCCCTTCACTTTCTTTAGGAACGGCAATCATAAAGATCAACTTAGCATCTGATCCGTCCAAACTGTTCCAGTCTACTCCGTCTTTCTTGATCCCAAACACAACACTTGGTTTTGTAACGGCAGTGGACTTCCCATGAGGAATGGCAATATTCATACCGATCCCCGTGGTACTTTCTTCTTCCCGGTCTATGATGGCTTGTTTAAAATCGATGGGTGAAGTGATCGTTCCCGCTCTATCTAATTTTTGAATCATTTCATCAATAACATCGTCACGTGTAGAACCTTTCAAGTCAACATCAATCAGCTCTAAATTGGTTATATCTGTTAGCTTGTTGATTTCTATTGACTCTACTTGAGGTTGCTCTTCAGCAATTTCTGCTGAGTTCGTAACTTCACCCTCTGCTACTGTCTCTTCATCCGTATGAACATCCTTCTTTAAAAGGTTGACCACTAAAGCGGTGACCACTGCACCAGCTATAACAGCAACAAAGAACATCAATACGTTATCCACCGCACCAAGGACAGCAACAATCGGACCTCCATGAGCCACCCGGTCTCCTACATGACCAAGCATAGCGATGACGGATCCTGTCATGGAACCAACCATGATACTTGGAATGACACGCAGTGGATCTTGTGCAGCAAATGGGATCGCTCCTTCTGTAATACCGAACAAGCCCATTGTAAATGCTGCTTTTCCCGTTTCTCTTTCAGAAGCCTGAAACTTCTTTTTGCCGATGAAAGTGGCGAGCCCCATCCCGATTGGCGGAATACAGATGGCAACGGCAATCGGTCCCATAATTTCATAGTTTCCTTCTGCAATCATGGCAGAACCGAAGAGGAAGGCAACTTTGTTCACCGGTCCTCCCATATCGAAGGAGATCATGGCGCCAAGTATGAGGGCAAGTAAGATAGAGCTTGTCCCTTGCATACCTGCCAGCCAGCCCGTTAGTACTTCAAATGTTTGAGCGACTGGTGCACCAATTATAAATACAAATGCCAGTCCTACAATAAGGGCGGCTAACACCGGTATAATGATAATCGGCATGATTGGTTGGATGGCTTTCGGAACTTTGATCTTTTTAATATAAAGGGCAACGTATCCAGCCAGGAAACCTGCGATGATCCCACCGATGAACCCTGCACCCGCTTCACTTCCATAGAAACTTCCGTTCGCTGCAATGTACCCACCGACGATACCCGGGGCAAGACCAGGTCTGTCTGCAATACTATACGCGATGAACCCTGCCAAGATCGGGACCATAAAGGTAAAGGAAGCTCCACCGATCGCTTCAATGCTTTTCCAGAATGAATCTTCTGGTATGACGAGACCACCCGGCGTTTTCACTCCACCCATCGTCAAGGCAACGGCAATCAATAATCCACCAATCACAATGAACGGGATCATATACGATACGCCATTCATTAAGTGGCGATAGATTGGGTTTTCTTTCTTCTCCGTCTGTTTCTTTTCTACGGAAGTAGAGTGGTAGACAGGTACATCGCCACTCATTACTTTCTTAAGCAACTGCTCCGGTTTACGAATGCCATCCTGCACTCCGGCTACTAATACTTTCTTTCCATTGAACCGCTCTTTGTTTACGGTTTTATCAGCAGCAATGATAATACCGTCTGCTTCTTGTATATCTTTTTCTGTGAACTCATTTTCTACCCCAATGGAACCCTGGGTCTCTACTTTCAATTGGACCCCCAACTGTTTCGCTGCTTTTTCCAGATTTTCAGCAGCCATATAAGTGTGGGCAATACCATTAGGACAAGATGTAATGGCTAGTAGTTTCATCTCTCATTCTCCTTTTCGTAATCGCTTACATTCACTATACAATGAAAAGCCCGAACGAAAAGGCCATTCTTTTACCGGAGCTCCGGTAAAAGGCCAAAAATAAGAAGCAAAGCCATTTCGCTTTACTTCATTCATTCTTGAACACAGATAGAAAGTTCATGATATCCTGTTGCATAATCAGGGATTGAATCTTCTTGGGATCTTCACTCAAAGAGGAGATTTCGCTAAATAGTTGTTTCACTTCTTTCTGCTCTTCATTTTTCACTGCCAACAGAAAGACTAATGATACTTTTTCTACTCCCCATTCTATAGGTTCCTTCAAAGTCGTGATACCAATAGCCGATTGCTTGATCAAGTCCGGGTGTCCGTGCGGGATAGCAATCCCTGCCCCAATGGTAGTAGCTGACATTCGCTCCCTTATCATGGTGCTTTCGATATATTCTTTTTCCACATAGCCTTTTGAGTAGAGGGAGGAAGCGAGCTTCTTTATGACCTCATATTTGTTTGTTTCTTCCTGTTGAATAAACACCAAAAATGGATTGGTATATTTTAATAAGATAGATTCCTCAGGTGATCGTTTTAGGGAGTGTTTATCCTGCTTTAGCCACTGCTCCAGGCGTTCTTCATCACTATTTTCCAACAGAGGTGAAACGACGATATGAGGAACTTTGATTTCCGGCAAAGAAATGGTGCTGATCACCAAGTCTACTTCTTGCTTACAGAGGAAATCCTTTAATTCAGACTTAGCAATACTTCCTAAAACGTGTACAGAATAGAATTTCCGTTCAATTTTCGTACGTAATAATTGAGACATACCAATACCCATATGGCAAACCAGTACAACTTTTGTTGTGGTTAGATGTTGATTTTTGATTCTCTCAAGTGAAGATTGAAAGTGTAAGGTTAAATAAGCTGCTTCTTCTTCGGGAATATCAAGCGCTAATGATTGGTTAATATCCACTAACGAAAGCATCATTTGATCAAACATATAGGGATACATTTTTTTGATTTCATGTAACATGACATTTGATACTGGAAGTCCATGTTCCAAGCGATTAAGGGTAGAATGCAAATGGACGTTTAATCCTTCCCATAATTCCCGGTCTTCTTTAAAATCGATGTTCGTAGATTGGGATACCCGATCCACTAACATACTCATCATCTTTAAGAGAATAGGATTGTCATCTTGAAAGCTTTGGTTTAAGGTGACCTTCTGAGATCGATATTTCCCGCCAAGGAAATGAAGGGCCAGATACGCCTTTTCTTTATCTGGAAAATGAATAGAAAAGAAAGGTTCAAGCTTCTCTAAGAAATCAACGGCCCATCGATACTCGGTTTTCTTTTGTAAAAAAAGACGCTCTTCCTCTGATATAGAAATGATTTGTCCCAGTTTGGTTCTCTTGATCATAAGGAGAGTATGAAGGACAATTCGTTCAAAGCTTTCGTCGGTAAAACGCAGAGCATATTTACGCTGCACTTCTTTCAGCTCCATATTTACAACCTTGAATTCTGTAGAAGAAAATTGATCCTTCATGAACTCATGAGTAAGTGCTGGGTGATTGACCATTTCCGATAAACGGGACAATGCTGAGCGCTTATTCTTTTCTGTACCTTCTAATGTTAAGCCTACCTTTTGCTTGGTACCTAACTTAATATCAAAACGCTTTAACCATGTTTCAATTTTTTCTATATCTCTTTTTATAATGGCCTTACTCACGTAAAATCGGCTCATAAAGTCCTGAGATGTGACCGGAGTAGTATCCATTAGTAGATGATAGGCTATTTGAATAACCCTTCTTTCGTCACCCTGGTCACTCAATGTCGAATCAGTGGAATGGAGGTGACTGAACAGCTTTTTTTCATCCTCTTCGTTCACTTCCAAACAGACACCCAGTCCAGGTTTTCGAATTAGTTCAGCAGAAGAAATACCTTCTAAAAAATGTTGGATCGCTTTCAAATCGTTTCGTACCGTCTTTTCAGAGCACTGTACTTGGTCGGTAATATTCCTTACTAATATATAATGATTGGATTGACCTATAAGCATACGCAAGATTTCGTTTTGTCTCTCATTCATATTTTCACCTTCTTTATGTTTGAGACAATTATCTACCTTATGATACTTTTTGCTTATGGAAATGTAAACTCGGTACTGGAAATGTTGTTCCTAACAAAAAAATAAGGCGAGGTTCTAGTCCCCTCACCCTTCCATCATCTTAACAATCGCACAACCTGCTCAACCGTCACCCGGATCTGCTCACTCGTCACCTCACTCTTCAACGCTTCCTTCAGCGGCCGGCAATCTGTCTGAATCGAGAAAACAGCATCCAGGTACTGATTCACCTCTGCCAAATCCGTATCAATCCGACCCGCGATCCCGATCACTTTCTTACTGTGCTTCTTCGCCAGTTTCGCAACCCCAACCGGCACTTTCCCCATCAGTGATTGCTGATCCAAGCTTCCTTCTCCGGTGAAGATGATGTCTGCTTTCATCACTTTCTCTTCTAACTTGGTAAGTTCAATAATCGTATCCACCCCCGATTGAAGAACCCCGTTCAAAGCCGCCACAATACTTCCACCAAGCCCTCCGGCAGCACCCGATCCAGGGACATCTTGGACGTCGATCCCATACACTTCACTAAATAGGGAAGAGAGCCTCACCAAACCGGCGTCAAGTCCTACTATCCCCTCAGGAGTGGCACCCTTCTGTCTGCCAAAAATATGGGCAGCACCCATCTTTCCGTAAAAAGGATTCGTGACATCGCTCGCAACCGTGAACGAGCATTTCTCCAGTTCGGGTAACCGCTCATGATCAGAAAACGAAGCTGCCCTAAGCAATGGATTCCCTTCTACCCCAAGCTCTACTCCGTCCTCATCATAAAAAGTCCATCCCAAAGCCTGCAACATTCCGACTCCCCCGTCGTTAGTAGCACTCCCCCCAAGGGAAATGACAATGTTGCGATATCCGTTCATGACGGCATCCTTTATCTGTTCACCCAAACCATAGGTATTGGCCTTCATCGGATCCCGTTTCTCAAATGGTACAAGGGGAAGTCCGCTGCTGCGGGCACTCTCAATAAACACAGTGTCTCCATTAAGAACAACATAACGTGCAAGGACAGGGTTCATTAAGGGATCATGGACAGGGACTTCCTTCTCTTCTCCATCCAGACATGAGAGCAGGGCATCCAGGGTTCCCTCTCCACCATCTGCCATGGGAGAGTTCTCAACATGAGCTGATGGCATAACAGAAAGGATCCCCTTACGAGCCGCTTCTCCCACTTCAAAAGCTGATAAAGAATCCTTATAGGAATCAGAAGCTATTAAAAAATTCATATCACACACGCTCCTATGAAAAGGTGCCAGAAGCCTGTAAAAGCGACTGGCACCTATATTGATCTATTGTTTTACCCACATGAATTCATACGGATCTAATTCAACTTCTCCACTTACTTCTTTCCCGCTCTGTAAATCGAATCCTGGGTGAGGAAGTGTTACAGCTACGGGAGCAGCATCCAGATTGACTATAAATATGATGCTCTCTCCTGTTTCCTGATTAAAACGCTTCAGTCCGAATAGATTGGCCCCCAGTTCCAGCACTTCCTGCCCTGCATACGGAGAAAAAGCCGATTCCTTCTGACGGATCGAAATCATTTCCTGTAAGCCTTCAAAGATCCCTTTACGACGGGAGTTTGTCTCTAACTCCACAAGGATGCTTGAAAGCTCCAGCTTCTCGCGATTGATCCTGCGGTTGATGCCTGACGTTTCAACCCCGGTTTCATCATTGTGAGAACCCAGTAATGAATGATAATAAATGGCCGGAACTCCCACAAAAGATAACAGGATCGAATGTGCGGCAAGCATCTTCTTCACTTCCAGCTCTTCTGTCGTATCCTCGCCTAGGTTGACCAATGCTGCTGAATAGTTGATGTTCAACTCATATACAGACTGACTTCCGTCACTATTGGCTTTGTATGAAACACGCCCGCCGTTCACTGTCACTTTGTCCACGAGCAGTTGCTTCTCCTCATTAGTCAGAATTCCCTCAGTCGGACGCATCCCGATTCCGTCATGACTGGCAAGGAAGTTGAAATAGGTCGCAGTATCCGATACGGTATCAATCGTTTTCGCCCATTCCGTCAGCTTTTCACCATTGTGAGTCGTCAGTGAGAACAGCACCAATGGAGGCAGGGAGAATTGATAGACCATATTGGCTTCATCGGTTCCATCACCGAAATAGCTGATATTTTCTTGATGCGGGACATTCGTTTCCGTAATGATTTGTGTATTCGGCTTAAAGAAGTCCATGACTTCTCTCCACAGCTTGATGATTTCATGTGCCTGGGGCAAATGGATGGAGGTTGTACCTGATTCCTTCCAAATGAAACCGATGGCATCCAATCGGATGCTTGTCCCTCCCTTGCTTGCATACTCAAGTAAAATATCCGTCGTTTCCTTCAATACCGGGAAGTGGCGGAAATTCAAATCGACCTGATCTTCACTAAACGTCGTCCAGGCCGTTTTCACGCCGTCCTGTCCTTCGTATTCATGATACAAAGGCGATGTGCGGGGACGAACCACATCACTTGCATCAAAAGTGGGATCTTTTGGAACAAAATATTCCTTGTATCTCTCTTCACCATTTATATAGCCTTGAAACCACTCACTTGATTTTGAAATATGATTGGCAACAAAATCAAACATTAAGCGATAATCCTGAGCCAGCTCTTCAATGTTCGCCCAATCCCCGAGCTTCGGGTCCACTTGACGATAGTCCACGACTGAGAAACCATCATCGGATGTATAAGGAAACATCGGCAGCAAGTGAACGTCCGTAATCGAACCCTTCACCTTTTCATTTAAGAAGGTGCGAAGAGATGCAAGTGTGGGCTTGCCCTCTTCGTAAATGCTGTCACCATACGTGATCAGATAAACGTTTTCTTCAGACACAGGCGTTGCGCTTTCCCAGGGATAACGACTCCATTTATCCACGAGCTCTGTAAAAGAAGTCAGGAACTCCTCTTTGAATTCTTCCCCATAAATCGTTCTTAATCTTTCTTCCACATTTCTTACTAATTCTTGCTTTGTCATGACTTCACCTTCTTATGATAGTTTTAATGTGAGGTGGCTCTTCGGATTGACTGTGATCTCCGTGCCCGCACTTTCCTGGTATTCCTCCGCAAGATTCGTGATGGAAACCTTACTGAATTTATGATATAATTTCACGGTTTGAACGGTTTCAGTCGGATTGAACAAGCGAATGACTATCGACTTGTCATCATAAGCGCGTTTGCAGCTGCTCATGACAATGGAAGAGTTGTCCATTTCAAATAGTGAAACAGCTTCCGCTATCTCCTTAACCGGATAAGGAATTTCAAAACGCTCTAGGCGCTCTTCAAAGGTATTTAAGTTTTGTTTCTGATAAGAAGCATGTCGATCAACATATTGATTCGTTAGGTCAAAAATCGCCACCGGCTCTGCATCCCCGACATAAACGCCGTACTCAAACACCATCTTCTGCTTCATCTGCGCGTCAGGGGTATGAACGACTTTATTGTTAATGCCCGATGCTCTTCCCGGACGCCATAACAGATCATCTTTCCCTAACAGACCAACGCTTCTAAATAAAGTAAGAGCGAGTTCACCTGAATCTTCAAGCACTTCATATTCCTTGATCCCTCTTGTAACGGCTGCAAAGGTATGGGATTCGGTCGATACCCCTGCAAAGTTTTCAAGTGAATAAATCGGTACTGGTGCTTCAGCGAAACCATTCTCTTTCCAATCCTTCATATATGGATTATTCACACTCCGCTCAATCAACCCGAAGCCCTGATCGGCAAAAGAAGTTTGAGGTTGGTTTGTTCCCGTATTCAATCGAACGCGTACACGGTGATCCTCAACAGCATTCTCGATCGTATGCTGAATTCGAACGAACGATTCATTTTTTCGAACCTCAATAGTCGAGATGATCACCAATGGTTCACGGTTGATTTCCGCCTGGCGGTCCTCCAGATTTCCTGGTACAAGGGCATCATGCTTCACTATGATTTTCTGTGATAGTTCACCTGCTTCTACAGAAAGCAGCTCTCCATTTTCCAACCATAGGGGCTGATCATCTTCCAGAGGTGAGAAGTCATAGGAATCTCCTGCATCACCGACATTTTCAAATCGAAGCAGATTGGAAATCACTTTACCCTTACCTTTCTCAGTCAGGGTCAGATTACCTTCTACAAATTCCACTTTTACATGTTCATTTTCAATCGCCTGACTTCCTCTGTCTTCAAGCTTTTTCATTCCTTCGCTGATCTCTTCCACCATATACGTCTTGTACCCTAATCCGGCAACATCCTTCACGTCTGCCATCACGACGGTGCGATAATAACCCGGCACTTCTACCTGCTTCTCGCCTTCCGCTGTCACAACGATTCTTTTACCACCGCTTATATATTCCTGATCAATGGCTTCCATATCAACAGGCTCTCCGTTACGATCCTTCACGTTGAATTGATCAGACTTCGTAAATAGAACAACCTCTACAGTTCCGGAGAATACAGACGCATTCGTATTAAAGAATACAAAAATGGAGTCATTACCGAGTTTCTTGCTGATTGCTTCTGTCATTTGTTTCTTCAAGATATTCAGAAGTCCGTTTGCAATCCGGTTCACCTTTTCCAGTCGTTGAACGATATCACGATTGGTATCATCGGAGTTACACCCGCCGATACTGTCGTGGGCATGGACATCAAAGAGTTCCTTCCACATTCCGTCTAACCATGCCTGGGGATAGCGAAGGCCCAAAGATTGACCAATGACGGCCAGTGGCTCCAGTACATTCAAAATCTTATGTTCGACCTCATAATTTGCTTTTTTAATATCATAGCGCTGGGAACGAATCGTGTTATGAATGCGAGATTTCTGCGTAGCCGTCAGTTCGCCTTCAATCACATTCGGAAAATCCGCCTCATTCTCCCACGCATCCTTCATAAAGGTCTCATAGTCGGAAAGGACAAACTCATAGTCCTCTGAGCTTTCATTCAGCTGCTTAATGGTTTCAGGGAAATGCTCACGCACAAGCACCTGGTCCCCGCCTGCCGGGAGAAGGAGATGGTCACTATTCTGATTCATATCAGCCAGTTTCTCCAGAATCGGAAACAGTCTTTCCTCTTTATATTCCTCTGAAGCTTCAAGGAATTTCCCCGGTCCATATCCGAAATAAATATTGTTGGCATGCACCGTTTCACCGTCTGGGGATTTCCACTTGAAATTCAAATCACCTTTCAATTGGTCGGTGTAGATTCCGCGCTGAAGGACGCTGTTATCGATACCGAATCCTTTGAAAATCGAAGGCAGATACTGATTCTGCCCGAAAATATCAGGCAGGTAACCACAATTCATACTGTGACCGAAGCTTTTGGAAATCTTCGTTCCGTATAGCAGATTACGGATGATGGACTCTTTATGCACGAGAAGGGAATCGGTCTGCGTATACCAAGGTCCGATAAATAGCTGCATCCCTTCCACAAGCTGCTTCAATCGGTCCCTGTTTTCAGGACGGACCTTCAAATACTCCTCCACGATACTTGCCTGAGCATCGAATACATAGCCCGTATAGTCTTGATCTGTTTCCAGAACATCTAAGAGATGATCCAGGTTTTCTGCAAGTAATACATTCGAATCTTCTATTGTAAAATACCACTCACGATCCCAGTGGGAATGAGGTACGACATAAACGCGCTTTTTCATGGATGTTTCCCTCCAAATAATAGGTAAAGGGTTCCGGGTCCATAAAGACCCAGCCCCCTTTTTTAGATTATTTTTCGTTCTTTTTCAAAAGTGCAAAGCGGATGAAAATGTTTGCGAAGGCGATAAATAACGCCCCGACAGCTAGTCCGATCAGGTAAGCCCAAACATTTTCAACGAGCGGCCAGCCCCAGATAGCAGGGAGTGGATACCACTGAACTGCCCCAAGGACTACAGCAGTTACAGATCCTAAAATAGCTCCGATGATGTTGATCGGTATCGTGATCAGCGGGTTACGAAGCATAAATGGAATCGCTCCCTCACTGATGGCGATAAATCCAAGTAATAATGACGTATTTCCTGCTACTCGCAGGTTCGCATCGAACACACGGCGACCGACTACATATTTATCAATAACCGTTGCCAGTCCCAACCCGATCGGCGGGATAACGATGGCTAATACTCGGGCTGTCAATGGATAAATCTGATCAGCAGCAAGTCCAATGGCAATCGCTCCGGCTGCTTTGTTGATCGGTCCACCTAAGTCAAAGGCAGTGGCTGCTGCGATGATACTTGCGAGCACTACATTCCCTGCCCCTTGAGCCGCTGTGATCCACTCACTTAGAAGCGCATTTAATCCGCCGAAAACGGGATCAACAATGTAGAAATTCAGGAAGAAAATCGTTAATACGGAAATAGCAGGGATGATTAACATCGGTTTCATTGCGATTAAATTTTTATTCAACTTAATTTTTTCATTTAAGAATTTGGAGACATATCCAGCCGTTAATCCAAGGATCAATGCCCCTAGGAAACCAGATGGAATTCCACCTTCGATTCCCCAGAACGTATAGTGAAGTCCTGCTGCAAATACCCCACCAATAAACCCCGAAACAAGTCCAACCCTGTCGGCTATTGAATACGCCACGAAAGCCCCGAAGATTGGATACATAAACTTAAAGATCATACCGCCAAATTTATCGAGATGATGGAGGATCACCAACAGTTCATTTGAGTGAGTCGCATACTTAATATCATGAATTTGATCTACGAGTCCCAGCGGCATGGCAGAGAGTTTCGCAATCCCCATCATCAGTCCGGCTGCGACAAGCACAGGAATCATATAAGAAATCCCAGTCATGACCGCCTGAGTGATCTCAGACAGAAGGCCTTGCTTATTTCCTCCAGTAGAAACCTCTTCTTCAACACTGTCACCTGAAACGGTTCCATCTGGATTCGTCAACGCGCGATTAATGATTTCCTTGGCATGCTTCAACGGTTCCGCTACACGTGTTTGAACGTAAGGCTTCCCAGCGAAACGTTCCTTATTCTTAGGAGCAATATCGGTAGCAAAGACAACGGCATCCGCAAATTTCAAAATCGCACCGCGGTGCTCATCTTCAATCCCATTCGCACCCTGTTTCTCTGTAAGAACGAGGACACCCATCTCACGTCCTGCTTTTTCCAATGCCTCTGCAGACATATACGTGTGGGCGATACCCGCCGCACAGGCCGTGATGGCCAGTACCGTTTTGGTATATTCTTGAGGAGCTTCGACTGCTTCTTCCTTTTGGTCCAGTAATGTTAGAAAATCTGAAGGTGAAGAAGCGCTCATCAAGTTATCGATATAACCTCTGTCCATAAGTCTTGTACTCAGTTCAGAAAGGACACTTAAATGGGTTGAACCGGCTTCCGCATCCGGAATGGCAAGCAAGAACACGAGCTGGACTTTGTTCGTCGGATCAATGCTTTCCCATGTATCGATGCCGTTACGAAGTCTGGCGACAGCAAATTTCGCTGTCTTTACAGCTGAGCTTTTCCCGTGGGGGATCGCAAGCCCCGCTTCTAACCCTGTGGGAGAGATCTTCTCCCTCTCCAGTACGGCTTGTAAAAAATCTTCCTTAGACGTTAAAACATCCTGTTTATATAACGCATCTACAAGCGTCTTAAGAATCTCTTGTTTTGAGTTTGATTCAATATCAAATATGACCAACTGTTCATCTGTCATGTTTCTTAATTCCATGAGGTTCACCTCTCTATAAATAATGGTTATTCTCCGTAAACACTGTTGCTATTTTAACAGGGAACGAAGTAGTTGATTTCCACTCCAGGATGCTCGCTTTCCGTGGGGCGGGCGGTGATCCTCCTCGGCGCAAGCGCCTGTGGGGTCTCACCTGTCCCGCTATTCCCGCAGGAGTCGAGCGTCCTTCCGTTCCAATCAACTTTCTTAGATACGGTTGTACAGAATCTCTATTTAAACAACGTTCTGAGTATGTGTCTGAAATCTCTTACAATGTAGTTATAACACAGAAACCACAAGGTCTTTTGTACATCCAGCGTACAATTGTACAGAATGAAAGCCTTATCATGAGTGAGGTAGGTAAAAGAGGATAGCAATCAGTGATATAATGAATGATAAACAATGAAACGGTTTACAAAGGAGTATTCTATGGGGAAAGTATTGGATCGATTTTCTTCTCATATCGGGGAGCTTACATACGCAGAAAAACATGTCCTTTATTATGTGGAGGAGAATTTGGAGACAGCCAAGAATCAATCGCTGACCGCCATGGCCGAAAGCAATAGCGTCAGTACCACTACGATCATTCGTATGTGTCATAAGCTTGGGCTCGGGGGCTTCTCTGAATTCAAGTTTAACCTAAAGAGCATCGATGAAAACGTGGGTCCGGCCGAAAACATGCTCGAGCGTTATCGCCAGGATACGAATCGAACACTGGAGTCTTTACGAGTGGAAGAATTAGAAAGAATCAGCCATCAGCTATTACAAGCGAATCGAGTGATGATTGTAGCCGTAGGGTTAACGAAGATGGCGGGAGAATACTTCAGCAAACTGTTTATGCAGGTTAACAAACCAACGTCTTACGTGTATGAATCACATATCATAGACCTGCTCCCGAATATGGTGCAGCAGGACGATCTCATCGTCTTCATCTCATCCAGTGGAGAGACAAAGACCATTGTCGGGGCAGCTGAGAAGATCCGTTATAAGAATGCCGACTCCCTAGCAATCACCAATTCAGCAGACAGCACACTGGCCAAACTCACCCGGAACGCCATCAGCGCCGATGTACAAAAAGTACAGTTTGCAGGGTATGATTTGACTCCTCGGTCTACGATGGTGATCTTGATTGATTTGATTTTTGAGTTTTATTTAAAGAAAGTGATGGAATAATCATTAAACAATTGTTTAGTTGGATTCTTCCTATGGCCTAGAGGTTTCCTATTATTAATCAAACGTTTGTTTAAATCCAAACAAAGGAAGGATACGTATTCAAAAATAGCACTCGACTAAATATTAAATGCAAGCTTCAATAACCTCAATTATTCATAGTGTCGTGGAAAAGCTTATAAAACGTAAAAGACCTCAACAACTTCAATCATTCGTTAAGGTCTTTTCAGCAATTTCCCCTTATTTATTTACATGTTTGAGTACACCTTCCCTAGCTAAAAACATCGATCCCATCACTCCCTGATTGTCATTCAATTCAGGAGGCACAATATACTGTTCAAAGTCGTCTATATCGACATATTGATTAAGTAGTTTTGCTACTTCCTCTCGAATGAGTGGGTATAAAATGTTTTGCTTCATGACCCCACCACCCAAAATGATTTTTTCGGGAGCGAGGATTAAGATGTAGTTTACGATGGCTTGGGCAAGATAGTAGGCCTCAAGTTCCCAAACCGCTTGCATCTCTTCCAGCTCGTCCCCTTTCTTTCCGTATCGGGTATGTATAGCCGTACCAGAAGCCAGGCCTTCCAAACAATCCCGGTGATAGTGACAACTGCCTTCAAAAGAATCTTCCGAGTGCCTGGGTACATAAATATGGCCCATTTCGGTATTGAAGAGTCCCTTTGACACTTTACCATTTTGAACAAATCCTGCCCCAATACCCGTTCCGACGGTTATATATAAACAACTGTCGGACTCTTGTGCAGCTCCTGAATGAAATTCCCCCAATGCAGCTGCATTCACATCTGTATCAACAAAAACAGGAACAGAAAAGTGACTGGAGAGGGCTTGATAGATATTGAAATTCTTCCAAAGTTGTTTAGGCGTATTTAATAGTTGTCCAAAATTATTTCTATTCTTATTTAATTCTATTGGCCCAAAACAGCCTACTCCAATCGAAGTTAAAGTGTAATGAGAAAAGTATGAGTAGACGTTCCCTAATGTTGTCTCAGGATCTTGAGTAGGAAAGATCTTCTTGCTTATGATTTCTCCCTTCTCATTTCCGATGGCACAAACAAATTTCGTTCCACCGGCTTCTATTGCACCATATAACATGAGTCTCCCTCCAATTGAAAGAAGGGTTCCCACTAGTCTGAACCCTTCCCTTCAAATTATTATCCGTTGTTGCTAATCGTGTAATGATATGGCTCTTTTCGTAAAGTTTGTTGCTATTATAGAGAAGAAAGTAATAGGTGATTTCCGCTACAGGATGCTCGCTTTCCGCTCCAATCAACTTTCTGAGCATGTTTCTTTTAAAAGAAATAATTAAAAACAAAAACTTTAAGCAAACAACCTCTTTTAAGGTGAGTAGAGATTGATTTCTTTTTAAGGAAGAAGAATATTCTGGATTCTAGTTACATTGTTTTTCTTTCAAACTTTTAAGCTCTGTCACGAAAATTCTCTTAAAGATGGTGAGGGGAACTGCGCAGACTCCGGCGGATTTTGGTCGTGCTGAGACCCCGTTTGGCTAAGCTGAGAAGGCTCGGCCGAACGCTAGCTGCAAGCAGAGCAGTTCCCCTCGCCATCCAGCACACACTAATTGACAGAGCCTTGGCAGAGCTTATGTTTAAAAACAACAATCTTTGCGAAAAGAGCGAATGATATAAAGGAGAGCTGTCCCCCCGCGCTCCTATTGTTTCTTCTTCCACTCGTCATATTGCTTTTGAATTTCATCCAATACTTTCTGCATGCCGGCTTCGTTTAGCTTTTTATTGAAAGCCGGTAAGTATTCTTCAGGATCTACAGCACCTTTTAATAATGCTGGAGAGAATTCACTTGTAACATTCGAGATTGCGGCAATTTCTGTTCTAACCGGATTAGAGTCAAAATAGAAACCAAGTGCCGGAGACGATTTTGCACTTTCATTGAATCTTTCAAATGCCTCCCATTTGTCTGCCGGATCATCTTCGTAAAGCTTTAGGATCAGCTGATTCCCGATTGCAAAGCTCGGCATGTTATAGTTTTCAACACGAGCAGGCAAGTCTTTAATCGTTCCATCTTCGTTCTCTTCATAGTGAACCCCTTCGATTCCTTTATCAAGCAAGTTCCTTAAATATTCGTCGGAGTTTAATAGATTCAAGAACATCATGGCTCTTTCAGGATGTTTTGAAGTAGCTGAAATGGCTTGCATGGAACCCGTAACTGAGTTATTGAAGATATACGGTTCATGAAGTTCTCTAGTTACGATTTCATATCCTGCTGCTCTGGACCAAATGGCTTCTGCATATGGCTGATAAATTTCTTTACGGACGAACCAGTTAGCCGTTTCCAGTGGCCATGAGTCTGTACTTGTTGCTGCATCTTTTTGGATATAGCCTTTTTTATAGTATTCATGCATCGTTTTTAACGTTTCCATCGTAACATCTTCTTCGTATTTGTTCACAACCTCATCTGTGTTTCCATCTAAACGGAAAGCAAATGGTAACTCTTCTTGAAGGATGGAGTCGAACGGAAGATACGCATCAAATGTTGCAATAGGTGTTACATTCTTTTCTTTTTCTTTAATAACAGCCAGCAACGGCTCTAGATCTTCAATTGAGTTCACTTTTGAAATATCCAGCCCATGTTTTTTTACCAGTTCATTATTAAAGGAAAGGACGGCTTGCTGACCTACTTCTTTATTCGTTGGTACTGCATAAAGTTCCCCATCAATCTTAGCACCTTCAAGGAATGCCGGGTCAATTAGCTTCTTCATGTCTTTCCCGTATTCATCCATTAAGTCACTCAATCCAACAAATGCTCCCCTTCTTGCATTTAATGCATAATTGTTGGCCCATGAGCTTGTGAAGGCAATATCATACTCTTCTCCAGAAGTGGTGATCACCTGCATCCGATCATTATACTCTCCCCAATCCAGAAGTTTAAGGTCGATAGAGGTGTTGATCTTTTCCTTCGTGTACTTGTTTACCTCTTTCATGACATCGTCAACATCTTTTTGAGGAGTTCCGATTAAATACCAGGTCAGAGTTACATGGTCCTCCGTGGAGTCACCTGATGTTTCCCCGCTTGAACTTTTCCCGCTACATGCTGCCAGTATCCCCATAAGCAGCACCAATACAAGTGAAAGTACCCCTACTTTTTTCATTTTCATCCCCCAGTTCGTTTAATTTATTTGGTTCTATCAAAAAAGGAATGGCGTTCCTTCAATGAATACTATCAATCTTTTACTCCTCCAATAGTCAGGCCTTTTATAAAGTACTTTTGAAAGAAAGGATACGATAAAGCAATCGGAAGAGTGGCAATAACCACCATCGCCATTCTAGCTGAATCTTGCGGAATTGATTCTAAGATTGAACTGTTTTGGTTTGATAGCATGGCATTCTGTTTAATAAAGTCCATATTGTTCTCAATCCGCATTAATAGCGATTGCAATGGTATCAAGTTCGGATCGTCAATGAAAAGGAGAGCGTTAAACCAATCGTTCCAATACGCAAGGGTACTGAATAGTGCAATGGTTGCTATACCTGGAACAGATAACGGCAGAACAATGGTTAGAAATATTCTCCACTCTCCTGCTCCGTCGATGCGGGCGGACTCAAGTATTGCTTCAGGTACGGATCTTAGGAAAAACGTTCTCATGATAATGATATAGAAAGCATTAACTGCCATTGGAAGAATTAAAGCCCACATCGAATTCTTCAAATCCAGAAATTGTGTCATCACGATGTAGAATGGAACCATCCCTCCGCTAAATAACATCGTGAAAAAAGCGATAAATGTAAATTGCTTTCTGTATATAAACTGCTTTCTTGATATAGCATAGGCATACAATGCAATGACCGTCACACTGATGAAAGTACCTACTACCGTAACCAAAATGGTTACTCCATAAGCTCTCACCACCTGTGCTTTCATTTCCCATAAATACTTATATGCTTCCAAACTCCACTGTTCCGGAATAAGTTGATAACCATTTTCCGCTAACGATTGTTCATTACTAAGCGAAATGATAATCACGTACAAAAACGGAAATATACATAGAAAGGCAAAAGTACCAAGCAATAGATGCATGAAGATACTCGTTTTACCTGAAAATCCGTAAGGGTTATACGTTTTTTTCTTATCCGTCTCCTTCGGAAAATCCGTCGCGACTTTAGTAGATGTCTCCATCTAGTACTCTCCTTTCTTTCTAAAGTATTATTTTCTTAAAACAAGGCGTTATCTTCATCAATCTTTCTCACAATATAGTTAGTTATTAGAATTAATATAAATCCAACGGTTGCTTGGTATAACCCAGCCGCTGTACTCATTCCTATATCCCCCATTGTCATCAATCCTCGGTAAACATATGTATCGATAACATTGGTTACAGAGTAAAGTGGTCCTGAGTCACGAGGGATTTGATAGAACAATCCGAAATCGGCGCTGAAGATGCTGCCAATATTCAGTATCGTCAATATTACAATGAGTGGCATGATCATAGGAATGGTAACGTGACGAATCTGCTGCCACTTATTTGCTCCATCAATCATGGCAGCTTCATAATGCGTCCTATCAATACCGACAATGGCAGCAAGATACACAATACTGCTAAATCCTACACCTTTCCACTGGCTAATAACTGTGATGAAATAAGGCCAATATTTTGGTTCGTTATACCACGAAACAGGCTCTATATTAAAGAAGCCCAGCACACTATTAAATAACCCCTTGTCTACACTAAGAAAGGCGAATACAAAGTAACTAACTACCACCCACGATAAGAAATGAGGAAACAACATTCCAGTCTGATAGATTTTGGCTAATTTCTGCTTCGTTATTTCACTTAATATAATGGCTACGGCTACGGATAATATCAATCCGACTATGATAAATAGGAGGTTATAGAGTAGGGTATTTCTCGTTATGACAAACGCATCATTTGTACTGAACAAGAATTTGAAATTTTCAAATCCCACCCATTCACTGTGAAATACGCTGGCAAAAAAGCCATCCGGATGAAACCGAAAGTTCTTAAATGCAATGATCTGCCCAAACATGGGAATATATTTCATGACGATGAGCCATATAAACCCTGGTAAAATCATTAATAGCCATATTCGGTTATCGTACACATTTTTAACAAATCGATTGACTCTGCTCATGTTTCTCCTCCCTTCTAATCTCTATAATTCAATTATATGAAAACCCTTACATGATAAATAGTTGAGATATCTTAGATTTACTGGTCAAAATAAATACAATCATTGAAATTAACTATATTTTCAAGAAACTATCAAAAAAAGCCTCTTAATCAAAGAGACTTTTTCTCATGCTTGTGAGTGTTGTTTTCTCCACTCAGAAGGGGTTGCATGTTCGTATTTTTTAAACTGTTTATAGAAATAGGTAGCATCCGTATAACCTACTTTTTTGCCGATATGCCCTGCTTTTTCATGTGAATTCATTAAGAGTTTCTTAGCCCGGTCAATTCTCAGATGGTTCAGATATTTGGTGAAAGAGTCTTTGACTTCCTTCTGAAATAATTGTCCTAAATAGATCGGATTGATGTGAAAACGATGGCCGAGTGTCTTCAAGGACATGTCTTCTGAGTAGTTCTGATGGATATAGGTAAGAACCGTTTGAATAATTGGACTCTTCTTCTCTTCTCCACTGTCATCATGTTCAATGTATCTTATGCATTGATCCATTATGGCAAGGGCATCTTCATTACCATGAAGGTACAGAATTTGATGGATTAATTGAACGTATTGAGTATACTCCAAGGAAATCAGAAACTTGTTTTTCATCTGAAAGAAGTATTCTAGCATAATGCTTTTTATAACGAATACGTCTTTATCCTGTTCAAGCTGAGTGAAGATTCCCCTTAAATAATTGCGTACAGTATCATATTCCTGATTAGCTAAGTGCTCCAGAATATCTGGTTTTAGGTAATTAATCGTTTGCTTTTCGGATGTTGACGATTTTAAGTGCATTTCCTCTGCTATACGATGATCTTGATCCGGTAGCAGCATCTTCAATTCACACGCCATTTCCAACTCTCGGTAAACCTTCTCGGCATCATCGATGAAATCTACTCTTCTACTCATGACAACAAGGTGTTCTCTCCCGTTACATTCATGCTCAACTATCGAGGAGACCTCCGCTTTCTCTTCTTCAAAAGACTCCTCAGACCAAATGAGTAGAATATCCCCTGAAGGTGTAGTGATCGCCAATGTGTTAGTTTCTTCCTCGATCGTTTTCTGCAGGTGTATCGCTTCTTCCAATTCTGTTTTTAACAAACCTAGACGAAGAGGTGTTTGAATATTGACCATTGGGTAAAACGAGATTCTTTCTTTAAAATCATTCTCCGTCATTTTTCTCATCAGCCATCTCCAAATGGAGTGATCGCGGAGAATAAGGATAGACTCTTCTTCTAGTGATATCCGATCTATTTTTTCTTTCAAGTGAAGGATGGTAGACAAGAGCTCATCTTCATTAATGGGCTTCAATAGGTAATTTTCAATACCAAGTTTCAGGCCTTTTTTCACCAAATCGAACTCTTGAAAACCTGAAAGAATAATGGACTTAATCGATTCTTTTTCCTTGCTTATCCTCTCTATCAATTCCAGTCCGGTTAGTTCAGGCATTTTAATATCAGTGATTAATACATCAAACTCAATTTCCCTGGACAGTTCTAATGCTTCCAGACCATTCTTTGCCGTAGCCACAATGGTAAATCCAATGTTTTCCCAATCAAGTATATACTTCAATCCTTCTAGAATAAGCGGTTCATCGTCTACCAGCATAACTTTAATCACTTACTACACCTCACTTATTAGTGGTAATTTAACCGTGACGGAAGTTTTGACATTGGGGACACTCCGTATCTCCACACCATAATCGGATCCATACTTTAATTGAATACGCCTGTGAACATTTCCCAGTCCGATAGAATCGGAAATTCCTTCTTCCTGTTTCAATCTTGCTTTGATATCTTCCAACTTTTGGTTTTCAATACCACTTCCATTGTCTTCAATTTCTATGATGAGGATGTTGTTCTGCTCATAAATGGTGACCGTTAATTGGTTGGTTTCGCTATCTCTCCTGAATCCATGCAATAAGAAATTTTCAATCAAGGGCTGTAATATAAATGGAGGCATATAGTAGACTTTGATTTTTTCTTCTACATTGAAGTTGTCGATTAACTGGTTTTGAAATCGTATTTTAAATAATTCAATATATTGTTGTGCATGGTTGATTTCGTTCTCAACCGTAACCAAGTCTACTGTTTTCAAAGAATATCGAAATAACTGAGCTAATTGGACAATCATTTTTGCAGATGTTCGTCCACCCTCGGCTAATGATTTCATTCGTATGGCTTCCAGTGTGTTGTATAAGAAATGAGGATTAATCTGTGCTTGAAGATTCGCTAATTCAGCTTCTCTTTGTTTCAGCTTGGATAGGTAGACTCTATCTATGTAATCATTTAAATCATCCAATGTTTCATTAATAGTGTGGGATATATCTGTAAGATCATCATCTACATTGGCTGTTCTAATTCGTGCCGATAAATTTCCTTCTTGTACTTCCTTCATCTTATTAAGAATTTCATCAACTCGTTTAGAATATCCTCGTAATGCTATGTAAGGAAGGGCAATTGACAAAATCGTTAACATTACAATAATAGACAAAATCGTTAATTTATACGTAAGGAGCTGAGCCATTTCCTTCTCTGAAATTACGGCAGTGATCATGAGCTGACTCGTGGGCTCGATGGAGGATTGAATATAATAGCGTTCATCCAAATTTACTTTCTTTTGAACCGCACTATAAGATAAGTCCCTAAGAAGTCTTTCAGGAGCGCTCCCATTAGAATAATAAAGTTGTTTGTTCATATCTGTGATAAAAAAGGTTCCCTTAGAGGGGGTATCTTTCAATGATAATAACCTATCTAAATTTTCATAACTGAAATAGACCATTACTTTTCCCAATCGATCCATAGAAACAGGATCGTTTATTTGTTCTTCCACGACATACATATCCTTAGGCACGACATCCATATCCTTAGGAAGGGGTTGGTTTTCTAACATAAAGCTAGTGTCTTCTTTAGATTGATTATTTTGATTCCACCTACTATGATCGAACAGATACATATATTCTGTTCCTAAACTTTCATTTCGAACCCGCAATGCGATGGACTCTGAATCTCTGGAAAAATAGTTCTTTACATAAATATCGAAATTATAAGGAACAAAGGAATCACTGCTCGAGTATTTATCTAAGCGATACCCAATATATTCTTGGTAGTCATGCTGTAAAGCAAAAGCCAAATCTTCAATTAACCGTTCTTCTTGGTAAAGCTGACGAATACCTTGACTAACGAATTGATGCTTGGCATGTATTTCAGATTTGATTTCATCGATAACCGCTTCTTGTCTATCAATTTCACGTTGAACGATAAAGTCAGAATAATATTCTGATAGAAAAACAAACAAGGTGGACATTGTAAGGAAAATAATGAGGGAATAAGTTAAAAACACCCTATAAAACATTCTCTTGCTTATTCGTTTGAAAAATAGGAACGCTTTCATTTATTAATTCCCCCAAAGTAAGAAAAAAAGGGAACAGAACCTTGTAAGCATCTATTCCCTATTCTTCAACTACGATTCTAGTACAATTGGAAAATTTCATGGTACACCCTGATAAACGCAACTTACCTTATGGATACAATACGGAGCAGAAAACTATCCCTTGAGGACGATTTCAATCGTCTTGATTTCATAAGGATTGAATGTTAAACATAATGGGTTTTCGTTAAAATCCGTAATGTTTTCATCTTCCATGAGGTTCATTTCCCGCCATGCATCTACCGGCAATGAGCTGGTGATGGTGACGGACGAGCGTGCACCTTCCATTTCATGAAGACGGACAATCAGGGATTCACGGTCTTCCGCTTTTTTCACCGTGTCGATGATGACGCCATGACCGGAAATAGACAGAAGGGGTTCTTGGAACCCGGATTGGGTTTCTCCCCGGACGATCCGCAGCGGTGCGTTTAGGTAAGTGGCTTCCCGTTCTATATCATGCTTAGACGTCTGTCCAGCGAAAGGATAGAGTGAATAGACGAAGTGGTGATGCCCTATATCAGCCTTGGGATCTGGATATACGGGGCCTTTTAGTAAAGAAAGGCCCAGGACATTGTCTTTAATAGAGTAGCCATACTTACTATCGTTCATCAAACTGATCCCATAATAAGGTTCGGTGAGTGCAGCCCATTTATGACCCACCGACTCGAATCTCGCCATATCCCAAGAAGTGTTCCAATGGGTCGGGCGTTTGACGTTTCCGAACTGGATATCGTAAATCGCTTCGGTGGATCGGATGGCAACTGGAAACTCCACTTTGAGTAGCTGCTGTCTGGCCGTCCAATTGATATCCGTCTCGAAGTCGATTCGTTTTGTATGAGAATAACAATGGATTCTCTGGAAAATTTCCATCTGTGGAGTTTTCCATGTAAATGCTACGGTTGTTTTTAATGGTCCATTTTCAAGTATAGTACACTCCTCCAGTAAATCAATAGGAGTCGATTTCTCCACATAATAAAGGTCAATGTCCCAGGCATCGTGGGCGAGTGGCTTGTCTTCATAGAGTTTCAGCACATTGCCTGATGCTCCCGCCTGAATCATCTCCCTTCCCTCTTCTTTATCGTAAAGACTTGTGATGTGACCATTTGCATTCCATCGGATGCGATAATCCGGTGTTTCCCATCTTCTTTCATCCAGGTCAACATTACTCAACATTCCCTCTTCCTTCTCCGCCCTCCCTGTCAAACAGATCGTTTGGTAAGAGAACGGTCTCGTTTCAGGCACTAAGACGAGGGTATCACCATTGGACAGAGTCTGGGTCTCGACCTTTATCCCATCCAGCTCATAAACTCCATTGGATTCAGGCACGGTGACTAAAACCGGTGATGTATATTGATGTGGATGAAGAAAGGACCAATGATGATCTCCATACAAGATATGATTCTGTTGAGAGGTTATAATCGTATCCTTGATTCCAGACGCTTTTTCATAATCTTGGTGGGCATCTTCATATACTTCCGTGATCGAAGAACCCGGGATGATGTCGTGGAATTGATTTAGTAGAATCAACTTCCAACCCGTTTCAAGGAGTGCCTGGGGATATTGATCCCATCCATTTACAACACTGTTCCAGGAAGAGAGAAGTTCCGCTTCACGGTACCCGTATTCCAGTTTCCGATTCATCTCTTTCATCTTCGCATGGCTTGTGTAAGTACCTCTGTGATACTCCAAATATAATTCCCCGTCCCACGTATGGGTGTACTGATCGGACTTCCCCACGGTATCATGAAGCTTCTCGAAATAGTTCTGGGCATTAACGGACTTAACTGACGGCATGCTTGGAACGGTATCGAGATGGCGCTTCATTTCGATCATTTCACGATTGACGCCGCCACCTCCGTCTCCGTATCCATAGGCCAGGAGCAGTTCTTTATTCAAGTCTTTATCACGGTACTTTTCCCAAATGCCTTTAACGGTTTCAGCCGTAATCAGCCCGTTATACGTATAGAACCATGAGTCGGCAGGTCTTCCCGGTTCAGGCGTCGTAATGAAATGGGTCAGAATTTCGGAACCGTCAATTCCTCTCCACTGGAACGTATCGTGGGGCATCCGGTTGTATTGATTCCAACTGATCTTCGTCGTCATGAACGTATCAATGCCAGATTTTCTTAATATTTGCGGCAGGGACCAGCTGTAGCCAAATACATCAGGAAGCCATAATGTCCGCGTCTTCTTATTGAACTCTTTCTCAAAAAACCTCTTACCATATAAAAGCTGACGTACGAAGGATTCCCCGGATGGAATGTTACAGTCGGCTTCCACCCACATGGAGCCCTCCACCTCCCACTGACCGTCCGCAACCTTCGCTTTGATCGCTTCGAACAATTCCGGGTCTTCCTCCTTCACCCATTCGTAAAGCTGAGGCTGGCTTTGCAGGAACGTGTAGTCAGGATAAAGTTCCATCAATCTAAGTACTGTGTAGAAAGTCCTCCTTGCCTTTTCCTTCGTATGTTTTGTACGCCACAGCCAGGCAAGATCGATATGGGAATGACCGGTGGCATGAATGGTTACATCCGTATGCTTAGGAAGGTTATCCACTTCATGTAATAGTACAGAACGGGCAGCATAAAGGCTTTGATAAAAGGCCTCACTATCTCTATCCGACCAGTCGATCTCACGGAATGCCCGGTTGAGGATGGCCAAAACGATGGAACGGTTAGGGTCGTTCTCATCTTGCTGCTTAATAGAATCCAGTATCGCCTTGGATTTGAAATACAGGTCATCCACTTTCTCATCTAAGTATCCCCACCAGGCTTCCTTTAACCGGTAATACTGGTTAGCAGGCTGACCGCCCCCTTCTAGGCCGGACCAAAGCTGAATGGAAATATCGAGGGAGTCCCCTGCCGGCAGGATGACTTCTTTATGATTGGAATCGACCCCTTGTAACGGTTTATTATTCACATAGAGGAGGGACTCGAATCCTGAGTTGTTCCCTCCTCCTGTCCTTCCGAGATCGAGGTAGAGGACAGCCTTCTTTCCTTCCCATTCTTCCGGGATAGAAAGAAACGTATTCAGCCATAGATATTTGTCCCTCCCTGACCAGGTATCGTTTACTTTCATTTTTTGATCTGAATATCCTTCAGGGAAAATGTTCTCTTTTCCTTTTTTGGGCTCATAAAGATTGAAAGATTCGATGCCCCTTATATCCCGGTAACGCAGGCGATCCAACTCGCTCACTCGGTTTTCTAGCTTTTGGATAGGATAAAACATATGGAGCCTCCATTCAAAAAATTTTATTGATTAGCAAGCCCCAACGGACTTTCCGGTACGAAGATCCCGACTTCGCTTAGAATGAATTCACTAAACATGGAATTGGCCCACGCAAACCAAGAACGAGTGAACTCTTCCGGACGATCGGCATCGAATCCTTCGTGCATGTAATGTGTAGATGCATGTGTATTCTTGAACATCTCGAGGATCTTTGCCTTTTCTTCTTGAGAAGTCGCCGTCATTCCCTGGATGGCCAGGCCGATGTGCCAGATGTAATGATCAGGTGTGTGGGGACTTCCGATTCCTTCCGCCTTTTTCCCTTCATAGAAGTAAGGGTTGTGGCGGCTTAGAATGAACTTCCGGGTATTTACATACGTTTCATCATAAGGATCTGTATATCCTAGGTACGGGATGGCCAAAAGGCTTGGTACGTTGGCGTCATCCATCAGATTGTACCGCCCGTCCCCATCGGTTTCGTAAGCATAGATTTCCCCGAAAACCGGATGGTTCACTTTAGCGAATGTCTCGATACCCTTCTTGATTTCAACAGAAAGCTGCTCCATTTGACCGGCGAGCTGGTCCTCCTTCATTTCCTCAAGCATTTCCTTCGCATATCCTAGTACCACAACAGCGAACATATTGGCAGGCACAAGGTATCCATACAAACATGCATCATCACTAGGACGGAATCCCGACCAAGTCATACCTGTCTTCACGGAGTATCCACCTTTCCCTTCCCTTAGAAGAGTGTCCGATACGCGGCAGTTCTCCCGTTCAAAGAGATACGGAGATTCTGCCTCGTGACTCTGCTCCACTTTCCATACATCATGGATGACCGTCAGCACTTCCTTTAGCTGGTCATTCAATACGCTCCCATCCCCTGTCGCCTTCCAATAGAGGTATGTCAATTGAATGGGGTAACACAGGGAGTCCACTTCATATTTACGTTCCCAGATCCAAGGGGTCATCTCCGTATGGTCGGTTTGATGTCCTTGATTGTCAGCCGTTTGGTTGAAGGCATTCGCATAAGGATCCAGAAGAATGTACTTCCATTGGCGTTCGATGACTCCTTTCAGCATAGCGGCAATCTCCGCATCTTCTTTCGCGAGAGTCAAATACGGGCGAACCTGAGCGGACGAATCCCTGAGCCACATGGCCGGGATGTCCCCTGTTATCACAAAGGTTCCATCTCCATCCTTTTTCAAAGTCGTTTGGTACGTATTCAAGAAGCAATTTTCGAATAATTCATAGACTTCCGGATCATGGATATAGGCAGACTTCACTTTATTCATAATCGTTTGAAAAGACTCTGGTACTACTTTTTCACTCATGATATTCACTCCTCGTCAGTTTGAATTAAAACAGTGATAATTTCTTTAGGTCGGATGGTCCGCTCCACGTTTCCGTGTCCTAGAAATTCTTTCTTTTCTTCTAGAATCGTAGAAAGATAGACTTCATCTCCCTCTACACTCAGTTCCTGTGGTTCATCCGTCGGGTTAAACCACCTGACAATGATTCCTATTCCTTCTTCCGCAGGCTTGCATGCTGTCAAGGCTAAAGCATCACCCGACCATTTGAATAGACTGCTGGTCTTTTCATTTCTCCCTTCACTTTGTTCTACTTGAACAACAGTCGGATTCAACGGATAGTGATAGGCTTCATTGAAAGCACGTGAATCAACGACATTTCCTCGATGGGGGATCACCATAAATTCTGCTTTATTTAGACCAAGGCACTGTGCTTCCGGTGTTTCAAACACCCCCCAATCCCCGAGCTCCCCAACGGATCGGAGCAGTGTGACCGCAATAGATTTTCCGTCCACGATTTCATATTCATGAAGACCCTTCCCAGCAATCGTCAATCCCTTCTCATGGTCATCCAGGCTGACAAACCTTTGCATATGGTGATCAAAGGTCGGATTGATCCACTGGCTTTCCGGTTGGTTTGGACGCTTTACCACTTCAAACACACTATCGGCAAAGTGATACAGATTCCCTGTTCCAACAGGAAACAACGCACGCAAGCGATGGTCTTTTGCTTGATTGTCTATTGTCACTTCGACCTTAAGCCCTTTAGAACCCTTCTCGAGGATGAGCAATGTTTTAAAGGTTAGCAACACTTCTTCCTCATGTCGTCCCGCTTTACGCTCTGGGTGCCAGACCAGGTCCTGCCGCTCAATTTCCAATTGTTCATCGGCTTGCTTCGGGACAGAAATCTTGGACTCAATCTCAATGGATGCACGATAAGGGTTATTTTCTACAAGGTTCACGGAAGAGGTTTGCTGCTTCGTCGTGAAGACGGTACCGTCACTACTTGCTTTGAACATATACTCGTTTCCGATATCCCCCATGTCTTCATACATACCAAGACTTTCATAATGAAAGCCCGTTTGTTTGTCCAAGATTGAATAGGATCCATTCTCATGAACGGTCACGCAGATATGCTCGTTTTCAAGCTCTTGTTCTGATTGGTGCCACATAAGGTTCTCCTCAAGAGGCGTGTCTTCACCAGGCACTAAATAACAAGTTTCATAGCCTATATGAATAGGGGATTCTATTGCAAATGTTATTTCTATTTCCTTAGCATAATAAGGTTTTCTGAATCCATCTCTCGGGAGGTCGTAACCAAATGAGATGCCCCTTTCTTTCACATGAACAGGTAACCTCGTACCATCCCCTCTCTCTATTACAAAAGAAGGGAGTGGGGTGTTCTTTAACGTATTGGGAATCTGACGAAAATCCAATTCATCAAAATAGATTTTCTGAACCATCACTTTTTCTCGAATGACCTGAGTAGAAGGTTTTCCATCCGTGTAAAACAGGATAAGTGGAATCGCTTCAGGGTTATGATGTGTCGTGGAGATACCGGATGCAATCTCACGCGCTTGCTCCGTAATATATCTCAAAGCCCCTTTCTCAACCTTATCGAAACGTGTCTCCATTTCCCGATGAACGCCATCTACACTGCACCCACAAATACTGTCATGAGGATGATTCTCCATAAGCATCTTCCAATAAAATTCCGCAAAATCACGGTGAAGTCTTTTGTCTTCTACCAGGAGCCCCATCGGCTCCAATACTCTTTCCAATAGAGCCTGACAGCGGTCGTTCGCCTGCTTTAAATAGATTCTCGCAGAAGCCGTGTTCACAAGTGTCGACCATCCATCCGTTTTTTGGTTCCTGAGTTCTCCACGAATGGTTTGAAGCTCATCCGGCAGTTCTTTTTTCACCTTATCTATATATTCTTTGAAACTTGAGTGCTTGAATGTGACATTCGGAATGAGATCATTTGCAGTCGCGATAGCTTTTACAATATCTTTTTGCAGTGGTTGATGATCACAACCATTCATAAATAATAATTGGGAAGTAGAAGCAAACTTCTCAGCATCTGCAAGTTTCTTTTCCCAAAAGTCTTCAGCCTCCACTTTACCGGCTGGAATTTCATTTCCATTGGAATACCAATTGGCAAATAAGATCCCTAATACATTCGAGCCATCAGGAGCTTCCCACTTCATTTCTGAATAAGGGGAAGAGAACTCATCACCGTGATGAACCTGATTATTAAACCCTGTCGGTGTCACCCCTCTTCCGAAGGCTGCAACATCTATATTTGCTTGTTGTAATAATTGGGGTGCCTGTCCGTAAATGCCGAACGTATCAGGAAAATACCCCAGCGTACCTTCTTGCCCAAGATTCTTCGTATCTTTCATCCCATAAAGCAAATTCCTTACATTCGCTTCAGAACTTGTAAGAAATGCATCCTGCAAGATATACCACGGACCGATGATCAAACGTCCTTCACGAATATATCGTTTGACTTCTTCTCCTTTATCAGGACGAACTTGCAAGTAGTCATCAACCATAATCGTTTGTCCATCCAGGTGAAAACTGTGGAAACCCGGGTCTTGTGCCAATTGCTCTAACAAATCATCAAACAGCTTTACTAAGTAATAACGGTGTTCTTCCAGTGACATATACCATTCCCGATCCCAATGAGAATGAGAAATAACATGAGCGGTTTTGTTCTCCATCATGACTCTCCTCCAATCATTTTCACTTGCAACTGTGTATAGCGATTCATCGATACTTTCATCACCCAATAGGAAGGCATGACACCTAAGGCAAAGGGAATTAACCCAGGCATTTGATAAATCAGGTAACCTACCATCGTTAAGCCGATGGAGAGGATAAGGTTCTGTTTGAAGCTGATGATCGTAATAATAAATGGCTGGTACAGGTAACGCTTAAAAGACTGGTCAAAATGAACGTAATAGGGGAATAAATATAGAAATGAAAATACATACAGGATGAGTATGAATAAAATGAGCATCGTGCTGAATAAAGCAATGATCCCTTTTAGTTGAGTCACAAGATAAAGATCAATCCATAAGAATAGACCAACGCTTGAATAGATCCAGCCCAGACCGTTAACCTTCCAAAAATTCTTTTTGTAATAGTGATGGTATTCACTGAAGAAAGGTTCATCCCGTCCACCTTGCAACCACTTTCTAGTAATGGCAAATAAAGAAACGGTTGCAGGAAAAATCCCAAGGACAACACCGCCCATTACAATATGTAAAATCCAAAAAAGATTAAGCTGAATCGTCTTCCAAATCCAAAGGCTCGCTTCTGTAAATAATCCGCCTAATCGACTAAACATGAAGATCACCCTTTCTGTATTCTGCCAACCACACATAAGCAGCCCCAACTAATTGAGCTTCATCCAGATAGTGACACAAAGAGATGGAGGGACGTACCTTAGCAATAGGCTTTGAATCCAATATCTTGTCCATTCTGGATTCCAACTCCGCTATAAAATCAGGCTGTCTAGTAATTCCTCCCCCTACCAAAATCTTCTCAGGATCCAATATGTACTGAATGTTGAAGATTCCAATCGCCAGGGTATAAAAAAAGTGATTTAATGATTTCTGAGCTCCTTCATGGTTCTTCCCAGCTTGTTCAAATACCAGAGGCCCTGTCCATCCATCGTCATAAGGGGCTTGATGCGTTAGCCTTCTTGAAATGGCAGAGGACGAACCCAACTCACTCCATGTCTCATAAACATTTTCATGAATGTCACTTGCTAAAATCGAGTATCCAAATTCGCCTCCATGAAGATTTGCTCCCTTGAAGAGTTTCTTGTTAATGACAAGAGCCCCACCTATTCCCGTACCACATACAATACAGGCGAAAGTTTCATTTTCTCTTGCCGCCCCCTTCCAAAGCTCTGAAAGGGCAGCGCAATTGGCATCATTCTCCATCGCAACCGGCAAACAATATCTCTTTCCAAGCAACTGCTTGAGATTATGCTCATGAACAAATGGCACAGCACTATATCCTAAGACATGCCCTGCATCTGTCACACTTCCCGGACTACTAATGGTTATGCCAATCAAGGAATAATTCTTGTTCATGCGCTTATAATACTGATCGATCATGTCACTAAATTCATCGATTGATTGAGGGGTTGACTCTTCTTCTTTCTCAACTAACTGACCTGTAATAGAAATCAGCGCAAGCTTAATATAGGTGCCGCCTATATCAATGGTTAATAAAAACTCCATATCTTATCACCCTAAATTCGGAAGCTGATTTGATTCGGCAAGTGCCTTAAACCAGTCTGCACTTTTTTTCTTATATCTTCTCCCGGTCTTCAAATCCAGTTCAACGAGTCCATACCTATTTTTGTACTCATTTAGCCATGACCAGTTATCAATGAAGGTCCATACATGATACCCATAACAATTTGACCCTTCTTCTATTCCTTTGTGAAGCCACTTTAGATGATTGCTCATGAATTCAATCCGGTAGGAATCCTGAATCATCCCTGATGAATCTCTAAACCTTGATTCACCTTCCACTCCCATCCCATTCTCCGCTATATACCAGGGGATGTTTCCATATTTGTCTCTTACCGTCAGGGCAATATCATAAATGCCTTTTTCGTATATTTCCCAGCCGCGATGTGGATTCATTTTCGCTCCGTCCCATTGATACGGTTCGAAATAGTGATCAAGTGTGTTTGTCGAAGCAGGTGCCCCTGCCTGTACCCTTCGTGGTTGATAATAATTAACACCAAGAAAGTCCACGGGGGAATCTTTCAATAGTTGGAAGTCTCCAGGAAAATAACGGACGTGAATGTGTTCTTGTTCTATGAAGGACAACAACTCTTCCGGGAACTCACCCTTAACAACCGGATCTAAAAAGCTCCGATTATACAGCACATCGGCCCACATAGCTGCTTCCAAGTCTTTAGGTTTGTCTGAGCGGGGATAACTTGGCGTTAAGTTTAAAATGATACCTATTTTCCCCCGATTGTTCCTATCCTTAAATGCCCTCACTGCCTTCACATGAGCCATCAACGTATGATATCCAGCCTGAAATGCTCGATTGAGATCGAACACTCCCGGCAGATGCTTATCATTTAAATAACCCATTTCAATGGGTACGATGGGTTCATTAAACGTGACCCATTCCTCAACAAGATCCCCAAATCGTTCAAATGCCACCTTAGCGTAAAACTCAAACTCATCGACCACTTCCCGATTGTCCCAACCGCCTTTCTCGTACAATCGAAAGGGCATATCGAAATGAAACAAATTAACAATGGGCTTAATACCACTTTCATTAAGCCTCTGAAATACATCTCTATAAAAGGCAACCGCCTCTTCATTCACTTGAATGCCATCAGGTAATAACCGCGCCCAAGATATCGAGGTTCGAAAGGAATTAAAGCCCGTTTGCTTCATAGTGACTATGTCTTCTTTATAGTGAGCATAAAAGCCTGAAGTCTCTTCCGGTCCTATCTGCTGAAAGAAACGTTCACGTTCCTTCTGAAACCAATAATCCCAAACATTTTGAGCCTTTCCTCCACTCCTTCCCGCTCCCTCCATCTGGGGTCCCGAAGAAGCCGCTCCCCATAAAAAACCATCAGGAAATTCCATCTTTAACACCCTCCCTAGAAATCGCTTACATTTCTTCTTAAAGCCATCATATATAGAATAAAAAGGAGTTGGAATATGTTCACTCCAACTCCTTTAATAAACGCATGAAAACTTTAAAAATGACACTTTTTGTGGATGATTTCCTACTCTTTTTACTTAGAGGAAAAGTAAAAGAATGATAAAAAAAACGCAAAGCTCTAAGCTCTGCGCCGTTCTTATAACCAATCAAACATGAGAAACAATCAACTCAACTTGTCCCTCAATCTCAAATGTCTCAACATCCGCGGGTATTATGAAATGATCTCCTTTTGTAAGAGAATACTCTTCTCCTTGGACCTTCAGTACACCGTTTCCATCCAGTACACTTGCCAATTGAAATGGCTGGTCCTGCACAAATGCGGCATGTCCATCGACTTGCCATTTGTACACTGTGAAGTATTCTGCTTCTACAAATTTCGTAGACTCGACCCCTTCTCGTTTCTCCACAACCGGTTCAACAGCCGCAGCCTTGTGTGGAATGGTCGTCACTTCAATCGATTTGTCGATATGCAGCTCACGGGTATTCCCTTCCCCATCCTTACGATCATAATCATACACACGATACGTCGTATCCGAACTTTGCTGTGTTTCTAACACCAATGTTCCTTTGCAAAGCGCATGGATGGTGCCACTTGGAACATAGAAGAAGTCACCAGGCTTAACCGGGATGCGTCGCAGCAGGTCATTCCACTCGCCTTTTTCAATCATCGATACAAACTCTTCCTTCGTTTGAGCTGTATGACCAAAGATCATTTCGGCATCTTCATCACAATCGATGATGTACCAGCACTCGGTTTTACCAAGTTCACCGTTTTCATGTTCTTTAGCATAGGTATCATCCGGGTGCACCTGTACAGAAAGATCTGCGTTTGCGTCCAATATTTTCGTCAGTAATGGAAACACCGGTGAAGAGTGGTTCCCAAATAACTCACGATGCTCGTTCCAAAGCTCGCCAATCGTCTTTCCGGCAAACTCACCGTTGACTACTGTGCTCTGTCCATTCGGATGACCGGATATGGCCCAGCATTCACCCGTTATATCGGATGGAATATCGTAGTTGAATTGGTCCTTTAACGCCGTACCTCCCCAGATTCTTTCCTGGAATACGGGTTGAAGAAATAGTGGTTGGTTCATGGTTGCCTCCTAATGTTTACTTTTTGTATGTACTTATACAATTTTACTAATCTTATCAACGATCTCATTCAGTTGATTCTCTTGAGCTCCACTTAGTTGATATCAAACATTTCATCAATCTTTAGGCTATTAACTCTTCCCAATTGATTGTCTTACATAATGTAAGTTCTATCAAGTACGAAATAGTGTTCGATCTTCTTTCATTGACTGACAATCAATCATCAGTAGTGGCTTATTCCGAATGGTCGCTTCACTCCCACCTTATTGTGATTATGTTCCCCCATCACTTTCTATCTTATCGACTATCCCAATTTCTAGTTGCCATCTAAAAAAAGGCCAAAATCGACAGGCGATTTTGGCAGAATTCTATATTTAAAATCCATAAACTTCCAGTTCATAAATACGTGCAGCCTGATCCCCTGTTTGGGTAGGTTCGTTTATCGATAAACGAACGAAGCGAGCTTCTGTAACGGGTATCGTATGCTCGGTAACAGAGGCCTGATTATCATCCACGCTTACGTTCTCTTCCCACGTTTCTCCATCCATACTTGTCTCTATAACAAAGGATTTCGTGTTAAACGCCGGAGATTCTCCTCCTGCTTCAGCATGTTTCACGATGAATTTAGATAAATGATACGTATCTTCTAAATCCACCACCATCCACTGATCCGTACCAAGCGCACACCATTTACTGTTATTCTCCACTACCCCATCAATAGCCTTATCTGCTCCTTCACTTGGAGCACAGGCACCACTTGAGTTAGTCGCTTTATTCAAGGCAACATTTTCAATCGCTTCCGCGTCTTCAGAGACATAAATATAAGCTTGTTTCGTCATGACATCTTCGCCCGATGTATTCCGAGCCGTCAACGTAACGGAAAATAACCCCTCCTCGAGATATTGAACAACAGGGTTTTCCTCTGAACTAACTACCGGCTGACCGCCCTCGAACTGCCATTCCCACTCTTCCGTGACTTCTGAAGCTTCACTAAAGAATTGTACCTTATCGCCTGGGCGTATAACCGTTTGATCGACCCGAAAGTCAGCTTCCGGTTTTGGGTAGGCTGGCCAATCCATCGTGACGACACTGCCTTCTCCTCTTACAAGCTCTTCACCGACTGGTACCACCTCATAAGAAGTAGTTGCTTCTTTTCCATTCCTTTTCATATCATTTAAGGCAAGGACATGGTTTGGAGTTGCCCCTATCCATTCTTTGGAACCATCTGAATGAACTCTGTACACCTCATAATGTTTCACTTCGTCCATTTTATTCCATGACAGCCTGACATCCGCATATAAACCATCTACAAATTCGATTTGATAGACCTCAAGCCCTGTTGGCTTTCGAGGCTTATCTTTATCATTGTAAATCTTTATTTCTCCAATATGGATTTCATAATCCCCAGGTTTTTTAACTTTATCGAAGTGAAGGGAAAGGGAGGAAAGATGACGTCCCTTAAATTTCGTCAAGTTAAACGTTTGTGTGACCCAACCTCCGCGACTCTCCTTTTTCACTTTCATCAAGGAAGTCTTATCATGATCAAAGTCCAGTTGTACGTCCATCCCTGGTTTCTTTTCATCCGTTTTGTACGTAATCGAAAACTTTGTGCCTTTGGTAATCTCCAAATCTGTTTCATAAAGGGACAGAGTCGTCTTGCTATTCTCATCACGCGTTCCATGAACTTTCAATGAGCTTCCACCATAGTAAGACGTACTCCAATCAAAGGTTGGATTCAATAATTCACCTTCTCCTTCCACTTTCCAACGCCAAGTCGGTAAAATGTCTTGGAGACTTCGGTTATTCCACTCCTGTTCAGAAGACTTCTCCCCGTCAATTGCGAAGAATTCTCCACTTCCCGTATTGAAATTCGTCGTGAATGGAAGCGACTGGATCGTTGTCTTTTCAGTAAAATGACTTGAAATCCCTGGCCAGTTCACTTCAGGATCCCCTGTCCAAAACGCTTCTTCTTTTTGATAAAACTCGTTCATCGCTCTTGATGATTTAAAAGCCCAATCAGGGCGATAAATACCCAGGGATGTCCAAAGAGAGCCGTCTTCTTTGACTAAGTTGTCCCACTTTACAGAGGTCTGAGTCCCATTCGCTTCAACATCTATTCCTGCATACAAATCATAAGGAGATCGGCCGATTTCCAAAGCCTTTTCATGCGAGCGTTCCTGACTTCCACCCTTCCACCAGAAATTTAGGAACATACTGTCGGATACACGCTGAGCCTCATCTTGCAGAAAGTACGTGTTCTCATCCGTCAAATAGTTCTGCCAATCTATCTCTCCGGATTTCACCATCGAGTCATACCACATAACCTCAAAGGCCTTTGGCTTATGATCCTGAAGATAGGTAAGGAACTCTTGCATCTTCTTCGCTTGTTCCTCGTCTCCACCCTCGGTCTCCTGATTAATAAACCAGCCGTCAAATCCATAATAATCTGCTACTTCAAGCAACTTGTCCGCAGCCGGGAATGACCCATCCTCCCGCTGCGTCAACATTTGGTCGACCCACTCTTCTTTTCCGCCATACACTTTCGGCGGGAAGAAGACATTCCCTAAGATCGGTACCCCGTTACGGTGAGAAGCATCAATCACATCAGCACTCGGAGGCACGATGATACCTTCTCCTGAAGAACCTGCCCAGTACACCATCACGTCTACATATTGCCAAAAGGCAAATGTATTCGCATAGAACTCCTTTCCTCCTTGAGAAGGTACACCGCTCGTGTGAGGGTTCAAAGCAGATAAAGCTACAACGCGTGCAGAATTGTTACTATCATTTGACTCCACCCGTTTCGCCAGAGGAACCATGGACCTGTTGTAGGCTGCGTCCGGATCCTGCTCAGGAGACCATTCCAGAAGACCTTCCGGATACCAATGAGAAGAAGTGGGGCCATCCGCCAATACTGCCATGGGAAATAGAAACAAAACGAAAAACATGAAACTTCCAACCAGTCTTTTATAATCGTTCTTCATTTCCTTTGCTCAACCTCCTGTTATGAATGTATCAATTCTTTTATTGCCTCGTTCGAATCCACCCCCTTCTTGAATTAGAAACTACTAATCTCTACTTTGTAAACGTTTACAAAAATAGAAAAAAGCAGATGGATTAGATTTAATTTAGTCGAGAAGGTAAAAGGAATCAATTGATTTGGAGGATGTTGTAAAGTATGAACAGCTAATCTTTAAATATTACAGTATATTTACTTATCAATCTGAGAACGACTTTATGAGAAGTTGAAAGATAAAAAGAAGGAGAAAAATCATATTGTAGGGTGCTTTGTATGTGGCAAGTGAAAAATGTATGAAATGGCACTTTGTATTGAAGAGGGAATCGAAGCTTCCTTCATAAGTATAGTGGGAGGGAACTCCTTATGAACCAGGAATTGATAATTAAACAATCATTGCAAGATTAATAGATGAAGTTAAAAAGATTCGTTCCGAAAATCAAGTATTAAGAAATGAATGTGAACAATTAAGAACAGGTCCAGAAGCTATTCCGTTCATCAATAATTTCCGATATGAAATAACGTTATGAAGAATATAATTTAGAAACAAATTGAAAAAATTTCAGGGGGTTGCAACCGTGAACACATATGGCACTTATATTGAAGTGGAACCAGGAATCGAATTATTTGTTTAGGATATCGGCAGTGGGGAGCCCATTGTATTTATCCCGGGGTTTACATTTACTACAGAAGTCTTTTCCGAGCAGGTGAAGCATTTTTCAAAAACTCACCGTACGATTGTGATGGATCCCAGGAGCCATGGCCGGTCAACCATGACGGTTCACGGGAATGACTATGTCACGCATGGAACAGATCTCGAAAAGGTATTGAAGCACTTAAAGGTCGAGAATGTAACCCTTGTCGGCTGGTCATTCGGATGCTTAACGGTTTGGGAATATATCCGCCAATTCGGTACGGATGGAATCAAATCCCTAGTCCTCATTGATATGCCGCCAAAATCTTTATCCGTTCACCAAGACCAGGAATGGGTGGAAGGCCCGCTTGATGACATGGCTGCGGCCTACACGAACTACCTTCGAAATCCAAAAGGACAACGGGATTTCATTTCTGCTTATGCCACCGGAGTCATGGTCCAACGAGAGCTGAAGGAAGAAGAATTAGTATGGATCGTCGAGCAATCACTCAAAACACCTTACTATATTGCCGCGAATTTGTTTTCTTCCGGGCTTTTCTCCGATTACCGTGATGAGGCGGCAAAGAGCAGTGAATCCGTACCGACTCTATTTGTTGTCGCCGAGCACTGGGCAGAAGTGGCTACCTCTAACGTGAGAAAGCTGGCGCCTAAAGCGTCGGTGGAGGTATTGGGAGGGCATCTTATGTTTTGGGAGCATAGTGAAAAGTTTAATGGCATTGTTGAGGATTTTTTGGAAGGGAATAAGTAACACAGCATTTACTTCATTCGTTCTGTCCTAAACTAAAGCAACAGAAAGACTGCCTTTCCTACTAAGAAGGCAGTCTTTTCTTTGACACCTATTTGATTGGTGGAACGGTTTTTACTCATGGCTTGATGTGTAGCCTTAAGAATTCACGATGCTTGATCCAAAAAAGACCTCCGATAATAAAAATCCCTCTACCAATCAAAATTACTTTAACGACTAAGCTTTACACTTTAGCTGAGTGAAATTATTAAGAAGCACGGAACCGCCACGGCGATCCCTTGTTCTTTCCAATGACCTTAAATCGTCCCTTTTTAAGCAACCATTTCAGAAGTCTCATTCCTTCGTCGATAAACGACCTTGGATAATAACACACTGCATTCATACAGTAAGAGCAATGGGATGATAACGAGAACATCTGATAAAAAATCAGGAGGGGTAATTAAGACAGACGTCACAATCAGAAAGAAATAAGCATACTTCCTCGTCTTTTGTAATCGAAAAGGGTTCAGTACCCCAATGCTTGTGAGAAACATAATGACTACCGGCAGTTCGAACAAGAAACCAAATGGCAGCGTCATACTAATCATAAAGCGAAAATATTTCTCCACGGTAAAGAACTCCATGAACATATTCCCTGATAAAGACAACAGAAAGTCAAGAACGATAGGAAAGATTAAAAAATACCCCATGCAGATGCCCAAAATGAAAAGGATAAATAATGCCGGGATGTAGGCCAGGGTCACTTTGCGCTCATTTTCATGTAACGCTGGCCGGACAAAGAGCCAAATTTGATAAGCGGCAACAGGAATGGTTCCTGCAAGAGCGACGACACTGGACAGTAGTAAATATACCCACAGGATGTCACTCGGACCCAGGACGGCAAGCTTTATCGGGAAATCCTGGATGAACCATTCATATAAATCCCGGATATAAAAAAAAGCAATCAGAAAAAAAACCACAAATGTAGCAAGTGTGATTATCAGTCGTTTGCGCAATTCTTCCAAATGTCCAATTAAATTCAAATCCATCTTCTCCATACATACACCTCTGGTTGTGAGAAATTAACGGCTTTTTTAACACGTTCAAGGATTGCTTTACACCTTATAGATCTCAAACAATGTCATAAATCTTACTCTCCATACTTTAAAGGAATACCAACCTGGTTATAACAAGAAGATGCAAGTGAAGAACCTACTTGCACCTTCCTGAATGGAGATAATTAATTTATTTTTTCATTGTTTGATTTGGATTTGGGGTTTTCAGACTCGCCATCTGAAACCAATTCTCTCGTAGACTTTTTAAATTCCTTTAATGTCGACCCGAAGGCTCTTCCGATTTCCGGTAGCTTGGATGGGCCGAAGATGATAAGGGCAATGACTAACACTAATATCAAGCCCGGTATTCCGATATTTTGAAGCATCATATCCCCTCCTAATCATGATGTTTTAGTAGCTTTGAAGATTCAATCCAACAAAGACGATTCATCGCCTTCTTTACCTCACTATCCCTGCTTTTTCGGGTTCTTCTCATTGGGTTTCACACCCTGGAGAGAACCGGATGCCACGTTCCCCTTGTAGAGAACGGCATCACATTTAGGCAGGCGGGCCACCGTTTCAGCGGAACAGCTTGCAGGAACAAGGACGGCTGTTGCCTCGTCCCCCACCTTCGGCCATACTTGTTTACCTGATTCATTTAATGGCGTGATCCCTCCTGTTGCAAGATAAAGTGCCCGTGATAGTTTGTACTCACTGGACCACCCATACAGTTCGGCAGCCCGGTGTGCTTTATGAAGGATATCTCCGATTCCAAACGGCGACCAGTGATCGGTGATACTGTCATTCCCAAGCATGACGTTTACATTCTGTTCTTGCAGCATCGGAATCGGCATCACACCCTTCCCGTTAGGTACATGGGACGCAATGGAAATTCCTAATGATGCCAGGCGGTTCGCCATGTCCACGTCAGCGCCTGATGCTAAGTCTGCGAGGGCGAACGCGTGGCTGATGGTTACTTTTCCTTGAAGACCGGCTTCCTCAGTCAGATCTGCTAATCTACGTATTGCCTTTAAGCCGGTTTCCCCTCCTTCATGAAGGTGAATATCAATCCCGGCATTATAGTCTACTGCAATTTGTACCATGGTTTGCAACGACTTTTCCATATTCCCATCGACCTTGGTTGGATCCAGTCCACCAACATGTGTAACTCCAAGCTGCATAGCATCACGTATTAGTCCCTCAGAATCGGAAAGGAGCAAACCGTGTTGCGGGAATGCGACAATCTCGTGCCCTATCTTATCTGAGTAATTGGCTAAGGCAAGTTGTAATTTCTCCAGATTTTTAAGTCCTACTACCGGATCGATGTTACAATGACTTCTCGCAAAGGTTGAACCATAACTAAGGATCAACTCAATTAGTTTCTCTGCACGCTCCTGCGCAGTCGGAAGTAATTCCAATAGCAGCGACTGTTCCAATTCAATCATGGAGAAAATACCATTTTTCCTAGTGGCTGCCGCTTTCCAAGGACCACCATAATAGGTTTTGTCCAAATGAATATGCATTTCCTTAAAAGAAGGAAGAAGAAGTCTCCCATCGACGTCATAGCAATCAAGGTGTTTTTCATATGGTATACCTGTATCTAAAATCTTCGTGATGGTACCTTTATCAATTCTAATATTTCTTAATACAGTATCCGTTGCGACAACTTCTCCGTTTTCATACTGAAATCCGCTTTCTAAACGTACATTCAAAAGCATATAAGAACTGTTTTTGTCCGGTTGCTTGTGGTGGTGTTTATTCTTTTGATCTTCTTTCGCACTGGCCAATTGAGGTCCAAATAACCCCATGGAACCGGTTACCCCAAGGACAGCAGAAGCGCCTCCAATTCTCCCTACGTCCCTTAAGAATTTTCTCCTGGACAAACCATTACTTTCCTGATCCATTTACTCATTCTCCTTACATAGTGTTTTTAATAAGCTAAAACTAGCGTACCAAAAACTTTTTGACATTTTTTATAATTCCATTGGGTGTTTTTTAAATTTTATTACTATTCAGCAAAATCCAAGGGAGCCATGGCGGGCCGCTTCCTCATTTCATAGAAAGAAGCACGGGAAGTCCCGTGCTTCTCTGGAATCATGGGACAGGCCCTTGTCCCATCCTCTAAATAGAAACGAGGGAATTAGTCCTCTCGTCTTTTCCACTTTTTTGGGACAGGGTGCCTGTCACCTTGTCCCTATCTATAATTTCCGATATGAAACAACATTATGACGAATATACTTTAGAAACAAATTGTCAAAAACTCAGGGGGTGCAGCCATGAACACATATGGCACTTATATTGAAGTGGAACCAGGAATCGAATTATTTGTGCAGGATATCGGCAGTGGGGAGCCCATAGTATTTATTCCGGGTTTTACATTTACCACAGAAGTCTTTTCCGAGCAGGTCAAGCGTTTTTCAAAAACTCACCGTACAATTGTCATGGATCCGAGAAGCCACGGCCGGTCAACCATGACGGTTCACGGGAATGATTATGTAACGCATGGAACGGATCTCGAAAAGGTATTGAAGCACTTAAAGGTCGAGAATGTAACCCTTGTCGGCTGGTCATTCGGTTGCTTAACGGTTTGGGAATATATCCGCCAATTCGGTACGGATGGAATCAAATCCCTTGTCCTCATTGATATGCCGCCAAAATCTTTATCCGTTCAAGAAGAACAGGATTGGGTGGAAGGCCCGCTTGATGACATGGCTGCGGCCTACACGAACTACCTTCGTCATCCAAAAGGACAACGGGATTTCATTTCTGCTTATGCCACCGGAGTCACGGTCCAACGAGAGTTGAAGGAAGAAGAATTAGTTTGGATCGTCGAGCAATCACTAAAAACACCTTACTACATTGCCGCCAATTTGTTTTCTTCCGGGCTTTTCTCCGATTATCGTGTTGAGGCGGCAGAGAGCAGTGAATCCGTACCGACTCTATTTGTTGTCGCCGAGCATTGGGCAGAAGCCGCGACCTCTTGCCTGAGGAAGCTGGCTCCTAAAGCGTCGGTGGAGGTATTGGGAGGGCATCTTATGTTTTGGGAGTATGGTGAGAAGTTTAATGAGATGGTTGGGGGGTTCTTGAAAGGGGATGGATGACACAATACTCTTAATACATCTTGTAATATGGGGAAAACTAAAAGAATACTATAGATAGTCTTTTTCGTTAATGGGTATTTTGCATAAGGAAAGAGCTACTTAATGTAGAACTATGAGCCAATACATCTGTTATACATTGAAAACAGCCATCGAAATCAGGTGCTTCGATGGCTTTAAGAGTTTATTAACGCCTTTTTCCGCCCAACCAGCCTTCAATAATTGTGACAGCTTTCCTGACGAGGTCATCTTGGTCTAAATCTTCCTCATCACCAGCTTCTAGACAGAGGGGTGTAGACGTCAAGTTGAATTTTACACTTTTTGCTCGTTTCCTTTTTACACTTCTGCTCAAAAAATGCTCTTTCGGTTTTTCATCCGATGACTTTCCTCATCCTCACCACCATGTATGACTTCCACACGATGAAGTAAACGGTCTAAAATAGCTGTAGTAATGCCTTGATCTCCAATTAAATTACCCCATTCATCAGGACCTTTATTTGAGGTAAGGATAATCGAACTTCGTTCGTATAAATGATTAATTAAATGAAAAAATAAGTTTGCTTCTCTTTGATCCATCGCCATGTACATCAAATCATCGATAATCACAAGATCGGCATTTCTTATCCGTTTGAGCTGGACTTTAGATTTATTCAGATATTCTTCTGTCTTTAAAAGCTGCACAAGCTCACCCATTGTAGCGAAGTAAACATTAAATCCTCTGTAAACTGCTTCGAGTCCCAGCCCTATTGCGATAAAGGTTTTCCCAATGCCAGGGGGACCTAGGAGAATTAAATTATACTGTTGCTCTAACCAGCTTAATTCTCTAAGTTGAGAAAGCTGGCGGGCTGTTAGAACGTTTTGACCTTTTAGTTCAAACTCATCTAATGACTTCACGAAAGGGAAGCGTGCCCATTTCATTCTTTTTTCAAGGCTCTTTGCTTCACGTTTTGCTAATTCATATCGTGTGATAGATTCTAAGAATTCCAAATAGGTCCAGGATGCTTTTTCAGCTTTGCGAAGAAGCTGTGGCAGCTCCTCCGCAGTCTCTGATAAACGTAACTGTCGAAATTGATCCTGTAATTCATGCACCGTCTTGTTCATTAACCTCGACCTCCTAAAATGCTAGTATACGCATTTAAAGAACGGGTAGAGGCCTTAATATGAGAATGTTTTGCTGGATTGGCATAAAAGGATTCTGCCTCTTTAACAGGTTCATCACGCAATGTATCAAGGTGATGAGCTATATCACGAAAATCATTGGCACTGTATAGTTTCTCTGTCATGCACTTGTTCATCACAGTATCTATTAATGCTGGATACTGTTGAATCACCTTGTAGATGATCGCAAACTGATCTCGACGATACCTCGGGTATTTTTGGCTGATTTCATCAAAATAAGCAGCCGCCTTAGTCTGATCTTCAAAGTAAGAGACTAGACGTTGCTTTAGCTCTTCAATCCCTTTTGAGCGATCACGAGTATGATGACGGTTTTGAATGAGTTTTCCTTTTTCTGAACTAACAGAGTGTTCTGTTATGATTTCACCATTTTCTTCTTTACGTATCACAAGCGTTTGTTGTTCGTCGCCTGTGACTTCAATCCATACAAGATTTTCAGTCATTGTTTGATAAGTCCCTAGTGGGACGGAATAACGGTTTGACTTATAACGGATCGTGTTGTCCTTGCTTACAGTTCTTGTTATACTTTGGTTATTGGTACTTTCATATGAAAGTAACGAAGAGACTGGCTGTAAGTGTTGCTTTTCGAGGAGAAACACTTCTGCTGGTCATTTTTTCGTTGTCTGGTGAACCTGATGGTTCCCGGTACGTTGAAGCCACTGTAGTGCTCGATCATTCCAATTTTCTATATCGCTAAACACTCTACTGTCGGCGAAATTGCCTTTTATGTATTTCACTAAATTTTCAATCATACCTTTAGATTCCGGATCAGCTCTTCTACACAAGTGAACTTTGAATTTACGCTCTTTCACATATCTTTGAAATTCTGTTGTTAAAAGCAGCTGACCTGCATTTTCACTAACTGTGATTAAGTGATCCTGGTCATTAGACAATTTCTTCTGTTCTTCCTCCGTAGAATTGAAATGCATTTTCATGACATCTGATCGCATCTCTTGTAGTAAACGGACGTGCTGCCATTCCATATATTTGTTTCTGGAGTGAGCGAGTACAAAGGCAATAAAGTACAGTTTGATTTCTTTGTTGCCTGTCGTCTTCTGTTTTGTTTCACCCCAGTCTACCTGAAGTTGTTTGCCCATCGGTTGTTCAGGAACTGCTTCGTATTGCCACACAATGACCTTTTTCTCAATCTGATAGACTTCACGTATATTTCTCACATACGTTCTCACAGTACTTCCACCGACCAAAAGGTCGGGATATCTCTCTAAAAGCCAATTATGAATTTGAGCGCTACTCAGGTGAGGATACTCTTCTAGCCAAGCAAGTATCCAATCTTTATAATGATCCAATTTTCTCTTCTTCCCCAAAGGCTGTTCCGTGTATGCTCTTGCTTCATCAAATGTCATTTCTAAATACTTGTAAACAGTTGGTCTTGAGATCTTAAGCTCCTTAGCGATTTGTGCTACTTTAAATTTTCTTTTACGTAGTTCATGAATCTTTACATATAACACTAGCTTCTCCTCCAAAAATCCTAACCTCCAGTAAAATAACGTCACGATCTATTTTACTAAAGTAGTAGGTTGATTGAGCAAAAGTGTAAAATCTTATCAAGCAAAAACTGTCAACTTTATTCTAGCATTCACAAGGGGAAGAAGAAGCTCTACGATTTGCTCCATAAGAAAGCAGGGTAAAGGTTCTCAAGGTTCCTTCCATATCATTCCATTTAAACGAGTTTTTGAGAAACCCCAAACATCCTCGGAGCCTGCCTTTGAGACAACCCACTGATCCTTTCCCTTTACCCTTTATTCTTTGTTTCCTTATTAAACTCTTAACATGCAGCATTTCCAAGTTCCCAAACATTTTCGGATTTATTCTGCTATGGTCATCATCTTCTAAGCACTGATCATTATTTTTTCGTTCATTAAATTCTTTATAGCTTATCGGGGCAATCATCAGACCTGGTGAAAACATATGTAGTAGAATAAGAGGATCAAGCAGGGCCGGGGATAAAAAACCTTGCCATCACAGATGCATTCTATAGGTTGGTTTTCTGTATGGCACCTGTAGGTCAAAATTATGGCAGAGGTGGATCAAAAAGATGGCACGATTGGGATTATCTCTTGGCAATATTCATATAAATTAAGAACTGTCACCGGTTGACACACACCAAAATAACCATAAACCCGCAACAAAAAAAGACCCCAAAAAACCTATGAAGAATCTCAGGGCCTACCTGTAACTATACTCATACTCACATAGAATTAATCAAAAAAGAAGCAATAGATACCTCCTTAGCTCCCTCAACGTCTCACTATATTATTGGCTAGTTTGAATATCGATAAGGTTTTTTCTTTGTTTAATACAATATTTAATAATATATAAATTACTCCTCCAAAAAAGACACATAGGATAAGTAAAACGGATGTAGGTAAATATGATTTTAAAATGGACTTTGAAAAAATTAATATTACAGCCATCACGAATGTTGCAATTAAGCTTTCTTTAAAGATATTTACATAATCTTTAAAGTTTAAAGTTAAAATTCTCCCTAAAAAGTATTGGCTAATAATAAATTTCAAAATTATATACCCACTATACAAATAAATAATATTCGTTAATGCATTGTTATTAAAAACAAATAAAAGAATTACATATCCAATCGCAAATATTAGGTCTATAATAAATACCAAGAGGGTTTTGTTTTGTGAATAAAGTAAGGAACTTGTTATTCCTGCTGATAGCACTTCAAATATGACTGGGATTGCTAGTAACTTAAATACTCCAATACTTAATGCCCACTCCTCCCCAAAAATAAGAGGAACAAAATACTGAGCGGTAAGTATTACTCCCACGAATACAGGAAAACTTACTAAAGTAACTATAGATAAGATATTAATGTAGTATCTTTTTAATAAATTTAAATCGTTTTTCAGGTTAGAGAATAAAGGTAATAAAACTTGACCAAAAGAAGTAGTTATCAAGGTTTGAAATTGTAGTAGGATATTTTTTGCTAAGTAGTAAGCCCCTAAAACTTCCGCTGAAAGTAGACCCCCAATAATCACTTCATCTAACCTATGACTAATAAAAGTTAAAGTTTTTTTCCCACTTACAAATATTCCAAAGTTTAAAAATCTAGTTAGGTTTTTCATAGAAATAAAAAAACTGATTTTAAAGTTAGTCTTTCTAAAAACATTATAGGTAAGTAAAATTCCATGAACAGCACTAGAAACTAATATTCCAATAACGTATCCCCAAATACCGTATCCAATTAAAATTAAGATTATTGATACAAGAATCTCAAACGTTATTTTAATAGCTTGTATTAATGTAGTTTCTTTGAAATAAAACTCTTTATGTAAGAAAAACTTAAACAAACTTGTTGATCCATTTAAGATGACTGTAATAGACAGTGCCTTAACTATCAGATCTAACTCACTCATAGAATAATATGCTGCAATTGAGCTAGAACTTAAAAACAAAAGACTAGCAATTAAAAACGTAATAATAAGATTGAAAAAATATAAGGATGATAAATCCTTTCTTGTCACATTATCCCTTTGAATTACAGCTTCCCCAACTCCAACATTATTTAGCATTTCTGCAAATGATACAATCAATGTAATTACTGCTATATATGCAAAATCAGAAGGAATCAGTAAAAGTGCCAAAAGGATTCTATAAAATGGTTGAATAATTGAATTAAATAGCGTTTTAATTGCTGTCCATTTTAAACCCTTTTGAGCTTTTTCATTTATATAGTTAGTCATGTTTATCCCTTCATTAAATGTAATACTTGTAAAACCTAAAACGGCTATAATTAAATGTACTTTACCAGCAATTATATAAATTAGTAATAAATTTCCATCTTTAAATATAATTATTTTAAGACTATTGAGGAGGAAAGTTAAAAACTACTTTTGTTCATCTACTTTATCAAAAACGAAATTCTTCATTTCATTAACTAAATATTGTACTTTCAGTCAACGGCAATATAATAAGATATTAAAATATTTGTAAGCATCCTACTAGAATTTTTTTCAAACCTATCTTAAAGTTTCTCCCAAAAAGATTTCTTAGGAAGCTCATTTCACTTTACTATAAGCTCTTAAATTAATTATATTTGAGATATTGTAGGTGAGTTTTTCTATTAAATGGTGATTTAGCTTGTTTAGTGTAAATAGTTTAATCAAGCCTAATTTCAAAAAACGCAAATCAATTAATTTAATTTCTTTGATTTGACTCTATTTCTATTATTAATTAAAAGAAATAAAAATGCATGTATGACAATACTAAACAAAGCTATTCTCGTTAAGCCAGTAAACACTGTACCAAGTGTTGATCTGAAAGCAGATATTATTGTAGGAATTGAATAAATATAAATCACTAGCCAATAAATGTTTTCTGTAGCTTTACTATAGAGGAACTTAATTCCAATTCCTAAAATAAAAAAGACTGCAATAATACCTACAACTCCACCCGCAACATAACCTTGTCCGACTAAAGTAAACGCCCGAGAATATGAATTAGGATAAAAAGTATCATTAAACCAAGCACCTACATTCATAAACAATCCCCCAGGCAAAAAAGGAGAAATAATATCATAAGCAATTAATGAAAATCCATGAAGAGATTCCGTCCAATTATTGTTTAGTAGAATTTGCAGATTTTCTCCGGCTGCAAGGAAATCAGCTGATAAAAAACTATATATAAAACTTTCTTCTTTAATGGTGGCTTTAAGTTCACCACTAACGAAATAATATTTAAAATATCTACTTGCAATTAAATATATTGCTCCTATTGGTATGAGGGATATTATTGTTTTTTTGCTAATTTTTCCCAATATAAATAAAGTCATTATAAGGATAACAAAAAATCTAAACATCGCATCCCGTTCCCCGGTAAATAAAGACAGTAAAACAATTAGAGTAGCAGAAAGGAAAATAAATAATTTAGTCTTTTTTTTGTCTATATCTATGAATAACAACATATAAAAACAGCAAAAAAAGGATATGAATCTAGTGCTATACACACCTATAATAAAAAACATATTTTTATTCCTAAGTAAATCAGTCTTACTTTCAAATGGAGTAATAAATAAGACCGCAACACAAAGTGATAAAATTATAATTAAAACTAATAAAATAAATTCAATTAGTTTTTTATTATTCCTATTTCCCAATAAATGATAGTTTTTCTTTTCATGGAATCGAGGGCTACCATATTTTTTTACTCCAACAACTAATACCACAACAGTTAAAGCGACTAATGGTAAAAAAATGTTTTCTTTGTTGTACCCCGAATTAAGATAACCCAAGATATATAATATAGCATATCCAGTACTATAGAGGACAAAAGAACTAGAAAACCATACTAATGGATGGGTTACTTCAAATTTAGTAATGAAAATAGCTGAAATAGCTGTTAACCAAAGTGCAAGCACATGAGAAATTGGATTTTCAAAAAGAAAAATTATGCTAAAAGAGAAGAAAATCGCAAATAATAATATACTAAAACTATATAAGTCTTTTTTACTTAACATTTAATTCTTCCTTTTTCATGTTTTACCATTAAAATTAATTTTAAATCACAAGGGAATAATTGCATAATGTCGAAAATAAGGATTAAAAAAACAACCATTAAACGGAGATCCGACAAAATTTTTTTATTTTATTTTTTCCAAGTGATTACTTCAAACTATCCATGTTTGTAATATTTCTTCAAGATCATAATCATAAATAAATCTAAGCACAATTCTTCAAATACCATAAATGTAATGCCTTGTATAACGTAACTTTAAAAATTGTTTTTTGAAGTCATAACATACACCATGAATACCATAGTTAAACTTATAAAAGTTAATATTATTTCCTTTTCCACATATAAAATAATATTTGTCCAGGAATATATGAAATCACCAAAAAAACGGGATTGCTAACCAACCTAATAATTTCCAAAAAAGATTTGTTAGCTATTTTTGCATATGGCCAAATAGAAATAGAATATTTTAGACGTTTAAATACACTTACTTTAGGAGTTATCATTAAATTGCAATAATGAATCATACCAAGAGGATTTTTCATTCTCAACTTCCTACCACTATTTGATAACCCTCCTTCCAAATATTCTGCTACCCCCACCACTTTAGGTGAGAATACAAATTTATACTCATCTGACATTTCCATTTGAATCACTGTAGGCCCTACATATTTTTCTCCATCAAATTCAGGATACCTATATTTCTTTATGGCTTTACCAAAGTAACATACACACCCATCATTTTGTTTGTATTTTTCATTGTATTCATAACGAGTTAATATTTCATCTTTAGTGATCTCGTTACCATTAAAGTTTAACAATTTACCATCTGGAGTATTATAATGGAAAAAGAAACCACCCACTTCTCTGTTATTTTCATATTTATTATTGTATTCAAGAACCGTGTTTATTGCTGAAGGAAGTAAGTAATCATCGCTATCAACCACCATAATCAATGTATTGACGTCGCATTTAGAAAAACCTGTATTTAAAGCTCTCGCTTTTCCACCGTTTGTCTGATAATAATACTGTAAATTAATTATCTTTTCACTATTGAATCTTTTAATTAATTGTCTTGTACCATCCGTACTCCCATCGTCAATTATTAACCAAATAAAGTTATTATTTTCCTGTTTTTTTAGACTTTCATATAATTTTAGTAGAGTATTGGCTCTGTTATATGTTGGGGTTAAAACTACTATATCATTCATAACCTTACTCCTTAGCTTTTTTCACTTTTTTTGTGATTTCCTTATATCATTATCTATCTTTTATTTTTTTTGCTGGTACTCCTCCTACAATAGTATCTTTTTCCACATTATTTGTGACAACAGCTCCAGCTGCCAGGACACTTCCACTATTCACTTTCACACCAGCTAATATCGTTACTTTTGCTCCCACCCAGACGTTATCATTAATTTCAGTTGTTAATAAGTCCACAGGTTGATCTTTTATATTTATTTTTAAGTTACTATACTGATGGGTTGAGGACATGATTGTCACCCCATGAGCAATTGAAACGTCATTCCCTATATTAATTTCTCCTTGTGCATCAATATAGCACATAGGATGAATACTTACATTATCTCCAATTGAAATTTTCTGTGGACTGAAGATGTAAACTCCAGGGTGTATAGAGACGTTATCTCCACAAGTTTTAGCTATAGATTTTAATAAAATGTATCTTATTACAAGCCCCTTGTTTCCAGTTGTCATACGAAATAATACAAATAGCTTTTGTCTCACAGCAACCGGAAATAAATTGCATATACTTGCTAACATGCTAATAATTGGCTTATATCTATTAAATTTTTCCCTGCCTCTTACCATAAAATCACCCTAAATTTGACTTATACCAATCAATTGCAGCCTGAATACCTTTTTCAAAACTCCATTGAGGATAGTAACCTAAAAACTCTTTTGCTTTGCCTATATCAGCATTACTATGTTTTATATCCCCTATCCGCTCTTCTCCATGTATAGGACTAATATCTTTATTCAATGCTTTACATAGTTCATTATAAATGTCATTTAAGTACTCTCTTCCTCCAAAGGCTATATTATAAGACTGTCCTGCAGCTTGAGAGGAGGCATTACAGGCTTTCAAATTAGCCTGAATAACATTCTCAATATAAGTAAAATCCCTACTCTGTTTCCCATCACCATTAATAGTAGGCTTTTCATCATTCAATAATTGCTTAATAAATTTCGGAATTACTGCAGCATAAGCCCCATCCGGATTCTGCCTTCTACCAAATACATTAAAATAACGTAGCCCGTAAGTATCTAGACCATATAATTTTGTATAAAGATTCCCATACTCTTCATCTACCTTTTTAGTAAGAGCATATGGTGACAGGACATTACCCTCTCTTCCTTCCTGCTTAGGAAGATTTGGCTCGTCACCATAAACCGAAGAGCTTGAAGCGTAGACAAACTTCTTCACATTATTTTGTCTAGCGGCTTCCATCATGTTCAATGTTCCTCTAATATTTACCTCTTCATAAAACAAAGGCATCTCAATACTTCTTGGAACACTCCCCCATGCAGCTTGATGTAACACATAATCGACATCCTTGCATGCGTCTTTACATGTATCGATATCGAGAATAGTACCTTCAATAAATTCATAATTTGAATTTCCTAAGAATTCTTCCACATTCTCTCTCTTTCCTGTAGAAAAATCATCAAGACCCTTTACCTTATACCCTAAATTTAATATTGCTTCCACGAGGTTTGAACCAATGAAACCTGCAGATCCAGTTACCAAAAATGTAGAACCTTTTGGAAAGGTAATATCTATATATCCCATCTTTAAAACCTCCAATAATTAAAGCCCAATTGCTCCGCTTCTTTTCGATCAAACATTCCTTTTATATCTATTAATACATTATTGGTATTCTCAATATATTTATTGTCCTCTGACGTTGCAGCAACTTCAGCCATCGCTGAAATGTTGTCATATTCATTTGCTCCAAAGAATACTCTTAAATCGTTTAAGTTCATCGTTTTAAACTCTTCGTGAGGAACAGCGAAGATAACTGCATCCATTTCTTTTATTTCTTCAACATTAGATAGATTTAACCTATATTCATTCCATAGATCTTCTTTATCTGCTACTGGATCCACAACTTTAACCTCTATGCCATATTCTTCAAGCTCTTTTATTACATCAACTACTTTAGTATTTCTTACGTCCGGACAATTTTCCTTAAACGTCACTCCAAAGATAGCTACTTTTGCACCGTTGATTTGTTTATTGGACTTTATCATTTTCTTCACAGTACTTTCTGCCACATATTTACCCATGTCATCATTAATTTTTCTACCAGAAAGAATGATTTGAGAATAATAGCCCATTTGTTCTGCTTTGTATGTTAAATAGTAAGGGTCGACCCCGATACAATGACCACCTACAAGGCCAGGAGAGAATTTTAGGAAATTCCATTTCGTTCCCGCTGCTTCTAGAACTGCCTTTGTGTCTATATCCATTTTGTTGAAAATTATGGATAGTTCGTTCATAAACGCAATGTTTATATCACGTTGAGCATTCTCAATAACTTTGGCAGCTTCAGCTACCTTTATACTTTCTGATTTATAAACGCCTACATCTACAACTAACTCATATACTCTTGCAACCGTATCTAAAGTTTCTTCATCCATGCCCGAAACTACTTTTATTATAGTTTCTAACCTATGTTCTTGATCACCAGGATTAATTCTTTCTGGTGAATACCCAACTTTAAAATCTTCTCCATACTTTAATCCAGATTCTTTTTCCAAAATTGGTACACAGATATCCTCTGTAACACCTGGATATACAGTAGATTCAAAAACAACGATAGATCCTTTAGTTAAGTTTCTACCAAGTGTTCGGCTTGCTGATTTGACCGGTGTTAAATCTGGTGTACGATCTTCTTTCACTGGAGTAGGCACTGCTACGATATGAAATTTTGCCTCTCTAATCCTTGCTTCCTCTGAAGTAAAATCTACAGTTGTACTTTTTATTACCTCATTACCAACCTCTTTCGTTGGATCAATACCGTTTTTATATAAATCAATTTTTTCTTTATGTATATCAAAACCAATTACATCAACTTTCTTGGCAAATGCCACTGCAATAGGCATTCCAACATACCCTAGTCCTATAAGTGAAATTTTTTCTTCCCGGTTAACTATTCTTTCGTATAAGTTCATATTTGTTCTCCTCACCCGTTAGCATTTTTAATTCTTGAATGTAAGCATTGATAACAATATTCCTATCAAACTCTTGTTCCATCTTTTTTCGACCTGCTAAGCCCATTCTTTTCTTTTCTTCATATGGTAACTGAATAAATTTAAGGATTGCCTCAACCAAACTATCTACACTCTTAACCTCAAAACCAAGACCACTCACGTCTTCATCAAACGTTTCTTTACATCCAGGGACTCTACTTGCTAATACAGGTCTTCCTGATGAAGCAGATTCGAGAAGAACATTTGCAGTCCCCTCATGGTAAGATGGAAGAATTGTTGCGTGAGAATTCTTAATAAATGAGTGTACGTCATTCTGCTGCCCATGATAGTTAATTATTCCAGCTTTATTTAAAACATCTAATTTTTGAGAATAGTCTTCTTCACAAGCTCCTATCAAATCAAATTGAACATTTGGATAAATGTTCTTAACCTTTTTAGCAGCCTCTAACAATTCCTCTATCCCCTTTGCTTTCATTACCCTTCCGATAAATAGGAATTTAACATTTTCCTTTTCAGAGGGATATACTTCAAATTTGTTCGTCTTAAGATTAACTCCTGATCCTGGAACTAACTGCGTTTTCCTTTCAACAATGCCACTTTCAGTAAAAAACGCTTTATTGGTCTTATTTTGAAAGAATGTACACTTTGCTTTTCTCAAACCAATTTTATAGAGCATTAGTGTAATTTTTTGAAGCAAACCCTTATTCTCAAGCGAAGTACCTAGCCCAGTAATATTGGCAATGTAAGGCGTTTTAGTTATTCTACAAGCTAATCCACCGTAAACATTCGGCTTAATAGTGTAAGTTAAAACCACATCTGGCTTTATGTTCTTTACTATTTTTATATATTCAACCAAAAGTTTTATATCTGTAACTGGATTTTTCCCTCTTCTATCAAGATGAGTCTCTATAAATTTACAACCCAAATTTTTCAGTTTGGGAACATACTCATCATTTGGGAGGGAGATATATACATCATTCTTATTGCTAATTAATTCTTCTAATAATTCTTTTCTAAATTTATATAAGCCCATACCAAAGTTGGCTAACACAAGAATCTTCATTGTTTAAACTCTCCTAGCTGGGACCCCTACATAGGTTCCGCTTTCAGTAATATCTTTGACAATCACAGAACCTGCACCAACCTTACATCCACTGTCTATAGTTACATTATTACTAACTATGCTACCAATCCCCAACCACGTTTGTTGACCAACCTTCACTGACCCAGCCAAATGCGAACCAGGTGAAACATGAACATAATCCCCGATGATATTGTCATGATCTATTGTAGCCGCAGTATTAATGATGCAGCCCTTACCGATACTGGTGCAACAGTTAATCACAGCACCTGCCATGACTACTGTCCCAGGTGCTAAGAGAACTTCTTCGCCAACAATAGCAGTAGGATGGATCAAGACAGGTAAGGTAGCACCTTTTGCTTCAAGATCTTCCTGTATTTTTTCTCGTATGACATTATTACCAATACCAACAAAAATGTCATAATCATTTATAAGTTCAAATGCTTCATTTGATTTACCAATTACTTTTATTCCCATAGATGATTCCATACTTTCATCATCATCTAGAAAAGAGATGTGCGACCATTTATTCATATTTAACGCAATGTCAGCGACAACTTTGCCGTGGCCACTAGCACCGATAATGAGTAGTTTATTTTTCATAGTTCATTTCTTTCCTTTTCAGATCCTTTAAATGGTTCCATAGTCGCTGCGGTCTCCGAGTTGATACCTTCTCTAACAAAAACCTTCATAATAGTAGAAAAAATAATATTCCAATCACCAATAAAACTCACACTATCAACATATCTAACATCAAGATCAAACTTATCTTCCCAACCAATAGCATTTCTACCACTTACCTGTGCTAAACCAGATAACCCCGGTCTAACATCATGACGCCGCTTTTGCTGCTCATTATAAAGAGGTAAATACTGGACCAGTAATGGTCTTGGACCGATTATCGACATATCTCCCTTAAGAATGTTAAAAAGTTCAGGAAGTTCATCAAGAGACGTTGAACGCAGAAACCTTCCAAACTTTGTTAGCCTAACACTGTCAGGAAGCAACTCTCCATTCTCATTCCTTTCATCTGTCATCGTTCGAAACTTATACATCATAAAAACCTTCTCATTAAGCCCCGGTCTTTTTTGTTTAAAAAGGACAGGACTACCCAACTTAACTCTCACAAGAATAGCTATTACCGGAAAAATTGGAATAATAGTAAGAATGATAATAGCAATCAATGAAAGTATGAAATCCATTGGTCTTTTTATAAACTTTCTATAAATACCACCTTGGGAATTACTCATTATTTCAACCACAACCCTTTAATAATCGTCACAACTCTCTCCAAATCCTCATCCGTCATCTTCGTATCTGACGGCAAACAAACACCATTCTCAAACAACCACTCTGAAACATCCGTCCCAACAAAATCATACTTCTCAAAGAAAGGCTGCAGATGCATAGGCTTCCATATTGGTCTCGATTCAATATTTTCTTTTTCAAGAGCATCGATAACATCTATAGGCTTAACATGACCATTCAAAGCCATAGAACTTAACCAATAATTCGGCTCATCCCATTCATTGCTTGGCATAAACTCAACACCTTCAAGTTCACCAAGCTCACTTTTATAAAAGTCAAAGATATTCCTCTTCTTCCCAACTCTCTGATCTAACACCTTAAGCTGTCCTCTACCAATACCAGCAACCACATTACTCATACGGTAATTAAACCCTAATTCGCTATGTTGATAATGTCTTGCCTGATCTCTACTCTGTGTAGCCCAAAATCTCGTTTTCGCAATACGTTCTTCATTATTTGAAACTAACATCCCGCCGCCAGAGGTAGTAATGATCTTGTTTCCATTAAAAGAGAAAATACCATAATCTCCGAACGTTCCTGTATGCTGCCCTTTGTAATAAGTACCCAAACTCTCAGCAGCATCTTCTATCAATACAACATTATGTTTCTTACAAAGTTCTACTATTTTATCCATGTCAGCAGATAGACCATAAAGGTGGACAACAATCACTGCTTTCACTCCAGGATACTTTTCAAAAGCTTCTTCTAACGCTTTAGGACAAATATTCCACGTCTCATAATTACTATCTATGAAAACAGGGATAGCATTTTCATAGATAATGGGATTCGCTGTAGCTGAGAACGTTAGTGTAGGACAGAAGACGATATCTCCATCCTCCACACCCGCCGCTCTTAAAGCTAAATGAATAGCTCCAGTACCGGAAGATAGAGCTGCTGCAGCTTTAGAACCAACTTTAGCTGCCAATTCCTTTTCAAATTCATTTACGTTCTCTCCAAGAGGAGCAATCCAGTTTGTATCAAAAGCTTCTTTTACATATTCCATTTCATAACCTTCATCACTCATATGTGGTGATGAAAGAAAAATTCGATCTCCCATACTCTAAATCTTCCTTCCACTATTATGTCAGTTCCTTATTACTTACTTAGATATGTTCCATCCAATTAACTAATTAACTAATAAACTACTAATACTCAAACTTAACTAACATAGGTATTAGACAAATACCTATGTTAGCCTGTTCAAGTTACTTACTGTTCCATTGAAGTAACCAAAATTTCAACTCGTAGAACGATTGTTTTAAAATGCCTCTTTATTAATTCATATTCTTTACTAATAATCGATCTTTCTTATTCGCTAATTCTAAAACATAGTTTGATAAGTATTGAGGGTCGAACTCTGTATGGTTCTCTACTAAATTCAAAACTCTCCCGTACTCAAACTCCACCGTCTTCCCAATAAAAATCTTCGGAAACACAGCCTTCCCATGAACTTCATTCTCCCCAAGCAATTCCTCATACATCTTCTCACCAGGACGAATCCCGGCATATTTAATCCCGATTTCTTCTATTGTATAACCGGATAGCTTAATAAGATTTTTTGCCAAGTCGACGATTTTGACTGGTTCACCCATATCCAATACAAAGATCTCTCCACCACGGGCCAAAGCTCCAGCCTGCATAACCAATCGGGATGCCTCTGGAATCGTCATAAAGTATCTCGTCATATCAGGATGGGTAACCGTAACCGGACCCCCAGCTTGAATTTGATTTTTAAATAATGGAATAACACTTCCACGACTTCCAAGTACGTTCCCAAAACGAACCGCAACGAAATTGGTATGGCTTTGTTTGTCCAAATTCTGAATGACCATTTCAGCGATTCTCTTCGTTGACCCCATCACATTAGTAGGATTAACTGCCTTATCCGAAGAAACAAGCACGAACGTTTTGACTCCAAATGCATCTGCTGCTTCCGCTACATTCTTTGTTCCGATGACATTGTTCTTTACTGCTTCTTTCGGGTTATATTCCATTAATGGCACATGCTTATGAGCTGCAGCATGATACACTACGTCAGGTGAGTGACTCGACATGACTTCAAAGATGCGTGAGCGGTCTTGAATGTCTGCAATGATCGGAATGATTTTAAATTCTTCTTTATATTTGTTTCTAAGCTCCATATCAATCCCGTAAATGGAGTTTTCCCCATGCCCTAATAATAGAAGCTTCTTGGGTTTGAACTTACTAACCTGGCGACAGATTTCGGAACCGATTGATCCGCCTGCTCCTGTAACAAGAATAGTTTTACCTGTCAGTTTTTCAGAGATGCTTTGAGTATCCAGTTCCACCGGATCTCTTCCTAATAAGTCTTCCACTTGTACATCGCGGAACTGGTTCACGGACACCTTACCTGATACGATATCTTCCAACATAGGCATGATTTGCGTTTTAGCATTGGTCTTACTGCACTCCTGGTACACTTTTTGAATCTCTGATTTACTCATGGATGGAATCGCTATGATAATCGTTTCTACGTTTAGCTTCTCTACTAGTTTCGGAATGTCTTTTGTTCTGCCAACGACAGTGACATCATAGATTTGAAGCTTCTGTTTCTTCGGGTCGTCATCAACAAACCCCACAGGCAGGATGTCAGCATCATGATTCTTCATGAATTGGCGGACAAGCATGGAGCCCGCTGCACCGGCGCCGATAATGAGCGTACGCTTCTTTTCCTGTTTCGTCTTTATGTAGTAGTCTCGGTACATTCTCCAGGAGAATCTTGATCCCCCGATGAGGATGACATGCAGCATCCACGTCACACCCAGCACCCGCACATAGATATCACCGTTCACCACAAATTGAATAGCGGCCGTGGCAGCTATGGACCAGGTAATGGCACGAACGATTGCGAGCATTTCCCCTACACTGGCATACTCCCATGCCTTCTGATAAATGCGGTAAACGAAAGCAAACAGATGATGCGTGGCAAGTAATGCCGCAGAGGTGAAAACGAGTGTCGGAAGTGTACTGTTTAACGAAAAGGTAGGAACGACAAGATAATAACCGATATAAATAGCTGTTAACACAATAATAGAATCCAGTAGCATCAGCATGGAAACTCGTTTGGTATAACTCAAATGGACCTCTCCTTTTATCTGTTTTTAGACAAAATAAATACCTAAGGAAAAAATATAATCGTATACTCTTTCCTTAGGGATCTATATTCTCTTAGATTCATTTAGTCTTTTTTCAATGGCTTGATTGATTAGTTGTTGAATCTCAACAAGATGTTCATAAGGTGGGTCTTGATAGATATAACGTATGGCTTTTTTGATGCTCTTTGGCATAAGGTTGAAGCTTTTCAAATAGAAATCTCCTTCATATTCATTACCTCTTAATGACAAAATATGAAAATTTTATATAAAGCGTTTTCATTGTTTTTCTTTACTACTATTTAGTAAATGTGGGCATCTAACCCTCCCTCACATCCCACCACTGACGACGAGCGTCTAAGGTTAAAACTTCTAGTCTTTACCCACGGTGTGACCGAGTGCCTCCATTGATAACGGTAAGGAGACATTCCCAAAATTCTACTGTTGGTATCGTGCAACATTCTATCTCTAATTTACCAACGACAATAGTACCTTAGGACCTTATGGTTCTATTCTTCTATTTTTAAAAAATGCCCAGGAATTTTCTCTTTTTTATCTTCTCGGGTATTTCTTTATAGATATTTTTCCCTTCAATCAACAGCTCTGCATTTTCTGTAAAGTAATAGATCATGTCTATTCCGTACTTTTTCTCCAGCGTATCCATCGCCTCTTCCATTTTGAAAGAGCGATTATGTATATTGTGTGCGTCGGATGCGATGAAGTGTGTCAAGTTGGCTTCTATCAGCTGCTGTGAAAACTTCTGGATGTTCTTACCGAAATAGCCCGTCAGGCTGGATGCCGTCAACTGAGTGGCAGCCCCGTTCTTGACCAAGTTGTATAATTTGTCCGGTCGTTCGATTAGTTCTGCGTTTCGTTCGGGATGAACGATGACAGGGATCAGCCCTTCATTCTGCAATTCATAAAATAGTCGGTCTGCATAACGGGGAACCGAGCTTGATGGAAACTCGACAAAGATGTATGAAGAATACTGGTTTAAGGTTAGTAATCTCCCTTTATGATAATCCTCTATCATTTCGCCATAGATTCTACATTCCTGACCAGGCAGGACAACAAGATCAATTTGTTCTTTTTTTAAAAGATCATTGACTTCATTCACTAATAGAAGGATGTCCGACTTTATATTCTCGTACTGACCATTCATATGATGAGGAGTCGCGATGATCGTATGGACACCTTCCGACACTGCCTGCTTGGCCATATCGACACTATCCTGCATGGTTCGAGCTCCGTCGTCCACACCAGGTAAGATATGACTATGTATATCAATCATCGTCATCCCCCTTACTTTTAGTTCTTTCGACTTATCTCAACATCTATTATTTTACTACACTAGGTATTTTTGTAAACAGGTGAAATTTGTCGAATAAACACTTTTTCATTGTTATCTTTTGCCATAATAGTAATAATAGTTTGTATCTTTCACTTCACGGTTATTCAAAATGACTCCAAGAAGCTTCCCTTTTGCTGATTGAAGGAGGTCTTTTGCTTTCTGGGCACTTTCGATTTCCGTTGTTCCAGAGCTAACCACCAGGACGGATCCGTGACATTGGTTTGCCAGTACCTGAGCATCTGTAACCGCTAATACCGGTGGGGTATCAAAAATAACCAAGTCGTAATCCGCGTAAGCATCTACCAGGAATTCTTCCATGGATTTAGAACTTAGCAGCTCAGCCGGATTCGGTGGTACCGGACCGCATGTCAGCAGGTCCAAATGATCGATATCCGTTTGGTAAGCAACTTCTCTAAGCGTTTTTTGTCTCGTTAGAACAGTTGTGAAACCAAACGTATTGTTTACATTGAATGTGTAATGAGCCGTCGGTTTCCGCATATCCGCATCCACCAGCAACACGCTCTTCCCTTGCTGGGCGAACACGACAGCCAGGTTTGCCGCGGTCGTTGACTTCCCTTCCCCGGGCCCCGAGGAGGTAACCATGATCGAACGCATTTCCCGGTCAACGGAGGAGAAGTTGATATTAGTCCGAATCGTCTTATATTGTTCCGAAATCGGTGACTTAGGAGCCGTTTTCGTAATCAGCTTACGCTTTGTGTTCATCATAAGCTTCTTCATTTTTTTACTCTTACCCAACCTTCTCACCTCTTTCACGGGATTTACGATCCGAACGGACGCTTCTCTCTTCCTTCACATCATCGATGATGGCGATCGAGCCCAGTACCGGCAGTCCTAATAATTTCTCTACTTCCTGTTCTGTTTTCACGGTGTTATCCAGGAATTCCAATAAGAAGGCAAGTCCGACACCGATCATTAAGCCCACTACCGTTGCGATGGCGATGTTTAATAGTGGTTTCGGTTTGATAGGTGATTGTTTTTCTCCTACTTCTGCTTTTGCCAGGATGCTGACGTTATCTACGTTCATGATCTTTGTGATTTCAGCTTGAAAGACTTCCGCTGTCTTGTTGGCAATATTCGCAGCCGTTTGTGGATCTGTATCTGTAACAGAAAGGTTGATCACCTGTGATTCGGCTTCACTACCGACGGTGATTTTCTGATTCAGCTGAGATGCATTTAAACCGTTGTTCAAATCAGTTGCCACTTTTTCAAGAATGGCAGGACTTTTAATGATGACATTATACGTATTAATTAACTGTAGGTTCGTTTGGATTTCACCAGGGTTGTATGCCGGCTGTTCCGATTTCGCCTGGTTGACTAACAGCTGAGTGGAAGATTGATAGATTGGCGTCAAAAGAAAAAAGCTTACCGCTCCACTAACCAAAATTGCTGTCAGGGTAATTAAGATGATTAAACTCATGCGCTTTCGCAATGTCTCCATTAACTCGCGCAAACTGATCGTTTCTTCCATAACTTCCTCCTAATAAAAGAAAAAATATGTAAAATAATGTGGATTCCTGTTGTATTTTCTGAATTTTGTTGTCATAATTTTAATAAAAATGCAATATTACCATTCTTATCTATTAAACTACAAATACTACCAAAAAGAAAGAGGATATAGGGAATTGGAAATGTTTTCTTTACTATTTTTTGATAACAAAATGGGGGCTAAAGTATGAAAACCTTTTCATTATTTTTATTGGGTATGATCTGCGCCGGTGTGCTTGTATACGGGAACATGTATTGGCAGGAACGAACCTCTGTTTCGAACGCAGAAAAAACGACAACTGTTACAGAACCACAAGCTGGGCACCAAGAGGCTGAAGGAGAAGGAGAGAAAGATTATGACTCCCTCATTGGAAACTGGCCAAAGGAGGCTCAAGTTGCCTTCAAGGAAACGGTCGCTACCGGAAGTCCTTATAAACTGGCCATCGTAGGTTCCCTGGCACTCGGTGCAGATGAAAATGGCTGGAGTGAACAAGTAAGAACCGAACTGATCGATACATACGGAAACACCGTCGAAGTAAAAATCTTTCAATACGACACAACCTCTTTGACATTCGTCAATGGAGAAAATGTCGAAGAAGTACTGGGGTATGAACCACAGCTGGTCCTGTTTGAACCATTTGCGCTAAATGACAACTCCAACGGCGTGGGCGCAGTGAATAACCAGGAAAGCATCCAGATCTTCGAACGAAAGCTGAAAGAACAGAATGAAGAGGCCGTATTGGTCCTGCAGCCGACTCATCCGATTGCCGGGGCTACGTATTATCCGATGCAGATTGAGGAGCTTAAAGAGTTCGCAGAGGAGAATGGGATTCCTTATGTGGATCATTGGAAGACGTGGCCGATTGATGATGAGGAAGCTTTAGGTGAGTTGTTGGTGGATAGTCAGGAGATGCCGAGTGAGGAAGGGCATGTGTTGTGGGGAGAGTATTTAAAAGATTATTTTATTGGGGAATAGACAGTTGTTAAGCTTCGAGTCAAAAGTCCTGAACTTAATGAATTGAGACTACTTACTCCTAATTATTTTTAAAAAACTAAGAGAAGCTATTACGCTTCTCTTAGTTTTTTTGCTTCATCCACTTTAGCAGGAACTTCTTTATAATTCTTAGAATCTATATCTTTTTGAACCTCTTTCAACTTACTGATATAGGAATCTTTATCCTTATGTTCTTTTTCGATTTGAGTAACATACAGTTCAATATATCTTGACCAGGAATCTGCATATTTCTCTTTGTTCGTATTATCTTCTGAAAAGTATTCTTTTATCTTACCTTCTAACGCCTTACCATCAGATAACAAGAAGACGGTTTCTCCCTTGTCTATGTATTCCTGAAGCGTTTTTGGCTGTTCCACTTCCCAAGGATACTTTCCATTTGTATCAATCGTTCGTTCATCTGCCACTTCGCTCGCCTTCTTGTCTGCCGCTTGATCAGCTTGACATCCGGCTCCTATAATGGCACCCATCCCGATCATTAGTGATAGGCTGCTTTTCATCATCATTTTCTTCATTCAAATCACCACCCTAGTTATTGAAACACCTTTCCAATTTTACCACATACTATCAATTCTTCAACATGGATGGTCCTTCCAATCATCTATTCAATACTATTAGCCCATTACTATTTTATTTACTGGCAGTTCTAATAATTCAGGCCAAACCTTATGGATCATTTTTGTAAAAAGAGTACCTGATTCTCTCTCTTCATAAGGAGCAGAAAGCATTTTGGTAAGTAAGATTCTATTATTGTACGGAACGAAAGATTCATAGGCTACATCACTTTCCAGCAGGATCCAGCTATGCCACATAGGCATACGATGCTCCCAGTAAAACAGGTCTGCATATTCGTAGTTATAAAAGTTTTCTTTACTAAAGTGATTGGTTTCAATAAAATCTTGGAAACTTTCTATTACAGCAGGATGTTCATTCATTTTTGTAGTGGTATAAAGCTTTGCTAATTCCTCTGCATTGAGCTCTTCACTGCGGTTTGAGTAAAATACTCTTGCAATCTCGGCAATATTCGACCGAATGTGAACTCGGTCTTTCGGGAATTGGTCGGCATACATTTTAAACAGGTGCATGGATCCCCGGTACATCCCTACATTCTTCTGCCATACCCTTCTAAAATCCATTAACTCAGGCTGGTCATTATTTGTACTATACTCATACACTTTATAAGGCGCCTTCTTAATGTCAGCTAACTTCTTAGCAATTTTTATATCCTCCCGGAACTTCCTTGGGTTCGATACACTGATATGAGTAAAATAATCCACGTCTCCATCTATTTTCGACTGCATGGCATAAGTTAATCGACTGTCCAGTCCCGCAGTTAAGGAAACACTAATCTTATTATTTTCATACAGCAATTCAGCTTGAGTTTGCATAATCGCAACCAACTCATCCACTAGTTCATCTACGGAATGTATCGGCTCAATTGGTCCTCTCGGAAAGATTCTCTTTACAGTACGCTTTTCTACCTGATATTTTGTATTTGGAATGAGAGGCTTAACTCCTTCATATGGGGATAATAGACCCGGCAAGTAACGTCTGCCACCATATTCCTTATGAGTTAATAATTCAAATGATCGCTTCGATGCTTTGTAATCAAGTAAATCTGCAATTAAAGTGGAATGCGAAGAAATGACTGTACCTTCTCCTAGACAATCGTAATAAACCGTTCTTGTTCCACACGCATCATGATAGACTTCAGTTATCTCCGGTGTTTGACTAATTATGACGAACCTGCCAGACAGCTCGTCCACATAATTCAAGAAGACCTCTTCAGATTCTTGCTTTTTCTTTAATAGCTTTCCTGCAATGTGGTTTTTGTTATTTAATTTATCAAACGGATTTAGCACTAAACCTAGTAATGCTATTCTGTATCCCTTATCTTCTAAAACAACACTTGGCATATCATTATCAAAATGCAATTGATATTTCCCAAATGAAACCGTACTCCATTTATCAATCGTTTGTTGAGATAATTTGTCTTTAAAGACCAATACCTTTATATCCGTGAGTAAAAAACCTCTACGAAACAGATGTCTTGCGTAATTATTCATGATGAAACCCCTTTATTTATATTTATAGTTAAATGTTACTATACTTTATAGAAACAAAAAACATTTTTTGTAATATAAGGGGTTTCACTGTTAATTTTATTCTTTTTCAAACATCTTCTTTATTAGGACATAGAAAAAATGACGCGGTTACGTTACGCGTCATTTCTTGATATTAATTTTTGGCTTTACCGCTTCTCTCTCTTCTGACTCTCCATATACTTCTTCTCTTCCTTAGTCGACAACAATCCTGTTGCTTTTCCGATATTCCCGTTTCTCATTTTCCAAACGGCATTATGATCCCTGACTGCACCTGAAAAGTCTCCTTCTTTCCAGCTGACTAAGATTTCGTTGTAGGTATGTTCATGCTTATATTTGTTAACTTCTAATTGTGAAAGCAAGTAATCGATTCGTTCATCGGTAATTTCAAAAAACGACCATTTTTCTTTCGCCTTTACCTTTTGATGACTCATCGCGTGTATGTATTGCTGGATCAGATCTTCACTTAGCGGAGTTTTTACTTTTTCCCCGAATGGGTTTTCTTTGCCGGTTTTGGTTTGTGGTGCAGTGGTTTCCACACCGGCAGTTGAGACAACGTCCGTCTGGGTAGTATCTTCAATGGTGCCGGTATTGTTTAAACTGCTTACGGCGAAATATACTCCGATGGCCGTTAAGAGCAGGACGCTCCCTACTATGATAGAGAAAGATTTTTTTCGTATCATGATGATACTCCCCCTGTATGCTATGGAATCTATGTTCCTTTTTTTCTGTATTACTTCCTTCTATATTTTAGGCTAAATGTCCTGCAAGAATTTGTAAACGAATTGTAATGCTACTATATTTTTCATTGGTACTTAAGAGATAGTCGCTAAGCTGGTTGTATTCAAGTGGTAACTGCTATATAATGACTCAATGTTTGTAAATTGATTTCCAGTCTACATAAAGGGAGCTTTGATAGATTTGAAGAATCAGACGTGGTTGTCCATTCAGTTCTTTGCGATTTTTTTCACTTGGGGAATTTTCATACCTTACTGGACAGCGTGGCTGGTAGAAAGTAAGGACTTTTCCATATCGGCTGCAAGTACGGTGATTGCGGTTGGAATGATCACGCGGTCGTTTTCGAGCTTTTTCCTGTTTCCGAAATTGAGTCAGACGGTTTCGTTGGGACGACTTTCTCGATGGTTAGTGTTGATTTCCGGGGCTTCATTGTTGCTATTCCTGCCTATGAATTCTTTTGGGATGATTTTGGTGTGTATGGCGTTATTCAGCCTGGTGTATCCGATGCTGCTTCCGATGGTTGAGAGCATGGCGGCTGTGATGATGAAGGAAGATGGCATTGATTATGGCAAGAGCCGTTCGTGGGGATCGATTGGATATACGGTTGCACTGCTTATGGTTGGATTTATGACGTCTCTATTTACCGAGGGTGCAGTCATTTACCTGCTGTTCGGTGGGATTGTGGTGATATTACTGTCATCTCTTGCGAAGCTGCCTCAGTCCATGAGTGGGACCCGTGGTCAGGAAAAGCTTTCTTATCGAGGATTGCTCAAATCCCGTAAGTTTGTCTGGGCCATGGTCATTGTCGTGTTGATTCAGGGAGCTCATGCTTCTTACTATAATTATGGTGTCCTTTATTTGAAAGAATTAGATGTCAGCGCCGTTTATATCGGTGTCATTTTAAATATTGCCGTGCTATCTGAAATTCTGTTCTTTGCGTTTTCAGATCGGCTGTTAAAAGGCAAAAGCATTTCTGTCATGTTTATGATTGCAGCAGGGGCTGCTGTGACGCGTTGGACTTTGTTGTTCCTATTCCCCAGCACCCCTGTGTTCATCTTTACCCAAATCTTTCACTCTCTAACCTTCGGATTAACACATTATGCCTTTATGCGGTTAATTTATGAAGAATTGGAGAGCAAGGACATCCCGGCTGCCCAGGGAGTGTATACTTCGTTGGGTATGGGGTTGAGTACCGCGATTCTGACGTTTATCGGTGGATTCCTGTATGATATCTCGCCTGGTTCTGCGTTTCTTGGAATGGCCGTTGTGGTGGTTCCCTGTGTGGTGCTTGGTGGATGGATGTATTGGAAGTATGACCGTGTGGCGGATGGTGTGTTTTTTTATAAATAGTGTTGTTTGGGAGACCGTTCAGGATGTAGATTCTGGGCGGTTTTTTATGTGAAGATTTTGGTGTAGACGGTGCCTTTGGTGGAGCCGGTTGTTTTTAGGTTGAGTGATTGCAGGATCAATGTAGCAGATCTAGGTGATGATAGGTTCAGAAAGTTCCGTAGTTCCTGATTGGTGATGGTGGGTTTGATAAGGAGGAAGTAATCCTGAATGGCTTGGAGATGGGCAGTTTTGGACAAGTGGTGGCAGTTGGGGCATAGCCATATGCCTGTCTTCCTATTCATGATGTGAAGGCATTTTTCACACTGGACTCCTTTTATAATGTCTTTTTCGGTTAGCTGGTAGGTGGTGAGGATTGATGAATAGTTAGGTCGATGTTGATTCAGAAGGAGTCGCTTTACTTTTTTGAGGTCGATGACTTCCCGGGTGTATTCTGTGTTTAACTTGCTGATTTCCCTCACGATGTTTTGGGCGTGGATCATTTTGTCATAAGGCGGGACCCTTTTGTGGCCTGGTGCCACTTTCAATATGGTGGCCGGATTGCTGAAGACGACGAGGAATTCGACTGGAGGACACGGGAGTTTATTATTATGGAACCATCTTTGCAGGAATAACATCTGATGGTTGGCTTGTGTGATGGGATCTGGATAACCTGTTTCGATTCCGTTGAACTGCTTGGAGAGCTGGTTGAATTCGGGGTCCATCATAAGGATTCCCGATATGTTCTTGATTTCGATGGGAAGCGAGTAGTGGGAAGTGACTAGTAAGCTATCGATTTGGAAGTAGTCCGGTGCGATGGGCAGCCTGAGGTCATTGAAGATCATATACTTTTTATCCGTCAGGAAGCTTAAATGATAATCGACAGCCTTCTCTCCGTGGTATCCTGCTTTTCTTTTTTTGAGATCCTGTTCAATGAGTGTTCTTTTTGGATGATCGATGGGCTTAAGCCGATTTAGCAAGGCTTCGGTTTGGAGAAGTCTGATGGGAGGTTTTCGTTCTTTTACAATCATTTTATTAGGGGACACTCCTTTTGGGTTGGGATATACATTAGTTCTACTTTTTTGATGAAATTCCTGCTTTTTGATGGGATTTTGTTTAAGGTTGTCTGTTTTAGCTGGAGGATTGGTCCTTGATGGGGGCTTTGGTCCGGATAAGGGGGTGAAATCCCTGATCGAGGATGTCTTCGTAGAGGAATTAATCCCATTGGGACTGTATTCGATCTCTATTTCGGATTATTGATCCTGTTTGAGATTTTTTAATCCTGTTTGGGATTTTTTAATCCTGTTTGAGATTTTTTAATCCTGTTTGAGATTTTTTAATCCTGATTTTGATTTATTGATCCTCTTCTTAAATAATTGATCCTATTTGTCGAATTTTCTTGATGTATGTATGCGTTAGGGCCATTAAGGAACGCTTTCCTAACTGCGTCCACAGGCAGAGGCTCCGTTGTTGGAACAGCGTATCTTACGGTTTTTTTCTGCTTTTCACTAGAAAATAACTTTAGATAGTCTTTTTTTATCTGGAATGTGATCCTGTACGGGGACTTCGGGCCAGATTGGGGGGGATATTTCTGATCGGGAATGCCTTCGGGGGAGGAATTGATCCCATTTGGACTGTATTCGATCTCTATTTCGGATTATTAATCCTGTTTGGTATTTTTTAATCCTGATTTTGATTTATTGATCCGCTTTTTAAATAATTGATCCTATTTGTCGAATTTTCTTGATGTATGTATGCGTTAGGGCCATTAAGGAACGCTTTCCTAACTGCGTCCACAGGCAGAGGCTCCGTTGTTGGAACAGCGTATCTTACGAAAGATAAAACGCCCCACCCATACCAGGCAGGACGCTCCATTTAATTAGTTAAATCGCTTATATCCGACAAACTTAGGATTCCAATACGTATTGCTCAACTTCGAAATCGTTACCCCGCTGTCTGAAGCGTGGACGAATTCTCCGTTTCCAAGGTAGATTCCCATGTGGCTGATGCCGGCTTTGTACGTATTCTCAAAGAATACCAGGTCACCAGCTTTTGGACTTGAGACGAAGGATGATTTGCTATAGTAGCCATCTGTGTTGGTACGTGCAATCGATTGTCCCGCTTGATTGAATACATAGTAGATGAATCCGCTGCAGTCGAAGCCGGATGGTGATGTTCCTCCCCATGCGTATGGAGTTCCTACATATTTCTTCGCGATATCTACCACATTTGAAGATGGCGTTTGAGATCCGCTATCTGAAGCTCCTTTAATGGAAAGCTTTTGACCGACATAGATGTTATCAGAGCTTAATCCGTTCCATGACTTGATGGAAGAAACGCTTACATCATAACGGACTGCGATATGTGATAAGGTGTCTCCGGATTGGACGGTATAGGTACTAGAGCCTGATGGCGGTGGCGTGCTTGTGCTTCCAGAAGAAACGACCAGCGTTTGACCAGGAAAAATGACATCACTCTTTAAATTGTTCCATGCTCGGAGTTCCGCAACGTACACGTCAAACTTGGCACCGATTTTTGACAGGTAATCACCTGATTGAACGGTATATGTTTTAGCAGAAGTACTTGTTGGTGCTGATACTTCAAGGATTTGGTTTACATAGATCATGTCGGAGCTCAGTTTATTCCAGCTCTTCAGGTTTGAAACAGATGTATCATATTTATAGGCAATCACCGAAAGGGAATCCCCTGATTGTACGCGGTAAGAAGCCGCTTCCGATGAATTGACAGCAACTGACGAAAGTAAGGCAGCAGTAGTAAAGGCAATAATGGTTTTCTTCAAAAAAAATGTCTCCTTTATCGATAATGTCGAATTTTGATGCTTGTCCATTATGGATGAAGAAGACTGATATTTTAATAGGCTAAAATTCTTATATGAAGAAAAATAAGGAAGAAACCCCAGTATAATAAGGTTTAGTAATTTATGGTTACATTACCAAGTGGAGTATCTTCTTTTTCCGGGTCTTTTCTCTCCTTCTTTTTGAAGAATCTGACTACACCCGCCTTTCCCTTGGCCTAGGGACCTCCTTTAATAAGTTGCCATAGTCCTGCACTCTTTTTTTATCAAGAAAATTCTGAATGACAATTTGCTAGTTATAGACTAAAATGAATAGAATTTATATTTATGTAAACAAGGGGCGGGTTGGATTGGCGGAAAAAATTAGGCTGTCAAACTTTGAATCTCTCAGGGTACTGTCAATGGTCATGATCGTCTTGTTGCATTTCGGTACCTACGGATTTTCAAAATATATTGCGATATCAGAGTTAAGCACTGTGAATCAATTTCTTTTCCATTTAATAAAGGTGCTTTGTATCGTCGGGGTCAATGTATATGTGCTAATAAGCGGATATTTTTTATGTAAGTCACAATTTAAAATGAGCAAAGCGTTCAGGGTCGTGCGGGAAACATTCATTTTCTCGGTTCTTATTTTTGCAGGATTGACCGTTTTACAATTAACGGATGGATCCTATACCAGCTTTATCAGGTCGGTATTCCCGGTGTATCTGTCTACCTACTGGTTTATCACCGTTTACATCGTATTGTTTATGCTTTCACCTTACTTAAATATCTTGATCAATCAGCTTTCCAAGAAAGATTACGGAAAATTTCTCCTCCTATTATTTATAATCAATTGTGTATGGCAATTCTTCCATCCCTTAGGGAGCTTCGGGGTGAACGGTGGCTATAGCATCGTGCATTTCATCTTTCTTTATTTTGTGGCGGGCTACTTAAGACATCATGGACAGTTTCTGTCTGCCTTAAGCAAGCACTATTATTTAAGCGTTTACATATTGTTGGGAGCCGTTTCGGCCTTGGTTTTACTACAATCGTGGGAATTACCATTTAAGCTGTTGTCGTATAACTCCCCTGTTATTGTGGCCATGTCACTTGCGCTGTTCCTATTCTTCTCGCAGCTTACGTTTGTATCCAGGCCGATAAACTTCATATCCGGATATGTGCTAGGGGTTTATTTGATCCACGAGCATCCAATGATCAGGCAGCGATTGTGGAATAATGTGATGGAATTAATGGGAACCGGGAATGAAGCTCTCTTGATCGTGCAATTCCTATTATATGCGGTCATCGTCTTTTCAATCTGTCTGGGCATTTCATATGTGATTTATCAGATCATTAATTTCAATACCTTGATTAAGAAAGAGTCCCCTAAGAAGGTTAAAGAAAAGATGGCGGGTTAGTATTTTCGAAAGAGTCACTTTTTAGTGGCTCTTTTTGTTTTGCCTATTTTCAAATGAAAACGGCTACACTTTTCTATTGACAACTTGTATATACATGAATACAATAAAACTATATCTTGTATATACAACAAGATCCCTTTTAAATGAAAGCGTTTCGTTTTATCGGAAGTTTTTTACCGAAAGCATAGTGAGAAGCGTTTCCCACACACCATTTAGGGGAATTCCATTAATAGAAATGAAAGCGGGTTCAAGACAACTTTCGACATTTTTCGAGAGTTGCCATGCACCATTACTAAGGGAGGGAAACTCATGAGCGTGAAACGTGAAGACGTTCTGGAAATCATTGAAGCGATTGGCGGCAAGGATAACATCCGTACGGCCACTCATTGTGTGACTCGTCTTCGGTTGGTACTGAATGATGAGAAAAAGGTTGATAAGGAAAGATTAGAGACGATTGATTTGGTGAAGGGTTCATTCTCTTCCAATGGTCAGTTCCAAGTTGTCATCGGACAAGGTCTTGTAAATAAAGCGTATCAAATGTTAGCAGAGGAAACGGGGATTGAGCAGGCTTCCAAGCAGGATGTGAAGGATGCCGCTACTCAAAACCTGAATCCATTGCAGCGTGCGATCAAGGTATTGGCGGATATCTTTATACCGATTCTGCCTGCGATCGTAACAGCCGGTTTGTTGATGGGTCTGAATAATATTTTGACAGGACCTGGGATTTTCTTTGATAAAGATACATCGGTCATTGATGTGTACCCTCAATGGGCGGATCTGACGAATATTATTAACTTAATCGCGAATACCGCCTTCGTGTTCTTACCGGGACTCATCGGTTGGTCGGCGGTTAAGCGTTTTGGCGGAAGTCCTTTGCTCGGTATTGTATTAGGTCTTATGCTCGTACATCCGGATTTACTTAATGCTTGGTCTTATGGTACAGCTGAAGAAATTCCGACATGGAACCTGTTTGGTTTAGAGGTTGACAAAATTGGCTATCAAGGACAAGTGTTACCGATCTTATTTGCTTCCTTATTATTAGCGAAAATTGAAAAGTTCCTGGATAAACGGGTTCATGACTCGATTAAATTGTTAGTGGTTGCTCCTGTAGCCTTACTGATTACTGGTTTCGCATCATTCATCCTAATTGGACCTGTGACTTTCTTCCTTGGGAACATGCTGACAGATGGGGTTGTTTGGGTATTTGATCATGTATCCTGGTTAGGTGGACTACTATATGGTGGATTGTATGCAGTGATGGTGATCACGGGTATGCACCACACGTTCCTGGCAGTAGATTTACAGCTTGTATCGAACGCAGGCGGTACATTCTTATGGCCGATCCTGGCACTATCGAATATCGCTCAAGGTTCTGCAGCCCTTGCCATGATGTTTGTGGCGAAGAAAGAAAACGAAAAGCTCCGTGGGTTGGCAGGTACGTCTGCCCTATCCGCCTATCTCGGAATCACAGAACCGGCTATGTTCGGAGTTAACTTACGCTATAAATATCCGTTCATCTCAGCATTAATTGGTTCTGCGATTGGCGGGGTATTACTCGCAATGACAAGTACGAAAGCATTCTCCATCGGTGTTGGAGGACTACCTGGTATCCTGTCTATTAAATCTGAATACTGGGTACCTTTTGCGATTGGAATGGTCATCGCCATCGTCGTACCATTCGTACTGACGATGCTCTGGTCAAAATTCAGCAAAAACGAAGTCGTATAATCAATAGATAGAGAAAATAGTTGTCACAACTTGTATATACAAGTTAAAATAAGGGGGACAAATCAATTCTAGCCACTAGCCTGCTCAGGTTATGTGTAATGGATGGTTGTCTCCCTTTTTGTTTAGGGACGGACCTTCGAAAAGCTTGCAGTAGTGAGGAGCGTCCAGTCTCATTGTCTAAAAACTAGAGGAATATGTGTTAGAGGTCCGTCCCTCTTGATGGACCTTAAAATAGCAAAATCGCAGAAGAATCATGTTTGACGGGCATGAACTTGTATAAGTGAAATCGATTGAGGTCCGTCCCTCAAAATTAAATCTAGGATGGTGTATAAGATATGAAGCAGCCTTGGTGGAAGAAGTCGGTTGTGTATCAGATTTATCCGAAGAGTTTTTATGATACGTCGGGGAATGGCGTGGGAGATATTAAGGGAATTACGGCGAAGTTGGATTATTTGAAGGAGCTTGGGATTGATGTGGTGTGGCTGACGCCTATTTACAAGAGTCCTCAACGCGACAATGGTTACGACATTAGTGATTATTTCAATCTTCACGATGAGTATGGAACGATGGAGGATTTCGAAGAGCTCTTAGAACAAGCTCACCAGCGTGGAATCAAGATCATCATGGATATTGTGATCAACCATACATCCACGGAGAATAAGTGGTTCATTGAGTCTCGTAAATCGCAGGATAACGAGTACCGAGATTTCTATATTTGGAAGGACGGCAAGCCTGATGGTTCCGAGCCGACAAACTGGCAGTCCAAGTTCGGCGGCAACGCCTGGCAGTATGATGAGGAAACAGGTCAGTACTACCTTCACCTCTTTGACGTGACGCAGGCTGACTTGAACTGGGAGAACGATGAGGTCCGTAAGAAGCTTTATGACATGATGCACTTCTGGCTGAAGAAGGGCGTCGACGGCTTCCGTTTAGATGTAATCAACCTTATCTCCAAGGACCAGGACTTCCCTGACGATGATGGTTCGGTCGTACCTGGAGACGGACGCAAGTTTTACACAGACGGTCCCAAGGTCCATGACTATATGCAGGAAATAAACAAGGAGGTCTTCTCTCAATACGACATCATGACGGTTGGCGAGATGTCTTCTACAACGATCGATCATTGTATTAAGTATTCACATCCTGACCGGAACGAGCTCAGCATGACGTTCAACTTCCACCATTTAAAAGTGGATTACCCTAATGGGGAGAAATGGTCGGTCGCCGACTTTGATTTTCTTAAGCTGAAGGAAATCCTTTCTACCTGGCAGCGTGAGATGCATGAAGGTGGCGGCTGGAATGCCCTATTCTGGTGTAACCATGACCAGCCTCGAATCGTGTCTCGCTATGGTAACGATGACAAATACCATAACGAATCAGCGAAGATGCTCGCGACCACAATTCATATGATGCAAGGTACTCCTTATATTTATCAAGGAGAAGAGTTCGGGATGACAAATCCCAAGTTTACAAGTATCGATGAATACCGTGATGTTGAGTCGATTAACATCTTCAATATTTTAAAAGAGCAAGGTAAATCTGAAGAAGAGATTTTAGAGATCCTTCGACATAAATCCCGTGACAACTCCAGAACGCCTGTACAGTGGAATAAGGAAGAAAATGCCGGATTTACGAGCGGCACTCCTTGGATTCCTGTAGCGAAAAACTATCAGGAAATCAATGCTGAACAAGCGTTGAAAGACGAGAAGTCGGTCTTCTATCACTATCAGAAGCTTAATCGCCTACGCAAGGAATATAACATCATTGTGGATGGAGACTATCAGTTAATTTTGGAAGATCACCGCGATGTCTTCGCTTATGTGCGAAATGGCGATGGTGAAAAACTTCTTGTGATTAACAACTTCTATGGTCATGAAACGGAGTTCACTCTTCCTGATGAGGTTTATGTTGAAGGCTGGTCGAGTGAGGTATTGTTGTCTAACTACGAAGATACTGCTAATAAATATAAGAACATAACATTACGTCCATATGAGTCTGTTGTGTTTCACTTTCAAAATAAGCATTAACAAATAAAGAACGTTTAGAGATGAATGATTCTCTAAACGTTCTTTATTTGATATAACCATGTATAATGGTTTTAATAGGCAATTGGTGGGTATTGTAAATCATTACAAATGAATTTAGACTAAATTGAGCAGAGATAGAGAACCATTTCAATATTGGAAAAGGAAATATATGAATAAACTGAAAGTCAAACAATCTGTAAGAACTGCACTTTTATTGTACGCCATCGTCATCGGGATAAGCGGGATCATTATGTTCTCAGTATTATTGTTCTGGGTAATTCCCCCAGACAAAATTCCAATTGTAATAGTTCCCTTATCCGCTATAGCTTTTTTCTATTCGGCTTTGCGCCATTACACTCATTCTTCGTATGAAATTCTTCAGAAAAAATTAGGGTACTCCTAAAGATCAGTAAGGAAAAAGCAAGAGAGCTTTTCACCATGACTACTATTCAAGTCATAGATACCATTCAAAAGATGGGAACAAAAAAAGCTGGAGATCCAGGAGCTTGATGACATATTTAATCATTACTCAACCAAGCATTGAATACATTCAAAAACAGACTGAGGCGGATACAATCCACCTCAGTCTGCACTATTGCTATTCAGTAGCTTCCTCTTCCCCTTCACTCGCCAGGAAGAAAATTGCCGCAACCTTCCATCCATCTTCTTTCTTATGGAAGACGGTTACTTGCTTACCGGAACGAGTCACTTCTTTATCACTATTCGGGTCCTTCGTCGTCGCTTCAATTTCAGCATACACATCTGCTTTTTTACCGGCCGCGTAATTAATAATTTTCACATTTTCAACCGTACGCTTTGAGTCGACGGAGTCAAAGATTTGTTTCACATAGCGCTCTTCATCCGCGTATTCGAAATTCACCGGTGTCTTCGAGATGACACTCATATATGATTCGAAGTCTTCTTCGTTAAATGCATTGATATATTGATTAAAGGCTTCGTTAATCGCCGTTTTCTCTTCTTCAGGGATACCCTCTGCTTCTTTCAGCTCGCTGGCATCCTCAACGATCTGTGTCATTTGATTCAGAGATGCCGCTTCGTCTGTTGCCGGGTCTTCACTTGGCTTTACCTCTTCCGTACTGTTTGTGTTTTCTTCCTTCTTCTCTTCGTCCGCACCACAAGCACCCAATAGTAATGTACTCATGCCAATTCCCAACATGATTTTCTTCCAATGCTGTTTCGACAATGCTCTTCACCCTTTTCTAAAATTTGCGCTATCTCTATTCTATTGAAAATATTCACAACACTCAAGTTCAATCTCATTTCTTCCTATTAACTATGGTAAAATTATAGCAGGTGATATTATGACGAAAAGCAATAAATACAAACAAATCTTCGAGGATCTCTCTGAAAAAATACAGGATGGCACCTATACAGCGGGTTCGATCCTCCCATCGGAAAACGAGCTCTCGGTGATGTATGCCACTTCACGTGAGACTATTCGTAAAGCGCTTACATTATTGGCGCAAAAAGGATTCATTCAAAAGCTGCGTGGGAAAGGGTCCCTCGTACTTGATGTGTCGCGTATGAGCTTTCCGATTTCAGGGCTTGTGAGCTTTAAAGAGCTGCAGACCTCCATGGGGCGGGATCATATAGAGACATTCGTTCATGACTTTGGATTGATCCATGCTGATGACCAGATTGCTTCACAGCTCGAGACTTCTCCAAACGCTGAAGTCTGGAAAGTCGTCCGCTCCCGTCAAATCAGCGGGGAGAGAATTATATTGGACAAATCCTATTTTCTGAAAGAACAAGTCCCTTTGTTGACGAAAGAAATATGTGAGAACTCCATTTATGAATATCTGGAGGGTGAACTGGGACTTCCAATCGACTTTGCCAAAAAAGAAATTGTTGTGGAAGAGTGTACCGATGAGGACCGGGAATATCTTGATTTAGATAGATATGATCATGTGGTTGTCGTGAAAAATTTTGTCCATTTGAAGGATGCCACACTGTTTGAGTATACGGAGTCGAGACATCGGTTGGATATGTTCCGGTTTGTTGATTTTGCGCGGAGAAAGCATTAGGATGGGTCCACTTCCTGGTTGGGGGGTGGATTTTTTGTATCAAATAATACGCTTTTTTTAAAAACAAGCTGAGAGATCGGTCCCCAATAGGATTGCATACATACATCATGAAAATTCGACATGCAGGATCAATTATTTAAAAAGAGGAAAAATTAATCAAAATAAAGGATTAATATATCCCAAACAGGATTAAATATCCGTTATCGGGATCAAAAACAGACCAAATGGGATCAATTCCTCCGCGAAGGTATCCTCGATTAGGAATTCCACCCCCTTATCCGGCCCATAGTCCACGTTCAGAATCTTACTCCAGCTGAAAAAGACAATCTAAAGTTATTTTCTATTAAAAATCAGACAAAGTATGGACAAAACATCTAAAATCAAAACCGAAAGATACGCTGTTTCGACAACCAATTATCTGCCTGATGATGCAGAGAGGAGAGCAGTCCTCAATGGTCCTAACGCATACATACATCAAGAAAATTCGACAAAGAGGATCAATTATTTAAATAGAGGATTAATTAATCAAAATACAGGATTAATATATCCCAAACAGGATTAAATATCCGATATCGGGATCGAAAACAGCCCAAATGGGATCAATTCCTCCGCGAAGGTATCCTCGATCAGGAATTACACCCCCTTATCCGGCCTTCTGGTCCTTCGAAAATTCCATTCCCAGCTAAAACAGACAATCTTAAGCCTGAAACCCACCAAAACTCCAACAAACAAACCAAAAAACGGCCCTTCTCAAAAAAGGGCCGCTCTCTCAACAACAAATTAACAATACACTATTCTCTATTATCGTACTTCCACCCAACCGTTCTTGATCGCAGTTACAACTGCCTGGGTACGGTCGTTCACATTCATTTTTTGTAATATATTACTTACATGGTTTTTAACAGTTTTTTCGCTGATGTATAGTCCTTCTCCAATACCGCGGTTACTCTTACCGTCAGCCAGCATTTGCAGTACTTCACATTCGCGGCGCGTTAATAGGTGAAGCGGGCGGCGAACTTCGGATTGTTGGAATCCACCTGAGTTTTGGGCGTTTGCCAGGCGCTTGTATTCTGCTACCAGGTTATGAGTTACCTTCGGATGAACGTAAGAGCCTCCATCTGCGACGATCTTCACGGCGTCCACAAGGGCGTTTGAATCCATTTCTTTTAATAGGTAACCGAGTGCTCCTGTTTTCAACGCATGGTTTACATAGTTTTCATCATCGTGGATGGATAAGATGATTACCTTCGTATCCGGATATCTGTCCATCAGTTCACGTGTTGCTTCTACACCGTTTGTTTCAGGCATATTGATATCCATCAGGACAACATCTGGTTCGTGTGTTTCAACTAGGTTCATGGCTTCTGAACCGTCATCGCCTTCTGCTACTACGTTGAAAGAAGGTTCGAATTCTAGGATTCGTTTTACTCCCTCTCTGAAAAGCTGATGATCATCAATGATAACAATATTTGTTGCCATGTCTTTCGCCTCCCTAAACCTTGGAAAAATTTACTTATTAAGTGGAACTTGGATCAGTATGACCGTTCCTGTTCCTACTTTTGAGTCAATCGTGATGTCTCCTTCAAGAAGGTCGACACGTTCTTTCATCCCCATGATGCCAAAGGATCCTGTTTTTTGTTTATCTTTGTCGAATCCTTTGCCGTTGTCTTTGACAACAACTGTTATTTGGTCTTTCTTTACTTCTACTTTAACATGAATATGTGTCGCTTCAGCGTGCTTAAGTGCGTTTTGAACACTTTCTTGTACTAATCGGAACAGAGCGACTTCGAATTTGGAAGGAAGTCTGATATCGAGCCCCATATTCACAAACTGAATCGAGGTCTCCTGGTTATACTCTTCGATTGTACTCAAGTATTTTTTGAGGGTCGGAATTAACCCCAGGTCATCTAGTGCCATTGGTCTGAGGTCGTAAATGATGCGACGAACCTCGTATAGGGCTGAGCGGACCATCCGTTTGAGGTCGCGGATTTCTTTAATGGCATCGTCTGTCCCTTTTTCACGGTATACGCGTTCGATCAGATCCGAACGCATTAAGACGTTGGCCATCATTTGAGCAGGACCATCATGAATCTCACGGGATAAGCGTTTCCGCTCGTCCTCTTGTGCCTCGATGATTTGAAGTCCGAAATCCTGACGCTGCTTCGCATCCTCCAGTGCCTCATTCACTTGCCTTAAGTCACTATTTAAATAAGTGAGAACGACGGATATTTGTGAGCAAAGGTTTTCTGCCCGTTCAATCGTGTCCCCCAGTGTGTGTAAGCGCCTTTCCAATTCATCCCGGCGATCTCTCAGCTGCTTTTCTTGCTGTCTATTCATGGATAGCTTCATTTGCAGGTCATGAGCCTTCTCATACGCTTCTCTTACCTGATCTTCTGAATAGGTTTGAAAATGTTTGCTTACTTCAGAAAGTCTGAGTCGGGCAAACTTCGATTTCTGTTGGAGGTGATCTCCTTCATCAATCACTTTCAAGACCATTTCTTTTACTTCCAACAGTTCTTTCATCAAATCTTCATAATCAGTTCGACATTGCTCGCCAATCTGGAAGATTTCATCCTTACTTTCGTCAACCGTATCGACCATCTTTTTCAGGATGCTATCTAACATCTTGGTGTCTATTTTTTTAAGTGACACGGTACACCCCTCTTTTGTTCCACAATAGTAGTCAACCCAGAATAAAGTTCATGTAAAACTATATTTACATAGCAATAATCGGCATTTTCAGCTTGTGCTTCAGTCTTTTCAATGAAACCTTAGACCTACCACTCACCTATAAATCCGTACCTATTATTAGTTCCATGTATAATGACAAAACTCCTTTATTCATCTAGGCATATTCCTATGTAATACCTCTACCAAGGGATCATTCGCTCCAGGAACATAAGAGAATGAATGGGAATTATCTAGACCATTCGACTTCCCTTTCAGAGCTTTGGAACAACTGAAGTATTACTATCAGCGTCCATTATACCATGTCATATATTGTCGGAGATTAAAGTTTGATTACATTGTATTACCATTATTTCATGGAGAACCAGTTTTTTTCCGTATGTATTCGGATATTGATATTTATTTATGTGCAATCCGTTCTACTTTTATATATAGTAGATATAGGATGCAAACAGAGATTAAACGCGTATTTCGCCATTATTCATACATAAGGAAACGGAAAGGAGAAACCTTATTGCTACATCACTATAATACCGTTAAGGGTTACCGAGAACATGAAATCAATATAGAACGTTCCAGGTTCATCACTTATGTAAATCGGGTGGAATCAGAAGAGGCAGCACATGAGTTCATCGCAGCCATTAAGAAAAAGCACTCGGATGCCAATCATAACTGCTCTGCTTATATGATTGGTGAACATAATCTGATCCAGAAAGCGAATGACGATGGTGAACCTAGTGGGACTGCCGGAGTGCCGATGCTGGAAGTGTTAAAGAAGAGGGATCTTAAAGATACCGTTGTCGTGGTCACCCGTTATTTCGGTGGTATCAAGCTTGGCGCCGGCGGACTTATCCGTGCATATGGACGTGCAACTTCCGAGGGGTTGAATGCTGCCGGTATTGTGGAAAGAAGCTTGATGCGTATCATGAAATCCACGATTGATTATACGTGGTTAGGAAAAGTTGAAAACGAAGTGAGATCCTCCCAATATCAACTGAAAGACATTCATTATCTGGAAGCCGTAGAGGTTGAAGTCTATGTCGAGGAAGCCAATAAATCTGCGTTCATCGAGTGGATGACGGAGCTGACAAATGGACAGGCTGACATAATGGAAGGCGATGTGGAATACCTTGAAACACCTGTTGATACCAACTCGTAAATATATTTACATTGGAAAAAATTTTTTTCTTACAAAGCCATCATTAAACTCATACTAATCGTATAGAAGTAACACGGAAAAATGACTCTTTAGACGGATAGAGAAATATACTTTTTTTCGCCTACAATGGTGAAATTAATTGGACATCCTAACGTTTAGATTCACTTGGTTAATGGGTAGTAGTAAATTAACTTGTTACTTTTTGAAACTTTTCACTAAAATACGACGTCTAACTAAGAAAGCCTCTGCTTTTTTTGACATAATACCCACTACGCATTTTAGTAATTGTTCCCTTAAAAAAAATGTTGCACATCATTAAATATGTGGTATTCTTACAATTGGAGTGCCCATAGAAGAAAAAGAGGTGAACGAATGTACTCTCTAATTGATTTTGTAATTGCTTTTGCTATTTCTTTAGTTGTTTCTGTAGCAGTGACTCCATTCGTAATCAAATTCGCCAAGCGATTTGGCTTTGTCGATAAACCAGACCATCGAAAGGTTCATAAAGGGCTGATGCCTCGTGTGGGCGGCTTGTCGATTGTCATTGGTGCATCAGCTGGCTTGTTGTATTTGAATGATCTAATTGCTCCACTTTGGCCGGTCATTCTTGGGGGAGGAATCATCCTGATCGTAGGGATCCTTGATGATCGCTTTACCCTATCACCAAAAGCTAAGCTTGTTGGACAAATCCTGGCAGCTTGTATCGTCGTGTTTGCCGACTTTAAAATTGACTTCATTACTTTGCCGTTCGTGGCAGAGCGTATATATTTAGGGAATTTCAGTTATGTGTTCGGTATTCTGTGGATCGTTGGAATCACCAATGCCATCAACCTGATCGATGGACTGGATGGACTGGCAGGCGGAGTATCCGTTATTGCCATGACTTCCATTATGGCTCTTGCAGCTATGAATGGTCAATATATGGTCGTTGCCCTTACCGTTATCTTAATCGGAGGGACCATCGGATTTCTATTCTTTAACTTCAATCCTGCGAAGATCTTCATGGGTGATACGGGAGCATTATTCCTTGGCTATTGTATCTCTATTATCTCACTCCTTGGATTGTTCAAGAGTGTTACGATCTTCAGTTTAGTTGTTCCAATTATCATCCTGGCTATACCGATTTTCGATACGTTCTTTGCGATTATCAGACGTATCCTGAATAAGCAAAAGATTTCAGCACCTGATAAATCTCATTTACACCATCGCTTACTGGCAATGGGCTTCTCTCACAAAGAGACGGTCTTGATCATTTATGCGATTGGAGCATTTTTCGGACTATGCGCGATTCTTTTCACTCGATCAACTCTTTGGGGAGCTATTTTATTCTCCGCTGTTCTGGTGATTATCATTCAGTTAACGGCAGAAGTGGTTGGATTGATCGGGCAACATAAGCCTTTGATCAATACGATGAAGAAGTTACGCGAGAGATAAGCAGACGCTTTCGTTTATGCGTGGAAAATACTAGATTAGTAGAAAACCTTGGATGATTATCCAAGGTTTTCTTTTTGATTTGTTGGTTAAGGTCAAGATTGGAACTGAATTGAGACATTTATTTTTAAGATTGACTTTTTTTATCTGAAAAGGGTTTCGGGGTGGGGAATGACTGCTGGATGTAGGGATGGTATTCGGATAAGTACAGTCTTCACGGGATAATTGATCCTTTTTTCACTACAATTAATCCTGATTTCGGATAATTAAACCACCTTGGGAATAATTAATCCTGAATTTGATTAATTAAACCTTTTTCAATTAATTGATCCTCCGTGTCGAATTTTCTTGCAAAAGTGTTCGATACATCAGGACCGTCCCCCATCTCAAACAACCGATCGTCCGAAACTAACGTTTAAGAAAAGGAGTTGACTCTATTTTGCCCACCATTCGTCAAATCACGCATATAAACGCTCCTGTGTCCGTTTGTTTTGATTTAGCCCGGCATTGTGGATATTCCATACTCAAACTACTTCTAAAACGAAAGAGAAGGCTATTGGAGGCTCACATGCGGATTATTAGAGGTTGGAGATACCGTTACATGGGAAGCCGTTCATTTTGGCGTTAAACAGCGGCTGACGGCTCAAATTGTCGAAATGGACGCTCCCCATTCGTTCACAGACGTGATGGTAAAGGGTGCTTTTAAATCCTTTACTCATATCCATGAATTTCGTGAACAGGAAAATGGCACAATAATGAAGGACATCTTCTCTTGAAAAGCTCCTTTGGGCTTACTAGGGACGCTTACAGACAAAATCTTTTTAAAAAGGAACATGCACACATTCATCGAGATGAGAGCAAACGAATTGAAGAAGATCGCAGAGCAAAAAAACACTCCTACCTCATGAGATAGGAGTGCGATGGTTATTCTTTTTTCTCAAAGTAATTACTTCTGATAATAAGATCCGATACTTGCTGTGCTTTCAGTTCGAATTCCTTCTTCTCTTCTGCCAGTTCACGATCGGATTGAATGATATTCTCAAGTGGAATAACGGCAAAACTGTCATCAGATGTGAGCATATTTCTTCCCATTACGACATCTTCATATTTCTTTTCCTCAATGCCCATTACATAAGCCAGAGTAGGATAGATATCGACTTGACCATAAGCTTTGTCTAATTCCAATGGTTCCATTCCCGGATTGTAGAGGATGAACGGCACCCTGCCTTCTTCATCAATTCCTTCAACCTTAGGATTTTCTTTCATCATTTGATCCTTGTAGCTGTTCTCGAAAGCAGCGTGATCACCGAAAATGGCAATCATGGTGTCATCGAGCATATCTTTCGCTTCCAGATCCTCTAACAGCTTCCCTACTGCCATATCCGTGTAATGAATCGATTGAAGGTAGTGGGCGGCCGAGGTGTTGCTATATTGCTCTTCAAATTCAAGACCCCTGTATTGTTCCGGCATCACGAACGGCGTATGACTGGTCAGGGTAATCAGGTAGCCGTAGTAAGGCTGCTCCTGTTCACTAAGGAACTCAACGGACTGATGGAAAAATTCTTCATCACTTAAGCCCATTCCGATTTTTTCGCCTTCTTTATAATCTTCTATGGCATGATAATGATCGATATCCAAATGAGGATATGACTCGCGTCGATTCCAATAAGTGCCTTCGTCCCCATGAAAAGCAAAAGTTGAATACCCTTTCTCTTTCAATAGGCCGGGAAGCGTTGTGTAATCATTCGTCGGATATCGGAAAAATGTACTCCCCTCAGCTACCGGAAGCAGGGACGTATTCACGACAAACTCCGCATCAGAGCTTCTCCCGCCTTTCGTTTGAGGATAGAAGTTCTGAGCATAGATACTGTTCTTCAACAGTTTGTTCAGGTTGGGTGTGACTTCTTTCCCATTCACCTTTTTATTCAGCACCCAATTTTCAAGGGATTCGAATTGCAGAATGATGAGGTTTTTACCTTCTCCGACTCCTTCGTACTTATTATTTAAGTATAGTCTCTTTTCTCTAAATTCTTCTTTATTGTCAAACCAATCTTTGACTAGAGCTTCTTCTTCCTCGTTCAAGTCAATGTAACGGTTGTTTTGATAAAACAGGTACATATCCAGCACACTGTATTGAAGCGGATTAAACTTCAATATGTAATCATAGCGATCGTAAATTTTAAAGATTTGAGCATATGGAGTGCCATCGACATAATGATTCTTCAATGGCTTCACAGCAAGAATGCTGAAACCTACAAGAAAAAGTATGATAAAGGTTTTCCATTGCACCTTAGGAATCGAAAATGATTTCTTTTTAGTCAGAATGAGCAATATGATGATATCTACTACAAATAGGACATCCAGCCCGTTGATGAGTTCCATGATGCTCGGTCCTAATCCTGATAGATTTGACGTCTGCAGCAAGGCAAAGAACGATAAAGGTGTTCCAAAATAGCGGATATACCATAACTGAGACAGCAACAGGAAGGTAGCTATTATATTGAGCCCGATGATGGCCGTCTTCCTAGACCACGTTTTTAACAGAAACACAAAAGAAAATAACATCAAAATACTACCTGGAAGTGTCACAAATAAGCTTTTCACTTCAAATAGGCCTTTTCCTAAAAATAAATAAAATAGCACTACTTTAATGGAAAGACCAATGGCAGAGATGAGCAGGAGTTTGTCTTGCCATATGGATAGCAACGCCTGTTTTAGCTTGTTTACTAGATTCATAATCTTAATACCTCGTTTACATAATTGTAATAAAATTTTAACACTTTTCCCTTTACTTATAAAGTCAGGATTTGACATTTCAGTGTAGAAATCGACTTTATTAGAGATGGACACGATAAATAAATACGCGAAAAAACCCGGTTTGAGTAGGCTCAAACCGGGTTTTATTTCCATTATCTACTAGTTGGTGTCCATGTCGCCTGTCTCTTACCCGAGATCGCTCTCAGTGTACCGAGGAAAGCTGCATAGTTTACCAGGCAGAAGTAGTAAGGGATATACGTTATTTTGTTGCTCGTCACTTTGCCTAATAGTGCGAGGATATAGAATACCAATTGTAAGCCGAACATGACTTGATATAATGGCTGATCCAGCAGGAAAAGATTAATGATAAAGATCGCAATCATATAGTAAGGAACAAGCCATCTTAAGAATTTATGAGACATGTATTTATAGAAGAAATCGAAATTCCTAAATGGATTCAACACATGCTTGTAGCTCATGATTCCTGTGAAGCTTCGGGTTACGATACGAACTTTCCGGCCAAATTCTTCTGATGATTTTGGTGAGGTCTCTTCCATCGTAATCGCATTCGGTTCATAGACGAATCTCTTTTGCTGGTTAATGATAATCAGTGGGTTCTGCATATCATCCCCAACGTTCGGATTCATTTCTTTGAATAATTCTTTACGCAGGGCATAGATTGAACCATTTGCTACGATTGTCGTACCTGTTGCCGTCTCGAGCATTTTCAAGAGCTTCTCATACTTCCAGTAAGCACCCTCTGATTCTCCGATTGATGAGTTTGTTGGATTGGTTAATCTAAGCTCACCACAAACTCCACCGATTTCTTCATCTTTAAAATGCTTCACTAAATGATGAACGGCATCCTTATTATAAAGAGAGTTCGCATCGGAGAATACAAGAACTTCACCCGTTGCCAGAGGGACAGACTTGTTCAGTGCGGCAGTCTTTCCTTTTCTTCCTTTTACGACATTCAACTTCACGTTCGGATATTTCGCCACGAACTCATTGACGATGTCGTTCGTTCTGTCGGATGAATCATCTGACACAACGATGATCTCAAGCTTGTCTTGTGGATAATCAAGATCCACAGAGTTTTGTACTTTTTCAGCAATGACTTTCTCTTCGTTGTATGCTGCGATAAAGAGCGTTACCTTTGGTTCATAACCTGCATCCGTGATTTGATTCTTTTTGACAACTCCTGAAATGAGTTTCAGCAGGATCGGATAACCGGCATAGATATAAACCGAAAGAAGGATCAGCAGCCAAAAGATTATTTCTAGTATCATATCATGACTTCCTCTCATCTATCCTTATATACCAATTGAAGGTGGACCCTGATGAAGGATCCACCTATCATGTTATGCTTTGATCGTTTTTCTCCCGATTGACGCGTAGTAGTATCCGCTCTCTTCCATGTGAGCAGGATCAAAGATATTACGTCCATCAACGATTACTTTGCTGTTTACTAATGTAGCTACTTTTTCTAAATCAAGCTCTCTTACTTCATCCCACTCTGTTAAAATCAGGATGGCATCTGAGTTTTGGATCACTTCATATAGATCTTGACCTGTACGGAGGTTTGGAATAACCGCCTTCGCATTTTTCTCTGCAATGCGATCATAAGCAAGAATTTCGGCTCCAAGTTCATGCAGTTTAGGAATGACATCAACAGAAGGTGCGTCCCTCATGTCATCTGTATTCGGCTTAAACGCAAGACCCAGGACAGCAATTTTCTTGTTTGTCAGGTCACCATCGAAGGCTTCTACCAGCTTGTCTACAACCTTAAAGCGCTGAAGACCATTCACCGCTTCAACTTCTTTGACGATTTTGAAATCGTAGCCTACTTGATCAGCAATCTTTACAAGTGCACTTGTGTCTTTAGGGAAACAAGAACCTCCGTAACCGATTCCTGCGTTCAGGAATTGAGGGCCGATACGCGGGTCATACCCCATTCCCTCTGCTACCTTCGTCACGTCTGCTCCAACAAGCTCACATACGTTTGCCACTTCATTGATGAAGCTGATTTTCGTTGCAAGGAACGCATTGGACGCATATTTGATCATTTCAGATGTTTCGATATTTGTCACGACGATATTTTTGGTAAAAGGAGCATGTAATTCCTTCAGAATCGCTTCCGCTTTCTCAGATTCCACACCAATGACCGCTCTTTCCATATTCACCGTATCGTAAATGGCCGATCCTTCACGAAGGAATTCAGGGTTTGATGCGACATCGAATTCTTCATGTCCGACAACATCTTTGATGACACTTTTGATCATGGCACCTGTTCCCACTGGAACCGTACTCTTCGTCACGATCACTTTATAGTCATGCAGGTGCTCTGCAATCGAGCGGGCAGCCGCTTCGATATATTGCAGGTTCGCTTCACCATTCTCTTTTGGAGGAGTTCCAACCGCAATGATAACAAGGTCCGCATCCTTCATTCCTCCAGCATAATCCGTGGTGAAGGATAAGCGACCTTCGCTGATATTCTTTTCTACTAATTCGGTTAATCCCGGCTCGTATATAGGAATGATCCCATTTTTCAGGTTCTCTACTTTTTGAGCGTCTATATCCAGGCAAGTCACGTTATTTCCGGCATCACTGAAGCACACGCCAGAAACAAGTCCAACATAACCCGTACCAATTACACAAATATTCATCTTAATTTCTCCTTGTTCATTCTGAAATGATGTCTTTTAACCAATCTTTTAATGGACCTTTAAGGTCATCTCTCATTAAAGCAAACTCTACTGTTGCTTGAACAAAGCCGTATTTGTTTCCAATATCATATCTTTTACCATCAAAAGAATATCCGTAAACATTTTGCTTAGTATTTAATTCTTGAAGAGCGTCTGTCAATTGAATTTCATTTCCTTGACCAGGCTCCAAGTTTCCTAAAATATCAAGTACATCCGGTGTGAGAACGTAGCGCCCCATGATGGCCATATTAGAAGGAGCATCTTCTAATTTCGGCTTTTCCACCAGTCCTTTGACTTTGAAAAGAGGACCTTCGTTCGTAGGGTCTTCTACGTCGATAATACCATATTTGGATACGTCCTCGTCAGGAACTTCCTGTACGCCGATGATGCTTGATTCTTTCTCTTCGAATTCATCGATCAATTGTTTAAGACAAGGTTTCTCAGAGACCACGATGTCGTCTCCAAGAAGGACTGCGAAAGGATCGTTACCGATGAATTTTCTGGCACACCAGATGGCATGTCCGAGTCCCTTTGGCTCTTTTTGACGAATGTAGTGAATGTCCGCCAGATGAGAGATTTGTTTGATTTGCTCGAGCTCATCGTATTTTTCTTTCATTGCCAGCATCTCTTCAAGCTCTAAAGACTTGTCAAAATGATCTTCGATGGCGCGTTTTCCACGGCCAGTTACAATCAGTATATCCTCTATCCCGGAATTTACAGCTTCTTCGATAATATATTGGATTGTAGGTTTATCTACAATTGGTAACATTTCTTTCGGCTGTGCCTTTGTTGCTGGTAAGAATCTCGTACCTAAACCTGCAGCCGGGATAATCGCTTTTTTTACTCTCAAAGAACTCACCTCTTAGTTTTGTGTAAATCAATTCTTCTTATTCTGGTTCGAAGTCTTTTTAGTAGTGTCTGCAGATTTCGGCTCCTTTACGCCTCGTGGTGAGAAAACGTCCGAGCAAATTTCTTTGCTCTTGCGTTTTCTCACCAAGTGGCTACCTTTCAGCTTTCTATGAAAGGCGAGTGAAACTTTGGTTTCACTCGAATGAGCCAAAATCTACTAAAATTCATGTGTATTATACCATATGTTCTTGTTTTCTTAATCTCACAGGTTTAATGTGCTATAATATAGCGAGTAATTTCAGATGTGAGGATGAAGAAAATGATTAGTGTAATCGTACCAACTCTTGGAACGAAGCCAGAGGAACTGAAACGATTGTTTGAAAGTCTTAATAATCAAGTATATAAAGACTTCGAAGTCATTATTGTATCACAAGACAATCACAATTATATTACATCCGTTTTAAAAGATGTTAACTTTAAATACAATCATATTGAAATTGATCGCAAAGGATTGTCACTTGCCCGAAACGTAGGTATTGAGCATGCCAATGGAAGCATTCTGACGTTTTCAGATGATGACTGCTGGTATAATGACGACTCGTTTCAGCTTGTGGTGGATTACTTCGACGAGAATCTTGAGACCGATGTCGCATGCTTCCAAATCTATGATCCGATCCAAGGCGTTTACTATAAAGAATATGACGAAGAAGAGCAGAAACAGGTTACAACCGGTAAGCTGTTGAAGAAGTCTTCTATCGAGATCTTTATCCAAACGGCGAATATCGAGCGTTCCCTGATTCGATTTGACGAGAAGTTCGGCTTAGGTGCGATCTATCCTTCTGGGGAAGAAAATGTCTTCTTATTTGATTTAGCCAGAAATAATAAGTCCATCAGCTATTATCCAAAGATTGTCGTAAATCACGAGAAGCCTGAGATGCAAACCCGTTTATATGAAAAGTCATTTATCGGAAAAGGGCCGTTGTTTAAGAGAATGTACAATACCCCTACTGCAGTTGTTCTATTGACCCTTTTCTTTTTAAAGAAGTATCGTCATTTAGATGAGCCGTTTGGGTATTATGGTAAAGCGTTTAGAGAGATTTTCAGGTATGAAAAGAAATAGTATTTGTTCGATTCGATTTGATTTGCGGCGGGTGCCAGATTGTTGGTGCCTGCCGTTTTTGAGTTTGTAATAGATCGATTTTCTTCCATTCTGGATTGATTTTTCTTTTAGATTGGCCTTTTTTGGGTTGGGAATGTGGTTTAGACTGGCTTGATGGCCGATTCGGGTGATGGATCGATGAGTGGATATGGTCTTCGGACGATAATTGATCCGGTTTTGAATGGAATTGATCCTGATTTACGATAATTTATCCTGTTTTAACTTTATTAATCCGGAATTTAATTTATTGATCTTAATTTCGAATAATTGAGCATCTGTGTCGAATTTTCTTTATCTCTGGAGGTGCAGATGCCTCCAAAATGGATCCCGTCTTCATCAACAGGCAGTTCCTTGGTCTTTGAAAAAGCGTATCTTTGATTTTAGGATAAATTGGGATGCTATTGATCGATTTTCGTTCATTCTGGATCGGTATATCTTTTAGATTGTCCTTTTTTAGCTGGGATTGTGCTGTTTGGGTAGGTTGCGGGCCGATTTGGGGGGGAACTTGTGGGTTGGAATGACCTTCGCAGGATAATTGATCCGATTTTGAATGGAATTGATCCTGATTTACGATAATTAATCCTGTTTTGAATTTATTAATCCGGAATTTAATTTATTGATCCTGATTTCGAATAATTGATCATCTGCGTCGAATTTCCTTTATCATGTGCCGGATACAGAAATAAAGAGGTGCACCCCACTTGCCCGGGTGCACCTCAAGAAATCACTTCTCTTTTAAAATGACTTCTGTAATCATGTCATTTTCTTTCGTTAACTCCAACTCATTTTGTTCGAGATCGAGCTCATTTTCAAGATCACCATGGATCTTTTCGAATTCCGCGGCCGGAATGTTTACTGGGAACTTGATTTCCACGAGTCGCTTATCTTCGTTTAATCCCACAAAGGAGTTGAACTCTTTGTAGTAGTAGAAGTATTCAATCTCGCCTTTCCCTTCAAAGATGTAAACAGGATCACCATACTTACCGAACAGGTTCTTTTCTGAATACCCGATTGGAAGAGGTGTTTCTGGTAAGAGGCCTGCGTCCAGGTATTGCAGGAATTCATCGGATAGTACCTTTCTGTTGTTCTTCTCGTAATCGATTCGGAAGCTCAGCATACCTGATTTTTTGAGAAGCTCTTCGTCTGTTAACTCCAGAAAGTCTTCCGTCGCCAGCTCTTCATTCAAAGCACTTATTAACTCGACAATAGGAATTTCTTCTTGAGCCAATAGTACTTTTGTAATCTTACCCTCTTCTACTTCGAATACAATGCTTTGTTTTTTAATAATCATATACACGTACGATTGTGCAGCATTTTCATCTGCTTTATATTCAAACATGTCCAGCTCTAAGTTATTGTCAATAACCTTTTGGAGGTCATCTCCTACATTAATCGTCTTAGAAATCTTGAACTTTTTATTGGACGTGATCAGGTAGTCTGCTTCGCCGCCTGTGAAGTGAACGCGAAGCTTCTGTTCTGAATCATCCAGTACTTCATCCTTGGATTCAGGATCTTCAAGAACCTTAAATACTTCTTGATACCTTTCTCCTAAGCCAAAATTCAGGAGTGAATATTCGTTTCCGACCGATTTATATTCACTTTTTTGCACCTCTTTTGTTTTCACGCCAACAATAATGCCAAACAAAAGAACCACAAAGATCAGATATGAAAGAAAGATTTTGTATGAACTCAACTGTATCACTCCGTTACATTTTGCTTATCTTTGTGCTTCATTTCACCGATTTTCACTAGCACGGCGATAACTAATAGAACTGCCCAGAATCTTGGTGTGACATAATCCGCTCTGTATAAGGATGTAACCATCAGGTGAAAGTACTCTACTAATGCTATGAAGTAGTACATGTTCTTCATGCCGTTCTTCAATAGGAATACAGCGATGGAAATTAAACCTGTTAATAAAAGAAGGAGTCCGATGACACCTTGCTCGAATAGGACATCAATAAACATATTGTTTGCCGAGATGGCCAGGCTCATCTGAGTATGGGGGACAATTTTGGTCCCCGCCAGGAACTCATAAGCTCCCGGTCCGTATCCAAATAGTCCCGATACGATGGAATGATCGAACAGCCACTGGAATGGCATGACGTACATATAAATCCGGCTTGATTGTGTCGGATCAAAAAGATTATCTCTTCTTCCCCAAATGGGAGAGAAGAATTTTGCCAGTAGATCCGGGTTCACTATATAAAGGCCAACGATCCCGATGACTCCCACTAACGGAATCATCCATAGGATTTTCTTTGGGAATCTTGGATGGAACATTAAATAGACCATTAAGAAGCCTATCACCAGTACCAGGTTGAAATAGGCGCTCACGGAAAATGTAAAGGCCAGTATGAACAGAGTCGGAATAAGTACAACGACTGCATACACCCATTTACGTTTCACAAACAGGAACGCCAAAATAATCAGATCGATTAAGAACGGTCCCATATAGCTTGGTTCATTTGTGAATGACGTGATCCGGAAATCGAACAGTGTCACTCCTTCTACACTATGAACAAAGGAACGGGTATTTAAATTAAGGAATGGAATGTTGAACACGAAATAGGCAAGCTGCCAAAAGGCTACAGCCACTAATAACAATATGGACAAAGGGTAGACCTTGATGATACTTTCGTTCTCCTTTGGCTCATTGACAAGCAAACGGTATCCGAAGTACACAAACATGAAAAAGCAGAGATAGTAGGCAAGTCGTGTAATCATCGAGCTTTTCAAATAGCTCATATACTCTACACTATTCACTACTGTCGCTGTATAAAAGGCAGAAAGAATAGCCAGTGCCAGTGAGATAAGGAATAGAATCAGGAAGCGTTTTAAGTATTGATCAAACTCTGAGGTTTGCGTTAAACGTTTTCGATTGAGTAAGTAATACAGGAATAATAATGAGCCAACCCCCAGTGTCAGCACCGCAGGAACGGGTACGGGGAGAAGCTTGATGTATTTGGCTTGAGTAGAGAACTGGGCGAAGAACAAATATCCGGCTACTAAAATCAAGATGATCTGTCTCAGCCTTGGCTCATACTTGTTCATGAGTGTGGAAAAATTCATACTAAACTCCTCATTGTCTTTTTAGTTTATTGAAGGCCTGTGTTCGCACTAGCGAGAAAAACCTTATTGAATATAGTCTATATCTTTCAGTAAAAGAATTCCGTCCTTCTTCTCCCACTCAGTCATATAAACCAATTCATTTTCTTTATTAAAACGATAGAACTTATTGACAGCTTCGGTATGAAAATAACTTTTTCTTTGAGATGTCAGTTTCTCTTTAAGATAGTTGAAGTCCGTTTCTGTCACTGTGTTATCAGGACTCAGCATATATTTAAAGGTATCCCAATCCGTGTTTTCAATATTATTGCGAATGTATTGATCAGCTTCCAGAAGGTTTCTGAATTTCAATGGCTGATCACCGCAGCCGCTTAAGAATAAGGCAATCAAAATTAGTAGAATGGCAAACTGTCTTTTCATTACAAACTCCTTTCCTATGAGGACCATCGTCTCTTACGAATTCCTTATTTCCTATGTAAAAAAGGGACGCACCCTGTTAAGTCTTGATAATCAAACAACAATAAAAAATTATACATGAAAAACGATCATTTGAAAATGCTTTGTTCCCTACCCCCATAAGCTTTGTCACCCTTGTCAATACTGAAAATGACGCAGATTCTCTATGATTCCGTTATGTTAAATATGTGTTACAAACATGATTTATAGTCATATTTTTGGAAGATTGATCTATATAAGCCAAAGTTACGCTTTTTAAACCTACTGGTTATCTGCCTGTGGGCGGAGGTGGGAGTTTGAGTCGGATGGGCTAAAAGCGTAGAAAATTCGACACGGAGAATCAATTATTTGAAATTCGGATCAATTTATCAAATTCCGGATTAAAAAGCGCCAAAACCGGACTAATTATCGGGAATTCGGATCCATTACATCCAAAACCGGATCAATTATCGCGCGAAGACTATTTCAACTCATAGATTCATCACCCGAATCGGCCTTCAGGCTAGTCTAAGACCACTTTCCTAGCTGAAAAAAGGCAAACTTAAAGAAAAACCCTTCCAAAAGTGAAAAACTCTCATTATACTCAATTCCCATTAAAAAAACTGCCATCCCAAAGAATGGCAGTTTCATGATTCGGATTAATTCGCTAAAGCCTGTTGGATATCTTGACGAACAGATTCTGAAATGGCACCTTTACCACCTAAGAAGTAGGTATCGGCTAGGACAGTGCGCTCATCCAGCCATGTTTCTACATGATCCGGCAAGGCATCCTTACGCGTTAATAATAATGGTGATTTCATCGCTGCTGCTAATGAAGACGCAGGCAGGGCATCGATGAAGATGTCTCCGCGCGCGAAGAATAGTGTCTTCTCTTCGAATTTATCACGGTATTTCTCTGCAATGGTTAAGCTCGTGTCGTAACGGTCCAATCCGTATACTCTTGATACATTTGAAGCAAGGTTTGTTAATTGGCGTTCTACTTCAGGAGAAATAGCAGTCTGACCACCAATGATTGTTACTTTATTAATCGTATTCTCTTTCATGTAAGCTTCAACACTCTCATGCAGGGAATCTTTTGTCGTATAAAGAATCGGAATTTGCATCATGCTTGCATATGAAGCAATTGACAAGGCATCTGGAGATTTCTCGTCTTTTGTCACAACAAAAACTTCATCATTATTGTTAATTTCATCTGCCACTTTCACTGCTGTCTCATAACGCTCTTTCCCGCTGATGCGAGTAATATCGGAATCAGAAATGAAAGATAATCCTTTAAGCTGATTCTCTACATTGCCACTGATAGCATTCGTACCACCAAGTAAGTAGACTTTTTCAGGCTGAAGTCGTTTAATTTCATTAAGGACTGTATCTGGAAGTGACTTGGATGTTGTTAATAATAACGGTGAATCCAATTTCTTCGCCAGTACACTTCCTGTTAAAGCATCGATCGATAAATCGCCGCGGCCGATGACAACAGCCTTCGATTTATTTTCCCAGCCATATTCCGATACACTAACACTTGTTTCATAGCGATCAATACCTTTAAGCTCATGAGAATAGTCGTTTAAGTCCAGTTCTCTATTCACACTTGTTGTTGGATAGTAGTAGCCAAGGATAGTTCTGAAGTTGTTTCCTTCTTTCGACATCTGGTAAGCACCGTATTGGCTCATCCCGATTCCGTGACCGAAACCGCCGCCGTTAATCGTATATAGCTCATCCGTCTCGGCAAGGTTTTTCACATAAGGACTCTTCATGATAGATGTCCCCAGCATAAAACGAATGTTATAAGAACGGTCGTTAATCGTTTTGGTTTGCAGTTTGATTGTTTCATCTTCATTCTTCACAAATCCACTATCTTTTTTCTCAAAGTAAGTGAACGATACTGTTCCTTTTAACACATCTGTTGAAGTGAAAGAAGAATCCGGAATATCAAAAGAGACCCCCTTAATATCTACAATTTTAATTTCACTCTTATCATCAATATGATTTTTATTTTTCAACCATGATTTCATGTTCGAAATGATCGTTTGATCTTTTTCCTTCACATCCGACCACCAGGCTCCCGGTTTCTTAAGGTCTAATTGACTATCGTCGAATTGAGATTTAGAAAGAGGGACTGCCCAATTTCCATGTGGTGAGATTTTCGCATCATAGATGTCCGGCTTTGTCTCCAGGTAAGGAACTAAAGGTGATCCCCAAACATTTTGATTCGAGAATACTCTTCCCCCATTAGATGAAGAATAAAAAGCTTCAGCATAGTTATCTCCTTTTTTCAGAACTTCACCTTGGGTTTCATTAACCGCTTGAGTAGTATGAGGATTCCAATCATACCCTTTATAGACTTGATCACTTTGGCCATCATAAATCGTCCAGTTCCCTTTTTTCAATACAAACGTTCTGGCCGCGACAGCTTGAGCCTTCAAGGCATCCAGTCCGCCGTTACCGCCCCAGGAAGCAGGCATTTCAGCAGGAACCACGCCTTTTAAGTAATCTTCTAGACTAATATGATTGACGGGTCTCACATATTTACTGGATTCAACTGTGAACTCAACTTCTCCTAAGTATTGCTTGTCGTAATTCCCTTTAATCGTCATGGAACGATCCATCGCTTCTGTAATCGTCGGGATGATCGAAACGTTCCCATCGAACTTTTTCACGAGTGTGGAACCTTTATAAAGAGATAGTTTCTCAGATTCAACCTTCATGGTGTATGCTACCCCTGGTTGAATAAAAATCGACGTACCCTTTACCTGGTAATCACCATTCGTTGTAAATGGAAGAGCAGTCTTGCTTCCGATATAGTTCTGCAGTTTAACCGAAATCGGCTGTCCCGCTGCACTTGTCCCAAGGGGTGCTGCGATAAGTACCGTGATCACTGTGGAAAGCAATAGCATGGATAGTACTTTCTTCAATGGTATTCCTCCTTGCGATATGTTTTGAGGAAGGCGTTCCAAACCGGAACACCTTCAGAAATTTATAGGGCTTCTACTTTTTTCAAGACTGATTCAATTTTGTACCCTTTGTCACCGGTTTCTTCATATACTTCTTTGATCATGCCGATTCCGGGAGCATAATACATGGTATTGATTGTTTTCACGTTTCCGTTTTTCACCGTATTTCGAACCGCGACGACATTTTCGTACGTGTCGTAAGGAACTTTGACCGTTTCGTCTTCACTGATGATTTCCCATCGAGTGGTGTTGCCTTTTCCTTTACGCTTGATATCGGCCAGCGGCTGCGCTTCTTCATCCGGAGTAAAGTTTTCCAAAATGCTGTCTTTCACGTTTTTGGGGTTACTTTCTTCATACACAACTTGAATGGCATCCTGATCCCATTTAAGAATTTGAAGAGTGACCATCTCTCCTACTTTGAATACGCGCTGAACATGCGTTTCATTGTGATCGACTACCGTCTCCGTCAAGCTGAAATCCTTGTTTTCAAAAGTTTTGACCATGTTTTTTTCTGGCTTCAGCTGTTGGAGTAACAGGTTCACTTCTTCTTTTCCTGATGTTTCATTGTCTTCTTCAGATCCTACTTCTTCTTCAGAAGATGAGTCTTCGGTCGGCTCCTGAGTTTCCTCTTCATCCACTTCTTCCTGAACAGTGGAGTTATCCGACTCTTCATCTAGAGAGGTATCTTCATTCGACGTTTCGCTTTCGAATTTCGTTGAATCAGGTTCTTCCTTCGTTGTTTTCTCACTTGGCGAGGAAGCATTACATGCTGTAAAGACAGTCATAGACAAGATGAGCAGAGTGACTAGAAAGAAATTTTTACGACTGTTTAACACGGGTTGTCCTCCTTAATACAAGACATTCTTCATTTTTGCAATGATGGCGTCATCGACTTTTCCGCCTACTTTAATGACTTCTTTTACGCCACCAGCCGGCTGATACTCAAGGATGAAATCCTCTAAATGACCATCTAATGTGCCGCCTACTAATACGATTGGTGACTTGGTTTTAACAGATAGCGCAGATGCGGTTAAAGCATCAGGGTAATTCGTTCCCGTCGAAACGATGAATTTGTCTGATCCCATCACTGATTTAAATTTCGTCAGCACTTTTGCAAGTGTTTTATAACGGTCCACTCCGGAGAGTCTTTCAACATTGGTTGAATAGCGTCTAATCGATTGTTCAACCGTTGAAGAAATAGCACTTCCCCCACCCAGTACCTTCACTTGCTTTCCTTTTAAATACGATAGAGCGGTAGAATTGATGCTATCTTTACCTGTTAGCACAATCGCCCATTGATTGGCTGAAGCAATCGGTGCAGCTCCAAGGGCGTCCGCGTAATTTTTGCCTGATGCCACGAATACACCTTTTACATTCGTCAGCTTTTTGTTAATTAGAAGATTCGTATCATAGCGATCAGCTCCACCGACTCTTGTAACCGTCAGTCCAAGCTTCGCTAATCGATCTTGAACCGCATTCGAAACGGCTCCTTTACCACCAATCATGTATACTTCTTTCGCGTTCAATCTCGCAAGTTCTTTTTCTACTTGTAAAGGAAGCTGGTCCTTAGCGGTTAATAGAATAGGAGCGTTATCCAATTGAGCTGCCAGAGGCCCTACTGAAAGTGCGTCTGCGAAGTCATATGCGGTTGCTAATACCACCGCTTTTTGTGTTTTGGAGCTGGAGAAACCGTTAGGATAAAGGTCTTTGGAAACCTTAATCGCCGTTTCCATTCGATCAAGGCCAATTAAGTTTGTATCATTAATGAAACGATTGATTTTAACCCCATCGATACTCGACCAAATGACTCCTTTAGAATCAATATCAACCACTTTTAATGGTGTTGCCTTCCATTTAGCGTAATCGATTGCACTTTTGACATCGTAATAAGACCATAAACTTTTACCAGCTTCTGTTTGAACACTGTATTTTTTGGTTAAATAATTTGACCAAAGAATCTTTTCAGTGTGTTCATCTACTACTCTAGTATTCGCCAGACTTTCTGCATATTGAATAGCGTCTTCTTTAATCGGGTAGGTTTTAAGCTTTTCATTCCCTTTTTGATAGACACTGTATTCATTCAAATTCTCGTACACTTTTTTCTGCTGGTATTTATCAAATACATATGTATTAGATTGAGACTTGGAATATTGAATGGCTTCCTCTTTCGTTTCATAGACTTTAAGTCGTTTGTTCTCTGCGCTGTATACTTCATATACTTTGAAATAAGAAACGATTCCATTTTTAATCCCTTCAGCTGCACTATTCTGAAAAGACCATGTCTTAATGAGCGCTTCTTCTTGAGGATTCGACATGTACCCCATTTCCAGTAAAAGCGAAGGCATTTGCGTGTTACGAATCACGTAAAAGGCCTGATTATTCCTCATTCCCTTGTCATTTAAGCCAGTCGAATTCAGGACACTCGGGTGAATCGTTTCTGCTAATCTCTTGGATTCACTGCCGTACGCCACTTGAATCGGGTCGGGCGGATATTCCGCTTCCCAGGCATATTTATGATCATAATGATAGGACTCAAAACCACGTACGTAGGGGTTTGTTGGTGCCGCGTTGTGATGGACTGAAACAAACACCGTTTGATCATTCTTTCCTTTTGCGAATGAATTCGCTATATCCGTACGATCTTGAAGACTCAAATACGTATCTAGATTATCATGAGTCATAAAAACGTTGAATCCTGCTGCATTTAGCTTATCCCTTACCATTTTAGAGATTGCCAGATTGGCATGCTTTTCATAAAAACCAGTTGAATTCCCAGAAAATCCTGCTGTTCCTGAATCCCAACCTCCGTGACCTGGGTCAATGACTACATTCTTCTCAGCTGATGCCAGAATCGGTATGACAAGAAACATAGTCATTGTAACAACAAGCATCGCAATCTTTTTCTTCATTATTATGCATTCTCCTCCATTATATTAAAATTTTCCTTTATTCTACCATTAATATCGGCAATAGTTGACATACTTTTGACATGTTTTCGTAAAATTCTACATAAACGTAAAAAAGGCACTCATTTTTCCTTTATTAGGATTTTGAGTGCCTTAGATATTTATGAGTTCGAAAAAACATAAATTACGTAAATAGAGATGTTTAACTCTCTACTTTACTATTTCATTATAAAGATCTATCATTCTCTTAGAATTCTCTTCCCAATCGTAATGGTTGATAACGTGCTCCCTGCCGTTTCTCCCTAACTTCTCTCGTTCTGAGGAATCCTTATAGAGATATAGCAGTTTTTCGGCTAGCGCTGCCGGATCCTTAGATGGAATCAAATAGCCTGTTTCCCCGTCCAGCACGACTTCCGGCAGACCTCCGACATTGGTTGCCACAACCGGTACGCCACAAGCCTGGGCCTCAACAGCTGAAACTCCGAAGCTTTCAATCAAGGAAGAAATGACAAATATATGAAGAGACGAGATGAAATCAGGAACATCCTCATGAGCGATTCTTCCTAAAAACTCTACATTCTCACTAATGCCAAGGTCTTCTGTCAGTTTCATATATTTCGCAAGATAAGGTCCGTCCCCAGCCAATTGCAAGCGAACATACTGGCGCTCCGAGCCCAGTATGTTAAGAAAAAGCTTAAAACCTTTCAGCAAATATTCTATTCCATACTTTGGCTCCATCCCTTTAGCAATTCCGATTCTAAATTGACCTTCGATCTTTTTCGCGGGGTTTGGTTTGAATTGTGTAGTATCCACACCAAAGGGGGTAATGGCCAATGGCTTGTTTGCATCTATATATTTCTTTGTTTCCTGTTCTAATGCAGGACTTGTTGAACAAATGTAGTCCGCTTTTTTCAAGGCGTACTGAAGGATTATGCGATTCATCACATTCCGTTTAGGGAAATCATAGATGTCCGATCCCCATACCGATAGGATGTATGGACTGAATCCGGTTAACGCTCCTATTAATCCGTAGCTCGAGGCATAATGGGAATGGATTAAATCAGGCTTATAGTTTCGAATGATTTTCTTCAACCTGGAAACCGTAAATAAATATGAAATCTTGTGATTCAATTTCAGATTTAAATAGACTCTGCTTACATTCCCCCAAGGGATGTGTTCAGTAGAGTCTTTGTGGTTCTCTAAGCTAATATTCATGACCTCGATACCAATCGAATTATAGTAATCAAGCCATTTCTTGGTATGTACATTATTCGCTGGTGCTAATAATAAAACTTTCATAACTCGGGTACCACACTCTCTTTTTTACTACTGACTTGCTGCATTGATCTAAAAAAGCTGTTATTAGAAGGAAGACCTAAGCTCTTAATGTGCTTGTTAAAACAGTCTGACAAAAGAAATATATTCAACAATATCGATTGTGATATAATATACTAATTGATTTGATACTTCTTATCATAATATAAAAAGCGATTAAATTGAATTTATTTGTAAAAACTATATAAATTTTGTTAATAAAACGGATCAACAGAGAGGTATTTCCATGTTTAAACATACGTTTATCTATTTTCTATCTAAAGGTGTGCCAGGGATTATCAACTTTGTCGCGATTGCCTTGTATACACGCCTCATTTCACCTGGCGAGTATGGAGAATACTCCCTTGTCATTGCAGCGGTGACCTTTGTTAATACAACGTTCTTTCATTGGTTACGGTTAGGGCTGCTTCGATACAACCCTAAATACGAAGGCAATCAGAAAGCCATGTTCATCAGCTCGATCACGGCAACTTTTATATCCATGACGATCTTGACAGTATTCTTGGGTACAGGAGCTTTCATTGCCTATACTCCATTGCACTCGATGGCGATGCTTTGGTTCTTAGGAATTGGACTGCTCATGATGCAAAGTCTGTTCGATTTGTTCACTGAATACTTGCGCTCGGAGCTTTCATCTAAATTATTTGGAGTAGTGACAGCATTAAAAGTGGTACTATCCCTTATTATTGCTGTGGTGCTGATTAAGTTCTTTGGATTTGGAGCAGAAGGAATTATTCTTGGACTGATCATTGGAATCTTCTTATCGATCGTCTTCTTTATTCCAAAGTATCTGCACTTGATCAACATTAAGTTGATCGATCGTGACATGATTAAAGAAGTCGTGAAATATTCCATTCCATTCATTGCTGCCCTTTCAATGGAAGCAATCATCCTGAATACAGACCGGTACTTGATTGGCTGGTTAATGGACAAGGCATCTGTCGGTATCTATGCCGTTTCATACGACCTGGCCAAACAAATCCTGTTCTTACTGATGATGATCATCAACCTGGCCGCTTACCCACTTGTGGTCAAAGCGCTTGAAACAGGCGGGATCAAAGAATGTCAGAAACAATTAAATGAAAATACGTCCCTGTTATTACTAGTATCGGTCCCGGCGACCACAGGAATGATTCTGTTGAGCGACTCTTTTACCGGGATCTTCCTGGGGGAATCCTATCAAGGGAAAGCAGCAACGATCTTTTCACTGATTGCCTTTGCGATCTTTATCCAAGGTTTTAAAATGTACTATTTTGATCTTGCCTTCCAGCTCGGGAAAAATACGAAGCTTCAGATCTGGCCAGTGCTGGCCGCAGCTGTATTGAATGTAGTCCTGAACTTACTCTTCATACCAGAGTACGGAATATTCGGCTCAGCATACGCGACCACCATTTCCTACGTAGTATCGGTTCTGTTGAGTGCCTTAATTGGAAAGAAGATTTTCCCGCTTACCTTCCCGTTTAAAGAAGTCGGAAAGATCTTTATCGCAACTGGTGTAATGGCGCTTCTAGTTTGGCCGGCACTTGCCATTGATGGCATCTTCGGATTTATCTTACAAATTGCAGTTGGGATTGCAGCCTATGCGGCTGTAGTATTCGCTCTGAATATTAATGGAATACGCCAACTTGTTATGCGCAGATTGAAGAAATCTCCTCAGTGATTGAGGGGATTTTTTGTTTGGTATTTGAGTATGGATTAGTGTTTATTTTGCTAGTTTTCTTTTTTGAGCTGGGGATGTGCTGTTTGATTGGCTTGTTGGCCGATTCGGGGCTTGAATATGGGAGAGGGAATGGTCGTCGCGGGATAATTGAGCCGATTTTGGATGGAATTGATCCCCATTTACGATAATTAATCCGGTTTTGGCTTTTTTAATCCGGAATATGATTATTTGATCCGAATTTCAATTAATTAATCCTCCGTGTCGAATTTTCTTTAAGTATGTTCATAATATATCCATCCGCCTCAAGCTCCCTCCCACGCCAACAGGCAGATAACCAGTAGCTGAAAAACCGTAACTTTGGCTCTTCGGGTTCTTCTGTAGATGGGTAAGTGTTTGATGTCATTCTTTCACTTATGGAAGGATTTTTGCTTTAGATTGTCCCTTTTTAGCAGGGAATGTGGTCTTCGACTAGCTTGAAGGCCGATTGGAGTGATGAATCCATGACTTGAAATGCCCCTCGCGCGATCATTGATCCGGTTTTGGATGGAATGGATCCCCATTTACAATAATTAATCCGGTTTTGGCTTTTTTAATCCGGAATATGTTTATTTGATCCGAATTTCAATTAATTAATCCTCCGTGTCGAATTTTCCTTACCAATACCCGCATTATGCTAATCATATTTAAGGTCGACATCTCCTTCCACACGTACAAAAAAACCCACGGAGCATCACTTCACTCCATGGGTTCAATCTATAATCTCTATTCCTCATAACTACTTGAATCTTCTATTTCAGTCGATTCCTCGTAGCTTCCAGTATCCTCCACACCAGTCGAATCCTCAACCACGGCATCGTCACTCAACGCTTCTTTCTCAACATACTCTGCATACGACTTAGGTTCTTCACCATTCAGAAAGTCTTTTAACGCTTCCGTATTCGCATCCAGGTCTACGTCTAATACGGCACCGGCGCCTTCATATCGAGCATTTTCAAACGAATTGTCGATTGGTAATCTCATTGTTTCGATGTTATCAACCGGATTCAGGACAAATTCTTTTGCAAGACTGATACGGTCCATCGAGCCGATATTCGTTTCGATATATGGTGAGACTGTACCCATCAGTTTAGGGATTTTGGATACTCCGTTTAATGACAGCATTTCGTCTTTCAAGGCATTGATGACTTCCTGCTGGCGCTTAACACGGCCGAAGTCTCCTTCCGCGTCATGGCGGAAACGGGCATAGCCTAATAATTCCTTGCCGTTCAATTTTTGCAAGCCAGGTTCCAGTGTCACATTAATATTAGTGGACATTTCTTTTTCTACATTCATTTCAATTCCATCTGGCGCCAGTGCATCTACAACCTTCTGAAATCCTTTAAAGTCCATTAACGCATAATATTGTACATCTATATCGAAGTTCTCTTTTAATGTTTGACGAAGGAGTTCAGGCCCCCCGAGGAAATAGGAAGTATTCAATTTATACTTTCCGTATTCCGGAACATCTACATACATATCTCTCATTAATGAAACCAATCTGGCCTCGCCTTTTTCAGGATCGTATTGAGCAATCATGATTGTATCTGTACGGGATTTTTCTTCGCCCCTTGTATCTGATCCGAGCAGTAATATATTTATTTTTCCATGCTCATCTTTTTTACCATTAAATTCAGGAAGTTCTTCAGTGGCTGCTTTCGGCTTACCTGCATGCATAATTCCACTCTGATACTGATACAGAAAATAAGCTGTTACAATACTTGCTCCAAAAAAAGATAAAACGAGAAAGATCCGAAAGAATCTCTTTCTTCTTCTCATCCGCTGTCTATAGTCATTGCGAGTCTTCATATATGTTTTTCACCTTTCAAATCGAAGATCAATACGAAAAATAATTTTATCATGAAATAGTTTAAAAAAATAGAATCTTACATAAATGTAATCTCTGTTTAATAATCCTATCAAAAAAGACTCTACCGATGATCGATAGAGTCTTAATATTAATATCTACTATATTAATACTACAGCTTTTTGTATAAATCTCCAAGCTCGTCTTCTACATTCATTGCACTAGGTCCTCCGAGCAGGAAGAACTCTTTATATTTCTTGGTTGCGATAAAGTTATTGACGCTTGTTGGCAGATGTTCCGGATTAGATAGAAGTAGTGGTGCCTTTTGCTTTGCAGCCAATACAGATCCCGATAACGCATCCGGATAGTTTTTACCGCTCGCGAGAAGAGCTTTCCCATCAGGGTTAGCCAGTGGCAGCTTCTTCGCAATTTCAAGAGATGTTTCATATCGGTCCACTCCGCTTACTCTCTGCTCGGCTTTCACCTTTTTCATAACGCTATCACTGATGACACCTGCTCCACCGACAACGATCGTACTATCCACTCCAGTAAGGGCTTTACTCGTATAGGAAGAAATAGCATCCTTCGCTGTTAAAAGGATCGGGTACCCTTTTACAGAAGCATACGGTGCCACAGAAAGAGCATCCGGGAAGTTTTTGCCTGACGCAATGATGGCTTTAACAGGATTGGGATTCACTTGCTCTGATATAAGCTGGGCTGTTTCGTAGCGATCGATACCACCGATTCGGTCAACTTTCAATCCCATTCCTTCAAGAGCATCCTTGACTCCATTGCTGACCGCCCCTTCTCCACCTAAAACGATGATGTTAGAAGCTTTCAATCGTTTGATTTCATTTTTCGTTGATTCAGTCAGTTTATTTTTGTCCGTTAATAGAAGTGGTGCATCCTTCTTATAAGCAAGGGGACCACCCGTTAGCGCATCGGGGAAGTTATATCCCTGGGCCAGCACGACCGTATCAGCTTGATTCCAGCCAGCCTGGGATATGTCAACGGCTGTCTTGATTCGATCGGTTCCAGATAGCCGCTCACCGATTTTATTTAGCTCGCTTGAAGCAACGTATGCCTCTTGTTTGTTGTCTTTACGTTCAACGTTGTACCAGACGAAGTGATTCGGATTCTTGGATTGATCGTATGTAAATCCTTGGAGAATCTCAAGAACTTCCGTTTCACCGCTAGGTAGTTTAAGCGAAATCTCTTTGGACTCAGACGTTGGCCGTTCTCTAAAACGGGATCCATCCGCAGAAATCACTAAATCCCCTGGTTGATATGAATGTTTAGTCGTATGGGCGAGTCCCTCTACTTCATACTTTTTCTTGTTGAATAATAAATAATAGTTTGGCTCGCCTGTGTAGGTGAAATCCTCTTTAGCAAAAGAAAGTTCGACTCTATCATTCTTGAAGATGCCTGGGTTTCCACTTGAAAGCTCCGCATATATCCGTTCTTGATAGCTTCCGAAGTTTCTTTCACCAGTCGCCATTTTGATTGGACTATTTTCTTGCACCTGTCCGTTGTAAGCTAAAAGGGCAAAATACCAGTTCTCGATGATGTCACGCTCATTATCTCCAATGGTAGGGATGCTTGTAGAACGATTCCAGTTTGATAGACCCTTTTCACCAAGCTCCCATTTTCCATTTAAAATCTTAATTCCTGCTTCAATATTGAATCCGATATCATTCTTTAAACGCTCGACATCATAGCCGGCTGTATCGGTCACCTGCATAATTCCAATCCCGCCATCATCCGAAATATTCGGTTCTCCATCTGCCGTGAATTGCTTCCAACCACTCTCTTCAGCAGCTACAGCCTTCACAATCTCGGCGGGAACATCATATTTCATCGCTGCTTCTGTCAACAGTTTATTGATTTCATATTTAGACGGATTTTCATATCCCGCTGCCTTCGAAGTAATTGGACTCGCCAGTGTCGCGCTAAGTGCCACAGCTGCTATCCCTGATACAAGTTTCTTCATTTTAGAATTCATTGCGTTCCCCTTTTTAAATGTTATTTTATTCCATCTTAACATAGCATCTAGTAAACTTTAACCCTTCTATCCCAAAAAAAGATAGAGAGGCAATCTCTCTATCTTACTTATTCATCATATACTGATCGATTTCCCATGCTTTCTCAACCGATAAAGCTCCTGGTCCACCCAGAATATGATAATTATTCCGTTTGGTTAACAAACTGATTGTTTTCTTCAGGTTCAGGTTATCGTTCCTATCAACCAGAACGACCGGGCTGCCTTCTCTTGCAGCCAGCGGGCTTATGCTAAGGGCATCGGGGAATTTCCCTCCTGTGGCAAAATAAACTGAATCTGAATCTTCCAAAGCAAAGGTCTGATGAACCTTATAATTGGTTTCATAACGATCCAAGCCATATATTCGGAAATGTCCCGGCAGATTATCTACTACTTTATTAGAAAGAATACCTTGACCACCGATGACATACGTCTTGGAAATTTCATTCTCTTTCATATAGGTACGAACCGATTGTGGAACACTCTCTTTTTGAACAAAGAGTACAGGATATTGCATACTGCCACTGTAGGAAGCAATCGAGAGAGCATCAGGATAGTTTTGACCAGAAACGACAAAGGCCTTGTTGGTTGTGTAGGGAATCACGTTATTGATCGCTACGGCCGTTTCATAACGGTCCATGCCATATATTCGATTGGTCTCGATTGATAGATTCTTAATCTCATTTTCTACTTCATGAGAGATTGCATTTTCTCCTCCGATCATTAAGACATGAGAAGGATTCAATCTCTTCAGTTCTTCCTTAAGGGATTCACTCAATCGATTGTTCTTTACTAATAGAATCGGGCTGTCTAAATGCGATCCCAGTGGAGAAGCAGCTAAACTATCCGGGAATGAATCACCGCTAGCTAAGATAACAAACGATCCTTTCAATTTATTGTGACCGATCGACAACTCTTGTTCCTCTAGTGAGGGCCAGCCATTTCGAGATATTTCTACAGCCGTTTCCACAGAAGTCAGTCCGTAGAGACGATTTTTCGTTTGGACATAGCTTAACGCTTCTTCAGCATTGATCAACCCTGTCCCCAGCAAATCGACTTCTGGTAATGGGGTGGTTGAGTTTTCAAGAACATCTTTCACCTGCAATCCTTTTAAAAAGGGGTACTGCTGTTTGACCATGGACGAAACCGAACTTGCAATGGCTGTTGACATACTGGTACCATCCAACTTTTCATAGCCACCCATCCATGTACTGAAAATGTTCGTTCCCGGGGCAGATACATCTACTGCCTTCCCATAGTTTGAGAACGTTGATTTTGTTAATGTAGTAGAGTCCACACTGCCTATAGCCAGAACATTCGAGTAGGTTGCCGGGTAAAGAACAGCGTGCTCGTCATCGTTACCTGCCGCACCTACTACCAGAGCTCCTTTGTCCACAGCGTAATCAATAGCATCCTCCAGCGCTTTCATATTGCTATAGCTGCCAAGACTCAAATTGATGATATCCGCTCCGTTGTCTGCTGCATAACGAATGCCTTGAATAACCGTGGACATATAGGTGGTCTTACCTTCAAACACTTTGACGGGCATGAGTTTTACCTTTTCAGCCGCAGAAGCAATACCCATTTTGTTATTGGTCACAGCTCCTACCAGACCTGCTACATGGGTGCCATGTCCTGACCTATCGACGGGAGGCTCCCCTTCATTAATGAAGTTCTTTCCTTCTATTAATCTACTGCGAAGCTCGGGATGTTTCAGATCAATACCTGAATCGACTATCGCAACGGTAACTTCTTCAATGGGATTGTAGTTTTCCCACGCTTCCAATACCTTCATTACCTCAAAGTCCCGGGATTGATTATTAAAATATGGATCATTGGGTGGAGCAGCCTGTGTGTAAACGAGCTGATCGACCTCTGCATATTCTATGTTTTCATCATTATTTAGTTTAGATAGAGTATCAGGAACGTCTTTTGAAGGTACTGACACGACCTCAAATTTCTCTTCACCTTTGTCTGAAGACTGTGTAGATACTTCACCATTTTGATCCTTGTGAACCACCAATAGTTGAACCTTCTTCTCATCACCCGCTTGCGCAATTCCGTTTGGAAGCAGGATACAACCTAATAATATGATTATAGAAGCGATTACTCTCATTTTCATCAAGCCACTCCTCTCTCAGTTGAATGTCATTTACATCATCTGTAAAAAGTATATAAGATGATGGAAGACCTGTCCATGAATTCAAGGAATTTTCAGAATGATAGGCTAAAAGCCCCTGATATTCCACAAAAAAAGCCACCCGCTATAAATAGCAGGTGACCCTATTAACCTTATTCTATTAGTTTGATACTTTTTCTTGAAGGTCTTCTCTTGCGCTTTCACCAACTGCACCTTTACCACCAAGTACAGTGACAGAAGAGATTTTGTTCTGGTACAGATACTTCGTTAAGAAAGCATCTACTTCTTTCGGTAATCCATTAGGATCTGTCAGTAATAGTAAGCCTGCGTTATCTGTTACAAGTGGAGCAGCAGATAATGCATCCGGGAAGTTCTTACCGCTGGCAACATATAACTTATCTGTGTTAGTCGCGAACTCTCCAAGGATTGCTGCCAGTGTACCATAACGGTTCACACCAGAAAGTACTTTAACATCGACAGCTACTTTTTTAGCTTGAGCTACTACATTTTCAGGAACAGCTGACTTACCACCAAGCACATAGACTTTCTCGTCTTCAAGAATGGCTTTCGCTTCAGCAGATAAATCTTTTCCATCTGTTAAAACGATTGGCATATCATTGGCACCAGCAATTGCCGCAGCACTTAGTGCATCTGCAAAGTTCTTACCAGTTGCAACGAATACACCGTTTCCTTTGAATCCAAGCTCTTGAAGCTTCGAAACGATGGCAAGGTTTGTACCGTAACGGTTTAGCATTCCATCTGTTTCTAAGCGTTCGATATCAGAAGAATCGATCGAAATGCTGTTTAATTGTGCGAATACATCGGCAGAAACGACACCTTCTCCACCAAGGATATATACATTTTCAGCACCAAGACGTTCGATTTCATCTAAAACTTCCTTAGAAAGCTTCCCATTGCTGCCTACAGGTAAGATTGGAGCATCGATTGCGGATGCTAATGGACCTGCAGATAATGAATCCGGGAAGTTGTATCCAGTTGAAAGGATAACAGTTTTGTACTTATGGTCATCGGCAAAGCCATCTTTATGAAGCTTTTTGGAAACTTCGATCGCTGTTCCGACACGGTCTTGACCGGAAACCTCAGTGATGATGTCACCGTCTACCTTGATTGGAAGAAGTGATAATACTTCATCTGTTTTCGCATCAAGTAAATATACTGCTCCGATTGAGCTAACTGACTCGGATGGAGTTGTAATGTTTACATCCGTCGTTAATGATTTTCCTACTTTAAGATGTTGTGAAGCTTTAACATCTACTTCACCTTCACCTTTTTCTCCAGGAGACAGTACACCGAACTCATTGATTGATAGATCAAGAGTCGTGGTTGGATCCATTGTTGCGTATCCTTCAATGGCAATTGTGTACGTATCATCCGGTAATGAAGTCAAGGAAACTTTTTCGTCAGATGTAGCACCCGCAGAATATGCTACTTGATTTCCTTTAGAATCAAAGATATATAAATCTACATCATCAGTAGCATGTGATGGATTAGAAGTTTGAACTTCTAATGATACATTGTTCTTCACTTTGATATCTTGATAGTAGAATTCATTGTTACCAGGTACTTCTACCTTTTCAGAAGAAATCTTAGGCGTACTGAACGGTGCACCAACAACCTTCACATCTCTTGCTTCAGATAAGTAGTTTGAGAATGTAACAGACTTGGTCATTTCAGTTTCAGCTGCAACGTTACCTAAATCAATTTCACCCGGTTCAGCAACGACATCCTGAACAACAGCCTCTAATTGATATTTATTTACTTCCTTACCTGCTTCAGGCCCAGAAGTTCCATATACATGTACTTCCCATACTCCTGGTTTAGGAGACTTGAATACATGATCTTCAACACCTAATCCACCGGCACCGTAACCTGCATACCCTTGGAATTCGCTTACTTCCACTCCGTCAGGATTAAATACGATCGCACGTACCCGGCCTTTATAATCATCATTTTCACTGATTGCATTTAAAGAGAAACGAACTTCACTAACGCCAGGCTTCACTTCGAATGTGTATCCTTTCGTTTGGGAAGATTGAACCTCTCCTTCTTCACGGAAACGGAAACGGTTATCCTGGTTGAATTCATGTCCGGTAATAATCGTTTGTGCTGATCTCGCTTCTACGTAAGGAGTTGATGCATCATCAAATACTAACGTTTCAGCATTTACGCCTGTCTCTAGTTTCGACGAATCGTACTCAACGGTAATCACTTTGCTTTCTCCAGCTTTAAGATTTACTTTCGAAGCAGATGGCTTAATCCAATCGCCCGTTGGAGATACATCCAGGCTCTTATCTTCATCAGTCTTGTTCTCTACTAATACATCAACTGTTTCAGGAATTTCTTTATTTCTTACATATAGACCCGGACCGCCGGACACTTTCTCTCCATGATATACGGTTACGTCTACATCTTTAATGTCTGTGATGAAGTTTTTGCGCAGGTACTCATAAGCGGCCGGAACATCAATCAATCCGCCACCTTCTTGAGCCCGGTTGTATCCATCTAAATGATTAGCCGTTTCAATCAACGCTTCACGGGCAATTTCATAATTAAATGGAATACGATCTTTCTCAGCTGCAGATTTAAGTAACGCTACAGCACCAGCTACATATGGTGAAGACATACTTGTCCCCTGCATCACAACGTACGGTCCATTTTGTACCGGATGAGCAGCATAAGCAGATCCAGGTCCAACGATATCAGGCTTTTGATTCCCTGCTTCGTTAGGTCCTACAGAAGAGAAGTACCATAATCCTTGTCCTTCTTTCGGAGTGCCGTCTGCGTTTTTACCATATGGATAAGAATTGTATTCTTTTGCCCACATGTCAGCCGTGATATGTGCACCAACAGAAATGATTGGCGCTACGTCACCAGGTGATCCAACTGTGTCTGCACCAGGACCCGCATTACCAGCAGATGTAACGAATACGATATCTGTATCTTCACTTAAGACCGTCATTAATTCTCCATAGGATCCTAGACCATCATTTAAATCCGGGGAAGAACCTAAGCTTAAGTTTGCAACATCGACGTCAAACCCGCCTTCGGATTCAGGAAGCGCAGCATCAACCATAGCCTTTTGGATACTGAATGTAGGTGCTCCGCCAGCTGCTTTGAACACACGCATACCGACAAGCTCTGCTCCAGGGGCAACCCCTTCACCAGCAACGGCTCCGAATGCATTTGCTTTTGCCGGGCCATTTGCTGCAGAGATACCTGAAACGTGAGAACCGTGCCCGTTGAAGTCAGTGAACAGATTGATTTTCTTCAGACCTGCACCGAACCAGTTCAATTCCATATCATTGACACGGAAGTTCGCTCCAAGATTTTCATCTTCTACATTCACATCGAATGTACCTGTATCGTTATTGGCATATGCCGTTTCGTCGGTGAAGTCATTATCCATATCTGTATCGATATAGACTTTGTCCCCTACCAATAAAACAGAGAAGTTATCTGAATTCCCATTTTTCCCATCTGCATTTAAATCCTGGTTCGTCCAGTTGGAATTGCCTTGTGGATAAGGATTTGTTTCAAATGCCGTTTTCCCGAAGTGAAATTTATCATCGGAAGCGTCAAGTCCTGCTGTATTATATGTAGTTTCCCCTACTGAAATGGAGTCACCTTCAGCATGTCCTTTATCGAATAGCACGTCTCCCTCAGAAAGGTAATTGATACCGTCACCTAAGTATTTTTTATAGCGCTCTTCAATGCCATAAGCAAGTTGACGATTCGAAATGGTATAGTCTCTTACTGCAACAATTTTAGAATCCCCATATTTACGCGTTCCTTCTTCAAGACCCTCTGTAAAGGATTCATGACCTGGATCGGGTCCTGAGTCAATGATTCCGATACGTGTACCACTACCATCAAACTTATCGTGGAAATCATCCACTCCCGTCGGAGCATGAGTTTCTGCCTGATTAGGTTTTACAACCGCATCCTCATCCACTTTATTTTGGTCCTTCACTTCCAACTCGGGGTCATTCACTTCCCCTAATTGGATTTCAGTGTTTTTGCCTACTGTGCGGACACTCTTAAGATCCAAAACCTCCATCACTTTGCGTGTAGGTACATCCGCTAAGTAAACATAGTTCTTATAATTCTGTTTCACCTTAACGCCAAGCTTCTCTAATTGACCAGTCGCATCTACTTTACCGTTACCTACGATCACAAGCTCTTGAACAGCTTGATCACTCATAGACAGTGCTACAACCTCTGAGAAATTCGAAACCTTGAATTTTTTCGTTTCCTGTAAAGCAGCTTCTGCTTTATCAGGATTGAAGGCTGTTACCCCAGCGAACGAGGAAGCTACTAAAGTAGCACTTGCCATTACCGAAAATACCTTTTTCTTAAGCGTCAATCCCTTTTCCCCCTTGATAGATTAATAGTAGTGGTCCGAAATACTCCGTATCTTCCAAAATAATATAATTATGGAAAAATTCGAACTCTATTTTCCATTTTAATCTCAGTTAGTTCTTTAGTCAACAAAAGGAGACGTTATTTTCAGAAAAAATAATATATTTTTACTATTGTATTTTCTGTTTTATTAAATTATTTATTTACTGTTTTCTTGTTTCTGAGCGAGTAGTGGTTGATTTCCGTCCCAGGTGCTCGCTTTCCGCGGGGCGGGCGGTGAGCCTCCTCGGCTTCGCCTGCCAGGTCTCAATTGTCTAGCTCCGGCGGCTAGCCCCTCGAGGCCATAAGCTGAAAGGACCAAGAAGGCAAAGAACGCCTTCCCGGTCCTTTCAGCTTATGCTTGTCGGGACTGGGCGAGCCGCCTCCGCTTTTCGGTTTTCCCGCTTCTCCCGCAGGAGTCGAGCACCTTCCACTCCAATCAACATTATAATCATTATTCACTTTCACTAGTTAAATACAACTATCTATTAGAAAATAATATTCATTTAAAAGAAAATGTTTAAGGACTATATTATCGGGTAAATAGAAAAAAACTGCTTGCCGTGTGACAAACAGTTTTTCTATCATTCTATTAATTTACAACCTTCACGGCGCCTAAATAACGAGGCTTCCAATATACATTATTCATACTTGTAATTTCTACCCCACGATCCCCGGCATGAATGAATTCATTGTTACCGATGTAGATCCCACCATGGGACGGGCCCGGTTTGTATGTTTCAAACATGACGATATCGCCGACTGCCGGTGAGCTTGAGCGGCTTCCGAAGTTCCAGATGTCTGAAGTTGTCCTGGGTAGGTCAATTCCATATTTGTCATATACATAGTTTAGATAACCACTGCAATCAAAACCGCTTGGAGTCGTTCCACCCCACTTATAAGGAGTTCCTATATACTGTTTCGCCGTCTTGATTAAACCATCTGTATCGAAACCAAATAGACTTTGGGCTTTCTCGGAAATCACGGACGTTCCACCAATGATCGTAAACTGATTGATCCCCAATTTATCCACTGTCGACTTAACGGAAGTCGGGACATTATTCGATTGAATCAACATAACTGGCGAGCCTTTTTTGGCTGCAAGAACAGACCCGGTTAACGCATCTGCATAACTTTCTCCCGTAGCGATGACTGTACTATTTGAAGCTGAGTAATATTTCTCGGCTACTTTCGTTGCCGTATCATATCGATCTTTCCCGGAAATACGAGTGGCTCTTGGCAATTGATTTTTAACGCCGTCACTTACGACACCTGTACCTCCTACAAGAATAGAAGAGCTATATTTACTTAACGCTTTTTTTGTCTCTTCAGGGACATGGTTTTTTTCTGTTAAAAGAATCGGCATTGATTTACTTGCAGCAACAGGTGCAATCGCCAGACTATCCGGGAAATCCCTGCCATATGTAACTATGGCTTGAGACCCTCCTACCAATGCAGCGATCTTTGCCGCAGTTTCATATCTGTTTTCCCCTGCCACTCTTGTACTGGTAATACCTAAACTCTTAAGTTGGGTTTCTACTGAAGATGAAATAACGGAACTTCCACCTAATATGTATGCTTTACTTGGCTTTAATCGTTTTAACTCTTCTTTCACACTATAAGGAACACTATCTTTGGTAACCAGCAGGATTGGAGCATTATACTTATCCGCTAACGGTGCACCTGCTAACGCATCCGGAAAGTTATTCCCCACTGCAATGACAACGGTATTGGCACTGGTCCATCCTTCTCTGGAAACTTTAACTGCCGTTTCATACCGGTCAACACCACTTACTCGATCTATCTGCGTACCTGCAGCTGATGCAGGATTCTGGAAAAATAATAGGAACATGAAGCTTATTACCGTGACGAAAGTAATAGATACAGGTTTGCGATAATTTGACATTTCTCAATTCCCCTTCTCTATAAATCTACAAAAACTATCTTATCATTAAAATTTTCAAAATAATTTTACAGTTATGTAACAAAATTCGTCATATTTACCCCTTTTTTGTAATATCCATTCCTGCAAACGACACAAAAAATGCCCGTTTCTTTTATAGAAACGGGCATTTTTCATTATTCGTTTTCTTTGTTCCAATACTCCAAAAGTCCTTCTCTCATAGAGAACTTTGGATCAAATCCTAAAGATTTAAGCTCAGATATATCAGAGTAGGATTCTTTAATATCTCCCGACCGTTCTTCCAACTGTTCGATAGGGAGTTTTGTTTTGGTAATCTCTTCATACATGCCGATCAGTTCGTTCAAGCTTGTCGAGTCGCCTGTACCGACGTTAAATACTTTACCGATTGCTTGTTTATCTTCTGATACGAGAAGATTGGCTTGAACAACATCTTTCACATAGATGAAATCTCTCGTTTGTTCTCCATCACCATAAAGAGTAAAGGATGTTTCTTCTTTGTTTACCAGCTGTTTAAATTTATCCGTTAAGATCGATACAACACCAGAGTATGGTGACGATGGATTTTGTCTATTTCCAAAGACATTGAAGAAGCGAACGGCCGTCGTCGGGATATCATACAACCGGCTGAATGCCAGCACATATTGCTCAGAGGCAAATTTATCAATGGCATATGGCGTCAATGGTCTGATTGTTGACGTTTCTTTCTTCGGAAGCGTTGGCTCATCCCCGTAAACCGCTGCAGAGGAAGCAAAGACAAATCGCTCCAATCCGCCTTGTTTACGTGTTTCTTCCAATAAGTATAAGGTTGCTTCCAAATTGGTTTGATGTGTATGAAGGGGATCTTCTACTGAAGCCGCTACACTGGCTATCGCACCTAAATGAAAGACTTTTTTGAATTGATGTTGCTGAAATAGCTTTTCAATGGTCTCTTTTGAAGAGATATCCCCTTCTACAACGGTTAACTTATCGTCTTTTGGAAGGTTATCCTTTGAACCCATTGAGAAATTATCTATCACTACCACTTGTTCGTTTTTGTTTAACAATTCTTCTACAATATGAGAGCCGATGAATCCGGCCCCACCTGTGACAAGGATCTTGCTCATTTATGTTGTTCCCCTTTCAGTATGGAGAGTTATTCTTTTTTCACTTCTGTAAGTATAGCAAAATTCACAACTGTATTCTATTCGGTCATAAAAATGTAAAACACCCTTAATTTTTACCCTATTCACTCTTTCTAAAAACGTTTCAATATATGTCAAAAAAAGGCGAAAAATATTTAGTTCATACTATCTAGGCAAACGTTCAAAACGCGATTATAATATTCTAGATGTTATGAAATATTGGTATAGGAGTGCCAAAGGCATCAGCTCAAGAACAGTTTTCTCTAAAAATAGAAAGAACATGACAATCGGGGGAAAGAAAGATGAAAAAATGGTTTATTGCTTCAGTTGGTTCAGCTTTACTTGCATCTAGTTTATTTAGCACATCAGTTTTGGCTGAAAGTCCTTCCAAGCAAAAGATGGACCTTTTAGCTTACGATCGTGAGGGTTACTTCCTTGAGGAAGAACCGAACAATACGTTTGCCCAAGCAAATAGTATTATCGTTGAAGATGCTGTAAAGGGTACTCTTTCAAAAGATGATATCGATATGTACAAAATCCAAGTTGATTCCAGTGATTCCTTTTTTCTATATGGAGGGTCATTTTCAGAGAGTCCGCGTATCCAGTTAGATATCACTTTATATGATGAAAATAAAAAGGTGATCCAACCACTGGATAAGAGCAGTGATGAATTGGAAGGTTTCTACGCAGACTACTCCATCGCTCCAGGCACTTACTATATGGCAGTAAAAGATACAAATAATATCGGTTCCAGTGAAGAATATGCTGTTTACACCAGCCAGTTCACATTTGAACCTTATGTAGACAGAATTTATGGTGATGATCGTTATGACACTGCATTGCAAATCGCTATGCAAGGGTGGGAATTCAGCGGAGCAGAAGATATCATCCTGGCAACCGGGGAGAATTTCCCTGATGCATTAGCTGGCGCACCTCTTGCCTATCATAAAAGTGCTCCTATCCTTCTTACAAAGAAAGGTTCACTTCACCCGGCAGTTGAAGAGGCAATCTTTGAACTGGGAGTTAAGCGAGTGACTATTCTCGGGGGAACGGGAGTCATTTCAAAGGCAGTAGAAGATAAACTAAAGGCTCTGGATGTCAAAACGATGCGTATCAGCGGTAAGAACCGTTATGAAACAGCCGTGGCGATTTCTAAAAAGCTACCAATTAATGATGCAGCCGTAGTGGTAAGCGGTAAAAACTATCCGGATGCCCTATCAATAGCTTCTATCGCAGCACAATATGGCTATCCGATTCTATTATCGGAAAAAGACAGTATTGATGCTACTACCCTGACCCAGGCTAAAATGTATTCTAAGAACTATGTGGTTGGAGGAACAGGTGTCATTAGTAACCCAACAATGAATAAGCTAAATCGTCCTACTCGTATTTCTGGCGGTGACCGCTATCTTACGAATGCTGCTGTCATAAAAGAATTTGATGTACCAATGGATTTCGTATTTGTTGCAACAGGTACTCAGTTCGCCGATGCCCTGACAGGTTCAGCCCTTGCTGCTTATTGGGGGGAGCCATTATTACTGACGACTCCAAAGGAACTTCATCCTGCAATCAAGGATCTAATGAAAGGTTCTACCATGGGTGCAACTATGTTAGGTGGAGCAAAAGCTCTTAACCAAAAGGTTGAAGATGATCTTTGGTCGATTTTAGAAGGAAACGAATAACAATTACGCGCTCTTTAGTGGAGCGCGTTTTTTTTATCTTGAATAATATATAGAATTTTCTGTATTTTAATGGTAAAATAGTAGCATATTTCAAACCATACATAAGAAAGAAGGCACATTACCCATGGAGTCTCTCACACAATCAGTTGCAACCATCTATAAAAAACTAGTCATACACCTTGATAAGGACGAGCTTCGCGAAGAGGTAAATAATCATTTACTCCAAACGATGAAAAGCTCATCATCAGAGGATGAATACACAAAAAATTTGGTGAAAGCCATTGTTTTTCATGTTGAATCAACCAAAGCTCTTCATGGAATTCTGCAGCCACTTCTGTTAAATGCAAAATATCCTAACCTGGATGGTGTTTCGCAGCTTATGAATCGCACACATGTACGCATTGAAATTGACATGGAGGGACTAATCCCCCTTTATCAAGAGCGGATTAAGAGTGAAGAATCCGATGATGATATCGTCACTCATTTGGAAATTTACTTTACCACGACCTTTACCGAACTTCGATTATCGTACCGTTTCGTCGACGCATTCGGTACAGAGAGTAATAAAGAGCTGTTCCAACCTTTATTTGATTTTCCAGCTGAAGAAGTTGGAGAAACCATTTTGAAATATACAAGAACCTATGCCAGCCTTTTATTTGAAAAGACTTTGAGTCACAAATAGAAGAAGGTCCGTCCCTCAACATAAGGGACGGACCTTCATTCTTCTATACTTTCAAATACCATTTCTTCTTATGACAGACAAAGGCAACGATTGTCCAGAAGAGCAGATTAAGTAATCCATATGCCAGTTGCGGATGAGGAGCAAAGGTTGCCACCCATTCATTTATCACTCTGGACCACGATTTCTCAATGCCATCATGCGTGATCGAAAGATGGATCAGTACGGAACCGAGCATGAATTTACCGAAATAGATCAAGAAGCTATTGCGTCCATAGGCTTCGAGGAACCAAACAACGGGCTTCAGCGCCGTCTCTTTGGCGTCTACTTTTCGTTTATCGAATACTAGATACAAAATCGATAGCATACCAGCGGCAAATCCAGCTGCCAATAAGGCAAACGCAGGCGTCCATAATCGCTTATTATAGGGAAGGAACTGATCCCACGCGAGGGACAGGGCGATCAATAGAGCGCCTATCCCCAATAGTTCCCGCCACGCCCCTGTCTCTTTACGGGTCACTATTAATCGTCCGAATGCATATCCGAAAAGAACATTTGATAAGGCGGACAAACTGGTGACCAGTCCTTCAGGGTCATACCCCCGCTCGCCATGATGATATAAATGACTCTCCCCAAACACCGCACTATCAATCACGTGTGAAGGATTACATTCCGGCTGGGGCATTCCGCCTTCACAGGATTGACCTGTATAGAGAATGAGCCCCCCATATACCGACGACACCAACAACGCAATCGCCATCAACTTCAAGGGAGATTGTACAAACTTGGTGATCGCCACCGTAACAATTCCCAGAAGGGCAAACATCTGTAATACACCGGTCAGGCGAATAGTCGGGAAATCCAACGTCCATTCCACAATAATCGTAAAAATGATGCCGTACACAATCAATCGGACGGTCCGCTTTAAAATCTTCTCCCATTTCACCCCGCGCTGATACGCAATCGCCATACTCACACCGAAAATGGTGATGAACGTAGGTAAAATGATATCAATCAAGGTGACCCCATACCATTCCGCATGTCGGAAATAGGGGTAGTCCACCTTCCCATAAGGAATCGTACTTAAAAACACGGATAATGCTACAATAATCCCTCGTAACATATCGAGGGAATAGACTCTTCTTTTCTTTGTCACTTGTATCGGCTTTTCTGTTGGTTGAACTTGTTCCATACTCCGTTCCTTTCACTTCACGTTCTATACTTTCCTACTATGAAAGTATACACCAGCACAAAAAACTTTGATAGAATCAATGAGTAAAGATTTAACTATTTTCTCTCCTTGGAGGTCAGCATGCGATCTATCTATTTATCCATTATACTATTATTATCCGCCTTCCTGAGCGGCTGTACTCTTTTTGAAAATGAACCTGAAACCTCTGTCTTTTATGCTCCACACGCAGACGACGAAACGCTCAGCTTAGGGCCTTCCATCCTACGTCAAATCGACAAGGGAAATGAAGTAGCCGTGGTACTGCTCTCCCATGGTGAAGCCAGCCAATCGATCAAAAAAGTCAATGAGAGCCTAAAAGAAAAAAACCTTCCCACCATTTCTAAAGAGGAGTTCGGTGACTCACGGGTAAACGAATTTAGAAAGTCCGTGGAAGAATTGGGAGTCAAGCCGGAGAATGTCTTCGTATACGACCTTCCCGATGGTGATATGAAAGAAGACGAAGTCATGACCATCATGAAGGAAATAAACGAACGATACCCTGAAGCAAGACACCATGCCTTATCCTATCATGACCCTCATCGTGACCACGCTGCATCGGGGTTAGCCTTAAAACAACTGGTTGAAGAAGGGACCATTCAATCGGCTCTTTATTATCTTCCCGTTCAAGAGTTTGAGAATTTGAAGTACGACGACACTTACCCTGTGCCTGATGGGCTTTCTGATGAGTATAGTAAGAGTTTGGATGCTTATCGGATTTGGGAGCCTGCAGAAGGGTTTTATCATATTGGCTATACTTCGGTGGAGCCTTATTTTGTTGAGGCTGGGAAGTTTAGGGAGAGTCGTTGGCATAGGTAGAAAAAAACATCCCCATTGTGTTTAGTGGGGATGTTTTATAATTGTGTGAGAACATACTCACCCTTCTTCACTGAAATATTATCCTTCTAATGGCTTGTATGTATCAGGTCGATCATTATTCTTCTTATCAAAGTAATAATGAATGGCTTCAGCAATTCTTCTCGACGCTTGACCATCACCATATGGGTTTGTCGCTTTCGCCATACTCTCATAATGAGCTGCATCTGTAAGCAACTCTTTAGCAAGTTTGTAGATATTCTCTTCTTCCACACCAGCCAGTTTCAGAGTACCCGCTTCTATTCCTTCTGGTCTTTCAGTAGTATCACGCAATACGAGTACAGGCACGCCTAATGAAGGTGCTTCTTCTTGAACCCCGCCAGAGTCAGTTAAAATCAGGTGAGCTCTTGATGCGAAATTATGGAAATCAATAACGTCCAGGGGCTCAATAAGTTGAATACGTGGATCGTTCCCTAAAATCTCATCCGCAGCTTCACGAACAGCCGGGTTTAGGTGCACTGGATAAACTACTTGAACATCGTCATGCTCCTCAACAATACGTTTGATCGCTCTAAACATATTTCTCATTGGTTCTCCAAGATTCTCACGACGATGAGCTGTTAATAGAATAAGGCGATCATCACCGATCTTATCTAAAATCTCATGAGAGTACTCTTCTTGAACGGTCGTTTTCAAAGCATCAATCGCTGTATTACCGGTAATAAAGATTGCTTCTTCTTTTTTACCTTCATTTAATAGATTCTGCGCAGACTTATCTGTCGGTGAGAAGTGAAGATCTGCAATAACACCTGTTAATTGACGATTCATCTCTTCAGGGAAAGGAGAATATTTATCCCATGTACGTAAACCTGCTTCAACATGCCCAACTGCAATTTGGTTATAAAAGGCTGCCATACTTGCAACAAATGTTGTTGTCGTATCACCATGAACCAAAACAATATCAGGCTTCACTTCTTTCATTACCTTATCTAAGCCTTCCAATGCACGAGTTGTGACACCCGTAAGCGTTTGGCGGTCTTTCATAATATTTAGATCATGGTCAGGCATAACATCGAATATTTCTAAAACTTGATCTAGCATTTGACGATGCTGAGCCGTTACCGTCACGATTGACTCAAATTTTTCTGGATGCTTCTCTAGTTCTAGAACAAGTGGCGCCATTTTAATCGCTTCTGGTCTTGTTCCGAAGATTGTCATTACTTTGATGGGGTTAGTCAATTTGGTCACCTTCTTCAGTTGATTTCTTTTTTTCTAACAATAATTCATTTTTTTCAAAATTATAATACCAGTTATATTGTTCAGTCTCTACAAGATATAATTTTTGATTATCTGATATTAACTTAGCTTCCTCTTTTAAGAGCTTCACAGCCTCCATATCTAGGTTAAGCTCACTAAATATAATGGCATCCGATTTATTATCACTATTTATTCTATAGGTCACATTATCATATCCATAGACTAAATAACGATCAGCGTCTTGCCTTTCTTCCTCATCAGTTAACCCTCGCAAAGAGCTGACAATTTCATCATAAGAAGAATCAAAGAATGCTGTGAAATAGGAATATGAACTAATTACGGGTTCATTAAAAACGAATAGCTGATCCTCAAAGGAAAGACTAGAAAGTTTATTATTATTAATCTCAGTAGTTAACTCATCAGCTTTCACATAGTAATTTTCACTTTCATATAGAACCCTATAGTAATCGTCCTCTATTAATTCCTGTACAAATACTTCTGTAGAAAAAGGCAATTCTTCTTGTTCTTCTTTTAATTTATCGTCTTTATAGAGAACCCCATTTTCCACTTGGATATACCCTGTGCGATGAATATTTTCGGATGATGGTTCGTTAGCCGCTTTCTCCTTATTATTATCTAATGATAATTGTGAAACAAAAGGGAGACTAATATAATTATTTATCTTTTTTAACGGATCTTCAAAAAATAACATAGTTCCTGATATGAAAAGTCCTACCAATACAATGAGCAGCTGCAGATAGAATAAAGAGCCCGAGAATGGTTTTTTCTCATACTTGTTGCTTCTACTATTATCCAACCCCATTTTCTCACTATTTTGTGATTGGGAAGATAACATTTGCCTTTTATACTCATTCTTTTCTTGTTTACTTTTTTGATTAAACCATTTAATAAATTCTTGATATTCTTTTATGACTTCTTTTGCTTCTCCAAATTTCTTTAGTTCTCCAAAATGGAGCCACATCACTCGATCCGCCATTTTACTAATTTGAGAAATAGAATGGCTTATGAAAAATATTGTTTTTCCTTGTTCTTTAAATTCATTTATTTTAATTAAACACTTATCATAAAAAGTTTGGTCACCGACTGATAGGGCTTCGTCTACTATTAATAAGTCAGGATGGGTATACACAGAAATCGCAAAACCTAACCTTGATTTCATACCACTGGAATAATTTTTTACTGGTTGTTCGATGAAATCACCAATGTCGGCAAATTCTATAATTTCAGGTTTTAATGCTTTTATTTCATCTTTACTCAAACCTAGCATCAAACATTTTAGTTCAATGTTTTCTAATCCAGATAAGTTGTTGTTTAAGCCCGCAGAGATGGCAATTAAGGAGGGTTGTCCATCCATAATAATCTCCCCGGAAGAAGGTGGGATAACTTGAGCCAGTATACTGGATAAGGTTGATTTTCCAGAACCATTTATACCGACTACTCCTATTGTTTCACCTTCAAAAACTTCTAGGGATACATCCTTTAATGCGAAAAAGTTTTTGCTTCTTTTGTTCACAGAAAAAACATCTAGTAACTTATCCGATTTTTTTCTGTAAAGAGAATATTTTTTTGATACATTTTTTAGTGTTACTTTTGGCTTCATATATTGATAAGCCTCCAACGTTATAAATAATCTACAAATTTATTTTTAAATTTAATATGAAGTTTAGACCCAACTAGTATGATTAGTAATATGGAGAACCAAAAATAAATAGTATAAGTCATATCATTAAAGAACCAACCATTTCCTAAAAATACATCACGAAATCCTTCAATAATATAATAGAAAGGATTTAGCTTTAAAATGGTTTCAAGAAGTTTAGGTAGATCTCCTGTCTCCCAAAGAATAGGTGTTAAATACAACATCATTCTCATGGTAGATTGTAGCAAAACCTGGAAATCTCTCACAATTGTTGATAACGTTGAAAATAATAAAGTAAGAGAAAATAGAAGAACAAAGAGACATAGTAAATAATATGGTAATTGAATTAAGTAAAGCCCAGAAAAAATTCCATTCAGTAATAAAATTACCATCAATACCCCTAACAAAATTATGAAATTGAATCCATTCCCTATTATTGTAATGGTTGGCAATACACTAACGGGAAATTTCATTTTTGACACGAGATTTATTTTAGAATAAACACTGTTTGATCCTTGAATTACGCTCGGATTAATGTATAACCAAGGAATTAAACCCGTAATTAACCATAAAAAGTACGGAACCTCACCTACTGGACTTCCACCTCTAATACCAATTCCAAAAACAAACCAATAAATTAATATCTGAATAATGGGTTGTATAAACTGCCATAGAACCCCTAAGTAATGTAATTGATATTTGCTTTTCACTTCAAAACTTGCCAGGCGAAATATTAGGTGCAAGTTGGAAAATTGCTCCTTCAAAATCTGAAATACTAAAGTCATACAGTCATGCTTCCTTTTTATTTATTTTAACTGAGTCAAGACAGTACTATTAACAATTAAATGTACGTATTGATATCATCGTCAGTGGTTTTAACAGTAAGTTTCCCTGTCTTCATATCAAATGAAGCATCAACAAAACGTGATATAGCATTTTCTCCTAGCTTAACAACAGTTAAATAATAATCTTTTTCCACTTCTTTATTAAATTCCAATTGGTTTGTTTCGTAAACTTCCCCAAATGTATCAGCGACTACTGCTATAGGCTGATTGACATCCCCTTTAATTACATTAGAGCTATCAACATCATTCACTTGTTCAAACTCTATTAAATCTCCATGTGATTGTAAAACAGCTTTCTTTTTATCCATAGAGTGTACTTCAATGTGAGGGGCCAAATTGAATAATTGAGAAACCTTCTGTGTTGCTTCAGCATTTATTAAATCAACGATTACCACTATATCTGACTTCAAGAAAAGAATAGCTCTCTCTAATGAAGCATTTTCATATCCATTATTAACACCTTTAACCAAGTCCATATTTGCACTTGTGGAAAATGAAGTAGTATAAATATTTTTATAGTCATCATTTTTCTTATCAAATGTATATCGATTTCTTTGTTTATCATCATTTATGATTAATGTCGAATGTGCTCTTGGCGAGATTACATAGCTTCTTATTTTAGATTTTCCGTAGCTGTATTTTCCAGAATCAACTAATATATCATGACCATTAAAGAATAAATTCATTGATAAGTCATCATAATGTTTATGGGTAGTCGTCCCATACCCACACACAAATGACATCCAGGTAGAGTTTTCAGGATTTAAGTCATTTTTTGTTTGTAAGATAGACGTACCTGATGTTTGATCAAAAAAGCTAACATATCTTTTATTATCTGTTCCAACATTAATCTTTCCTGTGTCACCTATTTTAGGTAATACACCATTAGGTTTGACCAAATAGTTAAAGTACCTGTCAGATAACGTTAATAAATTCAGCAAATCCTCACCTAGAGTTAAATCATTTTTGTTTAAGAACTTCTCTGTCGATAAGTAAAGATTTCTAACAATTCTATGATACTCAGGAGAATTTTCTAAATGCACACCTTTAGAACTATAGCTTGTATAGAATGTATCCTTCAGTCTCCAAATGCCTTTTTCTACCCAACTATCAGCTTTTGGATGCTCCAACACCCTTCCTAACATGATTAGTGATCTATCCATCATGATTCCATGATTATTTTTTCTATAATCTTTATCAGAATACAAGTAATTAGCGTGTTTCTCTACCATGGAAATGTATTCTTTTTCTTTTTCAGAAATGTCATAAGAAATTTTCTTTGCAATTACTAAAAAATACACCAGGTTTTGTGCACGATAAGCTGAGGGATGATCATACCAAATCATATCATTTTTCGGTGAAGTACTTTCGAACTCCATCCAAGAGTCAATTATCTCCTTGCTTTTCACAAAGTATTTTTTATCTTTCGTTTTTTCATAAGCATTTAACAGGAAACTTACGACGTTTAAAGAATGAAGATAGAGTTGGTAAGTCGAACTATTTTTATAGTGTTTGTAATTCCAATCGATACCTTCTTCAAAGTTTATTGTATCTAAGCTATTGAAAAAGAAGAAATGATTATTATAAATTTTATTCGCTACTAGCTCTGTATCTTTTTTCACTTCAGAAATCTTAATTATTTGTGATGTATCAAGGTCTAATAGTTTTACGTTATCTTGCATATTTCCACCTACCTCAAATTGACGACTATAGTTGGGACTAAACAGATCATTTTTATTTAGAAACTTAAGAGTTTGTTCTTGGTCTAATGGATCATGTCCTTGTTCCTTATTAAAGTAGTAATCAAATTTTATATTGTTGAAGCCATAAGATTCATTAACAGCTTTAATACTCTCAACAAAAGGAGTAAGATGGTTTTTCACATCATGATTACATCCAAGATTCTGTAAATAATATACTGTGGGAATATATTTTATTGATTTGTAAAACTCTATTATATTCAGCCTTTGTGTAAACTGTTTTAAAATATCTTCTTTACTAAGATTAGGGTAAGCACACTCGTACATGCGAGTAACGTGCCCTTCATAGTAATTGTTAACAATCGTTTGTGGATTATTAACAACCGCACTCGTCCCTTTCAACAAGCCCGCTAAATACAAAGACATGAACCCGCCGGCTGAACTCCCATAGAACGTTACCTTGTCCCTAGTCGCGCTAAGGCGAATAAAGATTTCATCTAATATACCTGCTAATTCTTCTAAATAAAATCTATCCTCTGTACCTTGCCCCCAGCCCAGATTAATCTTGCCTAAATATAAGGTAGGGTCGTTATAGTAAATCGTTGAAGCATGAATGTCTTCAGCCCAGGAGAACCTTTGAAAGACCGGCGGTGACATTTTAGCTGAGTTATAAGCCCCGGAACCCAATACTACTAATCTATCTGAGTCCTTCTTTAGATTAATATAGAATTCGTATTTAACATCTTCCAAGGTAATGGTTAATAGAAAAGGTTGATCGCTTGGAAAAGTGATCTCTTTTATTTCTTCTAAAGTACTATTTAATTTGTGAATGTCTTTAAGCATAAATAATTGACCCCCGTAAGTCGTTACTTAAGTTTCAGTTTCACTTCATCTACTATTTCCATATACTTTTTATTTCTATATAGTTGATCAAATCGTTTAAGAAGCTCACTTTCATTCTTAATATAGTCTTTGTAAAGTGAGTAAATCTCATAGACTGTATGCATTGACTCCTCTAATTGGTCTTCTTGGATATTCACTAAGCGCTTCATATACCAATTCGTAAAATAGAAATCAAAACGCTTATCCATATAAACATCCATCAGTCCATTTTCCAGAAGGAAAGGCAATCTTTCTTTTTCTAATATATGGAATTTAGTAAAGAACTTTTTCGTGATTGTATTGGTTACAGATCCCTCTACGGCTGCATAGTAAATATGAATATCAAGATCAATTACTTTGGTTTTGCGCGCATGGATTAATAGCTCATGGAAAAATAGTGTGTCTTGACCCCCAGCCCGCTCTACCATTGTTAGATCATTATCCACTACAATGTTCTTTTTAACGACTAAAGCTTGAATGCTCTGTGCTCTTAAATTTACTTTCTTCAAGAACTCTTTCGCATCTTTAATAATGCCTTCTTTGTTGTACTTTAAGACCGTATTATAGTAATTAAATTTAATAGACTTAGTATTATCAATTTTGATAATGTTTCCTACTACCATATCTAGTTTTTTATCAGAAGTTATAATTTCTAATAGCTTTGCATACCCATCGTTAATCGCTTCGTTGTCTGGGTCTAGATAGGTGATATATGGCGCTGAAGCAAGACCTACCCCTTTGTTTCTTGGTCTGGATGCACTTCCGCTGCCACCATCCGTATAAGAGAAACTTTTTACATTAGGATAATCGCGATCTAGTCTTTTAATATTTATTAACGTTTCTCGATCTGATGATCCATCATCTACAAGAATGATCTCCATATCGTGGAACACACTGCTTCTTCTTAAACTATTGAAACATTTATTCAGTAAATACTTACCGTTATTATAAATAGGTACAATGACTGAAAGCTTATAGTTTTCAGTTTGGACCGTTTGTTTTACTTCATGCTTGTTAAATTCAAAACGATCAATACTGTAACCATTTGGGAGCGCAACTTCTCCTTCAAATTTTATCAAATCATCAACTGAGAAAGAACTGGACCAGAATACCGTTCGATACTTATCCGGCATTTTATCCACATAATCATGTTCAACACCTGGTACTAATTTATTACCATTTAAGTACGCGTCTTTCGTTATATAATCTGAATCAGTAAACTTAAAACCATTTACCATATCATCTAAATAATATTCATAGTAAACATTTTCACTGGAGAAGAATGCTACCATTTCATATTCGTCAAGCATTTGTGCTGTAAGGTCTTTTTCCAGAACCAACGATTTATCTTCATACGTTTGTGCGTTGAAGGATTTCTCAACCTGATCAGTAATCTCTGATACCACTACTGCCACTTTTCTGTTTAAAGGCTTCTCTTTTATTTGAAGCTTTTCTAAAACAAAACTGATTCTGTCAAACGTAGTATCTTTATTCATAACCTGTCTTAGGCCATACATTTGATGTTTATAAATTTCTTCTTCTGTAAACCCATGCAGGATGTCTTTGACTTCGTTTTCACCATTCACAATGAATACATTTGGGAACTTATTATTAATAGCTAAACTATAGTTGGAAATGATGATATTTCCTATCGCTTGAAGTTCATATATTCTATTGGCAAACATCGTTTCACTATACTTTACAGAGTTGAAATTTAAAGACCAATCATATAATTTGTGTAACTTTTGCAAATGTTCATGCGGGACCTCTGGAGATACGCTTTCAAGATATTCTTCAGGGAAGAAATAATTCGGATGGTTCAAAGAATAATTTCTGTCTATTATTTTTAAGCCCTTATTAGATTTCTCAATTCCATTAAATATCATCTTTGTATCTTCTTGACGATGAGGGTACTTTTGATACCAGGATCCTGCGAAAAATACTTCATTACGCTTCTTAAATTTCCTCATACCGATAGGGTTATGATAGAGTGGATTAATTCCAAAGGATAAGACATCTACATTTTCGTTATTGCAATCCTTCTTATAATCCTCAACTTTTTCTCTAGCAGTAGTAAAGATATAGTCACAATGCTGAGCAATACCTACAAAAAGATCATAGTTTACCGGATCTTCTTTGGAAAAGAACACTACTTTAATGTCGTTTTCTTTATAAAGATTAATAATTTCCGTTAATTCATCCCTGCGTTTAGACTGAGGGTTCCCTAAACCTCTCCACTCTTTGTTTAACCCACGCCAAGTAGTAGCAATAAAGAATACGTCAAGTTTTCCAGCATACTCCTTATAATTTTTTTGGGTTATATAAACAAATTCGGCTATCCCCTTAAAGGATTGGTATAAGAATTCGTCGGCAATGATTCCTATCTTCACAGCTTTTTTCCTATAGAACTTCGAACCGTTACTATCCGGGATTTGATTGATTGAGGATAACGCATTTTCCAAGAAGTGAAGATCCGCTAATTTATTTCTTTTTTCTAGATAGCTATCAATCTCTTGTTGGGTTAACTCCGGGATATCATTATTGGTTTTGGCGCTGGAGTGTATAACCGTTTTATCATTTCTAATGATTGTTTCTATTTGTTCTTTTTCTCGATCTATTTCTTTTTGAAGTTTTGTCTTCAGTTTTTTAATTGATTGCAATCGTTTTTGAATACTTACTTGATCCATCCTGTTACCCCCTTCTTAACCTTTTCATTACTTTCCAGTAAGAAAGTGTTAGCTTACCTAGTTTAGAGGATTTCAGGGATTCATACTTAGACAATAATTTGGAGTACGATCTTAAAATTCTTTCCTCTTTTTCATAGCTTTCTTTTAACGTTTCCATTACTTCTAATTTTTCTTTCTTTTCTTTCGTAATGGTTGCATTGGCTTGCTCTAAGTTCTTTCTAACCATTTTTAATTCTTTTTCTAACTCTATTGTTCGATTTGAAGCCTTACTTTTTCCATTATCTTTCCGTAGATCTTTACGTAATTGCAGGATGAGCTGGCTATTTTCGTACAGTTGTTTTGTAATGTCCGCCATTTGCAAAGTTTGTTGCTGTTGAAGGGTTGTAAATTTATCTCTTTCCTGTCTTAATTCTTCTTCAAGTTGTTGTTTTTCTAGTAATAGTAGATTGTTTTCATCTATCAAATTTTGCATTTTTTTAATTTCACTTTCATCCTTTAGTAGTTTTTCCACCCTTTTACACTCCTACTAACGTAGTATTTACTCTTTCAACCTCAATCTCTTCCGTTCTGTTGCTGAGTTTTTCCCCATGGGTCGAAATGAAATAATGGATTTGATATTTACCAGTATCATTAATGAGATAATTGAATTTCTTTGATGAATTATACTTGATCCGATCAATTACCTTGTTATCTTTTCTAATATAATAAGCAAATTCAAGGTCAGGACTATCTTCAATGTCTATCTCGAATTGAATTTCACCATTATGAATTTCGAATTTAGTTCCTTTAAATAATACGCCTCCGCCAGCAATGACCTTGTCTAATGGATACTTACTTATGACCTCTTGTCCTTTTGTTATGTGTAAGTCTATTGAAACCACTTCCGGTTTACCTGAACCAATATTTTTCAAATCACTCATTTTTATATTAAGTTCATCTCTAAATGGCGCTTCATAGTAGCTTCCTTCTTGACCCATAATTACTAATGAAGTTTCCAAGTTTCTTGAATTAGCGTTATCAATATCAGCCTTGACTTTTAAGACATTAAACTCACTCTTAACATCAACGTTATCTATATTTAAACCGTGGATGATTCCCACTAACTTATTTAGTAGAAATGCAGGAAATGAAACGGCAATTTCATTATGGCTCATAATCGTATTATCTATTGTTAAATCGATTTTTTTCCCCTTATCGTTAAACGTATTTATTAAGGGAACAATGTGATGTTTATACTGTATATCATTTTTGCTAGTTAATAACGATATATGTGGAAGATGTTCTTTATCGATTTGTTTGAATATCAAGTTATTAATATACGAAACCTCATAAGCTGTAGGTTCAATTCCTAAAATGTATTCAGCTGTTTCTTTGGCAAACTTTCGAACATAATCTGCAATTTTTGTTTGAGGAGCACCCGTAATGATATGTCCATAGTTATATTTCATTCCATAGTAAAGAGCAGCACTTCCACCTTTTGAAGTACCTGCTGATATTATATTAGAAGGAACGATATTCAACTTACTTGCCATATATGAAATCAAAGATTGAACAGAGGTTTCTACCTCGTAATTCATTTCATTTCCTAAATAATAACTTCCTCTTGGGCCATAGTTATCTAGAATAAATAATTTGTTACAGTCAAAATTCCTTAATGTTTTAATATAATTATATCGGTATGAGTTCGTTTCATTATGAAATCCTGAGAATACAACCAGCAAATGATCTTTATTACTATTACCTTCTTCAAATACATATTTTATAGGAAGATTGCTGTTATATACCTGTTCCGTAAATTTAAACATCTGTTTACCTCTCTCTTACGTTATTAAAATAAAAGGACTGAAAAAAATTAGTTTTCCAGTCCTTTTATTACATCTTATACTAATACAGGAGCTTTAATAGCTTCATATAAATTGCCGAAGTTGATATATTCAATATCATCACTTGTATCTTTCACAACATTCTTCGTATCAAAAACTCTCTTTGTTCTCATACCATTTAGCTGTGCTGAATCTAAACCTTTAAATTCACTATGGTCTGTCAGAACAAGTACCAAGTCAGAGCCATTCACTGCTTCTTCCATATCATCTATTACAAAATCAGCTTCTACATGAGGATCAAATGAGCGAACTTCATAAGCACCTTGAAATTCTAACATTTCCTTGATCTCCATCGCAGGACTTTCACGAACGTCATCGACATTTCCTTTGTACGTAAGACCAAAGACAGTAAGGATTTTACCGTTAACTTGTTCCATTAGCTTGTTCACATTATCAACAACGTATGTTGGCATCGATACATTGACATTTCTCGCTAAATTAATGATTTGAGCCTGTTCCGGAGCTTTCGCTACAATAAAGTATGGATCAACAGCTAAACAATGACCGCCTACCCCTGGTCCTGGTGTGTGCAAGTTTACACGAGGGTGTTTATTTGCCATATCTATAACATCTAAAGCATTAATGTCTAATTCGTTACAAACCTTAGTCAATTCATTCGCCAATGCAATATTTACATCACGGAAGGTATTTTCCATCAATTTAGACATTTCAGCGGTTTTAGCATTAGTCTTGATAATCTCACCTTGTACGAACGTACTGTATACTTTGGCTCCGGCTTCTGTACAAGCTGAAGTGATCCCTCCAACAATACGATTATTATGGATTAATTCATGTAGAATTTGGCCTGGTAATACTCGCTCCGGGCAATGTACCAGGAAAATATCTTCCCCTACTTTAAATCCAGCTTCTTCGATTAAAGGTTTTACTGAATCATCCATACTTCTTGGACCGATTGTAGATTCTACTATTAAGACATTTCCTTTTTCTAAATAAGGAATGACATTGCTGACAGCACTTAACACATATGTTAAATCACAAGATTTGTACTGGTCTTCTAGATTAGGAGTTGGCACTGCAACAATAAATGCATCGGCTTTCTCTGGAAGTAAAGAAGCACGGAAAGTCTGTTTTTCTATAACTTCATTAAGGGCTTCTTGTAAACCAGGTTCTTCGATGTGAATCATTCCAGAATTTAATGAATCTATCACTCTTTGACTAACATCTACCCCAACTACTTCTACATCATGTTTAGCGAACATAATGGAAGTTGGTAATCCAATATAACCTAATCCTACAGTACAAAGTTTCATAATTATTAACTCCTCCAACTATCTATATATTTTTTCAACTAATAAATAAGTGATTGTATATGTCATAGAATTTATCTTTTTCTAAATCCCAATTATACGTCATACTTGCACTTTTACTATTCTGACTCATTTCATTTCGAACTTCAACCTCTTTTAGAAGGTGATTTACAGCTTTAGCAATTTCTTCATAATCATGGGAATCTACACAAAGACCTATCCGGTTTTCCTCGACTACTTTTTTAATTTCCGGAAAACTACAGGCAACCACTGGTATTCCACTCATCATATATTCAAACAATTTATTAGATGAAGCAGAATAGTGATTAAAGCATACATTATTTAAAACTTGAAAGCCTAAATATGCATTCCTGGTATATTTAGGTAGCTCTTTCAAAGGAACTTTCGGAATGAATTTAACCCGATGTTGAAGATCCATTTGTTCAACCATTTTTAATAAAGTGGGTTTTATACGGCCGTCACCTATAAAGACAAGTGTTCCTTCGCTAAAGAGAGGAACTGCCTTCACAAGGTTTTCCAATCCTCTTCCAGTTTGTATTCCCCCTTGGTACAATAGGATTTTTTCATATCTAGGTAATCCTAACATTTCATGAAGATTCACTTTCTCATCTTCTATTAAACTCTCTTGCTGTTTAAAGGGATAGTTATAAACCACTCCCGGATAAAACCCATATAAATCCTCATTATATTTAGCTCTCGTGTGGTTCTCAACAATCATTGTATCTATTTTATTAATAAGAAAACCTTCCATTTTTGCGTACGCGCCACTGTCGTAGCCTGTTCGGCTGGTCTGTACTTCATGGGAATCGTACACTAATTTTTTTCTTTTTATACGCCACTTTGCGCATATATATCCTTGAGGAAGGGTATTAAGATCATTAGAATGGTAAATATCGTATTTCTTTTGCCATCCTCTTGCGATCATTCTTAGTATTATACTTCCTCTAACCCAGACAACACTTAATTTTGTGCGCCCAAATAAAAATAAAATCGCGCTAACTGGCAAAACAACTAATGGTGCAACAACAGCAGTAGATAGCCAGGCTAATAATAATAGTAATCCAATCATTTTGTGCTTCAAGCTGATTCTGTAAACCTTTTGTAAAAGTTCTAATAATAGCGGATATCTTCTCACTCGATACACATGAAAATCAGGATTAATCTCTTCGAATCTATTAATGCTTTTATCATTTGGGTCATCTATACATATTAAATCTACTTTATAATTATTTTGGGATAATGCTGTGCACTCCCTCATGACTCGAGCATCGTTTGTGAAATGGTTCCAAACAAACATACATACGTTTTTTTTCATATGTTTTTAACCTTACCTTGTTCATTATATTTTTTTGAATATATTGATTTATCTATCACATTCACCAATGTGTCTATGTTAGCATCCCAATTAAAATTTTTCTTTACATATTTATTACCATTCTGAGACATTTTATTGAGTACCTTCTTGTTTTGCTGTAGGAATTCTATCAGATCAACAAGCTTATGACTGTCTCTATCAGCCACTACAAATCCAACATGTTCCTCTTCAATAACTTGTTTAGAATAACCAGATACTGCAGCAACAATGGGAACTCCACAAGTCATATAATCAATTACTTTTCCCGGGAGCACCGTTTCAAATACAGATTTTTCATTTAGAGTAACGATCCCCACATGATGTTGTGCCATTATATCCAAGCATTCTTTCCTAGTTTTCGGTGATATAAATTCAACGTTTGATAAATTATTTCTTTTTATTTCTTCATATACTTCTTTTCTATTAATTCCATAACCAATGATGGTAAAATCTATGTTTTTCTCCCATAGCTTTTTGGCTAGTTCTATTAATAAGTCACCGTCTTGTGCCAATCCGATGTTGCCTGCATAAATAACTTTGAAGCGACTACTGGTGGTTGTATTAAGCCTGATTTCATTTAATCTGGCTGCATTTGGCATAAATGATAGTTTTGAAGAATCGATTTTACGCTTATTCACGATATGATCTCTAAATCCGAGGCTATTAATAATAATTTCATCGGAGGATTTATAAATCCACAATTCAATCTTGTTAAAGAAAGCCAATATTGGTTTGTAGTTAAATACACCTACGCCTTTCAGCGATTCTGGCCAAAGATCACGAACATCCAATATGAGTTTGGCTCTATATCTCCACTTTGCAATGACTCCCACCATCGCTACAAAAATAGCAGGTGACGTGACAAATACCACTTCATACTTCGAACGATTCACTAATACTTGGAAGATAAATTTAAAATACATTTCCAAATAAAATAACAAGCGATTGAATATGCTTCTGGAATATTTCCGATTCCCGATTTTGATCCTTTTAATAGAAGATTCATACTCGTTGATCGATGGGTCATCCCAAAAATCATCATTTTCATAAATTTTCTTGGTGGGATAGGTAGGTTCTGTCGTGAGTATTTCCACATCATATCCGCGTTTTTTTAGCAACAAGAAGATATTTTTCATCCTGTTTCCTGCACTTCCTATTTCCGGATAAAAATTCTGTGAAATGATTAATATCTTCTTCATCCAACCCCACCAATACTTTTCATGATTAATTGTTTCTATGTTATTTATGAAAATTTTCTTACCCTTTTTATCTAGCGCTTGATTATAAAGAGATTTAAATCTACTAATCGATCTACAGAGGTATCTAAAATTAATACAGCGGATGGCCCTGCTTATAGGCATCGCCTTAAATTGACTTATTACATTTTCTCTTAATAAGTAACATTTTTTGTGAGTTTCGTCACAATACAAAACAACTGATTGCTGAACTTTTTAGCAACCAGTGTCTTAAAATTATCCGAGTCCAAATTTAAAAAATTCCTGTCATATTATATCATATTTTAGTTCTATTTCCAGTCGATTACTGTAATATTTTTAACATAAATGAAACTTTTTGTTACATTTATTCAATTATTCCTTTCGTTTCTACTTATATGTCATCATTAATCCCTCTTTAATTACAGAATACTCATTCAAATAGGGTAATTATTACTAGCTTTTTGAAAACTTTTTCCTCTATTTCTCTCATCAATGTGATAAAATGACAATATTATCTACCAAACTATGACAATAAAGGAGAAATATCTGTGAAAAAGACACTTACCACTGTAGCAGCTACGGCTGTTCTCTCATCTTCCTTTGTTAGTTATGCGGCAGCTAGTACCCATAAGGTAGAATCAGGTGATTCGTTGTGGACGATCGCTCGTGAGTACGATACGACGGTATCGAACCTAAAGAACTGGAATAAGCTGCAGTCAGAGCTTATTTACCCTAATCAGCTTCTGAAGGTTGCTCAAAACGGATCGACTAGTGTGGCTGCCCCTCCTAAGCAGACAGAGGATAAGAGTAATTCCAGTAACAAAACGTATACCGTCAAATCCGGTGATACATTGGGACAGATTGCTCTTACATATTCTGTATCGGTTTCGGAGTTATCAAGGTGGAATGGGATCAAAGGTTATTTGATTTACCCTGGACAGGTTCTGAAGGTTTCTTCAAAGGCTTCTACTCCATCTCCTTCACCTGCACCTAAGCCATCTCCGAGTCAGCCACAAGGAAATCAATCAACTTACACTGTCAAGTCCGGTGACACATTGGGAAAAATCGCTCTGACTTATTCTGTATCTGTAAGTGAGTTATCTTCTTGGAATGGAATTAAGGGACATTTAATCTATCCTGGTCAAGTCTTAAAGGTTTCAAAAGGAAATGGACAAGCGCCAAACCCTGCTCCGGTAGCTCCTTCACCTTCTAAACCTGAATCAGGATCAACCCAGCAGAGCTATACTGTGCAATCGGGAGATACTTTATCTCATATCAGTATGAGGTTTAATGTCTCAGTTGCTGAGCTGAAGAGCTGGAACGGGCTTAAAAATGACTTCTTGCGAATTGGACAAGTCCTGCAAGTGAAGTCAGGGAAGAAACCAGGAGCTACTCCACCAAAGCAGGAAACGCCTAAAGCTCCAGCCTCCTTTAGTGTAGATACATTATTAAGTGAGGCAACGTCTCATATGGGAACTCCTTATGTGTGGGGAGGTTCATCGGCCAGCGGTTTCGATTGCAGCGGCTTCATTTATTATGTGTTCAAAGAGGCTGGCGCTGACAGTGTAAAGCGTCTTTCGAGTGAGGGGTACTATAGCCGCTCTTATTACGTGAATAACCCTCAGCCAGGGGATCTTGTATTCTTCGAAAATACATATAAAAAAGGCATTTCTCACTTAGGCATTTATATAGGAAATAATAAATTTATTCACGCTGGGGATAATGGCGTTGAGATTACAAGTTTAGATAATTCCTACTGGAAGTCTAAATTTGATGGATTTAAGAAATTTTATGAATTATAGAATAGTAGACCCCAATGACACCATCGTCATCGGGGTCTTTTTTCATGGTGTATAGAAGTCCTGGGTATAGTACACACCATACTCTCCGCCAAAGTGTACTCCCACACCCAATTTTTTGAATAGGGGGCTCAGAAGGTTTTTACGATGACCTGATGAGTTGACCCAGGCATCGTGAGCAGCGATGGCATTGAATTGACCTGCTGCGATGTTTTCTCCTGCAGATGAGTAGGAGATACCAGCCTGGTCCATCCTTTGAAAGGACGATAGGCCATCCGGGTTATCGTGACTGAAAAAATTTCTTTCGGCCATGTCTTTGCTATGGGCCCTTGCTACTTCCCGGGCCTCTGAATCTGCTTGAAGAGGAGCGATAAGATGTCGTGCCCGTAATGCGTTTGCTTGATCGAGAATCTGCTTCTCCATGCTATATCTTAATTCTGTTTCGTTCACATCGGGATTGGTTATCGTGAAATCCTCTCTCATGAGTAAGATACCGGAAAGTGTTTTTCCATCATTTTTATCATAATAAGGGCGTATGAGTATTTCATCATCATAATAATCGCTTCCCTGATTATGCTCAGCACCTATTTGCTGCATACGTTTTTCAACTTCTGTTTTACTTAGACCAAGCTTAATTCCTGACTTGGATACCCAGCTATCCGAGTTTGAATAGAGAGCCACAACAACTCCATTAAATACACCAAATTGGATATACGTCTTGGGATCTTTATTATAAACATACCAATCAAAGCTGAATCTGCTTTCATCTATTCGTTGGGGATTTCCTAGAGCAGAGCGCATAAATGCTTCTGTCGCATTAATACGAATCCCCTGGAATTGGAATTCTTCTGTGCTGCCTATTAATTCTTCCTCCACATTAGAAGAAATTGCATTGCTCCCCCCTAGAATGGAAAATGCCGGATACGAGTTTACCAGACTTTTCATTGGAGAAGGTATATTATCTTTTTTCACTAAAAGAATCGGTGCGTTATCTTTTGCTGCCAGAACAGATCCCGACAATGCATCGGCAAAGTTTGCACCCGTTGCCACGTAGGCACGCTCCTTTTCCATTGGCAGGCCATCAATGATTTTCTTCGCTGTTTCATAACGATTTACTCCGCCATACCGGGTGTTAGGAGGAAGTTTCGATGCTACACCTGAAGAAATGACCCCTTTACCTCCTACCAAAATCGTTTTTTCTTTTTTATCTGTTATCGTTTTTGTAGCTGTCGGTAAACTTCCGGATTCGGTTAACACAATGGGAATTCCATTCTTTGCTGCATAAGGTGCCACCGCCAGGGCATCCGGAAAGTTCCGACCGCTTGCAACGATGGCTTTGTTGGAAGGTAAGTAGTTTGCTATTTTGGCAGCTGTCTGGAAACGGTCGTCGCCTCCGATTCTCGTAATCTTCATGCCTAAATCCTTTAATTGCTTTTCTACGTAAAAGTCAATTGCCCCGACCCCACCTAATATGTACACATGCTTTGCTTCTAGGTGCTCGATTCTCTCCTTTGTTTCAGAGGGTAATCGATGTTTATATGTCAGTAATATAGGGGCATTTAGTTTATAAGCAAGGGGACCTCCTGCCAGGGCGTCTGGAAATGTTTCCCCACTTGCGAGTACCAACTCATCAGACTGTCTCCAGCCCCACATAGAAATCATACTTGCTGTATCATACCTGCTTTCGCCGCTTATTCGTTGTACACTTGAATTCGCTTTTACCCAATCCATTTGTATTATCCCAAAAGCAAGGATGAATAATAAAATGGTGATTCCCGCTCTTTTAATCAAAATATCCTCTCCCCTCTTTTATACTGCAATTATACCAAATTAACCCAAATCACTCGATTCTATTCGACAATTAATTGGTATTTTCATAATTATTTGTCATATGAAGACAAAAATTTACTAATGTATTTCTTTTTCAGCTGATTTCTAGTATATTTTTCTTATGTGTAAAATTTATTATTTATAGGTGGGAAACAATTTGAGAGCGGATAAACATCAAAAAAAACGTAAGTGGCCGAAAGTAGTTGGAATCATCTTTCTCCTTCTGCTTTTAGCTGGTGGAGGCTACGCCTATTCCATATATCATTCATTAAATAAAACAGCTGAAACGATGAATGAGAAGATTGATCGACCGAAATCCGAGAAACGGACGGAAGAAGTGAAATTCGATAAGAAACATCCATTCTCCGTTTTGCTGTTAGGTGTGGATGAAAGAGATGGCGACAAAGGTCGTTCAGACTCGATGATTGTCGTGACGGTCAACCCTCACGAGAAAACAACTAAGATGATAAGTATACCTCGTGATACACTTGTCGATATCGTAGGTAGAGGAACGGAAGATAAAATTAACCATGCTTACGCGTTTGGTGGAGTCGAAATGGCCATGGATACAGTCGAAGGATTCCTGGATATTCCGATTGATTATTATGCGAAGATTAATATGGATGGATTCAAGGACATCGTAAATGCTGTCGGTGGAGTAACCGTTAACAATGAATTCACTTTCTCTTCTGGTGGCTATACCTTTAATGAAGGCAAGCTTTCACTAAGTGGGGACAAAGCTCTTGCTTATGCACGTATGCGCTATGAAGATCCCCGTGGAGACTTCGGTCGTCAAGCAAGACAGCGCCAGGTAATCCAGGCGGTTATTAAAGAAGGTGCGAGCGTATCGTCCCTATGGAACTATGGCGACATCTTCGGAGCCATTGGGGAAAATGTGAAAACAAACCTGACTCTTGATGAGATGGTCGACATACAGAAGAACTACAAATCGGCGACTAAAGATATTTCTCAAAGTCAAATTGCCGGTGAGGGTGCCAAACTGGGCGGTATCTACTACTACATCGTTCCTGAAAAAGAGAAACAAAAAGTACAGAGTGATTTGAAGGATCATTTGGATTTGAATTAATATGGATGAAACCGGCCTTTAGGGTCGGTTTTTTTATTTTGGATGAACAGGAAAAGGACAGCTGCATTAAGCAGCCGCCCCTTTTTCCTTGATGAAGATGGATTTCCCCAACCAAACGCCACCTGCAATAAAGAGTATTCCCAATAGCGAGAGAAAGAACAACGATGCTTTTGCCCCATCTTGATAAGGTAAGTCTGTATAATAGCCTTGTGTTTCATCTGATAGCCCCCTTATCCATTGGGTCTCAAGCTTTGATTTCGTATCTGTCGTGAAATCACTCTTCTTTACGATTCCATTTTCATTAATGGTGTATGTTCCGTACTTGGTGGTTGAGTTGTTTTCTTTACCAGAAGTTGTGTCCAGGCTGACGATGAATTGTTCTTTTCCTGTTTGTTTATCCTTCATTACCTTATATTGAATAACGCCGGAGTAAGGTTTCATCCCTTCTTCCTCAGGGTTTACCTTATACCCTTTCAGCTTTTCCTCCACTTCATCATTTATTTCTAAGACGATCGTAGAAGGATTGCTTTCACTTTCCACATACGTATTCAATTTCACACCATGAAAGACCTGGACTGCATCGACCATACCCTCTTCTTGTAAGGAGACGAAATCATATCTTTTATCGAATGCGCTTTGGTAGAAGGTTTCTCTAACGGATTGGATTAGGAAGTAAGTTACTAAGAGAAAGATGATGATCCCGATAATCATTAAGAAAGCACTTATAAATAAGAATTTATTTCTTTTTATATGATTCATTATCTCTTCACTCAAATCTTAAATTAGATTTTGGGTATATGGTTACTCTCTAATGGGTGTGAAGTTTTCAATTTTGCGCCGGATAAATTGAATGAATTTGTCGTCACCTTGAAGCTCGAATACGATGAGTGCCTTCTGCATATATTTCTGTGCGTCTTTAATTCCTTGAAGCTCGTAGTTGTAGCCGATATGATAGTGAAGTTCCCCCAATAGGTACATATTGTCTTTCAGTACACACCAATCGATCGCTTCATTACAATACTGGATAGACTCATCGAAATTCTTCAATCGTGTAAGGACTCTCGCAATATTATAGTAAAGTCTTGTTCTTAGTGTGAAGTCATGCAGATTAGGAAGAGCAAGGATATGTGTCTTTACTTCCTGATAGATTTCGAGAGCCTTCTTCCAATCTCCTTCTTCGGAATACATGACACCAATGGTAAGAAGAATCTCAATTTCACGTTCTGTCCAGATTTTATCCGTTGTATGGGACAGGGAGATGGCTTCTCTCAAGATCTCTTCTGCTTTCTGCACATTTTTATTAAGCTCGTATTGATAAATTCCTTTATGCCATTGAAGTAACTGAAGATTCCGATTATTATTAAAGAACAGAGGATTTTCTTCTTCTGCTGTTACGATTTCTTTCATTTCCTTATAGTTCATGCTTCTTCTTGCAATCTGAAGCTGCTTGCTGACTTCTTGTACATAGTCTAATCGGGGTGTCATTCCTATATCGAAGAAGTAGTTTACATCTACTCCCAACTTCCTTGATATTAAAAATAGTGTTGAGGCGTAAGGGAACACATCACCTTTTTCAATCTTACTGATTTGAGCCTGGGTACATATTCCTTCCGCCAGCTCTTCTTGGGAAAGACCGATGTTCTTACGTAATTCTTTTATCTTTTGCCCTACAACACTAAAATCCATTTACATCTCTCCTAAAAAAATATTCCTATAATTATATTTTTCTTTCAAAAAAAGCGAATGAGCTATCTTTCGGTGTTAAAAGTGGTCCATAAGCCCCTAGAATGCCTCTCATCACATTTTTAATATATGGTTTAATATTATTATAACTATATAACCAATGATACCTAAAATTACTCTATTTGAAAAAGGGAGGAAATACCTATGAAAAAACGTTTGTTAACATTCGCTACCGCTTCTGCCTTACTTTTAGGAGCTTTTGGAACTGTTCAGGCCACTTCTATTCAGTCAGCCGAGCTGCCGCCAGTATATTCTCCATCAAGCACAGAATTAGCAGCAGAACTTCCACCTGTTTATTCTAAATCAAGCGTCGAAACAGCTGCAGAGCTACCACCTGTCTACGCTAAGAAAGAATTACCGCCTGTATATTAATATTCATTCTGTCTCCAGAGCTTGGAGGCTTTTTTATTTCCTTGAAGTCCTTAACCAAAGACCCTAAAGTAAGGGTTTTCATTTTTCGGATCAACACTGACTGTTAAATAGAGAAACTCCCCTACTCTAAGATTAACACATAGGTCCGTCCCTCAAAATATTCTTTTAAGAATATGCCCGAAGTTATATAAATGATGAAAAAGAGACCTTTCGGCGTGAATTCAAAACCAATATCCCCTGTATTGTTTTCTGGTGCCAAATACCTTATTCAATAAAATTTGGTAGGATAAAAGTACAATAAAAGAAAGGGGGCTTCATGATGAATAACATAAGCATGAAAGTAAATCCTCTATACTCGGATTTGGATATGTCGATCCAGTTCCAATTTGAATTTTCCAAAGGTGATTGTAAGGTCGGGCAAGCCATGGTATCCACGTATGCCATCAACAACAATGCGGTGTACCGCAAATCCCAAAGTGTGACAGCTGCTAAAGTTGAAAAGTGTGCAGTCATTGATCAGTTCGAAATTGCAGGGGACCTTGGAGAACCCTGTATGAACAAGCTCCGGCACTTTCTGAAAGTGATCGGGATGAAAGAAATTCATTCGGGTTATGACATGACGCGGGAGAAGATTAGTAACTAAGGTTTTATTTAGATTGAAGAGGCTGTCTTATAATGAGGGCAGTCTCTTTTTGCACCTTCAACTTTAAAACTTTCTCATCAGCCTTTTCAACACGATATACTTTCTTCTATTCGTTTGTTTTAACCTGACTAAGACCGGCAGTGTCAATATCTTCATTCCACTGATTAGAAGGGCTGCATAGGCAAATGAGTTCAATAAAAAGTATTTCAAGTTGAGTATTAATACTACCATCGAGCATAAGCCCCATAATATGGCCACCATTACCACCCTACCCTCGAATGTCATTTTCTTTTTGCAGAGTAATGTAGGGAGCACTGCAACGATGACGGAGGCAAGGAGCAGGAATAGTATGGCATATATCATTCCTATAATCGCTGTTATCATATGGGTTCCTCTTATTTCAATAAAGTCTTACTTCTGTTTCATTTCACCGTTTCAGTAGTAAAATCCTTCTACTAGTATGATTATTCTTCCTTTGATGTGTGAAGATATTTATAAAGTGCCTGCTTGCCCTTCGTCTCAAAAGTACGTTAAAAAAGCTTTGGCATTGGCCAAAGCTCTTTGTATAAGTGTTTCAATGACGAGATGAGCTGCTACTCTGCTTGTCATATCCCGGATATCGAGGGTCGGGTCGATTTCCACGATGTCCATGGGGGTTACTTTAGGATGCTGCAGGGCGGTTTGAACCATTTCCGTTAATGTATCAGGGTGTATGAGGGACGGACCTTACTCAATGGAGTTTAAATCGCCCATCCAATTGATATCTGGATAACCCCCTTCATGAGTACTTTTCGAATTGCTCAATCCCGTGTCGTAATAACCGTCTATACTATTCTCAATATGAATCACATAGGTATAATCATTCCATATCGTTCCTTCTTCGATCGCTTTGTTCGAAACATCCGTCAATCTCTTCAGGAATTGGTTTGCTATGGCTCTCATTTCGTCCTCCGATGTTTCCTGAGGGACTACGATGTTAAATTCCAATGGGTCCTGTTGAGAACGTAGGAGGACTGCTGGAGATACTGTATTTTGCACAATATAGTCTCTCGCTTCATTGAACCACTCAGGACGGAATTCCACCGGTTCTTCTTCTCCAAGATACTTTACATCCTTACTTAAATAGTCGGATCCTCCCTTGCCTTTAAAAAGGGCTACTGACGTAATGTACGAGTCACGATCAATGATTTGTATCTCGCCTGCCGTATACGGCTTTAGTTTGTTTTGACCTTGCAGCTCCATTTCCACTATATATTCACCGTAGTGAAAATTCGCCGAATAAACACCTTCCATTACATTGTAGAAATAATACGGTTCACCCAGGGTTTCAATGACTTGATCCAATTTGTATGACGAGTTTATATTAGACCGAATCTGTAATAGCTTCTTCTCATCTTGAAGATAATGGAGGAGGTAGTTGTCGATTCGATCATAATCCTTGTGTCCCTTCATGACGTTAATATCCTCAAACCGATCCTTGTATAACTCCTGTATTTCATCTACTGAATTTCCTATTGTAAAAGAAGTTCCGATGAACGTCCCTTTCTCTGCTTCTCTCTTAAACTCATTGGGATGATTCATGATAATAGAGAAATCAAATGGAGTTAAAGGTGGTGTATCCACCGGTTCAGGTTTGTTTGCTTGTTCTTTTCCATCCGTTAGTGCTTCCTCTTCTTTCTCTTCTTGTTCTTTCTGCTCTTCTTGGCCTTCATTTTCTTTTACATCGTCTATAGGGGTTGCCGATTTCTTTATCAAGGCTTTTTCATCTTGTATCCGATCTTCTAACTCGTCCGTAGGTATAAATGTGAATTGATCGATGGATTCTTCTTGTTCTTTCTCTTTGACGAGATCCTTTTTAAACAGATAACTGCTGCCCAGAATCGAAAGAATCATGATGATACATAACGGGATACCCAGGTTAATAAAAAGAGATTTGGGCGATGACTTCTTTTGCTTTTCGTTCTTTATTTTAGACAGGATGGCTCTTTTTTGACTAACAGGATTAATATTCTTGAATACCTCCCGTTCTATTTCGTTTTTAATATTGCGTAAGGGATCCTTATTCATTGGGAATCCTCCCTCCCATTGTTTTCTTCATCTTCTCCCTTCCACGATCTAGCCTCGTCCGGACCGTCGAAGGATTTATCCCAAGCATATCTCCTATTTCCTGAGTCGATAATTCCTCATAGTAGTATAATAAGATGACTTCTCTATATTTAAGCGGCAAAGAAAATACATGTGATGCGACAGAGTCATTTTCTTCGTTTTTTAAGATTTCTTGTTCTGGGGTAACTGTCGTCTCTTTATTGAGAATGGAATGGAATTTATTCACAATCATATTTTTCCTGAAATAAGCTGAGCGTTTATAATCTTTACACTGGTTAATGGCTATTCGATAAATCCACGTTTTGTAAGAGGATTTATGATTGAAGTGATGGAGAGCATGAAATGCTTTAATGAATACCTCTTGTGTAATATCCTGAGCAGCTGACCAGTCTTTCACATATAAATATACCAATTTGGTAATCTGTACTTCATACTCGTCGACCAAACTTTCAATCAACCTTTCCTCACTTACCTCCATCTGCATCACTCCCCTCTTTTCATGCTGTAACGCTTCTCCCATTTTTATCCTCCTTGATTTAGACGGATGGTCGCTTCTTTTTAGGTCTGCAATATACACAGGTCCGTCCCTCATCCGTTTTAGTTTAATGTATTTTTTTACATTTTTGTTATTTATTCTTCAATTAGACGTTTGTAGGGATAAAGGTGTCTCATTTTTTGAGATTTATCTACCACAAAAAATGGATCTGTTAATCCTTTTCTTACCAATCGAATCAAGATGGTATATAGATGAGATTAAAGGCACATGATCGGGGTAACACGAATCGAAAGAATCCTTAACGTCAAAGGTCCGTCCCTCACCGCTTTAAAGCGGTGAGGGACGGACCTTTGTTATATAAGTGAATTAATGATTAGAAGGCTTGCTATTCTACTCGTCATGTCTCTGATGTCGAGGGTTGGATCGATTTCTACGATGTCCATGGTGGTTACTTTAGGATGCTGCAGGGCGATTTGAACCGCTTCCGTTAACGTATCCGGGTGCATTCCACCAGGACCGATTGCCGGGCAGCCAGGTGCGTATGCCTGGTCAAGGACGTCCATGTCTACTGAGAGGTAGATGGTGTCGACTTGGGATTCCAGTTTGGCTAAGGATTCTTGGATGAGTTCCGTAATTGGTTGATGTCTTACGTCCTTCATCGTATAGACTGTGACACCTTGCTCGATTGCATAGTCATGGTACGCTTTCGCGTTGGCATAACTTCGAATGCCAATTTGAATCAGGTCCTCACCATTGATATGCCCCTCTTCTATTAACCTTCTAAAAGGTGTCCCATTGGTCGGACCGCCGTCATCTGTGTTTCGAAGGTCATGATGGGCATCGAATTGGAGGATGCCGACTGTGCCCTTGGTTTCCTTGATGGCTTTAACCGTTGATGTGGTGATGGAGTGGTCGCCTCCAAGGATGATGGTGATGGGTGCTGCATTTGTGTCCATGACTTCTTTGAATGATTCATAGATTCGTTGGTGACAGCCTTCTATTGATGTTGGGTGCATGGTGATATCACCGAAGTCAATGATGGTTTTGCTGGCTTCGGCGAGGTCTGTCCCTCTTTCGATGTTGTACGTCGTAAACGAGTTAAGACATCTTCTGATTGCATCGGGTGCAAAGCTTGCTCCTGAGTGTGAGATGGAAGGTTTGGAGAGGGGAGCGCCGAGTATGGCGATGTCCCCTTTCTTACCTTCTTCCCATGGTGTGATGAGCTCTGCTGCTTTGGTCGTGTAGCGGTCTTTGAATTGAGCTTTACCTGCCTGCTTAATGTGTTGAAATGTGCTCATGAAGCTTCTCCTTGCGGTAGATGATCCGGCCGTTTTTCATAACGGTGTGGGTATGGTTCACCCCGTAATGATACGGTACGTAATGATAGTTTGGTACATCCCATAGGACGATGTCGGCTTTTCGACCTGGTGCTAGCTTTCCTGCTGAGTCTCCTCTGTTGATGGCATAGGCCGCGTTGATTGTTACGGCGTTCCAGATTTCTTCCGGAGTCATTTTCAGCTGCAGGGATGCCAGGTTCATAATAAACTGCAGGTTCTCTGTAGGTGAACTTCCCGGGTTGAAGTCTGTTGACAGGGCGACTGCTGCTCCCGCTTCCATCATGCCTCTTGCGTTGGCAAATTTACCTTTGTTCAGGTAAAAGGACGTTCCTGGCAATAGGACAGCGATTGTGTCTGTTTCTCCTAGTGCCTGGATGCCTTTATCGGATGCCCCCACTAAGTGGTCTCCGCTTGTTGCGCCGATTTCTGCCGCCATTTCCGTTCCGCCCAGTGGATCGATTTCGTCGGCGTGAATTTTTACTGAGAAGCCTTTTTCTTTTGCTTTTATTAAGAACTCGCGTGACTGCTCGACGGTAAATACTCCTGTTTCACAGAAGATATCGACGAATTCAGCCAGTTGACCTTTTTCGATATCGTTCAGTAGCTCGAGCATTTCCGTTAAAAATTCATCGGAGCGATCCTTAAATTCCGGTGGGATCGCGTGTGCCCCAAGGAATGTGGAAACGATGTCTGCCGGGTGCGATTCGTTTAGTTGTTTGGCTACTCTCAGTTGTTTTAGTTCGGTTGGGCGGTCAAGGCCGTAGCCGCTTTTCGCTTCGACAGTTGTGACTCCATATGAAATCATTCTGTTTAAATGGAAGCGCGCCTTTGTGAGCAGCTCTTCTTCTGATGCTTCGCGAGTGGCACCTACTGTTGATAGGATGCCTCCTCCGCGCTTAAGAATTTCTAAGTATGGCACCCCCTGCTGTTTGAGAGCCATTTCGTGTTCACGTGAGCCACCGAAGACTAAATGTGTATGCGGGTCTACTAAACCTGGTGTGACCAGCTTTCCTTCTGCATCGATTCGTTCAGTCGCTTTTAGGGCTTGTGCTTCTTCGTGTGTTCCGACCCAAGCGACAAGTCCGTCCCTGATGGCAAGGGCCGCCTGCTCTGAAACCTTGAGTTTACTCATTTCCTTCCCTTTTAGAGGTCCGTCCCCATGATCCATCGTAAGGAGCTGGCCGATGTTATCGATGATGGTGTCGAAGTGTTTTTCTGTTGTCATGTTATTCTCCTCCTTTGTTTATCGGGATGTGGATGTTGTGTTTTTCAGCTGTTTTTTCTGCGATATCGTAGCCTGCGTCCACGTGGCGGATGACGCCCATTCCTGGATCAGTTGTGAGAACTCGTTCCAATCTTTCTTGCGCAAGGTCCGTCCCATCTGCTACGACGACCATTCCCGCGTGTAATGAATAGCCCATGCCTACTCCGCCGCCGTGGTGGAAGGAAATCCAGGAGCCGCCTGCTGCTGTGTTGATGAGGGCATTCAGGATCGCCCAGTCTCCTACTGCGTCACTTCCATCTTTCATACTTTCGGTTTCACGGTTTGGTGAAGCAACGGATCCGCAATCCAGGTGGTCACGACCGATGACAATCGGAGCTTTCAATTCGCCGTTTCGAACAAGCTCATTGATGGCAAGACCCATCTTCACACGTTCACCATAGCCCAGCCAGCAAATACGGGAAGGGAGCCCTTGGAATGCCACTTGCTCCTGTGCCATATTGATCCAGCGATTGAGGGCTTCATTTTCAGGGAAAAGCTCTTTGATCAGGCGATCTGTTCTGTAGATATCCTCAGGGTCACCTGATAGGGCTGCCCAGCGGAATGGCCCTTTTCCTTCACAGAATAATGGACGGATATAGGCTGGAACGAACCCAGGGAAATCAAAGGCATTGTCGACGCCTTCATCCTTCGCAACTTGACGGATGTTGTTGCCATAGTCAAATACGATGGAATCTCTATTCTGGAACTCAAGCATTGCTTCCACGTGTTTGGCCATGCTTTTTTGTGAAAGTGCCGTGTAGACTTTCGGGTCCTGTTTGCGAAGCTCTGCCGCTTCTGCTAGGGAATAGCCTTCTGGTACATATCCGTTTAATGGGTCGTGAGCTGATGTTTGGTCGGTTACGATATCGATTTGGACATTTCGTTGTAGAAGTTCATGGTGAACTTCTGCTGCGTTTCCAAGTAATGCGATGGAAAGAGGCTTACCTTGGTCACGTGCTTCATAGGCCATCATCAATGCTTCATCGATGGAATCTGTCTTCACGTCACAGTATTTTGTGTCGAGGCGCTTTTGGATACGTTCTGCGTCAACGTCGACTGCAATCACGACTCCACCGTTCATAGTGACTGCTAAAGGCTGTGCTCCACCCATTCCGCCCAGTCCCGCAGTTAGAGTGATTGTACCTTTGAGTGAGTTATTGAAATGTTTCTTCGCAAGTGCTGCGAACGTTTCATATGTCCCTTGAAGGATTCCTTGGGTCCCGATATAAATCCAGCTTCCCGCCGTCATTTGGCCATACATCATGAGGCCTTTTTGGTCCAGCTCATGGAAGTGCTCCCAGTTTGCCCATTTCGGTACAAGGACCGAGTTTGATAGAAGGACTCTTGGAGCCGCTTTATGTGTTTTGAATACACCAACCGGTTTTCCAGATTGAACAAGCATAGTTTCGTCGTTTTCTAAGTTTCTGAGCGTATGAACGATTGCGTCAAAGGACTCCCAGTTACGGGCCGCTTTCCCGATACCACCATATACAACAAGCTCTTCAGGAATTTCCGCTACCTCAGGATCCAGGTTATTGTAGAGCATGCGAAGGACCGCTTCCTGCTCCCATCCCTTACATTCAAGGTCCGTCCCTCTTTTTACGTGTACGATGCGTTTGTTTGCTTTAACCATTTGTCGTTTCCTCCTTTGTTTTGGTTGGTTTGATGAGTGAGCTTAACGAGATCTGTTGCAGCCACTGGTTGGCTTTTTCTATATCTTTCGAGAAGATCCTGTCCTTTGTAATGGAAGGAATGATCTTTCTCGCTGCTTCATAAAATTGGCGTGTTTTGCTTGCCAGGAGGTCCGTCCCTCTATGTTCTGCTGCCTGTAGGTTACAGATGAGTTCGACTGCAAGGACTCTTCTTGTGTTCTGTAAGATTTGGTAGGCATGTCGTGATCCGATGGTTCCCATGCTGACGTGGTCTTCCTGGTTGGCAGATGACGGGATGGAATCAACGCTCGCTGGATGGGCAAGAGTTTTATTTTCGGATACGAGTGATGCCGCGCAGTATTGCATGATCATGGCACCGGATTGGAGTCCAGGTTGTGGACTCAGGAACGGTGGCAGATCATTGAGCTGCGGATTCACGAGTCGCTCGATTCGCCTTTCTGAAATGTTGGCAAGTTCGGCTACAGCAATTTTCATAAAATCCATGGCGAATGCGATTGGCTGTCCGTGGAAGTTCCCACCTGAGATGACTTTTTCTCCATCATCGAAAATCAGTGGATTATCCGTTGCTGCGTTCATTTCGATTTCGAGCTTTTCTTTTACATAGTCAAGTGCCTGCCAGGATGCTCCGTGTACTTGTGGAATACATCTTAGTGAGTAGGCATCCTGAACTCGCAGCTCTCCTTGTTTCGTTGTGAGTTTACTGTCTTCCAGGTAGTCCCTGATTCTTTTTGCCGTTGCGACCTGTTGAGGATATCCCCTTACTAAATGAATATCTTCGTCGAAGGCATCCATGATTCCTCTAAGTCCTTCCATGGTCAGACTAGCGATCATCTCACTTTGGAAGGCAAGTTCCTCCGCTTCCAGGTATCCGATGACTCCCATTGCCGTCATCGCTTGCGTTCCATTGATGAGTGCCAATCCTTCTTTTGCCTGAAGCTGGATTGGGAAGATGTTTTCTTTAGATAGAACAGGCAGAGTTTGGTGAACCTCCCCTTGATAATGGACCTCTCCTTCTCCCATCAAGGCTAGGGCCAGATGTGAAAGTGGTGCTAAGTCTCCGCTTGCTCCCAGTGATCCTTGCTGTGGGATGACTGGATGGATCCCCTTATTCAAGAATTCCGCTAAGCGTTCGACGATGACCGGCCTAACACCTGAATACCCTTTTAATAAAGCATTGGCTCTCAGTAGAAGCATCGCTCGAGAAACCGTCTCAGGGAATGGATCCCCCACTCCACAAGCATGAGAATGAATCAGGTTAAGCTGAAGCTCCTCCACATCATCCGCATCAATCAACACATCACTAAACTTCCCAAAGCCCGTGTTAATCCCATACACCACACGCTTCTCCTTCACAATCCGCTCAACCGCCTCACGACTCTTCCGCACCCGCTCCATACTTACCGGCGAAAGTTCCACTTGCTCCTTCCCATAAATAACCCTACCAGCTTCCTCCAAACTCAAACTACAACCCTTCAACTCCACCATTCGAATCACCTCTTCATATTTTTAGGGACGGACCTTCGAAAGCTGTCTCTACACAACCTCAGTCTGGCTAAACCCCTCTAAATCACTATCTTTGCTGTTTCGTTCTTTAACGCTTTAAACCGCTCTGGGACGGACCTCCAAATCTTCTCTGTCCACTCCCTAAATAATCATCTTGACCCCAAAATCCCACACAAAAAGAGGCTCGACCAAAGACAGACTTCTGCCGTTGGTCGAGCCTCCTTTCAACTAATATCTCTAGGCTCTAGATTATTTAAATATGATTAATTCCAAGTCCGATTGTCTCATGCTCCAGCCCCTTAATGGGCGCACCAATCGTCCCGTATAGAGCAACCGCAATCCACTCGCCTTCTTCTTCACTTGCATATGGAGTCCCCCTTACAACCGAGAATCGCAATCCCACGGTGCGCAGGATCTCACCTAATTGTGTATGGCCGCGGGTCACACCCGTTAATGCCTCCATGATGGCGTGATATAAGGCATGCATTTCCCGGTACAAATCTTCCCGGACAAGATCACTTCGCTTTGCTGCTGTTTCAATCGCAGCCACGATTTTTTGACTGTCCATGGAGCCGATTTTCCCGGTGCAGTAACTCCAATTCAGTTCATTGAAATGACGATTCCATTCTTCTTCACCTTTGTCTACGAGCAGAAGAAGCATGGCATTCTTTCCGATACGAGTATGGTCTGTCTTTTCCAAGTGGCATTCGCACCTTACATGAAAATTCTAAAAATACTAATAACTACTTATATTGTATGGTCTGTTTCATAAGAGGTCAACGAAAAAAGTGCTGATTTTAGAAACTTAGAGAGGTAGTTTGGTAGCGTGGTAAAGGGTTTTGGAGAGTTTCTCAAGTAGGGACATAGGAGGTGTTCCTAGTTTAAACAGTTGGAGGTCCGTCCCTCAAACCACTCAAGAGAGTACAAGTTAAGAGCTTAAAAAAAGACGTACCTATTGAATTTAGGTTCGCCTCATTCCTCCTTTACTCTTCTTGTTTTTTACCTTTTCCCTTGAACACTTGTGGGTTGTTCATGAGATAGGTGACCGTGCCTTCATTACTTTTCATGCTAAGATAGGATAATATGTCGTGTCTATCTTCATGTGAAATCGGACCATCCATAGTATACAAAGGTTTGATATTTAATTGCTCCACGCCCTTCCGTTTTTCAAGCACAATCTTACAATCCCTGGGCTCCTTGTCACCTATTCGGACAAACTTAAACGGGATTGAATGCTTTCTGTCAATCGGCACCGCAAACAGAGTCGAAAATCCATAGGTTTCGAGTATCTTATCAGAGTACATGATGCTTTCTAATGCGTGGGAGAACCCTGGGGGTCGATTCACGACAACGAGCTTGTTGTAATAATGTTGCCCTTGAAACACAACTAAGTGCTTTTGGGATTTCATGATTCTCCTCTTTGAAACTTGAAAATCCTCAAACACCAATATAAAGTCTTTTTTCATTCTTCCTCCTCCTCGATATAGGGATTTTGTCCTACAAACATGAATTTCGACATAAACATCTAATTCCCTTTATATTGTTACAAAAATATTTTATTTTTTACCATTTTAATTGTATTTTCGCCAAATTCCTTGTTCGGGTCTTCCTTCTCTTCTTCTTTGTCTACATATTCTTTGTAAAGCTTCACTTCTGAATCTGGAAAATATGCCAGGGTCCTCTCCTTTGAGAGAAGCGGATTGTCGATGGAATGAACATATGAGGGGTAGCTGCTCCAGGGATAATACTCGGGGACGACAGTGAGTTTGGCTTTGACAGGATTTTGATGAATATATCTGCTTACCTTAATAAAATAAGCAGGGGTATCAATCATAGTTGATCCATATCTTCCTTGAAAAACATGTCCGACGTAATCATACTTTTTGTTGAAATAAATGGCATAACGAGTATGTAGGATTCTGAAGATTTGCTCAAGTGGAACCTTATGGGTTTCGATTAGAAGATGAATGTGGTTGGACATTAAACAGTATGCGTGGATGGTAAAAGGATACTTGTCTTTCGTGTCCTGCAGGTAGGATAAATACTTCTTTCGGTCTTCAATGTCATGAAACAAGTCTTGCTTCCGATTCCCTCTCGATGTCACATGATAAGTGGCTCCCGGACACCAATCCCGAGGTGTTCGAACCATAACATCACTCCTTCTCTCAATTTCAACTAAATTTCGTACAATTACCTATTCGACACAACTCCGCAAAATCCTCTTTTTTTGAGGGACGGACCTCTGGAATTTTACAAAAGAGGTTAAATCAGGCTGCTTGTCTTCAATTTCACCGTTAGAGGTCCGTCCCTCATATTAGTCCCCCTTCTTTATTCTTCTATTCTATCTATTAGTAGGTAATCTTTTCTGTTCATTCCCTCGTTGGTAAAGCTGTTTTGAGAATAGTAGATCACACGCTGTTTGCCGTTATTTTTAGTACTGAATACCAGGTTTGACTCTGACCTCAAAGGTATCCATTTGACCTTTTCCGTTAAACTGGGTTTCGTGCCTCCCATATATGTAACGTGAATCTTTCTCCCTTTGTTCTGATCTTCCATTCTATCTTCCACCTTTACCCCCAATTCGACAAAATTACAATTATATTTACATTCTAATACGTTTTAATGTAATTTTGTATACCTTTTCCAAATTATTTATATTTGGTAACCAATAATAGTATTTCATTTTGAAGAAAAAGGGATAGTCGCTGAAAAGAATGGACTTACATATAGAGCTAAAGCTTTATAGGAAAGACGTATTGAAGCTTACTCAAAAAGAAGCTGCCATTCGTTTTAATATTACTCAGAGTACGTTATCAAATTATGAAAATGGCATAAAGGACATCCCGTATCAATGCTCCTTACCTTTAAAGAAGTCTATAACATCCCTACCCATGAGATGAACCGAATCATTTACGGCGTGGAAAGTGAAGGGCTTGGTAATAGTCAAAATCCCATGATTCTAAGAGAAAAATTTGAAGGGGAAGAAAATAGGGAAATCCTAAAGATTCTTCAAGATTTCCCAAAATTCAAACGTACCCTATCCTCCCTTACCTACTTCTCAGAAAAACGCAAAGAAAAATTCATTACTCAGGTCACCCACCTTTACCAAACGATGAAGGAGTGGTAGTGAGTGGTGATTTGAGGGACGGACCTCAAATCACCTCAAAAGGATTGATAAACCTTATGGTATGGGGGTTTCCAAAGAATACCCCTTGCTATAGGTCCGTCCCTACCAAGCACTCTACAAGCACTTCAAATTACATTAACACTGATGTGACAAGACTTATAAACCACAGTACGAAAAAAACAGAGGTCCGTCCCACTCTGAATGGCATGCTCTCTAAATGTTGTTTAGTTTTGGCCGTAGCTTAGTAGGTTGGTGAAGATTCGGTAGCCTCCGGGGACTCCGCCTTGGATTTGGCGGTAGAATACGAGATTGGTGTATAGGTAGGTTCCTTCTCCATATTCGGCCATGAGGATTCCTCCGTCGAATGGTTCTTCATTCGGGTCTGCCATACGGACAAATGTCTCGTATCGGTCATCCCAAGCCATTGGGTAGTATAAGCCTCTTTCTTGTACCCAGTTATCCCAATCCGTGCCGGTAATCGTATTAGGGTAGTTAAATAATGGTGATTCAGGCTGCAATACCTCTACGTCCGCATTTTCATCGGTTACTCTCCAGCGGATCGACGGGTTTCCAATGGTTAATGGATAGGGAGCTGTAGTATCTTTATCCCATCCGTCGTTCGGTTTATGATACTGAACAACCAGATGTCCGCCGTTTTCTACGTATTCTTTCAGACGTGGATTATTCGCCACCAGGTCTTCTCTGGATAAATAAGCTCGAATCCCTGTCACAATCGTATCGTATTGACTAAGATCTCCTGAAGCTAAATCTTCTTCTGTAAGTGATGTGATGTCCATCCCGACATTGCGAAGATATTCTGCTACTTTATCAAAGCCGCTTTCGATGTAACCTACTTTCAGATTTTCAGGAGTCAGCAATTCAAACGCTACTCCATTCACTTTTGAATCATACAAGTAATAAAATGTCCCGATATGGTCATAGCTTATTTCCTGGACCGTTGAAGTGAAGGTTTGACCACCCGCGACGGCTTGTGCATCCACCTCAAAATTCCCTTCACCGATGTCTTCCGGCGGACTGAGTGTAAAGGATACCTCTTTCTCCTCCTGTGACTCATCAAATTGAACCGTCACCTCTTGAGGGGATACGTCCCAACCCTCTGGAACCGTTAATGATACCTGTGTAGAAGTTGCTCCATCGCGATAGTTCTTCACCTTCGCGACTACAGGAATTTCAGCTTGTACTTCAGCCCTATTGACCACGATATCTTCCGGGTTAAGGGTTATGCCTACGTCAGGTAAGACTGCGATGGTTCCATCGAGATTTTGAACGTGGGTCGTTTTTGCACCAGCTGCCTCAAAGCTTACTTTAGCCTGAATTGCCGGCTCTTCGTAAGCATGATAGTAGTCAGCATCACTCGGAACTTCAACGTCAAATACCACTTCACGTTCTTCACCAGGTTTAAGGTCAACCGATCTTCCATCATTGACAACAACCCACTCTTCCGGTGTAACGAGTTCGACTTCCGCTTTTTTCAGCTTCTCTTCTCCCTGGTTGGCTAATTGAACTTTCACCTGCACCTCTTGCCCTTTTGTCAGAACGGTCGTTTCTGCAGAGGCATCGACACTTAATTCCGAAGCGACAAAACTCACCGCATTCAGCTGCTCTTTCTTCAAGGAAATTTTATGAAGCAGGTCTATCTTCATTGGTTCATCAAGCTTTGATTTCTCGGTTTTCTTCTCAAGTTTTTCTACTTCTTTCAATGCTTTCTGTGTTTTCTTGAACGTTTCGCCTCGATCAGGATAGCTTGAAATGATCCCTTCTAAGCTCTTTTGAAACTTAGTGTAGTGAACCTTGAGTGAGTTATCACCCTTAGGCATTTCTTCTGCCCACTCTTTAAAATCATAGGGAATTCCCTCAAACAATTGATCAGTGCCTGTAGTTTCTACTGAGCTCTCCTCTAATTCCAAGTGAGTCTGTCTTGGAGCCACACCGATGTCATTCCCCATCCCCTGGCTCTTATGCATATAACGGGATTCTTCCCCGATTTGCGGATAAGACATCTCATAAATAGGGTCGTAATCCCCGATTTCTATGGATGTAGTGGCTGTATCTTTTGATTCAGCAGGTAAATAAAACTTTTTCACCTGCCAAACCGACAAGCCTTCTTCTAGTTGTTCTGGAAATACGTCTGGATTTGCAGCGTCCTCAAACGCACGTTGACTAAGTATGGTGATGGAGCGATGATGTCCGTGTTGGGAGTTGGAGTCTCTGAAGGAAGGCATTAAAATATCTGGTTGGTAGGTCCGGATGAAGCGAATGAGTCTCTCGTAAGTAAGTTCTTCCCCCCATTTTTCCAACGTTTCATCAGGGGTTTTAGAAAATCCAAAGTCGTAAATCGGATCTGAGGTGGTTTCACTGAGGTGGTAGGCTTTTACACCCGTAATCTTGGCGGCTTCGATCATTTCCCTGGAGCGAATGATTCCAAGGCCATTCCCGAGCTCCTGCCCTATTTCATTTTGTCCACCCTCTCCTCTATTCGCAATTAGGCTTGAGGTTTTCACTCCAAGACCTCTGGATAAGTATGCCAGGAAATCGCTTCGTTCGTCATCGGGATGAGCACCCGTGTTTAAAAACGTAACTGTCGTATCCAAAGGTTTGACGGCATTCCATAATTCAACATCATGCTCTTCTGAATGAACGACACCACTAAGAGGTAATAAAGAAAGAACCAACAATAGCGAAAGCAAATAACTCATAAACTTCATCATGTAACCCCTCTCATTTTCAGGAATTTGGTCAAACGTTTAAATACCATCTTCCACTCCTTTCATCATAGGTCTTTAGTATGTTAGTTAAATTACCTAACTAACTAGACCCAGAAACCTCTCCTAATTAGTATCACACAAGGATAATAATGTAAATAATTATTTTACAGAAAATTCAAACTGTTGTCATATTAATATTTTAAATCATCATAAAATTAAAATAACTATTGTAACTTATTCCATAATAAGGTATATTCCTTGTTAATTAGTAAACTTTACTAACCAAAATAAAGAAGGCCGTGATGCAATGAGTTTAAGAGGGGCACCTATGCAGATGAAATCGTTGAATAAAAAAAGAGTACTTCAGTGCATTCAAGAAAACTCCCCTATTTCCAGGGCGGAAATTGCTGCACAAATGAACTTGAGTAAGCCGACCATCTCTTTAATTGTAGATGAATTGATAAAAGAAAAATGGATCTATGAAAAAGGAATCGGTCCCTCCTCTTCCCAAGGAGGAAGGAAGCCGATTCAGCTATTCTTCAATGAAAAAGCCGCCTATGTGATCGGAACAGATGTTGGCGGTACAAAGGTGAAAACGATTGTTTCTGATTTAAGTGGAAATATCATTCATTCAAAGAGTTTTTCTACATCACACTATTTACAGACAGGCCTTTTGGAGCAAATTGCAAAAGATGTCTTCCGCATGCTTGATCATCTTCAAATCCAAACCAACGACGTGTTAGGAATGGGCATGGGCGTGCCGGGAATCACACAAAACGGGGTAGTAATTGAGGCCCCCAGCCTCAATTGGATTCGATACCCGATTCTTTCAGAAGCTGAAAAACACTTCCCCTTCCCCATCCACGTGGACAACGATGTGAATGTTGCTGCACTCGGGGAGCAGTGGATTGGAAGCGCAAAAAACAATCGCCACGTTCTATTCATGGCCGTGGGGACTGGTATCGGAAGCGGCATTATCATCAATAACCAGCTTTACAGGGGACACTCCAACGCCGCGGGGGAGATCGGTTATATGGTGACAGATAAAGACGACCTCCAGAATGACTTTAAACCGATGTTTCACCGGTATGGCTATCTGGAAAGTGTAGCCGGCGGCAAGTCCATTGGACATAAACTTACTACCCTGGTATTAGAGAATCCTGATCATCCGGCTTATGAAGAAGCCAAAACCTCAGAGTTATCCGGGGAAACAGCTTTTAATCTGGCAAAGTCTGGAGACCCGACAGCCCTTTCGGTCGTCAATGAGGCGATTGACCATCTGGGCTACGGGATCATCAACGCAGCAAGCTTACTAAACCCAGAGGTCATCATTTTAGGAGGTGGTGTTTTAAAATCATCCGATTTTATTCTTCCAAGATTACGAAAAATGGTTGATCAGTATCTTCCCAGTTCAGTAGAATTGAAGATTTCACAATTAGGGGGAAATGTTGGCGTTTTAGGTGCCGTTTCACTGTTTTTACGCGAGCACGAGGGTATTATTAATTTTTGATAACAAGGGGGATTTTTCATGAAATTGAACAAGAAATTAGCGGTGATGACAACGGTTTCTCTATCTGCTGCTTTATTGCTTTCAGCTTGTGGTGGATCAGAACAAGGGTCAAGTTCAAGCAGCTCGGGAGAAAAAGAAAACAAGCTTGAAGAAAAGATTGTAGTGTACTCTCCTCATGGAAAAGACATCCTGTCTAAATTCGAACAGCAATTCGAGGCAAAATACAATGTCGACGTTGAATGGCTCGATATGGGATCACAAGAAATCCTGGACAGGATCCGCTCCGAAAAGAATAACCCGCAGGCAGATGTTTGGTGGGGGGCCCCTTCCACTAACTTCGATCAAGCGAAAGACGAAGGATTACTGAAACCTTATGAACCATCCTATGCGTCAAGCTTGGATGAAGGCTTCCACGATCCAGAATGGAACTGGTCCGGTACGAGCCAGACTCCGGAAGTGATCATGTATAACAGCAAGGAAATCTCTAAAGAAGAAGCACCTAAAGACTGGGATGAGTTATTGGATCCGAAGTGGAAAGACGAAATCATCATTCGTTATCCTCTTGCTTCCGGAACCATGAGAACGATTTTCTCGGCGATGATTTATCGTGATTACAAAGATTCAAATGATCCGACAAAAGGATATGAGTGGCTTGAGAAATTAGACGCGAACACAAAGGAATATTCAGCTAATCCGGAAATGATGTACAACAAGGTCGCTAAAGGCGAAGGTGCCCTTTCTGTTTGGGCGATGCCGGATGTCGTCATGTTAAAAGAAAACAAGAACTATCCATTCGAATTTATCATCCCTGAAAGCGGGACACCCGTTTTAACGGAGGGGATCGCACTTGTTGAAGGTGCACGCCATCCAAAGGCTGCAGAAGCATTTTACGAGTTTGTTAATACACCGGAAGCCGCTAAGATCCTGGCAGAAGAATTCTATCGCATTCCAACGAGAAACGATGTCGAGGGACTACCTGAGTGGATTACAGAAACTGAAATCAAGAGTATGGACATCGACTGGAAAGTATTCCAGGAAAAAAGCGATGAGTGGATGAAGCATTGGGATGAAAACATCAAAAACGGAGAGAAAGAAATCAAAGAATAGGAAGTGTAACCGGTATGGCGTCGATAAAAATAGATAATGTCCAAAAAGCCTTTGGAAAGGTTGTAGCAGTTGATCAATTAAACTTGGATATCAGGGATGGGGAATTCTTTACCTTCCTTGGTCCTAGCGGTTGTGGGAAGACCACTACCCTCAGGATGATTGCCGGATTCTACTTTCCTACTAAAGGTGTCGTCCGTTTTGGTGAAAAGGACATGACGCGTGTACCTCCTGAAAAAAGAAATACGGGCATGGTTTTCCAAAACTATGCCCTTTTTCCTCACATGACGGTATTTGAAAATGTTGCTTTCGGATTAAGAGTCAGAAAGCTGGCCGTTAAAGAAGTAAAGGCCCGGGTTAAAGATGTTTTGAATAAAGTCAGACTGGAACAATATTCCGATCGTCAAGTGAGTCAATTAAGCGGAGGTCAACAGCAGCGTGTCGCGTTAGCCCGTGCATTGGTGATTGAACCGGAAATCCTTCTGTTAGATGAACCACTCAGTAATCTGGATGCGAAACTTCGTGACGAAATGAGAAGTGAGATCCTGCGATTACAGAAAGAATATAACATCACCACTATTTACGTGACCCATGATCAGGCAGAAGCCCTCTCCATGAGTGACCGGATTGCCGTTTTCAACTTTGGTGTCTGCCATCAAGTAGGGACACCGACTGAAATCTATAATGAACCTGCCAATGACTTTGTCGCAAGTTTCATCGGAGAGATTAATCTATTGCCTGTTTCTCTTAATCGTGTCGAGGAAGATAGTGCTTATGTCTCTGCAAAAAGCGGCACGATCACCAAAGAGATAGCTGTACATAACCATCCTGTCATTGGAGAAATGAATGCGCAAGGAGACATCGCCCTCTCGATTCGTCCCGAAGCTATTAAGCTTGTGGATCAAAGTATGGATGGGGAAAATGTGTTCAGAGCAACCGTAAAGGAAGTTCACTTCTTCGGGTCCGTCATTAACGTCCAGATTGAAGTAGACCATCAGCTCTTACAGGTTCATACATTGAATACTCTTCTTTCTAATAAGCTTCAACCAGGCGATGAAATCCGGGTTGAATTACCTAAAGAGCATATGCGCCTCATACCAGTGATCAGCGGTGATGCCCCATGATCAAAAATCGGGACACCCGCTTGACTTTATGGCTGCTGCTGCCTGTACTCCTGGTGTTAATTGCTTATGTGCTGTATCCTTCATTGCGGACGTTTCTGGAAAGTTTGAATAAAAACGGCAGCATAGGGTTTGAAAACTATGCAGACTTTTTCACTCAAGAATCGAAAACAAATTTAGAAGCTTTATGGAACTCTGTTTATATTTCTGTTTTAAGTGTCCTAGTCGCTGCCATGATCGGAATTCCACTTGCGTTTATTTTTAATCGCTATGATTTCCCGGGTCGTAATTTCTTTTCAACTGCCGCCATTATGCCCATCGTTCTCCCTTCTTTGGTTGGAGTTATGGCCTTTATGTTTTTATACGGTGAGACGGGATTAATACCGAACGCCATCAAAGATTTGTTCGGATTGAAGGACGTTCCCTTTAAAATCGGCGGTGTTTCAGGAATCTTGATTGTACACGCATATACCATGTATGTGTATTTCTATATGACTGTCTCTTCAGCCATCAATAAAATTGATCCATCCTTGGAGGAAGCGGCCTTTAACTTGGGAGCCAATCGATTTAAAGTCTTTTGGAAGGTGACCTTTCCATTATTGACTCCAGCGATTGTTGCGGCCTCATTACTCGTATTTATGATTTCAATGGCCTCCTTCAGTGCGCCTTTTCTATTAGCAGGCGGATTCCGCGTTTTAAGTTTACAAATTTATTTTTCCAAGATTAACGGTGATATGGAAGTAGCCGCTACACAATCTGTCATTCTCTCGATTGTGTCCATCAGTTTCTTACTTTTCATGAGATGGTATCAGAACCGGAAAGATTATCGTATGGCTTCGAAGGGGATCGGCGCTCACCGCAGTGAAGTGAAAAATCCATTTATGAAGTGGACATTGGTCGCTGCAGGTGTTGTCGGAGTGGTTATCCTTCTCCTGCCTCACTTCACCATCCTGCTTCTCTCTCTTGTTCCGGATGGTACATGGACATGGCAGACGTATCCAAGCGTTTTTAATTTCGAAAATTACCGGTTACTCTTTGAGGACCCGAATATATTTAAACCGCTCAAAAATAGTTTGATCCTTTCGTTTATTGCAACAGCAGGGAACCTGGTTTTCGGAGTATTGACCTCTTACTTATTAGTGAAACGCAAATTTGTCGGAAAAAGCTTTGTTGATATATTAGTGATGATTCCATGGGCACTTCCAGCCACCGTTATCGGGATGAACTTGATTTTTGCCTTTAACGAGCCGACTATTTTTTCTTTCGGAAACATTCTTGTCGGTACGTTCTGGATTCTGCCGTTAGCCTATTTTATCAGGCATATCCCATTGGTCGTCCGTTCAACCAATGCCGTACTGGAGCAGCTCGATGACTCGATCGAAGAAGCTGCCCGGAGCTTAGGGGCTAAATGGTTTTATACCTTTAGAAAAGTGATTTTGCCTATTATCATGCCTGGTGTTCTTGCCGGGACACTCCTGGCATTCGTAGAGTCCGTAGGAGAGTTTCCGACCTCAGTATTGTTGTATACCCTATCCAACCGCCCTATTTCCATTGAAATCATGAACCAGCTTCGCATGTTTAATATGGGGCAGGCTGCTGCTTACGGAATGATTCAAATCGCCATCATCGCTATCATTCTGTTCATTTCAAATAAGTTTTTCGGTGTGAAAGCTGAAAAATCATTATCTTAGAATCGGAGTTGAAAGAATGATCAATTTAGAAGATTTCATTAAAAATGAAGGCAGCTCTTTTCCAGGTAAAACGTATGTGGAAGAGCTGTTGATGCCTGTATTTAACGACCAGCGGGATTATCTGTTTCATGTCATGTTTGATATTCATAGAGCACATGTCATCATGCTTTCCGAGCAGAACATCATTTCACATGACGAAGCGAAAAAGATGCTGGAGGGAATTAATCGTGTCGCAGAAACAGAGGTAGCAGGAGTCTGCTATCAGCCCCAATTTGAAGACCTGTTCTTTATGATGGAAGCCAAAATCGGCGAGGAAATCGGAGACGAACTGGCAGGTAAAATCCATATCGGAAGAAGCCGGAATGATATGGGTGTTGCCATGTATCGCCTTGTGTTAAGGGAGCACCTCCTGCACCTATTAAGAACCTCCAATCAATTAAGTGAAGTGCTACTCGCTCAAGCAGAACAGCACACCGAAACGTATATGACAGGGTACACACATACCCAGCCGGCACAGCCTACCACACTGGGGCATTATTTCTTAGCCATTTACGATGTGTTACAAAGGGATATTAAACGCCTGCAAGCGGCCTATACAACCGTGAACCAGTCTCCATTGGGGGCTGCCGCCCTCACGACTACCGGATTTCCAATCAGCCGGGAACGCACACGTGAATTGTTGGGATTTGATCAAATCATTGAAAACTCCTATGATTCGATTGGAGGGGCTGATTATTTATTAGAAACCGCTACTGCCCTTATGACTTGTATGGTCAATACTGGAAGGTGGATCCAGGACTTCCTTCAACATGTCACAAGGGAGTTCGGAACCTTTCTGGTGGCAGATCCATATGTGCAAGTCAGCAGTATCATGCCTCAAAAGAGAAACCCGGTGTCCATCGAACATTCCCGCTCCATCGCAAGCAGCGCTTATGGAGATGCTCTTGCCGCAATGAGCATGGTGCATAACACCCCGTTCGGTGACATCGTCGATACAGAGGATGACCTGCAACCACACCTCTATCGTGCATTCACCAACGCGAACCGTGTCTTAAAGCTTATGTATGCCGTCATTGCCACTTTAAAAGTAAACAAGGATCATGCCAAAGAAATGTCTAAGAAATCCAGCATTACCATTACCGAGCTCGCTGATACCCTGTCACGGGATTACCAAATTCCATTTCGAAAAGCACATTCCATAGCCAGTTTCGTATCCAGAAAAACGATTCAGGAACGAAAAGAACTTTATGACTGGAATGTTGAAGAGATCAATAAAATGATTCAAGAACATGCCAATATTTCATTGACCGCTGAAGAATGGAAAAAAGTCATCTCCCCAGAATATTTTATTAAAATAAGAAATATCCAGGGTGGCCCAAACCCGGATGAGGTAGCAAGAATGATTCAAAACAGGAACAAAACTCTCTCCCTTCAAATAGAGGGGCTGGATAATACTATTCAATCATTGAATCAAAAGCGGAAAGAATTATTGTCTTTCAGTTTTTAAAAAAATATAAAACAAAAAGCGCTGAGATACCCATTAAGGATTCTACAGCGCTTTTTGACTTTGATTTGAAGCATATCCAGTCTGTAATTCTTGTTTTAGCCAATCGATCATTTTATCTGTATCCATATCGCCTTTCTGACCTTTGTCATAAGCTTTCTGGATAACAGAGAGAACGTATTGTTCCTTGCTAACGTTTCCTTTCAAAAAAGACAACCTCCTACAATATAAAACAGTTTCTATCACTTTATTACACTATTAGACGAAAGTTCAAACATCAATTACTAGTTATAATACCAAAAAAATACATTGATGGGTAGCTTATTTTTAAAATATTTCCATTAAATAAGGAATAATTACCTATTACGGTTTGTAGTAATTTGTCGATAGAATAGAAGTAAGGTTCTGAATAATGGCAAAATCATCGAAAGGTGATGACGCAAAGCTATAGGGGCTAACCATGCCAGCCAGCTACCAAACCAGGAGGGATTGTAATTGTCGTCGTTTTTAACTCCGGAGGAAATGTATAAGAGAAAGAGAATTAGAAAGAAATTATTGTATGCAGGATTATTTCTATTTACGATTATCCTCATAACAGGTACTACAGTTCTTACGTACCAAATGTAAAAGCGTCCATTCGACGCTTTTTTTATTTAATTTCAGAATTCGTTCTACAATTTATGGAAAAGTTCGATGATTTTCGATAGAATAAGAGATGGAATTTATACAAGTTGGAGGCCAACATTTTATGCATAGAGAAGTCAGACTATTCAGGGGTATTACTCATCCATCAACCTTCTTTTATCAACTGAAAGAGATGGAAGTGATAAAGGGATATAGAAAACGTGTTTTTTTCCTTTTTTTATTATCCATCATCGTATTTGGACTCATTTCATCTTTCGGAATCGGAATGGATCCTCTTTCTAAAGAAATGACGAAACTTTCACCAACCACTTATGAACTAGAGAAATTCCTGTTTTTCTTAGGTAGATTACTAGCCGGACTGCTTTATGCAGCGATAGTCCTCTTTTTCTCTTCATTAATTTTTTGGACCATTTCAGACGAAGGTGAATACCGTAAACTGGTTATCACTCAAGGTATAGTCTTAATGATTTTATTAGTAGAAAAACTAACCTATATTCCATTATCTCTATTCTTATCCCTTGACTGGTACTCTTCACCACTTTCATTAGGAGTCATCACCCAATATATTACATCAAAAACGTATGTAATCTATTTAATGGGAAGCTTCTCCCTTTTTAAAGTTTGGGTTTTCTATATTCAATACAAAGGCATCAAACAGTTAACCAATCAAAAAAATTGGATCATCTGGTTAGTGATTCTTTTAACCAATCTATTCTTTTGGTCTCTTAACGCATTATTGGCTTTCTTAAACATATCAACCTTAATTTAACTTTCTAAAGGCTGTGAACATGATGAAAAGAAGAACCATTTTTTATAGCACTTTAACACTCTCTCTTTTGTTTGTTGGTGCAAATACATATCTTATTGAAAAAGCGAACAGCAAGGTCGACCGCGAAGTTCGAGTAGCCAATTGGGAAATCAGCGGAAAAGACGATTTAGTTAAAGAGCTTCCGAAAACGGGTGTCATTACAGCTGAAGAAGAAAGCTACATCTATTTCAACGACGAATTTGGCTCCTTCAAGAAATTTCTCGTTAAAGAAGGTGACCAGGTAAAATCCGGAACGCCACTTTATGAATACGAGGTAACCGATCAAACTCAGCAAAAAAGTGTTCTGGAATCAGAGGTAGAACAATTGGAAGATGAGATTGACAGTATTGAAGACAACATCGATGACTTGGGAAGTCTGGAATCGTCTCTTCCTTCCACTTCAACGGACGACAAAGAAATTCCAATTGACGCCAGTGCACTTCAGTCGGAGTACGATATAAAAAAAGAAATTGCCGCTAAAGAATTAGAGATTGACCGCTTAGAAAATCAAATCGATAATCTTGAGCGCCAAATTTCTGATATCGAATCATATGAAACAACGTTAACGGTGCAAAGCAGTGTGGACGGAACTATCAAGGACCTCTCCCATGCCATTGAGAATCCTTTGATTACGATTGCCTCCCAGGCGACGATTGTAACGACGGATCTTACTGAAAAAGAAATTATGACGGTAGAGGAAAATATGAACGCGAAGGTCCAATCGGATAGCGAGAAAAAGACTCAAAAAGGAATCGTGACCAAAGTTGCCACCCTTCCAAAAAACGATCCACACTTGCAAATGGACAGCGTGTATCCTGTGGAAGTGAAGCTTCAGGATACTAAAAATAAGCTTCTTCCCGGTCATCATGTTTTCTTATCAATCATTACGGAGGAAGTAAAAGATGCATTTGTCGTGCCTGTTACTGCTATTGAAAAAGAAAACTCTTCTAAATTCATCTGGATTCTCACTGAAAAAGGAACCGTTGAAAAGCGAAAAGTTGAAACAGGGCTCCAAGTAAATGGGCAGCAACAAATCAAGTCAGGCGTGAAGGCCGGGGAATACTACATTGTCTATCCCGGGAACCTTCCTGCGTTAGAGAATGGTACTCCTTTCGTAACGGGGATTGATTGGAATAGGATCAGGTTGCGGGATTTGAAGAAAGTAGATCGTCCGACCGTTTTAGAAAATCTGCTGGTTGGAATATTGGAACGTAAATAATGTGAGTCGCATCTGAAACCTTGTTCGTTTTGGATGCGGCTTTTTTTCATGATTTCATGTTCTTGCAAACTAATGAAAAGACGATTTATTTTTCTATACATACTCTTTCCCAACCAACAAATACTATTGGTTAATCACTGACGCAAAGGAGCGCTCACCCACCATGAAAACACTAAAACGCCTCATCATACTTACCATCCTCCTTTCCCTCTTAGCCTTCTCCTTCCCCTCCTCCTGCCTATTCGCCGCCCCAAACCCACCCAAGAAAAACGTCATCCTCCTGATCATGGACGGCACTAACTCAGACATCGTCACGTTGTCACGTTGGTACCGAGGGACGGACCTTCAACTGGATAAGATTCTGGTAGGCGGCGCTCGGACCTACTCAGCTCAGTCAGCGATCACCGATTCCGCTGCAGCCGGGTCGGCCATGGCCACCGGTATGAAGACGAAAGCTGATTATATAGGAATGAACCCGGATGGACGTCCCGTTTTGACCGTCCTTGAAGGGGCCAAGTTGTCAGGCTACAAGACCGGTATCGTCTCCACCTCCCCTGTCCAGCACGCCACTCCGGCTGCATTCACTTCGCATGTCTTGAACCGTGATGAATTCGGAGATATCGGCGAACAACAGGTATACCAGGGTCTCGACGTTATCTTAGGTGGAGGTGCCGCCTGGCTGAAACCGAAATCAAAAGACCACGTTAAGAATGATGACGGCATGCTTAAAACGAAAGAAGTCAGTCGTGAAGACGGAGAGAACTTAGTTAAAATCATCGGCTCAGCCGGATACGATTTAGTTCTGAAGAGGGACGGACTTCTAAACAGAGCAGGATCGTCCAAGCTGTGGGGAGCGTTTGCTGAAGAAGATATCGCCTATGAATTGGATCGAAAGACGTTGAAACCTGATGAGCCCTCCCTTGCGGAGATGACGGGAGCGGCAATCGACAGACTTTCTCAAGGTGAGAAGGGTTTCTTCTTAATGGTCGAAGGCAGCAAGGTAGATTGGGCCGCGCATAAAAACGATCCTGTTGGGATGATCAGCGAGGTATTGAGCTTTGACGATGCCGTTGGAGAAGCTTTAGCATTCGCTCGCGAGGACCGGAATACGATGGTGATCGCCGTAACCGACCATGGGAATAGCGGCCTCACCCTAGGGAATCAGGGGACAAACGGGGATTATAAAAGTCAGCCTGTCGAGAAGTTTGTGGAGCCATTGAAGAAAGCTGAGCTTACTGTTAAAGGCGCTGTTTCCCAACTTAAGGAGGATCGATCAAATTTAAAAGAGGTCCTTTCAAACTATGGGTTGGGGAAATTGAGTAAAAAAGATTTCTGTGCGATGGAAGATGCCTCTAAAAAAATAGAGGATTTAGAGGATGCAATGGTGAAGCTGTTGGCGAAGCGAGCCAATCTTGGTTTTACGACACATGGACATACTGGTGAGGATGTCTTCTTATATGCGTATGGCCCTGGGAAGCCTGTGGGTCTTATTGAAAATACGGATATACCCGGAGTGATTTCTAAGTATCTGGGATTTTCATTAACTTCCAGCGAATTTGCCTCCTGGTATGTGGATGGTGAAGAATTTTATCGTGAAAAGGGATTTAAAGTGAAGGTTGAGGGACGGATCTCGAAAAATCCCGAGATGGTGGTGAAGCGTGGAGACGAAGAGCTGCGTTTTCCTGAAAATAAGGATTATTATTGGAAAAATGGTGAAATGGTGAGGTTGAAGAGCGTGAATGTGTATGATGGCGAGACTTTTTATGTGCATGTGGAGGAGTAAGGAGAGGATTGGGTAGGTTTTGAGTTGATTCTGGACTGTTTATTTTCAAATCCGGGAGTTTTATTTTCAAATTTCGGGATTTATTTTCAAATTAGCCCTATTTATTTTCAAATCCACCTCCATCCTCTGGTGCCAGGCAACTTTTTGTAGGTTTTTTACTCAGTTTCAAATTTTTATTATCGACTTTGCCACTTTTATTATCGACTCGCCCCCCCAAGTCCTATGCGTCCAATCCCACTCTGCCTAATCCAGTCAATCCACCCTCGCTCACTACACAATTCGACAAACTCCTCTACCCTCATCTCACCCACTTCCACCACTTCCCCTGCCACATGTTCCTTTTCCCCCTCCTTTTGCGTTATAATAAAAGAATGCGATTTTATAGATTGGAGAGGTTGGTTGATGTCGATTCGTATTCAGGAGTTGAAGGATAGGTTACTTCCCATGAGTCAGTCGATACAGGGTGAGCTGGACCCGAATCAGGATGAGAGCAAGAATGTCGTGTCCAAGGGCCTTCTTTTGTTCCGTCAGAATCTGGTTTCGAACGTAAAGGTCCGTGATGAAGAAGTGACGGCCGAGGTGCAGGATGTGACGCCTGTCACACTCGAGCTGAATTTTTCGTTTCCCCTTTTAAGCAAGTGCTCGTGTCCTCGGGATAAATGGTGCCGGCATCAAATGGCGACCTTTTTTATGCTATATAACAAAGTTGGACGGGTGAGTGAGTGGATTCAGAATTGGCGGAGACAGTCTCAGCCTTCAATTCAGGAAACACAGTCTTTGGATGATTTATTGAATAAACACAGCAGCACGGGAGCTCTCCGTAAAGCCAGTGATCTATTGAACGAACGGAAAACGCGGGGAAACACGCCTGAGGAATGGTGGCAGTTCTTTGACTCACTTCTGAAGCAGGAAGACTTGGAGTTACTTGAAAGACAGCCCTATTTGATGGATGTCCTCGTTCAAAATATAACGAAACGCTTCATGAAGGAAGCTCCATTCGAACGGGAATGGAAGCCTCTTTATCAGCTCTTTGCTACCTTTTATTTGTCGATTCACATCGATCTTTATTTACAAAAGAGGAATGTAGAGCTGAGTCGCGAGCAGTACAGCATGTATGATTTTCTTTTAGGGGAAATGGAAGACGCAGTTGAAAAACTGTCGATTCATGCCATGCCGTTCAGCTTCGATCCGTACATTGCCTTTATGAAAAAGCAGACGATCGAGATGAGTGATTCCACAGAAAATAGTACGATGATGAAAGCCGAAGTATACCGTTTCCTATGGTATTACTTGTTCAAACAGAAGTCGTGGCGCCGTGAAGAGGTTGAACGTTTAGAAGAAAACAGCGAGCAAGACAACACTTTTTACAACGTCGCCATCCTCCATCAATATTTACTCCTGGAAGATCTGAACAAGGCGAGTGAAGTGGTGGATGAACTAGGTACTGAGCTGGTTGCGTTCAGTGAATTCTGGCTGCGCAAATTTTTCGTCGGGAAGCGTTACGAAGTCGGCTTCTTTCTAGTCCGCAATATTCTAACCAGGATGCCAGATCATATCGAAACCCTCGATTATTATGAAGCGACCCGATTTGTGCGCTGGTTTGTGCGGATTCTGCCGATGGATTGGCTGATGGAAAAGGATAGCTCCCTTGTGAATGAACTTCTTCTATCCATGCTTCCATACAGCTTCTTCTCGTATAATGAGTATCTCATTAGCGCGAAGGCCTATCGTGAATGGGTCGAGCTGCAAAAATATATGAGCTACAGCATTCAGGAGATGGAAGGCATGGGCCTCCGCGATGTGACGAAAGAAGCGCCTGAGCTTGCCCTTCCGATCTATTACGCCGGGGTCATGGAAGCGATCGATCAGAAGAATCGCGACAGCTACAAGCTGGCGGTTCGCTATATGAAAAAAATTCGGACGATTTATAAAAAAACGAAGAAAACAGATAAATGGGATGTGTATCTCAGCTATATTTTAGATAAATACAAGCGATTACGTGCGTTCCAAGAAGAGTGCAGAAAGGGTAAGTTAATCGATGCTTAAACTGTCTTCCGTAAAAATCAACGTCAACACAACTGAATATGAAGACCGTTTCTTCATCACTGCGGAAAACGACGAAGGTGAACTTCTGCCTCCAAAGGAATGGAAGGGTCAGCTGTTTCTTTGGCATGAAGAGAGTTACTACGGGACACTCCCTGAGGAATCCACCAACGGGATTACAGTGACTCAGTGGCAGCTTCTCACATTACTAGCAGGTGAGCATTTCAGCAGCATGATCCAATGGGACTGGGATGAGACCGGGCAGGCATGCATTGCGATCGCCCCTGTGATCTACGAAGCAGTGGAAGCCGGTCGCTGGCTGCCCCGCTTCCAGGAATGGCAGGAAAAAGGATTGCAGTTCCATATCCCTGATGAAGTATGGTCCAACTTTAATAATGAGTTTTGGGAGGAAGAGCTTCCTGATGGAGGTCCGTCCCTCAAAACGTTAACCGAGAATTGGTTTCAGGGTGCGTTGAATGAGGCGATGGCTTCGGGTGGATCGAGTGCGTTGAAGAGGATTCAGAAGCTGAAGGAAAGTACGCTTACGTCTGAAGAGCTGGATGCGTACTTTGATGAGAAGCGTTGGAGTGAATGGATTGCTGGCGAGGATGAGGAACTTCCGTTTTCGATTGGTCTGAGGATCTCTGAGCCTCTTGATGAGGATGAGTCCTGGGAGCTGGAAACGATTTTAAGAGACCGCAAGAAACAGAATCGCGTCATTTCACTGGCTGAAGACACAGTCCCTCCTTCCTGGAAAAAGTATCTGCCTGATGTATCTGAAGAACAGGAACGCTGGATGAAGATGATGCCAATCCTCCGTGACGTGGATGGTTCCCTCCGTACGGCTCTTGGTGAGCACGATGCCTGGGATTTCCTATCCGTATTAAGTGAGAAGCTCATCGATTTAGACATTGAAATCCTTCTGCCATCCTGGTGGGAAGCGATGAAGGATGCTCAGGTGTTGGTAAAAGCCAAACTGAAAAATACGGACACAAGCTATCGTCCTTCTTTCGTAGGGTTGAATGCCATGCTTGATTTCGACTGGCGATTATCGATGAACGGAGTCAATCTCTCAGAGGATGACTTTAATCAACTCGTCGATAATCAGCGACGCTTAGTGAAGATCCGCGGTCAATGGATGAAGCTTGATCCTGCCATGATTCGCCGGATACAGCAAATGATGACGAAAGCAAAGCAGGAAGGGATTTCAATCCAGGATATGCTGGAGCAGGAGCTTGTTCCCCGCGATTCTGATGAATCAGATCTGGAGCCGGATGACGACGAGCATGATCCTTATAAATATGCCAAGATCCAACTGGAACTCAATCGATCTATGAAAAAGATGATTCATCAGTTGACAAATGTGTCATCGATTCCTTTAACGGAAACACCTGAAGCGTTTATTGGCGAGCTTCGTCCTTATCAGCAGCTGGGTATGAGCTGGATGCTCTTTTTGCGTGAATTTGGCTTTGGCGCTTGTCTAGCAGATGATATGGGGCTTGGAAAAACGGTACAGCTGATTACGTACTTGCAGCATATAAAAGAAACAGAGAAACCGGAAACACCTTCCCTGATCGTTGCCCCTACCTCCGTTCTCGGAAACTGGCAGCGGGAGTTGGAGAAATTTGCTCCGGACCTCAAGGTTCACCTTCATTATGGACCGACCCGGGCGAAAAGCGAACAATTTGCAGCGGAAATCAAAGGCGTAGATGTGGTTCTTACCTCTTACGGGTTGTCACATATTGATTTTGACGAGTTATCGGAAGTCGTCTGGACCTCGATTTCCCTTGATGAAGCGCAAAACATCAAGAATGCCAATACGAAGCAATCCCGGGCAATCCGTAAGCTGAGCGGGAAACATCATATTGCGCTTACCGGGACCCCGATGGAAAATCGATTATCCGAGCTTTGGTCAATCTTTGATTTCCTTAACCACGGGTACCTCGGTGGTTTTACGCAGTATCAGAAAAACTATATTGCTCCGATTGAAAAAGATGAATCTGAAGAAAAAGTCAAAGAGCTTCAGGCAAAAATCAAGCCTTTCTTATTGCGTCGTACGAAGAAAGATCCCGAAGTGGAATTGAATCTGCCTGAAAAACTGGAACAGAAAGAATATTGTCACCTGACCACTGAGCAGGCAGCATTGTATGAGCAGCTGGTAAAAGACACTCTCGCTAAAATTGAAACATTGAGTGGATTTGAGCGCAAAGGATTAATTCTCCAAATGCTCAACCAGTTGAAGCAGCTCTGCAACCATCCTGCTCTCTACTTAAAGGAACCGGATCCAAAATCGATTCTCTCCCGCTCTGAAAAAATGCAGAAGCTGAAGGACATTGTGGAAACCGCTCTGGAGTCAGGCGAAGCCTGCCTGATCTTCACTCAATATATTTCAATGGGCGAAATGATCCAGGAAGTGATGAAAGAAGAATTTAACGTTGATGTCCCATTCTTAAACGGCAGCATGACAAAAGGAAAACGCGATGAAATCGTGGAGAAATTCCAGAATGGTGAGTTTCCAGTCTTCCTATTATCACTGAAAGCCGGCGGAACCGGATTGAACCTAACCGCAGCCAACCACGTTGTCCACTACGATCGCTGGTGGAACCCGGCGGTAGAAAACCAGGCAACCGACCGTGCTTATCGGATCGGACAACAACGATTCGTTCATGTCCATAAGCTGGTCTCTTCAGGTACCCTTGAAGAAAAAATAGATGCCATGCTGACGAAAAAGCAGGCATTGAATGATGAGATTATCCGCAGTGATCAATGGGTTACGGAATTGTCTGATCAGGATTTGGAATCGTTGTTGGTGTTGGAGTAGTTGTATGTGACCTCTTTCCTTTTTTGCGGGGAAGAGGTTTTTTGTATAGGTGTGGCGTGAAATTGGCTAAGCTGGCATTTAAATAGTGGCCATTGGGGTTATTTTAAAAGGGTTTTGACTAATTAGGGTTAGATTTGAAACTTACAAATATATTTGTAATAACATTACGTTTTTTGTCTGCACATCCTTTTGTCGTGCCACTTTCGAGCAAACTTGTGCCACTTCTGGACTTTGTCGTGCCACTTTTAGCGTTTGTTGAGCCACTTTCCACAAAACTTGTGCCAAAATGTGAACAACTGGAATCATTATCGTTCACCTCGGCGATGATCTAATTCAATCGCTCTCTTACCAATCAAAAAAACGCCGGCCTCCAAAAAGGAAACCGACTCTATATGAAGACAATATGGGGAACGAGCTTACTTTACTCACTGCTACACATATTTATATCTAATGAGGTATGTTTGAGGCATGTTGCGATGACCATTGGATTTTGAGACAGCTGCTTATAAGGTTGGGTGGATTGTTCGTATGGAAAGAATTCTGGGTGAGGTTGTTTTACTTATGACGAGGTTTTCAAAACTGTATTCGGGTATTCGTACCCTTGCTCAAGGGCTGTCACCCGTTGAGATAAATAGAAATTTTCGACTTTCGCTCTTGCTACCTTTTTGATGAGGTCTTCTGTTAACTTTTCCATTCTGTCAATTCTTCTTTCAAGATCTTGCAGTGTGGCCACAACTCCATCTCCCTTTTAAAAATATTAATACGGTAGTTCGATTGGCTCTTTCTTGCTTGGCTCGGGGGCTTCTGCGGTTTCCCGCCTGCTGTCCATAAATCGGACATTTTCAGCGACGACTTCGGTTACATACGTGCGTTTTCCTTGATCGTTATCAAAATAACGGGTTTGGATTCGACCGGTCACTCCAATGACAGATCCCTTTCGGCAATATTTCTCCATATTGTCTGCAGCCCGGTTCCAAATGGTACAGAGTACAAAGTCTGTATCTATTTGGCCTTTTTGATTCTTGTAGTTACGATTTACAGCTATCGTAGCGTTAAGTATCGATTTTCCTTCCATTGTTTTTCTTGCTTCAGGATCTTTGGTCAGCCTTCCAACGAGGGTCACTTGGTTGATCAATTGAATTCTTTCCTCCTTTCTCTTAAACTGTTTTCATCTTACAATCTTCTGTCTCATCTTGTAAAATCGTGAATTTCCGAAATTCGAGGCAAAAATGGCTTGAATTTCGGAAATTCCCCTAGGGAGATTTCCCGATTTTCAATCAAAATCAGGGTCAAACTCACAAAATTGAAGCTTTCGTCCTTTTTTTCATCAAGGAATTTGTTAGGGAAACAATTCCTACTATGATATAATTTTATAAAACCTTTAAATGGGAGATGTTCGTTCATGAAAACCTTTAAAGTTATTTCACTGCAAGTAGTGGAGAACGATGAACTGCGTGACTTTGAGCTAGTGGACGGTCTGATTATTAATAAAGAAGATGGGCAGAGTACGTGGCTTGTCGAAACGTACTTGTCGAATGAATATATTGAGTTCTTTCAAAAGGCTCAGCAACGTAAGGAAGATTTGGAAATTCAGGTCGTGATTTCCCATAAAGCCAATGATCCTGCTGCTTTCATGACTTCTATCCGTTGTATTAAAGAGATGGATAAGCATATCAGTATTATGTTTGAGGGGAAATTGAAAAAACAGAGGAATGAATATGCAGAATTACTCCTTGATGACCTAGTCCAAAAAGGATATTCAGGGGAAGAATTAATCCGTGAGTTCCGCGAGAAAATGGTATCTAAGCCAAGGATTCCAGCCACTTCAAAACCTAGCGTTTAATTGTGTGAATTAGGTAATATCGGTATGATTCATTATGATATAATTGAATTTAATATTGACTTCTTATATGAAGTTCTTAGGTAGGTGTTTCCTGTGATTGGAGAAAGAGTAAAGAAATACAGACAAGAAAAACGTATGTCCATGACAGAACTTGCTGAAAAAGCCGGTGTTGCAAAGTCATATTTGAGTTCAATAGAGCGTAACCTTCAACAAAACCCTTCCATTCAATTTCTTGAAAAAGTTTCAGCTGCTTTAGGGATTCCGATGGATGCTCTCTTACATGATCAACCAGAAGATCACAATATCGATCATGAGTGGCTTAAGATTGCAGAAGAAGCCATGAGTTCTGGAATTACCAAGGAGCAGTTCAGGGAATTCATTGAATTTAATAAGTGGAAATTAGGCAATAAATAAAGTCTTGCGAGGGATTCGCAAGACTTTATTTATATTAAATCACTTTGTACTCGGCTTTCACTTCCTGAGACTGGTTTTGAAGGAATTCTCTAATTTCTGTTTTAGAAATTCCGGCGTCTAAAGCTAGTTTAATTAGTTCCATCCATTCAAGATCAAGTTCACGATTTGTCAATATAAATACCCTCCCAAAATACATATATGTATTCCAGGCAATCCAGCCATCATAGTTTTCAATTAACCACACCTTCTTCATCAATATTTTCTGTTCATTATATTCAAGATATTTATGAAGATATGCCTACTTTCCAACCTTAGATCTGTGACTTTGCGTCCTCATTTTTCAATAAGTTTGCCTTTATCTGACTCTTCCCTTAGAACTATTTCGATTATACTAATAAACATTCAGACGTTGTGTTGTTTTTTGTCTATTCCATTAATTTAATTTACACTTTTTTCCTACATATTCATCTATAATCTGACATTTACAAAAATATTACTCTCTTCCGATTAATAAATCGTGTAAGCATATGATGAGGTTTGTCGAAAAACTACGAATTCATGCTATTTTTATATGTCTCTAACTTCCTTCTAAGAGGTAGGACATTTCTATTAATTTTCAGGTAATTACTAGGATAATAGAATGGCTGATTGGATAAGTCAAATTTACAGGTCGGACAAACCCATTCACCCGTTTCAGTGCTACTATAGGATGGTCTTGTGCATCGTCCACATATCTTTTTGTACATGAGGTCACCTCTTCATTCAGGTTAAGTTTCTTTTTTCTTTGATAAACGTCTATTTGCATATATTAGTGTCAATCCCGTTGTAGTTAATATAAAACCTATCGTTAATAGCAGGTAAAGGTTGGTTGCAGTGTTAGGTAGTTTAGGGCCTTGTGATGCTATTGGTGGAGATTGGGTTTCATTTGTGCCCGAGTTTACAGGGGGCGGCTTAACATTGCTGTCTGGTTGCTTTACCGGATCATTAGAATCCTCGGGAGGTGAAGGAGTTGTCATTGCAGTTGCTACAATTATGATTTCAAAATATGCGGATGTTTGCTGAAACTTATTCCCTAATTCATATGGCATTTCAACCTGGAAAAATAGATTGTCAGTCGCACCTTTTTTTAATTGCTCTGGTTTAAACCCTTTGAAATTCTTTAATTTATCATCAAAGATTAAATTGGATTTGCCCCCTTCGTACACCTTCAATTCCAATTCGTTAAATAGTTTCCTGTCAGATTGTTTATTATCAACGCGAATGGTGTAGTTAAAATCTTTGTCACCGCCATTTCTAACCCTCAATTCCCTCTCTGCCCAATCACCCGGCTTCATATTTGAAATAGTAAATAAGAACTTTTCGTTAGGTATTAATATGATATCTACTTCATTTGCATACGTTTTATGATGATTCATTATTCCAGAGATAAAAAATAGGACTAATAACATTACGACAATTCTATTTTGATTCATCTTTTTCATCTCCTAGAATCAGTTAATTTGTTCTTTTTAAAGAACACCTTAACTTATTATAAGATCTCACATATGAAATGAAAATCTCCAAAAACATTGAAAATACCGTCAAACAAGGTAGATATCGATACCTCCCTCTTGATTCCTTTAAAATTCACTTTTTTTCGTACTTTATAAAAAAATAATTGTTCTATATAATGAATAAAATGAATTGTGAAGGAGTTATCGACATGGTAGGTAATAAGATTAAAGATCTTCGTGAACAAAAAGGGGTAACCATAAACGAGCTTGCTCATCATTCAAATGTTTCTAAATCATATATAAGTTCTATTGAAAGAGGTATTCAAAAGAATCCTTCCATTAAGATTCTAAAAAAAATAGCTCTTACTTTAGATACTTCTTTAGAAATTATTCTTTCTTCTGATATGAATACGATCTATTTAGATGAGGAGTGGGTTGAACCACTAGAGAAAGCCATTCACCAGGGCTTAACGAAAGAGGAATTTCACGATTTTCTTTCTTTTTTTCAATATAAAAGGAGGAAACATCATGAGTAGGAAGGTTTTTCTGATTTTTGGAATCCTTATTTTATCAAGCGGGCTATCTTTTGTCATATATTCCTTCCTTCAGATAAAAATTCTCGAAGAAGCGGAAAATGAAGCTCTAGTTAAAGCAAAAGAAAGGATTATGGAAAATTCTTCAGTACATAAGAGCCCCGAACCAATTAATTCCTCTCAAACCTCAATCTTTTACCATTTTGAGAAAGGGGATGTCATTGGGGTTTTACATATTCCAAGACTCGAAAGAGATGTAGCAATCATTGAAGGAACAGATGGGGAAGAACTAAAGAAAGGGGTAGGACATTATTCATCAACATCACTACCGGAACAGAAGGATCAAATTTTTTTGGCTGGACACAGGGATACGGTATTTAGAAACATTGGTGAACTCCAGCACGGCGATATACTTTCCATCGTTATGCCAACTGGAACTTACTCCTATGAAATTTTCAAGACTTATATTGTCGATGAAAGTGACACTTCGATTATTCGGACAACTCGTCCTGAGGAAATCCTGACTCTTTCTACTTGCTATCCGTTTACCCTTGTTGGTGCTTCGACCGAAAGATATATTATTGAGGCTATAAGAATTCACTAAAAAACCTCTTTCCTTTTGAGAAAGAGGTCTTCTTATTGCAAGTTAATCTTTGGTATGAAGACATGTTTCATTTTGTCTTCAAATTCTTAAAAGTTATATTAACTTACTTGGATTTACATCTTGCATCATCTCTATTATTTTGGGAGCTGTGATTATAAAAAATAAAACAGAGACACCTTTAAGCTGCCTCTGCTTTTTGAAACGATTACTCGTCCTTCTTATCCTGATCCTGCATATCCTTATCATCTTCTATAGCGTCTTCTTCAGGCGTATTATTATCCTTCGCTGCATCTTTGTCCCCTGGCTCGTTCTGATCCTGGGACTGATCATTTTCGTTGTCACCCATACCGTCATTCTCGTTCATGCCATCATTTTCCGGGACTTCTTCTTCTGTTGGTGCTTCATCTTCCGGAGGAGGCTCCTGATTTGCGTTACATCCTACAAGAAGCATGGCAGCAAGTGCTGATCCACCAAGAATTGATAATAATTTTTTGTTCATGATGTGTTACTCCTTTCTAACGTGTATGTTAGTTAATGTAAGACCGTTACTTTGGTCTTTCGTTAGCATTCCCTGAAAATGAATTTACTTGCATTTTGAGTGAAATTTTTTGGGGAAATTTGATTTTGATCATGCGAAGGGTTGAAACTAAAAAACTGGGCCTGAAGTGAACGAATCACAACAAGCCCAGTTTGCACATGTTTATTGCTTATCTCCTAAAGCAAACATCATTTCTAATTCGCAGGCAACCTCACCATCAACAGTCGCCACGCCTTTTCCTTTACCGATCGGCCCTTTAAAGCGGATCATTTCGACTTCAAGTCTCAGCTGATCTCCCGGCTTTACTTGACGCTTGAAACGACATTTATCAATACCAGTGAAGAAAGCTAAACGCCCGCGGTTATCTTCCACTTTCAACATGGCCACAGCACCGACCTGAGCAAGTGCCTCCACAATCAACACCCCAGGCATAACAGGATATTCAGGGAAATGCCCATTGAAAAACTCCTCATTCGCCGTCACATTCTTAATTCCAATCGCTTTCTTGCCTTCTTCCACCTCCAAAATCCGATCCACCAGCAAAAACGGATAACGATGGGGAATGATTTCCTTAATTTGATTAATATCAAGCATATAAAATTCCTCCTACCAATATGTATGTACACCTTATTGTAACTAAATTGATTGTGGAAAGGCAACAAGAGAGGGACGGACCTCGAAAAATTGCACAATCACTACAAAAGCCTGAAAAATCAAGGTTCTTTTTATTAAGGTTTGCACATTCGAGGTCCGTCCCTAAAAAGGACTTAAAAAAAGACTGTCTCCTTAGCGAGAGGACAGTCTTATGAAATAGATATTGGGTTTATTTCTTCATGACGATATCAATGATGTGCTGCCAGGTTTCTGCTTTGAAGACGTCGGCTGCTTTGCCGTCTCCGATGCCTGCGAAGCCAATGACGGCACCTAATACGAGACTTCCTGCAAGAAGAAGGATGAACAGAAGGATTCTGAGCCAGATTGGCAACATGCGGATCCTTACCCAGCGTGCAGGCTTGGATTCGTCCTTTTGCTTGGCTTTCTTTTCTGCTTTTACTGATTCTCTTGTTGTTTTTTCTTCTTGTAGTAGCTCTTTTTCACTCATAGCATTTAACTCCTTTTAGCGTATCCCATTTACAAGGCCCATCATTTGATCTGCAAGGGAGATCGAGCGGGCCTGAAATTGATATGATCGTTGTACATTCAGCATGTCCGTCATTTCTTTGCTGATATCAACGTTCGAGGCCTCTAATGAATTTTGAACCAATGAAATATCAGAGCGTGCTCCTCCAACGACATTCGTTACGACTTCATCTTCTGTAACCCCAAGCCCGTCCAGGTTCTCCGCAAATCCTAACAGATTACCGCCAAACTGCTGTAGAAATTGAGACTTTTCAACCGTGACAATCCCCAAGTTGAATTGCTCTTCTACGCCGCCTGCATCCGTAACCGTGAGGATTCCATTATCCCCTAACTGGAAAGAAGACGCATCTTCTGAAAAGGTAATATAGTTATCGTTCTCATCAAGGACCGGTAATCCGCTTCCGTTCACGAGCATCGCTTCCCCATTCCCGGTAGGACTGACAAAGAATGCTCCGTCTCTCGTATAGCGCACGTCACTTGAATTGTCATCTTGAGCAAGGACTTTAAAGAACTGCCCCTCACTGGTTAAAGCAAAATCCAGCGAGCGACCCGTTGACTTCAAAGAACCCTGGTTTAGGATCAGTTGAGATTGTGAAAGCTTTGCACCACTGCCTTCCCGTACTCCAAGAGGGGTAAGTCTGCCTGTTTCAAACTCTTCCACACGCTGATTGTTCACCTGTTGCACAAGTAACTCTGAGAATGTCGCTTCCCGGCGCTTGTATCCATTTGTATCTGCGTTCGACAGATTATGACCGATCATGTCCATTTGTTTCTGCAATTGACCTAATGTGTTGGTTGCTGTAATCATTGTTCGATTCATGACGTGTCCCCCCTTATTATAAGGTATTAAGTGACGATTTTCATTTACAATCTTTAACTATCAGTTGACCCGACCGATTTCGTTGGCTGCTTTTTCCATACTTCGATCATAAGCCTGGAGTACTTTCTGATTCGCTTCAAAGGTTCTGTACGCTGATAACATATCCGTCATTGTACGGGATGCATCGACATTGGACCGTTCCAGAAATCCCTGCTTGGTGGTAAAAGAAACATTGGCTTCTTCATAGGCATCAGGAAGAGGCACAGTTCCTTCTGTTGCAAATAGTCCGTCTCCCTGTTTCACAAGTCGGTTGGGATCTTCTGAATAGCCTACACCTAGGGTAGCCACAACATTTTCATCGACAAGAATCTGCCCTTTTTCTCCAACAGTGAACTGGTCACTGTCTAATTGAATACGCTCGCCATTTTCATCCAGAATATAAAAACCACTGTTCGTCGTGAGAAATCCATTTCCGTTCACAGTCAGGTTCCCGTTTCGGGTATAGCGTGGATTTCCATCCGCACCTTCAACCGCCAGAAACACCGATCCCATTGAGCCCGTTTCTTCATTAGTCGGCATCGACACGTCCAATAGTGCAATGTCCAAGCCTCTTCCTGTCTCCTGTAGATCACCCTGTAAAAATGATGGGATCGTTTCCTGCATATACACACCCGTATTGAGGGCTCCCACTTTCTGATTGAAAGGAAGGGAGAGTGTTTTCTCTGTCGGAATCGACGTAGAATCCATCCGCTCCATGAGCATTTCCGGAAATGCCCGCATCGATGCCCGATCAGCTTTAAAACCCGGTGTATTCGCATTAGACATATTATTCGTTAACATTTCAGTCTTGCGTTGCTGCGAAAGCATTCCTGATGCTACTGTATAAAATCCACGAAACATGTTTTCACCTCATAACTATGCTAGCTGTTTTTATATCGGATGAATGGTGCAATATTTTTATTAAAGTAATTTATATAATTCGTCTTCTTGAAATTTTATCGATATTCTCAAGCATTAACCCTGTTCCAATTGCGACGCAATCCATCGGGTTTTCAGCAATGAGAACCGGTACTTTCAGTTCTTCTGCAAGGAGGGTATCCATTCCGTGAAGAAGTGCTCCCCCTCCTGTTAAGATAACCCCGCGGTCAATGATATCCGCTGATAATTCCGGGGGGGTCTTTTCAAGGACATTCTTAGCAGCTTGTACGATGACTGCCACAGATTCACGAAGAGCCCCTTCGATTTCCGTTGATGTCACGGTAATCGTGCGTGGCAGACCGGACACCATGTCACGGCCACGGATGCTCATTTCTTTTCGATCTTCATCCAGGGTTTCTGAGAATACCGTACCAATGTTCACCTTGATATCTTCCGCTGTACGCTCCCCGATCAGAAGCTTGTACTCTTTTTTAATATAATTCAGGATTTCATGATCGAACTTATCCCCAGCCATTTTGATGGACTGACTCGTCACGATGTCACCCATGGAAAGAACCGCAACATCCGTCGTTCCTCCACCGATATCCACGACCATGTTTCCTGTTGGATTGAAAATATCCATCCCCGCACCGATCGCAGCGACTTTAGGCTCTTCTTCTAAATAAATCTTCTTCCCACCGCTCTTTTCAGCCGCTTCCCTGATCGCCTTTTGCTCGACACTCGTGATGTTCGTTGGGCAGCAAATCAAGATTCTTGGTTTAGAAAGAAAACCTTTTACATTTAATTTATTAATAAAATGCTTCAGCATTGCTTCTGTTACATCAAAGTCAGCAATGACGCCGTCTTTTAACGGACGAGTCGCCACAATGTTTCCAGGAGTACGTCCAACCATGCGACGCGCTTCCTCTCCAACCGCTAATACCTTACCTGTATTCTTGTCCAAAGCCACAACCGATGGCTCATTCAAGACAATCCCTTTTCCTTTAACATGAATTAAAACATTAGCCGTACCAAGATCAATCCCAATATCTTTCGCGAACATCTTGTGTTTCTCCCTTCTTCTTTTACAAATTCATCATCATATTTCATCTATGGTTTCATCTTAATGTCATTACGTAAAAACGTTAAGTCAAAACTTTCACCTAATTAATTATTTTACCATAAATATGTCGAAGGAAGATATTATTTGTCAAAAAAATGTATTGATTTTGTTATTTATTTGGAAAAGTATAGGAATATTGGAGGGTGATGTTACAGGGGTGTTAAGGTTTGATGAAGATGGGTGGGATGAGTGGTTGTTGTACCTGGTACATTCAAGGCGATTTGTACCTGGTACTGTATATGTTTTCTTTTACCTGTTGAACTTTGGAAGATTATTAACAGGTAAATTACAATGAATATTTAACGGTAAAAAAAAGACGAAAATTCAACAGGCAAAATCGCTTCATGCCGCCTGTAAACAAAAACACACCAAGCATGACCCATCTTTCTGGGGCTTGGCGTATTTTGGTTAGCTGTGGAGCTCTTCTTTTTTGTATTTTTGCTTCGTCGCTTCTCCACCTCGTAGATGCCGGATAGATTTATGATAATCAAGTATTGTTTTGACTTCATTTGCGAGTTCTGGATTAATTTCTGGCAGTCGTTCTGTTAGATCTTTATGGACAGTACTTTTGGACACGCCAAACTCCTTCGCAATTACACGAACAGTTTTTTTCGTCTCCACGATATACTTACCAATCTTGATTGTTCTCTCTTTGATGTAATCGTGCACACCACTCGACCTCCCTAAATTGGATGTGAGAAGTGTGAAATGAGACTCGCTTTCGCATCAATGAAATAGTATAGACCGCATGCACATCAAGACCCATGTGCAAGCGGCAGAAAGCCTTATTTAATCCTCGGCAGCTTCCTGATGTTACAACGTATAATCAAATATTCAGCTGATAATCAATGGTATAATGACGATTCCTCACCTCAAACACTCTCTATTTTGATAGGTTTGTATCATTTTATTAGCTTGTGCCCACATATATGCACAAAAAGCACAATAAGGACAAGGTTAGAGGTTAATTTTCTGAAAAATCACTCTTAGGGACGGACCTTCACATGGTTTTCGGAGGAAGATCCTCCACGTGAATGTATCCGATATGTGCACCCCTTCACTCACGACCTCTGCTTACCCGAATCAATTCCCCCCAGGTCTCCACCTTTCGATCTCTTAACAGCTCCAATAATTCTACAAACAAATAAGCCGTCATAAGAGCATCGTTCAACGCCCGATGTCTCGGGTACAATCGAGTCCCAAACAACTGAGCATACCGCTCGAGATCTCTCATATCATTTGAGGGCGAAAGATATCCGATTAGATTAAGTGTGTCCAGGCTCGGTGCCACCTGTAGATGAAGTCCGGCCCGAATCAGTTCACTCTTCAGCACGAGTTCATCAAAGATTACATAGTGTCCAACCAGACTATTCACGGTATTTCCTTCTAAAAAAGCGAAGAAATCATGGATGACATCCCTTGCTTCCGGTGCTTGTTCGACATCTTTTGACTGAATTCCCGTCAGCTGGATTATTTCCTGAGAAATGAGTCGATGAGGATTGGAAAATGTCTGAAATGTGATGTTTTCCTTTACCTCATACCCTTTTACTTTAACCGCCCCGATTTCCAGCAGCCGATCCTCCGCTCCGACGCGAAAACCTGTCGTCTCTGTATCAAAAACAACAAACGTAAGGTCTTCAATTTTCCTGTTCAGAGGGACTGAGTCATAGTGGAGCGGACATTCAATCTTTTTCTTTGAAAAAATGAAAATCTTCACATCCCTTCTACGTTAAGGAGTAATGAGACAACATCATTTGTTGAAATTCACGAATCGTTTTCACACTTTTGTATAGACTTTCTTTTTTACGGGTGGAGAGCGAGGATATGTGTACCGTATCTCCTTGATCTTTCCTCTTCATCTCTATATAGAGCCTCATAAATTCCTGAAATGCGTCAGTTAATTCTTCTGCAAATCCCGACGAAATTGACCGCTTTTCTTTTAAAAAATTCAGCTTCTCCCGGGTCGTTCCTGACGTATTACCATGAGCAACATTCAATATCTGCAGTGCATGATGAAAAGGAAACAGAATGTCTTTCTTGATGGAAACTGTTTTTCTATCCATGCCTAATATCGAACGGATGGAGGAGTGAAGGACAGGCACCGGCTTGGTTTTTTCCACTTGAGCCAGCCGTACCAATAATATTTTTGAGCTGCGCAGCTGCTCTTTTATCGCCTCTTCAAATGTTGAATGAAGTGTTTCATCCCCAAATAAAAAGCGATATGAAAAGAAGTTTTGTACCTTCAATAAAGCCTCCTCTGACGAATTGACCGACCATTCTCTCAATCTTTCCTGCCAGGAACACATACTCCCCGTCCACGGTTTCTGATTCGCCATCATTCCTCCGTCACAAAGACGTAGTCCTGTCTTTTCTAATTCAACAACGACTCTTTCAGCAAAATCACTGAAATATTCCTCAGCTTCATTACTATGTTTTTCATAAACCAGGAAATGATCTTGGTCGGTCAACATAAACTGCTCTTTCCTTCCTGCTGAACCCATAACATAAAATGCATACGGGCAAGGCCTTTCCCGTCCTTCCAGAAGTAATTCTTCCTCAACCTGCCTTAAGATTCGTTGATAAATACGATCGAATAGTCCTGACATGAAATCGAGTATGTGAAACATGGGAGAATGCGCATTCCAAAGGCTCCTTAACATGGATTCTGCAATAGTTTTAACCTTTTCGAGAGGAAAATCCTTGTTCTCCAGCTTCCTTGCACTCGTCAGGGCACCTATATGGTTCGCTTTCATTACATCGTGCAGGGTGATGATGCCGATAGGTCCGTCCCTCTCCTTACGGTCGACAACGGGCAGGTGTTTGACGGAGTGGTCGATCATGGCGGCGAGGGCTTCGTACAGGTATGCCTGACGGGTGATGACGGTTGGGTTGGGGGTCATGGCCTCTTTTACCGGTTGGGTGAGAGGGACGGACCTTGCAAGGCATCTGGAGACGAGGTCTCTTTCTGTCAGGATTCCTGCGATGCGATTGTTTTCCAGAATGATGACAGAGCTGACCCGGTTTTCTCCCATGGCTCGAGCTGCATCCTCCAGAGAATCATCACTCCTGACAGTTACGACTGATTTCGTCATTACATCACTTACCCGCTTCAGAATCGTCGTCCGCTCTTCCAGCCCGTGCGCCACTCCCACTTGCTGCGACAAGGAATAATAAACATCCTGAAGTCGTTTCGATGTTTCTTCTAATAAAAAATTCTTCAAATATGGTTCATCCCAATAAGCTTGCAAACTAGTATATGGAACGAGGCAGAGCAGGCACTCTTCTTTCGCTTTGACCTCAACCGAGGAATACACACTCTCCACCACATCTGTTTTCAGTGCAGAGTACAGACTCGATAAGCCGACAATCCCGTCCTTCGAAATCATCTCGAGAATCTCTTCTTTTTCCTTTGTCACAACGACTTCTACTTCCCCCTTTACAACAAGATAGAGTCCGAGACGATGTTCAAAGCTTTTAAGGATGGTATGGTTTTTACCCACCTCAAGCCGCTTACACTCAGTAAAAAGGGAAAGAGCCGTACTACGCTCCATCCCCTTGAAGAAGGGATGAAGGAGTACAGCTTCTTGAAAGGATCCGTCAGGCTTTGAAGTCGACATCGTCGTTCACCCAAACTTCTCCGTCTTTGAAAGTCATTTGTTCAGGGTAACGGAGATCCATTACCTCTTCTTGAATCTTTTGAGAAGGTGCTTTCGTCATAAGTGACACGACGATATTGGCAATCGTGGCTGCCGCTGCCCCAAATACACCTGCTCCTGTATCAATGATGCCGAATAGGCTAACACCCGATCTTGCCAGGAAGATGTACGTGAGGGTTACCCCTAACCCTACAAGCATCCCTGCAATAACCCCATGGGCATTGGAGCGTTTCCACCATACCCCGAGTAAGAGTGCCGGAAAGAACGTTCCAGACGCCAGTGCGAAGGCCCAGGCGACGATCTGAGTGATAACCCCGGGAGGATTGAGTGCCACGATCCCAGCGAGCACCGTCGCGATGACGATCGACCAACGTGCAACTGCCAGACGATTTTTCTCTGTCGCGTTCGGCTTGAATACACGATAGTAAATATCATGAGCAAAGGAGGAAGATATCGCGATCATCAATCCGCCTGCTGTCGATAACGCGGCTGCCATGGCACCAGCCGCTACGAGACCAATGACGAACACGCCTAAATTCGCAATCTCCGGTGTGGCCATGACCACGATATCATTGGAAATGATGATTTCCTTCCACTGTAGGATTCCATCTCCATTTGCGTCTGCAACTTGTAATTTCCCCGTATCCACCCAGGATTTCGTCCAGGAAGGCAAGTCACTGATTTGGCTTCCCGCTACTTTTGTCATTAAAATAAAGCGGGAGAATGCTGCATATGCAGGTGCAGATAAATAGAGAAGTCCGATGAAAAGAAGTGCCCATGCTCCTGACCAGCGAGCCGCCTTCATCGTAGAAACCGTATAGAATCGAACAATTACGTGTGGAAGGCCCGCGGTCCCGGCCATCAACGTAAACATGAGAGCCATGAACTGCCACTTCGTACCGTTTGTAAAAGGAGCGAAGTATTCCGAGACCCCAAGCTCGCGATCGAGCTCCCCGATCTTCCCTACCAGTTCACCATAGGAAAGCCAAGGAGCCGGGTTCCCTGTAATTTGCAGGGACATGAATATAACAGGAATTAAATAAGCGATAATAAGAACAACATACTGAGCAACCTGCGTCCATGTAATCCCCTTCATCCCACCGAAAGCTGCGTAGAATGCGATGAGGACTACCCCGATCATCGTACCGACTTTGGCATCGATTTCGAACAACCGACCTATTACGACCCCAGAACCCGATAGCTGACCGATGGAATACGTGAAACTGATAATGATCGTACAGATGGCGGCGATAACACGGGCAGTGTGGCTGTTGTAACGGTCCCCGATGAATTCCGGTACCGTATAACGCCCATATTTCCTGAGCTGGGGAGCAAGTAAGAAGGTTAACAGTAAATATCCGCCCGTCCATCCCATGATGTAGGCAAGTCCATCATATCCGAGGATCATGACGGTACCAGCCAGTCCAATAAATGAAGCCGCGCTCATCCAGTCGGCCCCGATCGCCATCCCATTAAAGATCGGCGGCACGCCCCGGCCAGCTACATAGAAGTCCGATGTCGCTTTCGCTTTGTTATAAACAGCAATTCCGATATATAACGCAAACGTCAACAGAATAATCGACGTTGATACTAAAAACTGAGTATCCATTTATCGTTTCCCCCTGCTCTGCTCTATATTTGGTTGAAGCCGTTTAATGATCCAATGTTTTTCCGTAACTGATCTGTTCATTTTTACTTTCATCGATTCCATACTTTTTATCGATTCCATCGCTCACCTTCGCATTTACGTAGAGTAAGATAATGAAAATGACAATCGACCCCTGAGCACCCATAAAGTAGTGAAATGGAAAGCCATTGAGGGTGATCTTTGACAAGCTTTCAGCAAACAGCACGACTCCAAAGGAAGAGACGAGCCAAATCACTAAATACATTGCCATATAACGGTTTTTTTCTTTAAAATACTGATCCGCTTTTGCTCTATCGATCTTCTTCATTTATGTAACCCCTTTTCAAGCTCATTATTTTAAACTGAAAATAAATTTCACGGTCTCAAAAAACGGTAACGGGACCATGGCGATCTGAAAAATAAAGTAAATGAATAAAGACAAGAATGGAATGGTTAAGAAGAAAGCCCGTTTCTTTCTCAGTGCAAGAAAAATACTTCCCCCTGTTATGAGTAAAATCGCGATGAAGTAAAGCAACGTTTCACCTCCTGGTTATATAAGCGTTTTCTAAATTTCCCTTAATATGGCCTCCCAATAATAAAGATTAAATTTTCTGAAATTTTATTCATGCCCTCATTATCTTTTTTGGAAAAAGCCTGGTCAATAAAGAAAAAACGACAAATCTGCATTTGATCTTTCTCTTGATTAAATAATCATTTTATTAAAATAAGGATATTGAAGAATGTGTTAACTTCATTAAACGATATCGATATAGAAATGCTTTCCTAGTAAAATATTCCTTTTGTCGAATTTCCGAGGAAATTTTTTATTTTGATGAGGCCACGATTGGAATAGATCTGAAAACAAAAAACTGACCGGAAATCACCGGTCAGCTTTTCTTCATCTATATGATTATTCTTCGTCTTTTACGTCAGAGCCATTATCGGCTGCGTCGTCTTTTTGATCAGCATTTTCTTGTTTCGGCTTTTGCTCAGCTTCCGGCTTTTCTTCAGCTGCATCGTCAGCACCATTTTCTTCAGTTGCTTTATCTTCAGTTGCTTTGTCTTCGCTAGCTTGATCTTCAGCTGCGTTTTCCTGTGCAGCTTCAGCATCCGGCTGTTCACCTGAAACCTTCTTTTCTTCTAATTGTGCTTCTTGAAGTGTTGCAAGGGACTTATTGAAGTACTCCAGTGGATTCACTGCTACATTTGCTTTACGAATTTCAAAATGTACGTGAACGCCAGCTTCTTCATTGAATAAGCTTTTACCTGCTTTAGCGATAGCTTGTCCTTGATCTACTACATCTCCAACCGCGACTTCAAAGTCTTTCACTGATTGATAACGAGTAACGATTCCTTTGCTATGCTCGATTTCAATCGTGTTTCCGAGTAGAGAATCTTCTTGAACCTTTGTGACTGTACCGCTCATTGCAGCCAGAACATCGAATTCTTTCCCATCTTTAGAGATGTCGACTCCTTGGTTCGGATAATACATGTTACCATAAACGACTAGGGCAGCTTCCTGTTCTTCCGCTGATGCTTCAGTATCGTAGAATTGTTTTTCGATGACTGTGTCCTCAGGGCTCGAAACAGGCATTACAAAGTTTTCCAATGAACGATTGACTTCTTCTGCAGGCTGGTTGAACTCATTATCAGTAGGAACTCCATCATAGCTGTAATCCTTGGCTTTCTCATTTACATCATTTCCTGCCTGGTACCACAGAATCCCCGTGATAATGATTGCTGCACTTGCTAAATAGATTGCTGGGTATGCCCAACGTCTTTTCAAAAAGTTTTGAGAAGGTTGTTTCTTTTCTTCCTCTCTCATTTTCATCACCTCAGCAATCATTCTGAACAGAATTCAGAAAATATATACACATTACCAAAAAAATTTTTTAATTCTTATCTTTCGACAAAGAGGTGATTATTATGTATGATTTTTAAAATAAGATGGGATTTTTTATTTTATTAAGCTCTTTTCGTAAAAATTGTTGCTATTTTCAGAGAGAAAGTAGTAGTTGATTTCCGCTACAGGCGCTCGCTTTCCGCGGGGCGGGCGGTGAGCCTGTGGGGTCTCACCTGTCCAGCTACGGGGCTTAGGGGCTCGAGGTCATAAGCCAAGTCTGCCAAAAAGGCAAAAAGCGCCTTTTCAGCAGACTCGACTTATGCTTGTCGCCCCTGTGCAAAGCCCCTCCGCTTTTCGTACTGTCCCGCTTCTCCCGCAGGAGTCGAGCACCTTCCGCTACAATCAACTTTCTTAGATCCGGTTTTTTCACCAAACCTATTAAAAAACAACAATCTAAAGATCTCATCATATGGCAGGCCCTGCAATTCTTGATTTATGATAATGAAATCACGGGCCTGCATGATACACTATAAAAAACAGAAAGGAAAAGCTTGCATATGAAGAAGTTACTTACGTATATGCTGACAGCTGCGCCTTTTCTCTATATGATACTTATCTGGATTATGTCGAGTAATCCGGATGATGCCGTCATTCGTTTTCCGGATAATCAGTTGGATCGTTTTATTAAAGAATCTCTCCATTTAATCGAATTCGGTATTTTATATGGATTATTTGTTGTCGCTCTGTTAGCACATGGAAAGCTTCGATTCACTTGGAATTTTACCGTTGCGTTAATTGCGATCTTTTATGGATTTGTGGATGAAATTCATCAATCCTTTGTTCCATATCGGTCGGCAACGCTGATTGACGCAGCCAAGGATCTGATCGGGGTCACTGTCCTTTTTTGGATTGTAAACCGGACATATTTTAAAAAGCCTGATCATCCATTAACGAGAAAGATGAGAAAGTTTGAAAACTATTTAAAAAAGGATTGAGTCTGGTCACCTTGACCATGTAGACTCAATCCTTTTTTATTATCTCTGTGCTGTTACTTTCTGCAGCAGTTTATCGGACTCTGTTATTTTGACATCTTTATAGTAATGCGTGACGATGTCTTGATAATCCTTGCCTTCTTTCGCCATTCCGTTTGCTCCGTATTGGCTCATACCGACTCCGTGGCCGAATCCTTTCGTGGCAATGACGATATGATCATCCTTCAGGTACCAGGTAAAGTCTGATGATCTCAATTCTAACTTTTCTCTAATTTCCCGACCTGAGAATCCTTTGCCGTTTATTTCAACACCTGCAACCCTTTTGCCTTCTGTTCTTGACGTGATCGTTCCTACCGAGCCATCCTTTGGCAGGGTTACGCCAAGTTTCTGCTCAAACTCTTTGATCGGGATAACCTTTTGATCTTCAAATCTAGGTGACGCCGAGTCCCAAGGGCTTTCGACACTTCTTAAATATGGATATTCATTCGGCCAATAAGCCTCCGAGTTTTCTGTGTAACCATTACTCGTTGAGAAGAAGGCTGCCGTAATGGGCTTACCACCATAGGTCAGCACCTGCCCCATCGTTTCAAGCACCGCATCGGATATTTTTTTGATCTTCCAGTCGTAGTCGGCACCCCAAAGACCAGCAAGCTCCTTCTGGTTCTTATACACCTGATGAGAAACAGTATCTGTCACATCGGCACCCTTCGGAACAGTGGAGTCCTCAAGTAAAAGCTGATTCACTATATACGTCCGTGCAGCAAGTGCTTGAGCTTTTAACGCTTCCTTTTCAAAATCTGCAGGCATTTCACCAGCTACTACCCCTACTACATACTGCTCCAAAGGAAGTTTCTCGATCAGGTCCTGGTTGGAGCGATAGACAGCTACCTCAACCGAGTTCGCCAGCTCTTCAACGGATGGCGGATTTTTCAGCTTTTCGTCTAAGTTTGCCGTTTCCTTTTCTGATGAAAATGGGAGCACGAGAAGAGTAGGTACAATAAAAATGATGCTGATAAAGATTGAGAAGATGATCAGTACTGGTTTCAAATGCTTCATGTTCGCGGCCTCCAATGAAAGATTAAATAGGAGAATGTCCTAGCACACTTCTCCACTCTCTTTCATATGTATGGTAGTGGACAAGCAATTATGAATATTTTAAGAGTGATTTGATGGGGGAAGATGTTTGGGATTGGTTTAGTGGAGGATGGTGAATGTGGTTGTCGATATTTCTTTAGATTTGGAATAATGGAATGAAGTGTGTTGCGGAGCGGATGCGTTTGGAAATAAAATCTGAAATTTGAAAATAAATGTGTCAGAATTGAAAACAAAAGTAAAATTTTGAAAACAAATACTGCTTAATTGAAAATAAACGACTTTCCTATCTCATTTTAACCTCATTATACACGTATAAAGCTATTTAACGATATTTCAAAAGTGTCTATCGCTAATCCAGCCACTTTACTAATTTCACCAAACCAGCACCCAAGTTATAGCTTCTGCACCAAGCCCAACTCTCAAGCCAAACAAAAAAGGCAAGCTCTTCTATAAAAGATAAGCTCACCTTTCTATCTAATACTTACGCATCCTTAATCATGTCTTGCTCAGAAACAGGTGTTTCTTCCACTTCTTTCACACGCTCGATATCGGCACCTAAGCCTGCAAGCTTCTGATGGAAGTTCACATATCCACGATCTAAATGCTTCAGTTCAGTCACTCGAGTGTAACCATCTGCTACCAGACCTGCGATCGAAAGAGCTGCTGCTGCACGTAAATCCGTTGCAGCCACTTCTGCTCCTTGAAGAGGCGTTGGTCCGTTCATGATTACAGAGCGGCCTTCAATCTTAATGTCTGCTCCCATACGACGGAATTCTTCAGCATGCATGAAACGATTTTCAAATACTGTTTCAGTGATGACGCTTGTGCCGTCAGCTGCTAAAAGTAATGCCATCATTTGAGATTGCATATCGGTTGGGAAACCAGGATGAGGCATTGTTTTGATATCGACAGATTTTAATTTCTCTGGTCCGATGACACGAAGACCTTCTTCTTCATCGATGATCGTTACACCCATTTCTTCCATCTTGGCAACTAATGAAGATAAGTGTTCTGGAATCGCACCCTTTACTAGGACATCACCTTGAGTAATGGCAGCGGCAACCATGAATGTTCCCGCTTCGATACGGTCTGGAATGATGCTGTGCTCGACACCGTATAGACGGTCCACACCTTCGATACGAATCGTTCCAGTACCTGCACCTACTACGCTTCCTCCCATTTTGTTCAGGAAGTTCGCTAAGTCGACGATTTCAGGCTCTTTTGCGACATTTTCAAGAATGGTTGTTCCTTCTGCAAGAACTGCAGCCATCATTATGTTTTCTGTTGCCCCAACGCTTGGGAAGTCCAGATAAACTTTGGCACCTTTCAGTCTTCCGTCTACTTCAGCTTCGATAAAACCATTTCCTACCTTCACTTTTGCTCCCATTGCTTCGAAGCCTTTTAAGTGTTGGTCAATCGGTCTTGATCCTATGGCACATCCACCAGGAAGCGCAACACGTGCTTTACCTGTACGTCCAAGTAATGATCCCATGACAAGAACGGATGCACGCATTTTACGAACATATTCGAACGGTGCTTCTACAAACAACTCTCTTGATGCATTCACGATGACTTCACCATGGTTAAACTCTACATCTGTATTTAAATGACGTAATACTTCATTAATCGTATATACATCGGAGAGTGGTGGTACATTTTTAATGACACTTTTTCCTTCACTTGCTAATAATGTAGCAGCGATGACTGGTAAAACGGCATTCTTTGCTCCTTCAACTTGCACTGTACCGCTTAAACGCTGACCGCCGCGGACGATAATTTTTTCCAAGAGTATTCCCCTCCGCGTCCAATTTCTCTATATTAATATTCAATAATTAGGATGGGTGTGCCAATCACAAAGGTTGTCTTAGCGCCCATTCCGCTTTTCCGTAGACCTAGTTGTATATTCATATCATCATTTTTTGTTGGTATAGTCCGTGACATTTGTTCCGAGTAAGCTGAAATGGAATAAAAGTCTTCTTCTTTAAGTGATTCCAGTTCTTTTGCGTCTAATTTCGACATTAATTCGACAGCCTGATTCGACAAAACTTTCTCAAGCTTATCATTGAATTCGCCTTTTATACAAGAGAAAATCATAGGTTTAGTAGTAAAAATGATTTCCATATTTGGGATAAATTCAGTGTTGATATAATGCTTCGTCCTTTCTCCCAACGCTTTCTGATCTCCGCGCATTTCATACATAATATACGAAACAGACTGCTTGTTTGTGAGGGTATGCTGCAACTTAATGGTTTCTTCCCCGTGAAACGTCTGACGTTGTCCCACAACCATTACCTCTTCAGCTGATTTCTTCGTCATCCACTCAAAATCAGAAAATCTTTCTTGCATAGTAGTACTATATTTGGCAAATCCTTTATTCGTGAAGCTTTTTTTGTTTTCTCTTGCATATAGAGACCATTCAGTTATCTGACCTTGAGAATGAACAATGGCTTGATCAAGCTTTTCAATGTCTAATAAATGATTGGCTTCGATAGTGTTGTTCCCATTAATAACAGGAAGAAAACCTAATCCAACAAAAAAGATTAAAATAATGTAAAGATACCGACTCATTTTCCATTCCTCCCCTTACCTAAAAGTCTGTCCGAATAGGAGAAGAACATACTTGAAAATTGTCGTCATCTTTTTACAAATATTGAGTTGTCGGCAGGCTGTTACATGAAAGCGTTTCACATTGAAACTTTTTCACAAAGGAACGAGCACAAAATTAATCTTACTTAAAACAGGCTTTGTTGAAAACATGCAGGAAGACCTATTTTTTGTCAGAAGCTCTATTTATTCAAAGAAAACAGGCAATTGTTGAGACCACAGGTAGTAATCCAGTAAAAATTGGCTTACGGCTGAGCCGATTGCTATCGTTAGTAGGATATACAATAGTCTCCCTTGAGCGACTCGATTTTTCTTAAGGAGCTTGTCTAACTGGATGGATTGCAAAGACCAAAATGTGATCCCGAATACGAATAGATGCACGAGCATGCTGATCAGGGCCTGCTGGCCAAAGCTTTCTACCACTCTTCTCACTCCTAATAATGATTTCGACGCACATAGTCCATTCTACCACATAATTCTGTAACGACATATGAAATTTACAAAATTTTTAGTTGAGTTACGCTTGGAAATTTAACCAGCGCTTTATAGGACTTACAATAGGATAAAGTAGATTCGGCACCCAGTTTTAAACCTTCCAACAGAGGTCCGTCCCTCTATTCAAAAAAACCACCCTTCCACAAGGAAAGGGTGGTTTTGGTGTTTGTATTAGAAGTTACGTTCGGAAACGTTAATTCTGTTCATGGCACGCTTAAGAGCGAGTTCAGCACGACGGAAGTCTACGTCATCGCGTTGTGCTTGCATGCGGTCTTCTGCGCGGCCTTTTGCTTCTTTAGCGCGTTGTACATCGATAGCTTCTGCTGTTTCAGCAGACTGTGCTAGAATTGTCACTTGTTCAGGACGTACTTCTAAGAATCCGCCACTGACAGCTACAAGCTCAGTGTTGCCACCTTTTTTCAGGCGAACCGCACCGATTTGTAGTGGAGCAACCATCGGAATGTGTCCAGGTAAGATTCCAAGCTCACCGCTTTGAGCTTTCGTGCTCACCATTTCCACTTCTGAATCGTACACTGGGCCATCGGGAGTGACAATATTGACTTTTAATGTCTTCATTTTCTTCCCTCCTGGTCCCTAATTATACCTCTACGCCCATTTCTTTAGCTGCTGCTAATACATCCTCAATCGGACCTACTAGACGGAACGCATCTTCAGGAATGTGATCGTATTTACCGTCAAGGATATCTTTGAATCCTTTAACAGTGTCTTTTACTTCAACGTAAGAACCTTTTTGTCCAGTGAACTGTTCTGCAACGTGGAAGTTTTGAGATAAGAAGAATTGTACACGACGAGCGCGTTGTACCGTCAGCTTATCATCATCAGAAAGCTCATCCATACCAAGGATCGCAATGATATCTTGAAGTTCTTTATAACGCTGTAATGTTTGTTGAACATTACGAGCGATGCTGTAGTGTTCTTCTCCTACGATTTCCGGAGAAAGAGCACGGGAAGTTGATGCTAATGGATCTACCGCAGGATAGATACCCATCTCAGAAAGCTTACGCTCAAGGTTTGTTGTTGCATCCAAGTGAGCGAAAGTTGTAGCAGGAGCCGGATCCGTGTAGTCATCTGCAGGTACATAGATCGCTTGGATCGATGTTACAGAACCTACATTCGTTGACGTGATACGCTCTTGCAATTGACCCATTTCAGTAGCAAGTGTCGGTTGGTAACCAACGGCAGATGGCATACGGCCTAGTAGGGCAGAAACCTCTGAACCTGCTTGTGTGAAACGGAAGATGTTATCGATGAACAGAAGTACGTCTTGACCTTGCTCATCACGGAAGTATTCAGCCATTGTAAGACCCGTCAAGGCAACACGCATACGCGCACCTGGCGGCTCGTTCATTTGTCCGAATACCATCGCTGTTTTCTTAATAACGCCAGAGTCACTCATCTCGTGGTAAAGGTCATTTCCTTCACGAGTACGCTCTCCAACACCAGCGAATACAGAGATACCGCCGTGCTCTTGAGCGATGTTGTTGATAAGCTCCTGGATTAATACGGTTTTACCAACACCGGCACCACCGAATAGACCGATCTTACCACCCTTGATGTAAGGAGCAAGTAAGTCTACTACTTTAATACCTGTTTCTAGAATCTCAACTTCTGTAGAAAGCTGATCGAATGTAGGTGCTTGTCTATGAATTGGATCACGACGGATACCTGCTGCAAGAGGTTCGTCTAAATCGATTGATTCACCCAGAACGTTGAATACACGACCTAATGTGATATCCCCTACTGGTACAGAGATTGGTGCTCCTGTATCAAGCACGTCAGCTCCACGTTGTAAACCATCTGTGGAAGCCATCGCGATTGTACGTACAGAATCATCACCTAGGTGAAGGGCAACCTCTAATGTAAGTTCAGCTCTATCTGCAATTTGGACCTTTAATGAGTTGTAGATATCAGGAAGTTGGCCATTAGCGAACTTGACATCGACAACTGGACCCATTACTTGAAGAACGTGTCCTTTGTTCATCTCTTTCCCTCCTAACTAGCTTTTGACGACAAAACTATGTTGTAATCCGGCCCTAAGGCGGAATGTCATTTCTATTCGAGTGCTGCTGCCCCGCCGACGATTTCCGTGATTTCTTGGGTAATCGCTGCTTGACGCGCACGGTTATAAGAAAGTGTAAGGCTGTTAATGATTTCTTTCGCATTGTCTGTTGCGTTTCTCATTGCTGTCATACGGGCCGCGTGCTCACTGGCTTTACCATCAAGTAACGCTCCGTAAATCAAGCTTTCAGCATATTGAGGAAGCAACACTTCTAAAATTTCTTCAGCATTAGGCTCAAACTCATAAGAAGTTAAGTTCGATGAAGAAGAATCAAGCTCCGTTAAAGGAAGAACCTTCTTCTCGGTAACATCTTGTTGAATGGCACTGACATAGTGGTTGTAGTACATGTAAAGCTCATCATAAGCACCATCTGAGAACATGCTGACTGCTTTGTTGGCAATGTCTTTAATGTCTGCAAAGTTGGGTTGATCTGGTAGCCCTACAATACCTTCCACTACATTATCGCCTCGTTTTTGGAAGAAATCCCTTCCAATACGACCTAACGCAATAATGGCGTATTCATCTTGTGAGCTGTGACGCTCTTTAATCGCATTACTTACAGCACGAATGACGCTCGAGTTATAAGCCCCCGCCAAACCGCGGTCAGATGTAATGACCAAGTAGCCGGTTTTTTTTACGGGGCGGGAGACTAGCATCGGATGCGTTACATCTGTGCTACCAAGGGAAATGGAAGCAACGACTTCCTGAATTTTCTCCATGTATGGAACGAAGGCTTTCGCATTCGTTTCAGCACGGTTCAATTTAGAGGCAGAGACCATTTCCATTGCTTTCGTAATTTGACTGGTTTTCTTCGTAGATGTAATACGAGTTTTTATGTCGCGTAACGATGCCACTGGTTCTCACCACCCTTTTAAAATGTTAGTCATATTCACTAGAACCAACTAAATAATAGAATAATCAGCCGGCGTCATATAGATGAACACCGACATCATATAAAATTACTCAGACTTTACAAATGTCTTCTTGAATTCGTTGATCGCTGCAACCATTGCATCGTCTTCAGGAAGACCTTTAGTCGTACGAATATGGTCTAACAGTTCTGTATGGTTGTGATCTAACCAGCTTAGGAATTCACCTTCGAAACGACGAATATCTGTTACTGGAATATCATCTAAATGACCTTTTGTTAATGAATAGAAGATCATAACTTGTTTTTCAACATTAAGTGGTTTGTTAAGATCCTGCTTCAGTACTTCAACAGTACGGGCTCCACGGTTCAGTTTCGCTTGTGTCGCTTTATCAAGATCTGATCCGAACTGAGCAAATGCTTCCAGTTCACGGTATGCAGCTAAGTCAAGACGCAGTGTACCGGAAACCTTCTTCATCGCTTTGATTTGTGCGGATCCACCAACACGTGATACGGATAAACCTGCATTGATCGCCGGACGAACACCGGAGAAGAATAGGTCAGATTGTAAGAATATCTGTCCGTCAGTGATGGAGATAACGTTTGTTGGAATGTAAGCGGAGATATCTCCTGCTTGTGTTTCAACGAATGGTAATGCTGTGATGGAACCTCCACCTTTTGCATCACTTAATTTCGCTGCACGCTCAAGTAAACGAGAGTGTAAGTAGAATACGTCACCAGGGAATGCTTCACGGCCTGGAGGACGACGTAATAATAATGAAAGCTCACGGTAAGCCGAAGCTTGCTTAGATAGATCATCATATACAACAAGAACGTGCTTGCCGTTATGCATGAATTCTTCACCCATTGTGATACCAGCATATGGAGCTAAGAATAGCATTGGTGCCGGCTGGGAAGCAGATGCTGTTACAACGATTGTGTAATCAAGGGCACCGTGCTTACGAAGCGTTTCTACTGCATTACGTACAGTTGATTCTTTTTGTCCGATCGCAACATAGATACAGATCATGTCTTGATCTTTTTGATTTAAGATCGAGTCGATCGCAACAGATGTTTTACCTGTTTGACGGTCCCCGATGATTAACTCACGTTGACCACGACCGATTGGAACTAAAGCGTCGATCGCTTTGATACCTGTTTGAAGTGGCTCGTGTACGGATTTACGATCCATTACACCAGGTGCTCCGCCTTCAATTGGACGTGTTTTCGTTGTCGCAATTGGACCTAATCCATCAACTGGTTGTCCAAGTGAGTTTACAACACGACCTACTAGTTCTTGTCCTACTGGAACTTCCATGATACGTCCAGTACGACGAACCTCATCGCCTTCACGAATGTCTTTAAATGGTCCGAGAATTACGATACCTACGTTGTTTTCCTCTAAGTTCTGCGCCATACCCATGACACCGTTAGAAAATTCAACAAGCTCTCCAGCCATGACATTGTCGAGGCCATGAGCACGAGCGATACCGTCACCGATTTGGATAACTGTACCTACATCGCTTACTTTCATCTCAGACTGATAGTTTTCAATTTGCTTTTTTATCAGCGCGCTGATTTCTTCCGCCTTGATGCTCATGAATTTCACCCCTCATTTATACGAAAGTTAACGAACAAGTTCACGCTCAAGACGATCCAACTTGCCAGCAAGAGTTCCGTCATAAATACGGTTGCCGATACGGACTTTAAGTCCGCCAAGTATGTTCTCGTCTATCACATTCTCAATTTTTAATGATTGTTTACCAATTTTCTTAGCAAAAGAAGCTGAGATTGCTGTCTTCTCATCTTCTGTTAAAGCACGTACGGAATACACCTTTGCTTCTGCAATTCCTCTTGCTTCATTTGAAAGCTCGATGAATGCATCGACAACGCCCACTACCTGATCTTCACGATGACGATCAGTCATAAGAAGCAATGTATTCAATACTGGTACTGATACAGCAGAGAATGCTTCTTTTAACATGTCTTTCTTCTTATCCGTCGAAAACTTCGGATTTTCCAAAAGAATGCTTAATTCTTTATTTTGGATAAAAACGGATTTCACTGCACGAAGCTCTTGTTCAATCGCTTCTAATTGATTGTGTTCTTTGGCAATATCGAAAAGAGCTAACGCATAGCGTTTTGCGACTGTAGAGTAGCTCATCGCTCTTCTCCTGCCTCTTTAATATAATCGCTGATTAACTTCTGTTGATCTTGAACAGAAAGTTCTTTTTCAATCACTTTCGATGCAATCAGAACAGATAGTGAAGCAACCTGCTCGCGTAATGCTGCCATCGCTTGTTCTTTCTGCGTCTCGATTTCACGTTTCGCAGATTCTTTTAAGCGCTCAGATTCCTGACGAGCAGCAATGATGATTTGTTCACGTTGCTCATCGCCTTGCTTCTTAGAGTTCTCGATCATCGCCTGAGCTTCTTGACGAGCCTCTTTTAAAAGCTGACGCTGTTCTTCTAAGTTCTTATTTGCTTCTAGACGGCTTTGTTCTGCCGCTTCAATTTCGCTTGCAATGTGATTCTCACGCTCTTGCATGATGCCCATCAAAGGACCCCAGGCAAACTTCTTCAGTAACGCAAGAAGGATAAGGAACATTACAAGCTGGAATACGATATCTCCACCGTTGAAGCCGCCACCAGCTCCAAGGACTAATGCGTTTGTAAGCACGAGGTTTCACTCCCTTCAAGAGTCAATGCCTTCCAAAAAGAAAGCTTTACAATAACGGCAAATGCCGTATCATTCATAGTCAAATGTTCATAAGTACTAAACATAAAGGAATGGCGAAGGTTCTTATCGAATGATCTTCGCCATCTTGAACTCTAAACTGCTATTATTGACCCATTACGATGAATGCGATAACTACTGCGATGATAGGAATCGCCTCTACTAACGCAACCCCGATGAACATTGTAGTTTGAAGCATTCCACGCGCTTCCGGTTGACGAGCCATACCTTCTACCGTACGTGAAACAATAAGACCGTTACCAATACCTGCACCTAGTGCTGCTAAACCGATTGCAATTGCTGCTGCTAAAAGACCCATTCTGAATTTCCTCCTTTAAATGTATGAAAAATGTTTTGAGTAATTTTGTTCAATTTTGAACAGGGTATATATTAATGGTCGTGGCTAACTTTGTGAGCCATATAAACCATCGTTAACATAACGAAAATAAATGATTGGATTGCTCCGACAAAGATTGAGAAAGCTTGCCATACAATCGTTGGGATAATGGCACCAAGTAATCCGGCTGCTCCCATGTGTGCGAGGCTTCCTACCAGTAAAGTAAGCAGGATTTCCCCAGCGTAGATGTTACCGTAAAGACGAAGACCAAGCGTTAGTGTGTTGGCAAATTCTTCAATGATCTTCAGCGGGAATAAGAACGACATAGGTCTGAAGAAGTCTTTACCGTATTCACCGAAGCCTTTCATCTTGATTGCATAGTAGTGTGTTAACACAACGATCATAACCGCAAGGGTCATAGTGATAACTGGATCCGCTGTTGGTGACTTCCACCATAATTCGTGGTCAATGACTACCGAGAACGGAAGTCCTAACATGTTTGAAACGAAAATGTACATGAGTAAAGTAAGTCCAAGGAGATGGAAACGACCACCTGTTTTCCAATCCATATTACTTTTCACAATATTTTTGACAAAGTCCATGACCCACTCCATAAAGTTTTGCACTCCTGTTGGTTTCATGGCCAGTCTACGAGTTGACAGAACGGCGATTAGGAAAACAACGGCACTCGCCACTGTGATCATCAGTACGTTCGCCAGGTTAAAAGTTAACCCTAGAAACTCGGCTGTAGGATTTTCATGATGCAATGAAATTCACCTCTCTTCCCCGCTATTTATGAGCTAAAAGCTGCTGAATAAAATAATCTATCATAATGACAAGGTAAATTGTCATTAATCCCATAATGACGCTCAGGAGATGAAAGTGCTCAGGGTATTCCGTTGCAATAATGACTGCAAAGGCCGCACCTGCCATCCTTGAGAAGGTTCCTAATGATCGAACCTTTTGACCAGATTCTACTGCATCACCGAATCGCACGGTTCTCCTCATGATCAGCCAGTGACTAAACAGACTGATGCCTGTCCCCAAAATAAGCCCAAGGAAAATAGACTGATAGGAAGTGAAACCCCAACCGAGGACGTAAAGGGAAAGGAGGAAAAATATGTACTTACGATGCCTGTTAAACAATTGCTGAAGTTCTGGCATACATTAATCTCCCGAATTGAAATGTTGGACTGTACGGAGCATGGTGTAGATTCCTGTTGCGAGCCCAAGGAGTAGTCCAATAATTAAGAAAAGTGGTGTGGTGCTCCATATTCCATCTAACCATCTCCCGCCGAAGATCCCTATTAAAATAGAACCAACAAGCTGGGAAAGAATAGCAGAATACAAGACCATCGATTGATACGGGCGCCGATCATTTTGACGCATTTTTTTCATCTCCACACATGTGATTTAGTGGAAAATCGTTCACACTGTACCAATGATGAAAAACCGTTTCCATACGGGTTCAACCCTTGTGAAAACCTTATCATTTGATACCCTTTGTAAGCATACAATAGGGTATTATCTATGTCAATGAGTTCAAGTTAAAAAGTTCACAACCTATCCACGCGTTTCCAAATTGTTCACATTTTTAACACATTTACAGAAAAGCGGAGGCAGGTTGGTCAGGACCGACAAGCATAAGGCGAGTCGACCGGAACCTTCACATGCCCCTCCATTATATAGAAAAATTTTTTTATGAGTAACCCTTGAATTTATTGTAAATACTTCCAACTCATATACAACGGGATTTACACGCTATATAAATAGAAAAGCCGGGTTATCAAATATAGATAATCCGGCTTTCCTATTTATTTCAAATTATTTCGTACCGTATAAACGATCTCCTGCGTCCCCTAAACCAGGAACGATGTATCCTTTTTCATTCAGCTTCTCATCAAGAGCCGCGATGAAGATATCAACGTCAGGATGTGCTTCCTTGATAGCGTCTACCCCTTCAGGACATGCCACTAAACACATGAACTTGATGCTTACGGCGCCACGCTTCTTTAATGAGTTGATAGCTTCCACAGCAGATCCTCCTGTTGCAAGCATTGGATCAACCAGGATGAAGTCACGCTCTTCCACATCACTTGGAAGCTTTACGTAATATTCAATCGGTTTAAGAGTCTCCGGGTCACGATATAAACCAACATGTCCTACTTTTGCAGCCGGGATCAGTTTAAGAATTCCGTCGACCATTCCTAATCCTGCTCGTAGAATAGGAACAATCCCTAATTTTTTACCTGCAAGAGTCTTGGCCATGGCGTTGCTTACTGGTGTTTCCACATTAATATCCTCTAACGGTAAATCACGGGTGATTTCAAACGCCATCAATGTCGCTACTTCATCAACAAGCTCACGAAATTCCTTCGTCCCTGTTTCTTTATCACGAATAAACGTTAATTTGTGTTGGATTAACGGATGATCAAATACATATACTTTGCCCATTCGACTCTCTCCTTTAAATTCGATTTTATGTAAAAATAGTTTGTCTACTTCCTTTACACCTCAGACTATTGTACATAAAAGACAATTTAAGAGCAACATGAGATGAGAAGTGTAATGGGATCGTTAGAATTGAGATGGTGTGTGAGAAGCGGGAGTATATATTAGTGCAATTCTGGTTGAGTTTTTTTAATTATGTTAATCAGCTGGATTATTGCCTGAATCGCATGGATTTCTATAGAAAACTGGATTTTCCACAATGCCGGTCGGATTCTATTCAAATTCGCTTTAAAATCTGCACCTATTGGTTATAATTCTACTTCTCTACTAAATTCCCATCAAAAAACCTCTCCACCAGGTCCGTCCCTAGTGAAGAGGTCTTCATCAATTATCTTTCAGGATATAATTCAAATTTGCTTGTTAAGTCAATGACACGTTTGCGCGCTTCTTCCAGCTTAGCTTCGTCTTCATGATTCTTAAGAGTCAACGACATGATGGAAGCAATTTCATCCATATCTTCGAGCCCGAATCCTCTGGACGTAACAGCTGCTGTACCAATACGGACACCGCTTGTTACGAATGGACTTTCCGGATCGAATGGAATCGTGTTTTTGTTTACAGTGATCCCGATTTCATCAAGCACTTTCTCTGCGATTTTACCAGTTAGTCCTAGTGAACGAAGGTCGATTAGCAATAGATGATTATCAGATCCTCCAGATACAAGATTGATTCCTTCTTTTACAAGACCTTCACCTAAACGGTTCGCATTGTCGATGATGTTCTGTGCATAGTCTTTGAAAGAATCCTGCAGCGCTTCACCGAAAGCAACAGCTTTAGCTGAGATCACGTGCATAAGCGGGCCACCTTGAATTCCAGGGAAAATTGACTTGTCTATTTTCTTTGCAAATTCTTCTCTGCATAGGATCATACCGCCACGAGGTCCGCGCAATGTTTTGTGAGTCGTTGTTGTCACGAAGTCTGCATATGGAACCGGGTTCTGGTGAAGACCAGCCGCTACAAGACCGGCGATATGAGCCATATCCACCATTAAGTAGGCTCCCACTTCGTCTGCGATTTCACGGAATTTCGCGAAATCGATCGCTCTTGGGTAGGCACTTGCTCCCGCTACGATCAGCTTCGGCTTGTGCTCTAACGCTTTTTGTCTAACATCTTCATAGTTGATCAGGTGCTTCTCTTCGTCCACACCATACTCTACGAAATTATATTGAATTCCACTGAAGTTTACGGCACTTCCGTGAGTCAGATGTCCACCATGAGATAAGTTCATTCCAAGAACCGTATCACCTTGTTCAAGGATCGTGAAGTAGACTGCCATATTGGCTTGTGCTCCTGAGTGAGGCTGAACGTTTACATGTTCTGCTCCAAATAGTTCTTTCGCACGATCGCGAGCCAAATTCTCAGCTACGTCCACATGCTCACAGCCACCATAATAGCGACGACCTGGGTACCCTTCTGCATACTTGTTTGTCAGAACGGAGCCTTGGGCTTCCATAACCGCTTCACTGACAAAGTTTTCAGATGCAATTAACTCGATTTTTGTTCGTTGACGCTCTAATTCATCTTGAATCGCTGCATAAATTTCCGGATCTTGCTTGGCAATCTTACTCATACATATCCCCCTTTAATTCATAGGCCCAACTGCTCTAGGTGCCTCATTGATTCATTCACTCTCATTCTAACACGATTCAGCAAAACGCGAAATAAAAACCTCTAGTCAAAACGTAATGTTCGTGTTTAGAGCGTATATAGAGGGACGGACCTCGTGTGATGTTGTTCACAAACATCCTCACCGTTCTCCTTCCACGCCTCCAATAGTAGCATTATGACTATCATTGTCGAATGAAGGGGAACATGTGCTGATAGTTTTTAATTCTCTCTCCAATCGATCAGTATTGTCCCTCGCTGCCTTTTAACATAATCATATTCTCCATGTCCCCCTTTATAGTTCGGGATTTACACCCCGATTTAAGGTAACAACGAAATAAAGGTCCGTCCCTCAAACCAGAGGGACGGACCTTTTAGTAGAGAATATTATTCGTATACAGCTCTGATTCCACCTATGAGTTTCGGTCTGGTTTTGGCCAGTGTGACGTGGGCTTCGCCGAGGCTTTTTTGGGATACTCGAATTGGAACGGCTACGTGTTTCAAGTGCATGCCGATAAAGGTATCACCGATGTCGATGCCGGCATCACCTTGTATTTGCTCGACCATGACGGGATCTTCAAAGGAAAGATACGCTTGGGTGGCCATGGCTCCTCCTGCTTTTCGCACAGGAATGACCGTTACCTCATCAAGGCCTTTTCTTTCAGCAACATCTCTTTCCAAAACGATGGCACGATTTAAGTGCTCGCAGCATTGAAAAGCCAGTGAGACACCAAAAGAATCAGCCCATCCTTTAAGTACATCAAAGATCATTTCCGCTACTTCAATGGTTCCCGATGTTCCGATCCGCTCCCCCATCACTTCTGATGTTGAACAGCCTACAACAAACACTTGTCCTTTTTTCATCGGAACCTGTTTGCTGAAATCTTGCAGGATCGTATGCAGTTCTTCCTTTAATTGAGCGATTTCCATGAAATCCACTTCCTATTGTTTGTCTTCGTATGCCGTGATTTTCCCTACACGGTTGGCATGTCGGCCACCTTCAAATTCTGTCACTAGCCATGTTTTCGCAATTTCACGCGCAAGTCCAGCTCCAATCACACGTTCACCCATGGCTAACATATTGCTGTCATTGTGCTCACGCGTTGCTTTCGCACTGAACACATCATGTACAAGGGCGCAACGGATTCCCTTGACTTTGTTTGCTGAGATGCTCATACCGATTCCCGTTCCACAAATCAAAATGCCACGATCGAATTCACCGCTGGCTACCTTTTCCGCAACAGGCACTGCATAGTCCGGATAGTCAACGGATGTTCCACACTCACAACCGAAATCCTCATATTCGAGACCCAGCTCTTCTAATAAAGATTTGATTTCTTCCCGGATATTTAACCCGCCGTGATCGGATGCAATTGCAATTTTCATAATTAATCCCACTCCCTATAGCCTTTGATACGTTTTATTTTGCCACACACTGGTGATTATATAAAGTTTTTCGGATTCTTTTTGAGGGAATGAGTCGAAAGCCAGACAATAACAAAAAAATGGACATGAGGTCCGTCCCTCATGTCCGTTTTTTTATAAATGAAACCGTGTAATCGTGCCCTTCAATGATTCTGCCTGCTCTTTCAGGTTCAATGCCAACTTCTCTACATCACCCATTACAGCCGCTTGTTCTTTAGTGGATGCTGACATTTCTACAGCCCCCGCGGAGGTTTCTTCTGCGATGGCCGCAACTTCTTGTGATTGCTGGGAAGTCAATTGAATGCTGTCCATTTGCTGATCTACAAGGACAGATATATTTTGAACGGCATCCGCTACTTCATGAATCGTCTTCGTCATCGTTTCGATCATCTTATTTGTCTTTGTTCCTTTTTCCGCTTCAGAATTAGCTGAATCGACCTGAGTGGTAATCTGTCCAACCACATTTCCAACCTCAGTTTGAATGTTGTTGATGAGTTCCGAAATGCCTTGGACCGCTTTTCCGCTCTCGTCTGCCAGTTTTCGCACCTCTTCGGCGACAACTGCAAACCCCTTACCATGCTCACCTGCCCGAGCCGCTTCAATGGAAGCATTTAAGGCGAGAAGATTGGTTTGGTTCGCGATATCCCCGACCAACTGAATGATCTGTTCCACTTTTTTCGCATTGTCTTCCAATCGGCGAACGGCTTCTAAAGAATCTTCATTTCCTCTTGCAAGTCGGCTTATACCTTCTACCAGGGAATGAATGAATTCCTTGCTTCCTTGAAGTTCCGTCACCATATTATTGGACATTTGTTCTGATGATTTGGAGTGATTCTGCACTTCTTGTGCAATTCGAATCACGTCCTCAACAGATTCAGCCGTCGTTTGAATCGCGATAGCCGAGCTTTCAGCACCTGCTGAAATTTCGCTGATCGTTTTGGAAATGGAATCCGCTTGAATGGAAGCTGCTTCTGATGCTTTCGACAGCTCGATCACATTCGAATTTGTTTTGGTGAAATTTCCGTCGATACTAGACACCATGTCGCGCAAGTTATACAGCATGCGATTGAAGGCCAATGCGAGTGACCGGATTTCATCATCTGACTTCGGCACCTCTACTTCTACAGCAATGTCCCCTTCAGCCGCTTTTAACGCAGCCTGTTCCAAACGCTGAAGTGGTTTGACGATGAATCCAGCTGCAAAAATGGCAAGCACACCTGACCAGAACACACCCATTCCAAGCGTCACGCTCGTAAATAAAAGTTCGTTCATATCCGGTGCAAAAGTAGGTTTGATAAAATAAATAAAAAGTGCACTTGTGGAATACGTCACCACCGCAAGAAGCGTGATAAAGAAGACCAATTTCTTTCTAAGACCCGATTTGTAGCTTCTCTCTTTCCCCATTCTTTCTCTCTCCCTGTCTCAACCCAGCTTTTTAATTAACTCCTCAATCAAAGAATCCAGCTCTCTGTATGTATGTCTATAGATGTCCACACTTCCCCCATACGGATCCGATACATCCAAATCTGCAGGATCTTCATGGACAAACTCTTTCAATGTGAAAATTTTGTCCGCCACATGTGGATACTGATCCACAATTGCCCGCTTATGATTCGAAGTCATCGTAAAAATATAGGAAGCCCAATCCAAGTTCTCCCTCGAAAGCGAACTCGATTGGTGTCTATGTATTATATCGTTCTCTTTCAGCACTTCTTTAGTCTGAAATGAAGCATCACTTCCTTCCATGGCAAAAACGCCTGCAGATTTCACATCAAACCTCTCTGCACCCTTATGCTTCAAAACTGCCTCTGCCATAGGACTTCGGCACGTATTTCCCGTACAAACAAATAAAATATTCATCACGTCATCCTCCTTACAACCTATTATAAAATATTTTCCAATCGTCCCATAGTCCATTCACAAAGAATACAAAAAGAAAAGCGGACCGGAAAGGCATTCTTTGCCTTTTTGGTTGGTTTGACTTATGCCCTCGAGCCCCCCAGCCGCCAGAGCTGGACAATAAGAAAAGCCCATCCAAAAGGGACGGACCTTCCTCAATTAATCGCGACCTCCTGGCCACCATATTTTCACAACGGCAGTAGCAGCTTAATCCCAAACGCAAACAAAATACTTCCCCCAAGTGCCTCACTATACGTTCCGAGCACCCCCTGAAATTTACGGCCTATTAATAAACCAGCCCATGTCAACACCGTCGCCGCAATTCCAAAACAGAAGAGAGCAACCGCTGTCCTAGCACCGAATATACCCAGGGTCAACCCAACGGAAAAGCTATCCAAGCTTACACTCAAAGCAAAGAGCACTAAACCAAATCCTACCGGGGAAATGAGCGTCGTCTCCTCTTCTTTAAAGCTGGACATGAACATTTGTATTCCTAATACAATCAAAAGGAGCCCACCGGCATACCCCGCAAAGGCACCGAATGTTTCTGATAAAAATTTCCCCGTCATCATCCCGAGCATGGGCATCCAGACATGAAAGATCCCGACGACCAACCCTATATATAAGATTTGCTTTAATCTCAGCTGAAACATACCCATCCCGATTCCGATCGAAAAGGCATCCATCCCAAGAGCAAATGCCATTAACATCAAGGTAATCAGTTCTCCAATAATTGTTGTCATTTTGTTTTTCCCCCTCCGGACATGCCTACAGAACAAATTTATGCACGTCCAAAGGGAAATAGAATGGTAAATGGGTTTGAAGATTGGGCATTATTGACTCACACAAAAAAACCCTACAGTTCTCTCAAACCATAGGGGTAACCATTATCCTTTTATCACCCGATACCCGGCAGCTTTCTGAAGCCGGTTCATAATCGCCAGACCGACCCCTGCTTCGGGAAACATTTCGGCAAAAATAATATCTACGTCCCTTTTATTAAAAGCACGCAGCGTATCGTAGAGATTCCGAGCGACTGTTGTCAGGTCCTCTCTCCGACCAATCGAGAGAATGACGTCTGCCTGGAAGTCATCCATGAATTCTTCTGTTGTTAACACACCTACTTTTAGACCTTCTGCTTTTTTGTTATCTACTAATTTCTGAAGATCTGCCCTCGTACCATCAACTAAATATACAGGAGCATCAGGTGCGTAGTGCGTATATTTCATGCCTGGGGATTTCGGAGCACCCTTTCCTTCTTTTAAAGAAGGATCCACTTCCACTTTACCGACTACTTCTTCCAGCTGTTCTATCGTGACTCCTCCGGGACGCAAAACAACCGGGCTTGGTCCCGTGCAATCTACTACCGTCGATTCTACACCGACACCCGTTTCGCCTCCGTCGACCACTCCTGCAATCCGGTCTTCCAGATCATCGATGACATGCTGAGCCGTTGTCGGACTTGGTTTCCCTGATCGGTTTGCGCTTGGGGCCGCAATCGGGAGCCCAGACGCTTCAATGATTGCCAGGGCAACAGGGTGATCTGGCATACGGATCCCCACGGACGGTAATCCCGCTGTTACCTTTTCAGAAAATACGTTTTCCTTATTCTTAAAAATAATTGTTAACGGACCCGGCCAAAAAGCATCGATGAGGTTCGCTGCATCATCAGGAACTTCCGCCACCAGTCCTTCCAGCTGATCTATATTTGATATGTGGACAATAAGTGGATTATCCGATGGTCTTCCCTTCGCTTCGAAGATTTTCTCAACAGCGGTATCTGATTTCGCATTGGCACCCAGACCATAAACTGTCTCTGTCGGGAATGCCACCACCTCATTCTGTTGGAGAATCTTTGCTGCATCCACAATTTGTGGATAACTTTCATTGTTATCCACATCTCTTTCCACAATCCAATGTTTCATCATTTCCGTCATCCACCTTCTATTATCAACACTCATTTCTGTGCATAGGTACAGAATTTAACACGTGTTCTAGAACTTTACTCTTTTGAAAGTATAAAAGAAACCCCACAAATTCTCAAGTATTGTCCAAAAAACGAGAATGAAACTCTACAGACTGTGGATAAACCTGTGGATGGTGTGAATAATTCTGAAAAAAGAGATATTTACGTTAGTGACCGGGACCTTATTTATTTTGTCGAATTTTCCACATAAAAAAACTGAATCATTTCTCAATAAAAATGATTCAGTCTACTAGCAGACTACTATCGCAACATCTTTCTTCTAGTTGGAATTTGTCGAAACCCCTCATTTCAACCTAAAGATCAAGCCTCATCGTAATACAGTTATCCACTGTGGATAACTTTTGAGCATGAACAAATTCCTTCAATTCATCCACAAAAGGCTTATTTTCCTGTTGAAAACCTAGCAGGTCAAAGAAATTCAGCGACGCTTTTCGATTGGAGATCAAGTAAAGACGCGTAAGTTCTTTTTCTTTTGCCAATTTCAATATTTCTTGGAAAAGAGCAAACAATTCTTCACTTTCAAAAGATGAGGTCACAACGAGGGAGCGAAGAAGCCCAATCTTATCTTGAACCTCAATACCGAGAGTCCCAATTAACTGGTTTTCTGAGTCTTCTACTACTAAAAAGCAATCAATACTATTTTTAATGCCTTCTGTACTTAATCCTGCTTTCATTAAGAAGGCTACTACTTCATGGATATCTTCCTGAGTTGCTTGGCGAATCACTTTTAACATTACATTCCATCCTCCCTTTTCTATCATCCCCTAGTGTTAATGTATGAGGAGAAAAAGAGAATAGAACAAGTTGTGGTAAAAAATACTAGAACGATAGATTTCTTTCGAACATAAAAAGCTCCATCTCAGGTGGATGAAGCTCTACGTTTTACTTATTGAATAATCCTTTGAAAAAATCGACTACGAAGAACCGAACCTCTACTTCTTCCTCATCTCCCTCCTCAACGAAGACTGTCTGTTCTTGTACTTCCTCCGTTTGAATCTCTTCTTTTACAGGAAGTTCTTCTTTCTTAGCCTCTTCAACAACTACTGTTTCTTCCGTCATTGCCGCTTCCACTGTTTCCATCTCGACCTCTTTATAGGCAATCACATCTTCCATATCGTTTTCAGGTGATTGTTTTTCTACTGCTGTAGTACTTGAATCCATTTCTGAAGTTTCACCAACTTCATCTTCTGGATCCACTTCTGTGACCTCATTTCCACTCGCTTCTACTTTCGTTTCAAACCCAGGACTTCTTACCGCATTTCCAGTCGAGAAATCAAGGAAGCATAGCGGAGGATAAAGAACACACCACCAGTTCGCTCCTTCTCCTGCACCCAGTGTGATCAACACCGCTTCGTATTCGCCTGCCGGATACAAATACTGACCGTATAATTTAGTAGGAAACTCCACTTTCCCAAAATCAATTTTCACCGATTGATCCAAGCCCTGCTCAGCGACAACCTCTTCTGCAATCTTCTGAAGCTGTGGCAAGCCTGCTTGAATCACTGTTTTCGCTTCATCCTGCGATGTAAGAGTCGCTACCCAATTGGTAATCTCTTTATTCACTTCATCACGAACGAGCCTCTTCACATTTTGATCCTGCTCCAAATCACTATTTGCCAGAATCCGAAGACGAATCGCTTCTTCCGGAATCACCATCGTTTCCTGAGCCGCCAGTTCCTGCTTCGGTATATATAAACTTAGAATCGTTCCTAATGATAGAATCAAGATATACAATAAAACCGTATGTTTTGTTTTCATTTCCTCTCCCCCTCAGTAAAACAGTCTAGTCAAAAAGGGGAAATCTTAAACTAGTAAAATAACATTTTTGTTAGGAAATTCTGCCAAACCCTGTTTTGAAAATAAAATCCCCTTTTTGAAAACAAATCGCTGGGAATTGAAAATAAAAATCTATTTTTGAAAATATATGGGAGAAAGTTGAAAATAAAAGTGAGGGTGAGGAAAATAAATCAGGAATGATCCTTCCACCCAACCTAAAAACTCACGAATTCATCCCAAACACTTCATTTTCCACAAAAAAACACCCCCGATCACACGAATCGAGGGCCAACATTCTTATTTTATTACACAAAACACCATTCGATCTTTCCCGTTGATATCATGAACGACTTCCACTTCTGCATCACAAAACGTCTCCCGCAGCAGGTCTGCAACCGTCTCCCCCTGTCCGATTCCTACTTCGAAACCGATCAGACATTTTTCCTTCATCACCAAAGGCAGTTCATCCATAAATCTCTTGTACAAATCATAGCCATCTTCCCCGCCAAACAAAGCGAGCTCAGGTTCATGATCAACGACTACATCTGATAGCGTTTCACGATCTGTCAGGGGAATATATGGTGGATTCGAAAAAAGGATATCGAGCTTGACGCCTTCTTCAATTAATGGCTGCAATAAGTCTCCTTCAAAAAAGTGAACCCCAGCTCCGAGTCTCTTACTATTTTCACGGGCAACAGCCAGCGCTTCACGAGAAATATCCACAGCCATCATATCAAGAGGCAAACGATCCGCCTCAAGCTTCATCGTAATCGCAATCGCTCCACTCCCCGTTCCAACATCAGCAGCATGCAATGGAGTGTCCACAACACCAAACAGACCCTTTATTTTCTGCAAGCCATAATAGATCAGTTCTTCCGTTTCAGGTCTCGGAATCAAAACATGCTCATTCACCACAAACTCCCGACCATAAAACTCCTCACCCCCAATAATATGCTGAATCGGCACTCCACCAACATGCCGGCGAATGCCATTCTGGAATTCTTCCCACTTTTCCTGAGGGACGGACCTCCGCTGTTCAGCCAACAGTTGGGAACGTGACATCCCTACTAAATGCCGCAAATAGATTTCTCCCACATTTTCATCACGGCCATTTTCGACTAAAAAAGAAGAAGCCCATTTTAGGGCTTCAAATATGGTAACAGACGTCATTATTCTTCCAGTCTCTCAAGAAGTTTGGATTGATCTTCGATGATTAACGCATCGATGACTTCATCCATCTTTCCTTCAAGAATTTGGTCAAGCTTTTGAATCGTCAATCCGATTCGGTGATCCGTAACACGGTTTTGTGGGAAATTGTACGTACGGATACGTTCTGAACGGTCACCTGTTCCAACGGCTGATTTACGGTTTGCATCGTATTCAGCTTGAACTTCACGTTGGAATTTATCGTAAACGCGGGCACGCAATACTTTCATTGCCTTCTCTTTGTTCTTGATTTGGGACTTTTCATCCTGACATGACACGACTACACCTGTCGGCATGTGAGTCAAACGGACAGCAGACATGGTTGTATTTACACTTTGTCCTCCCGGGCCACTGGATGCGAAGGTATCGACACGAATATCTTTGTCGTGAATATCCACTTCGACTTCTTCCGCTTCTGGAAGACAGGCAACCGTTGCGGTCGACGTATGAATACGTCCGCCTGATTCTGTTTCAGGTACACGTTGCACACGGTGTGCCCCGTTTTCGTATTTCATTTTGGAGAATGCACCATTTCCGTTGATCATAAAGATGATTTCTTTATATCCACCAACGCCAGTCGAGTTCGCTTCCATCACTTCGGTCTTCCAACCTTGTGATTCTGCATAGCGGCTGTACATACGGTATAAGTCACCGGCAAACAGGGCCGCTTCATCTCCACCCGCAGCACCACGGACCTCCATGATTACGTTCTTATCATCGTTCGGGTCTTTCGGGATCAATAATATTTTCAGACGGGCTTCCAATGCTTCAATTTGTTCTTCAAGCTCGGAAACTTCTTCTTTCACCATTTCACGCATATCAGCATCAAGCTTATCATCCAGCATTGCCTTAGCGTCTTTATACTGCCCAGTAAGTTCTTTATATTCTCGATATGCTTCTACCGTTGCTTGGATGTCTGATTGCTCTTTTGAATAATCTCTTAGCTTCTTTGGGTCATTCACAATTTCTGGATCACTCAATAGTTCATTTAACTTATCATAGCGATCTTCCACTGCTTGTAAACGATCGAACACAGCTATTCACCTCAATTTTAGTCCATAACAGTCTAATTATATTATATGGTGTATGTAAATACAAGGAAGATCGGGAATAGGCAGAAGGCATAAACGGGTGGATTTTATGTAGAAGGCAAGCAGGTCAACTTCCAGACCTGCTTGCACTTTTTTATCTTTCGGTGATTTTCACATTTACATCGTACTTTGGAATGGCTTTCTCTAGTCTCTCTTTTAACATCGCTTCTTCTTTATCGGTCTCAGCCATACTCATTTCATTTTGGGTATGGGCCGTCACCCACATTTGTTCGCCATTGATCCACACTTCATCTGGTTCGAAGTTGGAATACTCCCTCACAACCTCACGTGCTTTGTCTTCATACATACCCATTGTCGTCGATGTTGCGCCTGGTGAGTTCGTCAGGTTTGGAAAGTTCGGGTTTTCATTTGTCGTATTTCTGACGCTTCTATCTTGACGATCGTTTCGATCATCATTTCGATTATCAATGAATCGTGTTCCATTTTGATCCTCGTGCATACCGAATTCGGATTCCTGATTTACTCCACACGCAGTGATTAAAATGAAGAATACCGTAAAGGATAAAACTAATACTAGTTTTTTCATGCTTTTACACCTCCTGTTTTTAGGATTTCCCACAGGAAAGTGCTTATGCACATAAAACGAAGCAGCTTGATTAGAGATGACAAGAGTAAGGCGAGCCTGCAGAAAAGCGGTTTTTAACTTAAAATGGTCTATTTCGGCCGGGAATCGGGTGTTTGATGAGTTATTCGGAACAATTTCTAGTTGGTTTTATTATTTATGCTTGCCACGTGGGGATTATCGAGCCGGTTTGGAGTATATTCATGCCGGATTTCAGATTATTAAGCCTTATTGGGATATATTAAGCGAGATTCTAATTAATTATGCCCCTTTTCAAATAATCAAGCATCCGTGTCGAATTTTCTTTACATCCCGAACCTCTAAAGACAAAAAAAACAAAGCCACAAACCCATGACTTTGTTTTCTACTCATTATTTATACTTCTTTCACCATATCAGGTGTGACGCTCATTCCAGTCGGAACTTCATGGTGATGACGGCATCTTGGCTCATAGGCTTCAGATGCGCCCACCAGAATGACAGGATCATCGTAGCAAGCTGGTTCGCCATTGATTAATCGTTGTGTTCGACTTGCGGGAGAGCCGCATACTGCACAAACGGCTTGAAGTTTTGTCACTTGTTCGGCAATGGACATTAAGTCCGGCATTGGACCGAATGGTTCTCCACGGAAATCCTGATCAAGTCCTGCGAGGATGACACGATATCCACTGTTTGCTAATTTTTGGACGACCTCTACAATGCCTTCGTCAAAAAATTGAACCTCATCAATAGCAACGACATCCACCTCTGGATTCAGGTCATCAAGGATCACATTTGAACCCTCGACTGCTTTGGCGATGACAGAGGTACCGTTATGAGATACAACCGACTCATCGCTATAGCGATTATCTAGTTTTGGCTTATACACAGCAATTTCCTGTTTAGCAAATTGAGTGCGTCTTACCCGGCGGATCAGTTCCTCGGATTTCCCCGAGAACATACTGCCGCAAATGACTTCTACCCAACCCGTTTGTTTCATGACATACACGAAAGCGCCTCTCCTTCCTTATGCAATATTCTATAATAAAACAGCCTAACTGTTAGTAAAAACGGACTACTCTTTAGTATAAAGCATTCCTTTATGTACGGGAAAAATGCTTAGAATTCAGTAATTTGGCAGAAAAAAAGAGGCACAGCTCAATTGGAACTGCCTCTATTTCTACAATCATTTGCTTTAAAGAGAATAAAAAACAGGCAAGCATGAAGATCCTTGCCTGTTTTTCTAATAGAAGAGAAGTGTCAATCTCATTCGTTTCTGCCTTACGCACAAAGAAATTCGATATGACCTTCCAGCTCTTCATTATTGTTGTTGATTTTTAAGACCGTATTTTTTGTTGAAACGGTCAACACGTCCACCAGCGTCAGCGAATTTCTGACGTCCTGTGTAGAATGGATGGCATTCAGAACATACCTCAACGCGCATTTCTTCCGCTACAGAACCAGTTTCAAATTCGTTACCGCAAGCACAGCTAACTTTGATCGTGTTGTACTTTGGATGAATTCCTGATTTCATTTCTTTCATCTCCTTCCGCCCTGAATCATCTGAAACAGAGTAATTTATTACGAAGATATATGTGATATGAGCATAAGCATGAGATTGATAGCCAGCCCCTTACCACATCCATTTTTTAAAACACATTGACACTATTATAACAAGGACAAGCGATATTTGCAACCTGAAAAATTGGAAGTTACAGACATAACTCTCCTCAAAAAATCTATCGATTATTAGATTAACGCTTCTTCGATTCTTCTGTCAATACATTGAAAAACTCTTCATTCGTCTTCGATTGCTTCAACTTGCGCATAAGCTTCTCAGCGAAATCAGGCTGATCGGACATCGCTTTGCGAATCGCCCATAGCTTTTCAAGATGATCCGGTTTGATGAGAAGTTCTTCTCGACGAGTTCCGGAACGACGGATGTCGATGGCCGGGAAGATACGTCTTTCTGCAAGAGAACGGTCAAGATGAAGTTCTAAGTTCCCTGTTCCTTTGAACTCTTCATAAATTACATCGTCCATACGGGATCCTGTATCCACTAACGCCGTTGCGAGAACCGTTAAGCTTCCGCCTTCTTCAATGTTACGTGCAGCACCAAAGAATCGTTTCGGACGGTGGAACGCCGCTGGATCAATCCCCCCGGAAAGTGTTCGTCCACTTGGTGGGATGACCAGGTTATAAGCACGTGCTAAACGAGTGATACTATCCATCAGGATAATGACATCACGCTTGTGCTCCACTAAACGCATGGCGCGCTCAAGAACGAGTTCTGCCACTTTAATGTGGTTTTCCGGCACTTCATCAAAGGTAGAGCTTACAACTTCTGCTTCTACCGAACGTTCGATATCGGTTACTTCCTCTGGACGCTCATCGATCAGAAGAATGATTAATTCCGCTTCAGGATGATTCGTTGTGATCGAGTTCGCGATTTCTTTGATCAGCATCGTCTTACCTGCTTTAGGTGGCGCTACGACTAATCCACGTTGTCCAAAACCGACTGGCGCAATGAGATCCATGATGCGTGTGGAAATTTTATTTGGTGTTGTTTCAAGTTTCATTTGACGGTCAGGATATAAAGGCGTCAGCCCTGGGAAATGAACACGTTCTTTCGCAGATTCAGGCTCTTCCCCATTGACCATTTCAACATGAAGCAGTCCGAAATAACGCTCGTTTTCCTTCGGAGGGCGCACTTTTCCCGATACCTTATCTCCGTTACGAAGGTCGAAACGGCGGATCTGTGACGCAGAAATATAAATATCCTCAGAGCTTGGAGAATAGTTGATCGGTCGTAAGAAACCGAATCCCTCTGATTGGATGATTTCAAGAACCCCTTCCATAAAGAAGAAGCCTTCTTGTTCTGCACGAACTTTAAGGATCGCGAAAATCAATTCTTTTTTTGTTAATTTACTATAATAAGAAACTTTGTATTGTTTGGCTAGCTCGTAAAGCTCTTTTAGCTTCATATTTTCTAAGCTAGAGATTGTTAACTCTTCCATCATGACACCACGCTTTATTAATTTGTCCTACCTAAAATATAAAAAAAGAAGGGTAGATTTTTCTAAAAATGAAGAAATAAGTTGAAGCATAAACTAATAGAAAAAATGCTGAAGATAAAAACCTTATCTATTGTAACCATACTTTTAATCAAGAATCAATGACTGGGTAAAAAAAGGAAGGTAATTTTGTAGATAGGCAGCATTTTTTCACCTATGAAGAAAAAAAGTGAGTGATAAGAGTGGTCATGGGCAGAAATGGTAAGACACTCTGCCCATCCCTCATCTCTTATTAAGAAGAGTTGGTTTCTCTCTCTGTGTTACTTATATCTATTATTATTTCATGACCAGGTTTGGTTTTTTCTGAAGACTGTGGCGGCCGTCTATGAAGCGAACAGTACCCGATTTGGCACGCATAACGACAGAATGAGTCAATCCGTATGTCCCTTTAAGCTGAATACCTCTTAACAGTTCCCCGTCCGTTACACCTGTTGCCGCAAAGATCGCATCGTCACCGCATACGAGGTCTTCCATTCGAAGGATCTTGTCCACGTCTAACCCCATGCTGATACAGCGTTGCAGTTCGGCATCGTTCTGTGGTAGAAGCTTTCCTTGAATTTCTCCACCTAAGCATTTCAACGCAACGGCAGCAAGTACTCCCTCTGGAGCGCCACCGGATCCGAATAAAATATCCACACCCGTATGATCAAATGCCGTGTTCATAGCTCCCGCTACGTCACCATCATTGATCAGTTTGATACGGGCTCCCGCTTCTCTCAGCTGTTGGACGATATGCTCATGACGAGGACGATTTAAGACAGTTGCAACTACGTCTTCGATGTCCTTGTTCTTTGCTTTTGCCACTGCTTTTAAATTATCGATAACAGAAGCATTAATATCAATTTCTCCAACCGCTTCTGGCCCAACTGCGATTTTATCCATATACATATCCGGTGCGTTCAGTAGGTTTCCGTGGTCTGCCACCGCTAATACCGCCAGTGCATTCCAGCCTCCGGAAGCAACGATATTCGTTCCTTCTAACGGATCGACAGCCACATCTACACGTGGACCATAGCCTGTCCCTAGTTTCTCACCGATATAAAGCATTGGAGCTTCATCCATTTCACCTTCACCGATGACAACTGTTCCCTTCATCGGTACTGTATCGAATACATCGCGCATGGCAGAGGTTGCAGCATCATCTGCTTCATCCTTCTTACCGCGCCCCATCCAGCGAGCTGATGCAAGGGCAGCCCCTTCTGTTACTCGAACAAGCTCCATTGATAAACTTCTTTCCATGTATATAGCCTCCCGTATTCCCTTTTGTTTTACAATAATCTTGAATTGTATAACATATTAACAGATTTATTGTAACACATTGAAACGATTAGAGAGACTTTTTTTCGAAAAAAGTAGGACACAATAGTTCATCTAGTTAAAAAAGAACTAGTCATATTGGAAATATTTAAGGAAATTAACAAAAAGCGAGTAGTTGTTGATTTCCACTCCAGGGTGCTCGCTTTCCGCGGGGCGGGCGGTGAGCCTCCTCGGGCTTCGCCCTGGGTCTCACCTGTCCAGCTACAGGGCTTAGGAGCTCGAGGTCATAAGCCAATTTCTGCCAAAAAGCAAAAAGCGCCTTTAAGACAGATTCGTCTTATGCTTGTTGCCCCTAGTCAAAGCCCTTCCGCTTTTCGTACTGTTCCGCTATTCCCGCAGGAGTCGAGCAACCTTCCGTTCCAATCAACTTAGTTATTAACGTTATATCTTAAATTTAAGTGAATACATCCATCCTATTAGAAACTAGGATTTCATCTGCTCCAGCTCTTCCGCTGACATCTTTTCACGCCAGATCGTCGCTCCTAGGCCTTCAAGCTTGGCAACCAGGTCGCTGTATCCGCGATCGATATGCTCAAGGCCGGTTACTTCTGTCACACCTTCTGCCATTAAACCAGCGATGACAAGAGCCGCTCCTGCGCGCAGGTCACTTGCTTTCACTTTGGCACCTTGTAATTGTACAGGTCCATTGACGATGGCCGAGCGACCTTCTACCTTGATCGTCGCATTCATTCTCCTAAGTTCATCGATATGCTTGAAGCGGGCTGAATAGATGGTATCCGTTACGACAGCAGAACCGTCTGCCCGGTTTAATAACGTGGTAAACGGCTGCTGCAGATCCGTCGGGAATCCTGGATACACCAATGTTTTCACATCAACGGATTTGAGCTTGTCCGCTCTGCCGATGAAGATCTGGTCATCGTTTGTTTCAACAGGGACGCCCATTTCACGGAGCTTGGCAATGACCGATTCCATATGTAATGGGATAACGTTGTCAACAAGCACGCCTTTACCGACTGCTGCTGCAAGAATCATGAACGTTCCTGCTTCAATGCGGTCAGGAATGATTGTGTGACGGCAGCCGTGAAGCTCGTCTACACCATCAATGCGGATCACATCCGTTCCTGCCCCTTTGATCTTCGCACCCATATTACTTAGTAATGTAGCTACGTCAATGATCTCAGGTTCTTTTGCAGCATTTTCAATGATCGTCCTGCCTTTTGCGCGTACAGCGGCAAGCATGATGTTGATCGTTGCTCCTACACTGACGACATCCAGGTAAATACGTGCACCCCTTAATTCATCGGCACGTAAATAAATCGCACCCTGTTCATTCGTCACTTCTGCTCCGAGAGCCTCGAAGCCTTTAATGTGTTGATCAATCGGACGTGGACCAAGGTGACATCCACCTGGTAATCCGATGACCGCTTTTTTGAATCGTCCAAGCATCGCTCCCATTAAATAATAAGAAGCACGAAGCTTTTTCACCTTCCCGCTTGGTAAAGGCATGGACACCATTTGACTTGGATCTACACTCATATCCCCATCTTCCAACTTGACGGAACCACCGATCTCTTCTAATAGATCTTTCAGTGTCCGCACATCAGAGATGTCTGGTAACCCTTCGATTGTGACTGGTGAATCAGCAAGAATGGTTGCCGGGATCAAGGCTACCGCACTATTTTTGGCCCCACTGACTTTAATGGTTCCTTCAAGGGGATAACCTCCTGCAATTTTTAGCTTTTCCATATTAAACTCCCTTCCACTGTTCATTGATGAGGAAGCCCCAATGGCTGTCAGACTCCGCACACCAATAACAAAAAGGATTATTTTTCCAAAAGAAGACGTTCTAAGAAGTATTGTCTACTAGTGTAGACATAATTCGTCAAAACATGTATAGGATAAACGAATTTTTTTTGGCTTAGACCGATTGACTTAAGTCTAGCGGTTGTTCCAATCATTCAGGAATGCATCGATCCCTTTATCCGTAAGGGGATGCTGGAACAATTGCTTTAACACTTTTAGAGGAACTGTCGCAATATGAGCACCTCTTAAGGCAGCTTCTGTAATATGCTGTGGATGACGGGTCGATGCCGCGATGATTTCTGTTTCCAGGCCGTGAATCGCAAAGATTTCAGCGATTTTGGATACAAGTTCAAGACCATCATGACCGATATCATCTAATCTTCCTAAAAAAGGCGAAACATACGTCGCTCCAGCACGAGCCGCTAAAAGCGCCTGGTTCGCACTGAAAATCAGCGTGACATTTGTCTTAATTCCTTCTTTAGCAAAAGTAGATGTCGCTTTCAAGCCATCCGGAGTCATCGGAAGCTTCACTGTGATATTAGGCGCGATTTTCGCAAGCTCCCTACCCTCTTTGATCATTCCCTCAGCGTCTGTCGCGATGACTTCAGCGCTTACAGAACCAGGGACTAAATCTGTGATTTCTTTTAAACGATCTTCAAATGTTACGTTTTTTTCTTTCGCTACAAGCGACGGATTCGTTGTCACTCCTGAAAGAATACCCCATTCAAATGCTTCTTGAATTTCACTCATGTTTGCTGTATCTATGAAAAACTTCATGATCTCTACCCCTTTTTCGACAAAATTTTCAATCATCTTTTAATGAACGGAAGGGACTGACCCAAAAGGTATCAACCCTCTCCTGGTGCCAGTCCCGTTCTACAGTTTCATTCTTTTTCTACCACATTCGGAAAGCATGTAATCTATCATGAAGAACTTTCCAAACATTACCTATTTATTTAGCTTGGTTAGAAGAACCAAATTCGCGCATTTTGCCAGCAACTGTCGTTTTGATCGCTTCACGTGCCGGACCCATGTATTTACGTGGATCATATACTTCTGTGTCAGCTGCAAGTACTTCACGTACTGCTTTAGCAGAAGCAATTTGGTTTTCAGTGTTTACGTTGATTTTCGCTGTTCCGTAAGAAATCGCTTTTTGGATGTCTTTTGTCGGAATTCCAGTACCACCGTGAAGTACTAGAGGTACTCCAGTCGCCGCACCGATTTCTTCCATTTCTTTGAATCCAAGATTTGGTTCACCTTTGTAAGGACCGTGAACAGAACCAAGAGCAGGTGCAAGAGTATCGATACCAGTACGCTCTACTAATTCTTGACATTCTTTAGGATCTGCATAGATAACGCCATCTGCTACTACGTCATCCTCTTGTCCACCAACAGTTCCAAGCTCAGCTTCAACAGAAACACCTTTAGAGTGAGCATATTCAACCACTTTAGAAGTGATTTCAATGTTCTCCTCGAAAGGACCGTGAGAAGCGTCGATCATGACAGAAGTGAATCCTGCATCGATTGCTTCTTTACATTTATCATAGCTTGAACCGTGGTCTAAGTGAATCGCAACAGGTACTGTGATTTTTAAGTCTTCCATAAGACCTTCGACCATTTTCACAACTGTTTTGAAGCCGCTCATGTAACGTGCTGCCCCTTCAGAAACACCAAGGATGACAGGTGATTTTTCTTCTTCAGCAGCTTGTAGGATCGCTTGAGTGAACTCAAGGTTATTCAGGTTGAATTGACCTACTGCATAGCTGTTTTCTTTTGCTTGAATTAGCATGTCTTTCATTGAAACTAAAGGCATAGTAATTTCCTCCTTTTATTCAGTCAGTGAACCACTCTAGTAGAAATGGCGGTGTTATTTATAGCACCATGTGACATTGTTTACAATTTCACTTGTATCATACCAAAACAGAATTGATTTTACCAACTGCAGAGGCGATTTGATAAAAATACTACTATTTTCACTATTCAAATAATACTATTAAGCTGGAATATATTGTTTCACAGCCTGCCTGATGTCATCGATATCAAACGGTTTCGCAAAGTGAGTAAGCGCTCCCAAATCCTTTGCTTCCTGAATCATGTCCAGTTCTCCGTACGCAGTCATAATAATGACGCGGATATCTGCATCCTTCTGTTTCATTCTCTTTAAAATTTCGATCCCATCCATACCCGGAATCTTCATATCCAGCAAAACCAAATCAGGGGAATGCTTATCTACAATTTCAAGAGCCTGGATACCGTTCGCTGCCTGAAATGTTTGGTAGCCTTCCTTTTGTAACACTTCATTTAATAGAATTCTAATACCAAATTGATCGTCTACAATAAGAATTTTCTCGTTCATCCATCCCAATCCCCTTCATATTAAAGTAAATTATGTATTACTACACTAAATAACCGGCTAATAATTGTATATTTATTACTAATTCTCTTTTTACTGTAAAAAATCCTGCTTCTTATCAAGATTTTACTTAACACCTTTTTCCCCTTTATAATAAGCGTTACGATGACAAATGTCGAAGCTAAATATGTAAGGAGAGTTTATTCCATGATAAAAATGTTCACGACACAGTTAACTGGACTGTTCAAACGCATTTATGATAAGCAGGAATTCGAAATCGAAGACGGTGCCCGCCTGCTGGCCCAAGCCGCCATCGGACAAGGAAATATCTACATTAAGGGCTATGGGGAAATGGAAGCTGTCACAGCCGAGGCTATGTTTGGTGCTGAACCTCTTCCTTCCGCTAAAAGATACGATGGTTCTACCCGGCTGACGGAAGCTGATCGTGTATTAGTCGTCAGCCGGTTTTCTACGGATGAGGATGCTGTGAAATTAGGGAAAAAGTTGGCTGGTGAAGGTGTGCCATTCGTGGCTGTCTCTGGATTGATGGAGGGTGAAGAGAATCTGGTGGACTTAGCCGATGTTCACTTAGATACGAAAGTGATCAAGGGCATGCTGCCTGGTGATGAAATCGGTGAGCGTGTGAGCTTCCCTTCCAGCATGGCCGCGCTTTATCTCTATTTCGCCTTGGGGTTTGTGATCCGAGAGATGTTGGAGGAATATGAGGAGTAAGAGATGGATATAGAATTGGCCCGTTCCTGGTTGGGGATGGGTTTTTTTATTGGATATGTTCTTAGTTACGTCCGTGAAATATGTCGTTTATTGTAGAACGGTCGATATCTTGAAAATAAGGTTGATATAATGAAAGAACGGTTGATAAAACGATATAAAGGTCGATATATTAGAATGTTGGTTGATAATTCCTGATAACGGTTGATATCTTTTCTATGCCACCTGCTCATATTCCCACATTAAAAAGGAGAGCCCCAAAAGGCGACTCCCCCTTGAACAGCCTCAAGCCCCACGCACCTTCCTGGCATGCACATACGTCACTGCCAGTGCCAAAACCAATACGCTTCCTTTAATAATTTCAAATGCATAGTATGGTAGATTCATCATCGTCAATCCATTCAGCAGGACTCCGATTAAGGCTGCTCCAAAGAAGGTTCCGAGGATATTTGGTTTTCCTGCCCCCAAGACGGAAAAGCCGACAAACACAGCGGCGACTGCTTCCATCAGGAGAGGGGCACCGGCATCCATCTGTCCTGACCCGACCCGGGCCGTGAACAGGATTCCTCCAATCGATGCGAATATACCTGAGAGAACGTAGGCAATTAATTTCACCCTCGTCACTCTGACACCTGATAATCGTGACGCTTCCTCATTGCCTCCTGTCATATACAAAATGCGTCCCCACCTCGTGAAATGCATGATCACATAGACGATTCCGACCAACACGAGCATGATCCATACCGGTACCGGCAATCCGAGCCACTTTCCCTGGCCAATCCAGAGGAACGCTTCGGAAAATTCCCCCGGGGCCGTCCCACCAGTAGTCATCGGCATATTATTGTAGATCGAGTATCCTTCTGTATACGTTCGGTGAACACCTGAAATGATATACATGGCCCCTAATGTAGCAAGCAAATCCGGAATGCCAAACTTCACGATCAATAACGAATTGAATAACCCGACTCCCGCTCCCACCAATAATGGAACCAGGAGCACGATCCACAACGGAGCTTCATACCAGACCATCAAAGAAGCCGTCATAACGGTAGACAGGGATACCGTCGATCCCACTGATAAATCAAAGCCATCCACGACAAGGGTAAAGGTGACCCCAATGGCGACCAATGTGACGATGGAAATCGAGCGGAGAATGTCTGATAGATTTCCATATGTGAAGAAAAATGGGTTATATATGCTGAAAAATATAAGAATGGCAACCATCAATACGATGGCTCCGTATTTAAATAGTAAGTCGAGTATCTTGCCTTTCATGCGTTTGGATCCCTCCTGAAGCATAAAACAATATGAATTCTTGAGTTGCTTCTTCTTTTGTCAGTTCTTTGACAATCCGGCCATCATACATGACGAGAATGCGGTCCGAGATCGCCAGAATTTCTTGTATTTCGCAGGAAAAGTAGAGAATGCCCTTCTCTTTTTCTGCAAGGGATTGAATCAGGGAGAAGATCTCCTTCTTCGCTCCCACGTCCACACCCTTCGTCGGTTCATCAAATAAAAACACCGAAGCTTCATCTGATAGCCATTTTCCGATTGAAACCTTTTGCTGATTTCCCCCACTTAAAAAGTTGGCTTGGATTCCTTCATGAGCGGTTTTAATTCCAAGGGATCGGATTTTTTCACGAGCCAGCTCACGTTCTTTTCTCCTATTGATCCATAACCAGTTGGAGACTCTTCTTAAAGAAGGGAAGCTCAGGTTATGCTGAACGGATTCATGAATAAACAATCCTTCTTTTCGTCTTTCTTCCGGAACAAGTGCCAAGCCATTCTGAACCGCATCTCGTGGAGAATGAATTCTGAACTTCTTTCCTTTCAGAAAATGGTCACCCGATTCTACTTGTGAGGCTCCAAATAAGGCTTTAGCAAGCTCGGTTTTTCCCGCTCCCACAAGTCCGATCACTCCGACTACTTCTCCTGCCTTGACGGATAAATGGATATCCTTCACCTTTTCTCGGTCTTCCAGCCCTCTCACTTCGTAAAGCGTTTCGCCGATTGGCAGCCTTTTTTTCTGAAACTCTTCTCTATAGGTTCCTCCGAGCATGGCTTCTATGATCTTCTGAGAGGTTGTTTGGTGTGTTCCGTACGTTCCCACCGTCTCCCCATCTCTCATGACTGTGATGCGATCGGAAAGCTGAAATACTTCAGGGAGCCTGTGAGAGATGAAGATGATCCCTACTCTCTCTTTCTTTAAATCTTCTATGACATGGAATAATTTTTCCGTCTCAGAAGAACTTAAAGGTGCCGTTGGTTCATCTAAAATCAATACTTTCGCTTTTTGAAGCAGACTCCTGGCAATGAGCACCAACTGCTTTTCAGCGAGACTTAAGTGTGACGCAGGCTGCCCGAGGGGTATTGCTTCTGCCCCAATTCGTCTGAGCGCTTCCAACGCTTCTTTCTTTAATGACTTTTTGGTAATAAAGAAGGAGCCTTTTTGTGAGAATTGATCAAGGACGATATTTTCTGCTACAGAAAGTTCAGGGACAATGGCCGTGTCCACCTCCTGATATACGCAATGAATGCCATGCTCCTTCGCTTCTTTCGGAGATTGATAGTCTCTTTTCCCGGAGTGAAGGATGATGTCTCCGCTGTCCTGCACATAGGCTCCTGATAAAATCTTCATCAGCGTACTTTTACCTGCACCATTCGCCCCCAACAGAGCATGAACCTCTCCCTCTTTCACATCGAAGCTTGCAGTCTTTAGGGCTTTCACTCCTGAGAAGGTTTTATTGATATCAATCATTTCTAACAGTGGAGACGTCATCGCTTCTAACTCCTTTCTACTCTGTAAACGATCCTTCAAGCTTTTTCAATTCATCTGTATAACCTTGTTCACTTGCTCCCCAGCCCTCAACATGCTTGTGTAATTGATCTGTCGTGATCGTTTCTTCAGGCAATGCTTCCTTTTCAATAAATACCGGCTCAAGCTTTACTTTCTCAGGCGTTTCTTCCCCATTAAGCTTCTGATATAAGAAACGGACCTGCACGCGGCCAATATCTTTCGGGTCGACAGCTGCCGATGCTACCCACGGGCTTCCATCTTTTTGAATGATTTGCAGGTCTTCATCACTCATGTCGATTCCATATACTTTGATTTCATCTCTCCCTGCTGCTTCGATTGCCCGTACGGCGCCTTTCGCAAATTCATCCCAAGCAGCCCAGACAGCATCGATGTCACCTTTATTCGGGTACTGTTTCAAAATCGCCTCCATTTGAGCCTGGGTATCCAGTGCCGTATTCTGAGTAGCCGCTCCAAAGGCTGCCACCTCTTTAATATCAGGATTTTTTTCTAAAAAATCCTGATAGGCTACTTGGCGTCTTTCCATCGGGGCAAAGCCTGCAACCCAAATCTTCACGATTTCACCTTTGCCGCCAAGCTCATCTGAAAGCTTCGTCAAGGTTTGTTCCGCCATTTGCTGGTCCCCCTGTTCGAGCACCGTCACCTCTTCTGAAGCAACATCCGCATCAAACACGACAACCGGAATGTTTTGTTCCTTCGCCTTTTCTACTCCTGATTGCAGTGCTTCTTTCGTCCCATGATCGATGAGGATCCCATCAAACTTTTGATTGATGGCTGCATCCAGGTTAGAAGACATTTTTGCCAGGTCTCCTTCAGACGTAAATACTTGAACCTTTCCACCAAACTTCTCTACCTGCTCTTTGACACCTTCTATGTATTGAGCGGAAAATGTCCCTAAATTGATTTGCATAATAAGTGCGATCTTTTTATTGGCTAATGGATGATCAGAAGTCGCTTCCTTCTTTTCTCCACTCTCCGCGCCAGCCTCCTGGGATACCTTTGGCTGACAAGCTGCTAAACTGAAAATAAGTACGAGTAATACGAGTAATGATGTCGTTTTTTTCATCTTTCTTTTCTCCTCCCGAGGTGATATGCCTCAATTTTTCAAATAAAAAAACCCTTTTCCCAAGAGAAAAGAGGTTTATGTATAAATAAACGTACTCTTATCACTCAGGAAATTCTTCCTGCAGGTCTTAGCACCTTTCCGTGTGTACGGTAGGTTGCCGGGCGTCATCGGGCCAGTCCCTCTGCCAACTCTTTATAAGAGATTATGAAATTTGGTATAGTTCGCATGCGCTATAAACGATATGTTAACGATATGTGGGAATATTGTCAATATTCTTTTTAGGGAATTTTCTAGATGGGAGTAAGGAGGAGAATCGCGAAATTTGTCGTTAGTTGTAGAACGGTCGCCTGAAAATTAGGTTGATATATTGAAAATACGGTTGATAAATCCGATTAACGGTCGATAAATTTGAATTTCGGTTGATAAATCTCAATAACTGTCGATAAACTCCAATTCCCCTTAAAAAACAGCCACCCACACCCATTTCATGACTCTAACCAGCCATCATAAGTGTATACTTCCCGCTCAAAGCATCCATTTCCTACCCGTCGACAAATTCCGCACCCTATAAAACAAAAAAACCGCCCTCCCAAACCAGGGAGAGCAGTTCCAAAATCAAATCTTATTTCTCACCATACGCCAGTGATGCTTCCACGAAGTCTCTGAATAGAGGCTGCGGGCGTGTCGGGCGTGATGTGAATTCAGGGTGGAATTGAGACGCGACGAACCATGGGTGGTCGCTTAGCTCGATGATTTCCACAAGACGGCCATCAGGACTAGTGCCTGAGAAGATGAAGCCGGCTTTTTCCATTTGCTCGCGGTAGTGATTGTTGAATTCGAAGCGGTGACGGTGACGCTCGTAAACCACTTCTCCATCATAAGCTGCATAGGCTTTTGAACCTTTTGTCAGCTTACATGGGTATAGTCCAAGGCGCAGTGTCCCGCCAAGGTCTTCGATGTCCTTTTGTTCCGGTAACAGGTCGATGACCGGGTATGGTGTATCAGGGTTCAACTCCGCAGAGTGAGCTCCATCCAATCCAAGGACATTACGTGCATATTCTACAGACGCAAGCTGCATTCCAAGGCAGATTCCAAGGAAAGGAATCTTGTTTTCACGGGCATATTGAGTCGCAGCGATTTTCCCCTCTACCCCACGGTCACCGAAACCGCCTGGTACAAGGATTCCATCTACGTCTGCCAGTTTTTCTGCTACGTTTTCTTTGTCGACAAGCTCAGAGTTCAACCATCTTACTTCAATGTCACTATCGAAATGATATCCGGCGTGACGAAGGGCTTCCACTACTGAGATATACGCATCTTGTAATTCAACATATTTCCCTACGAGGGCGATCGTTGTTTTACGGGAAAGATTTTTCACACGATCAACAAGCTCATTCCACTCGGTCATATCTGCTTCATGGCAGTTCAGCTTTAAATGCTGACATGTGATTTCATCAAGCTTTTGATCCTGAAGCGCAAGTGGTATAGAGTATAGTGTGTCTGCGTCCATTGCTTCGATTACAGCATGTTTATCGATATCACAGAATAACGCGATTTTGTCTTTCATGTCCTGAGTCATTGGCATTTCTGTACGTACAACGATGACATTTGGCTGGATACCAAGACTGCGAAGCTCTTTTACGCTGTGCTGAGTCGGTTTCGTTTTCATTTCACCCGCTGCTTTGATGTAAGGTACAAGAGTACAGTGGATGTACATCACATTGTCACGGCCTACGTCGCTTTTGATCTGGCGAATCGCTTCAAGGAATGGCAGAGATTCGATATCCCCTACCGTTCCACCGATTTCCGTGATCACGACATCTGAATTCGTCTCACGTCCAGCGCGGTATACGCGTTCTTTGATTTCGTTTGTGATGTGTGGAATAACTTGTACAGTACCACCAAGATAATCACCACGACGTTCTTTTTTCAGTACAGTTGAATAGATTTTCCCCGTTGTGACAGAGCTGTATTTCGTTAGGTTAATATCAACGAAACGCTCATAGTGACCTAAGTCAAGATCCGTTTCCGCACCATCATCTGTTACGAACACTTCACCGTGCTGATAGGGACTCATTGTTCCCGGATCCAAATTGATGTATGGATCGAACTTCTGGATCGTGACACTCACTCCACGGTTTTTCAATAGTCTTCCAAGGGACGCTGCTGTGATCCCTTTCCCTAGTGACGACACTACGCCGCCTGTTACGAAAATATACTTAGTCATGTATATGTCCCCCTTCAAAGTAAGTTTGGTTCAAAAAAAGTAGAGGGTGTCTCCTATGTAGGTATGTCATGAATTTATCTTGTTCAAAGAAGGACAAGTCCATTCTCTTAAAATAAATTCATCTGCATAAACCAGCTAAAAGACAGCCTCTTATTATCAATATACATAAAAATGTAAGGGGTCTTAAAGAATCGATCCGCCACACATAAAGGAATAGACAATACCCTATTACGTCAAAGCTTACTTCTTATAAAATAAAAAAAGCCCCACTTACAAACATGTAAGGGGAGCGTTGTATACGTAATTCGTCCTTTTTTAAGGAGCCCAAATAAAATACTACCTTCCTCAAAGAAAGAAGTCAAGCATAGAATGATGAGGGAATTTTCAATCAATAGTATCACCTGATGCACAAGGCTCGAGACCATAAAAAAACCTATCAAAAAGGCAAAAAGCCTCCTTTTGATAGGTTCGTCTGATCCTTATAAGAGTTAAAGTTTATTTATCGTCCTTTTCCTCATCAAGATCTTCTTCTTCTTCTTCTTCGTTTTCGTCTTCATCGAATTCATCGATTTCAAGTTCTTCCTCGTCTTCATCGATGTCCAGATCTTCATCTGCATCGGCGTCAACGGCATCTACATCGTCGTCATCTGTCAGATCATCGTCATCGTCCGTGTCATCAAGATCATCATAATCAAGATCTTCATCGTCCAGATCCTCGAAATCTTCAAGATCTAAATCTTCATCGTCTTTCTTCTTCGCTTTTTTCTTTTTGCTGGATTTCATCGTTGGAACGGTTTCTTCCTCGATTTGATCCACCGGATACCATTCTCTTAATCCCCAACTGTTATCGCCCATGGCAATAAAACGTCCCTCGACATTAAGATCCGTGTAGAATTGAAGTAAGCGGCTGCGAACCTCTTTTTCAGAGATTCCAAGCAAACCTTTAATTTCTTTGACTACGTCTTCGAAAGGCATCGCTTTCTTTTTCTCTGTTAAAATCTCATGTGCCAACTCAATAAATGATGTTTGACGTAATTCTTCTTTGGATAACTGCTTAAGACTCAATTAACGCACTTCCTTTCTCTATTTCACACTCTACTAAGTAGAGTAAAAAAGGGCAAAAATTCTCCATTATCAATTTTAACCATATTCATCATTATAAACAATAGAAAAGACTTTATGCTATACCTATCTGGTTTTTCTTGCATTTTTTTCACAACTGGTGTCAGGAGGATCTGCCACTTTCCCATTTCTCTTCTTTTTCACCGTTTCGAATCACACGGAACGCTTCATAGAAAAGATAGAAAGAGAGTAGAAAAAAAGGAATCGCTCCTAATTGCAAGTGATATAGAAGTACTGCAGCAAATATGATGATGGTTAATAGTATATAACGAAAAATAGTCTTCACAGTCTCACATCCAAACGTATATATCGTTCTTACCCTCTCACTTATCTGACAATTCTCATTATATAGGAAATGATACCCGACTACTATTAAGATCGTGTTAAAAATTGGTTGATTTTGTTTAAAGGATAGACTGTTTTTGGACTTTTTAAACTTGTTGGGTTTACTTTTATCATTTTTCAACAGACATGCGTTGTCCAGGATGCTCGCTTTCCGCGGGGTGGGCGGTGAGACTCCTCGCACCTATGAATATGCCCACTTATAAAAAGAGACCACTGCATCCCCACAGTAGTCTCATCTTCTTCTTGGTTGTTACATATTTCGACGGTACTGCCCGCCAACCTCATATAGGGAGCGTGTAATTTGGCCAAGACTGGCTACTTTCACCGTTTCCATCAGTTCTTCAAAGATGTTTCCTCCGCCTACGGCTGCTTGTTTTAAGCGGATCAGGGCTTCTTCGGATTGATCTTTGTGCTGTGATTGGAAGTCTTGCAGATTTTGAATTTGTGTTTCTTTTTCTTCCTTCGTTGCACGTGCAAGTTCCATGCTGTCCATTTGTTCCTCTGAAGGTGGATTTGGATTCAGGTACGTGTTCACTCCCACGATCGGAAGTTCCCCGGAATGCTTTTTCATTTCGTAGTACATGGATTCCTCTTGGATTTTCCCTCGTTGATACTGGGTTTCCATCGATCCGAGTACACCGCCTCGATCATTTAGGCGATCAAATTCTGTCAGAACCATTTCCTCCACTAGATCGGTCAGTTCTTCTGCGATGAACGATCCTTGAAGCGGATTTTCATTTTTCGATAATCCGTGTTCTTTCGTAATGATCATCTGAATCGCCATGGCACGGCGGACCGATTCCTCCGTAGGTGTCGTGATAGCTTCATCATAGGCATTGGTATGCAGGGAGTTACAGTTATCCTGCAGGGCCATCAAGGCTTGAAGTGTAGTACGGATATCGTTAAAGTCAATCTCCTGGGCATGAAGAGAGCGGCCCGATGTTTGAATATGATACTTCAACTTTTGACTTCTCTCATTTGCGCCGTATTTATCACGCATCACCGTTGACCAAATACGACGAGCCACACGGCCGATCACTGTATACTCGGGGTCCAGACCATTCGAGAAGAAGAACGATAAGTTTGGTGCAAACGCATTGATGTCCATTCCGCGACTTAAATAGTATTCAACGTAAGTAAACCCGTTCGCCAATGTGAAGGCAAGCTGTGAAATCGGATTGGCTCCCGCTTCTGCAATATGGTAGCCGGAAATCGATACAGAGTAATAGTTTCGTACTTTATGATCGATGAAGTACTGCTGGATGTCACCCATCATGCGAAGAGCAAATTCAGTCGAGAAGATACAAGTATTTTGTCCTTGATCTTCTTTTAAAATATCTGCCTGCACCGTACCACGGACGACTTGAAGGGTTTGTTCTTTCACTTCAACATATTCTTCCACCGTCAGTACACGGTCAAGCTCTTCTTCTTTCATGCGGATTTGCTGATCGATCGCCGTATTCATATACATGGCAAGGATGATCGGTGCCGGACCATTGATCGTCATCGATACCGACGTAGAAGGCGAACATAGATCAAAGCCAGCGTATAGCTTCTTCATGTCTTCAAGTGTACAGATGCTCACTCCGCTCTCCCCGACTTTTCCGTATATGTCAGGGCGGTGATCCGGATCTTCCCCGTATAATGTTACAGAGTCAAAGGCTGTACTCAGGCGTTTCGCATCATCATCCTTAGATAGATAATGGAAGCGGCGATTCGTCCGTTCAGGTGTGCCTTCTCCGGCAAACTGACGCTTCGGATCTTCCCCTTTTCGTTTAAAAGGAAACACTCCTGCTGTGTATGGGAACGATCCGGGAACATTCTCTTTGTATACCCAATCCAGAATCTGTCCGTAGTCTTTGTATTTTGGAAGGGCCACCTTCGGAATATTAAGTCCCGATAAGCTCTTTGTCTTTAATTCAGTGACGATTTCTTTATCACGGATTTTTGTGATGAATTGATCTTTGCTGTAGGTCTCTTTTAACCCATCCCATTTTTGTAAAATCTGTTTCGACTCAGCTGTTAACTTGTTTTCGAGTTCTTCTTTCAACGTCTGAAGGGATGTGACGACCCCATCATTCGTTTCCTTTTCGTTAACGGCTTCGATTGCTCCTTCCAATTGGAACAACCTGCGGGCAAGGTTCACCTGCTCCTCGGCTTTTTTATGATAGTTCCGGACCGTTTCCGCAATCTCACGCAGATAGTAACGGCGATTGTTTGGAATGATGACGTTTTGCTTTTCCACATCCACGTCTTTGGAGAAGCTTGTTTTCCAATCCAGTTCCATTTTATTGTTCACGGTTTCCACGATCGCAGCAAATAATGCATTCGTACCTGGATCGTTGAACTGACTGGCGATCGTTCCGTATACCGGCATGTCATCTAAGTCTTTATCAAAAAGCAAGTGGCTGCGCTGATACTGCTTTTGGACCTGGCGTCTTGCATCCTCTGAGCCTTTGCGCTCAAATTTATTGATGACAATTAGGTCGGCAAAATCAATCATATCGATTTTCTCAAGCTGGGACGGAGCACCGAACTCACTTGTCATGACATACATGGACATATCACAGATTTCAGCGATTTCCGCATCCCCCTGACCGATCCCGCTCGTTTCAACGACGATCAGGTCATAGCCTGCCGCTTTGACAACATTGATGGCATCCTTGATGGCCAGTGAAAGCTCTGTTTTCGACCCACGGGTAGCAAGACTTCGCATATAGACGCGAGGATTGAAGATGGCGTTCATACGAATGCGGTCTCCAAGAAGGGCTCCGCCTGTTTTTTGTTTCGTAGGATCGATGGATAGTATCGCGATCTTCTTTTCAGGAAGCTCGTTGATAAAACGACGGATCAGCTCATCCGTCAAAGAACTCTTCCCTGCTCCACCCGTTCCAGTGATCCCTAGAACAGGTACTTTTTTCGCTAAGTTCTTTATTTCAGAAAAAACGGTTTGTGCTGTCGCCGCCACTTCTTCATTCGCTCCGACTTGATACTCGGCAAGTGAAATCAGCTTCGAAACCGTGTTCACATTTCCAGTCGAAAGCTTTTCAACCTCTTGATTCACGTTTCCCTTGATCGTCGGGAAATCACACTCTTCAATCATGTTGTTGATCATTCCTTGAAGACCATGCTTCCGACCGTCTTCTGGTGAAAAGATGCGGGCAATCCCGTATTCGTGCAGCTCCTTGATTTCACGTGGGATTATGACTCCCCCACCCCCGCCATAAATGCGGATATGAGAAGCTCCTCTTTCTTTTAAAAGGTCGTACATGTATTTGAAATATTCAACGTGTCCTCCCTGATAGGACGAAATTGCGATTCCCTGTACATCCTCCTGAATCGCAGCATTGACGACTTCCTCCACGGAGCGGTTATGACCTAAATGGATAACCTCTGCCCCACTTGCCTGGATAATCCGACGCATTATGTTGATCGACGCATCATGTCCGTCAAACAGACTCGAAGCCGTTACAAAACGAACATGGTGCTTTGGTTTATAAATTTCAACCGTGCTCATATTACTCCCCCTGTTCTCCCTTGTTTTTCAAACCCTATGACGCCTGCAAAAGTGAGTTCGATTTGAAGGTTGATGTATTCATCGAGTGTAAAACGCTTCTGCAGTGCCCAACGACGGAATCCCCACATCTGTCCTTGGACGAATACATTTTGAGCCAGCATATGGATCTGATCTTCATCAAGCTCAAGCTTTCCACTCTCGACACAACCTATGATGAGGCCTTCCACCATCCCCACCATTTCAAGTTCTTTACGCAGTACATATGGAAGGGCGTCCTTCGATAAAGATTTCGCCTCCTGATACATGACGAGGACTTCATCCTGCATCCGGTCCATCACTTTAAAATAATGAGCGATGCCGAGCCTTAAGCTCTCCAGTGTCCCTTTTCCGACATCCAGCTCCTCAAGCTCCAATCGAACCTGCTCATAAATGCTGTCACACACTAAATATAAGACATCTTCCTTTGTTCGAATATATTCATATAGCGTTCCGATACTGAATCCGGCGGCCTTTGCGATCTCTCTAGTCGTGGTGCGATGAAACCCCTTTTGTTTAAATAGAGAGACGGCCCCACGAATCATCTGATCACGCCGCTTTTCTACTAAACGCTCATCCTTAACCGAAGCATGAACTTCCCTCTTCTTATTCAAAACAACCGACCGCCTTTTCTATCCGATTCTCCCATTGACCCCATTCCAAGACCAATCTGCCTCTTCCCCCAACAAAGCAGATACCAATCTATCTCTCTAATCACATATCTATTCAAACCGGTCTGGCACCCTTAAGAAGCTTCCAATGATACAAACCCCTTTACGCCACAAAGCAAAGTAGAAACCATCAGGGACTGACACGCTTCAGGACTATCAAGAGATCCTCTTCAAAAAAAACACATTCAATTACTTCGTCACCATCCGGGAAATAACCAACCTCTGAATCTCCTGCGTCCCCTCATAAATCTGCGTAATCTTCGCATCACGCATATAACGCTCTACCGGATAGTCTTTTGTATAACCATATCCACCAAAAATTTGAACCGCTTCTGTTGTCACTTTCATCGCTGTATCCCCGGCCATCAGCTTCGACATCGCCGATTCTTTTCCGTACGGAAGACCTTCTGACTCTAACCATGCAGCTTGATAGGTTAATAGACGGGAAGCTTCGATGGACGTCGCCATATCGGCAATCTTGAATGAAATTCCTTGGTTCGCTGCAATCGGCTTCCCGAATTGTACACGCTCTTTTGCATACTCTACAGACGCATCAAGGGCTCCTTGAGCAATCCCGACCGCCTGAGCAGCAATTCCGTTACGACCGCCATCAAGTGTCATCATGGCAATCTTGAATCCATCGCCTTCGTTCCCAAGCATGTTTTCTTTCGGTACCTTACAATCTTCAAACACGATCTCAGTCGTTGGAGATGAACGAATCCCCAGCTTCTTCTCTTTCTTCCCTACAGAGAATCCATCAAATTCTTTCTCTACGATGAACGCACTCGTTCCACGCTGGCGCTGAGAAGGGTCTGTCAAAGCAAATACGATGTACGTATCGGCGATTCCACCATTCGTGATGAAAATTTTAGAGCCGTTCAATACGTAGTGATCACCTTCTAAACGAGCTGTTGTTTTCATACCGCCAGCATCCGATCCTGAACCCGGCTCAGTCAGTCCGTAAGCCCCGATTTTTTCACCTTGTGCCATTGGACGAAGGTACTTCTGCTTTTGCTCTTCTGTACCAAATTTATATACGGGCCAGCCTGCTAAAGAAGTATGAGCTGAAAGAGTCACTCCCGTAGACGCACACACTCTTGATAGCTCTTCAACGGCGATACAGTATGCGAGGTAGTCACTCCCGATTCCACCGTACTCTTCCGGCCATGGAATCCCCGTTAACCCAAGCTCAGCCATCTTCTTAAACAAATCCATATCAAAGCGCTCTTCCTCATCACGCTCAGCAGCAGTCGGTGCCACCTCATTCCGCGCAAAATCACGCACCATCTTACGTATCATTTCATGCTCTTCCGATAACTTAAAATTCATCTCAATTCCCCCATATCTAAAATGTATTACAGACCAGATCTGGCACCCTCACGAGACAGGCGATAAAAAGAACCCCTTTACGCCACTAAGAATCGCAATCAAGATAAGGTGCCTGACACGCTCAGAATGTATGAACTAAAACACTCCTCCAAGATTTCAACCCAAACCTCATTCGTCACACTAAACCAACAAATTCTTCCCAATCACCATTCTCTGAATCTCACTTGTACCCTCATAAATCTCCGTCACCTTCGCATCACGGAACAAACGCTCAACCGGATATTCTTTCGTATAGCCATATCCACCGTAAACTTGGATCGCCTCTGTAGAGACTTCCACCGCTGTTTTCGAAGCAAAGAGCTTTGCCATGCTGGCTTCTTTCCCACAAGATATATTGTTCGAACGAAGATTGGCAGCGCGGTACACAAGAAGCTTCGATCCTTCAACAGCCGTCGCCATATCAGCCAGCTTGAATCCGATCCCCTGTTGGGCTGCGATCGGCTTACCGAATTGTACGCGCTCTTTGGCATAAGCGGTTGAATAGTCGAAAGCCGCTTCAGCGATACCTAATGCTTGTGCTGCGATCCCGATCCTTCCGACATCGAGATTCGCCATGGCAATTTTGAAGCCTTCCCCTTCTTGACCAAGAAGGCTTTCAGCCGGGACTTTCATATCTTCAAAGGTCAACTGAACTGTTCTCGAACCATGGAGACCCATTTTATGTTCGTCTTTTCCAATCACAAGACCCGGTGTATCTTTCTCTACGATAAAGGCTGATACTCCCCGGCTCCCTTTTGACGGGTCCGTTGCGGCAAAGACAATATACGTATCCGCTTCGCCACCATTTGTAATAAAGGCTTTTGATCCATTTAAAACGTAGTGATCGTCACGTCTTTCGGCTTTCGTTTTCAAGCTTTTCGCATCCGACCCTGCACTAGGTTCCGTTAGGCAGAAAGCGCCTAAATATTCCCCAGTCGCAAGCTTAGGAAGGTACTTTTGTTTCTGATCTTCGTTTCCGAAATATAGAATCGGATTGGTTCCTACTGAAGTATGCACAGACAGAATTACACCGATGGTTGCGCTTACTTTAGACAACTCATGAATAGCAATGATATAGGATGTGAAATCCATTTCAGAGCCGCCATATTTCTCAGGAATCGTGATTCCCATCAAGCCAAGTTCCCCCATTTTATTTAGAATCTCTCTCGGGAATAGTCCTTCTTCCATCTTCTCTATATACGGCTGGATTTCCATTTCTGCAAAATCCCGTACCATCTTTCTCATCATCTGTTGCTCTTCCGTGAATCGTAACTCCATGAATGGTTCCTCCCTGATGTTCGTCGTTATTACTCGTATGAATAGAAACCGCGGCCTGTTTTACGTCCCAACCAGCCTGCTTTCACATATTTTCTAAGTAGCGGACATGGGCGATATTTGTCATCACCAAAGCCTTCGTGCAGTGTTTCCATGATGTATAGGCAGGTATCAAGCCCGATGAAGTCTGCGAGAGTAAGAGGACCCATTGGATGATTCATACCGAGCTTCATCACTTCATCAATCGCCTCTTTACTCGCCACCCCTTCATACAGCGTGTAGATCGCTTCGTTGATCATCGGCATAAGGATACGATTTGAGACGAATCCAGGAAAGTCCTCTACTTCAACAGGTACTTTATGGAGGGATTTCGTCATGTCTTCGATCACTTGATACACTTCATCCGTCGTCGCAAGCCCGCGAATGATTTCAACCAACTTCATGATCGGTACAGGGTTCATAAAATGCATTCCGATCACTTGCTGGGGCCGATTAGTCGCTGCAGCGATTTCTGTAATCGGAAGTGAAGAAGTGTTAGAAGCAAGGATCGTGTGCTTTGGTGCAATCTCATCTAGTTGAGCAAAGATTTTTGTTTTGATATCCATGTTTTCAACCGCTGCCTCGATGACAAGGTCTACTTGCTTCGCGTCGTGAATATCGGTTGAAGCCGTTAAACGGTTCACTGTAGCTGCTTTTTCTTCTTCTGACATTCTTCCTTTTTCAACGGAGCGCGTCAGGTTCTTTGTGATCACGCCGATTCCCTTTTGTACAAATTCTGTTTTCAGATCGTTCAGGTAGACGTCGAATCCTGCCTGCGCACACACTTGAGCGATCCCTGAGCCCATTTGTCCTGCCCCGATGACCATTACTTTTTTGATGTTCATTATATTCTCCCCTTTGTTATAGCTAACACTAGTAATCTAGTTAGTTTAGTTTGAAGTTGGATCTGTGTTGTTCAGCTGCTGATTTATTTCGAAAATTCAGCAGCTGAACCCTTATAGTGGCTGGTATACCATACAAGCAAACCTGCGCCTGGCAACTTTGTACCTGGTACATTTCGTTCTTTTTGTACCTGGTACAATCAACCCACTTTGTACCTGGTACAACACTCTCCTACCCTTCTACTGCTTCGCCACCTCAATCATGATCGCATCCCCTTGACCGCCTCCGCTGCAGATCGATGCAATTCCTACACCGCCTCCGCGACGCTTCAGTTCGTATGCCAGTGTCAAAATGATACGCGCTCCGCTTGCTCCAATCGGATGACCAAGGGCGACTGCTCCACCGTTTACATTGACTTTTTCCGGATCTAACCCGGCGATTTTCCCACTTGTCAGGGCAACAGCAGCGAATGCTTCGTTAATTTCAAACAGGTCGATTTCTTCAAGTGATTTGCCCGTTTTCTTCAGCAGTTCATTGATGACGAGTCCCGGTGTTTGCGGGAAGTCCTTCGCTTCAACGGCAATTGCTGTATGTCCAAGGATGGTGGCTAACGGCTGCTTCCCTTCTTTTGTGGCTCTCTCTTCACTCATGAGTATCATGGCAGCCGCTCCATCATTGACCCCTGGTGCGTTCCCTGCTGTGATCGTTCCTTCTGATCCGAAGACAGGGCTTAATTTGGACAGAGCTTCGATGGACGTTTCTTTTCGCGGGGCTTCATCTTTATTGACTACTACTGGTTCCCCTCTACGCTGTGGTACTTCCACCGCGACGATTTCTTCACCCAGAATACCTGCATCTGTCGCTTTCAGAGCGCGTTCATGGCTTCTAAGTGCCCACCCGTCCTGCTCTTCTCTTGATAGTTCAAATTCCTTCGCTGTCTCATTTCCGTACGTACCCATATGGACATTGTTGAAGCTGCACGTCAATCCGTCATGAACCATTAAGTCCTTCACTTGGGAATCACCCATCTTGAATCCCCAGCGAGCTTTCGGAAGGATGTACGGTGCATTTGACATGGATTCCATTCCGCCAGCCACGATGACTTCCCCGTCACCTGCACGGATGATTTGGTCACCCATTGTCACACTGCGCATTCCTGAAGCACATACTTTGTTGATGGTTTCTGTTTTGACGTTCCACGGTAATCCGGCATGACGGGATGCTTGTCGGGAAGGGATCTGTCCCTGCCCCCCTTGTAAAACAGATCCAAGGATCACTTCTTCTACCTCTTCACCATTTATGCCTGATCGTTTCAGGGCTTCCTTCACAGCAAAACCGCCAAGCTCTGAAGCTGTAAAACTGCTTAAGCTTCCACCAAATTTACCGAATGGCGTTCTCGCACCATCTAAAATAACCGTTTTTCCCATCTCAATCGCTCTCCTTTATATCTGAATGATTTGATTCGACAAAAACAAATTGTATACGCTTTCAACTGTTCTTAAAAAAATAGGACTCCCTTTTATTCGACTGAACGCTCGCTCAACCATTCCCCAAAAGAGAAGGGACAGTTTTTGTCCCTTATATAGCTTTATTGTACTTCATATTCGGTTAAAACGTAATGATTTTTTAGAAAGTTTTTATTTTTCTATTAAATATATTATTGTAGAAAAAAGAGACTTTAGTTTTTATAAAGTAGCTTATTAAAACAGCCCAATCTCAGAAAGTTGATTGAAGCGGAAGGTGCTCGACTCCTGCGGGAATAGCGGGACAGGTGAGACCCCGCAGGAGCGCAGCGACGAGGAGGCTCACCGCCCGCCCCGCGGAAAGCGAGCATCCTGCAGCGGAAATCAACTACTACTTTCTCTATCAACATTACCAAGAGAGCTTTGTAAAAAGAATATTATCCGTTTGATAATGAAAGATCCGCTTCTCGGTAGTTGAACATCAAGGAGTGAAACAAAAGAAAACAGCCTTTTACGAAGCAGCCGGCTGATCTTTTTGATCGCCACATACCGCTTTTTCAAGGATTTCTGCCACATCCTGAGTAGAGACGGTTTCTTCTACTTCCTTCGCTTTTGTTCCATCAGATAGCATCGTTAAGCAGTATGGACAACCCGAGCTGATGACCGATGGGCTGACCTCAAGTGCCTGCTCTGTACGGGAAACGTTTACGCGGTGACCTGCGTCTTCTTCCATCCACATGAGTCCTCCACCTGCTCCACAGCACATGCCTTTTTCACGGTTACGTTCCATTTCAACCAATTTCACGCCGGAGATTGATTTCAGGATTTCCCGTGGTGGATCGTATACTTCATTGTAACGTCCCAGGTAACAGGAATCGTGGAAGGTGATCGTTTCATTCACTTCGTATTTCGGCTTCAGACGCCCTTCTTTTACCAGGTCATATAGAAGTTCCGTATGATGATACACTTCCGCTTCCAAACCGAAGTCTGGATACTCATTCTTAAAAATGTTATACGCATGCGGATCGATTGTAATTATTTTCTTGATTTCATTCTTTTCGAATTCGGCGATGTTTTGACCTGCAAGCTCCTGGAATAGGAACTCATTACCCAGTCGACGTGGTGTATCACCGGAGTTCTTCTCTTTGTTACCTAAGATTGCGAATTTCACGCCTGCTTCATTCAGCAACTTGGCAAAGGATAACGCAATTTTTTGGCTGCGGTTATCGAATGAACCCATGGATCCAACCCAGAATAAGTATTCGAAGTCTTCTCCTGCTTTTTTCATTTCTTTCACCGTAGGAATATGAACGTCTTCTCTCGCTTCACGCCAGTTTTCACGTTCTTTACGGTTAAGACCCCAAGGATTTCCTTGGCGTTCGATGTTTTGCATGGCGCGTTGTGCATCTGCGTCCATCTTTCCTTCTGTCAGAACCAAGTAACGGCGAAGATCGATGATTTTATCCACGTGCTCGTTCATAACCGGACATTGGTCTTCACAGTTACGGCACGTCGTACATGCCCAGATTTCTTCTTCTGTGATGACGTCTCCGATCAGGCTTGGACTGTACGCTGCACCAGCAGCCGCTTCTTCCGCTGCTTGAGTGGCACTCGCCATCGCCAGCTGATTCCCTTTAGTGCCATTGAATGCAAAAGTTGGCACCCATGGCTTTTTCTGCGTAACGACTGCACCGTGATTCGTCAGGTTATCACGCAGTTTCACGATTAAATCCATTGGGGAAAGCATTTTCCCTGTTCCTGTAGCAGGACACATATTCGTACAACGACCACATTCCACGCATGCGTAGAAGTCGATCATTTGATGTTGCGTGAACTCCTCAATCTTCCCTACTCCGAAGCTTTCGGCTGACTCATCTTCAAAATCGATGGGCTTCAGCTTTCCAGGGTTGTCTAATCGATTAAAGTAGACATTCGCAGGACCTGCGATTAAGTGAGCGTGCTTGGATTGTGGAACATATACCAAGAATGCCAGTAAGAATAGTAAATGGATCCACCAGGCTACATAGAAAATGACGATGGAAGCTGTTTCTCCAATGGCTCCAAGTGCTCCTGCAATGAGTGATGCTACAGGCTCTGTCCACGCAAGCTCTTCACCGTGCCAGATAAGGCCCATCCCGTTCCCTACAAGAACGGACAGCATTAATCCACCGATGAACAGTAGAACCAAGCCTGACTTAAATCCTCTTTTTAAACGGACCAACTTCTCCACATAGCGGCGATGGAAGGCCCAGACAACCGCTACCAGGATCATGAGCGTGACAAGCTCCTGGAAGAACGTGAATCCAGGATATAACGGTCCCAGTGGTAAGTGACTTCCCGGGGCAAGTCCTTTCCAGATGAAATCGATGGCTCCAAATTGGACTAAAATGAAGCCGTAGAAGAACATGACATGGATCGCTCCACTCTTCTTATCCTTCAAGAGCTTCTTTTGTCCGAAGACATTGACCACGATCTTCTGGAATCGTTCCTTGAATCGCTGGTCGAACTCCACTTTCTTTCCGAGCTTAATATATTCAATTCTCGTCTTTACTACATACACAAACAGACTAAGTGCATAAATGGTCACAAGAATAAATGCAACCCAATTGAGAATGAGTAACCCATTCATAGACAAACACTCCCCCTTCTTTGGTTCGATTGAACTTCCCCTTTGTTCAAACTTTTACAAACCAAATTAATATTCTGAATAGTTTATATATCCATTATATTATGAATGAGCATTCAGTCAATGGTTTTTACTAAGAAAAATGAAAACCTTTACATGAATAGCCATTCATTCTTCGGAAATAACCAGGACTTTTTGTACCCCTATAGGTTTCAATATGAATCATTTAAGGTAAAAGAAGAAAGAGTGCAAAGTGCGAAAGATTTCAGGACATACTAAAGTCAATGCAGATGAGAGAGTGATTATATGTGGTGGTTCATCCTACTTTTCATAATAGTTGTCGTAATAGGATGGTTAATGATCGACTTTAAGCTGGGAAGAAGTCGTTTCATCCGGACACGGACAAGAAGAGATTATGAAAAACGAAACAGCAATATTGAATTATTTTCCAGAGGCCCCGAGCTTTTTGATCAAATGTTTAAAGAAATGAAAGAAGCCAAGTCTTCCATTCATGTTTTATTCTATATCGTACAAGATGACCATTTTGCTTTACGGTTTTTGGAATTACTGAAGGATAAAGCAAAAGAAGGCGTAGAGGTCCGCCTGTTAATGGATCAGATCGGGAGTTATAAGGTACCTAAATCAAAAGTGAGAATGCTTCGTGACGTTGGTGTGGAAGTGGCCTTCTGCGAAAAGGTGCGTCTCCCCTTCCTATTCTTCTCATCTCAACAGCGCAATCACCGGAAGATCACGGTGATTGATGGGGTGTTTGGATATCTGGGCGGTTATAACGTCGGGAAAGAATATATTGATGAAAATGACAAACCCGAGCTTTCTCCTTGGAGGGATTACCACCTTCATATAGAAGGTGAAGGTGTTCACGACTTACAAAAAGAATTTTGCATCGATTGGTTCAGAGGGACGAAAAAGAATCTGAAAGACAAAACGAAATACTTTCCTCCAGCTAAAAAAGGAAGCATTGCACATCAGATTTTCCCGACAGAAGGGGTGAATATAGAGGATTTTTTTAAGAAATTCATCGATGAAGCCAAGGAGGAGATCATTATTGGGACCCCTTACTTCATCCCTACTCCCACTTTAATGGATGCCCTTTGTGACGCACTGGGACGTGGAGTCACTGTAAAAATCATCACTCCCAACAATGCTGACCATATGTTAGTGAAGGAAGCTGCCTTTCCATATTTCAGAATTCTGCTTTCTAAAGGGGCAAAGGTGTATCAATTTATGAACGGATTTTACCATGCAAAGGTAATGATTGTAGACGATCATTTCTGTGATTTAGGTACGGCCAATTTTGATAAAAGAAGTTTCTTTATCAATCTTGAAATTAACAACCTTATTTTCGACAAAGAATTTATTCACACATTGAAAAAAGAAATGGCAAAGGATATGGAGGCATCCGACATGCTGAGTGAAAGTGACCTTGCTTCTGTTTCCATTCTCACCCGTTTAAAGGAACGCGTCGCTTCATCCATTTCAATCTTACTTTAGGAGGATACCACATGAAAGTCAGACTGGGGTTCGTTGCTAATTCCCTCTCCTTATGGGACGCGAGCCCTGCCAAAACCATGACCTACAAACGATATTCTGATCTTCCGAAAGAGGAACGAATGGATCGTTTGAAGGAAGTAACAAGATTAAACCTGGAACATACGAAACGCTTACTGTATCTGTGTGCAGCTCACGAAATTGAACTGTACCGACTATCAAGCTCACTTGTTCCTTTAGCTACTCATCCGGAAGTCGAGTGGGACTTTCATACTCCTTTCAAAAAAGAATGGAAAGAGCTTGGGGATCTAATCAAGAAGTTTGGGATCAGGGCAAGCTTTCACCCCAATCAATTCACTTTATTCACTAGTCCCAGACAGCATGTAACGGACAACGCCGTAAAGGATATGGTTTATCATTACCGCATGCTTGAGTATATGGGGCTTGAGGAAAGCTCTGTCATTAACATTCATATTGGTGGAAGTTATGGTGATAAGGAAGAAACATTGGGACGCTTTCATGAGAATTTGAAAGCCCTCCCGTCTGATGTGAAAGAGATCATGACCCTGGAGAACGACGACAAAACCTATACGGTTGAAGAAACATTAGCCGTATGTCAAAAGGAAAGCATCCCCATGGTTCTCGACATTCATCATCATGAGGCTAACCCTAGCGAGAAGCCTTTGGTGGATTATATTGAAGCGATTTTTGCCACATGGGAAAAAAGGGATCTGGTTCCCAAAATACATATTTCCTCGCCGAAATCGGAAAAAGCATTCCGCTCTCACGCTGATTTGGTCGATGCAGGCTTCGTAGAGGGATTTTTCAAAACACTCAAGACGTTTGATCAGGACGTTGACTTTATGATTGAAGCAAAGCATAAGGATTTGGCCATGCTTAAGCTGATAGAGGACCTCTCGACGATTAGGGGAGTGAAGCGGATTAGTGGTGGGGCTTTGGAATGGTAATGATAGAGATGAACACTTAGTTGTTCGTCTTTTTTTGTCTGAAATTTCTTCATGGTGAGATCGGTGAATTTCATAGCTTTGTGTTCGATGGTCCTTTATTCCATGAACCGGTCCCATTTAAAATAGATGGAAGCTACCGTAAATGGGATCGTTTTTCATATGTACATATCATTTAAAGACTGATTCAATCCAAGGCTGAATGGCTGTAAATGTTTTAAATCCTAGGTAAATGCCTACAATTCCGGCAATCCCGGCCAAAGCAGGCGGTGCCGGAATGGGAAGCTTGAATAAAGCAAAAATAAATCCAACCAAGAAACCGGTCACAATCGCTAAAATAACTGTTTTCATAACATCCTCCTGAACAATTTGTCTACTTTTATTATACGTCAAAGCTGGAGAAATATAAGAAAAAAGGTCCACCCCGAGGGACGGACCTTCTTCATCTATCGTCATTACATTTTTTCTGGAGCGGCAACTCCGATTAATGCAAGAGCGTTTTGTAATGTTACTCGAACCACTTTTACGAGAGCCAGACGAGCTGTTGTGAGTTCACGGTTTTCTTCATCAAGAACCTTATTGGCATTGTAGAAGCTGTGGAAAGCTGATGCCAGGTCGTTAATGTAGTTCGCGACACGGTGAGGTGTACGTTTCTCCGCAGCATCGGCAACCATTTGTGGGAATTCACCTAATTTTTTCAGTAAATCCACTTCTTTTTCCGTTCCGATCAGCTTTAAGTCGATCAAATCTTCTGAAGCGAGACCCTGCTCCTCTGCTTGACGAAGAATACTGCAAATACGCGCATGGGCATATTGAGCGTAATACACAGGGTTTTCGTTCGACTGAGACACAGCCAGGTCTAAGTCAAAGTCCATATGCGTATCAGCACTTCTCATAGCAAAGAAATAACGGACTGCATCCAGGCCGACTTCTTCTACAAGCTCACGTAAAGTGACTGCTTTACCTGTACGCTTACTCATCTTCATCTTCTCACCATTTTTATAAAGGTGAACCAGTTGAATTACTTCTACTTCTAATTTCTCACGCTCAAAACCAAGTGCTTCAATCGCCGCTTTCATACGAGGTATGTATCCGTGGTGGTCAGCACCCCAAATATTGATCAGCACATCGTGTCCACGTTCGAATTTATCCTGGTGATAAGAAATATCTGGAGTCAAGTACGTGTAAGTTCCATCATTCTTGATGAGAACACGGTCTTTGTCATCCCCAAGTTCAGTGGAACGGAACCAGGTCGCGCCGTCTTCTTCATAAACGTGACCATTGTCTTTTAATGTTTTTAACGCAGCATCAATTTTACCATTTTCGTATAGGGATGTTTCAGAGTACCACACGTTGAATGGCACACGGAACATTTCCAGGTCCTTTTGCAGCTTCGCCATTTCGATCTTCAATCCGTACTCACGGAAGAACTTGTAGCGCTCTTCGTCACTTACTTCAGCATATTTCGAACCGAATTCTTCCGCTAGTTTCTTCCCGATTCCAATGATGTCCGCGCCATGATATCCATCTTCAGGCATCGCTTTGTCTTCTCCAAGAGCTTGGAAATAACGGGCCTCCACTGAAATAGCCAGGTTATGGATTTGGTTTCCTGCATCATTGATGTAGTATTCACGCGTTACTTTATAGCCGGCTTTTTCAAGAACGTTACATAGGGAATCACCTACAGCCGCTCCACGGGCATGACCAAGGTGAAGGTCACCTGTTGGGTTGGCTGATACAAACTCCACGTTCACTCTCTCGCCATTCCCCGCGTTTGATTGACCATATTCCTGGTCTTGATCAAGAATCAATGGGACCAAATCGGTCAGGTATTCATTGTTCATGTAGAAGTTAATGAATCCAGGTCCTGCGATCTCCATTTTTTCAATTGATGCCTTGGACTGGTCGAAGTTCGCCATAATGCCCTCTGCAATCATGCGCGGCGCTTTTTTCGCCACGCGTGCAAGCTGCATCGCCATATTGGTAGAGTAGTCACCATGGGACTTTTCTTTCGGGATTTCTAAGATTACATCAGGAATCTGATCCTCTGTTGCCAAGTTTGCTTTCAGAACCGCTGCTTTGATTTCGGATTTTAGGTTTTCTTGTACTTTTTCGACAATATTCATGCGCCTATGCTTCCTCCTTATAGTGAATGGACATAACATAATCCCCTACTGGTCTGTCTTGCATCTTTAACTCGTAAGAAAGGTCGAAATCCCCTTCAAGTTTGGAGTCACTTTGTGTATGTGAAAGTTTCTTTGTTTTGGTTGTAAGTAAGAGAGTACCCATCTGGCTTTCATAAGAACCATTTTGTTCTTCCCGTTCGTTAAAGGCCATTCTCATTTTCACTGCACCGCTTCTGAGAATGAGAGCTTGTTGATCCGAGACTTTAACAATCGTGTGGGTGGTTCCTTCCTCTTGCACCTCATCGTACTTCAGGAAAACGGCATCTCCTTTTTCATAGTATCGACCAAATGATACCAGTTCAAAAGAGTCACTTTCCTCTCCTATTGTGATTTTGGTTTTCAAGTGAACTTTGACAGGGGTGTAATCTGTTTTTGCCGTCAAACCACTCACATCCTTTTCTATTTTAGGGTCCGATCAAGTGTTAGGTCCGTCCCTCTTTTAGACGTCCCTTCCTTCTAACTAATTAAGTATAAGAAGTATTGTGGGAAAATGCAATGGAACACGATGAGTTTTCATTATTGGGAGTTGATGTAAGCGGATTTATGGTAAAAGAAAAGCCACTTCTAGTAAACGGAAGTGGCTTTGTTGTTTATTTTACCCATCCAAGAAGCATTTCGCGAATCAGCTTACTTGCTGTATTGGCTGTTTGCTCTGATGGATCATAGATTGGAGCAACTTCTACAAGGTCTGCACCTACTACATTTACGTCAGAGTGAGCAATCGCATGGATCGATGCCAGTAATTCTTTAGACGTAATCCCGCCGCAATCCACGGTTCCTGTACCAGGAGCGTGGGCAGGGTCCAGCACGTCAATATCAATCGTTACATATACAGGACGTCCTGCAAGCTGAGGAAGAATTTCCTTCAACGGCTCCAGCACTTCAAATTTTGAAATGTGCATGCCGTTTTCTTTCGCCCATTGGAATTCTTCTTTCATCCCGGAACGGATTCCGAATGAATAGACATTCTCTGGTCCGATATGCTCAGCGATTTTGCGGATTGGAGTGGAATGAGATAATGGCTCTCCTTCATACTCTTCACGAAGATCTGTGTGAGCATCCATATGAATGATCGCAAGGTCCGGGTATTTCTTAGCGACTGCTTTCATGACTGGCCATGAGACCAAGTGCTCTCCACCCATTCCAAATGGGATTTTTCCGTCTCCAAGAAGACCATCGATATAATCTTCAATCATATCAATGCTTCGCTGCGGGTTACCGAATGGCAATGGAATATCCCCGGCATCAAAGAATTTCACTTCTTCAAGCTCGCGGTCTAAATAGGCACTGTACTCTTCCAAACCGATCGAAACTTCACGAATACGAGCCGGGCCAAAACGGGAACCGGGACGGTAACTTACCGTCCAATCCATAGGCATACCGTAAAGAACGACCTGGCTATCCTCATACGAAGGGTGACTCTTAATAAACACATTACCTGAATAAGCCTCATCAAAACGCATAATCTTCAACCTCTCTTTTTAGAGGGACGGACCTCTAGGAGGTGCATAGCACCTCCTGAGGTCCGTCCCTATTGAATTTGAACTATTTTCATTGAATTTTGAGGTCCGTCCCTCAAAATCACCTTATTTCGTGAGGTCTTTAACGAATTTAGGCAGGGCGAATGCTGCTTTGTGCAATTCTGGTGTGTAGTATTTTGTTTCGATATCATGGAAACGGTCTTCTGGCACTTCGATTGGATCGTGTTTTTTCGAACCGATTGTGAATGCCCATAATCCGCTTGGATATGTCGGGATATTCGCTGTGTACAGACGGGTGATCGGGAAGATTTCCTTTACATCGCTTTGTACCTGGCGAATTAGATCTGCTTTGAACCAAGGGTTATCACACTGTGCGACAAAAATTCCGTCTTCTTTCAAGGCTTTGGAGATTCCTGCATAGAAACCTTTTGTGAATAGGTTTACAGCTGGCCCGACCGGCTCAGTTGAGTCGACCATGATCACGTCATATTCATTTTCACTTTTCGCGATATGCATGAAGCCATCGTCCACTTGTACGTCAACGCGCTCGTTTTCCAGTTCTCCAGCAATCTCCGGAAGATACTTCTTAGAGTACTCAATCACTTTACCGTCGATTTCAACAAGAACCGCTTTTTTCACGCTTGGATGCTTTAACACTTCACGGATGACGCCACCATCTCCGCCACCGACAACCAATACCTTCTCAGGATTAGGGTGTGTGAATAAAGGAACGTGGGCCACCATTTCGTGATATACGAATTCGTCTTTTTGACTTGTCATCACCATTCCATCAAGGAACAGCATGTTACCCCACTCTTCTGTCTCTGCCATTTCAAGATATTGAAAATCCGTTTGCTCTGTATGTAAAGTTTTCTTGATTTTCATCGTAATTCCGAAGTTTTCTGTTTGTTTCTCTGTGTACCAAAGTCCACTCATTGTTTCAACTTCCCTTCTTGTTTTTATTTTTAGCTGTTTTCATAAAACTTTGTTGATAAGAGAGTAGTGGTTGATTTCCGCTCCAGGATGCTCGCTTTCCGCGGGCGGGCGGTGAGCCTCCTAGTCGTTGCGCTCCTGCGGGGTCTCCACCTGCTACGGCGGCTATTCCCGCAGGAGTCGAGCACCTGCAGCGAGAATCAACTTCATGTCTACCATTGGCACTTAAAGAAGCTATTTCAAAAACAACAATCTTTTAGAAGAGCCTTAATTTTTATCGATTTTTCCACAACTTCCGTTCTCAGCTCTAAAAATCATATACCACTAGTTTGAGTTTTCACACGTTCATTTCAGGACAAAATAGATCACTCAGTTACACTAAAGCCTGTAATGACGGGCTTTGCTCCTATTTATAAAAACGTCCGCAACAGACGTCATTGTTATCCTTCCCTATCATGATAAATACAAACATGAGAAAAAGTATAGTGGAATCTAGCAAAATTTCAAGTGGAATTTTTTCTAACCCTTTGACGTTTAAAAACTCGTAAAACTTTTCATACTGATACTATACGCTAAACATAATATAGGATGTTTACTATTGTCCAATACAAACTAAGGTCCGTCCCTCAAACATGCGGACCTCAGGAGGAGAAAGTGGGGAGAGGTATGGAACTGATGGCTCGAATGGAGAAAACAAAAAAATATGCCAGAGTGGCAGTCGTTGCATGTTTATTGGTTACGGTCCTCATTCTTGTTGGGCTGATAGGAATTTTAACATACGCTAAAATCCAGGGACCCCCTCCTCTTGCCGTGCCTCAATCCACTTTGCTCTACGGTGAGGACGATTCGGTTATAGGGGAAACGAATACAGGAGAGAAACGTTATTGGGTGAGCCTGAAAGAAATCTCCCCTGCGCTCATCGAAGCCACCATCTCCATTGAAGACAAAAGCTTCTATCAGCACTATGGTTTCGATATTAAACGTATGGCGGGAGCAGCACTTGCCGACTTGAAAGCCATGGCCAAGGTGCAAGGAGCCAGTACCATTTCCCAGCAGTATGCTCGTAATCTATTTTTATCCCATGACAAGACATGGAAAAGAAAGATTTCAGAAGCCTTGTATACGATTCGTATCGAGATGAACTATTCGAAGAAAGAAATTCTGGAAGGCTATTTAAATACCATTTATTATGGTCACGGAGCCTACGGGGTCCAGGCAGCAAGTCTTTACTATTTTGGTAAGGATGCCAATCAATTGACCGTTGCAGAAGCTTCTATGCTTGCCGGAATTCCGAAAGCACCGACTTACTATTCACCCGTCGCCAATATGGAGAATGCCAAGAAGCGCCAAGAGCTGATCCTTCAGTCCATGACCGAGGACGGCTACATTACAAAAGAACAACAGGCAGTTTCAAAGGTAGCTCCCCTTACCATTACAGGCGAGCATGCACACCATAAGACAGAAACGGCTCCTTATTTTCAAGACGTTGTGAAAAGCATTCTGCGCTCAGACTTAGGCATCGAAGAGCGAACCATTGAGATGGGTGGACTAAAGGTATACACAACCCTTCATCCCGACCATCAAAAAGTCGCAGAAAAAGTCATGAAGGAACAAATCCCTGATGAGTCTGATATTCAACTGGGCTTTGTATCGATGAACCCAAAGAACGGTCATGTAACAGCGCTTGTCGGAGGAAGAAGCTATAAGGAAAGCCCGTTTAATCGTGCGGTTCAGGCCATTCGTCAGCCGGGATCCACGATTAAACCGCTCCTGTACTATTCTGCCCTGGAGCAAGGCTTCACCCCGTCAACCACGATGAAAAGTGAGTTAACATCATTCACATTTGATGATGGCAAAGCGAAATACACACCTCATAACTACAACAACAAATATGCAGGGGATGACATCACCCTCGCTCAGGCCATTGCTCTTTCCGATAACGTATACGCAGTGAAAACCCACCTTTTCATTGGGCAGGATACCTTAACGAAAACAGCACAAGGCACATTCGGATTAACGACAAAGGTGAAAAAGTATCCTTCCTCTGCACTCGGTACATCAGGGGCAAGAGTCATCGACATGGTCAACGCCTACAATATTTTTGCCAACGGAGGCTATAAGGTGAAACCGGTATTCATTACCCGTGTGGAAGACTGGTCCGGTAATGTCATTTATGAAAACAAATCCGAAAAAGAACAAGTTTTGGACCCTGATCAGGCGTATGTCATGACCCATATGCTGAGTGGTATATTTGATCCAAAGCTCAATGATTACTCAACCGTAACGGGGATTCAGATTAGGAAGGACGCCACCCGTCCCTATGCCGGAAAATCAGGTACCACCAATACAGATAACTGGATGATCGGCTACTCACCTCAGCTCACAGCAGGGGTGTGGACCGGATATGACAAAGAAAAAGAAATCTCCCTGGTCGACGATAAATATTTAGCCAAGAAACTCTGGGTGAATTTCATGGAGGAAGCGCTGAAGGATGAACCCGTCAAAAACTTCAAACCGACGAAAGGCGTCGTCGGCGTAGCCGTGAACCCCCATAATGGGAAACTGGCCACAGAAGACTGTCCCGTGCAACGCTTCACGTACTTTGTAAAAGGAACCGAACCAACTGAATACTGCCATGACCACCTGGGTGAAAATGAAGTACCAAAAGAAAAGGCGCCAGCAAAAAAAGAAGAAAAGCCATGGTATGAAAAAGTGAAGGATTGGATTTTTTGATAGAAAAGCGGAGGCGGCTGGTCAGAGGCGACAAGCATAAGGTGAACCTACCGGAAAGGCGCCCTTTGCCTTTTTGGTAGGTTTAACTTATGACCTCGAGCCTCTAGCCGTCGGAGCTGGACAAATAGAAAAGCGGAAGGGCTTTGCCCAGAGGCGACAAGCATAGGACGAACCTGCTGAAAAGGCGGGTTTTGCCTTTTTGGCAGGTTTGACTTATGACCTCGAGCCTCTAAGCCCTGCAGCTGGACAATAGAAAAGCGGAGGCGGCTGGTCAGAGGCGACAAGCATAAGGTGAACCTACCGGAAAGGCGCCCTTTGCCTTTTTGGTAGGTTTAACTTATGACCTCGAGCCTCTAGCCGTCGGAGCTGGACAAATAGAAAAGCGGAAGGGCTTTGCCCAGAGGCGACAAGCATAAGACGAACCTGCTGGAAAGGCGGATTTTGCCTTTTTGGCAGGTTTGACTTATGACCTCGAGCCTCTAAGCCCTGCAGCTGGACATCTCGAAAAGCGGAGGCGGCTGGGTCAGTCAGAAAAGTCGGTGTTCACAATTTGGCGCAACAAAGTTCAAAAGTGGCACAAGTTTATTCGAAAGTGCCGCAACAAACCCAAAAGTGCCGCAACAAATCCAATTCAAGCTCCCAAATCACGTTAAATTTCTATAAAAAAACGAAAAACCACGGGTTTGTGCGAACCCGTGGTTTTTCATGTCCTAGTTTATGTGCAAACTGTGATTTAAGTGTACTTTTTTTCAAGCATAAGGGCAAGATGTGAACGACATATTCAAAAAAATGTCATAGTTTGTTCACAAAAGAAGTTTTTTCTATGTTTTTAAACTTTTAACGCTTCCTTTAATTCGTCTTCTGAGCGTTCCCACATACCCTCATCATGTTTCTTCAGGAAGTCCGTGAGAATCCCTTTAGACTTGTCGTCCAGTTGATCGAGGACAATTTTACGTTTAATCGATTTATCCATATTATTCACATGCTCCGGCATGGACTTATATCCTCTTCGCTTCTCACGGTTCACGACCAGCTCACAAGCGGTTACGCCTGCATAGTACGGTCCATTTTCCATACGGTCGATGGTCACCCAGATCAACCAGTAAGGCTTTCCGCCTGCTGAGTCCTCACGGTTATTCGTGAATTTAATCCCTTTTTCGATCGGACTCCTGGCATGCATCGCTCCGATTTCAATTGTCGCTTCCCCTTCTTCGACATCAATCATCACTGGGGAAACATTATCAAGACTTAAAGAGCCTACACCATAGCCACCGTGGCCATCAGTAGGATCACTTTTGATGATATTAAATCCAATGTTCTTTTTCTTTTCCATGTATCTTCACTCCTTCTCGTCGACATTCCTAGCTAAAAACTGAAAAAACAGTTGTAAAAATGGCACTGAAAGCCTGGTTTGTCGCTGTCATTCCACCTTGTAACAGTGGCCAAATCGTATATTCATCAAGGGGTGTAATCACGATGATCAGAAATAATACGACTCCATACTGCTCATACTGAGTCAGTTTTGCCCTGATATGATTCGGGGACAGGTCCTCTATGATCCGGTACCCATCCAGCGGGGGGAACGGCAGCAGATTAAACACAAATAACAACACATTCAGATACACAATCATCTGCAGGAGATCGATGACAAAGGGTGGAACCCCGACTCCACCTGTTACACCTACAAAAAAATAAAAAAATCCAAATGCAATAAATGCAAGTAAGAAATTACTCAATGGACCTGCCACTGAAACTAATACCCCTGCCAAACGGGGATTTTTAAATCTGGATCTCATGACCGGCACAGGTCGCGCCCAGCCAAACCCCGCAATTAAGATTAAAATGGTTCCAAGAGGATCCAGATGTTGAATCGGATTTAATGTGAGTCTTCCTTGATCCTTCGCTGTCGTATCCCCGAATTTGTATGCCACAAACGCATGGGCAAACTCATGAACCGTAAAGGCCATGACTAAGGCAATCACCACAAACGGAAGCTCTTCCAGCCGAAAGACGGAAATGGACTCAAAAAGAGAGCTAAATGTATCCAAAGTATGTACTCCTTTAAAAAAATGTTTTACTTTCTTATTCAATAGTATACAGAAAAATTCCTGCCTTCATGACCACTCTATAGAACAATTCCTGTTTCAAACCATAACAAACTTGCTCTAACATCCCCTACCCATTACATTTATAATGGAGGCAGAATGAACAAGCCTACCACAGATTGTACCAAAACAAAAAGCAAGGAGCGAATCATAATGCCTTATATCACAGTGAAAATGCTCGAAGGCCGTTCAGAAGAACAAAAACGCGCCCTAGTCGAAAGAGTAACCGAAGCCGTAAGCGAAACAACCGGAGCACCTGAAGAAAAAATCGTTGTCTTCATTGAAGAAATGACGAAAGGTCACTATGCAGTCGGTGGTAAGAGACTCAGTGATCAATAAGAATTAAGGATAATAAGCCTGCCAACAGACCGATTTGTCTACAGGCAGGCTCAAATCGTATTCTATACGAAGGAGCGATCATATGAAATTCTTCAAATCCATGTCAGATAAAGAACAGACCAACTCAGAACAAAAGCATCGTCTTGGGATTCTATACATACCTGGTTTTACTCTTCATTGACTGCATTTCATCATTGATAGGAGGCAAGGACCTCTTTTCCTCACCTTTCATTTTCTTTACCGGACTGATCATCACATTCGGCTTTGAAGCGTACTTAAACGCAAAAAAAGGGTAAATTCCCACTTCGAAGAATACTATATACCATACACGCGTGGAAAGGATGGAGAGAAATGGACATTAATATTGGCGATGTGATGTTCCAATTGTTCATGATGGCTTTCCTGTTAGCCATTGTGGTGGTCGCTTTCATGGTTGCGAAACGTTTTCGAAATAGAAGGATCCAGCAGCGGAAGCATGACAAACAGATCGAAGAAAAACTTGATCAAATCATTAAAAAAATGGATCAAACACCTAAATAAGCCATGAAAATCGTTACTCTCATCAGTGACGATTTTTAGTTCATTTAAAAGGGGATCACCCATTTCGTGTGATCCCCACCATTCATATTAAAACGCCCATTATTGGACGATTTTTTTCATTTTTAATCCTTCGATGTATGCGAAGGCTTCGTCAATTTCTTCTGTTGTATATTTCTGCTTGCTCTTAAGTGTGAATACTTTCTCCACGACTTCTTCTTTAGGAAGGTTATCAAAATATAAGACTGTTGAAACAAGTTCAAGAAAGCGTGCTGATTGAACGTTCATATCCGTCAGGCAATCCTGTAAGCAAGGCATCTCTTTCTCATAAATCTGCAGGAAGTCTTCCCCTTCTTTGGTGACGGTGTACCGGTATTGATAATATCCACCCTTTTTCTCCTTCACCTCGGAGATGAATCCCATATTGCAGAGCTCTTCAACCCTTAGGGTAAGCTCTTCTGAATACGGTCCATAAAAATGGAACTGAAATTTTTCCTGAAACGGGAATTCAAGCTTCTTCGCGATGAAGATCATCTTCTGAAGCTTTTTTCTTCCCACCACTTCACCCGAGGCTAAGAAGGCACTCATTAGTTTTGCATGATCTTTCAACAATGTACGTCAACTCCTACTCCTAGTATTGCGTTTGTAGATCCTCATTGTGTCGCGCCATTTATGTTAATTCTAGAATCGTACGTATTTGTCTCTTAATATTTTTCTTCGTTGATTCGTCATATAGTAAATCCACTGGATAGTAAAGTTTATGATCGGTTCGACGTTTTCCGGAAATAGAATCGACGATATCCGACTGCCTCGATAACTCGCGCAGTTCATCATTCCTCATTAACAGATGAATCGGAAGACGTTCCTCTTCCTCACCCGGTCTGTAGAAATCGTATGGAAGGTCTGAAGATGAGTCCACCACTAAATAATAATCAGGGTCGATCCCCGCTTTTTTAAAGAGGGTTTCAAGCTCACTATGCTTCTTATATTCCTTCGCCGGATCAAATTCCACGTACTTAAATAAATTACGGTTCATGAACCGCTCACATAAGTCCCGTAAAATCGGATCCTCTTCTTCCTGCCAAATTTGAAAATAGTACATAATGACCGCTTCATCCAGCTTCAAATAATCCTCAAGTGAAACCTCTCCTTCAAACAGGGAGTAAAAATGGATCGGGCTTTGCTTAAAAGAATAATACTCTTCATGAAGCTCCTTCGCCCTATGTAGAATTTTCGTTAAAATCACTTCAGCACTCCGGGTAACCGGATGAAAATATACTTGCCAATACATCTGATAGCGGCTCATAATATAATCTTCCACTGCATGCATTCCGCTCTGTTTGATCACTACTTGGTCTTCACGGGGTCTCATCACACGAAGAATTCGCTCCATATCGAAATGACCGTAGCTGACTCCGGTAAAATAAGCATCACGCTGCAAATAATCCATTCGGTCCGCATCAATCTGACTTGAAATCAGACTGACAACCAGCTTGTTCTTATACGTCTTCGCTATCACTTCCGCTACATGCTTCGGAAAATCAGGTCCCACTTTCGTTAGAACATCATTCACCTCTGTATCCCCTAAGATGATGGCTTGAGTGAAGTGCTCGTGATCCAGGTGAAACACTTTTTCAAAAGAGTGGGAAAAAGGTCCATGCCCCAAATCGTGTAATAGCGCTGCGCAAAGAGACAATAATCGCTCATCCTGATTCCACTCCGGTCTGCCTGCGAAGACATCGTCCACGATTCGGCGGATGATCTCATACACGCCAAGTGAATGATTGAACCGGCTATGCTCTGCCCCATGAAAGGTCAAGTAAGTGGTTCCCAGCTGTCGAATTCTGCGAAGTCGTTGAAACTCTTTCGTTCCAATCAAATCCCAAATCACGCGATCCCTTACATGAACATACCGATGAACAGGGTCTTTAAATACTTTTTCTTCATGTAATTTCTGCTTGGCATACTCCATCTTCTACCCTCTTCCTAAACTAGCATATTTCTATTATAGCGACTTTCATCCTGGTATTCATCTCGAATTTTGTCGAAAAAAATAGGTATTTGGCTTCTGTATGATCCGCGCCAAGCGTTCCATTTACTCCAAAAAAATTTCAGCTTTTGGGTACGCTTGACAATAATCTATGCTTTCCCTACTTATTCTCTACCTTCTAACTAGTTTCCTTTTCAAAGAAGAGCCAAACCTATATTTTTTTATTCAGCAGAAAAGAAAAAACTCCCTCACTGGAAGTTTTCCTTTATTTCTTTATTTTCTTGATTACTTTTTCCATGAGTTCTTCTTCAGTCAACGCCGCTACAGGACGATTATTCACAAAAGCGAATGTCTTCTTGCGTCCTGGACCACAATAGGATTGACACGCAATATCAATTGGTGCATCCGGGTCTATTTCTTTTAATTTGGGGATTAAGGTTTTTAAGTTAACGGCCTGACAATCATCGCAAACACGAAATTCGTTTGCCATCTGTCAACAACCCTTTCTATCTATTGAAATGAATTCTATTCGTCGTAAACATCGATTTATAGAATACAGTTTTCTGCCATGTTTTGCAAGAGAACATCGTTTCCAGCTTGTGGGAATCCTCACTTATACAACGAAACTAGCAGACAAAAAATAAATTTAACATATTCGTATAAAAACCAATAAAAATGTCCATCCTTTAACCAACGAATCATTTAAGAAAACTATGGGAGTTGAGATGAAATGATGATGAAAACAAGACAGGATGCCTGGACGGAAGAGGATGATCTATTATTAGCAGAAACGGTCTTACGTCATGTACGGGAAGGTAGCACACAATTAAATGCCTTTGAAGAAGTGGGAGACAAACTGAACCGCACATCTGCCGCATGTGGATTCCGCTGGAACGCAGTGGTGCGTCACCAATATGAGAAAGCTCTTCAACTAGCAAAAAAACAACGCAAACAGCGCCACCGCATCCTAGGCAAAGACCAGGGAGGCAAGAAAAAGCTTTTATATCAGCCACCTACACCTTCATTCGAAGATTTAGATGCTATGTCTCTATCAATGTCTGAAGCCGAAGAAGAAATGGAATTCGCGCAATACGAGAACTACGTGCCCGAAACGGAACAGCTGGGGAAAGAATCCGAAGAAGCCCCGAAATTCGAAATGGAAACAAGCGAGGAACAAGTCTACGTCCCGCAACAAGCGCCTGCCGCTAACCATGTGGTAAAGCCTTCAGGATTAAAAGGTGAAGTGACACTCGAGAAAGTCATTGCCTTCCTGCAAAACCTGGCTCAAACCAACATGAATTCCGACTATGTGAAAATTGAGAATCAGAGATTAAAGCATGAAATCGCTGAAATCAGAAAAGAAAACAGCGAGCTTGAAAAGAAAGTCAAAGCTCTTGAAAACAATTCCGTCACGATGCAGGAAGACTACGAGACACTTATGCAAATCATGAACCGTGCCAGAAAGCTTGTCCTATTCGATGAAGACGATGCCAAAGCACCACGTTTTAAAATGGATCGTAACGGAAACTTAGAAAAAGTGGCTGAATAATGCGTTTCCCAACCAGTGCACCTGTGGGTGTGCTGGTTTTTTGGTTGAGTTGTGACAGTAAGTCGGTGGGGGATAGGTGGTGTAGAGGTTATAGAGTATGGAAAGCTTGTGAACACTTGAACAAACCTGCTCTACAAAACTAAATGAATGCAAAATACAGTTACTTTAAGACCTTTTTAGATGAAAATAAGGCTCTCGGAATAAAAATATGCTCTAGCGATAGGAATTGATGTTTTGAAAGTGGTAGAGAGGTGACGCAATGGCGTCGATTTAGATTTTTATGCGTCTTTTACCATTATCACCCAAACGAATCGCACACCCCTTCCACCAACTAAAAAAGCCAGACCCCAAACCAATCGAAGTCCAGCTTTCCCCTATAACCTACCCTAATACCTTCTCATTCCGATCGACTACCCTCTGATAATAGGTCTCGTACATCGTGTACTCTTCTCCTTGAAGGGCACTGCTATAAAATTCACCGCTGAATCCTTTTAAGGACTGAAGGAACCTGAGCATCACATCTTGAATCGATAACTCCACTCCCAGCAACTCCGATAATGATGCCATCACATCCGGATCGATGGTCGGAAATGTAAACTTCGTCGGTTCATCCTTCAATCCGACCTCATAAAAACGCTGAATCAGCTTCGCTCGCTCGGATCCGCTTCCGTTTACACAAAGGTACACCTGTACGGCTACTCCATTTCGGATTCTGCGCTGAGAAATACCCGCAAACTTCTGATCATTGATACTCAAATCATAACTTCCAGGACAGTAGGACTGCGTGATCTCCTTTGCCTCGATCTTCACATCAAAGTCCCTGAACATATCTTCAACAAGCAACCACATAGCATCGTAGCCACGGTTAATATCGATTCCTTTTTCAGAATCGGGGAAAACCAATGAAAGATTCAATACTCCTTCATCCAACACAACCGCTAATCCGCCAGAGTTTCTCACAATATATTGATAGCCTTCCCCTTCCAACACCTCTAACGCATCAGAAAGAAACGGCAGCTTTGTATCCTGAATGCCGAGTACGACCGTTTGATGGTGGACCCATGAGCGTGCCGTCGGGTCAGACTGAGCTGCTCCAATTGCCGTGCACAACGTATCGTCCATGGCAAACGACTGCAGTGCCCCGAACATCGGTCCCAAGCTTGATTGATCAATCACTCTCCATCTGTCTTGACGAAGCAGTGCATATGCTTTTTCCTTATCCATAACGCTTCTCCTTCACTCACAACATGCGAGCTCATTATATCATATTATGGCGGGGTTGCTAAAAAAGGGGGGGGACAATCCAAGAGTTCCTATTTTCGTTGGAGGTTGATTGCCTGTTAAAAAATATGGTTGAATATCCCCATTTATTTGATTGTTAAAAAACGAGTGATATTTAGCAGGCAAACGTGATTCTCTCCTGGTACCAGGCACCAAAGGAGGCACATACATACGAAAAAAAGCCGAACCCTCTAAAGGATCCGGCTTCTTTCACAACATCTATAAAATCACAGCGCCTGAGCAGCCGTAATCAACGCCAGCTTGTACACATCTTCTTCGTTACAGCCGCGTGAAAGATCGTTCACAGGAGCATTCAGTCCTTGAAGGATCGGGCCTACTGCTTCGAAGTTTCCTAGGCGTTGGGCGATTTTGTATCCGATGTTTCCTGCTTCCAGGCTTGGGAATACGAATACGTTCGCATTACCTTGGATCTCGGCACCCGGTGCTTTTTTCTCTGCAACAGACGGAACGAATGCTGCGTCGAATTGGAATTCACCGTCGACAGTCAGTTCCGGTGCTTTTTCTTTTGCGACCGAAACGGCTTCAACCACTTTTTCCGTTTCCGGTGATTTAGCCGAACCTTTTGTAGAGAAGCTTAGCATTGCCACGCGTGGGTCGATGTCAAACATTTCAGCTGTTTTCGCACTTTCGATTGCGATTTCAGCTAGATCCTGGCTGTCAGGTGAAATGTTGATGGCACAGTCAGCGAATACATACTTCTCTTCTTCACGTACCATGATGAAGACACCGGAAGTTTTGCGGACGCCTTCTTTTGTTTTGATGATTTGAAGAGCCGGGCGAACCGTATCAGCTGTTGAGTGAGCAGCTCCACTTACAAGACCGTGAGCTTTTCCCGTGTATACAAGCATCGTTCCGAAATAGTTTCCGTCTAATAGGATTCTTTTCGCATCTTCTTCTGATGCTTTTCCTTTACGACGTTCTACGAATGCCTTCACAAGCTCGTCCATTCCAGAAAATGATGCCGGGTCTACAACGTCACAACCGTCGAGCCTCACACCCAGCTGATCCGCCTTGGCATTGACTTCATCCACGTTTCCGACTACGATCGGCGTCAAGATGCCGCCGCTTGCTAAACGGGAGGCTGCTGTTAGAATCCGTTCGTCTGTACCTTCAGGGAAAACGATTTTTAACTCTTTGCCTTTTACTTTATCTGTTAGTGTTGTAAATAAGTTGCTCAATAGAGGGACCTCCTTGATTTATACATATCCAATCTTAGAATACTCTTCTCATATAGGAATTCAAGGAAAAGGAGAAATGATACCGGTTTCACAGAAAAAGTCTTTGTTTTCTAATAATTCCTATTACCCTTTCCTCTACATCCCTAAGTCTATGTAATAATCTACGAAGATAGTGTGTTCCAGATACCCCTTGCCTATCCACCATTTGTGCCATTTTAACGACATTGGGTTTTGTATTCTTACTCTAAGGCAAAACTATGATATAGTAAAGTTGGAAAAAGTACTTTAAGGAGTGATTACGTTGGCAGAACCGGCACAAACGTTAGATGGTTGGTATTCCCTGCATGATTTTCGCGCGATGGATTGGACGTCCTGGAAGATGCTTCCGAGTGAAGAAAGATCCTCAGCGATTTCTGAATTCCACCGTTTCTTAGATAAGTTAAACAGCACGCAGGATGCGAAAGAAGGAAGTCATGCTCTTTACACGATCGTTGGTCAAAAAGCAGACTTCATGCTGATGATCCTTCGTCCTACGATGGAAGAATTAAATGAGCTGGAAAATGAATTCAACAAGCTGAAGATTGCTGAATTCACGATTCCGACATTCTCTTATGTTTCTGTAGTGGAACTTGGCAACTACATGCCTTCAGAAGGCGATCCCTATGAGAACCCATATGTACAAGAGCGCATCTACCCGACCCTTCCGAAAGCGAATCATATCTGCTTCTATCCAATGGATAAGCGTCGCCAGGGAAATGATAACTGGTACATGCTGCCTATGGAGGAGCGTCGCGACATGATGAGAAGTCATGGAATGATCGGCCGCCAATACGCAGGAAAAGTCAAACAGATCATTACAGGTTCTGTTGGTTTTGATGATTACGAGTGGGGTGTGACCCTATTTGCTGACGATGTCCTTCAATTCAAAAAGCTTGTATACGAAATGCGTTTTGATGAAGTAAGTGCACGCTACGGCGAATTCGGTACCTTCTATGTAGGAAATCTATTAAAAGAAGAAGCAATTGCGAAATTCCTTCACGTAAACTAAATACATGATGAACGACAAGCTCTTGGTGGCTTGTCGTTTTTTTTATGAAAAAAAGTTCGTCTTCCTCATTAAAAAACGAACGAATATATTTTTCTCCCCCTACATAGACATGAAATAGTGAGACATATAGCATCTCCTAAAGTGAGGTGGGAATATGGGAGTTATTCCTTATAACAAGAAGGAGGTAAACTCCTGGCTCGACTGGTGGATTCGAATCCACCCAGAAAGGTTATTTTTATCAAAGGGCCCGACAAAAGGAGATCGATTTAGCCAGAAAGACCATTAAAGGGGACAGATATCATCCTGCGTCGTATTCCCTTTGGTTCTTTAAGCCGGCAGGCGACTGTCCGGGTCAATGGTATAACCAGGCAAACTCGCGGCGATTCAAGTCCCACTGTTTCTATCAGCCTACTTAAGGAGATTGTCCAAAAGTATTTTAACTTTATTAAAAGGAGGTATTCGGTTTGGCGAATCAACAATCAAACCCGTATATGCAAGGGTATAATCCATATGGTCAGTATTACGGTGGAGGGCAAGTTCAGGGTCAAGGACAATATTATCCCCAACAGCAAGGTAGTGGAGGTTTTCAGGTACCTTCACCGACGAATGCTCCAGCACCTTCTCAAAATATTCAAGGGATGCTACCGATTGAAGAATCGTATATCGAGAATATCCTGCGCTTGAACAAAGGAAAAGTAGCGACTGTGTACACTACGTTTGAAAACAATACAGAATGGAATGCGAAGATTTTTAAAGGAATTATCGAAGCCGCGGGCCGGGATCATCTTATCCTGAGTGATCCACAAACGGGGACCAGGTACCTCATCCCAATGATTTATTTAGACTACATTACATTTGATGAAGAAATTGAATATGAATATCCGTATGGAGCTGGAGGCTCGATGCAAAGTTATTCGCAACGATAAAAAATACCCTGACAGGAGAATAGTTCCCTGTCAGGGTATTTTATTTTTTTATAATGTTTTCGCTGCAAAGACAATCAGAAGCACCCATGCTGCCAAGAAACTGACGCCGCCTAGAGGTGTGATTGCTCCAAGCACCTTAATTCCGGATAGGCTCAGTACATAAAGGCTTCCCGAAAATAAAATCGTTCCGATCAGCATCAGCCAGCCTGACCAAGAAAGCAATGATGTTGGTGTCACATTTCCCATCAGGACTCCTACAATGATGATTCCGATGGCGTGGAACATCTGATAGAGAACTCCGGTATTCCAAATATCAATATACTTCTTTGAGATTTTCCCTTCCAATGCGTGGGCACCGAAAGCTCCTAAAGCGACTGATAAAAAGGCGTTGATTGCTCCAATAATGATAAATGTTTTCATGATGGCCCTCCTGTTCTTTCGTTCACTTAGTGATTAAAAGTCGAATAATGAATTTCCATTCGCTCCGTCATCCGTTTCCAGAGGCTCTTCTTTCTGGATGGAAACAGGCTTCTGACTCGGTTGTGACTCCTGAAAATATGGAATTGTTTGTTGAGATTGAAACGAAGGTGCTGCAGTAGCTGCCCCATGGTTTTCCTCCAACAAAACTTCACATAGAGCCTTTATTGAATACACATGCTCACGGATTTGCTGTGACTTTTCGGCTGATTTTGCTTTTCCGAGTTCATGTTCTATTTTCTTTATTAATGATTGATGAGGGATATTCACAATTGATGACTCCTTCCAGACGATTCCCGTACATGATTTATCGTTTACATATAGTACAGTATGTACTTCCTCTGTTTAACCTACATCACTATCCTAATTCTAAATGAAGGATTTCGCAAATATCTTCTTGTCGTCATTTCAGTTTAGGCTTGAATTTCATACAGGGACTTCCTGAGGATTGGAAAACCACTAGTGAAGGCATGGCTTTCGTTTTGAACCCGTAACCGTTACAACCCCGGGGATGAGCCGGCTCCCAGGTTGTATAGAAATATTGACATTGAAAGCAGTTGATACGCTTCTCATTTTTCATTAGGCGTCCCCCTTCTACAAAATAAACCCCTCCATATACGAGGGGCTATCCATTGTTTCACGTGAAACATCCGGTTAATCGATACACCAGTCAATCTCATTTATCCCTTGTTCCCGCAGAAACTCGTTTGTTTTTGAATATGGTTTACTTCCAAAGAAACCCCGGTGTGCAGATAATGGACTCGGATGAGGAGCCGTCACGATATAGTGCTTGGAAGAATCGATGAGCGCCTGCTTCGACTGAGCAGGTTTCCCCCATAAAATAAACACCATCGGTTTCTCTCGTTCATTCAGGATCGAGATGACATGATCCGTGAATTGTTCCCACCCTTTTCCCCGGTGGGAGTGCGCCTTCCCATTTTGTACGGTTAAGACAGTATTTAACAGCAGGACGCCCTGTTCTGCCCATTTTACCAGGGAACCATGAGGAGGGATCGGACATCCGATGTCACTCTGAAGTTCTTTGTACATATTTCGTAACGACGGGGGTATCTTGACTCCTTTTTTGACAGAAAAGCTTAAACCTTCTGCCTGATTCGGTCCATGATACGGATCTTGTCCAAGCAATACAACCTTCACATCTTCGTATGCTGTGTAATGAAATGCATTAAAGATATCATGCATGGAAGGATACGTGGTGTTTGTTTCATATTCTCCTTTAAGCCATTCTCTCAAGGTCTGATAGGACTCCAGCTGAAGTTCATCTTCCAGAATGTCTGCCCAATCGTTTTGAAAAATCGTCGTCACTGTTCGACATCCTTTCTAGTCCTGAAATTGAATCGTAACGTCGTAGCCCAATTGTTCAAAGAAACCCTTCAACGATTTCTCAGCATTTTTTTCCGCGGCTTGAAGCAAACCCTGTTCAACCGCTTCCTGACTGATTTGGTCCTTTGCCACTTCTGCGAGAGCAAACCCTTCATTCCAGTCCACATCATTTCTGAATATTCCTTCTACGGAAAAGGTCTTAATGTTCTCAGTATCAATGGATGGGTCTTGCAGAATCTCTGCACGTGGCAGGGTTAATTGAATTTCTTTCTTCTCTTCATCAACTACTATATCGTCTTCATCGATTCCTTGTAAATCAACCCCTGCCAGGACGGTTCCAGGGACCACCATCAAGAGCTTCCGTTTTGTCCCGGGAAGATCTGTATTGATGTCTTTCCCAAATAATTGATTATCCTCCTGTTCGATCACGGCCTTTACAAACCCCTGAGCCGTCGCCAGGGAACTCATCTCTTGAATCCGTTCGACAAACGCCCCCTTCTCTTCTGTAAAGGTAGATCCGGATAACCACGAATAGACCCCAATGGATACTCCTCCTACTAATAAGATGAAAAGAAGGAGAATCAACAACACTCTATTTTTCCAAAAGGACAGAACGGATGTTGTTAGTTTCCAAGCCGGAAAACGTCTACTGCTTCTATTCTCAAACGCCAAAAAGGCACTTGTTTCTCTTTCACTCGCTTTCAAATCTGCTAAAATCGCTTCTATTTCTTGTATTTTCTTGTATTGATTTGTCAAATGCTTCACCTTCCTCTCTTCTATTATAGGAAATAATGTAGAATCTTGGAAACAATTATTCTCTCAAAAACATTTCTATATTATGGAAAGTTTGAATTTGCTACAACCGGGAAAAGAAGGAACAAGACATTAAAATGATAGTGGAGGTAATGATTATGTATAAAGTTCAAACTGCTGAAAATGTGGTAGAAGCGAAAAGAGAAATTGAAATGTTTACAAGTGAAGGTTATTCTAAGGATGAAATCTATGTGTTCGCGCATGACAAACATCGTTCTGAACACATCACAGAGGCAACCCATACGGAATCCACTGGTATAAAAGAACAAGGAATCATTGAGTCTATGAGTAATCTATTCAACAGCCGCGGAGATGAATTACGTTCGAAAATGAAGTCCGTGGGGATGAACCAGGCAGAAGCAGATGTCTATGAAGAAGAACTCGATAAAGGAAAACTTGTCATCGTCGCTTCCAAAGAAGCAACCAATAATGATGCGAAACCATTCTAAATCTACCAACAATCCATTCAATCTCAAAAGACGTCGAGGAAATCATTCTCGGCGTCTTTTTTTGTAAAGAGTCATAGTCAAAAGAATTTGTATTTACCCGCCCGTTATTATATTCTTTAGTCAGACTTTTACAATTATAACGAGTTACTTTCTTAGGAGGAATGCAACTATGACATTGAAAAAAACTCTTACGATCGCTGGATCCGATACAAGCGGTGGAGCCGGAATCCAAGCCGACCTTAAAACATTCCAGGAGCATGGCGTGTATGGCATGACGGCTCTTACAACTGTTGTTACGATGGATCCGAACAACCATTGGCACCACCAGGTTCATCCATTATCTATTGATACATTAGAAGCACAACTGGAAACGGTTCTTTCAGTCGGAATCGATGCAATAAAAACAGGCATGCTCGGTACAGTCGAAATCATTGAGCTTGCAGCAGAGAAAATGGATGCATTCGGTTTAGATAAAGTCGTTATCGACCCTGTAATGGTATGTAAGGGGGAAGATGAAGTATTAAACCCTGAAACAACAGATGCCATGAGAGAGCATTTGCTCAAGCGCGCTACCGTTGTAACTCCTAACCTATTCGAAGCAGGGCAACTTGCTCAATCAGGGCCAATCAAAACCATTGAGGAAATGAAGGAAGCGGCAAAGAAAATCCACGACCTTGGCGCTAAAAACGTTGTCATCAAGGGCGGAAAGCAATTACAACACGACAAAGCTCTCGATCTATTCTATGACGGAAATGAATTCACTCTTCTGGAAGAGGAAAAAGTAGAAACGACGTTTAACCACGGAGCAGGTTGTACATTCGCAGCAGCCATCACTTCTAACCTTGCAAATGGACAAGACGTGAAAGAAGCTGTACAAAACGCGAAAACCTTCGTTACAGCAGCCATCAAACACGGCTTCAAACTGAACGAATACGTTGGACCTGTCATGCATGGGGCATATAACCGTTTTGAAAAATAATTGGGCCTGGTGCCAGACACGACTGAATGATTTCGTGGCTGGCACTTTTTTTTGAGGGACGGACCTGCCAAAAAGAACGTCCCTCCCCCAAATCATTCTTTTCGCATTCACTCATGAATTTTAGTAAGATAGTACATAATGGTTAAGAGTCTTTTCTGTATTTAAGGAGGAAAAAGAATGGAACCGATTAAGATTGCTGATGTGCAAGGGATCATTACCCAGCTTGCCCGTCAGGACGTTTATATACATTTAGAAACCACCAACGGAGCCTATGCATCTCACTTTAATGAGGGCTTCTTTTCAGCCGGAGCCTATATCCGCAACGCTAAAGTCAACTATGAGCACGGGAAGATCATTGGGGACGGACCTTACCGTGTCGGCTTGAAAATTGAGATCGGCTGGGTATATGCTGAAGGACTGACTCATTATGAATTCGATGAACAGGGCCGCCTGTTACTTGCAGGTCATGGTGCCGACGGAAAACTGGCCGTAGCCCTTGAAATCAGCCCGACACCTTTCAACTAAACCACTTGAATCAATTTAAAAGGAGAGGTCAAAATGGAAAAAGAAAGACAAGTACTTGTCATCTTTCCCCATCCGGATGATGAAGCCTTTGGGGTGTCAGGAACCATTTCCACTCACGTGAATAATGGAACACCAGTCACCTACGCCTGCCTCACATTAGGAGAAATGGGTAGAAACTTAGGAAACCCACCCTTCGCAACTAGAGAGTCGCTTCCACTGATTCGTAAAAAAGAATTAAAAAAAGCGGCCGATGTGATGGGAATACAGGATTTACGCATGATGGGATACCGGGATAAAACCCTTGAATTTGAAAATGATGAAAAGCTGTCCAACATGGTGACTGAGTTGATTGAAGAATTAAACCCTTCACTCATCATCACCTTCTATCCGGACTACTCTGTTCACCCGGATCATGAAGCAACAGCAAGAGCCGTCGTTCGTGCCGTTCGACGTTTACCGAAAGCATCAAGACCGAAGCTTCATTGCCTTGCCTTCTCCAAGAATTGTGAGGAAGCATTAGGACAGCCGGATATCCTTGTTGATATCACACCAGTTAAAGATCAAAAAATTGATGCCATGAGGGCACATATCTCCCAAACAGCGTGGATGCTCAAGGATTTAGAAATAGGCATTCAGCAAAATGACCCTGAAGCATTAAAATGGGTGACTGTTGAGCGATTCTGGAGTTACCAATGGAAAAATGACACAGTAAAATAATGGTTTTGAAAAGAGTTTGGGCTTTGCTCAAGCTCTTTTTTTATTGTGCTCTTCTAAGGGATCATTTTGTGAATAGAATAGATATAACTAAATAGTGAGTGATTACTCACTTTACAATTCACTCAGCATACTTTATATTAAAAGTGAGTAATCACTCACTAACTTCCGAAAGGTGTGATTCATTTGAATTCCATCATCCACTTGAACGGGCTGTCCAAATCATTTGGCTCTCAAGAAGTGTTAAAAAACGTTTCTCTCAACATCCAAAAAGGCGATATCTATGGATTATTAGGACCCTCTGGCTCGGGTAAGACGACTTTGATCAAGCTTATGATCGGTCTCGAAACGTCGTCAACGGGGAGTGTCACCTTCAAAGGAAGCAAGCTGAAAGCAAATGAGCTATATCCAGCTATCGGATATATGGCACAATCCGATGCCCTCTACGATGAGCTGACAGCGAAGGAGAATCTATCTTTCATGGCTTCTCTCTATGGATTGAAGAAAAACCACCGGAAAGAACAAATTGAAAAAGTGATGACGACCGTAGATCTTCTTGATCACCTCTATAAGCCTGTCCATCAGTACTCAGGAGGAATGAAAAGAAGGCTATCCCTTGCCATTGCCCTTCTGCATGACCCTGAAGTCTTATTTTTAGATGAACCGACTGTCGGGATCGATCCCGTTTTAAGAAAAGAAATATGGGATAGCTTTCACCGTCTTAAGGAAGAAGGCAGAACCCTTATCATTACAACCCACGTGATGGATGAAGCAGAAAGATGTGACCGGCTGGGCCTCCTGCAGCATGGAGAAATCATTTCAAGCGATACACCAGATGCCATTAAAGAAACGTATGGGGTGACTTCGATTGAAGATGTATTTTTGAAAAATGGGGGTGTTTCCATTGAGGATTAGAGGATTTGTCATTCGGATTCTTCAACAGCTGCTCAGGGACAAACGAACATTGGCCTTGATGTTTCTAGCTCCATTACTGATACTCAGTATGCTGTCTCTTGTTTTTAACTCTGATGATTATGAGGCAAAGGTAGCGATTGTCAATCTGCCACAGCAGCTGGAAGCGAAATTCGATACGAAGGATTTTCAATCATACACGAGTCCCGATAAAGCATTAAAGGACATTAAAAATGGTGAACTGGATGGCTATATTTCATTTGAAGAACCCACTGCACCTTCCATAGTCATTGAAGGAAGTGACCCCACTGTCAACGGGGCTGTGATGAAAAAAATTCAAACGTTGTTTCCCTCGAACTCTCAAAAACGATCAGATCAAATGGAGTATGTGTACGGAAGCGGGGAAATGGAGATGTTTGACTCCTTTGGACCAGTACTTCTGGGCTTTTTCGTCTTCTTCTTTGTCTTTTTGATCAGCGGGGTATCTTTCCTGAGAGAGAGAACGACGGGCACACTTGAGAGATTGCTTGCTTCCCCAATCAAGATTTGGGAAATGGTCGTCAGCTATGTCCTTGGTTTCGGTATCGTCACTCTCCTTCAGGCATCCTTGATTTCCTGGTATGCCATCTATGTATTGGATATGATGATGGAAGGAAGCTTTTTCAATGTATTAATCATCATTGTTTCATTATCATTCACGGCCCTAACACTTGGAATATTGCTATCGGCCTTTGCCAAGAATGAATTACAGATGATGCAGTTCATTCCGATTGTGGTTGTACCGCAGATATTCTTTTCAGGATTATTCAATTTAGAAACGATTTCTGAATGGCTGAGCTGGATCGGTCCAATCACCCCTCTATATTATGCTGCGGATGCTTTAAGAGATGTGATGATTCGAGGATTTGCATTTGAGGATTTGTTCTTTAACTTATCGGTATTGATTGGATTTTCTATACTCTTTATCGTTCTCAATGTTGCAGCCCTCAGAAAATACCGTAAAATATAGGTAAGTAATGAACGACAAGTTAGGGGTTTGAAGGATGACTGAGGAAAAGAATATATTTAAACAGCTATTAGATCGGGAAGAAACACTGACTGAAAAGCAACAGAAGATCGTAGAAGCAGCCATCGAAATGTTTGCTGAAAAAGGCTACGCCTCCACCTCTACCAGCCAAATTGCCAAAAAAGCCGGCGTCGCAGAAGGAACCATCTTCCGGCATTACAAAACGAAGAAGGACCTGCTTCTTTCGATTGTATCCCCTACGATGGCCAAGCTGATCGCTCCATTTGTGATCCGGGATCTCAATAAAGTGCTCGATGCGAAGTATGATCGGTATGAAGATTTCCTGAAAGCGATGATTTTGAATCGGCAGGAATTTTTGAAAGAGAACATGACCGCATTTAAGATTTTAATACAGGAAATCCCTTTTCATCCTGAGCTGAAGGAACAATTCAAAGAGCATATCGCAGAAAAAGTGATCGAGAAATTCGTGAAGCTCGTCGACCATTACAAAGAAAAGGGACAGATCATCGACCTCCCTTCACTCGCTGTCGTGCGATTTTCAGCCACCAGTATCTTCGGATTGCTACTTGTCCGGTACCTATTCCTTCCTGAAGCCGATTGGAATGATGAGAAGGAGATTGACATGACGGTGCAGATGATTGTGAATGGGATTGGGAAGGGATAACACAGGTAGATAGGACTCCAAATATTGATTTGGGGTTCTTATTTAGGCTGTAAAGTGACCATTAGGACTGAAAATGGATAATTTTGATTCGTCTTGCTCCTCCAATGAGGATTTTATTTTCAATTCCAACGTTTTTATTTTCAAATTTCCATTTTTATTTTCAATTCTCCACCATTTATTTTCAAAACCGGCATCCCACCCCACCTTCACCCGTTTTCCTCCTCCCCGAAACGGGTAAATCCTACTATACATCACAAGGAGGTTAAAAAATGAGTTTCCTTTTCCACGAAAGCACATTGAAAGACCAGCATATCCTCATCACTGGTGCCACAGGAGGCATCGGGTATGAAACGGCGAAAGTAGCCGTTCAGGCAGGAGCGAGAGTGACGGTTACAGGAAGAAATGAAGAAAAGCTGAATCAACTGAAAAACGAATGCCGGGACTCAGACAAGGTCTTCCTAAATATAGCCGATCTTACCAACACGGAAGATCGCGAACAGCTTCTATCGGCCGCAAAAAACCAGCACGGCCCCATCACTGGACTCGTGAACTCAGCCGGGGTAGGCGGAGGTGATATGGTAGAGAGCCTATCCGAAGAAGATCTAAGAAAAATCATGGAGTTAAATTATTTCTCACTGGTCCAGCTCTCACAGGCCGTCTATAACCAAATGAAGGATAAAAAAAGTGGTTCCATCGTCAATATCTCTTCCCTGTCAGGTTTGAGAGGGACTCATGGGAATAGCGCGTATAGTGCATCTAAGTTTGCCGTAACCGGATTTACTCAAGCCTTTGCCCATGAAGCGATTCAAAACAACATACGAGTAAATGCCATTTGCCCGGGATATGTAGATACCGATATGGGAAGAAGCGCAATAAAATCAAAAGGTGAACGTGAAGGCAGAAGTTATGAGGAGCAACTGGAGATCGCGAAAGACAGTATTCCTTCTGGACAACTTACCTCACCGACTGAGGTGGCAAATACGATTGTGTATCTACTAAGTGATGCCGCTCGGAACATTGTTGGGGAATCTGTAAAAATATCAGGCGGCAGCGTCATGCGCTAATAAGTGTCCGTACATGAACAGGCAAGGATTTTTTCATCCTTGCCTGTTTCTTTCAATTATTTGTATCACCTTCGGAAGAATTCCCCTCTTGAATTTTCTTTTTCATCTCCTCAATGTATTTCTTCTTCTCCTTTTCATTAATCAGTTGATTGCTATTTTTATCTTTAAGATATTTTTGAAGAGCTTTTTCTATCTCTTCGGGGGAAGCATCTTCAGATATCACGCCGGTCTTTTTTAACATCTCTATGATTTTGTCATCGTTGGCAAGAACATCTAGCTTGTCTGCTGGCTGATTGGTATTAGGTGAAGGCAAATCGGAATTTACTTCAGATGAATCCTGCTCTTCCTGAACCGGTTGATCATCTGTTCCACATCCACTAAGTAAAATGGGAACGAGAAGAAATGAGAGTATCCATTTTCCATTCATGTCACCACATTCCTTTCAAAGAGTTTTCATCCTTGTATTTCATATTAAATAAAACACCATTAATTTCCTTTATTGAGATGACATTATAATGCTTTATTTATAGAGGTTTGATATTTTTTCTTTATTGCGGCGTATAGGACAATCTTATGTCCGGGAAGCCTTTAAATAAGGAGGCGATGTATTTATGAATACGTTTGAGGTATTATCTCTGATGCTCAGCTTTGGGATGTTTGTGATCGCTATTCTGAAATATAAAGACAATGATGAGAACAAGAATTCATAAACACGCTGAAGAGCGTGTTATTTTTTTGCGAAAAATACCTCCCTCAGCTCAACGCTAAGGAAGGTATCCCTATCTTATTCTTCAATCGTCAATGAATTCAAATCCACCTCATACAATTTATCATCATTCTCTCGGGGGATCCCGCGCCCATCTGTGTTATTCGATACAAAGTAAAGGGTATCTCCTTCCACAAGCACGTCCCGAATACGACCAAAGCCCGTCAACAAGTCTGATACTTTCCGGGTTTCAGGGTCGAACCGCTTCACACTTTGACCCGCGAGAGAAGCAAACACTAAATCTCCATTCCAAAAGTCCGCTCCTGAGGGGGCCCAGGAAGATTCCCCGGAATGCGCGAGCGGCGAAATCAACGACTCTTGTTTTTCACCGCCTGTAATCTTTGGCCATCCATAATTGTTGCCCGCTTCGATACGGTTCACTTCATCAAATCCGTTAGGTCCATGCTCTGTTGCATATAGTTCTCCTGCTTTGGTCCAGGCTAGTCCCTGAGGATTTCGATGACCGTAGCTGTAAATGTATGAATCCTTAAATGGGTTGTCGTTTGGTATTCCACCATCCAAATTCATCCGAAGAATTTTCCCGCCAAGAAAGGAGAGATCCTGAGCATTATCCTGTTGAGTGGCATCCCCGGCCGTGATGTAGAGCTTGTTTTCCGGACCGATTTCCAGTCGGCCACCGTGGTGGTATTGACCGCCTGGGATTCGGTCCAGCAATACTTTCTCCTCGCTCCATTGATTTTCCGTTCGTTTTAATACTACGACACGGTTGTACGGGTCACCCGAGTCATCATACGTGTAGTAGGCATACGCCTGCTGATTTATTTTGAAATCCGGATGAAGCACAAATCCCAGTAACCCCGCTTCAGGACGCTTGGATAATGGCTTTGAAAGATTGGTTTTCACAACGGATTTCCTGCCATCCTTTATTTCACTTATATCCCCTGTCCTTTGGGTGAGGTAGAAAACATCATCAAGCTTTTGAATCGACCAGGGAATGGAAAGGTCCTGGGCGATTACGTTGCTTTCGACACTCGGTTTACTAACGGATTCACTTTCTTCCTGTTGTTCATCTGGCTGTCCTATTGAGCAGGCACTAAGTAGTAAGCTAAGACCAATGACGCATAAGAACCAACTGCTTCTGTTTCGGTTTCTCATTTTTTCAAGCTCCCTTATTCACTTTTTTTAACCAGTATGGACAAAGGAAGACGTTCTCATGAGTTTGCCGTCTGTTGAAGAGCTTCCTGAATCGCTTTTGCGACACCGTCTTCACGGTTTGTTGCCGTGATGAATGGACAGAATTCTTTTATCTGATCAAGGGCATTCCCCATGGCCACTGGTCTTCCCACTGCTTTCATCATGGATAGGTCATTAAGGTTATCACCCATTGCCATGGCATGCTCCGCTGAAAGACCTTTGTCGTTCAGAAGCTTCTGAAGAGCGACTCCTTTTTGTGCTTCGAGACTATTTACTTCAATATTTTCTTTACCTGATGAGCTGATGGCGATGCCAGTTATTTCATTTAATTTTTCGTTCGCTTCTGTTAATTGCTTTTCATCAAAAGAGAAAACAAGAAATTTGTAGACAAGTTGAGATGAATCTTCGAAAAGTACCCCGTAATCATTAACCAATTTAATATGACCTTTTTCAAATCGTTCTTTGGCCGCTTGTCTCACTTGTTCTTCCGACACATCCGGATTTGCTGTTTTGAAAATATCGACAATCAGCTCGATACCCATTTCATAGTTTTCGGTATACGTTCCTTGATCCGTATAGACTTCAAAGTAAATGCCTATCTCGTTTAAGGCAGCGGCAATTTCTATCGCCCGTGCTGATTCGATACTGGCCTGATAGACGATTTCACCCTTTTTATTTCGAACCTCGGCACCATTGGCACAAATGATATCACATGAGATGCCTGCGTCCTTTATAACGAAACGGGCCTCTTCATAGGATCTTCCTGTAGCAACAATGACTTCTATGCCTTGTCGCTGCGCATCCAGGATGGCTTGTTTGTTGGCTTCACTGATTTCCTGGTTTTCATTCAAGAGCGTTCCATCCATATCTGTTGCTATACATGTAATCATAATTAGACACCTTCCTGTTGTTAAATGTTCATAATTTTTACCCATTGTATCATGAAACATTTATCGTGTTGTACTGAACCACCTCCTGCTGATTAATAACCCTGTAGATTTAGGTATGAAAATATAGAGAACGTTCGTCTACTATGTCAGGAGGGTAATTGTGGATAATCGTACAGATTTGAACAAAGTGTTTTGGACTTCAGCTATTATTGTGTCCATTTTGCTTGTGTTTAGGGCTGCTTTTCCGAGAATTTTTGCTAAAGGAGCAAAGGCAGCTTTTAGTTTCACTACCTATTCGTTTGGATGGTTTTATCTCGCTGCAATGTTTTTCTTTTATCTAAATGAAAGGGTTTTCACCTATCATTATAGAAGAATTGAAAGGGTGTGTATTAAATAAGGGGGATTAAAAGATGAAAGCACTTATATCATTATCGAACAAAATCATGCAACGCTATCTGCCTGATCCATTTTTATTTGTTGTCATATTAACACTGGCCGTATTTGGATTTGGTCTTATCTTCACTGAAAGTTCAAGCCTCAAGATGGTTCAGTATTGGGGAAACGGATTCTGGAGCCTGCTTGCCTTTTCCATGCAGATGGTCCTAGTGCTTGTTACGGGGTATGTACTGGCAAGCAGTCCACTGTTTAAACGGTTTCTTGGTTTCCTGGCCTCATTTGCGAAGTCACCTGGTTCTGCGATTGTCATTGTTACTGTCGTTTCGATGATTGCCAGCTGGATCAACTGGGGCTTTGGGCTTGTAATAGGGGCATTATTTGCGAAAGAGTTGGCAAAACGGGTGAAAGGCGTCGATTATCGACTGCTGATTGCCAGTGCTTATTCCGGATTTATTGTCTGGCATGCAGGGTTCTCTGGTTCCATTCCGTTATCCATTGCAACAGCAGATCATCCATTCCAGGATATGATCGGTGTCATCTCGACAAGCGAGACGATCTTCGCTACGTTCAATGTCCTGATTGTATTAGCTCTATTTATTGTTCTTCCGGTCATCAACAGGATGCTGATGCCGTCCAAAGAAGAAACTGTAACCGTAGATTCCGAAATCTTTAATGAAACTGCCGCCACTCTTGAAAAAGAGGCATTAACACCTGCTGAGCGTCTAGAAAACAGTATGATTTTATCGATTATTGTTGCCGTTCTCGGGATTGCGTTCCTATTTTCATATTTTGTTCAAAACGGTTTCGCCCTCAATTTGGATATCGTCAACTTTTTATTCTTATTCCTGGGTATTCTCTTTCACGGGACGCCAAAGCGCTTTCTTGCGGCCGTTCAGGAAGCGATCAAAGGCGCGAGCGGGATTGTCATTCAATTCCCTTTCTATGCAGGAATCATGGGAATGATGACGGCATCTGGTCTTGCTGTCGTCGTGTCCGAGGCCTTTGTCTCGATTTCAAATGATGTGACCTTTTACTTCTTCGCCTTTCTCAGCGCCGGGATTGTGAACTTCTTTGTTCCTTCTGGGGGAGGACAGTGGGCCGTCCAAGCTCCTATTATGCTTGATGCCGCTCAAACACTGGATGCGTCTGTAGCTAAGACCGCTATGGCTGTCGCTTGGGGAGACGCCTGGACAAATCTGATCCAGCCGTTCTGGGCATTGCCGGCTTTAGCGATCGCAGGATTAAAGGCGAAGGATATTATGGGTTATTGCGTAATTATCCTTGTCATTAGTGGCGTTGTCATTTCCCTTGGATTACTATTCTTATAAAAAAACTAAAAGTGCCTTAGAGTGTTTCGACTTTGTTGAGGCTCTCTAAGGCATTTTTGTCATTTGACAATAAAAAAGGCTGACCTCCTAGGAAGAGATCAGCCGTTATGTATGGCGTATCATTGTTTTTTACTTTGAGTCTTATCGACCGATTTCTCTTCTCTCCAGCTCTCCTTCTAACATCTCAATAAATTCTTCTTCCAATCCTTCTTCCTGTGCTAATTGATAAACATTAGCCAATTGCTCTTCTGTAAGTATCGTTAAAGATGTCATCGATTACAACTCCTGACTTACCAAGATATGAATTCTTTATACCCTCTTTCATACTACTTAAACCTCATTATTGAAATAATTAATTAGTTTTCATAGGTAAGAAATAACCCGAATTTCAGAATTTTTTTAAAATGTTTTTCATCTTATAATTGAAATTTTTTAAAATTTTAGTAAAATAGAGAGGTACTGAAAGATAGCGCTTTCTTTTTTGTATACAACCATTTAGACAACGATCGTTGAACATTTTATGTTTCACTTTCACACCGTTCGGGAAAAACAGCTAGGTAATGGATAATCTCCTGGTGGGAACTTCTTATGGACAAATTTATATGTATGCATTAGAATGAATAATGTTTCATTTTCCGTTATAACTACATCTGAGGTGAATTTATGAATCGACAACATCGCTTTACATTAACAAGTCATTTACGATTTATCATCCCTTCCCTATTGGGAATTTTTCTTTTTATGGTTCCGATTCCACAGGAAGACGGGATCACGATACCAATCGCCGTTCTTTCAGGACTATTACAGGACTGGATTGGAAGTTATGTACCTGCGATCATGACAGGATTAATCATCCTTACCGTATTAGGAACGTTTATCACAAAGTTCATACGCCCGGCTTTCATTGAAAAATCTCCGTTTTTCACTAGCCTATTCGATGTAAGACCTGTTTGGGTTTTTGTGAGAGTACTAGGTGCTGTGTTTGCGATCATGACTCTATTTAAATTAGGGCCTGAATGGGTCTGGTCAGACGCAACAGGTGGACTTCTATTAAATCCAGATGGACTTCTGGCCATTCTATTTTCTGTATTTTTATTTGCCGGACTTTTTCTACCTTTATTATTGAATTTCGGTCTACTTGAATTATTCGGTGCTCTCTTAACGAAAGTAATGCGTCCCGTATTCGGTTTACCCGGGCGTTCTTCCATCGATTGTTTAGCTTCCTGGTTAGGAGACGGAACGATCGGGGTGCTGCTGACAAGTAAGCAATATGAAGAAGGGTACTATACGAAGAAGGAAGCAGCCATCATTGGTACGACATTCTCTGTTGTATCCATTACCTTTAGTTTAGTCGTCATTTCTGAGGTTGGTCTTGGAAAATATTTCATTCCTTTCTATATAACAGTAGCCATTTCAGGAATTATCGCCGCGATCGTGCTGCCACGAATCCCGCCATTATCCCGTAAGCCTGACACTTACTATAATGATCAAGAAGGCAAGAACACGATGGAAGTCATTCCAGAAGGCTATAGCCGCGTAGGTTATGGATATGAGCAAGCCCTTGTTCAGGCGAAGAATAACAATAGTACTTCTAAGTTTTTCACTGATGGAATAAAAAATGTGTTGGATATGTGGATGGGGGTTGCACCCATCGTTATGGCGATCGGTACAACGGCACTGATCGTAGCCGAGAATACAAAGTTCTTCGAATACATCGGTATGCCGCTTATTCCTTTACTTGAGCTTCTACAAATTCCAGAGGCAGCAGAAGCGTCTCAATCGATCCTTGTCGGTTTTGCCGATATGTTCCTTCCAGCCATCTTTGGAGCTGGTATTGAAAGTGAGCTGACACGCTTCGTTATTGCTTGTTTATCTGTAACACAATTGATCTACATGTCTGAAGTAGGTGGATTATTACTAGGTTCTAAGATCCCGGTTGATTTCAAAGACTTAGTGATTATCTTCTTACAGCGTACATTCTTGACTTTACTTATCATTGTTGCGATTGCTCATATGATTTTTTGATGAAGTAAAACCCAGGTTAAATACAAACCTGGGTTTTTTATTAGGATCTTTTCGTATTTCAGAAGGAAGTAGTGGTTGATGAGATTCTCCATTGAGCATAACTTGGCAACTTCCTCGTCATTTGAATAATCCTCCTGATACATAGTAAAAGGCTGCTTCGCAATGAGGCAGCCTTGGATTTCATTTATGTTTCACCGGTAAGGTTACTTCTACTTTTGTTCCCTTGTTCACTTCCGATTCAATGAGTATAGACCCTTTATGGTCTTCAATGATCTTTTGACTAATGGTCAGCCCGAGTCCCATCCCTTTTTCTTTCAAGGTAAAGAACGGCTCTCCCAGTCTCTTTAATCGATCCGGTGGAATTCCCACCCCTTGATCTTGAATCGAGATGATGAACATTTTGTTCAGAACGTTCCACTTGACGCGGATTTCTCCTTCATCCATCGATTCGATTGCATTTTTTATAATATTTATAAAGACCTGCACGCATTGATTCTTATCTCCAAAGACGTGAATGGAGGATGATGGTACTTGAACATTTAATGTGATCCCTTTGAGGATTGCTTCATGCTCCATTACCTTGATCACATAGTTTAACACCTCATTCATATCAAATACCTTGTATTCCCTCATTTGAGGTTTAGATAAAATGAGTAGCTCTCCTACAATTTGGTTGATTCGATCCATCTCGGATGACATGACGCGAAGATAATTTTCGGATACATGCTCATTTTCTTCAAGCAGTTGAATGAAGCCTTTGATGCTCGTAAGGGGATTCCGGATCTCATGGGCGATTCCCGCCGCAAGCTCTCCGACCACAGATAATTTTTCTTTTCTTAATAGCATTTCTTCTGCTATTTTCTGCTGAGAAATGTCCCGGCCGATGATGACTAATCCCTTTCTTGTCTGATTCGTATGAAATAACGGGACTTTAATGACATCAAAGGTCTTGTATTCACCGTTCGGAAGATAGAATCCCTCTTCACATCTCGTTACCTTTTCCGCTTTCCACGATTGTTCATCGGAGTCAACGCAATAATCGAAGGCATCTTTAAAGAATGGAACAAGCCCTCCTAACTCCCGATCTGTCTTCCCTACATAATTAATCCCTTCAAGATTATAAAGTTTTCGGCCAAATTGATTGACCTTTAACCAGCGGCCCTCTCCATCCTTAAAGCATACAAAATCCGGCAGGGAGTGAAGAAGGGTGGACAGCTGATTTTCTTCTTCCAGCAACTTTCGATGCTCTGCCAGAAACGTTTTCCCTTCTTTTAATAATTGGGCCAGGACTACTACCCCTACAATGGTTACTAGAAGGGCAGCCATTACGTTCCACGGCTTATCAATGGAAAGTAAAACGATGAACTGTATGACAAATAGAGCCATGAGGATCATTATTTTGTTGTAAAATGTATGTTTTATCATATGATTCATTTTCTCCATCATCTAAGTCACCCGTCCCACTCATACTTTTTTCGCTAGAATAAGTTAAATATATATGGACCGATTGAAGTAATATAGAACAAAATATAGATTCCCATGAAGTAAAAGGCACCTGCAAATGATCCCCAATCAGGATCCCGGCCAATTTTCCAAACTGCCCAGGTGATCACACTAATCAACAATAATAGTGCGTAGCCGCTTCCCGGAAACACCAAATACTCCGGTGCCACTTGATAGAAATATGCGTTCATTGCATTGCTAGTGTAGCTGATCGGCATCAGCATGAAAATGATGATCGATGCATATTCCGCCCAGCTGATCCCGTCTTTTTCAAACACGTTTGGTCTGAATATATACAATAAGATTAATAGAAAGAGTGATGGAAGCACCCAGTAAAAGGATGTCAATACCGTCACCAAGCTGCTGAACATCATGAGAACGCCGTTGTTCAATGCTTCTTTTACTGATCTTTTCGACCAGTTCGTACTTTCTGAAACAACCTGATCGTTCTGAGATGCTCCGTATAGTTCATATGTACCACCATCATAATTAAACCAAACCAGTGCTTCGTCTGTTAATTGCACGGGAGAATATGTGACATGCTTGGTCGTGCTTAGAGGAGAACCCTCCAGGATCCCCTGACTTAGAAAAGGAGCCGCATACAGGCTCACCGCACTGTTATCACCAATACGCTGTCCTTCTGAAGTGAACACAACGGATTCTTTCCCATCAACGTTTACAAACTGTACCCCACCGGGACTCGTCAGCTTTTCGCCGGTATCTTTATTTATGAATTCAATCTTACTCCCGGTTAAAATCGATGATCCTACTTCTTGTAATGAAACCTGCACCTTGTATACATTGTAGGAAAGCGTTCCTTGTGTGCGTGATTTCTCATTGTATAGTAAGGTGAGCTGCTCGTCTGCTACTTTAAACGTTATACCGTCCACCTTTTTATTCGGTGCTGTATTTACTAGTAAAAAAGGCTTTTCACTTACTTCACGGTTTTCATTCATATAGTAGACGAAATCATGAGTATCATCTTGTACCACCTGAATGACGGCATTTCCGTTTTCTCCTACATGCACATCAGAAATTCCAGTTGGAAAAGTGTAGACTTCCCTGGAAGAACCTTCATGCACATTATATTCATATAGTTGTTCGTTACTCCAATAATAGACATGGTTTGTGCTTACTCCCAACCCTGATATCTCTTTCGAAAGGATTTGATCCTCATTGTCCTGGCTTAAAACTAAATTACCATCTTTATAGTAGATGAATTCGTTGCCATCGCTCCAAAATGGATAGCCTCTTGTTATAGTGGTATCAATGACTCTTTCATCAGCTACATTCATTTTATCGTTGATTGTAAAGGCTTGGATCTTCCCATTACTTGATATGTATAGTTCCCCATTGTTTTGAAACACCTGAGGTCTCTCTTTTGATGTAAAGTCTAATGGGAGTGAACGGCTCCAGTTCGCCTGAGGTAGTTCTTTCACTAATAGCAGCTGGTGAAAGAACAAGACAACGATGAATAGAAGCATGATTCCTATAGGTATCCCAAATACTTTCCATTTTTCTCTCATCTGAATCCCCCTTTGTAAAATCCTTAGACTTCTGAATTTTAGCATAATTTATATAGGTTATCACCATTTTTTTCCACAAAAAGGGGCTTGATTTCATTTATTCTTACTGTTTAAGTATAACATTTCCCTTCCAATTTACTATCAATTATTGTCATATTTTGTCGTATTTTAAAATGGCTCTTTTCGCAAAGATTGTTGTTTAATAACAAGGGATCTGTCAGTGTTTGTCAATCAGTATGTGCTGGATGGTGAGGGGAGCCGCTCCGCTTGCAGGCTAGCGTTCGGCCGAGTCTCCTCAGCTTAGCCGAACGGGGTCTCGGCACGTCCAAAATCCGCCGGAGTCTACGAAGTTCCCCTCACCATCTATAAGAAAATTTCGTGACAGAGCTTAAAAGTGACAATAAAATCTAAAGAAAACGGAATTCCTAGTTAATAATAAGAAATCGACCACTGCTCTCTTTAAAAGAGGTTGTTTTCTAAAATTTTATTGGTTTTTATTTAGATTTTATTAAGAAACTCATGCTGAGAAAGTTGATTCTCGCTGCAGGTGCTCGACTCCTGCGGGGATAGCGGGACAACCGAAAAGCGGAGACGGCTCGCCCAGCCCCGACAAGCATAAGATGAATGGGCCTAAGAAGGCGCTCTTTGCCTTCTTGGACCATTTAGCTTATGACCTCGAGGGGCTAGCCGCCGGAGCTAGACAGGTGAGACCCCACAGGCGAAGCCGAGGAGGCTCACCGCCCGCCCCGCGGAAAGCGGGCATCCTGTAGCGGAAATCAACTACTACTTTCTTATGAAAATAGCAACAAACTTTACGAAAAGAGCCTTTAAAATAAAAGATCTTAGGGAATAAAAAAAGATCCCTAAGAAACTATTGCTTCTTAGGGATCAATCTGCTTACTTCGTTTTTAACTTCTCTAACATATCAGCTGTCATTTTGGCTAAGTCGTAATCTGCTTTGAATCCCCATTCGTTCATGGCTGCGCTGGAATCTATGGCGTTCGGCCAGCTTTCAGCAATGGTTTGGCGAACTGGATCTACGCTATAATCCAGTGTAAAGTCCGGTTGGTGGACGCGGATCGCTTTTGCAATATCCTCAGGTGCTACGCTCATGGCAGATACATTGAAGGAATTACGGTGCTCAAGCTTTGAACCGTCCGCTTCCATAAGGTCGATGATCGCATTAAGTGCATCAGGCATATACATCATATCCATATAGGTTCCTTCACCGATGTATGAAGTATACTGGTTATTCTTGATTGCTTCATAATAAATTTCTACTGCATAATCAGTCGTCCCGCCACCTGGTAATGTTTCATACGAAATAAGACCTGGAAAACGCAGTCCTCTTGTATCCACCCCAAATTTAGTGAAGTAATAATCAGACAGAAGTTCTCCTGACACTTTGTTTACTCCGTACATGGTGGTAGGGCGCATGATGGTATCTTGTGGAGTTGAATCCTTTGGAGTTGATGGACCGAATGCTCCAATTGAACTTGGTGTGAAGAACTGACATTCCAATTCTCTTGCTGCTTCCAGGGCATTTACCAGTCCACCCATATTTAAATTCCAGGCGAGTAGCGGTTTTGCTTCCGCCGTTGCAGATAGTAGAGCTGCGAGGTGAATAATGGTATCCACCTTATTCGTTTTGGCAATATCAAACATTTTTTGGGCATTGGTCACGTCTAATTGCTCAAAAGGGCCGTCTGTTACGACAGGGCTGTCTGTTTCTCGGATATCTGTCGCAATGACGTTATCAGAACCGTACACAGTACGTAGTTTATTGGTTAGCTCAGAACCGATTTGTCCCAAGGCACCCGTTACTAAAATCTTTTTCATCGTCTTTCCTCCTGCATTTCCCTATGGTGATAGAATGATTTCATTATTCATACAGATAGGGCTGACTCTTAAAGCCAGACCCTATCACGTTATTTAAATAGGAAGATTAGATAATTCCCATTTCCTTACCGACTTTTTCATATGCTTTAATCGCTTGATCAAGCATGTCTTTCGTATGCGCTGCTGAAGGCATGTTTCTCACACGACCTGTTCCTCTTGGTACGGTTGGGAACACGATGGATTTGGCATATACACCTTCTTCATATAGGCGTTTACTGAAGTCCTGGGTCGCCTGCTCTTCACCGATGATAACCGGAGTGATAGGAGTTTCACTGTTTCCAATGTCAAAGCCAAGCTTTGTCAGCTCTTCTTTCAGATAACGACTGTTTTCCCACATATTATCTTGAAGCTCTGTAGAGTTCATGATGAGATCAAGTGCTTCTGTACAAGCCGTTACATCCGCCGGAGTTAAGGATGTAGAGAATAGGAATGGACGTGAGCGGACCTTTAACCAGTCGATCAGGTTTTGAGTTCCTGCCACATATCCACCAACTACACCGATTGCTTTCGATAACGTACCCATTTGGAAGTCCACTTTGTCTGATAAGCCAAAGTGTTTAACCGTTCCTGCACCTTTACCAAGGACCCCGGAACCGTGAGCGTCATCTACATACGTCATGATATCAAATTCCTCAGCAATTTCAACGATTTCAGGAAGTTTACATACATCTCCATCCATTGAAAATACTCCGTCAGTGATAATCATGATTTTATTGTATTGACCCGATTCCTTCGCTTCTTTTGCTTTCGCACGAAGATCCTCCATGTCTGAGTGACCAAAGCGGATAATCTTTGCTTTCGATAAGCGGCAGCCATCAATAATGGATGCATGGTTCAATTCATCAGAAAGGATGGCGTCATTCTTGTCCATAACCGCAGAAATCGCTGCCATATTACAATTGAATCCTGACTGATAAGCAATGGCTGCTTCTGTGCCTTTAAACTTCGCGAGCTTCTCTTCAAGCTTCACATGAAGATCAAGGGTACCATTGATTGTACGAACGGCTCCAGCCCCTACACCATATTCTTTCACCGCTTCGATCGCTACTTTTTTTAGACGTTCATCAGTTGCAAGTCCAAGATAATTATTAGAAGAAAGGTTAACAAGTTTCTTATCATTGATTGTAATCATCGGTCCGTTTGCACCTTGTAATGGATCGATCTCATTATATAAACCGCGTGATTTTAGGTCTTCAAGATTTTCCTGTAAAAAATGATCTAATGTTTTACTAGTCATATACGTATCCTCCTGTTATGTAAGCGTTTTAAAAACAAATGTCCACTCCAAAAACACACTATTTATCAGTTGACTCTTTATAATTGCTCATGATTATTCTGCTTCTTAGTTTAACATGTTTTTTTGTGATGGACAAAACTTATCTTCAAATTCATCCTATCATTTAGTGTTCCCGTTATACTAAAAATACTTCAGACTTTTTTACAGACCGTTTAAAAAACCAATGTAAAGGGATGAGTAAAAAGTCATCGCTTCTGTTCACTTGAATGACTTAAAATGACAGTCAGTAAGAAGCTGACAGGCATCGCAACAGAAGCGGGTAAAGCTCCCCTCATCGGAGCACTCGGCTCCTTTATCTCTGGGAGCGCCACGTTTAGTAACATGATGTTTTCTCTCTTTCAATTTAGTGTCGCAGATCAAATCGGGGTAGACCAGCAATCTGTTTTATCCTTACAGGTACTTGGAGCAAACGCTGGAAATCTGGTATGTGTCCTGAATGTAGTAGCCGCTGCTTCTGTTGTTCATCTTAGCGGAAGGGAAGATCATCCGGATAACCGTTGTTCCCATGTTGCTATATGTTTTGTTATCAGGGAGTATTGGAGCACTTGTTCTTTATTTCTTATAAAAAAGGCTTAGTTAAAACTGATTGTTGGTTTTTACCTACTGGAAGTGAGAGAAGTGGTACCCAAAGAGCACTGAACTCTCATAAATCGTCAGTACCCGCGCAACATTAAGTGGTAGTCTGCCCATTTAATAATTTTCGACAAACAGTTCATAAGTATGAAAAAGTGGATCATAAATCAGGGGAGAGTCTAATTCCACCCTTATTTTACCTGTCAATTGTACTAAAAAGACTTGAAAATCGACTAAATGACCCTATTTCACTTAAAAAGCAGGGTTATTTTTCATTTATAGATCAAAATGATTCTGCGGATTGAAAAAAGGAATGGTTAGATAATAATAGTAGCTACTATGCTATACCATAATAGGCCGATAGCTTCATAATTTCAAAGTTCATCGCTCTCCAATAAAGTTGCTACCGTGTAAATCAACATCAGTCTTTAACACGAAAGAACAAGGATGAACAAATGACATCTCATTTGTTCATCCTCTGTTCTATTTCGTGACGTTACGGTTGACCCTGTAGTCCAGAATCGCCTCGTGGATTCTTCTTAATGCCAAATCGATCCGCTCTTTCGGACAGGCAATATTCATTCTGACAAAGGTATGCCCGCTCTGACCAAATTTAAAGCCTTCATCAAATTTCACTCTGGCTTTGTCTAAGAAAAACGTACACAGCTCTTCACCTGTCATACCTAATTCCGTGCAATCCATCCAAATAAGGTGAGTAGCCTGTGGGGTAATGCCTTTCAGCTCTGGAAGGTGTTGCTCTAAATAATTCAGTACATACTGTTTATTCTCTTCAAGAACCATTAATAGCTCATTGAGCCATGGTTCTCCTTCCTCATAAGCCGCAATCGTTCCTTCAATCCCAAACACATTCGGTCTCATCAGACCATAGCCCGTAAGCTTTTCATTATACTTATCTCTCAGGTCTTTATTCGGTATGAGAAGGATGGAGGTTTGAAGTCCCGCGATATTAAAGGTTTTACTTGGAGCTGCACATAGAATGCTTCGCTCTACTAGGCTGTCATCCCCTTTAAACAGAGGAATGTGTTCATACCCTTTGTATACCAGGTCTCCATGCATTTCATCTGAAATAATCCATAGGTCATGTCGTTTAGCGATCGAACCAATTTTCATTAATTCCTCACGCGTCCATACCCGTCCAACAGGATTATGAGGACTGCAAAGAATAAGAAGTTTCGTTCTGGGATGACGTGCCTTCTCTTCTAAGTCGTCAAAATCAATTGAGTATACTCCATTCTCATAAAGCAACGTATTTTTCATAACCGAGCAACCATGATTCTCAATCGTACTGTAAAAAGGATAATAAACGGGATCTTGAATGATTACACCGTCTCCAGGCTCCGTTAATACGGACAACAATACATTGATACCCGGAATGATTCCAGGGCTAAAGCTGATCCATTCTTTCTCTATTTCCATCTGGAAGCGCCTCTTCCACCATGAAATGACAGACTCAAAGTATCGATCACTAAATGTCGTATAACCGTATATGCCATGCTGAGCCTTTCGATTCATGGCTTCAACAATGGCAGGAGACACTTGAAAGTCCATGTCTGCAATGCACATAGGAATTACATCCTCGGCAGGAAACGACCATTTCACAGAGTGAGTGTTTGTTCTCTCGATGCAATCATTCCAATTCATATCCTAATACCCCTCTCACATATATCTGTCCTTACTTTATACTAGATTTACTTAAGGGTGAATACCTAATTTTTAAATTTGAGATTCTTTCGTTAATCTCATAATGATATCCGAGTGCTCGGGAAAACGGTTGACCAGCTCTTCTCTTTCAAAAAGATAGAAGTCTTCAAATTCAAAACCGGGAGAGACCATACACCCAACCAATGAAAAGCCTTCTTCTTCTTTGACAGAACCAAAAATGGCCCCTTTTGGCACCAATACTTGGGGCCTTTGCCCATTCACAATATCCAATCCCAGGGACTCCCTCTGCAATGTTCCATCTTCAAGAATCATATAAATGGTCAATGGGGAGCCATCATGAAAATACCAAAGTTCATCTGACTTCAGCTTGTGGAAGTTCGAAACCTGATTTTCCTCTAATAAAAAATAAATGCTTGTCCAAAGTTTCCTGTCATCCGAAAAACGCTCTCTTATACGACCATCTGTAATGTTCTCCTGAGAATGATAGGAGGCAGCGTAGTAGCCGCCCTCCGGATGAGGAGTCATGTCCAGATGCTTAATATATTCACTACTTTTCAACAGTTTTCCCTTCCTTTCCTCTTCTATGAATATGCTTCAATCCTTCTCGCTTACTTAACGGTGCAAGCTTTTCTGATTCGATGAATTCCTGTACCGCTTCCGGATTCGTTTTTGAATACTCCCTCAACGCCCAGCCGATTGCCTTCTGAATAAAAAATTCTTTTGATTCATTATGCAATAATATGTATCTGAACAGGCGTCCCTGGTCCGTTTTTTCTTGGTACTTCAATTGATGCAAAATGGAGACCCGATTCAACCACATATGATCTAAATGAATCCATTGCTCTAAGTATGCGTCATCTTCTTCATTTTGATAGATTTTCCCTACATGATTGGGAGCAATATGATCAATTGTATCCCACCAGGATTTATCTACACTTATTTCTTCCAAAAATGGCAGGTGGTCTTTCGTTAAATGCCTGGATTGTTTATCCAGAAGGGAAAGAGCGATATACTGACACTCCCTTTGCGGTTCAGACCAAAGAGAACGAACAATGTCAGGCAATTCTTCAACCGGTGGTTTACCGTTTTCCTTCAGAAAGCCCCTTAGTAAAGCATTACGTTCCGGGGTCCTAATGCCAAAGAACTGAAATTGGTTTCTCATATATGCTTCCATTGCTTCTCGATTTTCACTATTTTGATGCTTTTTTAATAGAGTGACGATTTTCTCTGAATACTCATGCCCCATCCTTTTTCTCCCCTTTTTGATTTTGTTCTTCGCATTCGAAACAACTGCTTTTTCCGTTCTCCTTTTGCACACCGTTAAAGAAGCCGTCTAAACAGTAAAGCGGCTTTTGACAGAGATAACAGTAGTCTACCAGCTCTTTCATTCTTTTATTATCTCCTTCTCACGTAAGTAGTAAATATAATCCGTAGAGACCCCTTTTTCTCCCAATTGCCAAAGCATCGCTGTAATATTTCCTCTGTGATAAGTTCCGTGATTCACAATATGATAGAGAATCTCTTCCGTTGTATTTTGACAAGCTTCCCCTATAGAAGTTTCATACGAAATAGTAAGATCTTTATGTTTCCAGTCTGTCATTTCCTTGTGTAAGATTTGAAAAAACGTGTGGCATTCTGACACAGATGAAAACGTCTCGACCTCTACCGGTATTTCCTGTTGACGCAGTCGCGAAAACCAAAGTGCATCTACCTCATACAGATGGTGGAGTGTTCTTTCTACGGAAGGAAACACACTTTTTAGCTCCTTTTGAAAAGTTTCATGCGATAACGATTGTAAGTAAGTTAGTAGCTTGTTTGTTGCCCATATATGATAATGCAGATTGTTTTCCATTTAATCCTCTCCTGTCAGCACAAACTCTATTCTTACTTCTTTCTTATGTGGAGAAATACCTCTCTTTAAAAAAGTTGTTTTCTAAAAGTTTGTTGTATTTATATAGATGTTAATAAACACTTATGCTTAGAAAGTTGATTCTCGCTGCAGGTGCTCGACTCCTGCGGGAATAGCGGGACAGTACGAAAAGCGGAAGGGCTTTGACCAGGGGCGACAAGCATAAGACGAGTCTGTCGGAAAGGCGCTTTTTGCCTTTTTGGCAGAATTGGCTTACGACCTTGAGCCCCTAAGCCCTGTAGCGGGACAGGTGAGACCCCACAGGAGCACAGCGACGAGGAGGCTCACCGCTGCCCCGTGGAAAGCGAGCATCCTGCAGCGGAAATCAACTACTACTTTCTTCTCTAAAATAGCAACAATCTTTACGAAAAGAGCCTAAACAAAAAACGAGACAACCCTTAGCTTGCTAAAGGATTGTCTCGTTTTGTCATCTGTCTCACAATGAAAAAGTGAAGAAGCTTTTTACTTTGAGGTAATGAAAATCCGACGATGGAACCGAGTCCCAGTGCGATAATGACCGTCCCAATCCCGATAGGACCACCGAGTAACCAGCCGAAGAAGAACACAATGATCTCCATCCCATTCCGTACCCATTGAACTTTCCATCCTGTCTTTTCTACTACGAGTAGCATCAGGCTGTCACGGGGTCCTGCCCCCAAGTCAGCTGACACATATAGCCCGATACCGTATCCGATTACCACGATCCCAATAGCAAACACAATCGACTGTGCCAATAACGATTGGGGATCAGGAAGTACATAATTAAATAAGTCTATGAAAATACCGATTAACAGCATATTAATAAAAGCACCGACTTTAGGGAATGACTTCGTTCCAATTCCCGTCACGAACAAGATGACAAAGCCCGCAATAATGGACCATGTACCAATCGTCAGTCCGAGTTGCTTGAACAGCCCATAATGAAACACATCCCAAGGTCCGATTCCAAGGTCTTTCCCTTTGATCGTCAAACTTATGCCAAACGTAAGTACAAGGAGGCCTGTAAAGAAGAACGACCAACGTAAAACTAATTCTCTATTCATGAAAATCCCTTCCTACACCATAGTCATTTCATTTATTACCCGGATAAATGTATCACAGAATACTAAACAAAAAAATTTCATAAAACCTATGGGGTTGGTGGGTTTTGATGAAAATGAACTTTCTACCCTTCAACCAACTCAACGATTTCTCCGTCAGGTCCAATGAAAAAGACCACTTTCCAACCATTTTCAAGAACAACAGGGCCCTCAACAGGTACTAACCCGTTCTCCTTTAATAGACCAATCTCCGTTTCCAAATCGATAACTGCCAAGGCTACATGAAGAAATCTCCTCTTTGAGCCGTTATCCTCCCCAGGCTCTTCTATGAGCTCCAATCGACAATCATTTCTTTTCATAAATAGTATTTTCTCACTCCCCCATTCGAAATACGTTTCCTCTTCAAACCCAAAATAAGATTTATAGAATTCTTTCGACCGCACTAAACTCTTTACATTCATCCCAATATGATGAAGTCTCATATCCATTCTCCTTACAAAATTACATTCATGTCGCCAAATTCATGCCATTTATAGTTTTTTAATAGGGCCGTTTGATAGGCGTTCAATAACTTTTTTTCTGAAATAAAAGCCTTTAAGAGATCCAGATGACTCGCTTCCGGTTCATGCAGTCCCGTGATGAGACCATCAACGAGTTGAAGAGGGGTATCCCCCGATATATATAAGCTTGTTACCCCTTCAGAAGGCTTTAGCTGGCCATATTGAGTCATGACGGTCTCAAGGGCTCGAACGACTGTAGTGCCCACTGCAATGACCCGTTTCCCACTATTCTTAGCCTTGAGGATTTTGTCCACTGTCCCTGAACCTACATGGTATTCTTCAGGATGATTTTTGGGCGTCGGCCAGCGATCATCTCCATAATAGCTCAAGCCTGCGTGAAGCTGTATGAACACAATCTTAATCCCTTTCTGCTTCAAGGATTGTATCAACTTCCACGAAAAGGCCCTTCCGGCAGATGTCATTTCTACAGACCCCGGGACTGATCCATATACGGTTTGGTAATAATCAAGTGGCCATGGAGAATCAATATATTCATAACGGATCGGCTCTCCGTTTCTGTAAATAAAATCAAATAGCTCAACACCACTCCTGTTAAATTTCAATTGCACCAGTGGTTTTTCACTTCCTTCACCCATCATGTTGGCCAGGACTCCCCCTGAAAAACAAATAGGTTCCCCCGCTTGATAGAAATCTCCTATGATAAGCGCATCCCAACAGTCATCATCTATTTTTCTGGATAAACGAACTTCGAGATGCTTATTTCCTTGCTTCCCTTTGAGTGATGCAGGAATGGTCCTGCTGTTGTTTAAAACAAGTACGTCCCCCTTATTTAATAATTCGGGTAACTGCTTGAATTGGGTATGATCACATTTACCGGTCTTCCGGTTCAACACCATTAGTTTTACTTCGTCTCTCTCGAATCCTTGATGCTCAATGGGAGTCGATGCGTTTAAATTGGAAGGGATATCAAATGTCTTAGCCAGTTCATTCATTCTCCCCGCCTCGATTCCACTGAAATTCTTGTGCTTCAAACCGATTCCCAATCTCGTTTTCCGAAGCGTCGGAAGCAAGATATAAAAAGACGTCAAGATGGTCATGGGGATTGGCAAGTGGATAATCACATTCGGGGACAGCCTTGTCATGCATGTCCGTGTCCATTTCCCCCGGATCGACCATATTCATCCGCACCCCTGTATCACTTAGCTCGTCGGCCCATGTTTGAGTCAATCCTTCGACGGCAAATTTTGAAATTCCGTATGCTCCCCACTCAGGAAATCCTGTTTTACCTGCTTCTGACGTTAAATTAATGATTGAACCTTTCCCTCGATTGATCATTCCAGGAAGGACTCTTTTCGTAACTAAAAATGGGTTCAATGCATTGATTTTTAGCACCTCAAGGAATTCCTCTTCAGGGTAATCAGCCAGAAGGCGGGGGCCAGGGCCAAATACGGATGCATTGTTAAAAAGAACATCGACTCCCCCCAACACTTCCTCCGTTACAGAAACAAAACGGTCTACATCCCGGGAATCAGAAACATCGGCTTCCAAAGCTACCACCTCTGCCCCTAACACCTTCAATTCTTTCTCAACCTTTAGGAGGGATTCACCTGTTCGTGCACAGATCGCAAGCTTTGCCCCTTCCTTGGCACATTGCAAGGCAAGGGCCCTTCCCAACCCTTTTGAAGCTCCTGTTATCATGACTACTTTATTATTCAACATCATTATTTCCCCTTTCATTTCTTTTGTTACTCACAGTTTATGAAAAATCCCCCTTCAACAAATCGTCTATAAGGAGTCAGGGGGAATAGAAAATTAGATGTAGCAGACTATCAGCCTTTTGATGTATTTTCACAAAAAACACGAACATTAATACTAGAAATTTTATTTATATTCGTGTTATAATCAAATTGAAAATGAATATAGCAGTGACTGGCGAAAATGTGGAATCAACCACAAGGGAGCTGCGAACCTTATCAATCATGAGCCATTAGCCGTTCGCCTGGGCAGAAGGCAAGGGGATACCCTTGTCTTCTTTTACTATAATCAGGAGGGATTGCAGTGGAACCACTAGTATTAGACGGGAAACTTGTTGCATCTGAGGTAAAAGAAAGCCTAAAGTCGAGGGTCGCTGTATTAAAAGAGAAGGGTACTACCCCATGTCTTGCTACGGTACTTGTTGGAGACGATCCATCTTCTGCTACTTATGTGAAGATGAAGGGTAATGCCTGCGCGAAGATCGGGATGGAATCAAGAAGAATTCATCTTCCAAAAGAAACGACAACGAATGCACTGTTGGACGTGATCCAGGAGCTTAATCAAGATTCTTCCGTTCATGGGATTCTCTTGCAGCATCCTGTTCCTCATCATATTGATGAACGTGCTGCCTTTGAAGCGATCTCCATTGAAAAAGATGTTGATGGAGTCACCAGCCACGGGTTCGGTCAAAATTCATTAGGGTTTGGTGAATATCCATCCTGCACACCTGCTGCAATCATGAGCATTATCGATTACTACGGTGTGTCTCTTGAAGGAAAACACGCTGTTGTTGTAGGAAGAAGTCCGATTCTAGGAAAGCCTGTGTCCATGATGTTGTTGAATCGAAACGCAACGGTGACGACCTGCCATTCTTATACAGAGAACCTGCCTGACATTCTCTCTACTGCAGATATCGTGGTGGCAGCAGTCGGTAAACCTAACTTCATTCAAGGGGACTGGTTAAAAGAAGGTGCTGTCGTACTTGATGCGGGCTATAACAAAGGGAACGTAGGAGACATCGATTATGAGGCATGCTATGAAAAAGCGAGCGCGATTACTCCAGTACCAGGTGGAGTGGGCCCTGTAACGATCTCTATGCTATTAAAACAGACCGTTGATTCTGCTGAGAAATATGGTTCTGTTCTTGAACATTCATAATAAATATCCTTTAAGAGACTGACCCGTTTGTTGGAGCCAGTCTCTTTTTTTCCTATTTTGGACTTATTTTTTCTGCATTTCAGGAAAGAATGGTAAGGAATAGAAAGATAAAGGAGCGTTCATATGGACACACAACACCAAAATGCTTTTTCCGAAACACCGGAGCCCTATTGGAGGGAAACGGCTAAACTCCCCCTATTTAAAAAGCTTGATAAAAACATAAAAGTGGACGTAACCGTGGTTGGCGGTGGAATAGCAGGCATCACCACTGCCTATCTGTTAGCTAAAGGCGGAAAAAAGGTGGCGCTAATTGAGGCTAACCACTTATTGAACGGAACAACGGGGCATACAACGGCTAAGATTTCCGCTCAACACGGGTTAATTTATGATGAGCTCATCCAGCATTTCGGAGAAGAGTTTGCAAAGAAATATTATCTGTCACAGACGAAGGCTCTTCAGTTTATCAAAGACACAATATCCAATGAAGATATAGATTGTCATTTTACAGAAGAGGACTCATATGTTTACGCGACTACAGATCAATATTCCCAGAAAGTCCAGAAGGAATATGAAGCGTATCAGAAGTTAGAAATCAAAGGAGAACTTGTCGAAAAGCTTCCCATTGATTTAACCATTAAAAACGCTGTAGTGATGAAAGATCAGGCACAGTTTCATCCTTTAAAATATCTTAAAGCCTTGGTTGACTCTTATACGGGACTTGGCGGTCAAATATTTGAAGGAACATCCGCTAAAACCATTAACGAAGGGGACGCCACTCAAGTTGTGACTGCAGACGGATACCATCTGGATAGCGAGCATGTTGTCATCTGCTCACACTTTCCATTTTATGATGGGATGGGTTTTTATTTCACAAAGATGTATGCCGAACGCTCGTACGTCCTTGGAGTGAAAGCGAAAAAGGACTATCCGGGCGGCATGTACTTAAGTGCAGAAGACCCTACCCGTTCCCTCCGTTATGAAGACGATGAAAATGGGGAAAAAATTATTTTAATCGGTGGGGATAATCATAAAACGGGACAAGGTAAAGATACATTGGATCATTACAATGCACTGAAGGAGTTCGGAGATGAAGTCCTTGGAGTAGAAGAGGTACGTTACAGATGGTCGGCTCAAGACCTCATCACCTTAGATAAGGTTCCCTATATCGGTAAGTTAACGGAAAAACATCCATCCATTTTTGTAGCTACAGGCTTTAAGAAATGGGGCATGACTTCCGGTACTCTATCCGGTCAGATTCTTTCTGATCAAATTTTAGGAAATCATCACATATATGCTGATGTGTATACTCCTTCCCGATTTGTTGCCGACCCTAGCATTAAACACTTCTTCAAGGAAAACCTAAATGTGGCCGGGCAACTCATTAAAGGAAAGCTTCAAATACCAGCTAAAAAGCCACAGGAGCTTCAAAAAGGTGAAGGCGATGTCGTGAACCTGAATGGACGACGCTGTGGAGGATACCGGGATGAATCAGGAAAACTGCACGTCGTAGACACCACCTGTACCCATCTCGGCTGTGAAACCGAATGGAACCACGGAGACCACACATGGGACTGCCCTTGTCACGGATCCCGCTTCTCCATTGATGGGGAAGTGATTGAAGGTCCTGCCAAGAAACCTCTCGACAGATTTGAAGTGAACGATTGAGGGACGGACCTCTGGAAAAAGAACCGGACATACGATGGCTCCCGCTATTTGTCGAATATAGCCTGGGAAATAAACTGAAGCAATAAGGTATTTGACATATTTTGTCGTATCTAAGAGAAGAATATTTCCTGGATAATGCCTCACACTATTAATGCTTGAGTTACTATTTTGGGAGGGATTCTGAATGGGACGTACAAAACAAGGTAACCGTAATGCCCAGAGCAATACGAATGCTAAAAGAGGAAATCGAACGAGTTCTGAATTAGTTGAGTTTACAACCGGGCAAGCGAATACGAAGAAAAACCGACCACAAGACTAGTAACGACTAGCTGTTTGAATGAAGAATAACCGGCAGTAACGCTGCGTCAGGTTATTCTTTTCTTATTTCTCCTGATAATCAGTTCATCTTTCCGTAGAGGAATCTCACTTCGAACCTCGAGTACGTTATAGAGAAATTGATTAGGAGGAATATATGATGCAAGAACAAATGTTATTTCAACAAATGGAATTCATCCGACTTCGCACATTGGCTGCTCTCGATGCGACAACAGAACAACAGGCGGATGAAATGCCTCCTGGATTCAGAAATTCTATCCGATGGAATTTAGGACATATCCTACTGTCTCAGGAAAACCTGTTATTCTCCTTTATAGTGGAAAACGACCGAAAAACACTTCCACCTGAATACGGGGAGCTATTTGGCTTCAATACGAGCCCTGACACCTGGAATGCGCTCACACCTCCTTCACTGAAGGAAATTCGTGAGAAACTGGAGGCACAACCGCAAAGGATGAAAAAAGCGTTCTCCGGTCGCTTGGATGAAACAGGAGAAAAGCCGTTTGTCCTTGGTGAACATACTACGTTTACCACTTTAGGTGAAGTTCTTTCCTTCGCTAACTGGCATGAGGGCTTGCACCAGGGAACCATCACATCCATTTAGCGGGTACAGGGAATCGAACATCTTTGGGAAAAGGTTGGAGAGAAGATAAAAAGATAAAAAGGCATGGTGCTCTTGTGCTGCCATTTCTTTTTATCCGCCTCTAAACAAAATTAAAAAATCCCCATAACCTTCTTCTTTTAATTTCTCTTTAGGAATAAATCGTAAAGAAGCAGAATTGATACAATAACGAAGACCCTTAGGACCAGGTCCGTCAGTGAATACATGCCCGAGATGAGAGTCTGCTTCCCTGCTTCTTATTTCTACCCGGGTCGAACGATGCGATACGTCATATTGTTCTTTGACACTTGAATCCATGACGGGCTTTGTAAAGCTGGGCCAGCCGCACCCACTATCATACTGATCTTTGGAAGTGAATAAAGGTTCACCCGAAACGATATCAACGTATAAACCTTCTTCCGTGTTATCCCAATACTCATTTTCGTAAGGTGGCTCTGTTCCATTTTCCTGGGTAACGAAGTATTGCCTTTCTGTTAACTGTTCCTTTAAATGGGATCGATCTTTTGGCCAGTATTTTTTCAAAAAATCTTCTCGCCCGGATCCACGCTTATATAAAGCATATCGGAAGGCATTTTCTTTATAGAAATCCTGATGATAATCTTCAGCTGGATAAAACTCGCTTGCAGGGAGAATCTTCGTCACAACAGGCTTTGCAAAAATACCACTTTGCTCCAATTTAAGTTTTGAATCTTCAGCAAGCTTTTGTTGATTATCGTTATGATAAAAAATGGCTGTACGATAAGAGTCACCCCGATCTTTAAACTGTCCCCCTGAATCAGTCGGATCAATTTGCTTCCAGTATAGATCCAGCAACATCTCGTAAGGATACTGAATAGGATCAAACGTGATCTGTACCGCTTCATAGTGTCCTGTTTCCCCTGACGTCACTTCTTTATATGTCGGATTTGGGGATGTACCTCCTGTATAGCCGGATACAATTCGTTTAATTCCTTCCTGCTCATCAAAAGGCTCTACCATACACCAAAAACAGCCACCAGCAAACGTCGCTAGTTCCATTTCTTCACCTCTTTCGTTTCACGTGAAACACGCATCGGTTATAGATCTTTCACCAAAATTCATCCTTCAAAATATAGATGATAATGACTCTGACACCCGGGGTTAAAGGAGGCTCGACAATGAGGACAGACTGATTGACAATTCATATATTGTAAAATGGTTAACTCATTTTTACAATCTCCACAAAGTACCGCTTTCATATTCCACTCGTTCTTTGACCAAACAATAGGGTCATGATCTGCGATAACGTCATGACATTTATAACAAGGATAGTACGTGTTACAGCACTTAAATTTAATTGCGATGATATCTTTTTGGGTTCGGTAATGCTTACATTTCGTTTTAGAGTCTACTTCTACACCAGATACAGGAATCAACTTTTCAGTCATGTTCATCCTCCCATTTATTTACGTAGTAGATTTCGATATACATAGCCGATATTCCTACAAAAAAATCAAATTAGTCTTCTATGATCGATTCATTCCAGGCTATTAATCTATCTGTACTATACAACGAATTCTAAAAGGAAGGGAGGGGGAAGATTCTTGAAGTTGATAGCATTCGAAACTCCAAGTGGAATAAGAAGGTTGTCGTGGTGCAGTTTCTAAGCGAACGCCACGAACTCAATTCATTTGCCCAAAAACTAACTAACAGGCAGAGGCTGAAACATCAGCCCCTTTTTAACTCATATGTTCCAGAATACCGGTTAAATCCCTGTATTCAAAGTGCGGTTTCACCCCTAATTCATCCATCACATTATCCTTACGATTAATCCATGCCGTATAGAATCCAAAGTTCGTCGCCCCTGCAATGTCCCATGGGTTAGAAGACATAAACAGAACTTCTTCTCTTCTCACCCCAAGCTTTTCAAGAACAAGCTGGTAAGACATCGGGGTCGGTTTAAACTGCTTCACTTCATCAACTGTCAAAACCTCATCCAGTAAATGCCCAAAGGGAGATTGCTCCACCAGAGGTGAAAGCATATCCAGGGAACCATTGGAAAAAATGGCTTTTTGATAGGGTTTCAGTTCTTCCAATACACTCCCTGCTTCTTCATAGTTGTTCAATTCTAAATAAGCATCCAGCAATTCCTTCTCTTTTTCTTCAGTAAGGTCCACCTCTACTTGCTTACAGGCATAATGGAGCGCATCCTTAGTTATCATAAAAAAAGTCGTATACGTCCCCATTAATTGACGTAAAAAACTATATTCCAATTGCTTTTGACGCCATACCTGGCTGATTTCTTCCCCTTTATCCGGAAAAAGTTGATTACATTTTTCTATGACGGAATGAACATCGAATAACGTTCCATACGCATCGAATACAAAAGCCTTTATATTGAGATTTGTCATACGTATCTCCTCCTATATTTTCCTTTTATAATAGACTATTTTATTTAAATTAAACGTTTTCACGCTAAAGCGAATTCATTTCACAACCAGGCTTTTTGTGGTATATTACTTCGAGTATCTAAACATTAATGGAGGTGATTATAAATGACTGCAGAACCACATGCACAAGCATCTCCTTCCTATACCAAAACAATCTTATTCTTGAGCTTAACCGTCTGGCTGGTTGTCATGAATACCACCATGTTTAATGTAGCACTCCCCAATGTCTTAAAGGATTTCTCTTTAGCCCCTTCTGAAGGAGCCTGGATCGTATCGGGATATTCCATCGTGCTCGCCATTTGCACCATTACGTACACGCGCCTGGCAGACTATATTCCGATCAGGAGGCTGCTTATCGTGGGCATCTCCATTTTCGGGTTGGCATCGTTCATAGGCTTCTTTGCTCATACCTTTACCTGGCTATTGCTCTCTCGTTTATTCCAAGCAGCAGGTGCCGCAGCCATTCCCGGTCTATCCATGGTGTTTGCCGGACGATTTGTCCCGATGGCAAGACGCGGTCGGGCTTTAGCTATGATCGCTTCTGCCTCTTCCCTCGGATTTGGATTAGGACCCGTCGTAGGTGGAGTGATTACGGATTATTTCAGCTGGAATTATTTATTCTTAATTACGTTATGTGTTCTTGGAATGATACCTGTACTATACCGCTTCCTGCCGAATGAGACGACCAGGAAAGTGTATTTTGATGTATGGGGAGGACTTTTGACCGGAGTCGGAATTACATTCTTTCTGCTATTTATTTCAACTTTCCATTGGTATTATTTCGCAGGTGCCGTCGTGTTCTTTGGAGGACTATGGATTCGAATCCATAAAATCGAACTACCCTTTATTCAACCAAGTTTGATACGGGACAAAGGATACCGCCAGATTTTATATATGAGTTTCCTTGGTTTCGCCACTCACTTTGCCATTCTAATCGTCATGCCTTTGATGCTTCAGCATGTGTTCGGGAAAAATCCGACAACCGTGGGATTCATTATCTTTCCAGGCGCGATGCTGTCAGCAGTGGCAGCCATTTATGTAGGGAGACTGATTGATCGGTATGGAAATATGAGGGTGATGTTCCTTGCACATATCCTTCTGATCATTTCAACCGTCATCTTTTATATCTTATCACCCCAAAGTGAATACATGATTATGCTGGCTTATATGTTCACAAGCTTTGGCTTCTCAAGTCTTTCGTCAAGCACGACCAACGAAGTATCCCGTGTCATGAGTAATGAGCTGATTGCTTCAGGAATCGGCATGAAACAGCTTACCCATTTCGTAGGCAGTGCGTCTGGTTCTGTTCTGGGAGGAATCATTGTCGAGATGGGCGGAGCAGAATTCCCGGTAAGTTCATTTCAGAATACATTCCTTGTTCTGATCGGATTAATGACGTTATCCCTTTTTCTATTGTTTTTATACCGCCAAAGAATCAACCATCATTAAGATCTGGTCCAGGCAGAGTATCTGCCTGGACCTATTATTTACTAAAAAATAATGAAGATCTTATCCTGTATGGATTCCCCCACTACCATTAAGGGTATAGTAAGAAAAACAATAGAACAGGGGAATTCAATTGAAAGCAAAGAAAAAGTGGTATAAGAAGAAAAGCTGGTGGATCTGGGGTGTCATCATATTGATCCTTACAGTTATCATGTTTTACCACCGGGTAAAGCCGTTACCTCCGGGGATATCATATACCGGCAACACCTATACCATACCTGAAAAGGATGTAAAGTTCTTATACGACCTTACGTATCAGAAGGACGGGAAAGAGCTTTATGACCATTCAATCTTTGATGAAGTCTATCGAACCATCGAAAAAGCAGAAGATTTTCTTATTCTAGACTTATTTTTAGTAAATGGTTACACAAAGGGTGATCGTGAGTACCCCAGGATCAGTGAAACATTATCGAAAACGATTCAAAAACAGATGAAAAAGAAACCTGATCTGAAGGTCGTCTTCATCAGTGATGTTGTCAACACCACGTACGGATCCCATACCGCTAAACAATTGGAACCTTTAGAAGACCTGGGGGCTGAAGTCATTTATACCGATTTAAACCGCCTCAGAGATCCTAACATCTTATACTCAGGTGTATGGAGGGCCACCTTAGGCTGGTTCGGTCAGGATGGATACGGATGGCTTCCAAACCCCATGGCCTCATCTGCACCTAAGGTAACCATGAGATCTTATTTGAAACTATTAAATTTAAAGGCAAATCACCGAAAAGTCGTCATTACAGAGAATGAAGGACTTATCCTTTCCGCCAACGCCCATGACGCTAGCGGTTTTCACTCAAATATAGGGTTCACAGTTAAAGGGGAAATTCTTAAGGACATGGTGAAAGCCGAAAAGGCAGTGGCTACATTTTCAGGGGGCAACGTAGAGGCATTTCCTAGCGAGGAAGACTTAGATCAGTCTATTAAAAAGCTTTCCCCTACAGAGACCTCCGTTAAAGCACAAATCCTTACTGAAAAGAAAGTTCAAACAAGTGTCGTAAATGCTATGAAGAAAGCAAATAAAGGGGATGAAGTCTGGATCGGGATGTTCTATCTTGCAGATCGAGACATTATCGATGCCATAGAGGATGCTGCTGCCCGTGAAGTAGAGGTACGATTAGTTCTGGATCCCAATCAGAATGCCTTCGGTCAAGAAAAGATTGGGTTACCCAACCTGCCAATCGCATCAGAGTTGCACAACTTAGACAATGACCATATTACGATTCGTTGGTACAACACCAATAAGGAACAATACCATACTAAGTTCATTTATATAAAAGGGGAAAAAGAGAGTATGGTCATTGGAGGATCCAGTAATTACACATCTAGAAATTTAGATGATTATAACTTAGAAGAAAACATAAAGATTGTGGCCCCAACTGATAGCAAAACCATGTCAAATATTGATCAGTACTTTAACCGTATCTGGAACAACGAAAATGGCACCTACACTGTTAAATATGAGAAATATCAGGATAAACTACCTGCCTTTAAATATGTCATGTATGTCTTGCAAAAAATCTTCCAAGTGACGACCTATTAGGTTTTAATTCCACATTAAAAGGGTATTAAACCAGTAACAACACATCACAAAAAACATTACATGGAGGTTAGAAAAATGGGTATTATTTTGTATTTAATCGTAGGTGGAATCATCGGTTGGTTAGCTGGTCTTATATTAGGTAAAAACGTTCCTGGTGGAATCGTCGGAAACATCATCGCAGGTATTATCGGTGCATGGATCGGCGGAGAACTCCTAGGAAGCTTCGGACCATCACTTGCAGGAATCGCTATCATACCGGCCTTACTCGGAGCTATCATCTTTGTATTCCTGTTAAGCTTACTGCTAAGAGGAATGAGAAAGACTTCTCATTAAGAACACTGAAACCCCTGGATCCCAGGGGTTTTCTTTTGCCTTTAAAGATGTATAAAAAAAACAGCCAATGTTGGCTGCCCTCTTAATACGTCATAGATTTCTTATGTCTTCTTTTATTTCGATACTTCTTATAAAACGGGTAAATAATAGGTCCCCATTTGATCAGTCTTCCAATTAAACGTTTCATGCAGGTAACCTCCTTTGTTATAGATTATTTACCCATTTTTCAAAAGGTAAAAACCCCTTTTTGAAAACATGAATATTTATCTAATTACTTCTCCCGGGAAATAATTGGGGTAATAAACAGTCAAACAAGCTATACTCTGCCTGATAATTTCCCCTTAGGAAAACGTAAGCATTCATTCTGGAACTATCCCAGTCTGCCATAAACTAATTGAGATGTAAAAAAGCAAATGACGTTTAAGCCATTTGCTTTTTCCACCTATTCCTTACTACTCTTCGACTCCGAAATCTTCCCTAAGAAAAATCCATCTATCTCACTTAATTTACCACGCCACATAATTTTCCCTTTTGAAGGGGTTGGCTTGCTGTCGCCACAGTATACCTTTGTGTTTTTCAAGTGAATATAATGGGCTTCAGCGCTTTGATTTTCATCAACGGACTCCCCGGCCTTTGCCAGCTCCTCACTTAGCTTCTGAGCCACTTCACTGCCATCCTCAAAGGTTTCACTTAATGAGTCGAAGTATTCCTTTGCGGAAACAAGTGTACCCGTTATGACGGCTCCCTTGACGTTTAACGTGATGTCTAATGAAAAGTCATGCTTGTTTGATGCTTGTACAAAAAATTCTAAGATGCTATCCTTCCCTGTACCTGATTCTAAACTCATTTTCACATCTCCTTTTTCGTTAAGCTACTGTGTCGTCTTCGGTAGAGAGTGTTGTGTCTTCTTCTTCTTGATCTTCATCTTTATCATTATCTTTTTTAGCGGATTTTTTACTTTTAGCGCTTGTCTTGCGGGTAGAACGTTTCTTTCCCTTTGTAGAGCCTGATTTACCGTTTGCTTTCTTCTTGCTTGAGGCTTCTTCCTCATCGTCGCTATCATCTTCATCTTCATCTTCATCTTCTTCGTCTTCACTGGTGTCTTGGTCTTCTTCGTCATCCTCTTCATCAGTCGCTTCTTCTTTAGACTTTTTAGAAGCTTTCTTTTTCGAAGAGGTTTCTTCTTCATCCTCGTCTTCCTCTTCATCACTTCCATCTTCACGAGTCGCGGCAATTTGATTCATTTTCTCTTCTAATTGCTGCAAACGGTTCTGAAGTTCTTCATTTTCTTGTTTAAGGGCGTCATAGTCCTGGTTCGACTCTTCTTCAGAGCTGTTCGTTTCAGTTGAATTTACGGCCGTTTCCGTGTCTTCAGATGCTTCTTCATCTTTATCACGCTTAAACAGGTTGGCTGTTGATGATTTTAGTGTCACAGCGGCTTTTCTGGATCTTTCTTTTGCTGCTTTCCCGAAGTCCAGGCTTTTGCTTTTTATTTTCTCTTGATCGATACGGTCTAAAAGTTTTTTCCCGTTTTCAGGTGTTGCCAGGTATCCTACCGTTGCTCCCAACAGGCTTCCAGCTACGGTTCTCTTAATAGGTCCGCTTCTTCTTGTTTGGTTCTCTTGTGTAGTATTCTTTTCTTGTCCTTGATTCTCAACTGTTGTGTTTTGCGTATTTTTTTCTGCCATCGGTAAAACCTCCAATTAGTTTGTTTCCGCCTGGTTAAGACGGTTCGTATCCAGTTTCTTTTCAAGCGATTCTAATCGCTCTTGTAATTTCTTATTTTCCTCTTCAAGTGCTTTCGTGTTGTTATCTGCGGCTTTTGAACTTAGATAGGGGTCATTTTCCCACCAGTCCATGCCTATTTCTTTTGCTTTATCTACGGAAGCAACGATTAAGCGGATTTTAATCGTAAGCAGTTCGACATCGGCAATTCCCACCGTAATATCTCCCGCTACGACAACGCCTTTATCTAATATCTTTTCTAATACATCCACAATTGTGCTGGATTGTACCGGATGCTCCATACCCATCGTGTAACCTCCCTAACCGGAATTACATTAAGCTCCCTAAAGGGCCAAGATCTATATTCAAGTCTTCTGCATCAAGACCAAATACCTCTTTTAACTCTTCCATTTTTTCTTCCAGATTCATAAGGGCAATGCCCAGATTCTCCACTTGTTCATCCGTTAAAGTACCGCCTTCAACACGCCGCATTGCATGTCTCTCGACGATTTGTCTTAATAGTTCTACAACGGTCAATACAAGTTGCGCTAAGCCTTGTTCTGCTTTTTCCGGGTCGAAATTAATTCGCCCATTTGTCCCGCTGGCCTGTGGCATGAATCAATCCCTCCCTTTCTTTATCGAATTGATCGGACGTTACCGTTTTACGCGTCCCTTGCTTATGTTGAACCAATGTCTCAACTGAGGAAATCAGCACTCGCAAGTCTAAATACACGAGGTCGACACCTGCAATGGATATAATCAAATCTCCCTTTATCGCCACGCCTTTGTCGAGAATGACATCTAAAATATCTATAAGGGCTATATCTTTGTTCTCGATCGATTCTCTTACGGTCATATTTCTCATTCCTTATTTTGTGATTAAGAAAAGCTAGAAAAATGATAAGGTGGCCAAGGTCCCGATGCTTCAATTTTCCAACCAGCGTGTCCCAGTTCTTCTTCGTATTGCTTAATTTCCTCTACAAATTCATCAACATTAGATACTGGAAGGAGAAATACACTATTCCAAGCCATATGTTCTTGTCTGCCGGTTACATCCTTACTCCAATTTTTTTTGATATTTCCATGGAGGGAATGTTCTTTCAGCTTTTCATGAACCTCTTCACAGAGTCGATTCTTTTCGTTTTCAAGTTCCCGGTCAATCAGCTGATCGATTTTTTTCTTTTCAAAGAACTGCCTGCCCTTTGGTAATTCACTGATTTCTTTTCTTTTGGCTTCGATAGACGGGTTACTTTCGCTTACTTGTTTCTTCAGAACCTTATCATCACAGTAGATTTTGACGTTCCACTCTTCATTGCCATCCAGTTGTGTAAAGGTCGTTTCCAGCTTGTTTCGATTGCCTTCTATCGTGGACTTAAGGCTTTCTTCGTTCTTGTACAATGTACAGAACTTCAGGGGAATGATGGTATACATCTTTGAAACCATCAGTACGGTTTCGTGATGATGAAACGCCTTTACCTGAAGCCAGTCCATGTCGTTATCGACTTTGTCCTTAATGGTCTCTTCTGAATATTCATTCGGTGGCAGATCACAAACAATCGCTGTCACTTCACCAATTTCAATCGTATATAGTTCACCTTCTCCATCAAATCCTTTCATGGAGGGAAGGCTTTCTTTGTTTGCTTCTTTTGTCGGGATTAAGCCGTATAAATAAAGTAAATCGCTCATCTGATCACCCTTATTTCTTTTTCGTTAATTCTTCCCATTGCTCCATTTCCATCTGTTTCGCAATTTCATATCTTGTCAGCAGGTCATCTTCTTTTTCCTGGAATGCTTCTTCAGGAATTTCACCTAATTCATACATCATTTGAAGCTGAATCAATTTTTGTTGAATGGTAGGAAGGTCGTATAATTCTTTGTCTGCTTCTTCTTTGATCTTCTCTCCGACTTTAATGACTAAATTAATTGGTGCACTCACCAATTTATGAATCATCAGCCTTCCTCAACCTTTAAGCGTATGTTGACAAAATTATAAGCCGGCCAAGGACCGCTGTAGTTAAATTCGACCTTATCCTTCCATTTTTCATGAGCTTCATTGACCTTTTGATCGAATAATTCTTCCTGGTCCCGATCAATTAAGAAAGAAGCGTTGAGAAGCATTTTCTCACTTGAAGGGTCATTTGCCTTTGCTGATACGGCTGTTTCCTCAAGGGGGGCATAGACTTCTTGCTTCACCTCATTTTGTAGGGAAGCAAATAGCTTCTGAGCCATTCCCCCAAGCTGAATACGGTCATAATACCCGGCAGATTCAGATTTCCCTTTAACGGCAGATGCCATTTTTTCTACCTGCGGGTTTTCTTTGACCATCGCTTCAAGCCATTCCTTTTTACCGATAACCTTTAAGCCTAGCTCGATTTTTCCTTTAATTGCCGGGAAAAGGGTCTCGAACTGAGGATAAAGATTTTCAAGCAGGGCTTGCACATCGTCTCTTGATTTAAATACATTCCCGAAGCTGATTGGGATAACTGTATCCTCTTGATCCATCACCCGGGATACGGCACCTTGGTGCATGAGCAAATTTTGCTTCTTAGGATGATAGATTTTCATCGGTACTTCTGCTGCTACCATAGCGGCGTCCTTATAATTGATCGTGAACGTCTCGCGTTCCTCGCCCTCAATTTCAATCGAGCCAAAATGATCGTCTTCTTCTGTTTGAATGGCACAAAATATATAAATTCCCATTTCTTCCTTACTCATCATGAAACTCTCCTTTATTCCTCAGATATCTTCATACGTTGGCATGCATCTATAATTAATTGTTCTGCTTTTTCTTGTGAGTTTTCTCCGTCGATACATCGACTTACACTGTGTGCTACTATATCAATACATAGACGTTGAAAGTCTGAATCCTTACCGTCTATGGGGATGTCTGATTCAATGGCGAGCCTCGCGATCATTAAGGAAGCACGCAAGCTCGGTCCGTTCATTTCGTTGGTACATTGATCACGTAATGTAGAGACAAGTGTTGTAATCGCTCTTGCTTCACTCTTAACCAAGTTTGCTTTTTCCGATACAATCATTGCCTCTTGTTCTGCTCCCTTGTAATCTACGCTAATGGTAATTAACCGATCCAGGAGAGCATCCTGTGTTTGATAAACCCCTGCATATTCTTCAGGATTACTAGTAAATATAATTGCAAATTCCGGGTGTACGCGAATAAAAGGTTCAGTTAGCTTCGATCCATATAAAGGAATGATTCCTTCTTCTAAAATGGATAGAAAGATATTATTCGTTGTCGGCTGTGATCTTGTAAATTCATCATATACAAGGGTATACCCATTCTTTACTGCTTCAAGTAAACGTCCGTCTCTCCATGTCTCGGTGACACTTTCATCCTTTTTGTAAACAGATCGAACATATTGATCGACAACTTTTTTACTTGTATAACCTGTAAAATCACCGATTAAGTCTTTGTTATTTAGTTCATGATTTCCGTGCATGAGCATCACCGGTCTTTTTCTCTTCTTCGCCAATGCAAGTGCAAGAGACGTTTTTCCGGCTCCGGAAGGACCTGTAAAATGTACAGGATATCCAGCTTTAAGGTATTGCAATGAGCGCGAAAGCAATTCTTTCGTTTCATCGTCTTGTATTAATGCCCTGCTATCCTTTTTGATCCGTTTAGTTAAGACCGTCACTTACAATTCCCTCCCACTCGCTCATCCACTACATTTCCTGTCCGATGGCACTTCTGTAACGGATATCCCGTCGTTTAAATGATGTGACTTCCTTTTCTTTATTGAGAAGAACATCATATGTTCCTAGCATTTCGTCTTTAGCATATTTCTTCATATATTCTTTTTCTTCAATTACCTCGACTTGAAGCTTCCAGCCTTCATCTTCTGTCAGTTCTACTGACGTAATTTTGTGAACTGGAGCTACATGTTCATTGAAGAAGTCCGTCACACTATTCATGATTTCTTTGATTACCATAGTAACCTCCTACTGTAGATGAAAGGGGAGGGTGCCCATAATGGCCCCCTTCAAACGCCTTCTCATTCTTTTGCTGCCACTCCAATTAAATGCTGAACTGGGAGCTTCTTTCATTTTGCTGAGTAGCAAGACCGTTTTCTTCGACATCATCTCGTAGTAGGCCCACTGCTTCTGCATAACGCAACCATGTATCTACGCTGGCAATGACGACCCTTGCTTCAACCGTTAAAATTTCAATACCAACGACAGATACTCTTGCAAATGCATCAATGACAATACCTTTGTCAAGTATACGGTCAATTACTTCTGCTAAACTTGAACTATTATTACTCTTTTGAATAGCCAATTGTTATTCTCCTTCCGGCGTTTAAGAACAGATAGTCTTAATGTCTTTTGAAGATTTTATGTTTTCCGAACTTTTAATTTCAGTAGAACTCTTGATGTTAAAGGAGCTCTTGATGTCACTTGCTCCTTTAATATTTCCCACGCCTTTAATTTTTGTTTGTTTATCATTCGATGAAGAGATTTTCTTTTGAAATTCTTCTCCTGCTTCCTTTGCATTTCCTAACTTTTCTCGAACGGAAAGCAGGACATCCTGTACTTTTCCCTTTGCTTCTTCAGCTTTGGCATGAACATTATCCGCATTTTTCTCTTTCGCCTTCTCTAACTTCTCAGATGCTTCGTTAACTTTTGATTGAATACCGCCTTCAACACTGTTCACAAATGTTTCTTTGGCTTTCTCTTTTATCGTATCTTTCACTTTCTCTTTCACGGGCTCTGGAGCGTGATCGTATGCTTTTTTAGCCATCTTGCCAACTGCTTTTTTCACCGGCTTACTCATGTAATGCCCCCTTTAGGGATACGAAAAGCTAAATCGTTATTTCTTGGATTCCACCAGGCTGTTAAGCATTTCTTCGATTCGTTCTAAACGTTCATTCAAATTCTTGTTTTCTTCTTTGATTTCTTCTAATTCTTCTGATTGATTGGAAGAATCCTCGCTGCTTCCTGCCTTAGCATCAGTGTTTTCCGATGCCTCTTCTTTTTTCTTCTTTGGAGCCAGCAAGCCACCTTCCAGCTTGCTCATATATCCGGTAGCAGATTGTCTTAAGGTAATAATGGCTTGCTCTGTCAGGAATTCCTGTGCTGATCTTCGCAGTTCTTTACTTGCGGCTTTCATCACTTCAGATTTCCCTAAACTGTCTACTACTTTCTTACCTGTACCTGGATTTGAAAGTAACCCGATTCCGGCTCCGACTACTCCACCGATAATCGCATAATTCATGGATTGTCTGTTTTCAGCTGTTTGCTCTTCGGTTTCTTCAGTGCTTTTCGTATCATCTACTTGTTGACTGCTTTTTGATTCCGTCATATCCATCCTCTTTTCTACTAAAATAGTAAAACTATATTTTATTTACTTGTTTAAATGCTAAACGCTGTTCCTCTTTCATTTTCCTGCTTTGCCAAACCTTCTTCTTGAACTTCGTCTCTTAAGAGCCCAACTGCCTCTGCATATCGTAACCAAGTATCTACACTTGCAATGACCACTCGCGCTTCTATTGTAAGAATTTCTATTCCCACTAAGGAAACTCTGGCAAATGCATCAATGACTATTCCTTTATCCAGGATTCTATCAATTACTTCTGCGAGACTTGAGCTATCGTTACTTTTTTGAATACTCATCGAATCTCTCCTCTTAATTGGTGTATCCAATGACTAGGTGCAAGATTTATATTCGGTTTAATCGGTGTTTACCTCGATTTCCACCTATACTAAACTTGCATATGGTAATTATTTGAAGTAAACTGCCATTTTTTATACACATTTTAATGTGTTTTTTTCACTTTGTAACATTTCTCTCTTACAGTTGAGTGGCTTTTAAGGTTTTTTGCAGAAAAAATAATTCAAATAATACAATTTCATTACAGTTTCTAAAGGAGAAATCGAGTTGAATTTAAGGAGGAAGTGTGATTTTTTTCGTATGAATTGTGATGTTATTCATATTAGTGAGTAGTAGTTGATTTCCGCTGCAGGACCGGCGGTGAGCCTGTGGGGTCTCACCTGTCCCGCTTCCCGCAGGAGTCGAGCACCTTCCACTCCAATCAACTTTCTCAGCATGAGTTTATTTAATAGAACCTAAATAAAACCACATCTTAAAAGATAGCGTTGGATCATTTCCGCTTAGGTACTGGAAGGCGGCAAAAAAGAACATTTTAGAATAATGCTATTAGATTGTTCTTTGTCATTATTAAGCTCTGTCACGAACTTTCATATTGATGGTGAGAGGAACTGCTTAGACTTCTGCGGAAGTACGGGCATGCCGAGAACCCGTTCGGCTGAGGAGGATCTGCCGAACGCTAGCTGCAAGCGGAACGGTTCCCCTCACCATCTAGCACACAACTGATTGACAGAGCCCCTGGCAGACCTTTTCTTATGTTGCTGCAAAACCAACCTTTGTTTAAAGAGCCTACATATAAAAAAGAACCTGAAGCAAAGTGCTTCAGGTTCTTACTATTATTTATTCATTTGGGAAAGAAAATCGCCTAAAAGATCTTCCATCGTTTCTTCTTTAGGCTCTTCTTCAACGGTTTCCTGGGGCTTCATGGCACTTTCCCAGTCAAAGTTGTCCAATTCTTCGTCAGTCGAGTAAGAACGCTCATCTATTGTATCTTCTTCCGGGGCATCATCCATCACTTGATCAAGGGACCACTCTCTTGATGAATCGTGACTTGCTGCAGATTCTTCCTGAAGATAGAGTGCTTCATTGATATCCAACGAATTGCTGCTTAAGGAAGCTAGAAGAGAGGCAGTACGAACCGGGTTTGAGAGCAGTTGGTATACGATACTCCCCAACAGTGCTTCTGAGTGTTCATGCTTCAACCAGTCACGCTGGGATTTATCCAATCCCTTCGGAAGGGGGATCGTAATGGCTTCTCTCTGTTTGGAAATCGTATCATTTACTCCATTTAATACAAGCTCTGCAATTTTACTGGAGAAATTACGTTTTTCTGTTTCCTTAAGCTTTTGTAAATGCTTTAATACATGATCAGGTGTATCAGAAGGAATTCGAAACGTAATCGGTTGTCCCCTCGACATCCCTTTTCCATTCATACCATCACCCTATTTGGTTTTCGCTAATTTTTGTTCTTCTTTCTGGGTATGTTGTTTTTGGGTCTTTCTTGAAAAGTCAGCAATCAGCTTGTAATAAGCATTGGCCATCATCCAAATGCTTTCCTTCTCATCTTCAAAGAAGTCGATATTGTACCCATCAAGATTATTATTAAGCGTCTTGATATACTCTTTCAGGACGCTTGATCCTCCACCAATGAAGTAGCAAATTTCCGTTTGAGAATTCTTTTGCCACATATTGCGAAGGTGACGATATTGCTTCTTAGCAAGTTCAAGCATAATGCGGTCAACGATGTCGTGTACGCTTGTACGACTTCCTTTAACCATAATATGATTGCGATCATTTTTCTTTGTGATGATTTCGACCACATCACGGCGGCTGTCAAGCTCGATACCGTGTCTTGAGCGTATCTCTTCACGGATTAATTCAAGAGATTCAGAAACCCCGAGGTTAAATCCTTGGGCTTTATCATCGTCTACTTTTCGATCTTTAATCACAGCGATATCCGTTGATAACCCGCCGATATCTTGAATTAAGATACGTTTATCAATGAGATCTTTATTGATGATATTTAAGTTATTATCCATCACAAGGTTTATGAATGCCGCAAATCCTTCAGGATAAACCTTTACTTCATCAAATTTAATATTTACTTTGATACCTTGATAGCGGGGAGTGACCAGGAACTCAACTTGGTGTACTGAACCTAACAGTCTAGAACGGTACCCGACGTCTTTTCCTTCCTTTACTTCGCGAAGTGGAAGTCCTGTACCCAATGTGTAATTTGCTTCTATTACATTGTTATTCTTCTTAAAATTAGAATCATTGCGTGCTGCATCAAGAGCAATGGAAGCAAACAGCATGATCAGTGTTTGATCTTCTTCTGATTTACTACTGCCTGGATCCAGTTCAGTCGAGTTGTTACTCTTCGTAGCCAGATTACCTACACGATAAATCGCATTATTATCTTTAAGAGTAGGGGAGTGGACACGGATATGTATGCCGTCCAGTGGGTCCTGTGTATCCAGCTCCTCAATTCCGATAATAGGACGATCTTCAATATCCCTTGCGATGACGTTCGGAATATTTACCTCACCATCCATCTTTCCAAAAATACCTTTAAGAGAATCATTACCAACGTCAATGGCTGCAATGCGTGAACTCGTCATTAAAATCATCCTTTCATTCATGAGTAAGAATTTGTCAAAAAATTTCAACTCTTACTCTCAGAGTATACAATTTCACGTCTGCGGTCAATCCTACTTTTCTATCGAATATTTACAAGGGTATCGAGATCAAGATGTATACAAATTGTTTCGTTGTATACGTATTTCGTACACATGCTTATATACCAATATGTGTACTCATTTGTATACTTGTACACATTTTTGTATACAATTGTGTACTTATTTGTACACTTGTATACATTTTTGTTTACAACCATATTTTAGTAGAGAATTTGCAACTATCAACCCACTACTCTAGTAATCTATTACATTATTTAAACGGTTTTAAAATTGGAATCAGAAACATTTAATAATGGGATTCCTAAAAATTCAAATGAACATAAGAAAAGAACAGCCCCTTAATATGAGACTGCTCCTATGAATACATAATTTCTACATTTGATAAAGGTTCATTGAAATTTAACGAACTCAATATGATACTTTTCTTGAAGGATCTTCATACCAATACCACGCCAACCTGTGGTCAGAAGTGATTGTTGAGTGGGAAAATCGTCCATTGAAGTGCTCAACCGTTTCTGGTCGGTTTGTGCAGATGATTTATTTACTTCTTTAACAAATATATAGCGTATTTGATCGCCATATTTATTTTTCAAAGCTGCTATCTCCATGCCTTGAGTAAATTTATCTTTCAAACTTGGGATATTAAAAGGAGCTACTGTACAGCTTATATAATTAATATCACCGGGAAGGTTGTTAAGTTCCTCCATAATGATTGTGCCTAACACTTGCTGCAATCGATTTCCCCGATATAAAGGATGCACAATAGAGATTTCCTGGTAGATTACTTGGTTTAACTCATCTACATTTAATCCTATATCCAATCCCAAATGTTCATCATCGATTTCGGGTTTAAGAAGCGCTCTGAAAGCAATGAGTTCCTGCTCCAGAAAAGCACCAATCATCACGCCATTTCCCTTAAGAATATACTCATATTCTCCTCGCGAGAGGGGTTGTAAACGTGTTTTATCCTCTAAATCAGCGACTACTATATCTTGCAATGAAAGAATTTCTTCAATGTGGAGCATAGATAATGTATGAACAGAATACAATCTGTTCTCCTTGATTAACTTTCCTTCGTGAAGTGAGTGCACACACTGTCCTCCTTATCCAATCGAGTCTTGGAACACTGTCAGTTCTTTCAGCACCAATTTATTTATATCAATCCCTAATCCAGGCTTATCAGAAAGACGAATAAAAGGAACATCATAGAAAAGATTTCCCACATCTTTTGAAAATTTCAATGGTCCCGTCAGCTCTACACTTGTTATGACCCTTTTTGAAAATGCCACATGGAAGCCTGCAGCAGAGCCAATAGAGGATTCTACCATGGAGCCTACCTGACACTCCATTCCAGCCATTTCAGCCTGATGAACAAGCTTTACAGCAGGATAGATCCCACCACATTTCATTAATTTGATATTCACTTTATCAGCTGCCTTTTTTTGAATGATTTCTCTCATTTCCCTTGTTCCTTTAAGGCCTTCATCAATCATTAAAGGCAAAGACGTCTTGGATTTTACAGTCACCATTCCGTCAATATCATCAGCGAGAACCGGCTGTTCTATCCAATCCAATTCTATGTCATTCAACGAACGGAGAGCCTTTAACGTTTGCGAACTGTTTTTCCATCCCTGATTTACATCAACGCGAATAGCAATATGATTCCCTACCCTTTCCCGAACTTTTTGAATGCGCTCGACATCTGCTTTTACTTCCGTACCTACTTTCATTTTAAAAGAAAGATATCCTTTATCCGCCATGATGGCCGCTTCATCTGCCATCGCTTCAGGCTCTGCTATGCTTAATACATGTGTAAGGGGGAATTCTTCATGATAACGGCCCCCAATGAATTGATAAACAGGCTGAGTGAGCTTTTTCCCTATAATATCAAAGCAAGCAATGTCAATGGCTGCTTTTGCACTTGGAACCCCATAAATGGATCCATTCATGATTTCATGAAGTTTCTCTATATTCATTGGATTCTGTTCTAACACTGCAGGCCCTAAAGTGCTCTTTAGAACTTGGTATGTACTCTCCCAGGACTCTCCTGTAACATGCTCATCTGCGACTGCTTCTCCATACCCAGTGATCCCCTCGTCGGTTTCAATCTCTACGATGATGGAAGGCATATCATGATAAGTATGGTAGCTCACCACAAAAGGAATATGAAGGGGCAGACGAATAGCATACAAGTTTAATCCGGTTATTTTCATAGATATACAACTCCTTTTCATTTACACTACTATTTATCAATGGGTATAATGTCGTTATATAGTCGTTAATTAAATCGAAAGTAGGAGGAAGCATGGAAAAGATTAAAATAGCTGTGATCGGGTCTCAAGACTTTATCCAGGGTTTACACTCCTTAGAACACCTCATGACTGACATCGAATTAGAACCCTACATTTATCAAGATCCATATCAATCCAGAGAACTGATCCAACACTTAAAACCTTGTGATGCCATATTTTTCTCAGGTGCCTTACCTTATTTTTATTCAAAAAATATATGCGATCAATTATCTGTTCCTTCCTTATTCCTGGAACAGAATGAAATGGCCATCGCCTCTTCACTATTATCTATTACCTATCATCAAAAAATTCCGATAGACCGCATATCGATTGATTTGATGGAGACCAAATTCATCAAACATGTATCGATGGATATAGGAATTTCTATTCCTGATGCTCATGTTTTGGAATATAAAGAACAGCTTCCTTATCATCTGGAACTAACCTCCATTGTTCAATACCACTACTCACTTCACCAATTGGGAAACACTGATATGGCCTTAACAAGCATCCACGCCGTATATGATCGCCTGAAAGAACTTGGAGTTCCTACAGAAAGAATGGTAGATCCCACCAGGTCTTTGTTAGACGGCTTTTACCAGGTAAAATCATTAGCCCTACTAAACAAAAGAAAAGCTTCTACGATTTCAGCTATCTATCTATCCCATGATCAATCACAACAGGACTCTAAACAATGGTTACAATCATTTACCCATGATATTCAAGGTTCCGGACAACAAATTGATCAACATACATACTTACTACATAGCACTGTTGGACATATAGAGTCACTAGTCTCTCATAACTATTTCGAGGATTTGATTTCCAGATGGAATGGTCAAATGAAAATTGGATTTGGCTATGGAACAACGGCAATAGAAGCAGAACAAAACGCTAGAATTGCCCTGCGTTTTGCTCAGAATGACCCTTTCGGGAAATGTGGATATATATTAACAGATGATAAAAACCTTCTTGGTCCTTATCCGAAAGAGACTAAATTACAGCGTCTCAAGAATAATGATCCAAAACTCTTTGATATTGCCAAGGAAATTAAAATAAGTCCGGGAAATCTGTCTAAATTGATTGAATTTAGAAGGAAGCGTTCTTCCTCGCAGTTTACTGCAGCTGAATTAACTGACTATCTTCAAATTACCCGTCGCTCAACTGAACGCATAATCAAAAAACTGGTAGATCACGGTTCGATCAGGGTAGTAGGGGAAGAGATGACCTATCAACAAGGTCGTCCCCGTTCCATTTACGAACTACATCTCCCCTTTTAGAATAATTAAGAGTTTAAGGTCATTTCATCTTCATCTTTAGAGTTCACTAATTCGGGTTTCGAAAGTTTTGTAATGGTAAAACCGGTTAACGCGTAGGCAATCGATAGTAAAGGCACTACAAAATTCAACACGGCATAAGGAGCATATTCAAAAGCATGAACGCCTAACGTACCAAATATAAATACTCCACAAGTATTCCATGGTATAAAGACAGAGGTTAAGGTTCCCCCATCTTCAAGTGCCCTTGATAAATTCTTAGAGTGTAAACCCTTTTCCTCATACGCTTTAGCATACATTCGTGAAGGTACAACAATAGAAATATACTGTTCTGAACAGGTGGCATTTGTTGCAAAACAAGAAACAACGGTTGACGCCACCAATCCTTTTGCTGTTTTGGCTACCTTTAACACCTGGTTCACAATGGATTTCAGCATTCCTGTATGCTCCAATATCCCTCCAAATGTCATCGCTACAATGGTCATGGAAACCGTATACATCATTGAATCCAGTCCACCCCGGTTAAAAAGATCATCCACCATCGCATTACCTGAATCAATGACGAAGCCGCTTTGCAAAGCAGCAAACGCATCAGAAAATGATCCACTTTGGATGAATACCTGCGATAAAAGTCCAAGTAGAATCCCCACAACCAGAGCTGGAATGGCAGGTACCTTTTTAGCTACTAAAATAATGACGATTAATGGAATCAACAACAAAAACGGTGAAATCACAAAACTATCCTGAAGCACATTGACTGTTTGTTCAATGTCGTTGGTATCAATCTTATTTGAACCGAAGTTTCTTCCTAGAATGGCATAAACGATTAAAGCAATGAGTAATCCCGGCACTGTTGTAAAGAGCATATGACGAATATGTACAAACAAATTTGTATTCGTTAATCCAGAAGCGAGGTTCGTGGTATCAGAAAGCGGTGACATCTTGTCCCCAAAATAGGCGCCGGAAATGATCGCCCCGGCAATCATAGGCGCTGGAATTCCCATACTTATACCGATTCCCATACCAGCGACTCCAATTGTCCCCATCGTTGACCATGAACTGCCAATCGCCAATGCAACAACAGCGCATATAATCGTAATCGAAACTAAGAAGAGGGATGGTGTGATGATTTTCAAGCCATAATAAATCATCGTAGCGACGATCCCTCCACCGATCCAAGCACCGATAGTCAGTCCAACAAGCATGATGATGACTACAGCTGGCAGGGCAAGACGTATCCCTTTATACATAGAATCTTCAATTTCATTCCACGTATAACCTGCCCGCCAGGCCACAATGGCTGCTACCGTTGTTCCAATAATCAATGGAATATGCGGACCCTGCTCAAGAACGACAATCGTGACGAACATCACCACGATCATGACAGTGAGCGGGATAATGGCCATCCAAAACGGCATTTCTTTTTTCATATTTGTTCCCCCTATACCCCTATTATTTTTTGACAGTTCTAAATAGTCGTTAAATAGACGCTATTAAAATAATGATATACGGAGAAACAAAGCGAGTCAATTTAATTTTTGTTACCGCTTACAACGTGAATGCACTTCGACTCTTTTAATGAATACAGTCGTTTTACTTGAAGTAGAAATCAAAAAAGAAAACCCCGACACACCTTTATGCAGAGGTTTTCTTACATTTCATATGAATAGAAAGGATATTATTGTGCTGTATAGTCACCTGACGCATTAGTTTACTGGAGTTATATTATTGCTGTAGAAACTTTTCGCTAGATTGCTTTATTTGGGCTTCTTTACCTGTCCAACCACCCTTACCCTTAGCCCTGCGTGTTTCGACGTAACGAGTGGCCTCCTGAGCGTTCTCGAGTTGATATATTTTGGTAATCACCTTATTAATACTCCCCATGAAGTTTAACAATGCTTAAACTTATAGTAGAAGAGGGTCCCGATTCAGACGGACCCTCTTCTTGTTCTTCACCTCAACCTTTGCATACCTTGAGTCGTTCTATTCCAAATGACAATGACAACAATGAGAAGTAACACACAAATACCTACAAATACAGCAATCAAAAGAGAGAGGGAAGAAGAAGATGTACTTCCTTCTTCGAGACTCCCTAGCCTTGCTGATTCGGATTGACTAAACAGTTTCAGGTTTTCGGCTTTCGCTTTTATCGTATTTGTATCTTTTTCTTCACTTTGAAATATCTTTTCTTTCAATTCGTTTATTCCGTTACTAGAATTCCCATCAAATGTCAGGTTTTTCTGTTCATCAGGAATTTGGATCTTTTGATTTGTTGAAGATTGATCATGGATGAGGTCACTATTCTTTTTGAATTTATTTTCCTGATAGTCGTTAGGCATTAATTCATTTATGTCGGTAGTGGCCAGTATAGGCGGGGAAAACATCATGATCATGCTGACAACCAGAGCCAGCTGAACAAGTACTTTACCCCTCATACGCTTCCGTTCCCTCATCTTTGATTCGATTAGAACGTTTATCCAATAAAACCTGTGCAACAGTTAATGCAATAACGACTAACCCTAATACAATAACCGCTTGATTGAATAATGAGTCTGCCCCATATTGAATCGACATATAAACGGTGGACATTGGATCCTTGAAATTAAAATTAGGCGTAGTTAATGCGAGTAATGGTGTCACAAACAGGGCGATGATTCCCACCGAAACAAACCATCCTAACAAGCGATGTGTAACAAAAGCAACTCGAATTAGTCCTGAACCCGCTAATAAAAGGAGAATGGTAAAGATCGTCCACTCAACTGAACGGGATTCCACCAATGGATAGATGTCCAATCCATACAGACTGATGACAAATCCAACAATTAGATTCAGTAGAAGGAAAATCACTCCTTGAATCCAGAGAGGAGCATTTTGGAAGTAATAACTTGTGTATCCAATAAGCAAGCTGGATAACAGGATAATAAACAAAATAACGACCGGTGGAAGTACACTTGCTTTCTTTTCTTCCGGAACATCTCCCTTTACATTAAGAGGGTTCGTCAAGAAATCATACACATATCCATTGGATTGTCCGTCAACGAACGCATTCCCCAGTACACTAAACACATCATCACGAATTAATTGAGTGGAAGCTACATTCGTTGCCCACTTATTATTCAGTGTATCCGCATCACTTTGAACATTCGATACATTCGATTGAAGCTCGTTGGTATAGGATACGATTGTATCTTGGCTTTCACTCACAGTATCCAGGAAGGAATGGATAGACTTGATTTCACTTCCAATTTGCTTCTGGTTTCCTACTAAATCAGGGCCTGCTGCCCCTGATGCAGGTGTTGGCGCCGTTTGCTCCGGCTGTTGTATTCGATTTAATACGTTTGTGGCTTCTTGATTAATCGCATTCAGGCTCTCTGTAAGCTGTGATTGCTGGTCATCAAGGGTTTGATTGTATTCTGCCGCAAAGACGGTAAAGGAGTCTTGAAGTGTGTTGAGAGCATCCTCAGTATTCGGCAACCCTGTATTTAATTGTTCCCACTCCGCTTGTTCAGTCTGCCTCACTTTCAAAATCTCATTTACCTCATTTTTCAGATCTTCATCCTGAAGAACGGCCGCTTTCACTCCATTCTCCGTTAACATACCGTTAAGAGTCGCTTCATACCGATCTAGGTAAGAGTAATATTGTAGAAGATCCATAAGCTTATAGTTATTAATTCCGCGAGAAAAATAGCCATATAAGGTGTTTCTTCTATTTTCAGATAAAGCGGCTGAGTTCAGGATGGAACTTTCTTTCTCCTCGATTTCGGCAACGATATTCGAAATATTGTCAGAGAACATTTCCAATTGGTTTATCAGAGCTTCATTCGTCTCAGTCAATGTTGTTATCTGATCTTTAAGTTCTTGATTTTCGGTTGTAAGAGTTTCAACCTGCTTGGACAATTCGTCGATTTTATCAATTAATGTCTGATTATCTTCAAGAAGTCTTGATACTTCTCCCAACAGTCTATCCACTTCAGCCTGAAGAGGGTTTTCTGAGCTATTATTTTTTCCTTGCAGCTGCGTTCGAACCTGCAGGATGCGATCATTGATTGTTTGAATATTGGTCACAGCTGCCGTTATAGCTTCAGGTGTTGGTTCTGTTAAATTAGTCAGTGTTTCTTTCAACGCACCGATTTCTGTTGAAATGGCTGTCAGTTCATTTATTTCCGGGTCTAAATTCGGTGGTGCAGGAGAAGGATCGCTTGGTTCTACTGGATCGGGCTCACCTTCCTGGGAGGAAATGACTACCTGTTGAGGGCCAGGCTCCTCTCCGTCTTTTGGCGGCTCAGGAATCTCAGGAGGAGCAGGTGGATTGAAGATCACCCCATCTCCTTCAGCCAACTTATTGTTAAGTTCAAAAATATTTCCTTGCAGGTTATTTAAAGTCGTAGTGTCCTGTAATTGCTGATAGAAATTCAATACTCTCTCCTGAAAGGAATAGAAGTCTTTTACTTGTCTCCCCACTTCTTCAAATCTGCGCTGCTGTAAGTCAGTAAATACCTCTTGATTTGTCTCCATATTGCTATTTAACTGAGTCAAACCTGCCGTTAAGACTTCACTTTGTTCCGAGAATAGTGATTTGGATTTTATGTAGCGCGGCTGCTGGTTTTCAGTTGATTCATTGATCATCTGTACGGATTGAGCTTGAATATCGGCGAGTAATTGCTTTTGATTATCCTGATATTCTCTATATTGATTGACATATTCGACAAAACTGGAAAGGCTTTGTTCAAAGGATTCCAGCGTGTTTTGCTGCTGCGGAGTCCGGCTATCTGCCTGCTGAATCGAGTTTTGCAGATTAGATAGCATCGACGTTTGTTGGTGAATTTGGCCAGCCAGATCTTTTGAGCTAGGTTTATAGAATGATAACATCGTTTCCTGGAAAGCCTGCTCTTTTTGTAAAATTTCATCGAATTCAGCACGGATATTTTCCATGTCTGCTGATACGTAATTCCAATAAAGAGAGGACATCTTATGATTGACCCTTTTTGTGGCCTTTTCAATTTCCAAAAGGACCTTTTCCTTGTTTACAGCATTTAGTTGCATTTGGACCTTATAATTTAGATTTGTTTTTTCCGGTCTTTCTTCATCATACGTCATGACTTTATCAGAGAAGTCGGAAGGAATATAGACAACAGCATCATATTTAGAACTCTGAAGACCGTTTTCTCCTGCACTTCTGCCTACAACCGTCCACTCAAATGTCGATTGATCTTCAAGTATCGACGTCACGTCACCCCCAAATGCCAAAGGCTCTCCATCCACTTCTGTTCCTGCGTCTTCATTTACAATGGCAATGGCCTGAGTAGCGTTTTCCTTCACTTTCAGAGGACTTTCACCAACTGAACGGAAGAATAGAAGAGGAGTGGCAAGAATCATCATGACCGCTAATAAAAGTTTAAATAGACTTACTTTCTCTGTCATGCGTGTACTTTCCTTTCCGTTACCATAAGTGGTATTTGAATTTTTGTTTCTTTACCGTTTTCTACATAATAACCAAACCCTGGTTGGATTTCTGGTTCCCTTCGATCATAGCTGAGCGTGAACAACGTTTGTTCAGATTTCTTCATTAACACTAGAGCTTGTCGAATCTGCTTCAGTTCAACTGTTAAAGCATCATAACCCTTAGTTAGTTCACTGTTGTTTCCGGAAACAATCACGCAGAAGCCTAAATGGCTATAATTTTTCATGCATTTAACGATTCTGTCTTGAAACATTGCATCCAGATTCTGTAGAAACCTTGCATATCCATCGACAATAAGCATAACAGGAGAGAATGATGGAAGGGGACTCCCCTTTTGAATAGATAGATTATATTGCTCTTCTCGTATACTAAATATTTCTTCTACCCGGTTAAGCCACATTGCGATATGGTCTTTGTTCTCCATGTAAACCACTTTTTCTTCCTTCGTCAAATTCGATAATCCCCTGTCAATGGAATCAAATATCGCTATATGTTCACTATCCTGCAATAACGCTGTATTGGCTAAAACCTTCAGGACGTTCGTTTTTCCTTTTTGAGCTTGTCCCAATACCAGGCAATGCTTCGTCTTCTTGAAGTTTACATACACGGGCTTAACTAATTCTTCGTCTAAGCCGACCGGTAGCAGTCCTTCTTTCCTGCCTGAATCTGTATACTGGGTAAAGTTGACCATCGTCAACTCTGTCGGGAGCATAGGCACCTGATCTGGTGACATTGATCCCTTATACTTTTCTTTCAATAACTGAATTTCTTCTTTTAAAAGGTTCATCTGCTCATAATCGTCCTTCCCTTCTGTTGGAAGGAATACTTGAGAAAAGAAAGCTGTATCTTTCTTAACAATCGCTCTACCTGGAATGGCTTCCGGGGTAAAAGGCAATCTTCCAAGCATCGTGTATGCCTCTGAGCTATCCATCAAATAGTGGACGATTTTTGTTTTAAGGTTATTCATTAAAGATTGTCGGACAGTATTAACGCGGGTGGCTGTAAAGTACATGTACACTCCCAATGACTGTCCATCCCTTGCAAATTGATTAATTTGCGTTTCAAGTTCTTGCATCTCTTCTTTAACCAGATCAAAATTGTCGATGGTTACAAATAAGAGAGGAAGTTTTTCATCACTGATCGTGTTATACATCTTTATTGAACTTACTTCTTTCTTTTGGAAAAGCTGTTTTCTGCGAGCTAATTCATCATCTAAAATACCAATGAATTTCTCGATCTTTCTTTCTTCATCGAGGAGGAAATAGTCTGCAGTATGTGGCAGATGCTTTAAAGGCAGTAAGCCACCGTTTCCAAAGTCGAGTAGATAATAATGAACTTCCTCGGGTGTGTACTGAGTGGCCATCCCCATCAATAAGGTAATCAGCGTTTGGGTTTTCCCATATCCTGAAGAACCAAAGACGCCGATATTCCCGTCCTCAATCACCTCATAATGGTACGGGGTCTGGCTCTGTTTCTCAGGTTCATCAATCATAGAAAGTAAGATCTTATTCTCCTCTCTCTGGGCAAATGATGTACGGTAGATGCGATTTGAAAGAGGAGGGAGCCATGGACTGGAAAGCTTCTTCACATTCATTTGTTCCTGTAACGCTTCAATTCGATCGACGACCGCGTCAATTTCATTGATCAATTCCTTCTGATTGCTTGGATTAGTCGATACTTCCGATAAAGGAATCAACCCTAAATCCGTGACAATAGCCACTTCATCCTCTGATTCAAAGGATTCCTCCTGATAAGGGGCTCCACTCCAGGCTGATTGAAACAGGTCATATACCTCGTTATTTCCCACCTGTAAATATCCTCTTCCTGTTACTGTCAACGAGGCTGCATCCCCATTTTTAAGGATTTCACGACTGTCCTCCGTATTCTGAACTTTCAGAGCAACACGGAAACGGGCATTACTCCATATCTGATTATCAATGACTCCTCCAGGCTTCTGAGTTGCCAGGATAAGATGAACTCCCAGGCTACGACCGATACGGGCTGCACTTACAAGTTCTTTAATGAATTCGGGCTCTTCACTCTTAAGTTCAGCAAACTCATCTGATATTAAGAATAAATGAGGAAGAGGCTCTTCCGTTTTGCCTTGCTTGTAAAGGCGGGTGTAGTCGTTGATATGATTCACTTCGTAACGATCGAATAAGCGCTGTCTGCGCTTCAACTCACTCTTAATGGAAGCCAGGGCTCTCGTACTGAAGTTCTTACTTCCTTCAATATTCGTTATCGTTCCTAATAAATGTGGGATACTTTTAAATGGCTGAGCCATTCCTCCACCCTTGTAGTCAATTAATAAGAAGGCTACTTCGTGAGGATGGAAATGAACCGCTAAAGAAAGAATGTACGTTTGTAGAAATTCACTCTTCCCCGAACCGGTTGTTCCTGCCAGTAAACCATGGGGTCCATGAGCCTTTTCATGCAAATTCAGCTCGACAATATCTTCCTTTCCTTTCAAACCAACAGGAACAGCTAAAGATTTAGCTGATTCTCTGGATAGCCAGTTCTCTTGAATGGGAAGCTGATCAACATCCCTCACTCGAAGCATGTCCAGAAAGGAAACACTTGAAGGGATGGAGTTTGTCATGCCGATTTGATGATTAAGCGTCTTCAAGGTTCTTGCATACTGCTCATTGCCTTCATGCTTGTATTCATCCATTTCGAATGGAATCTTAACCGCCTTTTTATTCTGAATCAGAATGTCCCCTTGCTTGTCATTGATATAACGTACGAGGGTGTGGATATTATCAGATAAGCTCTCTTTCGCTTCTGCAGCGAAAATAACGGACATTCCCAGGTGAGAATACTCACCTTCGAGGTATTGCAGAATCACATGGTCGGAAATGAGCTGATGGTTTGTAATGATAAAAACGTAATGTGGTGAAAAACGAACTTTATCTGAGTCCTCTTCAATATCTCTTTCCCGCAGGACCTCGTAAATGGAAGAAAGGATTTGATCCCTGGTTTTCTCGTTATAAATGAATCCTTTAGCAAATGACTGAGGTAATTGAAAGTGCGGTAACCACTTCATCCACTCCCAGTCTTCATACTCTTCCTCATGAAAAATATAGACGAATCGCACATCATGGTAACTATGAAAGAAAGCCAATTGCCCGATTAGCTGGTGAATCTCGTTTTTATAGACGGACTCTTTACCGATTAAACCAATGGCTCCTTTATGTAGGTCAGCCGTTACAGGTAATGGATCAATCTCACGATAGACCATTTCTAACTTCTGGGACTCCTCTAATAATTCATCCATTTCACGGTTTGACATATCAGAGGAATTCACTGAAATACTGTAGCTTGCAGATACTTTCCCACTTCCTAATCTAAACTGAAGGAAGTCCGGACTTTCAAGAGTCCTTTCCCAAAGACGATCGGAAAGTTGCTCTGTAAGATACTTCATTCTTTCATAAGCAGGAAAGTGAAATTGCAGAACATCTGCCTGTTTTTCGGCAAGCTCATGAAGTTCTTTTCTCTTGCTCTCTAAATAATGAGTATAGATACGCTTCCTTCGTTCTTTGGATTTCTTTCTATTGCTCTTATCTTTAAAGAATTGAACGGTGGATGTTACTAAAGTGGTGGTAAACATCACCATTGAGATAATAATGAAAATTCCACGTGGAATCACGAGCGCTACAATGGCCATGACGATTAACATCATCAATGGGGGAAGAATAATCAACCATAAACTTCGATTTGTATCACTCGATTCCTGACTCGGAAATGACAATTGAACCTTTTCATCAGGAAGGTCATAGATCATTCGTGGCGTTCGGCGATAATTAGGGTATTTCTTGTGCATTTCTGATGTAGGACGTAGAGATTCAATTAATTCAGTTTGATAGTCATCGATACTATGTATCTCGATTAAATCATCTTCTAATAGGGTAATAGTGAAGAAAGGAGAAAATAAAATGTCTCCAACCTTAAGCTTATGTTTCCCAGTGACCAAGTGTCCGTTTAGATAAAGCGAAGACGCCTCACCAGTATCCATTACCCAGTCATCATCGCCATTTTTATACCAATGACAAGATTGAATGAGATCCTTTTTCTTATAATAAATAGTTGCATCCGTTTGTTCAGTCGATATACTGATTTCTTCTTTATGACCGACATAATAAATTTGAGAGTTTGTTGGAAAAGGCGTGACCATTATGTGTAATTCCTTATCACCTGCAAGCAAGGATTCTTTGCGGCCTGGTTTAAAAACCCTTACTTCTTCCCCGTCTTGATAAAGCCTGAAAGCATCGCCTGAGTGCTCTACTAGAATGGACTTAGCAGACAAGGGCAACGACAAAAACGTGATTGTATCTTCTAATCGTGGACCTAATGTAATTTTTTTATTTTCATCCTCAATCATAATCGACTGATAGTAGTGATCGTGAAAAATCCACAGGGCATACATATGCTCACCCCCCAGTTAGTTTGTTAGTCAGGATTCTTTCTTATCATCAGCTTCAGCTGGAGGCGTGGAATTCTCTCCATCAGTAGCCGCCGGTTTTTGTTCAGGTGTCTTTTTCTCTTCAGTCTGTTGCGGTTCTTCCGTTGTTTGTGCCGGTTGTGATGGCTGTTCATTTTCCAATGCTTTCATTTCTTCCTCATATTCAGCTATTTCACTTTCAATCTCATCTAATTCCTGCTGTCTTTCCTCGCTATCAAGATCCCCGTCTGCCTTGACTTGCTCGCGGTACTTAAGAAGTCCAAACAGAATTAAATCCCGATCCTCTAAGAACCTTGCTGTTTCCAACGCTTCCTTAGCCTTTCCTCTTCCAATATTAATCCAGTACTCATAATAAAGAGGGTCCGATTGAAGAGAGACGGTGTTACGTACATTCTCTTTTTGGTCTTCAGTTAATGATTCGTTAATAATATAGGAGAGTGCGAGTTGATATTGAGTGACCTTCGGGATTTCATCGATCTCATAAGGCTGAAGTTCGGTTACCACATCACTATACTTATTTAGGAGGAAACTCTCTTGAGCGGCTACAACTCTTTCTTGCTTTGGAAACATAAAGAAAAGAGAATAAATAGAATAAATAAGTGCTGGTATCAAGAGTAATGACACTCCCAGCAGTACATACCGATTTAGTTTCCACTTTTTCTTACTAACAGTCATGAGGAGGGAATCAGACTTTTTGGCTTCTTTTATAAAGCGGTTTAACACTTCTCCGACACCGTCAATGTTTTCGGCTTCTAAGATATCTTTAGTCATTGGCGACAATTTTAACGTCTCACTGAACTTAATGTAATCATCAAATGTATGTTGCCGATCCACAATAGCTGCTACCGTGGCTTTTGTCTCCTTTAACAATAGATTCGCATCTTTTTCATATGGGGGTAGGCTCTCCTTTACACCATAATGGATAAAGTGTGGAGTCAGTCCTTGATCAAACACAATATTGTCTGGACTAATAATGAGATGCAGGCGTGACAAGGTATGATTTCGTACGTTTTGTACCAGTTGATAGGCAGACATCAACCGTTCCTTCTCATTCGCCTTTAATTGGGGATAAAAAGAGAAGGAGTCAGGTATGGTAATCACGATGCATAATTCATCATTTTCCATCGTGATTTCTTTTTGTATGGCCGGATTAATATTCTTCAGAAAGTGAATTTCCGCTATTTCATCCAACTTAATCTTTTCTTTTTGAAAGATCAATGTCATCTTATTATCTTTTCTATGTACAGCGGCTTCCAGCTTGTCTTGTAGGTATGATCCACTTATTTGTGACATTCTATTGGTCTCCTTTATAAAATTTCAATTCGATCTCCAGAATGAATCCCTGCATCAATCAACCGTATGTTACCAGGAATCACTTCTCTTTTATTCACAATCCGAATCCAATAGCCTTCCCTAGGCTCAGCTGTAAGCTTCTGAGACTGCCATACAAGATCAATCAGTTTTTTTACAGTATGATAGTTTGATAACCTAAGATCAAAGCTCTTCTCGTCATATCGCTCTAAATCAATGGTGATGTCAATATACATGTCCGCGTTCACCTCATAAGGAAGGAGCGCCACATAATGATAAGCGCTCCTTCATGTTTAAATTGATGGGGATAAACTTATCCACGAATTTGATTGGCAATTTGGGCATCTGCATCTTCAAGAGACTTAGCAGTGCTAGTCAATTGCATTGAGATGTCTTCAAGTAGCTGCTGCATTTGTAGGAATGAAGGACGAAGTGTTTGATATTGCTCTGCAAACGCACGGCTTGATTCCCCTTCCCACATACCTTCCAATTCTGAAATCATATTATCCAGTCGTGAAATTTGTTCTCCAACCTGGCTGCTTTCACCGGTGTAACGGTTAGACATACTAATCAATTCAGCTGGGGTAACACGTATAATTCCTGACATGTAATTCCTCTCCCTTAAATGAAATTGTTGGTGGTAATCATCTATATCAAATCAGAGTACCCAAATAAGAAACATAAACCTACTAAACTATGTAACCCGTTTTCTTGCATCAAAATCCTTTTTATTACAATTGTTTCCACACTTCCAATATCATACTATTATAAACATACATATAAACACAATTTTTACAGGAAAAAGGAAACTTTATAACTAGAAGAATAAATACTTTCAGGTCATTTGATACAAAAATCACTTTATACAACCAGGATAATAGTGCCAAAACAAAGACTTAAGTCTCCCCAATAAAACGTTAATAGGTGATTACCTATTGTAGAACCAGACCAATTAGTTACAAGTACTTACTATATATCCTTATTTTTACTTTTATAAACCATTTTCAAAAAAATCACATGTCATTTTTTTGCGATTTAATTTAAGAAACTTCCCCCTTCTAGTCAGGAGTAAGTTTTCTTAAATGTTGGTTTGGTTTAATAAGAAAGAAGGTAAGAGCTTCTTACAGATTCTCTACGTTCCCTCTCTGCCCATTCATCTGATACGTTACATCATACTTCTCTGCCAGGATATCCATATCCGAATGATATGCTTCCACCAACTTGTCATACTCCTCCATTTTGGCAAAGGTATTCCTTTTACTCGCTTTATGGCAAATACATGCGATTTCCTATACAATTTATGTAAACAGCAAGATTGTGGGGTGACTTATTTGTTCAAATTATTACTAATCGAAGATGACACAACCCTATTTAATGAAATCAAGGAGCGGCTTTCCCAGTGGTCCTATGATGTATATGGAATTACTGATTTCAATCACGTGATGCAGGAATTCACCGAGGTAAAACCGGATCTTGTGATCATTGATATTCAATTGCCTAAATTCGATGGCTTCCACTGGTGCCGGATGATCCGCACACACTCCAAGGTGCCGATCCTGTTCCTGTCTTCCCGTGATCACCCGACTGATATGGTCATGTCCATGCAGCTTGGGGCAGATGACTTCATCCAGAAGCCCTTTCATTTTGATGTCCTGATCGCAAAGGTACAGGCTACACTCCGGAGGGTGTATAACTATAACACCGAACAGGTGAGCATCAAGACCTGGTGCGGGGCAACCGTCGATTTTGAACGTAACACTGTATCCAATGAACGGGGTTACATTGAATTGACAAAGAATGAGATGTATATCTTAAAACTTCTAATAGATCAGAAAAATAAGATCGTCAGCAGGGATGCTTTGATTAATAGCCTCTGGGATGATAAACGTTTCATCAGCGACAATACGTTGACCGTAAATGTGAACCGCCTTCGGAAGCGGTTGGAAGAGATTGAATTGGGCCGCTTCATTGAAACCAAAGTCGGCCAGGGGTATCTGGCCATTGAAGAGGATTCGCCATGATCCGTACATTTTTATGGGAACGAAAAAGCTGGATATTGTTCTTTATCGTTCTTCACCTTTTATTGATCTTTATCGCCTATATCGATACGGCCATCCCCTTACAACCGATCCTTTATATGGTGTTTCTGTCGCTGTTCTTTTTCATCGTTTTTGTTTTCATTCGATACCAGAAGGAAACCCGTTTCTTTAAACGACTGAAGGAATGGGATCAAAATCTCAACATCACTGGGGTGGATGCTCCCGATACTCCTTTTGAAGAAATTATTTCAGATAGTTTATCAGAGCAAGCAAACCTTCTGAGGAAGGCAGCATCTGAAAATCGGATGCTACTCGAACAGGAAAAAGATGACCTCCTGTCCTGGATTCATGAAGTGAAAACCCCATTGACTGCTATGCATTTGATGATTGAGCGTATAGAGAACGAATCTTTAAAGGCTCCAATAAAGTACGAATGGCTGCGGATCCACCTTCTGTTGGATCAACAGCTTCATCAGAAGCGGATGGCGTTTATGGAGAATGATCTATATATCGAGAACACCGATCTTGAGACGGTTATATTTCAGGAAATAAAAACGCTGCAATCCTGGTGTATTCAAAAAGGAATCGGGTTTGACATTCAAATGGATGTCACGGAAGTGCTGAGCGATACAAAATGGCTGGCTTTTATGATCAGGCAGCTTTTAACCAATGCCGTAAAATACAGCACCTCCTCGGATATTATCATTAAGAGTGATGATCATGACGGGAGAGGGGTCCTCACCATTCAGGATTTCGGGAGGGGCATAGATCCCAAGGACCTGCCAAGGATCTTTGACAAAGGCTTCACCTCGACCATCGACCACAATGATCAATCCTCCACCGGCATGGGGTTGTATCTAACGAAAAAAGTGTCGGAGTCTTTGCTGATTTCCATAGAGTTCGAGTCCAAACGAGGAGAAGGAACACGGATCACCCTCACCTTTCCTAAGAAGAACGATTTCGTCCAACTTACCGGCGTGTGACAAAAATGTCACATGCTTTTCTGTTTTGTTCGAACAATAAAAGGAAAAGAAACTTCCTGCTTTTTATAATAAGAGTATCAAATCAAAGGAGTTTTTCACGATGACGATATTAGAAGCAACAAAACTTCATAAAAGCTACGGAAATAAATTCAACAAACAGGAAGTCTTAAAGGGAATCGACCTATCGATCCAAAAAGGCGAATTCGTCAGTATCATGGGGGCATCCGGTTCCGGAAAAACGACTCTTTTGAACGTCCTTTCCTCCATCGACAAAGTGAGTGAGGGTTCGATTAAGATTGAAAGCAATGAGATGACGATGATGAAAGAAAAGCAGCTGGCTCAATTCCGAAAAAATCATCTGGGCTTTATCTTTCAGGAATACAACCTGCTGGACACGTTAACGGTGAAAGAAAATATTCTTCTGCCTTTATCCATCACAAAGACACCCAAAAAGGAAGCCGATCAGAAATTCAACGATCTTGCTTCAGAGTTGGGGATTCTTGAATTAAAAGATAAGTACCCGAACGAAATCTCAGGTGGGCAAAAGCAACGCACATCAGCCGCTCGTGCATTCATCCATGAACCAAGCATCATTTTCGCCGACGAGCCAACAGGTGCACTCGACTCAAAGTCAGCCTCCGATCTTTTGAACAAGCTGAGTGAGCTAAATCAAAAGCTGAAGGCGACGATTGTCATGGTGACTCATGATCCCGTAGCTGCCAGCTACTGCAGTCGGGTGATTTTCATCAAGGACGGGCAAATCTATACTCAATTAAATAAAGGTGAACAGGAAAGACCGCATTTCTTCAAGGACATCATGAAAACCCAAGGCGTGCTGGGTGGGGTGCAGAATGAACATTAATACCCTTATCTTCAGAAACCTGAAGAAGAATTTGAAGAATTATTATCTGTATGTATTTGCTTTAGTCTTCAGTGTCGCTCTTTATTTTGCCTTTGTGACCCTGCAGTATGATCCATCCATGGATGCAGTGAAGGGATCCATCAAAGGCGGCGCAGCCGTTCGTGCCGCTTCCGTTTTACTTGTCGTCATCGTCTCTATTTTTCTTTTGTATGCGAATACGCTCTTTATTAAAAGAAGAAGTAAAGAAATTGGGTTATTTCAATTAATCGGAATGACCAAGAATAAGATCTTTCGTATTTTGAGCGTGGAGAACTTCATCCTTTATTTCGGGTCATTGATACTCGGAATCTTAATCGGATTCTCCTTCTCGAAATTGATCATCATGATTCTATTCAAAATAACCGGAGTCGAGGCGATTGCCACACTCCACTTCTCTATCCAGGCACTTATCCAGACCATCATTGTTTTCTGCGCGATCTACCTGTTGATCATGCTGATGAACTTTGTATTTATTAAAAGACAAAGCATATTATCACTGTTCAGGGTCCGTTCTTCAACGGAAACAAAAGTGAAAAAGATGTCCAAGTTTGAAATCATCATCGGGATCTTCGGGATGATCTTGATTGCCTCGGGGTACTACGTATCTTCCAAATTGTTTGGCGGGGACCTCACGACCATGCCCCAGCTGTTTGGGGCCATGCTCTTAATACTTGGCTCGGTCATCATCGGGACCTACCTGTTTTATAAAGGATCCGTGAGCTTCATTTTTAACGTCATACGAAAGAAGAAAGATGGTTATCTAAATATCAACGAAGTCTTATCCCTTTCATCCATCATGTTCCGGATGAAATCGAACGCCTTATTGCTGACAATCATCACGACGGTATCGGCACTGGCTATAGCGTTATTGTCCCTGAGCTATATAGGCTATTATTCTGCTGAAAAAACAGCTCAAAATAGTGTTCCGACCGATTTTTCATTTACAAATACACAAGACTTCCAACACTTTAAAGATGCCCTACTGGACAATGGCATCCAATACAAGAAGGAAGAAATCGAAGTCATTGAAGTATTGGTCAACCTAAAAGGTATTACAGACTCTGAATTTGGCGAACTGAACGGTTCTTTAGATGCCATGCCAAACTCCGTCATCAGCGAAAAAAGCGTTGAAGGCGTCGATGTAAAAGAAGACGAAACGATCTTTACAGGCTATAACGACTTACTTCAAAAGGTCATTCCGTTACATGATTCAGGGGTGACAGAACTGAAAGGAAAAACGGAGGTCACCAAGCTCAAGTACTTGGGAATGCGTGATGAATACCCTATTTCATGGTATTTTACAGCAGGGGGATCACCTGTGGTGATCGTGGATGACAATGTATTCAAACGCCTGAAGAATGATTTAGATCCTGCTGTACAGAAGGAATCTTCTCTCTACATCGGGGTGACGATTGAACAAGAAAAAGATATCTTGAAAGCAAACGACCTCTTTCATGAGTTAAGCCTGGACGAGGGATGGGCAAACGACTCCCAGCACGATAGGAAAGCAGAACAGAAACAAAATATCGGACTCATCATGTTCATCGTCGGGTTCCTTGGTCTCACCTTCCTGATCACATCCGGATGCATCCTGTACTTTAAACAAATGGACGAAAGTGAAGATGAGAAACCGAACTATACAATTTTAAGAAAACTGGGCTTCACTCAGGGTGACTTATTGAGAGGCATTCAAGCCAAGCAGCTTTTCAGCTTCGGAATCCCTTTGCTCATCGGTCTCCTGCACAGTTACTTCGCGGTTCAATCCGGGTGGTTCCTGTTCGGTGCCGAGGTTTGGACGCCGATGATTATTGTGATGGGGTTATATACGGTGTTGTATTCGATTTTCGGTGTGTTATCTGTGCTTTATTATAAAAAAGTGATCAAAGCATCACTTTAATGGAAAGAGCCATCCCTTAAAAGCTGGGATGGCCCTTTCTCTTTGCCTTTCTTTATGTAGTCCGGGGTTACTTCCTTTTCTGGCTTTTCAACTTATTCATTTCAAGTTCGGCAGCATATTCTTCCTGAGATTTTCCTTGTTTGAAGCTTTCAGATTGGATTTTTTTGAATTTGTTATCATTTTGATTTGGCATGTCCACACCTCCTGATATTTGGTTATTATGGACATGTCTTTGACATTTATTCTTATTTTTCATAATCCAACTTTATTCTTTTTATCAAGGATACTTACTATCTCTCTTAGGTGAACCGAAATCAGGGAAAAGTCTTTTTACAGTAAAAGATGTATCTACTTTATGATCGACGTAAACAAGCAATAAACGATAAGATAATAAGAAAAAAAGACGATAGGATCATTTGCGCCAATACATAGCCGATACCAGAGGCAGCAGTAATAGGAGAAAGGTTTAAAGTCTTTTTTCCTTTTTGAAGTCGTGAGTAAGTACCGGAATTCAATGAACGTATGTTAATCCAATTCATTACTAAAAGTAGCGAAATAAACATTATCAGCCCTATAACTGCTGGTACTACCCCATTCATTTGAAAATGAATATATACTAATTTTTTTATAACTAAAAAATACACATATGTATTAATAACACCATACACACCGAAAAAAAGATAATATGATTTTTCGAATGTATATGGGGCAACAATAAACTGAATTGCCCATAAGTGAATAAAAATTACTGGATACCAGACCAAAAAAACAAGGGAATCAATGGTTCACCTAAGAGGAAAATCACCCCAATGATATCCAGAAATATTTAAAAAAAGACAAGTATATTCCCTCTATTATCTCTCGGTTTTTGAAACCTTAAATAAGTCAATGTAATCTCATCTATTTTTTCTTTCTTCAAATAAGCACACCTCCTATAACAACATCATTCATATTGAGTTTTAGTTATGCTTTTGTTTTTCTAGAAAAGTAACGACTTCTTCAACATTCTTTGTATAAAGAAGGACGTATCGGAAATCAAACATGGTTTTTGTTTCGACGATAAGGTATTCTTCATGAGGAATTGAATTAAAGAGTTTTTTCCACTTGAATTTTTTCTCCATTTTCTTTGTTTCTTCTTTTATCCTATCCATATCCAACCTAAGTACCGCAAAGCTTGGAGAAGAAATTTCAGTTTCTGGAAATCTTTTTTTTAGAATCTCTATATTTTTTTCTGATAGATTTACCTCGGAAACCACCTCAATGTTTCCCGCCTTTTCGAACCTATTACTGTAATCGTCTAGCTCATCAAAAGTTAACTCTTTTTCTGGAAAGACAGCTATACAAAAAATATCCTCTGTATCCTTCTTTTTTAAAAACAATGTTAAGCCACCCTTCTAATTCACTTCTTGTTTCATTTTTACTCTCTCAAAAACTCCTGCTATTTCCTGTACTAACGCTTCTCCCGTTGCCTGACGGGCACTCAACCACTCCATACCGTCTTTACTAACCATTCTTAATGTCCAATTATAGGAGGGTGAGGAGAGGACATGTACACCTTCGATATTCCAATCATGTTCATCTTTGTAGAACATCATTAATCGAGTGGTATGAATTATCCTTTTTAATGATCTATTAAACTGTTTGACTATTAAACTATCTTGGTCCATTCCATTATTTAAAGATAATTCATCCAAGTTGAATATGGCTTGTTCTTTACAGTAGAGAAGATAATCACTTGGGAGTATGTATAAGAGATCATTTAAACGTATAGATCGATTTTCAATACCTATAAGCATTCTAGGAAAAATGACTTGCTTAAGGGTCCATTCAGGAGCCAGATGAGTATAGATTTTATAACTTGTTTCATTCTCTTTCATGCATTCGATGACCTGATTGTCACTGAAATAGAAAATGCTTTGTTCCAGCTGATCCGTTACAATTTCTGCGACCAAATTGCTCTTTGCAATAACCCACATGGCTCCAATGAATTGATCCTCGAATCTAAGTTCACCTTCAATATAATCCACCAGTTTAAACTTTTGCAGCTTTTTAAACATTATTTCCCATTCTTTTTCCAGTTCATCATCTCGGTAGTTAGGAAAAGGGTTATTTATACCTATCAGAACTTTTCCACCTAACATCTTTACAAGTAAATATAAATCTTTGTTAGTTAATGTCCAGTTAATCAATCATAATCCCCCTTAACCGAATTTTCTCGACGCTTTGGGTTTTCCAAATTCAGGATACATTTTTAGTACTTTATCATAATTTTTTCGAATGTATATAAACCGGTGGATAAAAGTAGCTAAATAGGCTGTCAAAATGGATACAATCGAATATGCGATAATCATTGCAATCATAAAAGCTGAGTCAGTAACCAGATAGGACATAAGAAACTGTGCAATCACATACCCAAAACTTGAAGCAGCAACTATAGGAGTAACATTAATCTTAGATTTTCCATTTTGAAGCTTGGCATATGTACCTGAATAGAGCATTTTCACGTTGAAAATTTGAAAGAAAGCCAGTATAAAAATCATAAGCAATAGTCCCATATAAAAGTAGCTGTTGCTTTCTACACCAATGTGCATATATAAAAATTTCTGAATGACAAGGAAATAAACGTAAGTATTTACAACCCCAAAAATACCAAGGTATAAGTAGTAAGACTTTTCAAATTTATAGGGAGCGATTATATAGAGAATGGCCCAAAGATGAACACATATGATGGGTATTAGAGCTGCCCAAAAAAAGGGGGCAAAAAAAGGAATGCTAAGTAATGGCAGTAACCCTACAAAGTCCATGCATATTAATAAAAAGCCTATTACGTTTCTTCTGTTTTCTTTAGGGAATTGCATATTATTTAGATAAGACATTGTAATATCATCTATATCTCTGTATCTTTTCAAATTCTTTCACCTCAATAATTGGAATCTCTGTGACTAGCTAAACCAAGACCCTACCTTATTAATGATTCCAGTAGTCCCTTTTTTAATAGCATCACCGATGGAATCTCCTTTACCATCATTATCAACATCCATAAATTTCAAATCACTTAATAATGATGTTGTAATCATCCCAAAAGCAGCACCTGCTACAGCCCCCACAGCCAAACCAACTGGGCCTCCGATAGCGCCACCTGCCAGTGCACCAACATATGCTGATGAAGCTATAGAAGCCCCTGCTACGGCAACATCTCCTGTAACATTCCCCGCAATTTCACTCGCTGATTGATCATTTTGAACGCCATGTACAATATCACCGACCACAGTAGTTCCAACTCCAATATATCCAATTTTATTTCCAGCCCATTTAAAGGATTGTTTTACCCCTGTCATGGGGTCAACTAACTTATAAAGCTTAGGATAATTAGTAGCGTTGGTCCCGCTATAGTTATTTTTCTTAAAGTCCATCAGTTCAGGATTAGTTAATGAAACACGAACACGTCTTTTCCCTTGAGCCGTCGTATAATAACTTTTAGTTGCCCCAAATCCTTTTTGAGCTATGTTCACACTCTTCGCAGCCCCATACCCGGCTGCAGTCGTAATACCCAAATTCGTCGCAGCATTAATCGGCTGCTCACGCCACTGATCAAAATTGATTCCCAACGTCGGTGTCGGGTCCCATTCCGGCTGCAGTCCATTCACGGTATCTGCTGCTTCAACGCCATTTTCGACAAATCGGGGATTGTTGGTTAACTCGAAATAAGGGTTCGTCGACCCGCTGTCAGCCCTATAATTAGGGTTATAGCAGCTATTGGGCTGATACGTATCGATTGAGATTTTCCCGTTGGAGAAGAGACCTTGAATTTGGTGAATGTATTGGTTCATCGTGTGGACATCCTGTTGGATTGGCTCTAGGTTAGCAGATTGACTTTGATCAAACTGGTGGAGTTTTTCGACGGTTTGATCTTTTTGCTGCCTCGCAACGTGAACCTGTTGAAGAAAAGAATCGTCCTGTAATCTTGGTAATGAGACGATATCCTGAACACTTTGAATCGTTTCATTGGACTCACTTGTTAAGTCCATGACAATATCTCTTCCTCGATTTAATCCATTTTCCACATCGTGCTGCAAAAAGTTTTCCTGTATATATCCATTTTGGGCTGGCTCCAACCCTTGTAGTTCATTTTTAATGGCTTTCAGGGTAGATTCATATGTCTCCACCAGTTGCTGATAGAACTCCAGGAAAGATTGATGGGAATCCTGATAGAAAGCCCGTATCGATTGCCCCCCTTTTCCTTTGAAAGAGGCATCTTGAGAAATAAAGTCACTTATGGCTGATTCGATTTCAATCATCTGTTCTTTTTGCTGATTTAACTTTCGAAGAACTTGTTCTAATCCTGACTCCAGAGACATGACATCCAGTGTTTTCATCCCTATTTCTCTCCTTACCTGGCTTTGATATGTGAAGACAGTTCCTGATCGGCAAACGCCATATCCTGTACAGCCTGTCGTGTCAATTCTTCATTTCTAATAAGCAGTTCTTTATAACTCTGTACCATCTGTTCCATGCTTTGGTTCAACTCGTTTAATTTTGTTACCACTTCCAGGTGATTTTCAAGACCAATGTTTTTAGGTACATCCGGTTGAAGAGATTCTGCAGAGGATTTAATTTTTGAAAGGTGTTGGTCTATCTCACCTTGTACTACCCTGATTTCATTAACCATACAAGCTACCTCCCGCTATATTAAATACATTTCTTTCTATTCAGTTTTTGCTTCTGCCTCAGATTCCAACCTGCGAATGGTATGTTCAATCGCCTGGATTTCACTTCGTATGGTTTGCATCTTACTGCTCAGCATAGAGAACACTTCACTAAACTGGTTATTTTCAATGTCCGTAAAGTAATGAAGCATACCTTCAAGCCTTATTTCATCAAATTTATTTGCAAGCGTTCCTTGCCAAGTGAATGTTGATAATTCAGGATTTGTAATAGATTCCCGATAACTTGAAAATTCCTGTTTGTTGCCTTGAAGTTTGCTATGACATTCCTGAAGCCTTTGAAGTTGCTCACGCTTCTCTCTTAACAACCCGTAGTAAAAAAATAAAGACAAGGACCTTCACCTCAATTGATTACTCTAATTTATAAAATTTTCCAATCTTTTTAACTATAACATGGATGAAATCGTGTCAGAATGATAGAATCTGTTTATTTTTAGACCACGCAAGTAATTCTTTTTACCTATTCTATTCGTTTTTTATCAATGAATAATACAAATTATTAATTAAGTATCACAGTTTTTGTAAAATGAAACCTATTTCTTAACTATTATTTTCCATATTATGAAACTTTTCTTTTGCTAAACGCGTATTTTAAGTCAGAGGTGAAAAAAATGTACATAAACATACATGAACCGACTCAAACCATATCAAAAAAGGCCACTAAAGTCTGGCGGATATCCAACACGATAGGACATACAACAGCACTGATCATCATCGGGGTCCTGATTATGTGCAGTGTTCGATTCGATTGGTATGACTGGGTTGGGATTGTTCTTTACGTTCTGGGTGGGCTGTTCATTGTTTCTTCCATTTTCTCTATCTTCATTGAACCCATTTATCTTCAAAGAACCTGGCGCTATCAGGTCGATCAGGAATTCGTTCAGTTGAAATTCGGGAAGTTTCAGCAACAGCACATCCTGATCCCCATGGAGAAAGTGGAATACGTCCGTACTGAGCAGGGACCCATCATGCGTCGGTACGACCTTTATGACCTTGAAATCGGAACTACGACCTCTAACCACAAAATACCTGCCATACCGGCAAATGTAGCGAAGACATTAAAAGCAGAGATTGCCACCTTCGCAAAGATTCGGGAGAAAGATTCAAAGGAAGGAGAAATAGGAGCATGACCCATTCTGCCAAACGATATCACCCAGCCTATATCATCGTGGAATTGGTATCATCTGCAAAGAATCTCTTTGGATTCTATATCCTCCTGTTCCTTCTGAAGGCGAATTCAACAGCCGGATGGGTAATATGGGGCCGCTACGCCCTGTTGATTGCAACAGTGGGGGCTGTACTATCCATCTTTGCCAAGTGGGTTTTTAACCACTATGAATTAGGAAATAAAACTATCCTCTTCAGAGAAGGGATGTTCGTTAAAAAGCAAAAAACGGTCTCCTGGGATCGGATCCACAGCCATAGGTCCAATACGGCCTTCATTCATCGCTGGTTCGGATTAACTTCTTTAACCATGGAAACAGGGACGAGTGGAGAAAATGCCCAATTTGAATTTCCTGTCATCACACAAGGAGAGAAAGATCGCATTTTATCTTACCTCGAACGGAAGCAAGAAAGAGATGAATCGGAAGAAGGTATAAAGCCAAAACGCACGGTACACTTTCAAACAACCAGGAAAGACCTGATTAAAGCATCCTTCACATCACTCAGTTTCCTGGCGATCTTCCCATTAGTAAGTGCCATCTATTTCAATCTGGCCGATTTCTTTGCCATCGAAGAATCAGCAGAAAGTGCCTGGCACTACTTACTGAATCATGTGTGGATCCTGATCCTCCTTTTCCTCGCTACCATGACCCTGTCCATCTTGATCGGTTTCGTCAAGACTTCTATCAAGTACGGAAACTATGTCATCAGTGATGACCTTGAACGAATTTATATCGAAAAAGGGATTGGGAATGAGGTCAGCTACTCAATCTCAAAGAATAAAGTACAAGCTGTCAGAGTGGAACAAACCATTGTGAAAAGGATTCTCGGCCTTGTGTCGATCAAGTTGATCAGTGCCGGCTCCTCTGAAGGTGGAAAAGAGGAAATAAGTTCTTTATATCCCTTTATGCCAAAACGTGAAGCTTATGACATGCTGCACACCATCCTTCCCCACTACCCAATCAAAGAGGAGATGGTACGCTTCCCACTAAAGGTCCTTTGGCTGAAGCTCTTCCAACCTTATTATTTGACGATTGCTGCTGGAGTGGGCCTATGGATCTTTAAAATGGAATGGATATGGATCGCAGGGATTGTCTTTGGAGTATCCATCCTCCTGCGAATCCTTGATTACTGGTTTACAAGTTACACCCGCAACGGTCACACCGTGCAAATTCGAAAAGGAGGCTGGTTGAACGAAACCTTCGTCACCCATCGGGACCGGATTCAGCAGGTGACCGTGAAACACTCATGGCTGGAGCGGAAGGTTGGAGTGGCTACCATCATGTTCTCGAATCGGTCAAATCCGACCCACGAGAGTTTATTGTTTGGGGTGTCGAAAGAGGAAGCGGGTACGTTTTATGAGTGGTATCATAAGAAATCCACCCCAGGATGAGGTGGAGCTTTACACATTGTTTATATGCATTCGTTCGATAAAGGATTCATCACTCACCAATAAAAAATCCGTATGAATATAATCTGTTCCAAACAAATTTTTCAGGTCCATATGGTTGTAATGGACTGCCTTTACCAGGCTATGGTCTTCCTTATATACGTAGATCGTAAAGTACGTTTGTAGAAACAGGAGAAACTCATCTACACTGATACCCAGCTTTTCAAGGTACTCACTATTAAACTCAATGAATCCAAGGATTGACTTACTTGTTTTGAATAAGTTGGTCATCCCTTTTAAAACAAACGCTTCATATCCTTCAACGTCCACCTTAAAAAGGACTGTTTCATAGGTTTGATCATGACAGATGGTATCAATGGTGATGGACTGGACAGGTACCTTATCTATTAACTTATGAGAAGGTTCATAAGTGGCTGAAGAGGTTCCTGACCAATGCCTATCAACAAAGAAAACTTTTTGTTCATTGTCTCTATCCGAAGCGATTGCGTTGTAGATTGCTATTTGTGACCGGTTAGGATGGGCTTCTTTGGATTGTTCAATAAATGGTAATAAACGGCTGTTCGCCTCAACGCCTATTATCCTGGTCTCGGATGAATACTGAATAGAGAAGATACACTCCCCATAATTCACGCCTACATCTATGACCAGGTCGGGATTCATTTTCTTCACAGCCATGGACCAAAATCGAGCGAGCCTTTTTTGAGTCACCCCATTGCTGATCAGTAGTGCCCTTCCCCGATTTTCCCCAGAATCTATATAGAGAACAGTGGAACTGGGTAGTGTTAACGTTTTAGGCAGCTTTTTTCTATTCAACGTTTTGTACTTTACTAAAATTCCTACATCAATCATAAATTTCCAGGTCTTCGGATAGTTCTCCCACCCTCTCATAAGAAAAGGTTTGCGAATAGCTACATTCCACTTCATGTTTGACTCCCCTTTTAATAAACCTGTTTTAAAGGTATACATTCTTAGATGCCAATGGAAAATCCTTTATAATGGGGGTTTCTTCATGAAATCTTTACAAAAGAATGGAGAAGGCGCACTTTCTTAATTTACCGGCTTTTCTATCTACCAGTAACCTAGTGTAGATTTACCAAGATAGAATTCTGATAGATTACAATAAATAAACCCAAGCCGATATTGATAATAAGCTTGGGTTTATTTCGAACATATTTACCTGTTAAAGGTTTGCAGGGAATTAACTGTAAGCTAACTCTTTCTCGCTTAGACCAAGCGTCTCTGCTGTTAAAGAATGAATTTCTTTAAACAACTCTGGGTTCTCCACTAGTGACACCCCATATGAAGGAATCATTTCTTTCAGTTTCGATTCCCACTCATTCATATGCTGCGGGAAACATTTTTCGAATAACTCAAGCATAACGTGAACGGCAGTAGATGCTCCTGGGGAAGCACCAAGTAATGCAGCTACCGAACCATCAGCGGCACTAACCACTTCCGTACCGAATTGAAGTGTTCCTTTCCCGCCTGCCTCAGTATCTTTGATTACCTGCACACGTTGGCCGGCCACTACGATATCCCAATCCTCAAGTTTAGCATTAGGGATAAACTCCCGTAGTTCTTCTATGCGCTTTTCATTCGACAACAACACTTGCTGGATCAGGTATTTGGTCAATGACATCTCTTTGGCACCTGCCGCGAGCATCGTGAGGACGTTATTCAGTTTGACGGAACCGATTAAATCCAAATTTGATCCCGTTTTTAAGAACTTGGGCGAAAATCCGGCAAACGGTCCAAACAGTAACGATTTTTTGTTATCAATATATCGTGTATCAAGATGTGGAACGGACATTGGAGGAGCCCCCACCTTGGCTTTACCATATACTTTGGCATGATGCTGCGCTACTACTTCCGGATTGTTACATACCATAAACAGTCCACTTACCGGGAACCCTCCAATATGTTTCGATTCAGGAATACCGGTTTTTTGTAGTAAAGGAAGACTTCCGCCCCCACCGCCGATAAAGACAAATTTTGCGGTGTGGTGTTCGATTTTACCACTGTCGATATTATGCACCTTGACTTCCCACGATCCGTCACTGGTACGTTTAATATCCTTGACACTATGCTTGTAGTTTATCTCGACATTTTGCCTCTTTAAATGGTCAAACATCATTCGTGTTAATGCCCCGAAGTTGACGTCCGTCCCAGAGTCGATTTTGGTTGCCGCTATCGGTTCATTCGATGTACGGCCTTTCATGATGAGCGGCATCCACTCTTTCAGTTTTTCAGGGTCATCGGAAAATTCCATCCCTTGAAACAAGGGATTGCTTGATAGCGCTTCCAATCGTTTTTTCAAAAACGATACATTTTTTTCCCCTTGTACCATACTCATATGAGGGATAGGCATGATAAAGTCTGTCGGATCATCTATCAGATTACGGGTTACAAGATACGACCAAAACTGTCTTGAAAGCTGGAACTGTTCATTGATTTTAATTGCTTTACTTATATCTACCGATCCGTCAGATTTCTCGGACGTATAGTTAAGCTCGCACAATGCAGCATGCCCCGTACCCGCATTATTCCATTCGTTCGAGCTTTCTTCTCCTGCACTTGCGAGCTTCTCAAACACTTTGATTTCCCATTCAGGTGCTAACTCTTTCAGCAAAGATCCCAAAGTCGCGCTCATGACTCCGGCACCAATTAAAATAACGTCTGTTTTTTTCTGTATGCTGCTCATGATAACCTTCCTTACTCTTAATATTTTCAAAAAAGAGTAAGCGCTCCTGCTCGGGTCTCACTTAAAGCAAGGCGCCCCCCTGGAATTCACTTGTTCTGTTATAACCATACCATATTCTATTATAATGATTTAGGGATCAAAATATCTACCATTATCTGATAATTATATACTATTTAGAGCTCTTAAAAAAGTGCAAAGTCCACTTTCAAAGATCTGGAAACCTAGTAAACAAAAATATGGAAATAGGAATCTTCCCACGCCCATCAACTCAGCCCCTGGGGATATTAAACGGATCGTACTTTTTGTTCACTCGGTCCAATCTCTTTGCATTGCCTCCAAAGTACTCATGAGGGTGGGGAGGGGTGTGGATTTTGGGAAAAGCATCCTAACGACAAAGGGCTGTACTGTCATCAGTACCGCCCCCATTATTAATCTCTTTCTCTAGCCAACTGCGTATCTCGAATATTTTTCTGAATGGTGATTGCCGCAAATAGACTAAGAACAAATGACATACCATAAAATCCTTTTTCACTTAAGATGATACTACCGGCATTGTAAAGTCCGATCGCCATCAAGGAAATGGCTACAATCACTGCAAACCAACTTAGCCCGTAATAGATGCCCGAAACAGGGATATCCTCTTCCTTGTCCCTTACTGCTTTTTGCAGGGATACAGCTGAATACAATCCGAATACCAGTACAGCAAAGTAATACCCCTTCTCATTCAGTTCCATTCCCGCATTGAACAGGCCGATCAGATAAGCGGATACACCTATTACCAAAGCTGCCCAACTTGCCCCTTTGAAAGCAGAAGTCGGTTCCCCTTCTTTTCTTTCCGCCTTAATCTTTGGTTTCTTTTCATCGCTCTTCATTAACGGGTTTTCATTCAACTCAGACATTTACCGCTCCCCTTTACTTTCATTCAATATGCAGGAGTTACCCTGCTAACCTAAAAATCATTATAGCAATTTTTTACAGAATTTGTTTACTATTATTGAGTGAAATTTTCATTTTCAGGTATGATTTTTAAAGCAAAAAGAGCCAGTCCCCAATGTGCGTAGCGTTAGCTGACTGGCGGACCGACTCTTTTTTCGTCTATCTTTTATAGTTTTTCTTTTATTAATGAGGAAACAAGACGACTCGTCCCCTTGCACTTTTCGTATATTACTATTAAAGTATATACTGGTTGAAATCCAGCCTAACTGGGAATGGATAAAACTATAGCACTTTACTTTTTAATTTTGGGAACATGTTTTCCTTAAGGAAAGGGTTTAAATATATTATGAAAGATAATTTTTGGCATGAGTTGCCTCGGCCGTTTTTTGTTCTGGCACCGATGGAAGCCGTAACCGATATCGTTTTTCGCCATGTCGTGAGTGAAGCGGCGAGACCTGACGTGTTTTTTACAGAGTTTACGAATACGGAAAGCTACTGTCATCCGAAAGGAAAAGACAGCGTGCGTGGGCGTCTAACGTTCACGGAAGATGAACAGCCGATCGTCGCCCATATTTGGGGGGACAAGCCCGAATACTTCCGTGAAATGAGTATCGGTATGGCAAAAATGGGCTATCGCGGAGTTGATATTAATATGGGCTGCCCTGTGCACAATGTCGCAGCGAATGGGAAAGGATCCGGCCTGATCCGCCGTCCGGATGTCGCAGCGGAAATCATCGAGGCAGCCAAAGCGGGAGGACTTCCCGTCAGTGTGAAGACCCGTCTCGGTTATACCGAAGTGGAGGAATGGCGCGACTGGCTGAAGCACTTATTGGAACAGGATATTGTCAATCTTTCCATCCATCTCCGTACAAAAAAGGAAATGAGTGATGTCGATGCTCACTGGGAGCTGATTCCTGAGATCAAGAAACTTCGTGACAAAATCGCTCCTAATACGCTTCTGACCATCAACGGCGACATCCCTGACCGCCAGAAGGGACTTGAACTTGCGGAGAAATACGGCGTGGACGGCATTATGATCGGACGGGGGATCTTCCATAATCCGTTCGCTTTCGAAAAAGAGAGGAAAGAGCATACCAGCCAGGAACTGCTCGACCTTTTAAAACTCCAGCTCGACCTTCATGATAAATACTCCGAAGAACTCGAGCCGCGGCCCTTCAAACCACTCCGCCGCTTCTTTAAGATTTACGTACGCGGGTTCCGGGGAGCGAGTGAGCTGAGAAATCGTCTGATGGACACAGAATCCACCGGTGAAGTACGTGCTCTGCTAGATGAATTTATAGAGAAAGATGGATTGAAAGAAGAGGGAGGCTTTTCTGTGTCTTAGTAAAGCTCATCTCTTTTGAAAAAAGGGGGCAGATCTCCAGTGAGCATTAACTTACCGGCGGTCTGACCCCTTTTTCCCTTATTTAAACTTTTATTGCCTTTTTACAATTTAACTGATTCCTAAACCACTCTATGTTCCTTTTTGCTATCAGAACTTTTGGATGACCATATTAATATTGCGATACCTAGCATTAAGAGGAAAATTCCTAACCAAGAAGTTAAGCTTAAGTATTCGCCTAATATGAAAACTCCTAATAATGCTGCCGTTAATGGTTCTAAACAAAGATGTAATAAATAATTGGAAAAATAAGGGCGAGGATTGATTTATATCTTGTTTAATATATCTTTTTGATAACAACTTCAACCCTCTGTTTTACCACTATTTGTGGTACGGTTCACCGTGAATATTCTAAATGAGGTTAATAATCTTTGAGTTTCAATTATAGGGGATCATATATTCTTTATTTCTACTTCACTATTATTTCCTATAATTAATCAATATGCCAGATTTGGACATAAAATCTACTCCAAGGATACCTTTAAATCCATGAGTTTCCTTTGTTATTCCTAACTAAACCAACCTAAAATGACCTTATATGAAGTTCACCTTCATCTATCCCCATCAGAGTCTTCTCTATGATTACAACCAACATCTTCCTATTTCATAATAATAACAATAGTGGACATTCTATTCCAATTAGAAAATTTGTCCAAACCAATGTTTACCTTGACCATAACATAAAAATAAGAGTGAACTTACTATCTTTCAGAAAAAAATCTATGAACGGATGGTAATCATCATCTTAATATTACGTTTCTCATTACTCCATTCTGCCTGGATTAGCACTCCCCGGATATTTACTAGCTAGATCGTGATGAGTAACATCTTACATCATCTACAACTATTATCTTTTTTCATTAGATTTGTTTTGTTTTGAATGATAGGCCTCTTAACGAGTTTTTAATCAATTTTATAAAAGGAGAGGAATAACCATGTCCAATGGATGTAATCAAAATCCTATAGGAACTTGTTCGGAAGCAGAAGGAATTGGCACAGTCGCCAATGGGTCAGCCTCACATGCGGAAGGAATCAATACAAGAGCTGTGGGAAATGCTTCCCATACAGAAGGTTATATTACCGAAGCGACGGCTGATATAGCACACGCCGAGGGTGCCTCTACCACAGCCAATGGAGTGGCTTCCCATGCAGAAGGATACGCCACAACGGCCGGTGGAGCACATTCTCACGCTGAGGGAAACCATACAATGGCTAGTGCTCAGGACTCTCACAGCGAGGGGCGGTTTACAACAGCTATAAATTTAGCTGCCCATGCAGAAGGAAACTTGACTACAGCCTCAGGCATTGCGTCTCATGCCGAGGGAGAAAATACGGTTGCTAGCGGGCTCGTTTCTCATGCAGAAGGACAAGGTACGATGGCTCAAGGAGAATCTTCCCATGCAGAAGGCGACCAGACGGAAGCAAACGGAAGAGCTTCTCACGCTGAAGGGAACTTGACAGTGGCTAGCGGCATTTTTGCCCATGCGGAGGGGCAGCGCACCGTGGCTTCTGGCGATCTTTCCCATGCTGAAGGAAATCAGACACAGGCAATCGGCCAAAGCTCTCATGCAGAAGGCGCTCTTACCATTGCGAGCGGTTTCACTTCGCACGCGGAGGGAGTGAACACAATTGCCTCCGGATTATTCTCCCATACGGAGGGGCAATCGACGGATGCGGATTTTTTGGAGGGCGTTCATATCATGGGACAATTCGGCGCGGCAAACGAGCTTCCTTATTCGTGGTACTTGGCTAATGGTACAGATGCTTCGAATCCAGGTTTGGCAGCTAAAATATTAAGCGACGGTAACGTCAAAATTGATGGCGCCGTCACCACCCCGGCAGCAGACTATGCGGAAATGTTTGAAACGATGGATGGAAATCCGATTGATTTCGGCTACTTCGTTACATTGGAAGAGGATAAAGTGCGTATAGCGAATAGTCAAGACGATTATATGCTGGGAATCACAAGCGCAAAGCCGGCTTTCTTGGCCAATAGCGGAGAGCTACGATGGAAGCATAAGTTTGTGACTACTGAATGGGGTGAAATTTTGTACGAAGATGTCTCACTCCCAGCAGTATTTGACTCTGGCGGTAATGTCATCGTGCCGCAACGGAGAGAACGGAGGCCGATATTGAACCCTAATTGGGAATCGACTAAGGAATATATTCCACGCTCCAAAAGACCGGAATGGGTGGCGGTTGGTCTAATGGGGCAACTTCTAGTTCGGGATGATGGCACATGCAAACCGAATCATTATTGCAAACCAAACAATGAAGGGATTGCAACAGCCTCAGACCAAGGTTATAGAGTCACAAAACGTATAAGTCAAAATCAAGTCTTGGTAGTTGTTCCTCAGCATTATAGTAATCCTAATAAGCAGACTGTTGATCAACTGGTAAAACTAGCAAAATTAAAAGAACAGGGCTACCTTACTGAAAAAGAATTTCAGATTGAAAAGAACAAGCTATTAAACTCATAAGAATTTTGTTTCTTCGTACAAGGATAACTATCTAGAATGGAGAGAAGGGGCTGGTTTATTTAGCACAACTTATTAAAAATTCTTCTATGAATTGAATTTTCATTGAGGATACCGTACTAATGAAGTACGGTATCCTTATTTTTATAAAAGTCTATATAATAACTCCTTATCTAGGACAAGTTCAACCTTTTGTTTTACCACATTTGTGGTACGGTTCTTCGTGATAAATCTAAATGAGCGATTTTTAAATAAATGCGTAAAAACACATTTCTTTAATCTGAATTTGTGAATATGACCCCTCTTGCTTCATTCAATAATTAGTTATTACATACTTATTTTAATAATTTTAATACAATGGGCAAAAATAGAATCGATATTTCCACTAGATTTGAAATGAGGTGAATGGTTGATGCTTCTGAATAATAAAAACTTTTTTTCAATTCTTGGTCAATGGGTTCTCTTTGGAAGCATAATTGGTATAGTTGTTGGTTCGACAACCTATTTCCTTTTAGAAACTAACGATTATCTCGGAGATGATATCCGTTTAAAACGAGATTGGCTCATCTTCCTTCTCCCCATAGGAGGAATCCTTATAGGATACATATATATGAACTACGGAAAGGTATTTTTGAATAATACTTTGAATGATACTGCTGAATTAAATAATCTCGTAATAGACTCAGTCCATGGAAAAAGACAGGTGCCGCGGAGAATGGGACCTATCGTCTATTTCGCAACTTTTGTCACAGTCCTTTTTGGAGGTTCAACAGGAAGAGAAGGTGCCGCTGTCCAAATGGGAGGAAGTGTAGCTGCAACTGTCAACAAATTTTTTAAGGTGAACCGATTCGACAAGAAAATTTTAATTATGAGTGGTATAAGTGCTGGGTTCGGGGCTGCCTTTGGAGCACCCATAACTGGTGCTGTTTTTGGCATGGAAATGGCTGTTTTAGGAAAGCTGAAATTTGAAGCACTTGTTCCTTGTCTTACGGCCAGCTTCGTTGGCCACTATGTAACTACAGCTGCCTGGGGACATAAACACGAAGAATTCATTATACAAACCGTACCGGAAATATCATCTATTACGTTTATAAAAGTTATTCTTTTAGCAGTCATTTTTAGCATGATGAGTGTTTTATACTGTCAGTTGAGGCACGGAATACAAAATTTCTCTGAAAAGCTTTTTAAGAAAAACCATATGAAGAGAGCCTTTTTTGGAGGAATTGTCATTGTGGCATTAACTTTAATTGTTGGTTCACAAGACTACAATGGCCGGGGATTACAAATGCTGCACCAATCTTTTTCAGAAGAGGTGCCGCCTTTTGCTTTCCTGGGCAAGCTGGTATTTACTGCGGTAACCCTAGGCAGCGGCTTTGTCGGCGGGGAAGCCATTCCTTTATTTTTTATCGGGGCAACATTAGGTAATGCCTTACACACGTTCATTGACTTACCTATGTCATTTCTTGCCGCTTTAGGATTAATCGCGGTTTTTTGCGGGGGTGCCAATACCCCTATAGCCGCTTTCCTGCTGGCAATGGAGATGTTTAACGGAAAAGGATTAGAGTACTTTTTGGTTGCATGTTTAGTCAGCTATTTATTTTCAGGACATCATGGACTATGGCCTTCTCAAAAAATATATGACCCTAAGAGCAGGTTATATAATCTTCCCCCTGGAGAAACCATAGAAAATGTAGAAAAAAAGAAAAAAAGCACTAAACAAAATTGATTATTCAGAAAGGGGGGTTCTTATGGATTTTCACTTCATATGGAAAGCAATTGTCGTCGTCATTGGAGGAGTCCTTATTTTACGGTTAGCTGGAAGAAAGTCAATCTCACAGCTTACGGTTGCTCAGACTGTCATGATGATAGCGGTCGGATCATTGATTATTCAACCTGTGGGTGACAGAAACATCTGGATCACAATGGTGATTACCTTTTTAATGGTACTTACCCTTATTTCTATTGAGTATGTGGTTTTGAGGTCGAATGCTCTAGAAACTTTTATATATGGAAAATCACTTTTAGTAGTCGAAAACGGGCAAGTTAATGAAAGCAATTTAAAAAAGCTGAGGTTAACTGTTGATATGCTTGAAGTACGAATGAGACAACAAAACATTCAGCATTTTACTGATTTACAATGGGCAACAATAGAATCAAACGGGCAGTTAGGTTATATGCTGAAATCTGATAAGCAATATGCTACGAAAGAGGATATCCAAATGTTGAAAGCATTGATTGAATCAAATCAATCTAATCCCCCAATTGATACATCAAAAACACAACCAAGTGCCTCAGATAACCTATTTACCGAGGTTAAAAATAGAAAGCATAAAGAAAAACCTAAAGAGAATTTGGATTAAGAGTAAATGCTCAATGGTACCCAATTAAGGAGACATAATTTTTAAAGTTGTGGATCAGGGATATTTCAGAGTGTTGTTCGACTATGAGTTTCCTTTTGGTGACAAACAGGAAAACAGAATATTGTCTTCCTGTTATGTCAATTGTCTACCCATTAAAAAAATAAAGTATATATCAGCATTTAAATAGAAAGCACCAAGCTTAAATGGTATATAAAGAATGAGATAAAATCCTCTTAATCGTAGCCAACCGCAAACATTATTCCCAATTGGAATGTTATTCTGCTTAACCAAGTCGGTGTTTCAGTTACTTTTATCGGATAAATCGAATAAATATATTAACCGTGAGTAACACTATACATAAAAATGATGTGGGGTATTAATGACATGAAACAGATTATTCTCTGGTCACTCTTGGTATTGCCTTGGGCGTCCTTGTTTTTTTTGAAAATGGATACTGTACGCAGGTACATGCCGGTCGCTCTATTTATGACCGTTATTCATACCTTGGCATATCAAGCGGCTTACCATTACGGATGGTGGAAAGAGACAGGTTCCAGTCTGTTCGGGTGGGATAAAGTCGTCCCGGTTCCTTGGGTGTATGGAGCATATTTAGTTATAGTTATCTGGATATTCCGCTTTACTTTCGGGAAATTTTGGATGTATTTGACTGTCAATATACTTTTGGACGGGTTATTTATGTACATCGTTTACCCGGTATGGCAACGGATGGGGCTTGTTTCGAGTGAATCGACTTTGTCTACAATAGCTATTGTTGCTATGATGGTCGGTTTTGCGTTTATCATCTATCTGTATCAACTGTGGCAGGACGGAGTGTTCAAACAACCCAAAGCGAACGAAACTCATAAATGACCAAGAACTGACTTGACGTCCCCTTCATTGGAGAAGGAAAGCGAAGTAACCGAAAACATGGAGATTTCCGAGTCGAAGACTTGTCCACGTTGACTTCACAACAGCGATAACATTGCTCCACAGATTGTACGAAGCAGTAGATTCCGCATATTCTTCATTGGTTTGGCCTGCACCTTGCTAGGCCTTTTTTTGCGATGATGGCCGCAGCTGTTATAATCATTGCATTTCCACAAGGATTCTCCTCTGAATCAAATGATACTCCTTGCTTATGACTCTATTTATGATAAGGTTCACCCCGATTAATCCGAAACGCCCGATAAATCTGCTCCACCAAAATCAGTCTCATCAACTGATGAGGGAAGGTCATCTTCGAAAAAGATAGCGTCTCATTTGACCGTCTGATCACTTCATCACTCAATCCAAGTGATCCACCAATAACAAATGCCACTTTGCTTTTCCCGTACGTAGCAAGCTTGTCCAGATTATCGGCAAGCTCTTCCGACGAACGCATTTTCCCTTGGATGGCCAGGGCAATGACATGGTGATCAGGAGAGATCTTAGCTAAGATCCTTTCGCCTTCTTTATTTTTCACTTGCTCCATTTCAGATTCACTCAACACTTCCGGAGCCTTTTCGTCGGCAAGCTCGATGATTTCTATCTTTGCATAAGCACCTAAGCGCTTTACATATTCACCTATTCCTTGCTTTAAATACTTCTCTTTTAATTTACCAACCGTTACAATGGTGATATTCACTATCCACACTCACTTTACAATCAATTTACAAACACGTTATCCACAGACTTTATCCACATATCCACAGATCAAATCCACATATCGTATGAGAATATTAGTTCGCCACTATATATATTGCGTTATTCCCACAATATTCACAGGTTGTGGATAACTTCTTTTCTTCAGAAAGCTCTGTCAGTTGAGGCGCTACCTCATGCTCATCCACGACAATATCCATGGCTAATTCTACATGCTCTAAGCAGCAGTAAATCATGTCGTTTCCTCCTAATCTTTAGACTAATTTTAGAGTATATACTTATCCACAGTTATCATATCATGTAAAGAAAAAGCAGGAAAGGGCAACTTGGCCTTCCTGCTTTTCGCTTATCCACATTCTATAATCGGGATTCGTCAGTGAGTTTCATGGTTACTTCTTTCTTTTCACCGTTTCGATAGAGCGTGACTTTCATCTGATCGTTTACGTCTTTTTTGGTATAAAGATGCTTTCTTAACTCAATGACATTTTCAATTTTCTCTCCGTCCAGTTCAGTAATCACATCTAGCTCTTGTAAGCCTGCCTGGGCAGCTGGAGAATTGGGAACAGTTTGTCTGATCATGACACCATAATTGATTTCTTTCGGAAGCTTCAATGTTTCCTGCTGATGATAGGCAGAAATTTTATTCACATCCTCCAGTGTCACACCCATTGCAGGACGCTTGACCTCACCGTACTGCTCAAGGTCTTCAATAATCGGCTGAGCATAGTTAATCGGGATGGCAAGTCCAATCCCTTCTACTGCACTCTGTGCGATTTTCATGGAGTTGATTCCGATTAACTGACCGGAAATATTAATAAGAGCTCCACCACTGTTCCCTGGGTTGATGGCTGCATCGGTTTGCAGAACTTCTGCATTCCAATCTTCCATTCCATCCTGGTTAATATCGACCGGAATCGTTCTCTCTACACCTGAAACAACCCCCTGTGTGACTGAACCGGAAAATTGCAGTCCAAGTGGGTTACCAATCGCAATAACAGGTTCACCGGCTTTTAGCTTGTCTGAATTTCCAAACTCGGCAATGTCATCTTTCTTGATTTTGTTTCCATCAATTTCGATTACAGCCAGGTCTGTCCAAATATCCGCACCACGCATTTCTGCCGGCACCTTGGTCCCGTCCGCAAGCGTCACTTCCAGCTGATCTGCTCCTTCTACCACGTGATTATTGGTCACAATATAGACTTTATTGCCTTCTTTCTTATACATAACCCCGGATCCTGTACCCGCCTGTTGATCCTGAGTTTGTCCTTCACCCTGTCCCCAGAAGCTTTGAGATTGAATGTTTGTGATTCCTACAACAGAATCTCCTGATTTCTCAACGGCTTTCGTCACATCCGTTGTCACATCGACAGAAACATTTTGAGTGGCACCATTATGATACGCATCATCCGTTTCTTTCAGGTCCTGATCGGGTTGAATGGAATACGGTAAGATCTCAAAGTTCGTCAACTGAGGAATCGCCACAATGACCAATATGGCTCCCAGCACCACTCCCAATAACCCGGCAAGGAATATTCCTCCCCGATTGCCCTTTTGCCTGCTCCTGCTTTCAGAATTATGATCTGAATCATAGTATCCCATCTAACTTCATCCTTTCTCACAGCTATTCCTTTTGTTATTTTATCTTTACAAGCATGATTATAGTCAGGTTAAATTAAAAAATGATGAAAAAAGGGTAATAATTTCATAAAGGTGATAGATATGTAAATACCAAAGAAGTCAAAAACAAAAAAAGGTGAAGACCTCAGCCCTCACCCTTTTTCATACCTTCAAAAGAAAAATCGTAAACATTTGAATCGGTTTAAATGGCAACTAAAGGTGTTGGTACTTTAGGATCCGTATCAAATAAATCAATTTGTTCTCCTACTACTATTCCTTTTGACTCGAGTGTCTGGCTGACACTCATCCTTGCTAGATCTTTCATATTATTATCGAGGCTGAGATGGGCTAAATAAAATCCTTTCGTCTTTTCACCCATCACTTCACTCATGGCTATGGCAGCATCCTCATTGGATACATGGCCATAATCACTGAGGATTCGACGTTTGATATTCCATGGATACCGGCACATTCGGAGCATGCCCACATCATGATTGCTTTCAAATACATACGCATCGGCATTGGAAATGATCCCTTTCATCCGATCACTTACATACCCCGTGTCGGTTACCAGGGCCAGCTTTTTCTCTCCCTGGTGGAAAATATAGAACATCGGCTCTGCCGCATCATGTGAAACCCCGAAGGATTCAATGCTCAATCCTCCAAAGTGTTTGGCTGTTTCCATATCAAACGAAAACTTCTGTTCCGTATCTATTTTCCCTACTAACCCGTCCATGGCATTCCACGTCTTATCGTTGGCGTAGATAGGAAGCTTGTACTTTCTCGCAAGTACACCGATTCCCTTAATATGATCACTATGCTCATGAGTGACAAGAATACCCGATAAATCTTCTATCTTCCGGTCAATCTGACTGAACAACCCTTCCATTTGCTTGCCGCTTAAACCGGCATCAACGAGGAAGGAGTGCTCTTCAGACTCCACAAATATCGCATTTCCTGTACTGCCACTGGCAAGCACACTAAAATGCATGGTCATAACTCTCACTCCAATGTTTCTTTTTCTGGTTTGGTTACTTCGAAAATCTGTCCTTCAACTGCATTAATAAATAGGTCTTCCTTATTATCACCTGATTCAACCACAAAGTGCCAGGTTGGTGCCAGGACTTGGGATTCTTCACGGGATAAAAAAGTATAATATCCCAGTTCAGGAGTTTTGATGGTACTACCCGAGCTTATCTTATGATTGGTCCACAAAACCTGAAGAGCTTGCAGTGAAGTAAGCAGACTTTTCTTTTCTCCGCTTAATTCTTCTATATTCTCCAGCAGTGTTTGTTTGTAAGAGACGATTTCATTTTCCTTATTTAGAATAAGAATCACTTTACCATTTGAATTGTTAAAAAGCTGTCTGTCTTTATACGTCTGATAGTAAATAATTGTTTGTTCATCTTGATTATATTTCCAGAAGCTGTACTTTTCACCGCCTGCGACCTGGTTTTTCATAAAAGCGTTTAATTCATCAGGTGAAAATTTTTCACTTATGGAGTATGGCTCTTCTAACGTTGAATGAATCGTATTATCCGTGACGACACTGACATCTTGATTTTTCAACTTTTCAATTTCCTTCTCCGTGAACACCTTCGTTTTTGCACTAATATAGGCTTCTTTCAATGGATCCTTTGATAGATTTTTGGGGTAATCAATTTTATCTGTTTTTAATTGCTCTTCAAAGGAAACTTGACTTAACGTTTCTGGATTGCTTTCAGAAACTTTGTTAATGAACAACGACATTAAAAAGATGTCTAAAATAAGAAAGACAATAATAAAGATGCTCTTTGTTTTACTCCAGTCCAATTCCAAGCCCCTCCTCATCTTCCAAAGGTAGGCGTAACCAATTACCATCGTATTTGTAAAACCAGGAAGGTTCAAATACAAGGAATTTTCTATTCGATTCATTAGAATCCCTTGTCATCTTATATCCGACAATGACATCTTCTACGTAATCCAAGTTGATCGTATCATCCTTGGCCAAAGCATATAAAACCGTTGATCCGGATGGCAATCTGATCTCATCTACACTTTCATTTAACGATAAATCATAATCCAATTTAAAGTACGGACGATTGTATTCGTTGATTGATTCCTCGCCTAGAACTTGAGAGACTTCAGCCATTCCATTTTCATTAAAAACAGGATAATTTTGCATGAACAGTCGATAGACGATTTTATTCTCAAGAGGGCTAATCGAGAAAAATTGATACTGATCAGTCCAGCCACCATGATCATTCACAAACTCCATGCTTTTTTGAAGCAGCTCTGTCGCAGATGATCCTCCATTTTTTTCTTCTGATGGATTAACATAAGACAACGTGTTATGTTCTTTATTCGTTTTTAATAAACTATATACATTTGTAAATTTTTCGCCCTGCTCTGTAAATCCCTTATCTACACTATTGGGGTCACTAAATAGTGCTTGAACATATTCTTCGGGGGAATCAAGGTCCGAATAATATCTATAGCTGATATAATCCTCAGCATTCTTGGGTAGAAAAATCGTTTTTTTATTATTTAAAGGTTGCTCTATATATTCATCAAAATTGTAAACGGCTTTTTGAACAAAGCTTTTTTGAAATGTTTCTAAACTAGCGCGGTTTACCCGGCATTCGTAAAATTTCTTTTCTCCTTCATCATACAAAACAAAATATACGGAACCTGTATCTGAGCCATTATTATTCAAATCAATAATAATTCGGTTAAAAGAACCGTTCATAGTGTTTTTCTCCTCTAATTTTAACACTTGGCTATAAATAGAGAGTGGAACATTGTCCGGGAATACAATTTCCACCTTTTTCTCACCGTGTATAACAGATTTGATCTCTGACATATTATACTCTCTTGAAAGATCTTTCAGATCGAATAGAGTCCAGCCTCTTAATTGTTCGATTACATTACTGATCTCGAATTCATTTGAAGTCCCGACTGTCTTATTTCCTGAATGATAGAAAAGTTTAAACGGTTTGATTAGAACACTGTTCAGTTCATTCTCAGGTATCTTGTCTCCTACAGACACATCGTAAGCTTCATCTTTATTAATCGTATCGTACCCTGGTTGATACGTCCAAAGATTGAAGGTAAGAAATATACTGATGCATACGAGCAGCGTTAGAATTATCGATTTGATTTTTTCGTAATTCATGACCAATCATCCTCTTGAGTGGAATCATATGGGAGAGTGAATGTAATGGTGGTTCCTTTTCCTTCAGTACTTGTCGCCCATACGTCACCACCATGTGCTGAAATCATCTCTTTTGCTATGGCAAGGCCAAGTCCTGTGCCACCCATTTGTCTTGTTCTGGCTTTATCGACACGATAGAAACGCTCAAAGATTTTCTCCAGATTTTCTTTCGGGATCCCTAACCCTTGATCTGATACACTGATTTCAATATATCCATTCTTTTCTATAGCTTTAAATGTTATGGTTCCGCCCTCTGGTGAATATTTCAAGGCGTTCGAAATGATATTATCCAAAACCTGTGTGATTTTATCCTGATCCACTTCCACAAACATTGCTTTGTCTGGTAAGAAACGGTTAAAGGTTACATTCACATTTTTGGTCATTTCAAACCGATCAATGATTTTATGGAAAAAGAGAATGAAATCAACCCAGTCTTTATTAAAGCGATAGTCTTTACTGTCCATTTTCGATAATTGAAGAAGATCATTTACTAACCGAATCATTCTCTCTGTTTCATTTTGAGTAACATCAAGGAATTGAGGTGCGATGTTTTCATCTTGCCATGCCCCTTCAGCCAACGCTTCTAAGTAGCTCCTCATCGTTGTAAGCGGCGTACGAAGTTCGTGGGACACATTTGCAACAAATTCCCGTCTCTCTAAATCAATTTTCTCCTGCTCCGTAATATCATGTAACACCGTTATAAGACCGTTCACAAACCCGGTCTCTTTTTGAATAATGGAGAAATTCGCACGTAAGATATAAGGTTTTTCTTTAGTACTGTAATCTAAAATGATCGAATCCTGTTCATTGGACAGATCATCAAACGTGTATTCCTCATCCAATCCCAGTAAGGATACAATGGGTTGAGAAACGACTGTTTCACGTGAAACATTCAGCATATCCGCTGCAGGATCATTAATCAGAATGACTCGTCCTTTTCGATCTGTCGCAATGACACCATCAGTCATATAGGAAAGCACGGAAGAAAGCTTTCTTCGCTCGCCCTCCGTCGTAGCTTGAGCTTCTTGAAGACGTTTGGTCAAATTATTGAATGTAATCGCAAGCTGACCTATTTCATCGTAACCGTAGACCTTTACTTTCCTAGAAAAGTTTCCTTTTGCCATAGCGAGGGCTTGCTTTCTCATATCAGATATCGGTCTTGTCACGGTTTGAGCCAATAACACACCCAAAATCGCTGTTATGACCAGGGCAATTAGGGTGCCATTCGTAAAAATCTTGTTGATTTCACTCATTTGGTCATAAACCGATTCAATTTCACCGACAAGATAAATAGCACCAATGACTTCTTCATTTGAAGTTATTGGTGCTGTATACACCCAGATTCGATCTTTCGTTTGATCATCAAGATAGATATCCTCATGACCTAAACCTATTCCCAGGGCTCTTTTAACTTCTTTCTCCCCACTAACCTGCCCAACTAAACTCTGATTATTGGGATCTGAGGTCCCAATAATCTTAGTTCTATCATTGATCACTCGAATTTCTGAGATGTCTGATGTTTTACTATCATCCAACACTCTCCGAATATCCTCTTCGAGTGTGGGATCATCCTCACTGCGCTTTTTCACAAGCTCTTCACGAATTGTATACTCTAATAATTCCACTCTATTTTTAATAGAAGTTTGAAAGTTATCGACAAGCTTTTCTTCAAGGGCCCTTACAAAATATACACCAATAATCTGCATGGCAAGAAGAATGAGCAGAACATAAATCAAAACGAATTTCAGATGTATGGAACGGGTTAAACCAACTTTCTTCATTACAAATTACTCCTGTTCAGGATTTCGTAAGTAATAACCGACTCCTCTACGTGTTACGATCCAGGTAGGGTGACTTGGGTTGTCCTCAATTTTCTCGCGAAGACGTCGGACAGTAACATCTACCGTACGTACATCTCCGTAGTAATCATAACCCCAAACAGTCTGAAGCAAATGTTCACGGGTCATCACTTGTCCAATATGTTTCGCTAAATAATGAAGAAGCTCAAACTCACGATGTGTCAGCTCAATGGTTTCCCCTCTTTTCGAAACAACGTACGCATCTGGATGAATGGTTAAAGAACCAACCGTAATTTCATTGTTCTCATCTTCAGCATTTTGCTGTGCCCCTTGCTGATGTCTTCTTAAATTAGCTTTCACACGGGCAATCAATTCACGTGTACTAAAAGGTTTCGTTACATAATCATCAGCACCCAGTTCTAACCCCAGCACCTTATCAATTTCTGAGTCTTTCGCTGTCAGCATAATGATAGGCATTTCATACTTCTTCCTGATTTCACGGCAAACTTCCATTCCATCACGATTCGGAAGCATAATATCAAGAAGAACAAGATCAGGCTTGATTTCTTCCGCCATCTTGACAGCTTCGTCTCCATCGTACGCACAATGTACTTCATAGCCTTCTTTTTTCAAATTAAACTGTAGTATATCTGCAATCGGTTTCTCATCGTCAACGACTAATATTTTCTTTTCCATGTCAATTGATCTCCTTTAGAAAAAAGTAATGTATCATATAAAGTTGTGATTAGTATAGGATTCTTCCTTTTAATTTATCACTATCTCCATATTAATTCATCTTTAACTCTATCATAACCTTTATTTCATTTCTTTTTGACTACAATCTAAATATAACAAAGGGGACTGACAAATAAAATGATTGTGTCAGTCCCATGCTTGATTATCTTATACAATTACAGTACATCTAATGGATTGATAAGAGATCCATTTTTGTAAACTTCGATATGCAGGTGAACACCGGTAGATTCACCAGTCCTTCCCATGATACCAATTTTCTGACCTCTTTCCACCGTTTGACCGGCAGAAACAGAGATGGAATCTAAATGAGCATAAATCGTTTTATATCCATTTCCATGATCGATCACAACTTTATTTCCGTAACCGCCATCGTCCCAACCGGCAGAAACAACTCTTCCGTTATCAACGGATTTAATTGTAGGATCATCTGGTCGCGCAATGTCGATCCCTTTATGAACTTTACCCCACCTTGGTCCTTGTTTAGAGGAAATATAACCGCCATTTGTCGGCCATGCAAAGTTTCCTGATCCCCTGGACGGAGTTGCTTTTGTTCCTTTAATGACAATGTATTTCACAGGATCTTTTAGTTTCTTTTCTTCTTTTACATTTTTCTCGATTTGAGAACCGTTCACTTCTGTCGTTTCAAACGTAACGGATTTCTCACCTTCTTGACCTTCTTGCTTCACTTTCGTATCGCCTTTATTCATAGAGGAATCCTCTACTACTTCTTTCTCATAGGCAATCTTTTCGATCTTGTTTGCTTCTTTCTTAACAAGTACATGGACAAGAGGTTCATAGACGGTCACATTTACCTCCGAACCGACTTTCAGGGCATCGTCTTCATTCAGCTCTGAGTTTAACTCCAGCAACTTCCCGGTGGTTAACTGATGTTCTTCTGCAATCGTGCTCAGAACATCACCATCCTGAACCTTGTACTTTTTCTCTTCTAACGTACCTTTCTTAAGAAGATCTGCTGCTTCCTTAGAAGATATCAATTCGTCCGGCTTCACTTGCGCCTTCTTCATCTCTACCTTTTCTTTAAAAGAAACTTCTAATAAACGTGTTTCATTTTCCTTTAAAACGGGTAAAGAAGTGGATGAAGAATCATTTTTTCCGGCTTCCAATTCATTAAGCTCGTTTTCTGAAACATAGTTGAGCTTAAAAGACTTTAAAGCTTCTTCAGCAGCCTTTTCGTCTTTTACATAAGCAACCGGTTTATTGTTCACAACAACAGCAAAAGCATTTGCTTCGACTGATACTGATTCATTTAGACTTTCAATAACCTTTTGATTGTTTGTTTTCGCAGCAGTAAACACATTTTCAGGTATGTACGTTACATCATGATTAAAATCCACCTGATAATCTGTGTACTCCTTCTTAGCCTCAGCCAGTTTTTCATCTAAAACTGCTTCAACTTCTTCTTGATTCGTAACAGCTCCTACATACTCACTACCCATGTATACATGATAGATGGTTTTCAGATTTTCATCCATTCCTGTATTCGCTGCAGCCGTTGAAAATGTCAAAGTTGTAAGAGCGAGGGTTGTGATCCCTACTCTTTTGACAAATTGATTTGATCTATGTCGAATATTAAGTTTTTTATATTTTTCTAAAATCGGTGTTAATTTCTCTCCAAAACTCATTGAGTTGCCTCCTATAAACTAAAGCAAAAATCCCAGTTACGGTAGTTCATTAAGCCTAATTTAGTAAAATTCTATAAAATTCGTACTTTACTAATTTACCATAATTCGACGAAATCCGGGACACAGAATCAAGATTGTAATAAAACTGTATAATTGATTAGGAATCTAAGAAAGCGCTTCATCGGGGTTTTTAGCGTCATAGCGGGAACTGCGTGGGTCTAAAGGTGGATTAGCTGTTGAAACAATCATGGTAGAAATTAGAGGAAATTCATTATGTTTTGTTACATTTATGTTACAAATACAAATAAAAAAGTACTACGAGAGTCAAAGTCGTCGCAGTACTTTTTGTAAGATGGCTCAGGACGGAATCGAACCGCCGACACATGGATTTTCAGTCCATTGCTCTACCAACTGAGCTACTGAGCCATATCTTTTTAAAAGAATCAAATATGTAAATGGCGGTCCGGACGGGACTCGAACCCGCGACCTCCTGCGTGACAGGCAGGCATTCTAACCAACTGAACTACCGGACCAGAGTTTTTTTTGCGCTAGCAAAAATAACTTTCAATAACAGCGATAGCAAAATAGCTATCATTAGTTGCGCCAGCAAAATAACTTTCCTTATTTGCACTAGCATAATATTTTCATGAAGTTACATCACTTAAACTATCAATCTCACTTCAAAAAAATAAAAATGACCCATACGGGATTCGAACCCGTGTTACCGCCGTGAAAGGGCGGTGTCTTAACCGCTTGACCAATGGGCCATATAAGAGAAAAAATGGTGAGCCATGAAGGATTCGAACCTTCGACCCTCTGATTAAAAGTCAGATGCTCTACCAACTGAGCTAATGGCTCTAAGTATATATAAACACGAATAGCAAGCTTGATCAAAGCCGCTTTCGTGACAACGAAATTAATATTATCACAGTATGATTGTCGAGGGCAATAGTTTTTTTGGATTTATTGTCGAAAATTATTTCTTGGGGAATAATTTGGTGGAATCTCCGATATGAGGTAATTTCTCAAAGCTATTTTTGCTTAGACGGCAAAGTGTGGACTCGTCCTTTTCCTTTCCCGCGATATCCTACACATACGGAGTTTAATATTCTTGTTGCAAGGGCGGGTGAAGAAATCATTAAAAAATCTTTCAGTTGTTGTCCGGTAATTTCTTCTCCGAAAAGAAGATCGTAATGATCGAGTGCCTTAAGATGAGCTACTTTCGACTTTGTTTTACATTTAGGACAGAACCAGTATCCATGCACTCTATCTAAGGGAAGATAACTACAAATTTCACAAAACACTCCATTTATTATTTCTTGCCTGGATATATTATATTGATTTAGTACTGAGGGATTCAGTGGGGTATCAAACTTTTTAATAAGCTTAATCATCCTTCTAATATCTTTATCTAGTAAAATATTTTTTTGAGATTCATTATACATTTGAGAAATTTTTGGGGGGAGCAAAGCAGCGTGGATAACCTTTTGACTTACATTCTTATCATTTGAGCGAATAATTGTCTGGGGGTTACTGATAACGATGAGTGTGCGAATAGGGATTGGAGGGAAGTGATGCTCATGTAACCATGATCTAAATTGAGATTCTTGTCTGCCAATTTGAATAATAGGATCAGGCAATGCAATTTCAACACCGTTCTTCTTCTGTATCATTTGATTAAAGATTGAATCAAAGTCTATCGACCCGGCTATATTTTTCACTTCTAAAATGAGTGCAAAACTTTTTGTTAATAGTAACGTATCAATCTGGAAATATCGACCGTTTATAAAGAGGCGTAAGTCATGAAGAATATAAAAGGATTTGTCGGGGAGAAGGCTTAAATAATAGTCGATTGATTTCTCTCCATTATAACCGGCTAGACTTTTTGAAAGATTTTCTTTAATAAAGTTTGTTTTAGAATGGGTCTCAAGGATACGTAAAAGCAGGACCTGCAATTTTTGAATTTTAATCGGAAAAGGACGTTCTTTACTGATCATTTCATCACTCCAATACTGATTTTTTAATTTATATTCTACTTTTATTAAAGAAACCCTGCTTTTTTCATAAGATATCTTAACAATAAATTATGGGAGAGAGTTTTATTTTCAAAACTTCAACTTTTATTTTCAAAAAATAGGATTTTATTTTCAAAAACTCAATCTTATTTTCAAAAATGCATTTACGCCGAAAATACCTTGAATTCACCAGCAAAAAAGACCCACCACCAGAGCACCAACGCAATCACTCCAACAGCAGATCTCCATCACAACCAATATTAATAAGTCAAACTAGCAGCCACAACCAATCCCACTACAATCGCTGCAGAGAAAAGACTGAATCCAACGGCGATATTTCCTTCTTCCACTTTCTTGGCTAAATTCGTCTTAGGTGTTAATACGTACTCAATGATCCAGTAGGCGATGACTTGAGTCGCGATACCGATGAGTCCCCAGATAAAGGCGTCAAGCAGATTCAGGCTGTTTGCCCAAACGGTGTAGATGACGATGGCGAGTCCGATGGCTTTCCCCCATAGTTTAAGGGCCACGGCAATGTTTCCTTCCCTGATCAAGGTAGCTTCAGAGAATTTGGTGGTAAAGGCGAAAACGGTGATTCCGAGGATCATCAGTCCAAGGCCTGTTCCGACGTGAGCCAGAAAGCTGAGTAGTGCTTCACTTGTTATGATTTGCATGAGTTTCTCTCCTTTTTATTTCTCCTGTAACCCTACAGGCAGAAAGTATGATTCGTTATCGGTGATGGCGTTTCCAGCTCGTATTCCGATTGCACTGGCATTGCCATTAATAATAAAACTACCGACCATCAAGCTAGCATCCTTCATTCCTTCATCCGTTTTAATCGATGTAACAGGCAAAGGGATGTACTGTTGGTATACAGGAAGGGTTTGCTTATAGGTTTCTTTTTTATCTTCTAAGAGGATCTTCCCTGTAGCTTCCATGATTTTGACCGTATCTCCTTCACGGCCAAATGCAGGCTTTTGAACGTAGGTGATCCCCTTCTTCTCGAAGTGATCAGAATCTAAGAAGGTTGGAAGAAAGTGTCGTTCAATCCATAGATGTTCCTCATCTGTATAAAAGGAACTACATGCTTCATGAAGACCCCATATAAGTGCTTGAACTCCTTTAGACTGGAGTAAAAAAGCGGAGGGAGGATTCAAGATGGCAACCTTTTTTTCCAATACCATTTGCATCAGGTCTAAGCCTACATATTCTTCTGTTTGAGGGTCCTTATCATCAATGAGATGTTCGATAGGATACGTCGGCCGGTACAATACATCGATCCGCTCCCCTTGAGGAGTATAAAGACCATCTTCTCGAAGCTGCAGCCGATCCAAGCTTACATATTCAGACGGCACACCTGAAAGCTTTTGTAGATATTTTGTTGTCAGGTGATCCTCTTCGTGATCCTGGTGAGAGGTGAAGACGATCTTAGGTTCGCCATCCCGTTGCAAAGACTTCCAGGAAGATAAGAGTGCCCGCTTTAGCTCTTTCGCTAATCCCACCTCGAATCCCTCATTGGGATTGGAACACCCAAAATACTGACAAACCTTTTCATTCACATGATAAAGCTCCTTGATAAAGGTGGGGGTGTCGCTATTGAACTCTAAAAGCTTGATTTCCCCACCACTTACAACGAAATCAAAGCGACCAACAATGCACTCTTGAGGAATGGATTTAAATCTTATATAGGAAAGAGATTCCTTTGGAAAACCAAGCTCCAGAAGGGTGTCATCCTCCAGCTCACGAAGCAGATCCGCACTTTTTTGGTAAATAGTGTACACTCTTCGGGATGCTTCATGAATCGCTGAAATCGTGTCACGTGATTCTATTTTAATATCCAATAACGAGTACTCCATGTCATACAAATCATGCCAATATTCTGGAATGCGCTGATAGAAAGAGTTTCTTTTTTCACGGTGAGAGGCTATCATATTATCCTCCGAATCCGCCTTTGGAGCCACTTCCGATTCCTGATTTGTAACTCTTAGAGTACGATTTATAGCTTGAATAATTTTTTAGACTGGATTTATTTTTGAACATTCTACCTGCAAACCAAAAGTAGCCGAAGTGAGGGGAACGGTCGTCATCACAATAATAGGTGCCGCTTTCGTCATCCCAATCCCAGTCGTCACAGTCAACATCTGTCGGTTCAGGTGGAAGCTCCTGATTTCCACAGCCGGTTACCGATATCGCCATAACGGATGCGACTACCCCGGCCATCATTTTCTTCGTTTTGTTCATTGGCTTTCCTCCTCTAGCTTATAGCCCGTTGCTTTTACATATAATATATACACATAGCGATCCTCATCGATTTCAGCAGAATCACGTTCCCATTCCACCCCATCAATATAATAATAAACAGAACCGATGACGCTTAGAATATCGAGATGATAATCATGGTGTTCTATTTTTAAGATAGGGTGGTTGTTTCGTGGATTCAGTTCACGAATCTCCAGTCTCAATCCTTCAGGTGGAAACAGGGGATCCGTAACAGGTTCTTCTTCATATAATTCTACATATAGTATAAATCGATTCCCTTCAATCGCTGAAGAAAGCTGACGATACGTCACACCTTCTTTCACAAAAAATTCGCATTCCCTTCTTGCCAGAATTTGTTCTAATTCGATATCAGGGTAATGATAGATCGCTTCATACGTTTCGTTGCCTTTTCGTAAACGGTATTCCAGTACAGGATGTTTCATTTTTTCACTCCAGCCTCCTGTTTTGAAGGATATGATTTCTTTAAATATACGAACCAATGAGTAAAAGGTTTCATTCCTCAGGGATTCATTGGTATTATTGAACTATGATTTTTTCGTAAGGAGGGTATGTATGATTATATTCCAAAGGCTTTGGAAACAGATTACGAAGATGGACTTCGGTTTCATTCTTCTATTATCCCTGATTATTATCCTGTTTGGAACCTTTGGCAGCCATTTTTTGGAGCCTGAGACATTTCCAACGCTTTTTGATGGGTTTTGGTGGACGATGACGACATTGACCACTGTTGGATACGGGGATTATTTTCCCGTTTCGGTGGGAGGAAGGTTATTGGGAATCTTCCTATTCATCTTTGGGATCGGTATTATCGGGGTTTTAATCAGTAAAACCGTTGATTCCATTACCACATTTCAGAAATTCAAGAGGGAGGGAAAGTTAGTGTATACATATGAGGATCATTATATCTATATCAATTGGTCGAAGAAAACGGAGAGAGCCGTTGAAGAAATTCTTGCTCATGTGCCAGACGCTGAAATCGTGCTCATTGACATGCTTCCCATCACACCCATTGAGCATGAGCAGATTCATTTCATCCAAGGGGATCCTTCTGATGAAAATGTATTACTGAAGGCCAATATCTTTGAGGCGAAACGAGTGGCGATTTTCTCCGATTCAAAGATTGAAGATCCGTCCCTTGTTGATGGGAAAACCTTATTAATTGCGTCTGCCGTTGAGGGATTATCGAAGACGCATGGGAAAGGAGTCCATACGATCGTGGAAGTGTCTGAAGATCGTCATATTCCAAAATTCCAGCATATTGCTGTTGAGGATTTTATTTTATCGAATGATTCTGTTTCCCTATTGATGGCAAAAGCGACCCTTCATCCTGGAACGACTAATTTATTCAGACAGTTACTCAGTAAACGATACGGCAATAATATTCACGAATTCAAAGTAAAAGAGAATTGGAAGACCATTAAGCAGGCTTCTGAGGAGCTGCTGGAGAAGGGAGCTATTCTGCTCGCTGTGAATGATAATATGGATTTCACCGATGCCATGAACCGGGAGCTGCATGCGGATGATATTCTCTATGTCGTTTGTCATGACAGGGTGTACGAACAATTAAACTCATAAAAAACTCTCAGCCTAAAAAGGAGGCTGAGAGTTTTTTTTGAATTAATTCGGGCTCCACACGCTTCGCACCACATTTGTTTGAGAGCGGTCCGGGCCAACTGAGAAGATGGAAAGAGGAATACCAGTTAATTGAGATACGCGCTCTAAGTAGTGACGGGCGTTTTCTGGCAGGTCCGTTAACGTTTTACATCCTGTAATATCTTCTGTCCAGCCTGGAAGCTCTTCATAGACTGGTTCACATTCAGCTAGAATGTTCAGGTTAGCAGGGAATTCTTCCATGACTTCACCTTTGTATTTGTATGCTACACAGATTTTCAAGTTTTCGATTCCAGTTAATACATCGATCGAGTTCAATGAAAGATCCGTTAAGCCACTAACACGACGGGCATGACGTACCACCACGCTGTCGAACCAGCCGACACGACGAGGGCGGCCGGTCGTAGTTCCGTACTCACGGCCTACTTCACGGATTCTGTCTCCGATTTCGTTCGTCAGTTCAGTCGGGAAAGGTCCGTCCCCAACGCGGGTTGTGTATGCTTTTGATACTCCAACTACGTGGTTGATTTTTGTCGGGCCTACTCCAGAACCGATTGTTACTCCACCAGCTACCGGGTTAGAAGAAGTAACAAATGGATATGTACCTTGATCGATATCAAGCATTACCCCTTGAGCTCCTTCAAATAAAACGCGGCGGCCGTTATCAATCGCATCGTTTAATACAACGGATGTGTCCACAACGTAGTGCTTAATTTGTTGACCGTACTCATAGTACTCATCCAGGATATCTTCAATATTGAAGCCATCTGTTTCATAGAATTTTTCAAAAAGGCGGTTTTTCTCTTCCAGGTTACGAGCAAGCTTTTCTTCAAAAGATTGACGATCCAGAAGATCTGCGATACGGATTCCGACACGTGCTGCTTTATCCATATAAGCAGGACCGATTCCTTTTTTCGTTGTACCAATTTTATTGGCACCTTTGCGTTCTTCATCAATTTCATCAAGCTTTAAGTGATATGGAAGAATCACATGTGCACGGTTGCTGATTCGCAGGTTGTCTGTTTTCACATCGCGATCGTGAAGATACTTTAACTCTTTCACAAGAGCTTTAGGATCGACAACCATCCCATTTCCGATAACGGATGTTTTTTCGTTATAGAAAATACCTGATGGAATTAAGTGTAATTTATATGTTTCTCCGTCAAACTTAATGGTATGACCCGCGTTATTCCCACCTTGGTAACGCGCGATAACTTCTGCATGTTCAGAAAGGAAGTCAGTGATCTTTCCTTTTCCTTCGTCTCCCCATTGCGTACCTACTACTACTACTGAAGACATATTAAGCACCTCCGACGGGAATTAGTATTCCCTCTTTTATCAAACAAACTCATTTTATCAACACTAAAAAGGAAAGTCAATGAAAACACGAACGTTTATATAGGTAATTATATTTATGTTCGTATAATTTCGGGCTTTTGTCCCGAAATTCATCTAGATTAAGAATTTTGAGACAAATAAATTAGCTTCTATCATTAATACTGGTTCACAAACTTTAAGAAGAGAGTAATAGTTGATTTCCGCTACAGGATGCTCGCTTTCCTCTATCTCCCGCAGGAGTCGAGCACCTTCCGCTCCAATCAAGTTTCCAAGCATGAATCTTCTATGAAATCTAAATATAATCAACAATCTTCTAGAAAATAGCCTTTTTATAAAGAGAATAGTGCAATTTACACTTGGTTACAAGAAATTCAGTTTTTTCTTTAGAAATCTCTGTCACAAAAAATTCCTTAAGATGATGAGAGGAACTGCGTAGATTCCTGCGGAAGTTCGGGCTAAGCTGAGGAGGATCGGCCGAACGCTAGCTGCAAGCGATGCGGTTCCCCTCACCATCTAAGCACACACTCTGATGAGAGAGCCACTGGCAGATCTTATGTTAAAACACAACAAACTTCGCGAAAAGCTTCCGAAAAAAGAAACTTTAAGAAGGTGTCTAAAAGTAATATCGTCAGGTTATGATAGCGCAATTTAGAAACTTTTGCTAATCTTAAATAAGCATTTTGAATTTTACATACAATTGAATACCGAGGTGACGATGTGATGATTAAACGTTTTTTCAGCTATTACCGGCCTCATCGACGGCTTTTTTACATTGATTTTGCCTGTGCCGTGTTAGTCGGACTTTTAGAATTAGGGTTTCCCATGGCGGTATCATGGTTTATCGACTCCCTTTTACCTGAGGGAAACTGGAGTACCATATTGGCCGTTTCTGCCGGCCTTCTTGTTCTGTACCTACTCAGTTCCAGTATGCAGTTTGTCGTGAACTATTGGGGGCATAAGCTCGGGATCAATATCGAAACGGATATGCGACGGGAATTGTTTCACCATGTTCAAAGACAGTCCTTCCGCTTCTTTGATAATACGAAAACGGGTCATATTATGAGTCGTGTGACAAACGATCTGATGGACATAGGGGAGCTCGCCCATCATGGACCCGAAGACTTGTTTATCGCGGTTATGACCTTTATAGGGGCGTTTTGGATCATGCTCACGATTAATATGGAGCTTGCTCTGGTCGCTATTATTATTGTTCCTTTTCTTGTTTGGCTTATTTCATATTCGAATATTAAAATGAATGCAGCCTGGACGAAAATGTACGGAAATATCGCCGATGTAAACAGCCGCGTTGAAGATAGTGTTTCTGGGGCGAGAGTGGTTCAGTCTTTTACGAATGAATCATATGAAATGGAACGATTTAATGAAAATAATCAATTCTTCCGCAAATCCAAACTGAAAGCCTATAACGTGATGAGCGTGAATTTATCCGGTATCTACATTACGACTCGATTGATGACCTTGATCATTCTAGTATACGGAGCCTGGTTAAGCTTTTCCCGGGTGCTCTCTTATGGGGAACTCGTTGCCTTTATTCTTTATATCAATGTCCTGTTTAAACCGATCGACAAGATATCAGCCCTCCTTGAGTTATATCCGAAAGGAATGGCCGGTTTTAAACGGTTCACCGAGCTCATGGATGTGGAACCTGATATTGAAAACCGTCCGCATGCCATAGAAGTTCCCACTTTACGTGGAGATATTGCTTTTGACGACGTTACGTTTGGTTATGAGTCAAACCGTCCTATTCTACGGGATTTATCCTTTACCATTCAATCAGGGCAGACTGTGGCGTTTGTCGGACCTTCAGGTGCAGGGAAAACAACGATCTGTTCATTGATCCCACGCTTCTATGATATAGAAGAAGGAGCCATCACCATTGATGGCATCGATATTCGAGAGATGACAAAGGAATCCTTGCGTGCTCAAATTGGCATCGTTCAGCAGGATGTATTCTTATTCACCGGGACTCTTCGGGAAAATATCGCCTATGGAAAACTTGATGCTACGCAGGAAGAAATTGAAGAAGCAACGAGACGTGCTCATCTGACCGATCTCATAGCATCCCTTCCAGACGGATATGATACCCAAATCGGGGAAAGAGGACTGAAGCTGTCCGGTGGTCAAAAGCAGCGCTTATCCATCGCCCGCATGTTCCTGAAGAATCCTCGAATCTTGATTCTGGATGAAGCCACTTCCGCCCTGGATACGGAAACGGAAGCGATTATCCAAGAAGCTTTAAATGAACTGGCAAAAGACCGGACCACCCTAGTCATCGCCCATCGATTGGCAACGATTCGCAAGGCTGACCGCATTCTGGTCGTCACCGAAAACGGAATTGCTGAAGATGGTACACATGAAGAACTGCTCTCAAGAGAGGACGGTATCTTCACAAGACTTCATGCCCATCAGCATGCAACCATTCTATAAAGAAAAAAATCCAAGCATCTGCACTAGCAGGGCTTGGATTTTTTTCTATTAAGCCGGAGCGTCGTCAAATCGCCGCTCCAAATTCACGAATTTATTGTATTCCTTCACAAACGCAAGCGACACATTTCCAACCGGGCCGTTACGTTGCTTGGCAATGATGATTTCGATAATATTTTTGTTTTCCGCTTCTTTGTCATAGTAATCTTCACGGTATAAGAAGGCTACGATATCCGCATCCTGCTCGATACTTCCTGATTCACGAATATCAGACATCATCGGACGCTTATCTTGACGCTGCTCCACACCACGGGAGAGCTGGGATAAAGCGATGACCGGTACTTGAAGCTCACGGGCCAGTCCTTTAAGAGAACGGGAGATTTCAGAAACCTCCTGCTGCCGGTTTTCTCCTGAACGCCCACTCCCCTGAATCAGCTGCAAGTAGTCAATGAGGATCATTCCAAGTCCGTGCTCTTGAGCGAGACGCCGGCATTTCGAACGAATTTCCCCCACTTTAATACCGGGAGTATCATCGATATAAATCCCGGCATTCGAGAGGCTTCCCATTGCCATCGTAAGCTTTCTCCAGTCTTCGTCGGTTAAATCACCTGTTCGAAGGTTTTGGGCATTAATATTGCCTTCTGCACACAGCATACGCATAACGAGCTGCTCAGCTCCCATCTCCAGGGAGAAGATCGCGACGTTTTCTTTCGCTTTAACGGCTACGTTTTGAGCGATATTCAGGGCGAAGGCTGTTTTACCCATGGAAGGACGGGCTCCCACAATAATCAAGTCATTTCGCTGGAATCCAGCCGTCATATGGTCAAGGTCTGCAAACCCCGTTGAAATCCCTGTTACGTCACCCTTACGATTCGTTAAGGTTTCGATGTTGTCATAGGTTCTGACAAGGACATCTTTAATATTATGGAAGGCACCGGCATTTTTACGCTGTGCCACTTCCATGATGTTTTTTTCTGCTTCACTCAGAAGGCTGTCGACTTCATCCTCGCGGGCATAGCCGTCAGAAGCAATATCGGTCGCTGTGCGGATCAATCGTCTCAGTAATGATTTTTCTTCCACAATCTTTGCGTAATATTCAATATTCGCAGCCGTCGGAACTGAGGCTGCAAGCTCACTTAAATACGCGACCCCGCCAACATCTTCAAGCTCTTTCGCTGCTGCCAGCTCTTCTGTCACCGTAATTAAGTCGACGGCTTTTCCCCCGTCACCCAAATTCAGCATGACATTGTATATTTTTTGATGAGAATGACGATAAAAATCCTCTGGAATCAATATTTCTGAGGTGGTCGTTAACGCGCTAGGCTCTAAGAAAATAGCACCTAATACCGCTTGTTCTGCCTCAATATTCTGAGGCGGAATCCGTTCCTGGAACACTTCATTCATCTATGCATAACCTCCAATTCAAACTGCGAAGGGGCTTCGCCACGTCTATAGGCATCTGCTGCCTGCGTCAAAGTTAACACCTTAATCTATATAAAAATAAGAATTTAGTCCTACCGAAAAAATGTGATCGGGATAGTATCCAGATCACATTTTTTATCAAGCTATATTCATTTTAACATGTTTTTCTCAAAATGAAGTTACCAAATTTCGTATATTTTCTCTGAAAAAACCTTATTCTTCTGTTACATGTACCTTTAAGGTTGCTGAAACGTCCGTATGAAGCTTCACAGGGACATTCGTATAGCCAAGGGCACGAATGGCATCGTTCATTTCAATTTTACGTTTATCTATTTTTAGATCATGTGCCTTTTTTAGGGCATCAGCAATTTGCTTGCTTGTGATGGAACCGAATAAACGACCGCCTTCACCAGATTTTGCTTTCATTTCAACCGTGATTTCTTCTAAAGTCGCTTTTAATCTTTTTGCTTCTTCCAATTCTTCCTGAGCCAGTTGCTCTTCTTTCTTCTTTTGACCCTCAAGCTGACCCATGTTTGCATTTGTTGCTTCAACAGCCAAGCCCTTTTTTAATAAGAAGTTATGTGCATAGCCATCTGCTACGTTTTTTACTTCTCCTTTTTTCCCTTTACCTTTAACGTCTTTTAAGAAAATTACTTTCATGTCTCTTTTCTCCCTTCAAAATAATCATTTAGTGCTTCCTTCAGCTGTTCTTCAGCTTCCAATACAGATACTTGCTTTATTTGAGTAGCGGCGTTGGTTAAATGACCTCCACCGTTTAAGTTTTCCATAATGATTTGTACGTTCACGTCACCTAAAGAACGGGCACTGATCCCGATTGTTTCCGGATCCCGCTTAGAGATGACGAAGGAAGCAATCACTTCATCCATGGTCAATAACGTATCCGCTGCCTGTGCAATAAGAACAGGATCATAAATGACATCATTCTCTGCTTTCGCAATCGCAACGCCTTCACGGAAAAATTTAACCGATTCAATTAACCTCGAACGTTTTATATAGGTAGCGACATCCTCTTTCAGGAACTTTTGGACTAATACGGTATCTGCCCCTTGTGCCCTTAAATAGGAAGCAGCATCAAAGGTTCTTGATCCCGTTCGAAGTGTAAAGCTCTTCGTATCCACAATGATTCCTGCCAGCAGGGAAGTGGCTTCCAGCATGGTGATTTTTTCATGTTTAGGCTGATACTCCAATAGTTCCGTCACAAGTTCAGCTGTTGAAGAAGCATATGGCTCCATATAAACAAGTAATGGGTTTTTAATAAAGTCTTCTCCGCGTCGATGATGATCGATCACCACGACTTTATCCATTTTATTTAAAAGCCTTTCTTCAATGACCAGGGAAGGCTTGTGGGTATCGACGACCACGAGCAGCGTATCCTCTGTCGCCATTTCGAGTGCTTCCTCGGGGGTGATGAATCGGGAATGAAGATCGGAATTTACTTTAATCTCCTTCATCAATCGTTTCACACCATTATCGATTTCATTAAAATTTAAGACAACGTATCCTTCACGCTGATTCATTTGAGCCACTTTTCGAATGCCGATGGCGGCTCCAATGGCATCCATGTCGGGATGTTTATGTCCCATAATGATGACCTTGTCACTTTCGATCATGATTTCCTTTAAAGCATGGGAAATGACTCTGGCACGTACCCGGGTACGCTTTTCCATTGGATTGGTTTTTCCACCGTAGAATTTAACCTTTCCATTGGTTTGCTTAATGGCCACCTGATCTCCACCACGACCTAAGGCGAGATCCAGGCTTGATTGAGCCAGGGTACCCAGTTCAGGCAGGGAAGATACCCCAGTTCCTACTCCAATACTTAAGGTCAGGGGAACATTTTGCTTGGAAGTGGTATCCCGGACATCATCCAATATACCGAACTTTTCCTTCTCCAATACTTGAAGGATCTTCTCATTAATGACGGCTATGAACCTCTCAGAAGAGACCCTCTTCAAAAACACGCCATATTCTTTTGCCCACTTATTCAGAATGGACGTCACTAAACTATTTAAGCTGCTTCTGGTTTGGTCGTCCATCCCTTGCGTTAATTCATCATAATTATCTAGAAAGATGATTCCAATATTCGTGCGTTCATCATGATATTGCTTTTCTATTTCTTTTTGTTCCGTGACATCAAAGAAATAGAGAAGTTTTTCTTTGAGCTTCAATATGACATGATACTTTCTCTCATTAATCGTCACAATTTCTGAATCTACTTCCTGCTTGATTAATGGAACAAGAGATTCTGCCACATCGTATAAGGATCTTCCAACGACTGTGTCTTCATTGAAACAAGAGGCCAGAAAAGGATTTGTCCATTCTATGTAATATTCATCATTGATCAGCATGATCCCAATGGGCATCTCCATTAACGCCTCTTCCCCTACACGTTTTACACGATAGGATAAAGTAGAGATATACTCCTCTGTTTCTTCGTGCGATCTTCTCTCAAAATAGAAAGCGAGAAAATACACGATTCCAAAGACAATCAACCCTATTAACGAAATGATCCATTGGTAAAAGGAAACCGATACTAACAATAGAGCTGTTAATATAGCAAGACCGTACAATGGGTAGCGGATCATTCGCTTATTAAAATAAGATGGCATGATTTCAGCTCCTGGACCTTAAATTTCTATGACTTGCGTTGTAGGCGTTGTCTTAGATCAAATCCTAAGTCAATTATACCTAAAATTCGCACGAGATAAAGAAGAGGAATCGAAATGATTGTAATTAATACCAAAATTCCTTTTGACCATCCTTTTATATGAGCGAAGAAATAGAGGAATGACAAGCCTTGTACCGCCATCAAAGTTTGCAATACATACAGCACATTAAGAAGAGCCGTATAGGCATACGTTCCTTTCTCCGGCTGCAGAATCATGGAAAGGACTAAGGTAAGTAAATAATACCAAAGGATACTCTTAGGAAGCTTCCATTCTCTAAATGGTTTAAATACGGGTACATCTCTCCCTAAACGCTTCATAATAGGAAAGTTGATCAGCATAAACAATAGAGCCATTACGACAGCAATTCCCAGGAACAATGTAGGCATCAAGGTCTGTATAAGATCAATGGAGCTCTCCAGACTTTCCACCAGTCTCTTGTCCGGTTCCTGACCAAGCTTCTCATATAAAGAATAATAAGCGGCCTTCGATTCAGCTAAGCTATCTTCTATAATATTAACATCGAAGAGTAGAATAGAAAAAACAAAACCAATTACAATATTGATGACAAGTGTGAGACTTGACGCCATAAATAGCCTCATTTTATCTACTTTCGCTTTCACACACCACCCAATCACGACCCCTGTCGTCGCTACCATGAAGGCAACAGGCAACGCAATGAGCCCTCCAAACAAGAAGGATAATCCTAACGATCCGATCAATACGTAAAAAGAATTCAGTAACGAATACTTAGAACTAAACAGAATAAGAGGGAGGGGCAATACGAAAAATGTAAGAGTCCCAATAAGTGGAACATATAAAGCCAACAACAGTAAAACAGTAAAGATGGCGAGCATAAGCGCACCTTCCGTTAACACACGGGGATTTTTCAATTGAAACGCTCCTTACGATAAATTCAAAAACATACAATAGCACTATCATATCAATTTTGAAGATAGATTTCATCTTAAGTACTCAAACCAAAAGCGGAGGCGGCTTGGTCAGAGGCGACAAGCATAAGATGAACCTACCGGAAAGGCGTTCTTTCCTTTTTGGTAGGTTTAGCTTATGACCTCGAGCCTCTAGCCGCCGGAGCTGGATGAAACCAAAAGCGGAGGCGGCTCGTTCAGAGGCGACAAGCATAAGATGAACCTACCGGAAAGGTGCCCTTTGCCTTTTTGGTAGGTTTAGCTTATGACCTCGAGCCTCTAGCCGCCGGAGCTGGATGAAACCAAAAGCGGAGGCGGCTTGGTCAGAGGCGACAAGCATAAGATGAACCTACCGGAAAGGCGTTCTTTCCTTTTTGGTAGGTTTAGCTTATGACCTCGAGACTCTAGCCGCCGGAGCTGGATGAAACCAAAAGCGGAGGCGGCTCGTTCAGAGGCGACAAGCATAAGATGAACCTACCGGAAAGGCGCTCTTTGCCTTTTTGGTAGGTTTAGCTTATGACCTCGAGCCTCTAGCCGCCGGAGCTGGATGAAACCAAAGGCAGAGGCGGATTGGGAAGCCCCGACAAACATACTTTAATGTCCGCCATTTAACTTTGTTGTGCCACTATTGACCAAACTTGTGCCACTTTTCGCGTTTGTTGTACCACTTTCACCAAAACTTGTGCTACTTTCCACTAAACTTGTGCCCAATTGTGAATATCAATAACTATTATTGTTCATATTACTTCATTTTCACATAAAAAGAGGGAGTCCCTTCAACATGCATCTCTTCTTCATCTACTCTAGTATGCACTCACTTTAAAAAGGAGTATACGCAATAGATAAAGAATGGCAATGTATCAGGACCACCCTCTGATGAAAATTATGATATTTTAAAACGTTCGATTGAAGACTGAAGCTCTTGGCTTAAGTCTGTTAAGCGTTCAGCTGCTTCTGTAACCGATTGGACGGCCCTTACTTGTTCTTCTGTAGAGGCACTCATTTCCTCGCAGGATGCAGCCGTTTGTTCTGCTGTAGCGGCCATCATTTGGATCACGTTGACCACTTCATCTTTTTCAAGATTGATTTGACCAACTTCCTCATACATTCTTTCTATTTCATCCTGCATGGATTTCATTAACTGTGAGGTTTGGTCAAAAACGTGATTGGTTCTTTGGATCACTTCATTTTGCACCTCAAAGGTTTCTTTCGTTTTCACCATTTCGTCAACTGCTTGATGAGAGCCTTGTTGAATTTCTATAATGGTGCGTTTTACTTCTTCGGTTGCCTTTACTGACTGATCGGCAAGCTTTCGTACTTCTTCCGCCACGACAGCAAAGCCTTTTCCGTGTTCACCTGCTCTAGCCGCCTCAATGCTCGCATTTAAAGCAAGAAGGTTCGTTTGAGAAGAAATATCCGTTATTGTGCCCATGACCGATTCAATCGTCTTCACCTTTGCTTCCAGACTAAAGATGACTTTCTCCATGGAGGAGATGTATTCACTGGAAGAATGGTAGGCATTTTCTAATTCTTTTACCTGTTTGAACCCGGACTGGTTTATGACATCTGCTTGTCCAGCCATCTCAGACATAGCTTTCGACTTTTCATAGACTCCATTAATTCTAGTTCCTAATTGCTCTGTTTGATGATGAGCCCGATCAGAGTCGGCTGCTGATTGAGAAGCCCCTGTCGCAATTTCGGAAACAGCCTTTGCCATCTCTTCACTTGAGGCATTTGTCTCCTCAGAAACCGCACTTAATCCTTCAGCCGATTCCCTCACATTATAGATCGATTCTTGGACGACTTGTATCGTATCTTTCATATTTACGATCATTTTGTTTAAATCGGACGCTAGTAATCCTGTCTCATCTTTTGAATTAATTTCAGACTGAATGGATAAATCTCCAGTAGAGACCTCAGTTACCGTTTTTTGAAGCTGTTTAATTGGTTTAGTGATTTTATTAGAAATGAACACAACTAACACCAACATGACAGCTAGGGTGATGAGTGCTGTCACGATCAGTAACCGTTCAATTTCTTTCGATGACTGAATCAGATCCTTCATACTGTAAGCAGATCCCACTTTCCAATTCGTCTTAGGTACCGTACTATACACTAACACTTTTTCATCTCCGTCCAGTTCATACCGGATCGTGTCGGAATCTTTATCAGAACCGAGCATTTTGCTGATGAAAGGTAGAGTGGAGAGATCTTCACCTCGCTTAGTCGGGTGGACGATGGCTGTACCATCCAGCCCGATTAAGAACGGATAGCCATTATATCCAATGTCCATTTCAGAGACTCGGTCAGTAAGTTTCGTCAAGTTAATATCGACACCGAGAACGCCTACTACTTTATTATCTGAAACAATCGCTCTGGAGGCTGTAATGATATATTCTTCCGTTGCAGTATCTACGTACGGATCGCTCCAAACCACGCCAGTCCTTAATTCCTCAGCGCTTTTATACCAATCCCTGCTTGTCGGATCAAAGTCACTAGGCAGAGAGACGGATGGAACGATTTTTAATTTCTTATTTGGTGATGCGAAGTAAATAGAAGTGGCTTCCTGATAAAGACTTAAGTAATTATCAAAATCAGATTGAATATTGGCAAACAGCTCTGTATTTTCGCCACCAGATTCTGTTTGCAACTGTGCATTTGCATAATCTTTTAACGAGTTCGAGATTGAATATTGATCAATACTTTTTTCGTATTGCCCAAGAAAGAGTTGCACTGAATTATTTAGTTCTCCTACGATCCCTTGAGTTTGATCAATGACCTCTTTCTCTGTTTTCATTCTCGTCTGTAAGCTTGTAATCGCAATGATAACGGCTAACGATACCATAAATAAAATGGATATGATTACAATAAGCTTCATTCTAATGGATGATAGAAGAAAACCCTTCTTTCGTTCCACCTGTTTCCTTGTGTTCTTCTTTTTCACATTAATTCCCCCTCTTACTACCCAAAACTATCTATATATACACTTATTCATCGACATTTTTCGCCATTTCTTTATAGGTATATGGGAATTTACAAGAACAAAGTGATGCTGGATAGGATAATCGAAGGGTGCTTTGCAGAGGAGGAAGAGATTTCATACTCACCAATTAAAAAATGGCATAAGAAAAGCAGCAGAGACAAGTCTCTGCTGCTTTTTTAGTCGATGATATTATTCACCAGTAACGTATGGAAGTAATGCCATTGTACGAGCGCGTTTGATCGCACGAGTCAACTTACGTTGGTACTTAGCGTTAGTTCCAGTTACACGACGTGGAAGAATTTTTCCACGTTCAGATACGAATTTCTTAAGAAGATCTACATCTTTGAAATCGATATGTGTAATTCCGTTTGCTGTGAAGTAGCACACCTTACGACGTCTACGTCCACCTCTACGTCCTCCTGCCATTTGTTTCGCCTCCTATCTTGTTTAGATTCATTATCGTTCGTTTAGAATGGCAGATCATCATCGGAAATGTCGATCGGCTGACCATCATTTGCAAATGGATCTTCATCTACACGTGTATAGTTGTTGTTATTATTGTTATTGCGTTGTTGATTCTGATTCTGACTATACGGACTTCCTTGGTCGCGTTGACCTCCACCCGAATAGCCCGGACTTCCTCCACGATCGCCTTGATTCGCACTACGCGGCTCTAAGAACTGAACGCTTTCTGCTACAACTTCCGTCATAAACACCCGGCGCCCATCTTGTCCTTCGAAATTACGTGTTTGAATACGACCGTCAACGCCAGCTAAGCTGCCTTTTTTAAGAAAGTTTGCTACATTCTCTGCAGGGCGACGCCATACAACGCAGTTAATAAAATCTGCTTCCCGTTCTCCTGATTGATTCGTAAAACTACGATTGACAGCCAGTGTAAACGAAGCAACAGCCACTCCACTTGGAGTATATTTTAATTCAGGGTCTTTGGTTAAACGCCCTACTAATACAACTCGGTTCATCATCAGAATCAACCCCTTCCTTCTAATTTACTGTTTCATGTGAAACAGATGATAGAAGTGTATATCTTAAAAAACGTACGGATTATTCTTCTTCTTTAACAACGATATGACGGATAATATCATCGCTGATTTTAGCTAAACGATCGAATTCGTTAACTGCATCAGAAGTAGCGCTCATCTTAACTAGTTGATAGAAACCATCGCGAAAATCGTTGATTTCATACGCTAAACGACGTTTACCCCAATCTTTTGACTCGATGATTTCCGCGCCGTTAGTTGTTAAAACGTTATCGAAACGCTCAACTACTGCTTTCTTTGACTCGTCGTCAATGTTTGGGCGGACAATGTACATAACTTCGTACTTTCTCATCTGAATGTCACCTCCTCGTGGTCTATGCGGTCCTTTCTTTGTGAAAGAACAAGGAGCAATGCGTTCATTACTCACGAAATAAAATTATAGCATAGGTTATCTATTATTGCAATATGACGTAAAAAAAAGACTAGAATCGAAACTCTAGTCTTTCATATCTTGTACTAGTCTGCAGTGGTTGATTTCCGCTCCAGGCACTCGCTTTCCGCGGGGTGGGCGGTGATCCTCCTCGGCGCAAGCGCCTGTGGGGTCTCACCTGTCCCACTATTCCCGCAGGAGTCGAGTGCCTTTCGCTCCAATCAACTCTTAGAGAATTCAGTTCTGATAAAAATTTTAAAGAAAAAACATAGTCTCACCTAGTTTTTTCTCAAAACCTACACATTAAAACGGAAGTGAATGATGTCTCCGTCTTTTACGAGGTATTCTTTACCTTCCAAACGTACTTTTCCGGCTTCGCGGGCTGCTCCCATTGTTCCTGCTGTGACCAGATCGTCATAGGAAACCGTTTCGGCACGGATGAAGCCTCTTTCGAAGTCAGTATGGATGACTCCGGCACATTGTGGAGCTTTCATCCCTTCACGGAACGTCCAGGCGCGGACCTCTTGAACGCCGGCTGTGAAGTACGTAGCCAGTCCTAATAAAGTATAGGTAGCGCGAATCAGCTGATCTAAACCGGACTCTTCAATCCCTAGCTCTTCCAAGAACATCGCTTTTTCTTCATCATCAAGCTCAGCAATTTCAGATTCGATTTTCGCACAGACAACAATCACTTCTGCATTGTCTTCTTTAGCAAATTCACGTACTTTCTGAACATATTCGTTGTCAGAAGAATCGGCAATTTCATCTTCACTTACGTTTGCTACATATAATACAGGCTTTGAAGTCAGAAGGTGAAGCTGTTTCACAAGCTTCATTTGTTCATCAGAGAACTCAACCGTACGTGCCGGCTGCTCTGCTTCAAGAGCTTCTTTGATTTTCACAAGGATATCATGTTCAAATACCGCTTCTTTATCTTTTTGCTTGGCCATTTTCTGAACTCTGGCAAGACGCTTATCCACTGTCTCAAGGTCAGCTAAGATCAATTCCAGGTTGATGACTTCAATATCCGCAATCGGATCTACTTTACCTGAAACGTGTGTGATATTATCATCCGCGAAACAACGGACAACCTGACAGATTGCATCCACTTGGCGAATGTGAGATAAGAATTTATTCCCTAATCCTTCTCCTTTACTCGCTCCTTTTACAATCCCGGCGATATCCGTGAATTCAAAGGCAGTGGGAACCGTCTTCTTCGGTTCTACAAGCTCTGTTAATTTATCTAAACGGTGATCGGGAACTTCTACAATTCCTACGTTCGGATCAATTGTACAGAAAGGATAGTTGGCAGATTCTGCACCTGCTTTTGTAATTGCGTTAAATAGAGTGGACTTCCCTACGTTAGGTAATCCAACAATACCAGCTGTTAAAGCCATTATGGTCACTCCTCATCTATATTCTTATCTATTAAAAATCCTGTAAGATCGAAAATAAGTAAACGGTCGAACCTTTCACAATTATAGAGATAATAGAGGGAAAAGACAAGTGAAGCTTCAGGCATCGTTAAGGGAAGTGAGGATATTTTTTCTTTAGGCATGGCTTGCTAAAAAGAGCATTCAATCGACTGAAACCGACTGAATGCTCTTAACCTTGGCAAAATAACCATAGGATGGATTAGGTCAAAAGAAATATGGGTAAAAAAAGAATACTTATTCTTCTACGCCGCTACTGATGACTTTTTTCATTTTTTTCGCAAAATCTTTTCTGGGAATCATGACACTGTGGCCGCATCCTACACATTTGATGCGAATATCCATTCCCATACGGATCACTTTCCAGCGGTTTGTACCACATGGATGCGGCTTTTTCATTTCTACAATATCATTTAAAGTGAATGTCTTGGGCTCCACTGGATTTTTCCTCCTTATTCGCTTTCAAGTTTTCTTTGTTTTTCTTCACGGGGTTGGATATCTTCCTGATCCTGACGTGAATACATCACCATACGAGGGAACGGAATTTCAATACCATGCTCATCCAGGCATAGTTTAACCTCTTTACGTATCATTCTTGCCATATACCAATGTCTCATCGGAACCGTTTCAGCCACGATTCGTATGACCACATCTGATGCTCCCAAGGTTTGAACACCCAACAGTTCAGGTGGATTCACCAGATCTTCATATTTTTGCGGTAAAGCAAGGAGAAGCTCCTGCATCACTTTCTCTGCTTCTTCTATATTTTCTTCATAAGCAATACTGACATCTACGACCGCAATGCTGTTGTGAATGGAGAAGTTCGTTACTTCCGTAATATTACCATTGGGGAAAATATGTAATTCCCCGGTCCAGCTTTTGATCTTTGTGGTACGAAGGCCGATTTCTTCAACGGTACCTTCAGCAGAACCAATTCGAACATAGTCACCGACTGAAAACTGGTCTTCGAAAATAATAAAGAAACCGGTGATGATATCACGAACCAGATTTTGCGCTCCAAAACCAACGGCAAGACCGACGATTCCGGCACCAGCGATGAGTCCTTTCACGTCAATTTCAAGAGTCGACAAGATCGTCATCAAACTGATGAAATAAATCACATAGGTCAATACATTCTCCAGTAGCTTCAAAAGAGTGGCTTCACGGCGTTCGGTGAACTTAAGGGGTGAACGTGACCGAACCTTAAACACGTTTCGAATCGCTGACCTTCCCAACCTTAAAGCAATATAGGTAATCACCATAATCGCCACAATTTTCAAAGCACCTGAACCCAGGGCAATCCATAAATCATTATCAATAAGTTTATCTACAGCTTCGCTATCTTTTAGTTTTTCCACGGCATCAGCGACACCAGCATTAGAAGCTTTCTCTTTCATATACCGAACCTCCACTTATCGTTCAATAAGAAGTATTCCTTATTTTATCAACTTTCCCTCTCCTTGTGTAGATATAACCTCATATTACTATAAGTTTAAGAAAATTTTTATTTTATGAAAAATCCAACCATATTATGTATGAAAAAAAGAAATCGTCCGTATACTGATAATACTTAGAAAATATGATTATGGTAGTCAAGTCCGACAAAGTATGATCCCTATAAAATTCCCCTTAAACACATCCAAAGGAGTGGAAGCGATGAATCTTAAAAAAGGACTATTTGAACGAAGACCTGAACCCTTTAGAGTCCTTCATCAGGAAGAGCGTGCGGCACAGGATCTTTCCGTTCAATTGTCGTCGATGCTTCCCACTTACTATCGTACAAGACCCATTGTCTTCGTATGTATTGGCACAGACCGTTCAACAGGGGATTCATTAGGCCCATTAGTTGGAACCTTAATAGAAGAACAAGATATCAAACCATTTCATGTATATGGAACGTTAGATGATCCGATCCACGCAGTAAACCTGGAAGAGAAGCTCAGTCAAATTGCCGCTAAACATATCAATCCTTTTATGATCGGTGTAGATGCCTGTCTCGGTCGCTTAAAAAGTGTCGGCGCCATTCAATTAAGTGAGGGGCCATTAAAACCTGGTGCCGGGGTAAATAAAGAGTTACCAGAGGTTGGTGAGATTCACCTGACCGGAATCGTGAATGTCAGTGGATTTATGGAGTTCTTTGTATTACAAAATACACGTTTGAATCTTGTGATGAAAATGGCAAAGACGATTGCTCAAGCCATTGTGCTGGCAGGCGATTCAGTGGAACGCCGTAACGCCGTCAGTATTGAAAAATGGCGGGAAGAATTACAGCAATAAAAGGGAGATGATCCAGAGATACGTTCTGGGACATCTCCCTATTCACTTACTACATATACAGCTGGTATGCGTATATGATTCCTACGACCAATCCCACTACGATGATCCCGGGAAGTAAATTGGCGACTCTGATCTTCGTTACACCGAGGAGATTGAGTCCAATCGCAAAAATCATGATTCCTCCCGTTGAGGTCATCTCTACAATATAGGCATCCATCAGCTCTTGAGGAACCCACTGATGAATTTGAGTCGCAAACAAAGCAATGAATCCTTGATAAAGGACGACAGGGATCGCCGAAAACATGACACCAATTCCTAAAGTCGTCGTTAGGATCAGCGATGTAAAGCCATCTATGATTGACTTCGTCAACAGAACATCATGATCGCCCCTGATGCCACTATCCAACGCACCTATTACAGCCATTGCTCCAATAACAAAAATAAGGGTAGCCGTGACAAACCCTTGAGATATGGATGTTTCTTTATTACTGCCCAGCTTCTTTTCCAACCAGTTACCCAATGAGTTAAGCTTGTCCTCCAGGTTCATCCACTCTCCCCATGCAGCACCCAGAGCCAGGCTGATGATGACAATGAGAAAGTTTTCACTTTTCAATCCCATCTGTAACCCAAGGACGATTACGGCTAAACCAATCGCTTTCATGACAGTTCCCTTCATATCTTCCGGGATGCGATGAAGGACCTTCCCCAGGAGAGTTCCGATGATAATACATACTCCATTTACAAGCGTTCCTAATAGTACCATGACGTTCTCCTTATCTGTTTGAAAAATTCTTCTCATGCTTTTGATGATTATTTCCCAAAGAATAGTGTATCTTCTATGTACCATATGGAAGAGGACTGGCTTAAGTGGTATAAGTATACCTTTTAAGCCAGTCCTTTCCCCAAATGGTTACTGCAATAATTCCAAAATGCGATCGAGATCTTCCTTCGAAAAAAATTCGAGCTCGATTTTTCCTTTTTTCTTTGATTGTTTAATCGTGACCGTTGTCCCGAAGCGTTCGCGTAGAAGGGATTCCTGTTCCTGGATGAAGACATCTTTACGCTCTGTCTTTTTTGTTTCACGTGGAACATTCTCATTCAGTTCTTGAATGATTTTTTCTAATTGGCGAACGTTTAATGATTCTTTAAGGATACGATTTACAACCGTTGATAGATTCTTCTTATTTTTCAACCCAAGGAGTGCACGCCCATGTCCCATCGTTAACTTACCTTCTGAAATAAGTTCTTGAATAGGGGCAGGGAGGGATAGCAAGCGAATATGATTGGCAATATGAGGTCTGCTCTTACCTAACCTCTTCGCTAATTCCTCCTGAGTGAGCTTCAGCCTATCCATCAGCATTTGATAAGCAGCGCCCTCTTCGATCGGTGTCAGATCTTCGCGTTGTAGGTTTTCTAAAACGGCAAGCTCCATCATTTGTTGATCATTCAATTCCCGGACCACGACAGGAGCGGATTCTAATTTAGCCGCTTTTGCTGCACGATAACGGCGTTCCCCTACGACAATTTCATACCCTTTGATTGTTTTACGCACAATGATCGGTTGCAGGATACCGTGTTCTAAGATTGAATCTTTTAATTCTTCAATTGCTTGCGGCTCAAAGATCTTTCGTGGTTGATATGGATTCGGCCGTATTTCTTTCAGGCTCACTTCTTGCACGGACTCTTCATTTTGAGTTGTTTGGATATTGGTAAAGAGTGCATTGATGCCCTTTCCTAAACCTTTAGCCATTCGCCGCCACTTCCTTTGCTAGTTCTAAATAAACTTCTGCTCCCCTGGACTTCGCATCATAGATGATAATCGGTTCACCATGACTGGGCGCTTCACTTAAACGAACGTTACGTGGAATAATTGTGCGATACACTTTATCTTGAAAATATTTTTTAACTTCTTCAATGACCTGGATTCCCAGATTGGTTCTTGCATCAAGCATCGTAAGCAGCACACCATCAATCATAAGATCATGATTCAGATGCTTCTGAACTAAACGAACGGTACTTAATAGCTGACTTAATCCTTCCAGAGCATAATATTCGCATTGAACCGGTATGACGACAGCATCTGAGGCTGTTAACGCATTGATTGTCAATAACCCTAATGACGGTGGACAATCAATGATAATATAATCAAATTCGTCTTTTACTTTCTCTAACGCTTTCTTTAAACGTACTTCACGGGAGATGGTTGGAACAAGTTCAATTTCTGCTCCCGCCAATGAAATCGTTGCAGGTACAATGGATAAATTCTCAACTTTTGATTGTTTAATGGTTTCTCTGACATCGACATCATCTACCAGCACATCATATATGCACTGCTGGACATCCCCTTTTTCCACACCTACACCACTAGTGGCGTTTCCTTGAGGATCAATGTCTACCAGTAAAACCTTTTTCCCTATATAAGCTAAACAAGCCCCCAAATTGACGGATGTTGTGGTCTTTCCCACTCCACCTTTTTGGTTTGTAACGGCTACTATTCTGCCCAAGGTTGTCACCTACCTTTTGACTTCCTAAGATTCACTACATTTTTTACAGTATTCTTCTATTCTATCAAAATTCTTCATTAATTGTCTGTCAATTTTTTAAAAAAGAACCCTATTTCTAGAAATAGGAAATCGTAATTAGTTCATAGCTCACGAATCGACAGTATTTGCTCTGAATCGACAGAACTAGAGACAGTGGTAGTTGATTTCCGCTACAGGATGCTCGCTTTCCGCGGGGCGTGAGTTGAGCCTCCTCGGGCTTTGCCCTGTGGGGTCTCAACTTTCCCGGCTATTCCCGCAGGAGTCGAGCACCTTCCGCTACAATCAACTTTCAAAGCATGAGTTTTTAAAAATCTAGTAGACATACAAAAACTTTCTAGTAACAGATTTTAAAGAAGAAAGTGGTCGAATACTGCTTGCATACTAGAATTGCTTTTATCTATTAGATTTTTTTCTATTAAGTTCTATAACTCTGTCACGATAAACTTAATATAGATGGTGAGGGGAACTGCGTAGACTCCTGCGGAAAAACGGGCGTGCAGAGACCCCGGAAGCGAAGCTGAGGAGGCTCGGCCGTACGTCCGCGGAAAGCGGAGCAGTTCCCCTCACCATCAAGCACACACTGGTTGACAGAGCCCCTGGCAGATTCCATGTTTAAAATATCTTTGCAAAAAGAACCAAACAAAAAAAGTGAGAAACCAATCCGATATGTTTCTCACTTTTAGACTACGAATCTATTTTTTTTTAGGAATTCGGATGGTGAACTGATAGAATTCCTCATGCTCTTCTTCTTCAGAGTCCAGATTGATTCCGCTGTCTGATACCATGGAAAGCGATTGACGAATCGTATTCACAGCTATTCTCATATCCTTACTGAAGGCTTTTCGTTTCGGTTTTGGCTTTTGAGTAGTTCCTTCTTGCATTTTCACAACCCGGTCTTCGGTTTGTTTGACATTTAAGCTTTTTTCAACGATTTCTTGAAGAAGCTGAATTTGCTTTTCAGAATTCTTCAATGGAATTAAAGCCCTGGCGTGACGTTCTGTAATCTGTTTATCTAATAAGGCTGATTGAATTTCTTCTGGAAGCTTTAGGAGACGAAGCTTGTTCGCCACAGTCGATTGTCCTTTTCCTAAGCGTTGAGCAAGGGCTTCTTGAGTTAAATCATGTAACTCCAACAGTTTTCCATACGCAATGGCTTCTTCTATAGGAGAGAGCTCTTCCCTTTGTAAGTTTTCAATTAATGCAACAGATGCTGTTTCTGTATCATTAAGATTCTTTACAATGGCCGGTACAGTTTCCCAGCCAAGTTTTTGAACGGCTCTGTATCGACGTTCACCTGCAATGATTTCAAACTGCTCACCATCGTATTGTCTAACCACAATCGGTTGGATAATACCATGAGTATGAATCGTTCTGGATAACTCTTCTATCTTTTCATCATTGAACACTGTTCTTGGTTGAAAGCGATTAGGGATGATTTGTGAGACGGGTATCTTTTTCACTTCATCTCGATCTTCTTCCACTACATTTGATTCTTCAGATTCAACATCTTGCTCCTTTTCACCTAGGCCAAAAAAACGAGAGAAAGGATGCTTCATCTTCCTACACCACCTTTAAGAAACTCCCTTTATTAATATTCTCTAAAATATGACAAGTTCCTGCCTATGCTGAGATTTTCAAAGCGTGAACATTGATACAGTCACGGCAGGAGAGCTTTTCATATTATTCTAACGGTAATTTATTGGGTGTCCCAGGTTTTCTGGGATATTTGTTAGGCGTTTCTTTCACTTTGTCGATCTTCACAATATTTCGTTCACTTTCCTCTTCCGGTAAGACGAACGAATACATTTTATCTGTTTGTCCACCCAGCATGCCAATTGCTTTCTTCGCATTGGATAGCTCCTCTTTCACGTTTGAAGCCTTCATCGCTACAAATAAGCCGCCCTTTTTAACAAGTGGCAAACATAATTCACTTAAAACAGACATTCTGGCTACGGCTCTTGCTGTAACCATATCATACTTTTCACGATGAGCCTTGTTTTTACCAAAAGTCTCAGCACGATCATGATAGAAATTCGTGTTTTCAAGCCCTAGCTCATCGGATAAATGGTTTAAGAACGTAATCCGCTTGTTCAAGGAATCAACAATTGAGATATGTAAGTGCGGGAAGCATATTTTAAGAGGGATACTCGGAAAACCCGCTCCTGCCCCAACGTCACAAAGAGTTGTAATCTGTGAAAAATCAACATAAAAAGCTGCACTGATCGAATCGTAAAAATGCTTTAAATAAACATCTTCCTTTTCAGTGATGGCCGTCAGGTTCATTTTTTCATTCCATTCAACCAACAATTCATAATAACGCTCAAACTGATTTAATTGCTGTGGAGAAAGGGAGACCCCCTTCTCCTCAAGCATTGATTGAAATTCATTAACATTCATGAAATTATCCTTCCTTTACCTCTATTGATCACCTGATACTTTTGCAATTTTCCCTTGCTCGATATAGACGAGTAAAATAGAGATGTCTGCAGGATTCACTCCTGAAATCCGGGAAGCCTGTGCAAGAGAAAGGGGCTGGACCTCGATTAATTTCTGTCTTGCTTCAGATGCTAAACCGCTAATTGCACTGTAATCAATGTTTTCAGGAATTCTTTTGTTTTCCATCTTCTTCATTTTATCGACCTGTTGAAGGGATTTTTCAATATAGCCTTCATATTTCACTTGGATTTCAACCTGTTCCTCTACATCGGAATCAAGTTCGATTTCACTTGGAACGAGTGATTTAATATGACTATAGTTCATTTCAGGACGCTTCAGAAGATCCGCTGCTAATATGCCGTCTTTCAACTCACTACCGCCCGCTTCACGGATAACGGCCTGAGTTTCGTCAGTAGGCTTGATGCGAATTCCTTCCAGGCGTTTTTTCTCTGCAGAGATTGCTTCTTTTTTCGCTGTAAACCGTTCGTATCGATCATCGGAGATTAATCCTATGTTACGACCAATATCAGTCAGGCGAAGATCGGCATTGTCATGACGAAGCAACAGGCGATATTCAGCACGGGAAGTCAATAGACGATACGGTTCGTTCGTCCCTTTTGTCACAAGGTCATCGATTAAAACCCCGATATACGCATCAGAACGGCTTAAGATAACCTCTTCTTTATCCAGGGCACGGCAGGCAGCATTGATTCCCGCCATCAGACCTTGTCCAGCTGCTTCTTCATAACCGGACGTTCCGTTGATTTGTCCCGCTGTATAAAGATTTTTTATTTTTTTCGTTTCAAGGGTCGGCCATAATTGAGTCGGTACGATAGAATCATACTCAATGGCATACCCAGCACGCATCATCTGTACCTTCTCAAGACCCGGGATGGTTTGAAGAATCTTTTGTTGTACGTCTTCAGGTAAACTCGTTGATAATCCTTGTACATAGACTTCTTGTGTGTTTCGTCCTTCCGGCTCCAAGAAAATCTGGTGACGCGGTTTATCATGGAAACGTACGACTTTATCCTCAATGGAAGGACAGTAACGTGGTCCGGTTCCTTTAATCATTCCAGAATACATTGGAGAACGATGCAAGTTGTCATCAATCAATTGATGAGTGTGTTCGTTCGTATACGTTAACCAACATGGAAGTTGATCGGTAATATATTTCGTCGTTTCATAGCTGAATGCTCGGGGAACATCATCACCTGGTTGAATTTCTGTTTTCGAATAATCGATTGTAGAACTATTCACTCGCGGTGGCGTACCCGTTTTAAAACGAACAGTATCAAACCCCAATTCATGTAAATGATCAGAAAGTCTGATAGAAGGTTGTTGATTATTAGGACCGCTTGAATATTTCAGATCTCCTAATATGATTTCACCACGCAGGAATGTACCCGTTGTAATGACGACTGTTTTCGCACGGTATGCAGCACCCGTCATCGTTACGACACCTTTACATTCATCATCTTCAACAATCAATTCCTCTACCATTCCTTGAAGCAAGGTCATGTTCGGTTCATTTTCGATCGTGCGTTTCATTTCATGTTGATAAAGGAATTTATCCGCCTGAGCTCGTAATGCCCGAACAGCTGGACCTTTTCCTGTATTCAACATTCTCATTTGAATATGTGTTTTATCTATATTACGCCCCATTTCTCCACCCAGAGCGTCAATCTCTCTTACAACGATCCCTTTTGCCGGTCCACCAACAGATGGATTACATGGCATAAAGGCGACCATATCCAAGTTAATGGTGACCATTAACGTTTTAGCTCCCATACGGGCGGAAGCAAGTCCTGCTTCTACTCCGGCATGGCCAGCACCAATGACAATGACATCATATTGCCCTGCGTCATATTGCATGGTTTGTTTTTTCCTCCTTGTAGGACCTTGAATTTAGAGTCCACATTATAATAGTATTTATTTCCCTAAGCAGAATTGAGAAAACAGCTGGTCAATCAGACTTTCATGAACGCTATCTCCAATAATTTCACCTAAAAGCTCCCATGTTCTGGTTAAGTCAATTTGAGCGATATCGATGGGAGTTCCCATTTCTACGCTACTGATTGCTTCATTAATCGCAATGGAAGCTTGATTGAGTAGAGCAATATGACGGCTGTTGGACACATATGTCATATCCCCTGCTTCAATGGAACCCGCAAAGAATAAAGATGAAATGGCTTCTTCCAGCTCATCGATCCCTTGCTCTTCAAGTAAAGCTGTTGTGACCAGCTGATGATTTTCCGCTAGTTTTCTTACTTTATCTATATCAATCTTCTGAGGCAGATCCGTTTTGTTCACGATGACAATAACGTCCATTCCTCTTACCGCTTCGAAAAGCTGTTCATCCTCAGGAGTCAATTCGTCCGCATAGTTGAGTACGAGTAAAATTAAATCCGCTTCTTTCAATACTTGTCGTGAACGTTCCACACCGATTCGCTCAACAATATCCTCTGTTTCACGAATCCCGGCTGTATCAACCAGACGTAACGGTACACCGCGTACATTGACGTATTCTTCAATCACATCCCGTGTTGTTCCAGGGATATCGGTTACGATCGCCTTATTTTCATGAACAAGACTGTTCAATAGAGATGACTTCCCTACATTTGGCCGTCCGATGATTACGGTAGAAAGACCTTCTCTCAGAATTTTCCCCTGCTCTGATGTTTGGACCAACTTGTCAATTTCGTCACGGACGTGTTTGGATTTCTCCAACAGTACGTTATGCGTCATTTCTTCTACATCATCATACTCCGGATAATCAATATTCACTTCTACATGAGCCAGTGTTTCAAGAATTTCCTGACGAAGCTTTCGAATCAAATTGGAAAGTCGGCCTTCCATTTGATTAAGGGCCACATTCATCGCCCGATCGGTTTTTGCCCGAATAAGATCCATCACCGCTTCTGCCTGGGAAAGGTCAATTCGTCCGTTCAAGAATGCCCGTTTCGTAAATTCACCCGGCTCTGCAAGGCGGGCTCCATTTTTCAATACAAGCTGCAGTACTTTATTGACCGACACAAGTCCTCCGTGGCAGTTAATTTCTATAATATCTTCACGGGTGAATGTTTTTGGCCCTCTCATCACAGAAATCATGACTTCTTCCACCACTTGCTCTGTGTCGGGATCGATAATATGTCCATAATGAATGGTATGAGAAGCAAATTCTTTCATAGAGTTTCCTTTCATTCCCTTAAAGACCTTATCACCGATATCGAAGGCTTGATCACCGCTTAAACGCACGATCGCAATCGCCCCTTCGCCCATCGGAGTAGAAATAGCAGCAATTGTATCAAACTCCATTGTATTCACCTCTCTTATTTCTTAGTTGATCTATTTATACTTGAATTATAGTAGAGAGCAAAGTTTCCCCAAATTATTAGAATATCACAATCGTATTTAATACTAAAGAAAGGAAACCCTCTATTCGTCACCAAATAATGTTATCCACACACATAACACTTCATCTCTATTATTTTAACTTATCCACATGTGAATAACAATAAACCGGGATGAAAATAAGAATTCACAAAGTTGCTACGCGGCGACATGGGAAGAAATTTAACGGGGTTGCCTGGACATAGGAAGACTGAGTGAAGTAGAAGGTTATTGATTTTGGTTCAGATTGGGAGTTTTTGATCCGTTTTCTACTCATTAAGCATCTGTGTCGAATTTTCTTTATTTATGTAAGCGATAGATCCATCGAATGTTTGCAAAAATAGCAAAACAAAAAACGATCCCCCGAAAGGAATCGTCTCTTATTTATTTTGGAGCAATCACAATATAACGATTTGGTTCTCTGCCTTCTGAATGGGTATCAACAGTAGTCGAATCAACTAATGCTGTATGAATCACCTTTCGTTCATAGGAAGGCATTGGTTCTAATGAAACGGAACGATTTGTGCGCAATGCTTTCTCTGCTAAACGTTCAGCAAGGTTTGTTAATGTTTGCTCTCGTCTTTCACGATAATTCTCCGCATCCAAAAGAATGGTGATGAACTGATCAGATACCCGATTCGCAATCAGCTGTGTTAAGTGTTGAAGAGCATTCAACGTTTGTCCTCTTTTTCCTATTAATAGAGCCATTTTTTCACCGCAAATGTTGAACTCAACATCTCTTCCATCTTTTTTCACTTCTATGGAAGCGTTAACTCCCATTTCACGGGCAACAGATAGAAGAAAATCTTTCGCTTCATTTACCGGATCAATCGCTTTTTTGACTTGAACGACAGCAGGTCTTCCACCAAACAATCCGAACAAGCCTTTTTTACCTTGATCAATGACGTCAATCTCTGCTTCTTCTTTGGTGATATTCAGTTGAGACAAGGCTGATTCAATGGCTTCTTCCACCGTTTGACCAGTCGCTTCTACTTCTCTCACTTTTTCTTTCCTCCCGAATTCCCACCAGCTTTAGCGGTTTGCGCTTCTTTGATTTCAGGTCCTTTAATGAAATACGTTTGAACAATCATAAATAGATTTCCGACTACCCAGTAAAGGGATAGAGCTGCAGGGAAGTTAATCGCAAAAATGATGATCATGACCGGCATAATATAAAGCATCATCGCCATTTGCGGATTTTGATTCGCTGTCCCCGCCATCATTAATTTCTGTTGGATAAACGTCGTTATACCTGCTACTAAAGGTAAAATATAGTATGGATCCGGATTACCAAGATCAAACCACAGGAAATTATGAGCTTTAATTTCTTCTGTTCTCACGATCGCATGGTAGAAACCAATTAAGATCGGCATTTGAACGATCAATGGGAAACAACCCGCCAGCGGATTAACCCCGTGACTTTGGAATAAAGCCATCGTTTCTTGTTGAAGCTTTTGTTGAGTTTGTGCATCTTTTGAGCTATATTTTTCACGCAGCTTTTTCATTTCAGGTTGTAAAGCCTGCATGGCTTTTGAATTTTTCGTTTGTTTAATCATTAATGGCAGAATCGCTAAACGAATAATCAATGTAACAATGACAATGGCCAATCCATAAGAACCGCTCATGAACTCAGCTACCATTGTAATTAATTGTGATAAAGGATAGACAATATATTCATTCCATATTCCGCTACTCTCAGGTGTTATAGGCTGATTGTATTCCGTACAACCTGATAGTATAGCCATTAGCCCAATGATTCCCATCAGGGCTATAATTCTCTTTTTCACCCTTAATTTCCTCCCTACTAATATCTCTCAAGTTAAATGTAAAACAGGACTTCCGTACTTAAAAAGTACAATCTCTCGTATTGTAACATCTTTTCATAGGCTTGTGATGACGAAACCTGTCAATATCGTAAAATGTTATGACTTCTTTTTAACATGTTTTCCATTAGAGGATCTTTTCAACACTTTTCCTCTTTTCAACACATGGGTGAGACTGCCCTTCACCTCATGGAAATTCATTTCGGCCGCCGGTTTTCTGGCGATGATTAAATAATCGTACTGATCTTTTACATCTTCTTGTAGTTCTAAGAAAGCCTGTCTGATATACCGTTTAATTTGGTTTCGACAAACAGCGTTTCCAATCTTCTTACTAACGGAGATTCCAATTCGAAATGGTTGAGGTTCTTCTTTCTTCAATAGATACAAGACGAATTGCCGATTTGCAAAGGATGTTCCTTTTTTGAATATCTCCTGGAACTCTTTATTTTTCTTCACTCTCTGATCTTTCCGCATTGACCACACCTAATTTTCATTTTTGTCTTGATGTATCCTCGACATTATTGGCTCATTCATTTGAAATTATAAGTAATTATTCTCTTAAAACAAAATACGAACGAGCCAAATCGTCTTTTCACTTGGGATAAAGGAAAAAAAAGACCACTGAGTCAGTTCAGTGGTCTAGGCAGATAGTACTTTTCTTCCTTTGCTACGACGACGAGCTAAAACATTACGTCCGTTTTTAGAGCTCATACGTGCACGGAAACCGTGGTTCTTTTTTCTTTTACGATTATTTGGTTGAAACGTTCTTTTCATCTATGACACCTCCCTGAAGGATATCTTTATAAAAGTTAAAGACATTCCTCACTATTATAAAGACGGTACCCATAAAAAGTCAACACTCATATTATTTTTCTTTTGGTTCAGTCATTTCACAAATGTTTATTGAATTTTTTTTCGTATTGTTGAGTGCACTGCTCTGTTCTATTAGCATACTGCTTGATTGGAAGGGAATCCGCTCCCTTTCCGCGGACGAGCGGGCAAGCCTCCTCGCTGCGCTGCGGGGTCTTTCCCAGCCCGTTTTTCCGCAGGAGTCTCGCAAATCCCCTTCCAATCTGAATGAATAATCTATGAACAGAGCTATAAGTATAACTAGTTGAAAACAACAGAATTCTAAAGATATACCTCTTTAAAGATTTAGTTCAAGCTACTCAAAAATAAAAAAACAATACTCCTCTCTTTTCGGACTGTCCCACTTCTCCCGCAGGAGTCGAGCACCTGCATACTTTGCCTTCTTGGACCATTTAGCTTATGACCTCGAGGGGCTAGCCGTCGGAGCTGGACAGGTGAGACCCCACAGGCGAAGCCGAGGAGGCTCACCGCCCGCCCCGCGGAAAGCGAGCACCTGGAGCGGAAATGAACTACTACTTTCCCCATGATTATTTTCCTTCTACAAATCTTATTCCATTTCTTTATCCAGCCTGCCTGTGGATAGGATTCGACACGGTTTTAAATTATCCACAACACATACTGACAACTTTTTCACAAGTTCTTGGGTTGTGGACAATTTCATTCCACAAGGTGTGGGGGGTTGTGGATAAAATTTAAAAAGCATTGCACCCCTAAGGATATTTTGATATGATTATTGTGTTTTCACTCTTAATAACTCTGTTTCCAAAAAGGGTTATCCACAAAATGTGGATATCATGTGGGTAACTTATTCAGAGGGTTTGTAAAACGTTGTCCACAAGTGGTGGATATTGTCGAAAAACCATTTTCTTTCCTTATTATATATATTTTCCACATTCATTGTTTTGTATTTTTATAAAATAGCGAGAGTTAACGGATTTTTATAGCATGTAATTGTTGTACAGAAGTTATACAAACTGAGAAAAGGAGGGATCAGGATTGGAGAATATCGGGGATCTTTGGAGCAAAGCCTTAGAAAGCATCGAAAAAAAGATAAGTAAACCGAGCTTTGATACTTGGTTAAAATCGACTAAGGCGCATTCCATTCAAGGTGACACACTTGTCATTACAGCTCCAAATGAATTTGCAAGAGATTGGCTGGAAGGACGCTACTCTCAATTAATCTCCGGGGTTTTGTATGATATTACGGGCGAAGAGTTGGTCGTGAAATTTATCATTCCTCAAAATCAGGAGCCGGAAGAATTTGATATTCAATTACCGCCAAAGAAGTCGATGAAAGACGACGAGCAACAGGATATCAATCAAAATATGCTGAACGCAAAATACACATTCGACACCTTTGTTATCGGTTCGGGCAACCGTTTCGCCCATGCCGCATCTTTAGCCGTGGCTGAAGCACCTGCAAAAGCCTATAATCCCTTGTTTATTTATGGTGGAGTAGGACTGGGAAAAACTCACTTAATGCATGCGATCGGACATTATGTACTGGAGCATAATCCTGCTGCTAAAGTGGTTTACCTATCCTCTGAGAAATTCACAAACGAATTCATTAACTCCATTCGTGACAATAAAGCAGTCGATTTTCGCAATAAATACCGCAGCGTTGATGTTTTATTAATAGATGACATTCAATTTTTAGCTGGAAAAGAACAAACGCAAGAGGAATTTTTCCATACTTTTAATACCTTACATGAAGAAAGCAAGCAGATTGTCATTTCCAGTGATCGGCCACCGAAAGAAATTCCGACACTTGAAGACAGACTTCGTTCTCGATTTGAATGGGGACTTATTACAGACATAACTCCTCCAGATCTCGAGACGAGAATTGCCATTTTACGAAAAAAAGCCAAGGCTGAGGGATTGGACATTCCAAATGAAGCCATGCTTTATATAGCTAATCAAATCGATTCAAACATTCGTGAGTTAGAGGGCGCTTTAATCAGGGTTGTGGCGTACTCTTCTCTTATAAATAAAGATATTAATGCTGATCTGGCAGCTGAAGCTTTGAAAGATATCATTCCCAGCTCAAAACCACGGGTTATTACCATCCAGGAAATTCAACGTGTCGTTGGTGAACACTTCAACGTGAAGCTGGAAGACTTTAAAGCGAAGAAACGAACAAAATCCATCGCGTTTCCACGACAGATCGCTATGTATCTATCCAGGGAAATGACGGATTCTTCACTTCCAAAGATCGGAGAAGAGTTCGGCGGCCGTGATCACACGACTGTCATTCATGCTCATGAGAAGATCAGTACATTACTTGGAGCGGATGCGCTTCTTCAGCAGCAATTGAAAGAAATTCGTGAGTCTTTAAAGAGTTGATCTTACACACAAAAAAACTGGATAATGTGAATAACTAAGACAAACTAGCACACAGTCTGTCCACATGTGGATAGGCTGTGTTTACGTTGAATTCACACACTTATCCACATATCAACAGGCCCTACTACTTCTATTACTATTTTTAAATAAATTATTAGTATATGATTCAGTCCATAAAATTATGTGCATATTGGAGGAATAAATCATGAAATTTGTTATTCAAAGGGACTATCTTGTCCAAAGTGTTCAAGATGTCATGAAAGCTGTAACGTCAAGAACAACGATTCCCATTCTTACAGGAATAAAAATCATCGCCACTGAAGATGGCGTAACATTAACAGGCAGTGATTCAGATATTTCAATCGAGTCATTTATTCCAAATGAAGAAGAAGGTTCAGACATTGTTGAAATCATGGAAACTGGAGGAATTGTTCTTCAGGCTAAATTCTTCAGTGAGATCGTAAAGAAATTGCCTAAAGATACGGTGGAAATTGAAGTTCAAAATCATTTCCAAACCGTTATTCGTTCAGGGCAGGCAGAATTTAATTTAAACGGTTTAGATCCAGAAGAATACCCGCATCTTCCTCAGATTGAAGAAGGGAACGGGATCAAAGTTTCGACTGATCTCCTGAAAACGATGATCAGACAAACTGTATTCGCAGTGTCCACCTCAGAAACACGCCCCATCTTGACAGGTGTAAACTGTCAGATTGAAAATGGGGAACTGAGCTGTATTGCAACAGATAGTCACCGACTTGCGATGAGAAAGGCACCGATTGAAACCAATCATGATGCTTCTTACAATATTGTGATTCCAGGGAAAAGCTTAAACGAGCTGAATAAAATCCTTGATGATACAGAAGAGCCTGTTGAAATCGTGATCACTGAAAATCAAGTGCTGTTCAAAGCGAAACACCTACTATTCTTCTCAAGATTATTAGAAGGGAATTATCCTGATACTAGTCGATTGATTCCTTCTGATACAAAGACAGAACTAACGCTGAATACGAAAGAATTTTTACAAGCGATAGACCGTGCGTCGCTACTTGCCAGAGAAGGAAGAAACAACGTAGTGAAACTTTCAACTCTGGATGGCGGCATGATTGAGATTTCGTCTAACACACCGGAGATCGGAAAAGTAATCGAACAGGTGAAAAGTCAATCCATTGAAGGGGAAGAACTGAAGATTTCCTTTAGTGCAAAATATATGATGGACGCGTTAAAAGCCATTGAAGGTACAGAAATCTATGTAAACTTCACCGGGGCTATGAGACCTTTCGTATTGAAACCACTTCATGATGATTCAATTCTTCAATTGATTCTTCCAGTAAGAACGTACTAATGAATATACAAGAGCCGATGCCATTCACATGAGGTATTGGCTCTTTTTCTACACCTTGTCTGGTAATTGAAGGAATTCCTCTCGTCGATTCAATGAAGAATCCAATGATAACAAGGACATATTGCTCTACGAGTCCTTGCTGATTTTTCGTTAGTTGTGACTTAACTCCATTTAGAGTAAAATAAGATATTAGAGACTTTATACGGAAAGTAGTGATTTTAGTGGCGAAAGAGATCACCATTGAGACGAAAATCATCACATTGGGACAATTCCTGAAGCTAGCTGAAGTAATTCAGTCCGGCGGGATGGCGAAGTGGTTCTTAAGTGAATATGAAGTATACATAAATGGCGAACAAGACCAACGAAGAGGCAGAAAACTCACAATTGGTGACACAATTGAAATTCCCGAAATAGGAGTATTTGTGGTTGCTGGAGAATAATAAAGGGTGTTATTTCCATGTACATTGAACAATTAGAATTAAGAAACTATCGAAATTACGAATCAATCGACGTGAGTTTCGAAAATAAGGTGAACGTAATTCTTGGAGAGAATGCTCAAGGAAAGACAAATATTATGGAGTCTATCTATGTACTGGCAATGGCTAAATCCCACCGGACCTCAAATGATAAAGATTTAATCCGTTGGGACGAGGAATATGCTAAAATAAAAGGTAGGATTCAGAAATATAACGGTGCGTTACCATTGGAGCTTATCCTCTCGAAAAAGGGAAAAAAAGCGAAAAGTAATCACCTTGAGCAATCTAAATTAAGTCAATATGTCGGCAATATGAATGTAGTCATGTTTGCGCCTGAAGATCTCCATTTAGTAAAAGGGAGCCCTCAAGTAAGGCGTCGTTTTATTGATATGGAAATCGGTCAGGTTTCTCCTGTTTATTTACATGATATCAGCCTTTATCAAAAAATATTACAGCAACGGAACCATTATCTGAAACAATTGCAAACGAGAAAACAAAAAGACCAGACCATGCTGGATGTCTTGACGGAACAGTTCATAGAGATGGCTGTAAAAATTACGAAAAAGCGCTTTGAGTTCGTTCAGCTATTAGAAAGTTGGGCAAAACCGATCCATTCCGGGATTTCAAGGAACTTAGAAACCTTAGAAATCGTATATAAACCGTCTTTAGATGTATCAGATAATCAAGAATGGTCAAAAATGGTAGATATATATGAGCAGAAATTTGATGGTATCCGCGAGCGGGAAATTGATCGCGGTGTGACCCTGATCGGTCCACATCGGGACGATCTTCAATTTATTGTGAATGGACGAGATGTTCAAACATTCGGATCGCAGGGGCAGCAACGGACAACGGCCCTCTCTGTGAAGCTTGCAGAAATTGAGCTGATTCATTCTGAAATTAAAGAATACCCCATCTTACTTCTTGATGATGTCTTGTCAGAATTAGATGATTATCGACAGTCACATTTATTAAATACCATCCAGGGAAAAGTTCAAACCTTTGTCACGACGACAAACGTGGATGGGATTGATCATCAAACCTTAAACGAAGCGACTACTTTTGAAGTGGAAGCCGGATCAATGAAAAGATTGAAATGAGGTGTTACCTTGTACATACATGTTGGAGAAGATGTCATGGTACGTACAGATGAAATCATCGCTATTATTGATCGAGACACCGTTCAATTTTCAGAAGAAATTCAACACTTTTTAAAAACGAAAGATAAAAACCTTTGTAATCTTGCAAAGGGTTCATATAAATCTCTTGTTATCACGTCTAATCAGTTGTATCTTTCACCACTGGCATCAAGCACGTTAAAGAAGCGATCAAAGAAATACTCAAACTATGAGAATTTATTATAGAAATATAAAGCCCTGAAGGTTAGAAAGTGTAGGTGAATCAGTATGGCTATGGAACAAAAACAAGGTCAATCCTATGATGAAAATCAGATTCAGGTTTTAGAAGGATTAGAGGCCGTTCGAAAAAGACCTGGTATGTATATTGGATCAACAAGCGGAAGAGGCTTGCATCATTTGGTGTGGGAAATTGTTGATAACAGTATCGATGAAGCGTTAGCCGGTTACTGTAATGAAATCGAAGTCATTATCGAAGAGGATAACAGTATTACTGTTACAGATAATGGACGTGGTATCCCTGTCGGTATTCACGAGAAAATGGGACGTCCTGCCGTTGAGGTAATCATGACGGTCCTTCACGCTGGTGGTAAGTTCGGCGGCGGTGGATATAAAGTATCAGGAGGTCTCCACGGAGTTGGGGCTTCAGTAGTAAATGCTCTTTCCACAGAACTTGAAGTCCATGTTCATCGTGATGGAAACATCTATTATCAAAAATTCGAAAAAGGTGTTCCGAGCTTCGATCTTAAGGTGATCGGAGAAACGGATAAAACGGGAACGATCATTCACTTCACTCCAGATCCTGAAATCTTTACTGAAACGACGGAATACGAATATGACATACTTGCAAACCGTATTCGCGAACTGGCTTTCTTAAACAGAGGGATCCAAATCAGCATTGAAGATAAGCGCGGAGAAGGGAAACGAAGAGATTACCATTATGAAGGTGGAATTAAGTCCTACGTTGAACATCTTAATCGTTCTAAAGAAGTCATCCATGAAGAACCAATCTACATTGAAGGCGAGAAAGACGAGATTACGATTGAAATCGCCCTTCAATATAACGATGGTTTCGCAAGTAATCTTTATTCCTTCGCCAATAACATCCATACTCATGAAGGTGGAACCCATGAGTCCGGATTTAAAACGGCTTTAACGAGAGTCATCAACGACTATGCCCGAAAAAATAACGTGTTTAAAGAGAGCGATGCGAATCTTTCAGGGGAAGATGTTCGTGAAGGATTAACAGCGATTATCTCGATTAAACATCCTGATCCCCAATTCGAAGGTCAGACAAAAACAAAGCTCGGAAACTCAGAAGCAAGAACGATTACCGATTCCCTTTTCTCCGAGCATTTAGAAACATTCTTACTTGAAAACCCGGTTGTCGCTCGAAAAGTGGTAGAAAAAGGACTAATGGCTGCACGTGCCCGACTGGCTGCGAAAAAGGCAAGGGAGCTTACCCGTCGTAAGAGTGCCCTGGAAATCTCCAGTTTACCTGGTAAATTAGCAGACTGTTCTTCTAAAGACCCAAGCATCAGTGAAATCTACGTGGTTGAGGGTGACTCAGCCGGCGGATCTGCTAAACAAGGCCGTGATCGTCACTTCCAAGCCATCCTTCCTCTACGTGGTAAAATCATCAACGTAGAAAAGGCACGTCTGGACAAGATCCTTTCAAATAACGAGGTTCGTGCAATTATTACAGCTCTTGGGACAGGGATTGGTGAAGACTTCAATCTGGCTAAAGCGAGATACCATAAAATCGTGATCATGACCGATGCCGACGTCGATGGCGCCCATATTCGTACGCTATTATTAACTTTCTTCTATCGCTACATGAGAAACATCATTGAAGCAGGCTATATCTACATCGCTCAACCACCTTTGTATAAAATACAACAAGGGAAGAAAATCGAGTACGCCTACAATGATAAAGAACTGGATCGCATACTTGGAGAAATCTCCCCGACGCCTAAACCTGGAATCCAGCGTTACAAAGGTCTTGGAGAGATGAACCCTGAACAACTATGGGAAACAACAATGGATCCGGAATCAAGAACCCTGCTGCAAGTGAGTCTTCAAGATGCGATCGAAGCTGACGAAACCTTTGATATCCTGATGGGTGACAAAGTAGAGCCAAGACGTAACTTCATCGAAGAAAACGCAGCGTACGTTAAGAACCTGGATATCTAACAAACACCTTTACAAATAAGCAGGTTTTTATAGATTGTGGATTATATACAGGTTTTATTAAAGAAACTGATACTATGAAAGTTGATTCTCGCTGCAGGTGCTCGACTCCTGCGGGAGAAGCAGGACAGGTGAAACCCCGTATGCGGAGCTGAGGAGGCTCACCGCCCGCCCCGCGGAAAGCAAGCATCCTGCAGCGGAAATCAATTACTACTATCTTCAATAAAAACAAAGTAGTTTACGAAAAGAGCCTTTAATAAAATAGTACAGGATAGACCATTTGCTATCCTGTCTTTTACATAGCGGACAAGGTAAAGAATGAGAAAGGTATAAATCTTTCTTTAAAAGGAGGTCCCTTTTACTATGGCAGAAATACCAAGATCGAATGTTAAAGAAATTAATATAAGTAGTGAAATGCGCTCGTCTTTTCTGGATTATGCGATGAGTGTTATCGTTTCCCGTGCACTACCGGATGCACGGGACGGCCTGAAACCTGTCCATCGTCGTATTTTGTATGCGATGAATGACCTGGGGATGACTGCTGAAAAAGCATATAAGAAATCAGCCCGTATCGTCGGTGAAGTAATCGGTAAGTATCACCCCCATGGTGACTCAGCTGTTTATGACACAATGGTACGTATGGCACAGGATTTCAACTATCGGTATATGCTTGTGGACGGTCATGGTAACTTCGGTTCCGTTGATGGAGACGCAGCTGCGGCCATGCGTTACACAGAAGCACGTATGTCCAAAATCTCTATGGAACTCATTCGTGATATTAATAAAGATACAATTGATTATAAAGATAACTATGATGGTACCGAGAGAGAACCGGAAGTGTTACCTGCCCGTTTCCCTAACCTATTAGTAAACGGTTCTTCAGGTATCGCAGTAGGAATGGCAACGAACATTCCACCTCATAATCTTGGAGAAGTCATCGATGGAATCCTTGCGTTAAGCAAAGATCCCGACATTACGATTCAAGAGCTGATGGAATTCATCTATGGACCTGATTTCCCTACTGCCGGGCTAATTGTGGGAAGAAGCGGGATCCGTCGTGCCTATGAAACAGGTAAAGGTTCCATCACCATGCGTGCCCGTGTAGAAATTGAACAAAAAAGCAACGGAAAAGAAACGATTATCGTTCATCAAATTCCTTATCAAGTAAATAAAGCGAGACTAATCGAGAAAATTGCCGATCTTGTTCGTGATAAGAAGATTGATGGCATCACAGATTTACGTGATGAATCGGACCGTAATGGTATGCGTATCGTGATCGAAGTAAGAAAAGATGCGAATGCGAACGTCTTGCTTAATAATCTCTATAAGCAAACGGCCCTTCAAACAAGCTTTGGTATTAACCTTTTGGCACTTGTTGATGGCCAGCCAAAGGTATTGAATTTAAAAGAATGCCTATATCATTACCTACAACATCAACGCGTCGTCATTCGTCGTAGAACGGAATTCGAATTACGCAAAGCTGAAGCAAGAGCTCATATTTTAGAAGGACTGCGTATCGCCTTAGATCATATTGATGAAATCATTGCCCTTATCCGTGGCTCTCAAACAACGGAACTTGCGAAACAAGGCTTGATGGAGAACTTCTCCCTTTCTGACAAACAAGCTCAAGCGATCCTGGATATGCGTCTTCAACGTTTAACCGGTTTAGAACGAGAAAAAATTGAAGACGAGTATCAAGAACTTTTGAAGCAGATTGCAGAATTGAAAGCAATCTTAGCAGATGATGAAAAAGTTCTCGAAATCATTCGTGAAGAGCTTATCGAAATCAAAGAACGCTTCAATGATGAAAGAAGATCAGAAATCGTAGCGGGTGGAATTGAGAATATTGAAGATGAAGACTTAATTCCAAGGGAAAACATTGTCGTATCTCTTACTCATAACGGATACATCAAGCGCCTGCCTGTCTCAACCTACCGCAGTCAAAAGCGTGGAGGAAGAGGAATCCAGGGAATGGGTACCAATGATGAAGACTTTGTTGAAAACTTACTGACAACGTCAACTCATGATACGATTCTATTCTTTACAAACAAAGGAAAAGCATACCGTGCGAAAGGATATGAAATTCCTGAATTCAGTCGTACAGCTAAAGGACTTCCGATCATCAACCTGCTTGGGGTAGAAAAAGATGAGTGGATCAATGCCATGATTCGAGTGGAAGAATTCGTGGACGACTGGTACTTATTCTTTACTACGAAGCAAGGAATCTCAAAACGTACGCCGGTATCAGATTTCGCCAATATCCGTACGAACGGTCTAATCGCCATTAACCTTCGAGAAAACGATGAGCTCATTTCTGTCAAACTGACCGATGGAGAGAAAAATATGATCATCGGAACGAAAAAAGGTATGCTCATTCGCTTCCCTGAAACGGATGTTCGTTCAATGGGAAGAACAGCTACCGGGGTGAAAGGGATTAACCTGAGTGATGATGACATTGTTGTAGGAATGGAAATTCTGGAAGAGAAGAGCGATGTCTTAGTTGTAACGGTAAATGGTTACGGTAAACGTACTCCTGCCAGTGAATATAGAGTTCAAACACGTGGCGGTAAAGGCTTAAAAACATGTAATGTAACGGAACGTAACGGAGAGCTGGTCTCTGTTAAAGCCGTTACAGGTGAAGAAGACTTAATGATTATCACGGCACATGGTGTCCTTATCCGTATGGATGTGAAGGATATTTCCACTACAGGTCGTAACACTCAAGGAGTTAAACTGATCCGTCTTCAAGAAAGCGAATTTGTTTCAACCGTCGCCAAGGTTGAAAAAGAAGATGAAGAAGAAACGGAAGCACCAGTGGAAACTTCTGAAGGAATGGAACAACCAGAAAGTGAAGATCAAACATCTTCTGAAGAAGTAAGTGAAGATACAGAAGAATAAATTAACGGGTAAGCTGTTTCCAGTAATGAAACTCTCATACTGGGAATAGCTTATTTTTTTGTGAAAAAACAACTATAACCTGTTAAATTTGGTAAAATAAACTAGAAATAAGGTGAAATGTGAGGTGTTCATAGTTGAAGGTACATCGTGGAGAGATACAATTAGGATGCATCGTAGCAGAAGATATTATGGGAATGGCAGCCAGTCCGATTATTCCAAAGAATACAGTAATAGAAGAAGAACATTTGAATATTCTTCAAGCATTCCATATAACAGAGCTCATAATAGAGAAAACAAAAGCGGATGGACGTCCATTTAGAACACCAGTCTCTATTGATAAGGAGATAGTGGGGGAAGAAATCAATGAGCACGTCGGATTCATCGATCTCTATTTAATGACGATCAAGGAATTTAAGAAAGAATTCATGAATTGGCAATCAGGAACGTCTGTTAATGTTGCAAGGGTGAGAGAGTTAATGCTACCGGTGATTCAAACGGTTGTACAGAACCATACATATGTGTATTCTCTTCATCAATATTGTATGAAAAAAGATTATCTTTTTCACCATGCCATTTCAGTGGGTATCATAAGTGCCATGCTAGGAAAGAAGTTAGGCTTGAATCCTGGTCAGGTGAACCAGCTGGCTTTAGCGGGTGTCCTGGCAGACTGTGGGATGGCAAAGGTCAGTCCACACATATTAACGAAAGAACAGCCTTTAACAGAAAGTGAATTTAAAGAAGTAAAGCTTCATACAGCCAATGGATATAAAATGGTTAAAGACACTCCATTGTTAAAAACGGAAACAAAACTGGCAATCTTTCAACATCATGAACGATTTGATGGTACCGGCTACCCGGCATCCGAGAAAAATAATCGTATTCATCTTTACTCTCAGATTGTTGGAATCGCCGATGTTTTTCATGCCATGACATCAGAAAGAATATATAGAAGCAAGCAGCCTGTCTTCAAGGTACTGGATATGATCAGTGAAGATTTATTTGGTAAATTCGATATTAAAGTCGTTAATAGTCTTCTTCAACTACTGGGAGATTTAAGGACAGGCACCTCAGTAAGGCTATCAACCGGCCAGTACGGAGAAGTCATGTATACCAAGCCGAACGTTTATACAAATCCCATCGTAAAAATAAACAAGACGGAAGAACTAGTAGACCTATCTCAGAAAAAAGAGATTTATATATCAGAAGTTTTCTTTTAGAAATCAAACATGTTCATTATGAATATGCTTAAAATCAGTCATACCAGCGTATTAAGTAAACTTTAGGTTAGGTAACTAATCTTTGGTTTATTTATTTAGATTTACCTCTTGCAAACCTGCCCAATAGTATGTATAATATTATTTGTTGTCCGAAAGGCATTACATAACTGTTTCAGAGAAAAAACTTTTCTAAAATAATAAAAATACCTTGACGGTAACGACAGTAAATGATATATTATAAAG
>JBNJJV010000003.1:0-759501 GCA_051750565.1 Bacillota bacterium | reverse complement strand
AGTTTTTTTACGAAAGTAAAATAAACCTCATTGATTTTCGCTTAAGTAAAAATCAAATGAATAATAAATGTATCTTGGCGGTGTAGCTCAGCTGGCTAGAGCGTACGGTTCATACCCGTGAGGTCGGGGGTTCGATCCCCTCCGCCGCTACCAAAAGGGACCTTTAGCTCAGTTGGTTAGAGCAGACGGCTCATAACCGTCCGGTCGTAGGTTCGAGTCCTACAAGGTCCACCAAGTACCATTTTCATTACGGAGGAATACCCAAGTCCGGCTGAAGGGATCGGTCTTGAAAACCGACAGGGGTGTCATAGCCCGCGGGGGTTCGAATCCCCCTTCCTCCTCCATATTTTCTTTTATGGTAAATTCCATACTTATATCGTCGCGGGGTGGAGCAGTTCGGTAGCTCGTCGGGCTCATAACCCGAAGGTCGCAGGTTCAAATCCTGTCCCCGCAATACCATTTATGACTTAATTTTATAAGAGGTTATCATTAATCTTTTAGGAGTCACGCATGGATAGTTATTTTCGCTATCGCGAAAAAACTTTGGTCCGGTAGTTCAGTTGGTTAGAATGCCTGCCTGTCACGCAGGAGGTCGCGGGTTCGAGTCCCGTCCGGACCGCCATTTTCTTTTAATAAGATTATGGGTCATAATTAAATATTTTACTCTAAGTAAGGCTCAGTAGCTCAGTTGGTAGAGCAATGGACTGAAAATCCATGTGTCGGCGGTTCGATTCCGTCCTGAGCCACCATTTTCTATTTGAAGACATTATGGCGATTGTGGCGAAGTGGTTAACGCACCTGATTGTGGTTCAGGCATTCGTGGGTTCGATTCCCATCAGTCGCCCCATATTTCTTATATAAATAGTGCGGGTGTAGTTTAGTGGTAAAACCTCAGCCTTCCAAGCTGATGATGAGGGTTCGATTCCCTTCACCCGCTCCAATTCTCAATGGGCCTATAGCTCAGCTGGTTAGAGCGCACGCCTGATAAGCGTGAGGTCGGTGGTTCGAGTCCACTTAGGCCCACCATTTCATTATTCCGCAGTAGCTCAGTGGTAGAGCTATCGGCTGTTAACCGATCGGTCGCAAGTTCGAATCTTGCCTGCGGAGCCAATATGGGGAAGTACTCAAGTGGCTGAAGAGGCGCCCCTGCTAAGGGTGTAGGTCGGGCAACCGGCGCGAGGGTTCAAATCCCTCCTTCTCCGCCATATTCCGGCCCATTGGTCAAGCGGTTAAGACACCGCCCTTTCACGGCGGTAACACGGGTTCGAATCCCGTATGGGTCATTTAAAAAAAGACTATCATTTTTGATAGTCTTTTTTTGTTGTACATATAGTTATACATAATTAAATTTAGCCAACTATTCAACATAAATATGCAACTGCCTGATTTATCACTCCTAGCCAATCCCTCCTCCATTCGACACCACATATCCATCACCCTTCCAGTCAAAAACCATACAAAATACCGGAATCCTTCTACATTTACCGAATATTTCACTTTTCTAAATTAAAAAACTTTCGACAAATTCCGCTATGAATTCAACACGTTTCCCCTATGTTCTTCCAATGTAAACCCTACCATTTAGTAAGACTTTCCAAAAGCGAACCGTTTTATCATATGTATGTAGGAAATTGTCGTAATTGAGCGACGATTATAAAGAGGATTTTGATGAAGTTGAAAGAAAGTAGTAAGTAGATTGAAAAATGTAGGTGAGATGATGAACGCAATGACCATATCAGATTATGATGTTTTTTTGTTTCATGAGGGAAATTTGCAGCAGGCCTATCAGTTTATGGGTTCACATGTGAGAAGAGATTCTACTGGGACCTATACAGAATTTTGCGTTTGGGCACCGAAAGCAAGACATGTTTCATTGGTTGGATCTTTTAATCATTGGAATGGAATCGGGTATGAACTTACAAGGCGGAATAATGAAGGTTTATGGACGATTCGCATTGATGAGGATCTATCGGGAGAAACGTATAAGTACGAGATTACGACTCCCTCAGGTTCAAAGAAGCTGAAGGCAGACCCCTATGGTTTTGCTTCTGAGAAGCGTCCAAATACTGCAAGCGTAGTATATGAGCTGCAGGGGTTTTCATGGGAGGATGAGGAATGGCTGGAGCATCGAGCTAGTTCGACGGTCTATGACAAGCCTATGGCAATTTACGAAGTACATTTAGGCACATGGAAAAAGAAAGCGGGGAAGTTTCTTTCTTATAAGGAATTAGCACAGCAATTAATTCCTCATGTGAAAGAACAAGGATTTACACATATTGAGTTGCTGCCTGTCACGGAGCATCCATTTGATCGTTCTTGGGGGTATCAGGGTACTGGTTATTATTCTCCGACTAGTCGCTACGGCTCACCTCATGAATTGATGGCGTTCGTGAATGAATGTCATTTACATAATATCGGCGTGATTCTGGATTGGGTCCCGGGTCATTTTTGTAAAGATGCCCACGGGTTATATGAATTTGATGGTTCGTTTGCTTATGAATATGGAGAGGAACGGGACCGTGAGAATTATACGTGGGGAACGGCAAATTTTGATTTAGGTAAGGGGGAAGTGAGAAGCTTCCTGATTTCGAATGCACGTTTCTGGATGGATCTGTACCATATTGATGGCTTCCGGATTGATGCAGTGGCCAATATTATTTACTGGGCAAACCAGGGAGAGCTCGCTCCTAATGAGGGAGCCTTACAGTTTTTGAAAAATTTGAATAAGGCCGTTTTTGAGTATGACTCTTCCATTTTGATGATAGCAGAGGATTCTACAGACTGGCCTCAGGTGACGTCCCCTGTTCATTATGGAGGACTTGGCTTTAATTATAAGTGGAATATGGGATGGATGAATGACGTCCTTAAATATATGGAAACAGATACGTCTGAAAGAAGGCATGTACATTCTCTTATAACATTTTCCTTGTTATATGCGTATTCAGAGAATTATGTGCTTCCGTTTTCCCATGACGAGGTGGTACATGGGAAGAAGTCATTATTGAATAAAATGCCCGGTGATTACTGGCAGAAATTCGCTCAATACCGGCTGCTCCTGAGCTATATGATGGCTCATCCAGGGAAGAAGCTTCTGTTTATGGGAAGTGAACTTGCCCCGTTTTCAGAGTGGAAGGATTTAGAGGAATTAGATTGGCATTTATTGGATTACGATTTTCATCACAAATTCAATTCATATTTTAAAGAGCTTATGCATTTATATAAAGGTGCTGAACCATTATTCCAAATGGATCATCGTTCAGAAGGATTTGAATGGGTGGATGTGGATAATGCAGAGCAACAGATTTTCTCTTTTATCAGAAATGGGAAAGAGAAGGGGGATCATCTTGTAGTGATCTGTAATTTCAGCCCTCATGTGTTTCACCAGTATAAGGTGGGTGTGAATAAGGTTTCTTCTTATGAAGAAATTTGGAATAGCGATGATGAACGATTTGGTGGTTCTCATCAGGTGAATCCATTGCCTCTTAATGTGCACATAGAGTCGTACCATGGAAGAGATGGATATGTGGAAATGACGATTCCACCATACGCAGCCGTTTATTTAAAACCAATAGATTGAAAGGGGAGAGAAAAGGATGGGAAAAGGTAGATGTGTAGCAATGTTATTAGCAGGTGGAAAAGGGAGCCGGTTAAGCTCATTGACAAAGAGCCTGGCAAAACCAGCCGTACCTTTTGGAGGGAAATACCGCATTATTGATTTCACTTTGAGCAATTGTACAAACTCCGGGATTGATACGGTGGGTGTCCTTACTCAGTACCAACCATTAGTACTGAATTCTTATATCGGGATTGGAAGTGCATGGGATCTTGATCGTAAAAATGGCGGAGTGACCGTACTGCCGCCTTATGCGGAATCATCTGAGATGCGCTGGTATACAGGAACGGCGAGTGCAATCTATCAAAATATGAATTATCTTGATCAGTATGATCCTGAATATGTATTGATTCTATCAGGAGATCACATTTACAAGATGGATTACAGCAAGATGCTGGATTATCACATTGAGAAGAAAGCAGATGTCTCGATTTCTGTAATTGATGTAGGCTGGGATGAGGCAAGCAGGTTCGGCCTTATGAACACGAATGAGGAAATGAGAATCACGGAGTTCGAGGAAAAACCGGCTTTTCCTAAGAGTAATCTAGCTTCAATGGGTATCTATATTTTCAATTATTCAGTGCTTAAGGATTACTTGGAGATGGATGAGCGTAATCCCGATTCCAGCCATGACTTTGGGAAGGATGTTATCCCTTTGCTGCTTGATGAGAAGAAAAAGCTGATGGCTTATCCGTTTAAAGGGTACTGGAAAGATGTCGGAACGGTTAAGAGCCTATGGGAAGCCAATATGGACTTGATTGATGAGGAAAATGAGCTGAATCTGTTCGATCACGACTGGAGAGTGTATTCGGTTAATCCAAATGAGCCGCCTCAATATATTTCTGAAGAAGCTTCTGTTGAGGGATCTCTTGTGAACGAAGGATGTACGATTGAAGGTACCATTCGGAAATCCGTCCTGTTTCAAGGAACCACAGTGAAAAAGGGAGCGTATGTCAGTCGCTCAGTCATTATGCCGGAAGCTGTCATTGGGGAAAACGCCTATATCGAGCAGGCGATCGTGCCGTCGAATGTCAAGGTTCCGAGCGGCCTATGCATCATGCCGGAAGAAGGATCGGATGAAATCATTTTGGTTACGGAATCATTCATTGAAACACTACTGGAACAAGAAAAAGTGTAAGGTTGAAGACCACATTACAACATAAGAGGAGGAAGTGTTTTGAAAAATACAATGCTTGGAGTTATTGATGCTACTAGTTACTATGATTCGTTAGAGGATTTACTGTTACATCGTTCATTAGCGGCCCTTCCGATTGCGGGCAGATACCGCTTGATCGACTTTGTACTCTCCAATATGGTGAATTCAGATATTGGTTCCGTTGCGATCTTCCCTAAGTTTCAATACCGTTCCCTTATGGATCATCTTGGCTCGGGGAAGAACTGGGATCTGAACCGAAAGCGTGATGGGTTGTTTTTCTTCCCGGCACCAGGCTTGGAAGCAAGTGAAGAGGGTGTGGGATCATTTAATCACTTCGCTCATCATCTGGACTATTTTAATCGAAGTACACAGGAATACGCGTTGATCAGCAATTGCTTTACGTTATGTAATATTGACTACCAACCGGTCCTGGAACGCCATATACGAATCGGCTGTGATATAACTGAAATGCGTCATAACGGAAACTCTTTAGACATGTACTTGGTGAAAACGAATACACTCATTGATTTGATTGAGAAACGACGTGAAACAGGCTATACATGTATGCAGGATGTCGTCGAGGACATGGATAGCGGTTTTAAAGTGTGCGGCTATGAGCATGATGGATTTGTTCAAACGATTGATTGCATTGAAGAATACTATGATGCCAGCATGAAGCTAATGAACTTATCTTATTGGAAAGAGCTGTTCAAGAAAGATATGCCAATCTATACAAAGGTGAAGGATGAGCCGCCTACACGCTACACATCAGCTGCAAGTGTGAAAAATAGCATCATCGCCAATGGATGCTTCATTGAAGGCCAAGTGAAGAATTCTACGATGTTCAGAGCGGTGAAGGTTGGAAAAAATACAACGATTTCGGGCAGCATCATTATGCAGAAGAGCCAAATTGGAGATAACTGTGTACTAGAGAATGTGATCTTAGATAAAGATGTGAAAATCGAGGATGGAGTAAAGCTTATCGGAGATTCAAACAACCCAATAGTCATTCGCAAAGGGATGATTCAAGGAGCGCTGATGAATTCGTGAAAGTGTTATTTGTAGTATCCGAGTGTGTCCCTTTTATTAAATCTGGAGGCTTAGCGGACGTTGCAGGTGCCCTGCCTAAGGAATTAAGAAATTTAGGGACGGATGTCAGGGTGATTCTGCCTAAATACGGTGGAATCCCTCATGAGTTTCGTTCGAAAATGAAACGAAAGAAAGAGTTTTTCGTGTCGGTTGGCTGGCGAAATCAGTATTGTGGGATTGAAGAGTACACTGAAAGTGGAGTAACGTATTATTTTGTCGACAATGAATACTATTTTAATCGGGATCGACTATACGGATATTTTGATGATGGGGAGCGATTCGCGTACTTTACAAGAGCCGTATTGGAAAGTATCGCTGTCCTCGATTTTTATCCTGATGTGATTCACTGTCATGATTGGCACACAGGCATGGTTCCATTCTTGTTGAGAAGCGAGTATCAGGAGAGACCCGGCTATTCTTTTATCCGTAGCGTGTTCACCATTCATAATCTGCAATTTCAAGGGATTTACCCTAAACAGGTGATGACTGACTTGTTAGGCATCCCCGAGAGGTACTTTCATCATGAATACCTCGAGTTTTATGGAAATATCAATTTCATGAAAGGGGCGCTCATTTCTTCGGATTTTGTTACAACGGTGAGTCCTACATATAAAGAGGAAATCCTCACGCCTTACTATGGAGAAAAGCTTCATAATATCCTTGGTCAACGATACAACCAATTATTGGGTATCCTCAATGGGATCGACGATGAAGTATACAATCCTGATGAGGGAGAGTTTCCTTATTTCAGCGGCAACCTTCATGGGAAGAAGCAGGCGAAGCGCCATCTGCAAAAAAGCCTCGGACTGGAGGAGAATGAAGGAATCCCTCTTGTATCCATCATTTCAAGGTTAACGAACCAAAAAGGGCTTGAACTGGTCAGGGGCGTCTTTCATGAAATGATCCGGGAAAATGTTCAGTTTGTCCTGTTGGGAACAGGGGATTGGGAGTTTGAACAGTTCTTCAGGGAGATGGAATGGACGTATCCGGAAAAGGTCAGAGTGCAAATCGGATTTAATGAGGAACTGGCAAAACAGATTTACTCTGCCAGTGATTTGTTCCTGATGCCTTCTAAGTTCGAGCCGTGCGGACTGGGTCAATTAATTGCCATGAGATATGGTGCCCTTCCACTTGTCCGGGAGACCGGCGGATTGAACGATACGGTTGAATCCTATAATGATGAAACGAAGACAGGGAACGGTTTTTCGTTTAAGAACTTTAATGCTCACGATATGCTCTACACCTATCAAAGAGCTCTATCGTATTTCTACGAAGATCGGGAAACATGGAATCATATTGTACGAACTGCAATGAATAAAGATTATAGTTGGGCCCAATCGGCCTTTAAGTATAATCAACTATATGCTGACCTGGTATCAAGGAGTGAAAGCCATGTTTTCTGATCCAATTGAATTTAAAGAAATGTTTCTGAAGAAGCTTGAAATGATGTATGGAAAGACGTTTCCTGAATCCACCAGTCAGGATCAGTTTTTTACATTAGGTCATCTGATAAGGGAATACATCTCGATGAACTGGATTCATACAAATGAGCAGTACCGGTTCAGTAAACAAAAGCAGGTGTATTACTTATCGATTGAATTTCTCTTGGGACGCCTGCTTCGCCAGAACCTGATGAATTTAGGAATCTACGATATTGTGGATAAGGGATTGAAGGACCTGGGAATAGACCTTGCTGAAATGGAAGAGGTTGAGCACGATGCCGGGCTCGGAAACGGCGGTCTGGGTCGCTTGGCTGCATGTTTCCTGGACTCATTGGCTTCCCTTAATTTACCTGGCCATGGCTATGGGATCCGTTACAAGCATGGATTGTTTGAACAAAAGATTGTCAACGGTTTTCAGATGGAGCTTCCGGAGCAGTGGCTGCGTCATGGACATGTATGGGAGGTTCGAAAGTCAGATCTTACCGTCGAAGTGCCTTTCTGGGGTAAGGTGGAATCTTATACGGATAATGATGTATTGAAGTTTCGTCATGTGGATGCAGAAGTTGTAGCGGCCGTTCCTTATGATATGCCTGTAGTAGGGTATGAAACGTCGACGGTCAATACTCTTCGTTTATGGAGTGCCGAGCCCGCTGCCTATAAAGCCGGGAAAGATATGATGAAATACAAGCGTGATACTGAAGCGATCACCGAATTTCTTTATCCTGACGATACCCATGAAGAAGGAAAAATCCTCCGGCTTAAACAGCAATACTTCTTGGTATCAGCAAGTATCCGTTCGATTCTTGATTCCTACCTGTATCGAAATGGTGACCTGAAGGAACTGCATGAGAATATATCAATCCATATCAATGATACTCATCCGGTTCTCGCGATTCCAGAACTGATGAGGGTCCTTCTTGACGAGTATTCCTTTGAATGGGAAGAAGCGTGGGAAATCACGACGAATACATTTGCCTATACAAATCATACGACTCTTTCAGAAGCATTGGAGAGATGGCCGATCCGTATTTTCCAACCCCTGCTCCCCCGCATCCATATGATCGTGAATGAAATCAATGAGCGATTCTGTCAGGAGTTGTGGAAGGAGTATCCCGGTGATTGGAAGCGGATAGAAGATATGGCGATCATCTCTCATGATGAGGTGAAAATGGCTCATCTTGCGATTGTAGGAAGCTTTAGTGTGAATGGTGTAGCGAAGATTCATACTGAGATCTTAAAGTTACGAGAAATGAACTTATTCTATCAATACTATCCTGATAAATTTAATAGTAAAACGAATGGCATTACACATAGAAGATGGCTGCTGAATAGCAATCCGTCCCTGTCGAATCTGATATCGTCTTCCATCGGGGATGGGTGGATTAAGGATCCCGGTAAATTAGCGGACTTGAAAGGGTACCATCATGATACGGCGTTTCTAAAGGACCTGTATGATGTTAAACAGGAAAATAAACAGAAGCTCGCAGATCGAATATTTGAAAGTAATGGAATCGTAGTGGATCCTACTTCGATATTTGATATTCAAGTGAAGCGGCTACATGCGTATAAACGCCAGTTGATGAATGTTTTACACATTCTTCACCTTTATAATCGTTGTGTGGAAGATCCAAGCTTTGATTTTCATCCACGAACGTTCATTTTTGGAGCAAAAGCATCCCCTGGTTACTACTATGCGAAGAAAATCATTAAGCTGATTCACTCTGTAGCGGATCTGGTGAATGACCACCCACTTGTAAAAGGGAGAATTAAAGTCGTATTCCTGGAAAATTACCGGGTATCATTAGCTGAAGAAATCATTCCCGCAGCTGATTTGTCAGAACAGATTTCAACAGCCAGCAAAGAAGCCTCTGGTACAGGAAATATGAAGTTCATGATGAACGGAGCCTTGACCATTGGAACATTAGACGGGGCTAATATTGAGATTCTTGAGCAAGTAGGAAAAGAGAATATCTTTATATTTGGTTTAACGGCTGATGAAGTGATGAAATATCAGCATCACGGTGGATATTATGCAATGGAGTATTTTCACTATGATACCCGCATTAAGAGGGTGTTGAATCAATTGATTGACGATACACTTCCTGATGCAGGTGACCATTTTGAAACTATTTATGACTCCTTATTAACCGAGAACGATCAATTCTTTGTTCTGAGGGATTTCGACTCCTATGTCAGGGCTCATGAACAAGCAGGAAAAGCGTATGAAAATAAAGAGCATTGGTCACGAATGTGCTTGCAGAATATTGCCAACTCCGGCTATTTCTCGAGTGACCGGACGATTGAGCAGTATGCGAAGGACATATGGGGCATTGCACAGGGCAGTTTAATAAAGTAGGAAAAAGCTTGGGGAAAAGTTTCCCCAAGCTTTTTCAATTATTTCTTCTTCTTATCAGAAATATAACTGTCGCCATCTTTATACGGAATATCACCTAATGCAGACTCCATATTATTTTCATCCAGCATATCCTCATATTCTTCATGGGTTTTCGAAGGATATGTCCTGCGGTTGGAGCCTTCCATGTCGGTTCCGACAAAGGATTCGAAATTCTCGGTAAATCCTTCTGATGTGTCCTCATCCTGATACAATTCCGAATAGTCTTCATGATCACCTTCGAAGTCAGAAGGTGTTTCGGATGTACCGAAGCGTCCTACTTCCTGAAAGCTGTCTTGATCATCACGGACATTTCCGTCTGTTTCATGCCTGAATTCATTATCAACAGGCGGCTGCAGTACATCTTCCTCTACGGGTCTATCCTGAGGTGTCGATTGTTCCGGTGAATGATCTTTACAATAAAGTGTCGTTGGAATGACTTCCAAACGGTCATAAGGAATCTCCTGACCACATTCTTTACATTGGCCATATGTTCCTTGTTCGATCGCCTGCAGGGCGTTGTGGATTTTATTTAGTTCAAGTTTGGCGTGATCATCTATGGCGAAATCCTTCTCTCGTTCATATAACTCTGTTCCCATGTCGGCAGGATGATTATCGTAAAGGGAGAGTTCACCTGAGTTATCACGTTCATTTGTATGGTGAAGATTATCTAAATCCTGATGTAAATGTTCTTGTAACTGTTTTTCCTGTTGAACCAATTCTTGTTTTAGTGTCTGTTTTTGGCTGTCTGTTAGCAATTTCTTCACATCCTTCATTATGTTCGCTTAAATAATGTACTAACCATACTTTATCCGAAAGTCGGGTTGTTAAAACATAAAAAAAAGAGTCGTCCCGAAATGAAGGGTCGACTCACGTTTTTTTATAGCATATATGCGAGTAATAGTCCAATGGATAAAAGGAATCCAAAGATGGTGTTCGTTTGTGCGGTGGCTTTCATAGCGGGCATCATTTCGATCGGCTGTGTTTTACCAATGAATCCTGTGGTGGCCTTGACTGCTTTCGGAATACTAAGAAAGGCAACGAATAGCCAAGGTGATGAAACGCCTGTAAGGACCAGCCCGATAATCCAGCCATAGGATACAACAAACATGCCGCCCAAAAGGACGATCGCTCCTTTTCTTCCTAAAAGAATGGCGATGGTTTTACGGCCGTTTTCCTTATCCCCGTCCAGGTCGCGGATGTTGTTAGCCAGCAGTATGGAGCCGACTAAAATAGATATAGGAACGGATAATAGGATGCTGTCCCCATTGATATATCCAGTTTGAATGTAAAACGATATGAGAATGATCACAAGTCCCATAAAGAACCCAGCGACGATTTCTCCAAAAGGCGTGTAAGCAATTGGCATAGGTCCGCCAGTATAAAAGTACCCCACTGCCATGCACACTATACCTATGAGTGCCAGCCACCATGTGCTATTAAGACAAATATAAATTCCTAATAAAAGTGCAATTCCGTACAGTGAAAAGGCGAGGTTTATGACCGTGGAGGGTTTGACCCCGTTCCGGACAATTGCTCCCCCGATACCGACAGAATGCTCTGTATCCAGGCCTCGCTTATAGTCATAATACTCATTAAACATATTGGTAGCAGCCTGGATGAGCAAGCAGGCAATGAGCATGGCTGCAAATAATGATACGCTTACCGTAGTAAATTGAAGTGCAAGAACAGTGCCTAGTAAAACAGGTACGAATGCTGCTGTTAGAGTGTGGGGCCTTGTAAGCTGCCACCAGATTTTCCACCCTTTATCTGATTCCAAAACATTGGATGCTTGTTGTTCCATCATATTCTCTCCCTTACGCAATAAGGAATTTTCAGAAAACATTACAATTCCTTTACAGATTAAAGTGTAGGTAAAGGGAAGAGGACTGTCAATCATTTTTTCAAAATCCGTGAAGGTGCTATTTTCCAGTAATTGAGTACTTTTACAACGCTTTTGGTTTCTCAAAAGGGGAAAAAGGGTTTATTATATATAATAAGGATAAAAATTGTAAACATGCCTTATACTTCGTTGACACACCTTAAAGACAGGTGTATCTTAAAATAAGTTTGAATATCGTACGTGATTTTGTTTGGGGGAATTCAATTGGTTACCATTCATAAAACCAAAATTGAAAAAGCATATGATACAGCCAGGATGAAGGCTAAACAAATACATCACCCCGTCCTTCTCAGCATAGTGGAGGAAGTAGATGCAGTGGATCCTCTTTCTTTTTATTATGGAGGAAGTTCTTTTATCGGAGAGCGTTTTTTATGGAAGGATCGTGATCACACCATCACGCTGGTAGGTCTTGGAGCAGCTCATATCATGTCTGCAAATGATATAAATGACCGATTTTTTACGGTTGAGAAAGAGTGGAAGCGCTTAATTGAGGAGTCTGTAGTTGTGACCGGGGAAGAAATTGCAGGCACAGGACCTTTGCTATTTGGGGGCTTTAGCTTTGATCCGCTTAATGATATCGGAGAAGAGTGGGAGCAATTCTCGAGCGGTACGTTTCAATTACCGATGTTTATGCTGACAAAACCGGGGAAATCCAATTATTTAACGATGAATTTCATTTGTCATCCGGAAGAATCGGAAGAAAGCTTATTCCATGACTTTTTAAGGATCAAAGAAGAGCTTCTTGAAAACGCGGTGATGCCAATTATACCTGAACAGCCCCGATGGCTGCGAAATCGGGATATGAAGCCTCAAGAGTGGAAGGATTCTGTTCAAAATGTGGTGAATCGTTTAAAACAGGGTGAGATGGATAAGGTAGTGCTTGCCAGAAAATGTGAAGTGTTGTTTGATACCCAGGTGTCATCTGACTTTGTCTTGGATAATTTGTGGAAGCAGCAGCCGGATAGCTTTGTATTCAGTTTTGAAAGGGAAGAAAGCTGTTTTATTGGAGCCACGCCTGAACGACTTGTAAAGAAAACAGGAGATGATGTTCTTTCCACCTGTCTAGCAGGGTCCATCGCTCGCGGGGATACGCTGGAAAACGACGAGAAACTGGGAGGTGAGCTCCTCCAGGATGAGAAGAACCGTTACGAGCATCAGCTTGTTGTTGAGAGCATCCATGAGGCTCTTGCACCTTACTGTGAGTCATTGACGATACCACCATCGCCTCAATTGATGAAGCTGAAAGACATTCAGCATTTATATACTCCTGTCACTGGACAGGCATTTGAACATACATCCCTTTTGGAACTGGTGGGAAAATTACACCCGACTCCTGCATTAGGTGGAGTTCCGAGGGATAAAGCATTGCACGTAATCAGGGAAGAGGAAGAGATGGATCGGGGATTATATGCAGGTCCTGTAGGCTGGATCGATGCCTATGGAAATGGTGAGTATGCCGTTGCCCTTCGCTCAGGTCTCCTTCAGGGAGATAAGGCTTATTTATATGCAGGGTGCGGAATTGTGGCAGATTCCGAACCTGAAAGTGAATTTAAAGAAACACAAATGAAATTTCGACCGATGCTAAGAGCATTAGGGGGAAACGTCCATGATTGATGAACATCAGCAGAAGTTAACTCATTATTTAGCGACATTTATTGAAGAATTAGTTGGAAATGGAGTAGACGAAGTAGTCATCAGCCCTGGCTCTCGCTCTACTCCTTTGGCGTTGTTATTCGCCCATCATCCTGAAGTGAAAACATATATTAATGTAGATGAACGTTCGGCTGCTTTCTTTGCTTTAGGGGTTGCGAAGGCAAAGAAAAAGCCGGTCGCCATCCTCTGTACATCGGGAACGGCAGCAGCCAATTATTATCCAGCGATTATTGAAGCACGCTACGCGAAAGTGCCATTGATCGTGCTGACGGCTGATCGTCCCCATGAGTTGCGGGAGGTAGGTGCCCCGCAAGCGATTGATCAGCTGGATCTATATGGAAAACATGTAAAATGGACAGTGGATATGGCACTGCCAGAAAATAGTCCGTCCATGCTTGAATATGCAAGATCTTCAGCATCTAGAGGAATAGGACTTTCAATAGGAGAACCGAAAGGACCCGTTCACTTTAACTTTCCATTTAGAGAACCGTTAATTCCTGATTTAAAGGACGTTTCTTATTCAACAGGTTCACAGGTGAAAAGGGTCCTTCACGGAGAAAGGAGCCTGTCTGCCTCTGTCTCTCAAGAGCTTCTAGGGATACTCGGAAATAAAGAGAGAGGTCTGATCATTTGCGGACCTGGGTTGAATAGTGATTCGACTGACTCAATCGTTGAATTTAGTGAGCAATTCGGTTTTCCAATCGCAGCGGACCCCCTCTCCCAGATGAGGAGCGGTTCTCATTCGAAGGCACATATTATCGATACCTATGATACGTTCTTGAAGATTGATGAAATAAAGGAGAGCCTGCATCCTGAAATTGTGATTCGTTTCGGAGCCATGCCTGTTTCAAAGCCTCTCATGTTGTTTCTGAAAAGTCTTTCGGAAATTCCATACTGGATCGTGAGTCCGGGTGAAGAGTGGCAGGATCCCATTGCCAAAGGGACGGAATACATCTATTGTGATGAGGGCCTATTCTGTCAAAGCATGATCAATGAAGCAAGTCGCGATGGTTCTAATGAATGGATCAATCACTGGAAGAATGTGAATCATTCCACAAAGGAACTGCTTTTAAAAGGTCATCAGTCGTGGGATGAAGGAAGGGCAGTAAGTGAACTTATTCAACACCTGTCTGAAAAGTCGAATGTCTTTGTCAGCAACAGCATGCCGATACGGGATATGGATACGTTTTTCTTTAGTAATAATCAGTCAATCGGTATCTATGCCAACCGAGGAGCGAACGGAATTGATGGCGTGGTGTCGACAGCACTTGGAATGAGCACCTGCTCAGATTCCATGTACCTTTTGATTGGGGATCTTGCTTTCTTCCACGATTTAAACGGCCTCCTCATTGGGAAAAAATATAAGCTGAATCTGACCATAGTGGTACTTAATAATAATGGTGGGGGAATCTTTTCTTACCTTCCGCAAGCGAGTGAAGGTGAATACTTTGAAGATCTGTTCGGCACGCCGATGGATCTGGATTTTTCTCATGCTGCCAAGCTTTACGATGCCGGTTATTTCCGAGTGGAATCAGAAGAAGAATTCGCTCTTGCTGTAACGGAAGCACAGGACAGAAATGGCTTGAAAATCATTGAAGTAATGACGAACCGTGAAGAAAATGTAGCAAATCATCGTAATTTGTGGGATTATGTTTCCCGGGAAATGGTGAAGAAATTTAAGGGTGGAGCTCATTGATTCTTCAAGTGAATGATATTCGTTATTTTGTAGAAGTTAAAGGAGAAGGAGAGCCTTTGGTTTTTCTTCATGGTTTTACGGGGGATACGACGACATGGTCACGAATCACCGATCAATTATCTTCCACCTATAGGTGTGTAAGCATTGATTTGATTGGTCATGGCGGCACGGAATCTCCTGAAGATCCATCAAGATATACAATGGATCATGTATCAAATGATCTTGTTTTTATTTTGTCTGCACTTGAAGTAGACCAGGCGATCTTGATCGGCTATTCCATGGGAGGTCGAACGGCTCTTCACTTCGCCATGAGGTATCCTCAAAAGGTGAAGGCCTTGATTCTTGAAAGTGCCTCTCCCGGATTGAAAACGAGTGAAGAAAGAGTGGAACGGCGGAAAAAAGACCATGCGTTAGCCGACAGGATCATGAGAGAAGGAATGGAAGCCTTTGTCGACTTTTGGGAAGAGATTCCTTTGTTTGCTTCTCAAAAAAGACTAACTCTTGATGAGCGTGCCGAGATTCGGAAGCAGCGTCTGGGTCAGTCTCCTTTGGGGTTATCCAATAGCTTAAAAGGAATGGGGACAGGGGCTCAAGCCTCATGGTGGGACCAGCTTTGCGAGCTCTCTCTTCCAGTCCATTTACTTGTCGGTGAGTTGGATCAGAAGTTTGTTCATATTGCAGAAGAAATGAAAAGACTCAATCCTGACTTTCAAATCATAACAATTTCTAACACAGGTCATGCAATTCATGTGGAAGAACCGCGAAAGTTTGGTACAATAATAGAGGATCTATTGTTTACTACATAAAGGAGGAAGAAACCAATGGCTTTTGAATGGATTTCAGAAAGAAACTACGAAGATATTTTATACGAAACATATAACGGAATCGCAAAAATCACGATCAATCGACCAGAAGTTCGCAACGCTTTTCGTCCTAAAACTGTAATGGAATTAATCGATGCATTTGCTTATGCTCGTGATGATTCTAAGGTTGGTGTGATCATCTTAACAGGTGCAGGTGAGAAAGCATTCTGTTCTGGTGGAGACCAAAGAGTTCGCGGACATGGCGGATATGTAGGGGAAGACGAAATTCCACGTCTGAATGTACTGGACTTACAACGTTTAATCCGTGTTATTCCTAAACCGGTTATTGCGATGGTAGCGGGATACGCAATCGGGGGCGGACATGTTCTTCACGTTGTGTGTGACCTGACGATTGCTGCTGACAATGCAATTTTCGGACAAACAGGTCCTAAGGTAGGAAGCTTTGACGCTGGATACGGGGCAGGATACCTTGCTCGTATCATCGGTCATAAGAAAGCGAAAGAAATCTGGTATCTGTGCCGTCAGTACAATGCACAAGAAGCGCTTGAAATGGGCCTAGTCAATACAGTTGTTCCTTATGAGCAGCTTGAAGCAGAAACGGTTCAATGGGCTTCAGAAATGCTGGAGAACAGTCCTACTGCCCTCCGTTTCTTAAAGGCATCATTCAACGCGGATACAGATGGATTGGCGGGTCTGCAACAGCTTGCAGGTGACGCTACACTTCTTTACTACACAACGGATGAAGCTAAGGAAGGTAGAGACGCATTTAAAGAAAAGCGTAAACCGGACTTTGGACAATTCCCTCGTTTCCCTTGATCTAGGGTGGCCTGATGAATCTTTATAGATTCGTCGGGCTTTTTTAAATGAAGAGTTGCTGGATACAAATCATGATCTTGGTTATTCTTGTTGTTCACAATTTGGCACAAGTTTTGTGGGAAGTGGCACAACAAACTTAAAAAGTGGCACAAGTTTCTTCGAAAGTGGCACATGTTTCTTCAAAAGTGCCGCAACAAAGTTCAAAAGTGCTGCAACAACGACCGAAAGTGCCGCAACAATGACCGAAAGTCCGCAACAAAGACCAAAAGATCCAGTAAAGCTCTGCAACTAAAGACGGTAAAGAGAACCAATAAGAAAGGAATGGAGAATGACAGGATGACAACACAGCAATTGCCTAACTGGCTTAAACAAAGAGCATTTTTAACCCCTGATCGGGTGGCAATAAGTAATGGTGATGTGGAATATACCTTCGGAGAGCTCTGGGAAAAAGCAATTCACATCGGTGAGCAGCTTCATACCATAGTGAAATCTTCTGCACATCCTTTTGTGGGACTTATGATTAAAAATAAAGTGGAATCTGTGTTGGTCGTTCATGCCATTCAACAGCTCGGATTCACGACTGTACTATTAAATAACAAACTAAGTTCGAAGGAATTATCTTTTCAAATACAGGATATGGAGTTATCGACGGTCCTTTATGACGATGAGTTTGAGCACAAGCTGTCTTTTTTAGGGGAACACGTTGATGGAATCCCATTCTCTCAATTGCTGCAAACAGCCCATACAAGCTTTAAAGTAAAGGATTATTTTCAGTTAGACCAAGCATGCTCGGTTATGTACACATCAGGTACGACCGGAGCGCCAAAAGGAGTTCTTCAATCGTATGGTAACCATTGGTGGAGTGCTATTGGATCTTCTTTGAATCTCGGAATAAGTGAAAATGATGCCTGGCTTTGCTCGGTTCCTCTCTTTCATATAAGCGGATATTCGATTCTTATGAGAAGTGTGATTTATGGAATGAAGGTACGACTGTTTGAAACTTTTGACGTGAAAGGGATTAATCAGGAGCTTGAAAGTGGAAGAGTCACGATCATGTCGGTTGTAAGCAATATGCTTCAGCGATTGATGAAAGATACCGGGAACCGGACGTATCACCCTAATTTCCGCTGTATGCTGTTAGGCGGCGGGCCAGCACCACTTCCATTACTTCAAGCTTGTAAGGATAAGGGAGTACCCGTATTTCAAACGTATGGAATGACTGAAACGGCTTCTCAAATCGTGACGTTATCACCTGAATACAGTATGACGAAGCTGGGTTCCGCCGGGAAGCCCCTTTTTCCTGCCGAATTAAGAATCAAGAATAAAGACGGTGCAGCTCTAGCAAATCAAGAGGGTGAAATTCTGGTAAAAGGCCCGAATGTAACGAACGGGTATTACCGAAGAGAGGAAGCCAATGCGAAAAGCTTTGAAGGTGACTGGTTCCATACAGGGGATATTGGTTATGTAGATGAAGAGGGATTCTTATTTGTATTGGACCGGCGATCAGACCTCATTATTTCCGGGGGAGAAAATGTGTACCCTGCGGAAATTGAAAGTGTACTTTTAGGCTGTGACGGGGTAGAGGATGCCGGGGTGGTAGGAATTCCAAACGACACATGGGGGCAAATTCCCTGTGCGTTTATCGTTAAGAAAGAGCGTCTTACAATAGAAGAGATCTTAAACTACTGCAGTGATAATCTAGCGTCATATAAACAGCCGAAGAAAATTATCTTTGTAGATGAGGTACCACGAAATGCCTCGAATAAACTGTTGAGAAGAGTGTTGAGGGATCAGTGGGAAAAAGGACTGTATGTCGATGAAGATTAAATCCATTACGCTTCACCTCATATCGATGCCATTGAAAAAGCCATTTGTGACCCATCTGCAAACCGTTGAAAAAAGGGAAGGGATCATCGTTGAGGTTCAAGATGCCGACGGATTGATTGGACTGGGAGAGGGGGTTGCTTTTTCCACACCGTGGTATACAGAAGAAACCGTGAAAACATCCTATCATATGCTAAAGGATGTACTCATTCCTCTAGTGTACAGCAACCCATTTCAACACCCTGAAGAAATCGGAAACAGATTCGCAGCCGTTCGGGGAAATTCAATGGCAAAGGCTGCACTTGAAATGGCTTTATGGGATCTCTATGCAAGGGAGCAGAACGTTCCTCTCTGGGAGATGATAGGTGGGACGCGTCGTGAAATTCTTGCCGGTGCAGTCGTAGGTGCCAACTCCTTGAACGAAATGATCCAGCAGGCTGGAGAACTTGTGCAAGAAGGGTATCAGCGCATAAAACTGAAAATCTCTCCTGGAGCAGATGGGGAGATTGTGAAAGAGTTGAGGGACCATTTTCCTTCTCTTTCTCTATTGGCAGATGCCAATTCAGCATACTCCCTTGAAGACAAAGCCCAACTACAGGCATTGGATGAGTATGGGTTGGTGATGATCGAACAGCCTTTGGGAGTTGAAGACTTAGTAGAACACTCTCTTTTGCAAAAGGAGCTGTCGACTCCGATTTGTTTGGATGAAAGCATCGTAACCCCTCATGATATGAAGAGTGCCATCTATTTAAATAGCTGCGGAGTTGTCAATATCAAGCTTGGCAGAGTCGGAGGGTACACAAGTGCTTTGGAAATCTACCGGTTGTGCCAGGAGAATCACATCAAAGTATGGTGCGGAGGCATGATCGAGTTTGGGGTTTCCCGGGCTCATAATCTTGCCCTTGCCACTCTCGAGGGATTCTCGATTCCCGGGGATATTTCCTCCTCCTCGAAATATTGGGAAGAAGATATCATTGCTTCTCCTATCGTCGTAAAAAATGGTGTGGCGGATCGTTTGGTTGGTCCGGGGATAGGAGTGGAGTTGAATAGAAAACGGTTAGGTAATGTGACAATAGGTAAAGAAATGTTTAACCAGTAAATACCCCCAATCATTAAATTGAACAAATAAGCAGGTTCCGTCTGGGAGCCTGCTTATTTGTTCAATTTAATGATTATTGTACCGTTATTTCAGGTGGCAACCAGTAGTTGCAGTGCAGTGCAACCACGGTTATCTTTACTTTTTATAGAGTGATTGGCAATAATAAATGATAGATGAATGAAAGGTGATTAGTAGAATGATCTTTGGAGAGAAATTAAAAAGTGAGAGAAAGGGTAGAGGCTGGTCCCAGGAAGAATTAGCAGAAAGGCTTTTTGTCAGTAGGCAATCGGTTTCAAAGTGGGAGACTGGTCAGAATTATCCCAGCATTGAAATCATCATTAAAGTAAGTGATCTTTTTGGAGTGACAATCGATGAATTGTTGAGGAGTGATGAGGAATTGACAGAGAAAGTAATCAAGGATAGTAAGCAATTGGCGCATCCAAAACTAAAATCGATGTTTGAATTACTATTTTTAATAGGTGTTGTTTTCTTGTTGGCCAAAATAGGAATTTTTCTTCTTAATAAATTTACTGCTTTTGATGTACCTTTGATTGGAGATGCGTTTATTTGGAACTTTGGACCGTTGATTTTAATGATAGGTGGCGGGATCGGTACGGATATTCTTAAAGAAAAATATATAGAAGATTAACACATCAGAAAACCCTGATTGAAGAACAAGAATGGTGAATGTTGTATTTTTCCAAATCCAAAACTATACTTTAACTATGAATAAAATTCTAATTAATATTTTTTTATAAGGAGGGAATATGAAACTAGGTGCATTCTCTGTAAGCTTAAGTGTTAAAGATATTAATAAATCAAAAGCATTTTACGAAAGACTTGGATTTCAAACTTTAGGAGGGGACATTGCCCAAAATTGGCTTATTATGAAGAATGAAAGTACTGTAATTGGTCTGTTCGAAGGCATGTTTGAAAAGAACATTCTGACCTTTAATCCAGGATGGAATCAAAATGCCGAAAACCTTGATTCATTTACGGACATTCGGGACCTTCAAAAGCAGCTGAAAGAACAAGGGGTAAAAATATTGTCTGAAGCAGATGAATCAAGCGAAGGCCCTGCAAGTTTCACGATTGAAGATCCTGATGGCAATCCGATTCTTGTTGATCAACACAGGTGAATTAGAGGTTAGAAGAAAAGCTCAGAGCTGAATCTGAGCTTTTCTTCTTTCACGTGTTTATTAAAAAGGATTCGTTGCCCACTGAAGAGACTGCTTGATAAAGATGCGAGGGTGTAATTTCAGCTGAGAAACCATGTGTTCCGCTAAATCCTCCGCCTGCATGTATTTTTCTATGTCCGCTTCATCGAGCTTATCCCCAAAGGTAAGATCCGTTGCCACCAGGCTGGGATTCAGAGTCATGACACGGATATTATGTTGACGAACTTCCTGCATCAACGCCTCGGTCATCCCTTGAACGGCAAATTTCGATCCACTGTAAGCCGTGCTTTTTGCCGTCCCTTTCAATCCGCTGCTGGATGAAATAGTGATGATGTCTCCACGGTTTTTCTCGATAAGCTGAGGCAGAACGGCTCGCGTCACATGATATGTGCCGAATACGTTCACTTCAAAGGTTCTCTTCCAATCTGCCGGATCGATATCCAGAAATGATCCGTACGTTCCGATGCCTGCATTATTGATCAGCATATCGGCTGGACCGAGTTCATTTTTCAGTTTCGAAATGGCTTTTTCCACCTGCTCCATATCTGAGATATCAGCTACAGCCATACTGGCTTTCACACCCAGAGATCTCGCTTCCTCTGCCACTTGTTCCAGGGTGCTTTGTGTACGTGCGATCAACCCGACATGAACTCCTTCTCGTGCAAGCTCCAATGTTGTTGCCTTTCCGATTCCCCGGGCAGCCCCCGTAATATAAGCGATTTTACCTTTAATCGATTGTGCCACTATGGATCATCCTTTCAAATCTAATACCGTTAGTGTAAGGCTGGGGGAGTGGATAAGCAAATGATTGATCTATATGGAAGGTAGAAAAATAGCTCCGAGAGTATCGGAGCTATGGTGCAGTCATTCACTTTTTTGCCTCAAATATCGTTTATCATTCATAAACAAGCTCCAAAAGTACACAAACCCGGGAAACAGGATGATGAATCCGACAATATAGGTGATAAATACGGCCTTAAACGAGTTGGGATCCGTGAACCCGGACTGAATCGTGACTTCCGGGTAGATGATATAGGGCAGGTGGGCTTTACCGTATACATAGCTTGCCAGTACATATTGAAATGTCACGGCTATGACAGCCACACGGGGCATTCCCTTCATGCCCTCTTTATTGGTGGGTAGAAATAATGCTCCCCCGGCAACCAGGAACCCAATTAAGGAGACCCATAACAAAATCTGGTCTTCCATCATTCTTTCATATATCCATGACGCTTCATTTTTCATGGTGAACATAATGAAGAACGCCATAACTACTGAGATTGGACCGATGATCAAGGCATCTCGCCGATACACTTTAAAAGCTTCAAATTCCTTGGAAGCTTTGGAGTAGTCAGCAAGAAGTAAGGATGAAAGAAATAACGTGCTGGCAACGGCAAATCCGAAGAAGGCATATTCATGTGGACTCGTAAACAGTTTCCCTAGAAGAAGCGTTTGTCCGTCTTCAAAATCGATGTAAGGTCCGTGAGAGATGGGAAGTACGCTGATGAGCAGACCTGGAATCAGTAAGCCTGTAATCCCTGTTACATAGGTCAATGGCTTTCGGTAATCATCTGCCACGTGAGAGAATACCAGAAATGCACTTCGAAGAGCCAGAAGCAGCAGGATTAAGCTTCCCGGGACGAGCAGCACCGTTCCTAATGAATAAGCTGCACCGGGAAACATACTATACACTGCCACTACCAGGGCAACAATAAATGTATTCGTCACCTCCCAGGTTGGAGACAGATACCGGTTGGCGATATTGGTTGCTTTTGTTTGATCATGATTAATGTAGATCATCGACCAAAAGCCGGCCCCGAAATCCATCGTTGCCATGACGGCATAAATAAAGACGAATCCCCATAGTATCGTGATGGCAATCAATGCTTGTGTCATAACTTCACCTCCCGTTCTTGCTGGTTATGTGGATAGAGGAATATCCTTATTCTTTCCTTCCGCTTTGTTGATGTCTTTTTCAGGCGGATTCCGTTTGAAGTAATACAAGAGAACAAGAACCACGGACACAGCTAAAATCGCATAAACCGAAACGAACAGAACGAACAGAACGGCTAAGTTTCCTGTCGTGGTAACCGAGTCCTCTGTACTGAGAATACGGTAAATCGTCCAAGGCTGACGGCCTGTACAAGCGAAAATCCATCCGAATTCGATGGCTAAGATCGATAGGGGACCACCGGCTACAAACGACCACATCAACCATTTAGGGAACCGGTCTTTTTTCAATAATTTGTTCCATACGTAGGCAATGAGGGAAAGTAAAATGAGCAGAGATCCAATTCCCACCATCGCGTTGAATAACGTATGAACGAAGAGAGGCGGCCAATACTCTTTAGGGAAGTCGTTTAAGCCGATAACCTCCGTATCGAAGCTGTTTCCAGCAAGGAAACTAAGGGCCCAAGGAATTTCGATACCCCATTTCACTTCCTGCCGAGCAGGATCTGTGAATCCTCCAATCGCAAGCGGAGCATGGGTTTGGGTCTCAAACAATCCCTCAGCCGCGGCCAGTTTCTCAGGCTGATATTCATGAAGCATTTGAGCCGATTCATGACCATTAATCGCTGTGAAGAAGGAGAAGATGCCCCCGACTAATAAACAAATCATAAGGGATTTTTGATGAAATTTATAAATTCTTGACCCAAATGAAGTTCGGAGCATCTTAAATGCAGAAACTGTAGCAATCGTAAACGACCCCACTACATAAGCAGATAAGGCTACATGCCCCGCCGTTACGAAAAAGCTTGGATTGAAGAAGGCTTTCCAAGGATCCACGTTGGTGATTTCTCCGTTCACCATTTCAAATCCAGCAGGTGTCCCTTCAAACGCATGCACATTCGTAATTAATACAGCTGAAGCGAGTCCACCGATGGCGACCAGAATAAGACTCACGATTCTCATCCATGGAGCGATCCGATTCGCCGCATACACATAAATAGACATAAATAAGGCTTCCACAAAAAACGCATAGATTTCGATTTGGAACGGCAGTGCCATCACCCGTCCGATAACCTCCATGAATCCAGGCCACAGGAGCGACAATTGAACACCTGCAATCGTCCCTGTCGGAATACCTACCCCCAGCAGCACAGCGAACGCCTTCGTCCAGCGTTTTGCCATCACGGAATAGTCCAGATCATTCGTCCGCTGATACATAATTTCTGCAACGAGAATCATTAACGGAATACCGACTCCGAGTGTGGCAAAAATGATATGAAAGGCCATGGTAGTACCAAACAAGGAACGAGCAATTACTAATTCATCCATTCTCATGTCTCCCTTACTAGTCTTTAACATTTCCTTATTGTCCACTTAATGGAAAATAATATTCATGATTGTTAGTAGGGGGAAATTGAGGGGATCTAAAAATACTGAAGAGGAATGTCGATTTTTGTAAGTTGGTAATATAATAGGCAGAGTCGATAATATAAGGGTGAAAGTCGATAATATATTCGGAAAGTCGACAATATAACAGAAAATTTAATTGAAAATTGGCTTAGCGCCCTGGGGGGAATCGAGAATCTATATGCAAAGGAAGCAGATAGATGTGATTTGAAAATAAAATTGAAAATTTGAAAATAAATGGCTCGATTTTGAAAATAAATCCGAAAATTTGAAAAGAAGTGGACCGATTTTGAAAATAAACTGGAAATCGGTCCACTCCCCGAGTCGCAAACCCGTCGAAAGTTGATAATTTACTTGGTAATTTAACGATTAATCTTGAAAATTACCTATTTATAAAGATTTTTAATCGTAAAATCTAAAAAAGAGCAGCTCGCCAGCTGCTCTCTTTCAACATGTTCTATTGTAATACCTGTTTCAACGTCTCGATGTTCTTCTTCATGAGTGAAAAATAATCTTCATCATTGTTTCTGTCATCTTCGGTAAGGACAGATAGATTATGGAGGTGCAGGGCTTTTGCACCCAGTTCGTTTTGTACGACTTCTGTTAGACGGGAAGAAACGTTTTGTTCAAAGAGGATGTATTGAACATTGTCTTCTTTCCCTTTTTCAATGATCTTCTTAAGCTCTTGCTGAGATGGCTCATCAGCCGTATTCAATCCGGCGATGGCTTCTTGATGCAGTCCGTAGCGTTCTTCCCAATAGCTATAAGCAGCATGAGAAACGTAGAAGGTTTTCTTTGGCGCATTTTCTGCCATGTCCTTAAATTCAGCGTCCAGTGCATCTAATTCTTTCGTTAATGCATCGAGGTTTGCTTGGAAATCTTCCTTATGTTCCGGCATTTCTTCTGAAAGTGTATCTGCAATGGTTTTCGCCATTTCTTTAGAGTACATTGGGTCTAACCAGAGATGAGGATCAACGTCATGGTTGTGCTTATCGCCGTGATCGTCCTCGTGAGAGTCTCCATGTTCTTCATGCTCTTCAGCACTTTCTTCGCCATGACCTTCTTCATGGTTCAATTCAACATGTTCACTCGTCGGCACAACGACTACTTCTTCGTTTTCTAAAATCGATTTCGATCCCTCAACGAATCCTTCAAGTCCCATTCCGATGTAGAAGAAAACATCTCCATCAGCCATTTTAATCATATCTTTTTGAGAAGGCTCAAACGTATGCTCATCGGCACCTGGAGGGTAAATACTTTCCACATCTACATGTTCCCCGCCGATTTTTTTCGTGAAATCCTCCAGTGGATACACGGTAGTATACACTTCTAATTTATCTTTCTTTTCAGCCTCTTCCTGCTCAGAAGAGGCTCCGCAAGCGGACAATACTAAAATCAATAATAAAAGTAAACTCATACGAATATAGTTCAAGAGGAATCCTCCTTTAAGGGTAATAGTTTAATAACTGTAATGATTACGATTTAGCACAAAGGTTATTTTACTACCGTTATGGGGAATAAGCAAGATAAATGGATGGATTTTAAAATTTTTATCTTGAAAAGAAAAGAATCACTACCTCCGGATAGGAGCTAGTCGGAATGATTCGTATTTTTTGAAGGCCATTCTTCAGGCACGTGATCAATTCCACCAGGATGAAAAGGGTGGCATTTCAAAATCCGTTTTACTGTTAACCATCCTCCGCGTAATGCACCGAACCGACTCACTGCCTGCACGCCATAATGAGAACAGGTTGGATAAAACCGGCAAGTGGGAGGCTTGAGGGGAGAGATGACCCGTTGGTACACCTTAAATACAAATAACAATAACCTTTTCATAACACGTCTCCTGATTGATTTTCTTTTACTATATCAAAACTGTATAGGGGATTAAAATGTTTTTAACTTATTGTTAGTCCAAGTTTCACAAAATCGGGATATTCGAATGGAATTCCGTTTTTCCTCTGAACGTATGTTTTTAAAATAGGTTTTCACCCTAATTCAGATTAAGTTGATGAAATAACTATGAATTTACGTTATACTTATAACTAGAAACTAAATGGGAGTGATTTTAATGCCTTCAGTAGAAAGCTTTGAATTAGATCATAATGCAGTAAAAGCACCTTTTGTGAGACATTGCGGGGTCCATAAGGTAGGGAGCGACGGACTTGTCAACAAGTTTGATATTCGTTTCTGTCAGCCAAACAAACAAGCGATGAAGCCTGATTCCATTCATACTCTTGAGCATTTGTTAGCCTTTACCATCCGTAAATACGCAGAGCCATATGCTCATTTCGATATTATTGATATCTCCCCGATGGGATGCCAGACCGGCTACTATCTAGTCGTTAGCGGAGAGCCAAAAGTCGAAGAAATCATCGACCTCTTAAATGCAACCATGGAAGAAGCTGTAGAAATCGAAGAGATTCCAGCAGCGAATGAAAAGCAATGTGGTCAAGCGAAGCTCCATGATTTAGAAGGGGCAAAGAAATTGATGCGTTTCTGGCTCAGCCAAAGTAATGAAGAGCTAAAGCAGGTTTTTGCATAAGAACATTAAAAAGCCCCCGTTCTAAATTAGAACGGGGGCTTTTATTTTATTTGTCTTGCTTTTCCTCTTCTTGCTTCATCTTCTCCAAGTGAGGATTATCTTCAAGTGGATCTACTGTATGTTTAACCGCTGTATATGCTTTGGAAGTCGTAAGGGCACTTACGAATATCACTAAGATACATATAGCAACAGCAATGATCAGGACAAGAGTTACTGACATTATGCAACCCCCTTTTTTTCACTATTTTACCATAGAAGAATGAGTTGGTCGTGGATAAATATCAACATTTTTATGACGTGAATACTCAGAAATTTCAATTTGCCTATAGAAAAATTTGGTATACTAAATAGTGCAAATGACTTTTTATTAGAATGTACCAGCTTTGATCGTCGAAACGAGGAGGATGTTACCATGGAGGTTTCTTCAATGATGGGGAAGCAAGTCGCTGAGCTTCAACGAACACTCAGTATGAACTTATTGAAAAGTCAGATGGCGACTCAAACGGCTCAAGCGACCGTAATGATGAAAGAAATGCAGGTCAGTCAGCTTGCGCCGCATCCCGATAAAGGACATGTCCTTGATGTGAAGGGATGAAACGGGAAGAAGCCTTGTTCCAGGAAATTCGGATCAAGGCTTCTTCTTTCATTTGGAAAATGACTATCACCTATGGATCAAGCAACCTGCTTTTCGATTGTCCAGCTCCGGCGGCTAGAGGCTCGAGGTCATAAGTCAAGTACACCAAAAAGGCAAAGGGCGCCGTTCCGGTGTACTCGCCTTATGCTTGTCGCCTCTACCCAAGCCGCCTTCGCTTTTCGATTGTCCAGCTCCGGCGGCTCGAGGCTCGAGGTCATAAGTCAAGTACACCAAAAAGGCAAAGGGCGCCTTTCCGGTGTACTCGCCTTATGCTTGTCGCCTCTACCCAAGCCGCCTTCGCTTTTCGATTGTCCAGCTCCGGCGGCTAGAGGCTCGAGGTCATAAGTCAAGTACACCAAAAAGGCAAAGGGCGCCTTTCTGGTGTACTCGCCATATGCTTGTCGCCTCTACCCAAGCCGCCTCCGCTTTTCGATTGTCCAGCTCCGGCGGCTAGAGGCTCGAGGTCATAAGTCAAGTACACCAAAAAGGCAAAGGGCGCCTTTCTGGTGTACTCGCCATATGCTTGTCGCCTCTACCCAAGCCGCCTCCGCTTTTCGATTAGTGCAAGCTCTTTTTCTCGAGTCTCACTCGTTCTTCGCTGTTGGACCATTTTTCTTTAAGTGTTTCGAATATGTATAAGCGGAAGAAGTATTGTAATTCTTCTGTTTCCATTTCTTGAATAAGTTCCAGGAGCTCGTTCCTGGAGGTATCTTCTAAGATTGTAAGGGCAATGAGGTCTAAGTCTTCGTCGGTACCTTTGATCCTTCCACGGTACATTTCATAAATTTCTTCGATTAACTTCATGCGCTTCACCTCCCTTTCGTTTCATTTTACCATGAACGTTTATGAATTACTCTACATATTATGCTAGGACAACTCTTATTTGTCTTTACCCCTTATAAGACTTATTAACCATGGGCTATAAAACGGTCTTTGCTCACTTTTAGAAGAGAAGCTGCTATTAAAGCCGGTGAAGTCCTGGTTTCTCACTCACTTGTTACAAGCCAACCATTAGAAGAAGGAGATGCTTTATTTGGAAAAAAGTATGCTGTTCGTTGGATCGGGCCTGGGTGCAATGATTATAAATTTATTTGGAGAATGGAATTCGCTATTGACCATTTTGTTAATTGCCGTGACTTTGGATTATTTTACAGGGATGATTGCAGGTGGGATTGAAGGAAAGTTATCCAGCAAATTCGGTTTGAGAGGGATTGGCCGGAAAGTGCTGATTTTCTCCCTTGTCACGGTTGCCCATCTTATTGATACTATACTAACAAATCAGCACTTTATTCGTAATGCCACGATTATTTTTTACTTATGTAATGAAATGATATCGATCATAGAAAATGTAGGGCGTGCAGGAGTACCTGTACCGGAGTTTCTCAGGAAAGCGGTAGAAGTTCTTAAGAAAAAATCGAAGTGAATAGAATTTCGTCAATTGAGGAAAATGAAGGGTAAGCACAGTGAAGGAGTGGGAAGATGAACGAAGAACGTTACGATTATTATATTGAAGTAGCCACGGGTGAGATTTCAAGAAGCTCGACAGATTCACCTTGGAACTTTAAGATATCTGCAACAGATGAAGAAATCACCCAGCTGCGAGAAGTGTTCGATTCCAATCACTCAGTCGATTGGCAGAACTTCTATCGTGCGCATGTCCCTTATATTCAATATCATTATGACCGGGAAAATGATGCATATGATGAAAACCTGCATCAAGTGTATGAAATGATTCATCGTCTGGGAGATGATGAAGCGAAGAAATTCATTGAGAGTATAGGCATCTTGAATTCTCAACCTCATGAGGATCCTCAATAATGAAGAAAAGTGTTGGTTCAGAAGAGATATCTGTGGACCAATGCTTTTTATTTATGGTTAGATGAAAGAAAGTGTGTACGGATGAGGTGAAGTCAGATGGAACAGTTTATCGACGAAAATGGGAAGCAAGTAGAAATATCCTTTGAAAAGGGAAGGTTTCAACAAGAATCATACCATGTGTTAGTTCTATGCCGCTACAAAGAAAAATGGTTGTTAACACGGCATAAAAAAAGAGGTTTGGAGTTTCCTGGGGGGAAGAGGGAAAAAGGAGAAACCCTTGAGGAAGCTGCGGTACGTGAAGCGTATGAAGAGACAGGGGGAGTGATCAAGGAGCCATTATGCATAGGAGAATATAAGGTATATGATCACTCACCATTTATCAAAACCATCTTCTTTGCTAAAGTTGAAGAAATCATAAGCAAGGAAGACTATCTGGAAACGGAAGGAGCCGTCCTCTGGAATGGTGATTTCTCCAACATTCATGACGATCCTTCCTTTAGTTTTATCATGAAAGATCAAGTGGTGGACTTGGCTCTCAAAAGAATAAGGGATCTCAATCTTATGATTTGATCAACTTCTTTTCGAGCTGTTCAACCAGTTTATACATAATGGTAGCGAATACGGCAATGACAAGCAGGGATAGCAGGACAAGGGTAAAGTTAAAGACTTGGAAACCATAAATGATCATATACCCAAGCCCCTTGGCGGAAACAAGGAATTCTCCTACGATGACCCCGACCCATGATAAGCCCACGTTGACTTTCAGTGTCGAGATGATGGTCGGGAAAGAGGCAGGGAGAATGACTTCTTTGAACATTTGAGCCCTTCTTGCTCCGAAGGTCTGCATTACCTTCAAATAATTCGGGTCTACTTCCCTGAAGGAAGTATACACAACAATCGTGGTAATGATGACGGAAATGACTGTACCCATGGCGATGATTGAGGTGAAGCCGGGTCCCAACCCCACAATTAAAATCGGACCGAGGGCTACTTTTGGCATGGCATTCAGGATCACAAGATAAGGGTCCAATACTTTAGAAAGAAATGGTGACCACCATAATAAAGCGGCTAAAAGGGTTCCAAGTAAGGTGCCGAGAATGAATCCGATGATGGTTTCACCGAGTGTGACGGAAAGGTTGGCTAGAAGGCTTCCGTCTCCAAGTTTTACGAGAAACAGCTTCCATATTTTTGAGGGTGAGCTGAAAATGAGGGGATCTACCCAGCTATTTCGACTCCCGATTTCCCAAAGAGAGAAGAACACAAAGAAAATAAGAGCTTGATAAAACCAAACCCATCGCTGTTCTTTCTTAATTGATTGAATGTATTCCTGGTGTTTTAGTTTAATTGATTCGTGATTCAAGTTTTTCAAGCTCCTTCCATATGGTTTGGAAAAATTCCGGGTAGCCCTGGTGATTCCTCACTTCAAAGGGCATTAATTCTTTTAAGGGGAGCGGGACCTCGAATATCGTGTGGATATGACCAGGTTTCGACCCAAATAGAATGATACGGTCACTCATGGAGATGGCTTCGCCTATATCATGAGTCACAAGAATAGCGGTTTTGCCAAAAGACTTTAAGGTGGAATACACCAAATCCTCTAACTTCAATTTGGTTTGATAATCGAGTGCTGAGAAAGGTTCATCCAGGAGAAGTAATTGAGGTTCTGTGATAAGGGTTCGAATCAGGGCCACCCTTTGACGCATTCCCCCCGATAGTTCCCTTGGATAAGATGTTTCTACACCTTCTAACCCCATCTCAATCAATAAAGCACGTGCTTCTTTCCTCTTTTCTTCTGTCAGTGTCCCCATAATGGTCAAACCTAGAAAAATATTTTCTTCAATGGTCTTCCACGGAAACAGATAGTCCTGCTGCAGCATGTATCCCAGTTTCTCTTTCATTTTTCGAATAGGTTGTTGGTTTAAAAGAATCGTTCCTTCTGTCGGCCGTATAAGTCCTGCAATAATGGAGAGTAACGTGGTTTTCCCGCATCCACTTGGACCGATAAACGAGACAAACTCACCTTCTTTTACATCCAGCGAAATGTCTGAGAGGGCATGGGTGGCCGTTTTGGGAGAAAAGTAAGTGTGATGGATCGAATCTAAAGATAGAAAGTTCACTGTATTTAAGCCTCCATTTTCATTTTTTTCTATAAGTGAAGGGCTGACAGGTGAAGTCAGCCCCGGATCGTTCTACTTTGCTGCTTTTTCAGCGATCGACGTGTTCACTAACGTTTCATGATCAACGGACTGCGGAAGCTCTCCTGCTTCGTCCATGATGTTTTGGAGATTGTTCCACTCTTCTTCGTCAAGGATTGGATCTGTCGCAAAGGATCCTTGTGATTTGTAACGATCAACAACCGTTTCAATCAATGAAAGCTCTGTATCTTCGAAATAGGGTTCAATCACTTTGGCGATGTCTGCAGCACTGTTTTCCTCCACCCATTGCTGAGCTTTGTACAAAGCTTTCGTGAATTTCTCTACGGTTTCTTTGTTTTCTTCCATGTAGCTGTCTTTGGCCATGAACGTTGTATAGGGAACGTGACCTGATTCCATTCCAAAGGAAGCCACGATATGCCCTTTTCCTTCTTGTTCAAAAATGGATGCCGTTGGTTCGAATAGCTGAACGTAGTCCCCTGTACCGGAAGCAAAGGCACTGGCAATATTCGCGAAATCAATGTTTTGGATCAGGTTTAAATCGTTCTCTGGATCAATGCCGTTCTGCTTTAGCACAAATTCCCCCACCATTTGCGGCATTCCGCCTTTACGCTGACCAAGAAAGGTGGAACCTTTTAATTGATCCCATTCAAAGTTTTCCACTTTTTCACGGGAGACGAGAAATGTTCCATCAGTTTGGGTTAATTGAGCAAAATTAATGACCGGATCATCCGAACCTTGTGCATGGACGTAGATGGAGGTTTCTGAACCGACCAGGGCGATTTCGGCACCGCCCGATAGCAAGGTTGTCATCGTTTTATCTCCACCCCAGGTAGTGGTCAGTTCAATGTCTAGTCCTTCCTCTTTGAAGAATCCTTTTTCGATTGCGACATATTCAGGAGCATAGAAAATCGATCGGGTTACTTCTGCTACACGAACTTTCTGTAAGACTTCTTCTTTTTCTCCACATGCTGTTAAGCCGATTGCCAACATGCCTATGAGCAACACGGCAAAGCCACTACGAAGCCATTTTTTCATTCAATATTCCTCCTTTAAGCTTTGTGAAACTGGTTTGACGATAGAATGGGGATGAGTGCATTTCTCTTTGCCTTGTTTATCTTTCCTTATTAAAAGGGCAGGATGGTCATAAAGGCAGCGTCTTGAATCGTCTGCTGATGATGAGATTTGCTAAAATATCCTATGTAAAGTATAAAAAATGTGTGAATACCCACGGCACGTTATGAAAGGAAGAGAATATGAAAAACGGAACGATTGTGAAGAAGACCTTGTTTCCTTCACCTAATCCTCATGTGGAACTATATGAAATTACCTATCTATCCTCTGGTCTACGGGTAAAAGGCTTATTGGCTGAACCTGCAGGAGTTGGGAAGTATGATGGGTTCCTCTATTTAAGAGGTGGGATCAAGGGCGTCGGCATGGTCCGCCCGGCGAGAATCGCTCAATTTGCTTCTCACGGATTCATTGTATTTGCTCCTTATTACCGAGGTAATCTTGGAGGAGAGGGAAACGAAGATTTTGCGGGGGATGATCGTGAAGACGCCATTTCGGGTGTTGAATTACTTAAACACTATCACAGAGTGGTCCATAACCGGATCCATGTGTTTGGCTTTTCCCGTGGCGGGGTCATGGCACTTCTGACAGGCATCGAGCGCAGGGACGTCATCTCCGTTGTTACATGGGGAGGCGTTTCGGATATGTTTTTAACATATGACGAACGGAAGGATCTCAGGAGAATGATGAAACGAGTCATAGGGGGAAGTCCCAATAAAGTTCCGGAACGATACGAATGGCGTACCCCACTATACAGATTACACAACCTTGAAGCTCCCGTATTGATCATTCACGGTGAAAAGGATCAGAACGTTTCTGTGGAGCATGCATATAGATTAGAAAAAAGACTGAAAGAGTTGGAGAAATCTGTGTCGTCCCGATACTTTCAAGAGTTTACGCATTACTTTCCACCACGAAAGAATCAACAAATTGTCTCCATGCTATGTACATGGATGAAAAATCAATAGACCGTGGTGTATGATTAAATAAAAAAAGGATTGAGGTCAAGCGAAATGGGCATGGGCTTAGAATTAAATACGATGATCGTGACAAAAGGAAAAGAAGTGAGGAAAGAAGAGAATCTGTTCGAACTCCAAAAGGATGGATATCGCCTTTATCCTATGCATATTCCGATAGATGTAAGAAAAACGAAATACAGTGATCCCAGTGGTTACTGCAGGATCGAAAAGATGGAGTGGACGGATGAGAAAACGACGATTCTATATCGATTGATTTCCTTGAATTCCACGAACTAAATAAAGGAGGGCTGTAAACATCCGCTTACAGCCCTCCTTTTATTCGATTTCCTCATATAAAATATAGCGATTATCCTCAGTCTGGGCGATTAGATAGTTGCTGTGATCTTTCACGCTATAAATGGGTGTCCCTTTTTTCAGTGTATTGGCCGTAAAATCATCCACGGGGTGATATTCACTATCGATCTTTTCTTTAATAGCCCCAAGCTTTTCATTCAGGACCAGCTTCTTCTCTACAGAGACCTTCACATATTCCTTCTTGTTCACCACCATCATATCCCCGTATCCACATAATTCATAGGATGCAGGTTCTTTGTCTCCGCATGCACTTAACAAGAATACGCATAATAGCAAAACAATCATTCGCTTCATGGTTTCCCTCCTTATCATTTCTTCACATACTCAAAAGATATTCAAGCTTGTACGTCAACATGTTTGTTTTTTTATAATATGAAATCTGCCAGGGGCTCAGTCAACCAGTGTGTGCTAGATGGTGAGGGGAACTGCTCCGCTTGCAGCTAGAGTACGGCCGAGCCTCCTCGCTTAGCCGAACCGGTCTCGGCACGCCCGAAATCCGCCGGAGTCTACGCAGTTCCCCTTACCATCTATAAAAAAATTTGTGACAAAGCTTAAAGGTGACAAAAAACAATCTAAAGAAAACAGAATTTCTAGTACACGGGAGGAAATAGTCTAATGCTCTCTTTAGAAGAGAATGTTTTCAAAAAGTTTGTTGGTTTTATTTAGATTTTATAAAAAAATCCCTGCTGAGAAAGTTGATTCTCGCTGCAGGTGCTCGACTCCTGCGGGAGAAGCGGCGGGACAGTACTAAAAGCGGAGGGGCTTTGCAAAGGGGCGACAAGCATAAGACGAGTCTGTCGGAAAGGCGCTCTTTGCCTTTTGGCAGAGTTGGCTTATGACCTCGAGCCCCTAAGCACCGGAGCTAGACAGGTGAGACCCCACAGGCGAAGCCGAGGAGGCTCACGGCCCGCCCCTCGGAAAGCGAGCATCCTGTAGCGGAAATCAACTACTATTATCTTCTTTAAAATAGCAACAAACTTTACGATAAGAGCCATTTTAAAAAAACTTTTTATGAGAAACTAATTCATATTTAATTTAAATAAAGTGGTATAATGTTCCTTAAGTGAATAAACCCACTCAGAAATTAGGTGCTGATCTTTAGCATAAAGGGAAATCGGTGTGAGTCCGAAGCTGTTTCCGCAACTGTAAGTGCTGACGAAATAAGAAGAAAACCACTATTTGATCATTCAGATGGGAAGGTTCTTAGAGTAGGCTGACGCACGAGCCAGGATACCTGCCTATTTTCCATCGTATTATGCTCTTCGGAAGTTAGGGGTATGGTGCGGCTTTTTAGCATCTCTTATTTCATATGGATGACAACTGCCGGCCAATATTCTTGGGTGGTTTTTTTGTGTTTAATTAACCTCCCGGGAAATACGATAGGTGCTTCACGAACATCATTCAGAAAGGAGGAACTTACATATGGCAAAGGATTTCCGCTACTTATGTTATCCCTATATGCGTGAATCAGTTTCAACCGTAGATTTCGAGATTCGGACCGATTCACTGTCGACTAAAATCGGACTCGCGTCATCATTGACGGAGCACTTACCGAAAGTGCACGACGATTTACTATATTTGGCTGAGATGGTGTACCATCTCAATGGCTCGGTGCGGGGAATGACAGCCATCAAGGAAGAGGACTTGAATAAATTGAGCCAAATGTACGATCGTTATAGGTTGGAAGTCGAGGAACGCATCCAAACCTTTGTCCTTCCACAGGGCTGTACAGCGGCATGTACGCTTCATACTTGCCGCAGTGAAGCCAAAAAGTCCGTCCGTGCCTTACATAAAGTCAGTACTGAGATGAAAGTGGAGAACATTTTATTTAAATACGCTCATTTACTGGCAAATGTCCTGTTTGTGATGGCCGTGTATGTGAATAAATGTGAAGGGATTGAAGAAATTCCTTTTGTAAGTAAATCGTATATAGATAAAATTTAGAGAAGCGGGGAAGAAGAAATATGAAAAAATCATGGTTAAATAGTCTACTGCTATCAATCATCCTGGTTGTTTTCGCAGGGTGCAGCAATGGGGAAGAAGTAACATCCACAAAGGAAGTCAAGTCTAAAAATGAGTCTTATTCTGTGACCGATGACAGGGGAGAAGAGATTAGCTTTGAGAAAGTGCCAGAAACCGTTATTTCCTTACAGCCGAGTAACACAGAGATTCTTTTTGCAATAGGAGCTGGAGATAAGGTAGTCGGGGCAACTGAATTCGACAACTATCCTGAAGAAGCGAAAGAGATTAAAAGAGTATCGGATTCCATGACGGTCAATGCGGAAGAAGTCATTGCACTAAAGCCAGATGCTGTCATTGCATATACCACTGGAGATGATGCCGGGGTGAAGCAGCTTGAAGAGGCGGGATTAAAGGTATTCGTTATTCAATCTGCCCAAACCTTTGAAGATGTTTATGGGGATATTAAACAAATTGCAACCGTAATGGGAGTAGAGAAGAAGGGGAACGAATTGGTAGATGGCATCAAGGAAGAGATTTCAGATGTGAAAGAAAAAGTAAGTACACTAAAGGAAAAAGAACAAGTATATTTTGAAATCAGTCCCTCCCCTGATATCTATACAGCAGGAGCAGAAACGTTTCAGCAAGAAATACTGGAAACGGCCGGGGTCGAGAATATCTTTGGAGACCAAAAAGGCTGGGTGAAGGTAGGAGAAGAAGAAATCATTAAACGTAATCCTAATATGATTTTAACTACAGTGGGGTATGTCGACGAGCCGACAGCTGAAATCAAGTCCCGGGAAAGCTGGAAAGATGTAAAGGCAGTGAAAAATGATCAAGTCCATTTCCTGGATTCAGATATTATGTCAAGACCAGGACCACGTATCGGTGAAGCGGTTGAGCTAACGGCTGAAACGGTGTATCCGGACTTATTTTCTGAATAAAGTAGGATGTTAGATTGGAGAAGACAGTGATTTGTATGTGGAATCATTGTCTTTTTCATCTCAAGTTCTACAATTTTCGGACCATTATGATAAAGTAAACGTAACAACATCACGATAGGGGAAATCAACATGAACAAACTGGAAGTCATTGTCTTGAATGAGGAAGATGCAAAAGTGGCAGAAGCATCCGGAGCAGATCGACTTGAATTGGTATCTGACATACACGAGGGAGGATTAACTCCTGAATATCGTATGATAGAAAATGTATTGAAGGCTGTTTCGATTCCTGTTCAGGTTATGATTCGTTTACATAGTAAATCTTTCTCGTATGATGCCGAAGAATTGCGCGTCATGATGGACCAAGTAAGGACCATAAATGAAATGGGGGCCCCGGGCATCGTTTTTGGTGCTTTATCTAAGGAAGGGAAACTTGATTCCCATGCTTTAAAGGAAATCGTACAAACTGCGAAGGGTCAGTCAATTACTTATCACCGGGCTATCGATGTGTCTTGCGGTCCATTAGACTTATGCAAAGAATTATTCCATTCAGGATTGAACGTTGATCGAATTCTCACATCTGGAGGAAAACCTGAAGTGAGCGAGGGATTGGACGTGATTAGTACAATGAGAGAAATAGAAAAGATCGGCGGCCCAATTATCATGCCTGGATCAGGGTTAACCGTGGAGAATATAGGAGAAATACACAATAAGCTAAATGCACGGGAATATCATGTTGGATCAGGTGTTCGTAAAGACGGGAGCTATGACTTAGGAATAGACCCTGAAAAGGTAATGAAAATCAAACGGGTGATCACATCATAATTTGATTTGTTACTATACTACTATTTGAAAAAAGAATGGATTGTGGTAAAAATAGTATGTAACAACATACTATCAATATTTCTACTAGGGGAGTCCGATATATTGCTTGGACTGAGAGGAGAACGCATAAGTTCTTTGACCCTTTGAACCTGATCTGGATGATACCAGCGTAGGGAAGTAGTACGAAGCGTTTTTTTTTGTGTTTTGTGACGCTTACTACTTTTTGACATTTCGGGTTCTGATTATTCAGGACCCTTTTTTGTGTCTTCATGTCCTTTTTTTGAGAAAGAGGAATGCCCGATGCAGTAACTTCCTGGTCCTATCATAAGGAGGAGAAGTTAAGTGGCAATCGAGTTAAAATCGCAATTTACAAACAGTAAAAAAGTGTATGTAGGAGGGTCCAGGCCTGACATAAACGTCCCGATGAGAGAAATTGAACTTAGCAGGACGAATGCTTCCTTGGTCGATGAAGAGAATGAACCGGTTCGTGTATACGATACAAGCGGACCTTATACAGATGAGCATTACCAAGTCGATATTAATAAAGGGTTACCTTCCGTTCGCACAGAGTGGATCCTGGAACGTCAGGATGTCGAGGCTTACCCGGGACGTGAAATCGAACCGGAAGATAACGGCTATAAAGGAAAAGATCCTCATGCAAACGTAGAGTCGTTCCCTACAATCAGACGTACCCCAATGCGTGCAAAAACGGGTCGTAATGTGACTCAAATGCATTATGCAAAAAAAGGAATCATTACACCGGAAATGGAATTCATCGCTATCCGGGAAAATGTTGATTCTTCATTTGTAAGAGAAGAAGTAGCAAATGGCAGGGCCATCATTCCGGCTAATATTAATCATCCTGAATGTGAACCGATGATCATCGGTCGTCACTTTCATGTGAAAATAAACGCGAATATCGGGAACTCGGCCGTATCATCTTCTGTTGAAGAAGAAGTGGAGAAAATGACGTGGGCAACTCGTTGGGGTGCCGATACCATAATGGACTTATCAACAGGAAAAAACATTCATACTACAAGAGAGTGGGTGATTCGAAATTCGCCTGTCCCTGTTGGTACGGTACCGATCTATCAAGCGCTTGAAAAGGTAAACGGGATTGCCGAGAATCTTACATGGGATGTGTACAGGGATACATTGATCGAACAGGCGGAGCAGGGGGTTGACTACTTCACCATTCATGCAGGTGTATTATTGCGTTATATTCATCTAACAGCTACTCGTACAACAGGCATCGTATCCCGTGGAGGTTCAATCATGGCACAATGGTGTCTTGCCCATCATAAGGAGAACTTCCTTTACTCACGCTTTGAAGATATTTGTAAGATTTTAAAAGCCTATGATATCTCCGTTTCCTTAGGTGATGGTCTAAGGCCCGGGTCAATAGCTGATGCGAATGATAAAGCGCAGTTTGCAGAGCTTGAAACATTAGGCGAGCTAACCAAAATTGCTTGGAAGCATGATGTACAGGTGATGATTGAAGGCCCTGGACATGTACCGATGCATATGATTAAAGAGAATGTGGATAAGCAAATGGAAATCTGTCATGAAGCCCCTTTTTATACATTGGGGCCATTAACGACCGATATAGCACCGGGGTATGATCACATCACTTCTGCCATAGGGGCGGCCATGATCGGCTGGTTTGGAACAGCTATGCTGTGCTATGTAACACCTAAAGAGCATCTGGGATTACCGAATAAAGATGATGTGAGAGAGGGTGTCATTGCTTATAAAATAGCAGCACATGCAGCGGATTTAGCGAAAGGGCATCCAGGGGCACAAGTTAGAGATAATGCTGTTTCTAAGGCTCGATTTGAATTTAGATGGAATGATCAATTTAATTTATCCCTGGATCCGGAGCGTGCAAGAGAGTATCATGATGAAACTCTTCCTGCTGAGGGGGCAAAAACGGCCCATTTTTGTTCAATGTGTGGACCGAAGTTTTGTTCAATGAGAATTTCACATGATATCAGGGGAATGAAGGCAACCAATCTTGATGATGCCCAAAAAGATATAGAAAGAGGACTGATAGAAAAATCGAAGGAGTTTGTCGAAAATGGATCAAACATCTATCGATAAACCTGTCTGTCATGTTCTCAAATTAAAGATAGAAATATCCATACTAAATCAGAGAATCAATCAACTTGAAAAAGAAGTGAAGAGCATTCAGGACAATTGCAGGCATGTCTTCTATGAGACTGAAGTAACAAGGTCATGCATCAAATGTCATTATGTAGAAAGTACCTATTATTAGGAAAATACAATCTTGAGATTAAATTTCTTTTGACAGCTTATATTTACCGTGCTACGATTATTACAAATTTCGGAATAGTAAATGAATATATATTAACTCTTATTGAGAGTGGTGGAGGGACTGGCCCTGTGAAACCCGGCAACCATTCAACCGATGTGTTGAAAAGGTGCTAATTCCTGCAAAGCAGATTGCTTTGGAAAATAAGAGAGGATTCTAATTAACATGAAACCCTCTCTATAGTAGTTAGAGAGGGTTTTTCGTTTTTAAGAAAGAAGGAAAATTAAATAGACCAATGCAATAGGTGCTGAGTCATGCTCAGCTAAAAGGGAAGACCGGTGAAAATCCGGCACGGTCCCGCCACTGTGATGGGGAGCGACTTATCATTCAACCACTATTTCTGTTGAAATGGGAAGGGATAAGAAGCGATGAACCTAAGTCAGGAGACCTGCCTGTTGTATGCGCTTATGCTCTACGTGGATATAGAGAGGGGTGAGGAATACGTGTTGAGAAAAAAAGCTTGTCTCAACTCCAGTTAGTGATGCGTATGAATCTCTCTTTCATTTTGAAAGGGAGATTTTTTTGTTGATGACAATCATATCAAAATAAGGAGTGAGGAATGAATGAGTAAGGTGATCAGTTCAAATTTAGGATATCCAAGGATCGGTGAGAAGCGTGAATGGAAAAAGACGCTAGAGCAGTATTGGGGAGGGAAAATTGAAAAAGATACCTTTTTGAAACAAATGGAAGAAATTCGCATCAATCATGTAAAGAAACAGAGGGATCAGGGAATTGATTTGATTCCGGTTGGAGATTTCAGCTTATATGATCATGTGCTTGATACAGCCGTCATGTTCGGTTTGGTTCCCAAGAGGTTTCATTATAGTGGGGGGAAGGTCTCTCTTGAAACGTATTTTGAAATGGCTAGAGGCGCGAAGGACACGGTGGCATTAGAAATGACAAAATGGTTTAACACCAACTATCACTATCTCGTGCCTGAACTTGATGGGATCGTACCTGAGTTGGTGGAAAACCGTCCCCTGCTTTTTTTTAGAGAGGCAAAAGAAAAACTAGGTATAGAAGGTAAACCGGTTATCTTAGGTCCTTTCACTTTTGTGAAGTTGTCTAAAGGGTATGAAACCGGGGATTATAAAACCCTTGTTGATCGATTTGTCCCTCTTTATGCCGAAGTACTGCGTGAATTACAGGAAGAGGGTGTGGAGTGGGTACAAATGGATGAACCGATATTGTGCACCTCTAGCGGGGATGAAGAGATGGAGCAATTCAAAGAAGTCTATCAAACACTTAAAGAGTCCTGCCCCGGGTTAAAAATCATCCTTCAAACCTATTATGATAGTTTGGAAAGGTATCAACGGGTGTTAACCCTCCCGGTAGATGGCATAGGGATAGATTTTGTGCATGATCGTGGAGAAAATTTGGCTGCGCTGAAGAAATTTGGTTTTCCTAAGGATAAAATTTTGGCTGCCGGCATTCTTGATGGGAGAAATATTTGGAGGAGTAACCTTGCTGATACCCATTCCCTTCTATCGTTCATTGCAGGGTATGTTCCAAGCGATCGCTTGATCATACAACCATCATGCAGTTTATTACATGTACCAGTAACCTTGCAGAATGAAGAAACACTTGGTACACCCCTCATTGACGCTCTATCATTTGCTGATGAGAAAATACATGAAATCACTATTTTAACAAAGGGGGTTCGTGACGGATCTGAAACCATTGAAGAAGAAATCGCACAAAGTGTAACAGGCATTAAGAATTTAAACGAATCACCACTGCGCAATAATAGTAAGGTGCGGGAAGAGGTTGAAAAATTGCATCCCAATAATGTGGGGAGAAAGGATTCTTACCATGTTCGTAAACTGGAACAAGCCAAGTACTTTTCTTTACCTTTTCTACCTACTACTACAATCGGCAGTTTTCCTCAAACCCAGGAAGTAAGAAGAGAGAGGTTGAAATGGAGAAAGGGAGAACTTTCTGATGGGGAGTATCAGCAATTTATTCATGCAGAAATAAATCGTTGGATTGAAATTCAGGAACAAATAGGCCTTGATGTGTTTGTACATGGTGAATTCGAACGGACGGATATGGTTGAATTTTTTGGTGAAAAATTAGAAGGTTTTCAATTTACGAAGTTTGGATGGGTACAATCCTACGGTTCCAGATGTGTGAAGCCACCACTCATATACGGAGATGTGAATTATAAAGAACCCATGACCGTTAAAGAAACGGTATATGCTCAATCATTAACCGATAAACCGGTTAAAGGGATGCTAACTGGTCCTATCACGATTCTAAACTGGTCATTTGTTCGGAATGATGTATCACGATATGAAGTTGCTAATCAAATCGCACTGTCTCTTCAAAAGGAGATAGAGGAATTAGAAGCCAATGGGATTCGTATGATACAAGTCGATGAGCCGGCACTTAGGGAAGGACTGCCTTTAAAGAGTGAACATTGGGAGGAATATCTTAGGGCTGCCGTTTATGCTTTCAAATTGGCCACTTCTTCTGTACAGAACGAAACCCAGGTCCATACACATATGTGCTATTCGGATTTTGAAGATATTATAGATGCCATCAGTGATCTGGATGCTGATGTCATCTCAATTGAAACATCAAGAAGTCATGGGGAATTAATACATGTTTTTGAAGACAATACGTATGACAAAGGGATTGGTCTGGGGGTATATGACATTCACAGTCCCCGGGTGCCGAAGCGTGAAGAATTAATCCGTAATATACATCGGGCTCTCGAAGTGCTGGATCCCCATTTATTCTGGGTCAACCCGGATTGTGGATTGAAAACGCGTGGGATCGATGAAACGGTCCTAGCGCTTAAAACCATGGTGGAAGCAGCGGAACAAGTGCGTGAAGAGATGCTGCTTAAAAAGGAAAGATAGTAGACAGGGAACATTTCATTCCCTTGATCCATTAGATCCCCCGATTTCAAAACGCAGGACGCAGTTGAAAAGAATTGCGTCCTGCTCATAAGGAGAGAAATGAAAATGCCATACATAGCCATTGGAAGAATCATTCAGGTTTTTAATGAACGTTATCCAAATCACACCAAGTTGTATTTGGTGAGGGATAAAGGAATTGATGAATTCTCCCAAGGCAGGGTCTCATTAAAAACCGCTTTAGAATTGCAGGCAAAAGAAAAGATATGTAATGTCTATGCTCCCAGTTAAAAGGTTTATTTAACCAAAGGGAGAAAAAATAAGCTTCCCAAAATCCTTTTAATTGTGTTAACTTAATGTTATACATAGTTTACATACACAAGGGGGATTTGAAAGTGAACGGAGAAAAACTAAGAGTGATCATTCACTGTGCCATCTTTGCTGCGATTACGGGGATTTTCGCTCAAATCGAGATTCCACTTCCACTCGTTCCAATCAGTGGGCAAACATTAGCAGTAGGAATTACAGCGACGATTCTTGGAAGCAGGTATGGAGCGTTCGCCATGGTATGCTATGCAGCCCTGGGAGCAGTCGGTGTTCCTGTGTTTGCAGGCTTCAGTGGAGGTGCACAGGTACTGGTTGGGCCTACGGGAGGCTACATTTTCGGCTTTATCGTAGCGGCTTTCTTTACAGGCTTCATTCTTGAGAAAACCAAATTTACCATTACGATGGCCATGATTGCCAATACAGTTGGAATGATCATTACGTTGATCCTGGGTACCATTCAACTGAAATTTGTAGCCGATCTTAGCTGGAATCAGGCAATGGCAGCAGGCGTTTATCCATTTATTGTAGTTGGACTTATCAAAGCATTCCTGGCCAGCTGGATTGGAATCACTGTAAGACAACGTCTGGTTCAGGCCAGGTTAATCGGGAATCGGAAAGTAGCAGCATAATGAAAAGTTGACTTTTCATTTAGAGTCAACTGAATAGTCGATTTGAAGAAAAAAGAAGCTCACGACCCTTTATGATAGGTTGTGAGCTTCTTTTCATGTAAGTTATATGAATCTCACCACTTTTGGATCGTTCTGGTGTCCCGCAGAATCCCTAGGTCGGAGATTCATTCGTTTGATTTAGTATATTTGAAGCCTTTTTAATCAAAATAGGCTCCATTTATTCGAATTCAGGTTAGAGGAAGTGCGATTGACGGGCTAAGTGGGGTGATTTGAAGGTCCATCCTTTAGAAAAATCATGCTCTCTCCCACTTTATGACCCGGATTCAACATTTTATAATCCTTTTGTTGAAAAGCTACAACATTCAAAAAGATGCCTTAGATTCAAAAAATGAATCAAAGGCATCTTTTTTTCAGTGATAGTCTTTTTTTGGAGTCACCTTTTTAAAATTTATACATAGACCAATACCCTATGTCCTTGAATCCGATTCGCTTATAAATTTTTCCTGCTTCTGGATTATCATAGAATAAGCACAGTTCTTTTCCTTCTTCTAATACATCACGACAAAGCTTCGTCATGCACTCGGTCGCATATCCTTTTTTCTTATACTCAGGATGTGTGCATACAGCGACAATCATCGCAGACATACTGTTTTCAGCGGTTGTGGAAGAAGAAGAAACAAATTTTCCATCTTTTTCTACGTAATAACTTCTCGAAACTCCGACTTCCATGCTATGTTTTCTTTTTTCTACACTAAAATCGCCGCCACTGAACTCAGGAATACTGATTAACAGGTCCACTATTTTAGGTATATCAGTGAGGGTAGCCTCTTTCACATGTTGCAGATCATCATCTTTCATTGAGGAATGGTTGTCACATTTCGCATAGTACATATGTCTTTTGGATTTAATTTCTCTGGATAAAAAGGGTTCAACCTGCGTCACGATCCTTTTTAATCCGGAAACGATGCTGTAGTCTTCAGTCTCATTAATGATTCCGGCAAACCCTTCCACATCAAATTCACCCATGGAAAAAGGGATGAAGTTTTCTCTGTATTTAAGGAGAATTCCCCTAAGATTCCCTTCCGTATCAAAGTCGCCCCAGATTTTCTGGAATTCCTGTTCATACCCAAAGGCTTCAATATCCCCGATAATAAACAAATTCTCAGCAGGCTGCTGATGAATGAGTTGCTGGCAAATATCATGATCTTGTTCTGTAAGCTGTCTGATCATCTCGTTTCCCCCCCCTGTAAATAATCATTATCATACCAAAATTAGAAATATTTAGTAAAGTATTATTTTTAGGGGAATTTCAATAATAGATATACAAGTGAAAATGCCATTTGTATAAATTCAGATGGACTAACAGAAGTTAAAAATAGGTGAAAAATTTTCAGTTGAAATACCATGTGTAGTTTTAAAGTCATCGAATTAGGGAATCTTAGCATCAAACAACGTTATGAGGAGGGAAACTATGCTTTGGACCATTATTGGAATTCTTTTAGTCCTTTGGTTACTTGGATTGATTTTTAAAATCGGAGGGGCAATCATCCATGTTTTACTCGTTATTGCCATTGTTGTCTTTTTATTTAACAGAATAACCGGGCGAAAGAAAGGGCTATAACCCCTTTATAATGTCAAAGGTCCGTCCCTCGAATTCGAGGGACGGACCTTTGTTATATAGACTATTTAACGGCTGGGCCGCCTTTAAGTTCGATTTCAGATGGTACGTTTGAGAATTTTTTGAAGTTTTCGTTGAATTTGTGGGCAAGTTCTTTTGCCTTCACTTCATAGGCTGCTTCATTGGACCAGGTTCTCTTTGGTTGAAGCACTTCGTCTGGAACACCAGGGACGTGAACAGGGATGTTCAGACCAAAGATGTCGTCCGTTTCTGTTTCTACGTGAGTCAGTTCCCCTTCAAGAGCTGCTTGAACCATAGCACGAGTGTAAGATAACTTCATGCGGTTACCAACACCGTATTCTCCACCGGTCCAACCAGTGTTCACTAAGAATACTTGTGCGTTGTGCTCATCGATTTTCTTCCCAAGCATCTCAGCATAACGAGTTGCAGGGAGTGGCAGGAAAGGTGAGCCAAAGCATGTTGAGAATGTGGCCTGTGGTGAAGTGATTCCGCGCTCAGTACCTGCAAGCTTCGATGTGTATCCGCTCAAGAAGTGGTACATTGCCTGTTCTTTCGTCAGTTTGCTGATTGGAGGTAATACCCCGAATGCATCTGCGGTTAAGAATACAATGGTATTTGGATGTCCTGCAACACTTGGTTCAATGATGTTTTCCATCGCTTGAAGAGAGTACGCAGCACGGGTATTTTCTGTTAAAGTGTTGTCCTCATAATCAGGGATGCGGGAATTGTCATCGAGAACCACATTTTCAAGGACAGAACCAAAACGGATCGCATCAAAGATTTGTGGCTCCTTTTCACGTGTCAGACCAATACACTTAGCGTAGCAGCCGCCTTCGATATTGAATACACCGTTCGGAGACCATCCGTGCTCATCATCGCCGATTAAACGACGGTTTGGATCTGCGGACAATGTTGTTTTTCCTGTGCCGGATAAACCGAAGAACAATGCCACATCTCCTTCACGTCCGACATTTGAAGAACAGTGCATGGAAAGGATATCGGATTCGGGAAGCACGTAGTTCATGACAGAGAAGATCGATTTCTTCATTTCACCTGCATACTCAGTTCCGCCAATTAAGACAATTCTTCTTTCAAATGATACAATGATAAATGTTTCAGAGTGAGTTCCGTCTACTGCTGGATCTGCCTTGAAGTTCGGGGCAGAAACGACGGTGAATTCTGATTGATGACCCTTTAGCTCTTCTTGTGTAGGGCGAATGAATAATTGGTGAGCGAAAAGATTATGCCAAGCGAATTCGTTGATCACTTGAATCGGTAGTCTATGTTTTGGGTCAGCACCTGCGAACCCTTTAAATGAAAATACTTCTTCTTTTTCTTTTAAGTAATCTAATACTTTTGTATATAGTTTATCGAATGATTCTGAAGAGATTGGTTGATTGACAGAACCCCACTCAATCTTATCCTTCGTGGATGGTTCTTCTACAATGAATTTATCCTTAGGAGAGCGTCCTGTGTATTTACCAGTTTCTGCTCTGACTGCACCTGATGATGTTAAAACGCCTTCATTTCGTTGAAGGACTTTTTCTACTAGTTGGGAAACAGATAATTGTTCCTGAATGTTTTGACCGTTAAGTAATTCTGTTAATTCATTAGACATGCTCACTGAATTCATTAGAACCCTTCCTTTATATAAATTTAATGATCTCGTTTGCTTCACAAAAATAGTATAACACAATTGAACCATTAGTCTATACTATTTATTCAATTTTATAATGTGTCTTCATATTGTCACATTTTTCGTCCAAATATAGCTTGTATCTTCTTATATATATGTAAAAAATATCATAATGTTTAGCCTCATTACCTAATTAGGTTATTTTATGAGGACAAGTTAGGTTGGAATCATGAAAGGAGTAAGCTTGAATGGTTAAACATGTCACTCGAAAAAAAGTTGACACCCTTTGTCCTAAACGTTATCATTGTTCCTTGAACGGATACTCTTATCCTGAGCTGGTGGAGGGAGCAGACCCTATGAAACCCAGCAACCTGCTAAATAGTGAATGGATCCTTTCTGTCTGAAACGATCCGATTAAGCGAAGGTGCTAAACTGAGGCAAGGTCTATGAACCTTGAACGATAAGAGAGAAAAGGCGCGGCTATGATCTGAAACCTTTCCTCTAATGCTTTTTTCGGGGAAGGGTTTTTTCTGTTTATAGTGGATCAAATGCACATAATTCATGATTTTCTTATAAAAAATTCATGTTTACTTCATACTACTTAGGGAAATGAGTACCGTATCTGTTTAATGTTTTGTTAGACCAAAGTCTAGCAATTACGCTTAAGGAGGAACCTTGATGTCAACTAAACGTCGTCTGTTTACATCTGAGTCCGTAACCGAAGGACATCCAGATAAAATTTGTGACCAAATCTCTGATTCAATTCTTGATGCAATTCTTACAAATGATCCGAATGCTCGTGTAGCATGTGAAACCTCTGTTACGACGGGTCTTGTTCTTGTTGCAGGTGAAATTACAACGAGTACATATGTCGATATTCCAAAAATCGTTCGTGAAACGATCCGTGAAATTGGCTACACTCGTGCAAAATATGGCTTTGATGCTGAAACATGTGCCGTATTAACATCCATCGATGAGCAATCTGCTGATATCGCTCAAGGTGTAGATCAGGCACTTGAAGCCCGTGAAGGTCAAATGACAGATGAAGAAATCGATGCAATCGGTGCAGGTGACCAGGGGTTAATGTTTGGGTTCGCTTGTAATGAAACGAAAGAGCTTATGCCTCTTCCGATTTCCCTTGCACACAAAATCTCCCGTCGTTTAACAGAAGTTCGTAAAGAAGAGATCCTTCCTTACCTGCGTCCCGATGGAAAAACTCAAGTAACGGTTGAATATGATGAAAACGATAAGCCGGTTCGTATTGACACGATCGTTATCTCAACTCAGCATCACCCTGAAGTGACGCTTGAGCAAATCCAACGTAACTTAAAAGAATATGTCATCGACCCTGTTGTACCGAAAGAACTGATCGATGAGCAAACAAAATACTTCATCAACCCAACTGGTCGTTTCGTTATCGGCGGTCCACAAGGTGATGCAGGGTTAACAGGCCGTAAAATCATCGTTGACACATACGGCGGATACGCTCGTCACGGTGGCGGTGCATTCTCTGGTAAGGATGCAACGAAAGTGGACCGTTCAGCGGCTTATGCAGCACGTTATGTAGCGAAGAACATTGTGGCAGCTGGTTTAGCTGAAAAATGTGAAGTTCAATTAGCGTATGCGATTGGGGTTGCTCAACCGGTATCCATCTCCGTTGATACATTTGGAACAGGAAAAGTATCAGAAGACGTACTAATTGATGTTGTTCGCAATAATTTTGACCTGCGTCCTGCAGGAATCATCAAAATGCTGGACCTTCGTCGTCCGATCTACAAGCAGACAGCTGCTTACGGACACTTTGGCCGTAACGATATTGATCTTCCTTGGGAGCGTACAAACAAAGCAGAAGCATTAAAAGCGGAAGCGTTAAGCGAATAAGGAAAGATAGAGATAGAAGGGACCAACACTTTTTTAGGGTGTTGGTCTTTTTGGCAATTTCGGATTTGGCGAAGCTTGTTGGTTCGTGTCGAATGTCAGATGAACCCTAAGTAGAAGATCCACCCCTTTTTTCCCCAGTCACACATGAAAAAATTCCATGAGTAATCTAATGAAGGTTGGGGTATCCCAAGTATAGGATATTAAAATGGTTTGATGCTTTTATAATATTGTCCTTTTTCTGCGTATTCTTTCGAAATTCGCTTCATTTCGCTAATATCATGTTCATTTAACTCTCTCACTACTTTTGCTGGACGACCGAATGCCAGCGTGTTGGGAGGAATGACTTTCCCTTGTGGAACAAGGCTTCCCGCCCCAATAAATGCTCCTTCACCAATTTCAGCATTATCGAGAATGATCGACCCCATTCCGATTAGAGCTTTTTTTCGGATTTTGCAGCTATGTAGAATCACTCCATGACCTATGGTTACTTCATCTTCAAGAATAAGAGGGTTATTTGGACTCTGATGAAGCATGGAATTATCCTGTATATTTACTTTATTACCGATTTTTGTTGGAGCCACATCCCCTCTGATGACGGTGTTAAACCAGATGCTGGACTCTTCACCGATCTCCACATCCCCGGAGATGGTCACATAATCGGCAATGTATGCCGAGTGAGCGATGATTGGTTTTTTATCATAATATGGATAGAGCATTTTTTACTACCCCTTTCAATAATATTTACTATAATAATGGTAGCAGAATTCATTCACATAGAGAACTATTAAGGAGGAATTGCCATGTGGAAATGGGAAACAGATCAAGAAGCAAAGGCAGTCATCGTTATCATTCATGGAGCAATGGAGCATCATGGTCGGTACGGTTGGCTCATTGAAATGTGGCGTGCAGCAGGCTATCATGTCATCATGGGGGATTTACCGGGTCAGGGTATGACATCGAGAAGTAAAAGAGGACATATTGATGCGTTTGATGAATATATAGTGGAAGTGAAAGATTGGGTACAGGCAGCTTATCAATTTGAATTGCCTGTATTTGTGATTGGACATAGTATGGGTGGGCTTGTTGCGGTTCGTATGCTTCAGGAAACCCATGTAAACCTGGCAGGTGTGATATTGTCCTCGCCTTGTTTAGGCTTGGTTACGACCCCGTCAAGACCGATCGAGCTCTTGTCTTACGGTTTGAATAAGATCGCTCCCATGGTGAAGTTTCCATCAGGATTAACGATCGATATGGCAACGAGAAATGCAGATGTACGTGAAATTGACAGCAACGATTCACTCTATATCACCAAGGTGTCTGTCCGTTGGTACAGGGAACTCTCCCAAGCGATAAAACTGGCTTTTGTAAACCTGGAAAAAATGCCAGACGTCCCTCTGTTGGTGTTGCAGGCTGGTGACGACAAAATCGTCGATAAAAAAGCAGTGAAAAAATGGTTCAACGAACTGTCTTTATCTGAAATGCATTACAAAGAGTGGCCGAAATGCTATCATGAAATCTATAATGAACCAGAAAGAGAAGATATCTTTGAATACTCCAAGATCTTCATTGAAAGTCGTTTGAAAGCGCTAGGATACATTTTGTAAAAGAGGTGGTATAGGTGTCGATCCCAAGTGATCCCTTTTCGTTAATGACAAGAGTATACCGAAATGTTTTTCCGATTGTTCATAAAGAATTAGATGAGTGGAAGAGGCGGGCAGAAGCGATCCCCAATCAGGAATTAAGAAGTCAGGCCCTTGCCAGTATCGAGCATAAAACGTTTCACTGTGAAGGTGGATCAATCCTTTCCCTGCTGGCACTGGACCAAAAAGAAGACACGATTCGATTTATCGTCGCCTATCAAACGATAAGCGATTATTTGGATAATCTGTGTGATCGAAGCGTTTCCCTGGATCCAGATGATTTTGCCCTTCTTCATCAATCCATGAAAGACGCCCTAACGGTGGGTGCAGTGCCTGTCAATTACTATGCTTTAAGGACCGATCAGGATGATGGGGGGTATCTGAGTGATTTAGTGCTTACCTGTCAGTCCGTTCTTGAAGCATTACATCACTATGACAGCATCAAAAAGGATCTTATCCTGCTTTGTGAATACTACTGCGACTTGCAGATACATAAACATGTAAAAAAAGAAGAAAGAGTAGGAAGGCTGCAGAATTGGTTTGAAACTCACCGTTCGAACCTTCCCGAAATGAACTGGTACGAGTTTTCCGCCTGCTCCGGATCGACACTTGGCATTTTCTGTTTAGTGTCATACGCGTGCCGAAGCGATTTTCAGCCATCTTATACAGAAAAAATCAAACATGGATATTTTCCATACATTCAAGGTTTACACATTCTTCTTGATTATTTCATCGATCAGGATGAGGACCATGAGGGGGGAGACCTGAACTTCTGCTTCTATTACGAGGATGATGAGCATTTAAAAGAGCGTCTGCTTCATTTCCTTCAGAAAGCCGACGAACACACCCATGAACTGCCCCATGCCCATTTTCACCGCCTGATCAACAAAGGACTCATCGGCGTCTACCTGTCAGACGACAAGGCAAACAAACAAGAAAAAGTACAATCCTTCTCCAAACAATTCATCGCACAAGCCGGCTGGATCACCAGATTCTTCTACATCAACGGAAAAATCTACCGTAAATGGAGAAATCGCAAAAAAACATCCTGAAAAAGAGGGACGGACCTTCGAAACTAGTTTCGAAGGTCCGTCCCTCTTTTTGTCTGTTTTATCAAACTATAGTCGGGTGAAGGAATACTAAATTCGACCTTAAATACCATAATTATACAAATATTAACCGCTTACATCTTTCGATTTATGATAATTTACCCATTTTACAATCAGTAGAATATCATACTATTTACCTAAAAATATATTATTTCGTCATACTAAATAACTAATATATTCTGAAAATATTTACTTTTCAGAATAATGGAGTATATTTTAATTAGTGTAAAAATTTAGTACATAAAAAGAGGGGGAAACGTTTTTGAAATCTCGTAAAGTATTATCGATGGCCATGGTTGCGGCATTAAGTGTAGGGGCATTTGCTGTACCTGCATCAGCTGCAACCACAGTGCCTGAGAATGTGTTAGCGAAGCCAACGGTGAAACATGATCATATACATGGAGGGCCTTTTGATTTAGGCATTGCGAATGACGAACGCCTGATTGAAATGCTGAAAGATGAAGGCAAGATTAAGCAAAATGCGACACCTGCTGAAGCGGAGAAAGCATTGCAAAAGTTCCTGAAAGCGAAAGCGGATTCTGCTGAAAAAGAAGCAGGAGAAGGAGAACTAGAAGGTGAAGAATCAGAAGCGAAGGTTAAGCTTCAAAAAGAAATGAAGAATAACAGCTTGACTTCAGGTAAGGGAAATAAGCTTGGACAAGCTAAGAAGAATGCACCAGCTTCTGTAGAAGAAGAAGCGTATGACGGTGAAATGCGTACGGATAAGGTATTGGTTCTTTTAGTTGATTATCCTGACAGAGAGCATAATAACATGAAACCTGAGGAAACGGACATGTATTATGAAGGTGAAGATGCTTATTCCCGTGAGCATTATCAAGATATGTTGTTTGGTACAGGTGGTTGGACAGGTCCAGACGGTAAAACATATGTATCGATGAAGCAATATTATGAACAGCAGTCAGGTGGAAGCTATTCTGTTGAAGGTGAAGTTGCCGGGTGGTATACAGCAAGTAAGCCTGCAGCAGCATATGGTGGAAATGATCCACAGCCTGACGGAAGTGATGTAAATGCACGAGGTCTTGTAAAAGAAGCTTTAGCAGCAGCAGCGGCAGATCCAAACGTAAACATTTCCGACTATGACCAATGGGATCGTTATGACCTTGATGGAGATGGTAACTATCTTGAGGCAGACGGTCTGGTTGACCACTTAATGGTTATTCACTCAGGTGTGGGTGAAGAAGCTGGTGGAGGAGAATTAGGATCTGATGCAATCTGGTCTCATCGCTGGAATCTTGGTGGGGTTCATGCTCTTCCAGGAACTGAAGCAACAGTTCCATATTGGGGTGGAGCGATGGCTGCTTATGATTACACCATCGAACCTGAGGACGGTGCAGTTGGAGTCATGGCCCACGAATTCGGGCATGACCTGGGTCTTCCTGATGAATACGATACTCAGTACACTGGTACAGGTGAACCGGTAAGCTACTGGTCCATCATGGCAAGCGGCAGCTGGGCCGGGGATATTCCTGGTACTCAGCCTACAGGGTTCAGTCCTTATATGAAGGAAATGCTTCAAGAATCAGCGGTTGTTGATATTACCGGGACAAAAGGTAATTGGTTAACGGGTACTGAAGTGAACGTTGATGATGTTGATGGAAAAGGGTTCGAAGTTCTTCTTGACGAAGCAAACACAAAAGGAACAAACAACGACGTAGTGAAAGTAAATCTTCCTCAAAAAGAAACAGTCATCAATGAGCCTGCAAGTGGTGAAAAAGAGTACTTCTCAGGAAGTGCAGATGACTTACACAATTATTTAACTACTACTGTGGATTTAACGAATGCAACATCTGCAGCGTTCAATTTCAAAGCTTGGTATGACATTGAAACGGACTGGGATTATGCATATGTAACGGTTAACGGTGAGCCTGTTGCGAGTGGCATTACTACTAATACAAATCCTAACGACTCTAATCTTGGAAATGGAATCACGGGTTCTTCTAACGGATGGATTGACGCTTCTTTCGACCTTTCAGCTTATGCTGGTCAGGAAGTTGAAGTTGCCATTGAGTATGTAACAGATGCTGCCGTTTCAAATCCTGGCCTTTATGCAGACGATCTTTCTGTAGTGGTGGATGGAGAAGAAGTATTGTTTGATGACGCTGAAGGCGATGCTAAATTTAGTCTAGACGGATTCACTGAGGACGACGGTATCAAACGCTCCGACCATTACTACCTACTGGAATGGCGCAGCCACAATGGTGTAGATGAAGGTCTGGCCAACATCCGCCGTGGTGCAAGCTTAATGAAATATGATGGTGGTCTAGTAGTATGGTACGTTGACAAACAATTCAGCGAAAACTGGACAGGAGCTCATCCTGGAGATGGATTCGTTGGAGTTGTCGACGCAGACCAAAAGACAAACTATTGGAGCGACGGTACAGCTGGATCGACCCGTTACCAGGTTCACGATGCTGCATTCAGCCTGAATAAGTCCGAGAAAATGTTCTTAGATTATTCTGATATTACTGGTATCACAATGAAAGACAACCACACTGCACGTAACCCATTATTTGACGACAGTGCGGATTACAGCAACAAAGGTATGGTAGACGCTGGACGTAACGTACCGAATTACGGATTAAAATTCCGTGTGGTAGGCCAAAGTGCTGACGGTACTGTAGGTAAGGTATTACTGTACAAATAATTCAAACCATTAAAGGGTGACTGCCATCTCGGCCGTCACCCTTTAAGCATGTTAGTGGACATTTTTTACTACTGAATTGATAATAATACTCACATCAATTAAAGGAGATGTCCATTTTGACTATCAAGTTAAGCGTATTAGATCAGTCACCCATTTCAGAAGGAATGAGCTCACAAGAGGCTTTAAATCATACAGTAAAATTAGCACAACATACCGAGAAATTAGGGTTTGAACGTTTCTGGGTATCAGAACATCATGATTCAACGGGTCTTGCGGGTTCCTCACCGGAGGTATTGATCGCTCACCTGGTACAGAATACGTCAAGAATCCGTGTCGGTTCGGGAGGGGTCATGCTTCCTCATTACTCTTCATATAAAGTAGCGGAGAACTTCCGATTGCTTGAAGCGCTGAATCCGAATCGGATTGACCTAGGTTTGGGTAGGGCACCTGGCGGAATGCCGATGGCAACGATGGCCCTGCACGACGGGAAGCCGAGGGACGTCAATCGATATCCTGAACAAATCGATGATCTGCTGGGGTATTTAACCGATTCAATACCGGATACTCATCCTTATCAAGGATTAACGGCAGCCCCGATGATCGAAACGATGCCGGAAGTTTGGATGCTCGGCTCAAGTCCGTCCAGTGCGATGCTGGCAGCACAAAAAGGATTACCTTATACCTTTGCCCAGTTTATTAACGGGGAGGGCGGCGCTCAATATACACAGGCTTACAGAAATAACTTTGTTCCTTCCGAGTATTTGAAGGAGCCCAAAAACATCGTAGCCGTGTTTGCCATCTGTGCTGAAACGGATGAAGAAGCAGAAAGAGTCGCATCCAGCATAGACTTAGCGATCTTAATGATTGAACAAGGCATGCGTTCAAACGGGACACCAAGTCCTGAAAAAGCGGCAGCTTATCAGTACACGCCATTTGAAGAAATGAGAGTTCGTGAAAATCGCAAACGCATGGTCGTGGGAAATCCTAAAAAAGTGAAAGAACAACTACTTTCACTAAGTGAACAGTACCAAACAGATGAAATCATGCTCGTCAGCATCACATACGACTTCCAGGACAAGCTCAAATCATTCGAATTAATCGCAAACGAACTGTTATAAAAGTAGGGACGGACCTCGAAAAGGTCCGTCCCTATTTTTTATTGGCCAGCTTCAGGGCTTAGAGGTTCGAGGTCATAAGCCAAACTCACCAAAAAGGTAAAAACCAGCCTTTTCGGCAAGTTCAGCTTACGCTTGTCGCCTCTAGGCAAAGCTCTTCCGCTTTTCTATTTATCTTTTCTCCAATGCCACAATAAATGGAGGATTGTTTAGTTGGTTCATGAATTGATAGCGAAGGACGTGGACGTAGTTTTGGTCCAGTTTTTCCACGTAGCGAAGGATATAATCCCGTTCTACCGCTCCTTCCGGGTGCCCGTGATAAATGACAAGGACGAGGATCCCTTCAGGTGCCATCATTTCCAGGATTTGATTCAAGGCGAGTATCGTTGTTTTCGGACGGGTGACAATTTCCTTGTCGCCGCCGGGTAAGTACCCAAGGTTAAAAATTGCGCCTGTCACTTTCCCGTGATGGACGGGAGGAATGACGTTCATCACTGTCTCATGCCCTTGGTGAAAGAGTGTAACCCGGTGAGCAAGCTCATGGGTGATGAGCTGTTCTTTGGTGCTTTCTATTGCGTCCTCTTGGATATCAAAACCGTATACACGGCCATTTTCTCCCACTAACCGAGCCAGGAATAAAGTGTCATGTCCATTCCCGAGTGTTGCGTCTATTGTAATATCTCCGGGTTTGACAGAGCGTTCCAGAAGCTCCCTTGCAAAAGGTAAGATTCGATCTAATTTCATGCTTTCACATCCACTTTATAAAATTTTCCCTGCCAGCTGTCCCGGCGTTTTAGTTCATCATCAATCGCGTTCAATACACTCCATTTATTCACGCTCCACATCGGTCCGATCATCAAGTCTATAGGTCCGTCCCCCGTAATGCGGTGAACGATCATCTCAGGTGGAATGATTTCCAGCTGATTGCAAACCAATTTCACGTAATGATCGAAATCCATGAAGTCGAGCAGTCCTTTTTCATATTGCTTGACCATGGGAGTTCCTTTCAGCAAATGCAAGAGGTGAATTTTAATTCCCTGGACGTCAAGTTTGGCCACTTCACGTGTTGTTTCCATCATCATTTCTTCATCTTCTTGAGGAAGTCCGTTAATAATATGAGAACAGACCCGTATACCGTGTTTTCTTAATTTATTGACACCTTCGACATAGCACTGATAATCGTGGGCACGATTGATCAAGCCGGCAGTTTTTTCATGAACGGTTTGCAGGCCCAGTTCTACCCATAAATAGGTTCTTTCGTTCAATTCAGCTAAGTATTCGACCACATCGTCAGGAAGACAATCCGGACGGGTAGCGATGGAAATACCTACAACACCATCTTGCTCGAGAACTGATTCATATTTCTCTCTTAGCACATCCACAGGTGCGTGAGTGTTTGTGAATGCTTGGAAATACGCCATATACTTACCGTCTTTCCACTTCTTATGCATTCTTTGTTTAATGTCATTGAATTGCTTTTCTAAAGAGTCGACCCTGCTGCCGGCAAAGTCCCCTGAGCCGGCAGCACTGCAAAAGGTACAACCGCCATGGGCAACCGTTCCATCCCGATTCGGGCAATCGAAGCCGCCATCCAAAGCAACCTTAAAGACTTTATGTCCAAAGTGATTTCGTAAATGGTAGTTCCACGTATGATATCGTTTTAAATCTGTGGCATATGGAAATGGGTTTGTCTCGATGACAAACACCTCCTACGTTTCAATGTGTAAAACAGTATGTATGACGCTCAAAAAGATTTTAACATGAACACGGGGTCAAATGTATCCTGCATAGATAAATAGGCGAAGATTACCACTTCTGAAACGGGCAATCAGGTTCAAACTAAGGTGGAGGAGAGTAAGGATAGGACCTTCCTCTTCTTTATTCTATACGTCAAGGAGGTAGTCGAAATGGCAACAAGAAATTCGGTTGATGAATGCATTCAAAAGTGTGAAGATGCCATTCGTTACGCTCAAGAACAATATAAATCAGGGACACAGCAAGAGCATTACCATGATGTGGAGTACACTCAAGCCATGCAGCAGCTTGAAGAAGCGGTAAATGATGTGGCTCATTTAGCCAATAGCGCCAACTCTCAACAACGTGAACAATTGCATCGCATGAGACTTCAGCTTCAGACCTTACAAAATGAGATGATTTTGTTGGATCACGATCCAAATGTAGTAGGAGGTAAATTACATTGACTACACGTTCTGACAAAAAAAACCCTGAACAAAAGACACGCAGTGATTTCCGTAAATTAGATACAGAATTCGGGGCTGAAAACAATCCTGTCAAAGCTGCAAAAAAGCGCTACGAAAAACAGGGACAGCCTGTTAAATCTAATCATCATAATGGAAAATAACGGACTGAAATTAGGTGCTCTTACTAATGGGGCACCTAGTTTTTTTAAGTTATGAAAAGAACATCTATTTTGAGAAATAATTCTTGCCCCCTTTCACAAAAAAGAGTAAAATCCTTTTGGGACTCGAAATAAATTGATGAAAGGGGGCAGAATGATGCCCAAATCATTATGGTTGCTTGTCATTGGAATGATGGTGAATGTGACAGGTGCCTCTTTTTTATGGCCTCTTAATACCATTTATCTACATGAGAATTTAGGGAAGTCACTGTCTGTAGCGGGAATTGTGCTGATGATGAACGCTGGAGCGAGTGTAATCGGAAATCTGATCGGGGGAACACTTTTTGATAAGTTTGGTGGATACCGCTCGATATTAGTAGGAATTTCCATTACCTTGACTGCTCTGGTCGGGATGAATATTTGGCATGGCTGGCCTCACTATGTGGTCTTCTTGACCATTGTTGGATTTGGCTCGGGAATCGTCTTTCCTTCCATGTATGCCATGGCAGGTTCCGTATGGCCTGAAGGTGGCCGGAAAGCATTCAATTCCGTCTATGTGGCGCAAAATATTGGAGTTGCTGTTGGCGCTGCATTAGGTGGGTTCGTCGCCTCATTTTCCTTTAACTATATATTCTTAGCGAATCTTAGTATGTATATCGTATTTTTCTTCATTGCCTTATTGGGTTATCGAAACATTTCTGTTAATGCTCATCAAACATCCGTTTTGAATGAGTCTAAGGTGATAAGGGATAAATCGAAACTGAAGGCTTTGCTCTTCATTTGTATTGCCTATTTATTATGCTGGATGGGCTATGTTCAATGGCAGTCCACCATTGCGACATATACGCAGGAAATCAATATCAGCCTGAAACAATACAGCTTATTGTGGACGATCAATGGAGCATTGATCGTGCTTGCACAGCCGCTTTTATCAAAAGCCATCAAACGTTTTGAACATAATTTAAAGCTTCAAATTATGATTGGGACGATTATTTTCATGGTTTCGTTCGCAGTGGCTTCGATTGCCGATCAATTTCAATGGTTTGCCATTGCGATGATCATTCTGACGATCGGTGAAATGCTCATATGGCCGGCTGTTCCTACGATAGCTAACTCACTTGCTCCAAAAGGTAGAGAAGGGTTCTATCAGGGAATCGTGAATAGTACAGCAACAGGAGGAAGAATGATCGGACCGTTTATCGGAGGAGTATTAGTGGACGTATTCAGCATGCAGGTGCTGTTTATGACGTTGATCGCTTTCTTCTTGGTCTCATTAGTCATTACGAGTCAATATGACCGACCGTTGAAAAAGAAAAGCGCAGTCTCCGTATCGGTTCAACAATAAAGAAACCCCCAATGAGGATTCATTGGGGGTTTCTCCATATAAAAAGGGCTCCCGTTTCCTACGGAAGCCCACTTGCAAAAAATTGAGGCGAGAGATCAGCAAACGCCACATCGTTTGTTGTCACAAGGACGTGATCCCCGACTTACACAATTCAGCTCATCGCTATAATAGAATAGCATAGGACTTAAAAGAAAACAAGACTATTTTACAAAAAAATAATCTAACCACTTAGATTATAGGAATTTCAAGAAATATTTATAGTCGTTTCAAAGAAGCGTTACTATAGAGAAATAGGAATGGGAAAATCGAATAAAAAACGTAATCGATTGGATGCTAACGTTAGTTTAATCCTTTTTTCTTGAGCCAATATTTTAAGAGTGGACCCGTTTCTCCAAACACAGGGTCCGATGATGGACGCGGAACGTTCTTAATTTCAATCAATACACTCGGCCGTTCTCGTAATGAACCTTTTTTCACATTATAATCATCACCGTTCGGATAGGCACCTGAGACTTTAAAGTCGGGACTTGCGGATAATTTCTTATGTCCGGTCCCAGCTGGAAGGATGATCACATCACCTTTATGGACCGTCACTTCTTCGCCCATTTCACCGCCTAACTGAACCGTTGCCTCACCTTCCATAACCCCTAATACTTCATGTGCATTACTATGGTAATGGTGGTAATCATATATTCCATTTGTCCAACTATTGAGCCATTGATTTCTGTTAAAGAGCTCTTCGGCGTCATGAGGATGCTCTAGTGCATTCCGGTAAATGAGTACAGGCAGGTCCGGGTTGTTCGGGATGAATCCATCGTCTTCGAAATAAAATATTTTCAGTTCTTCTATTTTCATCCTTTCATTCCTCCATTCATTGTTAAGAAGTTTCCCTAATACCGTATACAGTAAACCGGATGGCTACTGGTAAGTGAAATGATTGGCAAGCTGCTTTCATTTTCGCAACGTCGGTGAATGTATGTGCTACTATAAATGTATATGTTCTCTTTCAAAAACAGAGGAGGCAACGGAAATGAGCAGCTTATTAAAAAAGGTATCCGTCGAAATGATTGAAATCATTCTTGAAAACGCTTTTGAATGGTTGGTCGTCGTTGATAACGAAGGCACGATTATTTATATAAATGACAATTACTGTCGCTTTCTTGAGGTTGAACGTGATAAAGCGATTGGTTCACATGTGACAAACGTCATCGAAAACACACGTATGCATATTGTTGCGGGCAGTGGCAAAGAGGAAGTGGCAGACCTTCAATACATAAAAGGAAACTATATGATCGCTAATCGAATTCCGATTTGGGTTGATGGTAAGGTGATTGGAGCATTTGGATCGGTGATCTTCCGGGACACGAGTGAATGGATGCAAATGAGTTCTCACGTAAAGAATATGATGTCTAAAATTCAAAGTTACATTCAAGATATCAATACAGGCGTGAAATACACGTTAAATGATATTATCGGTGAATCACCCGGAATGAATGAATTGAAGGATAAAGTTCAAATGATTGCCCCCAGTGATATTTCGATTCTGATCAGAGGTGAGAGTGGCACGGGGAAGGAGCTGTTCGCCCATAGTATTCACCAGTTGAGCGAAAGAAGCGGACAACCTTTCATTAAAGTGAACTGCGCGGCGATTCCAGAACAGCTTCTGGAATCAGAACTATTCGGTTACGAAGAAGGTGCTTTTACAGGAGCAAAAAAGGGTGGTAAAAAAGGGAAGTTTCAGCTGGCTCATAAAGGAACACTTTTCCTTGATGAAATTGGGGACATGCCTCTCAACATGCAGGCGAAGCTTCTAAGGGCTTTACAGGAAGGGGAGGTCGAGGCAGTCGGTTCAACAAGGATTCAACATGTGGATGTCCGTATCATCGCCGCCACGAACCGCCCCCTTGAAAAAATGATGGAAGAAAAGCGATTTCGAAGCGATCTGTACTATCGTATTAATGTAGTCCCCTTTCAAATTCCCCCTCTCCGTGAGCGGAAGGAAGATATCGAGAATTTGGCTGCCTTTTTCTTAGAAAAATCCACAAAATCATCGGGGAAAAGGATCCAAGGGTTTGAAAACGAAGTGATGCAGATTTTTCGTTCCTATAGCTGGCCCGGGAATCTGCGTGAATTAGAAAATGTCATTAACGCTTCCACCTATTTGTCTAATGAAAGCTGGATCTCTCTTCAATCACTGCCTTCTTATATGAAGGTTGGAAACTTATATGATGTCGGCTCTAAAACATTAAAAGAAATACTCGAAGAAACGGAGAAATCCGTGTTGATACAAAGCCTGCAAACTCATCAGCAAGATAAACGAAAGGTCGCAGAGACACTGGGGATAAGTAAATCAAGCATGTATGAGAAGTTAAATAAATATCAGCTTCTATGATTAGATTGACAGTCCGGAAATATGGAAAACATTCCATATTTCCGGACTGTTTTATTTTTATTGTAAATATGTACATTTCGTGACCAAAATGTTGAATTTGTCCAGAATCCTGGAATTCTTATAAGGAAATGAGTGAATGATTAGTATTCTGAAAGTTGGCACAATTATTGCATGTATTATGTTTGAATGTATTTTATGGAAAGGAGAGAAGAAGATTAGATAAAAATGTAAACGATTTCATTTCGCTTGATCATCTTTAGAGAACAAAGGGGGAAATATCATGTTAAGCATGATCGGTCTTATTGGAGGACTCATTTTATTAATCTTTTTAACGATGAGGGGCATGAACATATTAATTGTTGGTCCCATTTCGGCTTTATTCGTCGCAGTGTTGAGTGGGATGCCGCTCTTTCCGCAGTTAGCGGGTGAAGGGGAAGCGAATCTCGTTTCAAACTATATGTCAGGTTTTACAAGCTTCATCGCTGCCTGGTATTTAATGTTCTTATTGGGGGCCGTTTTCGGAAAAGTGATGGAAGATAGCGGTGCAGCGGATAGTGTCTCCCGTTTTGTAGTAGAGAAAATGGGAATGAAATACGCAGTACTCGCCATTGTAGCGGCCTGTGCCGTTTTAACATATGGCGGAGTCAGTCTCTTCGTTGTCGCATTTTCTGTTTATCCTATGGCTGTTAGTTTATTTAAACAAGCGGATCTGCCACGCCGTTTCATTCCTGCGGCATTAGCATTCGGGTCGGTCACGTTCACGATGACATCGGCAGGTTCACCAGAAATCCAAAACTGGATTCCGATTGAATATCTGGGTACGACACCTTATGCAGGCTGGGAAGTCAGCTTGATCGTTGCCGTGTTTATGGCGGTGTTTGGCTACTGGTGGTTAAAACGTATGATTACCAAAGCAGTCAATAAAGGAGAGAAGTTCCATTCACGTGAAGAAGATCCGGTCATTGATGAAGGAAGACCTTTACCTAACCCGTTCATGGGATTGGTTCCATTATTAGTCGTCCTTATTCTGGCATTCTCTTTCCATGATTCTTTAAAACAATCAGCTCTTATCATTGCCTTATTAGGTGGTGTGATTTCGGCTTATGTGTTAAATCGCAAATATTTCAAAGGCTTCTGGGGTGCTGTTTCCGAGGGTACGGTTGGAGCATTGATCGCCATCGGTAACACAGCGGCTGTTGTTGGATTCGGAGGAGTAGCCAAATCCGTTCCAGCCTTCAGTACAGCCGTTGATGTCATGACGAATATTCCTGGATCTCCATTGATCGGTGGGGCCATCGCTGTCAGTGTGATAGCAGGGATGACCGGTTCAGCTTCCGGTGGTCAAGCGATCGCATTGCCGATCCTCGCTCCTCACTATGTTGATATGGGTGTGAATCCTGAAGCCCTTCACCGGGTAGTGGCGATTTCTTCAGGTGCATTGGATTCATTGCCGCACAATGGATATGTGGTTACGACAATTCGCTCGATCTGTAATGAATCACATGGAGAAGCTTATGGCGCGGTAGGTGCAGTAACCGTCATTGTCCCACTTATCGGTTTAGCTTTAGCGATTCTTTTATTCTCATTTGGCGTAGGGATCTAAGAAAGGAGTATCATCATGGTTGAAAACAAAGTTGTATTCATAACAGGGGCAGCGCAAGGGATCGGGTATGAAATCGGAAGAGAATTCGCAGCAAGCGGAGCAAAAGTCGTCCTGACAGATTTACAGGAAGATGTCGTTCAAAAAGCATCAAAGGCCCTTAAGGCAGAAGGATATGAAGTTCTTGGATTGCGCTGTGACGTGACATCGGAATCCGAATTAAAAGAGGCAATCGCTAAAACGGTGGATCACTACGGGAAGCTAGATGTATTAATCAATAATGCAGGACTTCAACATGTATCTCATATTGAAGAGTTTCCAACTGAGAAATTTGAACTTCTCATAAAAGTCATGTTGACCGCTCCATTTGTCGCGATCAAGCATGCCCTGCCTCACATGAAGGAGCAGGGATCGGGACGAATCATCAACATGGCGTCCATTAATGGATTAGTCGGTTTTTCTGGCAAAGCAGCCTATAATTCTGCCAAACACGGAGTCATCGGCCTCACGAAGGTAGCGGCATTGGAAGCGGCACAGCATGGAATTACCGTGAATGCGGTTTGTCCGGGGTACGTGGACACTCCGCTGGTTCGCAATCAGCTAGGGGACCTTGCCAAAACACGCAATATACCGTTTGAAAGAGTGATAGAAGAAGTCATTTATCCTCTCGTGCCGCAGAGAAGATTACTGGATGTAAAAGAAATTGCAGACTATACCATGTTCCTATGCAGCGACGCAGCGAAAGGGATTACAGGGCAGGCTGTCGTATTGGATGGCGGGTATACGGTTCAATAACAAGAAGGAGAAGAAACGGCCTTTAAGTAGGCTGTTTCTTTCAATTCACAAAAAACTCCCCCGCAAACCAACAATAGGCTTGCGCTTCTGTATATTTTTCACTAGAATAGTGAATACATATAATGTTTTACTATATCGAAACGTTGATCAGGAGTAGTAATGACGGTTTTCTGTCGTAGAGAGTTGACGGGTGGTGAAAGTCAACCAGAAGCATCATGAACTCGCCTGCTGAGTTGCAAGTGTGAACATCAGTAAGACTTGCCGTTTTCCGCGTTAAGGATGAATGAAGCTGAGTGCGCGTACACTAATGTGGGTGGTACCGCGGGAGAATGTTATTACAAACTCTCGTCCCAAATATTTATTTGGGATGAGAGTTTTTTTATTTTTTTTTTTGAAAAGAAGAAAGGCACCTGCCTTTCGAATGACAATTAAAGGAGGATCTCAATATGAGTTTTGATCATAAAAGTGTTGAGACAAAATGGCAGCAGTATTGGGAAGAAAACAAAACGTTCAAGGCGACGGAAGACGAAGGGAAATCCAATTTCTACGCACTGGATATGTTCCCGTATCCATCAGGCGCAGGCCTTCACGTAGGACATCCGGAAGGGTTTACAGCAACGGACATCCTTTCCCGCATGAAGCGTATGCAAGGGTACAATGTCCTTCATCCGATGGGATGGGATGCATTCGGTTTACCGGCTGAGCAATATGCCCTGGATACAGGAAATGACCCGGCAGAATTCACAGAGAAGAATATTAATACCTTCCGCCGTCAAATTAAATCTTTGGGGTTTTCTTATGATTGGGACCGCGAAGTCAATACAACAGATCCAGGCTACTACAAATGGACACAATGGATCTTCATCCAGCTTTATAAAAAAGGATTGGCTTATGTGGATGAGGTTGCCGTGAATTGGTGCCCGGCACTGGGGACAGTCCTTGCAAATGAAGAAGTCATCGATGGGAAAAGCGAACGCGGAGGGCATCCAGTGGAGCGTCGTCCGATGAAGCAATGGATGCTGAAAATTACGGCTTATGCCGATCGCCTGCTTGAAGACTTAGAAGACGTTGACTGGCCGGAAAGCATTAAAGATATGCAGCGTAACTGGATCGGACGCTCTGAAGGAGCAGAAATCAATTTTACTATTGATGGTCATGACGAATCTTTCGATGTTTTCACAACACGTCCGGATACAATCTTTGGTGCAACGTACGCGGTTCTTGCTCCTGAGCATCCGTTCGTCGAGAAAATCACCACTGAAGAACAACATGAGAAAGTGAATGAATATATCGACAAGATCAAGTCGAAAAGTGATCTAGAACGGACAGATCTGGCAAAAGAAAAAACGGGTGTATTCACAGGAGCCTATGCCATCAATCCGGCTAACGGAAGCAAAATGCCGATCTGGATTGCCGATTACGTTCTAATGAGCTACGGATCTGGTGCAATCATGGCTGTTCCGGCTCATGACGAAAGAGATTATGAGTTTGCCAAAGAATTCGATCTTCCAATCGTGGAAGTCGTCGCTGGAGGCAACGTTGAGAAAGAAGCCTATACAGGTGACGGTGATCATGTGAACTCTGGTTTCCTTGATGGAATGGGTAAAAAAGAGGCAATCACAAAAGCCATTTCCTGGTTAGAAGAGAAGAATATCGGAACGAAGAAAGTAACGTATCGTCTGCGTGACTGGTTATTCAGCCGTCAGCGTTATTGGGGTGAACCGATTCCAGTCATCCACTGGGAGGATGGGACAACATCTGCAGTTCCTGAAAGTGAGCTTCCTCTTGTACTTCCGAAGACGACTGAGATCAAACCGTCTGGTACAGGTGAATCCCCGCTTGCGAATATCAGTGACTGGGTGACCGTTGAAGACCCTGAAACAGGTAAAAAAGGCCGCCGTGAAACAAACACAATGCCGCAATGGGCAGGCAGCTGCTGGTACTACCTTCGTTATATCGATCCGCATAACGAAGAAGCCCTTGCTGATGCGAAGAAAATGGATAATTGGCTACCGGTTGATACGTATATCGGAGGAGCCGAGCATGCGGTCCTTCATTTGCTGTATGCCCGTTTCTGGCATAAGTTCCTTTATGATATCGGCGTAGTTCCAACGAAAGAGCCGTTCCAAAAACTATTCAACCAAGGAATGATTCTTGGGGAAAACAATGAAAAAATGAGTAAATCAAAAGGGAATGTTGTCAATCCGGATGAGGTGGTAGAATCTCACGGAGCAGATACCCTTCGTTTATATGAAATGTTCATGGGTCCACTGGAAGCTTCCATTGCCTGGAGCACAAACGGCTTAGATGGAGCCCGCCGCTTCCTTGACCGTGTATGGCGTCTGCTTGTCGAGGAGGATGGTACACTTTCCTCGAAGGTGACAGATGCACCGAACAGTGACCTGGACAAAATATATAACCAGACCGTTAAGAAAGTGACAGAAGACTACCAGGGGCTTCGTTTTAACACAGGAATTTCTCAGCTGATGGTATTCATCAATGAAGCATATAAAGCTGACAGACTTCCTAAGAACTATGTGGAAGGTTTCATTAAGATGCTGGCACCGATCGCTCCGCATATGACAGAAGAGCTTTGGAGCAAACTGGGTCATGAAGGAACGCTTTCCTACGAAGCATGGCCGACATTCGATGAATCGAAGCTTGTCGACAACGAAGTGGAAATCGTTCTTCAAGTAAACGGAAAAGTGAAAGCGAAGATCATGATTCCTCGCGACATGAACAAAGGGGACCTAGAAAAAACCGCCATGGAAAACGATGAAATCAAAAGCCAAATCGAAGGCAAAACCATTCGCAAAGTCATTGCCGTACCTGGCAAACTAGTGAACATCGTAGCCAACTAATATTGTGAGGGACGGACCTTGAACTGAATCTGATTGTTAGGAAATGCTATCAATTGGGGATTCTGTATTTCACCAAGGTCCGTCCCTCTTTTTCGATCTGATATTTTTGTTTGGGAGACGGGCTTTGGTATAATTGTGGTGAATGAATGTTGAAAGGAAGTTGACTATGGAAACAATTAAAACGATTACAACCGATGAGTTGGAGCAAAAGTTGAAAAACGGTGAAGATCTGCTTTTGGTGGATGTTCGTGAAGATGAAGAAGTGGCAGAGGGTATGATTCCTGGAGCGAAGCATATCAAAATGGGTGAGATTCCTGAGTCACTGGATCAATTGGATAAAGACAAAGAGTACATCTTTATCTGCCGTTCAGGAAACCGCAGCGGAAATGTCGCTCACTACCTGCAGGAACAAGGCTATAAAGTGGTGAACATGGAAGGCGGCATGATGAACTGGGCTGGGGAGACAGCAGAGAAGAAATAATGTTTTTTTGGGGGGAAGAAGCACATCCTTTTTTAAAATAGGGTGTGCTTTTTTCCTTTTTTGAAGTATTTGAGTGTAACTGGCAGGGTGAAGATGTCTTACTGCAATATTTTGCTCCGGCAAGCTGATTTAACGGCGAAATTCAAATTATAACGGCGAAATCACAAGATCCCCCTCCAATCACAAACTCCATCCTAAATAAAAACTCCAAATCAATTGTTTGAAAACTAAATATTCTGACGATACTAATATCAATCAAAAATGGGGAGGGAGCTCTATGATTCAAGTGAAAGTCTTCGATTATGAACATGAGAAAGATTTAGAGAAGGATATGAATCACTTTCTCAGTAAACTGGATGATAAAAAAATCGTGGATATTAAATATCATGTAGCAGCAATGTCGGAGGAAGTAGAAGATCAAATTTATTGTTTCTCGGCCATGGTTGTTTACAGAAAATAAAAAGGTTGATCGTACTGCAGATGCAGATGGGATCAACCTTTCTTTTTGAATTATACCTTTGCCGCATTTAATCCTGCCAGTCTTCCAGTAACAAGGGCAGAAGTAATATTGTACCCACCTGTATATCCGTGGATGTCAAGAACTTCCCCGCAGAAGAAGAGGCCGTCCATCTTCTTTGAAGCCATCGTTTTCGGTTCGATTTCTTTAATGGAGACTCCGCCGCCCGTTACAAACGCCTTATCAATGGATAATGTTCCGTTCACATTGAAGGTGAATTGTTTTAACAACTTGGTAAACTGTCGGATCTTCTCTGAGGAGATATGGTCTCCTTTTTCATCGTGATCAATTTCTGCACGGTCGAGCAAAAATAACAGGTACCTCTCTGGGACCAATCCTTTGAATATATTTTTCGCGGCTTTCTTTCCATCTTCCTTCACTTGCTTATGAAGAGTCTGGAAAAGCTGTTCTTCCTTTTGATCAGGCATGGAGTCGATCTGCATGGCAACATGGGTCAGGTTCCATTTCTTCATGGCCTTTACCACATATTGACTGCATCGAAGAACAGCCGGTCCGGAAATTCCTAAATGAGTAAAAATCATATCCATTTTATGCGTGATGATTTTCTTTCCCTTAGGATTTAATACGCTCAAATCAACGCTGCGCAATGAAAGTCCTTGAAGCTCTTTCTTTTTAACAAAAGGCTCGTCCGATGTAAGGGGAACCTCGGTCGGGAACAAGTCGGTAATCGTATGCCCGGCTTTTCGTGCCCATGGATATCCATCCCCAGTTGAACCGGTATGAGGGACGGACTTGCCTCCAACCGCTATGACGACAGCATTTGCGGCAATCGTATCCCCGTCTTTCAAGAGGATACCGACCGTCTTGCCATTTTCGTACAGAACTTCCTCCACGCTTGTGCTCGTTCGGGTATCCACCTTTAATTCCTTCATGCGCTTCAATAAAGCTTCCACAACGTCCATCGCCCGGTTCGATACGGGGAACATTCTGCCGTGATCTTCCTCTTTTAATTTAATTCCCAGCTTCTCAAAAAAAGCGATGATATCTTCATTATTGAACTCGGAAAAGGCACTATATAAAAAACGTCCATTTCCTGGAATATGCTTAATGATTTCTTCTATGGGAAGTCGATTGGTCACGTTGCAGCGACCGCCTCCGGAAATCGCAAGCTTTCTTCCAAGCTTCGTTCCTTTATCCACAAGAAGGACGTTCGCACCGTTTTCACCGGCTGCGATACTGGCCATCAATCCAGATGGTCCTCCACCTATGACAATCACATCGTATTTCTTTACCATTTTTCCACCAACTTTTAGTTTTGCTCTTTCGTTTCTCAAAAGAAGTTTCTCCTTATTTTAAATGGGATGGGTTTTAAATACAACATTCGAAAAAAATTGTCATTCGATTCGTACAGTAGTAAACTACTGATAGTGTGTTATTTTCAAGTTGGATTTTATTTTGTTTGTTTAATGAGCAACAAGATATATAGAGAGGGATACTATGTCATCTAAATTAATAAGAGGGACGTTTATTTTAACGTTAGGGACCTTTATTTCGAAGTTTTTAGGTCTTTTTTATGTTATACCGTTTGATGATTTGTTAAAAGGTCATGAAGAGGGGGCTTCCCTTTATCAATATGGGTATGTACCATATACAATCTTTCTGACTGTAGCGACTGCAGGTGTGCCGCTGGCCGTTTCGAAATTCGTTTCAAAATATAATGCCATAGGAGAATATGCTGTAGGACGAAGGCTATTTAAGTCAGGCTTAGTGTTGATGACGTTGACGGGGATTGTTTCTTTCCTCATTATGTATGCATTTGCACCAATTTTTGCTGAAATGACGATCAAAAGTGATGAACAGGTCATTTCGGTTGCACAGGTGACAACCGTCATTCGAGCAGTAAGTTTTGCACTGATCATCATACCGTTTATGAGCTTGATCAGGGGATTTTTCCAGGGCCATCAATCCATGGGGCCGACTGCGGTTTCCCAGGTGATTGAACAAATTGTCCGGATTGTTTTCTTACTGGGCGGGATTTATGTTGTATTGAACATCTTAGATGGATCTGTGACAACCGCCATTTCTGTAGCTACATTTGCTGCATTTGTCGGGGGGCTGGCAAGTCTCGGGGCATTGATTTGGTATTGGTTTAAACGAAAGCCTCATTTAGATGAGCTATTAGAGGAAGATCGCGGTCAGGAAGAGGTTTCATTACGATCGATGTATAAAGAGATCATCGCCTATTCGATTCCGTTTATTTTTGTTGGGCTCGCCAATCCATTATTTCAACTGGTTGATCAGATTACCTTTAACACTGCGATGTCTGCAATTGGAAATGCGAAAGTTTCCGACCATGCCTTTGCCGTATTGAACTTCTATACTCATAAGCTTGTGATTATTCCAGTGTCATTGGCAACCGCCTTTTCTATGACGCTGATACCGTTGATTACGACTTCTTATACAAGCGGCGACCGGAAAACAATGCGTAGAAACATCGACCAAACGTTTCAAATTCTATTGTTTTTAACAGTACCGGCAGCTTTAGGAATTGCGCTTTTAGCTGAGCCAACGTATACAATGTTCTATCACAGCGATGAATTAGGAACGTCTATTTTAAGATCATATGCACCTGTTGCGATTCTCTTTGCATTATTTGCTGTTACGGCAGCGATTCTTCAAGGGATTGACGAGCAGAAATTTACCATCTTCAGCTTGCTAGTCGGTCTGCTTCTCAAGCTTGTCCTGAACATACCATTGATTCGCTTGTTTGAAACTCAAGGTGCAGTCATCGCCACTGTAATTGGGTATGCAGTAGCGATTCTAATCAATTTATATATCATCAAGAAATACGCGAGATATCAATTCAGACTGATTATGAGAAGAACCATGTTCATTGGAGCACTGAATGCCATCATGGCAGTAGTGGTATTGGTGTTATATGGTATACTGGTTCAATTCCTCAATCCTGAGTCCGGGTTCCAATCGATTCTTCTCGTTACGATCTGTGGTGGGGTGGGAGCACTCGTTTACTTCTACTTAAGCTTAAGAAGTAAATTGGCAGATCGATTATTCGGGGATAAAATCACGAGAATTCGCAGTAAACTTCGCATAGGGTAAAAGAAAAAGGGATGATACATGCCGATCATCCTTTTTTTATTGAATGGCGCAGTCCGTATGGAAACTGAGCCCCGTTCTTATTTAATGGGTGTATTCACCGTTCACCAATAAATTTGAATTGGAAACGCTAATTATTATAATACCCAAGCTGTCTTTCAAGTCGCTCTACTTTTCGTTCCAAACGGTCGACTTTACGGTCTAGTCGCTCATATTGTCTCTCGAGTCGGTCTAATCGGTCATTGATGCCGCCGCCATACCCTTGACCAGGGAAACCTGGATATCCCTGTCCGCCGCCTCCAGGGAATGGAATAGGGATTAATAATCCACCTGAACCTTGTTGTCGATATGGATACATACGCTTCACCTCATTTATTTTTATCAAAGTTGCTTACCTTTAGTAGCCTATGTTAAGAATAGAAACATGAATGGGTATGTGCCTATGGACTGGTCAAATCACGAATAAATTCAACATAAAAGAAAAAGAACTCAACATAAACGGAGCGTGATTAATTTGAGAATAGATAAAATGCTTGCCAATATGGGTTACGGCAGCCGGAAAGAAGTAAAGAAGCTATTAAAGGATGGCGGTCTTCAAGTCAATGGAGAGGTCATTAAGGATGGGAAAGTACATATCAATACGGAAAAGGATACAGTGATGTTGTACGGAGAGCAGGTCGAGTATCGTGAATTCATCTACCTTCTCATGAATAAGCCGCCTGGAGTCATCTCCGCCACTGAAGATGGACAGGATGAAACCGTGATTGATTTACTTCAGCTGGAAGATCAAATATTCAATCCATTTCCGGTTGGAAGGCTTGATAAGGATACAGAGGGATTCCTTCTCATTACGAATGACGGTCAATTATCCCACCAGCTCCTTTCTCCGAAGCGCCATGTTCCGAAAACCTATTTTGCTGTGATTGACGGGGAAGTGACAGAAGGGGACGTGGAAGCTTTCAAAAAAGGGGTAACGTTGGATGATGGCTACGAAACAAAACCGGGGGAATTGACGATTCTAAAATCAGGATTGACCTCTGATATTGAATTGACGATTACAGAAGGTAAATTTCATCAGGTGAAAAGAATGTTTGAAACCGTAGGGAAGCGCGTCATGTATCTGAAGCGTTTAACGATGGGCCCGCTTGAACTGGATAAAGACCTGGAGCTTGGAGAGTATCGTGAGCTGACGGATGAGGAAGTCACACTGTTGAAAGAATATAAACCTGAGTAACTAAAGAGACCCAGCCCCTTTGCTAAGGGGCTGGGTCTCTTTAGAAATTTTAAGTCAGCTTTTCTATGTGTCCAGCTACAGGGCTTAGAGGCTCGAGGTCATAAGCCAAACCCGCCAAAAAGGCAAAAACCCGCCTTTCCGGCAGGTTCGTCTTATGCTTGTCGCCTCAGGGCAAAGCCCTTCCGCATTTCGAATTGTCCAGCTCCGGCGGCTAGAGGCTCGAGGTCATAAGCTAAACCTACCAAAAAGGCAAAAAACGCCTTTCCGGTAGGTTCATCTTATGCTTGTCGCCTCTGAACGAGCCGCCTCCGCTTTTCTATTAAGATGTCATCTTTACTTTCTTCTCTGTAGTTGTCCATTGACCCCGACTTGGGCTTTGCACCAAGTCATTATACGCTAACACGTTGAGATCTCTTTGTATGGTCCGAGGAGTAATGCCAAATTCGTCTACAAGATCTTGAGTTGTTACAGTACCTTTCTGTTTAATGTACATGTATACAGCTTTGATTCTAGTTAGCATACGATTGGTTGAAGGTTTCAAAGAACCACTCCCTCATCATTTTTCCAAAGGCAAAGACTACATGTGTCGTTTGTGCACCTCACGTGCTACCGTATGTACTATGCGCTTTAGACAACCCCTTTTCTACATATAAAGTTTACTCATAAGATGTCAGACAATTACATTGTACTCCTAATCCGACAAAATTTCTAGAATATTGCCCAAATTTACAAACAATTTACCTAGTAACTCATGGTTGTATTCCTAGAATATGAAGAAAATGCTAAATATATGTATTTTTTATCTTTTTATAAATTTTGATGTTGTTAAGAATGAGAGAGTAGCCGAATTGAAGCGAATTCCCTTCTAATCAAGCAGTTTGCTCATTGAACAGAGCAAGAGCACTTACGGGGGTGATTCAGCAGGATTCTCTCTGTTTGGATTTCCCCATGAAACAGTATAAAATGAAAGTAGAAGTAAATACATATAGAGCAGGTGGATACGAATGAGTATTAATTGGACGAATGAAGTGGAGAAGCGGAAAGACGATTTGCTTAAGGATCTGCAGCAATTCCTGCAAATTAAAAGTGTGTTGGATGAAGAGAATGCGACGGAGGAAGCACCACTGGGGAAAGGCGTGAAAGAAGCGCTGGACTACTTATTGATGCTGGGGGAGAAAGACGGTTTCACCCCTAAGAATGTGGATGACCTTGCCGGTCATTTAGAGTTTGGGAATGGAAGTGATCTTCTCGGTATCCTTTGTCATGTGGATGTGGTGCCAGAAGGGGATGGATGGAGTGTCGATCCTTATGGAGGTGAGATAAAAGACGATAAGATTTATGCCCGTGGAGCGATCGATGACAAGGGTCCTACAATGGCTGCCTATTATGCCATGAAAATCGTAAAGGATCTTGATCCAACTTTCAATAAGCGGGTTCGGATGATTATTGGAACAGATGAAGAAAGCGACTGGAGATGTGTAGAGCACTATTTTAAAAAAGAAGAAATGCCTTCAATGGGATTTGCCCCTGATGCCGACTTCCCGATCATCCATGCAGAAAAAGGGATTGCCGACTATGACTTAGTCCAAACAAAACCGGCAGATGCGTCTCAATCGGGCATCAAAGTCCTGTCTTTTGAGTCTGGACGCCGCTACAACATGGTTCCTGACTATGCCAAGGCGGTCCTGCTGGTTGAAGAGGACCACACAAAATGGGTTCAAAACTTTGAAATTTTCACAAAGGAAGAAGACATCAAAGGCAATTATTACATTGAAAACGGAGAGCTTGTTTTGGAAGTCGAAGGAGTTTCTTCGCATGGAATGGAGCCAGACAATGGGAAGAATGCAGGTCTCTACTTAGCCTCATTCTTATCACAGCTGCCCCTTTCTACTCACGGAAAAGAATTCTTTGAGTTCACGACCAAGCATTTCTTTAAAGATTCAAGAGGGATCCAACTCGGTGTAAGTTACCGTGACGATATTACGGGAGATTTAACCATCAACGTAGGGAAGCTTCGATATTCAGATACTGAAGGCGGACGATTAGGTCTGAACATGCGTTATCCAGTCACATTTGAAATGGAAAAAGGGAAAGCCATCATTGAAAACATCGAAGGCTATTCGGTTGAAAATTTCACAGATAGTAAACCTCATCACGTTTCCAAGGATGATGAACTCGTTCAAACGCTGAAAAAAGTCTATGAAGATCAAACCGGGGAAAGAGGAGAATTATTAAGCATCGGTGGAGGGACTTATGCCAGAAGCTTAGAGGCAGGCGTAGCCTTTGGGGCCTTATTCCCAGGCCGTGAAGATATTGCTCATCAGAAGGATGAATATATGTATATAGAGGACCTCGTAAAAGCAACGGCTATATATGCCCAGGCTATCTATGAATTAGCATGTGAATCTTAAGAGAGACAAGGGGAGAGCAGAATGAACACAGTATTTGTAAATGGGGAAGTTATCGATCGTGCCAATGCGAAGATTGATATTGAAGATCGCGGTTATCAATTCGGGGATGGAATCTATGAAGTGATTCGCGTATACGGCGGAAACACGTTCACGATGAAGGAGCATATGGAGCGACTTTATCAAAGTGCGGAAAAGATGAAGCTGTCCATTCCGTATTCAGAAGAAAATCTGACTGCGCACCTTCTGGAGCTTATCGATTCCAATCAAGTGAAAGACGGGATTGTTTATATACAAGTGACACGCGGTGTGTCTTCCCGTCAGCACCATTTTCCTTCGAAAGATGTAAGGGGAAGTGTTGTTGCCTATACGAAAGACTTCCCTGTTCCTCTACACCAGATGGAGCAAGGTGTAACAGCTAAACTGGTCGAAGATATCAGGTGGCTGAGATGTGATATAAAGAGCTTGAATCTTCTCGGAAACCTGTTGGCAAAAGAAGAAGCAGCTTCTGAAGGTCATTTCGAAGCCATTTTGCATCGAGGTGATACTGTGACGGAAGGTTCCTCTTCTAATGCATTCATGGTGAAAGATGGAGTCATCTACACGCATCCCGTAACAAACTTGATACTCAATGGTATTACGAGAAGAGTCATTGAAGATTTATGTAGAGAAAATAATATCTCTTTTCAAGAAGAGACGTTTCTTGTCCATAATCTTCTCGAAGCGGATGAAGTATTCATCGCAAGTACGACTTCAGAAGTAATGCCCGTCATTAAGATCGATCAACAGATGATAGGGAATGGGAAACCCGGTTCTGCAACGAAAAGGCTGCAGGCACTCTTTAGTGAAAGAAAAAGGGAACAAAGCCCGGTCAAATAGTTGGAGGCTTTAAATGAGATTGATTTGTTCACAACCATTTATGAAGACAGAACGAAGAATAGAAGACAACCAGCAATTCACGGTAGAGACAGAGGAGCATCTTTATTTATACATGGATCGAATCGAGACTCCTACGAAAAGCTTCACCATCAAGGAAGTGATGGATGTGACAAGCAAGTCGTTGTCAGCTTACTATACTTTTTTGTATCTTCACACAGTTGAAGGAGTGTGGACGTTTGTTGTTAAGTCTTCTCCTGAGCATTTCATCACGCAGTATCATAAGGTTAAATAAACATAAGAAAGAGGCTGCGCGGTCATGGGCGCAGCCTCTTTTGGTTCGTCCGAATCTCTAATTTAGAAGATTGTAGCGATGATCCACTTTTATGATCCTTTTGTCGAAAATTCTCTGGGGAGTACGGTTTCTCTAATTGACTGAGTATGCTAACCGCCGCCCCGCGGCAAGTGAGCATCCAGAAGCGGAAATTAACCAAGCCTTTTCTTAAAATTAAAACCTAAACAGGTCACTTGATAGATATCTTTCTCCTGTATCGCAGGCAATGCACACCACAACATCTTCCGGTGATAATTTCTTCGCCACTTCAATGGCTGCATAGCAAGCTGCCCCTGATGAAGGCCCAACCAGGATACCTTCTTCACTTGCCATTCTGCGGGTAATATCGTAGGCATGCTCGTCTTCGATTTTGTGGATTTCATCGTAGACACTAGTATTCAGGATATCCGGAACAAACCCTGGGCTTGTTCCTACTAATTTATGCTTCCCTGGCTTACCTCCTGAAAGAACCGGGGATCCAGCCGGTTCCACCACATGAACGGCGAGATCCGTGTAATGCTCTTTTAACACTTCACCTGTTCCTGTAATCGTGCCGCCCGTTCCGGCAGTCGCAACAAATGCAGATAAGGGTTTACCGATTTCTTGCATGGCTTCCACAATCTCGAGGGCCGTCGTCTTTCGGTGGGCATCCGGGTTCGCATCATTTTCAAACTGCATCGGCATAAAACTATTAGGAATCTTCTCTGTTAACTCTTTCGCTTTTTCGATAGCGCCTGGCATTTTGTCATCTCCAGGTGTTAAGACTACTTCAGCTCCGTATGCTTTTAATAGATTAATACGCTCTTGGGTCATCGTATCGGGCATGACCAGGATTGCGCGATATCCTCTTGCTGCTGCATTCATGGCAAGTCCGATACCCGTGTTTCCGCTTGTTGGCTCTATGATGGTTGAGCCTTCTTTTAATAAGCCTTCCTTTTCTGCTTCAACGATCATTTGAAAGGCTGCACGGTCCTTCACACTTTTACTCGGGTTATAGAATTCCAATTTAACATATACATCCGCTCCGTCAGCAGGATTGAGTCGATTCAATTTGACAAGGGGGGTGTCCCCGATCAGTTCAGCTATATTTTGTACAACTTTCATAGTCAACTTCCTTTCAGAAAACGTTCTTCTTCTATCGTACTAATTCAGATAAATCTTATCAAATAAATGAGCTTTGTATTTCATTTTTATTGCATTTCCTTCTAGTCATTCTCTCTCATGACACATTTTGCTAAAATGGTAGTAACAAATGAAAGGACGAGTGATATGTTGAAATCTCACTATTTCTTTGCACTCTCTTTATCTCAAGAAACGAAACACCGGATACATAAGTGGACTCAGCCAATGAAGGATGAGGGTTCTTTTCAGAGCTGGGTGCACCCGCAGGACTATCACATCACATTGGCCTTTTTAGGAAGTGCGGATGAACTTCAACCCGTGATTCATAAAGTAGAGGAGCTGGATTGTCCTTCTATTTCATTAACCCTTGATCACTACGGTACCTTTGGAAAAAGTGATTCACCCAGAATTCTTTGGATGGGCGCTCAGCCTTCAGAATCATTACAACGGGTTCGGGACAGTGTGTATGGTGCGTGTGAAGAAGCGGGCTTTCAATTAGATAAGAGACCCTTTTCTCCACATATCACCGTAGGGCGAAAGTGGAATAGAGATTTCTCTTTTACTTCCGAATGGTTGAATTCGTTTCAGCTAACGGACACCCATTCCTTTATAGCAGGAGAAATCGTGCTATATCGAACACACATAGATCGTCTGCCGAAATATGAAGCCATTTACACCAAACCGTTAAATGCAAATTGACCGTCATGAAAGGATCGATCCATATGGCACAGCTGATTAAACTTCAAGATTACGTTTCCAGGTACGAAACGGATTTATATAGATATCCTTCCCAATTTGTTCGTTTAAAAAAGCAGCAATGGGAAAAAATGAAACAACATTGGGAGAACGGTGATCTTCCTCCCGCTTCCACGATCATTAAGGAGGAAGGACAAGAAGAGGAAAGGAACTCCATGAAGGAGAAGCTCTTTTCACTGTTTAAAAAGAAAGAAGCCGAAGAAGAGGAGTTCTCAATCTCTATTCAGGCAAATGATGAAGAAATTGCATTTGAAATGGATTCACACCAGGATATCTCTACGGAGGAAGAATTGAAGGTTTCCTTCCTGGACCTTGTATTTGATTTTCAGTTGAGATGGGCAAGCTCCACGATCATGGAGAAATCCTATGTAGACAACAGCTATCATTATGACGAACGATTACACTACCTCCTTCAGCGTTTTCCAGATAACATATTGGTGATGTACAACCCGGTCCTAAAAATTAAACATGCACCTGTAGAACTCGAAACCATTCTTATCACCCCTACAGGGATCTGGTGCTTAACCTTTCTCGAATTTGAAGAGGGAACTGCTTACATCGGTTCAGGAGAGCGATTCTGGTTGAAAAAATGGGGAGATATAGAGACGAAGGTATTAAACCCTCTAATCGGATTAAGAAGGATGGAGGGAATACTCTATCAAATCATTCAATATGCAGGTTTGGACCTTCCTATTCATAAAGGCGTGATAAGCAGAAATGGATACATAGATTACCCACAGGCTCCGGTGGGCATTCAGTTTCTTGACAAGCGGCTCCACAATGAATGGTTCCAGCAGCAGCGCTCAAGCTCTTCTCCGATCAAGAGTGTCCAGCTGAAAGCGGCACAAGCCATCTTGGAGTATTGCCAGACCACTTCATTCAAGAGGCTTCAGTGGGGAGAACATGCTGTAGGATCAGATGAGAACCAACAATGAAGACGATTTTCATCGTGAATCCTTCAGCAAAGAATCATCACTCCTTATCTTCGTGGAATCATTTTAGTCAAACCATCGATATTCCACATGAGATTTATTTGACAGGTCACCCCGGAGACGTGAAGAAGGTTGTTTCAAGTGTTGTCAACCAATCTCCAGACGACTGGCTCCTGGTAGTGGGAGTAGGTGGTGATGGGACCATGAACTCTGTGGTGAGTGGAACAATCGGTTTCGACAAAGTCGTTATAGGGTATATTCCATCAGGAAGTGGTAATGATTTTGCAAGGGGCTATAATTGGCCTAACAATAAAAAACAGGCATATACCTTAATAAAAGAAGGTTTAAAGAAAGAGGACATCGTGACCTTGGATTCAGGTCAATTTACCATGAGTAGCGGACCAAATGGGCATTTCGTGAATAATATAGGGATAGGATTTGATGCGGAAATTGCCCGTAAGGCCAATCGTTCATCCTTTAAAAAGTGGTTGAACAAATGGTCCCTTGGACAATTGATCTATCCTATCCTCCTTTGTAAGGAAGCGTTTACGTATAAACCCTTTTCTCTTTCGATAGATGTTGATGGAAAAGAGCAGGTGTTTCACAAGGTATGGTTTGTGACAATTTCGAATCAGCCTTTTTTTGGTGGAGGAATGAAGATCGCCCCACAGGCTTGTCCTCATGATGGATCTATCGATATGACCCTCGTCCATGGGTTATCAAGGTGGAAATTACTCCTGGTCTTTCTATCTGTCTTCTTCGGAAAACATACGGCTTTCAATGAAGTCAGCACGTGTACGGGAACAACGATGACCATCCGATCGAGTCAGGATGTACCAGTGCACGCAGACGGAGACACAATTGAAGAACTGAAGAAGGGGAATGAATTGAAGGTGCATGTTCTTCCATTAAGTTGGAAAATGTTAAACAGAAGTGGGTGGCAGAAGTGTTAGTCATTAGTAGGCATTACGATGCGTTTTTAGATACGTTTAATACGGTTACATTGATTCTTCCATACGATTATCATGATGGGAATTCCAGTCACTTCACTCTCATAAAAGGTAGTGAAAAAATAGCTCTTCACATTGAAGAAAAGATTCCCCTCAATGATGCCATGAAATATGTCACGACGATCCAGAGCGAGAAGGTTGTCCTAGGTGAAACCTATGAAGTTGTCGATGAGCATAACACAAAAACAGACCTGCAAATCGGAGCGGTCATAAGGACCGAAGAGTTTGATCAACGCTATTATTATGACGGGGATGACCTTGGTGTTACATACCAAAAGGGGTGCACCGTGTTTAAAGTATGGTCTCCGACGTCTACAGAGGTAAGATTAAAGCTCAGGTCCCCTGATGATGAAGAGATACAATACCCATTTTCGAGAACCCAAAAAGGCGTATGGGAATGTAAGGTGAATACCGATGTAGATCGTTATTATTATACAATTCTAACTTGTATCAACCTTGTTTGGGATGAACTGATCGATCCCTATGCTAAATCGGTTTCCTTCGACAGTGAGTGGGGAAGTGTTGTGAACCTTGGACGCGGGGAGGGTCCTTCTTCGTTGGCACCATTAGCTTCACCTACAGATGCTATAATATATGAATTGAATGTCCGGGATTTCTCAGCCCAAATAGAAAGCGGCATGAAATTCGCAGGGAAATATCGTGCCTTTAGAGAAAAAGGGACTTCTACACCGAAAGGATTCAGTAGTGGAATTCAGTACTTAAAGGAGCTGGGCATCACCCATGTTGAACTGCTTCCTGTCAATGATTTCGGTGGGGTGACGGATCACCCTTCCGATAAAAATTACAATTGGGGATATAATCCTTTGTTTTTTAACGCTCCTGAAGGGAGCTACAGCTTAAAGCCTGAAGATCCCTATGAACGAATCAATGAACTGAAAAGCGTGATTCATAGCCTTCATGAAGAAAATATCAGGGTCATACTGGATGTGGTGTACAACCACGTGTTCATTCGGGAGGACTCATCTTTTGAAAAGCTTGTGCCCGGGTATTTCTTCCGTCACGATGAAAATGGCTTACCATCAAATGGGACGGGAGTGGGAAATGATTTTGCTTCCGAACGCTTGATGGCTAGAAAATTTATCGTTGATTCGATTCTTTATTGGATAAAAGAGTACGGTGTCGACGGCTTCCGTTTTGACCTAATGGGAATTCTTGATATTAAGACTATGACGACAATCCGTGAAGAAGTGGATAAAGTTTTGCCAGGAGCGATCATCATAGGAGAAGGATGGGACCTGAATACACCCCTGCCCCCCCATCAAAAAGCCAACCTGCGTAACGCCCATCAGCTTCCAGGGATCGGTCAATTCAATGACTGGTTCAGGGACACCATTAAAGGAAGTACTTTTAACTTATATGACAAAGGGTTTGCCCTCGGTCACGGTCACTTGGAACAAAAGGTGGAAATCGTCCTGACAGGAAGTGTCGGGATGAAAAATGGGGAAAGAGGACTCTTTAAAGAGCCGACTCAATCTGTCAACTATGTGGAGTCCCATGATAATCACACCCTTTGGGATAAAATGAAAGCTTGTTTAAATGAAGATGAAGGAACCCTTATGAATCGCCATAAATTAGCAACAACGATGGTGCTGTTATCTCAAGGGATCCCTTTTATTCATGCAGGACAGGAATTTTACAGGACGAAAAAGGGGATTGAAAACAGCTACAATTCTCCTGTGGAAATTAATCAATTAGACTGGGTAAGAAGAGAAGAATTCGATGATGTGGTTCAATACGTGAAAGCACTGATTCAAATCCGTAAAAGTCACGGTGCCTTCCGATTTCAAAAGACCGGCCTGATCCGGAAACATGTAAAAGTCTCACATAGCATTGAAAATCTTGTTGTGGTCCGATATCAGAATGTCCACCCGTATGGTCCGTGGAACGATATCTTCATGGTCTTCCATTCAGATTCGAAAAAGTGTCAGTATTCTCTCCCTGAAGGAAAAGATTGGATTTGTTTGTCAGACGGAAATCGGGCAAATGTAAACGGTCTTTATGGGGTAGAAGAGCCAACCATAACCCTTGAACCTGTCTCTTCCTATGTATTTGTAAGGTAACAGTTCATTCCAGTGCTTGACGAAAACGTAAGATGACGATAAAATCTTAAACAGATGGCTATTGATTGTATTGCCCAATAGCTGTCTTTTTTATTTTATAAGACTTTTTTGATGTAGTGAATGAATTAAAATATTAACGTAATTGAACATATAAACATGACAAAGGACCAATAGAAGGTGAATATATTGGAACACTTATTTGACCAAGATTGGGAAATAGTCCCCGCAGGCGGTGCTACTGGAGAAGCCTTCTTTGCTCAGTACCAAGAGCAAAGGTTATTTCTGAAACGCAATTCCTCTCCTTTTGTGGCTGTATTGTCTGCAGAAGGAATCGTACCCAAGCTAGTTTGGACAAAAAGACTAGAAAACGGGGATGTCATAACGGCACAACACTGGTTAAATGGGAGAGAATTAAAGCCGGAAGAAATGAAGGATGAACGGGTGGCAAGGCTACTTAACAAGATTCATTCCTCCAAGCCGCTTTCAACCATGCTTGAGCGGTTGGGAAAAGAGCCGTTTCAGCCGGAGCATATGCTCACGGAAGTAGAGACAGGCTTAGAATTCGATCTTCTTTCATTGCCTGTTATTAGAGAGGCGCTTTTATTTCTTCAAAAAGAGCTCTTGGAAGTGCAACAGGAAGAATATGTAGTCTGTCACGGTGATGTCAATCATAACAACTGGCTGCTGTCTGATTACAACCAGTTGTATTTAATCGATTGGGACGGGGCCATGATTGCGGACCCGGCCTTTGACGTAGGGCTATTATTATACTGGTATATCCCTGAAGACCAATGGGAAGGCTGGTTAACTCAATATGGTGTTAAGTTAACCGATAACTTAAAGCTGAGAATGAAATGGTATGTGGTTGCACAAACGATATTATCCATTCAGTGGCATAAAGGAAAAGCCCGATTTCACGAAATGAATCACTGGATTGAATATCTGCACAAAGTGATCTGATCTATTAAGAGTAGTTGTTCATATCCGTAACCCATTGGGACAAGTTTTCTTGATTGGACGTAATATGGTTCGATAAGTCAGCTGAGGATATCCCGCTTTGACTATACTGATAAATTTCCTGCAGGACAGGCTTTACGTTTTCGTGAATATCGGCATTAACCATTAATGACTTCACCAATCGTTCAACTTGCTCACATTCAGAAACCGAACCGCAGCAATCCGCACTGTGATTGCTTAAAATATCTGATAGTAACTGCATTTGATTCTGTGAATTTAAAGGCATAGAGTACACCCTTTCATTTTCGTCTGCAAAGATTTAAAGAAACATGTACTTTTTCAGCCCATCAAAATGACCAGACCCGAAAAAGGAATTCACTAATAGTGTGTGAATTCCTTTTTCAATTATGCGCGCTTTTTGAGGGACGGACCTGAAGCGAGCGCATCAGCCAGAAGATCTGAAGCGAGATTGGCTCTATTTTGGCTCTTGCACAGGACAGATAGTCGTGGTATGTTTTTTTCGATAATAAAAAAAGAGGTGTCTACATGCGTTTACGTAATAAACCGTGGGCTTCTGAGAAAATCAGTGACCATCCACAGTATGTTGTGGCAGAACCCCAGGAGATAAAAGGTCAATGGAATAAAGAATTTGGTAATGACAATCCTATCCACATCGAGGTAGGAACTGGAAAAGGTCAATTCGTCACGGAAATGGCCAGAGCCAATCCGGACGTTAATTATATTGGAATCGAGTTATATGAAAGCGTCATTGTAACAGCTCTTGATCGTTTGATTGAAGCTGAGCTTCCTAACGTCAAGCTATTAAATGTCGATGCAAAGAACCTGACTGAATACTTCGCATCAGAAGAAGTAAGCAGAGTGTACTTGAACTTCTCTGATCCATGGCCGAAAAACCGACATGAAAAACGTCGATTGACTTATAAAGATTTTCTGAAGCTATATGAAGATGTGCTGATCAAAGGCGGAGAAATCCACTTTAAAACAGATAATCAAGGTTTATTTGAGTACTCATTAAAAAGCTTTTCATGGTATGGTCTGCATCTGAATTTCTTGAGTCTTGATCTTCATAAGAGCGATTTTGAAGGAAATATCATGACTGAATATGAAGAGAAGTTTTCAGCCAAAGGGCAAAGAATTTACCGGGTTGAAGCTCAATATCAAAATCAATAAGTATTATTTGATTGCCCTGCTAATTTGCAGGGCTTTTTTTCATAAGACTAGAATGCAGGGCGACCCGAGCATCCACCTATAAGTTGTCCATAAATTCTGATAAAATAAAAGGGAATGAACAAAGGAGGAGTCAAAATGGAAACGTTGAAGGTTGGAGATAGATCGATCTATTGGCTGAATGGCGGCGTCACTCACATGGATGGGGGAGCTATGTTCGGAGTGGTCCCAAAGCCTCTTTGGTCAAAAAAATATGCCGTGAATGACTTGAATCAAATCGAATTACGAACAGATCCGCTCTTTTTCGAATGGGAAGGAAAGAATGTGTTAATTGAATCAGGAATTGGTAAAGGGAAGCTGAATGATAAACAAAAGCGTAACTACGGCGTGCATGAAGAGTCGGATCTTGAGGCATCCCTGGAAGCACTGGGCTTGAAGCCAAATGATATTGATGTGGTGTTAATGACTCACATGCATTTCGATCACGCTTGCGGTTTAACAAAATATGAGGGCGATAAGCTTGTTTCTGTATTCCCGAATGCAACCATTTACACATCCCAAGTGGAATGGGATGAAATGAGAAATCCGAATGTGCGCTCCCGTAATACATACTGGAAAGAAAATTGGGAGAGCATTCAATCTCAAGTGGAAACGTTCGAAGGAGAAAAGGAAGTACTTCCTGGAATCACAATGGTGCATACGGGAGGTCACAGTGACGGGCATTCGATTATCCTTTTAGAGCATAACGGGGAGAAGTTCATTCATATGGCAGATATCATGCCTACTCACGCGCACAAAAATCCGCTATGGGTACTGGCTTACGACGACTATCCGATGACGTCCATTGATGCCAAAGACAAGTGGATCAGTCAAGCGATTGAAGGAGAGTACTGGTTTCTTTTCTACCATGATGCGGTTTATAGAGGGGTCAAGTGGAATAGAGATGGAGAAATCGTTGATCATGTACTGAGGGAAAAATAAAAAATGACTAAACAAAGGATGGTCCCGAGACTTTTGGGATCATCCTTTGTTATGATGCAGTGATGTCATTTTAAGTTAAAGGATACACATCCACAACCGTGCCTGTATATGCATCTGCTAAAAACTCATATTGCTCCAGTTCCCCGTCTTTTCTTCTGGACACCCCACCTTTATAGACTTTCGTTGTGACCGAGTGCTTCTGATAGTCTTCGGGCTTCATTCCGATCCAGGAGCCATCGATGTTCCCCTCTTTTTTGAATGAAAGTTTCACGTCATTTAACACTTTTTCTGCAGAAACCATGCTGGAATCATCCAGTTTTTCTTTAAGAAAATATCCGCCTACTGCTCCGATTCCAATTCCGATCATGAAAGATTTCCAATTCATTTTTATTCCCTCCACAGGCAATGAGTATTTGATGTTTAGGGATAGCATACTCTACCCGCTATCTCCCCAGTGATTCTCGATTATTTACCATCTATAGGTACATTCTATCAAACAAATAATAAAAAAGAGAACTCCTTTTCTTCTCAATTGGTGGTAAGACGTTCGAAAGTTCTGTAAAATAAGATTATACATAAAGCAGATTTTATAAAAAAGGGGCATATGACATGAAACAAGATACGTTGGAACTTTTTAAAACATTGACTGAATTGCCGGGAGCACCCGGTAATGAGCATGCGGTTCGTAAATTTATGAAAGAACAATTGTCTCAATACTCAGATGACATTGTGCAGGATCGCCTGGGCGGGGTGTTTGGAGTGAAAAAAGGCAATGATCAGGATCCTGTTGTGATGGTTGCAGGTCACATGGATGAAGTAGGGTTTATGGTCACGTCTGTTACGGATAATGGAATGATTCGCTTTCAAACCCTTGGAGGCTGGTGGAGTCAGGTCCTGCTGGCTCAGCGTGTTCAAATCATAACGGATAACGGCCCGATTACGGGTGTGATTGGAAGCATCCCTCCTCACCTGCTCGGAGAAGAACAGCGTAGAAAGCCGATGGATATTAAGAACATGCTCATTGATATCGGTGCTGATGATCGGGGAAATGCACTAGAAATAGGGATTAAACCAGGACAGCAGATCGTACCGATTTGTCCGTTTACACCTATGGCAAATGAGAAAAAAATACTTGCGAAGGCTTGGGATAACCGTTATGGATGCGGATTGTCCATTGAACTGTTAAAAGAGCTGCAAGGGGTGACACTTCCCAACACTCTATATTCCGGAGCTACGGTTCAGGAGGAAGTAGGATTACGCGGTGCCCAGACAGCAGCCAATATGATTAATCCGGATATCTTCTTTGCTCTCGATGCGAGTCCGGCAAATGATATGTCAGGGGACAAAAATGAATTTGGTCAATTAGGGAAAGGTGCTCTCCTTCGCATTCTTGATCGTTCAATGGTTACCCACAGAGGCATCAGGGAATTCGTTCTTGATACAGCTGAATCAAATGACATTCCATATCAATATTTTGTTTCTCAAGGCGGAACGGATGCCGGAAGAGTACATATGTCAAATGAAGGGGTTCCGAGTGCCGTTGTTGGTATCTGTTCAAGATATATTCACACACATGCATCCATGATCCATGTAGATGATTATGCGGCTGCGAAAGAACTGATTGTCAAATTAGTGAAGCAATGTGATCGTTCCACAATTGAAACCATTAAATCAAATGGATAATTCACCTTTCTAAAAAAATATAGCAAAAAGGCTGTCTCATTTATGTACTTCTTGAGACAGTCTTTTTATAGAGACAAAAAGGGAGTGACTCTCTCTTAGAAATGAGGTATTAATTTGTTGAAAATAGCAATTGGAACAACAAATCCCGTAAAGGTACAAGCCATTCAAGAGGCTTTTCTGGAATGTTATGAGGACGTTGAGTTCGAGTGTTTCAAAACAGATTCAAATGTAGGTGAGCAGCCAATCTCTGATCAAGAGACCATCGAAGGTGCGTTAAACCGGGCCAAGAACATACTGCGGGCAACAGATAGCGATATTGGGATCGGTCTTGAAGGAGGAGTGACGGAATCACTTTACGGAATGTTTGTCTGTAACTGGGGGGCACTCGTGGATCGGAGCGGCAACGAAATCATTGGTGGAGGTGCCAGAATCCCCCTGCCTAAAGAAATCAGCAGTCAGTTAAAGGCTGGGAAAGAGCTGGGACCCTTGATGGATGAGTATACTCAAACATCCGGGATTAGAAAAAAAGAAGGAGCAATGGGTGTGTTTACGAATGGACTCATTACGAGAGAGGCTATGTTTTTGCACGTTGTTCAGCTATTAATTGGCCAGTGGCAGTTCAGAAACAAAGAGCAGGACAAATAATCGATAGACTTTTGTCTTTAGAGGGTACTTGGCCCATACCAATTCTACCTGATATTCATAAGATGGAGTATATCAGACTTTATTTTATCTGATAAATTCTTTCTAAGGAGGTAAGAATTTATGGGATGCCATTTTTGTAATGACCGAGTTGGGGGTCGTCGTCATGACCGTTGTGATGACCATCGTGACGACAGAAAATGCTGCGACTGGGATAAGTTTCTTTTTGGTGACAGAAGAAGATGTGACCGCAGAGACGATTTATTTGGATTAGATGATAATCGTAGAAGATGTCGCAGAAGAAGAGATGACGATGAAGATAACCGTAGAAGAAGACGTAAAAGAAAATGTGGCTGTGACTTTTTCTAATAGTTAGAATGGAACTCCGTTTTGAAGCGGAGTTCTTTTTATACATTACAGAATCGATGAAAGTAATCCCTTCAGGTATATAAAAACCCTCTGAAATTTTTTCAGAGGGTTAAGTCCATTATTTTACACCTTTCATAAATTCCTGAATCTTAGGGGAAAGCAGGAATAGAGCAATACTCAATACGATTGCCATACCTCCGATGGCCCCGAAGTACAGCGTTTCTGTTTCTGGTGTGTAAAAACGAACAAGTTGTGCATTCAACGCCTGTGCAGCCGCAGAAGCTAAGAACCAAAGACTCATTGTTTGAGCAGAGAATGCTTCCGGAGCTAATTTGGTTGTGGCTGAAAGACCGACCGGTGATAAGCATAACTCACCAAGTACAACGATCAAATAGCTAAGCACAAGCCATAATGGACTTACCAGTGAATCTTCTCCTCCGAAGTATGCAGGTAATAGAATCACTAAAAATGATAAACCGGCAAACAATAGACCAAATGAAAACTTCTTCGGAATCGATGGTTGACGATCACCAAGTTTCACCCACATCCAAGCAAATACTGGAGCTAATAGGATGATAAATAGCGGGTTTAACGATTGGAACCAGGCTGGTGAGATGCTGATTCCCATGAATTCTAGTTCAGTACGCTTATCTGCGTAAACGGCAAGGATGGTTGAACCCTGTTCTTGAATCGCCCAGAACATAACCGCTGCAATAAATAATGGAATATAAGCGATGACTCTGGAACGTTCAGTTTGCGTAGTTTTCGGACTATAGTACATAACGATAAAGTAAATGGTTGGAACGACGATACCGAAGATACCTACTAAATTAATGAATACGTTTAATGTAAATAAACCTGCAGGAATTGTAATACCTAAAATGATGGCAAGACCAACAACAACTAATCCTGCGATTAATCCATACTTTTTCTTTTCAGCTGGTGCAAGCGGGTTTGGAACATAGGTACCAGCAAGACCAAGATTCTTTTTCTTTGTTGCCATGAACACAACAAGACCTATGAACATTCCGATGGCTGCAACCGCAAAACCCCAATGGAATCCTTTTGTTTCCATAAGCTTACCGACAATTAGTGGAGCAATGAATGCACCTAAGTTGATACCCATATAGAAAATACTGAAGGCTGCATCGCGACGAGTATCACTTTCGCTGTACATTTCACCGACAATAGTTGAAACATTCGGTTTTAATAATCCTGTTCCGACAACGATCAATACCATCGAAACAAAGAACATGGCTAAACTTCCTGGAAATGATAAAGCAATATGACCAAACATGATGAATATTCCACCGTAGAAGACGGCTTTCGAAGTTCCGAATATTCTATCTGCCAACCAGCCTCCGATTACTCCGGACATATATACAAGTGAACCATAAATCGACATGATTGCTAAAGCTGTGTTTTGCTCAAGGCCCAGTCCGCCTTTTGAAACCTCATAGTACATGTAGAATACGAGGATGGCACGCATTCCGTAATAGGAAAAGCGCTCCCAAAATTCTGTGAAGAATAAAGTGAATAATCCCTTTGGATGTCCAAAGAAACCTTTTTGAGGGACACTATCCACAATTTTCTGTTTATTCATTGATGACATGTTACTACCTCCCTTATTCTTTTACTATAATATTTTAATATTTTCATAAAGTCAAAAAAAGTTTTTAAATTGTTAATAATAACATAAATCGTCTTTAGATTGCCAATATTAAGTTATTTTAAAATAGTGAAAAAGTTCCAGGAGTATGGTAATGAACATAAAAAATAAGCATGCCATTCAATTTGAACGGCATGCTTATTTATTCTGTTTCAAAAACATATGATAACGTCTTAATCGCCTGATCTATGTTCGTCACGGTAACATTTGACTTGTTTGAAAGTTCTTTTAACGGATGATGCAGTTCTTCTGGACGAATAAGAATAAGAGGCTTTCCAAGTGTGTAGGCGGTGCTCGCATCCATTGCAGTATTCCACTGTTTGTATTTTTCTCCAAAAAAGGCAATCACCACATCGGCCTTTTTCATTAGTAGCTCTGTTCGAAGATTGTTAATACTCGAAGCTGCTTCATCGCGGAGTATTTTATTGGGTTGTTCACCAAGAATTTCTTCCCCGATTGCATCGGAACGTTCGTGATTTTCCATTGGACCGACGAAAGATAGAGGGAGACGAAGCTCTTCTACTTTCTCTTTCATCTCGTTTCTCCAGGAACTATGTATTTCCCCTGCCAGATACACTGTGTATTCCATGATTTTCACCCTCCTGTTTTTAGTCATTTTATCATAAATACCCTAGGTAAGTTAAAAATAACCTGTTTTCCCATTAAAAAGGCAGGATTTCTTTTTGGAAGGGTTGTCAATGGGACTTTGTGAGGGTATCATAAGCGTAGGTCCTAAGCATGAAAGGGAGGATAAGTATAGGATGAAAATCAAACACACAGTCATTTTCTTTATTCTTGTGCTTATTTTAGCCGGATGCAACACGACAATCGATCAAGAAAAAGAAGAGACAGCCAAAGTGGTGGAGAACACATTAAGCTCAAATGAGGCAGCTAAAGAAGAGGCTGGAAACATTAACTTTTATCTTCCATTTGGAGCCAAAATAGAAAAAGAATCGCCCAATAATATCATTATTTCAAAAAGCTCTGATACTTTTATACTTTTCACAAACCCTCAAGAAAATAAGGATAGTGAACTTCTATATAAAATGGCCGTTAGTGACAAAGAGAATCTCTTGAAACATGGGACTTTTAAAAAGGACAATCGCTTAGGATACTATGTCATTAAGGAACTGCCTGATACAGAAGAATACGAACTTATTGTTGGAGTGGGTGGAACGAAGGTAACGACACAAGCGGAATTAGATGATTTAGCAGGTCATGCAGAGATGATGATGAAAATAGCAGCTTCAGTTAAACATAAATCATAACGATATAGACCGATTTTCTGCCTAGGTGGAAAATCGGTTTTTTTTATTATACGTGAATAAGTACGCTTTAATAAAAGAAAAATAGAAGGAAATTCATTGTTCGATAAAGGTAAAATATATAGACAAAATAAACAAGTGTCTTTACACTAGTAAAAGGAAGAAGGTTAACACAGAGGAGAGAAACCAAGTGAGAGAATTCTTAAAGAGTAAAGGCATTACATTATCTGCAAAGGTTTATTTCATAGATGCGTTAAGTTATATGGCCTTAGGATTGTTCAGTTCGTTGATCATCGGATTAATCATTAAGACGATAGGGGAACAGCTTCCCATTTCCCCTGGGTTAAGTGAATTTTTCATTGAGATGGGCGGTCTGGCGATCAGCTTGATGGGTCCTGCGATCGGGGTAGCCATTGCCTTTGGTCTTGGGGCGCCTCCACTTGTCCTGTTTGCTGCGGTTGTTACGGGGGCAGCAGGCGCAAGCTTGGGTGGACCGGCGGGAGCTTATGTAGCAGCTGTCATATCCACGGAAATCGGTAAGCTTGTCAGCAAAACAACGAAAGTGGATATCATTGTCACTCCATTCGTCACCATCTTTTCAGGGTTTACTATAGCTTACTTTATAGGGCCGGGAATTGCCGACTTTATGAGCATGTTTGGCAGCTGGATCAGCTGGGCGACTGAGCAACGCCCAATTATCATGGGGATTCTGGTTGCTGCCCTCATGGGTCTTGCTTTGACCGCACCGATCTCAAGCGCCGCCATTGCCCTTATGCTTGAATTGAATGGAGTCGCTGCGGGAGCCGCAACGATTGGATGTGCTGCTCAAATGGTCGGATTTGCTGTCATCAGTTACAGGGAGAATAAAGTAGGTGGATTATTGGCTCAGGGAATAGGTACTTCCATGCTTCAAGTACCTAATATTGTCCGAAATCCCCGTATTCTCATTCCTCCCACCGTTGCAGGCATGATATTGGCACCCATCGGAACCACGATTTGGTTGATGGAAAACAATGCTGCCGGGGCCGGAATGGGAACTAGTGGATTCGTCGGTCAAATCATGACCTTTAAAACGATGGGATTCAGTTGGGATGTAACATTAAGAATCCTTCTGTTGCATTTTGTTGGACCTGCATTCATAAGCCTGTTAATATCTGAATATATGCGTAAACTAGATTGGATCAAACCTAATCAAATGACGATTGAAACAGGGGGCAAATAAAATGCGTAAACTTGAAACAGTGGAAGAGTTTCATCAGTTGAAAGAAAGCGGTAAGCATGTATTTATGTTTTCAGCTGAATGGTGTCCGGATTGCAGAATCATCGAGCCGGTCCTTTCGGAAATCGAGAGCCAATACTCAGAGTACACATTCCTATACGTAGATCGAGATCAATTCATTGATCTATGCATTGAGTTGGATATCTTCGGAATTCCAAGCTTTCTGGCATACGGAGATGGCCGTGAACTGGGACGATTTGTTAATAAGGACCGTAAATCAAAAGAACAAATCGAGAACTTTATGAACACATTATCTTCATAATAGGTTGAAAGGGATCACCTTATTTTGGGATCCCTTTTCTTTTGCCTACTTTTTAACAGGTTCCTTTTGTATTCTAAGCATTTTGATGTAAAATGTTATAAGTGAATGAATCAACGATGAAAGTTTTGGATCGATACTTTCTATTATAAAATTACCACCAAAGGAGGATCAGGTTTGGACATAAAAAAGCTAAAAGGTATACTCCAGGAACGATTAGAGAAACCAAATCGTACGTTTACATATGATCGAGATAAGGATTCACTGAGAATTGAGAACACCGATACGAAAAAAGGTATTAACGTCGCCCTGCCACCGATTGTATCCAAGTGGAAAGAAAACAATAAATCCATTATTGATGAAGTGGTTTATTATGTGGAAGAAGCTTTAAACGTAATGGGAACACAAGCAGACCTCGGGAACAAAGAGAAAAGAGTGTTTCCAGTCATCCGTTCCACTTCTTTTGCCACCGAATCCAATGAAGGGGTTGCCCTCGTTACAGATGATCATACAGCTGAAACACGTATCTATTATGCTATTGACCTGGGGAAAACCTACCGCCTTTTAGATGAAAATATGCTAAAGGCTGAAGGCTGGTCTCACGAGCAAATGAAGGAGACTGCCTTATTCAATGTCAGAAGCTTACCAACTGAAATGAAGAAAGATGAAGTAGCAGGAAACATCTTCTATTTTCTAAATAATAATGACGGATATGATGCAAGTCGTATTTTGAATGATGCTTTCTTAAAGCAGGTAAGCAAGGATGTTCAAGGTGAAATGACTGTATCCGTACCTCATCAGGATGTGTTGGTCATCGGGGATATTCGCAATGAAACGGGTTATGATGTTCTTGCCCAACTGACGATGAGCTTCTTTACGACAGGAAATGTTCCGATTACGGCACTATCCTTTGTGTACGAAGAAGGAGAACTGGAGCCGATCTTCATTCTGGCAAAAAATCGCAAAAAGGAAAGGGAGAAGAAATAATGAACGTATTTTATAACTTAGAAGGTATTGGTGATACCCTGATCGTTACAATGGATCCAGGGTTTGAGGGAGAAGTTCTACATGAAAGAAAAGAAGATGCTGCACGTTTGTTTGATGAGAAAACAGGGAAAACACTTGGGTATAACCTATTCCATGCATCAAAGTATATGGATTTAAGTGAAGTGGGACCTGTCGAAATGAATGAAGAGAAGCTCCAATTGATCAATGAAGCCATCAAGAAGAACGGTTTCAGTGAAGTATTGGAAGCAGACTTTTCACCAAAATTCGTGGTAGGGTATGTGTCTGAAAAAGAAAACCATCCAAATGCAGATAAATTGAACATTTGTACCGTGGATGTTGGGGATGCAACCCTGCAAATCGTGTGCGGTGCTCCTAACGTTGACAAAGGACAAAAAGTCGTTGTGGCGAAAGTCGGCGCTATCATGCCAAGCGGAATGGTCATCAAGGATGCAGAGCTTCGCGGAGTGGCATCATCAGGCATGATTTGTTCAGCCAAGGAACTGGCTCTTCCAGATGCTCCTCAAGAAAAAGGGATTCTGGTTCTGGAAGATACTTACCAAGTGGGTCAACCATTCACAGCTTAAAAATGTATACCTGGGTCCGGAGTGTGGGCTCAGGTATTTTTGTTTTTAGAGGTTCTTACCATACGTATTACAATCTCTTTACACCTATGTTTGTTTCGACACAATTCTTTAACAATTCTCTTATTCTATCGAAATGACTCGAATTTTTCTCTTTAACTGATAAAATATAAATAAGTATGAAAGAAAGAGTGATGTTTGTGAGCTGGATTAAAAAAATATTCGGTAAATTATCAGATAATGATGAACAATTTGAAGAGTATTATGATGAAAAAAATGATGAAGTTCAGCATGTTGAACGTAAAAAGACTGAACGTAAAAATATAGTAGGGCCCAATCATTCACGTGATGTAGAAGCAAGGATGACGTATCAATATCCTAAAGGGACTTTTCGCTTTCCCCTCATATCGGATGGAGAAAATATAGAGCGTCCACGAGCGAAAAGAAATCGAAGAAGTCAAGAGAAGGAAGAGCCCCCTAAGGAACAAAAAGATAAGAGTCAGGATCACACTTCTAAAAATAGAAAGTGGAAAGAAGAAAAACCATCGGCTGCTGTCCAATCGAAGAAAACTTCTAAAGTGGAAAAGGGAAACAGCAGGCCGTTTACCCCTACGGAAATTCCTTCACCAATTTATGGTTTTAGGGGACGACCGGTAAAAAAAGACGACCAGGTAGAGTTCGAGCTTAAGAAATTTTTACATAATGAAGAAGAGAGCAAAGAAGCTGTGATTGATCATGAGGCTCTATCTGTAGTAGAGAATTCAATTCCTGTGGAAAAAGAATCACCATCCATTGTCGAAGTGGAGACAGCTGAATCCGAAAAACCTATTAACGATGAACCTGTTGAGATGATGATGAACTTCCCGGAAGAACAACGAGAAGAATCGCAGATTGAAGATACTGTAATGGTAGAGGCTGAAGATATCAATGACACAACTCCAGTTAAATATCCAGATCAAAAAGTGGAGCTCACTGAAGAAGTTTCCCAGAAACCAAATGAACGTGTTTCACTTATATCTGAAATGGAGCAACCAACCCAAGAGCTAGAGTATTCATCACATAAAGAGAAAGAGCTTAATGATTCTGTGGAAGAAGAGCCACCACAACAACCCGTCCATTCTGCACGGGAAGATGAAGAAAATGAAGAACAAGTTCAGGAACTTGATCATCCTATTCAAGAGATACCCGTTCAAGAACCTGTTGTACAAAGTGAGTCCACGATTGAGGAGAAACGAGTAGGGGAAGAGTCAGAACCTACACGTCCCCAACAAGCGCCGAGGGAGGAAGAACCGCAGAGACGTAAGAGGTCTCACCTTCCTTTTAACGTATTAATGCTGAAACAAGATAAGCGACAGTTAGATACGCGAAAACGATCAGCTCTTAATGATTCGACTCCCATCCGCAAGGAAAGTGAGGGCAAAACATTAACTCAGACTGAAGCAGAACCAGAGAAGAGGGAACAACCTGTTCTGGAAGTAAAGCAAGAAAAAGTGGGAAAAACACCACCCAATCATCATCCTGAACAGAAAACATCTCAACAAAGCCCTGTTCAAGGAGAAGAGGCGGTAAAGAGTTACAGCGAATTAAGCTCATCATCTAAAAGGACAAGAGACTATGTTTTTCCTGAAATGGATTATCTAATGCCTCCTGTCTCAAAGGAAATGAGCGAAGAGTGGCTCGATTCACAAAGAATATTACTGGACGAAACCCTTCATAACTTTAACGTGAGGGCCAAAGTAGTGAATGTTACACAAGGTCCATCAGTCACGAGGTTCGAGGTTCAGCCGGAACCTGGAGTGAAGGTGAATAAAATTACCAATCTATCAGATGATATTAAACTGAGCCTGGCTGCAAGGGATATTCGAATGGAAGCCCCTATTCCCGGTAAGCATACGATTGGTATTGAAGTGCCTAACCGGGAGAGCCGTCCTGTCTGCATTAGTGAAGTGATCGCAAGTCCTGAGTTTCAAGAGCCATCTTCCCCTTTAACCGCCGCTCTTGGTCTCGATATTTCCGGACAGCCGATCGTGACTGATTTAAGCAAAATGCCACATGGACTCATCGCAGGTGCTACCGGGTCGGGTAAAAGTGTATGTATCAACTCGATACTCGTGAGTCTTTTGTACAAAGCATCACCGGATGAATTGAAGATGCTTCTCATCGATCCGAAGATGGTAGAGCTTGCTCCCTATAACCGTATTCCACATCTCGTCAGTCCGGTCATAACAGATGTGAAGGCCGCTACTGCAGCTCTTAAATGGGCTGTTGAGGAAATGGAAAGAAGATACGAATTATTCGCTCATACAGGTGTAAGGGATATTAAACGCTTCAATGAACTGGCTAAACGGAATAAACAATACAGCGATATGCTGCCGTATTTAGTCATAGTCATTGATGAGTTAGCTGACTTGATGATGATGTCGCCTGCAGATGTTGAAGAAGCGATATGCCGAATTGCACAGAAGGCCCGTGCGTGTGGGATTCATTTAATCATTGCGACTCAACGGCCTTCAGTCGATGTCATTACAGGCTTGATAAAAGCCAATGTACCGACACGAGTGGCGTTTTCCGTATCATCAAGCGTCGATTCAAGAACGATCATTGATGGAAGCGGTGCTGAAAGGCTTCTTGGTAAGGGAGATATGCTCTTCCTGGAAAATGGATCATCAAAACCAGTCCGCTTACAGGGAACCTTCGTGTCAGATGACGAAATCGATGACATCATCAACCATGTAAGAGAGCAAAGAGAACCGGATTATCTCTTCCAACAGGATGAATTGATCAAGAAAGCACAGGTTACCGAGGAAGAAGATGAATTATTTTTAGAAGCCTGTGAGTTTGTCGTCGATCAGGGAGGGGCCTCTGCATCGGGATTGCAGCGAAGATTCAGAATCGGTTATAACCGTGCGGCAAGATTGATGGAAATGATGGAGAGTAATGGAATTATTTCAGAGTCCAGAGGCAGTAAACCAAGGGATGTCCTGATTTCAGAAAGTGAATTGGAGACTCTGGCATAGACTAGTAGAATCATTTAATACATGGTATTCTGTTTATATGTGTCCTTTTAGGATTCAGTAAACAGAATACCTATTTTTGTGTAGGAAAAGCCATAAGGAGCTTTAGTGATGAAAGAAATAGAATTGAAACTTCAAGGAAAACTCAACAGATTGACCAATCATACATTTAAGTTTGACGAAAGAATCAAGGATGGATGGTTTTCAGCGGTTTATTTTTTGAAAACGAAGGAAATTGCCAAAAAGTATAAACCGGATGCCGTTGTCACCATGCAATTCTTCCAAAAGAATCATGCCGTTATTTGTGGAACGGATGAAGTGATTGCACTTCTGCATAGTTTCGCTGATAACCCGCAAAATCTTGAAATCCATTCCTTAAAAGATGGAGATCAAATCTCACCATTTGAAACCGTTCTGACCATCAAAGGCCGTTACCAGGATTTTGGCTATTTAGAAGGAATCATAGATGGCATCCTGGCAAGAAGAACATCAGTGGCGACGAGTGTCTATAATGTAATGAAAGCTGCCTCTATTTCAGGCAAACAAAAACCTGTCATCTTCATGGGTGATCGGGATGATCACTTTACTCAGCAGGCTGGTGATGGATATGCAGCCTTTATCGGGGGATCCACCGCTCAGGCTACCCATGCCATGAACGAATGGTGGGGAAAGAAAGGGATGGGAACCATGCCCCACGCCCTGATCCAATTATTCAATGGGGATATCGTAGAAGCCACTAAAGCTTATCAGGAAACATTTCCTGAAGACGAGCTCATTGCCCTGGTAGACTACAATAATGATGCCATTACAGACTCATTAAAGGTAGCACGGGAGTTTGGCCCTGAATTAAAAGGGGTAAGGGTAGATACATCACGAATGATGATCGATAAATACTTCCTCCGTAATCAACATGTGCTTGGAACATTTGATCCACGGGGAGTAAACATGCAACTGATTAATGCATTAAGACATGCCTTGGATGAAGAAGGGTTCCGCCATGTCAAGATCGTGGTGTCAGGTGGATTTAACGAAGATCGTATTCGCCAGTTTGAGGAAAATCAAGTTCCAGTCGATATGTATGGAGTAGGAAGCAGTCTTCTGAAAATCCATGTCGGGTTTACAGGAGATAATGTCGTAATTGACGGTTCCCCTGAAGCCAAGGCGGGAAGAAAACTCCGTCCCAACCCCCGACTGGAAAAAGTAGAATTCGAATAGGTGAGAGGATGCAAGAACCAGAAAGCCTTTTAAATCTAGAGCAATATAGACAAAAAAAGCAGCGGATGGCCGAAGAACATATAAAAGACCTCTATAGAAATGCATCTGAGTATGCTTTGAAGGAAACGAATATTAGAGAAAAGGTACGCGCCAAGATGATTTTCTCTAAACGTTTCCTTTTACATGATGAGCACCATATGGATGAGAAAGTCGATAAGCTGTTTCAGGAATGGTTTTTGTTTGATTATAAGACCATTAAGGGCCAAACTCTGTTCTTTCAATTTCTTAGGTCCCATTCCCTGCCTGAATCAGTCAAATTGCTTGGTGCTATCGTGCTGACTGCAGCTTGGGAGCCCACCATCATTAGAAAAATCGATACACAGGATGAACAAATGATCTTGACCTGTCAAAATGTCATTCAGGATGATGAAGTTTCTGTTAAAACAAACCTTCGTTGTAAAGAAAAGGGAATTGTTGAGGGTGGGATCTATTTCATGAGGAAAGTCCCGTTAGTAACTCATCAGTGGATCTTAGGTCCTGTTTTTTTCGTTAAATCAAAGGGGATTTTAATAGATATGAAAAATCATTATGGTCAAATGAATCAAAAAACTGGGGTATTATGGAGAACATATTTAAAAGAAGAAGCATCAAACTTCATTATCCGCAGTCTTTCGTAGCTTGTGCATGGTCAGGGATTTTAAAAAATGATATAATGTTTCAAGTTGAAGAAAGTTCGCTTTTTTATATACTCAATATCAAAAGCTTAAGACAGATAGCAAAATAATATTCATTTCATATAATGCTTTTAGATAGACGATTGTTGGAGGTTCTATTATGACTATATATCATTTCGTAGGAATTAAGGGGTCGGGCATGAGTGCATTAGCCCAAATACTCCACGATATGGGCTACGAGGTCCAAGGATCTGATGTAGATAAATATTTCTTTACTCAGAAGGCTCTGGATGAATCAAATATAAAAATTCTTCCTTTCCAAAAAGAAAACATTGGAGGGGATATGCATGTGATCGCAGGAAATGCATTTCCTGATACACATGAAGAAATTCAGGCAGCTGTAGAGCAAGGTCTACCCCTCACTAGATATCATAAATTTCTTGGAGACTTCATGCAGAAATTTACAAGTGTAGCGGTAACCGGTGCACACGGAAAAACGTCTACAACCGGATTGTTAGCACATGTCATCAGTGGCGCAAAGCCAACATCCTTCCTGATCGGGGATGGAACAGGGAAAGGGGAAGTGGATGCTCAATACTTTGTCTTTGAAGCGTGCGAATATCGCCGTCACTTCCTGTCTTATTTTCCTGACTATGCCATCATGACGAATATTGACTTCGATCATCCCGATTATTTTGCCAATGTGGATGACGTTTTCTCTGCCTTCCAGGAGATGGCGATGCAAGTGAAAAAGGGAATCATCGCGTGTGGAGATGACGAACAGTTACAGAAAATCCAGGCTCAAGTACCAGTCGTGTTTTATGGTTTCGCTGAGGAGAATGACTTCCAGGCGAGAAACGTATCAAGGGACAGAACCGGCACTTCATTCGATGTGTTTGTACGTAATGAATTTTATGCGGCATTCAAAATCCCGACATTTGGTGACCATAACATCATGAATGCTTTATCCGTCATTGCCATCTGTCATTACGAAGAGCTGGACACAGCCACCGTTCAGGAAAGATTAAGCTCATTCAAAGGGGTTAAACGCCGTTTCTCTGAAAAAGAAGTGGGCAATCAAATCCTGATCGATGATTACGCTCATCATCCGACTGAAATTAAAGCAACTGTAGATTCTGCAAGACAAAAATATCCTGAAAAAGAAATAATCGCTGTCTTCCAGCCTCATACATTCACCCGTACGCAAACCTTCCTTTCTGAGTTTGCCGAAAGCTTGAGTCTTGCTGACAAAGTGTATTTATGTGAAATCTTCGGATCTGCACGGGAAAATCATGGGAAACTTTCGATCCACGATCTTGAAAGTAAGATCGAAGGTTGCGACATTATTGACGAACAAGATACAACTGCCCTATTAAAACACGACAATAGCGTGCTTATTTTCATGGGAGCAGGAGATGTACAAAAGTTCCAACAAGCGTATGAAAAAACGCTGGAGGAACAGGTAGCAGAAAATTAATGTGGAAAAACCGGTTCTTATGGGAGCCGGTTTTTTTATGTTTTGAGGTAGGTTTGACAGGAGAATTTTGATGAGTATTTGACAGGAGAATATTTGTAGAAATTCACCTGTCAAAAATAGAGGGAAATTCAGCAGGAGAATATGTGGCCAAATTCAGGAGATAATTCAACAGGTAACCCCATTACCTTTCTTTCACCCTCAGACAAAAAAAGTCACCGTCATGATTCATAACAGTGACTCTTCAGCTTTACTTCAAATTCTCAGGATTCAGCACTTCAAGTTCTTCAATGACAAATCGACCGTCTTTTCGAATCAATACATCATCGAAATAGATTTCTCCGCCGCCATATTCAGGACGCTGAATCATCACCATATCCCAATGAATGTTTGAGTGGTTTCCATTGTACGCTTCTTCGTAGCATTCGCCCGGTGTAAAGTGGAAGCTGCCATCAATCTTTTCGTCAAAGAGGATATCCTGCATCGGATGCTGGATGTATGGGTTCACTCCAATAGCGAATTCACCTACATATCTGGCCCCTTCATCCGTATCAAAGATTTTGTTGATTCGGTCTGTATCGTTTGCAGTGGCTTCTACAATTTTACCTTCTTTGAATGTCAATTTTACGTTTTCAAAGGTAAATCCATTATAAGGTGACGGTGTATTGTAGGAAATGATTCCATTTACTGAATTCTTTACAGGTGCACTGTATACTTCTCCATCGGGAATGTTCAGGCGTCCCGCACATTTCACTGCAGGGATGTCCTTGATTGAGAATGTAAGATCCGTCCCTTCTCCGACAAGGCGGACTTTATCCGTATTGTTCATGAGCTCAACCAGGTTATCCATGGCTTTGTCCATTTTGCTGTAGTCCAGGTTGCAGACATCGAAGTAGAAGTCTTCGAAGCCTTCTGTACTCATATTGGCGAGCTGTGCCATCGAAGCAGTCGGATAGCGGAGCACGACCCACTTTTTCTTAGGGACACGAATTTCTCTATGTACTTTTTTACCAATTGTATTTCCATGGATCTTCATCTTTTCGTCAGGTACATCCGATTGTTCACTGATATTATCACCTGAGCGCAAACCGATATACGCATCCATCTGCTCCATGACATTCGCCTCGAAGCTTGCAATCATGTTGTATTGTTCTTCATGCGCACCCATCAATAGTGCGCGGTCGACTGCGTGATCTTTCAGGGAAACAAAAGGATATCCCCCGGCTGCATATGCTTCCTTAACGAGTGCTGTCACCAGTTCACGCTGCAAACCGAAGTTTTCGATCAATACTTTCTCACCAGGTTGTAATTGCACCGAGTACTGAATTAAATTTTTTGCCAACTTTTCAATCCGTGAATCTTTCACGTTATCTTCCCCCTTGTATATGGTCCATTTTATTGTACCCTAAAACATGATTTAATGGATGAGAGAAACTAAACGAGAAAAGCTAATACTAGAAATATTTTTATTTTTTCATGCAGGAGAATTCATGAGAAAGGAAGAAATACTAGTATAATGTTTATTTGTTTATGATAAGGGTAAAGAATCTCTATACATGGAGGTGTGGCATATGGAAATAATTCTTTATCTAAGCGTGGCTGTAATAGCAGTTGCATTTTTTATTTTAGTTATGAGTGTCATGAAGACCTTGAAGTCTCTAGGCTCAACTCTGGACAGTGTTTCAACTACGTTGACCGGTCTTGAGAGTCAGCTTCAGGGAGTAACCAAAGAGTCTACTGAATTACTACATAAAACAAATTTATTAGCTGAGGATATCCAGAAGAAATCTGAGGATCTGAACACTGTTGTTTATGCAGTAAGAGATGTAGGGCATTCCATCCAGTATCTTAATAACTCGGTTAAGAAAGTAAGTACTTCCATTTCAACTGAACTTGAACGCAATCAAGGGAAGATTTCACAGGTGGTCCAGTGGGGAAATGCCTTTATCGAGTTAAAGGACAAATGGAAACAAAAACAGGAAAAACAGCCAAGTCAATCTGATGCAGCTGTTCAAAACCAAGCACCCAAAGAAGTTCGATCTCGAGAAAAATTGATTAAAAGAGCAAGATCTTATAACAATTAGAGAGGGGAATTTTAAACATGACACAACAGTACAATCAAAATCAGAACCAGAACCAAAACCAAACAAATGACAGCAACAACATTAATTCAAAGGACTTCATGATCGGAACACTGATCGGAGGAATCGTAGGGGCGGCAACAGCTCTTCTTCTGGCTCCTAAATCCGGTAAAGACCTTCGTCATGATATCAATGAGCAGGCTGGCGTGCTGAAAGAAAAGACAGGTCAGTGGAAAGACACGGCTGTAGAAAAGAGCAATGAGTTTGCTGCAGTAGCAAAAGAAAAATCATCTGCACTTTCAAAATCAGTACAGGAGCAATCCAACAATGTCGTTGGTAAGCTGAAAACATACCGCTCTAATAATAACGAGCTTCAAGAAACAAACGATGAACTGCAAGCTGTTTCAGTTGGAGAAACAACACCTGTTGAAGAAACAGAAGATGTGAATCAAAAGCTCGAAGAAACAAAAAAGGCATTTGATGAAACTGAAAAAACATACAATCAATAATTGATTCTAAGGGCGGTGAAGTGATATGATTACTTCACCGTTTTTTTGTTGGAATAAAAATGCTATAGGGCAAGTCTGTCTCTGGCTATCTAATAATGCACATTTTTATGTAAGGGAGTATGAATGATATGCAAAAGATTGAAACCGTTCAAGAGTTTGAACAGCTATCTGAAACGAATTCCCGCTTCTTTTTTATGAAGCACAGCTTAACCTGCCCGGTGAGTTCAAATGCTTTCAACGAATACCAAGCCTTCTTGAAAAAGCATGAGGAGGAAGACGGCTACTATTTAGCTGTTCAAGAGTCAAGGGAGTTATCCAATCATATTGCCGAAAAATACGGAATCAAGCATGAATCACCCCAAGCCTTCTTGTTTATTGAAGGAAAACCGGGCTGGAAGGCTTCACATTGGAATATTACTGAGAATGAATTGAATAAGTTGTAGAAGTTAAAAGGGACTCTGTTTTACAGGGTTCTTTTTTATTTTATTGGCGATGATCGATGATTTCGTAGGGGATTTCTAATAATTTTTGGTAATTCCCACCCATGTGTTTATTTTCTGTAATACAGGGAATTTACTCTATAAGAATAAAATTTATTTAAAGTAAACTAGGAGGAACGATTCATGACACAGACTGTACCTTATAAGACTCAAACGAGCAATACGACTAATACGACTGCGATGAATGGCACTTCCGGTGAGAAGAATGGTAAGTTATTAAAAGGCATGGTAGTGGGAGCTGTAGTAGGCGGCGCACTGGCTATGCTTGATAAAACAACGAGAAAAAGAGTTTCATCCAGCACATCCAATGTGAAGGACTCCACAATGGGAATGGTAGCAAAGGTAAGGGAGAATCCATCAGGGGTTATGAACGACTGGCAGGATCGCCTTAAAACGGCTTCTACTGTATTAAAGGATGCAATCACCGACGCACAGAGCCTTTATGAAAAGGTGAATGATGATGTGATCGATCAAGTGAATCAAGTAAAGGAAGATTCTTCAGAAATTATCGCCACAACGAAGGAAGCGGCAGGGGAATTAAAGGATATAGGAGATAAAGTGAAAGAAGCAGGTGAAGAAGTGACAGGCGACACGACCTCTTCAGTAAACAGCTCACAGACTTCAACGAGTTCAACAACTACGCACGATAACAACAACAATATCCATCCAACTAATCGTACGAGCAGCGTACCTGGACAAGTTGGATCATAACAAAAAAACTGGCGTAAATGCCAGTTTTTTTGCTGTCTGCTATTCTTTCATTCAGCGTGTGGACTGAGGCCAGACAATTTCGAGTTCATCCCCCTGTTGAATTTCTTCATAAAAGGTGGTTTCCTCTCCATTTTTTAAGAGTATGAAGCTCCCATTCGCATGTGAAGGCATGTTGATCTCGACAGTATTAAATATGTCCTGGAAAATAAATGAGCTAATTTGTTGTTCTTCTATTTCAATTGTATCCCCCGCGAATAAATGATCATCCATTTCAAGTCTATTGCCATTGCGATAAACACGGCTGCTCTCTTTCATAAGCTCTACTCTCTTTCCGTTAAAAGTAATGAGGATGGTAGCCCCTGTAGTGAGCTGTTTTTTAACGAGAAGCTCCTTTACTGTTGGAGTAAAACCAGGTTTATATGAAATGATATCGCCCTGTTGAATCTTTGATGAAAGCTTCGCCTCAAAGCCGTTGATGAATAGCTTTCCACTATAAACAGGGAAGAAGGTGTCTTTTCCATTGATGGAAATTCGATAGGGCTTAGTGCTTTCTAACCACTCCTCATACCCTGAATGCTTTAACACGTCGAAGAGTGATTCTATTAATTCGATCCGGATACAATCACGGTCCTGAATGGTTTCATCAAGGGATGCAGGTTGATTGTTTCTGTAGACGAGTGGGGCTAGTAAAAAAGGGTTCCCATCTATCACAATCTGTTTAGAAGTAGAGGTGTCTAATAGATCTCCAATCGTTACACTTGGTGAAGTCCCGTTTTCTCCTTTGTGAACAGTGATATTATCGTTATGGTTCATTTTTTCGTCCAGTGCACTAGGCTGACCATTCTTTTCAATAAGAGGTGCCAGACCGTGACCTCCTGGTAAGGATATTTCTTGACCATTGACTGTTACAAAGAAACCATTCCCTGGAACCCCGTGCCATTTACTTAGTTTTAAGCCCGCAGCCAAAATACAGTCCCCAACCGTTAAGTCCTTTACTTCAAATAATCGAACCGGTTGATTGTTCACGTTGGCTGTGACGTATTGTACAGGTGTCTGTTTAGCTGCAATGGCGATTCCTATAGGTGTAACGAGTTCTGGTCCTTTCGTTATTTCATCCAATATGGTTATATTCTGAATCGCCTCCACGCCTCTTACAGCGACCCGGTTGTGTGGAAGTTGCAGGGATGAGGCTAACTTGCCCGGAAGCTCAGGTGTTAAACTGCCTCCTCCTACAAGCATGACAGCTTGTGGAGGCTTCCCATTGTTCAAACGGAGAATCTCCTTAGAAATCTCCCCGGCTAAACGATCTACAGCTGGTCCCATTTTCTCCACAACCTCCAGTGCAGGGAAACTCGTTTCAAAACCAAGAATATCGGTAACAGTAATTTCCTCTGAGGACTGAAGCTCCCTCTTTGCTTGCTCGGCTAAAGGAAAATCCAGCAATAGTTCATTGCTGATGGCTTCTGTTATTTCATCGCCGGCTGTCGGAACCATTCCATAGGCAATGACAGTGCCCAGATTGGTAATCGCGATATCGGATGTTCCTGCCCCGATATCAACGAGTGCTACATTGAGTCGTCTCATGGATTCTGGAATCAGCACATTAATGGCAGCGATAGGTTCCAAGGTTAAGGCATCCATTTCGAGTCCCGCGCGATTCAGCGCAGCAATTAAGGATTCAACCACGACACGTGGAAGGAAGGTGGCGATAATCTCGACGGTGGCCTCCTCTCCCTGCTGATCGATGAGACTTCCGATTTCCTCACTATCCAAACGGTAGAAAAGAACAGAATAACCAACACAGTAATAGTGATAGCCCTTCGTATCATTTTCGCTTTCGGCAGCCCATGCTTGAGCCTGCTGAACAGCACTTAACTCGAGATGAAGAATATCGTTTTTTTGAAGAAGGGGTTTCCCTTTTATATTTGATGTGGAAGTTGCGGTTTCCGTTTTTAGAGCTCTTCCGGCAGCCGCAACACACACTTTATGAAGGGGGCCATGTTTCTTCTCCAATTGTGCTTTAATGGTGCAAATGACCTCGGCAACTGCTGGAACGTCATGAATCTGACCATCCAGCATGGCTCTCTTTTTATGCTCTTCTACTAAAATATCTGAAACTTGAAATATTCCGTTTATTTCTTCTAAAATAATCCCGACGACCGATCGGGTTCCGATGTCCAATGCAAATATTTTTTGTGTATTTTTCAATTAGTGTTCACCCACTTTAGCCTATTCTCATACAATACTAAAATACTTTAGTACTTAAAAGCGTCTAATTAATAAAGAATTTTATCGTGACATTTTAGATATGTTCTATTATAATAAGTTTCAATATCAAAAATGTATCATACTTTCTTAAAACTATAACAGTTTTTACGTATGAACAGGATAAAAAAAGAAAGGGTGCTGTATTGTGAGTAATCAAGAGCTCGATCAATTACGAAAACAAGTAGACGAGATGAACTTAAAACTATTAGACACCATTAATGAACGTGCTAAACTAGTTCAGGAAATCGGGCGTGTCAAGGAAACTCAAGGAGTATACCGCTATGATCCTGTTCGAGAAAGAGGCATGCTGGATCTGATCAAAGAAAATAATAATGGTCCATTTGAGCATTCGACCATTGAACATATTTTTAAAGAAATCTTTAAAGCCGGTTTGGAGCTTCAAAAAGACGATCACCGTAAAGCACTGCTTGTTTCCCGTAAAAAGAAACCGGATGATACGATTGTAACGATCAACGGAGATTCAATTGGAGACGGAAAGCCTCACTTCATTTTTGGTCCATGTGCGGTTGAATCTTACGAGCAAGTAGCAGAAGTGGCAAAAGCCGTCAAAGCAAAAGGACTTAAATTGCTTCGAGGCGGAGCGTTCAAACCGAGAACGTCACCTTATGACTTCCAGGGTCTCGGGATCGAAGGATTAAAAATTCTTAAAAAAGTGGCGGATGAATATGATCTGGCAGTCGTCAGTGAAATCGTAAATCCCGCTGATATTGAACCCGCATTAGAATACATTGATGTGATTCAAATCGGTGCGAGAAATATGCAAAACTTCGAGCTGTTAAAAGCAGCAGGAGCAGTGAAGAAGCCCGTATTACTTAAACGCGGTTTAGCTGCAACAATCGATGAGTTTATCAACGCTGCTGAATATATCATTTCACAAGGAAATGGAGACATCATCCTTTGTGAGCGTGGAATTCGTACGTACGAAAAAGCGACAAGAAACACATTGGACATTTCAGCTGTCCCAATTCTTAAGCAAGAGACGCATCTGCCAGTATTCGTGGATGTAACGCACTCAACCGGACGCAGAGATCTGTTGCTTCCAACGGCTAAAGCAGCACTTGCCATCGGTGCAGATGGTGTAATGGCTGAGGTTCATCCTGATCCTGCCGTTGCCTTATCCGATTCTGCCCAACAAATGGATATAGATCAATTTGATCATTTCTATCAGGAGCTGTTAAAAGGAAGAACGATCGAAGTATAATATATATAAGAGAAGGGTTGGATCCTATTTATGGGATCCAACCCTTTGTTTTTGATTTTAGAATGAAAAAAACGATTTTCTACTGTCATTTGGTTATTTTTTTAAGAAAAGCCTTTTTGATAACTTATGAACAGCATACGGACCAAATAATTAGTAAATTTCAGTTGAACCATCTGAACTTCATTGAGGATATCGGCGAAAATTTCATTTTAACGGCGAAATCTCACATTTAACGGCGAAATTCCAAATATATCGGCGAAAGGCATCTCCCCTCCCAGTAAGCCTATATTCTGGTCGTCGATATTTCTGCATGCTATAATAAACTTTTTATTAAGATAAGGCTGAGTCGTTGCACGAATATAGAGTCTATCGTATGATTATCATGGTAATTGCAGATAAATAACCTATATACATTGAAAAAACACTAACGTGAATATAAATATGTGCATTTTTTAACAAACTATTGTAATCGCTTTTTTCTTTAGGTTTATTTAGTGTAAAATAAGATAAATGAGTAGAAGAGTAAAGGAGAGTTAGCTATGAACGTTACAATATATGATGTAGCAAGAGAAGCCAATGTTTCCATGGCAACCGTTTCACGTGTAGTCAATGGAAATCCCAATGTAAAACCGGCAACAAGAAAGAAAGTACTGGAGGTCATTGACCGCCTTGGATACCGTCCGAATGCTGTAGCAAGGGGACTTGCAAGTAAGAAAACAACAACGGTCGGAGTCATCATTCCGGATATCTCTAATATCTTCTACGCTGAATTGGCACGTGGAATTGAAGATATCGCAACTATGTACAAATACAATATTATCTTAAGTAACTCGGATCAAAATGCGGAGAAGGAACTTCATCTTCTCAACACGATGCTTGGTAAACAGGTGGACGGAATTCTGTTCCTTGGCGGGCACATTTCCGAGGAACATGTTCAAGAATTCGAACGTTCCCCGGTTCCAATCGTTTTAGCTGGAGCAGTGGAAGAAACAAACAAGGTTCCTTCAGTTAATATCGACTACAAAGCGGCTTCCTACGATGCTGTTACGGAATTGTTGGAAAAAGGACATAAGCGCATCGGATTTGTAAGCGGTCCTTTCCACGATACAATCAACATGAAGTTTAAATTAGAAGGGTATCGTGAGGCCCTCGCTAAAGCCGGAGTTGAATATAGTGACGACCTGGTTGTTGAAGGTGAGTACACATATGATTCTGGACTTGAAGCCTGGCAGAAGTTTTCTGAGCTTGAGGACAAGCCGACCGCTGTATTCGTCGGAAATGATGAGACGGCACTTGGAGTCGTTCACGGTGCTCAGGATCAAAACGTGTCCATTCCTGATGAAGTTGAAGTAATCAGCTTTGATAACACAAGACTGGCGCTTATGGTTAGACCACAGTTAACATCCGTAGTTCAGCCTTTATATGATATCGGGGCTGTGGCGATGAGATTATTAACGAAGTATATGAACAAAGAAACGGTTGATGAATCCACAGTTGTTCTTCCTCATCGACTTGAACATCGGAACTCAACAAAATAAGAAGTTTGTCGATATAAAAGATAAAGACAAACAGAACTTATTTTTGTAGGGAGAGTCAAAATGAAAAAGCTTGATGTTCTTACACCAATCGGGGTTGTAGTTGGGTTTCTATTCGTCGCTTTCGCCATAATTACGAACGCTGGTGTTACAGGCTTCAGTTCCTTCGTAGATCTGCCGTCCATGTTTGTTGTGATAGGCGGGTTGATCGCGGCCATGCTGGTCAGCTTCTCTATTAAGGAATTGAAGCAATTGGGGAAAGTGATGAGAGAATCCTTTCGTGACGAGGAATACGATCTTCAAGGCCTCATTCGCACGTTTGTGACACTTTCAGAAAAAGCCAGACGTGAAGGCCTTCTCGCATTAGAGGCGGAAGTAGAAGAGGTTGAGGATCCTTTCATCCGAAAAGGAGTCCTGTTAGCCGTGGATGGAATTGAGCAGGACGTGATTGTGGATATTATGAATGCCGAGATCATCGCTTTAGAAGAGCGGCATCGTAAAAATAAAAGTTTACTGGATAAGGCTGGGGAGTATGCGCCTGCCTGGGGGATGATCGGGACCTTGATTGGTCTCGTACTGATGCTAAAGAATTTAAATGACCCAGCGTCATTAGGACCTAATATGGCCATCGCCTTATTAACGACTCTATATGGATCGATCCTTGCAAATCTTGTCTTCTTACCTATGGCATCCAAATTAGCGATGAAAACAGAAAAAGAAGTGTTTATGAAACAAATCGTGATCGAAGGTGTCGTTGGGGTACAATCCGGTCAAAATCCGAAAATATTGGAAGAGAAATTAAGAGTGTTCTTATCCAATGAGGAACTGGAGATGTACTCCAGCAGGAAACAAGAGGAGGCATCACTCGATGAAGCGTAGACGACGACAAGCGTCTCAGCCCACGGGTGCACCAAAATGGATGGTAACCTTTTCTGATCTCATTACTCTTATTCTCGTATTCTTTATTTTACTATTTTCCATGTCTCAAATCGATATCGTGAAATTCAGGACCATCGCTGATTCCTTTCAGCAGCGTCAAATACTCGAGTTTTACCCTTCTGTCATTCCATTCGAGAATCCTTCTGCTGAACCTGAAATGGAGATGGAGAAAACTCAGCCTCAGAGCAGTGAGGAAACTGATAAAGAGTTGAATCAACTTTTAGCCGATATACAAAGCTACTTAAATGAAAACAAACTAAGTGATGTTGTAGTGGCCACAAGAACCGAGCGTGGAGTCGTGCTGGTTCTTCAGGAGCAAGCCTTGTTTGCTTCAGGTGAAGCAACGGTCCTTGAGGACGCTTATCCGTTCTTAAATAAAGTGGGCGATCTTTTATCGAGAATTCCAAACTTCGTGAAAGTGGAGGGACATACAGATAATCGTCCAATCGATACATATCGGTTTCCATCAAACTGGGAGCTCTCCGCTGCAAGGGCAAGCAGTGTGATCCGGTACCTGGTTCAAACGGAGAACTTAGATCCGAAGCGCTTCATTGCCGTTGGATATGGGGACACACGACCAATTGCCCCCAATGACACAAGGGGAAATCTTCAAAAAAACAGGCGTGTGGAAGTGATTATAACTGATCCTGCATATGAGGAACAATAAAAACCAAGGACTTCTCAATGTGATGAGAGTACCTTGGTTTTTTTTGACCGGTGTTCTCGCCTTATGCCTGTCTCCTCTGAGAGAGCCGCCTGCGCTCATCGATTGTCTAGCTCTGGCGGCTAGAGGCTCGAGGTCATAAGTCAAACCAGCCAAAAAGGCGAAGACCGCCTTTCCGTCTGGTTCGTCTTATGCTTGTCGCCTCTGAATAAGCCGCCTGCGCTTTTCGATTGTCCAGCTCCGGCGGCTAGAGGCTCGAGGTCATAAGTCAAACCAGCCAAAAAGGCAAAGACCGCCTTTCCGTCTGGTTCGTCTTATGCTTGTCGCCTCTGAGCAAGCCGCCTGCGCTTTTCGATTGTCCAGCTCCGGCGGCTAGAGGCTCGAGGTCATAAGTCAAACCAGCCAAAAAGGCAAAGACCGCCTTTCCGACTGGTTCGTCTTATGCTTGTCGCCTCTGGGCGAGCTGCCTGCGCTTTTCGATTGTCCAGCTCCGGCGGCTAGAGGCTCGAGGTCATAAGTCAAACCAGCCAAAAAGGCAAAGACCGCCTTTCCGTCTGGTTCGTCTTATGCTTGTCGCCTCTGGGCGAGCCGCCTGCGCTTTTCGATTAACCACCTGGTTTTTGTCTGAGCTGCTGCCGGATGGAGTAAAGAGCTTTTTCTACGGTTTGCTTATTCTTCTCGGTGATTTCGTCTTTTCTCGGGATAGGCTTGTAAATGTCAGGTCTATCCCACCATTCAGATGGCAAGGTGACCCCTGCTTTACTTTGCCAGCGTTCCGTCCATTTAGAAGGGAATGAAGAGGTGCAGTCCAATCGATTGGTCATTTGCATCCAAATCAGCGCCCAAGCTCTCGGAACCACTCTCCAAATATCGTAGCCCCCGCCCCCAACGGCAATCCATTTGCCCCCGCAGTACTCGTGAGCCAATTCGTGGGCGATACGTGGGATTTCCCGGTATATATTCATGGTAGCCGAAAGGTGGGTGAGTGGATCATAATAATGGGCATCTGCCCCGTTTTGAGTCAATATGACGTCGGGCTTGAAGAATTCAATTACTTCGCGAAAGGACGTTTCGTAAGCTTCGAGCCACGATTCATCCTCTGTAAAGGCATCGAGAGGGATATTGAACGAATACCCATATCCTTTTCCGTGACCGCGCTCATTAATATTGCCTGTCCCTGGGAAGAGGTAGCGGCCCGTCTCATGGATGGAAAGGGTACACACGTCCGGATCATCGTAAAAGGACCACTGAACGCCATCTCCGTGATGAGCATCTGTATCGACGTATAGGACCCGAGCCCCGTACTTTTCCTGCAAGTAGCGGATCGCCACCGAACTGTCGTTATAAATACAGAATCCTGATGCTTTTCCTTTGAAACCATGATGCAGTCCACCGCCGAGATGGAGGGCATGCTTCGCTTTTCCCGTCATGACATGATCAACAGCCGTTAGCGTCCCCCCTACCAAATAAGCACTCGCTTCATGCATCCCTTGAAACATCGGGGTATCCTCTGTACCAATTCCATACCCTTCTGCCCGATCTTGAGAGAGTTGGCCGACACTCGCTCGTTTGACGGCGTTTACATAGTTGGGATCATGATTAAGAAATAACTCTTCATCGGTAGCCATTCGTGGTGGAACGATTTCATCTGATTGAAGAGCGTTTGCTTCTTTGAGTAAATCCATCGTCAGGGTCAATCGGGTTTGATTGAAGGGATGCTCATCAGAGAACCGATATCCGAGGAGTTCGTCTGAATAGATGAAAACAGCATCCTTGGTCATGATGAGATTCCTGGCATGTTTGGCCATAACACGTCATATCCTTCTTTCTTTAGATCTTTGATCACATTCATCGGATTCATCGTTCTTACTCGAAACACAAGGATTTTAAACTGTTCGTCCTGTTTATCCGGATATACAAGTACACTTTGAATATTGGAGTTATTCCTTCTGATGATACCGGCTACCTCGTAAAGAATGCCCGCTTTATGCGGGACTTTCACTTCGAGTTGAGAGCCGGGTTGGTGGGCTCCCGTCAGTTGAATGAGAGTGTACAACAGGTCTGTTTCAGTAATGATTCCGACGAGCTTCTTTTCCTTTAAAATAGGAAGGCAGCTGATCCGGTGCTCATAAAAGAGAGCCGCAACCTCTTCGACAAAATCCAGAGGATGACCTGTGATCACATCTTTCTTCATGATCAATTTAAGCGGATTCTGCAATTCGCTGGTTGGGGACTCATCATGAAAAATAGATGGGGTCCCGTCTTTTACATCACGGTCACTTACGATCCCGATCACTTCCATATCACGATTTGTAATCGGGATATGCTTGATCTTCTTCTCCCGCATTAATTTTATGGCTGTTTCAATTGTATCGTCTGCCTTTAATGTTTCGACTTTCGTTTTCATAATTTCTTCTACAATCACGTTCTCCACCCCTTTAGAAAACTTGTCAGAATTCCATTAATACATAAAACGATTCATAAACCTCAGTTGATCAAATCGTTGGATGGAATCTGGATCCACTCTAGTACCGATTCTCGCCATTAAACAATTCGCTGGATGGGAACTAATTTCAGGGTCATCCGTTGCGTAATATTCCAATCCGCCGGCGTTCATCATTTTTTCCATCACTTTACGATATTCCCACACGTTCAGGCCAGTCCCTTTTAAATCCCAATGCCAATAATATTCAGTCGTAATGACAATAAAGTCTTCCATATGATCATCCATCATGGAGACCTTTAAAAGATTTTTTCCGACGGAAGCCCCGCGGAATTTAGGGATGACCTCGATTGCTCCAAGCTCAATCAGATTTTCCATTTTTCCTTGAGACCAGCGTTCAAGGGGATCAGGATATAAATATGTAACATAGCCAACAATCGTATGATGATCTCTCGCGATCAGGATTCGGCCTTCTGGTAAACTGGCAATCTCTACAAGGGCTTTATGCTGCTGGGAAGGGGGTCTGAAAGCGACCAAGTCCTCGTGAAAGTCAAGCCTGGCTAATTCTTCCGCGGAAATCGGGCCTTCAATAATGATATTTCCCTTTGTTGTTTTCAATTCTGTTGCATTATAGGTTTTTTTCAATTTCATCTGGACACCACCTAAAGATATTCCTCAAGTCCATTATACATGAAATTAAAAAATGTATAGCGCTTTCACGAAATTTTCAGACGTTTGAAGCGGGGAAGTTATTCTGCAATACCTATCTAGAACAAGGGTTTGAAGAGTTTTTATACGAAACACAGCAAAGAACACCTTATGGCAGATTTTTTAAAAAATTGAGAAAATATTAAATTTATACTATAATAAGATTGTAATTTCTTACATAAGGGGGATGCGGTATATGAAAGTGGAAGCGTTACCAGTAACGAAGGGAAACTATAATCTTGAAAGCTATGAAAATACGTATGAATCATTTGATTGGAAAGATGTCGAAAAAGAATTTTCATGGGCGGAAACAGGACGTGTCAATCTGGCTCATGAAGCGATTGACCGACATGCAGTTTCTTTCAGGAAAAACAAAGTCGCTCTTTATTACCGAGATGCAGAACGTGATGAAAAATATACGTACTCTGATATGAAGAAGATGTCGAACAAAGCAGGAAATGTATTGAAGCGTTTTGGGGATGTTGAAAAAGGTGACCGTGTCTTCATCTTCATGCCGAGATCACCGGAATTGTATTTCTCCGTATTAGGTGCGATCAAACTGGGTGCTATCGTAGGTCCTTTGTTTGAAGCATTCATGGAGGGAGCCGTTCGTGATCGTTTAGAGGATAGTGAAGCAAAGGTACTGATCACAACTCCTGAGCTTTTAAAGAGGGTTCCGGTAAGTGAACTTCCAAACTTAAAGCATGTTTTCTTAATTGGGGAAGATGTACAGGAGGACGATATCCATGTAGACTTCCTTTCAAAATTTGCTGAAGCGAGCAATAAACTGGCAGTAGAATGGGTAGACCGGAACGATGGGTTGATCCTTCACTATACATCAGGGTCCACTGGAAAACCAAAAGGGGTCCTACATGTCCATAACGCTATGATCCAACATTACCAAACCTCCAAGTGGGTGCTCGACCTTCAGGAAGAGGATGTGTATTGGTGCACAGCGGATCCGGGCTGGGTTACAGGGACTTCGTATGGAATCTTCGGTCCGTGGCTGACAGGTGCCGCGAACGTCATTGTAGGGGGACGCTTCAAGCCGGAGAACTGGTATAAAACGATCGAAGATTATGGAGTAACGGTTTGGTACAGTGCTCCAACGGCCTTCCGGATGTTGATGGGTGCCGGTGATGAAGTCGTGAAACAATTCGACTTAAGCTCCCTTCGCCATGTCCTGAGCGTAGGAGAACCCTTGAACCCTGAGGTTGTCCGCTGGGGAATGAAAGTATTCAGCATGCGCATCCACGATACTTGGTGGATGACTGAAACAGGAGGTCAATTGATCTGTAACTATCCGAGCATGGAAATCAAGCCTGGATCCATGGGGAAACCATTCCCTGGTGTAAAGGCGGCGATTGTGGATGATCAAGGAAACGAAGTGCCTCCTTACCGCATGGGGAACTTAGCGATCAAAAAAGGCTGGCCATCCATGATGAACCAGATCTGGAATAATCCACAGAAGTATGAATCATACTTTATGCCTGGTGACTGGTATGTTTCAGGAGATTCAGCTTATATGGATGAAGACGGATATTTCTGGTTCCAGGGCCGGATTGATGATGTCATCATGACGTCTGGGGAACGAGTAGGTCCGTTTGAGGTAGAAAGCAAGCTCGTAGAACATCCGGCTGTTGCCGAAGCAGGTGTTATTGGAAAACCTGATCCGGTTCGCGGCGAAATCATTAAAGCGTTTATCGCTCTTCGCGACGGCTACGAAGTGACAGATGAGCTGAAAGAAGAGATTCGCCAATTCGTGAAAAAAGGGTTGGCTGCCCATGCGGCTCCAAGAGAAATCGAATTCAGAGACAAGCTGCCTAAAACACGAAGCGGGAAAATCATGCGCCGCGTGTTGAAGGCATGGGAATTAGACCTTCCTACCGGTGATTTAAGTACAATGGAAGATTAATAGATGAAAAACCTCTGCTCTTGGTGAGTGGGGGTTTTTTTGATTACTGTTTTGGTTGAGGGATGGATGACTGGGGGAGAGAGGGGGCTCGCAGAATTTGTCGATTTATGAGTAATGGCAGATAAACTGAAAAAACAGCAGATAAAACGAATATATGGCAGATAAATTTCCAAAATGGCATGGAAGACCAAAGGGACACTCCAAATCATCATACCATCCGACACAATTCAGTCCTTCACCCTCACCCAATACAAAAAAACGAGCAAAAAGTAAATACTTTTGCTCGTTTTTTCTATTGCGATCTAATTTTGCTCAGCAGGTGGTTCGGGTTCAGTTGGTGGCTCGGTTCCTCCATCCTCACCCCCGCCATCTCCGCCTCCATCATCAGCTGGTGGTGGTGGCTCAGGCTTGTCTGGTTTAGGAGGAGGATCGGCCGGTTTATCACCAGGTGGTTTCGGATCCGTTGCCGGCTTCTCAGGCTTCGGTTCCGGTTTTGGCTCTGGTTTTCCAATTTGTACCGTGTTGGATGGGCTTGATGGTTTACCTGCTACGTCAACGGCAACCACATAGTACTCTCCATTTCCAACGGACACAGAATAATTGGAGCCGGATATGACGCTTCCGACTTTGCTGCCTGATTTACTGAATACACGATATCCGACGACATCTCCGCTTGCAGAAGGGGTCCAAGTGATGGTATTTCCATTAGCACTTGCTTTTACCGTCCCTGGAGCTGCTCCATCGTCTGAAATTTTGTTTTCTGCAATCAGAACATTTTTAAATCGATTGTCACCTTCCGGAATGAGTTTGTTTGGATTTCCAGGTACAGAACCAAATACATTCTTCACAAAGTCAGGATTCAAGATCACTCCTGGCTGTGAAAATTCTTCCGGTGTATTAGGCAGAGCTAAATATTTCGTTCCGTTTACCATGACATAACGGCTCATGAGTAAGCTGTCATCTGTTTTAGTCGGTACATATTTAGCGTTGAATAAATCACTTTTTACTAACCCGGCCTGACTGCATGCTTCTGATGGCAGTAATCCCGAAATCGAGCAGAAGGATCTTCTTACAACACCTTCCGGCTGCTGGAATTGTGCATCGGGATCAATCAGTTCAGGAGCCAGGTCTCTCGTATCATTCAATAGGTATGACCATAAGCGGATATTTCTCAATCCATAATGTCCATACTGTGCCCGGGATCCCGGGGTATTTAATGAAGAAGGTGTGTCATATCCGAACCAGGTTCCGAATGTAATGCTCGGATTGGATGCAACAAACCAGTGATCCTTGTATTCCTGACTCGTTCCGGATTTCCCGGCCCAGTCTGAACCAAAGTTCAGGAATTTCTTCGCATAACGTCCCGTCCCAAGTGAATGATCCAGGGTATCTCTCATCATATCGATGGTCAGGTAAGCAGTTTGCGGACTGAATACATCCACCGGTTCTACTTTATGCTCGTAAACCACATTGCCTTCTTGATCGACAATTTTATCAATCATGTAGGCATCAATGAATTTTCCTCCATTTGCAAAGGTAGTGTAGGCATTCACGTTTTCTTCGACTGTAACACCACTTGTTGTGGCTCCGAGTGAAAGGGACAGGTTATTATCGTATCTGCTGGTTAGTGATGAAAAGCCCATTTTAAGAAGGAATTCTTTAAATGGATTTCGGTTATAGATATTGGCATATGTTCTTACAGCAGGTAAGTTCAATGATTCTGCAAGTGCGTATCTTGCAGGGAAAAGTCCACGTTCATTAAGCGAGTAGTTTTCAGGCTGCCAGCCATTAATGTTCACACCAACGTCAGGAATAGGGGATCCAGGTGAAATATACCCGTATTCCAGTGCCGGAGCATAAGCAAGTAATGGTTTCATGGTAGACCCATTCGATCTCAGAGCTTGAGTGGCGTGATTGATTTGTTCTGTTTTAAAGTCACGGCCGCCGATGAAACTGATGATGCGCCCCGTTTTGTTCTCGATCATGATCGCTCCGACCTGAACCGGTTCCTGCACTTCCACTTCTTCTCCTGTTTCAGGGTCCGTTCCCGGTACATATTTGGAAGGTCCATACATTTCGTAGGCATCTTTAGTCTTTTGCATTTGATCATAGATTTTTTTATTGATGGTTGAGTGAATCTGATAACCGCTTTGACGAACATTGCGGTCTGCTAACGTATGGTATTTTTCTTCAAGTTCATCATTATTTTCAAGATCCTGTTTTGAATAGCCGTCTTTTTCGGCAAGTACATCCGTCATGATATCCACTGCTCTGCTTTCAAGTTCAGCAGTCAGCCAAGGATACTGTTCACTCGGTGATGGTTTAGGCTTGATGAAATCTTTCGTTAGGTCATAAGCAACCGCTTCATCGTACTCTTTTTTTGTAATATATCCTTCTCGGTGCATTCTGAAGAGTACAGTGTTTTTACGGCTCATTCCAGCTTCCAGATTCTCTTTCATTTCTCCATTATTCGTAAATGGAGTGTAAGAGAATGGAGCTTGTGGAAGTCCTGCAATGAACGCGGATTGTGGCAAGGTTAAGTCCTTGGCGTCCACTCCGAATATCCCTTGGGCAGCAGATTGGACCCCGGCGATATTCCGACCGGAAGAATTACGTCCAAGTGTCGCTACATTCAGGTACGCTTCCAGGATTTCGTCCTTTTCAAAGAAACGTTCCAAGCGAAGGGCGAGGAGTATTTCCTTTGCTTTTCTTTCAAATGATACTTCATTCGTCAATATTTGGTTTTTGATTAGCTGTTGTGTGAGTGTACTTCCACCTGATTGGGTAGAGGAATTGGTGAATTCCTGAAGTACGGCACGCATGATCGCTTTCGGTACGACACCGTTATGTTCTTTGAAGTATTCATCTTCCGTGGCAATAACAGCATTTCGCAGATCTTCAGAAACATTTTCAAGCTTCACTTCTTCGCGCTCTAAGTCAGTTCGAAGTTTTCCCAAATATACATCATCGGCGAAGTAAAGCTGCGACGTTTCTTCGTAGTTGTATATGTCCTTTTTCATTTGGTCATAAGGACGGATCGGTTCTTCCTTCACGAGAGAAGCGAAATATCCCGCTCCAACTCCTCCTGCAAATACAAAACCTAATACAAATATAACAACAAGGATCAAGGAAAGGTTCCAAAATACTCCGTATGTAATTCTTGCTCGTTTTTGAAATCCAGTATTTGAAAAGAACCTGATTGCAGGGTCTAGTTTTTCGAGTAATTTGTTCCATTTTTCTTTCATATAATCATTCCCCCCAGAACATTCCCATTATAGCATATTTACAGGAAGGCTGTCGTAAAAAGTCAAATAAAATGGTCTTTTATAAGGAGTTTAGTTGACTATTATTTTAAAATATGGTAAAAACCTTATATAGCGAAATGAATGACGATCTGACTCACTGTCGGATTTACTTACTAAAAAAATGAACGTGTGATCGCAATGAGAGGAATAAGTAGTCTGCCTTCCCTGTTATAAAGAGAGTCAGTGGGTGCTGTGAACTGACACAAATGGCCGATGAATTACATCCTGGAGCTTTTGCTGTGAACCTTTAGTAGCAGCAAACGGTTAAAGCCGTTATCTTTAATGAGTGAAGGATGTAATTCCTTAATTTGGGTGGTACCGCGCGACAGCGTCCCTGCATGTATGCAGGGACTTTTTTGTTGTCTTTTTATGGGTATTGCCGTGTGTGTTTTACAAAAAAGGAGGAAAAAACATGGATTTAATAAAGGACTTGGAATGGCGTGGAATCACGTATCAACAAACGGACGCTGAAGGGCTGAAGGATCTATTGGATAAAGAAAGCATCTCCATATACTGCGGGATCGATCCGACAGCAGACAGTATGCATATTGGGCATCTGCTCCCATTTTTAACATTACGACGCTTCCAGAATCAAGGTCATCGTCCACTTGTGCTAGTTGGTGGGGCAACTGGCTTGATTGGTGATCCAAGTGGTAAAAATGAAGAGCGTAAACTGCAAACGGTTGAAGCAATACAGGGAAATGTAGCAAGCATTAAAACACAACTCCAAAGCATCTTTGATTTCGAAGGGGAAAATGGTGCAGTGATGGTGAATAACTATGACTGGATCGGAGCGATGGATGTTGTCACATTCCTTCGTGATTTCGGTAAGCACGTGGGTGTGAATTACATGCTGGCAAAAGATACGATTGCGTCACGCTTGGAATCAGGGATTTCGTTCACTGAATTTACGTATACCATTCTGCAAGCCCTGGACTTCAATCATCTATATGACAACTACAATTGTAAGCTTCAAATCGGCGGTAGTGATCAGTGGGGGAATATCACGACTGGTCTTGAACTGATCAGACGTACCCATGAAGAAGAAACGAAGGCGTTTGGTTTCACGATTCCACTTGTAACAAAAGCGGATGGAAGTAAATTTGGTAAAACAGAAAGTGGAGCGATTTGGTTAGATCCGAAGAAGACATCTCCTTACGAGTTCTACCAGTTCTGGATCAATGCGGCCGATGCGGATGTCGTGAAATACTTGAAATACTTTACATTCCTTTCACACGAAGAGATCGATGCTTTGGCACAGTCTGTTGAAACGGAACCTCATCTTCGCAAGGCGCAAAAGGCACTGGCTGAAGAAATGACAAAACTGATACATGGTGAAGAAGCTCTTGATCAAGCCATCCGCATTACACAAGCATTATTCAGTGGTGAGATCAAATCTTTATCGGCTTCTGAAATTCTTGAAGGATTTAAAGATGTTCCTTCATTCGAACAGCCTAAAGGAGATGCAATCGGATTGATCGACCTTCTCGTCAATGGGAAAATCTCACCTTCTAAACGCCAGGCACGAGAGGATGTCGGGAACGGAGCGATTTACATTAATGGTGAACGTGTAACAGACCTTCAACATGAGATTCATGAGAATGATATGATTGAAGGGCAATTTACGATCATTCGTCGCGGAAAGAAGAAATATTTTAGAATTCAGTACGTATAATACTATTATTGAATCTGTCAGTGCGGTATCCGTTTCTATTTTTTGGAGCGGGTACCGTGCTTTTTTTATCGTTCTGTCAATGTGTACTGTTGGAGTGTGAAGCATTTACTAAGCGGGAAGAGCGATTTGCAATCATCCACTTTAGTTATTTATACCGTTCAGCTGGAAGGTTGTACAGAATGGTCAAAAAAGTGAGTTGGTATTCAGTCATATTTATCGACAAAAGGATCATAAATCAGGAATCTGGATCATAAAGAGTGGAACTGGTTCATAAATCAGGAATTCGGATCATAACTAAACGAAATCGATTCATAGTAGATAAAAACCCGGACGAAAGTAGAAAATCGTAATAACATAAACCATCCAATCACCCCATCCGGCCCCTACCTGAACCTTAAAATCGTATAATTGGATTCATTTCGCCAAAAAATGCAAAAAATCTTCAGGTGCAGGCATCAGAAGGGGAAAGGGGTCCCGGTTATATGGACATCGATTTTTCCCGGACACCGCAAGACGCCGTGAAATCTCGCCTACACCTGGAATGAAAAGAATAGCTATAAGCACAAAAAAACACTGCCCATAAAATGGACAGTGTTTTTCTTACAAAGATTAACGAGAGTAGAACTCAACGATAAGAGCTTCGTTAATTTCAGCCGGTAATTCAGAACGTTCAGGAACGCGTGTGAAAGTACCTTCTAATTTGTCAGCATCGAAAGTTAGGAATTCAGGAACAAAGCTGTTCACTTCCATCGATTCTTTGATGATGTCAAGGTTACGTGATTTTTCACGAACTGAGATTGTTTGACCAGGAAGTACGCGGAATGAAGGGATGTCTACGCGAGATCCGTTCACTGTTACGTGACCGTGGTTAACAAGTTGACGTGCTTGACGGCGAGTACGAGCTAAACCTAAACGATAAACAACGTTATCCAGGCGGCACTCAAGTAGCGCCATGAAGTTTTCACCGTGTTTACCTTGTAATTTGCCAGCTTGGTCAAATAGGTTACGGAATTGACGCTCAGTTACTCCGTACATGTGACGAAGTTTTTGCTTCTCTTGAAGTTGTAAACCGTACTCAGAGATTTTTTTACGTTGGTTAGGACCATGTTGTCCAGGAGCGTAAGGACGCTTTTCTAATTCTTTACCCGTACCGCTTAGAGAGATTCCAAGACGACGAGATAATTTCCAGCTTGGGCCAGTATATCGAGCCATGAATGACTCCTCCTTTATTGTTTTTATTTTGTTGTAAAATAAAAACACCTGTGAATAAACAATTATGTGCATTTTGTTTTCATGTACCTTCGCCCTAGCAGCAGAGGGTTACAAGATACACCTCAAGAAGTAGAGGAACAAAATACGATCATAAAGGACTTCACTGAAGCTGCATTATTTTACACAAAGAATATTATATGACGGGAGAGAATAGAAGTCAAGGAAGTATTTTAAGATGAAGAAATTTCATAGATTCTTACGAGTGTTGTTCTCTAAACAAAATAGTCCAAAAGTCATTTCTTGTGATATAATAAAAGTTGGAAAATATGTTGAATAGGTGAATGTCATTGAAAGAATCAAAAAGAGAAAAGACCCTTCGATTTGTATTAATCGGTCTGTGCGTACTGGTTGTTTTCGGAGGGTTGGTTTATTCCTCCACTTCCTCAGAACAAGTAGATGAGTCTGGACAATCAATCCATGCGGAGGTATTAACTGCAGGAAATAAAGAGCAGAACCCCGTTATCGCTGTAGCAAAAATGGCTCAAGATCAGCCTGTCTTTATTATATATGAGCTTGATAGAAGCAATCAGTATTATTTCAAGGTATTACATAGTGTGTCGTTACAGAAAAGAGTGAAAATGATAGGACTCACAAAGGATAAAGAGGGAATTTGGGTCCAATTAGATAAGAAACAATGGGTGTTATTTTCGAAATCTTTAGAGGTTTTACAAGAAAAGAAGGTCGCTCCTTCTTCGGTGATTTCCAGTAAACAACCCTTTAAATATAACGAGCATAAGCAGTTGATAGATATTTCCTTTAGAGAGAACAAAGACCCGATTCAACTGGATTTGTCAGATCAAAAAGATGAACCCGTGGAAGTCCATTCTTTATCGGTAAATAAGTCCTTATGGCTCGTGGTATTACAAGAGGATCTGGTGCTGGCTCAAGGTCAATGATGTTAATTGTTTCACAAACCTTTTAGGTGTGGGTGAGAAAAATGTACGTTGTTCATAATTCTTTGCTTGAATATAAATCAAAGCTGTTTGATTTAATCTATGAAGAAATGTCAGTTGAATTGGGGCATTCTGCTCATTTGCAAAAGTGGCTGACAATTATTAAAGACTGCCTTGATATTGATCGGGCATTTTTATATTTTTATAGCGAGTCTGCCTATTTCTTATATCACCCCAGTGACAATGAGGATGTTCCCCTCACGCTTGCTGAAACAAGGGAAAAATACATTTCTCGTCCTGTTATGGTTGAGAAAGATGATTTCACCATCCGTTTTCACTTTACAAATAAAGATGGAAGTCCTCTAGCGATTCTATTAGTAAAGAGGGATGATCGTAAAGAGAAGGCATACGATAGTTGGCTCCATTCTTTTTGGGAAGCCAGCAATCAATTTTTACAGCATACAGGTGGAATCCAGACTGTACTCGAAGATGAAAAACGATACAGGGAATTATTTAAAGTAACGGAGACCTTTCACTCAACCAGGGATGTTTATACGCTTCTAGTGGAGATTATTGAAACGTTGAAGCAGGTGTTTCCAATCGATGAATTCCACTTGTTATTGTCTAACGACCGGTATGAATTCGGGACACTTCCCATTAGAAACTTTGACTTTGATCGTGCCAATGAGTCTGCCATGCAGGCATTTGTCAATGGGAGTATAGAAATGAGAGAACAGAATGTCCTCTATGCTCCTTTAAAAGGAAAACAAGGGATCTATGGCGTTCTTGAAGTAAAGTCAAAGGCCCACTTCACCTTTACGGAACAGAAGATCGAGTTCATTCGCTTACTTGCCTATACGGCAGGGAATGCCCTTGAAAATGCCAAACTTTATGAACAGTCTAAAAGGCTCATTACCGATTTGCAGCTAATTAATGAAACCTCCCATCAGTTAAATTTGAATTTACGATTAACGGATACGGTCCTGTTTTTAAAGAAACAGATTAAACGATCCTTTCAGGCATCGGCCATCGGATTTGTTCTCCTTCAAAAAGGCGAATACAGAATCCTGGAAGAAAGCTCTTCTGTTTTTTTTGAACAAGAAGGTGAAAAGTATATTTCTTATGTAAAGGCGAGAATCGAGAAGGAACGGGATGCCATCTTTTTAGGAGATGTAAGCGATCGATTCGAAGAGGGAGTGGTCTTTCCTTCCGTTATGGCAGTGCCCATGATTCAAAATGAAGCCCTGTTAGGGTTTTGCGTAGTGTTACATAAAGAACCGTACATGTTTTCATTTGATATGTACAAGTTGCTTCAGTCGTTTATCCATCATTCGACCCTTGCGATAACCAATGCAACCCTTCGTGAGAAACTCGAGCATATGGTCATTACCGATCATATGACCAAATTATTCGCACGGAATTATCTTGATGATGAAATGGAATCTTCAATGAACAAGGACTCAGTGGGAACCTTGCTGTTGATCGATATTGATGATTTCAAGTCGATTAATGATAATTACGGTCATCAAATAGGTGATGAAGTCATTATCGGGGTGGCGAACCTGATTAAAGGAATCGTAAGTCATCACGGATTTGTTGCCAGATGGGGAGGCGAGGAATTAGCGGTCTATCTTCCTTCACTTGATCATAAGGTTGGTTCTGAAATTGCTCAACGCATTGTCGAGGAGATTCCTTTGAATACAGAACCTTCAGTGACTCTGTCCTGTGGCTTATCTACTTGGAGAGTAAGGGACGACCATTGCCCCAAGTCTGTAAAGGAACTAGTAAAGAAAGCAGATGAAGCACTCTATCATGCGAAAAATAATGGTAAGAATCAGGTAGTGAAAGATTGTGATGGAATGATCATGGATTAAGATTGTTCGGGAACCCGTGAATGAGTCAGAATGGCTCTTCCGGGTTCTTCTTTTTTGGTGGAAACAGGCCATTTCCCTTTACCACTTTAGTGTAACCGCTTTCTTTTTTGTCGTGGTTATCATATTCTAGAATAGTAGTTACTTAGACTTAAAGGGAATACTGGGAGGAATACTGTATGAAAGAAGAGAAGCGTTTTGAAACAAGGGTGATTCATGAGGGGTATGCATCATCTCAGCATTTTGATAGTTTAGCGCCGCCTTTATATCAAACTTCTACTTATACCTTTGCAAATGCGAAACAAGGGGAAAATCGATTTGCCGGTGAAGAGGAAGGATATATATATTCAAGATTGGGTAACCCGACAGTATCGATTCTGGAAGACAGAATGGCATCGTTAGAGGGGGGCGGGTCGGCCCTTGCCTTTGGTTCCGGTATGGCAGCTGTATCGGCCGTGTTATTCTCCTTAACTAAATCAGGAGATCATGTTCTATGCTCTCAAGGGGTTTATGGCTGTACGTTCGGTTTACTTCAGTTGCTTCAAGAGAAATTCTCCATTCAACATGATTTCTCTTCCATGAGTACAGAGGAGGAAATACGGGAGAAAATCACAGAACAAACGAGCTGTATTTATGTAGAAACCCCAATCAATCCGACTATGCAGTTAATTGATCTTGAGCTTGTCGTGAAGGTCGCCCGTGAAAAAGGGATTCCTGTCGTAGTTGATAATACATTCTGTTCTCCTTATTTGCAACGACCGTTGGAACTGGGATGCGATATTGTCATTCATAGCGCGACGAAGTACATCGGCGGTCATGGAGATGTGGTCGCAGGACTCGTTGTGGGATCACAGGAGAAGATGGCAGAAATTCGCATGACGACTCAGAAGGATATTGGAGGAATCATTTCTCCCTTCGATGCATGGTTATTATTGCGGGGATTAAAAACGTTAGCCGTGCGAATGGATCGTCACTGTGAAAGTGCCGAGAAGATTGCAGGTCTATTAGCCGAACATCCAGCAGTAGAAACCGTCATCTACCCGGGCCATTCCAATCACCCACAGCATAAGGTAATGAAGAAACAAATGAAAAAAGCCGGAGGAATGATTTCCTTTACGATAAAAGGTTCGAAAGAAGGGGCCCAGAAGCTTATGGATGATCTGGAGATGATCAAGATTGCCGTGAGTCTGGGGGATGCAGAAACACTAATCCAGCATCCGGCGACCATGACTCATGCAGTCGTACCAGAGGAGTCGAGAAAAAGCATGGGAATTAGTGACACGCTCCTAAGGCTTTCGGTAGGATTGGAAGCACCGGAAGATATATGGAATGATTTATCGCAAGCATTGGATAAGGCATAGGATGGAGAAGGAACCTGGTTGGAAGGTTCCTTTTCTTTTATTTAGATGGGGAAAAACTGATGTTTACAATTTGCCGCAATAAATGCTGAAAGTGCCGCAACAACCGCCAAAAGTAGCACAACAACCCCTCGAATTAGGTCATCGCCATCCAAAAAATAAGACAGACCCTGTCGGCAGGGTCTGTCAGAACGCTCAAAGATTAAAGGTGATGCATTAATTCATCCACAAAGATCTCCAAGTACTTCTGGTCCTCTTCGTCAAATCTAGCTTTTTCCGGACTATCAATATCCAGAACCCCGATTAGTTTTCCTTCTTTCACAAGGGGAATGACAATCTCTGATTGAGAGGCGGCATCACATGCGATATGCCCGGGGAATTGATGAACATCATCGATCAGAAGTGTTTTTTGTTCACTTGCAGATGTACCACAAACGCCTCTTCCCAATGGGATCCTAACGCATGCAGGCAGTCCCTGGAATGGCCCTAACACCAATTGATTGCTTTCTTCTTCATATAAATAAAAGCCTACCCAGTTAATACGGTCCATAAATTGATTTAAAAGGGCAGAAGCATTGCTTAAATTCGCAATTTGGTTTGGTTCGCCTTCTAATAGAGCTTTTAGTTGTTTCGTTACAAGACCAAAGCCCTGTTCCTTTGTACCTTGATATTTTTCTGCTTTAAACACCAACAACTCCCCCAATTCTACAAAATGTGCGTTATTTCAGGTGCGTTTGTTCCCCCAAGCCTTCTATACAACAAATCCTGTCGAGAAATACTTAAAGGAAATCCACATGAAAACACGAATTCTTTGAGTAAAGAAACTATAATAGAAACATCTATTGAACCATTTTTAGCATAATTCATCCAAACCTTCAATGATTTAGATTTTTTCATCAAAAGATTTTTAATATAGTGAATCCTCGTCACTGTTTTTTTCATACGCCTATCATATTTGAAAGAAGGGGAAATATGAAAAAACTAGATACTTCCATTCCAACGAAAGAAGCCATTTTTCAAGCAGCCGTGTATTTGTTTTATGATCATGGCTTTGATGGGACCTCTGTCCGAGATATAGCAAAAAGAGCGAATGTTAACCCTGCTACCATCTCCTATTATTTTAAAGGAAAGCAGGGGGTGTTGGAAGCGTGCTTTACTCATTTCTTTGAACAGTATCTGCGCTTTCTTCAGGAAGAAGTGGAAGCCTTGAACTATGTTAGTGCAGATTTATGCTTAAAGCGGGCAGTGTACAAAATCTTGAAATTCCAAAGTGAACATCATCAATTAGCAAGGTTTATCTGGAGGGAAGTTTCGATTGATTCTCAGGTTGTGCGTGAAATCATTTCTTCCTACTTAATGAAAGAAAGACATTATATGAAGCGATTATTTGAACAAGGGATGAAAGATCATGCTCTGAAGAAACAGCCTGTCAGCTTTTTGGTGATTCAGCTCAAATCCATGCTGACAATGCCGTTCCTCAATAGCCAGCAATTAAGGGAAGTATGGCAAATGTTCCCACAGGAATATTATTTTATCGATCAATACTATAAAAATATTGATCAGTGGATCGATTTACTTCTCGTTTCCGAAGTGAAGGAAGTCATGAAGAAAGAGCTTATTATCTAAAGCAGGGAACAGCACACAAAAGAACTCTTCGCAGTTAATAGGAGAGTTCTTTGTTTTTATCATTGCATCTCTCTACTTCCTTGACCGACACCTGCAGCTGTATGGGCATCGGACCCATAAACGGTCTTGATTCCTAATGAAAGAGCTTGTTGAATGATATCATTTGGGGGATAGGACTCACCACAGTAGGGTTTAACCAGGCCAGCCCCATTATAGTCCAACTCCAAATTCCTCGATGCCATCTCTTTTAAAATCAAAGAGGTTTTATCAGAAAAAGCACGAGAGGCAGGATACAGCTGCTGGAATTTCTTCACGAGGGTCATATGACCGATACGCTTAGGCTTATAGAGTCCCAAGTCAGCCCTGATCGACTTTACTACCGTATCATAATAGCGTTCGTAAATCGCATCGACGGATCCGTAATAATCAATCATAGATTGGAATACATCAGGACTGAAGTCCAAACAATCCCATTTTCCCTCGTGTTGTAAAAAATGAACGGAAAGAATACTATCATCCAATCGAGGTCCGTAAGCGTTTAAAAATTCCGCTGTTTCTTTCTCAAAGCCTGCAATGTAATCTACCTCTAACCCTGAACGAATCGTGATTTTATCTTTATATTTCTCCTTAAGGATTTCCAGAGTTAGGAAGTATTCCAAAAGATGCGAGGGATCCATTCCGCTATCCTTGTCCGGTGTTGTATCTTCAAAACCCTGGGGAAGTGGCGCATGCTCCGTAAATGTTATAGCAGAATAGTTTAGGGAGAGTGCCATTTCAATATACATTTCAAATGTATCGTTACTTCCATGGGGACAAAAAGGAGTATGAATATGTCCGTCCACCTTCACCAAAAGTCTTCACTTCCTTGTATTTTAGTATGAAAAAGCTCTGTTAAACAAAGGGTTCATTCCTTCACATTATAATAAAGATTGGCTTTTTCTCGATGATTGTTGTGCTTAAACTAGGTCCCTAAGTGAAAAAGTTAAACATGAAGTTGATTAGAGTGGAAGGTGCTCGACTCCTGCGGGAATAGCGGACAACCGAAAAGCGGAGACGGCTCGCCCAGCCCTGACAAGCATAAGATGAATGGGCCTAAGAAGGCGCTCTTTGCCTTCTTGGACCATTTAGCTTATGACCCTCGAGGAGGCTCACTGCCCGCCCCGCGGAAAGCGAGCATCCTGTAACGGAAATCAACTACTACTCGCATATGGTTATATAACCACATTGTTTACGAAAACAGCCTGAATAATAAAAAGTAATATTAAAAATACATAGAAAAAAGTCTATTTTCCCTCGAATTTGCTGAAAATGACTTTTTATCACTGAAAAATTAGAAATTAATAGTCAAAAATTGTCGTTAACATGGTATCATTATAGCAATGAGAATTTATTAATGAAACATTCAAATTGATATAGATGTCTACTGAATAGTTGAACAGGGGGCTTAAGATGCAATACGTCATCGCTGGAATAATACTTATCTTAATCGTATTCCTTATCGGATTTATCTCTAGAAAAAAATATTACGCTGAAATTGATCGGTATGAAGCTTGGAAAATAGATATTATGAACAAGCCGGTTTCAGATGAACTCTCCAAAGTGAAGCAACTGAATATGACGGGGCAAACAGAAGAATTGTTTGACGGTTGGAGACAGGGATGGGATGAGATTGTTGCTGTGCAGCTTCCTGATGTTGAAGAACTACTATTTGATGCAGAAGAGTACACCGATAAATTTCGTTTTACGAAAACAAGAGAGACCCTTTCCCGAATCGACAATGTTCTGACTGAAATAGAACAAAAAATCGAGCAAATTCTAACAGAGTTAAATGAACTGATCGGCAGTGAAGAGAAGAACCGTGAAGAAATTCAATCTCTTCAAGAAGAATATCGAAACAGTAAAAAGCAGTTACTTGCGTATCGTCATACATATGGTCAAACCGCTAAGTACTTAGAGAACATTTTAGATAAGCTCTCTGAACAAATGGATCAATTCAATGACTTAACAGAGCAGGGGAATTATCTGGATGCAAGAGAAATAGTCCTTAGTCTGGCACAGGAAATGAAGGATGTTTCCTACAAAATGGAGACGGTTCCGAAACTGATCACCGATTGCGAAAATCTTTTGCCTGCACAGTTGTCCGAGCTTGAAGCGGGATACGTGGAGATGAAAGGTCAAGGATACAGGCTTGATCATATTGAAGTAGAGAAAGAGGTTGCATCCCTAAAGGATACCCTGCTCCACTTTAATAAAAACCTTGAAGAGCTGAAGGTAGAAGAAGTAGAAGAAGGAATTCAGGAAATTAAAGTAAAGGTTGAGAACCTTTATGATTTGCTGGAGAAAGAAGTACATGCCAAACATTTTGTCCATCAGTATAAAGATCAAACGACTGAAGGATTGATCAAGGCCAAGGAAGATAATGAAGATATTCAATCGGAAGTAACACTTGTGAAACAAGGCTACCATCTTCAAGATGCGGACCTTGATACACCAAGCGAAATTGAAACGAAAATCATTCAGCTTTCAAAGCGTCACGAAATGTTGATGAATAAAGAAGAATCGAATGAAACTGCGTACTCCTCACTAAGTGATGAGCTAAAAGAAATCAGAAACGGCCTGGAAGAACTGAATCGTGAACAGAGTGAGTTTTCCATCTACTTACAAAACTTGCGTAAAGATGAACTGGCAACCCGCGAAAAAATCCAGGAGCTTAAGAAAAAGGTGGCTGAAGCGAGCCGCATAATTTCAAAGAGTAATGTACCAGGCTTACCTGCTGATTACAAAGATCTTCTCGATGAGGTCCATCGGAAGATTGAGCAAGTGAATGCCAGCTTAACCGAGAAGCCTTTAAGCATGAAGTTTGTTCAAGAAACACTTATGGGAGCAGAAGACACCGTCGATCATTTTTACACGAAGACGGGAGATTTAATCGAAAACGTCCTTCTATCCGAGAAAATCATTCAATACGGAAATCGCTATCGCAGTAAGTATAGTTCTGTCAGGGATGGTCTTCAGTCTGCTGAAGAATCCTTCCGTCAATATGATTACCGCAAAGCATTGGAAGAAGCCTCAACAACGATTGAAAAAGTAGAGCCGGGTGCTCTTAAGAAAATCGAGAAAATGATGGATCTTGAGGAAAAATAAAATTCATCACAAATCAAAAGGACTGATTTAGAAGATTCATTCTAAATCAGTCCTTTTTCATGAGCACTGCCAAGCTCCAGGGGCCTCTAGCCCCTAGGGTTTATGGTCTTAACTGGCTTCAATCGTCCGCTTTGTCTGTCCTGCAAGTGCGGCAATAACGAATCCAATGATTGCACCGATCATGGCCGGCACTAACCAGCCGATCCCTTGTGTATAGAAAGGAAGGAATTCAAGTGATTGACTCATGGCTGTCACGTCAACCCCGGCGGTTTTAATCCCGTCAATTAAACTGATCAAGCCTGTTGGAATTAAAGCTCCCACGTAGACGAGAGAATATCCGTTAAATCCATTGTGCATGAATGACAGTAAGATCAATACGATTGCCAAAGGATAGATGAAGATGAGTACCGGTAATGATACGGCAATCAGCTGAGTCAACCCAATATTGGCAATAATCATACTAAATACAGACATGATGATCACTAACACCGGATAAGATACAGGAAGAATCTTTGCGAAATATTGAGAACATGCAGAAACTAGTCCGACTGACGTAGTGATACATGCAAACGTAATCGCCAGTCCCAGGATGATTGTTCCTGATGAGCCGAATAAATGACTCGCTGCCGCAGATAGAATGGCACCACCGTTAGCTTGTGTACCGATGGAATCTGTACTTGTAGCTCCAATGTAACTTAAGGATAAATAAACAAGTGCTAAACCGATAGCAGCGATGACCCCTGCAATGATCGTAATGCGCGTCAGGTTTGCTTTACTCGTCACACCACGGTCTTTAATGGAATTAATGACCACAATCCCGAATACTAAAGCCGCGATGGTATCCATCGTTAAATAACCCTCAATGAACCCCTTGAATAGCGCTCCATCCTGATAAGCGGGGTTCGGTGCTCCGAAATCTCCCATAGGAGTTACCACACTCTTAACCACTAAGATCGTCAGAATTACGAGCAGGGAAGGTGTTAAAATCTTTCCGATTCTGTCTACGAGCTTTGTAGGATTCATCGCAAGCCATGCGGTTAATCCAAAAAAGATGATCGAATAAATGAATAAAGGAGTACCGTATTTTGCAACATCTTCAGGTAAAAATGGGATCACTCCGATTTCATAAGCAACCGTACCGGTTCTCGGAATCCCGAAAAAAGGTCCAATGGCCAAGTACATCACAATCGTGAATACTAGTCCATATAAAGGATGAACACGGTTTGCAAGTGTCTGAAGATCTCCTCCAGATTTGGCGATGGCGATAACGCCCAATAAAGGAAGTCCTACTCCAGTAATGAGAAAACCGATAATACCGGTCCACACATGTTCCCCGGCCTGCTGACCTAAAAATGGCGGGAAAATCATATTACCTGCTCCGAGGAAAAGAGCAAAAAGCATTAATCCTATAGTAAAGATTTGGCTGAATGACAGCGCTTTCTCTTTCATATATACCCCTCCGTTTGTAATCGTTATCATAAGCAAAATTATCTTATCATAAGATTGTAGAAAAATGTCGAAAATCTAAATAATCTTACAATTTAGTATATTTAAATAACTTTTTTGCGATTATTTCCTTTATGATTCTCGCAAAAGTTCTGTCATTTTTCAATGATTATTTTTGGAAATTGCTAAAAATTATCGAAAATTAGTATTACTACAATAATATCTTGCCCTGCATGTTGAATAAAATTTGGGTTCAGGATGATTTATGGTAAGATTAATGATTGAATATATTACTGCGAATCTGCAGGTCACCACAGTAAAAGAAGGTGAAATCTTGATTTATTTAGATAATAGTGCAACAACCAAGCCATATAAGGAAGTACTGGATACATTTATTAAAGTAAACGAAAGTTACTATGCCAATCCGTCATCCATTCACTCTTTTGGAGGGCAAATTGAGAAATTAATTCAGCAGTCCAGGGAACAAGTGGCATCTTTATTAGATATAAAAAAGAAAGAAGTGTTCTTTACCTCTGGCGGAACTGAATCGAATAACCTGGCGATAAAGGGGGCTGCTTTACAATACGTGCACAGAGGGAAGCATATCATTACGACAAAAATAGAGCACCCTTCCGTCCTTAATGCCGTTAAACAATTAGAGATGTTTGGGTATTCAGTGACATATCTCGATGTCGATGCCAAAGGCAGGATTCAACCTGAACAAGTAAAAGCCGCCATTCAGGAAGACACCATTCTCGTATCGGTCATGCAAGTAAACAACGAAATCGGGAGTGTCCAGCCTATCCGGAAAATAGGATTGCTGCTGAAGGACTATCCAAAGATCCATTTTCACGTTGATGCTGTTCAGGCGTGCGGGAAAGTCCCCCTTATTCTCCGCGAAAAGCTTATTGATTTATGCAGCATTTCTGCTCATAAAATTCATGGCATTAAAGGAACAGGAATGCTATACGTGAGGGACGGGCTTGAGCTTTCTCCTATCATTTCAGGGGGAGAGCAAGAAGGGAATCTCAGAAGCGGTACGGAAAATACAGGAGGAATCGTGTCCTTTGCAAAGGCATTAAGGATGCACCTTGCGGAAAGTAAACAACAGCTTCCTATCATGGAGGAAAACCAATGGTATTTAAGGAAAGAACTGGAGAAAATGGAAGATGTGATCGTTCATACGCCAGTCGAGCATCATGCTCCTCACATCCTTAATTTTTCTATAGATGATTTCAAAGGTGAGGTTGTCGTTCACGCATTGGATCGACATGAGTTGTTTGTGTCCACAACAAGTGCATGTTCATCAAAGCAGAGTAAGCCAAGTCGAACCCTTCTATCGATGGGTGTATCAAAAAGCCAGGCGAACAGCTCCATTCGAATCAGTTTATCTTTTCACAATACAATGGAAGAGTGCCGGCAGTTCATACAGCTACTAAAAAAAGAAATAGAACTATTACAAAAGACAATGAGGAGATCACGATGAATTATAATCGCATACTAGTAAGATACGGTGAAATTTCAACAAAAGGCAGAAATCGAAAGATGTTCACGGCTAAGCTACGAGAAAATATTTTGCAAGCATTGAAGGATTTTCCAACTATTTCGGTTTCAGCAAGCCGGGATCGACTGCATATCCAGTTAGGAGACGAGAACGGGGAAGAGATCATTCCAAGATTGGAGAAAATCTTTGGAATCCAATCCTTCAGTCCGGTTGTGAAGGTGGCTCAGGATATCAAAGAGATTAGCCGAGCAGGATTGGCTCTCGTGCAAAAGAGTTTCACACCGGGGAAAACCTTTAAGGTGTCTGCCCGCAGAGCGGATAAAAAATTCTCCATGGATACAAACGAATTGAATTATGAAGTGGGATCCTATATCCTCCAAAACATGGACGGATTAAAAGTGGATGTGAAAAAGCCCGATATTAACCTTAATGTAGAAGTAAGAAAAGAGGGTGTCTATCTCTCCTCCGAAATTTATCAAGGCTCAACGGGGATGCCGGTTGGTGCAAGCGGAAAAGCTATGCTCATGCTATCAGGAGGAATCGATAGTCCGGTAGCCGGTTATTTAACGATGAAAAGAGGCGTCGAGGTAGAGGCGGTTCATTTCCACAGCCCACCTTTTACAAGTGAGCGGGCAAAGCAAAAAGTGATCGATCTTTCCAAGAAACTGTCTGCATTCAGTGGAAAGGTGAAATTGCATATCGTACCGTTCACGAAAATTCAGCAAACCATTCATGATCAGGTTCCTGAAAATTACACGATGACTTCAACAAGACGGATGATGCTCCGGATTGCTGATGAGATTCGTGAAAAGAATGAAGGTTTGGCCCTGGTGACCGGGGAAAGTCTTGGACAAGTAGCGAGTCAGACCCTTGAAAGCATGCAAGCCATTAACGATGTGACCAATACACCAGTACTACGACCGCTCATCGCCATGGACAAACTTGAAATCATTGATATCGCTCAAAAGATCGATACACATGATATCTCGATTCTTCCATATGAAGATTGCTGTACCATTTTCACACCGCCTGCACCAAAAACAAGACCTAAAAAAGAAAAAGTGGCGTATTATGAAAGCTTTGTTGATTTTGATACACTTATTAAAGAAGCCGTCGATGGAACAGAAACCATCACGATCGATGGATCAACAAGTTCAAATGTAGAAAAAACCTTTGACGAACTACTCTAAAAATTTAGGATTATTTACCAACAATTTTCCTTGCATGAAGCCATGTGTTTTTACACAATCTATACTCACAAGGAGGTGAAAACACATGGCAAACAGAAGTTCAAATCAATTAGTAGCTCCAGGAGCTCAACAAGCAATCGACCAAATGAAATACGAAATCGCTTCAGAATTCGGAGTTCAACTTGGTGCAGATGCAACAGCACGCGCTAACGGTTCTGTAGGTGGTGAAATCACTAAACGTTTAGTTCAAATGGCTGAACAACAAATCGGTGGCGGATTTTCAAAATAATTAAATACAATGGCTACAAGGAGCGAGATTCTCTCGCTCCTTTTTCATTTTGTCATGAGCGAATAAAGATATTTTTGGACCTGAAGATGAAAATAAGAGCTTCAATTGTAATATGTTGTGAAAAAAGTGTGCATTAGTCTGCTTTTTTCTTGTAAAAAGAGTACTCGATCCATTTTATGAGCTGGTTTTGATTTGTTATGATCCAGAGTTCAGATATTTGATCCTTTTGTCGAAAATTCTCATGATTTGTGTATAGGAAAAATATAAACGAATAATTTAAAAAATTTAAATTATTTTGTATAATAGAGAAGAATCGACAAACAAGGGGGAGTCAGAATGAAGAGGGAAGAACTTATTGCACCAGAAAAGTACAATTTAGTAGAGGAAGTAGAGAAGTACGCAAGTGATCAACAGAAGCTTGCAATTAAATGGGAAAACGAAGAGGGAACGAAAGACGAAATCACCTACCAGGAATTATTGAAAAATGTAAATAGAATTGGAAACATTTTCTTGGGTTCGAACCTAGAAAAAGGCGATGTCATTCTTGTGATGGTTCCTCGTTTAATTGAAGCTTACGCTGTGTATCTTGCTGCTCTTAAATCCGGACTCGTTGTGATCCCAAGCTCAGAAATGCTTAGAACGAAGGATCTTGAATACAGAATCGACCACGGTGACGTGAAAGGAATTGTAGCTTACTCTCCATTTGTTGAGCAGTTTGAAAACGTAAGAGGAATGGAAAATCTCCAAAAGTTCGTTGTGGGAGATAAACAAGAAGGATGGATTGCGTTAGAGGATGAAATGAAAACAGCTTCTGAAGAATTATCCTTCGCGGATACAAAGCGTGATGATATGGCGTTCCTTTCTTATACCTCAGGTACGACTGGAAACCCAAAAGGAGTTGTCCATACTCACGGCTGGGCATACGCTCACTTGAAGACAGCAGCTCGTGAATGGCTATCCATTGATGAGGGAGACACGGTTTGGGCTACTGCAGGTCCGGGGTGGCAGAAGTGGATATGGAGTCCGTTCCTGTCTGTACTGGGGTCCGGAGCCACTGGACTTGTGTATCAAGGTAAATTCGACCCTAACAAATACCTTCAATTGCTCCAGGACAATGGAGTCAATGTTCTGTGCTGTACACCAACAGAGTATCGCTTGATGGCCAAAGTGGATGATCTTGGATCCTATAAACTAAATCAATTACATAGTGCAGTATCGGCGGGAGAGCCATTAAACAGGGAAGTCATCGACGCCTTTAAGAGACATTTTAGTATAGAAGTCCGTGATGGCTATGGTCAAACCGAAAATACGCTCCTCGTTGGCATCATGAAAGGCATGGAGCTGAAACCTGGCTCAATGGGGAAACCCACTCCCGGAAACAGAGTCGAAATCATTAACGAGGAAGGGTATCCATGTGAAGTCGGAGAAGTTGGTGATATCGCGGTTCATGTAGAAACACCTGCTCTATTTAAAAATTATTATAAAGATCCAGAACGGACTGCGATGCAATTCAGAGGGGATTACTACATTACGGGTGATAAAGCGAAAAAGGATGAAGATGGCTACTTCTGGTTTGAGGGGCGTGGTGACGATATCATCATCAGCTCCGGATATACCATTGGACCATTCGAAGTGGAAGATGCCTTAGTCAAGCACCAATCGGTTCAGGAATGTGCTGTTGTAGGAAGTCCAGATGAAGTAAGAGGACTGATCGTGAAAGCCTTTATCGTATTGCGAGAAGGCGTGAATCAAGAGGATCCCGACTTAATTCCTGCCCTTCAGCAGCATGTTAAAGACTTAACTGCACCTTACAAATACCCGCGCAAGATTGAATTTGTGAAAGAATTGCCGAAAACAACTTCAGGAAAGATTAGAAGAATTGAGCTGAGACAAAAAGAAATGAGTTCAGTTAAAAACTAATCAGGGATAGGGAGCCTATAGGGCTCTCTATTTTTGTGAAAAAAGCTTTCCCTTTCAGATTCCTCCTATAATATGGTACATTTGAAAAACAGAATTTTTTTATAAAGAAGGGATAAACATCATGGGCACTTTATGGAAAAACGGAATCATTTACACAATGCAAGAGGAAGGACATCATGTTGAAGCGGTCTACACGGAAGATGGGGTCATCAAAGGGCTGGGCTCATCCGAAGACCTGGTAAAGAATGAACAATTCACGATTGAGTCCGAAGTAGATCTTCTGCAAAAGGTGATGTTTCCCGGGTTTGTCGATAGTCACATGCATCTGATCGGTCATGGCGAAACGTTAATGAGGCTGGACCTTTCCAGTATGAATAGTAAACAGGAAGTGTTAGAGGCAATAAAAGAAAAAGCAAAAGGCCTTGAGAAAGGTGAATGGGTCATTGGCGAAGGCTGGAACGAAAATCTCTGGAGTGATGCCGCGGTTTTAACCAAGCAGGAAATTGATGAAATCGTACCGGATCATCCTGTTCTCCTAAAACGCATTTGCCGTCATGCCATGGTGGTAAATTCGCTCGCTTTAAAAAATGCAGGTATCGATGAGGGGACTCCCGACCCTTCCGGAGGGTTGATTGAGAGTGATGAGGATGGAGCATTAAACGGTTTGTTAAAAGATAAGGCTCAGGATCTGATGATCGATGCCTTACCGGCCAGCTCCTCCGAGTATCTTGTAGGTGCCCTGACAAAAGGGATTGAAAGCTGCTGGGAGCACGGACTGGTAGGTGGTCATACTGAAGATTTAAGCTACTATGGAAACTTTAAGAAAACGTATGATGCATTTGTACAAACGATCACAGAAGGCAAGAAAAAGTTCAGGGCTCATCTATTGGTTCATCATGAAGTGATTGAAGATTGGAAGGAAGATGGCCATCACTTCCTCAGTGGCAATCAATTTATTGAATTCGGCGCCATGAAGATCTTTGCTGATGGGGCTTTGGGCGGCAGGACTGCTCTATTAAGCTATCCATATGCTGATGATCCAAGTACGACCGGAGTCAGCATCCATACAAACGAAAAACTTCTTGAACTTGTGAAGAAGGCTAGAAAGTATGATCTTCCGATTGCCGTTCATACGATTGGTGATCAGGCTTTTGAAAATGTACTTGGAGCCATCCTGAAAGAGCCATCTCACTTTGAAAGACGAGATCGACTCATTCATGCCCAAATCCTGCGTAAAGAGCTGATCGAGAAGATAAAGGATCTTCCGTTAATTCTCGATATTCAACCAAGGTTTGTTGCGTCGGATTTTCCTTGGGTAGTTGAGAGACTTGGAGAGGAAAACATGCAGTATAACTATGCGTGGAAAACACTTCTTGAGGAAGGCATTCCATGTGCGGGTGGATCTGATGCGCCAATCGAGCCGATTAATCCTCTTTGGGGAATTCATGCGGCGGTTACGAGAACGAATCCATTGGATCCTGACAAAACAGAGTATCGTCCAGAAGAAAAACTTTCGATGTATGAAGCCCTCTCCCTGTTTACAAAGGGAAGTGCTTATGCCTGTCACCATGAAGGAGATAGAGGGCAGATACGTGAAGGGTATACGGCGGACTTTACCGTTTTAGACATCGATCCGTTCAAAGTGGATGCCGATCAATTATTAAGCAAAATAGTAGATATGACGGTTGTAGACGAGACCATCGTTTATAAAAAAAATAAATAATCATTGCCCCCAAAACTGTTCATGGATATAATGGAGATATTTCGGAAATAGAAATAGTTTTGGGGGTGTTTTTATGAAGCAAACCGATCAGGCTGGAATCATCTACACAGCTTTTTCATATTTTTTATGGGGAATTCTCCCGATCTACTGGAAATGGTTAAATCATGTATCCGCATATGAGATTCTCGCTAACCGCATTTTTTGGTCCTTTTGGTTTATGCTATTATTATTATTCGTAAGTAAACGCTGGAAGGACTTTCACGTATATTTAAAAACATCTCTTACGAAAAAGAAGCAGCTGTTTGCACTATTACTTGCTTCTTTATTGATCAGTACGAACTGGTTTATTTATATATGGGCCGTGAATACAAATCAAATGGTGGAAGCGAGCCTGGGGTATTATATTAATCCCCTTGTGAGCGTATTGTTAGGGGTATTTATCCTGAAGGAAAGCTTGTCAAAGGCTCAAATGGTCTCGTTTGGATTGGCTGCGATCGGGGTTCTGATTTTAACGATATCTTATGGGGACTTTCCATGGATCGCGGTTGGCCTTGCATTCTCTTTCGGGTTATATGGATTGGCCAAAAAGCTCATCCAAGTCGAATCATCCATCGGACTGACACTGGAAACCATGACCATCGCACCGTTATCACTACTCTACCTCGGCTACATGTACAATGAAGGATCCCTCTCCCTTTTCCATGTATCGTCAGGGACGGACCTCTTATTGATGGGTGCCGGAGCGGTAACGGCCATCCCTTTATTGTTCTTTTCAAAGGGTGCTCAACAAATCCCGCTTTATATGGTCGGGTTCCTGCAATACATTGCACCGACCATCACGTTGATACTCGGCATATGGGTCTATAACGAGACATTCTCCTTCACCCATCTCATTTCCTTTACGTTCATATGGCTCGCATTAACGATTTTTACAGCTTCAAGAGTGCAGTACGCCCGAAAGCGAAGACGGGAAGCGAGATTGTCCGCTTGATGAAATGCAAAACGCTCCAGCATGTGCTGGAGCGTTTTGTATAGGGACGGACCTTGCTTTTGTTCACAATTTGGCGCAACAAACGTGGGAAGTGGCACAAGTTTGGCTGAAAGTGGCACAAGTTTGGCTGAAAGTGGCACAAGTTTGGCTGAAAGTGGCGCAAGTTTGGCTGAAAGTGGCGCAAGTTTGGTTGAGAATGCCGCAACAACAGGTGAAAGTGCCGCAACAACCGACAATAGTACCTCAACAATGAAGTGAAATGACACAATGATGCTAACGAATGTCTCGTCCATTAAGAAATCCGCCGTCTCCGTTAAAAAGGGCTCCACATACGATCAAAAATAAACCTATTCTGCCCCATTTAGTACAGGGATTCGTTCAAAATGTTACTTAAATCACTTGGCAATTGAGTCTTATAGGAAAAATTCACCCATTCCCTATAAGAACGAACGCTTCACTTTCTCCCAGAATGAATTATCCTTTAATTTTACCGTTTTAATGATTTTATCGCTTAACTTTGCTTCGACTTTTTCCACGTGTTGAATACTGAGAGCCTCATTGTCCATCCCCATTGCAGGGTAGTCATTACCGTCCTGAACAATCTTAAGAACCAAGCGTCGCTTATCACTAAGAATGAAGGAAGACCCGAGCGTACGGTAGCGATTATTATTCAAGGAAGCCATCTCACTTACTTGAATACAAGGCAGCATCGGATCCACCACTGCTCCGCTGACCGATTTATTATAAGCGGTACTTCCCGTCGGCGTCGCAATGATCATCCCATCTCCCCGGAACGTTTCAAAATGATTATCATCGATGAATACGTCCATGACGAAGGTTTTGATGATGCCTGAGCGGATGCTGAATTCATTCAGGCAATGGAAGGAGGTTTGGTTATCGACGGTAATTTCAATGGTCGGATATTTGCGAACCTCGATTTGCTCGGTTGTCATCGCTTCAATCATTTTGGATGTATCATCAATATGGAAGTCGCAATACATACTCAGAGTACCACCTGTAGAAACACCTGCATACAAGCAATCCTGTCTGAATCCGGTTTGGCGGACGGCTTGAAGAAACGTTCCATCCCCTCCGATACTGACAATGATATTCGCTGTCTTTGGAGAATCGACAATGTTGAAATCATAACGGTTGGCAAGCTCGAATAATCGGTCCAGCTTTGCTTGCATCCCTTCTTCATGTAAGGCATAGAAATAAATATTTCGACGGTTATTCATCGTATGTACCCTCCCTGGAATAAAAAATAAGATAATTTTTCCCATTTACTTAAAATTTTGCTAGAATCTAACTTAGTGAATATTCTATCATGTTTTCACATGAGAATGATATTCATATCCTTACATAAGATAGGGTAAACAAGGGAGGAATATACGAAATGAATGCAAAAAGGTGGACGGCATTAGGTATTGCTGTTGGGTTATTTTTTGTTTCTGTTGTAGTCAATTTCGCTACATCTGCGGTGACAAGTGATTTTGATAAAGCATTTGAAGACATGCTTGGCGGAACAGATAACCCTTTTTCAGAAGAGGTGATTGATGAGGGGAATGCCCAGAAACGAATCGCTGTTTTAGAAGTAGAAGGTGTTATTCAGGATACGGGAGGCGCAACTTCCTTATTTGAAAGCCCCGGATACAATCATGAACTCTTTATGGAAAAGCTTGATACGGTTCAAAAAGATAAATCTGTCAAAGGGATTATTTTAAAAGTGAATTCCCCGGGTGGCGGCGTAGTGGAGAGTGCTCAAATCCATTCAAAGCTTGTAGAAATCATGGATAAAGCGAAGAAGCCGATTTATGTATCAATGGGGGGCACTGCAGCTTCCGGAGGTTACTACATATCTGCACCGGCTACGAAGATATTCGCCAGTAAAGAAACACTGACTGGATCACTCGGTGTCATTATGCAAAGCATCAACTACTCCGAATTAGCAGAGAAATATGGAGTCGATTTCGTGACCATCAAGAGCGGACCGTATAAAGACATCATGAGCCCGACCCGTGAAATGACGGAAGAAGAGAGAAAGATTCTTCAATCCATGATCGATAATTCCTATGAAGGCTTCGTCGATGTCATTGCGAGTGGACGTAAAATGTCAGAAGCAGAGGTCAAGAAAATTGCAGACGGAAGAGTATATGATGGAATCCAGGCCAAAGAAGTCAATCTAATTGACGAATTCGGCTATGTAGAGGATACCATTGAAGCCATGAAAAAAGATTATAAGTTAAAAGATGCTCAAGTATTTGAATATACTGCAGGCGATCCTTTCTCCGAATTCTTCAGTATGGGTGCAAAGAAAATGATCGGTCAAGATATGGAAGCAGCGGCATTAATGAAGCTGCTATCTAAACCAAATTCTCCGCGGTTAATGTATCTATACTCTGAATAAGGAAGGTGAATGAAGTGAGTGACACACAAGATCGTTCTGTACTACATGATGAAGAGCGGGAGCGAATCGAAATCGATTCCCCATCTCCTGATCAATCAAGGCTCATGAATCACGATGGATATTACTTAGCAGGATTTTGGATAAGGTTTTGGGCGTACGTACTTGACCTTATCGTGGTTGGCAGCATTACCAGGTTAGTAGTGAATCCAATCTTTAAACTATTGGATATCTCACTTTCAGAAGGCTCCATGTTTGCGCCGATTTCGATATTAACAAGTATCGTCTTCTATGGCTACTTCATTTTGATGACGAAATACTTCAGCCAAACGATCGGTAAAATGGTGTTCGGCATTAAGGTCATTGATTTAAAAGGAATGAAGCCTTCGTGGGGAACGATTATATTTAGAGAGCTGATCGGCCGATTTATCTCTACCACGATCTTTATTCTCTATGTGGTGGTAGCCTTTACGAATAAAAAACAAGGAATACATGATTTGTTTGCTGATACGACGGTGGTTCAGGAAAAGAAGAAGCTGGAGTTTAATCCGGCACTTTAAATAATTGTTGTTTTGAAACCAAACCTGTTTATATGGGTTTGGTTTTTTTATTGAGAAAAGCTTTTTGTTTTCTATTAAATGCAAAAAGACGCATAAATTTTAAAAGCGACGCAAATAATTGAAAAACGACGCAATAACGGTTTGAAATGACGCAATAAATGAAAAAAAGACGCAATTCCAAAGAGAAACGACGCAATGATTAAAAAGGAGACGTCTGAATTGACCTTGTGTGAACCTAGAATCATCCCGTGACCGGAAAAATACAATATCGCAAGTATTTTATGCAGATATACTCTTTTTCCGGTTAATTAAGCGCAATCTCTGGACAAAATCTCTCCTCCTTAGTTTATTTTCCCAGGCAAAGGCCATAATAAGAGGTTGAAGGGTGTGAAAATATGAGTTGGTGGATTTGGGCGTTACTAATCGTTATGGCACTTATCTTGTTGATATTATTTCTTCTTATTATAACGAAGCTGACCGTTACTCTCTCGTTGTACCACGGGAATGATAATGACCATTTCAAGGTGAAGCTGAGAGCATGGTTTGGCTTGTTAAAGTATACAATCGATATTCCGTTAGTCAAACTCGATGACGATGGTCCGAATGTCGTGTTTGAGGAAGAAAAGAAAAAAGGTAATGATAGCAATCCATCAAATAAAAAAGTTTCTAAAAAGAAAATCACTCCAAATGATTTTATAGATAGTTTGAATGATACGAAGCAGATCATCATACATGTTCAATCACTTCACAGAATCATCAGTTCGTTTCTCAAGAAAGTCAAATTGGATCATGTTCAATGGAAAACGTTATTCGGCACTGGCGATGCAGCTTCAACAGGTACGTTAACAGGAACGATCTGGGGGATGAAAGGGAGTATCATCGGCATTCTGAGTGGATATATGCGCCTTCAATCCATGCCCCTTATTGAGGTGACTCCGACATTTCAACACTCCGTGATTCAAACTCAATTTTCATGTATTATCCAGTTTCGCATAGGGAATGCTATCCTAGTAGGTTTCAAGATACTTCGGTACTGGAGAGGCGGTATGGCTAAGTTCAAGACAAAACCCCTTTCCACACTTTCTGGAGAAAAACATTCAGTTTAATAAGGAGGTCTTTACATGTCAGAACATCCTATTGAAGGTCTGATGACCACGGCAATGGAAAATTTAAAAGAAATGATCGATGTGAATACGATTATCGGTGATCCCGTTGAAACACCCGATGGAAGTGTCATCCTGACAGTATCAAAGGTTGGCTTTGGATTTGCTGCAGGTGGAAGTGAATTCATCATTGATGGGAAAGGAAAAGATGATGGTGGTGGAAAAAGCGGAGACGGAGGAAGTGACAAGTCATCTCCTAAACAGCAGCCATTCGGGGGAGGTAGCGGGGGCGGTGTCTCCATCACCCCAATCGCTTTCTTGATTGTCGGTTCAAAAGGAATTAAAATGCTCCATTTAGATGAAAGCACTCATCTGATCGATCGCCTGCTGGACTTAGCTCCCGGTGCCATCGAAAAGATTCAGGGTATGATGAAAAAGGACGATAACAAGCAGGACAATAACAGTCAGGGTAATCACAATCAAAAACTTGATCTGTAAAAGATAGAGAGCTTACTCAATAAGAGTGAGCTCATCTTTTTTTTGAAAAGAACCCCTATGATTTGCTTTACCGTATCGTTTTTCTGTACTATAAACATGTACATATTATTATGGAGGAGGAACAAATAATGGCAAACATTACATTTAAGAATAACCCTGTCACTTTATTAGGTAATGAGGTAAAAGTGGGGGACAAAGCTCCTAACTTCACAGTATTAGCTAATGATTTATCGGAAGTCACACTGAATGATTCCAAAGGCAAGGTGCGTTTGATCAGTGTCGTTCCTTCCATCGATACAGGTGTTTGTGATGCACAAACAAGAAAATTCAATGAAGAAGCAACCAAGTTTGATAATGTAGAAGTATTGACGATCTCCGTGGATCTTCCATTCGCTCAAAAGCGCTGGTGCGGGGCAAACGGTATCGACAATGTTCAAACTCTATCCGACCACCGCGATCTTTCTTTCGGTGAAGCATTCGGCGTACACATTCAAGAGCTTCGTCTGCTTGCTCGCGCTGTATTCGTAATCAACAGCAATGAGGAAGTAACGTATGTTGAATATGTAAGCGAAGCAACCAACCACCCGGATTATGACGCTGCCGTTGAAGCAGTGAAGAACGCTAAATAATTCTTTCTTTACTTAACATTTCTTAGACATGCTGACCTGTTTTTCGAAAGGTCAGCATTGTTTTTTTACAAACGTTATGGACAGAGGTAAAATAGATGAATGAAATTGTGATAAAGGAATGAATGCCGATGATTAATTCGCCAGTCGAATCATTATTTGGAATAATCGATGAAACTGCTACACTACTGCAAGAGGAGTTAGCATGCAGTTATTTAGAAGCCGTTGCCGAAACGGGAGAAAACCTTTTTCAGGGTGACGTCCTGCAAGAGGAAGTAAGTGAACTGACCAAGAAACGCCTGAACAAAAAGTACGATGAAGTAAGTCTTTCTCAGCTGGAGAATGAAAATATCCGTAAAGCCTTTCAGTTCGCGATTTTAAAAGGCATGAAAGAAAACGTACAACCCAACCATCAAATGACACCGGACTCTCTTGGTTTATTTATTAGCTACTTAGTCAATAAATTCACTCGGGGCATGGACAAACTAACCATCCTGGACCCGGCGATCGGAACAGGAAACCTCCTGACGACGGTTCTAAACCAGATGCCAGGAAAAGAAACACAATCCATCGGGGTCGAAATTGATGAAGTATTAATCAAGCTCGCATACGTGGGAGCAGATCTTCAAAAACATCCATTGCAGCTCTTTAATCAGGATTCAATCGAACCGCTGTTTATTGATCCCGTTGACCTTGTGTTGAGTGATCTGCCAATTGGCTATTACCCGAACGATTTACGAGCACAGGATTATGAGTTGAAAGCAGAAGAAGGCCATTCATATGCCCACCATCTGTTTATGGAACAAAGCCTGAAGCACACGAAAGACGGAGGATACCTTTTCTTCATCGTGCCAAATGGACTTTTCGAATCTCCATACAGCGGACAGCTGCAAACGTATTTGAAAGAGAAGGCAGACATCCAAGGCTTCTTACAACTGCCTCTTTCCCTATTCAAAAACAAAAACTCAGCAAAAAGCATCCTGATCCTTCAAAAGAAAAAAGAAGGCCTTCAGCCTCCTAAAGAAGTATTGCTTGCACAGCTGCCAAGCCTATCGAATCAACGCGCCCTGCAGGACATCATGTCCAAAATCGATCAGTGGCTTGCACAGAATAAACAATAACATTTGACAGGACTGCCCATGGCGGTCTTGTTTTTTTGTTTTACTACCCTTCTGTTCGGGGTATGAAGGAACAAGGCATTCGATTTTGGGATATCGACCGTTATTCGGATTTATCAACCGTTAAAAAAATATATCAACCGTTTTTTCATTTATCAACCATATTTTCAATATATCGACCGTTCTACAAGAAGCGACAAAATTCGCACCGACCCCTAACATTCATCTCCCACAGTTACTTCAAATTCTAACTTTTTCGAAAATATTTAATTTAACATGAAAACGATGTCATTTCAAGCTTTTTCTTGAAATAGAGGGGAGTCAGTGATTTAATGGGGAATTGAGAGATAAAAAATGATTCAATGAACAGAATAAATAAGAGTCAAGAGATCGAAAACAAAAGGAGCGATACAACGTGGCAAAAAAAGTGATTGCAATTAATGCTGGAAGCTCTTCGTTAAAGTTTCAGCTTTTTGATATGCCTGAAGAAACAGTTATTACAAAAGGTCTTATTGAACGTATCGGATTAAATGATGCGGTATTTAATATAACGGTGAACGATGAAAAACGTGAAGAAGTGACAGATATTCCTAACCATGAAGTAGCGGTTAAAATGCTGCTTGAAAAGCTGACAGGCTATGGCATCATCGATTCACTTGATGAAATCGATGGGATCGGACATCGTGTCGTACATGGTGGCGAGGTCTTTAATGAATCCGTTCTGATTACGAACGAAGTAGTGACGAAAATCGAAGAACTTTCTGATCTGGCTCCACTTCATAACCCGGCAAACCTGACAGGTATCAAGGCATTCCAAAATGTACTGCCTAATGTGCCAGCGGTTGCTGTTTTTGATACAGCTTTCCACCAATCCATGCCGGAAAGCTCATTCTTATACAGCCTTCCTTATGAGTACTATGAAGATTACGGAATCCGTAAGTATGGTTTCCACGGTACTTCCCATAAGTATGTATCTGAACGTGCTGCTGAAATGCTTGGTCGTCCGAAAGAGCAAGTTCGCTTAATTTCTTGTCACTTAGGTAATGGTGCAAGTATCGCAGCGATCGAAGGCGGTAAATCCATCGATACGTCAATGGGCTTCACTCCTTTAGCAGGTGTTGCCATGGGAACACGCTCAGGTAATATTGACCCTGCCCTTATCCCGTTCATAATGGAGAAAACGGGATCAACGGCTGATGAAGTATTGAATATCCTGAACAAGAAATCCGGTATGCTTGGTGTATCCGGATTCTCAAGTGACTTACGTGATATCGAACAACAGGCTTCAGAAGGTAACGAGCGTGCGGAACTGGCTCTTGAAGTGTTCGCAAACCGTATCCATAAATACATCGGTTCATATGCATCCCGCATGTACGGTGTAGACGCAATTATCTTCACAGCAGGTATCGGTGAAAACAGTACGCTTATCCGTGAAAGAGTCCTTCAAGGGCTGGAATTCATGGGCGTATACTGGGATCCGGCCCGCAACAAGGTCCGCGGTAAAGAAGCATTCGTTAACTACCCGCATTCACCTGTAAAAGTCATGATCATTCCAACAAACGAAGAAGTCATGATTGCACGTGATGTAGTGGAAAAAGGGAATATCTAATAAATGTACAGGATCACCATTTAATTGATGGTGGTCCTGTTTTATTAACTTAAAAAATATTTTAGTCTCTAGTCGTAGAAACCGAGATTTTTCGACAAAAGGATCATAAAATTGAAAAGTGGATCATCTATCAGAATTCCGGATCATAAGTTGTCGAAACCGGTTCATATATCAGAATTCCGGATCATAAATGGCCGAAATCGGTTCATATATCTAAAAAGTGGGTCATATAATGGATTGGATCATGCTGGTTGAAGGTGTGAGGGCTTCAAATGAGTTCGTTAAACCCGTCATAGCCCAATTTATAGTGAAAATTTCTCTATTTCATAACTTTTTTGTAGGATTGCATCTAGGATGGAGGTATTATGGCGGATAAGGTGGCGGATTTTTTGTTTGGATCACCTTCGATGAGAAATTATGCGAGATATAATGGGGATCATGCCGGATTAGCGATTATCGTGCGTGTAATCGGTTTTTTATGCGACATTTCAAATAATCGTGCCGCGATGTCGAATTTTCTTTATGCTGTCCCACAAGCATTTCATTCAGTAATGTAATTTACTGACTATTACAAACACTTCCCCCGTAACAAAAGATTGTCCACTCCATATATGGTATACTATACGTAATTTAAGGAATGTAAAAGGAGTGGGAGAAGTGAACTGGTCAGAACGAGATAAGCAGGTATGGCAGTCGATCAAAGCGTGGAGAGAAGAATTATATGAATACGAAGCGAATGATTTGGAGCATACATATGTGAAGTGGTTGGATTACGCATTTGAATCCATTCCTGAAGATGTTCAGGACCAATTTTTCCAACGCCTGGATGGCTGGTTGTTTCACATGCACTCTCTTATTCAAGGCTCACAGATGCAAAATGACGCCCGTGAGCGCATCCTTGTGACGGCACGAGCCTTTAATCAAGACATTCAGACGGTCGAGGATCTTCATTATTTAACGATTGATCAGCTTCATTACATAGCGGAACAACATGCGGGACGTCATCGCATCTACTCTCTATTACAAGGAGGGGTGACGGGGACCGGCGGCCTGGTGGCATTGGGGTCGGATCTGCCTGCCATGCTCGTCATCAATCTTCGTTCTGTGCAACTCATTGCCGTCACCTATGGATTTGATGTTCAGACCCCGTTTGAAATGATGACGTCACTGAAGGTGTTTCATGCAGCCACCCTTCCGGCAAGGCTTCGCGCCCTTGCCTGGGAAGATCTGATGGAGGATTTAAATAAGAAGGATTCCAATTACTTCTATGATGGATCGGAGCAGCTGACAGACTACACGTGGCTGGAAGGGTCCATGAAGCAGGCACTTAAAGCAATGGCCATCACGATGTTCAAAGGGAAGAAGTGGTCCGGCCTTCCCCTTGTCAGCATCGCCATCGGAGCAGGGTCCAATTATCAGCTTTCCAGAAAAATCACTGATTTTGCGGAAAAATATTATCAGTACCGCTATTTGCGTGAAAAGAAAAATGGCCAATAAACGAAGGGGAATGATGTATTCACATCATTCCCCTTTGTGTTTTTTCCGGATTGGTCCGATACCAGAGCCATAAATCATTGATCTCTGAAGCTCTTTCGGAAATCTCTCCATTGATCATGCAGGATCTCTCGAAGTTCTCTTCCTGACACAAGTCTCCTTGTAGCCGGTCGATCTCCCCTTCGATTTCCTGGATTCGATCAGGTATCGTGCCCCGTACCCTTTCCCATTCGAGAAGAACCTTTTCCTGTTCCTGCGAAGAATAAGAGTGCCAATCCTTCAAGAGCCGGGGAAGATGGATTCCGAGCCTTGAATTATATGAGAAAAATTCGTTCTTCATTTATCTGGATGCTCCTTACGTTTCATTCTACTTTCATCCTACAATAAATTAACCGACAAGCCCAGTGCGAAGGCAATCTTACAATTTGTTTATAAAATATTTATACAAATTCATGAATAAGTATTGATGATTCTCTGATAAACTGCTAATATAAATTCATCTTAAAGAATAATTATTCAATATATATAGATTAACAGGAGGAGATAAGGATGAATAAAAAAGTGGTATTAGCCTACTCAGGTGGTTTAGATACATCGGTTGCGGTTCAATGGTTAAAGGAAAAAGGATATGAAGTGATTGCATGTTGCCTGGATGTGGGAGAAGGAAAGGATTTAGATTTCGTTCAAGAAAAAGCGTTGAAGGTTGGAGCTTCAAAAAGCTATGTAATCGATGCGAAAGAAGAATTTGCGAATGAATATGCCCTTCTTGCCTTACAAAGTCACGCCCTATACGAAGGGAAATATCCACTGGTATCTGCTCTATCAAGACCTTTGATTGCCAAAAAACTAGTGGAAATCGCTGAACAGGAAAATGCAACGGCGGTCGCCCATGGGTGTACGGGAAAAGGAAATGACCAAGTGAGATTTGAAGTATCCATCGCTGCATTGAATCCTTCTTTAGAAGTGATTGCGCCGGTTCGCGAATGGAAATGGTCACGTGAAGAGGAGATTGAATATGCGAAGGTTAAAGGGATCCCTATCCCCATCAATCTGGATTCCCCTTACAGCATCGACCAGAACTTATGGGGAAGAAGCAATGAATGTGGTGTACTTGAAGATCCATGGGCTGCTCCTCCCGAGGATGCATATGATTTAACGTCCAGTATTGAAAAGTCACCGGACGAAGCTGATGTAGTTGAGATTACATTCTCACATGGAGTACCTGTTGAATTGGATCACGTCGCATACCCACTTGATGAGATCATTTCTAAACTGAATGTCATCGCTGGTAAGCATGGGGTCGGACGTATCGATCATGTGGAGAATCGCCTGGTCGGGATCAAGTCCCGTGAAGTGTATGAGTGTCCAGCTGCCGTCACGCTTTTAAAAGCTCATAAGGAACTGGAAGATCTCACGCTTGTGAAAGAGCTTGCTCATTATAAACCTGTAATCGAGAAGAAAATGACGGAATTGATTTATGAAGGATTATGGTTTTCACCACTGAATAAAGCACTGAAAGCATTCCTTGATCAAACACAGGTGTATGTGAATGGTGTCGTACGTGTGAAATTATTCAAGGGGCATGCCATTGTGGAAGGAAGAAAATCACCTAATTCCTTATATGATGAGAAGCTCGCAACCTATACAAAAGCCGATGAATTCGATCATGATGCTGCCGTTGGATTCATTCAATTATGGGGACTGCCGACAAAGGTTTCAGCAATGGTCAATGCTGAAAAGAAGGAGAAAGTGACTCTATGAGCAAGCTCTGGGGAGGACGTTTTACAAAGAAGCCGGAAGAATGGGTGGATGAATTCAACGCATCCATCTCCTTTGATCAAGAGCTCGTTCTAGAGGACATAGAAGGCAGCATCGCCCATGTAAAGATGTTGAAAAAATGCGGGATTCTCACTGTAGGTGAAGCAGATCAAATCCTTGACGGGCTTCATGTGCTATACGGAAAAGCTGAAAAGAATGAACTTCAGTTTTCTGTCGAGTATGAAGATATTCATTTGAATTTGGAGAAGCAGCTGATTGATTTAATCGGTGAGGTCGGCGGTAAGCTTCATACAGGTAGAAGCCGAAACGACCAGATTGCGACCGACATGCATCTGTTTCTAAAAAGACGAGTGGAGGAGATTGTTGAACTCGTTGAGGATCTTCAGGAGGCCATCATCCTTCAGGCTGAAGAAAATGTAGAAACGATCATACCTGGTTATACTCATCTTCAGCGTGCCCAGCCGATTTCCTTCGCCCATCATCTTATGTGTTATTTCTGGATGCTTAATCGGGATAAGGAACGACTGATCGACTCTCTTAAGAGAATCGATATTTCTCCATTGGGTGCAGGTGCGCTGGCAGGTACGACTTTCCCGATCGATCGGGAATATTCAGCTGAACTGCTTGGTTTCAACTCGTGCTACGAAAACAGTCTGGACGCCGTAAGTGATCGTGATTTCATCCTGGAATTCCTGAGCAACAGCTCGATTATGATGACCCATCTTTCACGTTTGGCGGAAGAGATGATCCTTTGGTCCACAGAAGAGTTTCAATTTATCGAGCTTGATGACAGCTTCACGACAGGAAGCAGTATCATGCCGCAAAAGAAGAACCCTGATATGGCTGAGCTTGTCAGAGGGAAAACAGGAAGAGTGAATGGGAATCTCATTTCTCTACTTACCGTTTTAAAAGGTTTGCCTCTTGCTTACAACAAGGATATGCAGGAGGACAAGGAAGGCATGTTTGATACCGTTAAAACAGTGGTGGGATCATTGAAAATCTTTACTGGAATGATCTCTACGATGAAAGTGAACACGAAACAAATGGAAGAAGCGGTAGGGAATGATTTCTCCAATGCGACGGAACTTGCCGATTACTTGGCGACGAAAGGGATTCCGTTCAGACAAGCCCATGAAATCGTCGGGAAGCTTGTTCTTCATTGTATTGAAAAAGGCTGCTACCTGAAAGATATTTCATTGGAGGAGTACGGTGAGTTTTCTTCATTGATTGAAGAAGATATTTATTCGATTTTGACTCCGTATTCGGCGGTTGAAAGAAGAAAGTCTTATGGTGGTACGGGATTTGAGCAAGTGAAGGTGCAGATTGAGAAGGGGAAAGCTCATTTGGCCTCCTATGTAACTCACTCTGTGTAAAAGAAGGCTGTTATTAAAGCTTTCTGCCATAAGCGAGTAGTGGTTGATTTCCGCTACAGGTGCTCGCTTTCCGCGGGGCGTGAGTTGAGCCTCCTCGGGCTTTGCCCTGCGGGGTCTCAACTTTCCCGCAATTCCCGCAGGAGTCGAGCACCTTCCGCTCCAATCAACTTTGCAGAGTTTTACTTTTCATATCCTTAAAAAGAGCCCTTGAACGTAGAGTCAATCTACATTCAAGGGCTCTTTTGATTTTTATGAAATTACTCTTCTGATTCTTCCGTACGAACAACAAGTACATCACAGTGAGCTGCCCGTGTGATATGCTCTGACACACTTCCGATGAGGAATCGTTCGACGGCGTTGAGACCGGTTGCGCCGCATATGACAAGGTCTGCTTTGACGTTCTTCGTTGCTTCTCTGGGGATGATCACTTTCGGGGAGCCGTACTCGACATAGGTTTTCACTTTTGTTAACCCTGCTTCTGCAGCTTCTGCTTTGTACTCATCTAACAATTCTTCAGCATACTTGATAGCTCTTTCTCCTACTGTACGATCATAGGATTCGATTGCCGCGAAGGAACGGGTATCGATCACGTGTATTAATGAAAGAATAGCGTCATTCCGTTTTGCGATGGCAATCCCTTTTTTGAACGCCCATTCTGCTTCTTTGGATCCATCGACAGCTACTAATATGTTCTGATATTTTAAACTCATTGTTATCCCCTCCCTACCTTTATCATACTATATATTTCCACTCATATCTGTAGCCAATTTTCAAACAATATAAGGGAATAGATTACTTATTATAAGGGGGAATCGACATGAAGAAGAGGGATCCGAAAGAGCAGTTCACGTATGACGAGCAGGCAAACGAGCAGGTGAGCCAGCAGATCATGGATTCTTATACGAGCGGAGTCATTGATACGGAGAATGGTCAATATGGCACGTATGAGAATGAAGAGTATGACAAGTAGGTAGATGATAGAGCTTGTAGAGAGATACTGAGTATTTCTACAAGCTTTTTTTTATGCTCTGGAATATATGAGAGAAACATATTTACAAGATGTGGATTGCTAGCAAAATCCCTACCTCACCCCCGACAACCCGCGATTAATAAATCGATGCAATATCCCCGCCATCTCCCCAGGCGTCTTATTCATCCCGTTTTCCACCCAATTTTTGATGACATGAATACTTCCGCTCACCATAAACATATTGATGTACTCGTAAGTTTCTTGATCCATCCGGCTTTCGGTGATCCAGTTTTTGAAGATGAATTCATGGGTGATGATCATTCCTTTTTTTAGAAAGTACATATCGGTATTCTCGCTGAGAAGTGCCTCGCAGATGTCGCTTTTGTCGGCGATGTATTCGAATAGCTTTTCGGTCATTTGCAGGGCTTCTTCTTCTTTTGAGAAGTTATACTTACCCAGTGTGATAGTCAGGTCCTCGATGAATTCTTCTTCGATTGCTTCGAGCAGTTCGTATTGGTTTGAGTAGTGGGCATAATAGGTGGATCGGTTGATGTCTGCCGTTTCGCAGATTTCTTTGATGGTGATGCTTGAGATTGATTTATCCTGCAGTAGTTTCAAGAGGCTGTCTTTTAAAACCATGCGTGTATATTTTTTTCGTCGGTCCATTTTTGTATTCAAAGTCAACGTTCCTTTCCTGCTTTTTCTGAGTTATCCAACACACGTGAGTGATGTGTTGAGTATTGAACATTCCTTATACAACTGTCCGTTGAATATCCAACACGGTGTTTATTATAATGATAATGTGAAAATGTGAAAGAGACAAGAGAGGATGAAAGATGATAAATATTGCATCTTGGATCATAAAGCATAAGAAAGCTGTTCTGGTTGCGTTTATGCTGGTGACGGTGCTGTCAACGGTAGCGCAATTTTTTGTGAAGGTCAATTATAATATGGTCGATTATTTGCCTGATGATGCCCAGTCTACTCAGGCCATGGACATCATGGAAAAGGAGTTCACGGGTGCCGTTCCCGATACGCGGGTCATGGTGACAGGTGTGACGATACAGGAGGCACTCGCGTATAAAGAAAAGTTGGAAGCCATAGACGGGGTAACGGACGTGATGTGGCTGGATGATATGGTCGATCTGAAGACGCCTTTGGAAGTGGCAGACAAGGAGACAGTCGAGAATTACTATAAAGATCAGAATGCGCTGTTTTCCATCAGTGTCCGCACCGGGGATGAGGTCCGGATCACCGATGAAATCTATGAGCTGATTGGTAGTGATGGTGCGATTGCCGGTGAGGCGGCGAATACGGCAAGTTCTCAGAAAATGGCCGGAAGTGAATCGATGTATGCAGGGATGTTACTGGTACCCCTCATTATATTGATCCTCGTCATCTCGACGACTTCCTGGATCGAACCACTGTTTTTTTTGATGGCGATCGGGGTGTCGGTTCTGATCAACCTGGGAACGAATATCTTCCTGGGGGAGGTTTCCTTCGTCACTCAGTCGGTTGCGCCGATCCTGCAGCTGGCGGTGTCGCTGGATTATGCGGTGTTCCTGCTTCATAGCTTTTCAGATTACCGGAAAGAGACGGATGATCCAGAAGAAGCGATGAAGCTGGCGATGAAGAAGTCGTTCCCTGCGATCACGGCAAGTGCGGCAACGACGTTCTTCGGATTTATCGCCCTTACGTTCATGGAGTTTCAGATCGGATCGGATCTCGGGGTGAACCTGGTGAAGGGGATCGTCCTGAGCTTTATCAGTGTAATGGTGTTCCTGCCTGCACTGACGCTTGTTTTTTATAAATGGATGGATAAGACGAAGCATAAGAGTTTTGTTCCGAGCTTCACCGGTATCGGAAATAAAGTATTGAAACTGAAGGTTCCGAGCCTGATCTTTGTATTTGCTATTCTTGTTCCTGCCTTCCTGGGGCAAACGAATACTTCATTCATTTACGGGACGGGAGAACAGCCGGAAAACACCCGCGTCGGGAGTGACTTCAAGAAGGTGGAAGAGGCATTTGGTGAAACGACGCCGATCGTTCTTTTAGTACCTAAAGGAGATGTGGCAAAAGAAGAGGAGCTCGTCAAGGATATCGAGGCACTCGATTATGTGACAGGGGTTATCGCGTATGTGAACCAGGTTGGTGCAGAGATCCCTCCTGACTATCTGGACAAATCGATCACAGATGAATTCTACTCTGAAAACTACAGCCGGATCGTCATTAACACGAGTCAGGGTACGGAAGGGGAGGTTCCTTTTTCGATTGTAGAGAAGGTGGAAAAAGAGGCGGCGGATTATTACGGTGACGAAGCTCTTGCGCTTGGGGAAAGCGTGACGCTTTATGATATCAAGAATACCGTCAACAAGGATAACGTCGTCGTGAATGTGCTGACGGTCGTGACGATTGCCCTTGTGCTTCTGTTCAGCTTTAAATCGATTACGATTCCGGTGGTGCTCCTCATCACGATTGAAGCAGCCGTCTGGATCAACCTATCGATTCCATACTTCACGAATACCCCCCTCGTGTTTGTCGGATATTTGATCATCAGCACGGTACAACTTGCCGCGACGGTGGATTATGGGATTTTATTCACAGAGGCTTATACTCATTATCGTAAGGAAATGCCTGCCAAAGAAGCAATGGTGAGAACCCTGGATGAAAAGACATTCTCGATTTCCATTTCGGCAGCGATTCTTTCCAGTGTCGGCTTTATTTTGTGGATCACCTCTTCCAATCCGATCGTTGGATCCATCGGTCTACTGATGGGCAGGGGGGCGCTGCTAGCCTTTATCATGGTCTTGCTTGTCCTGCCGGCGATGCTCTTGGTATTCGATAAAGTCATTAAGAAAACAACCTATAAAGCAAATTATTATGAGGAGAAATGATGATGAGAAAAAAACAATTACGTTATTCTGCACTCGCATTGATGCTATTCTTGCCTTCATTTCTTAGTGTACCAGCCCAAGCGGCAACGGAAGGAAAGGTCACTTCGAAGGATGAAGTCGTGTACGCGACATTGGACGCAGCTGGAGACCTGGATTCTATCTATGTTGTGAATACCTTGGACGTAGCTCGTGCCGGAAAGATCCTCGATTACGGGGAATTCAGCAGCGTCAAGAATCTAACGGATCTGAAGAAGCTTGAGCTGGAGGGGCAGAAGATTGAAATGGATGCCCCAGAAGGAAAGTTCACATATCAAGGAAACATGAAAGAAGATACAAAGTTACCATGGGATGTGACGGTATCGTATAGCTTGGATGGGAAGAAAATCGATCCATCACAACTTGCAGGTAAAAGTGGACACCTCGAAATCAACATCGATACTGCTGAAAATAAGAATGCAGGTACTGTATTTTATGAGAATTATTTATTGCAGGTTTCCCTGAACCTGCCGAATACGTATGAGAACATCGAAGCGGCAGACGGCATGGTGGCGAGTGCAGGGAAGAATAAGCAGGTCACATTCACCGTCATGCCTGGAAAAGAGAAGAAGCTAAGTGTGGAAGCAGATGTCGAGGACTTCGAATTCAAGGGAGTCGAAATCGCCGCCGTCCCGTCCACGCTTCCGATTGATACGACGGGAACGGAAAATATGACCGATGACATGTCGGAGCTGTCGAGTGCCATCGGGAAATTAAACGCCGGGGTGGCCGACCTGAAAAGTGGTGTGTCCCAATTGAACGGCGGGGCAGCAAGCTTGCGTGATGGCTCGGCTCAATATAAAAATGGCATCAGTGAACTAAACGGCTCTTCATCTCAAATTGTTGCAGCCTCCAATTCCATTGGTGATGCGTTGAGGACCATCAATCAGTCACTGGCCGCGAACCCTGCTGAAATGGATTTGTCCGCACTGAATGAGCTGCCGGGCGGTCTCACGCAACTGGCGGATGGCCTGACGCAAGCTGCGAATGGATTATCGACCCTGCAGAAGAACTATTCAGAGGCCTATGCCGCATTGGACGGTGCGATGGCGGGAATACCAGCTTCCGAGCTTACGGAAGAAGAGATTGCCGCATTATATGAAAGCGGGGCGGATCGCCAGGTAGTGGATAAACTGGTGGAGTCCCATAAAGCCGCGCAAAAAGTGAAGGGAACGTATGCAAGCGTCAAAGAAGCTTTCGCTGCCGTGGAACCGACCTTGAATCAGGTGAGTGGTTCCGTCAACGAGATGAGCGGACAGCTGACTTCCATCTCGAATAATCTGTCTGCATCATTGAAGGATACGGACATGAGCGGGTTCGCTCAGCTGCAAAAAGGACTTGGTGAACTGTCTGCCAATTACGGCGAGTTCCACTCGGGGGTGGTCAGCTATACAGAAGGCGTGGGTCGGTTATCCTCATCCTATAACCAGCTTCATTCCGGCATCGCTGAACTGGCTGGGGGAACGAACGAATTACAAGGTGGAGTCGCAGAGCTTCACGAAGGAACAAGTGAATTGCATCAGGAAACAAAAAACCTCCCTGACAAAATGCAAGAGGAAATCAATAAGATGATGGCTGAATACGATAAGTCTGATTTCAAGCCTGTATCCTTCGTTTCCTCCAAAAACGAAAAGGTCTCTTCCGTGCAATTTGTGATCAAGACGGAAAGCATTGAAAAAGAAGAACAGGAAACGAAGAAAGCAGAACCCAAGAATAAAAAAGGATTTTGGGATCTGCTGATGGATTTGTTTAAGTAGACCGGCAAGAGGCATACCTTGTCTGACGTTTGACACAAAAGTGGTTGGTTATAGTAACCAACCACCTTTGTGTTATTTTTTTTAAGCAAATTGATTACGAGATTTAGTTCCCCTTATTATAGGCTAAGTTTGGTTATAGCCTCGTTCTCTATAAGGTTGCAACTTTTCTAACCACTTTTCTTCTAGTTCAGCTAAAGCTTCTTTCTCAGTAAAATAAGGGTCATCATTCTTTTTTAATTTTTCAACTATATCAAATGTAAAAGCATCTTTACCAAACTGGTTCCATTCTTTTTGTAACTCTTTATTGGTGGTAAATTCATTTGTTTCAAGCATGAATTTTATTCCGTTGAGAGTTTTAAGGTTTTTCGTACTTCCAATATATATTTTATTGTTCATCTTATTCATGATTTGGTAAATACCTGCTTCAACGGATGTTTCTTTGTATTGTTGTTTTAACTCTTTTTTACGATCCATGTTTTTACCTCCTGTTTTCCCTTTACTTTTTCAACCAATACTTGCTTCCATCGGATTTACGGTCTAAGAATCCGTATTCAATTAGATATCTTCTAATTAAAACATAATCATCATAAAAGCCTTTTAATATTTGATTTAACTCTTGTTCATCATACATAGTGTCCTTTGTTAAATGATTTGAAATTTCTCGAAGGATTACCAACCTTTGTTTTTCCTTTGGAGGAAATTTAGTCAATAACCCTTCAGAGAAAAATTGTTTAACGATTTGCTCTTGTTCATCTTGGGTAATGTTATACCTTTCATCTACCATTGTGGCTGTTTTATGCACCGGTACAAAAGTCGGGGCATTTTCATCTTTTTCTTTAAGTAATTCCATCATAGCTAAAAAGGTCTTTGCCTGACGTTCCTTTTCTTTTAAAGCAAACCGATGATGACGAATAGTAGAGGCACTTCCGATACCTAATTTCTCTTGGATTTCTTTGTCATTTTTCCCTCGATAAAAAAGGGATAAAAGACTTTTTTGATGATTAGTAAGGCCCGTAAGCTTTTTGTCCATTCCCATTAAATATTCAAATACGGAGATGTGTGAGTTTTCTATATGGGCACGCATATATTTTTCAGCTTCGTAAAATTTATTTTCGTAAGGATAAACAATCCCTTTTTCTATTCTTTCCCCACACAGTAAGCACGCAAATGAATCTCTTTCTTCAATATATCCTCTTTTCAGATCTTCCAAAGAGGCACCCCAAAACATATTGGATAGTTCCATTGTTATAAACACTTCCTATCATTTTCGTAAAATAAGCGAATTAAATTCCCTTTTTCCGTTATTTTCGAATCAATTTGTTGATCAAAAAACTATCATGTATGAATCATCATTAATTAGAAAACAACTAAGAGCCATTTGTTAAGGTATAATAACAAACATATTGATGATTTGTTTATTATATAATAAACATTTTATTTAATGGTTTATTAAATGTCAATGAGTGTGTTCTTTTCTAACTCATCGTTAAAATGAATACTATCCAAAGGAAAGAAACTAAAGTAATCAAAAGTACTGCTATTAAATCAATATTTTAAAAATACTGGAAGGTACCTTATGCTTCAAATTTGTGATGTAGAAGGAAGAGTAAAGTCTTTCCTTACAAACGTAGTTCAAGCTAAAATGTAATGTAGTAGCATGAATTTATTCCAGACTCGGGTTAGCCAGACAGCCATCGATTAAAAGTGCCTCACACAATTACATAGTGGTGGTGAAAGTTCCCCATAAACATGACGAAATCGTCGCCTATGTGTATACCAACATTTCATCTAAAGAAACGTATTCGAATGATTTTGCCACGTTTTTCGATCTCTTATCGGTTAAGAAAGAGAACGTAGGTTGTCTATCCCAATTTTATATTAAAGTGGGGTATCGACAATTTGGTATTGGATCCAAGCTTTTTACGATGTCTATGGATTGGTTGAAAAAATTTGAGGATATCGAGGATTATTTTGTCTTTACATCGAATGGTAATCAAGAGGCGTTGGAATTCTATCAGCGTAAAGGGTTCTCGATCTCTCATGACATTTTGGAAGGGTTTATCACGGTTTTACGAAACCATAGACAGGTACATGGGTAAAGAGACGGTTAAGCCATTTTGACTATCCAGGTTGTTAAATATATAGTTGAAGATAGGTGTGATTTACTCTGAACGACCATGATAATAATTTTTAGGAGGAGATAGAATGGACGTTTTTTCAACCTATTTAGCTGGTATCGATAATCCCGACCACCGCAATCGAATGGAGGAAATCCTGACGTGTGTTGCGACCAAATTCCCGCAATTGGAACCACATATCAAATGGAATACCCCTATGTTTACCGATCACGGCACATTTATCATCGGTATCTCAACAGCGAAGCATCATGTAAGCGTTGCACCTGAAGAAGTAACCATGACGCATTTTGCCGGTGCCATTGAACAAGCCGGCTACAGTGCCACCAAAGGCTTGTTTCGCATTCCGTGGAAAGACCAGGTGAATTACGAATTGCTTGAGGATATGATCACATATAATATTCAGGATAAAGCAGAATACACGGACTTTTGGCGTAAATAGATAACACTTAGAGTACATATGAAAAGGAGTGTTCCATGGTGATAAGGCCGAATCGTAAGGTTGATGGATTTATAAAAAAAACCAAGAAGTGGAAGGAAGAATATGAGAAGCTGAGAAGCATCATTCTTAATTTTGAGGAGATGGACGAAGAAATTAAGTGGATGCATCCATGTTACACGTTAGAGGGTAAAAACATCGTGTTAATTCATGGATTTAAAGACTATTGCGCGCTTCTGTTTCACAAAGGTGCCTTGCTAAAGGATACCCACGGGATTCTCATCCAACAAACTGAGAATGTGCAGGCTGCACGCCAAATCCGGTTCACTAATTTACAAGAGATCATTGAAATGGAAAGCATCGTGAAAGACTATATCCAAGAAGCCCTTGAAGTGGAAAAAGCTGGTTTGGAAGTGGAATTAAAAAAGACGGAAGAATACACCATCCCTGAAGAACTTCAAACTAAATTCGAGGAAGTCCCTGATTTGAAAACGGCTTTTGAAGCATTGACGCCGGGGCGACAAAGAGCATACATTCTTTATTTTTCTCAAGCAAAACAATCCAAAACCCGTACGTCAAGAGTTGAAAAATATATGGAGCATATTCTTGATGGTAAGGGGTTAAATGATTGAGGGACTTGTCCCTTTGTCCCAGTAACAGGTGCCGTTTTGGCATTGGCTTGGATTGTAGGAAATAATGAGAAGGCTACCGAACAAAGTAAGTGACAGAGGAGAGTCCATGAATAAAAAGGACGTAAGCAAAATAGGTATATAAAAAGACTCATGGTACAAGTTCCATTTTGTACTAAGCTCTGGATTGGGGCTGATTCTATGTATCGGAATAGAGATAGACATGTGAATATCGTCATTTTATTGCTCTTTTGCATCCTTATCTTTCATATCATCCGGATCATCCTCCACGTTAAAGTTTATTTCGTATACAGCATGGGGATGGGTTATCTTTTATTTATTGGACTAATCATTTTCCTCATTTTATTTCTTTTTTTCAAAAGGTGAATGTTTTTCGCAATCGGGTACTTTTCGTTAATAGGAAAGTGCCTCTTTTTTATGAAGAGAAGATAATATCTCAATGGTTTTGTACGGCCTACATGGTGGTGAGGGATGCTTTTCAATGGTGAGATATAATATTTTTTTTAACCACTTGTGTTTTCCTATACATCCCATACATAATGTGGCAGTGGATAGTATATCTAAATGTAAATGATTATGAATTACACCTTAGTGAGTATTGTGGATTTATCAAATATTTTCCTTCATTAATATTATGTAAAAAAAATGAAATGTCATTGCCAAGTTTTAGTTAATATTGTATTATTGTGAATAATCAGACATATATATTAGACAGGTTATCGTCTAAGGGTAGAGATGCGGAGAATCCCTGTGACCAATGAAATGCATGACACTTATTTGTGATGCAGTTTATTGTTCATGGGTTTTTTTATGAAAAAAGGGGAGGAATTGGCATGAAAATCAAGGTTTTATCATTCGTTTTAGTGTTGATGGTTGTGCTTGCCGGATGCAGCAGCAGTGAAACCGGGGAGGATGAAACGACTGAAATCGATTTCTGGTTTCCGGTTGCGGTTGGTGGGGATGTAGCGAAGATCGTTGATGGGTTTGTGGCGGATTTTGAAAAAGAGAATCCTGACATCAAGGTGAATGCGAAATATGGTGGCAGTTATGCTGAAACGATGACACAGGTAATGGCATCGGCCCAGGGAGGAAATTCACCAGAGCTTGCTGTCTTATTCACGATCGACCTGTTTACATTGCTTGAGAATGATCTGATTGAGGAATTGACGCCGTTGTTTGATCAAAAGTATTTGGATGATTTCTATGATGGATTCATGGCGAACTCTTCCATAGATGATAAAGTGTACAGCTTGCCATTCCAGCGCAGCACGATCGTCCTATACTACAACAAGGACGCGTTCAAAGAAGCTGGACTGGATCCAGAAGCTCCACCTGAAAACTGGGATCAGCTGGTGGAGTACGGAAAGAAGTTGACGAAAAATGACGGCAAGGACCAGTGGGGACTTGAAATTCCGAGTACCGGTTACCAGTACTGGATGTTCCAGGCTTTAGCGCTTCAGACTGGAGACAACATCATGTCTGAAGATGGAAAGGAAGTGCATTTCAATGCACCATACTCAAAAGAAGCAATGGAATTCTGGTTATCCCTTGGGAAAGAACATAAAATCATGCCGGAGGGTGTCATTGAATGGGCGACGGTTCCTTCTGACTTCCTCAGTGGAAAAACCGCGATGATGTACCATACAACAGGTAACCTGACTAATGTGAAGAACAATGCGGATTTTGATTTCGGTGTGTCCTTCCTGCCGGCGAACAGTGAGTATGGTTCCCCTACTGGAGGAGGAAACATCTACTTGTTCAAAGATCTTCCAAAAGCGAATAAGGAAGCGGCCATTAAGTTCATGAAGTTTCTTACAGAACCTGAGCGTGTTGCCCAGTGGTCAATAGATACTGGATATGTAGCCACTAGTGAATCTGCTTATGAGACGGACTTGTTGAAGAAGTATGTAGAGGAATTCCCTCCTGCACTGGTTGCTCGCGAGCAGCTAGAATATGCAGAAAGTGAATTAGCAACCTACCAAAATGGTGAGGTGCAGAAAATCTTCAATGACCATATTCAATCGATCTTAACGGGTCAAAGCCCGGTTGACGAAGGATTGGATAATGCACAGAAGAAAGCAGAAAAAGTGTTGGAGCCTTTTCAGGAATAAGGTTGCAGCGGAAGAATGAAGGGAGTGAGGCTCAAGTGGACATTGTGCTGACTTGGGCTCTCTTTTCACAAGAAAGGTGGGATTGAGATGATTACAACGAAGCAAAGAAAATTCAGTTCCGGGGCAAGGAATAATCTGTTCGCCTACGGGTTACTGTTTCCTTCTTTCATATTTTTAACTTTGTTTACGTTTTACCCGACACTCAAGTCGATCCAGTTAAGCTTCTACAGTGGGCCGATGACCAGGTTGCAATTTTCCGGGTTGGAACAGTATAAAGGAGTTTTGGAGGATGAGATATTCAGGAAGGTCATCCTGAATAACCTCCTCTTCATGATTGGGACTGTGCCAACGAGTTTGTTCCTGGCGATGTATCTTGCCATCTGGTTGAATAAGAAAATGGCCGGAAGCTCTTTGCTTCGTACATCCTTTTTCTATCCGACGATCGTTCCGTTGATTGCAGTAGCGAATATTTGGCTTTTCATTTACACCCCTCAGTATGGATTGCTAGATAACTTTCTTCAGATGTTTGGTCGGGGCGATACGAACTGGTTGGGGGATCCGGGTACCGTCATGATCGCGATGATTATCATGATCATATGGAAAGATGCGGGTTTCTTTATGATTTTTTATCTAGCAGGTTTGCAAAATTTACCTAGAGACGTTTACGAAGCGGCTGAGATGGAAGGGGCGAAACCGTTCCAGATGTTCCGCCATATCACGTTCCCTCTGCTGATGCCGACGACGCTGTTCGTTATGATCGTGGCGATTACGAATTCATTCAAGAATGTCGACCACCTGTACATCATGACCAAGGGTGGTCCGGATAATGCCAGCAATCTATTACTCTACCATATCTATGAAGCGGCATTCACGAATTGGGATCTTGGCAAAGCAGCAGTGCTGACCGTGATTCTGATCGTCATCATGCTGGGTATCACAGCATTCAACTATTTGTACCTTGATAGGAAAATCCATTATTAAGGAGGGGAAGATTCGATGAAAAAATTGAACTATGGCATCATTATTGTTTTAGGGATTATTTCATTCATCCCCCTCCTTTGGGTCATCATCACCTCTTTCTCTCCCGGGAATCAAGTGATCAACGGTGGCTTTCCGTTCTGGGTCTCGAATCCAACGTTTGAAAACTATGTCAAAGCATGGGAGACTGCACCATTTCTACAATACTATTTCAATACGTTTGTGATTGTATTTGGCGTGTTGATTGTTCAGTTGGTCACCGTTACGCTTGCGGCATATGCTTTTGCACGGGTGAATTTCACAGGAAAGAATGTACTGTTCATCTTGTTCTTGCTGCAGCTGATGATTCAGCCTGAAATCCTGTTGTTCCCGAACTATCAGGTGATCAGCCAACTCGGGCTCGTCAATACAAAGCTTGCCGTCATGATGCCGTATTGGGCTTCTGCATTCGGGGTATTCCTGATGCGCCAGACGTTCAAGCAGGTCCCGTACGATCTTGATGAAGCGTCAAGAATGGACGGATGTAAATGGTATCAAACCCTGTGGCATGTCTACATTCCATCGGCGAAACCGACCTATATTGCATTTGCCCTTGTATCGGTCAGCCATCATTGGAGCAACTTCATGTGGCCGTTGATTATCACGGATTCTGTGGAGTCCAGACCGTTGACCGTCGGACTTGCGTTATTTGCCCAATCATATGAAACAGGGGCACAGTGGGGGATGGTTGCTGCAGGTACGGTAATGGTCATCATGCCTTTGGTGATTGCCTTCTTCCTTTTTCAAAAACAATTCGTATCAAGTTTCATGCACTCAGGAATTAAATAGGTGGTGATGAGATGGACATTCATTTTTTAGGAACGGGAAGTGCGTATCCTGGTTCCGAACGCGACAATACATCAATCTGTTTCTCGAATGGTGACTATCATGTGCTGGTCGATGTCAGCGGCAATCCTTGCAGGAAGCTGAAGCAACTTCAGGTAGATTTAGGGGAGCTCGATGCAGTCGTGTTCACCCATTTTCACATTGACCATATTTATGGCTTACCATCCTTGCTATGGGGGATGTGGCTGGAAGACAGGAAAAAGCCTTTAAGGATTCTGTGCGATTATCGCAATGAGAAAAAGCTTCAGGAATGGCTGGCGACGATGGAAGCAGACCATTGGCCGATTGCCTTTTCCATTAAGATTGAAACATTTGATGGTGATCATGAAAATGAACTTTTGTCTGGCGGTGGAATGATGTTTTCCTGCTTTAAGGCATTTCATTCTGTTCCTACTGTCGGGCTGGAAGTGCGATGTGCCGGTCGAGTTGTCGTTTATTCGAGCGATACGGAAATCAATGCACGAATCGGACGATATGACCATATAGATATGTTAATCCATGAAGCGACTTCTGCCCGTAAAGTGTCAGGGAACCACAGCAGTCTCGTTGAAGTTGTAGAGAAGTATGACATGGATAAGATCGAGAAAATCGTTCTCGTCCACTTATCTGACAAAGAACCGTATGAAGAAGAGGTGGCAAAGCTAGGCACTTCAAAGGTCATCATCGGCGAAGATCTAATGACAAAGCGAGTATAAATGAAGAGATACAAGGATAAAGATCAGGAGATTCCTTGGGTATGGCGACATCCAATTGTTCAATTGGAGAAATCGTCATGCTCAAGGAATTTTTTATTAAGAAAGTCTAACTTGAATTTGAGAATTGGCCAGCTCCAGCGCCTAGCCCCTCGAGACGTTTCGGTCCGACGGGTGGAGTCAAAGAACGACTTCACCGGTCGGCCCTCCAACGCTTGTCGGGTCTGAACAAGGCGCTTGCGCTTTTCTTATTGGATGGAGGGTACCTATGAAAAATCTAAAAGGATATATTTTTGACTTGGATGGCACCGTGTATCTTGGTAAGCAATTAATAGAAGGAGCAGACACCATCATCAACTCTCTTCTCGATGAAGGGAAGAAGGTGCTGTTCCTTACAAATAAGACGATTGAATCGCGTCAGCGTTATGTGGAAAAGTTGAACGGCTTCAATATCAAGGCAAGCCTGGAGAACATTTTGAATCCGACGCTTACGTTGATTGACTATTTGCGAGGGCACCATCCGGATGCCACATTGTACGTGATTGGTGAACAGCCGATCAAGGATGAGCTAACACTTGCTGGATTCAGGGAAGGAATGGCACCAGCGGAGGTCGATGTCGTCGTGCTGTCATGGGACCGGGATTTTCATTACAACCATTTGAACTTTGCCTACCAGTCGATCAAGCTTGGTGCGAAGATGATTGCGACCAATCCGGACAGAACCTGTCCAGTAGAGGTTGGAGATGTTCCGGACTGTGCCGGAATGATTGGGGCAGTGGAAGCGGTTGTCGGGAAAAAGATTGATGTACAGATTGGAAAGCCATCAATTCTGACCATTAAGGCAGCATTGAAAATATTAGAACTAAAGCCGGAAGAGTGTGTCATGATCGGTGATCGCCTTGAGACGGATATCCGGATGGGCATCGAAGCCGGTATGAAAACAGTACTCGTGCTTAGTGGGGTCACAACCGAGGAGGACTTGAGGAGGACGGTTTGGACACCGGATTATGTGTTGCCTTCGGTCAAAGAATTGTTATCGGAAAAAATGATATAAGAGAAGCAAGCGGTAAATGGACGTAAGGGGTTCCGTTTTGGGAGAGGAAATTAACAATAGCATCAAAATGGCAGGCTAACTCGAAATAGGAATTAGACCTGCTTTATTCATTGTTATATTAATGTTTATATCCAATTTTCCGATTAGCACACCAATTAGAAGCACAATCAGCAAGGGGTAAATAATAATTGTGCAAACAATAAACACATTGCCAATTTACATGCTGAAATACTTGTTAATTCACATTCTATTACAGCTGAGTAATTACTCATAGGAACTCTATTGTAAGGATTTATGTGATATTATTGTAAATAATGGATATTCGATTAGCGGGCAGTTTACTTGAAGAACAGTGATGTTCCTCTTATATCCCAGTAATGGCGTGGGGTACTACTGAAAATGAATAATATTTAGGGAGAGGTTTATTGTGGTAGAAGTAAGTGCATTTCCTATACTTGAAACTAATAGGTTGATTTTAAGACAAGTAACACAAGATGATGCAAACAGTCTTCTAAAGTATTTGTCTGATAAAGACGTAATGAAGTACGTTGGTTTAGAACCATTTAAGTCCATTGATGACGCATTGGATGAGATTTCGTGGTATAAATCAATATTCGAAAAGAGAACGGGAATAAGATGGGGGATTACGTTGAAGGATCAAGGGGAGGTAATTGGTAGTTGTGGATTTCTTAACTTGGTTTCACAGCATTATCGTTCTGAAATTGGTGTTGAGTTAAGTGGAGAACACTGGGGGAAAGGAATAGCAAGTGAGGCTTTTGAAGCTGTTATTAGATATGGATTTGAACAGATGAATTTACAACGGATAGAAGCGTTAATAGAACCTCCTAATAAACAGTCACAAAAATTAGCTGAAAAACAGGGGTTTATTAGAGAAGGACTTTTGAGAAATTATGAGTTTACCTGCGGTAAATTTGATGATTTATATATGTATTCATTGTTAAAGCAAGACTTCAATATAAAACAATAATTATAAATTGTGAGTTATTACACTTAAACTAACGGGGGCAATAGCTGAAGATCGCGCATGATCTCCAGCTCTTTTCATTATTCCGTTAAAGGGCAGCATTAGTTGAACAAGAAAAATTAAAAACATTCTATATTGATAACGGATTTACTTTTGAGGTGCAAAATTATAATTTGCAAATAAAATCATAACGCAAATAACAATATTTGTACCTATGATTTTACAATCTAAATCACAAAAATGGCATGGAGTCTTCCAAGCCATTTTACATTTATATTGCATCATTTTGTTTAAACAAATAAGCAAGAGACTTTGCTCCTGCAGTCTGTCATTGTTCAATTAATGTTCTAAATCAATGTCTGTCAATTATTTTATATATGCACTTTTCCACTAAATATCCAATAATCGCTCCAATTACCCCAATTGCAAGACCAGTATAAACTGGACTAATAAAAATAAATTGGTAAAGCAGACCCAAAACCATTCCTGCAACCAACCGGAAAAGCATTCCCGTGAAATCAGCCTTTTTGAGAGGTTCACTTATTCCTTTTTCTCTCAGTGTGTTGTTTATACTTATTGCTTGATTGTATGCTTGCCACATACCATATCCTCATAAAGAAGGATAAAACAATCCCCAATTGTAATGAACAACCTGATGTGCCTGTTGCAACTCTCCTCTGAAAGTATGGTATATTGCCAAATTTAGATTAGAACTGTAATTAATCAAAACCTCCAAAACCATTAAGACAAAGCCAATAAAGAGTTGACCATTATAAAATTGACCAAATCCAGGTAAAACAATGACCATAACAAAGCTGACCAAGGGGATTTATATCTATTTTTCATCGTAAAATTCACCCCATATGTCCTTTAACTAACGATTGTTGTTAGAAAAAAAGGAAGGTAAATGACCTCCCTTTTGAAATCAGCTATTTAGATTAGCTTTGGCTAACTCATCTCTGTCTGATGCTATTGGAGGCTGTTCTAACCATTTATTATTTATCATGATATTGGAGCCATCCTCAGAATATAGCTGGATTTCTACCATCAATCTGTTATACATAATGCCTATATCCACTCTGGGACTTTGAGCAACACCTGTTCCATAGTACCCAATACTCAACCCGATTAAGGCTGTTGTAAAGAACATCATTAGTTTATCCGAAAAAGTATAAACAGTGCTATTCGTGATTTCTGTTGCCCAAGTTGTAGGAACTGGAAGATAACTTTCTTCAAATTTTTTCCCGAATAATTTAATGTGCTTTTTGGCAATTTCAATCCCTCTGACAAAGAATTGTTTTACTTGTTTATCCTGAGCAACCTGGCAAAATCCTGCTAGAGTCGCTGCTCCTAAAGCATTTCTTTGAACATTTGCAAATATATTGGAAATTTCAGATGCTATTAATGGTCTTTTTTCACCAATAATATCCCATACAAAACGCTGCTTTTTCACAAAATCTGCTCTTTCCAAATTTGGCAAATACGGAGACCTTATATAAAGACCTTTTGACAAAAGCAGGTCTTTCGACTTTTTAAATAATTGCACGGTTTCAGACAGGCACTCCATATAGAAATCTGTTATGTCAGCTCTGGTAGACCCTGATAAACTAGCTGAGTAGGTTGTAAGCCCAACCATTGACATTTGATGAATAAAGTTTAATACATAATTGTCGGAATATAATCTAGGAGCATTTAAATCGACATCTTCCTCTATTTTAAAACCATGAGGGATTGCATGTTTTTCCTCAGTAAAAATAGAAGTCAGTTTTTCTATATGTTTTTTTGAGAGTTCTAAAGCGTATTCAATGACAGGCTTAATCTCTGCATCCTCAGCCTTTTCTAAAAAATATGTAAGAATACACATGCTTCCGCTATCATTCAAATATTGTGCCCAAAGTTGGGTAATTTCCATTGATGTTATCCTTATCTGTTTTCCATTCTCCATTATAAATCCTCCGAGTGAAATATATTATAATTTATATTTCCCCATATTCTCCTCCTCATGTATGTTTATTAAATTTAAAATCACTCCGAAAAGTAGGAGTGTTCTATTTAAAGTATAAAATATCATTTATTGTAAATTGTTTATCTGTGAGCCCAAGCTGTTGAGCAGGGGTCAATTCTCTTCTTTCTCCTTTGATTCTATCCCTAAACAAAAGTTATAGTAAGTCAGCATGGTCGTCTGCATTGAAAATAGTCAGACTTAAACAAAGATACTATCGAAATTATTAAGAGTTAAGAGTGTGACCAGTCCTAGCAAAGTAAATTTGTGAACTATTGTACTTAAACAAACGGGGCTTTAATGGAATAAGAATTTTTTAAAAAACCCAGATCTTAATGATTCTGGGTTTTTTCGCTGTCTGAGTACAGTGCTAAATGCACTGTTATTTCTATGCAATTCAGTTGTGATATAAGGTCTTTCCTCCCTAAACGGAACCCGTTAGATGAACGCTGCTTCCTTTTTCCTGCTATTCGATACCTTTATCATCCTTCATCAACTTCTTCATATCGATTTTGATCATCTGGTCCATGGGATAGGTAGTCGTATAACGGTATTTATCTGCACCGGATTCAAACACGACGTAGAGCTCTTTTTGTACTTCCACAATTCCCTCCGGCATCGGAATGGCTTCGATACTCTGACGCGGTTTTGCCGTGTGGCCATCAAGGAACCATAGAGGTACTTGCTTTCCTTCAACAGTAACATGGGCATGAGGGTCTTCTTTTAACGGGTATTCATATCGGTACAGCACGCTGTCGTTGGCTCTTCCATAGGAAGTACTAAGAGTGACGCCATTCCTTGCCGCCTTCTGCATGATGGCTCCCTGGACTTTTCCTGTCGTCGAGAGAACGTAATCCGGCACGGCATTGTGGTCAGGCAAGCCATTCCAATGCGCTTCACTAAGCATGTCGTTGTTTCGTTCCAAATCATAGCCGATCATCCATGCGTAGTGCATTTCCCCGTCCCTGTTCTCAATATGATGCGATGGATCGGTCGGATAGGAGCTTTCCTGATAGAATTCCCCGACCCATAGAATGCCTTCATCATAAACGGTGTAAGCGGCTTCGATCGGTAATGGAATCTGTTTTGTGAACTGGATTTCTCCGTTATTCCCTGCTTGAACCAGGTCGTTTAAATTGAAGCTGAACAAGTGATTCTCGGATGCTACCCAGCCGTGATCACGACTGACGGTAACACCGCCTGCATGACCGGTATACGGTGTGCCGTCTGTATTATAGAGGACAACTGACTTTACCAGCTCCCCTGTTCTGCGATCCGTTACGGTAATGGTACCCGGCCGAATCCCATCATCGACGTAGCTAACGGTAAGCAACCAGTCTTTTTTATTATAATAGGTCAACCCTTGAGGAACGAGTCCTTGGGATAGACCAGCGATCACCGGGCCGTCCGAACTGATATCCCACAAGTCTTGGTAGGCGGGATCCTTTTCATGTTCAGAACGTTCCAGCTGGGTGATGATCTGGTGTTCCGGCGTTACGAGTACAGGAGCTGATTTCTCCGATACATTTCCTGATGTATCCTCTGTGCTTACTTGTAACGTGTACGTTTGATTACCAACTAACGAATAGAGCGTAAATGATGTCTGCGATGGACCTATGGAGTATTCAAGTGTGCCATCTTTGTATATGTGATAACGGTATAAATCCGTTTCGGTTGGAGCGTCCCAGCTTAAGACAGCTTCTCCGTTGCCCGCAGTTGCCTCAAGGTCGGTCGGTGATTGCGGTGATTCTTCATCTGATGCTGGGCGATCCGGTGCTTGATCTTCAACAACCCATCCCGGTGTCGGATATTGGCCAGCTGCCAATTTTTCCATTGTCCGTGTATTATCTTTTGGATAGGTATAAGTGACGGTTTGTTTTAGAGAAACGTCCTCTGCTGAATAATCGGCTCTGACGACTTCGAGTCCATCAGGGTCATAAACGGTCAGTGTATTGCCACCGTTGACCAGGCCGGCGATATCCCCGAGGACGATCGTATCCTCTTCTTGAAGATACTTGCTTTCGTAGGAATAGAAATAGTTATAATTGAATGCTTCGAGGGAAATAGGGTTGATGGCTGTGTTTCTGGTCCAGATCACCACCGTATCCCAAGGCTTTAAGATGTGAGTGTCCCCGATTTCTTCATCCCAGTTATAGGAAGCGAACCGATACCCTTTCAAATCGATCGGGTCCGCGCTGTTGTTATAAAGCTCAAAGTATTCAAATGCATCATAACCTGCATAGTTATCTGTATTCGGAATCAATTCCGTAATCAACAGGTTTGGTGTCGGTACGTTTTCTGTCGGTCCTGTGAGGAGTGGTTCTGTAGCTTCCGATTCGTTTCCCACTTGATCGAGTGCCGTTACTTCGAAAGAGTACTCCCTGTTCAATTCCAGAGGGGATACGATCATACTTGTTTTGTCTGCAGCGATGGTACCGTAAAGCGTTCCATTAATGTAGACGCGATACCCGGAAAGGTCGCTTTCTGTATTCGCGGTCCAAAGCAATTTTACATGATCGTTTCCTGGATTTGCTTTAAGACCGGTTGGAGTTGCAGGGGCTTCACTGTCCACGACCTCCTGTGGGACAACCCGGACTTCTTTTGTTGCCGGGGATTCGTTTCCTTCCGAGTCGACAGCTGACACCCGAAAGATATATGCATGACCATTTTCCAATCCATCAATGATTGAAGTGGTCGTGTCCGTAGAAGTCGTTCCATCAGAGTGGTAGATCGTATAGGAAACTGCATCTTCTGAAGCTTCCCACTCAAGGGTAACCGATTGGTTGGCGGGAGTTGCAGTCAGGTTAGATGGTGTCGCAGGACCCGCCACCTGTTCAGTCAAAACGACGGCGGGAGTTGGTTGTTCTCCGTTGCGGAGCTTCGTCATTGCCGGTGAGCTGTTTGCTTCATAAATGATGCTTCGGTTTGTAATACCATCGACTTCCCCCTCATTGATTAGTGCAGTACTGAGAATATTGTCCTCCGCATCTGCAATTCCTACCTGGCGAAGGCTGCTGTCATGCAGTCCTTGACCGGAAGTCGTCAGCTTGATTTCGTATACGTCATCGGGAGTAAGGTACATGTCGTAGTTAGAGTTGAAATCCCATAGCGGTACATCAGGAGAAGCGAATTTTTTTAACCAGAGTACCAGGGATTCTTTCGGCTGGATGATCTTGTCTTCGATGGGCCATCGGTTGGCCGGGCTTGAGAAGTTACTCGTGAAGTATTGGAGTTGGTAATCTTGTAGATTAATTGCTTCTGAGGTCGTATTATAGATTTCGACGTACTCATAGGGCTGTCCGGAACCGTCGGATTTGGTGACGATTTCCGTGATGACAAGAGGCGGGTTGGTTTCTTTCGCGTTTGCGCTGTGAGCATGAAGTAATAAGAGTCCTGCGATTCCTAAAGCAAGAAGGGCTAACCTGCTAATCGATCTGTTTTTCAACTTCATTTCCTCCTTTAAAATGTTATTTATGTATAAATGAAAAGAACCCCATGGCAATGGAGTGCACGATAATCGTACACGCTATTGACACAGGGTTCTCCTCATCTCTACCCGCTATATAATCTTTCTAACTCCATCATACAATGAGCGCTTGGGGGTGGCAATGGTCATTCTTGAAAATTTAGAATTTTTAGATATATCATTGAAATGAAGCAAAGATTGGTGTATGATGAAAGGAATGTTATGAGGAATGAAGCTTGGTAGGAAGAGTAGAGGAGATCACCTATGAAGCGAACTGTATGGTTTTTTCACTATTTAGTGGGGAAATCAAGCATTCGTTTTGTGGCGCGGTCTCTTTTTAGTTTAAGGAGGATGGTGGAATGACGCATTACATGAATGAGGTATCGGGATTCTTCTGGCAGCATGATATCTATTTCCGGATTTTGGTCAGTGCTGTATTAGGATTCATCATCGGATGGGACAGGACATCGAAAAATAAGCCCGCTGGTTTAAAAACATACACGTATGTATCGGTGGCATGTACATTGATCACGATCGTCTCCATCGAAGGTGCGGAGATGCTCAGTCAACCGGATAGCGGAAAAGTGATGGACCCGTTTCGTCTGGCAGCTCAAATCGTATCGGGACTCGGATTCCTCGGTGCAGGAGTGATCCTGAAAGATGGGTTGCGGGTAAAAGGCCTGACTTCAGCTGCGATGATTTTTTACGTTGGGGGAATCGGAATCGGCATTGGAGCTGGATTTTATTCCATAGTCATCTTCGCAACACTGGTAACCTTTATCATTACGAAAATAGGAAATATCTTTGAAGAGCGGGAGATCACGATAGTCCGCCTATCGTGGATGCGGAAAAAAAGAAAAACAGAAGATGCAGAAAAGAAGGTGGGAACGTGAAAGTGAGCTCAACTCAAGTTCAGCTACAAAATGTAAAATCCCAAAGGAAAGGGCACACGAATTCGCAAGTTAATTCGTGTGCCTTTTCTTATATTTATATAGATATAGAGAAAGTGGGTTCATCAAAGGTCAAAATATTGTCTTCTGAAAATCCAAATTTTAAATAAAATGACCTCCCTGCTTCATTTTCAGGATGTACCGTTAAATTCAGGCGATTACAAGAAGGATGAGTACTTTTTATATGTCTGATTAATTCATTTAACGTTTTTGAGCCCAAACCGTTTCTTTGAAATCTTTTATCTATGAAAAAATGAAACAGCCAGTAGTCATCGTTACTGCCTGGTGTATAATGCAGATTGAAAAAGCCTACCATCTTATTATGATGGTAAATCCCATATGGCTCTACCACTTTCCCACCCGGTCTTACATACGCTTTAGCAAGCGCAATAGCAACGGGAGGATGAATAGAGGCAACAAACTTCTCTTGTTCATCGTGGACGGATAGTTCAAGTGCGTCTCTCCAATTGTCTGAACTAATTAATTTTATATTAATCTCTGACATACGCCACCTCCGTTATTTAACTACCCACTATTGGTTAAAAATCCAAATTCCATAGCTTCGGATCCCCGGAAGAAATAGCGAGGGCGCCGGCACTCAGCCCATTCAGAATATCCTGCTTATTACTGATCAAGCCGCCAGCGATGATGGGCAGGGTAGTCATGGTAGTGAGTTTATCAATGACAGAGGGCATCAGACCAGGAAGGACTTCAATGGCATCGGGCTTGCAGTTATGGGAGATTTCTATTCCCTTCTCAAGGGCATTGCGGTCGATGAGAAAAAGGCGCTGGATCGTCATCAAGCCTTCTTCTTTTGCGTACTTGATCAGATTGCTCCTCGTTGTAATGATGCCAGCCGGTTTCCAAATTTCTGCTATGTATTTAATGGCACTCTTCGTATTGGACAGGCCATCGATGAAATCAATATGTATAAACGTGGCTTTCCCGGCTTCCTTCAGCTTTTTCAGATAGTCGTTCATCGTAATCAAATTGCCAGTAAGGATGAACACGATGTTGGCGTTTGACTGTATGGCCTTTTCCAAGTCTTTTTCTTCCTTTATGGAAGCGATGACTTGGGATTGGACGATGTCGATAATGTTTGGTTTCATGTATTTTGCCCCTTTGAATAGACTGAATATTGTTTTTCCTTTTAGTATAGCATAATTGTTTTGGGGGTAGAGAGGTGTAAACTTGGCTTTCTTGTAAGCTACTAATGTTCACGATGAAGTAAAGTATGAAGGAAGAATCTTAGCGATTTACTTGAAAAGCGTAAAATATTCAACAACTAATTGAAGACTAGTTAAAGTGCCCAATTTGATTATGTCCTCCGTAATGTAATTTATTCAAAAACAGGATTGACAAACCAATTGAAAACTTATACCATTACCCTAATGCTTGAACGCATCATAATATTAATTTAATAAAGTAATATCTTCTTATCCAGAGAGGTGGAGGGACTGGCCCTGCGATACCTCGGCAACGGGTTCTTATGAATACCGTGCCAATTCCATCAAGTCATATGACTTGAAAGATGAGAAGAGTGGACATATACATATTTGTGCCTCTCTTCTTATGAAGGGGGGCGCTTTTTATTTTCAGCCATGTCCTTCAAACACAGGCTTCAAGAAGAATACATAGCGAAAGGAGCAAGTCCTGTATGATCAGAGTTCAGAATGTTACGAAAGTATTCGAGACGAAGGATGGCCCATTCACCGCTTTGAAGAATGTTTCCTTTGAAGTGAAGAGGGGAGAGATTTATGGTGTGATCGGATTCAGCGGAGCGGGAAAAAGCACGCTTGTACGCTGTCTCAATTTTTTAGAGAAACCATCATCGGGTGATATTTTCATAGAGGGGCGCAGCCTGAAAGATCAGTCGGCAATCGATTTGAGGAAAGAGCGGCACCGCATCGGTATGATTTTTCAGCACTTCAATCTGTTTCAATCCCGGACGGTGGCAGGGAATATCGCTTATCCTCTGAAACTTGCAAAATGGCCAAAAGAAAAAATCAGCGAGAGAGTAAAGGAATTGCTCGCGTTTGTCGGACTTGAAGATAAAGCGAAGCATTATCCGGATCAACTTTCAGGAGGGCAGAAGCAAAGAGTGGGGATAGCAAGAGCCCTGGCGACATCGCCTTCGATTCTGCTCTGCGATGAAGCAACATCCGCACTTGATCCTCAGACGACGGATTCGATTCTGAACTTATTAAAGAGAATCAACGCGGAGTATGGGATTACGATTGTGATGATCACCCACGAAATGGGGGTCATCCGGGAAATCTGTGATAAGGTCGCTGTCATGGAAAATGGAGAAATCGTTGAAGAGGGAAGCGTCTTCGATATCTTCTCCAACCCGCAGACCCCGACGACGAAAAACTTTGTGAAGAGTGTCATGAATGATCAGCTGCCGTCATCGGTTCTCGACAAATTGAATGACAGCAAAGAAGGGCGCATCTGCCGCCTCATTTTCAAGGGTGATTCGACGGGCACGCCGATCCTTTCCGAAACGGCAAAGAAATTCGATGCCCACATCAATGTGTTATTCGGCCAGATCACGGAACTCCAGGGTAAGCCGTTCGGGAATCTCATCGTACAGATCATTGGCAGCAAGAAAGAAACGGAAGAAATCCTGGATTATTGGAAGAACCGATTATTCGTAAGCGAGGTGGAGAAGCGTGCAAGTTAACTGGGAATTATTCTGGCCAAGAATTATAGAAGCGACGTGGGATACCGTGGCGATGGTGTCATTCTCCCTCCTGTTTGCAACGTTGATTGGGCTTCCCCTCGGCATCATCGTCGTGGTGACGAGAAAGGGGCACTTACTTGAAAATAAAGTAGTCTTTTCCGTATTGAGCAGCATCATCAACGTGTTCCGTTCGGTCCCGTTCATCATCTTGATGGTGGCCATCATCCCCTTTACAAGATTGGTAGTGGGCACATCGATCGGAACGGCGGCAGCGGTCGTGCCGCTTGTCGTATTTGCGGCACCGTATATTGCAAGACTGGTAGAGAGCTCGCTCCTTGAAGTGGAACCGGGTGTCATTGAAGCGGCGGAGTCCATGGGAGCCGGGCCGTGGCAGATCATCTTCGGGATACTCATTCCGGAAGCATTGAGTACACTGGTCCTGAATATTACGATTGCGACCATCGGCCTTGTAGGTGCATCGGCCATGGCCGGGGCAGTCGGAGGCGGGGGCCTCGGAGATCTGGCCATCGCTTACGGATATCAGCGATTTGAAACATCCGTCATGATCGTGACCGTCATCATTTTAATAGTGATGGTGCAGGGACTGCAGACAGCAGGGAATACATTATCAAAAATCATTAGGAGACGTTAGGAGAGAGGAATATGAAAAAATCAATCAGCCTGGCAAGTATCGCCATTCTATTAATCACCCTTATATTGAGCGGCTGCTCGGGAGACAGTGCATCCGGCTCAGGTGAAAAAGAAGTCGTTAAAGTCGGAGTGAATGGATCTGGGGTGCCGATTTGGGAGTATATGAAGGAGAAAGCAGCGAAGGAAGGGATTGAAATCGAGATTGTGGAGTTTGCCGATTACGTGAGACCGAACCAGGCGCTGGCCGATGGGGATATCGACCTGAACGCCTTCCAGACGATTTCGTATTTTGATTCTTTCGTTGAAGAACATAATCTGGACCTTGTACCGATCGGCTCGACGATCATCGCGCCGATGGGAATCTATTCGGAAAAATATAAATCGGTAGAAGGCTTACCGAAAGGCAGTAAAGTAGCCGTTCCTCAAGAGGCGACTAACCTTGGCCGTGCCCTTCTCCTACTGGAGGAAGCAGGTTTGATCGAACTGAAAGAAGGTTTTGATCAGTCACAAGGTCTGGAAGCCATAAAAGAAAACCCGAAAAACCTTGAATTCACACAGGTCGTCGCTGCCCAGACACCGAGGGTACTGCCGGATGTTGCGGCATCGATCATCAATAATGGTGTGGCTGTTGAAGCAGGGTTCGTACCGGTTGATGACAGCATCTATATCGAAGGGGCGGAATCCAAGCCGTTCATCAATATCATCGCGGCGCAGGAAAAAGATAAAGACAATAAGACTTATAAAAAGATTGTGGAGCTCTATCAGGAAGATGACGTAGCGGAACATATCAAGAAAACATACAAAGATTCCCTGATCCCGACATTCGTGCCGGTCAGTGAATTGCATTAGGAGGGAAAAGAGATGAGTCAACCAGCAGCGATTGCCAATCGTAAAAACAACATCCTGTCGGCAGTGGATCAACTGGCTGTGAAACTCGTGTCGACCAGCCATCAGATCCACGACAATCCTGAAATCGGTAACGAAGAGTTCTTTGCTTCAGAGACCTTGACCACCCTCCTTGCAGCCAATGGGTTCTCCATTGAAAGGGGAGTGGCGGGTCATGAGACTTCCTTTGTGGCACGCAAACTTTCAGGGAAAGAAGGGCCGGTCATCGGCTACCTGGCTGAATATGACGCACTGCCTGGACTCGGTCACGCCTGCGGTCACAATATCATCGGGACGGCAAGCTGCGGGGCGGCCATCGCCCTGTCGTCCGTACTCGATGAAACAGGAGGGGAAGTGGTGGTGTTCGGGACTCCTGCCGAGGAAGGCGGTCCGAACGGAAGTGCGAAGGGCAGTTTTGTAAAGGCAGGCTTGTTCGAAGGAGTGGATGCATGCATGATGGTTCATCCGTTCAACAGGACAACGCAGACAGGGAAAACCCTTGCGGTGGACCCGCTTGATTTCGAATTTAAAGGAAGGTCTGCCCATGCGGCAGCTTCCCCTGAAGACGGCATCAATGCCCTCGACGGTGTGATCCAGCTGTTCAACGGCATTAACGCCCTTCGCCAGCACGTGACCGATGATGTACGGATCCACGGCATCATCACCCACGGCGGGGACGCGCCCAACATCGTCCCTGACTATGCAAAAGCCCGCTTCTATATACGCGCTGCAACCAGGGAAGCATGCAATGAAGTCACAAAGAAAGTGAAAGCGATCGCTGAGGGATCGGCACTTGCCACGGGGACGGAACTGAATGTCATCAAAATCCAAAATGAAGTCGATCACTTTCAGCTCAACCGCCGTTTCGATAAAGTATTCCAGCGCTCCATCGAGTCACTAGGGGAATACTTCGACGATACGGAACGAAAGGGACTCGGCTCCTCCGATGCCGGAAACGTAAGCCGGGTGGTCCCGACCATCCACCCCTACATCAAAGTCGGCCCCGAATCCCTCGTCGTCCACACGAACGAATTCAGGGAAGCGGCTAAATCCACCGAGGGTGACCGTGCCCTTGTGATAGGGGCAAAGGCACTTGCGCTGACGGGGTATGAACTGTTGACGGATAAGCAGCTTTTAGAGGGAATATGGAAAGAGTTCCGTTCAAGTAAATAAGATGAAAAGACAGCCAAATCAGGGCTGTCTTTTTTGTGTGAAAGATATGCGGCGCTTAATGGAGAATGTTCCAATGTTTAACAAAAATACTAGAAGGATATTGAATAAATGAGAGATTGTATCGTAGAAACCAAAGAAAGGAGAATGACATTGGAGCATATTGGGGTCAGACCCTCGGCACGGTGAAGCATTAATGTACCGGAGGTCTGACCCTATTCTTCGTAATAGTGTTGGTATGATACAATTGTAAATAATGGATATTCGATTATAGTGCAGGTTAGCTTTAAAAACTTTGCAAAAAGTCGGTGTTAATGGATAATAAAGTTCTTTAATTGCAAAAAGTAGGGGATATGTCAATGATAGGAATAAGTATAGCAACGAAGTGGGAATTTGAAGCGACATTGGAATATTTCGGCATAAAAGAAAACGAACGTTTCGGTTATCCTTATGGCGAGTATTTCATAAGAACGATGAATAATACTGAGCTTGTTTTTTATAGTACCGGTGTAAGAAAAGTAAATGGTGTTGGTGGTAATCAGTATATGATTTCTAAATTTAATTTAACTAAAGTAATCGTTGCTGGAACATGTGCAGGAATAGATGATAAGTTCAGTAATTTGGATATTTTTGTACCCGATAAAGCCGTTCAATATGATTGCACAGTAAAAGAAATTGAGCCTTATATTAAACAATCCTTCATAGTCGATATTGATCTATCAAACTATGGAAATGATTTTTATACCGGAACAATTGGCACCGCTGATAAAGCAGTAGTTATGTGGAAGGACTATTTAGAACTTAAAGAAAACGAAATAACAATAGCCGATACAGAAGCGGGTGCAATTGCTTATATCTGTAAGAAGAATGATGTTGATTGCATTATTATAAAAGGAATATCTGATTTTCCAACAGAAGAAAGCAACTCTGATAAATTCGAATCGAACATCGAACAAATTAATATTTATTTAGAAAACACCCCCAAAGTTATGAACAAAATATTTGGCGGATATTTAAAGAGATTTATTTAAATAAATTTGAAGTTAATAGAAAGATAGTGATTGTTGATGAAACTTTTCTTTTAATGGAGTCTCCTTTGTTCTATAAAATAAGTATTTTAGGCAGCTTGTCAGAACATGACTGAGAGACTAAGTCAACAAGAATGCTAATTTAATGAGTTTTCCTATTAAAGTGTTGCAAACGGTTACAATAATGTGTTACTTTATGTGTAACCGGTTACACAATAACCAACCAAACGAACAGGAAGTGACAAGCGTGGCAACAATCAAGGATGTGGCGAGTGAAGCGGGGGTGTCGGTGGCGACGGTCTCCCGCGTGCTTAATGATAACGGTTATGTAGGAGCCGAGACGAGGAAGAAAGTAATGGGGGCGATCGAGAAGCTGAACTACAGCCCGAACGAGGTGGCACGTTCTCTATATAAACGGGAGTCGAGGCTGATCGGACTGCTGCTTCCGGATATAACGAACCCATACTTCCCGCAGCTGGCGAGAGGGGTCGAGGACGAAGTGAGTGAGGCAGGGTTCAGGCTCCTCCTTGGAAACAGCGACGAGAACATTCAGAAGGAGCTGGATTATATCCAGACCTTCGTTCAGAACAATGTTGTCGGCATGATCTCAGCGACCAATCATGTGGAGCATGATCAGCTGTATAGTGAATTGAATCTCCCACTCGTCCTCCTTGACCGGACCACGGACAACTATCCGGCTGTCTATGCGGACGGCCGCAAAGGGGGGCGCCTGGCGGCAAAGACCTTAGTTGAAAAAGGGGCAAAACGGATCACCGTCATGAAGGGGCCGGCACACGTCAAGCCGGCACAGGATCGATTCCGCGGAGCCGTCGAGTTCTTAAGCGGGACAGACGTCGACTTCACAGTGATGAGTACGACCTCGTTCGCCTTTGAAGACGCAAAGGGCTGGGCAGAGGAACTGTTCGCCACCTATCCTGATACGGACGGGGTCATTGCGAGCAATGATATCGTCGGGATCGCGATTCTCCACGAAGCCTTGAGGCTCGGGAAAAAGATACCTGAAGACGTCCAGATCATCGGCTACGATGACATCCCCCAAAGCAGCCTTTCCTATCCGGCGCTCTCCACGATCAGACAGCCGGCATACGAAATGGGCAGGCAGGCCTCGGCACTTCTGATTAAACTGATTAAAAAAGAAAAAGACATTGATACAACTGTTCAGCTTCCGGTTGAACTCATACAGCGAAACACAACACGAAAGGGATGAAGGAAGATGAAAAAAGCGAAGATTGCCGTGATCGGCAGTTCATCCATGGACCTGGTGGTGACATCATCCAAACGACCAGGTGCAGGGGAAACGGTACTCGGCGACAGCTTTGACACGGTACCCGGCGGGAAAGGAGCCAACCAGGCCGTTGCAGCAGCACGGCTTGGAGCTGACGTGTACATGATTGGATGTGTAGGGAATGATTCGTACGGCAGAGAGATTTTAGAAAACTTTAAGCGAAACGGTGTTCATACCGAGTATGTGGAACCGGTTACAGGTGAGAAATCCGGAACCGCTCATATCATCCTCGCTGAAGGAGACAACAGCATTGTCGTTGTAAAAGGGGCCAATGATCTTTTAACTCCTGAGTACGTAGAGAAAACAGCCGATTTCCTCAAAACATGTGATCTCATCATGATCCAGCAGGAAATCCCGGAGGAAACGGTTGAGTACGTGGCAGACCTGTGCGGCAACATCGGGGTCCCTCTTTTACTTAACCCGGCTCCGGCCCGGAAGATATCACAGAAGGTCATCAATGGTGCCAGTTACATGACACCAAATGAACACGAAGCGGATGTCCTGTTTAATGGAGCGGAGCCGTCAGAGGCGCTGAAACAACACCCGGGCAAGGTTATCATCACCGAGGGGGCAGCCGGAGTCCGCTATTTCAATGGAACAGAGGAAATCCTGGTTCCTTCCTTCAAGGTCGAGGTTGTCGATACGACAGGTGCCGGTGACACCTTCAATGCAGCATTCGGGACAGCCGTGGCAGAAGGTCAATCGATGGAAGAAAGCCTGCGGTTCGCGAATCGTGCCGCATCGCTTTCTGTGACGGGATTCGGGGCACAGGGCGGAATGCCGACAAGAGATGAAGTGGAAAGGAAGCTGGCAGAATGAAACGACATGGCATCTTGAACAGTCACATTGCAAAAATACTAGCCGATCTCGGTCACACGGATACGATTGTCGTGGCCGATGCCGGTCTACCGATTCCCTCTGACGTCGTAAAAATCGACCTGGCATTGAAACCGGGAGAGCCATCCTTTCTAGACGTGGTCGAACTGTTAAAGGAAGAAATGGTCGTGGAAACCGTCACGCTTGCAGACGAAGTAGAAACGAATGAAGGGGTTCATGAACAGATGACCTCATGGTTCGACGGGATCCAGTATGTATGCCATGAAGAGTTCAAGAAAGAAACCCATAAGGCGAAGGCCGTCATCCGCACGGGGGAAGTCACACCGTACGCGAATTGTATCCTTCACGCGGGTGTCATTTTTTAAAACAAAGGGGTGAGTAGCATGCAGATCAGCATGAAGAATATCCATAAAGCATTTGGTACGAATCAGGTTCTAGAAGGCGTGGACATCGAGATCCAAGAGGGTGAGGTCCATGCCCTGATGGGGGAAAACGGCGCCGGAAAGTCGACCTTGATGAACATCCTGACGGGCCTTCACAAGAAGGATCAGGGAACGATCACCATCGACGGGAAGGACATGACGTTCGATAATCCGAAGCAGGCCGAGGAATTCGGCGTTGCCTTCATCCATCAGGAACTGAACGTCTGGCCGGAGATGACTGTCCTTGAGAATCTTTTCATCAATAAGGAACCGGTTACACAATTCGGTCTCATCAATACAAGAAAAATGAAAGCGGTTGCGAATGAGCAGTTTGAAAAGCTGAACATTTCAATCCCTCTCACAAAAGAAGCAGGGCAGTGCTCGGTCGGGCAGCAGCAGATGATTGAAATCGCCAAAGCCCTCATGACGGACGCGAAAGTCATCATCATGGACGAGCCGACGGCGGCATTGACGGACCGGGAAATCGAGACGCTCTTCACCGTTATCCGCTCGCTCAAGAAAGCCGGCGTGTCGATTGTATACATCTCCCACCGGATGGAAGAGATCTTCACGATCTGTGACACCATCACGGTCATGCGGGACGGACGCACGGTGGATACGACGCCGATCCCCGAGACGAACTTCGATGAAGTCGTGAAGAAAATGGTCGGACGGGAATTGACGGACCGCTTCCCGGCACGGGATCCAAAGCCAGGAGAAACGATGCTTGAAGTGAGGAACCTGACGAAAAAGGGACTGTTTGAGAAGGTAAGCTTCGAGGTCCGCTCAGGAGAGATTGTCGGCGTATCAGGATTGATGGGGGCAGGCCGGACAGAAATCATGCGGACCATCTTCGGACTCGACGGTCGTTATGAAGGCGAAATCCTCGTGAACGGGAAACCGGTCACCATTAAAACGCCCGATCAGGCAGTGAAGCTGGGCCTTGGATTCATCACTGAGGATCGGAAGGATGAAGGACTCGTCCTCGATTTTTCCCTGAAGGATAATATCGCTCTTCCAAGCCTCTACAGCTTCACGAAGAAAGGCTTGATCAACGATAAGAGCGAACAGGACTTTGTGGAAATGCTCATTAAGCGGCTGACAATCAAAACCGAATCAGCCAGGACTCACGCAAAGAACCTATCCGGCGGGAACCAGCAGAAGGTGGTCATCGCCAAATGGATCGGGATCGGTCCGAAAGTGCTCATACTCGATGAACCAACTCGAGGAGTCGATGTCGGGGCGAAACGGGAAATCTATCAGCTGATGAACGAGCTCACCGACCGGGGAGTCGCGATTGTGATGGTATCATCCGAGCTGCCAGAAGTGCTCGGAATGAGCGACCGCATTCTCGTCGTCCATGAAGGGACCATCGCAGGAGAGCTTACAAAGGAAGACGCTACACAGGAAAAAATCATGACATTGGCGACAGGAGGTCACGCACATGAATAACGCACTCAAAACAAATCACGTCGGCAATCTAATGCAAAAGCTCGGTCCACTCCTCGGACTGTTTGTGCTGATTGCGACAGTATCCATCATCAACCCTAGTTTTCTAGAACCCTTGAACTTATTGAATCTATTACGACAGGTCGCGATCAACGCCCTGATTGCCTACGGGATGACCTTCGTCATTTTGACCGGGGGAATTGATTTATCCGTCGGTTCGATCCTCGCCTTATCCAGTGCCCTGATGGCAGGGATGATGGTATCGGGAATCGACCCGATCCTTGCGATCCTGATCGGCTGTATCCTCGGAGCCGTGATGGGTATGGTCAACGGACTATTGATCACAAAAGGCAAAATGGCACCATTCATTGCGACACTCGCAACGATGACGATGTTCCGAGGTTTGACCCTTGTCTACACAGACGGAAATCCCATCACGGGACTTGGCGACAGCTACGCCTTCCAGCTGTTCGGAAGAGGATACTTCCTTGGAATCCCAGTACCTGCCGTCACGATGATCCTGACGTTCGCCATCCTGTGGGTGATCCTGCATAAAACCCCGTTTGGCCGCAAAACGTATGCCATCGGTGGGAATGAAAAAGCAGCCCTTATCTCAGGGATCAAAGTGCCACGCATCAAAGTGATGATCTACTCCCTGGCCGGCTTACTGGCAGCACTCGCAGGAGCGATCCTGACGTCACGCCTGAATTCAGCCCAACCGACAGCGGGTACATCCTATGAACTCGATGCCATCGCAGCCGTCGTCCTCGGTGGGACAAGCCTGTCAGGCGGACGCGGACTAATCGTCGGAACACTGATCGGTGCACTCATCATCGGAACGTTAAACAACGGTCTGAACCTGCTCGGCGTCTCATCCTTCTTCCAAATGGTCGTAAAGGGTGTCGTCATCATCATCGCAGTTCTCATCGACCGAAAGAAAGCAGCGTAGGAGGGATACTATGAAGAAAGCATGGTTACTACTAATCAGTTTGTCACTCCTATTCCTGGGCGCCTGCTCCCTGCAGCCGCCGGAATGGGCGAAGCCAAATAAAAGCTCGAACCCGGAAGACATCAAAATCGGACTATCCGTTTCAACCCTAAATAACCCATTCTTCGTCTCCATGAAAAACGGGGTAGAAGACGAAGCGAAGAAACAAGGCATGGAAGTCGTCGTCGTCGATGCCCAGAACGATGCCGCCAAGCAAATCAATGACGTAGAAGACCTCATCCAGCAGGGCGTCAACGTCTTACTCATCAACCCGACGGATTCAGCAGCCATCTCGACCGCCGTTCAATCTGCCAACAGCCTGGGTATTCCGGTTGTCACCCTTGACCGCTCAGCGGAAAAAGGAGACATCGCCACACTTGTCAGCTCGGATAACGAAAAGGGCGGAGAAATGGCCGGAGAATACCTTGTTAAACAGCTTGGTGAAGGTGCCAAGGTTGCCGAACTGGAAGGAGTCCCTGGAGCATCCGCCACTCGTGAGCGGGGAGCCGGATTCCACAATATTGCTGATGAAAAGCTAGATGTCGTGGCCAAACAGACTGCCAACTTCGATCGTACGGAAGGTTTGAATACGATGGAGAACCTGATTCAGGGGAATCCAGATATCAAAGCTGTATTCGCTCATAACGATGAAATGGCATTGGGAGCACTGCAGGCGATCCAAAGTTCGGGTCGTGATGTGTTAGTCGTTGGATTTGATGGAAATGAAGATGCGAAGACTAGCATTCGTAATGGTAATCTGTCTGCGACTGTCGCTCAGCAGCCTGAGAAGATTGGTCAGTTGGCGGTTCAGGCTGGGGCTGATGTGTTGTCAGGGAAGAAAGTGAAGAAGAAGATTCCGGTGCCGTTGAAGTTGGTGACGGAGGAGAATATAGAGGAATAGGTAGATTAGATGTGATGATAGCCCCTTTGGTGCGATGATGCTAAAGGGGTTTTCGTGTGTTGATCAATGAAATGGGACCTTAGAAATAACCACGATTTAGACATAGAGTGGAGTAGCGTCAGGAAAATGCGGATTTACAACGATAAGGAAATTCCAAATTAAAAAGCCCAACTTCTCTACAAATCTAAATAGAGAAATGGAGCTTTTCAGTTACTTCATTTATTTATGGAATTCATTAACTGGAAGAAGTATTCAGGTTTATGAGTCTTATTTAGGTTATACCATGAATGTAATGCATCTGGTGTAAATACATCTATTTTTTTCAGTACCTCCATTGCAAATTCCAGAGGAGCTATTCCTGATGCAGTAACTAAATTCGCATCAGCTATAGCAGATCCCAACTCATAGAACTTTTCTCCTTTATAGTTAGGACATACCATTTTAGTATATTCTAAGTTATTACTTGTATGCTTTCTAGTATCTAAGTATCCCATATTCGCAAGGGCATCAGTTGCACCACAAATTGCAGCAACAATAGTGCCAAGCTTTAAAGCTTGGCCAATTCTTTCCAAGATAGGTTGATGAATTTCTTCACTCCAAGTAGTCCCTCCTGGTAAGATTAAAAGATCTTTACTCTCAAAAGTACATTCATCAAGGGAAATATCTGGTTTTATGCTCAGTCCTCCCATAGTAGTAATCATTTCTTTATTAGCTCCTACTGTAATTACTTTTAGAGGTGCTAAATCTTTTTTGAAATATCTTCCTGAGTTTAATTCAGCAATTAAATATCCATATTCCCAGTCCGACATTGTATTAAATACATATAGAAAAGCTTTTTTTGTTTGCATCCAATAACACTCCAATCACAATTGATATAGCTATTATAATAAAACTTCCCTGACAGTTAACGTCAGGGAAGTTATCATACTTGATGAAATTTTATTAATTCCGACAGAACTTCAACAAGTCTTTTCTTAAGACTTATTGGCTCAATAACTTTAATAGATTTATTGTACGGTAAAAGTAAATAAGGTACATATGTATGTATTATATCTTTTTCAAGAAGAAAAACTGCTTGATTTGAAGTCCGTTCTTGTAAATAATGTCCTAAAAACCAATGTTGGCAAATATCTGTCAATACACTTTTATCCCCATTAATAACCAAAGAAATAATCCCTTCCTTATCTTCTATAGTTGGAAGAAGGCTTTTTATAAAAAAGTCACGTGCTGAAAAATTTTCTGGCCGGTTAAACCTATTTTCGGTTAGCATTAGATTTTCAATTCGATCTACTCTAAAACTACGGATATCATTTCTAAGATGACAAAATCCAATCACATACCACTTATTATTCCAATAGATAATTCTGTACGGATCAACCAATCTATAATTTAATTGCTTTTCACCACTTTTATGGTAAAGAATTTTTACTGAGTACCCGTCAGCTACGACCTGCTCCAACTCCTTCAAAAAAGGTTCCATAGAGAGTGAACTTAATCGACTTATTACTTCAAGACTAGTTAAATGGTGGTTTATCTTTGTTTCCTGCTCTTGATTTGAGTATTTACTTAGTTTTGAAATGGCCCTATTTAGTGCTTCACCTCCATAATATCCGGCTTCTTCTGCAAAAACAGCAGCGTGAAATAGTGAAGTTTGCTCCTCAAAATCAAAAAAAAGAGGAGCCTCAATAAAATTGTTCAATAAAGTGTATCCACCATTATGTCCTGGTTCTGAAATTATAGGTACGCCACTTGTTGAAATTGTATCAATATAACGATACACAGTCCTTATATTCATCTCTAACTTTTCTGAAATTTGTTTTGCAGTAATTTTTTCACCTGAACGAAGCATCCATAGAATTGCTAACATATTGTCAATTTTAGGCATATAATTCCACTTCTATATGAAAATTATTTTCTATAATATATTTCCTATTTTTGGTATAATTCATAAACTGTTCCTTTCCGATAGCTTTCTATATAATGAGACCCTAGACACATTTGTAATTTCACAAATTTGATTAACAGTCATATTTCCCTCTATAAAGCTTTACTGCATAATTCATTCCTGCATGATTTTTATGGTACTTCTTTAACCGATCTTTAAACTTTCCTTCTTTCTTAGCCAGTTCAATCCCTTCACGCTGCCGCATACGAGGAATTATCCTTTCTGTATGAAGGCCAGATCTGAACTCTTTATTAAGTCCATAAAATTCTTTCCTAGAATAAATTCCTTATTTTCTTGAGGAATATCTAAAGAATCAATCCAGCTCCTTTTATCCGAGTAATCGTACTCATTATACTTTTTCATTCCATATGGTCCATCGCAACCATACAATACCTTTCGATATCCAAGTGCCTGAACTACATTTCTTACGATAGAGGGTGTAAGGTAATCACTTGAAGTGTCCACATAAACATTGGGCTTTTCCTTTGCGTATTGCCACAGGCTTTTCCAAAAAGGAAGTCCTGCATGAGCATAAATAACTTTGAGATTGGGATATTTGTCTGGTAAGTATTTGTAGGAATCTGGTTCTGAAGATAGATGAATAATCATTGGGATGTCTCTTTTTTGGCATAAGGATCCAATGGAATCAAGTTCTTTAATACTATACTTATGCATAAATGGATGGGCTTTTACACCAATAAAACCAGGTAGCTTAAGGTATGTTTTTAACGTCTCCACAGATTCTGGAACAGTTGGATTAACGGCAGCCCAGCCTAGAAAACGATCAGGATAGCATTTTATCGCATTTGCTACAATGTCATTATTTGGCTCGGTGAAAATCATAAAGCTTCCATTGACTTTAAAGTAACCATCTTTAACTAATCCGTCATAAATCTTAAAGCCTATTTTGGGGAAATTCATGATTAAAAAACGGAATAAGCGGTGTAGGTTATCCTGGTATGTACTTTCTTTTTCAAACATGGTTTCATTTAAAGGTGGAATTAATGCGGTTTTATTAACATTGTTTTTATCCATCTCTTCAATCATTTTTTCTAGCGATAACATCGTTTCATCAACATGGAAATGGCAATCAATGATCATTTGTATTCTCAGTCGCCCTTTCTTATTAAGTTAAAAATTTTTACTATTTAAATATTTTTAATTATATGAATATTATCACATTCCTACTCAGGTTACCATAAACCGGATCAGGTCTAATTAACAATCGTCATTAGTTTAATGCGTAGCATATTGGGGTCAGACCCTCGGCACGGTAAAGCATTAATGTACCGGGGGTCTGACTCCATTTTTAGTTTAAAAAGAATTATCGTTTATACAGGATCTTTGCTGCTGTACAGTTTAAGGATACTGGTAATTGAATAAACATCAAAGAGACGATTACGTTAAAGGTGATCGTCTCTTCATGTTTGTATTAATACTCTACTGTAAAAGAATTCATCTTAAGAAAGTTGCGTGAAAGAAAGTATATGGTAGAGTGGGGACGGATCCGTCTCTACCTTTTCCTTTAGACGATCCCCACGAATTTACCCAAAAAGTAGAGTAAGAACCGTCCCCGGTTTGCACCTTTGTTGGTAAAAGCAGTGGAGAAAAGAATTCAGCTTTTCTTGCTTGCGTTTGCTCCAAATGAGTTGGGGGTCGCCCTGTTTTTCAGATGATTAAGCCAAAAGCATCTTTAAGATAACAAACCTGCTCTTCATTTTCTCCTCCAAAGGTATTTACCTTCCTCAGATTTAATAACAACATATTTAATTAAGAATATTCACCTAAGGGTATCCTTTCCCAGCCCATCTCCCTATATAAAAGTTGAATACAGATTGAATCAGGAGTGAATCAAATGAGTAGATGGAGAAATTTAAATCAATGGATGTTCGATTTGGATACATTTTATCACCTGTATCTGTGGATTGTGTTGAATGCCATGTATGAGGGCGGAGCTCAGTTAGGGTGTGTGGTGCTCGGTGAAAGGCAGTATATTCGGTCGATTGGGAAGATTCGAGAGGGCCTGTTTTTTAAAGTGAGAATGAGGCCTTTTTGTAAGAGGTTGGAGTCGGAGAAGTATGAGTATGGGGGTGTCTATACGTTTAAGCCGATGAATGATTTCGCTTGTGGGGATTATTTCTATTGGATGGAGATGTCTGTAAAAAAGGGATGTGATGATTCTGGGATTGACCAGCTTGATAATAAAGCTGATTCCGGAATGTCTTCGTGCGGCGAAAAGCATGTGAATCGGATACGGAAATAACCTGCAAACAGACTTAAGAAATTAGAGAAAGAAGAGATATTAGAGAACAACAACATCAAAACCACCGCCATTAGAGACGCTAAGGATGTAGATAGGGTGGAGGCGCTGATTGGACATTTCATTGGCAGGATGGATGTAATCATGATGTTTGAGTAGTTCATACGGAGGAGTTCTGGTTCGAGCACTTGGAAGAGAGTATTTTCTACTAGGTGAAGAGGAGAATTCAGGTCTATATCATCAATGGCTGATAAGGATCATTTATCATTAGTTTGAAAGTGCGTTTTTCCAGATTAATGCAAAAAGTCAAATTGGATCCGTCCCCATTTAACCGGGAACTTTGACGAGAAAAACCAAAAAACTCAGGGTTGTACCAATCATCAAGATTTGAACAAAGCTTCATTTTACCTCGCAATAAAATAGGTTGTCAACACTGAATTTGTATTTTTATCAAAAAAATGCTATAATTATTACCTGGTGATTCTTTTATATTGAACGTTTAGTTAAATATCTTATTTATTCCGAAGGGAAATTCAAACAGTTTTTGTGAGCTTTTTAGGCAATAGTACCCGAGTTATTATACAAGGAGGACTAATATATTGAATTTAATCAATAAGAAAGTTACACATGAGCGGTTTGGTATGGGAAGTATCGTTAAACATAATGATACGGTGGTTGAAATACATTTCGCCTCGGAAAATAAAAAATTTGTTTACCCGGATGTATTTGGACAGCACTTGAAACTACATGATAAAAGTGCTGCCAATTCACTTGAAAAAATTTTACACGAGCAGGAAATGGAACTCAAAGAGAAAGAAATGCAGAAGGAAGAGGAAAAGGAACGGCAAAGAAAATACCAGGAGCTTCGAGTGGGTCATGAAAAACTTATGAAAAATCATAAACTTCATCCCGAATCGCAGATGGTTTACCGGTGCGATACAGAAGAACAGAGTAGCTCCTTTTCAGATTGGACGGTTTCCTCTGGTGAAATAAAAAGTGGTAATAATAAGGGTAAGCCAAACAAGCCCAGTCGCTTACACCAAAATAGTGCGGTCCTGCTGACAGCGGTCGACCCCGGCATGCTTGAAAAAGACAGACGGATATTAGGTGTCTATATGGTAAAGGATAATTTCATCGGTAAACTTTGTGAAGATGGAAATATTCCTGCCCATTCCCATTACAGACTCCAACTTACAGACGAGGAATCGAAGCAGATGCCTTTTTGGAACTACTATGTCAATGAAAAATCCCCTCAAAAAACGACTTGGAATACAGGTAAGTACCGTTATTTTGATAATTCGTGGATGGCTCAGATTTTGCGCGACATCGTTTCATTGAAAAGTGACACGGAGGAACAAGAGTTGTCACAACAATTTCTGGACCACTTCTCTAAGGTGAATCAAATAGTAGAGCAGGAGTTAAAAGAGCCGAATGGAGCATTATTGCGTGTTTAGATAAGAACAGCGGGGGAACTGGCACATATAAGGTGAGAGAGTGTGTTAGGTTCACTGCGAATAGTGTTAAACAGGGACAAGGCGGCCGCCTTGTCCCTTTTAGTGGTTTTTGGACACATTACTTGTTTCTTCGTCTCCCTTTTTACCTCAGCCCTCATTTTATGTGGGGTGAGTTTGAAACGACTATCCTAGTTTTAATGATAAAATGTTACTTATACTCGATGGTTTAAGGGGATGAATAGGTTGCTTAGACTTTTGTTACAAGACACGGTGAAACTGTATTGAATACCCAAAGGAAGTTACAGGGATGGAAAGACTCTGAATTAACTGAGAACGGAATGGAAAATGCGTTATCACTAGGGAACAGGGGAATTTCATTCTATTTATGCTAGTCCTAGCAACCGGTGATATTGGGGTCTTGATATTGGGGTCTGACCCTCGGTACGGTGAAGCGTTAATGAGCTGAGGGTCTGACCCCGACTTTTTCCGTTCTTTCGCTCATATCTTGAAGAATTCGATAATAAAAGAGTGATGGGGTTGCAGCTGGGGATTGATGTTGCTTGATTGGGTGAGAAATCGATGCAGATTTGCTGTTGAACGCCTGGCTGGACAACGTGGGAGGCATTAAATTTTTAAAAATGCTCGTGTTTTTTATTGCTTTTCTTTAAAAAAGGTTCTTTTCCCAGGTGAACTAAAGCGTTAGTACGGGGGAAGGCCCCTTAAATGTTGGTGTTGGAAGCACCAACAAGGGTGCCTCCAACCTCATGCATATAGCAGGATTGACTACCACTCAGCAATCGATCCATCCTTATGACGCCAGATCGGGTTGTGCCAGTCGACTTCGGTTTCCGCGATTTTCCTTACGTGGTCTTCATTGATGTCGATCCCGAGTCCTGGACCTTGCGGGATGTTCACGTAGCCGTTTTCGTAATGGAATACGTCTTTATCGGTGATGTAGTCCAACAGGTCGCTGCCGACGTTGTAATGGATGCCGAGGCTCTGTTCCTGGATGAAAGCGTTATGGGAAGTCGCATCCACCTGCAGACAGGCTGCCAAGGCGATCGGGCCGAGCGGACAGTGCGGCGCAACGGCTACGTCAAAGGCTTCTGCCATGGAGATGATTTTTTTGCATTCGGTGATCCCTCCTGCATGCGAGAGATCTGGTTGGATGATATCGACATATCCATCCATCAGTAATGGCTTGAACTGCCATCTGGAGAACATTCTTTCTCCGGTTGCGATAGGGGTGGACGTGTGATTGGCGATCTCTCTCAGTGCCTCATTGTTTTCAGGCAGGACCGGTTCCTCGATGAACATCGGTCGGAAGTGTTCCAGCTCTTTCGCTAATGTTTTCGCCATCGGTTTGTGGACGCGGCCGTGGAAGTCGATTCCGATGCCGACGTATGGGCCGACTGCTTCACGGACAGCTGCCACACGTTCCAGTACCTGATCAATTTTTTCGTGTGAATCTACATATTGAAGCTCTTCCGTACCGTTCATCTTAACAGCGGTAAATCCGGTGTCGACGACTTTCTTGGCGGCAGTGCCGACGTCGCTCGGGCGGTCGCCACCGATCCAGGAGTAGACCTTGATGGAATCGCGGCATTTTCCGCCGAGAAGCTGATGAACAGGAGCATTATAAAATTTCCCCTTGATATCCCACAACGCCTGATCGATGCCGGCGATGGCACTCATCAAGATCGGGCCGCCGCGGTAAAAGCCGGAGCGGTACATCATGTTCCAGTGGTCCTCGATATGGGCCGGATCCTTGCCAATCAGATTGGACATCAGTTCGTGGACGGCGGCGCGAACCGTTTCCGCCCTTCCTTCAATAACGGGTTCACCCCAACCGGTTATGCCTTCATCCGTTTCAATTTTTAAAAACAACCATCTTGGCGCGACCTTAAAAAGTTCATAACCTGTAATCTTCACAATAATAACCTCCTACATTTATTGAATAGAAGCAACTTTATCTTTGAATTGGCGTGCTTTTTCGGTAAGTTTCTGCAGATTTTCTTCTGTCACGGCTTTCCTTGAGTTGACAAGTGAGCTGCCGAGACCAACACCTGCAGCCCCTTTTTCGATGTATTCAGCAATATTAGTCAGGTCGATTCCTCCCGTCGGCAGCAATGGTATCTGGGGAAGCGGGCCGTGAATATCCTTTACAAAACCGGGTCCGAGGGAAGAAGCAGGGAAGACTTTGATGATGTCGCCACCTGACTCATAGGCCTCAAGGATCTCGGTCGGGGTGAATGCCCCGGGGATGCTGACGGCGCCGTACCGCTTCGTCATTTTAATTGTGTCACGATTGAGGGAAGGGGAGAGGATGAACTGGGCACCCGCGAGTAAGGCCGACCGAGCTGATTCCGGATCAAGAACTGTTCCCGCACCCACTACCAGATCATCTTCCAATTCACTGCGGACCTTCTCGATGGAAGAGAGGGCTCCGGGTGAATTGAGTGTGATTTCAATTGCACGAACTCCGCCTTTGTACAATGATTTTGCAATCGCGAGAGCCTCATTTGGTCCGGAACCGCGAATGATGGCAATCATCTTTTCCTGTTTGATCGTTGAAAGAACATCCATTATCTTCACTCCTTATCTTGAAATATCTTCGCCTACCGTGCTGCTCATGAACTGATGAAGTCTTTTTTTATCGGGAAGGCCTTCATAGTCACCTTTGACGGTCACGGTCAGGGCTCCCATGGCACAGGCTCGTCTTACTGATTCTTCTATGCTTTCACCGTCCAGGAGTCCTGAAAGCAAACCGGCGGCAAAACTGTCCCCGGCACCGACGGGATCTACCATTTTTCCGACGTGGAAACCTTTGACGAACCCGCTCGTGCGTCCATCTGTGTAATAGGCACCGTCTTTACCTGTTTTGACAACCACAAGTGATGCACTAAGTTGTAAAAATGATTCGGCCATCTTCTCGGCATCATTCGTTCCAAAGAGGAATTCCCCTTCACTAAGGCCAGGCAGAATGATGTCAGATTGTCCTGCGATCTCCAATAGGGTCTTTTTCGCGGTTTTTTCATCCCATAGTTTCTTTCTGAGATTAGGATCGAATACAATCCTGACGCCATGTTCTTTCGCGAACTTTATACTTTGAAAAATGGTTTCTTTGGCAGACGTGCTCAACGCCGGAGTGATCCCGGTGATGAACAGATATTTTGCTTTTTTTATATAGCTTTCCTGTATGTCGGCAGTTCTAATTGTACTTGCCGCTGAATTATCCCGGTAATACTGAATCCTGACTTCACCTTCACGGATGATTTCCTTAAAAAAAGTGCCGGTACGGTATTCTGGATCCATATGAACCTGGCTTGTATCGACGCCTTCCCCGCGGACGGCCATCAGGATCCTGCGGCCGAACTCATCGTCCCCTAGCTTGCTGATCCAGCCAGTCTCATGACCGAGCCTGGACAGGCCGATCAATGTATTGGTTTCTGCTCCTGCGATTTTGGCAGTGAACGAATCAGCATGTCTCATGAGCCCTTCTGATTGAGGGGAAAACTGAATCATCGTTTCACCGATCGCGACTACATCCATTCTATCTCCCCCTTGTTTCCGTTTGCGGCCGTCCGCCGATGTTGACTGTAATCTTTCGGGCGGTTTCGGTCAGTGATTTCACGATGGCTTCTTTTCTTGAAAGCATCCGTTGTTTCGGGCCTGCAACACTGATAGCAGCGACCAGCTCTCCCGCTGCCCCGAATAAAGGAGCCGCCAGGCAGTATAGCCCCTCTTCGTTTTCCTCATCGTCGATGCTGTAACCTTGTTCTATAAAAACGTCCAATTGCTCTTCTAACTCTCTTCGGTCCGTGATCGTATGCTCGGTGATTGGAATCAGTTCCGTCTCATCGAGAATTTGTTCACGTATGCGGGGCGGCATAAATGAAAGGAATGCCTTCCCCAGTCCGGTGCAGTACAGGGGCTTCCTAAGTCCGGGCTGGGCGGTCGTGCGGATGGACCTGTTGTTGTCGATCTTAGCCACATAAAATAATTCTTCTTCAGATAATACAGCCATGAATACCGTTTCCTGTACTTCTTCCATTAATGAGGTTAAGTATGGGGTACCCACCGTTGAAAGATCGAAGGAATCCATGGCGCATCTGCCGATATGGATGAGCTTCGCCCCGAGCTTATACTTTTTTCCTGAGTCCTGGGAAAGGTAGCCCTCAGTCTCAAGTGTCTTAATGACATTGAACGTACTGCTTTGCGGTGCTGAGAGCAGGTGACTTATTTCCTTTACCGTCAGCCCGTTAGGATAGGTAGCCAGCAGTTCAAAAATATCGAGCACTCTTTTTGCAGATTTTACAGACATTATTCTTCACCTAAAATTCATATATGAGATTTTGATTCACAAATGAGAATTTGTTAATAGAACCCTATCACTTGAAAGCGTTTCAGTCAACTGAATTTGTTTTATTCAAATAATTTAAAATTTATGTTGAAGCGCTTTCAACCTTGTGTTACCATATGGAACAAATAAATCGCATATATGAATATAAATCACATATGTGAATTTAAAGGGGGAAATACAATGAGTGGAGGTACTTTAATACTGATCGCCGCACTCGGGGTGGCATTATTGCTGTTCCTTGTAATGCGCACGAAGCTTCAGGCGTTTCTGGCATTAATCTTGGTCAGTTATATCATCGGATTGGTGGCAGGATTGAGTCCTGCAGAGGTGTTGAAAGCCGTCCAGGACGGAATGGGAGGCACCGTCGCAGAGATCGCGGTCATCATCGGGATCGGTGCGATGTTCGGTGAAATTTTGAAAGTATCGGGCGGAGCAGAACGGCTTGCCCTGACGTTAATGAAGAAGTTTGGAGAAAAGAGAGTCAACTGGGCTTTAATGCTGACAGGTTTCATCATTTCGATTCCTGTATTCCTTGATGTAGCATTTGTTATTCTTGTCCCTATTCTATACAGCTTGGCCCGCAAGACAAAAAAATCACTTCTATACTATGGAATCCCGCTTCTCGCAGGTCTTGCCGTCACGCACAGCTTTGTCCCACCAACACCGGGACCGATCGCCGTATCTTCTTTACTCGGAGCCAACATCGGATGGGTCATCCTGTTCGGGCTGATTTGCGGTATCCCTGCAGCGATCCTTGCAGGACCAGTATTTGGAACCTATATCTCAAAGAAAATCCACGTCAAGGTTCCTGAAAATATGATTCCTGAAATGGAAGAAAATAAAGATGTAAAAGAACTGCCGAGCTTTGGTATGATTGCGACTCTTGTAGGGCTCCCGCTCTTGTTGATCCTTCTTAATACTGTTCTATCAGCTACCCTTGCAGAAGGGAATAATTTGAGAACGACAATGTCATTCATCGGGGACCCAGGTGTGGCCCTGACTATCACTGCGCTTCTTACCTTTTACTTTCTGGGAACGAGAAGAGGTTATACAAAAGAAGAAATCCAGACGATTGCCACGAAATCCCTTGAACCTGCTGGGATCATCATCCTGATCACAGGTGCCGGTGGTGTATTCGGACAGGTGCTCGTTGAAACCGGGGTAGGGGATGTTCTCGCTGAAACGATGTCCAACCTGAATGTACCGATCATCGTATTCGCATTCGTCGTTGCTTCAGCTGTCCGTATAGCGCAAGGTTCTGCGACAGTCGCCATGATCACAACAGCGAGCTTGATCTCGCCAATCATCGACTCACTAGAAATCGGCGGCCCGATGCTTGCGCTGCTCGTAATCACGATCGCATCCGGTGCAACAATCGCGTCCCACGTAAATGACTCCGGATTCTGGATGGTCAACCGATTCTTCGGACTTACCGAGAAAGAAACACTCAAATCCTGGACAGTCATGGAAACAATCATCGCATTTGTCGGTTTCGGAGTTTCATTATTGATCAGTCTCTTTATCTAGTTTCATAGGTTGATAGAAAAGCCTGCCGGTTGATTGGCAGGCTTTTCTGTTTTGTGGCTGTGGCTGCGAAAATATGTAGCGTGGTGGCCGGTATTGATAATAAGTAAGGTGGCGAGCTCTACGATCGGCTGCCTACTCGGAGCGCTAATGGGAATGGTCAACGGATTATTGATCACAAAAGGAAAAATGACCCCATTTATCGTGACACTTGCGACGATGACGATGTTCTGCGGTTTGACGCTAGTGTACAAAGACGGAAACCCAATCATGGGACTTGGCGACAGCTGGGCCTTCCCAATATCAGGCCCTCGGCACGGTGAAGCTTTAACGTACCGAGGGTCTGACCCTGATTTTTAAAACTTTTTACCCGTTACATTACCGCCCCATTCTCCAATGGGCCTATGCCAGCTAACAATACGGTCTTCCATCATGCTACCGAGTGTTTCTTCATAGTCTTTACGATACGGTTTTGGGAGTTCATGTTCAATCCAGCTCTCCCGTGTACCTTCCCAAACCTCATAAATGTGTAGATCGTTGGGGTTATCAATATCGTCAGAAACGATGGCATGTATAAATTCCGGAACTTCTTTAAATTGTTCTATAAGTTCAAACAAGTTAGAACGAAACGTCTCTTTTTGCCAGGTCTAATTTTGAAACGGATAATCCTATTTATAGGGTCGTAGAAAGTAACACCGTATTAAAAGATGTTCATGTAACAGAACCAGATAAATACATATTACATAGATTTGAGATGTTAGAAGAAAAAGTTCTATCAGCAATAAAACCAAACTATTCTTTACCAAGTAGAAAAAATAAAATGTATAATGAAATATTAGGTTTTAAAATGCTTGACTCTAAAGTAGATATGGATGAGTTAGCTAACTTATTAATGGACGTCTTTCCAACTATAGATAAAATATCTGGTCCAACTTTTTATGGGGATCCTGAAGATAGATTTGATAAGGAGGTTAATTCCTCGTCACCTTTATCTGAGGAAAAACTTAATAATTTTTTTAATAATTATTTTCACAATCAAATTGAGTATAGAGGGACTCTCCCTTTCTAAAGACGTTTATAAAAGACAGAAAAAATAAAAAATAGTATTTTCAGGGCAGAAAAATGGCAGTAATACTGGATATTGGGGTCAGACTCTCGGTACGTTGAAGAATTCATGTATCATGTACTGAGGGGCTAACCCTTTTTTCGAAAGAGTTTTAGATGTTTTTGTAAAAAAGTTATCGACATTACTTCCACCTGGTATGTCTGGAGAGGTCTTTTTCAATCCTCCCCAACCTTTTCATTGCTATGAATAGGTATATAAAAATTGCAATGATTTGACTGAAGAACAAACTTAGAATCCACCATTTAGTGAGAGTGTCATCATACGTTTGATCTGTGGGATAAGGGAGCAATGTGCTTGGGTAAATCATGCCTGCTACGGAAGCATAGGCAAGAACAACCAAGCCGCTCATAACATATTTGGGATTTCCGGAATCTTTTAGAATTCTTTCTTGTTCTTCCCTTTGGGTGGGTAGAATGATCACTTCTAATTCTAACTGGCCGAGTTCTTTCTTTTTTTCTTTGTATTCTGTATTTATCCTGGTTGGTCCGATATTCACATCTCAAATTCGTTGGGTACGTCTTTGTTCTTCAGCTAATTTGTCAATCTCTTCAAAAATTCGTTTATACCAAGATTCCCTTTCTGGATGCTTCAACTCTTGCTTACCCTTAAGATCATCAAACGTGACTTCTTCACCGTCAAGGAAGTCTGCCAGTATTTCCTGTAATTGTTTAAAGTAAGGTCTTAGTTCTTCAATGCTTAATAATTCAAATTCTTCTTCTTTAACAATTTGCTCAAGGCTTTTTCCATCGAGCAACCCTCTGATAATCCCTTTATCTTCTACAAAATCGGATAGATCGTCTTCGAATAAATAGTCTTTTACTTTTTCAACCAATTCCTCTTTCGCACGGATGTCATTATTTATTTCTCGCAGTTTTCTTTTTACACTGCTCTGTTCACTGGCAATTGAAATCACTCGACTAACCAAGAAGCCGCCGATAATCGCCACAGGGCAGCTGTGGACGTTATTACCGTTGTCAATAGAGTATCTAAATTCATTACGTCTCTCCTCATAATAAAAGTAACTTCTCAAATTGTTTCCTGCTTGCAAAAAGACCTAGTGAACAAAGCTAAAGAATATTTATCTAGCCTCATTTCCTTTCAAAAGAGAAGAGTGAACCTAACATACACGTTCACTCTTTTTCCCTAACTAAGTTTCTGAATAGCATCATGTCCTTCCACCCTACCGCGCATCTTACTAACCACATAAACAACGCAAGTAACAATAAAACAACTAAACCCCGGTGACCAACCATCCGGAATCACCAAATAAAGCACCATCCCAACCCCTAACACAACCAACGCCTCACGATTAATATTCGACTCCCCACTCGCAAGCCGAACAAGCGCACTCTCAGAAATCCTCCCTCTCCTAATCACCAAATAATCAGCCACCACAATAGCAGATATCGGAATAATCAGGATCCCAAGATAAGAAATATACTCCTGCGCATTATAAACCAGCTGCGGAAACGAACTCAAAATAATCCCCGCCACACTAAACAATAAGGCACTTTGAATCCGCGAAAGGGAAGGAAGTGCGTTAAGCAGACTATATCCCCCTGTATACGCATTACTAAGATTAATAGAAATCATCGAAACCATCGCACAAGCCGTGATCACCAAGAGAAGCAGGCTGGAGTCAGTCAATTGACTCGCTGCCACGAATGGATTCAGATCTTTGAACAAGCTGGCACTCAATCCTCCAAGCAGTGCCGTCATCATGAATCCGACGACGTTTCCTCCATATAATCCCCCGAATCCGTGGCGGTCGCTTTTGCTGTAGCGTGTGATGTCGGATGATGCGCTGACGCCGGAGATGTATTGGACGAAGACGAGGCTTGAGTAGAATAGGAACGTTCCGATGGAGAAGGGTTCCTGGCCTTGGCTTAGTGTTGTGAGGGAATCGGCTCCTTTCGTTAGGAATAGGTAGAGGATGATTCCCTGGCCGATCACGAGTATCGGAATGAATAGTTTAGTAGCTTTCTTGACGGCTTCAAAGCCGATGAGGGCTAGAAGGGTCATGATGATGGCGAGGCCAATGGCAACCGGTATGAATGGTATGGTGTACGGTGTTACTTTTTCCACCATGGAGATGATGACGAAGGTTCCTCCGATGGTCTGGACGCTGAACCAGTAGAGGGACGTCAGGGACCGGATGGGGGATGCGATGAGCATCGACAGCCGGGTTCCGATGATGGATCTCAGGACGTATTGAGCGGGCAGGCCGTAGCGGGAGCCCGGTAGAGACAGGAATGATACGAATAGGAAGGCGACGCTTGCTCCGAGTATGGTTGCTAGGAACGCTGCCTGAAAGGATAGTCCGCCTTCAAGGACGGCCAGAGCCGGGATGAGGAAGTTTCCTGCGTTCACGGAGAAGGCGAGCTGTATGATGAAGTATTCGATCCATGTGGTTGATTTTAATTGTGGTGGAACCTTTTCAAGTCCGAGTCGTTCGATCATGGGTTGTTTCATGGAATAATCTCCTTTGGGTATACTAGGATGCATGGTTTCTATTTTAAAGAATTTTTGGAAAAAAGCGAAGAAATAATCATTTAATTTTTTAAAGAAAAGTAGAGATATTTCCTTATTTATTTGTTAGAATGTAAGTGCTTACAGGGTGAGTAATTGCCCTTCGCTATTATATATGAATAGTGTTATATTTAGGAAGTAAATGCTCCAAGGAGCAATAGTGCATTTAGGAGGTTGGCTTAGTATGCGTATTGGTGTACCAACGGAAATTAAAAATAATGAAAATCGGGTGGCTATGACTCCCGCAGGTGTTGTGAATCTGGTTCTTTTTGGACATGAGGTTTACATCGAATCAGGAGCTGGATTGGGCTCAGGATTCACAGATGAAGATTACGTAGCAGCAGGTGGACACATCGTCGATTCTGCAGCGGAAGCATGGTCCATGGACATGGTCATGAAGGTAAAAGAGCCACTTCCAAGTGAGTACTCTTATTTCCGTGAGGGACTTATCTTATTTACATATTTACATCTTGCTCCAGAACCTGAATTAACGAAAGCGTTAATCGATAATAAAGTGATCGGAATCGCGTACGAAACGGTTGAACTGAATCGTGCCCTTCCATTATTGACTCCGATGAGTGAAGTGGCTGGAAGAATGGCTACTCAAATCGGTGCACAGTTCTTAGAGAAGATCCATGGTGGTAAAGGTGTATTACTTTCTGGTGTACCAGGGGTTCGCCGCAGTAAAGTAACGATCATCGGTGGAGGAGTTGCCGGTACGAACGCAGCGAAAATGGCTGTCGGACTTGGTGCCAACGTAACGATCCTTGACCTTAACCCTGATCGCCTTCGTCAGCTTGATGATATCTTCGGAAGTGACGTAACGACGCTTATGTCCAACCCGCTGAATATCGAACAAGCTGTAAGAGAAGCGGACCTTGTCATCGGAGCTGTTCTGATTCCGGGAGCGAAAGCACCTAAATTAGTAACAGAAGACATGATCAAAGCGATGACGCCTGGTTCTGTTGTCGTCGATATCGCCATCGACCAAGGTGGAATCTTCGAAACAACGGACCGCATCACGACTCATGACGATCCAACTTACGTGAAGCATGGCGTTGTGCATTATGCCGTTGCCAACATGCCTGGTGCCGTACCACGTACGTCTACTATCGCACTGACAAACGTAACTGTACCTTATGCGGTTCAAATCGCAAACAAAGGCTACAAAAAAGCCTGCCTGGACAACGAAGCGCTACTAAAAGGTATCAACACGTTGAACGGATATGTGACATACCAAGCCGTAGCAGAAGCGCACACTGTAGACTACTCAGACACAAGAACACAATTAGAACAACAATAACACCAAGAAGCCGACTGCATAGGAATGTTCAGTCGGCTTTTTTATGTAAATATAGGAGAGATGTTGAAATCTTCGGTGTTATGCGTATACAGAAAAGGCCACATACTGAAATGTGGCTTTTTCTGTATTTATTACTCTATTCGAGATTGGCATGTTTCCCATACATTTTAGTAGAATCCAATTCCTTTTTCTCCATAAATCGCAGGATGATTGCATCATAAAATAACAACATCGTTTGCTCAAATAGAGAGCCCATTGGTTGGATCGTTTTGTAATCACCTTCGGACTGGTCTTTCGTTACTCCTGGTAATGTAACGGTCAGATCAGCTAATTCTCCAATGGTTGAATCAGGAGAAATGGTTATTGCTGCGACGGTACCTCCCAAGCTTTTTGCTTTTTCAGCAATGGCCACTAACGTTTTGGTTTCTCCTGAACCAGATCCAATGATTAATAGATCATCCTTTTCTAAGTTAGCTGTTACTGTTTCCCCAACGACATAGGCATCAATCCCCATGTGCATCATTCTCATCACAAAAGATTTCCCCATCAATCCAGATCTGCCAGCACCAGCCACAAAGATTTTCTTGGATTCTAGAATCAGGTTTACTAATTTCTCTGCCTCTTCATCAGAGATTAAATGCACTGTTTGTCTTAATTCTTCCACGACTTTGGCTAAATATTGAGTAGACTTCATCGTTTCATTACCCTTGGTGAATTAATTCCTGCATTTCACGTGCAGTCGCTCGTTTATCTTCTTTGCTTGTAATCCCGCCACCTACAATGATGAGGTCAGGCTGTTCTTTAATAACTTCCGGTAGTGTTTCTAATTTGATTCCACCGGCAATTGCCGTTTTGGCATTTTTCACAACGCTTTTGATCGTGTGTAGATCTTCAAAGGAATTTTTTCCTACAGCTTGCAGATCATAACCTGTGTGTACACAAATATAATCGGCACCAAGTTCGTCCAATTCTTTCGCACGGGCTGCAACGTCTTTCACCGCAATCATATCAACAAGGATTTGTTTCCCTTGTTTTCGGGCTTCTTCTACTGCGCCTTTGATTGACTCGTCTTCTGCCGTTCCAAGAATCGTAATGATGTCAGCACCTGCAGCAGAGGCTTGACTTACTTCATATGCAGCTGCATCCATAATTTTTAGGTCCGCTAATACGGTTAAGTCAGGGAATGCTGCTTTTACTTCTTTCACTGCTTTTAGGCCTTCATTGATCACCACAGGTGTACCAATTTCTACAACATCAATATACTCTTCTACCTCTTTTACTAATGCAATTGCTCCTGGAATATCCACAAGATCTAATGCTAATTGTAATTTCATTTATATTCGCTCCTTATTATAAATTTTAATTGGTTATGCTAAGTGTTGTCATGAGAATGTATTTACTCACTAGCATGCTGTTTAGTATACTCAGTATGTAAATAAATTTGAAGTACGCACTTTCATCGCATATAGTGACAAAAAGTATACTATTGGATGAAATAAAGGAGAGTTGACGTAAATGCCAAATTTAGGAGAGAAAAATTTTAACTGTGAGAAAGAATTAACGCTCGCAGTAATCGGTGGTAAATGGAAAATGTTAATTTTATGGCATCTAGGTAAGGAAGGAACGAAACGATTTGGTGAATTAAAGTCCCTTATGCCGGGAATTACCCAAAGAATGCTTGTTAACCAATTACGTGAACTTGAAGATCATTTAATCGTACACCGAGAAGTTTATCCTGTAGTCCCGCCTAAAGTTGAATACTCACTTACCGAACATGGTGAAAGACTGTTACCGATCTTAGAAGCTATGTATGAATGGGGCAAAGATTATATCGAGAATGTACTGGAAAAGGAAACGGATGATCAATCAGCGATAAAATAGATAATCTTTCTAACCAAGGGTTAACCTTGGTTTTTTTACTGTTTTATATGAGTAGAGACAACAACTTAATTGCTACTAATCGCTTATTTTTATAAAATTGGGGTATAACATAAAATAGCATACGAGAGTAAGAAAAATAGATAAGTTTATTTGGAGGAGATACAAAATGAAGATTTCATATCATGGACATTCAGTAGTGAAAATTGAAACGAACGGGAAAACGATCCTGATCGATCCATTCATCAACGGAAACGAACTGACGGATCTTAAAGTGGATGACGAGAAACCTGATGTGATCATCCTTACACATGGTCACAACGATCACGTAGGTGACACCGTCGAACTTGCAAAAAAGAATGATTCATTGGTGATCGCGAACCATGAACTGGCGACGTACTTAAGCTGGCAATTAGTGAAGACCCATCCGATGCATGTCGGAGGAGCTTATGAATTTGACTTCGGGAAAGTGAAATTGACACAGGCGTTCCACGGCTCAGGTCTAATTACAGACGGAAATGAAATCATTTATATGGGTATGCCTGCAGGCGTTCTCTTGATGATTGAAGGGAAAACAATCTTCCATGCGGGGGATACAGGCTTATTCTCAGATATGAAACTGATCGGGGAGCGTCATCCGATTGATCTTGCGTTCCTTCCGATCGGGGATAATTTCACGATGGGACCAGAAGATGCAGCTACGGCAGCAAGCTTCTTAAAAGCGAAGAAAGTCGTACCGATTCACTATGATACGTTCCCGCCGATCAAACAGGATCCGCAGAAATTCATCGACTTGCTCGAAGATTGTGAAGGACAGGTCATGAAGGCTGGAGATGTAATAGAATACTAATAAGGGAAGGGTGGTGCGTTTGCATCACCCTTTTTCTCATGTTTAAACAATATCCTCCATTCACTCGCATATACATGATACAAGCCTAGAGAGGAGGAAAAACGTGTGAAACAACGATACATTCTCTGTTTACTGATCACAGGAGCCCTCATTTATTATGGAGCTCCCCGCATGTCCATTTTTGCTGAAGGTCTGGAAGGGATCTTCGCCATCGGCTGGCTTGTACTCGCTACATTTGTAGTAGCGGGGAATCTTGCAGCCCTTCTTTACACACCTAAAGGAATAAGTAAGGGTAAGACGTTGAAATTGAAACCTGTACGGAAAGTGAGATCGAGATCTTTTGGATGAGCTCTTTTATTTAATAGGGCATTGTTTTATGTGAACTTGATAGAACCGAACCGCTGATGTTGATTGGAGCGGAAGGTGCTCGACTCCTGCGGGAATAGAGGGAAAGTACGAAAAGCGGAGGCGGCTCGCCTAGCCCCGACAAGCATAAGATGAATGGGCCGGGAAGGCGTTTTTTGCCTTCTTGGACCATTTAGCTTATGACCTCGAGGGGCTAGCCGCCGGAGCTAGACAGTTGAGACCCCACAGGGCTTTAGCCCGAGGAGGCTCAACTCACGCCCCGCGGAAAGCGAGCACCTGGAGCGGAAATCAACCAGCACTATCTATGTTCAAAAGCATCAAAGTTCTCCAAATCAGTGGGCTTACACCAATGTAAGCCCCGATTAAATTGAAACCCCACGCTTTTCACATTATAATAAACATATGAAGCAGGACGTTATAAAGAAGGGTGAAAAGCTTGGCTACTAAACATGAACAAATATTAGACTACATAGATACCTTGCCAGTCGGTGAAAAAATCTCCGTTCGCCAAATTGCAAAAGCATTGAATGTGAGTGAAGGAACAGCATACAGGGCGATTAAAGATGCTGAAACCAAAGGATATGTAAGCACCATCGAGCGCGTCGGAACGATCCGGATCGAACAAAAGAAGAAAGATAACATCGAAAAGCTCACCTATGCAGAAGTGGTCAATATCATTGATGGACAAGTATTGGGTGGAAGAACTGGATTACATAAAATGCTCAATAAGTTCGTAATTGGAGCGATGAAGCTTGAAGCCATGATGAGATACACGGAAGCTGGGAACCTGTTGATCATCGGGAACCGGACCCAGGCCCATGAGCACGCACTGAGAGCCGGGGCTGCCGTACTGATTACCGGTGGATTCGATACAGAAGATCATGTCAAGAAGCTTGCAGATGAGCTCGAACTCCCGATCATTTCTACTTCCTACGACACCTTTACAGTGGCCACCATGATCAACAGGGCCATCTATGATCAGCTTATCAAAAAGGAAATCGTATTGGTAGAAGATATTTTAACAAAAGCAGATGACACAGCGTACTTGCATATAGATGATACGTTGGAGGAATGGTACGAAAAGAATCAGTATACGTTTCACAGCCGTTTCCCGGTAGTGGATAACAACCTGAAAGTACATGGCATGGTCACCTCTAAAGACGTAATGGGCCAGGAAAAGTATACGGGGATCGATAAGATCATGACCAAACAACCGATCACCGTAAGTCCGAATACCAGTGTCGCTTCCGCCGCTCATATCATGATCTGGGAAGGGATCGAATTACTCCCCGTCGTCAATGAACAAAACAAGCTGCAAGGGATCATCAGCCGTCAGGACGTATTAAAGGCTCTGCAAATGATTCAAAGGCAGCCACAGGTTGGGGAAACGATTGATGATCTGATCAGTAACGGAGTAGAAGCAGCGAGTGAAAAGAAGGGTGATAAAGAAGTCTACCTTTTTGCTGTTACTCCACAGATGACAACGGGAATTGGTACGATTTCGTATGGGGTATTTACTACATTAATGACAGAAGCGGCCAATCGTTCATTAAAGCCCTACAAAAAAGGCGATATTGTCATCGAAAACATGACCATCTATTTCATCAAGCCTGTACAAATGGAGAGTATGCTCGAAATTCACCCGAAAGTACTCGACGTAGGAAGAAAATTTGGTAAAGTGGACGTAGAAGTATATTGTGAAGGTGTAATGGTAGGGAAATCCCTGATGATTTGCCAGTTGATTGATCGTCAATAGTTCACTTTATTGACAACACATGGCTATAAATGTAGTGATTAATATGTATTTGGAAGTATATGATAAACAGATAATCCTTATGTTGATTGGAGCCGAAGATGCTCGACTCCTGCGGGAATAGCGGGACAGTACGAAAAGCGCAGGCGGCTTGATCAGCCCCGACAAGCATAAGATGAATGGCCGGGAAGGCGTTTTTTGCCTTCTTGGACCATTTAGCTTATGACCTCGAGGGGCTAGCCGCCGGAGCGTGACAGTTGAGACCCCACAGGGCAAAGCAAAGCCCGAGGAGGCAACTCACGCCCCGCGGAAAGCGAGCATCTGGAGCGGAAATCAACCACTACTCGCTCATTAAAAAGTACCTACAAACAAAAAAAGACTAGATATAACATCTAGTCTTTCTTACCTTATTGGTTATCCAGTTCTTTCGCTTCTCTTTGAGCATAAGGAAGCACGTGCTTGTACAACTTATAGCCGGCCCAGCAGCTTCCTAGCCCGATCAGGATGAAAAGACCGCCGATAAAATACGTCAGCGTTCCAGGGAATAAAAACAGCTGATTGATCCCAAACAGGGCAACAAATAGCCCCAGGGCAATGCTTGCCTTTGCAGATAACCATTTCTTTTCCATTGGTCGATTCGTTCGAACCTGTCTGATTTTATAAAAGACATAAAAGGTGAATGTTACGACAATCAGTAGTGCGAGAAAATACATAGTTTTGTCCTCCATAGTTGACTTCTCTCGCTACTATTTTACAGATATCAGGACAGAATGCCAAATAAAAAATCCACTACAAAGGAGATTCCCATGAAAGAACAAATCCTGAACCTCATCAAACAATATGAAACGATCATTGTACATAGACATGTCCGCCCAGATCCGGACGCATACGGTTCCCAAGGGGGACTGGTTGAAATGCTGAAAACGTCTTTCCCGGATAAAAAGATCTATGCAGTCGGGAAAGAAGATGAAAGTCTTCATTATTTAAAACGTTTGGATGTCATTGAAGACCACGTTTTCGAAGGCGCTTTAATCATCGTTTGCGATACGGCGAATGAAGAACGAATCTGTGACAGACGCTATAAGTTAGGGGATAAGCTTGTTAAAATTGATCATCACCCGAATGAAGATGCATACGGAGATTACTTATGGATTGATACATCCGCAAGCTCAGTAAGCGAAATGATTTATGAATTCTACTTGTTCGGTAAGGATAAAGGATTAACACTATCAAATGAAGGCGCAAGACTTTTATTTGCCGGGATTGTGGGAGATACAGGAAGATTCCTTTATCCGAGCACAAGCCAGAACACGTTTGATATCGCAGGCGAATTGATTCGCTTTGATTTTGACCGTAATGAACTATTCAATAAAATGTACGAAATAGATTCCAATGTCATCAAGCTGCACGGATATGTCCTTCAAAACTTCGAAATGGATCAGGACGGTTGTGCAAGCATGATCATGACGAGAGAAATACTGGAACAGCATCAAGTCGTTCCTTCAGAAGCTTCCTTATTGGTCAGTACATTGGGTAACGTAAAAGGCATCAAAGCGTGGGTATTCTTCATTGAAGAAGAAGATCAAATCAGGGTCCGACTCCGTTCCAAAGGACCAGTCATCAATACCATCGCCAAAAAATACAACGGCGGTGGACATCCATTGGCTGCCGGGGCTTCCATTTATTCATGGGAAGAGAAAGAAGAAGTAATGAATGATTTAAGAGACGTGTGCAGGAATCATAGGTGAGTAATGTTGGAGCCGGCGGATGCCGGCTTTTTATTTGGGTAAATGGGTTAGTTGAATGTGAGAGTACCGTCGCGTGGTAGTTATCATGAATGATTAAGGTCCAGAACGCGACAAGATCTTGACGAGGGATACTTACGCTTGTTCACATTTTAATTAACTCGTCCATATACAAAACCGCAACATTAAAAGCCTTTATCCTTCTCGTAATGTAGGTCCGCTGTCCACTGCCCGCTTTTGATTTCTCAAGAAATGAAGGAAGTGTCAACAACAAGCCCTCTAGCACCTTTTTCGCTTCAATCAAATCTGTTTTGCTGACATCCAATTCCTTACCCTCCCATTGTTCAAGAAGCGCATCTGCCCCAATCCGAGCGGCTTTCAATCGCTTCACAAGCAACTTCGTCTGTGGCGCCTCTGATTTCATATTAGTAAGCGCATTTTCCGATTTGCGGATAATCGACGCAAACGCTTCAATCGACTGCTGCTTTTCTTCTGGTGTCAAACTTTCCATGAACAAATCACCTCGCTTCTCCATAAATGAACTATAAGTAGTGTACCAAAAATCCACTGGGCAAGCACTCGCCAACCGAGGGGAGAATCGCACCTTAATGATTTGATTTTGATATAATGATTACCACGTAGTTTCAATTTTTTTATGAATAGGAGAGTGAAATATGGAAAATAACGTTTTTGAAGAGATGGCAAAAAGATATGATACAGAAGATAGAATGGAATTAGCTAAAGTAATCGTTGAGGAAGTAAGACCAGAACTACAAAATAGTAAAACAAAATCTTTAATCGACTATGGGAGTGGTACCGGGCTAATTAGTTTAGCATTAACAGATCTGGTCGATTCCATTTTGTTGGTCGATTCATCAGAACAAATGCTGGAGGTTGCGAAAGCAAAAATTTCTCACAATGGAATCACCAACTCAAAAGTACTTTATTCAGATTTCACCCAAGGAACGCCTGAACTTAAGGCTGACATCGTGTTAATGTCACTCGTCCTTCTTCATATTCCCGATACTAAAAAGATTTTGCAAGAGTTGTTCAACATTCTGAATGATGGAGGCAAGCTCATTATTGTTGACTTTGACAAAAACGATCACATAAACCATCCGAAGGTTCATAACGGTTTTTCCCATGAAGAACTGAAAGAAAGACTATCTGAAGTGGGATTTAATTCAAATGAAATAAAGACATTCCATCATGGACATCGTATTTTCATGAATCAAGATGCCTCCATGTTTATATCCAGTAGTATAAAGTGATTCAACATCATTACTTAACGTGAAGAAACAATGAATTAGCATAGGAAATCGAGTATGATATCTTAAAGATTTTATACTCGATTTTTTTAGTAGGTAGGGGTTATTCTTGCATTCGCTGCCGAATTAACAAGTGAGCTAAATAATTATGTGGCAATCGTAGAATTTTAAAGGGATGCATTCTTCTCAATTCATATACGAAGTAACTAGTAAGAAAAGGCAAGCATTAACAATGCTCTGCCTTTTTTAAAATTGTAATAGTAGTACCTGTAACCACTTAATTTTGCTTTTTTTCTTGTGCTAACTTTACTTTATCCGTAGTTCCTGGTGGCTGTTCAAGCCATTCGTTTTGAATCATCAAATCAGCAATACTTTTAGCGTACTGGGCAATCTCAAGTGAAAGTCTCTCGTAATTTAGCACTAAATCACTTCTTTGACTTGCAGCTGCTGCGGTTGCATAGTTGCCCGTCCCCGAAGCAGTTAACAATCCTTGATGAAATATGATTAATTGATCTGAAAATACCTGTGCTGTTGAGTCCGTTATCGAAACATCAGAAGATACAGGAGATTGTGTATTATTATCGAGTAAGGTTTTAGAGAAAATTTTTACGTGTTTTTCAGAAATATCCTTTCCTTGCAGCATAAGTTTAATGACTTCTTTCCTTGGTGAAGATTGTGCAAACGCAATAGATAATTTAGCCCCGATTAAATTGTTTTGGATATTCATATGTAAATGAGAAAGTTCCACCGTATTTAATGGTCGTTTGTTAGAAAATGGATTTAAGCCACTTAAATATTTTTTGCTGTCTACAAAATCCTTTTGTTGAGGGTAATTAATATAAGGTGACCGAATATATAATCCTTTTTCAAGAAGAATCTCCGAACTTTCGTCATATAAATCAGAGGTCATATGTAGTGCATTCTTAAAGAGTTTTCGGATGTCCTTTCTTGCACTCATTAATAAAAATCCACTATATCCTAACATCCCTGCTTTAGACATATGGTTTACATAAGAAATCATAAATGAATCTGTAAATAATCTAGGAGCATTTAGGTTAACATCACTATCTGAAAAACCATTCGGAATAGGGATGCTCTCTTGTTGGTAAACGGCGGTTATCTGTGTAAGAAGTTCATCTGAAATGCTATGCCCTTTTTCAATTATTGACCTTACTTCTGGATCTTCAACTGTGACTAGGAAATAGTTTAAAAATTGAATAGACATACTGTTATTCATAAAAGCAGTCCAAAGAGAAGCTATTTCTGATGAAGTAAGTTGAATCATTTTATTTTCCATAATAGTTGAAATTCCTTCCCATATCAGAGTTATGTTAGAGTTATTATTTATAAAATAGGAAATTGTATTCATAATCTGTGGTTGAATGGTGGTGAAAGGTGTCGTTTTAGAAGGACGAAAAGGGCACCGAGGTTTTGGTTTTATGCAGAAATGATGAAGGAATTCACATAATCCACCGGTTAGAATTTAATCAGGTAGTTCCTAAATATATTGCCTGTTTTTGAGAATATTATGCTTGATGCATTAAAAAATAGGGGGTTGTTTAATGGAAAGTAATCACGATCCTATCAAATTAACGTCAAGTGAAGTGGCAAAATTATGGGGTTCCTATCTGAACGATTCATTAGGAAATTGTACGATTTCGCATTTTTTAAAGGATGTAGAAGATCCTGATATTCGCGAAGTGTTAGAGTATGCCTCAGATATATCCACAAGACATGGGGCAAATATTATGATTGATAATGGTTGGTTAGAGAAACCACCTTCAGCACCTGATCGAAAAAAATGGGCAAGGGGTTAAACTAATGTGGCTAACCCAAAAGAAAAATTATTATGGAGTATTGCCCTTCCTGGCTTTGGTCAATTTTCAAACGGAAAATTAATAAAAGGGGTCGTCTTGATATTCTTAGAATTTATGATTAATGTTCAGGCGAACTTCAATGAAGTGGTTATCTCAAGTTTTACATTGAAAAAACGATTGGACAAGCTGATTATCAATGGTTAATGTTTTACCCTTGTTTGTATTTTTTTGCTATGTGGGATGCTTGGAAAGGTGCAGGTGGAGGGAAAGGAAACCATTCTTTTCTTCCCTTTTGTATTTGCTGCTTATTTTGTCACTGTCGGATGTATATATTCTTCAAATTTTCGGCTATTTGGCATTTTATTAGGACCTGTTTGGCTACCAATGTTGTCTGCCATACCAGGCTTAGCTGTGGGAGTTATATTGAGGAAAATAATAAGAAAAACGACTGGCTGATCGTTTGTTATTATAAATTTCTCCACAATAACGATCTCTTCCTAATACCATTATAGCATGTTGAAAATGGTTATTATAGACTGTTTATTCTCATTTGCTACTGCTAAAATCAATAGAACATTGATGGATAGGGGGAGATGTAGAATGAGTTCTTTGGTTCTCCGTTTTCAGGAAATTGAACAAACACAGCTATTGCTCGTAGGCGGAAAAGGGTTAAATTTAGGGGAATTATCAAAAATTCAGGGAATCCAAGTGCCAGAAGGGTTTAGTGTGACAACAGTTGGATTTCAAAAAGCCATCGTACAAAATGAAACGTATCATGCTTTGTTGGAAAGTCTAACAAAGCTAAAGCCAGAGGATCGAGATCAGGTTGGTGAAATCAGCAGGAAGATTCGACAGGTCCTTCTGGAAGTAGACATTCCTTCCGATGTTGTGAAAGCCGTTAATCACTATCTCTCCCAGTTCGGCGAGGAACATGCTTATGCCGTGCGCTCCAGTGCGACCGCGGAAGATTTACCTCATGCCTCTTTTGCAGGGCAGCAGGACACTTTTTTAAATATCATCGGCAAAGATGCGATCTTGCAGCATATAAGCAAATGTTGGGCTTCCCTCTTTACGGATCGAGCGGTCATCTACCGCATGCAGAATGGGTTTGACCACAGTCAAGTTCAATTGTCCGTTATCGTTCAAAGGATGGTTTTCCCAGAGTCTTCAGGGATTTTATTTACCGCTGATCCCGTTACGTCCAACCGGAAGGTGCTATCAATCGATGCCGGTTTTGGACTTGGAGAAGCATTGGTCTCAGGCTTAGTATCAGCCGATTGTTATAAAGTACAGGAAGGGGAAATCGTCGATAAGAGGATCGCAACCAAGAAATTGGCTATCTATGGACGAAAAGAAGGCGGAACAGAGACACAACAGATCGGTCCGGATCAGCAAAATACTCAAACCCTTACTGAACAACAAATTTTGCAACTGGCACGCGTAGGAAGACAAATCGAAGCTCATTTTGGTTGCCCGCAAGATACCGAATGGTGTTTGGTTGATGATACATTTTATATTGTTCAGAGTCGGCCAATCACTACTTTATACCCGATCCCTGAAGCGAATGATCAAGACAATCATGTCTATGTATCGGTCGGTCATCAGCAAATGATGTCAGACGCCATGAAGCCACTGGGATTATCTTTTTACCTGTTAACGACTCCTGCACCCATGCGTATAGCTGGTGGAAGATTGTTTGTTGATGTCACACATCATTTGGCTTCGCCTGTCAGGAGAAAAATGATAATAGATGCCTTGGGGAAATCTGATCCGCTCATAAAAGACGCACTCACGACCATCGTAGAGCGAGATGATTTTATCCAATCGTCAGCAGATGGTGAAAAAGTATCAAGTCCCAGCAAAAGCAATAATACATCGGGTGATCAAACTGAAATTGAAAGCGATCCGACAATCGTGTCTGATTTGATTCAGAGTAGTCAAACATCGATAGAAGAGTTAAAACAAACCATTCAAACGAAATCAGGATCTGATTTATTTGATTTTATTCCTGAAGATATCCAGCAATTAAAGAAGATTTTATTTGACCCGCAAAGTTCCGGTGTGATTACGGCTGCCATGGATGCTTCATCATGGATCAATGAACATATGAACGAGTGGTTAGATGAAAAAAACGTGGCAGATACGCTGTCTCAATCTGTCCCAAACAATATTACTTCAGAAATGGGTCTGGAGCTATTGGATGTCGCGGATGTGATTCGTCCTTATCCGGAAGTCATTGATTATTTACAACATGTAAAGGATGATAACTTTTTGGATGAACTGATTACGTTTGATGGTGGACAGGAAACCCGAGAAGCGATCTATGCTTTTCTCAACAAATACGGAATGCGATGCAGCGGAGAAATCGATATTACGAAAGCCCGTTGGAGCGAAAAGCCAACTGCACTTGTCCCAATGATTCTCAGTAACATCAAGAACTTTGAGCCTAATGCCAGCAATCGGAAATTTGAGCAAGGACGACAGGAAGCATTGAAAAAGGAACAAGAGTTAGTAGATCGATTGAGGCAATTACCGGATGGGGAACAAAAAGCCAAAGAAACCAAACGAATGATCGACCTCATCCGGAATTTCAGCGGTTATCGTGAATATCCAAAATACGGCATGGTCAATCGCTACTTCGTTTATAAGCAGGCTTTATTGAAAGAAGCCGAACAACTCGTTCAAGCCAACATTCTTCATGAAAAAGAAGATATCTACTATCTCACTTTTGAAGAACTTCGGGAAGTCGTACGTACAAATAAACTGGATGACCAGATCATCAACAAACGAAAAGACGAGTACAAATTATATGAAAAACTAACTCCCCCTCGTGTTATCACGTCTGATGGGGAAATCATTGCAGGTGAGTACAAACGGGGAAATCTCCCAGAAGAAGCTGTTGTAGGTCTACCTGTTTCTTCCGGAGTCATAGAGGGGCGAGCACGTGTCATCTTAAACATGGAAGATGCTGATCTAGTAGATGGAGATATTTTAGTCACCTCCTTTACTGACCCTAGCTGGACACCCTTATTTGTATCGATAAAAGGTTTAGTAACCGAAGTTGGTGGACTCATGACCCATGGAGCCGTTATCGCACGTGAATATGGCTTACCTGCAGTAGTCGGAGTCGAAAATGCTACCAAAATCATAAGAGATGGGCAAAAAATTCGCGTGCATGGAACAGAAGGGTATATCGAAATAGTGTAATTGCTGAGGATAAATCCAGATATTAGTAGTCATCAGACCGGTGAGTCACCATCCCTATCTTTGTTCATTATGATCGTTTTTTAATAGTAGACAGATTTAATCAAATGGAATTAAATAAATAAAAAGGGAAACTTCCGGCGGCGCTTTCACGACTTCTAATTATGGATAGTGTTGTCCGGTGTATAGTTAAATCATTTATTTGGATAGGGATGGGAAACGAATGAAAAAAGAAATAAAAAAAGGCTTTAAAGTAACGATATTAGTCAGCCTCGTATTAACGATTTTTGTTTATCTAAATAATAGTTCTATGTTTATAGAGGAAACAAAAGGGGAGCCGATCCTTCTGGCTCATCGGGGCTTAGCTCAAACTTTTCCAATGGAAGGTATTACTGGAGAAACGTGTACAGCAGAAATTATCAATGAACCTGAACACCCTTACTTGGAAAACACTATTCCTTCAATGAAAGCAGCTCTCGAAGCAGGAGCAGATATAGTCGAAATTGATATCCAACCTACGAGTGATGGGGAATTTGCCATTTTTCACGATTGGACCCTTGATTGTAGAACAGATGGTACTGGCAAGACAAGAGACCATTCAATGGAAGAGCTTAGAAAGTTAGATATAGGATATGGTTATACAGCTGACAATGGAAAGACTTATCCTTTTCGAGGGAAAGGATTAGGCCAGATGCCTACATTAAATGAAGTATTAACGCACTTTCCAAATAAGGAATTTTTAATTCACATTAAGAGTAACGATCCAACTGAGGGTAAACAATTAGCTGAGTACCTCTCTAATTACTCTGAAGAAAGGCTAGGCGATCTATCAGTATATGGCGGGGATGAACCTATTGAAACGTTAAAGGAGAATTTGCCTGATATGCGTGTCATGTCAAAAGAGACGCTAAAAAGCTGTCTACTTTCTTATGAAGCTTTAAGTTGGACGGGTTATATACCCGGTTCTTGTAAAAATACGCAAATTCATATACCAGAAAAGTATGCTTCTTACCTTTGGGGATTTCCCAACAAGTTCGTAAAAAGAATGGAGGATGTCAATACAAGGGTTATTCTTGTTGCCGGAGATGGTAATTGGTCAGAAGGATTTGACGAGAAATCAGACCTTGAGCGTTTACCAAAGAGTTATAAAGGTGGAATTTGGACAAATAGAATAGACCGGATAGCTCCTATTATAAACAAGTGATTCCTGCAGGATGATGTCCAAAAAAAAGACAGTTCATAACACGAACTGTCTTTTTTTATTTTGTTAGCTCTTTTTATATTTAGGGTCTTTTCGTAAAGATTGTTGCTATTTTAGATAAGGCAGTAGTAGTTGATTTCCGCTACAGGATGCTCGCTTTCCGTGGGGCGGGCGGTGACCTCCTCGTCGCTGCGCTCCTGCGGGGTCTCACCTGTCCCGTTATTCCCGCAGGAGTCGACCACCTGCAGCGAGAATCAACTTTCTCACCTTGAGTATCTTAATAATATCTAAATAATTCAACAATCTTTGCGAAAACAACTTTTCTCAAGAGAGTGGTAGTCGATTTCCGCACTTATACTAGAAGTTCCGTTTTGTAATAGATTGTTTTTTTCTCACTATTAGGCTTTGTCACGAACTTTCTTATCGATGGTGAGGGGAACTGCGTAGACTCCTGCAGAAGAACGGTCGTGTCGAGACCCCGGAAAGCGAGCGGGTCCCCTCACCACCCAGCACACACTAATTGATAGAGCCAAAGCAGAGCTTATGTTTTAATTCAACAATCTTTGCGAAAGTTCTACATCCAGTAATCGCTATAGTAATAGCAGGACAGTCCATTGCAATGAATTCGACTTATTGGTTTTCATGGCGACCCATCCGGACAGAGTTTTCAGTAAAGAACACCTATTCGAACGGATTTGGGGATATGATTCTATGGGAGACATTACGACGGTTACCGTTCATATCAGGAAAATTAGAGAGAAGATTGAGCAGGATCCTTCAACCTCTGAATTTATTGAAACCATTTGGGGCGTTGGGTACCGCTTCAAGAAATAATACTATAGAAAACGGAGTGGACTAATAAATGGTCAATATTAGACAGTATATAGCAATAAAAAGTCGAAGGTAGGAAGGGAAACTTCTTATACTGTCTTATTCAAGAATGGGCCAGCATTCCTGTTGAACAAGTGTAGTTGCTCATATGATATATTTAAATGGTAAGAGGGAGAGTGGGAACTATCCTATCTTTAATAGGTATAAATTTATATAGTAAATAGATTAAAATAAAAAATTTAAGGAATAATTTATGGATCCTATCTCAATTGTTACCAAAAGAAAATTAACACCAGACTTAGCAAGAGGTTTTATGTTGTTGTTTATTGCATTGGCACATGCCAATCAATTTATATTTTCAACTGAACGAGGAATTACTTTAAGTGATCAGTTAACTGTATTTTTTAGGCAAGTTTTCATTGATGGACGTGCCTTCCCTTTATTTTCCATTCTTTTTGGATACGGGCTCCATCAAGTATCTGAAGGGCAAAAGAGAAAAGGAAACAGTTGGAAGGATACGAAAAAAATTTTCAAACGTAGAGGAGCTTGGATGTTAGTGATAGGCTTTTTCCATGCAACTCTATTCTTCGCGGATATTATCGGGGTATATGGATTTATCGCTCTCCTTTTTGCGAGTATATTTCTTCGATTATCCAATAGAAATATCATCGCAATAACTATGTTTTTTCTTGTCTTGGTGGGAGTGTTTGCCCCGTTCATGCCTAGAGGCTTTGATGCATTAAATATGGAAGTCACTGCTTCTGCTATTATTGAAAATCCTATTGAGGCATCTATTACTCGAATGTTTGATTGGATGTTCTACACACCTGTGCTGAGTTATCAAGTAATCCCAGGGGTGCTAATTGGTATTTTAGTGGCGCGCTTTCAGGTAATAGATAACCCTAAGAGCCACAAGAAGGCACTTATCACGGTTGCTATATTGGGACTTTTACTATCTACAGCTGGGGTATCCCGATGGCCCTAATGTCGTCTTTGTTTTGGACAAGTTACAATAATGTATGGGAAGAAACAGCAAAATCACTTCATACCATCACTGGTTATGTAGGTGGAGTTGGATGGACGGCGCTGATTGGATTGCTAGTCATTAAGCTGGAAGGAAAAAGTGGCGGCTTTACAAAGGCTATTGTTGCTCTCGGACAACGTTCACTGAGCTTTTATCTGTTTCAGTCCATTCTGTTTGTTTTCATTTTAGCTCCTTATGCTGGCGGTCTTGGTGGACAAATTAATCAATTGTGGAGTGATTTGATTGCGGTATTTGTTTGGGTCTTTTCCGTAATAATTGCTCATTATATGCATCAAAGATCTATTAGAGGGCCTTTTGAGACCTTCTTAAGGAAGAAATCAGCAGTTTACTAAACTTAAATTGGAACAAATGCTGATGACCTAACTTGTTATTTTCAGCTTTTTTTGTTCAACAATCGGCCAGTTTTCTTGAAGACTTGATTTTGAGATAACTACGAAGATTGTTTATTCAAAGAAAGGATATTTTCGCTTTTTGATAGGAAGTAACTTTTATAATGAATTCTAATCGTAAAGGTAATTCTCTAAGTATACTAATTAGGTGGGAGGATTCTAAGATGAAAATCTGGAATAAACCAAATAGATGTTTATACATAACCCGTTATGAATAAAAACAATAAGGTGGGAATTAACATGACAAAGGGAATCAGCAATAAAAAGGAATTGTCACTGGAACGAACTGAAGAATTACTCAGAGTATTGAAAGCCCGTTTTGAGAAAAATATGAACCGCCATAAAGATCTTGAATGGGACAAAGTCCAAGCAAAGCTGGATGCTAACACTGAAATACTGTGGTCGCTCAATGAAATGGAAGTAACTGGTGGTGAACCGGATGTTGTTGGGTATGATAAAAAGAAGGACGGATACATTTTTTGTGATTGTGCAACAGAAAGTCCTAAAGGTCGCAGAAGTGTTTGTTACGACCGAGAAGCACTAGAGTCAAGAAAAAAACATAAACCTGAAAATAACGCTATTGATATGGCAACTTCCATGGGTATAGAACTGTTGACAGAAGAACAATATCGAGCGTTGCAGAAACTTGAGAATTTCGATATGAAAACGTCGAGTTGGGTGCAAACACCCACTGATATTAGAGAGCTCGGCGGCGCACTTTTTTGCGATTATCGCTTCGGTCACGTCTTCTTGTATCACAATGGAGCAGACTCCTACTATGCTGCAAGGGGTTTTCGTGGCTCGCTAATGGTCTGAATTTGAACTTGAGAACGGATCACTTAGGGAAAAGGTTTAATTTCATATTCAACAAACAGGCGCGACCATTTAAAATCGTGCCGGTCTACTATCTCAATGATCGATAAATAATAAAAAACAGCTGGCTTAGATGGAATGGCCAGCTGTTTTTGTGTCTGATTGATAGAGGAGAACTTCGATTTAGGTGATCTTCTATTGCAAATGTCGTAGTTTATCGGGATTAGCAACCGTGTAGATCGTCTGAATTTGATGGCCACTAAAGGCAAAGGAGTACACATATTGTAAGTGATCATCGATTGCTAAGATCAGTCCTGGTAGACCGTTGACAGAAGTATATTCGATGAGGAACTTACCTGCATACATTTTCACTAGGTTTTGGAGCAATTGAACCACTCTGCTAGCACCGAAAATAGGTATTTGTGCAGCTTTTACTTTGCCGCCGCCATCCGAGTACATTGCGACATCTTTGCTGACAAGGTCCAATAATTGATTTACGTTTCCATTTAAGATGGACTGTACAAACTCTTTTACTGTAGATTCCGCTATTGAAATCGAAGGCTGTTTCTTAGGGGCGTATTCCATGCTTTTTTTCGCACGGTGAAAAATTTGCCGGCAGTTCGCATTGCTTTTTCCAAGAATTTCAGCGATTTCATCATAAGAGTATTGAAAAACTTCACGAAGCAAAAAGACGGCTCGTTCTATCGCATTTAGTTGTTGTAATAATAGTAAATAGGCGGTAGAGATGGATTCGTGTTGAAGAAAGGCTTGAGAAGGATCGTTAGGTGAATTCTCTATTTTAAGCAATGGTTCCGGAAGCCATGGTCCGACATATACCTCACGTTTCTTGGCGGACGACCGTATCAAATCCAGACAGCGATTGGTGACGATCTTACATAGATACGCTTTTTTGTTTTCAATATGTTCGCGGTTGGGGAGCTGATTAAAGGTTATAAACGCTTCTTGGACAATATCCTCTGAATCCATCACGCTGCCTAACATACGGTAGGCTAATGAAAAAAGCAAGGGTTGATAGGTTTGATAAAGTCCTTCCATACTCATCATTTGATTTCCTCTCTCATGTTTAGTAGATGTGAAACGGCTCGTTTAGCGCTAGCTACGGATGCATCAACGAGAAGCTCCCCATGTGAAGCCCAGTCACCAGCAACATATAGTCCCTCAATTTCAGGAACAGCAGGTCCAGGATCTTCCATTCTTTTCATATGAGGAAAATCGTGGACTACCGTCATTTTCGGCAGGAACTGTCTTATAACTAATTCATTCCACCAGCCGGGTTGAACCACATCTAACACTTGCTCCAACTCAGCCTCATCTTTCGATGCATCTGATTGTGGGCCCTGATATTTAAAGAGCGATATCACTTGTGTCCCATCATCACTCAAGGTAGCTGGCCTTGGTTTACCCTCCCGTGATTGGTTCGTAAAGAAAATGGATTGATCCAATCCATAGATGAATTGATGCCTTGGTTTAGGCAGCTGACGCAAACCAACATCTAGACAGGCAACTGTAACAGGAATCGATTGATTGTTCCAGGTATGGAGTGCGGTTTGATCTGCATGAGGAACTAGTTGGTGAGAAATAGAAGGTGGTGTAGTTAGTATGACATTCGATGCTTCTATTCTAGTACCATCTTGACATAAAATCGAGTGTACTTGTTGATCTTGATGTTCGATTGCCCCCACTTTACCACCACTGACCAACTCCACTCCTAGTTGGACAGCAAGTTCACGCAGTTCTTCTACAAGTGTCCCCCATCCTTTATCAAGATACAGGACCCCTTTAAGCGAACGCTGCAGTTGCTTTAAGGCAGGACCAGCAGCATGTAATTCAGGTGCAAGTACATAAGTGGATGTTCGGAGCAGTGCATAGAACACGTTGCGCAGCATTGGATCATGTAACCTAGTTTCAATCCAATCGCGGATACTGATCTGGTTCCAAACACTGGTGTCCATTTTTCCTAATTTAATGAACCATTTTGCAAATTCGAGCTTTCCTGCAAAGCTTAGGAGCGGCGTTTGAAAGAAGGAGGATGTGTTCGTTGGTAAAGTCACTATTTGTTTTTTCCACATCCCGTAAGCATCAATAGATGGTGTGCTTCCCTCAAGTCGTAATCCGAGTTCGCGGAATGATTCATACGCCTCCCCTTTATACAGTGCATGACCGCCCAAATTAAAATATACCCCTTGCTTTTTGTTGGTAATGGCTCTGCCTCCAAATCGCTTTTGCTGTTCCAATACAATGGTTCGTTTCCCAGCTTTTGCTGTATAGACCGCAGCCGTTAACCCCGCAATTCCTCCCCCTACAATAGCCACTTCATATTTTACCATCGTCATCATCCTTTTCGATTATTTACTGATATAACGGATGAGTGAATGATTCTGTGACAAAATGGAGGAGAAAGTTTTTTGATGGAGTGGATTGTTAAGTAATACGAACTGATACAAGAAGCTGCGCCGAACCAAAGCGTTTGGTCAAAGAATGGATTGAGATGCATAAGAAGTGAGATTAATAGCTACGAGGAAAAGTGTCCCTGATTGGTTAACGAGTATTGCTTCATAATTAAAGTTATTCCATTTTATGGCGCAAGAGAGAAAGATCCACTAATTGATCGACGATTCTTTATCTTATCGTGTTTTTGAGGAGATGAGGCTTATCGTGTGTATCCTTCTGAAATGATTGTTTATAATATCAGATATTGGGGATTCTTCTTAATAGTAACCAAAGAGGGGTGAATTTATGGAGTTAGATAGCAAAAAAATGAAAGACAAGGCTCTAACAACAGTGAGTAAGTTAAAAGCTAATATTAAGGGAACGTACTATAATATGGCTGAAATTCCTTCTTCTTCTGTACAGCAGCTGGCTGAGTTTATTCAGAAATATCCTGACACACATGTAAGCAAGAAGATTCTGCTCGGCAATACCTATAACTTTTTCAGACTAAACATGAACGATTATCATTTCTACTTAGAAATCAGCAATGCTCGTATTTTACAACTGGATGGTTCTTTAAATGGAAAAAAACTAGTCTCCTACCGATCTTATCGGGATTATAATGATTTAAACTCACCAATTAAGTTGAGTTAATTCCACAATGGGTGCTAGTGTCAAGGTTAAGGATAAGGCTGGAAATCAATATGATGGGAAAGTACTGGAAAAGCCTAATTTTGAAGTGGATTCACTGCCGTCCACTAGAGAACCATTAATGTTAGAATTGGATATACCAGGGCACTTTACTGTACAAAACATTGGGATACAGACGACCGCAAAGGAGATATTAACTTTGACGGTAAGATTGATATGGTTGACATGAATTAGGTCAAACAAAACTTCCTTAAGGAAAATCCAACAGTACCTCACGAAAACCAACCGAAGTCAACGGAGAATGGGAAAGCATTAGAAAGCATTATGGATAGTCTAAGTCAATAGATAATAGTATGAACCAGTCCTAAGGTGTAGAACATCCTTAGGACTAGTTTTTTTTTATGACGTGCGAATTCCCCTAAAATGATAACCTGATAAGGCGTGCAGAATGTCCAACCATTCCAATCCTTAGCTAGTGGACGATTTGAGCCCACGGTGCGTTGAGCATTGGCTTAGCTGGGGTCAGCCACCACTTTGTGGTAATCAGTACGAAAATGGTCGTAGCCATTCATACCTCATACATCTATCTTGACATTCTTCAAATCTTTAGTAAAATTGTCTTACAAATTATATTCAAATAGAGTCTTGTTGAAAGAGGGAGAAGATATGGAAAATTCGAAGAGTGTAGATATAAAATCCCTGAGCAGGAAAACGTTATCGAACCAGGTCATTGATGAGATCATTGGACTGCTGACTACCGGGCAGCTGAAACCTGGAGACAGAATCCCGTCTGAACTGGAATTGATGGAGATTTGTGGTGTAAGCAGACCCGTGATTAGAGAAGCAATGACGTCGTTGGAAGTTCTGGGGATCGTGAACAGGAAGACTAGAAATGGAACCTTCTTTGCAGACAAAGTAGGCTCTAAGCCGTTCTCAATGATGTTAGCGCTTTCATCTTCGGACTTAGTTTCGATTATCGAAACGAGGGTGGCATTAGAGTTGGGGTTGATTACGTTAGCGGCCGAAAAAATCACGGATGAGGATCTGGAGAGGTTAAGCGATCTGATAGAAGAAATGAAGGCTCTGCCTACGGAGGATTCAACAGAAGTGGATAAAGAATTCCATAAAGCCATTGCCCTTGCTGCGAAGATTCCTCTTTTTGAAGCAATCATTGATCCGTTGCAAAGTTTTCACCAAAAGGTGCTGGAACAGATTCCGTTGGAGGATCGTAATTTGGCTCAAACGATTGAGTATCACGTGGATATTTATAATGCCCTTAAGAAACGTGATCCAATCGAAGCTTATACAGCCATGTATCGTCACCTGGATTTTGTCAGAAAGAAAGCTATGAAGAGGTTTAATACTGAAGAATCCTAAATTATATTAATATATTGACAACGAATTTACGAAGGACTTCCCGAATAAAGAATTCATCTTTATTCGGTTTTTTTTGTCTAAAAACGATTCCGTAATTAATTTTAAATATTCAAAATTTTTTATTGACTCACATTTTTATTTGTCTTACAATTAAAAACATAAAATGTAAGCGTATTCTTATACTGTTGAAAACTAAGACATGAGGGGGATTTCCCGATGATGAATGTATCGGTGACGACGACGAAATTTGATTTAACGGATCATGAATTAAGACAGATGTGCCAATTAGGGGTAGATTACGTTGACTTTGGTACCGGCTCTTCGTTTCCAGGCGTGAAGGAACAAGGATTTCCTGATCTGGATGAATTGTTAAAGATGAAGCGGAAAATTCGCTCATTCGGCTTAGATATTAACCGTGTGACATTACCCGACCTTTCAAAGAATTTCATGGATCAGGAAGAAGGCAGTGAAGTGGAGTTAGAAAACTCTGTGCAAGCTGTAAAAGTCTTTGGGGAAGCGGGCATCAAGATTGTACGGCAGAGATTTGCCGGAGATACCTTCAATTACATGACGAAAAGCTATCAAGCCAGACAAAGGGGCGGAGCAATTGCACGTGGGGAAAGTCTGGGTTTCAACAAAGAATCCTATGAAACTCCTACTCTTGAAGAACATGAACAATGGTGGGGACGATTCCGTGAGGCCTATTCAAAGCTTGTTCCGGTTTGTGAAGAGAATGATGTGAAGCTAGGAATGCATCCTTCTGATTCTCCCAATCATGATACACCGTTCGGTGGTTTGGGTTATCGCCGGATCATGGACGAATTCCCAAGCAAAAATGTGGGTTACATTTATTGTGTAGGGACCAGGGCGGAGGAAGGCGGAAGTCCATTAGTACTAAATGAAATCAACCATTATGGCAGAAAGGACCGTATATTCCTTGTTCATTTCCGGAATGTAAGGGGCAGCTTGCCGACAGCCGGAGCCTTTGAAGAAGCTTTGTTGGATGATGGGGATATGAACATGTTCAAGATTCTCCTTGAGCTTCGTAAAGTAGGCTATAATGGCTGTCTAAATCCTGATCATGTACCAATGATGGAGGGAGACCGACCAGATCTCGATGGGAACTGGGCCCATTCGAATATTGGCTGGAGTTATGGCAGTGTTGGATTCGCTTATTCAATCGGATACATCAAGGCATTGCTTGCTGCATTGGTTGAGTTCGAAGGGTAGAAAAACAGGGAAGGTGGGAGTTTATGATTAGACTCAATAAGGATCTATTTGCAAGCGTTTTCTTAATGATCTTTTCAGCTGTAATGTACGCAGCATCGAACAGTATTAAGAAGCTGACGGTTTCTAAAATTGGTGCGGACTTTGCTCCAAAGCTGGTTGCAATCGGCATTTTCATTCTTAGTATCTTCTATTTAATCAACTCTGTGAAACAATTGAAAGGATCAAGTGGTGTAAAGCCTATGGAAATGGAAACGGGGGCAAAGAAGGATCAAGAAGGAAAGAAAAAGGTAAGTCCTTTGTCCGTCATAGCCACCATTGGTTTATTGGTTCTCTATATTGCCTTACTGCCAATCATCGGCTTTCTTATTACGACGGTCGTTTATCTCTTTGCACAAATGTATTTGCTGGCTGATAAGAAGGAAAGAAAAATCCCGTTGTTTCTTGTTACATCGGTGGTCACTTCCGTTTTTGTTTATTTTGTTTTTAAATCAGTCTTCTTCTTAATGCTGCCAGCAGGAATTTTAGGATAGGGGGGTTCGTATGTTTGAGATGTTTCTAGAAGGGTTTGCTTCCGTTTTAACGTTTGAGACGATTGCTTACATTCTCGGAGGCGTGGCTCTGGGACTTATATTCGGTTCTATTCCCGGTTTAACGGCTACAATGGCCATCGCGATCACTCTGCCGATTACGTTTGGCATGGAACCTATATCCGCTATGTCTTTGCTGATGGGACTTTACATAGGAGGAGTATCGGGTGGGTTAATCCCGGCAATCCTGTTGAACCTTCCAGGGACCCCATCGTCCATTGCCACCACATTCGATGGGTACCCAATGGCGAAAAAGGGGCAAGCAGGACCGGCTTTCGGTTACGCGATACTCTTTTCTTTTCTTGGAGGCTTATTGAGTATTATCGTTCTGATGTTACTTGCGCCTCCACTAGCCAAACTGGCTCTTGAATTCGGACCATTCGAATATTTCGCCATCACGATTTTTGCCTTAACGATGATATCCAGCTTATCAGGCGGATCATTGATCAAAGGACTTTTGAGCGGGTTGCTGGGAATAGCGCTTGCGATGGTGGGCTCAGCTCCGATTGATGCATTCCCGCGATTTACGTTTGGATTTAAGGATCTGAATGCCGGTTTTCAACTTCTGCCTGTATTGATTGGATTATTTGCGGTATCCGAAATCATTAAGTCAGCCGAGACAAAGTTGAAAAAGGGTCAATCCGTCCAATATAAACTAAAAGGCTTTGGGTTTTCAGTCAAGGATTTTTTCAAACAAGGATGGAACGGTTTGAGATCTGCATTAATAGGGATCGGAATTGGAATCCTGCCTGGTATAGGCGGGGGGACGGCGAATATTATTGCTTACGTTACAGCTAAGAACCAATCTAAAAAGCCGGATGAATTCGGTAAAGGAATCCCTGAAGGTGTTGTAGCTTCCGAATCGGCTAATAATGCCGCAGTCGGTGGTGCCCTTGTCCCACTCATTTCATTGGGAATTCCCGGTGATACGGTGACGGCTTTGCTTCTTGGTGGATTAATTCTCCATGGGCTGAGTCCAGGTCCACTGCTTATTGAAAACAATGGTGATGTAGTGTATGGCATATTTGCTGCCTTAATCATTGCGAACTTCTTCATGATCGCTATGCTGTTCTGGGGAATGAGAGTATTTACGAAAGTGTTGAGCATTCCACAATATATCCTTCTTCCCATTATTCTCGTTCTCTGTGTAGTTGGGGCGATCGGGGTGAATAACCGCTTATTTGATGCCGGAGCTCTATTATTCTTTGGAATCCTCGGTTATGCCATGCTGAAATTCGATTTTCCGATTACTCCAGTCATTCTTGGCTTTATATTAGGACCGCTTGCAGAAACGAATCTGCGAAGGGGACTTATGTATTCGAAGGGTGATTTCACACCATTTTTAACACAGCCTATTGCTGCTGCGTTCCTCGCTTTAGCATTGTTGTCTGTTCTGTTTAAGATTAGAAGCAATTACAAGAAAAAGCGGAATCATGATTCCGATCATACAATCAGTTTGTAAAGGCTAAGTCGAACATTGTTTTTAATAGGAAGAATCCTATTGAAATAATAAATCAGGGGGGTAAAGTATGAAGAAATCATTTAAGGGTATTTTGTTCGCTGTAACCATGCTGGTGTTTGCCACAATGATGGCGGGATGCTCTGACACAAGTTCGGGGAGTAATGAGGCTGAAGTAAGTGATTACCCATCTAAACCGATAACGGTCGTAGTGCCTGCAGGAGCCGGTGGAGATACGGACGCAAATGCAAGATTACTAGGGAAGTACCTTGAAGAAGAACTGGGACAGCCGGTTGTCATTTCGAACGTAACGGGAGCAGGCGGTACAGTTGGTGCCAATGAAGTACTAGATGCAGATCCTGATGGTCATACCGTTCTTTTCTTCCATAACTCCTTACTGTTGAACAGAATTCTTGGCCTTACTGAAGACAGCTATGATTCGTTTAAATTGGCGGGGATTCCAGTATTAGACCAGGGAAATACATTCATGGTGAGTGGGGATTCTAAGTTTAAAAATCTCCAAGACATGATTGAATATGCCCGTGCCCATCCAGGAGAAGTTTCCATTGCCACTGAAGTAGGCGGATTTACACATTTACAACTATTAGCTTTGCAAAAAGACCAGAACATTGAGCTGAATATCGTCGATGTTGGAGGTGCCGCTGAGAAAGTAACAGCATTATTGGGAGGACACGTAGATATCGTTCCTACTTCATTAGGGCTTGTCAAAGACTATGTTGAATCTGGAGACATGCGGTCATTGGGCATTATGGCAAGCGATAGGGTGGATCTTATGCCTGATGTTCCGACATTTGTCGAGCAAGGGGTCAATAGTGAGTTCGAAAAGTTTTTCTTCTATGGTTTCAACCCGGATACACCTGATGAAATTGTCGATGAATTTTCTAAGGCTGTAGAGAAAGTAGTCAATAACGAAGAGTATGTCAAGGAAGCAGAGAAATTCCTTGTAACACCTACTTACCTGAATCAAGAAGAAGCATTTGATTATATCAAAAAGACCGAGGAAAAATATATTGAGTTAAATAAAGAATAACTAAAGAAGCCGGAGTAGATGCTCTTCCAAGGATCGTGGTAAGAGCATCTGCTAACGTATCGAAAGCACTTGAATATATCGAATATTTTAAGTTGACGCATAATTATGATTGTCTTACAATTAATTTAATTGTAAGACAAATGGACAAATAAAATTGTTTATCTGGGAAGGGAATGAGTGGTTTGATAAAGAAAAGAAAAGCACCAACAGGAATTTTAGGATTCCCGACTGCCCCCTATAATGAAAACGGTGACATTGACGAGAGAGCATTAGCCAAGAATATTGAGTTTCTGATCAAAGGAGGACTTTCATCCATCTTCATTGCATGTGGATCAGGTGAATTTCATGCATTGAATAAGGCAGAATATCAATCGATGGTAGAAGTAGCGGTGTCTGTTGCGAATGGGAGGGTGCCAGTCTATTCAGGAGTCGGTGGCAGCATTGCAGATTCCGTTGATCTGGTAAGGCTGTCTGAAAATTTGGGTGTAGACGGATATTTGATCCTGCCTCCTTATCTCATTGAAGGTGAACAGGAAGGATTATATAACTACTACAAGACCATTGTTCAAAAGAGCAGCCTGCCTGCCATTCTTTATCAAAGAGATAACGCCGTTTTACAATTGGCCACATTAAAAAGGTTGATAGAAGAGTTACCACAAATTGTTGGTGTTAAAGATGGCTACGGGAACATGGAATTGAATCTGGAGCTGACACAAACCCTTGGGGATAAGGTTGAATGGTTAAATGGGATGCCTTTTGCGGAAATCACCATGCCGGCCTACCACTCGATAGGATTCAACTCTTATTCTTCTGCCATGTCGAACTACATTCCACATGTCTCAAGACTTTATTACGATGCATTAAAGGAAGGAAATGAGGAGCTTGTTAAAGAGATTTATGTAAATGTCCTCCTTCCAATCAACCAAATCAGAAAAGCCCGGAAAGGGTATGCCGTTTCCTTAATCAAGGCAGGAATGGAAATTATCGGGATGCCAGTGGCCAATACAGTCCGTCCACCATGTGTGCCTGTTGAGAAAGAACACTATGAGCAATTGAAAACGATCATTGAAAAAACATTGGAAAAATATCCTGTTCAACATGTTGAGTCGAAGGAACTAATCTAGTTTTCTATAAAAATGTTTTCTTTTGAAAGTGGCTGAATTCAGTTTCAGCCGTCCCAAATATTAACGAAAAATAAGGAGGAGAAATATGACTGTTGAAATTAAAAATCATACGTATTTGAATTTTATCAATGGCGAGTGGACGGAATCTGCCAGTGGGGATGTTCAATCAACCTTAAACCCTGCGGATCGCGATGACATTGTAGGCTATATGCAAATGTCGACCAAGGAGGAGGCTGACAAAGCAGTTGTTGCTGCAAAAGAAGCCCAAAAAGCTTGGAAGAAGTTAGCCGGAAGTGAAAGAGGAGCGTTTTTATACAAAGCCGCTGACGTACTTGAAAGAAGGACGAATGAAATTGCAGAATGCATGACACGGGAAATGGGAAAAACCCTCCCTGAAGCGAAAGGAGAAACGGCTCGGGGGGTGGCCATCCTTCGTTACTATGCAGGTGAAGGAATGCGTAAAGTGGGGGATGTCATACCATCCACTGATAGTAAGGCCTTGATGTTTACAAGCAGAGTGCCACTCGGAGTCGTAGGTGTCATCACTCCATGGAACTTCCCTGTGGCGATTCCGATATGGAAGATGGCTCCCGCTCTCATCTATGGAAATACAGTGGTATTAAAGCCTGCACAAGAAGCAGCGGTTACTGCAGCTAAAGTCATTGAGTGCTTTGAAGAGGCAGGATTTCCAAAAGGGGTCGTGAATTTCGTCACTGGTTCTGGCTCGGTCATCGGCCAGGCACTTACGGATCATCCTGATGTGAACGGGATCACGTTCACCGGTTCCAATTCTGTTGGTAAAAGCATCGGGCTGGCAGCCCTGGAACGGGGAGCTAAATATCAATTGGAAATGGGCGGTAAGAACCCGGTTATCGTTGCAGCTGATGCCGATTTAGATCTTGCTGTGGAGGCAACAATCAGTGGCGCGTTCCGATCTACAGGTCAAAAATGTACAGCAACTAGTCGTGTCATCGTGGAGGCAAAAGTCTATGAAGATTTTAAAGAAAGATTAGTGGCTAAAACGAAGGACATTACAATAGGGAATGGATTAAAAGAGGGGATTTGGCTGGGACCATGTGCAAGTGAAGGTCAGATGAAAACCGTCCTATCCTATATCGAGAAAGGAAAACAAGAAGGAGCAAGGCTGCTAACGGGAGGTAATCAACTGACTGGTGAAGGGTATGAAAGAGGGTATTTTGTTGAACCGACTATATTCGACAACGTGACTTCAAGTATGACGATTGCACAGGAAGAGATTTTTGGTCCCGTCATTGTTTTGATCCAAGTTAATAAACTGGAAGATGGACTGGCGATTGCGAATGATGTCCAATACGGACTAAGCGCTTCCATCTTTACCAGTAATATTTCAAGCATGCTTTCATTCATTGATGAAATGGAAGCGGGCCTGGTGCGAATCAATGCAGAAAGCGCAGGAGTTGAACTTCAAGCTCCATTTGGTGGCATGAAGCAATCAAGTTCACATTCCCGGGAGCAAGGGGAAGCAGCTAAAGAGTTCTTCACCTCTATTAAGACAGTATTTGTTAAGTAGCCTATTGTCCAACTAGGAGGTTTCCAGCAGGGCAAAGGATAGTATGAATGTGATTCTTTCAATCAGGGGTGAGTACAATGGAACAGCAACTAACAGTACAGCAGGTAGTCGGGGAAAAGCCAACTCATACACCGGTCATCACGGAAATGAACGTCATTCCGGTTGCCGGTCATGACAGTATGTTATTCAATCTCAGCGGGGCGCATGGCCCCTATTTTACCCGCAATGTCATTATTCTAAAGGATAATTCAGGTCATACAGGTGTTGGGGAGGTTCCGGGAGGGGAACGTATTCGCAAAACACTGGAAGATGCAAGATCATTCGTCATTGGGCAGTCGATTGGCAGGTATCATACCATTCTCAATTCTGTGCGGAAGCATTTTGGTGACCGTGATGCTGCCGGGAGAGGTATTCAAACATTTGATTTAAGGGTGACCATTCATGCAGTAACAGCATTAGAAGCAGCTCTCCTAGACCTCTTAGGAAAACATCTTGATGTACCTGTAGCGGCATTGCTCGGTGAAGGGCAGCAGCGTAAGGAAGTGGAAATGCTGGGGTACTTGTTCTATGTCGGTGACCGGTCGAAAACGGATCTTCCTTACGTAAGTGATTTGAACCATGAATGTGATTGGTTCCGGTTGCGCCATGAAGAGGCAATGACACCCGAGGCTATTGTCCAATTGGCTGAAGCAGCACATAAACGGTATGGCTTTAACGATTTTAAATTAAAGGGCGGCGTGTTGCGAGGGGAAGAGGAGATAGAAGCGGTGACGGCCCTTGCAAAACGGTTCCCTGAAGCGAGGGTGACGCTTGATCCGAATGGTGCCTGGTCATTGGAGGAAGCGATTCGTTTATGCCGCGATCAGCACCACGTTCTTGCATACGCAGAAGATCCGTGCGGTGCTGAAAATGGATATTCTGCGAGAGAAATCATGGCAGAATTCAGGCGTTCAACAGGTCTTAAGACCGCAACCAATATGATTGCGACAGACTGGCGGCAGATGGGGCACTCCATCCAGTTGAACTCGGTGGATATTCCCCTTGCTGACCCCCATTTCTGGACGATGCAAGGCTCAGTCCGGGTGGCCCAAATGTGTCATGATTGGGGACTGACATGGGGATCTCACTCGAACAATCACTTTGACATTTCGCTGGCTATGTTCTGCCATGTTGCTGCAGCAGCGCCAGGTGCGATCACAGCGATCGATACACACTGGATTTGGCAGGATGGCCAGCGGTTGACGAAGGAGCCATTTACCATTCATGACGGTAAGGTGAAAGTACCCGATAAACCAGGCTTGGGGATTGAAGTGGATATGGAACAAATTGAAAAGGGTCATACCCTTTATCAAAAAGAGGGGCTTGGTAGCAGGGACGATTCAGTTGCCATGCAGTACGTAATACCCGGATGGACGTTCAATCATAAGCAGCCATGTTTGGTCAGATAACGCGCAAAGGAGACGTTTCATATGTCTTTAAACGAAATACCGCTTTATATTCAGATAAACCCGCAGGACAACGTAGCGATCATTGTAAACTCCAAAGGTCTCTCTCAAGGAACCATTTTCCCTTGTGGACTTGAACTAGAGGAGTATGTTCCACAAGGTCACAAGGTAACGCTGACGGATCTTGCATGCGGTGATGCCATCGTCCGTTACGGTGAAGTGATTGGGCATGCAGCCACCCCGGTTAAAAAAGGGAGCTGGCTGAAAGAGTCGCTCGTAAAGCTTCCAACACCTCCGGATTTAGATGAGCTTCCCATCGCTACGAAAATCTCTGACAGACTTCCGCCTCTTGAAGGGTATACCTTTGAAGGATATCGAAATGCTGATGGAAGTGCCGGAATAAAAAACATTCTCGGCATTACGACAAGTGTACAATGTGTCGCCGGTGTTCTGGATTATGCTGTAAGGGAAATCAAGAAGGAGATCCTTCCAAACTATCCTAATGTTCATGATGTTGTAGCAATCAATCATACATATGGGTGCGGAGTTGCGATTAACGCCCCTGAAGCAGAGATCCCGATTCGTACAATCCAGAATATCGCGACGCACCCTAATTTTGGAGGGGAGCTTCTCGTTGTAGGGTTAGGATGTGAAAAGCTTGCTCCGAGCAGACTTGTTCCAGCCGATGATCATGGATCCATTGTCTCTTTACAAGATCAGAATGGATTTACCAATATGATTGAAACCATCAAGGAAATGGCAGAAGAAAGACTCATTTCATTGAATCGGCGTCAACGGGAAACTTGTTCAGTCTCTGATTTAGTTGTTGGGCTGCAGTGCGGCGGAAGCGATGCCTTCTCCGGGGTGACCGCGAATCCAGCTGTCGGATTCGCTGCGGACTTATTGGTGCGAGCCGGTGCGACGGTCTTATTTTCTGAAGTAACAGAAGTCCGGGATGCTGTTCATTTACTGACACCGAGGGCGGTAAATGAGAAGGTTGGCAAGGACCTCATTAAAGAAATGAAATGGTACGACGATTATTTGATGAAAGGAGAAGCGGACCGAAGTGCCAATCCATCTCCAGGGAATAAAAAAGGAGGATTATCAAACGTTGTAGAAAAATCGCTGGGTTCGATTGCGAAATCTGGAAGAAGTCCGATCTCTGGAGTATTATCACCTGGTGAAAAGGCAGCACAAAAAGGATTGTTGTTTGCGGCTACCCCGGCGAGTGATTTTGTATGTGGAACGCTTCAACTGGCATCCGGCATGCATCTGCAGGTATTTACAACCGGTAGAGGGACCCCTTACGGATTGGCTATGGCTCCAGTCATCAAAGTATCGACGAGAAATACGTTGATGGAACAATGGCATGACCTGATAGATGTAAATGCCGGTGAAATTGCAACGGGTAAGGCGACCATCGAGGATGTTGGCTGGTCGCTCTTCCATTATATATTAGACGTGGCAAGCGGGAGGAAGCAGACGTGGGCGGAGAAGTGGAGCCTGCATAATGATCTGGCTTTATTCAACCCTGCTCCAGTTACATGAGCTTTTCCATTCAAAGGCACACCCTTCATTTGGGTTGCCTTTCTCTTGTTTTATAAAAAAAGATGAATCGTTCGTTGGTGAAAAGGAGATGGAATCGACTTGAGGAGTTATCTCATTTTGTCAATGTGTGTCCTGTTTCTCATCTATTATTTTGTAAACCATGTCTGGCTTGGCTATTTCGTTGTCCTATTGGCGATCACAAGCTTTATTGCAAGTGCCATGAATGCAAAAGGATTTCCTCGTATCATTGGGACGCTGATGATGGGAACCGGGATCATTCTCGAAATTTACAAAGGCACAGGGATAGGGGGGATCAGTCAGGGAATCTTGATGATTCTTCCTTTGCTTTGCTTAGTGACGCTTGCTCCGCTTCTCTCGATACCGTTGAAGCTTGGCGGATACTTTGAATCGATCGATTCCCTGTTAAGGAATTTGCTTCATCATCCACGTCAGCTATTTGCAGGCATCACAACTTCTTTATTCATATTAAGTCCAATCTTAAGTCTGGGTTCTGTTCGTATACTCAGTGAGTTCTTGTCTGATTTGAAGCTGCCTACAGCCATGAGTGCTAAAAGCTATCTTATCGGTTTCTCAACGGCGATCATGTGGTCTCCATATTTCGCTTCCGTTTCATTGGTTCTTTACTATTTGGATATGGAAGTCGGAAAATATATCGTGTACGGAATCGGACTATCCTTTCTTTCATTGATCATCGGTAATGGTTTGTTCGCTCTATGGGAGCGGCAGAACCCTCTTGAGAGAAATCCTACTCCTGAAGTTCCTTTGGAGAAGGAGTCCCGTAAACAACTTATATTGCTCGGGATGTTTGTGACGTTACTATTAAGTTCTTCTTTAACGATTGAATACCTTACTAAGTGGTCGATGATCATCATTGTATGTATGATTTCAATTCTCCTGCCGATCGCATGGGGGCTCATCACCAATGGCTGGCACCGCCTGATCCCACTTCTGAAGAACTATCGTGATCAATCGGTGCCTATGATGAACAATGAAATCATGTTATTTACAAGTGCCGGCTTATTTGCCCATGCCGTTCAGGGAACGACCTTTGCCAATATAGTAAGTGACTTTCTAACAGGAGTGGCAAAAGATTCGATTTTACTATTTGCCGTAGCGGTTATCGTCATTGTCGTGGTTGTTACCTATTTAGGACTTCATCAAATTGCCGTCATTGCAGCCCTTGCCATGCAGTTGAAAGCGGAAGAACTCGGGATCAGTAACCTATCCCTTGCCATGCTGTTATTATTGAGTTGGTCGATCTCCAGTGCATCGAGTCCATTCTCAGGGCTGAATTTAATGGTCAGTAAAATTGTGGGGATTTCCGGTTTTGAAACAGGTATCCGGGCCAACGGTCTTCATTTAGCGATCTTGACTGTGATAGGTCTGGGTATCATTATGATGATAAGTTGAAGAAGGCTAAGGGGGACTCCGGATTTCCGGCTTTTTCTTTATTAGCATTCTTGAAGAAGAGTTATTATATTTTTGCGAAGGTTTTATATTAGTTATGGGTTTATGTGAGGAAAATCCAACTATTCTCTCTTTAATAGAATAAAAATGGTGAGTTGTAAGACAATCTATAAGACTAGGTTTGAAAGCGAGGTTATACGCATGACAGACATGATCATTCTAAATGGTGGATCTAGTTCCGGAAAAACGACTATCGCGAAATGTCTTCAGAATTCATCTATAGTGTCATGGCTAAGGTTTAGTATTGACGATTTGATTGAGGCTATGCCCGATGCCATGCTTAAGAAAGATAGCGGAATTAAGCTGGGTGAAGATGGGTCGGTCAGTCCAGGGTCGGAATTTCGTGCTCTGGAATCTGCATGGAGGCACGGTATGGGAGAGATGGCACGAAGAGGAGCCCGAATCATTATTGACGATGTCTTCATTAGTGGAATTGAAGCTCGTAAACGATGGGAAATTTCCCTGGATGGGTTGCAGGTGCTGTGGGTCGGTATCATGTGTGATCCCACCGTAGCGACAGCCCGGGAGAGGGAACGAGGGGACCGCATTGAAGGAATGGCCGTTTCACAGGCTGCTACAGTACACGCTGGCATGGATTATGACATTACTGTCGATACAACTAAGGCATCGCCAGATGATTGTGCTCTAATGATTGAACGGAAAATCAAGCTTTGAGAGCTATTGAGGTGTTAGTAAACAAACAATGCGAGCAGGCAGCTAAGAAGTTCTGATGTTCTTTCTTTATAGATGCATTACCTTAAATCAAAATCGGTGATCCTGGAAGTAACCTACGAAATCCGTAGCAAAGAGAATGACATGAACCTTATTAATAACATTTCAAACATGGAAGGCGTTAAATCAGTGATTATGTTAAGTTATGACGGTCATTTTACTGCTTGATCAAAGCGAAATTTTGTAGACAACAAGGCGAGCAAAGTATCAACTTTGCTCGCCTTGTTTAATGGTCTATTTCTATATCCCCAAAAAAGTTGAACAGTCTACCTCATCCAATATAGTAAACGTAATCATTTTCTTAAGGAACTCGTACATTACATGCTCTTTCGAATTTGAAGAAGCTTTGGTTGCGCTATAGCCAGCTTGTGCAATGGTATCGGCAAAGTGTGCCATGCCTACTTCTTCGGGGTATTCCAACAGTCTCTTAGCGGAAAACATTGACCACAATGGTCATTTTTTGTTATATTAAAATTGACCAAAGTGGTCATTTAATGAGGGGAGGTAGCATAATTATTAGTACTAAGTTTAAAAGTTTGAAGGTCGAGAAACAAGAACGAATAATCAATGCAGCAATGAAAGAATTTGTTAACAGTGGTTATGATAAAGCATCAACAAATGAAATAGTAAAGGAAGCACAGATATCTAAAGGATCCTTATTCAACTATTTTAAAAATAAAAAGGATTTGTACCTGTTTTTAATTAAAAATTCAATGAAAATCATCGAGCAAATTTATGATGAAATAGACATGAATGAAAGGGACCTCTTCAAAAGGATTCACCAGGTGGGATTGGTTAAATTAAATATTCAAAAAAAATACCCCTTAGTATTTGATTTCCTTAAATCACTGGGTGACGAGAAAACAACGGAAGTAAAATCTGATATTGACCGAATAAAGGGAAGTATTCTGGATGATGGCTTGAAAAGGATCTACCAAAATATAGATTGGTCAAAATTCCGAGAGGGTGTAGATCCGGAAAAAGCAGTGCATATCCTTAATTGGACAATGGTTGGTTTTGCAGAATTACAAATGGCGAAGATAGACTCTTTTGATCAAGTTGGGTTGGAGTTATTCAATGAATGGAACAGCTATTCTGAAATTCTGAGACGTTGTTTCTATAAAGATGGGGAGGAATGAACAAATGAGCTTATTGAATGTAACCAATTTATCAAAGAAGTTTGGCAAGTTTACTGCATTGGACAAGATCAATCTTGAAGTGAATAAAGGAGAGGTTGTAGGATTTATCGGTCCAAATGGTGCAGGTAAATCAACAACAATCCGCGTTTTACTAGGAATCTTAAAGGCAACAGATGGTGAGGTAAAGATTTTCAACAAAGACGCCTGGCAGGATGCTGTAGACATTCATAAAAACATTGCTTATGTCCCTGGGGATGTGAATTTATGGCCTAACCTGACAGGGGGAGAGGTCATTGATTTATTCGTGAAACTTAATGGTACAACGAATAGGGCAAGACGTGAGGAATTGATCAAAAAATTTGATTTAGATCCATCCAAGAAGTGTAGAACATATTCCAAAGGAAATCGACAAAAGGTTGCTTTAGTCGCGGCATTTTCATCTGATGCAGATCTCTACATTCTGGATGAACCCACTTCCGGACTAGACCCTTTAATGGAAAAGGTGTTTCAGGAATGTGTGATGGATGTAAAAAGACAAGGAAAAAGTGTCCTACTTTCCAGTCACATTTTATCAGAGGTAGAGAAGTTGTGCGACCGAGTCAGTATTATTCGTCAAGGTAAGATTATAGAGTCTGGGTCATTAAGCGAGCTTCGTCACTTAACACGAACACAAATGCTAGTCGATACCAAGATGCCGATTACAGGTTTAAATGAGCTAGATGGCATACATGAAATCGAGGTAAGTGAACATGGTATATCGTTTCAGGTTGATACTGAACAAATGGATGCTGTTATCAAGCATATTAGTCCATTTGGTATTGTTAAGCTAGAAAGTGCCCCACCAACTTTGGAAGATTTATTTATGAGTCATTATGAAGGAGCGAAGGATACAGGAGTGGGAGGTGTACACTGATGCCAGTCAATTTAATGGCTAAAACGGCTTACCTTTCTAAATTCATTTTCCGTCTTGATCGTATCCGGATCCCAATCTGGATCATTGCCCTTACGTTTTTTACAATAGTCGTGCCGACAGCATTTAAGGATTTGTACAGCTCTCAACAGGAAAGAGATGCGATGGCCCAAACAATGGCCAACCCTGCGATGACTGCCATGACGGGTCCAGCTGATTTAAGCAACTATACGATTGGTGTCATGACAGCGCATCAAATGTTACTCATGACCGCTGCAGTGGTAGGATTAATGTCTATCCTGCTTGTCACTCGCCACACACGGGCTGATGAAGAGGATGGACGTTTGGAAATGCTTCGTTCGTTACCGACGGGGCGCCTTTCGTATTTAAATGCAGTCTTACTTGTAGTAACGGCTACGTGTGTTGGAATCGCATTGATCAATGGTTTTGGACTCTTTGCCCTTGGGATTGAAAGCATTGATTTGGAAGGGTCCTTACTGTATGGTGCGGCATTAGGGGCAACTGGTTTATTTTTCGCCGGGGTAACAGCCATATTTGCACAGCTATCGGACAGTTCACGTGGTACCATTGGTTATTCAATTGCCGTACTTCTTCTTTCCTATCTTCTTCGGGCCATCACGGACGTAAGCAACGAAGCACTATCGTGGATTTCACCTTTGGCATGGGTAACAAAAGCAGAAGTTTACGATACGAATAATTGGTGGCCGATTATTTTAATGATTGCTGCTTCAATCGTTCTTTATGCCGCAGCAAATTATTTGAACGCCATTCGTGACTTGGATCGTGGCTTTTTACCATCCAAACCCGGAAAAAAACATGCATCCCGCTTTTTGCAAAGTCCAATCGGTCTTGCGTTAAGATTGCAGCGAACCGGAATCATATCATGGGCCATTGGTATGTATGTGTTAGGTGCATCTTATGGCTCTGTATTAGGAGATCTCGAATCCTTTTTTTCCGAAAGCGAAGCGATGAAACAGCTGCTACAGCCAGCGGAAGGGGTAACGTTGATAGAACAATTTATCCCAATGCTGATGATCGTCATTTCATTGCTGGCAACCGTCCCTCCCGTTATGTCCATGAATAAACTGCGCGGGGAGGAGAAGAAGGAACGAATTTTCCACCTGTTAAGTAGAACCGTTTCACGAACAAAACTATTGGGCAGTTACTTTATCATTTCTATTGTCAATGGTTTTATTATGATTTCCCTTGCAGCGCTAGGACTATGGTCGGCGGGTAATGCAGTGGTGGAAGGTGGATTATCCTTTGAATTGATCTTTGGCGCAGCCCTGTCCTATTATCCAGCCATGCTCGTTATGATTAGTATAGCTGTATTGCTTATGGGGTATTTACCGAAATTTACAAGCATGATATGGCTTTATGTTTTTTATTCTTTTATCGTGTTGTATCTAGGAGGATTATTCCAATTTTCGGATTGGATTGGCAACATTTCTCCTTATGGTCAAGTGCCACAAACACCGATTGAAGACTTTTCATTCATGCCACTTCTACTTTTAAGCATGATTGCAGTTGTACTGACAGTGGTAGGGTTTATTGGCTTTAATAAACGTGATATTGAAACTTAATAGTTGAAAAAAGGACCTCCAGTGACCCTCACTAGAGGTCCTTTGATTACTTGAATATAATAAGGCAGGATCTTATATCAATTGAATATATCACTGATTAGGAATATCAGCGATTTACAGTAATATATCTTTACAAATGAGAATGATAATTGTTATCATTTATAAAGGTATCTATTATGTGAGGAGATTGTCCAATGGAAAATACAAAATCAAGTTTAGCAAAAATCATTCGTGAACGCCGTTCGATTAAAAGTGGATATTTAGATAAGGAAGTGACAGAGGAAACGGTACTAGAGATATTGAACGATGCCATCTGGGCACCTAATCACGGCTTAAGAGAGCCTTGGCGTTTTATCTTTGTGTCTACCAAAGAGAAGGAAGGCTTTGTAGAAGATTTAGTAAAAACATTTTCTTCAGACATGCAGGAAAACAGGAGGAATTATTTCGGCCAACCTGCTGCATTCCTTATTGTGGTGATGGAAGAAGATCCGAGACAAAAGCAATGGGAAGAGAATTATGGAGCTGTCAGCTCGCTTATTCAAAATTTTCAGTTGTTGGCGTGGGAACAAAAGCTTGGAGTTGTATGGAAAACGAATCCACATATATATGACCCGAAAGTGCGTGACTTATTAAATGTGAACGCCGGTGAGAAAATTGTCGGGTTTTTGCATATGGGGTATTTTGAAAAGGCACCTCAGGTGAGACCTCGAACATCAGCAGAAGAAAAGTTGACGGTTTACAAGAACTAATTCCTGGGAAAGTTCTATTTAAAATAAGCAAACGACTCTTGACTCTCCATAACGGTTGGGTCTTTTTTTGTGGTCATCATTTAAGAATAAGGGAATATCTGCCCCTTAAAGTGAATGCACAGGACTTTGAAATGGCGACGAAATAGTTAATCGGGCAGCCGCGAAGCATTTACAGTGTCAATTGGCTCTTTATCCTTTCGATCCTCCAATGAGTTTTACTGATTACAAAATGGGGAATCCGGAAATCGGTTTGACTGAACAGCCTGATGCACACCTTGGTTACTATATGTCATGAACAGTTGGTAAGCGAGAATATCAGTGCCAATTTATTGATCGGGATAGGAGAACACGAGAATGGCATCATACGAAAATGGGGGACCTCGCAAAGGAGATAGCAGACCGACTTCAGTCCTGCCAGGGGTTGAATGTCACATTCATTGAGTTCACAGAAGAAGGTCATGTATCGATCTTACCGCCACTCATAAGCAAGTCGTTGCCTTTTATCTTTTCAGCAAACGGGTAGTATAATAACATATAAAAGATGCTAAAGAAATTCCAATTTTTTAGGTGAGGTAAAAGATGATTATCAGAAAGCGAACGTCAGGTGAAGATCTTCCAATGGAATTGCTACTATTGGCGGATCCTTCAGAAGAAATTGTTAAGGATTATGTTTCAAGGGGAGAGTGTTTTGTAGCTGAAAACGAACGAGAGGTTATTGGCGTATATGTAATGCTTCCAACAAGACCTGAGACCGTGGAGTTAGTGAATGTGGCGGTTGCAGAAGAGATGCATGGCAGAGGGATTGGAAAGCAGCTAGTGATGGATGCTATTAAGGTGGCAAGGTCAAAAGGCTACAAGACCATTGAAGTTGGTACGGGAAATTCAAGTTTAGGCCAATTGGCTCTTTATCAAAAATGTGGATTTAGAATCGTTGGTGTAGATTTGGACTTTTTCATTCGGCACTATTCAGAAGAAATATATGAAAATGGGATCCAGTGCAGGGATATGATTCGACTAGCTCGGGATCTATAGTACAAAGTCTCGTTTCCCATGTTGGAAATGATAGATAAAGGCGTTTACTCAATAGAGTGAACGCCTTTTTTTTATGTATTAAAAACACTCTTGAAAAATGATTGATAAAGTAGAGAAGCTGTTTTGCATACTGACTGATGAATAAGAACCTCCATGGACTAGGGTACTTCCAAGTGCCTATGCCACTTCAAAGTGCGTTCTTCTCAACGGTTCCAATATGGTTCATAATTCATCATAGCTTTTCAAACAGTACCTGTCAGATTTCATGGAAGAGGTTTGAAAGGCATATAGGCACTTTAAAGTCCTTAGGGTACAAAAAAGTACCTACATGACTTTAAAGTGCGTACTTCTATTTATTATTTGCACCACTATCATAATGAGAAACAAACGAAAGGCGCCTTCGTTTGTTTCTCATTCCATTAAACGAATCAACATATAAGGAGGAAGTTACTTTATGAGTTCAACTTCAGCTACAATAGATCAGTCAAAAGCGAAAGGTGGCACTCCGGCGTTACTCGCCCTTGCCATCAGTGCCTTTGGAATTGGGACGACAGAATTTGTGCCCGTTGGATTATTATCATCGATTGCTGATGATTTATCGATATCGATTACACTCGCAGGATTATTGATTTCAGGTTATGCCATCGGAGTAGCCATTGGGGCTCCTGTATTGACCGCATTGACCAGTAAGGTGAGCAGGAAATCCCTTCTCATGTCCTTGATGCTCTTATTCATCGTTGGGAATTCGGTTGCAGCCCTTTCCACCAGTTTCGGGTTATTGCTTGTTGCCCGATTTATCACGGCATTCTCGCACGGGATCTTCTTTTCGATCGGATCGACGATTGCCGCCGATTTAGTGCCTGCCCATAAGCGGGCCAGTGCGATTGCCTTTATGTTCACAGGATTGACGGTTGCGACGGTTACAGGAGTACCCCTTGGAACTTTCATCGGACAAGCATTCGGCTGGAGAGCCACATTCTGGGGAGTCGCCCTTCTCGGTGTCGTAGGAATCGTTGCCAGTTCCATTCTTGTGCCGAAAAACTTAAAAGAATCACCGCCTGCAAAGTTCAGCGAACAATTGAAGATTCTAACGAATGGTCGATTATTATTAGCCTTTGCCATCACAGCACTTGGGTATGGCGGAACGTTCGTCGCGTTCACATATCTAACACCTTTACTGCAAGACGTTACTGGATTCAGCGCGAAATGGGTAAGTATCATCCTTCTTATATACGGAATTGCCGTTGCCATCGGAAATGTCGTCGGGGGGAAAGCATCCGACAAGAGCCCGTTAAAAGCACTATTCTGGATGTTTGTTCTCCAAGCCATCATTCTATTTGCTCTTACATTCGCAGCACCATTCAAAGTGGCAGGTCTGATCGCGATCTTCCTTATGGGATTATTCGCTTTCATGAACGTACCCGGGCTGCAAGTCCTTGTCGTCAATCTGGCTGAAAGGTATGTACCGTCAGCGGTCAATGTGGCATCTGCCTTAAATATTGCCGCGTTTAACGTTGGAATTGCGATCGGTTCCTTTGTCGGAGGGATCATCGTGGATGGAATCGGCTTGATTCATACCCCATGGATCGGTGCCATCATGGTGGCAGGAGCTGTAGTATTAACAGCTTGGCTCCGTGGTATTGAGCGAAAATCAGCCTAAAGAGGTTAATTGAAAATCGTTAAAGTATGGAAAAAACGAATCGAAAAACGGAAGAAAATTCGAATCATCGAAAAAGGCGTTGTCATGACCATCTGAACGGGGGGCGGCACTTTACACCGCCTCCCGGTCTCTTTAAGACGTTCAGCCATCCGATGCACCTGGACTTGGCCTAGGATTCAACTGAAATATCAGACCGATCAGCCTCAGCTTCCGAATCGGACGGAACTATCTTATTGAATATTTACAAAAAGGCAGGAGTGTACCACCTCGTCTTTGCACTCTTTGACGTGAGCGTCCGGCAGACGAAGTCGTTCAGGAGCTGGGGGAGGAAGTGGTTCCTCACTTCCCGGCAGTTCAGGAGTAGACGTATTAACTGTACCAAAGCTCCCAGGTATTTGATCAAATGCCTGGGAGCTTTTCTTTTTTGTAGGGAATACGACGGAAGCCCTTGAATAAGGATTTTTCGACAAACGGCTCATAAAATGATAACCAGGATCATATATCGAAAATCAGGATCATAAGTTCCCAAAACCGGATCATATTTTCAAAAAGAGGATCATAAAAAGTCCAAACAGGATCATAAAACGCTGGAGAGAGTACTGATCGAAGGTTTTACTCTGAAAAAACACTCATTCAAGCTAAAAGTACTACCATTTCATTCGATTTCAATTGAACTCGAGTAGAAAACCTTTGAAAGAATAACCTTTTATAAGAGCACATTTGCGTTACAAGAAGCTACACGGAGTTGAGAATAATGCTCGAGAAGCATTTGTGAGTGGGATTAGGGGTATAGATAATTCCAATTTGTGAATCTCTTCATTCCTAGGGACGAAAACTATATGGGATTATGATGGGAAATGTCCTTGTAGAATGTATAGGAGTTGCCCTATTGGCTGAGGATGAAAGCTAACACTTCTCAGCTATCCTCAGCATTCACGGATATGTAATAATGTGGTAACTGACGCAATAACTCATAAAATCGACGCAATTATGATGGTTTTAGACGCAATTATTAAAAAAACGACGCAATAACCATGATTTTAGACGCAATTGTGATGGAAAACGACGCAATCACAATGAAAAGGTAGGGTAAGTATACTTGAAATGCCTCCTAAGGAGTGGTTTCGAAAGATAGGAAAGGAATATCCCAACCGTTTTTTAAAGTAATGAATCATTTTTAGCAAAGAAGAGCCATTTACGAACAAAAGACGAACCTGTCATTAAAGGCACTAACGCCTCTCCGACAGTTTCGTCCAGCAACATCACTCCTCATACTTCAACTCCAGCGTAATCTGCGTAGTCGTATAAAAGTACATTTCCCGCACTTTCAAATTAAAGGACTTATCATTCAATTTGACCGTTTTGTTTTCGATGATCTTCTTGATGAGTTCTTTGTTTCCGTAGACCGTTTCTAAGTCTTTTGTCAAAAGGCTCCTCAAATCTTCACTCAACTGGTCCTCTGTTTCGTGTATACTGAGTAATTCGACTTTTGTTTTCGTATTGTTGATGATTTTCACTTTGACTTCCTGGATGGTGAGTTCGTCTTCGTTTTCGGTGTTTAATTGTTTGTATTCTTCTTGAAGATAGGACAAGGTGTTTTTCAGTTTACTAATGTCATTTTTTTGTTCTTCTATTAATTGCGTTTGTTTTTCGTGCATGGTGCCGAACATGAAGATAAAGATCATCCAGCTGATGATTCCTCCTACAACCATTCCTGCAAAGAATCTCTGCCAGGAAGGAAGCCGGTAAAAGGGTGGGATTCTCATGATGAAATATGCTCCTGTGTAAGCCAATTAATGATCATCCCACCCGTGTTTGCACCGCCTAAAGCTGATAGTATTAACAGAAACTGCTTGAATAACTCCTTCGTTTCACCGTTTAAGAATCCTTTTTCAAAGCTGTATACTGTATCGAATGTACCTCCGATGGCCGCAATAATCGCCCATATCCTAAGGAAATTTGATAAACGCCACATTTCAATGAATAAAGGCTGTCCCATGGCAAAAGAAGCTAAACCGCCGAGTAGGGATCCACCTAGTAAAACACCAAAGGCTATGAAAAAACTTTTAACCAATTCCGGAAAGAAAGCTTCTGCCATTTCATCATCTCCATCTATTACGTGTCTTTATGATAACTATATGGAGTTAGTAGACAAGATATGAGGGAGAACATATTTTCTTTTTTGCGGTTTCTTTCCTATAATAAAAGTATATTGAGAAAAAGGTTGTGCATAACATGTCATTTGTTCATTTACAAGTAGCGAGTGCCTATAGTCTCTTGTCTAGCACGATATCGATAAATGGACTTGTACATAAAGCGAAGAATGCAGGGTATAAAGCACTGGCTTTAACCGATAAAAATATGATGTATGCCGCCATCCCTTTTTATAAGGCGTGTTTAAATGAAAACATAAAACCGATTATCGGATTGACCGCAGATATTGCGTCAGAGGAAGGTTCCTATCCCCTTGTTCTCCTCGTGAAAAACCAAACGGGCTATCAGAATCTATTAAAGGTTTCGAGTGCAATCGGGGCAAAGTCTAAGACTGGGCTCCCGTTGAAGTGGCTCTCTTCCTATAGTGAGGGGTTAATTGCCATCACTCCGGGGATCAAAGGAGAGATTGAAACCCTTTTAATGAAAAATGAAACAGAACAAGCGAAACAATGCATCCAAACGTACCAAAACATGTTTGGCAGGAATTCATTTTATATGAGCCTCCAAATGCATGGGGTCCCGGCTGAAGAAGAACTCATCCCCTTATTAAAGAAAGTTGCAGAAGAAACGGGTGCTGGAATGGTGGCTACCAATGATGTTCAGTATTTAGACCAGGAAGATCATTTCGCCCATGAATGCATGGGTGCGATCAGGGACGGAGTAAAGTTATCTGAAGATGACCGGGACGTATTGGGTTCACAGGAGTATTACTTCAAGTCTAAAGAGCAGATGGTGGATTTGTTTTCTGATCATGTCACGGAGCTTGAAAACACGATGAAGATTGCTGACCAGTGCCACCTGACCATCCCCTTCCATCAGCAGCTCCTCCCGAAATATCCTCTGCCTGAGGGAGTATCTGCCCTTCAGGAATTGACCCATCTCTGTGAAAAAGGCCTGAGTGAAAGGGTAGAGTCGGTTTCCGATGAGTACATAGAACGATTGGATTATGAGCTCGAAGTCATCGGTAGGATGGGATTCAGCGATTACTTCCTGATTGTCTGGGATTTTATGAAGTATGCGAAGGAAAGAAAGATCCTGACGGGACCGGGAAGGGGATCGGCAGCGGGTTCCTTGGTATCCTACGCATTGAGGATTACAGATGTGGATCCGATCGAGCATCATTTGCTGTTTGAACGATTTTTAAATCCTGAACGGGTGTCTATGCCGGATATTGATATTGATTTTCCCGATCACCGACGGGACGAAGTCATTGAGTATGTAGAAGGGAAGTATGGGAGCCTTCACGTTGCCCAGATCATTACGTTCGGGACGTTTGCAGCGAAGGCAGCCCTGCGTGATACAGGTCGTGTATTTGGCTTGAATATGAAGGAGCAGGAGCAAGTATCCAAGCTTGTTCCGAATCAGTTGGGGATCACGTTGCAGGAAGCCTATGAAAAGTCTAAGGGATTCCGTGAATTTGTGACGAGCTCTGATCATTATAAGAAATTATTTCAGACGGCTCTTAAACTCGAAGGACTTCCGAGACACACGTCGACCCATGCGGCGGGAGTCGTGATGAGTGAAGCTCCATTAGTGCAATGGGTACCCATCCAGGGCAGTGCATCCGGTATCCACCTGACTCAATTCTCTATGGATATACTGGAAGAAATAGGGTTGTTAAAAATGGATTTCCTGGGACTTCGTAATCTAAGTATATTAGAAAGAATTGTGAAGAACGTTCAAATGGGAACAAATAAATCATTCTCCCTTGAGTCTATTCCCATGAATGATCCTAAAACCTTTGAACTATTAAGTAATGGACTGACCAATGGGATTTTTCAGCTTGAATCAGAAGGAATGCGAAATGTATTAAAAAGACTGAAACCAAGTTCTTTTGAAGATATCGTGGCCGTAAATGCATTGTATCGTCCGGGGCCAATGGAAAACATCCCGACGTATATCAAACGGAAACACGGTGGAGAAATGGTGGAATATCCGTTGCCTGACTTAAAGCCGATTCTTGAAATGACCTACGGTGTCATTGTATATCAGGAACAAATCATGCAAATTGCTTCGAAAATGGCCGGTTTCTCCCTCGGGGAAGCAGATTTGTTACGAAGAGCGGTTTCGAAGAAGAAAAAGGATGTCCTCGATCAGGAGCGGGAGCATTTTGTTTCCGGTTCAACACGGAAAGGATATACCGAGGAAGTCGCGCACACCATTTATGACTTGATTGTCAGATTCGCAGATTATGGTTTCAACCGCTCCCATGCTGTAGCCTATAGTATGATCGCCTATCAACTTGCCTATTTAAAAGCACATTACCCTGCTTTTTTCTTATCATCCCTCCTGACATCGGTTGTGGGAAATGAGACGAAAGTGGCTCAGTATATCCGGGAAGCAAAGCTTTATGATATTGAGATCCTGCCCCCATCCATTAATACGAGTCAATTTGTCTTTACGGTAGAAGGGAAGAATAGGATCCGCTACAGCTTAGGGGCAATCAAAGGAATAGGGGCAGCTGCTTTAAAGGAAATCATCCGTGCCCGAAAAGAAAAACCATTTCAGGACCTGTTTGATTTTTGCATGAGGGTATCTTCCAAAACGATTAACCGAAAAATTCTCGAAAATTTAGTATTGTCCGGGGCGTTCGATGAATTCGAAATGGACCGTGCCACACTTCTGGCGAGCCTTGATGTAGCGGCACAGCATGCGGAGCTTGTTAACCCGGAAGGTGATCCTGATTTATTTCATGAGGAAGAGGCGTTCCTGTTAAAGCCTAAACATGTCGAAGTAGAGGATATGACCATCGATACGAAGCTTCAATTCGAGAAACAGGTGCTGGGTCTTTACTTATCTGACCACCCCGTTTCTTCCTACCGTCACCTGTATGATGATCTTGGCTTACAGCAAATAGCCGATCTTCAAAAGGGGTCGAAAATCACATTTGGCGGTTATATTACCGGAGTGAAATCCATCCGGACGAAAAAAGGGGAAGTGATGGCCTTCCTCGAAATCGGTGATGAAAGCGGAGAGATCGAAGCGGTGGTGTTTCCGAATGTGTATCGAAATAATATGACTCAACTAAAAGAAGGGAATATCCTCCTGTTTGGTGGAAATGTTGAAGAACGTAACGATAAGCTTCAGTTCATTGTGAATCATGTGGAAGCGATGGAAGAAGTTCAGGCGAGAGTGAAAGCAAGGGATCGGAAGCTCTATTTGAAAATTGCCATGGATCAGGATGAAGAGGCATGTACGCAGCGTATTCATCAAACGATTAACCGATTCAAAGGGAAGAATCCTGTCATCGTATATTATGAACGTGAAAAAAAGAGTGTCCAGCTTCCGGACCATTTACGTGTGTCCCCGTCTCAAGAGGCTCTTAAGGAAATGCATCGGATTCTGGGTGAGGCAAATGTCATATTACAATAACATACTTTACTAAAACCAATATTTATATTATTGTTTAATAGAAAAAGGTGGTCAGACCACCTCTGAACTTTAATTTTTTTAATATATATCATGTACATTTAGAAGATTTATGTGAATCATGAATCGACATATAGCATGTAAAGAATCAGAAGGAGTGAGTTGATTGTCATTGCGTGAAGAAGCTCTGCATATGCATCGGGTAAACAAAGGGAAATTAGAAACAACATCCAAGGTGGAGGTCCGGAATGCTGAAGACCTGAGCCTGGCTTATTCCCCAGGGGTAGCAGAACCGTGTAAAGTCATTTATGACAAGCCTGAAACGGTATACGATTACACAATGAAAGGGAATATGGTAGCCGTTGTTTCAGATGGTACGGCGGTTTTAGGTCTTGGAAATATCGGACCGGAAGCTTCCTTGCCTGTTATGGAAGGTAAAGCGGTTCTATTCAAGAGCTTTGCGGGTGTAGATGCGTTTCCAATCTGTTTGAACACAACGGATGTGGACAAGATTGTTGAAACGGTTAAACTTCTTGAGCCTACCTTTGGCGGAGTGAATTTAGAAGACATAGCAGCTCCAAATTGCTTTGAAATTGAAGAGCGCTTGAAAAAAGAGACCAATATCCCTGTGTTTCACGATGATCAACATGGTACGGCCATTGTAACCGTGGCAGGTCTAGTGAATGCGCTCAAAATCGTTGGGAAGAAGATGTCAGAAATTAAAGTAGTGGCAAATGGAGCCGGTGCTGCCGGCATGGCGATCATTAAGCTTCTTTATCGTTATGGTGTGAGAGACATCATTATGTGTGATTCCAAGGGAGCGATTTACGAAGGTCGTCCCGAAGGAATGAATGGAATCAAGGACGAAGTAGCCAAGTTTACGAATCGTGATCAGATCAAAGGTGGACTGACAGAAGTACTAAAAGACGCAGACGTATTTATCGGTGTGTCTGTTGCAGGAGCGTTAACGGAAGAAATGGTTGCCTCTATGAAACAGGACCCGATTATCTTCGCTATGGCCAATCCTGTTCCTGAAATTATGCCTCAGTTGGCAAAAGCGGCTGGCGCAAAAGTGGTCGGAACCGGTCGATCCGATTTTCCTAATCAGGTAAATAATGTCCTTGCCTTCCCGGGCATTTTTCGAGGGGCACTGGATGTTCGCGCGACTCACATCAATGAAAAGATGAAACAAGCTGCTGTTGAAGCGATTGCGGCTTTAATCGGAGAAGACGAGTTGAATGAGGATTACGTCATCCCTGCACCATTTGATGAGCGTGTAGCACCTGCTGTAGCAGCTGCAGTCGCAAAGGCCGCCATGGAGACGGGAGTAGCCCGTTTAAAGGTGGATCCGGAAGACATTCGCAAAAAGACAGAAGATTTAGCGGTAATCGGTAAGAGTGAATGATGACAGAAGTGAACTCTCTCCATTCCCACGCTAAAGTATATATTGGAATTGTTCACGAACTGCGAGAAATGATATCTAAAGACGGCCTCAAGCCAGGCGATAAAATCCCTTCTGAAAGAGAACTGTCCGAACGATTGAACGTTGGGCGTTCTTCTGTCAGGGAAGCATTACGGGCTTTGGAATTGTTGGGCCTGATTGAAACCAAAAGAGGCGAAGGTACCTTTTTAAGAGATTTTCGGGATCATCATCTCATCGATTTGTTAGGAATGTTCATCCTGCAGGACCACAAAGCACAGGAAGATATTCTTTATACGAAAATGATGATTGAAAAGGAAGCGCTGAAAGCTCTATTTTTAGATGAAAAGAAGATGGATGCTCTATTCGAGAAAGTGACAGAAGCTGAATGCCTGGACGATGTGTTCAGGGACATCGTGATGATGAACGCCAATCATTTGGCTCAACGGATTTGGAATATCTTAAATGATTTTGAAACATTGATTTGTGGAGAGATTAAGATAACGAATCAAATGAGAGAAGAGATTACCCGAATGCTTCAAGGAATAGAAAAACAGGATAAAGAGACTGTGCAAGAGACGTATAAAAGGGTCAGGGAAAATGTTGATAAGGATGCGACAATTTCCAACATCTTTTTTTAAACCGTTCCATTAAACTGATAGTCAAGCAGTTTTATATCGTGCATTTACTACTAGAAACGAAAGCGGAAGCTGTCCCTGGGAAATTGATTTTAGCATTTATCACCTTCATTTTTTCCTTCAGAAGACGTATAAGCTACTGTAATTAGTTGAGGAGGTTTCACCTTGCTTAAGGAACTTTTTAATAAATCCAAAAAGAAAAAATATGCAACGATTCCTTCTGAAGCGGCTAAACATGACGTTCCAGAAGGCATCATGACCAAATGTCCTGATTGCAAAAAGATCATGTACACGAAAGAACTTCAAAAAAACTTAAAGGTGTGCATTCATTGCGGATATCATCATGGCATGAGCTCACCAGAGAGAGTCGATAGCTTTATAGATGAAGGTACATTTAAGGAGCTTGACCATGATCTTATTTCCGGGAATCCCCTGGGCTTTCCTGATTATGAAGGAAAAGTGGAAAAGGATCGAAAGAAGACAGGTATGAATGAAGCGGTATTAACTGGTTCAGGTAAGGTAAACGGAATCGAAGTGGTCACGGCCATAATGGATTCACGTTTCAGAATGGGAAGTATGGGCTCTGTGGTCGGTGAGAAAATCACCAGAGCCATCGAAGAAGCCGACAAACGAAAAGTCCCATTCATTATCTTCACGGCATCTGGAGGCGCGAGAATGCAGGAAGGTGTCCTTTCCTTGATGCAAATGGCCAAGACCAGTGTGGCCCTTAATCGATTGAGCGAAAATGGAGGACTCTTCATCTCGATCATGACGCACCCAACGACAGGCGGGGTATCCGCAAGTTTCGCTTCCGTAGGGGACTATAACTTTGCTGAGCCCGGAGCGCTTATTGGCTTCGCAGGCAGAAGGATCATTGAGCAGACGATCAGGGAAGACTTACCGGAAGACTTCCAAACATCAGAATTTTTATTGAAACATGGTCAACTTGACGGAGTCATCTCGAGACTCGAGTTAAAAGAGAAAATCGGGACAGTACTTGATATACATCAATGGGACGGTGATCTGCCATGGTAAATGAGATGGAATTTGAAAAGCCTGTACTTGAGCTCAAGAAAAAAATAGCCGAGCTGAAGGAGTTCACTCAAAATTCAGACGTCGATTTATCAAATGAAATCGAGAAATTGGAGAGTAGGCTCACGAAGCTTGAAAATGATATCTATGAAAACATGAAGCCTTGGGAAAGGGTTCAGGTAGCACGACATCCCAATCGCCCGACCACCCTGGATTATATCGGCTATCTCTTTACGGACTTCATCGAAATGCATGGAGACCGTCTGTATGGGGACGACGAAGCCATTGTTTCAGGCGTAGGGAAGTTTCATGATGTCCCGGTGACCATCATCGGACACCAAAGAGGGAAAGATACGAAAGAAAATATCCGCCGGAACTTTGGGATGCCCCATCCTGAAGGATACCGAAAAGCCTTACGCTTGATGAAGCAAGCGGACAAGTTCAATCGTCCGATCATCTGCTTTATTGATACAAAGGGTGCGTATCCTGGGAAAGCGGCAGAGGAAAGAGGTCAAAGTGAAGCGATTGCAAGAAATCTTGTAGAAATGGCAGGCTTGACCGTTCCCGTTATCTGCATGGTCATCGGTGAAGGTGGTAGTGGAGGTGCCCTGGCACTGGGAGTCGGAAATCATATTCATATGCTTGAAAACTCTACTTACTCCGTGATATCACCTGAAGGGGCGGCAGCCATTCTGTGGAAGGATTCCACACAAGCGAAACGGGCGGCTGAATCCATGAAGATTACAGCACCGGATTTGAAGGAACTGGGAATCATTGATGAAATCGTTACGGAAGTTAAAGGCGGTGCTCATAAAGATGTCGAAGAGCAAGCACAATATATCAATGATGTATTAAAGGCATCCCTGAAAGAATTAATACCCATGAAGAAAGATGAATTGATACAACATCGCTATGAAAAATTTAAATCGATGGGTGAATATTCTGTTTTAAATGATTTAATTGGGGTAAAATCATAATGAACTGCGGACTGACAAATAGGAAAAACCATTTGTCAGTCTTTTTCATTAATTTTCCATCAAAATAAAGATTTGTGACGGTATTTTGAAGGTTTTAACAATTGAAACGCTTCCATTTAATAGATTATTTCGTCTTTAGCATTTCCTTCGAGTAACTTGTTGAGAACCTTGAATCTTCGTGTTATTTTAGAAATAATCCAAAGTCTATTGGTCCATAATAATGTAATGAATGCAACAGGGTAGATTGTTCTATTTTCCTTTTCTTAGATTTATGTGAAACCATTAACAAGTTGTACAATTCATTTACATATAAAGGCATATTTCTTAATGAGGTGATCGTAGTGAGAAAGATTGGTGTATTAACAAGTGGTGGAGATTCACCAGGTATGAATGCAGCCGTTCGTGCGGTTGTGCGTAAAGCCATTTTCCTTGACATTGAAGTGTACGGTATTTATCAGGGGTATAACGGATTGATCAACGGGAACATCAAGAAGCTTGAGCTTGGTTCTGTTGGTGATATCATTCACCGTGGAGGAACGATGCTGTATACAGCCCGCTGTGAAGAATTCAAAACAAAAGAAGGTCAGAAAAAAGGAATCGAGCAATTAGAGAAGCATGGAATTGAAGGTCTTGTTGTCATTGGTGGAGATGGATCGTACCAAGGAGCAAAAGCTTTAACTGAATGGGGATATCCATGTGTGGGTGTACCGGGAACCATCGATAACGATATTCCGGGAACTGAATATACAATCGGGTTCGATACGGCTTTGAACACGGTCATCGACGCGATTGACAAGATTCGCGATACGGCAACCTCCCATGAAAGAACATTCATCATCGAAGTAATGGGACGCAATGCAGGTGATCTTGCCTTGTGGTCCGGTCTTGCAGGCGGGGCTGAAACCATCCTGATTCCTGAAGAGAAATTCGATCTTGATGATGTAGTGACTCGTCTCAAAAAAGGCCAGGAACGTGGGAAGAAGCACAGTGTGATCATTGTGGCAGAAGGTGTCATGTCTGGAAATGAATTCGCTAATCGTTTTACTGAAGCGACAGGAATGGATACCCGGGTCTCTGTATTGGGTCATATTCAACGTGGAGGCACACCAACTGCATCGGACCGGGTGTTAGCAAGCCGTTTAGGTGCACGTGCAGTAGAGCTGTTGGTGAAAGGAAATGGCGGAAGAGCAGTAGGAATTGAGAAAAATCAACTAGTTGATTACGATATTATTGAAGCACTTGCCAAGCCACATCAAATTGACTTGGACATGTACAGACTTTCCAAAGAGCTTTCAATCTAAATTGTTGTAAGATTTCAGGAGGTAAAGAAAATGAGAAAAACGAAAATAGTATGTACGATCGGTCCTGCAAGTGAGAGTGTAGAGAAGTTATCACAACTGATCGAAGCCGGAATGAATGTTTCCCGCTTAAACTTTTCACATGGTGACCATGAAGAACATGGACAGAGAATCGTCAATATCCGTGAAGCAGCCGAAAAAGCTGGTAAAACAGTCGGGATCCTTCTCGATACAAAAGGTCCGGAAATCCGTACGAATAATATGGAAGATGGTGCAATCGAATTAACGCAAGGTTCAAACGTCATCATTTCCATGAATGAAGTACTGGGCACAACTGAAAAATTCTCCGTTACATACGAAGGATTAATCGATGATGTTCATGTTGGTTCTAAAATTCTTCTTGACGATGGTCTGATCGGGTTGGAAGTAACGGAAATCGATAAAGCGAATGGCGAGATTCATACGTATGTTGCTAACAGCGGTGTATTAAAGAATAAAAAAGGTGTAAACGTACCTGGTGTATCCGTAAACCTTCCAGGGATTACGGATAAAGATGCAAAGGATATCGTATTCGGTATAGGGCAGGGTGTCGACTTTATTGCGGCATCATTCGTTCGCCGTGCATCTGATGTACTGGAAATTCGTCAATTATTGGAAGAACATGACGCTTCCCACATTCAAATCATCCCTAAGATCGAGAATCAAGAGGGTGTAGAAAATATTGAAGAAATCCTTGAAGTATCAGACGGATTGATGGTGGCTCGTGGAGATCTTGGTGTGGAAATCCCTGCTGAAGAAGTACCATTGGTTCAGAAGATGTTGATCAAGAAATGTAACTCATTAGGTAAGCCTGTCATTACGGCAACTCAAATGCTTGATTCCATGCAACGCAACCCTAGACCGACAAGAGCGGAAGCAAGTGACGTAGCCAATGCAATCTTCGATGGTACAGATGCGATCATGCTATCTGGTGAAACAGCTGCAGGTACGTATCCTGTAGAAGCGGTCCAAACGATGCACAATATTGCTTCAAGAGCGGAAACAGCTCTTGATTTCAATGATATCCTGGCGGCACGCAGCAAAGACAGTGAGCATAATATGACAGATGCCATCGGTCAATCTGTAGCGCACACCGCTCTTAACCTTGATGTTAATGCGATTGTGGCTCCAACGGAAAGCGGGCACACAGCACGCATGATTTCTAAGTACCGTCCAAAAGCTCCGATCATAGCAGTAACGGGAACAGATTCCGTTTCACGTCGATTGGCACTAGTCTGGGGCGTTTACCCTACGGTTGGACGCAAAGTGACGACTACGGACGAAATGCTTGATATGGCTATAGAAGAAAGCGTCAATTCAGGTATGACGAAGCATGGAGATCGTATTATTATCACAGCAGGTGTTCCGATCGGTGAATCAGGAACAACCAATCTGATGAAAATCCATGTGGTAGGCGATATCGTTGCAAAAGGTCAAGGAATTGGCCGTAAATCTGCTTATGGTAAAGTGGTTGTAGCGACATCAGCAGAAGAAGCAGTGAAGAATACTACACCAGGATCTGTCCTTGTGACAATAGGGACTGATAAAGACATGATGCCTGCTCTTGAGAAATGTTCTGCCTTGATCGTTGAAGAAGGCGGTCTGACAAGTCATGCAGCAGTTGTAGGTATCAACTTAGGAATTCCTGTAGTGGTCGGAGTAGACCACGCCACTTCTTTATTCAAGAGTGGCCAGGAAATCACAGTGGATGCAAGGCATGGTGTGATTTATAACGGATATGCGAGTGTACTGTAAGTAAATAGTAATAGCCAGAGTCTGGAATGGACTCTGGCTTTTTTGCGTACATAAGCAGGGTGCATAGTGGCAGTTGACCAGGTGTTCACCATTTGGCACAAGTTTGATCGAAAGTGCCGCAACAAGCGCCAAAAGTACCGCAAGAAACATCGAAAGTGCCACAACAAGCGCCAAAGGTGCCGCAACAAACACCAAAAGTACCACAACAACAATCAAAATCACCTCATAACGGGAACGCTTACTATGAAATCTCCTGCGAAAATAGTCATAACTCGTCCAATGCACATTCATATTAAGCAAAATCCCCATATAATACGTAAAATCTCTAATATGTTATAATAAAAGGAAGCAAGTATTAAACTAAAATGGAGGAATCCATCATGAGATATATGTTGTTACTATTGATTATCGTACCCGCTTTTGAAATTGGGTTATTGGTTCTTTCCGGGCAGGCCATTGGTCTCGTTCCAACGGTTTTATTGATTATCACTACAGGGATTTTAGGAGCTTATTTAGCAAAGAAGCAAGGAATCGAGACCCTTCGAAAAGCGCAGCAGGATATGCAGTACGGTCAGTTACCGGGTGACGCCATCATAGATGGTTTATGTATTCTGGTCGGAGGGGTCGTACTGTTGACGCCTGGTTTTATTACCGATGCGATCGGGTTCCTGCTATTACTACCGCCTACACGTAAAATGTTCAAACCGTTCATTTATAAGTTATTCAAACGTTGGATTAATAATGGGAATGTGATTATTTACAGATAAGAGAAAGGCACTGCCATCAGCAGTGCCTTTCTTATTTTACACCCATTATAAACTTCCAAGTATCTTCAAAAACCCCTGCTCTTTTTAGAGTGGATAAAATGACTAATACAACCGGACCAACGATCAATCCAAGAAACCCGATGAGCTTAAAACCGACAAAGAGAGCGATCAGGGTGGCGAGTGGATCGAGTCCGATGCTTGATGACAGTACTTTCGGCTCCATGATTTGACGTTGTACTACGACAACTAAATAGAGAACGGATAAACCGATACCTAATCCGACGTTCCCTGTAATAAACTCATAAATGATCCAAGGTACAAATACCGCTCCTGTTCCAAGATACGGTAAAATATCAACGAGACCCGTTACAAGTGCAATGGTGATAGCGTAATCCACTCTCAGTATGATCAATCCGATTAACACGATGATAGCCGTGATGGATATGAGGGTGAACTGCGCTCTTACAAATCCGAATAGGGCCCTTTTCAGATCGATGAAAACTTTTCTCCCGCTGCTCATCGCCTTTCCAGGAATGATTTTCTCTGCTTTGGCAGATAATGTATACCAGTCCTTACTGATGAAAAACGTGGCTAAGGCGGCAAAAATCAGGACGGATGCCGCGTTGGGAATCCATGAAATTAATTGTGGTAATTTTGTGAAAAAGTTTTGTAAAAAATCCCCTGCAGATGTGGCGATTTTCGTTCCTGCAGTTTGAACATTTTCTAATATGGTATCCTGTTGTCCGGCTTCAAGGTTCTTAAATAAACCTGATAACTGGTTGTATAGTGGAATCACATGCCCTACGACGAAATCTTCAGCATATTTGACTAAGGTCTGCACATGCTTAGGAAGCTCTTCTGCTAAATAATTTGCACCGGAAACAATCTCAGCAATCAGTAAGGTGATAAGCCCCACAAAGATCGCAACAATCAATATGAGAGATAAAGCAACTGCCCATATCCTAGGCAGCCATCTTTCAAGCCAATTCACAAGAGGATTAATGAGTAACGCGATGGCAATGGCAATGATAAACGGATAAGCAAGCTTCCATATGTAATAGAGTGAAATCAATGAGAGCATGACGATGGCTAAAACGATCATGAACCGGATCGTTCGATAAACATATTCTACATTCAAGAGCTTCCCTCCTACCCGATCTTCTACTTCTATTTTAAAGGAGACAGGAAATGAAAGGAAGTTTAATTTAACGTGGTTGCTCATTTTTACAACAAATGATAAAAGTTGATATGGTAGGATAATGATTGACGAAAGGAAGAGGTTACTTATGTCACAGGCATTCATGTTTTTGCTCCTCTTATTGGGAATTGGATTCGCTGCAAAAAACCAGTCCATTATTATAGCCGTAACATTTCTAATCATTCTTAAGCTGGCAGGCATCGATGAAAAAGTGTTTGCGGCCATTCAGTCCAAAGGAATTAACTGGGGTGTTACAATTATAACGATTGCCGTATTGGCACCAATCGCTACAGGTGAGATCGGTTTTAAAGACCTTTATGACTCATTAAAGTCACCTTATGCTTGGATTGCCCTCGCTTCTGGAGTGGCGGTGGCCTTAATTGCGAAGAGCGGGTTAACACTGTTGGAAGAGGACCCTCATATTACGACAGCTCTTGTTCTTGGCACTGTCTTAGCTGTGGCATTCTTTAAAGCAGTAGCTGTCGGACCGCTTATCGGAGCAGGTATTGCGTACCTCGCGATGAAATTATATGAGTTGTTCTGGTAGAATACCACTGGAATTCGTGCCGGTAGAAGCATCCATCCTCCACATCTCTGATGAGAGTTTTTTAAACTTATAATCGATCATTTGAATTTGATTATACAACTTCGACAAATTTAGTGCTTTTCTAACAGGATGATAAATCCCAGTAATCACTCCGTTTGCACGCCTCAATGGCATGGTTTATTTTTCTAGAAAAATAATTTTTATAGAAATTAGTGCGTTTTCATTCACAAAAGTCAGATAATTGTTTATAATAGGAAATGTAAGCGCATCCCAAGCTCAATGAAGTAGTAAGTTCACTATGGAAGAGCCGGGAATCATTTTTTGTATAGTAATTGAGCAAACGCTCAACGTTTTATTTATGTTCTTTATAAACAAGCCTACTGACTTATTTGATAGTCTTGTAGGGTTTTATGCTCATAAGAAAATGGGTAAAGAGAAATACTTAACAAAAGGAGAGGTTATTATGACAACAACTCGGGGGTTAGAAGGGGTTGTAGCAACAACATCATCCATTAGTTCGATCATTGATGATACTCTTACATATGTTGGCTACAACATTGATGATTTAGCAAACAATGCCAGTTTTGAAGAGGTTATCTACTTATTATGGCATCTGAAATTACCTACTTCATCAGAGCTTCAGGAATTTACAGAGCTGTTAGCAAATAACGCTGAATTGCCTAAAGAGGTCATCGAGCACTTCAAAATGTACAACATCAAGGAAGTCCATCCTATGGCAGCTTTACGTTCTGCTGTGTCTTTACTTGGATTATATGATGATAAGGCAGATGTAATGGACGAAAAGGAAAATTATTTAAAAGCAGTTCGACTTCAAGCGAAAATTCCTACCATCGTAACGAGCTTTTCACGAATTCGTAATGGACAAGAGCCGATTGCTCCTCGCAAAGATTTAGGATTCGCTGCTAATTTCCTATATATGTTAACTGGGAAAGATCCTGAGCCGGTTGAAATTGAAGCGTTCAATAAAGCGCTTGTTCTTCATGCAGATCACGAGTTAAACGCTTCCACATTCACTGCACGTGTATGTGTTGCTACTCTTTCTGATGTGTATTCAGGCGTCACTGCTGCGATCGGTGCTTTAAAAGGACCGCTGCACGGTGGAGCAAATGAGCAGGTAATGAAGATGCTTACTGAAATCGGTTCGGTTGATAAAGCAGAATCATATATCCTGGACAAATTAGAGAAAAAAGAAAAAATCATGGGCTTCGGTCATCGTGTATACCGTCAAGGAGACCCGCGTGCCAAGCACCTTAAAGAAATGTCTAAAAAATTGACTGAATTAACAGGACAAAGTAAATATTACGAAATGTCCGTTAAGGTAGAAGATGTATTTACGTCTAATAAAGGCTTACCGCCTAATGTAGATTTCTATTCAGCATCCGTTTACCACAGCTTGGGCATCGATCATGACCTATTCACTCCGATCTTCGCTGTAAGCCGTGTGTCCGGCTGGTTAGCTCATATTCTAGAGCAGTATTCAAACAACCGCTTAATCCGTCCTCGTGCTGATTATGTAGGGCCTGGCAAGCAAGAATATGTGCCTGTAGAACGAAGAGGTTAAACATCAATATTTACAAACAGTGAAAATATTGGTGTAATGAATATAAGAAGGGGGCTGACTATAAATGCATAAGGCACTTATGGGTCATCCCCTTTGATAATGAATAAATGGAGGTTACATAATGACACAAGGTGAAAAAATTACAAACCAAAACGGCCAGCTTAATGTGCCAAACAATCCAATCGTCCCATTCATTGAAGGTGACGGAACGGGTCCGGATATTTGGGCAGCAGCTCAACGCGTCCTGGACGCTTCTGTTGAAAAAGCGTATAAAGGTGAACGTAAAATCTCTTGGAAAGAAGTATATGCAGGAGAAAAAGCATTCAACAAAACAGGTGAATGGCTTCCATCAGAAACTCTTGATGCGATCCGTGAATACTTCATCGCAATCAAAGGTCCTCTTACAACTCCGGTTGGCGGCGGAATCCGCTCATTGAACGTTGCGCTTCGCCAGGAGTTGGACCTGTTCACTTGCCTGCGTCCGGTACGCTACTTTGAAGGTGTTCCATCACCGGTTAAGCGTCCTGAAGACACTGACATGGTCATCTTCCGTGAAAACACTGAAGATATCTATGCAGGTATCGAATATGCAAAAGGTTCTGATGAAGTCAAGAAGTTAATCAGCTTCCTTCAAAATGAAATGGGTGTTAATAAGATCCGATTCCCTGAAACTTCAGGTATCGGAATCAAGCCTGTATCAGAAGAAGGTACTTCCCGCTTAGTACGCGCGGCAATTAATTATGCCATCGCTGAAGGCCGTAAATCAGTAACACTGGTTCACAAAGGTAACATTATGAAGTTTACTGAAGGAGCTTTCAAAAACTGGGGGTACGAGCTTGCTGAGAAAGAGTTCGGGGATAAAGTATTCACTTGGGCTCAATATGACAAGATCAAAGAAGCTGACGGATTGGAAGCGGCTAACAAAGCTCAATCCGAGGCTGAAGCAGCAGGTAAGATCATCGTGAAAGATTCAATCGCTGATATCTTCCTACAACAAATCCTGACTCGTCCAGCTGAGTTTGATGTAGTGGCAACAATGAACTTAAACGGAGATTACATCTCTGATGCCCTGGCAGCTCAAGTAGGCGGAATCGGAATCGCGCCTGGAGCAAACATCAACTACGAATCAGGACATGCAATCTTTGAGGCGACTCACGGAACAGCTCCAAAATATGCAGGTATGGATAAAGTGAATCCTTCATCTGTTATCCTTTCCGGAGTGCTTATGCTTGAGCACCTTGGTTGGACAGAAGCTGCTAACTTGATTACAAAATCCATGGAGAAAACAATCGCTTCTAAAGTCGTAACATATGACTTCGCCCGTCTAATGGATGGAGCAACAGAAGTGAAATGTTCTGAGTTCGGTACTGCACTAATCGAAAACATGGAGTAATTTTAATTTGAAATAGAGGTGGGGTGCTTCGAATTGGAGCACTCCTTCCTTTACATAATGACACGAATAGGAGGAATTATGTTGGCAATTAAACGTAGAAAAGTATCTGTTATCGGTGGAGGATTTACAGGGGCAACAACAGCATTGATGCTTGCTCAGAAAGAGCTTGGAGATGTTGTACTGGTTGATATTCCTCAAAATGAAGACCCAACGAAAGGGAAAGCGCTGGATATGCTTGAAGCGAGCCCGGTACAAGGATTTGATGCAAGCATTATCGGTACTTCCAATTATGAAGATACAAAGGATTCGGATATCGTTGTCATCACTGCGGGGATTGCCCGTAAACCAGGAATGAGCCGTGATGATCTGGTTCAAACCAATCAAAAGGTCATGAAATCGGTCACGCAGCAAATCGTTAAGTATTCGCCCAATTGTTACATCATTGTTCTGACAAATCCAGTGGATGCTATGACGTATACAGTATTCAAAGAGTCCGGGTTCCCTAAAGGGCGCGTAATCGGACAATCCGGCGTTCTGGATACAGCTCGTTTCCGAACATTTGTCGCTCAAGAATTAAACCTTTCTGTGAAAGATATTACAGGATTCGTTCTTGGCGGCCATGGGGATGACATGGTTCCTCTTATTCGTTACTCATACGCTGGAGGAATCCCTCTGGAAACATTAATCCCTAAAGACCGTTTAGATGCAATCGTCGAGCGTACCCGTAAAGGCGGAGGGGAGATTGTAGGCCTTCTGGGCAACGGAAGTGCTTATTATGCTCCTGCTGCTTCACTTGTTCAAATGGTAGAATCCATCCTTAAGGATCAACGACGTGTCATACCAGCCATTGCATACTTAGAAGGTGAATACGGATTCGAAGGTATCTACCTTGGTGTTCCAACCATTCTTGGTGGCAATGGACTGGAAAAAATCATTGAACTCGAACTAACCGAAGAAGAGAAAGCTGCATTATCTAACTCTGCAGATGCTGTTAAAAACGTGATGTCTTCTTTGGCTTAATACACATTCAATCCAAAAACTGGCTTCCATATTGGGGGTCAGTTTTTTATTTTGTAAAAGAATGTGACGGTTGATTTTTGTAGTTTTTAATAAAGATTGATAAAAAATCCTATTGTATGATTGGCAATAGGATTTTTTTATTCAACAAAAGGGCCATATAATTGAAGATCAATACAGGATCGATAAATGGATTAAAGATGGTCGGGAACTGGTAGCGGAATGGACTATCAGCCGTGATTAAAGATTTAAAATGTCTCCTCATTAGGTCGGTCAACGAGACTAAAAGGTATATAAACCCACGTTCTTTTCTTCTGGATGGCTTCTTCGTTCGTTTCATTCGGCAATGTCTATATGAGTCAATTTACCTTTTAGAACTACCTATCGGAAATGTAGGCTATTATATAACCATGTCGAGGGAAGCTTGACACATAAAAACGGTTACTTCATTTGAGCCCGACTATTTTTCGTGCCTGGAAGGGGACCGCTATCGTATCCAACCCGTCGAGAAGGAAGGGGAAATCCTGAAGGCGCTGGAGGTTTATTTTAAAAACCGGTGAATGATGTTATGCAGATAATAAGGTGGAACCTGTCTCCCTTTAATGTTTTACCAGTCATAATGCCAGTGACTAGACAGATAATAAATTTGAAAGTCAAAGTAGAACTTTCTTAATCTAAACGAAGAGGTGTTTTGTTTGAATAAATTATTATCGCTTTTCAATAGAAGAAGGAGATCTTCTTTCTTAAATATGTTTGGCCGAAAAAGAGCTAACAGAAAAATGGTTTGGGGATCGGTTTTGAGCCTTGCCATGAGTGTTGCTGCCTATGGTCTGAACAGAAGGAGCATGAACAGCAACATTGGACGTACGTTTCAGAATCTAGTGAATACTAATCCTTTAAGAGGAGCCAAGCCAAACCTGGCAGCAATCAACGAATTTGCGAATGAAATAGCTCCTGACAAGAATCAAATGCAGAATGAATAGTAGAAAGCCCACTCAGGTGGGCTTTCTTTATCTTTGGATAATCTCAATAATCCAGTCTTTTAAATCAACGATTCTTAAGTTTTCAATGCTTTTATTTGTTCCTGACACTATGAGTGGAACCGTTGAATCTGCCTTGTGCATCGAGCCATGGGCACCTCCGCCGGAATGCTCCGGCGAACTTTCTCCTATGAATTCAAATCCTGGTTTGGCATCCGTGATAAGAAAGCTGCCCTTTTGTGATTCTGCTGCTCCATATAGCCTTGCTAAAGCATCGGGGTAATTTCCAAAGCTGATTGTATTCTCTTTAATTTTCATATCGAGGATATCACTGTTTCCTTTTACGGACCATGACTGATGATATTGGTCCTTATAGGGACCTCCTGGTTGAAATGACAGTTCCCCTTGATGATCAGGGGAAATTACTTTAATACCTTCGTTGTCCTTCCATGCTATCCAAGAAATACGTGACTCTTTTTGTAATTTTTTCGCCATTTGCCGTAGCTGAATGTCCTCTTTAAGAATATAAAGATACGCCATCCGTTCATTAGCGGTGATAACAATTTCGTCTTTAGCCCGGACATCTTCGCCTAGCTCTAATATATTGTATTCAGAGAGTTCTTTTCTAAGGTCTATGAGAGCTTCTTTTTTATTTGATTTCACTATGGACTGGTTGCTGTCACCCATAATAACCCACACTATGTTAGCGAGTGCATCGTTCCAATCAGGGAAGCTATTCAGAACGTTTTGGAGCTGTTTATCCGCATCTTCTATTCCCTTAATCGCGGAAGGACCTTTTCTGTGTACAGTATAATCATTTTCCGGTAAATACAGGATTGTAAAGGAAGGTAAAGTGTTATTCTTAAGAAGGTATATCAACTCCTCTGCTGCAAAAGAATCATTCAGGCCAATTCGATTGACGATATGATGGTTTTCCTGATTCTCTCTTGAAAACAATCCTAATGACAGCGTTTCAGGGCCCTTGGTTTGTATTTCATCAGGCAGGTTGGTCACTGCCGAAATGAAGGCCGGGACCTTCAGGGTATGAGGATAATTTCCACGGTAAATCAAAGCGTTTATAGAAGCAGTCTTTAAGCCTGCATTGTCCAGGTCTTCGTGTATGGTTTTTACATTGCTGCTCAAGTCTTGATTGTTATAGGCATAAAGACCGTTCCTTGCAAAATCGGAAACACCCAGCTTTAAGATTTCAAAAAATCCATTTCCATAGGTAATGATTCGTTTTTCTTTATCATCAAACCAGACAAGCCCTGGAATTTTATGCTGATCTGGATAAGTACCTGTAATTAAAGAACTGTCTATCGTGACCGACATTGTCGGATACGAACTGACCAGATCAGTGCTGTATTGGCCGTTCTTTTTTAAAAATTCCAGGGCGGGAGCTTTACCGTCCTCAATTGCCTTGTTCAGCGATTTATCCATTAATGAGTCAATAACGAGGAGAATCACTTTCGGATGGGACTGGCTGTCGGTTTGCAGAGGGAACGGTATCTTGGTATCCAGGGGCGAGACCTGGCTGCTGCCAGTACACCCGATAGCAAAAATAAGAAAAGAAAAAATTACAAATAAACGTTTTATCATGACTTCATCCCCAGTAATGGTTTGATTTCCTTACCTTTTAGTATGAACAGATGAATTAAATTAATGAGTTATATAAATTAAAGGGAGGATACGGTTCTATGGTTATTGAAAAAAGTTTTAAAAGAATCAAAAATAATTCCAGATATTCTTGACGATTTTGACCGTTATCAATAGACATCGGTTGTCATAAGGGAAAAGTCCGGCCGTTATGAAAAAGAAGCTGATCCATTTACCTTACTGAAGATCGGATAGCTGATCTTCAGCTTTTCCTTTATTCCATAAACGGACAGTTTTATGGAAAAAGGAGGAACTAAATAAATCACAAAATGTTACAATTGTGTTAGAGGTGAAATGAACAATTTAGATTAAGGAGGATTTTTGTGGAGAGGACTTTAGTAAAAACTGCTATATATTCCTTTATTACTTCTTTCTCATTGATGATAGTTCTGATACAAAGGGTTAGAAGTACAACAGATGTTAATGAAATGGTTTAGTCAGAGGAAACTCCTTATCCAGAGTTTTTCTTTATGATTTTAAAATACTGAATAATTATTACATTCATAATGGTCATATTTATATTTCTGTACAAAAAATATAAAAGGTAGATGATTATCATTAGGGAGGCGATTGTTCTATATGAGCAATCGCATCTTGTGTTAAAGGGGAAGCTCATTTCTATATAAAACAAACTTACAGGGGGAACTACAATATGAATGGGATTGCAAAAACTCCTCAGCCCTCGTATTATGCAGTAATATTTACTTCACAGCGAACGGAAGGTGACAGAGGTTATGGGAAAATGGCAGAAAAAATGGTGGAGTTAGCCTCCCAACAGAAGGGATTCTTAGGTATAGAAAGTGCAAGCGATAATGAGTTGGGAATGACTGTTTCTTACTGGGACTCTTTAGATGCAATAAAGAGTTGGAAGGGAAATTCGACCCATAGAGTTGCACAAGACAGAGGTAAAACAGAGTGGTACAAAAAATACGCATTAAGAGTTTGTAAAATAGAGAGAGACCATTTTTTCGAAATGTAATTTATATATTTTACTTCTTCCGCATAGGGCCCCGTTTATTGAATTACGCGTCTTTTCGTTTATCGGGCCATATCCTTGTATAAGAGAAGGAAATAGTAGAAAGTGCATCGAAGCTCTAAGTTATTCAATTAACAGGGAGTTAGTTGTACAAGGTCATTAGGTGATATTATATTGAGGTGTTATCAATGATATTAGTGAGTTCTTGTTTAGCAGGTTTGGAAGTAAGATATAACGGTACGCATAGTTTAGATCATAAGATCAGTAAACTAATAGAAGAGAATAAGGCAATACCTGTATGCCCGGAATTGCTTGGTGGATTTTTAACCCCCAGAGAACCTGCTGAAATATTTGGTGGTAACGGGGAAGATGTATTGGATGGGAAAGCTAAAGTAGTCGAGAAGTCAGGTAGAGACGTTACGGAACTGTACATAAAAGGGGCTTATGCTACTTTAAAAAAGGCCAAAGAGGTTAATGCAAATGTAGTTGTTCTTAAAGAGTATAGCCCATCGTGTGGAAGTTCAATGATTTATAATGGTGAATTTAAAAGTAAGAAAATGGTTGGAAATGGAGTCACAACTGCTTTACTCAAAAGAAACGGATTACAAGTAATTTCAGAAGAACAGTTTTCCAATAATCTCTGTTGAGTTAAATCGAGTTATTTTCCATTAAAGAGCGCAAGAATTGAACAACAATGGACTATTTCAGTGGTCTATTGTTGACGGAATTAGCGATTATTAATCAAGGGTACTATTACCATTTTATAATAATATGAAACATAATCTAATTAAATGAGGGACAGATTTGATTAAAAAAATTGATATTACTAATCCAAATTTTGCTGAAGAAGTTTTAAACGTTCAAATCCCTTCTTATAAGGTAGAGGCAGAAATAATTGACTTTTATGAAATACCACCATTAAAAGATACTGTTGAAACGTTGCAACAATGTGGGGAAACTTTCTTTGGTTATTACTTAAATGAAGTGTTATGCGGAGCTATTTCAATAAAAGTTGAAAAAGATGAAATGGACATACATCGGTTAATAGTGCATCCCAAATATTTTAGAAAAGGTATTGCCGAGATGTTATTGGATTTCATTGAAAGTAATTCAGAAGGTATTGAAACAATAATAGTGTCCACGGGTTCCAAAAATACACCAGCAGTAAATTTCTATGAAAAAAACGGATTCTCAAAAATAGGAGAAACTAGAGTAAATGAACGTTTATCTCTAACTTCCTTTAAAAAGAAAATTTAAACTAGAAGTTAGTATGATCTTCAACAAACGGGCGCAAGAGTTGAAGAAAGGGGGTTGCTGCGGCAATCCCTTATTTCTTATTCAACAAACGAGGCAGGTTAACGGTATAAAAGTGGAGAAAGGAGACATAAATTTGAAAAAGAAAAAAAGACTTTTAATAGTCGCTTGCTGGCATTATTAGTGATAATAATATTTCCGCCTATGTTAGCACCCTTGGTACACGATAATGATTCGCCAAGGTCTGCATAAGAGAAGCAATTTTCAAAGACGGACATCCATTTCAAAGTTTCTTTGCTTTAATAATTAAGGATGACTATAAAGATAAAGACTACGGACAGCTATACAATGTATATTGGTTTAACTACGATAGTCCTACTGGAGACACGGCAACAATTGTTATACAAAAAAGATAGAAAGTGAAAAATATGAAGTCTCTTGTGGCACACGTCCATAATAAATTAGTTCAACTTCTTCAACTATCGGGGGCAATAGCTGAAGATCAGCCAGATGGTCTCCAGCCTTTTCTTTATTCAATTATTAGGCAGGTTTTTTGAATAATAAAAACTCTAGTGATAGGTCACATTTGACTTATGTAGCGTCATAAAGAAAGAGTCTCAAATAAATTAAGACTCTTTTAACATCAATCCCAAATGTCAGCTCTCTCTACACCAGCTGATCTTAAGTAATCAAGAAGTTGCCCTGAATGTATGGATTCGTGATAAGCAATTCTTAAGAGCATATCTCCAAGCTCTCTTATGTAGCCGACATTAGAACGGTCAATCTTAATCCTAGATAAATCATCTTCGCTAAAGGTGCGGATCGTATCAATAAAGTCACCTCTTAATGTTTTGGCAAATTCAATCTCATCTTGTGGAGACAATAATGGACGATTTTGGAACGGTGACTCAAAGTTCGGAACGCTACCCTGGTTCTTTATAGCAAGGTGGTAATAGTGCTCAGACTCTAGAACATGCCTTATCATTTCCAAGCAAGTCATAGCATTAACGTCTGGTCGCCAGTTATAGGCTTCTACAGGTATTGATTCCCATACTTTCATACTTCGTCTTCTAACTTCGTTCAAATTTAAAATTAATAAATCGATTGAATTCAAATTTCTCCCTCCTCTGCAAACATCATATCAGAACGAGTGTTTGTTTTGAAGTAGGGAAGTAATTAAGACGTATTACGTTTTGGAGCGAACACTAAAAGGAAATGTACGATGATAAACTTCAATAAAGATTATATTTGCAGCTATAGAGGGCTTATCCGGAACAGGATATGCTTTTTTTGTGAATTTTTTTATTGAGAAAGTCGAGATATTTGAAATAATTGGTATTAAGGTGATTCCCGAATGAAGTAATATTTTTTATAAGGTATTTAGCTATAAAGTGCAAAAGTTAAGCCTTCTTTATCAAGAAGATATAGTGGAATTAAGTGTTGGTCTAGGACTGGATATAGAGGAGGAAGTACCGTGAATAAAAACAGTGCATTGGTTATAGTGGATGTTCAGAAATTGATGACCCAAAATGGGGAGAACGAAATAATTTAGATGCAGAAGAGAATATTAGTAAGATACTAAAGGTTTGGAGGGATAAGGGAAGGAAAGTCATTCACATTCAACACAAGTCAGATAATCCGAATTCTGTATTTTATCCCGACAATAAAGGTTTCAGCATAAAAGAATTGGTTAGTCCTCTTGAAGAAGAAGTGGTTATGATAGTTTTGTGCAGCTTGAAACAAGAAACCGATATGTTACATCATTAACTTATCGGAAAAAGGAGAGTCCGTAGAAGTTGTCACTTCTGTTTCCAAAGATTTCGGAACTGGTAATTTATCTGTTTGCATTATTTTTGTAAATGTTTTTATTTGACCATCAGCCGTGTTCTGGGAATCCGTTAAGAACTTTCTTACTTCTTTTATTTGAGCGACTTGACTGAATGCGATAGAAAGGGTTTTAGCCATAATGCTTTTTTAAGGTTGAAAGAAATACTAATGATTTCTGTCGCTGCTAATTTTCTACCTTTTCCGAAAAATTCATCTGTGAAATCTTGGCTGGAAATAAATTCAGGGTTTTTAGCTGGATAAAATAAAGGGTCTCTCTGAAAACTTCCCTTCTCAAGCAATAACTCAATTGTTTGATGATACATCTTTTTTGCATCGTTATCGCAGGAATCGTAAAAATCCCTTAAATCTTTTCTAACAGAAACAGCTAATGAAGTGCTGTGCCCTAACTAACCATGTAATGTCATAATATGTAAATAATTCAGGCGAAATATATCAGTGAACAATCTCTGTTTACCTTTAAAAAGGTCAGATTCAGTAAATCCAATTGGAACTGGAAACCCCTCGTTCTCAATAAAAGTTACTATTTGTTTCTTTTGTTTCCCAAACGTCTTAATAGCATCCTTAAAAATAGCACTAATTGACTCGTCCTCAATAATGGAGACCATATATCTATTTACAATATCAACGGCTGTTCCATTTGCATACTCTCCCCAAAGTGTTCCTATTTCGGAAGATGTGAGTTTTAATTTATTCTCGTCCACATTATCACCTCATGGATATTATTCACCAATTCAGCAAGTAGTAAGAATTTCTGTGAGAAATAAGAGAACGTTTCGCTTAATTTTCTAAGAAGAACCTTATGAAGAAGAGTGAGAATCACTAGAAAGGCGAATTCACTAAAGAAGGCAAGCACAATTCTATGCTCACCTTTCTACAACAATGCAAATTAGATCATACTTGTGAAATTCTCGATGCTTAAGTCAAAGATGGTATTCTTAACAAAGATGTTAATCTGGAAGTTATACTACTAATTAAGAATGCTGCTTTAATACCCATAATAATTATGGTTGATAATAAGCTCAAAAGAATATTCAAAGTATATCCCTCCACATTAAAGTTTAGTGTTAAATGATAACACTAAGGTTGTTGTTATTCTGAGAAGTAAATTTATTCATTGGAACACCTAATCATAAAGTGGTTTTATTTCAATCATAGATTAATACAAATAAAAAAGAGAAACAGCTTGTTGAACTAAAGGGTTGCGTTAGCTTAACAAGCCAAATTAAAAAGTCGGTTCTTTTACAGGAATTCGACTCTTTTAGGTTGAAATTTGCTTAGCGTATAATATCCGTTTTGTCGGCAGGACTCCATATCAAACAGATATTTCTAGTTCAACTATAGGGGGCGATTGTTGAAGAACAATGATTAATTTTCTTTATGTAATTATGAAATATCGAACAAAATTTTTACCTTCGACTTCTGTATTCTAATGAATTTTGAAATAATTTATGTTTTTATTCCATTTATAAAAGCGTATAATTCTAAGAAATTATGAAAAATCACATCTCAAATTGAAAGTTTCTTTTGTTTTATATTATGAATAATCCATATTTTTATAGTTATTGGAATATAACTCCTGCTAAAATGAGATTATGACAGGGAGGAGATTACATGAGTAAAAATAAATTTCCTGAAGACTTCAAAATACCATTAGAGAAATTAAAAGGGGTAACCTAGTGATAAGATTCCTAATTTTAATAACCACAACAAATTAGGCTATATTTCAAAATTGAATAAAGATTTTAAGATGGGGGAAGCTTTTAGGTCATTTATTGATACGCAGGAAAGATTTAAAGAATTTGCAAACAGTCTAGTAGATAGTGGCATTATTCGTAATACCAAACTGTAGATATTTTCTTGAAATCTACCATATTTAAATCATATATACCTATAATTTCGCATTTAAAATTAATAGATTCTATGATCTCTCTTAAAGAAATAGCAACGTTAAAGCTACAAATCTCTTCATTGTCACCATTTCCAAGTGTCAAATTATATCAAGACATTTTTGATTCTTTAGACCGAGAAGATATAGAACAACTAGAATACCTTGCAGAAGACGAAGAAGAAATTATTTGCAAGGTAGAATTAATTGAAGAAGAGCAAAGTGAGGATATTAAAATAATAAATCCTTCTTTCTTTGCTGCCGCGATTAATATATTAATATTCATATAAATATGACTGACAGCAAGATTAATGAAAGGATTATTAATCATAAAAAGAAGATATAGAGTGAAAATATTCATTCTATAATTAGACACAGAGGGGTAGATTTTATGATATTAGAAGGTGTCATGCTTCAAGTTAAAAAAGGTATGGAACAGGAATATGAAGAAGCTTTTCGTAAGGCATCTAAAATTATTTCATCGATGAAGGGCTATATATCCCACGAACTACAGCGTTGTATGGAAGATGAGGGGAAATATTTATTATTAGTAAGGTGGGAAACTTTAGAAGATCATACAGTGGGATTTAGACAATCACACGAATATCAAGAATGGAAACATCAACTCCATCATTTTTATGACCCATTCCCGACAGTTGAACACTTTCAAAAAGTTGATCTTTCGTAAAAGTTTTACTTTTCACCTTTTAATGTTTTACGTTTCTTTCTTTAACTATTAAATCTTCGATCAGGGGCTATAGCTGAAGATCAGGCAGTTGGTCTTCAGTTTTTCCTTTCTTCCATTAAAGGTTAATGGAAGAAAGGTAGATTGAGCTTAATGGCAATATTAAGGTAGCAAAGTTTTATATTGAAAGGATTATAAATATGAAAAGGCTAAAATATTTATCAATTTTTATGAGTTGTTATTTTATACTTTCATTTATCTATAGTGTATTTATTAGCAAGGAGGAAGTGATTCCTTTTATTCAAATAATTAACGCAGGTACTTTTGGTTTTCTAGCTAATGTAGTGCATCAAAAAACCAAAAGTGTTCGTCATAAAGTTGTTTTTTTATAAATAGGAATTATATAATTAGTAACGAGGCCTATCCAGGAGCTAGAACAGGATAAGCCTTTTCTTTTAATATTTTTTGAGCAAGCTAATCAGTTTTGGGAATAATTGGTATTAAGTTTAAGGGCAGGTTAGTTGAAGAGGATTATAATAAAAATCCTGAATGTGGATATAAAAGTAGTTTTCCTTGTATACAACGATAAAATGAATTACCCTTTATTTAAGGAGTGAAAATAATGAGTGAGAATATTGAAGGCATTAATTACAAAGAAGTAATTGAATATGCTCTGGATCCGCTAATTGTCCATTCGCAGCTGAAGATAATATATATAAATGAAGCAGCAGAAAAATTTTTTCGAGCTTCAAGAGACGAGGTAATGGGAGCCAGTCCTTTAGATATCTTTAAAGATACCTCTAAACCCGCAATAACCAAAAGAATATCGGGGGCATATAGTAAACCAGCAGAGGTTATTGAGGAAACTATATATAGAATGGATGGAACTCCAGTTGATGTTGAGTTATATTGTCACCCTATTAAGATAGGGGAAACAAGAGCCATCCAAACTTATGTAAAAGACATCACGGAGAGAAAACAACAAGAAAAAGCACAATATGAAATGAATATGCAAATAAATGAGTTAGCGTCCAAAATTGTCCCCCTTTTAGAAGGCATTGCTGTTCTTCCTTTGTTAGGCGAAATAAATCAGGATAGGGCTGAACAACTCTTAGAATTAGTACCGGTCAATGTTCAAGAGCAAGGGGTTAGCCGTTTGATTATAGATTGTTCAGGAATTTATAAAATTGATAATTTAGTTATTGACTCCCTTTTCAAAATTAACACTGTACTAAAATTACTTGGGGTAAAGTGCATTCTAACTGGGGTAAGGCCCCAAATAGCTGTAGAAGCAGTTAAACTTGGCATTAACTTAAATAACATAATTACTTTTTCTAATGTTAAGGATGCCTTATACTTTCTGGGAGTAAATAGTAAAACAGATATATCTTGCCAAAAATAGTGGGCTTGTTAATCCAGAAAGGATTAGCGGCCTTTTTTATTTTAGTTCTTATTGAGCTAACGGGGCAGGTTTATTAAATAGCAAACAGTATTTTTGAACTGGAAATAATAATTCATAGGGCTTATTGTTCCTTCAAGACGTGCATTAAAATAATCAAGTGCGTTCATATTTAATAACCTCCTGTTTTTTATATAGCGACTCCCAAACTAAAGTTTCCAAATGATCAATATGACTCACCATAGTTGTCCGATCGATTTGTATCTTTTTGTGATAAACCTACCTATTTTCAATTGCAGTAGTCTTTTTTCTCCTATTGGAATATGCGGTTAGAGGATACTTTGAGTGGAAGTATTCAGAATACCCGAAACAAGCTATCTTAACTTTAACTGAAATGATTCTACTTATAATAGCAATTATAATTGTGATTAGGTTTCATTTACTTGGTTCTTATTAAAGTACCGGAGGCAATTGTGGAATAACACACGTGGAAATGATCTTTTATACTGGCTCTTTTCGCAAAGATTGTTGTTTTGTAACATAAAATCTGCCAGGAGCCTGTCAACAAGCACCAAACTCATTGCGCAGAGCATAACGGCAGATTCAGTAGCAAAATAGTTAACGAAAAGATCCTCCAAAAAATAAACATCCCATGCGTAAAAACTCTTTGTATGGAAACCCTATAAATGTTAAAATATTAATAGACAGATAATAAAAACAATTTTTATTATTTAAAATTGTAATCGTTTACATACGCGGAGGTGCTTCTTATGTTATTAGGGAAAAAGAGAAAACTGGGAAGAAAAATCGAAGAAATGACGATTGGTGAAAAGCTGACCCTTACAGAAAAAATAGAAGATAACGAACTGCTTCTTTACTTAGGGCTCACAAATGATGCCAATCCATTATACATCCAGCATGATTATGCTTCTCAAACGCCATTCAAAAAGCCGATTGTTCCTTCAATCATGTTAACAGGCATCATCACATCTGCCGTTTCTAAATATCTACCCGGTCCGGGCTCTCATATAGTAGAGCAAAACATTGAATTCCCTAAACCGGTCTATCATTACGCTACAGTACAATTCTTGTTTGAAGTGACGGAAGTGGATCCTAATACTCATTTGGTAACCATCGATGTAACAGCTACTAATGAAGAGGCTGAGAAAGTCATCAACGGTACCATCAAGGTATGTCCTCCTCACAGATTAGAGAAAATGAACAGCCATGCATTAGAAAACTTCTAAACACGAGAAGGAGCTATGACACCCATAGCTCTTTTTTTATGCGAGAAATGATTAGGTTGTTTTCTAAGAGTTTGTTGCTTTTAGAACCATTTTACTAGTAGTTCTGTTCACCACTCCTTACAATCAAGCGGTATGCTAATTGAACAGAGCAAAAGCACTCACATTGAATCAATTAGCAACAAAGTTACCGAGAACAGCCAATGATAAAAATGCCTGTATCGTACATCATAATAAAAATGAAGGAAAGTATATAATAACCAATAATCCTGCTTCAAAAAAACTAAAAAGTATTAAATCTCTCTAAATGATGGTAAGCTTCAAGATTTATATTATAATGAAAGTACAATTACATAATAACGTTTGGATGTTGGGGTTAATTTTCTTTTGTATGGAGGCACAACAAATGAGCAAAAAAATCTTGGTAGTCGATGATGAACAGTCTATTGCAACACTCTTAAAGTACAATCTTGAGCAATCCGGTTATTCCGTTACAACGGCACATGATGGTGAAGAAGGAAGGGATAAAGCGATTGAGCAATCCCCGGACTTAATTATTCTTGACCTCATGCTTCCTTCCATGGATGGAATCGAAGTGTGTAAAGAACTGCGACAAAGGAAGATTAATATCCCTATTCTTATGTTAACGGCTAAGGATGACGAGTTTGATAAAGTTCTCGGACTGGAGCTGGGGGCAGACGATTATATGACAAAACCGTTTAGTCCACGTGAAGTGGTTGCGAGGGTCAAGGCTATTCTAAGACGCAGTCAAGCCATTCAGGAAGCGGCGGAACCATCTTCCATTGAACCGACAGAATACAAGGAAGTGGGAGAATTAAAGGTTTATCCGGAACAGTATGAAGCTTATTTCCAAGGTGATTTACTTGAATTGACACCTAAGGAATTCGAACTTCTTTTATACTTAACAGACAATAAAGGCAGGGTCTTAACGAGAGACCAGCTGTTAAGCGCGGTATGGAATTATGATTTTGCCGGAGATACCAGAATAGTAGATGTTCATATCAGTCATTTACGGGAAAAAATAGAATCCAACACGAAAAAGCCAACCTATATTAAAACCATCCGTGGTCTTGGATATAAATTGGAGGGGCCTAAAAATCGATGACCAAGTTTAGAACAAAACTTCTTTTTGCTCTAATCACCTTGATCATTGCTGTATTAATAGGACTTGGTTTACTTTTAGGTCAGATTTTCAAGAATTTCTATCTGGATACATTTAATTCTCGGATTCAAAAAGAGGCAAGGTTACTGGCCAGTTCCATTGAAGAAAACGGGACACCGAAAGAAATCAATCCAGACATGATCAAAGAATTGAGTGACATATTGGATGTGAGGATTACGATTCTTGATAAATCAGGAAGTGTAGTCCATGATACGGAAACCTCGGAATCACTGGTTGGTCCTCAGCAAAAAAGGATCATAAGTGAAATTCAAAAGAATTGGGATGTAAAGCAAAAGCATAGAAAACTCGTGACTTCAGGTGTGGAGTACAGGTATTACTGGTACCCGCTTAAGGGCGGGAACAACCAGTTAAATGGACTGCTTATCATGAGTACCGAGGTAGAAGCCTTTGAGAAAGGAATACAGCAAATTTGGTTTGTGCTATCCATTTCTTTAGGTCTTGCGTTAATTCTAATTATCATTTTGGGATCGAGAATTACGGTGAGGTATACAAAGCCCATTGAATCGGCAACGAATGTGGCAATGGAGCTCGCCAAAGGGAATTATCGGGCGAGGACATACGAAGACCGCCTGGATGAAACAAGTATGTTAAGTACCTCCATTAACATACTCGCCCGTAATCTGCAGGAAATGGTGAATTCCCAGGAAATGCAGCAGGATCGCTTAACGACGCTGATTGAAAACATGGGGAGTGCCCTTCTATTAATTGATCATCGCGGGTTTGTTGTATTGACGAACCGGACGTTCAGGGACTTTTTTAATCTGAAAGAAAGCCAACTGAAAAAAGTAAGATACCATGAGGTCATTCACTATCAGGAAGTGAATAAGCTTGTAGAAGAAATCTTCATGACAGAGGAACGGTTAAGAAAGCAGATCCTTCTTCCTCATAAAATAGAAAGAAAGCATTATGAAGTATATGGGGCCCCTATCATCGGTCATAACGATGAGTGGAAAGGGATTGTTGTGGTATTCCATGACATCACGGAGCTCAAAAAGCTCGAGCAAATGAGAAAAGACTTTGTAGCGAATGTCTCTCATGAGTTGAAAACACCGATCACATCCATTAAAGGTTTCTCGGAGACACTATTGGATGGTGCGATGAATGATCCCGATACGTTAAAATCTTTCTTGGATATCATTCTGATGGAAAGCGAACGCCTGCAATCCCTTATACAAGATTTATTGGAATTGTCCAAGATTGAAAAACAGGGGTTCGAGCTTTCCCTGCAGGAAGTAGAGATTGCCGGTTTAATTGAAGACGTGATTCCGATATTGAAAGAAAAAGCCAAGTCAAAAGATATTTCCCTTCAAACGTCCTTTGAGTCAAGGGGCCATGCGGAAGTAGACCCCTACCGATTAAAACAAGTTTTCATTAATCTGGTCAGTAATGCGATTGTATACACTCCAAAGGGCGGGGATGTCTTGATTTCAGTGACGGAAGATAAGGAAATGGTTCATGTGAGCATTAAGGATAACGGGATGGGAATCAGTAAAGAAGAACTTCCACGCATTTTTGAACGATTTTATCGCGTTGACAAAGCAAGAAGCCGTAATTCTGGCGGAACGGGCTTAGGTTTAGCCATTGTGAAGCATATTATCGAAGCCCATGAAGGAAAAATGGAAGTAGACAGTGAAGTGAATGAAGGCACGACGTTCACATTCTCCTTATACAAACAGTCTTCAAGCTATTCGTTGGGTGAAGGGACGAGCAAATCTTAGTGAATTTACAATTATTTTACATTGTATTTACAATAGGTTTAAATCCTATTAATAAAAGGGTGTTACGATACTAAGTGAAACCCCTTCATCCAAGGTGTTAAGAAAAGGCGAGAACTAACCCCGTTCTCGTCTTTTCGCTTTTTTATTTTGAAAGCGTTATCTCCAGCATGAATGCTGGAGTGGGTCAAAACTTCACTTGCCAGCTGACTTGGTGCATTCAGGTAGGGATCACCCTCCTCCAGCCCATTTAATGAAACTCCCTCTTTTTGTCACCTTCTCTTAATATTCTTGAAACCTTTTTGTAGTAAGTCCGTATATCTTAGTAGGTGATTAATAAGATATAGAGATAGAAAAGGGAGGGCGCATATGAGTTTAAAACGAATTTACATGGTGACAGGGATGGTTGTAGCAGCCATTATTTTAATTGTTGTGTTATTGACTTCCTGGTATACCGTTGATGAATCAGAACAAGCACTTGTATTGACATTTGGAGAAGCTGGAGAGCCGGTCGTTGAGCCTGGGCTGCATTTCAAAATGCCATGGCCGTTGCAATCAGTGGAAGTCCTGTCTAAAGAAACCTTCAGTCTTCAATTTGGATATGAAGAAAAAGATGGGAAGATTAAGGACTTTCCGAAAGAAACGAAAATGATCACGGGAGATGAGTACATCGTTCTCGCTGATCTTGTGGTTCAATGGAAAATCACAGATCCTGAAACTTACTTATTTAACTCTGACAACCCGAAGGAAATTCTTTATGATGCTACTTCATCTTCTTTAAGAAGCATTATAGGGAGCTCTTTGATAGATGATGCGTTAACGTCGGGAAAAGCTGAAATCGAGGCGGAGGTAAGAGACTTACTAACCACCCTGATTGATGATTACGATATTGGTATTTCCATTCTTGCGGTGAAACTGCAGGATGTCGAGCTGCCGAATGCAGAAGTTCGATCAGCCTTTACAGCCGTGACGGACGCAAGGGAAACGATGAACACGAAAATCAATGAAGCAAAGAAATACCGGAACCAACGATCAAATGAAGCGCAAGGTGAAAAAGATGCGATCATGTCCAGGGCGAAAGGGGATAAGATTGCACGTGTGGAGCAGGCGCGTGGAGATGTAGCCGTATTTGATAAGCTACATAACGAATACAAATCGAATCCTGAGATTACGAGAAAACGACTCGTGTTAGAAACCCTGGAGAATGTTCTTCCGAATGCGGAAATCTACATTATGAAGGATAGTGGAGAAACGTTGAAATACTTCCCAATTCGACAACTTGAAAATCAAAATGGGCCGGTGAAGCAGGAAGGGAGTGAAGAGAATGAGTGATCAAAACGTCTTTGACATCAATCAAAAGAAGAGAGAACCTATCGAATGGAAGCGTTATACAAAAATGGGCATCTTCCTTGTCATTCTCATTGCCGTCCTTCTTCTGCTGTTTACCAGTCTCTTTATGGTCAAAGAAGGAGAATATAAAGTCGTCCGTCAATTCGGGGAAGTAGTCAGAATAGACAAAGAACCCGGTTTGAAATATAAGATCCCGTTCATTCAGTCTGTTACAACCCTTCCGAAGCATCAAATGACATATGATGTGACGGAAGCTGAAATTAATACGAAAGATAAGAAGCGGATGCTCATCGACAACTATGCTGTGTGGCGTATAGAAGATCCTCTTAAAATGATCAAGAATGCAAGGACGGTCATCAACGCAGAGACGAAAATGGAAGAGTTCATCTACTCAGTCGTTCGATCGGAGCTTGGGCAATTAGAATATGATGAAATCATTAATGATGAAAAGTCTTCCCGGGGAAGTTTGAACGATCGGGTGACTGACAAAGTGAACGAGCTTCTTGAACGGGATGGATACGGAATTGTCGTTCAGGATGTCCGCATGAAGCGTACGGATTTACCGGAAGCAAATGAAAACTCTGTCTATACGCGTATGATTTCCGAACGTGAATCAAAGGCTCAGGAATACCTGTCGATGGGGGATGCCGAGAAACAACGAATCACGGCTGAAACAGATCGTGAAGTGAAGGAGCTGCTGGCAAAAGCAGGGGCCGATGCCAATGTAATCAGGGCAGAAGGAGAATCGGAAGCGGCACAAATCTACAACAAATCGTTCTCCAAGGATCCAGGCTTTTATGATCTATATAAAACACTGGAAACATATAAGAAAACAGTGGATGATAAAACGGTTATCATCTTACCATCTGACTCCCCATACGCAAGGCTGTTGATGGGATATACAGAATAAAAGAAGAAACGGTTGAAGATTGAGTAATCTCATTCTTCAACCGTTTTTTTGTTTATCTTAAGTTGGCTATTCCTTTGATTTAACTATATTTGACGACTTTTTAATGAAAAAAAGCTGATTCAGGTTAGAGGAAGTACGATTGACGGGCTAAGTGGGATGATTTGACGGTTAATTCTTTGAAAAATCATGCTCTCCCCCACTGTTATGATCCGGTTTTGGTTACTTATGACCCGCTTTTCGGATTTATGACCCGTATACAGCAATTTATGAACCAGAATTCTGATTTATGAACCGCTTTTTCCATTTTATGATCCTTTTGTCGAAAAACCACAAATTTTGATAGAGATGACGTTGATTCAAATTCAAAAAATGAAATCAAAGTTATCTTTTTTCAGTGGACTTAATAAGGTCCCCTTTTTTCCTTTCATTCCCCAACATGATAGAATAAACATATAGAATCAGAAGCCTTTACAGGAGGTACTCACATGTCCAAAAAATTAGTATTGATCGACGGCAATAGTATTGCTTACCGTGCATTTTTCGCACTGCCTTTATTAAATAACGACAAAGGTGTACATACAAACGCAGTATACGGTTTTACCACCATGCTACAAAAAATAGTCGAAGACGAAAAACCATCACATATTTTAGTAGCCTTTGATGCAGGGAAAACGACTTTCAGACATAAGACATTCAAGGAATACAAAGGCGGCAGACAAAAGACTCCACCGGAATTGTCCGAGCAATTTCCATATATCCGCGAGCTTTTGGATGCATACGGAATTAAACGCTATGAAAAAGAAAACTATGAAGCGGATGATATTATCGGAACGCTCTCCCTACAAGCGGAATCTGACGGGTTTGAGGTAAAAGTGTATTCCGGGGATAAGGATTTAACACAGTTAAGCTCGAAGACTACGACGGTGTGTATTACGAGAAAAGGCATAACGGATATCGAAGTGTACACCCCGGAGCACATAAAAGAAAAGTGGGAAATCACACCTGATCGCATCATCGATATGAAAGGCCTGATGGGGGATAGTTCTGATAATATTCCAGGCGTGCCGGGTGTAGGTGAGAAAACGGCGATCAAGCTGCTAAAAGAATTTGATTCCCTTGAAAAGCTGCTTGACTCCATTGACCAGGTCAGCGGGAAAAAATTAAAAGAAAAGCTCGAAGAAAATAAAGAACAAGCGATCATGAGTAAGGAACTCGCGACCATCTTAAGGGAAGCTCCAATTGAGATTGGAGTGGAAGAGCTGAATTATGATGGAATGGATGAAGGTAAACTAAAGGAAGTATACCGGGATCTCGGATTCAACTCACTACTGGAGAAAATGGGTGAAACCACTCAAGAAGAGCCTCAGGAACTGGATGAAATCTCCTTTGAGATAGTTGAAACCATCAAAGAAGAACACCTTTCAAATGAAAGCTCATTATACATTGAAATGCTGGAGGAGAATTATCACCTCGGAGAAGTAATCGGGATGAGTCTGCACAATGAGAAAGGCACGATTTTCTTTACGCTTGAGACCGCTTTGAATTCAGAAGCATTTAAGGAATGGGCTGAAAACGAAAGCGCAGCAAAATATGTGTACAACTCGAAGGAAACCGTCGTGGCGCTAAAGAGACAGGGAGTCGACATAAAAGGGATCGAGTTTGATCTGCTGTTAGCATCTTACATTATCAATCCTTCTGAATCGAGTGAAGACTTCGCTACTATCTCAAAAGGACACGGTCAGCCTTCTATCGAATCGGATGAATCGGTATATGGAAAAGGTGCCAAGCAGAAGGTCCCTTCCACTGACATTCTATCAGAGCATCTTGCACGAAAAGCATTCATTCTTCATGAATTGAAGAACACATGTATGGAAGAATTAAAAGAAAACAATCTATATGAATTATTTGCAGAGTTAGAATTACCCCTTGCCCTTATTTTAGCCGAAATGGAATTCACCGGCGTGAAAGTGGATCAAGAGCGTTTGCTCACCATGAAAGATGAGCTTTCACACCGCCTGGAAGAATTAGAAAAGAACATACATGAACAAGCTGGAGAAAGCTTTAATATTAATTCTCCGAAACAGCTCGGCGTGATTCTTTTTGAAAAGCTGGGTTTACCTGTCGTGAAGAAAACTAAAACTGGTTATTCCACTTCTGCTGACGTACTGGAAAAACTTCAGTCCAAGCATGAAATCATTGATCATATCCTGCATTACCGTCAGCTAGGAAAGTTACAGTCCACATATTTAGAAGGATTATTGAAGGTCGTCCATAAAGATTCGAGTAAAATTCATACACGATTCAACCAAGCACTGACTCAAACAGGCCGTTTAAGCTCGACAGACCCTAATCTTCAAAATATTCCTATCAGGCTTGAAGAAGGAAGAAAAATCCGCCAGGCGTTCATTCCATCTGAAAAAGGCTGGGTTATGTTCGCTGCAGACTACTCTCAAATTGAGCTGCGTGTACTGGCTCATATCGCCAAGGATGAGAAATTAGTTGAAGCTTTCAGAAATGATATGGACATTCATACGAAAACAGCGATGGACGTCTTTGGGGTGGCAAAGGAAGAGGTCACATCCAATATGAGAAGACATGCGAAAGCCGTTAATTTCGGAATCGTATACGGAATTAGTGACTACGGTCTTTCTCAAAGCCTTGATATTACACGAAAAGAAGCAGGGGAATTCATTAAGAAGTACCTTGAAAGCTTCCCTGGTGTAAAAGAATATATGGATGATATCGTACAAGATGCAAAACAGAAGGGCTATGTGACTACTCTGCTTAATCGCCGACGTTACCTGCCGGAAATCACGAGCCGTAATTTTAACTTAAGAAGTTTCGCTGAACGTACAGCGATGAACACGCCAATTCAAGGAAGTGCAGCCGACATCATCAAGAAGGCCATGATTGATATGGCAGCAAGATTAAAAGAAGAAAATCTTCAATCACGATTATTGCTCCAGGTGCATGATGAATTGATCTTTGAAGCGCCTGAAGAAGAAATCGAAGTTTTAAAGAAAATTGTTCCTGAAGTAATGGAGAACGCGATGGAGTTAGAAGTTCCATTAAAGGTCGATTATTCATACGGTCCAACATGGTACGACGCGAAATAGAGTTTGATAAGGAGGTGGCAGAGTGCCGGAGCTGCCTGAAGTAGAAACGGTCAGAAAAACGTTGGAGCTTCTTGTTATTGGAAAGAAAATCAAAGACGTCTCGGTTTTTTGGCCTAAGATGATTAAAAGCCCAGACGAACCTGATGAATTTGTTCATAGCTTGAAGGGGCAGGAAATACTTGAAATGAGAAGAAGAGGGAAATTCCTGATCTTTTATTTAAACGACGTGGCTCTTGTTTCTCACTTGAGAATGGAAGGAAAGTACAACTTGTCCGATAGCCGGGACCCCATTGAAAAGCACACTCACGTCATATTTCATTTTACGGATAACACAGAACTCAGATACCGTGATGTCCGGAAGTTTGGGACGATGCACCTTTTCAAGAAAGGGGAGGAATTGCTTCATCTTCCCCTCCTGCAGTTGGGACCCGAGCCGTTTCAATCCGAGTTTACTGCAGACTACCTAACAGAAAAGCTGAGCAAGACAGAAAGAATCGTGAAAGCCACATTATTAGATCAGACGGTCCTCGTGGGACTGGGGAACATCTATGTAGATGAAGCATTATTCCGTGCGGGTATACACCCCGACCGGAAGTCAAAATCCCTTTCACAGGAAGAAATTGAGCGGCTTCACCAAGAAATCATCAGAACATTGGAAGAAGCCGTAGAAATGGGAGGAAGTACGATTCGCTCCTATGTGAATTCTCAGGGACAAATGGGTATGTTCCAACAGAACCTCTTCGTGTATAGCCGGAAAGAAGAACCTTGTCGTCAATGTGGTACTCCCATTGAGAAGAAGGTTTCAGCAGGGAGAGGGACGCACTATTGTCCGGATTGCCAACGTTAGAAAGAACAATTAACATCTGATAAGCCCTTACCATATAGTATTGTAATGATTTTTGGGAGGGCTATTAGATGAGTGAAACAATCTCCTTATTACTTCTGGCGTTTGCTGTAAGTCTTGATAGTTTTAGCACAGGTTTAACTTACGGATTACGAAAAGTGAAAATCCCTACAAAATCAATCAGCATCATATCCATTTGTTCGGCGAGCTCCTTATTATTGGCCATGTTACTTGGTCAGACCATCGGATCCATCATCACACCGTTATGGGCTGGCAGGATCGGCGGGCTGATTCTGGTTGTGATTGGAGCGGCCGTACTGTACCAGTTCTTTAGACCGGAAAAAGAAACGGTATTATCCCAAGAAAAGACGTTAATCAACTTTGAGATTAAATCCATAGGATTAGTGGTTCAAATTTTAAGAAGGCCGTTAACGGCAGACTTTGATAGATCGGGTACGATTACCGGTATTGAAGCGTTTATGCTTGGAATTGCACTATCATTGGATGCCTTCGGTGCCGGAATTGGCGCAGCGTTATTAAATTTCTCGCCATTCATACTTACTTTAGCCATCCTGGTGATGAGCTTTACGTTCTTATTCTCAGGATTAAAGATGGGGGAATTCTTCTCTCATTTACGGTGGATTCACCGAGTGTCATTTCTCCCGGGAGTTCTGTTGATCCTTATAGGGATCCTGAGGTTTTAATGGCTGACATGACTTAGAAAGGAATAGGATAATGGCTAGCATTATAGGATTAACAGGTGGTATTGCAAGTGGTAAAAGTACAGTTTCGAAAATGTTAAATGAAAAAGACTATACGATAATTGATGCTGATCTTGCTGCCCGTATGGTGGTTGAGGTTGATCAGCCGGCTTATCTTACGATTGTGGAAGAATTCGGTGAACATATACTGCACGATCACGATTCAACCATCAATCGGGAAAAACTTGGCCAGATCATCTTTAACTCTGAAGAAAAACGAAAAAAGCTGAATGGAATTGTTCATCCTGCCGTCAGAAGCATGATGCTCGCACATAAGGATGAAGCCATTCTTGAAGGTAAAAACACGATTTTCATGGATATTCCGCTTTTATTTGAAAGCGACTTAACTTGGATGGTGGATCGCACGCTCGTGGTATATGTGAACAAAGAAACCCAATTATCGCGTTTGATGGAACGCAATCACTTTACCCGGGAAGAAGCATTAGCACGCATCGCTTCCCAATTCCCCTTAAAGGATAAAGCAAGCCTTGCCGACGCAGTCATCGACAACAATGGAACCCTGGACGAAACCAAGGAACAGCTTGAATCCCTTTTGATGGAGTGGCATCTAAAACCATAGAATGACATATGAGCTGACAAGGAAACTTCTTGTCGGCTTTATTTTATTTGATCCACTATATTAATCAGGGGTCATGGCGATAAACATCTGATTCTAAAATAGAGTTGTGTTGGTTCTCCTTTGTAAATAGGACAAACGCTCAGCATTTCTACAATAGGAGCTTTTTTGTGTATATCTGTTAAAACGTAGTGTAAAAGCACAGAGTGGATTGTAGCGGAAGGCACTTGACTCCTGCGGGAAATAGAGGAAAGGTCGAGACCCCGCAGGGCAATGCCCGAGGAGGCTCGACTTCCTCCCCGCGGAAAGCAAGTGCCTAGAGCGGAAAGGAACGGTCAATATTTAAATCAAAGATATAGCATTGAAAAATTGTATGAAATCAAACCACAAAAATATACATTTAATAAACCTATTGTCAGAATAATAAAACATTAAAAATCCGCAAAATACTTATTAACATATTCTCTAAATATGTTATACTATTTTTAGCAAATAAACATATAAGTATAACATTAATATAGAGGGGAGCCGGATTTATGAAGGCGAAAATTGCAATCAATGGTTTTGGACGTATTGGAAGAATGGTTTTCAGGAAAGCAATATTAGAGGGAAACTTAGAGGTTGTAGCCATTAACGCAAGCTACCCGGCTGAAACATTAGCACATTTAATTAAGTATGACACAAATCATGGAACATTTCAGGCAGATGTGGTGACGGAAGATGATGCACTCATCGTCAATGGGAAGCGTGTCCTACTATTAAGCAATCGTGATCCTAAAGCTTTGCCTTGGGGCGAATTAAATATCGACATTGTGATTGAAGCTACTGGAAAATTCAATTCGAAAGATCAAGCGAGCCTTCATTTAGAAGCGGGAGCGAAAAAGGTCATCCTGACAGCCCCTGGTAAAAATGAAGACGTAACGATTGTGATGGGTGTAAATGAAAGCGCATTAAATATTGAAGAACACAGCGTCATTTCAAATGCATCTTGTACAACGAACTGCTTAGCGCCAGTTGCGAAGGTATTAGATGAGCAATTTGGTATTGAAAATGGACTTATGACGACAGTCCATGCTTACACAAATGACCAAAAGAATATTGATAATCCACATAAAGATTTGAGAAGAGCGAGAGCGTGCGGTCAATCGATCATCCCGACCACAACTGGTGCAGCAAAAGCATTATCATTGGTTCTGCCTCAGTTAAACGGCAAGCTTCACGGAATGGCATTGCGTGTGCCTACACCAAATGTTTCACTAGTGGACCTGGTTGTGGATGTGAAAAGAGACGTAACAGTAGAAGAAATCAACGAAGCTTTCATTACGGCTTCTGTTAGTTCTTTACACGGAGTGCTGCAATTCACAACGGAACCTTTAGTTTCAATCGACTTTAATACAAATCCTCATTCAGCGATCATCGACGGATTATCCACGATGGTAATGGGAGATCGAAAAGTGAAGGTACTGGCCTGGTACGATAATGAATGGGGCTATTCATGCCGTGTCGTTGATCTGGCTAAATTCGTTGCATCAAAAATGAACGCAAAACAAGAAGTCAACGTTTGAAAGAACCCACATAAACAATAAGCTGCATCCTTAGAACGTACCTTTCCCGGTGCGTTCTTTTTCTTTTCATATTTTTTAAAGGTTCTTTTCTAAACTTTGTTGCTTTTGAAAAAGCGAGTAGTGGTTGATTTCCGCTCCAGGTGCTCGCTTTCCGCGGGGCGTGAGTTGAGCCTCCTCTGGCTTTCCCTGCGGGGTCTCAACTTTCTAGCTCCGGCAAGCTTAGCCCCTCGAGGTCATAAGCTAAATGGTCCAAGAAGGCAAAGAGCGCCTTCTTAGGCCCATTCATCTTATGCATGTCGGGGCTGGGCGAGCCGCCTCCGCTTTTCGGAGCTTCCCGCAATTCCCGCAGGAGTCGAGCACCTGCAGCGAGAATCAACTTTCTAAGCATGAATTTATAAATACCATACAAGTCTAGAAAACAGTATTTTTCAAAGTGTGCACTGGTCGATTGTAGCTTGTATAGTAGAGATTTTTTACTTTTTATTGTTTTTTGTCACTTTAAGTTCTGTCCCTTAAATTCCTTTTAGATAGTGAGGGGAATTTCGTAGACTCCTATGGGAAAAGTCCGTACGCAAGCTGCAAGCGGAGCAGTTCCTTCACCACCCAGCACATATTGGTTGACAGAGCCTTGGCAGATCATCATGTGTTTTAAAACAACAATCTTTACGAAAACAGCCTTTAGTAAATAGACGTCAACGAAAATCCTCTATTTGTTGGTGTGGGATTTGGGTGCTCCTTTGGTAGGAAGTTTGTATTTATGAACAACTTTCTACCAAAGAGCTTTTTTGTGCTTATCTATCAAAACTTATAGTCAGTAAGAGTGTAGTAGCACAGAGTGGATTGTAGCGGAAGGCACTTGACTCCTGCGGGAGATAGAGGAAAAGTCGAGACCCCACAGACGGAACGTCGAGGAGGCTCGACTTCCTCCCTGGGGAATCTTGTGCATGGAGCGGAAAGGAACGGTCTGCGATTCCAAGAACGCACTTTACGTTTAGGGAAGTTGCTCACCGCCAACTCAGCGAAATGCAATCAACCGATAGTATGACCAAGTGAAAAAGTTTATAAAAATTTATTGCAAAAGAGTTTTAAACAAAGTATACTATTTTTCGTGAACTTCTTATTAGCAAATGAATACTGATTTAGCTACTTAAAGGGTTAGGACCTCTTCGGACTAACTTTCCCCCGTGGTAGTTAAGATTTTGCCAAAGGATGCGTTCATTTTGACGAAAAAAATTATGTCAAAGGGGGAAACACGAAAATGGAAACAATGGGTCGTCATGTAATCTCAGAATTATGGGGTTGCGATTTTGAAAAATTAAACGATGTAGTAGGAATTGAAAAAACATTCGTAGATGCTGCGCTTAAATCAGGTGCAGAGGTACGTGAGGTAGCTTTCCATAAATTTGCTCCTCAAGGTGTTAGTGGAGTTGTGATCATTTCAGAATCACATCTAACTATTCACAGTTTTCCTGAACATGGTTATGCCAGTATTGATGTATATACTTGCGGTGATTTAGACCCTAACATCGCTGCTGAATATATTGCAGATGCTCTTGGTGCTGACACACGTGAAACAATTGAATTGCCACGTGGTATGGGTCCGGTACAAGTGAAGAAGTCTCAGGCTCAAGCCCTTTAATTGAAAATAACTCAGAAGAGATGCGTATTAGATGCATCTCTTTTTTTATGCTTTTGTAAAGGAATTGATTTTGAATTTTCATTCGTGTTGTTTTCGTGTAAAATAAGGGTAAATAAAGGGAGGAACGTTAAATGAGCGGAATACGTACTTTTTTTAAACGGTTTCAATCAGAATGTGAGACATCTGATCAGCACGAAGATAAAGACCTGCAATCACGCTATTATAAATCCATGAATCAAGGTGCATTTAATGCAGTATTAGAGTTATTCTCATCCTCTGAGTATGAGGTGATTTCCCAGTCTAAGGACAGAGGGGAAATTACGGTCCGTAAAAATGGTACTCCCCAACTGTTTATTGTCGCAACGGTCATCACGGTAAGACCTTTTGAAACGGCAGTCGATTTCAAGATCAGTGCGGATAAAGGGAAAATCTTTGGTACATATACGGTCTTAAAAGCACAGATTAACCATTATTATCATAAGCTTGACAGCGAATTGACAAAAGTGAAATAACGGTAAATCCTTTATAAGCTTGTGTAAGTCGCAGCTTTTTTATATGATGAAAGTAATAGTATGTAATAACGGAGCTGATATTATGAAGTGCCCGTCTTGCCAGCATAATGGTACACGAGTAGTGGACTCCCGTCCTGCTGATGAAGGACGTTCAATCAGAAGAAGAAGAGAATGTGAAGTATGTACCTTCCGCTTCACGACCTTCGAGAAGGTTGAAGAGCTTCCTTTAATTGTGGTGAAAAAAGAAGGGGTAAGAGAAGAGTTTAGTCGAGAGAAGATTTTGAGAGGGTTGATCAAGGCTTGTGAGAAGCGCCCGGTACCTCTTGAGAGATTAGAAAAGATCTCAACGGATATTGAAAAGGAACTCCGTAATCAAGGTGCTTCTGAAGTAGAATCGGTTAAGATTGGTGAGATGGTCATGGATCAACTTGCTAAGGTAGATGAAGTTGCATACGTACGCTTTGCATCTGTGTATAGACAATTCAAGGATATTAATGTATTTATAGACGAACTGAAAGAATTAATAAAAAAAGAGTAGAAGAATGAGCTGAAGATGTAATTCTTTAGCTCTTTTCTCTTTATTTTTTTGAAAGGTAGAATCCAACTATGATGAAGAAGCATTGGAATGAAATACAACCAATCGATCACTACACGGTAGGGACAAATGGGATTCTTCAGGAATACGATCGGAAAATCATCACGTTTCTGTACCAGCCTTTAATTGGTTCGGTTTGTTACAGTCTTTATATGAGTTTGTGGGGAGAAGTAGAAGAAAACAGGTTATGGTCAACACATTCTACTCATTATCATCTGATGAACGTTCTGTCTGTCAATCTTCAGGAAGTTTATGAAGCGAGAATGAAGCTTGAAGGGATAGGGTTGTTAAAGGCATACGAAAAAAGGGACAACGAGGATCGGAGTTTTCTCTATGAACTGCAGCCTCCTCTTACCCCTCAGGAATTCTTTCATGATGGTATGTTAAATGTGTATCTTTACCGTAAAATAGGCAGGACTCATTATTTGCGTTTAAAGAAATTCTTTACTGACGAATTGGTAGATAAACAGCAACACGTAAACATCACCCGGTCCTTTCAAGATGTTTTCACATCGGAACAGATTAATTTTCTCCAACACGATGCAAATATGGATTCCGAGACAAAGTCTGGTGAACAATATATGAAATATGGGAAGAATGGTGGTCTTCCACTGGATGATATCGATTTTGATTTTCAGTTATTACTTGCAGGGTTATCTGAATCCATGGTTCCACGAAAATCCTTTACAACTAATGTCAGGGAAACGGTTCTGAAGCTGAGCTATCTGTACGGTATAGATCCTCTTCAAATGAAAAATATCGTCTTAAGCTCCCTGGATGCAGACGATACCATCGATATAGAGCTGCTGCGCAAAACCGCACGTGATTGGTATGGTGTTCAGACTGGTGATCAACTGCCCGATTTGACTACGAGAATAGAGACTAAAGCGCCTGTGAAATCGGATAAACCCCGCACGAAAGAAGAAGAACTCATTGAATATCTGGAAACAACGTCGCCCAAGGATGTTCTTTCTGACATATCAAATGGAGGTGCTCCTTCTAAGGCAGACCTTCAGGCTGTTGAAGAGGTGCTCATGTCACAGAAGTTGCCGATTGGTGTCATGAATGTCCTGGTACAATATGTGTTGCTGAAAACGGACATGAAGCTCACAAAAGGATACATGGAAAAAATCGCGTCCCACTGGTCGAGGAAAAAGGTGACGACTGCAAGTGAAGCCATGGAATTAGCAAAAAAAGAACACAAGCAGTATCTTGAGTGGGCTGAAGGGAAAAAGGAAAATAATACGAATAGACGAAGAAAGCCGATTCGTACTGAGAAACTCCCGGAATGGTTCCAAGAAGGTGAAACCGAGAAAGAAAATGATTCTTCCCTTGATGGATATGATTTCGAAGCAGAAAAGAAGAAACTCGAAGAAGAGCTTAAAAATTTTCGGAAGTAGGTGAACGTAGCGGTGGAGAGAATAAATAACACCCTGAAAAGGTTGGCGGCTTCTGGTTCGTTTCAACAAAGATATGAGCAAATGAAAAAAGAGATTCTTGAAAACCATGATGTGAAGGATTTTATTCGCAGGAATGAAGGCCGTGTAACAGGGGAAATGGTAAATGAGAGTCTGATGAAGTTATATGAATACATCTCTCAAAGTAAAGAATGTCGTTACTGTCCTTCTTTACAGGAGTGTAAGAACATGATGGAAGGGTATGACCCTCATTTAGTGATCAGAGGTAACACCATCGACATCGATTACCATCGCTGCCCTCGAAAAGTCATTCATGATGAAAGAACAAGTTCCAAGCGTCTAATCAAGAGCCTGTATGTACCTAAAGATATTTTACAGGCGTCCTTTCAGACCCTGGATCTTGATTCGAAAAGCCGATTGGAGGCTGTGCGATTAGCGAAGAATTTCGTGGAGAACTATACAGAAGGTACAAAAATGAAAGGACTCTATTTTTACGGCAAGTTCGGAGTGGGTAAGTCCTATTTGTTAGGGGCGATGGCCAATGAACTCGCCCAGAAAAAAATCGCGTCCCTGATTGTCTACGTTCCTGAGTTCTTTAGAGAAATCAAGCAATCGCTTGGAGATAACTCGGTAAATGAAAAACTGGAAATGGTTAAATCGGCACCGATCCTCATGCTCGATGACATCGGCGCAGAAACGATGTCAAGCTGGGGAAGGGATGAAATCCTGGGGACGATCCTCCAGTACAGAATGCTTGAGAACCTGCCTACATTCTTTACCTCCAACTTCAACTTCAACGAACTGACCCACCATTTGACGTACAGTCAAAGAGGAGAAGAAGAAAAACTGAAGGCTGCACGGATCATGGAGCGGATTAAATACTTGTCCCAGCCTGTGTTGATCGATGGTAGGAATAGAAGAGAATAGATCGCACGAAAAAAGAGGGGGTCATTCGTTAAGCGAGTGATCTCCTCTTTTGCTCTTCCTGTTGGCAAAGACGGCAGAGCAGTCCTCCGTGTCGATACGCATGCATACCTAAAGAAAATTCGACAAGGATGCTTAATTATTCAAAAAGAGGATCAATTAATTAAAATCAGGATTAATAAATCCCAAACAGGATTAATTATCCGAAATCGAGATTGAAAACAGCCCAAATGGGATCAATTCTTCCGCGATGTCATTCCGAATCAGGAATTTCACCCCAAATTCGGCCCCTTAGACCCTTTCCGGGATCCTACTTCAGCTGAAATAAGGCAATCTAAGTCATTTCCCGTTTAAAAAAGGAGACAATATATAGCCTGGGATTCCAATCCAAGCGCAAAACCCAAACCTTTTCAACAACCGAGCCCCTTCCTGTTGGCGAAGACGGGAGAGTCTCCTGTAGCGAAAATCAAACACTACTCGCTTCTTGTGACCGCCAAAAAGTTTGAAAAGAGACAATTAAATTCACACATCAACTTCTAATTTATACAAGCCTCCCATATATATAAATCAGGGATTTGGGTTTAAGGAGGCGAGAAAGTTTGATTGAATTTATTTTCAAGCAAAAAAATGATGCGTTAAAGCTTCAAGAACACCTCAATAAAGAGTTCATACAATCATGGTTCCATGAAACGCTCTTTCAACATACAACTCACTATAATCTGACGATAGAGGTTTCCCCCTTCTTCAAGGAAAAAGAAAAGCTATTCAATGGGGTTTCCCACTTTGTCTTAAATGATAAATGCATGGACTGGTCCGAATCAGCCCTGAAAGAAAATTACTTCTATGAAGATGTTGATGAAATCAATCAAATATTAGAAATCGTATCAGAGATGAGGATGGGTGAACGACCTGAATTGATGGAGCTGATCGGTGAATGGGACGAGGCCGAATACGTCCATGACAGTCTGGAGCTTTTATTGGAAGGGAAGGCCCCCATATCATTCGACTCCTTCAGCAAGTTCAGGCTGAAGAAGCTTCAGGAGAGACTGCTCCTCATGCTGGATCTTGCTATAGATGAATATAAGATGGAGCAGGAATATCAAATGTTTGTCCATATGCTGCGGGAGTATCTGGCATCAAGGGAGCAGAAAATGCGCACGATCCATCTGTATTCGACGGGTTATGGCTATCGTTTCTTTGATGAAGACATGAAAGAGGTGACACGGCAGGAGTTGACGAAGGCGATTGATAAACGCCTTCTGACGAATCACCCGTTATACGTTGATTCGTACACCATAGCTCCGTTATTATCCCTTGCACCGGAGAGGATACTCGTGTACGGGAATGGTGACCATCAATTGATCAGGACGCTTCAGAATATTTTTGAAGAACGGATCGATCTTTTGCCGATGAGTTATTTCCCTGATACACTTCTCTATCCTTCCTGGGATATCGCGAATGAATAGGCTGCCTCATTTTTATGGAATGCTCTTGCTTTTCAAAACATAACCGATTATAATACCTACATAATAAGTCAATAAATAAAGGTTATGATGAGGACAACAATATTCCTATTCCATTTACAGAGAGGGAAGTCATTCGGCTGCAAACTTCCTAATTCGGTAGTGATATTTACCACCTCGGAACTTCAATTATGAACTGAATCTTAATGGATTCACAGTAATGATTGACGGCTAAATGTCGTTATTCGTTTTCAATGAAGTCATTGTCTGTATTTTGCGTACAATGAGAAGTTGGGTGGAACCACGAGTTTACTTATTAACCTCGTCCCTTCAAATGTGAAGGGGCGGGGTTTTTTATGTTTTATAGAGATTACTTAAGGAGTGAAATCACATGTCAGAAGTAGTGAAAATTCAGTTCCCAGATGGAAATGTCAAAGAGTTTCCTAAAGGGACGACAACAGAAGAAATTGCTGCGTCCATCAGTCCCGGACTGAAAAAGAAGGCGCTCGCTGGTAAAATAAATGATGTATTAATTGACTTACGTACAGGGATTCAAGAGGATGGGGCGATTGAAATCGTTACACCTCCAGGAGAAGATGCACTGGGAATTCTTCGTCACAGTACAGCCCATTTAATGGCACAGGCGATTAAACGTTTATACCCTGAGACAAAGCTTGGAATCGGACCGGTCATCGAAGGCGGATTCTATTATGATATTGATTCCGAGCACACGTTCACTCCGGAAGATCTTCCGCTGATCGAGAAAGAAATGAAGAAGATCACTGGAGAAAACCTAGAAGTTGTCCGTAAAGAAGTAAGCCGCGATGAAGCGCAGAAAATGTATGAAGAAATCGGTGACGAGTATAAGCTTGAATTACTTGAGGCGATTCCTGAGGGAGAACAAGTCTCCATTTACGAGCAAGGAGAATTCTTCGATTTATGTCGTGGAATCCACATTCCGTCCACTAATAAAATTAAAGAATTCAAGCTATTAAGCATCGCTGGGGCATACTGGCGCGGGAACAGTGATAATAAAATGCTTCAACGCATTTACGGTACAGCCTTCTTCAAGAAAGAAGACCTGGAAGAGCATCTGCGTCTTTTAGAAGAAGCAAAAGAGCGTGATCACCGTAAAATCGGTAAAGAATTGAATCTATTCATGAATTCGCAAAAAGTGGGACAAGGACTGCCGATGTGGCTGCCTAAAGGTGCCACGATCCGTCGTATCATCGAGCGTTATATCGTTGATAAAGAAGAGCGCTTAGGCTATGATCACGTTTACACACCTGTCATGGGAAGCGTTGAGCTATACAAAACAAGCGGTCACTGGGATCATTACCAGGAGAATATGTTCCCTGTCATGGAAATGGATAATGAAGATCTTGTCCTTCGCCCGATGAACTGCCCTCATCATATGATGATTTACAAAAACGGCATTCACAGCTATCGTGAGCTTCCGATCCGTATCGCCGAGCTTGGTTTGATGCACCGTTACGAATTGTCAGGAGCCCTGTCAGGACTTCAACGTGTACGCGGGATGACTCTGAATGATGCACATATCTTCGTCCGTCCTGATCAAATCAAGGAAGAATTCAAGCGTGTGGTGCGCCTGGTTCAGGAAGTGTACAAAGACTTTGATCTGAATGACTATTCCTTCCGTCTTTCTTATCGTGACCCTGAGGATACTGAGAAGTACTTTGACGACGATGAAATGTGGAACCGTGCACAAGGAATGATCAAGGAAGCCATGGATGAACTGGATGTGGAGTACTTTGAAGCAGAAGGGGAAGCGGCATTCTACGGCCCTAAACTGGACGTTCAAGTGAAAACGGCTCTTGGGAAAGAAGAAACGTTATCCACTGTTCAGCTGGACTTCTTACTTCCAGAGCGCTTTGATTTAACGTATGTTGGGGAAGATGGGAAGCAGCATCGCCCGGTTGTCATTCACCGTGGTGTCGTGTCCACGATGGAACGCTTTGTGGCATTCCTGATCGAAGAATACAAAGGAGCATTCCCGACATGGCTCGCTCCAACGCAGGTTCAGGTGATCCCGGTTTCCCCGGATGTTCATTTCGACTATGCGAAAGAAGTGAAAGAAAAGCTTCAATCTGAAGGACTGCGTGTTGACATCGATGACCGTAATGAAAAGATCGGTTATAAGATCCGTGAAGCACAGATGAGTAAAGTACCTTACATGCTTGTGGTGGGAGATAATGAAATCAAGGAAACGGCTGTAAACGTCCGTAAATACGGAGAGCAAAAATCAGAAACGATTTCCCTTGGCCAATTCATCAGCCATATCACAAAAGAAGCCAAACGATAAAATGAGAAAGAGGGACGGACCTTGCACCAAGGTCCGTCCTTTTATGTAGATTGTTGTTTTTCTACAATTATTGAGAAGAGGATGTAACCAGGTGATTCATGAGTTGATTGGGGCGGAATGTGCTCGACTCCTGCGGGAGAAGCGGGACAGGTGAGACCCCGCAGGAGCGCAGCGACGAGGAGGCTCACCGCCAGCCCCGCGGAAAGCGAGCACCTGGAGCGGAAATCAACCACTACTCGCTATTATAAAAGCAGCAAAGTAGATGAATACAGCCCATATAAATTTCAAAAAACTATTGCACTCTCCTTAGATGTCTGATATTATGAAATACGTTGTGATATTAAATGATTATTTGACAGCGGTATTGTCATGTGATATAGTATCTAAGGTGAATTGAATACAGTTTGGTACAAGCAGAAGCTACCCGCTTCTCACCTGAATAACGCTTTTTAGCTGTTTACAGGTATGTGATTGACTATTAAAGCCGTTTATATATGCTTAATAATCAGGTGCGGGTGTTTCGACACTCGCATCTTTTTTGTATGCTTCAAGCATGCAGAAAAGGTTCGAGTGCGTCGGCCAAAACCGTGTATTCTTTTAATAAACCTTGGAGGTGGCTAATTATTAGCAAAGACATGATCTTAAACGAAACGATTCGTGCCCGTGAAGTACGTCTTATCGATCAAAACGGTGAGCAACTTGGGATTAAATCCAAGAATGAAGCTCTTGAAATCGCTGAACGTGTAAATCTTGATCTTGTTCTTGTTGCTCCAACTGCTAAACCACCCGTTGCTCGTATCATGGACTACGGTAAGTTTAAGTTTGAACAACAGAAGAAAGAAAAAGAAGCGCGTAAGAATCAGAAAATCATCAATCTTAAAGAGGTTCGTTTAAGCCCGACGATTGATGAGCATGATTTCAATACTAAGCTTCGTAACGCTCGTAAGTTCCTTGAAAAAGGAGACAAAGTTAAAGCGTCAATCCGATTTAAAGGTCGTGCGATTACGCACAAGGAAATTGGTCAACGTGTTCTGGATCGCTTCTCTGATGAGTGTAAAGATGTAGCAACTGTTGAATCAAAACCGAAAATGGATGGTCGCAGTATGTTCTTGGTGCTTGCACCAGTTAACGAAAAATAAAGGACCCGAGGAGGAAAAGCACATGCCAAAAATGAAAACTCACCGCGGCTCAGCTAAGCGTTTCAAGAAAACAGGTTCTGGTAAACTTAAACGTTCACACGCTTACACAAGCCACTTATTCGCAAACAAATCTACTAAAGCAAAGCGTAAGCTACGTAAAGCAGCTGTTGTCTCTAAAGGAGATTTCAAACGCATTCGTCATATGCTTGACAACCTAAAATAAGAAGTAATAGAAACAGGAGGGAATTATTATGCCACGCGTAAAAGGCGGAACAGTAACACGCAGACGTCGTAAAAAAGTTCTTAAATTAGCCAAAGGTTATTTCGGTTCAAAACATACTTTATATAAAGTAGCAAATCAACAAGTCATGAAATCATACATGTATGCTTATCGTGACCGTCGCCAAAAGAAACGTGATTTCCGTAAATTATGGATCACACGTATCAATGCGGCTGCTCGTATGAACGGTCTTTCTTACAGCCGTTTAATGCACGGTTTGAAGCTTGCTGGTATCGAAGTTAACCGTAAAATGCTTGCGGAGCTTGCGATTGCTGACGAAAAAGCATTCAACCAATTAGCAGATGCTGCTAAAGCTCAACTTAACAAATAATTAACTGCTGACTAAGTTAGCAGACAAAAAGGACTGGCCTCTGGCCGGTCCTTTCTTATATAAATCTCATTGGAAAGCAGGTAGAAATCATGGGTACGTTAACAGGTATCTTATATCTATATGCAATTGTCATCAATATCATCGGCTTCATCATCATGGGCAAGGATAAAAGAAAGGCTCAGCGAAATGAATATCGCATCAGGGAGAGTACATTGTGGCAGGTGGCGATTCTGGGAGGAAGCATCGGCGCATATACGGGAATGAAGGTATACAGGCATAAAACGAAACATAAGGTATTCGCTTTCGGTTTTCCGCTGCTTGTCATGCTTCATAGTCTGCTTTTTATCTGGCTGAATACTAAGTTGTAGAAATTGAAGTTTTCATTCTTTAACCCGTCTCCTTTACATACTATATAGAGAGTCTCTATAACAGCTTAGAAAAGCAGAAGGAGGTCACCTTAGCCATGGACGAACGGTTAGTTGCTGCATTCGCCCTCATGGAAGCTAGTGGGTATTTGGCTCCTGTTCTGTTTATTTTGTTTCATATCCTAAGACAATTTTTGTTTATCCCGGTAGCCCTTGTATGTATGGCAGGAGGAGTGCTATTCGGAAGTATATTTGGCACTCTGTATTCTTTAATCGGATTAACGCTCTTATCTGTTACTTTTTATTTTGTAATAAAGAGCTTTACATCTTTCTATGAAAAGCTCCTGAGACTGAAGGAAAAATGGTTTGGAAGAAATGCTACTCTCACAACCGGTCAAATTGCTATTCTGCGGTTAATTCCTTTTGTCCATTATCAGCTGCTGAACCTTTGTTTACTTGAACGTAAGAAAAAGCTTAAACCTTTCATCCGGGCCTCTATTATTTCTAATATTCCCCTGGCGTTTTTTTACACGGTTTTCGGTCAATACATCAAACAATTTTCCCCTCCTATTCTTGTCATGATTTTACTGGCACTCATCGTCCTATTTTACCTTCTAAGAGAAAAAGTAAGAGTGATTGAATGGAGAGAGTTCTTTCCGGGTAAATAAAAAATGGCTAGCAGGGCTAGCCGTTTTTTATTGCTTATTTTGAAGGAATTCATGAATCGGGCTTTTCCAATCCAGCTTTGCATTAGGATATCTTTCTTTAATTTCATTCTGAAGGTATTGAAAATCTTCTTGAGTCAGTCCCTTTAAAGAAGAGATGTTTTTTGACCAAACAAAGATGGAAACTACCTCAAAGGATTTTTCTGTTGCTCCTAAATATTTTTCTCCTTCGAAAAGAACTCCTTTATACGTTATGTGAAAATTCTTACGTACATTTTCCTGATTATCGAGAAAGTAAAAACGTTTCTGCTCCTGGGCAAGTTCCAGTTTTCGCTTTGGGTCCATAATGTACTTCACACTGCGGTATAAAAGATAAAGAATAAGCAAAAAAATCACTAACCGAATAAGCCAAAGCATTACCATTACCTCCCTAGGCATAAGTCTTCTCCTATTATTTACGATAAAAAACGAAAAAGGTTTCATTTTATTTAAAATTTGTTTAAAAATTTGTCATACTAAGAGAGAACATCAGAAAAATAGGCATCATGAGAGGAGATAACGTCATGAATATTGAAAAGTTATTGGACATGCAGGAGAAGCTGGATCAGCATATTGAAGAAGAACACGGTTTGCAAAACGCAGATTTAATTGAAAAGAAGATCCTTGCCCTCCTTGTAGAAGTGGGCGAACTGGCAAACGAGACAAGAAGCTTTAAGTTCTGGAGTAAGAAATCATCTTCATCGAAGGAAGTGATCCTTGAAGAATTTGTGGATGGAATCCATTTTATTCTATCACTGGGACTGGAAATCGGTATTCAGCAATTTGATTTAGGGGAAACCAATTACTCAAATGAAGATATAACGAAACAATTCCTGGAAGTATTCAAGTCGGCCAATCACTTTGCTGAGGAGCGTTCGGTTGGGCACTTTCAACAATTGTTCAGGCATTATGTCTATTTGGGTGAGCTGTTAGGGTTCTCCCATGAAGAAGTGTTTGACGCTTATGTAAAGAAGAATGAAGTGAATTATAACCGTCAAAAAGAAGGATATTAATCCGGTTCACTTGCTCAGTGATAGTTTAAGAAGATTCAGGAAATTTTGATGAATCGGACAGATTTTAGTATAATGAGAGTGTATAAACATTTAGGGGGTCGAAACAGTGACAAAATTAGATGAAACATTGACAATGCTCAAGGATTTAACCGATGCAAAAGGTGTACCGGGTAATGAAATAGAAGTACGAAACGTAATGAAGCGATACATAGAACCATTTGCAGATGAAATCACAACAGATAATCTGGGAAGCTTAATTGCTAAAAAAGTCGGCGATGAGAACGGACCTAAGATCATGGTGGCCGGGCACCTTGATGAAGTCGGCTTCATGATCACTCAAATCGACAGCAAAGGGTTCCTGCGTTTTCAAACAGTAGGAGGCTGGTGGTCACAAGTCATGCTTGCCCAGCGAGTGACGATTGTGACGAGTAAAGGAGAAGTGACGGGAGTGATTGGTTCCAAACCACCGCATATCCTGCCTCCGGAAGCCCGTAAAAAACCGGTTGATATTAAAGATATGTTTATTGATATCGGAGCTTCAAGCCGTGAAGAAGTACAAGAATGGGGAGTGAAGCCAGGGGATATGGTTGTCCCTCATTTTGAATTCACGGTGATGAACAATGAGAAAATGCTTCTTGCGAAAGCATGGGATAACCGCATCGGATGCGCGATTGCCATTGATGTACTGAAAAACCTGAAAGGTCAAGAGCATCCAAACGTGGTATATGGTGTAGGTACAGTGCAGGAAGAAGTTGGTCTGCGTGGAGCGAGAACGTCAGCAGCCAAGATCCAGCCTGACATTGCCTTTGGTGTAGACGTTGGGATTGCAGGGGATACACCGGGTGTGTCTGACAAAGAAGCATCAAGTAAGATGGGTGAAGGCCCCCAAATCATCCTGTATGATGCATCCATGATTTCCCACAAAGGACTTCGTGACTTTGTAACAGATACAGCGGATGAGCATAACATTCCATATCAATTTGATTCGATTGCAGGTGGTGGAACGGATTCCGGTGCGATTCATTTAACGGCAAATGGAGTTCCTGCTTTATCCATTACTATTGCAACCCGCTATATCCATTCCCATGCAGCAATGTTGCATCGCGATGATTATGAAAATGCCGTAAAATTGATTACAGAAGTGATCAAGAAGCTAGATAAAGATACAGTGGCGAAGATTACATTTGATTGATCTTTAGAAACCACTGAAAACAAGACGCCTTTGATTCATTTTGAATCAAAGGCATTTTTTCGCCTATTTGTTTATAATTGAGATGGGGGCTGGTCATCTCATCCTTTCCTCATTATTCCGCATGATAATGAGCTTTTAGTTGTTTCTCGACAAAAGGATCATAAAATGGAAAAAGTGGTTCATAAATCAGAAGTCCGGTTCATAAAGTGCCGAATCCGGTTCATATTTCCAAAAACCGGATCATACGTAACGAAAACCGGTTCATAAAGTGGGAGAGAGTATGATTTTCTAAAGGAGGGACCTTCAAATCTCCTCATTTAGCCCGTCAATCGACTTAAAATCGAATAAATGGATCAGTTTTCACTCTAAAAGGCAGGATTATCATCAAAATTAGAGTAAAAAGGGCGTCCATGCCATATACAGAAACCAAATCCTCGTTCAGAGGACCCTATTTCATGAGAAATAGAAACCGTCATATGGGGGAGCAAACATTAAAAAGTTAGATGATCGGATAGGGTCATGTCGGCACCGATCGTTTTTTTAATAATGCGAATGGCACTCTCATTGTCCTCGTCTGACTCAGAAGCCATACAATCCTTCGGTATCGAGATTTCATACTCTCTCATATAGGCATCATTGGCGGTGTAGAGTACACATATGTCCCCTGCGATTCCTGTTAGTATCAGGTGTTTTACATCCAGCTGATGAAGCAGGATATCAAGTTGCGTCCCGAAAAAGCACGAATGCTTCGGTTTGATGATAAAATAGTCATCTGTATCTGGGTGAATTCTTTCGATTACGTCTTCTCCTTTTTTCTTTTTACAATGGTCGATAATGTCATTCATATTGTCCTGCCATAGACCGTAGTTATCATTCACATAAATGACCGGAATACCGGATTCCTTCGCTTTTCTCTTCATTTTGCGGATATTATCTACAATCTTCAAAGTGTTTTCGTATAAATGCTCTCCACCTTGAAAATCAAAAGTATTAATCATGTCGATGATCAATAATGCGCTTTTCTTTTGACTCATACATTCTTTTCCCCTTCCGTTAACTATGTATCTTTTCATTACCACTGAAAGAGATGCAGTAAAACCAAATCAGGGGAAATTTTTATGGAAGGTACAGATAAACATCAAGGCAATTAAACAAGGGCAACCCATAGGGTTACCCTTGTTCTTACTGTGTTTGTTGCTGTTGCAATGATTCCTCTAATGTTTCGAGGACCATTTTTTGTTCCTGGGGATCTGCGTTTTGCCAGAAGACTTCAAGGAGTACACCCAGTCCGGGAAGGGTTTTTTCTTCTCCGCCTTGGATTGCATCGACGATGGTGTCTCTAAGTTCGTCCTGGTTGTTACCAGATACGTTGTGTATGATTGCTTTTCGTAAGTTAAGATTCATCACACATTTCTCCTTTTTGATAGGATGAGGAATTCATTGTTATCTTGTCTCAAATTGAATTTATTATGTAGGAAAGTTAAGGTATAATGAGACCTTGAATAGTAATCTAAAGGAGCGGATACGATTGAAGTATATTCAATCCTCGAAAAATCCTGTCGTGAAGCAGTGGAAAAAATTATTAACAAAAAAAGAACGGGACCTCACTCGTACATACATAGTTGAAGGCTTTCACCTGGTGGAAGAAGCATTAAAGCAAGAGGGTACGGTCCTTGAGCTTATAGTGGTGGAAGGAACCGATCTCCCGCAAAAATGGACCGTAGACTCCGTTTCCATGACGATGGTATCAGAAGAAGTAGGTAAAGCCTTGTCCGATACCGAAACATCACAAGGAGTTTTCGCCGTTTGTAAGCAAAAAGAAGATGAACATGACATTGAAAAAGCGGCAACATTCATGCTCTTAGATGGCCTTCAGGATCCCGGGAATATCGGGACGATCATTCGCACGGCTGATGCAGCGGGTATTGATATGGTCGTGTTAGGCAAGGGAACGGTTGACCCCTATAACCCTAAGGTATTACGCTCTGCACAAGGAAGTCACTTTCATATTCCGATTATCAGAAGGGATCTCAATGAAACCATTTCGAAATTGAAAGAACGGGACATCCCTGTATATGGAACAGCCCTTGAAAATGGTGTTGAGTATACAACGATCAATCCTCAATCTTCTTATGCTCTTATAGTAGGTAACGAAGGAAATGGTATGTCGAAAGACCTCTTAACTGAAACCGATCAGAATCTATATATTCCGATTTATGGGAAAAGCGAATCGTTAAATGTAGCGATTGCTGCAGGGGTTTTATTATACTATTTTAAAAACGGGCAGTGAATTTCTTGAAAAGGTTTGAAATTTGCCTGGAAATTCACTATAATAATGCACATATAACTTAAAAAACGTTGAAAGAGGAAAGTAGCACATGACCTTCTTTAAGGGAGAGAATGCCCTGGACTGAAAGCATTCTTAGGAACGCATGATGTGAAGATTTCACCTCTCGAGTTGGCATCGGGACCATTCTTCTGGAAGAATGTAAAGATGCTCCGGCAAAGCCGTTATCCGAATGAAGTGAGTATGTCTGCCTATGGATATACTTATAAGGGTGGTACCGCGATATAAACCTCGTCCCTTTTTGGGATGGGGTTTTTTTATTTGTTTAGGTTTTTGTAAAGCCTATCGTTGATTTACACACTTCGTTGATTGGAGCAAGAAGGCACTCGACTCCTGCGGGAATAGTGGGACAGGTGAGACCCCACAGGCGCTTGCGCCGAGGATGCTCACCGCCCACCCCGCGGAAAGCGAATGCCTGGAGCGGAAAATCAACCACGCTTAAACCCCGCCAAACGAACATTCGGACGATATACATTAAAGGAGGAAGAACAATGGAGGACAAATTACGATCCCTTCAACAAGAAGCAATCGAAAAAGTGAACGAAGCACAGGATTTAAAAGAACTGAACAATATCCGTGTAGCTTATCTGGGGAAAAAAGGACCTGTAACCGAAGCTTTAAAAGGGATGGGGAAACTTTCAGCGGAAGAGCGTCCTAAAATGGGAGCCCTTGCGAATGAAGTTCGTGGAGCCATTACAGAAACCCTTGAAGCGAAGCAGGCCATTCTTGAAAAGGAAGCAGTTGAAAAGAAGCTTCAATCTGAAACCATCGATGTTACGTTACCCGGCCGCCCTGTTAAAAAGGGAAATCATCACCCGTTGACGATGATTGTGGAAGAAATTGAAGATTTATTTATCGGAATGGGCTATACCGTTGCTGAAGGACCGGAAGTGGAAAAGGATTATTATAATTTTGAAGCACTGAACCTTCCCAAGGGACATCCGGCCCGTGATATGCAGGATTCCTTCTATATTACTGAAGAAACCCTGCTGCGTACCCATACTTCACCGGTTCAAGCAAGAACGATGGAACTGGCCAAAGGCAAAGGACCAATTAAAGTTATTTGTCCAGGGAAAGTGTATCGTCGTGATACAGATGACGCAACGCACTCTCATCAATTCACTCAAATCGAGGGACTCGTCATTGATGAAGACATCCGTATGAGTGACCTGAAAGGAACGCTGCAAGTATTTGCGAAAAAGATGTTCGGTGAAGACCGTGAAATCCGCTTGCGCCCAAGCTTCTTTCCATTCACAGAGCCTTCAGTCGAAATGGATATCTCATGTAAAATTTGTGGTGGAAAAGGCTGTCGTGTATGTAAAGGAACTGGCTGGATCGAGATTCTCGGAGCAGGAATGGTTCACCCGAACGTACTCGAAATGGCAGGGTTTGATTCAAAGAAATACACAGGCTTCGCATTCGGAATGGGACCTGAACGTATTGCCATGCTGAAATACGGAATCGATGATATCCGTCATTTCTACACAAACGACACGCGCTTTGTCACTCAGTTCGGAACTCAAGAGTAAAAGAAATCGATAGGAGGTACTAACACATGTTTGTTTCATATAAATGGTTAGAAAATTATGTAGACTTGTCGGGTGTCACACCTGAAGAGTTAGCAGAGAAGATTACAAGAAGCGGGATTGAAGTTGAAGGGGTTGAACGAATCGGGGAAGAAATCAAAAATGTGGTCGTCGGTCATGTTTTACAATGTGAGCCACATCCTGATGCGGATAAATTAAATAAATGCTTAGTGGATGTAGGAGAAGAAGAACCTGTTCAAATCATTTGCGGAGCACCCAATGTAGCAAAGGGACAAAAAGTAGCGGTCGCAAAGGTTGGAGCGGTCCTGCCGGGAAACTTCAAAATCAAGAAAGCCAAGCTTCGTGGTGAAGCCTCTCACGGGATGATTTGTTCCTTGCAAGAGCTTGGAGTAGAAGGAAAGCTTGTACCGAAAGAACATGCAGAGGGGATTTATGTGTTCTCGGAGGATGCTGATGTAGGCAGAAATGCAGTTGAATTATTGAATCTTGATGATGCGATTCTGGAATTGGGCTTAACGCCTAACCGTTCTGATTGCTTAAGTATGCTGGGAGTGGCGTATGAAGTAGCCGCCATTTTGGATCGTGATGTAAAGCTTCCCGAAACGGAGCTAACCGAAGGCAGCGAAAAGGCGTCGGATTATGTATCGGTAAAAGTGGAGGCGAAAGAAGATAATCCTCTATACGGTGCTAAAATCATCAAAGGTGTGAAAATCGGTCCATCCCCATTATGGATGCAAAATGCGTTAATCTCAGCTGGGATCAGACCACATAATAATGTAGTCGATATTACGAACTATGTGTTATTGGAATATGGTCAGCCTCTTCACGCGTTTGATTATGACCGCCTTGGTTCGAAGGAGATCCTTGTCCGTCGTGCGACTGATGGGGAGACATTTGTCACACTTGATGATGCAGAAAGAACCTTATCAAGCAGCCAGCTTGTCATTACGAATGGTACTGAGCCGGTCGCTCTTGCAGGAGTGATGGGCGGAGCGAATTCCGAGGTTCAAAACGATACAACAACCGTCCTTCTTGAGGCGGCTTATTTCACTGGTGCGATTGTTAGAGGAGCCTCCAAACATCACGGACTGCGTAGTGAAGCGAGCACTCGATATGAAAAGGGAGTCGATCCTGATCGTGTCCTGAAAGCAGGGGAGAGAGCTGCGCAACTGATGGCTGAATATGCACAAGGGAAAGTGCTTGAAGGCACGGTTTTATTTAACGAACTTGAAGTTGAACCTGTGAAAGTAGAGATTACGTTAGAAAAAATCAATTCTTCATTAGGAACGTCCATCTCAGCTGGTACAGTGGAAGATATTTTCCGCCGACTTCAATTTGATGTAGAAGTCAATGGAGAAACGTTTGTTGTAACGGCTCCTACAAGAAGAGGGGATATTACAATCCCTGAAGATTTACTTGAAGAAGTGGCACGTCTTTACGGTTATGACAACCTTCCATTAACTCTGCCCAAGGGAGAATCAACACCTGGCGGATTAACGAATCATCAGTTGAAACGCCGTACGGTTCGCCGTTATTTAGAAGGAGCAGGACTCCTGCAAGGGATTACCTATTCTCTAACAAACGATAAGAAAGCAACCCAATATGCACTGGACGTAAGAGAGCCTGTCCGCCTATTGTTGCCAATGAGTGAAGAGCGAAGCAATCTCCGCTTAAGCATCATACCACAGCTTCTTGAAGTGCTTTCGTACAATAAAGCACGTCAAAATGACTCGCTTGCCTTCTATGAAGTGGGATCTGTTTTCTTACAGGAACCAGGAGAAGAGCTTCCTAAGGAAGAGGAGCATATTGCAGGGGCTATGACGGGCCTTTGGCATCTGCATCCTTGGCAGGGAGAGAAGAAGCCTGCTGACTTCTACGTAGCGAAAGGTATTCTTGAAGGTCTGTTCGAAGAAATCGGCGTTTCTGAAGCAATTTCTTACCGCCAGGCAACGGTAGATGGCACGCACCCGGGAAGAACGGCTGAAATTCTTTTGGACAATAAAGTCATCGGTTTTGTAGGAGCGATTCATCCGGAAGCCGAAAAAGAGTTAGACCTGAACGAAACCTATGTGTTCGAACTGAAGGCTTCACCAATCTTCCATTACGAAAAGCCGGCATTAAGCTACACGCCAATCCCTCGTCATCCATCGATCACAAGGGATATTGCCCTGGTAGTAGATACAGATGTTAAAGCGGGAGAATTGGAGTCCATCATTAAAGACGCAGGAGGCAAGCTTCTGAAAGAAGTTTCAGTCTTCGATCTTTATGAAGGGGAACATATGGAAGCAGGCAAGAAGTCCCTTGCGTTCTCGTTAAAATACTTCGATCCGGCTAAGACTTTAACGGATGAAGAAGTAGTCAAAGTACATGATAAAGTACTGCAAACAGTGAAGGAAAAAGCAGGAGCAGAGTTGAGAGGGTAATACCGCTCAAAGTGAAAGGTGTCAGACAATGTTCTGGCACCTTTTTGCTGTTTGGAGGTGATTTTGCCTGTGAAACACCAACAACCATTCTCCCACTCCACCGACAAAAAAGCCCCATCGTCAAAACCGATGGAGCTTCCCCTTTATTTTTTAGCTATCTTCATCGCCTTTTCACTATTGGCAAAGTGCCATTTCGTCATAGACTTTAATTCTTCAATCCCTTTTCGTTTAATGATTTTGGCTGCTGCAACGTCTACATGTTTTCCGGCACCTTTAGGTATCTCGACACCTGCTTTCGCACTCAATTTGTCCATTTCCTTTAAGAAGGCATAACGGGCAATGATCGAGGCTGCGGCTACAGCAAGATGGATGCTTTCACCTTTTGTACTGAAATATACACGGTCCCGTTGGATTTTCTTTTGTGCAGAAATATGTTTGTAGTATGTATTCTTTTCAACAAACTGATCAATCAATATTCCTTCAGGTAGTTCCGGGGCCATTTTTTCCAACAGATTTAGGATCGCCTGATTGTGCAAAAGAGCCTTCATCTTCCCCTGTGTCATTCCTTTTGTTTGCATGGCATTGTATTTAGGGTTATGCAGGATGAGTAATGAATACGGAATGGCGGCTATTAAATCCCTGGCAATTTTGATGATTTGTGGGTCGGATAAATTTTTAGAATCCTTTACTCCGAGTTCCTTCATAAGTGGAAGGTGCTCTCTCTTCACGTAAGCACTTACCACCGTGATCGGTCCGAAAAAGTCGCCTGTACCCACTTCATCTGATCCGATGACAGACCAGTCGGCGAAGTTTTCAGGCAGGGTCGTCGTTCCCTTGGTAGGTGATTTTACCTTTGGAGGCTCACTGCTGCCCCACTGACTTGATTCTCCTTCTCCGTTAGATCCCTGAAACAATACTTTCCCCGATTTATAGGCAGTGATCGTACAGCCGGATGGCTTTGCTACAAAAACGGCACCCGGTGGTAGTTTGTCCGTTAGTACGTTTTTGTAGTGTCCTTTCATTTTCTCAATGGTTTCTTTGTTTGCTTGAATGACGGTATTAGCCAAGTTTCTCTCTCCTTATGACAAAATTCTTGTATATAATAAAAAATGTGAGCCAATATGACAAATTCCTTCCAAAGTTTAAAGATTTCGTGGTATGATTATGTTTAGGATTCTTATGAATGGGGGGCTTTCAGGTTGTCTGAAGAACAAAAAAATCGCACCACTGTAGACATATATGGTCAACAATATACGATTGTTGGGACTGAATCAACAAGTCAAATCCGATACGTTTGTTCTAAAGTGGATGACAAAATGAGAGAAATAAACTCCATGAATCCTTATCTCGACACAAGTAGGCTGGCTGTTCTGACAGCTGTGAATGCCGTGAATGATTATCTCAAACTTCAAGAAAAGTTTGAGGAGCTGGAACGAGAAATCAAACGTTTAAAGGATTGAAAAAAGATGCTGGATTTAGCTTTGTTAATCATCCTGGTGATAGGATTTTTAATAGGTTTAAAACGTGGATTCATTTTGCAAGTGATCCACATATTCGGATTTATTGTTTCTTTTATTGTAGCATATATATATTATGATCAGCTTGCACCGAAGTTAACATTATGGATTCCTTATCCTGTATTGGACGAGCAATCCACATTGAATATGATCTTTGAATCGACCAATTTAGATCAGGCTTATTATCGTGTAATCGCATTTGCGATGATTTTCTTCGCAGTCCGGATCATTTTGCAAATCATTGGATCGATGCTCGATTTTGTCGCACATCTTCCTCTATTAAAGCAGTTGAATGTTCTTGGCGGAGGGATATTAGGTTTTATCGAAGCATACTTAATGATCTTCATTCTATTATTTATTGCTGTATTATTGCCGATCGAGTCGGTTCAAACATTCATTAATAACTCATTTATTGCGCAAGCGATGGTTAAACATACTCCCGTTTTCTCTGATATGGTGAAATCTTGGTGGATTGAATATGTAGCCTAAAGAAGGGGCTGACTATAAGGATGCAATTCAAATTCGTTAGGGATGCCTTAGCGAATTTGTTCATCTTATAAGTCAGTCTTTTTTCTTTTTATATCAATTTTGCTACTATATAGATGGAGTCGTTTTGCTTTTGCAGGAGACGAGGAATCTTAAAGGATCCTAATCGTTAATTCTAAGATAGTAGGTGAATCTCTTGAATAAAAAAGATATTATAAAATTATTAGAAAAAATTGCGATATATATGGAATTGAAAGGTGAAAATTCATTTAAAATCTCTGCCTACCGAAAAGCGGCAGCGGCACTTGAGAATGATGACCGAAGCTTACATGAAATCAGTGACTTTACGAAGCTGAGCGGGATCGGCAAAGGAACGGCGGGAGTAATCGAGGAATACATAAACGAAGGCACATCTTCTGTCCTTGAAGAGTTGAAGGAAGAAGTTCCAAAAGGATTGATTCCCCTCCTTCAATTACCTGGTTTAGGTGGAAAGAAAATTGCGAAGCTTTATAGTGAACTAGGGGTAGAAAGTATAGAAGACTTGGAGGAAGCGTGTAAAGCAAATAAAGTGCAAGGTTTGGCAGGCTTCGGTAAAAAAACGGAAGAGAAGATCCTGGCATCCATCGAACAGGTTGGCAAGAGACCTGACCGTCTGCCAATCGGATTTATGATGGGGATCGCGGAGGAAATAGAGGGTTTTCTTTCTGAATTCGAAAGCATTCAAACTTTTTCGAGAGCGGGAAGCTTAAGAAGAATGAGAGAAACCATCAAGGATCTCGATTTCATCCTCGCAACAGAGAATCCTCAAGAAGTGAAGGAAGGTCTGTTGAAACTGCCCAATATCGTAGAAACCATTGCAGCAGGAGATACAAAAGTTTCACTGACTCTTTCGTATAATTGGGATGTCAGCATTGATTTTCGAATCGTAAAGCCTGAAGAATTTGCTACTGCTCTTCACCATTTTACCGGATCAAAGGATCATAATGTCCGCATGCGTCAGCTGGCCAAAGAACGTGGGGAAAAGATCAGTGAATATGGTGTCGAGAATAGTGAAACGGGTGAATTAAAAACATTTAATACTGAAGAAGAATTTTATCATCATTTTGATCTGCCCTTGATCCCAGCAGAGCTGAGGGAAGATGGGAAAGAAGTGGAAGAGTTCCATAAGGAATATTCCCTCATCACATTAGAAGATATAAAAGGGGATCTTCATATGCACACGACCTGGTCGGATGGTGCATTTTCGATTGAAGAAATGGTAGAGGCCTGCCGTGCCAAAGGATATCAATATATGGCCATCACAGATCACTCCCAGTACTTACGTGTGGCAAACGGGCTGACAACGGAGCGATTACTCAAGCAAATCGATGAAATTAAAGAAATCAACAAGAAGTATGATGATATAGAAATCCTTTCAGGAATCGAGATGGATATACTCCCAGACGGTACGTTGGACTATGAGGATGACATTCTTGAAAAAGTCGATCTTGTGATTGCCTCGATTCATTCGAGTTTTTCACAAACACAAGAAAAGATCATGGAAAGGCTGACAACGGCCCTAAAGAGTGCCCACGTGGATATCATAGCCCATCCGACAGGCAGGATCATTGGACGAAGAGAAGGTTATGACGTAGATATGGATCTTCTTATCGAGCTGGCGAAAGAAACCGATACGGCATTGGAGCTTAATGCTAATCCGAATCGGCTGGATCTGTCTGCAGAAAATATCCGAAAAGCCCAGGAACAGAATGTAAAGCTCGTTATCAATACAGATGCACATAGTATCGATCACCTGGAATTCATGAAAGTCGGAATCGGAACAGCTCGAAAAGGCTGGATCAAGAAAGATTCTGTAATCAATACATGGGATAAAAAAGAGCTAATCAAATTTATTAAGCGAAACTGATAAAAGGTGGAATACATTCCGTGAATTCTAAAGTATTAAAAACGTTAGAGTTTGATAAAATCAAAGAATTATTAAAGCAATATGCTGCATCCGCGCTTGGTCATGCAAAGGTATCTTCTCTCATGCCATCCGTTGAGTATGAAGAAATTACAGCTCTTCACGAAGAAACAGATGAAGCCATGACCATCCTCAGGTTGAAAGGTCACGCACCATTAGGCGGGATATTCGATATACGTCCACACGTTAAGCGTGCTCAAATAGGCGGGATGCTTTCTCCTTCAGAATTTGTTCAGGTGGCGAGTACGATCCGGGCAAGCAGGAAGCTAACGCTTTTTGTAGAGGAAATACTGGAGGAAGAAGTGGACATACCCTTGCTTCAAGAGAAAATGGGTACGGTCATTCCCCTTCCTCATTTAGAGCAGGATATTAGGAAAGTCGTCGACGATAACGGAGAAATCCTTGATACAGCCAGTGAAGCACTCCGCACGATCCGTACTCAGCTCCGGGCTAATGAAGGACGGATTCGCGAGAAACTTGAACGAATGATACGCTCTTCCAATGCTCAAAAAATGTTATCCGATGCGATCATTACTATTCGTAACGATCGATACGTGATTCCGGTTAAACAGGAATACAGGGGTCAATATGGCGGGATCATTCATGACCAATCATCATCGGGGCAAACGTTATTTATTGAACCGGAAGCCATCGTTCAACTGAATAATCAACTTCGTGAGCTTCGATTAAAAGAGCAAGCTGAAATTGAAAAGATTCTCCAGGAGCTGTCTGAAAGTGTACAAGAATCTGGAGAAGAACTGCTCTTGATTGTCAGCGTCCTGTCAGACATTGATTTCATGTTCACAAAAGCGAAGTTCGGTCGATCTATTAAAGGGTCTAAACCGACGATTAATAATGAACGCCGGGTGAAGCTAAATAAAGCCCGACATCCTCTTTTGCCGATAGATGATGCGGTGGCGAATGACATAGAGTTGGGGACTGACTTTTCTTCCATTGTCATCACCGGGCCAAATACCGGGGGAAAAACCGTTACCCTGAAAACATTGGGGTTAACGAGTTTAATGGCACAGGCCGGTCTCCCGATCCCGGCTCTCGACGGATCAGAAGTGGGCGTCTTCCGTACCATCTACGCTGATATAGGGGACGAGCAATCGATTGAACAAAGCTTAAGTACCTTCTCTTCTCATATGGTCAATATCGTGGACATCCTTAAAAAGGTAGATCATGAGAGTTTAGTGTTGTTTGATGAACTGGGTGCCGGTACAGATCCTCAAGAAGGTGCCGCGCTGGCCATTTCCATTTTGGATGAAGTACATGGAACTGGTGCAAGAGTCGTGGCGACCACTCACTATCCTGAATTGAAAGCATATGGGTACAATCGTGAAGGAGTCGTGAATGCAAGTGTGGAATTTAATGTAGAAACATTAAGTCCTACCTATAAGCTTTTGCTTGGCGTCCCGGGAAGAAGTAATGCATTTGAGATTTCGAAGCGTTTAGGGCTTTCAGATTCAGTCATTCAGGGAGCGAAGTCCCATATCGGAACGGATAGCAAAGAAGTGGAGAATATGATTGCTTCCCTCGAAGACAGCAGACGTCAGGGTGAACGGGAGCTTGAGGAAGCCCATGAACTTTTAAGACAAGCCGAGAAAATGCATAAAGATATGCAGAAGCAAATGATGGAGTATTATGATAAAAAGGATATACTTTACGAAAAAGCTCAACAAAAAGCCACTGAAGTCGTTGAAAAGGCGAAGGCAGAAGCTGAACAAGTGATTAAAGATTTACGAAAAATGCAGCAGGAAAAATCAGCTCAAATCAAAGAACATGAACTGATCCAGGCGAAGAAACAATTGGAAGATGCTACACCGAAATTGAAAACGTCCGGTCAAAAGAAAAAAGTCAATCCAACAAAGCATGATTTAAAACCAGGGGACGAAGTCAAAGTCTTAAGCTTTGATCAAAAAGGCCACTTGGTCAAACGAGTGTCTGCGAAAGAATGGCAAGTACAGATGGGCATCATGAAAATGAAGGTGAAGGAATCAGATCTTGAATTCATTCAATCTCAACAGAAGGTAGAGACGAAACCACTCGCCACAGTGAAAGGAAAAGATTTTCACGTCAGCCTTGAGCTTGATCTACGTGGTGAGCGTTTCGAAAATGCATTATCAAGAGTCGAGAAATACATCGACGATGCTTTGCTTGCCGGTTATCCCCGTGTTTCCATCATTCATGGGAAAGGTACGGGAGCTTTAAGGCAAGGAGTGCAGGAATACTTGAAAAATCACCGATCGGTCAAAAACATTCGTTTCGGGGATGCAGGTGAAGGTGGAACCGGCGTAACAGTCGTTCAATTTAAATAAGACCTGGAGACTGCTCATGTACGAATTTTCATAGTGAAATAATAGAGTGGTCTAAATAAAGCGGTAAAGGGAGCTTTACGATGGAGAACTTTTGGGAAAATGAATTTGTTCAAACGGCTGGGAATTACAGTGTGGTCATTTTATGTTTGATACTGTTCTTAGCTATCTTCGAACTGGTCACAAAGTATAAGAATTGGGAAGAAATAAAAAAAGGCAACTTGGCCGTGGCGATGGCAACAGGTGGAAAGATATTCGGGATAGCGAATATTTTCCGTCACTCCATCAGCCATAACGATACCATCCTGACAACTATCGGATGGGGTGTGTTCGGCTTTTTTCTATTACTGATCGGCTATTTCATTTATGAATTTCTCACGCCCAAATTTAAAATTGATGAAGAAATCGCTAATGACAATCGGGCAGTAGGCTTCATTTCATTAGTCATTTCAGTTGGTTTATCCTATGTCATAGGAGCCGGTATATCGTAAGGAGAGGGAATATGGAAACATTGGCAAAGGTCTTGCTCACGCTATGTGGGGGCTTTATACTTGTAGGGATTATTTATATGTTGTTCTTTACTTGATAGATCAGGTGGTCTACATTCACTAAGGAAGTTCTCTGATGGATCTTATTTTAAGAGATATTACCTCTATTAGAGTGAAAAACCCATCCATTTATTTGATTTACAAGAGGATTGGCGGGCAAAGTGGGGTGATTTGAAGGACCACCCTTGAAAAAATCCTACTCTCTGCCACTTTATGAACAGCTTTTCGTAACTTATGATCCGCTTTTTGGATTTATGATCCGGATTTCGTTATTTATGATCGCTTTTTCTACTTTATGATCCGTTTGTCGAATCCACTCAAAAATATTCATTTGGATTAATAATTTTCATCTGTTATTCAAAATATAAAATACTCTGCGTCTTCAATCCGGAGAGCGCCGAGAAGGCATTGCGAAGGCGTCAATCCACCAGCGCAAATCAACAAACGGAACAGCAACGGTTACGAAGGGTGCCAATCTAAGTGGTGGAAACAATGCTAAAATAATAATAATGTACGAGCAGACTGTCATATGGTTAAATAGGCAGTCTTTTTTCTTTGATAAAATCATCTGTAAGGAAGGTCAAGCCTAAGAAATAGGAGAAAAGTATCGAGTGGATTGAATTCAAATTGTAACTGAAGTCCCCTTATATTATAATGGTGAATAGAAGAAATTTTCTAAAAATTCATAAGGAGGGATAACAATGAATAAACCATGGTTTGCTGAATACCCAGCAGAGATTCCCACGGAGCTCGATTTAATCGAAAAACCACTGCAGTCCTATTTAACTGAAGCGGCTACCCTTTATAGCAGTAAAGTTGCCATTCAATTTATGGGTAAGGAATTGACCTACACAGAATTACATGAATCCGCACTCAAGTTCGCTCACTATCTTAAATCACTGGGAATTAAGAAAGACGATCGGGTGGCGATCATGCTGCCGAATACTCCCCAATCCGTGATCGCGTACTATGGCATTCTCTACGCTGGTGGAATTGTCGTACAAACCAATCCATTATATATGGAGAGGGAAATTGAATACCAAATGAAGGATTCTGGTGCCAAGGTGATCTTGACATTGGATATTTTATATCCAAGAGTGTCGAAGGTGATGAAGAATACCGAACTTGAGCACATTGTTGTAACCGCTATCAAAGACTACCTTCCATTTCCTAAGAATCTCATCTACCCATTCATCCAGAAGAAACAATACGGCATTGTTGTGAAAGTGGACCATTCAGGACAGAATCATTTATTTACGGAGATCATGAAAACATCCAAGGCAGAAAGTACCCATCAGGAATTTGATTTTGAAAACGATGTGGCTCTTCTTCAATACACAGGCGGGACCACTGGCTTTCCGAAAGGGGTTATGCTCACTCATAAGAACCTTGTCGCAAATGCTTCCATGTGTGATGCGTGGCTTTATAAATGTAAAAAAGGAGAAGAGCGGGTCCTTGGAATTCTTCCATTCTTTCATGTGTACGGTATGACAGCCGTTATGATATTATCCGTCATGCAGGGATATAAAATGATCTTACTCCCTAAATTTGATCCCGAAACAACCTTGAAAACCATTCAAAAGCAGAAACCGACCCTATTTCCTGGTGCACCTACCATCTATATCGGCCTGCTGAATCATCCGGAACTGAAGAATTATGACTTATCCTCCATCGACTCATGCCTTAGTGGAAGCGCCCCATTGCCTGTTGAAGTGCAGCAGCAATTCGAAGTCGTCACAGGCGGAAAACTGGTAGAGGGGTATGGATTGACAGAATCTTCACCTGTCACACATTCCAATTTCCTTTGGGATAAAGAGAGGATCAAGGGAAGCATCGGTGTTCCTTGGCCAAGTACGGATGCAGCCATTTTCTCACTTGAAACAGGAGAACCGCTTCCGCCGAATGAAATGGGTGAAATCGTCGTGAAAGGTCCTCAAGTGATGAAGGGTTACTGGAATCGTCCAGAGGAAACCGAACAAACGTTAAGAGATGGCTGGCTATTAACGGGAGATTTGGGGTATATGGATGAGAGAGGTTACTTCTATGTTGTGGATCGCAAAAAGGATATGATCATTGCGGGAGGCTTTAATATTTACCCTCGTGAAATCGAAGAGGTCCTTTATGAACATCCTGCGATTCAAGAGGTTGTAGCTGCAGGCGTCCCAGATGCATACAGAGGCGAAACCGTAAAGGCGTATGTGGTCCTGAAAGAAGGAGAGTCCCTGACAGAGGAAGAACTCAATGAATTTGCCCGCAAATTCCTGGCTGCCTACAAGGCGCCCCGGATTTATGAATTTAGAAAAGAGCTTCCGAAAACGGCTGTAGGAAAAATATTACGCAGAGCACTTGTAGAAGAAGAGCGCCAAAAGATAGAAGAAGAACAGAAAACAAGTTAAATGAATACCATTGGCTTTTTCTTTTTGCTGTATAATGGGACAAGGCATCTCTTCTTGACAAGTAAAGAGTAACCTTTTATTATAAAATATGAATGAATAATCATTCATATTTACTTAAGGCAGGTCAAGAACTTATGAAACGAAATAAACCTAAATACAAGCAAATTATCGATGCTGCTGTGATCGTTATAGCTGAAAATGGTTACCATCAGGCACAAGTATCCAAGATTGCGAAGCAGGCTGGAGTCGCTGATGGAACGATTTATCTCTATTTTAAAAATAAAGAAGATATCCTGATTTCGTTGTTTAAAGAAAAAATGGTACTTTTTGTAGAAAAAATTGAGGAAGTTATAGCAGGAAAACAGACAGTTTCAGAGAAATTATTAGTGATGATTGAAAATCATTGTAAAATTCTGTCGGATGATCACCATCTAGCGATTGTGACACAACTGGAGCTCAGGCAATCCAATAAGGATATCCGCTTAAAAATCAACGATGTATTAAAAGGATATCTGCAATTAGTAGATAAAATTCTGATTAGCGGAATAGAATCCGGAGAGTTTTCAAGTGATCTGGATGTCCGGCTGGCTCGTCAAATGATCTTCGGGACTCTGGATGAAATGGTGACAACGTGGGTGATGAACGATCAGAAATATGACTTAGTAGCTCAAGTCCCTGCTATTCACAAACTATTACTTCATGGGTGTGGCGGCAGGAACTAAATTAGTTTAGGGGGATGAGAGATGGAAAGTTTATCATGGTCATTAGAGGGAAAGGTAGCAACGGTTCTAATCCAAAGACCTCCTGCTAATGCTTTAGCCAGTGGACTTATTAAAGAAATCGATGCAGTTCTGGATGAGCTTGAAGAAAACGCTGAAGTACGGGCGATCTTACTGAAGGGTGAGGGGCGATTCTTCTCTGCAGGAGCTGACATTAAAGAATTCACAACGATTGAAACGGGTGAAGAATTCTCTAAATTGGCGAAAAAAGGCCAAGACGTTTTTGAGCGAATGGAGAACTTTTCAAAGCCGATCATTGCAGCAATCCATGGCGCAGCTCTAGGCGGAGGATTGGAGCTTGCAATGGGATGTCACATCCGATTGGTTAGCGAGAATGCAAAGCTCGGTCTACCGGAGCTTCAGCTAGGGCTTGTACCTGGTTTTGCAGGCTCTCAGCGCTTGCCGAAATTGGTAGGGAGAGCAAAAGCGGCAGAAATGCTATTAACGAGTGAGCCAATCAGCGGAACAGAAGCTGTACAGTGGGGACTTGCCAATAAAGCATATCCTGAAGATCAGCTCTTCGATAAAGCGAAGAAAATGGCCGATAAGATTGCGAAGAAGAGCCCAGGGGCGATGAAAGCAGCCATTGAGCTGTTAAGTTATACAAAAGATGACCGATTCTATGAAGGCGTAATGAGAGAATCGGATCTTTTCGGTGAGGTATTTGTATCTCGTGACGCCAAAGAGGGTATTTCAGCGTTTGTTGAAAAGAGAGAACCGCACTTTAAAGGCTAGAATACATTCTTGTAATATAGTAAACTCTTAGTGAGGGGCAGTCTTGAATGTTCAAGCTGCCCATTCAAAGGGGTTAAATTGTCAAAATCTTTTTAAGGGAAAGAATGTTTACATTATTAGGAGGGACTTACGCATGAACATCTATGTACTTTTGAAAAGAACGTTTGATACTGAGGAGAAAATTTCGATCCAAAACGGTCAAATTGCTGAAGATGGAGCTGAATTTATCATAAATCCTTACGATGAATATGCCGTGGAAGAAGCTATTCAAGTTCGCGATGCACATGGTGGAGAAGTGACGGTTGTGACAGTTGGCGGAGAAGAAAGTGAAAAGCAACTGAGAACAGCACTGGCAATGGGTGCAGATAAAGCAGTCCTGATCAACACAGAGGATGACCTTGATCATGGTGATCAATTCACTACAGCCAAAATTCTTGCCCACTATTTAAAAGAACAGGAAGTAGATTTAATCCTGGCAGGTAATGTTGCGATCGATGGTGGATCTGGACAAGTTGGACCACGTGTAGCAGAACAGCTTGATATCCCTTATGTAACAACGATTACGAAATTAGAAATGGATGGCGGAACGGTAACAGTCACACGTGACGTAGAAGGGGATTCAGAAGTAATTGAAACATCTCTACCTCTACTGGTAACGGCACAGCAAGGATTGAACGAACCACGATATCCATCACTTCCAGGAATCATGAAAGCGAAGAAAAAGCCTTTAGATGAAGTGGAATTGGATGATATTGATTTAGACGAAGATGAAGTAGAAGCGAAGACAAAAACAATTGAAATCTACCTTCCACCGAAGAAGGAAGCGGGTAAAGTATTAGAAGGCGAATTGGATGCTCAAGTATCAGAGCTTGTTTCACTTCTTCGCAATGAAGCGAAAGTTATATAAGGCTAAGAAGTAGTAATAACTAACATTCAGGGGGTATTTAACATGGCGAGAAAAGTATTAGTACTTGGAGAAGTTCGGGACGGATCATTACGTAATGTTTCCTTTGAAGCGATTGCGGCAGGTAAAACAGTATCTGAAGGCGGAGAAGTTGTAGCAGTTCTAATCGGCAAAAGTGTAAGCGCTTTAGGCAATGAAATGATTCAATATGGTGCTGATAAAGTAGTGGTTGTGGAAGATGATAAACTGGAGCAGTATACGTCAGATGGATATTCACAAGCAGTTCTATCGGTTATTGAGCAAGAGAAGCCTGAAGGAATCATCTTCGGACATACTGCACTTGGAAAAGACTTGTCTCCTAAAGTGGCCAGTAAGCTAAGCACAGGATTGATTTCTGATGCAACTGATCTTGAAGAAGCTGGCGGGAACCTCGTTTTCACAAGACCGATTTATTCCGGGAAAGCATTTGAAAAGAAAATTGTGACTGGCGGTGTGATTTTTGCGACGATCCGTCCAAATAACATCGAGCCTTTAGCGAAAGATGAGTCACGTACAGGAGAAGTTTCTTCCCTTTCCGTTGATATTAAAGACTTACGCACAATCATTAAAGAAGTCGTACGTAAAGCAAGCGAAGGTGTTGACCTATCTGAAGCGAAAGTCATTATCGCCGGAGGACGCGGAGTGAAAAGTGAAGATGGATTCAACCCGCTTAAAGAACTGGCGGATGTTCTTGGTGGAGCTGTAGGAGCATCTCGTGGAGCATGTGATGCCGACTACTGTGACTATTCCCTGCAGATTGGTCAGACAGGTAAAGTCGTAACACCTGACCTTTATATTGCATGTGGTATTTCTGGAGCTATCCAGCATTTAGCGGGTATGTCGAATTCAAAAGTCATCGTTGCGATCAACAAAGATTCTGAAGCGAACATCTTTAACGTAGCGGATTATGGAATCGTGGGTGACCTGTTCGAAGTGGTGCCGATGCTGACTGAAGAGTTTAAAAAGCTTAAAGTATCCTCTTCTTAAATTCAATTGACGTTTTAAAGTAGCGTCTATAGGGTATGAACATATTATGTAGTAAAAATAAGGATGCAGCCGGATGGCTGCTCCTATTTTTCTACCCTGTATATTCCGTTATCTGAAGGGAATATTACCTACGAGCAGATTAATAGCATCACAAAAAAAACGGTGATATACTAACGTTACATTCAAAGATTTTAGGAGGCGCATATAAATGGCAATTACACACGCTACTGATCAATCATTTTCAACTGAAACAAATTCTGGACTGGTATTAGCGGATTTCTGGGCACCTTGGTGTGGACCTTGTAAGATGATCGCTCCAGTACTGGAAGAGTTAGATGGAGAAATGGGCGACAAAGTAAAAATCATCAAAGTTGACGTTGATGAAAACCAGGAAACAGCAGGTAAATACGGGGTTATGAGTATCCCGACTTTAGTTGTCCTTAAAGACGGTGAAGTTGTTGATAAAGTAATCGGATTCCAACCTAAGGAAGCACTTGCTGAACTATTAAACAAACACGTATAAGATAATCTTTTATACACCGGGGCTCGATTTGTGAGCCCCGGTTTTATATTGTATTAAAATATCTATCAGACAGCTAGATCCTGGTTAATCAGCCCTGATACTTGTTGTCTTTGACCAAGCCGCCTCACTCTATGGCAATCAAAAAAATCAGATCGTATGAAAAATATAAATGCTTAACCCATTAAACCAACTTCTGATTGGAATCCATTCATTGAAAGCCTTACAATAGGCTAAGAAGGAATTTCAGACTGAGTTGGTTTTTTATTTGGAGAGAAAAATTAAAAGTGATTAAAATTAAAGGTGAACGGTCTTTTACCACACTGAATTTCCTCAAGCTACCAGTGTGCTTAAACAGAAAAAGTCTAATCATTTCTCATTTACAGGAGTGATTCGATCCTGTTCATTCAACCATCACCGTCTATAAATGGGCAGACAAGAGAGGAGAGAGACGATGAACCCTACCATTACAAATAAATTAGCTCTATTACCGGATCAACCGGGATGTTATTTGATGAAAGACAGACAAGGTACGATTATTTATGTGGGTAAAGCAAAAGTATTGAAGAATCGTGTGCGCTCTTATTTTACCGGTTCTCATGATGCCAAGACTCAACGGTTGGTAGGTGAAATTGAGGACTTCGAGTACATCATGACCTCTTCTGATTTGGAAGCCCTTGTGCTTGAAATGAACCTGATCAAAAAATATGACCCTAAATACAATGTCATGTTAAAGGATGATAAAAGCTATCCGTTTATCAAATTAACGAACGAGAGGCACCCAAGACTTATTACGACCCGCAAAGTCCAAAGAGGGAAAGGCCGATACTTTGGTCCGTATCCCAACGCAGGAGCCGCTAATGAAACGAAAAAACTTCTGGATCGTTTGTATCCGTTACGAAAATGCACTACCCTTCCTGATAGAGCCTGCTTGTATTATCATATGGGTCAATGTCTGGCTCCTTGTATCAAAGAAGTAAGCAAAGACACATATAGAGAAATGACTGACGAAATTTCCAAGTTCCTGAATGGCGGATACAAAGATATCAAGAATCAATTAACGGTGAAAATGAAGGAAGCAGCAGAGAATCTGGAATTTGAGAGAGCGAAGGAATTTCGTGATCAAATCCTTCACATTGAGGCGACAATGGAAAAGCAAAAGATAACCATGACCGATTTCACTGATCGGGATGTGTTCGGATATTCCGTAGATAAAGGCTGGATGTGTGTACAAGTATTCTTTGTGCGTCAAGGAAAGCTCATTGAACGGGATGTGTCACTCTTCCCTCTCTACAATGAACCCGAGGACGAATTTCTGACTTTCTTAGGTCAGTTTTATTCGAAATCCAATCATTTTAAGCCAAAGGAACTATTTTTGCCAGAGGAGATTGATGAAGAACTGGCTGCTAAGCTGATAGAGGTGAAAATCACCAAGCCTAAACGGGGAAAGAAGAAAGAGTTGGTCAAGCTTGCCGAGAAAAATGCGAAGCAGGCGCTTGAAGAAAAATTCGCTCTGATTGAAAGAGATGAAGAACGGACGATTAAGGCGATAGAACGTCTTGGGGAGCATATGGGCATTTATACTCCTTTCCGGATCGAAGCATTTGATAACTCGAATATTCAAGGTTCGGACCCTGTGTCTGCGATGATCGTATTCCTTGACGGGAAACCGGCGAAGAAAGAGTATCGAAAGTATAAGATTAAAACCGTGAGAGGCCCTGATGATTATGATTCCATGAGGGAGGTCGTTCGCAGACGGTATACGAGAGTTTTAAAAGATGGTCTTCCTTTACCGGATCTCATTATCATCGATGGGGGAAAAGGGCAGATTGAAGCGGCGAGGGATGTCATTGAGAATGAGTTGGGGTTGGATATCCCGCTTGGCGGCCTTGCGAAAGACGATAAGCATCAGACGTCGGAACTGCTGTATGGGAATCCCTTGCAAATTGTTCCTCTTGAAAAGAGAAGCCAGGAATTTTACTTGCTGCAGCGGATCCAGGATGAAGTCCACCGATTTGCCATTACGTTCCACAGACAGCTTAGAGGAAAGAGCGCCTTCCAGTCGACTCTTGATGACATTGATGGGATTGGTCCGAAACGAAAGAAACAGCTATTAAAACACTTCGGCTCCATGAAGAAGATCAAGGAAGCAACGGTTGAGGAATTTATTGAGATAGGGATTCCAGAAGCTGTTGCTAAGGTATTGGTGGAGAAGTTGAAATAGGGGATGTTAGAAACAGTAAATGCAGTTGATTATGATAGTTGATTGGAGTGGAAGGTGCTCGACTCCTGCGGGAATAGCGGGAAAGTACGAAAAGCCGAGGGGCTTTGCCTAGGGGCGACAAGCATAAGACGAGTCTGCCGGAAAGGCGCTCTTTGCCTTTTTGGCAGACTTGGCTTATGACCTCGAGCCCCTAAGCCCCGTAGCTGGACAGTTGAGACCCCGCAGGGCGAAGCCCGAGGAGGCTCAACTCACGCCCCGCGGAAAGCGAGCACCTGGAGCGGAAATCAACCACTAATCGCTCCTACAAAATAGCAACAGAATTTACGACGTGAAACAATAATTAAAATGAATTTAATTTGGAAATGTGCATTGAATCACAAATTCTTATGTGCTATAATTAACGAAAATTTATAACATTATCACTTTTTAAAGTGGTGATAGAGGTGCGAGCTTCAAAAGTACAGGTAAAGAGGAGTATGAGCTCTGTTGAGATGCCTGGAAAGGGGAGATTCGCCGAAGTGGTTTTGGTCTCATGCTGATTCCGCTGGTTCTACGTTTAAGAAATGTAGGATTGTCAAGATGATTCAATCTTGGAGAGCTATCTCACAATGCCCATGAACCTATTTTGTATGTTCTGCTGTATGTTCATAAAGCAATGAGATATTATTCTCATTGCTTTTTTTATTATCCAGCGCAGGTGATGAACCTGTTCCATGAACGTTTAGGATGATTGTGATTGTACTCTTCACCATCAAAAAATGAGTCGTAACGATGCACTCAATGAGAAAGAGGGAGAAGCTGTGAGTATTATTGTTCAAAAATTCGGTGGGACTTCAGTAGGTTCTGTAGAAAGAATTCAAAATGTTGCGTCAAGAATCGCAGAAGAAAAAGAAAGAGGAAATGATGTTGTGGTCGTGGTATCTGCCATGGGGAAAACCACGGATACACTTGTTGGTTTGGCAAGGGAAATTACATCACAACCGAGTAAGAGAGAAATGGATATGCTTCTATCTACAGGAGAGCAAGTCACCATTTCACTCCTCACGATGGCCCTGATTCAATCCGGACACGATGCCATCTCATTCACAGGCTGGCAGGCCGGGATCGAGACGGAATCCGTTCACAGCAATGCGAGGATCACCAATATTCATACTGAAAAGATGTTGAGTCACCTTCAATCGGGAAGAGTTGTGATCGTAGCAGGATTCCAAGGGATGACAGAAGCGGGGGAAATTACAACTCTCGGTCGTGGTGGATCGGATACAACCGCCGTTGCGATTGCAGCTGCCCTGAAAGCAGAGCGCTGTGATATTTATACAGATGTAGACGGGGTGTATACGACGGACCCGCGTTATATTAAAGGAGCAAGAAAGTTACCGTCCATTTCCTATGATGAAATGTTGGAACTGGCTAATTTAGGGGCTGGAGTCCTGCATCCACGGGCAGTGGAATTTGCCAAGAACTATCAAATTCCGTTAGAGGTCAGATCCAGTATTGAAAAAGTTGAAGGAACGTATATTGAGGAGGAAGCAAGCATGGAACAAAACCTGATTGTGAGAGGCGTAGCATTTGAAGGTGAAATAACGCGTGTAACTGTATTTGGACTAGGGAACGCATTAACGGGACTATCTTCTGTGTTTACCACTTTAGCCAAAAATCATCTGAATGTAGATATTATTATTCAAAGCCAGACCGATCAGAATATGACCAATTTATCATTCTCTATTAAAGAACAAGACCTGGAGGAAACCCTTGTCGTTCTGGAACGAAACAAAGAGCAATTAGGATTCACCCATGTTGAACATGAAAGTGAGCTTGCAAAAGTATCGATCGTTGGCTCTGGTATGATCTCAAATCCAGGTGTGGCAGCGGAAATGTTCGAAGTGTTAGCTCAAAATGATATCGTGGTGAAAATGGTCAGCACGTCTGAAATCAAAGTATCTGCAGTCGTAGACGAGAAAAATATGCAAAAAGCAGCAGGCGTCCTACATACCGCATTTAACCTGGACGCGGTGAAGATGGAAGAAGTCACGTTATAATACCCAGTAGCAGAGAGCGGGACAAGTGAAAAAGGGTTGCCCCATCAATTGAAGGGCAACCCTTAATTAGAGTATGAAAGGGATGTCGGTAAGGACTATTCTACTTTATCTTTCTCGTCCCATCTTACAATCACTTTCACTGAATGACTCCGTTTATGTAGTTCGTCGGCAGCTTCTGCCACACATTTCTTTTGTAACTGTACTTGTTCGGCTAGAAAGCCCGTTTCCAGTTTGAATGTTACATCCGACTTTAAGGCAACGCGTCGTTCTATCACCGGTCCGCTTATTTCAAAGGTCATCTCATTCTTTTTTTGTTCCAGAAGTGCAAGAGTTCCCCAGCCGGCTTCAGCGAAAAACGATATCAGTTCCTCTGATGACTGAAGGGGGAATTTCCGAGAGAGTTGTTTTCCACCCCAGTATAAAATATCGGGTGTATGCTTTCCTAAAATTTCTGGAATCAATATGTCACGTAACATTTCATATCCGAAGATTGGAACGGACAGTTGATGTACTTCTTCTTTTTTCTGTTCCAAGTAAATCCCCTCTTTCTATAAAACTATTATATACATGAAAAGGGGATTTATCATCCCATACCTCGAAAAAATGACCTTGGGATATTTTGGTGATATAACTTTTATTTGATATTTATTTGAATTTTCGAACATTTAACCAGACAATACCTCACCTTTTCTGTTATCAATATATTGAAAATATTTTTGCGGTATTGTCGAATTTATGTATACGTTTTCTTGACGCTTCCACTCCTTGGGAGTAAAATGAACATGTCACATTATTGTTACAATATAAAATATGTATCGTCGTCTAGTCATTCTTAAAAATGCATTAGAAAACGAATTCATATTTTATCATTAAGGGGGGTAAATCATGGCTGGAAATCGAGAATTTAATTATCGCAGGCTTCATTCATTGCTAGGTGTTATTCCAGTTGGATTATTTTTAACACAACATTTAGTCGTGAACCATTTTGCCACTGGTGGGGAAGAATCATTTAACCAGGCGGCACACTTCATGGAAAGTCTACCTTTCCGTTATTTCCTTGAAATTTTTATCATCTTCCTTCCATTGTATTTCCATGCAATCTACGGAATTTACATTGCATTCACTTCTAAGAACAATGCAAGTAAGTTTGGTTATTTCCGTAACTGGATGTTTTTACTTCAACGTGTGTCTGGAGTAATCACATTTATTTTTGTTACTTGGCATGTATGGGAAACAAGAGTAGCAGCAGCATTTGGGGCTGAAGTGAACTTTCAAATGATGGAAAACATCTTATCTAATCCATTTATGCTAGGGTTTTATGTGCTGGGTGTTCTTTCAACGATCTTCCACTTTGCGAATGGTTTATGGTCATTCTGCGTGAGCTGGGGAATTACAGTTTCACCTCGTTCTCAATTAATTGCTACATATGTTACGATCGGAATCTTTGTAGCGTTATCGGTTGTCGGTATGCGTGCAATTTTTGCCTTCGTATAAGAAGAAATAGATACGAGTCTAATAGATTAAATAAATGCTCTGAAGTATGGTAGGAAAAGGAGTGAGTCACGATGAGTAAAGGCAAAATCATCGTTGTCGGTGGCGGTTTAGCCGGCCTGATGGCCACAATTAAAGCAGCAGAAAAAGGAACGCAAGTAGATTTATTCTCACTGGTACCCGTTAAGCGTTCTCACTCTGTATGTGCACAAGGTGGTATTAACGGAGCCGTTAATACCAAGGGAGAAGGAGATTCTCCTTGGGAACATTTTGATGATACAGTATATGGTGGGGATTTCTTAGCGAACCAACCGCCTGTTAAAGCAATGACTGAAGCGGCACCGGGGATTATTCATTTACTTGATCGTATGGGAGTAATGTTTAATCGTACACCGGAAGGATTACTGGATTTCCGTCGTTTCGGTGGAACGCAGCATCATAGAACAGCTTTCGCTGGAGCTACGACTGGTCAACAATTATTGTATGCGTTGGACGAGCAGGTTCGTCGTCATGAAGTAGCAGGGCTAGTGAATAAGTTCGAAGGTTGGGAATTCCTTGGCGTTGTGGTGGATGATGAAGGAGTGGCAAGAGGAATCGTTGCTCAAAACCTTCAAACGATGGAAATTAAATCGTTCGCAGCTGATGCAGTCATCATGGCAACAGGAGGACCTGGAATTATCTTCGGTAAATCCACCAACTCTGTTATCAATACAGGTTCAGCAGCATCGATCGTATATCAACAAGGTGCTTACTATGCAAATGGTGAGTTCATTCAAATTCACCCGACAGCCATTCCAGGGGACGATAAGCTTCGTCTCATGAGTGAATCGGCCCGTGGTGAAGGTGGACGAGTCTGGACATATAAAGATGGAAAGCCGTGGTACTTCCTTGAAGAGAAGTATCCTGCATACGGAAACCTTGTACCCCGTGATATCGCAACACGTGAAATCTTTGATGTGTGCGTAAATCAAAAGCTTGGTATTAACGGTGAAAACATGGTTTACCTGGATCTATCTCATAAAGATTCAAAAGAGCTTGATATTAAGCTTGGCGGAATCATCGAAATCTATGAGAAGTTCATGGGTGATGACCCACGTAAAGTACCAATGAAAATCTTCCCTGCGGTTCACTATTCAATGGGTGGACTATGGGTAGATTATGATCAAATGACCAATATCCCTGGTTTATTCGCTGCTGGTGAGTGTGATTATTCTCAGCACGGAGGTAACCGTTTAGGAGCGAACTCATTACTATCCGCTATATATGGTGGTATGGTTGCAGGTCCTAATGCTATTAAATATATTGCAGGGCTTGAGAAAACAGTTGAATCCGTCCCTTCTTCTCTTTTCGATCGTTATGTAAAACAGGAAGAAGAAAAATGGAACAACATCATGTCCATGAATGGTACTGAGAACGCCTATGTCATTCATAAAGAACTTGGTGAGTGGATGACGGATAACGTGACCGTTGTACGTCATAACGATAAGCTGAAACAGACAGATGAAAAGATCCAGGAATTAATGGAACGTTACCAAAACATCAATATCAATGACACGGCTAAATGGAGCAACCAAGGGGCAACATTCACCCGTCAATTGTGGAACATGCTGCAACTGGCACGTGTTATTACAATCGGTGCTTTAAATCGTAACGAGAGCCGTGGAGCTCACTATAAACCTGACTTCCCTGAACGTAATGATGAAGAATTCCTGAAAACAACGATGGCTAAATACAATGCTTCAACGAATTCACCTGAATTCCATTACGAGGAAGTAGATACTTCACTGATTGCACCACGTAAGCGTGACTATTCTAAGAAAAAAGGGGGGAATAAATGATGAGTGAAAACAAAAGAGTCCGTTTTATCATAACTCGTCAAGAAAGCCCGGAAACAGCCCCTTTCCAAGAAGAGTTCGAGCTTGATTACCGTCCGAATATGAACGTTATTTCTGCACTGATGGAAATTCGTCGTAATCCGGTCAATGCAAAAGGGGAACAAACTACTCCGATCAACTGGGATATGAACTGTTTGGAAGAAGTATGTGGAGCTTGTTCAATGGTGATCAACGGGAAACCAAGACAGTCTTGTACCGCTTTAGTTGATCAATTAGAACAACCGATCCGCTTGGAGCCTATGCGTACTTTCCCTGTTGTTCGTGACTTGCAGGTAGACCGCAGTCGCATGTTCGACAGCTTGAAGAAAGTAAAAGCATGGATTCCAATTGATGGAACATACGATCTTGGTCCCGGACCGCGTATGCCGGAGAAAAAACGTCAATGGGCGTATGAATTATCTAAATGTATGACATGTGGTGTTTGTTTGGAAGCATGTCCTAACGTAAACAGTAAATCGGACTTCATCGGTCCTGCTCCATTATCACAGGTCCGTTTGTTCAATGCTCACCCAACGGGTGCCATGAATCAGGATGAGCGACTTGAATCGATCATGGGCGACGGAGGCCTTGCGAACTGCGGGAACTCTCAAAACTGTGTTCAATCATGTCCAAAGGGGATTCCTCTAACGACTTCCATTGCTGCACTAAACAGAGAAACAACGTTCCAAATGTTTAAAAACTTCTTCGGAAGCGACCATATGGTTGATTAACAGGTAAACAAAAAGCACTTTCCTTTGGGGGAGTGCTTTTTGTTCTTTATAGGTTTCTTATTTTTCAAAAAAAGCTTATAATAAATAATGAATGATCATTCATTTTCTTATCTTATATTCATTTTCCAAAAGGAGGAGCCATTTTGAAACATTTTACATACATTGAAGATATAGAAACATGGCAAAAAGAATTTTCGTTTTCAATCCATATAAAGGTTCGGTTTTCCGAGACTGATATGTTTGGACATATGAACAATACAATTCCATTCACTTATTTCGAAGAAGCTAGAATCGAATTTTTTAAACACAAAGGGTTTATGCAAAACTGGGTAAAACCTGAACACGATACGATTCCTGTCGTTGCAGATTTACAATGTGATTTTGTCAAACAAGTATTCTTCGACGAACAGCTGAAGGTGTGTGTAAAGGCGAATAGTGTGGGGAAATCTTCAGTGGATTTACACTATATGGGTCTGAATGAAAAAGAAGAGGTTTGCTTTACAGGTAGAGGAACCATGGTCCAAATATCAAAACAGACTGGAAAAGGAGTCCCTTGGACGGAAGAAATGAAGGCGAAGCTTGACTGCAAAATGGCGGTTTCTTAGCCTATCGTAGTGTGTTATAAAAACCGTTGCCTATTTTTCATTTAACTTCCTCCTCTATGTCACTCTAAACCCTCCCTTCACATATGATATTCTGACGACCGACAATACCCATCCCCGCGGTTTAAAGCTGGCGAAGGCAAGGAGGGTTACCATAATTGAAGGACAATGATTTTACACACAAACCGTTGCTCACCAAAAGAGAAAAAGAAGTATTCGAACTGTTAGTTCAAGACAAAACAACTAAAGAAATTGCTAGTGATCTATTTATTAGCGAGAAAACAGTTCGAAATCATATTTCCAACGCCATGCAAAAGCTTGGAGTGAAGGGGCGATCTCAAGCTGTTGTAGAGCTTCTTCGCATGGGGGAACTCAAGCTTTAAATGTAAGGGACTGATTCTAATGGCAAACAATTAACGGGTCTTCCGCGGATACCTATTAATGTTTGAATGAGAGTCAGTCTCTTTTAGTTCTGGATCATTTGCGAACTTGTCTTGAATTTTCACCCGAAAAAGGCGAAAATGCTAGTAGGGGAAGTCTGGGCTGAAAGAAAGGTCACTTAGGTCCCATAATATAATAGAAGCTAAAACAGGAAGGTCTTATGTGATCGAATCCCGTTTTCAATAAGGAGTACATGTCCAGTTTCTGATTTTAAAAGGAGAGTAATCATGACGAATTCTAAAGAAATCATTGGAGAATTACAAGTTGTTGCAGATATAGAAAAAGACCTGCGCTACATATCATCGATCATTAAGCAAAAAGGAAGGGAAATATTAAGTCAGTACACCATCACTCCGCCGCAGTTCATCGCACTGCAGTGGTTATTTGAATATGGTGATATGACCATTGGTGATCTTTCGAATAAAATGTACCTTGCCTGCAGTACCACAACCGATCTCGTTGATAGAATGGAGAAAAATCAGTTGGTGGAACGCGTGAAGGATGAAAATGATCGTAGGGTCGTCCGGATTCATATGCTAAAAGAGGGCGAAAGAATTATTGAAGAAGTCATCAATAAAAGGCAAAATTATTTACAGAGTGTCCTGACGGATTTCTCCGAAAAAGAAGTGTTACTATTAAAAGATAATTTAGCTAAGCTGCATCAAGAAATGAAACCAGAATGAGGGAATAACGTGATTCAACCAATTGGCATCATTGATTCTGGGGTTGGGGGGCTTACCGTTGCCAGAGAAGTGATGCGTCAGTTACCCAAAGAGACCATCTACTATCTTGGTGACACAGCCCGTTGTCCCTACGGACCCAGAACAGCTCAAGAAGTGAAAATATTCACATGGGAAATGACCCAATATCTAATGCAATATGATATGAAAATGCTGATCATCGCATGTAATACCGCCACTGCAGTTGTGCTGGATGAAATCCAAACCCATTTGGACATCCCGGTTATAGGAGTCATTCATCCCGGGGCCAGAGCAGCAATCAAGCATACTCATAATAAGAGAATCGGTGTTCTTGGAACAGTGGGGACGATTAATAGCGGTGCCTATGTAGAAGCGCTCCACTCCCTGCACGGTAGCTTGGATGTCACGTCACTCGCCTGTCCGAAATTTGTCCCTTTAGTAGAAAGTGGAGAATACAATGGCTCCATGGCGGAAGAAATAGTAGAAGAGACTCTCCGCCCTATTAAAGATTCGGATATTGATACGCTGATTCTAGGGTGCACCCACTACCCGCTATTACAGCCTAAGATCAAAGCCTACATGGGTCCGGAGGTTAGTGTGATAAGCTCTGGAGATGAAACGGCACGGGAAGTAAGTACGATTCTTGATTATTACAATCTCCTATACGGGGGAGTACAAAAACCTGAACACCGTTTTTTCAACACAGGGTCCTCGGCCATCTTTTCACGCATTGCCTCCGATTGGCTGACAGTTGGAGAAGTGAAAGCAGAAACCATTCGATTACAGGATTAGTATCTTGTAATCGGGTGGTTTTTTTGGTTTTTTATGGTCAATTGGGTATGAATGGGATGAAAGTTAGTGAAATCCTTCTCTGGTGGAGGGATTTAACTCCACCGGGGGAATGGAGCGAGTGCGGGGGCAGGGATATCGACCGTTATTTCAATTTATCAACCGTTTTTTTATTATATCAACCATATTTTCAATATATCGACCGTTCTACAAAATTCGATACACCGTCGTTTAAGTTCAGGTTCAAGCCGCCTCCGCTTTTGGTGTCATCCAGCTCCGGCGGCTAGAGGCTCGAGGTCATAAGTCAAGAACACCAAAAAGGCAAAGGGCGCCTTTCCGGTGTTCTCGTCTTATGCTTGTCGCCTCTGTTCAAGCCGCCTCCGCTTTAGGTGTCATCCAGCTCCGGCGGCTAGAGGCTCGAGGTCATAAGTCAAGAACACCAAAAAGGCAAAGGACGCCTTTCCGGTGTTCTCGTCTTATGCTTGTCGCCTCTGTTCAAGCCGCCTCCGCTTTTGGGTGTACTATTTTTATTAAAGTTTCGGTCTATTTTATAGAGCGGGCTCGTATACATGTTAGTACAAACTGTCTTTTAGGAGGTTTCCCAATGGCAAAAAAAGCAAAGGTGTCAATTGCTGTAACGATTTTAGCTTCTTCTGTATATCTTTCAGGTTGTGGATTACTTAGTTTCGGTGATGATAAAGAGAAAATCGATCCTCCTCAAGACCTATCCTACTTAAAAGAAGGGGAGAAAGTGGATACGGCTAAAGGAGAAGACGCAGAGAAAGAAGTGAGCAAGGAAGAAGCAAAGGCTGAAACGGTCATGACAGAGCTTTATCTAATCGATAAAAATGGGTATGTTGTCTCACAATCGTTGCCGCTTCCAGGTGAAGAAAGTGTAGCTAAACAAGCTCTTGAGTATCTGGTCAAAAATGGACCGGTTGAAAATGTGCTGCCGAATGGTTTTAGAGCCGTGCTTCCGGCGGATACGCAAGTGACGGTCGATATTAAAGACGGAACGGCCATTGCCGATTTCTCTTCGGAGTTCAATAACTACCAGCCTGAAGATGAGCAGAAAATTCTTCAATCCGTTACATGGACGCTTACTCAATTTGATTCTGTTGAAAAAGTAGAGCTTAGAGTGAATGGATATCCACTAACTGAAATGCCTGTTAACGGAACACCGATTGATGAAAAAGGATTAACGAGAAAAGTCGGGATCAATGTGGATACTTCCGGTGTGGTGGATCCTACGAGCACAAAACCACTAACGGTTTATTATGTGTCTCAAACGGATGATAAAACGTATTACGTACCTGTTACCAAACGCGTTAGCTCAAATTCAGTGGATGAAGTCACGGCAGTTGTGAAAGAGTTGATTGAGGGACCAGGATATTCCTCTTCACTTGCAAGTGATTTTACAGGTGCCAAACTATTAGACGATCCGAAGCTTGAAGACGGAACCGTTACATTGAATTTTAACGAAGCGGTTTATGGTAGCCTTGAAGAAAAAATGGTTTCTGAACATATGCTGAATTCTCTCGTTCTCTCCTTAACGGAGCAAAAAGGAATTAAAGGAGTCTCTGTTTTAGTGAATGGTGAAGCAACGGTAGTGTCTAAAGACGGCGAAACCATCACAGAACCAGTGACAAGACCAGAAAATGTGAATGCAATTAGTTTTTAAATAACTATTTTTTGATATACTATTATAGAAACATCGAAAAGAGGTTGGCATAATGCCGCCTCTTCTATTTTTGATTAGACCGTCTTTACATAACGTACGAAAATACAGGAGGTAATGATATGAGAACAGATGGTAGAGAAAAGAATCAATTGCGGAATATTGAGATCGAGACAGATTATGTTAAGCATCCGGAAGGCTCCGTCCTAATAACGGTTGGAGAAACGAAGGTCATTTGTAATGCCAGCATCGAGGAACGAGTGCCTCCTTTTATGAGAAACAGTGGAAAAGGGTGGATCACGGCTGAATATTCCATGCTGCCAAGAGCAACGGAAACGAGAAACATTCGTGAATCTTCTAAAGGGAAGGTTTCAGGAAGAACAATGGAAATTCAACGCCTTATTGGAAGGGCGTTAAGAGCTGTAGTCGATTTGGATGCTTTAGGAGAACGTACAATCTGGATTGATTGTGATGTCATTCAAGCAGACGGCGGGACAAGAACGGCTTCGATCACTGGGGCTTTCGTTGCTACGGCAATGGCAGTGGCTAAGCTTCAAGACAGCAAAAAAATCTCTTCTTTTCCACTGAAAAGTTTCTTGGCAGCCACAAGTGTGGGGATTGTTGAAGAGCATGGGGCGGTTCTTGATTTGAATTATATAGAAGATAGCAGCGCATTAGTGGATATGAACATCATCATGACGGGTGAAGGCGAATTTGTAGAGCTGCAGGGAACAGGGGAAGAAGCAACCTTTACAATGGACCAATTGCATCAACTGTTAAAACTTGGACAAGAAGGAATCCACGAGCTATTCCAAATACAACAGCAATCATTAGGTGAAATAGTAAAAAGATTTCAATAAAGGGTGAGATTGTAGATGACAAAACGAGTGATCATAGCCACGAAAAACAGGGGAAAAGCAAAAGAGTTTCAACATATGTTTGCTCCATACGGGTATGAGGTACAAACATTACTAGACCTTCCTCACATTGAGGATGTTGAAGAAACCGGTGAAACGTTTGAGGAAAATGCCATATTGAAGGCCGAAACGGTTGCGGAAGAATTAGGTGAACTGGTGATTGCTGATGATTCCGGATTGGCCATCGATGCCTTGGAAGGTCGGCCGGGAGTCTATTCTGCACGCTATGCCGGTGAAGAAAAGAGTGACGAGGAGAATATGAAAAAGGTCTTACGAGAGCTTGAAGCTGTAAAATGCTCCGACCGTACGGCACGTTTTCACTGTATCTTAGCCATTGCTGGACCTGATAGGGATACCAGAACGGTGACAGGAACATGCGAAGGCATGATCCTGCAAGAAAAGAGAGGGACGAATGGGTTTGGTTACGACCCGATTTTCTTCGTTCCGACTCTTCAAAAATCGATGGCTGAATTATCTCCAGATGAGAAAAGTCAAATCAGTCATCGTGGGAATGCATTAAAAAAACTTAAGAACATAATCTCAGACTTTATTTAAAGGGTGAGCGGAATGAAACTATTGGTTGTAAGTGATAGTCACGGATCAAAAGAAGAGCTATTGGAACTATCAGAAAAATATCAATCTACCGTAGATGCCATGATTCACTGCGGAGATTCTGAATTAAGTGCAGACGACCCGGCATTATCCCCCTACCTTGTTGTGAGGGGAAACTGTGATATGGACGCCCGGTTGCCCGACGACCTTGTTGAAGAGGTTGAGGGCAACGTAGTCATGGTGACACACGGTCATCTGTATGGAATTAAAATGTCACTGATGAAGCTACGTTATAAAGCTGAAGAAGTTGGAGCGCATTTTGTTTTCTTTGGCCATTCACACACACTGGGTGCAGAATTGAATAATGGCACTTTGTTCTTGAATCCGGGAAGCATCCTTTTGCCAAGAGGCAGGAGAGAACGCACTTACGCATTAGTAGAAGCGATTGATCAAGAAATAAAGGTAACATTCTTAACTCATGATCATGTAGTTCTGGACGAATTGACTCAATCCTTTCAATTGTAAAATTATTGTGAGAACCTGCCGCGGTGGGTTCTCTTCCCTATTACAGATAGAAAAAACGGTCCCGGAAAAATAAATAAAACTTTTTTTGAAAATCTGTTGACTTATTGATGCTATGTGAATATAATAAATATTGTCCTTGAAAAACAAATCACGTCCCAGTAGCTCAGCAGGATAGAGCAACGGCCTTCTAAGCCGTCGGTCGGGAGTTCGAATCTCTCCTGGGACGCCATATATCCTACATACACAAAGCTTACCTGAAAAGGGTAAGCTTTTTTTGTTATCCAAAAGATATCGTGCTAAACTAAAGGCAACTAAAAAGTATAGGCAGGTACGTTTTATGACTAAGGGAAACCATGAAGGAAAAGGAAAAATTGTCCAGTTTCCAGGATTGAAAGATCGGCTGCTGGAAAAGGGTGTGCAGGCTCTGGAAAAAGGAGAGGTGCATGAATCCTCTCAGTTGCTCACGCAAGCCTATGAATTAGAACCTGATAATCCCGATATTAATACTGCACTCGTGCTATCTCTTTATGAAAGCAAGCAGTATGACAAAGCCAGATACATATGTAAAGAGATGCTCCTTGAAGGGATCGGGGACTACTTCGAAGTCGTTGATATGTATTTGATGATTCTTATCCAGCTTCATCAGCACAGGGAAGTGGTCGACACAATCAATGCCTTGTTTGATGAAAAAGAAGTGCCCTTTGAAAAGGAAGAACATTTCAGGAAGCTTCTCCAATTCAGTGAAAAAGTAGTGAATGGAAAAGCACCAATTCATGAAGAAGAATCATCAGAAGAGGATCAATCTTCTATCTTGGAAGGGAAGAGCCTGGAGGAACAGACGTTGATCGTGGCACAGTTGGTTCATCGTAACATTCAACCATTCATTGGGGAGTTGCAATCAGTTTTAAAGGATTCAGCCGCCCACCCATTTCTGCAAACGATGATCATAAATGTTTTAAGGGAGCATGGAATGGATAAAGAAGTAGATGTAGCGAAATTTGGGGAGGAGCAGAAGGTGTCTCCTTCCGCTTTGGAAGATGTGTTCGAGTCTGATTTCTATAAGATGGTCACAGATTCATTGGATGATCTTCTAGCCCAAACGAATCCTACGCTTTTTCAGCACGCTCAAGAATTACTGAAAAGGCATACCTTTCTACTCTATCCTTTTACACTTGAGGATGAACCGAAAGCAATCGCCTCGGTGTATGCTTACTACACGGCAGGGATGTTTGCCGATGCAATCCTTGAAGAAGAGTTAAAAGACCAGGTTGAAAACACACAATCTCAGTGGATTCTAACAAGACTTACGGAACTAGAGGAAATTTCCTCTCCTAATATTTAAATGCTCTCTGTTGAAAGACAGTGGCTGTATGTTATAATGTAATGGTTGTAATGTAAAAGTTTTTCATATATTTACGATGATAGTGCTAGATTCATACGGGACTATCTACTACTATGCGTAAAAATACAAGATCAATTATAGATTGTTGGAGGGAACAGTATGTCTGCAAAATGGGAAAAGCAAGAAGGAAACCAAGGAGTACTTACAATTGAAGTTGAAGCTGCAAAAGTAAACGAAGGTTTGGACGCAGCATTCAAAAAAGTTGTAAAACAAGTTAACGTACCAGGATTCCGTAAAGGGAAAATGCCTCGCGGAATGTTCGAAAAACGTTTTGGTGTTGAATCACTTTACCAAGATGCATTAGATTTCATCTTACCAGAAGCCTATGCGAAAGCAATCGAAGAAACGGGAATCGATCCAATCGACCGTCCGGAAATCGATGTTGAGCAAATGGAAAAAGGTAAAGAGCTAATCTTCACTGCTAAAGTACAAGTGAAACCTGAAGTGAAACTTGGTGAATACAAAGGTCTTGAAGTAGAAAAAATGGAAACAGAAGTGACAGCTGAAGATGTAGAAGCTGAACTTACTTCACTTCAAGAAAAACAAGCTGAGCTAGCTGTAAAAGAAGAAGGAAAAGCTGAAGAAGGCGATACTGTAACAATGGATTTCGAAGGATTCGTTGATGGTGAAGCATTTGAAGGCGGCCAAGCTGAGAACTATTCTCTTGAATTAGGTTCAGGCCAATTCATCCCAGGTTTCGAAGAGCAATTAATCGGGGTTGCATCTGGAGAAGAGAAAGAAGTAGAAGTTAACTTCCCTGAAGAATACCATGCAGCTGAACTTGCTGGTAAGCCTGCTACATTCAAAGTGAAAGTTCACGAAATCAAAGCGAAAGAACTTCCGGCATTAGATGACGAGTTCGCTAAAGACGCTGACGAAGAAGTTGAAACGCTTGCTGAACTTAAAGAAAAAATCGAAAAACGTCTTCAAGAGTCTAAAAAGAACGAAGCTGAAACAGCAGTTCGTGAAACTCTTGTAAATAAAGCTTCTGACAATGCTGAAGTTGAAATTCCAGAAGTAATGGTTACAGCTGAAGTAGACCGCATGATGCAAGAATTCGAACAACGTCTACAAATGCAAGGTATGAACCTTGACCTTTACTTCCAATTCTCTGGTCAAACAGAAGAAGATCTTCGCGGTCAAATGAAAGAAGATGCTGGCAAACGCGTTCGCACAAACCTTACACTGGAAGCAATCGCTGCAGCTGAAAACCTAGAAATAACTGACGAAGAAGCAGAAGAAGAAGTAAACAAAATGGCTGAACAATACAACATGTCTGCTGACAACATCAAACAAGCTCTAGGCGGCCTTGACACACTTAAAGCTGACCTTAAAGTACGTAAAGCAGTAGAATTCCTTGTTGAAAACAGCAAAACTGTAGCATAATAAAAATAGCAAACAAGGCGCGATTCATTCGTGCCTTGTTTTGTACAATGAAGCGGATATTCCCCTTGATTTGGCTCATTCGTGAGAAACGGATGTTTCTCACACTTTTCAGCAAAGCTGAAAAGTAGCCACAATCATCAAAAGCGCAAGAGCAAATGAGTTTGCTCTATCGCTTTTGATAATTATGGCGTAAATGAGCCAAATCACTAAGCTTCACTTAATAAGTTGTAATTGTTTTATCAAACAAGAATAAGAACCACTATTTTTGGAAAAAGCTTATTAAACGGGGTTGCATTATTTTTTACCAGGAACATACATAATTAGATTTCTTACATTACCTGACTTCAATTGGATAAGATACTAACTAGCAATGTAAAATATTTGCTAAAATGCGTGTTACATAATAAGATGATTCTTAAGAATCGTATCAATTTCTTTACGAACATATAATATGATAAAATGCAGTACATAACTTTAGGTAATGGGATGTAAGAGATCGTTCGTTTATTGAAAACAGAGCACGATTTTATGAAGTTTTAACTAAGGGGTGAAAATCATTGTTTAAATTTAATGATGAAAAAGGACAACTAAAATGTTCTTTTTGCGGAAAAACACAAGACCAAGTTCGTAAACTAGTCGCTGGACCAGGTGTGTATATCTGTGATGAATGTATCGAACTTTGCACAGAGATCGTAGAAGAAGAGCTTGGTACGGAAGAAGAAGTAGAATTCAAAGACGTTCCGAAACCTCGTGAAATTCGGGAAATCCTGGACGAATACGTAATTGGTCAGGACCAAGCAAAGAAATCTCTGGCTGTAGCCGTATACAACCACTACAAGCGTATCAACTCAAGCAGTAAAGTCGATGACGTTGAACTGTCTAAGAGTAATATTGCGATGATCGGGCCGACTGGTAGCGGTAAAACATTACTGGCTCAAACACTTGCGCGTATTCTTAACGTTCCTTTCGCCATTGCTGACGCCACTTCACTAACTGAAGCTGGTTACGTAGGGGAAGACGTAGAGAATATTCTATTGAAATTAATCCAGGCAGCTGATTACGATGTAGAAAAAGCTGAAAAAGGAATCATCTACATCGATGAAATCGATAAAGTAGCACGTAAATCTGAAAATCCATCGATCACTAGAGACGTTTCAGGTGAAGGTGTTCAGCAGGCACTTCTGAAAATTCTTGAAGGTACGGTAGCAAGCGTTCCTCCACAAGGTGGGCGTAAGCATCCTCATCAGGAATTCATCCAAATCGATACGTCCAATGTACTGTTCATTTGTGGTGGAGCATTTGATGGAATCGAGCAAATCATTAAACGCCGTTTAGGTCAAAAGGTGATTGGTTTCGGTTCTGATCCTAAAAATGCAGAAGTAAAAGAAGACAAATCACTTCTCTCTAAAGTTGTCCCTGAAGATCTATTGAAGTTTGGATTAATTCCAGAATTCATCGGTCGTTTACCAGTAATTTCAAGCCTTGAACCTCTTGATGAAGAAGCGCTTGTTGAAATCCTGACAAAGCCAAAAAACGCTTTAGTAAAACAATATCAAAAAATGCTTGAATTAGATGATGTGGAGCTTGAATTCACTGAAGATGCTCTGCTTGAAATCTCTAAAAAAGCAATCGAGCGGAAAACGGGTGCCCGTGGACTACGTTCTATCATCGAAACAATGATGTTAGATGTGATGTTCGATCTTCCTTCCCGTGATGATATTAAAAAATGTATCATTACAAAAGAAACGATCCTTGAAGATGCGGCTCCGCATTTAATGCTCGAAGATGGAACGATGATCGACCCGAACGAAGAAAAAACATCAGCTTAATAGATATATCTTAAAGCCAAGAATGGTCCCCCATTCTTGGCTTTTTGTCGGGTTAAGGGTTTTGCTGCAATCGTTAATATTCTAGCCTAAGATGATCAGATATCCAGTACTGCCAATTATTAGAGAAAAATAGCTGAGTCATCAGATCATGAATCGTTTGCGAAGGGTAATGAATGCTTTTCTAAAGAAAAAACAAGGATTTATTTTTTATTTTCACTTCTTTTAGGACCTCTTCGTTTCCGAATTTTTTTGTTTATTCCCACAGGGTCAAGGAGATACTAACCGATAACAACTTGTATCTACTTGGAGGGAGACGAATGAGCTTTACTAGCATCGCTTTGTTTATCCAGTTATTCTTCGGAATCATCATTGGATTGTATTTCTGGAACCTATTGAAAAATCAGCGAACGCAAAAAGTTTCCATTGATCGTGAGTCAAAAAAAGAAATGGAAGAGTTACGAAAAATGAGGTCCATTTCATTAACTGAACCTCTTGCAGAAAAAGTAAGACCATCAAGCTTTGAAGATATTGTTGGCCAGGAAGATGGAATAAAAGCCTTGAAAGCAGCATTATGCAGTCCGAACCCTCAGCATGTGATCATCTATGGTCCACCTGGAGTCGGGAAAACCGCAGCTGCCCGGCTGGTCCTGGAAGAAGCCAAGAAGAATATAAAATCTCCTTTTAAACCTGCCGCTGTTTTTGTTGAACTGGATGCCACAACCGCACGTTTCGATGAACGGGGAATTGCCGATCCATTGATTGGGTCTGTCCATGACCCTATATACCAAGGAGCGGGAGCCATGGGACAAGCGGGGATTCCCCAGCCGAAGCAAGGGGCTGTAACGAATGCCCATGGAGGAGTATTGTTCATTGATGAAATAGGAGAATTGCATCCTATCCAAATGAATAAGTTATTAAAAGTACTAGAAGATCGCAGAGTGTTTCTTGAAAGTGCCTACTATAATGAAGAAAATCATCAAATCCCTACCCACATACATGATATTTTCAAAAATGGCCTTCCAGCAGATTTCCGTTTGATCGGTGCGACCACCCGTACCCCGAGTGAAATTCCGCCGGCCATTCGCTCGAGATGTATGGAAGTTTTCTTTAGGGAGCTTGAGCATGATGAAGTGAAAAAAGTAGCTGCCAGAGCCGTTGAAAAAGTAGAGATGACGATTAGTGACAAGGGTCTTGAAACGCTTGCCTCCTATGCCCGTAATGGACGTGAAGCGGTAAATATGGTCCAGATTGCCGCTGGAGTGGCCATTACAGAAAACAGAAAAGAAATCTTTGATCATGAATTGGAGTGGATCATCCAATCCAGTCAGCTTTCTCCCCGCTATCAGAAAAAAATCAATGAGGAAGCAACGATTGGTCTGGTAAATGGGTTAGCTGTAACAGGTCCTAATACGGGGTCATTACTCGAGATTGAAGTAACGGTTATCCCGGCAACGGATAAAGGACTGATCAATGTGACGGGAATTGTGGAAGAAGAAAGCATTGGGGATCGTAGTAAATCAGTCCGAAGAAAGAGTATGGCGAAAGGCTCCATCGAAAATGTGATTACGGTGCTTCGTTCCATGGGAGTACCTGCGGATCAATATGATATTCATGTGAACTTTCCTGGTGGAGTCCCCGTAGACGGACCTTCTGCCGGAATCGCTATGGCACTTGGCATCTACTCTGCCATTTACCGTATCCCAGTGAAACATACCATTGCTGTTACCGGTGAGATCAGTATCCACGGTCTCGTGAAACCAGTCGGAGGTGTGACTGCGAAAGTGAAGGGCGCGAAATTGGCTGGTGCCACTATAGCGATCATACCTTATGATAACCAGCAAGCAATGTTAAGTGAAATTGAGGGAATTGAAGTGATCCCGGTGAAACAGCTTAAAGAAGTATTGGATCTTGCTCTTATGAAGGAAACGTTACAGCAAACTGATCTCATAACAGAAAAAAATAAAAAAAGTGTATAGACTGTTGACCGATTCGGGTCTATCCGAATCGGTTTGTTTTTGAATGGAAGAGAAAATGGAATAAGCGATAAACGGATTGAATAAAGTTGTAAATACCTATTTAATAGACACTCCCTAGTAAATAAGTTAGAATTGTACAAAGACTAGGAGAGCAAAATTCGGAGGTGTTATATGTGGCAAATCAAAATAATTTAACGGTTCCCCTCCTTCCATTAAGAGGCTTACTTGTGTATCCAACAATGGTCTTACATTTAGATGTTGGACGTGAGCGCTCCGTACAAGCTTTAGAAAAAGCAATGATGGATGATCATTTAATTTTCTTAACCACTCAAAGAGATATGAATATAGATGAGCCAACACAAGAAGATTTTTACGAAATGGGAACTCTTACAAAGGTAAAGCAGATGCTTAAATTACCGAATGGAACGATCAGAGTTCTGGTTGAAGGGTTAAAAAGGGCGTCTATTGAAACATTTACTGAGCAAAAAGATTTTTATGAAGTGGAAATTAAGGAATTCAAAGATTCCGATGTGAAAGAATCAGAAACAGACGCTTTAATGAGGACGTTATTGAATTATTTCGAACAATACATAAAGCTATCTAAAAAAGTTTCAGCAGAAACGTATTCCACTGTTTCAGATATTGAAGAGCCGGGAAGACTTGCGGATATCGTTGCCTCCCATCTTCCTTTGAAAATGAAAGAAAAGCAAAACGTCCTTGAAACACTGGATATTAAGAAGCGGCTTCAAATGGTGATCGAGACCATTAACAATGAAAAAGAAGTGCTAAACCTTGAAAAGAAAATCGGGCAGCGTGTGAAGCGTTCCATGGAAAGAACCCAAAAAGAGTACTATTTACGGGAGCAAATGAAAGCCATTCAAAAAGAATTAGGCGACAAAGAAGGAAAAACCGGTGAAATTGAAGATTTAACGTCTAAGATTGAACAAGCTGATATGCCGGAGGAAGTAGAAAGAACCGTATTGAAAGAGTTAGCCCGCTATGAGAAAGTGCCATCAAGCTCTGCTGAAAGCTCTGTTATCCGTAATTACATTGAATGGCTTGTATCCCTGCCTTGGTCGACTGAAACAGAAGATCAATTGGATATCAAGCGTTCTGAACAGATCTTAAACCGGGATCACTATGGCCTTGAAAGGGTAAAAGAGAGAGTGCTTGAATATCTGGCTGTGCAACAGTTAACACGATCTCTTAAAGGACCTATCCTTTGTCTTGCCGGACCTCCGGGTGTCGGGAAAACCAGCTTAGCCCGCTCGGTGGCTGAATCACTAGGTCGAAACTTTGTCCGTATTTCCCTAGGAGGCGTTAGGGATGAGTCAGAGATCAGAGGTCACAGGCGTACGTATGTGGGTGCGATGCCAGGAAGAATCATTCGAGGCATGAAAAAAGCAGGTACCATCAACCCTGTCTTCCTCCTTGATGAAATTGACAAAATGTCAAGTGACTTCAGAGGTGATCCTTCTTCTGCAATGCTTGAAGTACTTGATCCAGAGCAGAACTCGAACTTCAGTGATCACTATATTGAAGAAACGTATGATTTATCTAAAGTCATGTTCATCGCAACGGCGAATGATTTATCAACCATTCCAGGTCCACTCCGAGACAGAATGGAGATCATTACGATTGCAGGTTATACAGAGCTTGAAAAATTAAATATCGCGAAGCATCATTTATTAGAGAAACAAATCAAAGATCATGGCTTAAACAAATCGAAGCTTCAAGTCAGAGATGAAGCGATTGTCGATATTGTTCGCTATTACACAAGAGAAGCCGGGGTGAGAAGTTTAGAACGCCACCTTGCAGCCCTTTGTAGAAAAACGGCGAAGATCATTGTCTCTGGTGAGAAGAAGCGAGTCGTGATTACGTCAAGCAATATTGAAGAGTTCCTGGGGAAGAAAAAGTTCCGATATGGTCAAGCAGAAATAGAAAACCAAATCGGAGTTTCAACAGGTCTTGCTTACACAACCGTTGGCGGAGATACTTTGCAGATCGAGGTATCCTTAGCACCTGGTAAAGGAAAGCTTGTGCTGACAGGTAAATTGGGAGATGTCATGAAGGAATCCGCTCAGACGGCATTTAGTTATGTTCGTTCGAAAGCGAAAGACCTTGGGATCGACGAGTCATTCCACGAGAAACATGATATTCACATCCACGTTCCTGAAGGAGCAGTCCCAAAAGACGGTCCTTCAGCAGGGATTACCATTACAACGGCACTCGTATCAGCACTGACAGGTAAATACGTCAATCGTGAAGTAGGAATGACAGGTGAAATGACTCTGAGAGGAAGAGTCCTTCCAATCGGAGGAGTGAAAGAAAAAACATTAAGCGCTCATCGTGCTGGAATTAAAACGATTATCCTGCCGAAAGATAATGAAAAGGATATAGATGACATTCCTGAAAGTGTGAGGGGAGAATTAACGTTCATCCTTGTATCACATATTGATGAAGTCTTAGAGAAAGCATTAGTAGGTGAAAAGAAGTGAAAGTAAATCAAGTTGAGCTGGTCATCAGTGCAGTCAGGCCTGAACAATATCCTGGCGATTTTCTTCCCGAGTTTGCCTTAGCGGGACGCTCGAACGTTGGGAAATCCTCATTCATCAATAAAATGATCGGTCGTAAGAGCATGGCAAGGATTTCATCCAAGCCAGGTAAAACCCAGACGTTAAACTTCTATAAAATAGAAGAAACCCTCTATTATGTGGACGTACCCGGATATGGTTTTGCCAAAGTATCAAAAACAGAACGAGAAGCATGGGGGAAGATGATTGAAACATACATTACTTCCCGTGAGCAGCTAAGGGCAGTTGTCCTGATCGTGGACCTGCGTCATGCACCGACCAATGATGATGTGATGATGTACGATTTCCTCAAGCATCACGAGCTTCCTTGTATCGTCATCGCCACCAAAGCGGATAAGATACCAAAAGGCAAATGGCAGAAGCACCTGAAAGTAACAAGAGAAACATTAAATATGGACAAAGAAGACGATCTCATCATGTTCTCTTCCGAAACAGGCCTTGGAAAAGACAAAGCCTGGGACGCAATCAAGTCGTACTATAAATAAGTTTAATCATAAAGAACCGATTCCAATGCCTAAGGCAGGGGATCGGTTCTTTTTATTTGGTTACAATGGTTAATTGTGTGTTTATTCTTTATTCAGCTAGAAAGTAGAAAGTAAATAATTAAGTTAATTGGAACGGAAGGTGCTCGACTCTTTCGGGAATAGCAAACAGGTGAGACCCCGCAGGCGTACAGCGACGAGGAGGCTCACCGCCCGCCCCGCGGAAAGCGAACATCCTAGAGTGGAAATCAACCACTACTCGCTTAGTAACAACGTTTTATAGAGTTATTACTAAATAATGACAACACCACAATAGCTTAAAAGTAGTATAAAAGAGGGTCTGCCGAAGTCCGTATAAGGTTGATAGACCTATATCACCGAAGCATATGAAAGGAAATGAAAGGATATAATCGCATATGTATCTCTAAACAAGCTGAATTCAGTTCATCCACTAAAATGGATAATTATAACCAAAATGAGTCATATTTGAATTTTGAGAATTTTCTCTTTTGTTGATAAAATTATGAAAGATTAAAAATATTACAAGCTACATAAGGGGGACTCTAGCCAGTGAAGAATTGGAAAAGCCTAGTCTTGTTAGTCATTTCTGTGCTTCTTCTATCAGCCTGCGGCGACAAAGCCACGACGGAAAATGGTGCGAAGTTAGTAGAGGAAGGCAAATTCATTTATGCAGCTTCAGGTGAATTTAAGCCATTCAGTGTAACGAATAATGATGGAACCATGTCAGGTTTCGATATTGAAGTGGCAGAAGCCGTTGCGAAAGAAATGGGTCTTGAACCTGAACAGAAGAAATTTAAGTTTGCAGGAATTGTAGAAGGAGTGAAATCGGGTCGTTTTGATGCAGCGGTTGCCAGCCATACGATCACGGATGAACGCTTGAAGGAAGTAGACTTCTCAACTCCTTATTATTATTCCGGCCCGCAGATTTTCGTTCGTCCGGACAGTACTGTAGAAACGCTGGATGATCTGAAAGGAATGGAGATTGCCGTTTCTAAGGGATCTACTTATGCAGAAACTGCCCAGGGAGTAACGGATAATATTCAACAATATGATAGTGACGTTGTCGCATTAGAAGCATTAAATAAGGGCAAGCATGATGCCGTTATCACTGACTTCATTACAGGGAAAGAAGCGATCGCTGCAGAATTGAACATCGAAGCACGTGAGCTGATCGGCCGTAGTGAGCAAGCCATCGCTGTAAGCAAAGAAAACGAAGCGTTACTGGATGAAATCAATAAAGCTCTAGAAACATTAAGAGAAGACGGAACGTTAAAGAAAATCAGTGAAAAGTATTTCAATACAGACATCACATCAGATCCTGAAGAAGAGTAAAGGCAGCATGACACAGAGCGAATGTGCTTCTATGCGCATTCGCTTTTTGTCCGTTATCGGGAGGTTACACGTATAGAATAGACTGGAGGGAAGTTCATGCACTTTTTTGAAACCTTAACAAGTACATATGATGTATTTCTTAAAGGGATGTTATTAACATTCCAATTAACCTTTGTATCTGTTCTTATTGCAATTGTGATTGGATTGTTTTTCGCATTTCTCAAGATTTCCGGAATCAAGCCATTGGAACTTTTAGCGGATTTATATATTTTCGTTGTACGTGGAACACCATTGATTGTTCAAATCTTTATTTTCTACTTCGGATTAACCTCATTAAATATCTCAGGCTTCTGGTCTGTCGTAATGGGACTTGCCTTCCATAATGGTGCCTATATCGCCGAGATTTTCCGAGGAGCCATTCAATCCATTGATAAAGGACAAATGGAAGCGGGACGGTCCCTCGGGATGTCTCTTGGATTGTCCATGAGGAGGATCATTTTACCACAGGCATTCAGACGGGCCCTGCCGCCGCTGGGTAATCAGTTCATCATTGCATTAAAGGATTCATCTCTTGCTTCCTTTATCGGGATGTTCGAATTGTTCAGTGTGGCAACGACACTTGGTTCCAACAACTTCGATTACATGACCTACCTGCTCGTTGTAGCGATCTATTATCTGGTTCTGGTACTGGTATTCTCAACGATTGTCAATATCATAGAAAAACGGATGTCGGTTAGTGATTAATAAAGATGCGGGAGGGATGAGTGTGAGTCAGGAAATGATTAAAGTTGAAAAATTAAACAAATCCTTTGGTGATTTACATGTATTGAAGGACATTGATATCAGCGTAAAGGAAAGTGATGTGGTTTGCCTCATTGGAGCCAGTGGATCAGGGAAGAGTACATTGCTCCGCTGCTTAAACTTCCTGGAACTGAAAGACAATGGAAAGGTTGTCATCGAAGGCGATGAAGTCAACCAGGATACACATGATTTAAATAAAATCCGTCAAAAAGTAGGAATGGTGTTTCAACATTTCTACCTTTTCCCTCATAAAACGGTGCTGGAAAATGTGATGGAAGCTCCGGTATACGTCAAAGGGGTTTCGAAGGCGGAAGCAAAGAAGGATGCGAAAGAGCTATTAAAGAAGGTGGGACTTGGGGATAAGGAAAATGTATACCCATCCAAGTTATCCGGTGGACAGAAACAGCGTGTGGCCATTGCAAGGGCACTTGCCATGAAGCCTGAAATCATGCTCTTTGATGAACCCACCTCAGCACTGGACCCTGAATTGGTCGGAGAGGTTTTGGCTACCATGAAAGAGCTTGCTTTAGAAGGGATGACGATGGTCGTTGTGACCCATGAAATGGGATTTGCCCGCGAGGTAGCCGATTGGGTCGTGTATATGCACGATGGCAGGATCGTGGAAGTAGGACCTCCCCAGGAATTATTCAACGCTCCAAAAGAGCAGCGAACAAGAGAATTTCTGGATTCAGTTCTATAATAGTATGTACAAAAAGGCCCGGAGTAATTTCCGGGCTTTTATTATGGATTATATAGAATTATTTTTTCTTTATAAACAATAAGTAGACGCCGATACCAATAATGATAATCGGCCAAAATTCCCAAGCAGTTTCCACATTACCTCCAATGAAGCCAAACCATCTCACCACTTTGTCATAGAATAAGAGAATGATAGAGAGGGTTAAAAAGAGCACCCCTTGAAATAACCCTGATCTTGTTTTCTGGTACCTGAGTAGAAAACCCAATGCAATGATCAGAATGAAAGTCCCCATGTGATCCGGCCAGATTTCGAGTTTATTGACAACATGAAAATGGAGACCGAATCCAACGAGGATCGTACCCGGTAATATGGCTTCATGATCTCTTCCGCCATATCCCTGTCCAAGAAAAGCCAGTCCGACAATCATCAATAATGTCGGCCACGTGAAGAACTCCTGAAACAGGACAATGTTCGCTTGCTGTAAGTAAAAGTATGCTCCGAAGCCGATTAAGATCATTCCTGGGAAAATTCTTTGTTGTTGTCTCATACTCTTCCTCCCGTATCTTTTTATACTAAATGTTTTAAATACTGTTTTTTTAGGGAAAATAATACATAATAATAAAGATAAGCACAATGGCTCGACAATTAGGTGAAAAACCTTTCCATTACTTGATTCTTTAAGCTTGTTTTGGTACCCTACATTAGTAGGGAATGTCGAAATATAAAAGATTTTTTTAGAATTGAAAATGCTTTCATATTCATTCTTTATTAATCTTAAATGTATATGATGAAATGAATGTTTTGCAAGTCCCGGAAGAAGCATGTCTTCTTACCTTATAAATGTATCATACTTAGGTTTCAATTTCTGTTCACATTTGAAGGTCAAGAGCTTTTTCGGACATGTTATAATAAGAGTAATGATTTTAGTTGGGGGTGTAGTGCATAGCATGTATACAATAGTCGTTGGTTTGAATTACAAAACGGCCCCTGTTGAGATTCGTGAGCGTTTATCATTCAATGAAACTGATCTTCCTTTCGCTATGAAGGCTTTAAAGGAAAAGAAGAGCATTCTGGAAAATGTGATTGTTTCTACATGTAATAGAACGGAAGTCTATGCAGTAGTGGATCAGCTTCATACAGGTCGTTATTATATTAAAGATTTCTTATCTCAATGGTTCGATATAGATAAAGAGGAGTTCACGCCTTATCTTTTCATTTATGAACAAGAAGGGGCAGTGGAACACCTTTTTAAAGTTGCGTGCGGATTGAATTCAATGGTGTTGGGGGAAACCCAGATTCTCGGACAAATTCGTTCAAGCTTCCTGAATGCACAGAAGTCAGGAGCGACTGGTACAGTATTTAATCATCTGTTCAAGCAGGCAGTGACGGTTGCCAAAAAGGGTCACTCTGAAACAGATATTGGTTCCAATGCTGTGTCTGTCAGCTATGCAGCCGTTGAATTAGCTAAAAAAGTATTCGGCAGCCTGGAGAAAAAGCATGTTCTTATTCTTGGTGCCGGTAAAATGGGAGAACTTGCGATCCAAAACCTTCATGGCAGCGGAGCCACTAAAGTGACGGTCATTAATCGTACGTATGAAAAGGCTCAAACCTTGGCAGACCGTTTCAGTGGTAATGCGAAAACACTGAAGGAGCTTCAATGTGCCCTTGTAGAGGCGGATATTATGATCAGTTCTACCGGTGCAAAGGATTTTGTTATAACAAAAGAGATGATGTCACATGTCGAAAGAATGAGAAAGGGTCGTCCTCTTTTCATGGTGGACATTGCGGTACCTCGTGACCTGGATCCTTCCATTGGAGAATTAGAAAGTGTTTTCCTTTATGATATCGACGATTTAGAAGGCATCGTTCAGGCGAACCTGGCTGAGCGTAAGAAAGCCGCTGAGGAAATCGAAATCATGATTGAAGCTGAAATTGTAGCTTTTAAAGAGTGGTTGAATATGCTTGGGGTTGTTCCGGTTATTTCGGCTTTGAGACAAAAAGCACTCTCTATCCAAGCTGAAACGATGGAGAGCATCGAACGGAAAATACCTGACTTAACTGATCGGGAGCGAAAAGTGTTAAATAAGCATACGAAGAGTATCATCAATCAGTTGTTGAAGGATCCGATCCTTCAAGCGAAGGAATTCGCAGGACTTCCTGATGCTGAAGATAAACTGGATTTATTCATCAATATCTTTAATATTGAACAACAAGTGCAAGAGCAGAAACAAGTGAAAGCAGCCAATGAAAAGACTGAGAGCGATCGCAGCTTTGTACCACAGCCTTCTTTTCAAGCATAAGTGAGGTTATTGTCTATGTTTGAACAAACGATGACTAGGCTGCATGAACTTATGATTGTTCTGTATGCTATTAGTATTCTCTTTTACTTTATAGATTTCTTAAACAAAAACCGGAAGGCGAATCTGTTTGCCTTCTGGTTACTTGCGATTGTTTGGATCCTTCAAACAATCTTTTTATTTCTATACATGATGAATACAGGCAGGTTTCCGGTTCTCACCATCTTCGAGGGACTTTATTTTTATGCCTGGGTCCTCATCACCCTGTCACTCGTCATCAATCGATTATTAAGAGTGGACTTTACGGTGTTCTTCACAAATGTACTCGGATTCATCATCATGGCGATCCATACGTTTGCACCGGTACAGGTAGAGTCACAGGCGATGGCAGAACAGCTCGTATCTGAATTATTGTTGATTCACATTACGATGGCGATCCTTTCATATGGGGCCTTTTCACTATCCTTTGTGTTTTCCTTGCTATACCTCTTGCAATTTAAACTTTTGAAGGAGAAAAAATGGGGACAAAGGTTATGGCGGATCAGCGATTTGTCCAAACTTGAGAAGATTTCATATATATCGAACTCCATTGGTGTAGCAATGCTTCTATTGAGCTTGATACTGGGGCTGCAATGGGCATATATCAAGTTGCCGGATTTCATTTGGTATGATCCGAAAATAGTAGGCTCATTCATTCTATTAATTTTATATAGTAGTTATTTATATCTTCGCATTAAAAAGAATGTATTTGGTAAGTCATTAGCTTTACTTAATGTAGCAGCCTTCTTGATCATTTTAATTAACTTTTTCTTGGGTAGTCGGTTGTCTTCATTCCATTTCTGGTATTCATAAGTTTTCAGGAGGTCATTATGAGAAAAATCATTGTTGGATCGAGACGAAGTAAATTAGCACTGACACAAACAAACTGGGTGATCAATCAGTTGAAATCACTGGATCCCTCTTACGAATTCGAAGTGAAGGAAATTGTAACAAAAGGGGACCAGATCCTTGATGTCACCCTGTCAAAAGTCGGTGGAAAAGGCTTGTTTGTTAAGGAGATTGAACAAGCGATGCTGGATAAAGAAATCGATATGGCCGTTCACAGTATGAAAGACATGCCTGCGGTCTTACCTGAAGGACTGACTATCGGATGTATACCGGAACGTGAGGATCATCGTGATGCGTTCATCAGTAAAAATCATGTGGCACTTAAAGATTTACCGGGCGGTGCAATCGTAGGAACGAGCAGTCTGCGCAGAGGGGCACAGATTTTATCCGTTCGTCCAGATCTTGAAATCAAATGGATCCGTGGTAATATCGATACGCGCTTAACGAAGCTTAAAAATGAGGATTACGATGCGATCATCCTTGCAGCGGCAGGGTTATCACGTATGGGCTGGACATCAGATGTTGTAACGGAATTCCTTGACCCTGACCTTTGCCTGCCTGCAGTCGGACAAGGTGCGTTATCCATTGAATGCAGGGAAAATGATTCTGAGTTGCTTGAGCTTCTTCAGAAGTTTGCATGTGAAGAGACCACTGAGACTGTTACGGCCGAAAGAGCGTTCCTTCATAAAATGGAAGGTGGATGTCAGGTGCCGATTGCAGGATTTGCTGAGTTGAAAGACAATGGGGACGTAGCTTTAACGGGGCTTGTAGCTTCACCTGATGGGAAAACGATCTATAAAGAATACATGGTGGGACAGGATCCTCAGCAAGTAGGGGAAAACGTTGCAGAAAGCTTAACAGACCTGGGAGCTAAGGCTTTAATTGATCAGGTGAAAGAGGAGCTAGATCAATAATGAAGGGTATAGGGCCTTTAGAAAACATAAAGGTTTTGATTACTCGCGGAAGTGAGGGATCCAGTGAAACGGCTACCCTCATCGAAGACGTAGGAGGGGTTCCGATTGTGGTGCCGCTCCTTCATTTTCAACCTCATGAAGATGAGTGGGAAACGAATCTTCACACAACCATACATACGTACGAATGGATTATTTTCACCAGCAAAAATGGAGTAAGATTCTTTCTTCAAGCATTGCAGCGATTACAGATTTCCATTTCTTCTTTCCCTGGAAAGTTTGCTGCAGTCGGAAGTAAAACGGAACACTATTGCAGGAAATATGGAATCCCTGTCTCCTTCGTACCTGAACATTTTACAGGGGATGACTTTGCAGACGAATTCATTTCGAAAGTGAAGCCTTCAGGGGACGTCCTGATCCCAAAAGGGAACCTGGCAAGAAACGTCATTGCTTCAGCGCTTGCCTCTGCAGGGGTGTCCTGTCAGGAATGGATCGTCTATGAAACCGTCCTCCCTCAAGGGAGCATCGGTCATTTGAAGGATATCATTGAAGAAGAGAAACCTGATATCATTACGTTTACCAGCTCATCAACGGTTCATCATTTTATGAAGGTGGTCGAACAGTACAGCCTTCATGATAAAATCCAGGACCTACCCATTGCGTGCATTGGTCCCATTACAAAAAATACGGCTGAACAGTACGGATTACATGTAAAAATCTGTCCCAGCATTTATACTGTAAATGAAATGGTAAAAGAAATGAAAGAATTTATCATGAATAGATCATCGAAATAAAGCTTTATTTACTTAGGAGGTTTTCACATGAAAGATCTGCATTTTAATCGTCATCGCCGCCTGCGTCAATCAGGTCATATGCGTGCGTTAGTAAGAGAGACTCATCTAAGAAAAGAAGATTTAATCTACCCGTTGTTTGTAGTGGAAGGGGAAAATATTAAAAATGTCGTTCCTTCCATGCCAGGGGTTTTTCACATTTCCCTGGATAACTTAAAAGCAGAAATGGATGAAGTGGTTTCCTTAGGTATAAAATCCATCATCTTATTCGGAGTTCCAGCTGAAAAAGATGAGGCAGGAACACAAGCGTATCATGACCACGGAATCGTCCAAAGAGCAACCCGATTTGTGAAGGAACATTATCCTGAGCTTGTCGTCATTGCCGATACTTGTTTATGTCAATATACAAACCACGGACATTGTGGAATCGTAAAAAATGGTAAAGTACTGAATGACCCTACGCTTGATCTATTAGCGAAAACGGCGGTCAGCCAGGCTGAAGCGGGAGCTGACATTATTGCTCCTTCGAATATGATGGATGGATTCGTTGCAGCGATCCGCCACGGATTGGATGAAGCCGGCTATCATGATGTGCCGATCATGTCATATGCCGTTAAGTACTCCTCAAGCTTCTATGGTCCATTCCGTGATGCGGCACACTCCACACCACAATTTGGAGATCGCAGAACGTATCAGATGGATCCTGCGAATCGCCTCGAAGCGTTAAGAGAAGCACAGTCGGATATAGAAGAAGGCGCAGACTTCTTAATTGTCAAACCTGCCCTTTCATATTTAGATATCATGCGGGAAGTGAAAGACCGTTTTAATACCCCAGTTGTCGCTTATAATGTAAGTGGAGAGTACAGCATGGTGAAAGCAGCAGCTCAAAACGGCTGGGTAAACGAACAGGAAATCGTAATGGAAAAACTGACAAGCATGAAACGTGCGGGTGCAGACCTTATTATTACGTATTTTGCAAAAGATGTAGCGAATTGGTTATCTTAATTGGTGGAAAGTTCCTGTAAGGATGACGAAGAGATCACTAAAGGAGGAACCCGGAATGCGTTCATATGAGAAATCGAAGCAAGCGTTTAAAGAAGCAGTAAAACTGATGCCTGGGGGAGTTAATAGTCCCGTTCGGGCATTCAAATCCGTAAAGATGGATCCTATTTTCATGGAAAGAGGAAAAGGAGCTAAAATTTACGATATCGATGGAAATGAATATATTGATTATGTTCTATCCTGGGGACCACTCATTCTTGGTCACAGCAATGACCGCGTGGTGGAGTCCATTAAAAAAGTAGCGGAAAACGGGACAAGCTTCGGTGCCCCTACAGAGATTGAAAACAAACTTGCCGAACTAGTCATTGAAAGAGTTCCAAGTATCGAAGTGGTACGTATGGTGTCCTCTGGTACGGAGGCGACGATGAGTGCCCTGCGTCTTGCGCGTGGATACACTGGACGCAATAAAATCATCAAGTTCGAAGGCTGCTACCACGGACATGGAGATTCATTATTAATCAAGGCAGGATCAGGTGTAGCGACTCTCGGGTTGCCCGACAGCCCGGGTGTCCCTGAAGGCGTAGCAAAGAATACGATTACGGTTCCTTATAATGATTTGGAAAGCATCCGTTATGCCTTTGAACAATTTGGTGATGACATCGCTGGTGTGATCGTAGAACCTGTTGCCGGCAATATGGGTGTCGTTCCACCTCAGCCAGGCTTCCTGGAAGGTCTTCGTGAAATAACGGAAAATCATGGTTCTCTGTTAATTTTTGATGAAGTCATGACTGGATTCCGTGTCGGATACGGATGTGCCCAAGGCTATTACAATGTAACCCCAGACTTAACTTGTTTAGGAAAAGTCATTGGTGGAGGCCTGCCGGTAGGTGCATACGGCGGTAAAGCTGAAATCATGGGAAGAATCGCTCCAAGCGGTCCGATTTATCAAGCTGGAACCCTATCCGGAAATCCATTGGCCATGACGGCTGGATATGAAACCCTGAGCCAGCTGACTCCTGAAACGTACAAAGAGTTCGCACGCAAAGCAGACCTGTTGGAAGAGGGCTTAAAGAAAGCAGCAGAAAAGCACAACATCCCTCACAGAATTAATCGTGCCGGCTCCATGATCGGGATCTTCTTCACGAATGAAGAAGTAACCAACTACGAAGGGGCGAAATCATCAGATCTAGAGATGTTTGCCGATTACTACCGTGAAATGGCCCATGAAGGTGTATTTTTACCACCTTCCCAATTCGAAGGCCTATTCTTATCGACAGCTCACACAGATGAAGATATTGAAAGAACCCTTGAAGCAGCGGAAAAAGCGTTTGAGAAGATTAGTAAGAAGTCATGATGATAGCCGATCCTTTGGGGGATCGGCTATTTTTTTATGGGTGTTGAATTGGGGGAAGTGTTGTTTTGGAATTGGAAGGGAGTCGAATTTTGTAGAACGGTCGATATTGAAAAACCGTTGATAAAATGAAAGAACGGTCGATAAATCCATTTGAGTGTCGATAAATCAAAATAACGGTTGATAAATCGAAACGACCAACATCAATCCGGTTCACTCCCCGGTTTCTAAACCAAAAATCACCACACTCCCCACAACTTTTCGTTTTCCTATCATAATCCCCCTTTTCGGTTCATAAAGTGATAATGGCATTGTTTACTATTTCTTTGTTTGGAACCTGAAAGGAGGAATTTCTTTTGTCACAAGAACAACAATCGTGTTTGCGATTTTCCTTGGAAGAATCAATTTGGTTTAAAAAAGGACAGGAAGTTGAAGAATTGCTATCTATCTCCTTAGATCCTCATATAACGATACAAGAGCAAGAGCAGTACGTACTTATCAGGGGAAGCCTTGATCTTTCCGGTGAATATTTACCCACTTCACCGAGAGACGAAGAAGAGGATGAGTTTGAAGCGGGTGGTAAGTTTGTTCAAATTGTAGAAAAGAGGGAAAAAGGTGAATATGAATTTGTCCACCGTTTCCCGGTCGATGTGACGATTCCGAAAAATAGAATTGCGAATCTGGGCGATATCGATGTGTTCGTTGAGTCATTCGACTACATGGTTCCCGAGAATGCTTGTCTAAAATTGAATGCCGATTTAACGATTACAGGGATTTATGGAGAACAGCAGACGCATACTCCCCTTGAAGCTGAATTTAGCAGAGAGGAAGATTACGAGCCGCTTTACCGTTCCAGTGCAGTTGCCGAAGTAGAAGAAGATACAGCGGAGGAAGAAGTAGAAACAGAAGAAGAGCAAGAAGAAAGAGAAGAAGTATACGAGTATGAGAACTACGACGTTGAAGAATTAACGGCGAACGTTGAAGAGCAGGATGAAGAAGAGGATTCTGAAGAAGACTCTGAAGACGACGAGTACCAGCCGTTTAATCTGGAAGGACGGACACCGCCAGCTGAAGAGGATGATGAGATACCCGTACAGATTCAATACGATGCTCAGCCTGCTCCTACCTATGAGGAAAATTATATCCGAAAAGAAAACGTGTTTGAATTGCCACAGCATGAACTGAGCGAGTCATCAGAAGAACAGCCGACTGAACCCAAGGCTGCCTACACACCGCCTCCAAAATACAAACAGCAGGAGGAGGAAGAAGAAGAGTCCTCTTCATCATCTGCAGTAGATGCAAAAATGGAAGATAGCGTTGAAGAGCAGGATGAAAAGAAAAAGGCTAAAGGTAAAAAGAAATATGAGACCATTTCCCTAACCGATTTCTTTGCGAGAAAAGAAGAGGAAAAAGGTGCAACATTAAGGGTATGCATTGTTCAAGAGGGAGAGACGCTGGATTATATCGCAGAAAAGTATGATCTAACCATTCCTCAGTTATTGAGGGTCAATCAACTTGAAGCCAATCAAGACGTCTATGTGGGGCAGGTTCTATATATCCCGAAAAGCGAATATGTCTTCAAGGGTTAAAGGAATATAGCAAAGTCGCTCCCATCTAAGAAGAGCGCAATTGCAATATAGAAGGAACTACGGGGCTGACACCAAATGGAGTTAGTCCGTTTTTTTTAGAAAAGTAATCTTAGAAGGTGAGAGGTATGGTACAAACGCTGGAGGGATTAAAGCCTGTCTTACAACCTTATGGTGTTGAACCCCATTTTGTTGAGAATTACGGGAAGATTTCCAAAGTATTCTCCAATAAAGGCACACTGGCTGTGAAGCAGCTACCCGCCCAAACTGGAGTTGATTTTGTCAGGAATGTACAAATGTTGTTTCAAAGGGGCTATAACCGGATTGTTCCGATCTATCCGACATTGGATGGGCGCTATGCGGTGTGGAATGATGGGCAGTTATACTATGTAATGCCCTGGCTCTTGAACCTGGAAAGGGAAGATCAATTTGAAAAGCATCAGAAAATGTTCCGGGAATTGGCAAGACTTCATACTCTCTCCTCTCAAGAAGTAAAGATTGATAAAGAAGAGAGGGAATCTCATTACGAGCAGCTGACATCCAGGTGGGATAAAGAACAGCAGTTTCTCGATGAGTATGTGGAAACATGTGAAAGGACAACGTATATGTCTCCTTTTCAATTCCATTTTTGTATGTACTATAAGGACGCTTCCCAAGCACTAAAATTTTCACGGAAAATGCTGGATGAATGGTATGAGGAGACGAAGGAGTTGGAAAAGGTCAGAACCGTCATTACACATGGAAAGGTATCGACGGAGCATTTTTTATTCGACGAAAGAGGCTTGGGGTATTTTCATAACTTTGAGAACTCCAAGATGGCATCACCCTTCCATGACCTGCTGCCGTTTTTATCCAGAACGTTGAAAACCTATCCTAAGTATTATGAGGAATGTATCGAGTGGCTCACCACGTATTTTCAGCATTTTACCGTACGTAATGAAGAGCGGCTCCTGTTCATGAGTTATTTAGCTTATCCAAGCTCTGTCATCGCTGTGGTGGAAAAGTATTTTCATACACCGAAGGATAAGCGGAATGAACGGAAATCTCTTAAGAAACTGCAACGGCATCACTGGCTTCTGAAAAACACGGAATATGTGGTCATGCGTTTAGATGAAATGGAAAAAAAGAAGCAGGAGCAGGCGGCCGACACAGAATAAAAAAAAGGACTGGCGAAGTCCACATTTCGTCAGTCCATTAAATCCAATCGAAATAAATGGCAAGGCCTATACCGATAAAAAGAGTTAAAAGAAGGACATCAAAAGTGGTTGGAAGCAAAATGGTCCGGACCCCTTGAAAGATAGTAAAGGGAATGATAAATTGCTTACATATTAACCGGGCGTTTCCCATCCATTTCTGCATGGTATATTGATTGATTTTTTTCATATTCGTCCACTCACTTTCCTGGGTATATTCACTACTTTATCTTATGAATACAGGATAGAATGGTGCCTGAGTAGGCGAAATGAATATTTTTATTAAAAATTGCCGATAATGATTGACGAAAGTTTATCTTTTCCTATACTATAATGAGTAAATAAATAATACTTGAAAAGCAATGAACGGGAAGAGTACATTGATCCTTACTTTCAGAGAGGAAAATCGTTAGCTGAGAGATTTTCTACGTTAAGACAATGGAAGGTCGCCTGAAGAGCTGTTTCTATGAAATTCAGTAGTAGAAGCCGGTTAAAAGCCGTTATAATCATCGAGAGTTCAGGAGGCTTATTTCTCCTGAGAAAAAAGGTGGTACCGCGAATGGAATCCTTCGTCCTTTTCATAGGACGGGGGATTTTTTTATTTTTTTTAGAAAAGTGTAGTAATTCGCACTGATATAGGAGGAAAACAAATGGAAACTCAAGATCAGCAATTATCTATGCCGACAAAATATGATCCAAATGCCATTGAGCAGGGCAGATACAAATGGTGGCTGGAAGGTAAATATTTCGAAGTCAAAAACGATAAGGAGAAGGAGCCGTACACAATTGTCATTCCTCCTCCGAACGTAACAGGAAAACTTCATCTTGGTCATGCTTGGGACACAACCCTGCAAGATATCCTGACTAGAATGAAACGCATGCAGGGATACGATGTATTATGGCTGCCGGGTATGGACCATGCCGGCATTGCGACACAGGCGAAAGTAGATGAAAAACTTCGTAATCAAGGCATTTCACGTTATGACTTAGGTCGTGAAAAGTTCGTAGAAGAAACATGGAAATGGAAAGAAGAATATGCCGAGCATATCCGTCAGCAGTGGTCTAAGGTTGGATTAGGCCTAGACTATAGCCGTGAGCGTTTCACGTTGGACGAGGGCTTATCGGAAGCTGTACAAAAGGTTTTTGTCGACCTTTATAACAAAGGCTTAATCTACCGTGGTGAATACATCATCAACTGGGATCCGGCAACGAAAACGGCCCTTTCAGACATTGAGGTCATTCATCAGGATGTACAAGGTGCATTCTATCATATGAAATATCCGTTGGCAGATGGAAGTGGTCACATTGAAATTGCCACAACCCGTCCAGAAACGATGCTTGGGGATACGGCCGTTGCGGTTCACCCGGAAGATGATCGCTACAAGCATCTAATCGGCAAAAACGTTACCCTTCCTATCGTTGGACGTGATATTCCGATTGTAGGGGATGACTACGTTGATATGGAATTTGGTTCCGGTGCAGTGAAAATTACACCTGCCCATGACCCGAATGATTTCGAAATCGGTAACCGTCACAATTTAGAACGTGTTCTAGTCATGAACGAAGACGGAACCATGAATGACAAGGCGGATAAATACCAAGGCATGGATCGTTTCCAATGCCGAAAAGAAATTGTAAAGGATCTACAAGAAACAGGAGTTCTGTTCAAGATTGAAGAGCATATGCATTCAGTCGGTCACTCAGAAAGAAGTGGAGCGGTGGTTGAGCCTTATCTTTCGACTCAGTGGTTCGTAAAGATGGGTCCTCTGGCAGAAGAAGCGGTAAAACTTCAGCAGGATGAGAACAAGGTCAACTTTGTACCTGATCGCTTTGAAACGTCTTACCTGCGCTGGATGGAAAACACGCGTGACTGGTGTATTTCCCGTCAGCTTTGGTGGGGACATCGCATCCCGGCCTGGTACCATAAAGAAACAGGCGAAATCTATGTAAACAACGAAGCACCGGAAGACATTGAAAATTGGACCCAGGAAGAGGATGTACTGGATACATGGTTCAGTTCAGCTCTATGGCCGTTTTCAACAATGGGCTGGCCTGATCTGGATGCAGAAGACTTTAAACGCTATTATCCAACGAATACACTCGTGACCGGATACGACATTATCGGTTTCTGGGTATCGCGCATGATCTTCCAAGGACTGGAGTTCACAGGAGAACGGCCATTTAAAGACGTACTGATTCACGGACTGGTTCGAGATGCAGATGGACGCAAGATGAGTAAGTCACTAGGGAATGGTGTAGATCCGATGGATGTCATCGAAAAGTACGGTGCCGATTCACTTCGCTACTTCCTATCGACAGGCAGCTCGCCGGGGCAGGATTTACGTTTCTCCTTTGAGAAAGTAGAATCTGTTTGGAACTTTGCGAATAAGATCTGGAATGCATCACGCTTCGCTCTTATGAACATGGATGAAATGACTTATGACGAAATTGATCTTTCCGGTGAAAAATCAGTTGCGGATAAATGGATTCTTACCCGTTTAAATGAAACAATCGAAACCGTGACACGATTAGCCGATCGTTATGAATTTGGTGAAGTGGGACGCGTTCTTTACAACTTCATCTGGGATGATTTCTGTGATTGGTATATTGAAATGGCAAAACTGCCTTTATATGGAGAGGATGAAGAGGCTAAGAAAACAACCCGTTCGATTCTGGCCCATGTACTCGACAACACAATGAGACTTTTACACCCATTCATGCCGTTTATTACCGAGGAAATATGGCAGAACTTGCCGCATCAAGGCGAATCCATTACTGTAGCTGCATGGCCGACGGTTCAAGATGACCTTACAGACCAAGCGGCAGCAGAAGAGATGAAGCTGCTCGTTGACATCATTCGTGCCGTACGTAATGTCCGTGCAGAGGTGAACACTCCGATGAGCAAGCAGATCAACTTGATGCTGAAGGCAAAAGATGCACACACGCTAACGATCATCGAGAAGAACAAAGCGTATATCGAAAAATTCTGTAATCCAGAGAAGTTGGAAATGGGTACAGATTTAGATACACCGGATAAAGCGATGACGGCGGTTGTAACGGGGGTAGACTTATTCCTTCCATTAGAAGGGTTAATCAACATCGAAGAAGAAATTGCCCGTCTTCAAAAAGAACTGGAAAAATGGACGAAAGAAGTTTCCCGGGTTCAAGGCAAATTAAACAACGAAAAATTTGTGAGCAAGGCGCCTCAAAAAGTAGTAGATGAGGAAAAAGCAAAAGAAAAAGATTATTTAGAGAAACAAGCGACTGTTAAAGCAAGAATCGAAGAGCTTAAATCACTATAATCTTATGAATAGAGGATAAGAAGAGGGCTTTAGAATCGGGTCTGATTGAGATAGGTGAGGGGATGCATGAAGGTTTTTCTCTCCAGCAATCTGCCCTGATCGGAGCCCTCTTTCTAATAAAATCTTAAGGGGAGTGACTGAAATTGTTAACCTATGAAATGGCCGTTGGATGGATACACTCAAGACTCAGACTTGGAATCAAGCCGGGTCTAGAGAGAATGCAGTGCTTGTTAGAGAAGCTTGGGAATCCTCATGAAAATCTCAAAACCGTTCATATTGGGGGAACAAACGGAAAGGGATCCACTGTAACCTATTTGCGAAATATATTACAGGAATCAGGGTATTCGGTAGGCACCTTTACTTCACCTTATTTTGAACGGTTTAATGAGAGGATCAGCATCAATGGAGAGCCTGTTTCTGATGAAGATTTAACTCTTCTTGTGGAAAAGATAAAGCCCATTGCCGAAAGCATGGAGCATTCTGAATGGGGAACCCCCTCAGAATTTGAAGTCATAACAGCTATGAGCTTTTATTATTTTGCTGAAATGCAACCGGTAGACCTTGTCCTTTATGAGGTCGGGCTTGGAGGAAGACTTGATTCGACGAATGTCATCACACCGATGGTTTCAGTCATAACGAGCATCGGTCTGGATCATATGCAATTTCTGGGAAGCAGATTAGAAGACATAGCCTTTGAGAAAGCTGGGATCATCAAACGTTCTGTTCCTGTCATATCAGGGGTTCACCAGAAAGAAGCGGCTGAAGTGATTAGAAAGAAAGCGCTGGAAATGGGTAGTGACCTGTTTGAACTTGGAGAGGATTTTTCTGTGGAACGTAAAGCCTTACTCGAAAGAGGTGAGAGATTCCATTACACGTCTCCTGTCCAAAATGAAACATACGAGCTTTCCATGATCGGTGCACACCAAATCAATAATGCAGCGATTGCAATTAAAGTGATAGAGCTTCTTAGTGAAAAGTATAAGATAGCAAGTACCCATATTAAAGTGGGACTGAAAAAGGCATCATGGCCAGGCAGAATGGAAGCTCTATCATACAATCCCGGGATTTATATTGACGGGGCCCATAATCCTGAAGGTGTACAAGCCTTGGTGAAAACCATAAAGGATCGCTTTATCAATAAAAGAGTAACGGTTCTTTTTTCGGCACTCCACGACAAAGAATTGAAACCGATGATCACTCAATTGGAAGAAGCGGTGGAGGCAATTGGATTTACGACCTTTGCCTTTCCACGAGTCGCGTCAGTTGAAGAGCTTTATGAATTATCTTCCCATCCTAATAAGAAGAAAGTTCACCAATGGAGAGACTACCTTCCTGAAAAAATACAAGGCATGAAAGAAGAAGATGTCCTGTTAATAACAGGTTCCCTATACTTTTTATCCGAGGTAAAACCATATCTGCTGGACCAACTGGGAAATGCCAGAAAAAAGTAAGTGACTTTATTGAACTGCTTTGATAAAATATTCTTAAACTTGTGACTATTTAACTAGTATAGTATGATCGGACTATATTAGATAAATTGTGGACCTATGGGGGATAGATATGACGTTATCAGTAAAGAAGAAGCTGTACATATTGCTGTCCTGGCTGGCCGTTGTACCTGCTGGTTTGTTTATTACATATCAATACTATCCTCCTGAGAATATGGCAGGAAATGAGTTAGAGCTATTAACCTTGGTGGCTTTCGCTACTTTCATCCCGCTCATGCCCATTGTGATAAATGGTGCGACCATCTTCTTCATCCAGTGGGTGACCCTTGTAGGGTTTATAAAGTATGGTTTATTTGTTGAGATCATCCTCATGCAGTTCTCTATTATCCCATTACTCATCCGGCTTCAATTGACCAAAAATGAGTGGCATAGAATCCCCTTGAATTCAGTCATGTTTTTTATCGTTTCATTGGTTAGCGGTCTGGTCTATTTTCTATTCGGTGGAGAAGTCGGATTAAGAGATATCAGTCAATTAATCCTTCCTATATTGAGTTATCAAATAGTATCGATCATGGTTAACCAGATACTGCTTCTTCTATATCAACACTATCTAGTAAATAGTGATGTTCGCTTTTACAGCAAGGATTTTGTATGGGATTTTACGGCAAACATGATCATGTTCCCTCTTTCCTTATCTCTCTATTATTTAACGTTTGAACTGGGAGCCTTCGCTTCTTTATTGATTGGTATCCCTTTTGTGAGCTTATCGATCATCTTAAAGATGTATAACTCTTCTGAAAAGATCAATGAATACCTTCAAAAAGCGGGTGAAATCGGTCACCAATTAACGGAAAGCCTTAAAATAAATGAAGTGCTTGATATATTCATCGAGAAGATCATTGAGACTCTGCCGGTTGAATATGCATATATCCTTGATTGCCAGGAAGAAGAACTTGTCCTGTTAAGACGTGTTGAAAATGGAGAAATGAAGTCTAATAACCTGCGTCCATTAAAGAAAAGCCAGGGGATCAGCGGTGTAGTGTGGGAAACAGGGAAGTCCGTCCTCTATACTTCACGATCTGATTGGACCGGGATCGCTGAAGGGTACATGCCTGATGGAGTGGAAAGCGTTTTGTGCGTTCCCATTGTAAGAAGTCAAAAGGTACGAGGGATCCTTCTATTGGCTTCTTCCAAAAAGAAAGCCTATGAAAAATATCAATTGATGATCGTCGATATTTTATGCTCCTATTTCGGAGTGGCGATCGCAAATGCAAGGCATCATGAACGAACGAAGAAAAACAGTGAGAGATGTGCTCTGACAGGATTATACAATTACCGCTATTTTGAAGATCTCCTGTCCCTGGAATTCAGTCATCTAGATGTTGGGAAAAGGAAGAGTTTATCCCTCATCATGCTCGACCTTGATCATTTTAAGGTCATTAACGATAACTATGGTCACCAGAGCGGTAACGAAATCCTGATTGAACTTGCAGACCGCCTTCGTACTCTTATTGATACTAGGGGAACGGTTGCGAGATATGGAGGGGAGGAATTTGTCATCCTTCTGCCGGATACAAAACGGGATGAAGCGCTTAGCCTGGCAGAGCATGTCAGGGGTGCGATAGCCAACAAACCCTTCGCCATCCATGATAGTCTGGATGATTCCAACAAACAGATGATGGTCCGGATCACCGCAAGCATCGGAGTTTCAACCGCACCAGAAGATGCTGATGATACCCTGGCACTCATCCGCCACGCGGACCGGGCGCTTTATACGGGGGCAAAGCAGGCCGGTCGGAATCGGGTTGCTCAGTATGTGAAATGAATATCAAAACACCTTCCTGATGTGAAGGTGTTTTCTGTTTGTGGAATAGAATACAGGACTTTTATTCTATTTTTTTCTACTAATAGCGGATAGTAGCTTTTCAATTACCTCTGGATATACTAAAATAGTAGTAGTCGAATTTTGTTGATTTTCATCGAAGGGGGAATCAGATTGGATGGTATAGTGTTTGCTCTCATAGCCTATCTTTTGTTATTTCCCATCCTGACTCTGGTTTCTAAGAAACTGGCATTTAAGCATAAAGTCCTTGTTTCTGCTTCAGCCCTACTCTTTACCATTTTGTGTATACTGGCAAGCCTAGTTATTCCTCTTTATCAGGTAATGATCATTTTCACATTATTACTACTTCTAAGTACCTACTTCCTTGAGACGAAGTTAAGACCATTATTTCTACATCCCTCGAAACCACCCGAGAATCGTTCCACAACAGAGAACAGCGTGATAAGTCAACAAGAAATGAATGAGAGGCCTGAACCCGAAACGGATGTTTCTTCAGAAGTAAGTGAAGACGTTCAAAGAGATGATTACATAGAAGAACCATTCTCGTATCCAAGTTCATCAGAAAACGTTTATAAAGAAATGAAAGAAGTAGAATCTTCTCCTCTCGAAGAATGGGATGACCTTGAGAAACAAATAAAAGGGCGGTACCCTCCTTCACAAGAGGGGGATTTAATGAAAGAAAGCGGGATTTCTTCTTCGACTCTAACATCAGAAGAAGAGGAAGAATACAATCGCCTATTCTTCGAAACCAAGAATTGAAAATCAATTCAAAAAAAGGAGCATCTGGGATGAGCAAAACGTTACCCTTAACGAACTTATCTGTCTTCTTTGTGTTATGCAGTATTTATATGTTTGGTTTTGCTCATCTTGGAGCTTTTGCATATGACCATTTTATATCACCTATTCAGTCATTTTCAGAAGGAACCAGAATCGGGGAAATAGATGTTTCAAATCTTTCTTATCAAGATGCAGAAGACAAACTGAAAATGGAAGTAGCGGGGTGGAAAGAAAATCAGTCTTTGGCCCTTTCCTACATGGGTAATCAGATACCTGTCGATTCAAGCTTGGTTGATATCGACATTCACTCTTCCATCAATAGGGCAATTCAAGGAAAACCCTCTCCATTGTTGGTGAGCATACATGGACTTGACTCCTTTCTGGCTTCAAAAGAAGTGGACGTAAGCTTGATCGATGTGGATTCATTAGGACAGGAAATTGCCCACCATGCAGAGAAGTTGGTTGTGACTGAAAAAATAGTGTTAGTCAGTGACTTTTTCATTCAATCAAATTCTATTGAAACCATTTCAGAGATCAACATGGAAGGTTTAACCATTACTCCTGGGATTCAAAACTTTGTTGATACATATCCAGAAATCGAAATAGAGGGGACTTCCCCATTTTCTTTATTAAAATTCATTGAAAATGAGGGTTTCTCTGGAGCATCCAAACAAGATTTAAGTACAATTGCATCAAGCATATATCAGTTGGTGCTGCGAACCAATTTTGAAGTGATCGAGAGACATCGGGGAAGGGAACTTCCAAACAATATCGAGCTGGGATTTGAAGCTTTCGTAAATCAGGAGCAAGGTCAGGATTTTAGTTTCATGAATCCCAATGATGCTTCCTATACGGTCAGCTTTCATAGGCAGGGGGGGTTGCTGTCCCTTACCCTCACTGGTGTAGAAATTCCATATGAGATCATTGTTGAGAGAAGAAACGAAGAAACCTTTAAACCGAAAGTGATTAAACAATACAGCCCTTATTTAAATAGCGGTGAAGTAAAGGTGACGGAAGCAGGCAGGAATGGCATGAAGATTGAAGTGTGGAGAAGCTTTGAGACAAAAAACGGTGAACTTCTCAAGGAAGAAAGAGTATCAGAAGACTTTTATCTTCCAATTTATAAAAAAGAGATACATAGTATGCAAGATTATATGGCTCAACAACCTGCTCCCTCTTCTGAGACGAATGGGACTGCCTCTCTGAATGAAGATACGAGTACTCAGGAGAGTCTGGAAACTCAAGAAAATGATAGTCAATCAGAAAACGTTGGTACATCTGACCCAACCGGAGCAGAGGACCTTTCAGCAACTGAGAATTCGAATGTTGACTCACCTCCTTCTGAAGAGGATCCCCCATTGGCTAAAATGAAATAAGAAACTGACAGTTAGGTGGAATAGCATGGCCCAAGAGAGGAAACGTTTAGGCGACTTATTGGTTGAATCAGGGTTATTGACAGAAGAAAAACTTCAAACCGCTCTTAAAGAAAAGGGGAAAAATCAAAAACTTGGAGACGCTATCTTACAAAAAGGGTACATAACGGAGCAACAGTTAATAGAGGTGCTGGAATTTCAACTGGGTATTCCACATGTCAGCTTATTTCGTTATCCGTTCGACCCTAAGTTGTTCCATCTGGTCCCAAAAGAATCAGCAAAACGGAATTTGATGATCCCTCTAAAAAAAGATGGAGATAAGCTTTTCGTCGCTATGGCAGACCCCATGGATTTTTATACGATAGAGGATTTACGATTGTCCACGGGATTTTATATTGATACGGCTATCGCCACAAAGGATGACATCCTTCGCTCCATCAATAAGTACTACGATATGGATGAAAGCTTTGAAGAGTTAAAGGGAATGGATAATGAACGTCCCCCGTTAGAGGATGAAACATTAACAGATCAGGATTCTCCCATTGCAAAACTTGTGAATCAATTGTTATCAAATGCCATGACTCAAAAAGCGAGCGATATTCATATCGATCCACATGAAACTAAAGTACTTATACGATACCGTGTGGATGGTATTCTAAGAACGGATAGAGCCCTTCCGAAGCATATGCAAAGTATGTTAACGGCCCGGATCAAAATTATGTCTCAATTAGATATAACCGAGCATAGAGTTCCTCAAGATGGAAGGATCAAAACGAACATTGATTTTCGTCCCATTGACTTACGGGTATCAACTCTTCCGACGGTATATGGAGAAAAGATTGTTCTTCGCATATTGGATCTAAGTTCATCTTTGAATGACCTGGGACAACTTGGATTCAACAGCCTAAACCTTAAGCGATTTCAGGATTTGATTGATCGGCCAATAGGAATTGTCCTTATTACAGGCCCTACCGGTTCGGGTAAATCTTCCACTCTTTATGCAGCTTTGAACAAGCTAAACAGTGAAGAGGTCAATATTATAACCGTCGAAGACCCTGTAGAGTATCAATTGGAAGGAGTCAACCAAATTCAGGTCAACTCCAATGTAGGTCTTACTTTCGCCACAGGGCTCCGGTCCATCTTAAGGCAAGATCCGAATATCATCATGGTGGGGGAAATCAGGGATAGAGAAACGGCGGAGGTAGCAATCCGAGCTTCCTTGACTGGACACCTTGTCCTCAGTACCATCCACACAAATGATTCGTTAAGTACGGTAACCCGTTTGATCGATATGGGGGTGGAGCCATTTTTAGTCGCGACATCTGTCAGTGGAATTGTGGCCCAAAGGCTGGTTCGGAAAGTGTGTAGGGATTGTGCCCAAGAAGAAATACCCACCTTACGGGAAAAGGATATCTTTAACCGAAGAGGAATGACAATTGAGAAAATCATCAGGGGCAGAGGGTGTGCTTCATGTAATATGACAGGATATAAAGGAAGAATGGCCATTCATGAAGTTCTGATGGTAAACGATGAAATGAAGAAAATCATGATGAACAATGAAACGCTCTCCACATTAAGAGAAGTTGCGATCAAAAACAAAACCATTTTTCTTCTGGATGATGGATTGTTCAAGGTAAAGCAAGGATTGACGACGACCGAAGAAATTCTGAGAGTAGCAATAGAGTAAAGAAGGTGTATCACTTGAAGGAACGGATCAATCAGCTATTACGGGCAGCCTTTGAATTGAAGTCTTCGGATATTCACTTAACGATAGGCTCAGCACCGGTATTTCGCATTCATGGAGATTTAAAGAGGTACGGACAGGAAGTACTAAAGCCTGAGGATACAGAGCAAATGGCAAGAGCCATTGTTCCCGAGCACCTATGGACGGAATTCAAGGAACGGGGGGAAATGGACTTTTCGTATGCTCTCCCGGGCGTTTCACGCTTCAGGGTGAACGCCTATTTTCAACGATCCTGTATTTCAATAGCTTTGCGTGTCGTCCCAAGAAACATACCGACCCTTGAAGAACTGAAGCTTCCACCCGTATTAACGAAAATAGCAGAAAAACATCAAGGATTGGTTCTGGTGACCGGTCCGACCGGAAGCGGGAAGTCGACAACACTTGCTTCGATGATTCACTATATGAACCAGACGATGAGGAAACATATCATCACGTTAGAGGATCCGATCGAGTACCTACATAAGCACGGTTCTTCCATTATCGATCAACGAGAGGTCGGGTTTGATACAAGGTCCTTTGCATATGGATTACGAAGTGCACTTAGACAAGACCCCGATGTCATCCTGGTTGGGGAGATGCGGGATCTTGAAACCATTCAAACGGCGATTACAGCAGCTGAAACCGGTCATTTAGTGCTGGGGACGCTGCATACGTCCAGTGCCGTGTCTACAATCGAGCGAATTATAGATGTTTTCCCAGCGGAACAGCAATCACAAGTACGGGTTCAGCTAGCATCTGTGTTGCAGGGAGTCATTGCTCAGCGCCTCCTGCCTACGATTGACAAAAAAGGGAGAATCGCCGTTTCAGAAATCCTTCTGAATAACTCAGCTGTATCCAACCTGATTCGTTCTGAAAAAATTCATCAAATCCCAACCGTCATGCAAACCTCTAAAGCTATTGGAATGGAGCTTTTTGAATCGAATGTAAGCAGATTCCTTCACGCTGGTATGATTTCGAAAGAAGTGGCGTCTCCTTTTCTTCAGGAGAATAGTCAAAGATGAGCAAATTTAAGTATGAAGGTCGGGATAAAAAAGGAAAGAAGAAAGGGCAAATCACTGCATCCTCCAAAAAAGATGCCATGCTCCGTCTGAAGAATCAAGGCATTCGCATTATATCCGTGGAGGAAGTACCGGAAACCCTCTTAACGAAAGAGATTTCGCTTGGGAATCCTGTTAAGCTACAGCATATGGTGATTTTTCTAAGGCAATTTTCAACGTTACTAAAGGCGGGTGTTACAGTTGTTGATGCGACCCGTATTCTCAGCAGCCAAACGGATAGCAAAACCTTGACGAAAATACTCCTGGATGTAGAAATAGAGCTGAAGGAGGGAAACCCTCTTTCAGATGCATTCGGCAAGCATAAAAAAGTGTTCGAGCCTTTATTCATCAATATGCTGAAAGCCGGCGAAGCCATGGGGAGTCTTGATGAAACTCTTGAAAGGCTTGGAGATCACTATGAAAAGCAACACGGGACACGTCAAAAAGTGATCGCCGCTCTCTCCTATCCGGCCGTCGTCGGTGTCATCGCCATCGGTGTCGTCATTTTCCTGCTTGCTGCAGTTGTTCCGACATTTGTGGATATGTTCAATGATTTCGGGGGAGAATTACCGTTAATAACGCGATTCGTCCTAGGGGCAAGCGAAGCCGTCCAACGATTCTGGTATGTCATTTTATTGGTTGTAATTCTTTTTATCACCGGGATTGCCATGGTGAGGCAAAGAAAATTATCAAAATACTACCTGGATTACTTCATCTTAAGGATTCCCATCTTCGGAAAGCTGATCCAAAAAGCGGTTTTGGCCCGAATGACCAGAACATTAAGTTCCCTTTTCTCATGTTCTGTACCCATTCTGCAGTCCTTGGCAATAGTGGAACGGGTAGTGGGAAATGAAGTCATGGCAGGTGTTCTCAGAGAGTCCAGGGAGTCATTGGAAAGAGGCGGGACATTAACAGAGCCTATGAAAAAACACTGGGCCTTTCCACCCTTGGTTTCGCAAATGATTTCGATAGGAGAAGAAACAGGGTCCCTCGATTCAATGCTTTCAAAGGTCGCGGATTTTTATGAAAAAGAAGTGGAAAACTCCACTGATCAATTAAAGGCACTCATCGAGCCACTGATGATCGTCCTTTTAGCGGGACTTGTCGGGACTATCGTCACGGCCATCATGATTCCGATGTTTGAAATATTTAACAATGTTCAAAACTTCTAGCAATTTTGATAATTTTTTACACATTTAGACTTATATTTTATTCTTCATGTTGTATAATAAAAATAGATTAAAAGAGTACTAAAGTACTACATGTGGTTAAGAGGGGGAAAATAAAAAGTGTTGAAGAAAATGAGAAAGATGTTGAAGAATGAGAGAGGTTTGACGTTGGTTGAACTTCTAGCTGTCATTGTGATTTTGGGGATTATTGCGGCGATTGCGGTCCCTAGTATTGGGAATATTATTGAGAAGTCACGTGCTGATGCAGTAAAAGCTGAAGGGATTCAAGCTTTAAACGCAGCTAAATTATATGTTGCTTCTGAAGGTACACCTGAAGCAAATACTGATGGAGACATTGTTATCACTTCTGCAAATATAGATAAGTATATGGACAAGCAAAGTGATACACTTACTGGATACACTGTAATGGTAGATACAACCGATGATAATAAACTAAAGCTAACAGCAACAGGTAAAAAAGGAAATGTATCAATATCATTTGCAAACGCAACTGTTCAAAATATTAATGAAGCAGAATCCACTACAGGTACTATACCTGCAGAATAATGACAATAATAATTTTAACTTTCTACGCACTCCTCCTAGGCTCATTCTACAACGTAGTAGGCCTCCGGGTGCCATTAAAGAAATCCATTGTAAAGCCAAGGTCGAGCTGTCCGTATTGTGGTCATCAACTGACTGCCGTCGAGCTGCTGCCTGTCTTTTCTTATCTCATTCAAAAGGGGAAATGCCGCAAGTGTCATGGGCGCATTTCTCCTTTATATCCGTTTATGGAGGCTTTGAATGCTAGTCTATTTGTACTGGCATATCTGGAGTTTGGATTCGATTGGGAGCTGCTTGTCGCATGGACGCTCATTTCACTGTTTATCATCATTACCGTTTCTGACTTGAAGTATATGGTCATTCCGGATAAAGTCCTACTATTTTTTGCGGGGATCTTTTTGCTGGAACGTCTGTTTATTCCATTAACTCCGTGGTGGGATAGTCTGGTCGGAGCTGCAGTGGGGTTTGCACTTTTACTTCTTATCGCCATTGTAAGTAAAGGTGGCATGGGCGGAGGGGACATCAAGCTATATGGGGTCATCGGCTTCGTTGTAGGATTGAAGGTCATGATTCTTTCCTTTATGCTCGCCACCTTCTTTGGAGCGTTCTTTGGCTTGATTGCACTGGCATTCAAGGTCATTGAGAAAGGGAAACCGATTCCGTTCGGGCCGTTTATCGCTTTAGGGACCATCCTCGCTTATTTGTATTACGATTCCATCCTATCTGCTTATCTATCGTTCTTCTATTAATGTAAAGAAAGGGTTCATTCTATGGGTTTTTTATCGTTTCTCTCTAGCAGCAAAAAATCATCCAATATCGTTTTCACAGACAATTCCATCCGCTTTCTAGAGTTGAAGCAGACTTCCCCTCTACTCGTTCAGGCTTTAGGGGAACGCAGCATTCCAGACGGCATCATCAAAGGGGGCAGGATCCTTGATGAACAAACTCTGTCTTTTATATTGGAAGAATGTGTAGAGGAGTGGGGGATTAGAGGAAGGTCGGTACGATTTGTCGTTCCAGATGCGTTTGTTGTTTTAAGAACAGTGAAGATTCCCCTTGATCTTAAACACGATGAAATAGAAGGTTACTTATTTTTAGAAATTGGCACAAGCATTCATTTACCTTTTGAAGATCCTGTATTTGACTATGCCCTATTGGATGAAGTGGGACAAGAGAGGGAGGTTCTTTTAATCGCATCCCACCAGGAAGTGGTCGATAGCTACAAAGATGTGTTGGAGGAAGCGAAATTAAAGCCCGTTGCTGCAGACATTTCTCCCCTCGCCCTTTACAGATTATCAGTAGAGCAGGGATTCGTTTCATCACAACAACATACAATGTTTCTTCATTTTGATGAGAGATTATTAACCATTTCGATTTTTCGTGAACATAAGCCAATCTTTACAAGACCGATTGTCATGGAACAGGAATATAAGAACGTATTGATAGAAGATCGTCTTGCTTGGAGAAATGTAGAAGATGCGTTTAGTGAAATAGAAAAAGTGATGAATTTTTATCAGTATTCACTGCATAAAGGAGAGTTCTCTGTCGAAAAGGCCCTTATTAGCGGAGATCATCCGAGTATACGTGAGATAGAAGTGTATGTAAAAGAACGGTTTACCATCCCCGTAGGGTTTCAGAATTTAGATGGTATCTATACGATGGATGACGAGAGAATTTCCAATCAGTTTGCCATCGCCCTGGGTCTGGCGTTAAAAGAGGTGCAATATATTGAATCTCATTGATATAAACTTATTGCCGGAAAAAGAAAAGAAGAGTTCCGTCTTTTTATATAGTATGGCTATCATCCTTCTATTATTTTTTGTCGGTTGTCTCTCCTTCTTTTTCTCTCTTCGAAGCATTCAAATGGATACGGATAGAACTCTGGGAGATATCTCTCAAACCAAACAACTTATTGAGGTGCAGCAAAGGAAACTGCTTGATTCTGAATCCACTGGGGGAGCAAAAAAACTTGAAAAAACGATTGAATGGATGAAAGACTATCCAATCCAGACAGTTCCGGTCCTTAACAAGCTGATCTCGTTACTCCCTCCCCGGGGATTCATTCAAACCTTTGAATATACTGATAGGCAAAGGGTCAATACCTCTGTACAATTCGATTCATCCCGGGAAGCAGCTTATTATTTGCATCATTTAAAAGAAGTATACTGGATTAAAGATGCAGAAATTCTTGAAATCACGACAGGTACTGGTGAAGAAGCAGAGGCTGATGAAAGGGAAGTGGTTCCGAGATATCTAGTTGAGTACACCCTTTCACTTAATCCAGAAAAACTTCAAGATTCAAATGAGACAGAAGATGCCTCTCTAGAAGAGGAGGTTGAAGAATGATTTCATCCCTGAACAATAAAGAGAAAGTGCTTTTAATAGGAATGACGATCGGGTGCATGTTCACTCTGCTTATCTTCTATTTCTTAATCTTTTCTCCTCAAAAAGAGAGGCTGAATCTGAAACAGGAAGAACTCAAAACGGAACAAAAGCTCTTAGCAGCGATTGAATCAAAGACATCAGAGATCGCAAAACATTCATACAGAGATACCAAAAGCATGCAAGAGCTAATCCCTGTCGATCCGCTAACAGAGCAACTCCTCCTTCAATTTGAAAAAGCGGAGGTGCTTTCTCAAAGTACCATCCAATCGATGAGCTTTGCGAAGGAAGACTTCATTTTTTCAATTGAACAAAATGAAGACGCCACTTTGCAATATCAAGGAGAAACCTCTGAGGAGCAAGTGATAGAGAACGACACCTCTACTGTCAAGAGAATGCAGATTACCATGACGGTAGAATCCGATAACTATTTTTCCATGGAGGAATTCATTAGTACCTTAGAAAACCTGGAACGAATTGTGGAAGTGAATCATCTTGTATTTGAAGGAAGGGCAGAAATGAGCCCAGTCCTTACTGGGGAGGAGACCCAAGTCATAACCTATCAACTAGTGGCGTCAGCCTTTTATTTACCGGAATTGACGGATTTGAAGGACAGTGTACCATCCATTGATAGTCCACCTCCGTCACTAAAAAAGAATCCTTTTATTCAATATACTGATCCTGCTACAAAAGAGGCTGATCAAACGAACGACAACGTTATTCGCTAAAACTAAAAAATTTGACGAAAACCTATTAGGACAAGACGACAAAAGTCTTGTTCTTTTTTTTGTTGGATGTGATAGCATGGAAAAAAATAGATGAAGGAGGGTGGCGATGATGGATAATAAAAAAGACAAAGATAAAAAGATATCTATTAAAATTAATGGTGAAAAAACAAATTTTGAGGAAGATCTTCTTGTTTATGATTGGAAGTTGGGGGAGTCTGAAACAGCTGCCGGGGAAGAGGCGGAAGACAATGGATTCGATTGGATCCTTCCCGACGATGAGGAAGCCCAACCTCCTAAGGAATACAAAAAAATCAACTATGTGTCAGGAAACAAAAAGAAGCGCAAGTCTTTCAAAAATCCTTTTCAAGACTCTGTTAATCTTCTAATGTCCATAATTGGTGCGGTTGTGGTAGGAGCGGTGCTGGGATTCGGCACGCTTAAAGTCATTACGACAACAGATGTTCCTTCGGCACCTGCTGCAACGTTGCAAGATACGACAGCAGAAGGAAATAAGGAAGGGAAGCAGTCTGTATCGGCTGTTGAATTACAGGATTTCTCAACGTCGATTCTCCAAGGCGGTGTGTTTTCTAAAAAGGAATCGCTAAATGCCATGAAGGACAGCTTAGCAGGAAAAGGGTTGAGCTACGCAAGTGTCGAAAAGGATGGACAATTCTTTCTTATATTGGGTGTTTCGGGAGATCTTGAAACAGCAAAAACACTTGGGACAGAATTGAAAGGGGTAAAGGTTTTCGCGAAAGATTTTGTATTTGCAGCTAAAGGAATAAATGCTTCAAAGGAAGAGAAATCCTTTTTGGAAAAGGGAAATGGGCTCTACAGCACATTAGCGCAGGAGAGCAGCAGTGGAATGGTCGGTGGAACGCCTGACGAAGCGACGATTCAAACCATTCAATCCGTAGTGAAGGAACTGGAAGGAATAAAGGTAGGTCAAGATACCATTGCTTCCATGAAAGAGTCCTTAGTCAATGCAGGGAATCTCGCGGCAGCGATGAAGTCCCCGGAGGATGCCCAAAAAGTTCAGGAAGAGCTATTATCCTACCTGCAACTTTACAGTGGATTATAATTTCGACTGAATTAGACTATTTTCTAGGAAATAATCTTTTATCGAAAATAGAGCCTCTCTCATTTTGTCAGATTTAAGCTTACTGACCATAAGAGGGGAGGCTCTATTTTTACTTGTTTAAAGAGGCGGAATTTGGTAGTATAATCATGTATCTCCCAACTTCTACCTTGAAAGGATTGGTATGGTGTGTCCAACCTCATACTCGCTTCACAATCTCCTCGTCGAAAAGAACTTCTGCAACAAATTCAACTTTCTTTTTCCGTTATCAGCTCCACTGTAGATGAAACCTTTTCATCTGATTTAATGCCCCATGAAGTCGTGATGTATCTTGCCTGCAAAAAAGCGAAAGAAATCTCGGATAAATACCCCACCCACTATGTAGTCGGTTCAGACACCGTCGTAGTGAAGGATGACCAGATTCTTGGTAAACCGGAATCCAAAGAGGAAGCGAAAGAAATGCTGACAATGCTTTCGGGTTCTACCCATTCTGTTTACACGGGGGTTGCCATTCTGCATGGTGATGTGGAGAATCACTTTTATGAAAAAACGGATGTAACGTTTTGGGAGTTGACTTCTAATGAGATCGACGATTATATTGCATCTGAAGAACCTTTTGATAAAGCCGGTTCATATGGTATTCAAGGAATCGGAGCGAAATTTGTCAAAGAAATTAAAGGCGATTATTTCTCCGTCGTTGGATTACCCATCTCACGGTTGAATCGCGTTTTACTTGAAATGGGCTATCTTCAACTAGAATGACTCCTTAACGTACGAAAAGGAGGAACCAATGGTTAAAGCAATACCTCAGCATGAAGAAAACAGGCTTTTGATCCGGGATTTTCCTCAGGATGAAAGACCTAGGGAAAGATTGATTCAAAGTGGTGCAGCAAGCCTTTCCAATCAAGAACTGCTGGCTATCTTACTCCGGACCGGAACCAAATCCGAATCTGTTCTTCAACTGGCCAACCGGCTTCTCAATCACTTTGATGGATTGAATCTATTAAAGGATGCTTCCCTGGAAGAGATTACGAAAACGAAGGGAATCGGCCTTGCAAAGGCGGTTCAAATCATGGCCGCCGTCGAATTCGGTCGAAGAATCAGCAACTTGGCTTTTGATGACAGATATAGCATCCGTTCCCCCGAAGACGGAGCCAATTATGTCATGAACGACATGAGATTTTTGGCCCAGGAGCATTTTGTATGCTTATACCTCAACACAAAGAATCAAGTTCTCCACAAGCAAACCATCTTTATTGGAAGTCTGAATGCTTCCATCGTGCACCCCCGGGAGGTTTTCAAAGAAGCATTCCGACGATCCGCGGCATCGATCATTTGTATCCATAACCATCCATCGGGAGATCCGACTCCCAGTAGAGAAGATATAGAAGTGACAAAAAGATTAGTGGAATGTGGTCGAATCATTGGTATTGATATACTCGATCATCTTATAATAGGGGAGAAGAAGTTTATCAGTTTAAAGGAAAAAGGGTATTTATGACACTATGATTTTTTTCCTGGTTGCGATATAATAAAGCTTATGATTTTTACAAACAATATGGTGATTCTATATAACGCAGCTTATTGAAAAGAGAGAGTCATTCTTCAAGGGAATGAGTCTTTTCGTTATGCATGAACGTACAATTATTGTGACGAAAATTACGAGGATAGAGAGTGATTGGACAACTCTCCTGTGAAAACACATATAAAACGTTAAAAACCAGCCAATTTGTATCAGAAAGGGAGATACCATTCATGTTTGGAACGAAAGATTTAGGGATTGATTTAGGAACAGCTAACACTTTGGTGTACTTGAAAGGCAAAGGGATTGTCGTTCGCGAACCTTCTGTTGTAGCACTTCAAACAGATAACAAGCATATCGTTGCAGTCGGAAATGATGCTAAAAACATGATCGGTAGAACACCGGGAAATGTCGTGGCTCTTCGCCCAATGAAAGATGGGGTAATCGCTGACTACGAAACAACAGCCACGATGATGAAGTATTACATAAGACAAGCGACACGTAATAAAGGAGCTTTTTCCCGAAAGCCTTACGTCATGGTTTGTGTACCTTCAGGCATTACCGGAGTTGAAGAAAGAGCGGTCATTGATGCAACAAGACAGGCAGGAGCAAGAGATGCTTACACGATTGAAGAGCCGTTTGCCGCTGCGATTGGTGCAAACCTGCCAGTGTGGGAACCGACAGGAAGTATGGTCGTAGATATCGGTGGAGGAACGACGGAAGTAGCAATCATCTCTCTAGGAGGGATTGTGACAAGTCAGTCGATCCGTGTAGCCGGGGATGAGATGGATGATGCCATCATCAACTATATCCGCAAAACGTATAACCTGATGATTGGGGACCGTACAGCGGAGACGATCAAAATGGAAGTCGGTTCTGCCGGTGATTCTGAAGGAATTGAAGCAATGGAGATTCGCGGACGTGACCTTCTGACCGGTTTACCGAAAACGATCGAAGTAACGGCGATTGAAATTGCATCTGCTCTTCGTGATACCGTATACACGATTGTCGATGCCGTTAAGAGTACATTAGAGAAAACACCGCCTGAATTAGCCGCTGACATCATGGACAGAGGAATTGTGCTGACAGGTGGCGGGGCGCTTCTTCGTAATCTTGACAAAGTGATCAGTGATGAAACGAAAATGCCGGTCCTTATTGCAGAGGAACCTCTGGATTGTGTGGCAATCGGTACGGGGAAAGCCCTTGACCACATCCATCTCTTTAAAAATCGAGGGAAATAATAATAGATAATGAATAATGAATGGGGGACGTTTCCTTAAGGATGCTTGGTTAGCCTTAAGGTCGGCCCCATCTTTTTTCGAACAACCATGAATATTTTGACGAATGATATCAAAAATAAGCGATTTTTGATATAGTATTTACTAGAATGAGAAAAGGTTGAGGTGTACATCATGCCACAATTCTTCCTGAATAAGCGTTTGATCATTCTGCTCGTCGGTGTCATAGTCCTGGTGGGATTAATTGGATTTTCTTTGCGGGACCGTGATAGTATCAGCTGGCCTGAGCAGTTTGTGAAAGATATGGTAGGATTCGGACAGTCGTTGGTTTCAAAACCTGTCAATTATGTTGCCGGAGTTGTTGATAACGTTCAAGATCTTCAAAATACATACACAGAGAACGAAAAATTGAAAACACGTTTAGATGAATTAGTGAAGCTTGAAACAAAGGTGAAAGACCTGAAACAAGATAATAATGAATTAAGAGCGGTCCTTGAAAAGAAGGAAGACCTCCGTGCCTATAACACGATTCAAGCTACCGTTATTGCAAGGAATCCTGATCGCTGGCAAGAGCTCCTGACGATTGATAAAGGAGAAGTGAACGGGATTAAATCAGACATGGCCGTCATTTCATCGGCGGGATTGATCGGAAAGATTAAAAGCGTAAATGAATTTTCATCTACTGTTGAATTAATTTCAACCAATAATACTAAAAACCGGATTTCCACTGTGATACAGGGGAAAGAACAAGATATCAACGGGTGGATTGAAGGGTACGACAGTGATAAAAAAGAAATTTTGGTTAAGCGGATTTCCAACGATATGAAAGTCGACGAAGGCTCTAAAGTGATGACCTCCGGATTGGGAGGAGTATTCCCTAAGGGGCTGGTCATCGGGGAAGTGAAAGAAGTGAAACCGGATCAATACGGGTTGACTCAAACGGCATATGTAAAGCCTGCTGCTGATTTCTATCACCTGGAGCATGTCATGGTCATCGACCGTGACATTCAGGGTGTGACGGAACAGGAAGCGGATGCTGAGGAGGATGGCAATGATCAGTAGGCTCCTCCTTCCGTTTATGACCCTGCTCTTCTTTTACAGTGAGAGTTTATTTGTTCATCTTTTTCCAAATGAAGAGTGGTTTGATCAGAAAATCATTGTTCCTCATTTTCTGATCATTGTGCTGTTCTTTATTTGTGCGTTTTATCAATACCGCACTGCATTGCTTTATGGTTTCATCTTTGGCTTTCTATTTGATATTTATTACACAGAAATCAATGGCATTTACTTAGTGCTCTTCCCATTTGTCATCTTTTTATCTCACCAGATAATGAGAATTTTACATAATAACCTCTTTGTATTGGGAATTATTTCACTTGTGAACCTTTCCGTATTAGAGTTTTTGGTGTATCAAATCAATCTAATTATCCAACGGACTGATTTGACGTTTATGCAGTTCGTGGACTGGCGTTTGTGGCCAACATTGGTCCTTAATATATTGTTTTATATAGTTGTGGCATTTCCACTTAGGAACTATCTTCTCCGAAAACGGAAAGAGTGGCTGGATGAATAAATTCTATTAGTAATTTTTTCATATAAAGAGGAAATGGCACTGCTTATGTCGAATTTAATAGACGACTGAGGTGAAAAATTGCGCCATGAATAAAAAGCCAAATGTGATGATAAAAGGAACAAAAGAAGGACTGACTCTTCATCTCAATGATCAATGCTCCTTTCATGAGTTAAAGAAGGAATTGGACGATAAGCTGTCTGCACATTACCGGGAAACAGAAGGGACTCCCCTGCTCACGGTCAATATTCAAACAGGAAATCGCTACCTGACGGATGATCAAGTAGAAGAGTTGAAAGAGATCGTAAGACAAAAACGTAATTTAGTAGTGAATGAAGTATGGAGTAATGTGATTACAAAGAATGATGCAGAGAAACTCATAGATGAACGAAATATAGAAACTCTAACCGGCGTGATTCGGTCGGGACAAGTCGTGGAAGTGTCAGGAGACATCCTTATTGTCGGCGATGTCAATCCCGGCGGGAAAGTGCTGGCTGGAGGGAATATTTACATATTGGGTTCGTTGAAAGGAATTGCCCATGCCGGCCACAATGGAAACCAGGATGCAGTCATTGTGGCATCCAAAATGGTTCCGTCCCAGCTCCGAATAGGGGATTCCCTGAACCGGGCACCTGATCGGGTGGAAGAAGACGATGAGCACGAAATGGAATGTGCTTATGTCGATGATCAGGGGCAAATTGTTGTGGATCGATTACAAGTTTTAAAGCATCTTAGACCAAATATTACTAGTTTTAAAGGAGGAAGCTAATGTGGGTGAAGCCATAGTTGTTACTTCAGGTAAAGGTGGAGTGGGAAAGACGACTACTTCTGCCAATGTTGGTACAGCATTAGCTCTACAAGGCAAAAAGGTTTGTTTAATTGATACAGATATCGGCCTCAGAAACCTGGATGTGGTGATGGGACTCGAAAACAGAATCATTTATGACTTAGTAGACGTTGTAGAGGGCCGCTGTAAAGTACACCAAGCTCTGGTAAAAGATAAGCGTTTCGAGGATAAACTATTTTTACTGCCAGCTGCACAAACAAGTGATAAATCCGCTGTTAACCCTGAGCAAATGAAGAAGCTAGTAGTAGATTTAAAACAAGACTATGATTATATCATTATTGATTGTCCTGCGGGGATCGAGCAGGGGTATAAGAATGCTGTGGCGGGTGCCGATCGTGCGATTGTCGTCACGACACCTGAAATTTCAGCTGTACGGGATGCGGATCGAATCATCGGTTTGCTGGAGAAGGAAAATATTGAACCACCGAAACTCGTCATTAACCGCATACGCAATCATATGATGAAAAACGGAGAAATGTTGGATGTAGACGAAATTACAGCCCATCTTTCCATCGATCTTCTTGGGATCGTAGCCGACGACGATAATGTCATCAAATCTTCCAATAAAGGTGAGCCCATCGCTCTTGATTCAACAAGCAAAGCCTCTATTTCCTACCGGAATATTGCCAGACGAATCTTGGGTGAATCGGTTCCGTTACAGTCTCTGGAAGAAGAACGGGCAGGAGTCTTTTCAAGAATTAAAAAATTATTCGGTGTAAAAGCATAAGAATCAATTCAGTCCCGGTAAAGCGCATCGAGCGTTTTGCCGGGACTTTTTTATTCTCCCCATGAATATTCTTTCAGGACAAGTCATACATTGTAGCAAATCATATGTAATCGAATGGGTCTCTTTTTAATATGGATCTAACACCCCTTGTCCCTCATCATGAATAGAACCATTTAGTATAGAATCACTCTTGAACGGGGTGATGCATCCAGAATTGAACCAGACGTTTATGAAACAATACCTTATAAAAAGGAATGGTGTACATGGGGAATCGTGCGGATGAAATACGTAAGCGGATAGCGAAACGAAAGAAAACGAATCCAGGCCAGAACTCTTCATACTTTCTCCCATCGGACGAGGAGCGCTATGGACTGGAACGACAGTCAAGCTTTGAAGGGGGACCGCCACCTGAGGGAGTGCATCCATTATTTAAAAAGGAAACCTTTATGCTTAAGATACTTGGAGCGGGAATCATGGTATTAGTGACGGCGATTATGTTTAAGAGTCCTTCACCTGTATTCAATGAAGCGAAATCCGTTGTCACGAAAACCATGGATACAGAATTCCAATTTGCCGCCATTTCCACGTGGTATGAGGACCAATTCGGAAAACCATTAGCGTTATTACCAACAAGTAATACCAAGAAAGAATCCTCTACTGCACAAAGTTCGGAATATGCCATACCTGCGTCAGGGAAGGTCGTTGAAAATTTTAAAACCAATGGACAAGGCATCATGCTTGAAACGGGCTTAGGTGAAGATGTAGCGGCGATGAAGGGAGGCTTGATTATATTTGCAGGTAAGAAAGAAGAGCTGGGAAACACAGTCGTCATTCAACATGCAGACAAATCAGAATCCTGGTATGGTCACCTCGAATCGATTGATGTGAAACAGTATGAATCGATTGAGAAGGGATCTCTTGTAGGCAAGGTTTCCACCAGCAGTCAGAACGATGTGACAGGAGAGTTTTATTTCGCGATTAAAATGGGTGATGAATTCATCGACCCGATACAGGTGATGTCATTTGACTAATATCATTTCACTTTTAAAAAAATTTCATGTACACCCTTTGCTTTGGCTCGTCATAGCCATTGCGATTATGACGGCTCATTTTTTTGAACTGATACTGCTTCTCTTCATCATTACGATCCATGAATTGGGACATGGACTGATGGCCCATTCCTTTTCCTGGAGAGTAAAGAAAATCGCCCTGTTGCCTTTTGGTGGGGTTGCGGAGATGGATGAGCATGGAAACCGTTCCTTGCGGGAGGAGTTCTGGGTGGTGGCTGCGGGTCCCTTGCAGCACATATGGCTCATAGCCTCAGGTTGGGGGCTTATGGAGACCGGCGTAATCAGCCCGGACTCATTTTCGCTTTTTTTTCAGTTGAATATGATGGTGTTGTTGTTTAATCTTCTTCCCATTTGGCCTTTAGACGGAGGGAAAATGGTTTCCTTACTTTTAGCCACGAAGCTTAATTATTTGAGAGCATATGAATACACACTTCTCTTATCTTTTGGTTTATTATTGCTGTTCCACCTGGTTGTACTCATCATCGCTCCCCTTCATTTGAATCTGTGGATCGTTCTTTTGTTCCTGTACTTTTCATTATGGGTGGATTGGAAACAGAGGCGGTATGCGTTTATGAAGTTTTTGTTAGAGCGGTATTACGGGAAGAGTCATCAATTTGTGGAACTGCGGCCACTTCCCATTGAAAGCGAAGATCCCATCATTACAGTAGTGGAGAAGTTTCAGCGGGGGGTAAAGCATCCCCTGGTTGTCTTTGAAAAAGGAATTGAAGTAGGGAAGCTGGATGAAAATGAGCTCCTCCACGCCTTTTTTGCCGAAAAGATGACCTCTGCCAAAACGAAGGACCTCCTCTACCTTTATTGACGAATGAAGACGAACTGTATAAAGTAAGGGCATACTGGTAAAAGGGTTGGAATCAACCCTTTTTTCTTATGACTTTTTTCGTGGAAAAGGGGTTTTCGGTTTGGAAGAAATCATTGTACACAGTAAGAGCAGGGAAAAGCGGTGGGTTTACCGATCAGATAATGAAATCATTGGATTATATACATATCAACCTGGAGAGGAAAGCTTAACAGGCAATATTTATCTTGGAAGAGTCGTCAAGGTTCAAAAAGGGCTGGGTGCGGCATTTGTAGATATTGGCGGGGGTAAAAATGGCTATCTTCATGAAAAGGACTTTCCGCAAAACGTGGAGGCATACCACGCCGGAAACGATCCTCATCCCATTGGAAAGTGCGTGCATGAAGGGCAAAAAATTATCGTGCAGGTCATGAAGGATGAGCTGGGAACGAAGGGTGCAAGATTGACGGCCGTTATCGAGCTCAAAGGGGAACATCTTGTGTACATGCCACAAGGGTACTATGTGGCGGTATCTAAAAAAGTGGATGTTGAAAACAGGAAGGTCTTAAGACGCTTAGGGAATGAGTGGAAAGAGCCGGAAGAAGGCATTTTGATGCGCACCAATGCCGTTGATGTGAGAGAAGGAGTGTTACAAGGGGAGCTGCACTCATTACGTTCTAGATATGAAAGCCTGGAAAGGGTGTCTCTGAGAGCTAAATGTCCTTCACTCTTATCCCGGCAGGATACTTTCTATGAGGATCTCCATGAACAACTGAAAAAGGGGAGTGGAGGAAGAATTGTAGTCGATGACTATGATAGTCTTCTTCATTTAGAAGAAATGAGCGGAGCCGGGATAAAAGATAAGTGGATCTTCGAACTTTATCAAGGCCAAGAAAATATTCTTCGTCATTATCACGTTGCCTCTGTATGGGAAAACGTACTGAAGAAAGTGGTATGGCTCGATAAAGGAGCATTTATTGTCATTGAGTCAACAGAAGCCATGACCGTTGTGGATGTGAATTCAGGAAAGTTTACGGGTAAAGACGATTTAGAACAGACCATTTTACAAACTAATAAACTGGCAGCGAAAGAAATGGCGAAGCAACTCACCCTTCGGAATTTGAGTGGCATGATTCTCATCGATTTTATCGATATGAAAAAGGAAAGCCACAAACAGGAAGTGGTGGATGCACTTTCAGATGCGTTAGTATCGGATAAGCAGCGCACGACGATCGTAGGCTTTACATCCCTTGGCATTCTTGAATTGACACGAAAAAGGACCCGTCAGTCCCTGTCTGCCTACTTGACTCGTCCTTGTTCAGTATGTCATGGTACAGGGAGAGAAATGACGCCTGAAACGTTGGCATTCCAGCTTGAAAGGGAGCTGTGGGAAATGCAGGCGATGGATGGGTCCCTCATTGAAGTAGAAGCGACTGGGGAAGTCGTAACCGTCTTTTCCGGAAAGCAGAACGTTCACCTTCAAAGATTGGAAAAAGCGTTGAGAAAAGAAATCAAAATAAAAGAAATCACTCATGAACATCCTTATTATCATGTAACAAAGTTTACATGAATTTCTTGATTGTTATTGACAGTACATCAATTTTTATGATAGGATTCTAATGTTATTGATTGTAGCACCCGTGCTACAACCGCTCATTACAGGTAGAAAAGCTTGGAGCAATCCAACACCTGTCATTGGCGAGTCTGAGTTTATAAGGAGGTGCGATTATGTACGCAATTATCGAAACAGGTGGTAAACAAATCCGTGTAGAAGCTGGTCAAGCGATCTACATCGAAAAGCTAAACGCAGAACAAGGCGATACGGTAACATTTGACAAAGTTCTATTCGTTGGTGGCGACGATGTGAAAGTAGGAAGTCCGTTAGTGGATGGAGCTACTGTAACAGCGAAAATTGAAAAGCAAGGCCGCGCGAAAAAGCTTGTAGTATTCAAATACAAAGCGAAAAAGAACTACCGTCGTAAGCAAGGTCACCGTCAACCTTACACTAAAGTTGTCATTGACGAAATCAACGCGTAAGGCGTGATGACATGATTAACGTTTACGTAGAGCGTTCCTCCAAGAAAAGAATCCGTTCTTTCTCTATGGATGGACATGCTGATTTTGCCGAAAATGGGCAAGACATTGTTTGTGCAGGTGCTTCTGCTGTTTCATTTGGCAGTATTAATGCCATTATGGTGTTAACCGGTGTAGAACCGGCCATCGAGCAATCCTCTGATGGTGGCTATCTTCTCTGTGTCATCCCTGATGATCTTCCGGAAGAAACAGAGAGCAAGATTCAGCTGCTACTAGATAGCATGCTTATCAGCCTCCAAACGATTGAAAGAGACTATAGTGATTTTATTAAAATAACCTTCAAAAAGTAGGAGGTGGAACAGATGTTAAGATTAGACCTTCAGTTTTTTGCGTCTAAAAAAGGAGTAGGTTCGACTAAAAATGGTCGTGACTCTATCTCAAAGCGTCTTGGTGCTAAGCGTGCAGACGGTCAAATGGTTACTGGTGGATCAATTCTTTACCGTCAACGCGGTACAAAAATTTATCCAGGCCTAAACGTCGGCCGTGGTGGCGATGATACACTTTTCGCTACAACCGACGGTGTTGTTCGTTTCGAACGCATGGGTCGTGACAAGAAAAAAGTGAGCGTATACCCAGTTGCGAATGAAGCTTAATCGCATATCTTTAACGAAAACTCTAACCGACTTTCGGTTAGAGTTTTATTTTTATCAGGGATATGGGTGTGGGCTCGGGTTTTGATGGGGTTCCAGACGAATTTATATGGAATTTGGGGCTGGTTTTGCTGAATTTGAGATACTTTTACTGAGAAATAGGGTTAACATGGAGAGTGTTTGATTAAAAGGCAGATGTAAAAGCGATTTATTTTCAACTTTAATCCATTTATTTTCAAAAATTGAATTTTATTTTCAATTTCCACCCATTTATTTTCAAATTTAAGGATTTATTTTCAATTCCTGAAAATCCAGCATCCCACTTAATCTCCATTTCACCCCCACCAATTTTACAGAAACAATATACGCACCAGTCTCATCTTTGATATACTTACAGGTAGCACTTAAAGTATAGGAGTTAGATTATGAGCGAAAATTGGGGTGTAGTCGAGGCGTTAAGGCATGCTCGCCACGACTGGATGAATGATTTGCAAATAATAAAAGGCAACTTGGATCTTGATCGCGTGGAGCGGGCGAAGCAAGTCATCATGGAAATGGTTCTCGTTGCACAAAATGAGTCGAAGCTATCGAACTTAAAGCTTCCATTATTGGCAGAATGGATATTAACATATAATTGGTCAAGACATTTGATTAAGCTGGATTTTGAAGTCCTTCAATCGGAGTCATCACACGGGCTTGAAGATAGAAGGCTTTACAACTGGTGCAAGGAGTTTCTTGAATTCCTTGAATCAAATGTAATGAACAATGTAGAAAATCAATTATCCCTCTTACTGGACATTACAAAAGAACAATCCCGTTTTATATTTGATTTCACAGGCATACTAAAGAGTACAAGCATGGTGGAAGACTGGATAAAGAATCAACGATCAAACGGAGAAAATATAGAAATAGAACAACTTCAAGAAGAGGTTCTTGTCATTCATGTAGTCGCCCGATGAGGCGATTTCACGGATAAGTTAGGAGTGAAAGTATGTTTATAGATCAGGTCAAGGTTTATACAAAGGGCGGTGACGGCGGAAACGGTATGGTTGCCTTCCGTCGTGAGAAATATGTACCTAAAGGTGGTCCGGCCGGAGGAGATGGCGGTCACGGTGCAGACGTCATTTTTGAAGTGGATGAAGGCTTAAGAACGTTGATGGATTTCCGTTATCAGCGTCATTTCAAAGCACCTCGTGGAGAGCACGGGATGAGTAAGAATCAGCATGGACGCAATGCGGAAGATATGGTTGTAAAGGTTCCACCTGGAACCGTCGTGAAGGACGACGATACAGGTGAAACGATTGCCGACCTTGTGCAGCACGGTCAGCGTGCAGTGATTACAAAAGGTGGACGCGGTGGACGAGGGAATTCGAGATTTGCAACGCCTGCCAACCCTGCTCCTGAGCTTTCTGAAAAAGGGGAGCCGGGACAAGAGCGTTATATCGTGATGGAATTGAAGCTACTTGCAGATGTTGGCCTGGTGGGATTCCCAAGCGTTGGGAAATCAACTTTGCTTTCAGTTGTTTCAGCTGCCAAGCCAAAGATTGCTTCGTACCATTTCACAACAATTGTTCCGAATCTTGGAATGGTTGAAACAGGAGATGGAAGAAGCTTTGTTATGGCTGACTTGCCGGGGTTAATTGAAGGAGCCCATGAAGGTGTTGGACTCGGTCACCAATTCCTGCGCCATATTGAACGTACACGTGTTATTGTTCATGTGATCGATATGAGTGGAATGGAAGGAAGAGATCCATATGAGGATTATCTGACGATCAATGAAGAGCTTAAGCAATATAATCTTCGTTTAACGGAGAGACCTCAAATCATCGTTGCCAATAAAATGGACATGCCTGATTCAGAAGAAAACCTGGAGATTTTCAAAGAGAAACTGCAGGAAGATTTCCCTGTCTTCCCGATCTCAGCTGTTACGCGTCAAGGGCTAAGTGAGCTTCTGTATGCGGTAGCTGATAAGGTAGAAACGACTTCTGAATTTCCTATTCATGAAGAAGAGGAAACAGGCATTCACCGTGTTCTTTATAAGCATGAAGAAGAAGAGAGAGAGTTCGAAATCACTCGTGATCCTGATGGAACATTCGTTGTCAGCGGTGCGAAAATTGAGAGATTGTTTAAGATGACGGATTTCTCCCGGGAAGATTCTACGAGACGTTTTGCAAGACAGCTTCGTTCGTATGGAGTGGATGAAGCCCTTCGTGAGCGTGGTGCCGAAAACGGCGACACGATCCGCTTGTTAAAATATGAATTCGAATTTGTCGATTAAGTTTCATCCTTCATCTATTTCAGACAGAAGTGCATTGTCGGTTTATATAGACCGGCAATGCTCCACAATAGAAAGCTAAGAGGTTTTCATAGAGGCTTAATCTTTGTCCCTGGCCTCTCGCAGCTAGACAATTGGAGGAATAGTCATTGGGGAAAAAATTTCAAGAGGGCAAGTTTTATTTAGTACGTGAAGATGTGCTGCCCGAAGCGATGAAGAAAACCCTGGATGCGAAAGAATTGATTGAAAGAGGCAAGGCCGACTCAGTATGGGAAGCGGTCCATCGGGTTGATTTAAGCCGGAGTGCCTTTTATAAATATCGTGATACTGTGTTTCCGTTTCACACCGTGGTGAAGGAGAGAATCATCACGCTATTCTTTCATCTCGAAGATCGTTCAGGTACGTTGTCTCATTTACTCAGTGAAACAGCCAAGCATGGTTGTAATATTTTAACGATACATCAGACAATCCCCTTGCAAGGAAGAGCGAATGTCACACTATCACTAAATGTGACAGACCTTACGATAGGATTGGAAGACTTACTTTCAAAGATGAGACGATTAGAATTTGTAGAAAAAGTAGAAGTGTTAGGCTCCGGAGCCTAACACTTCTTTTTTTTCTAACAGACTATTTTCTAGAAGAATTTTGTTTTAAGTTAGCTTCTGTTAACCCCACTGCTACACCATGATGTTGATTGGAACGGAAGGTGCTCGACTCCTGCGGGAATAGCGGGACAGGTGAGAGCCCGCAGGAGCGCAGCGACGAGGAGGATCACCGCCCGCCCCGCGGAAAGAGAGCATCCTGGAGTGGAAATCAACCACTACCTTCTATGCAACACGTTTACGAATACAGCCATCTAAAAAAATATTTATTGTCTGCTTCGTTAGAATAAAAAACTCTTCCTCTTTGATGCTATACGTGTTAGAATGTTCAATAAATTTGGTGAGAGTGAGAGGAAGAGTAGAGTGAAAATTGCTTATTTAGGACCCCAGGCTTCCTTTACAGATTTAGCTGTCAAGAAGGCATTTCCAGAACAAGATACGGTGCCGCATGTAACGATTCCTGATTGCATTGAAGCGGTGATAGAGAATGAGGTCGATTATGCCGTTGTTCCATTAGAAAATGCCTTGGAAGGCTCGGTACATATTACAGTCGATTATTTGTTTCATGAAGCGAATTTAGCGATTACAGCAGAATTGACATCCGCGATTCAGCAGCACTTAATGATACATCCAGAATGGAGCGATAGCGAAGAATCGATTCGAAAAATTCTTTCCCATTCCCACGCATTGGCACAGTGCCATAAGTTTTTACATAAGCAGTTTCGGGGCGTCACTTTAGAACAAACGACCAGTACGGCAGCTGCAGCTAAATTCGTGAGTGAGAACCCTGATGCGTTTCTAGGGGCGATCGGAAACGAGTTGGCCGCTGAAAAATACGGGTTAACGATCCTGCATGAAAACATTCATGATTTTGCCTATAATCATACAAGGTTCATTGTTTTACATAAGACGGCCGATCCCTTGTCGCTTTCCCAGGAAAAAACCATGGATAAGACGACCTTGATGGTGACTCTCCCGAAAGATCGATCAGGAGCGCTCCACCAGGTATTATCAACCTTTGCCTGGAGGCAATTAAACTTAAGTAAAATTGAATCCAGACCGTTGAAAACAGGGTTAGGGGATTATTTCTTCTTAATTGATGTGGCCCACGAAATGGATGATGTGCTACTGCCGGGAGCAATCAGTGAAATGGAAGCCCTCGGATGCAAAGTAAAAATGATCGGGTCGTATTCTTCTTATTTATTGGATAATTGAACAGTGAAAAGGCAGATTTCCAATTAGAAATCTGCCTTTTTTATTAAGACTGAATTAAAAATCCTGCTTCTTGAAGCGCACTTTCTGCTTTTTCCAGCGTTTCTTCATTTGGAGCCATTAACGTATGTAAATGAACTCCATCTGTTAGTTCCGATAGAAAGGAAGCTCCTGTATCCTCAATTTTGTTCATGAATTGTTCTACCTCTTTACGGTTTGAAACCATAATCGAAGCGGTTAGATCTCCGTAAACGCCATGCTCGATCTTTACATCTTTAACAGTTACGCCGTGATCGACAAGTAAGAATAGTTCTTCTTCTGATCGTTCAGGCGTGTGCTGACAGGCAACCGTGCGTTCGATCAGCGTTTCCTGGTTGGAAGTCGGCATGTACAGATAGCCCTGACTGGTTGCAATAATAGGTTCTCCTTTTGCTTTCAGCAATGTGATGTCACTTACGATGACTTGACGACTGACATTGGTCTGTTTAGCGAGATCTCCACCTGTTACAGGGGCCTGTTTTGTGATTAGTTTATCCAGGATCCATTGTCTTCTCTCATCCCCAAGGATCTTTTTTCCTGCCAAAGGTATCTCCTCCGTCCCCAATTTTATATAGGAAATCATACCACAACTCGTTCTTCAAGTTAAGGAAGATACGTGAGCCGCATGGATTTCAGAAAAAGTTTGTACCAATGCTTCTATGTGTTCTTCCCTCGTATCTCTTCCGAATGAAATCCGGATGAATTCTTTTCCGGCTCTTTGCCCGACTCCCATACTTGTCAATGTCTTAGGCGTATCCTGTGATCCTGCCGCGCACGCACTGCCTGTGGAAATGCCCATTCCACGCCTGTTGCATTCGAGCATGAGCCATTGACCCTCCAGGCCGTGAATCCCAAGTCCGACAACATGTGGCAACTGTGCGAATGCAGGCCCTTCATAGAGGGTGTAAATACCCGACAGTTGTTCTTCTAATTGTGTTAAGAAATGCGCTCTCAACCGAATAAAATGCGGTGTTGAAAAGGAGTCATGACACATACTTGCGGATGTCACGAATCCCGCTATCCCTGGCAGATTCACCGTTCCTCCCCTGAACCCGTCCTCATGAGTCTGTCCCGGGATCATGGGAGATACGTCCAGAGAAGGATTGATATAAAGAGCACCGACTCCCTTTGGACCATAAATTTTATGAGAAGAGAGTGTGAAACTGTCAACGATGGAAGTGAATTCAGTGATGTCCATTTTCCCGAATGATTGAACCATATCGCTGTGCAGTAAAATGTCACGGTTTTTCAATAGATTCTTAATGTCGTGCAGGGGCTGGATCGTACCGATTTCTCCGTTGACGTGGCCGATGCTGACAATGGTCGTGTCCTCTGAAATCGAATCTTCTAATATTTGAAGGTCAATTAATCCTTGAGAGGTGAAAGGGATTTTCGTAATCGTAAAGCCAAATTGCTCAAGAAAAGCGACTGAGGAGTGCAGGGATGAATGTTCTGCACCACCCATGATGATGTGTTTTCCCTTCTCTTGTCTACTTAGTGCGAGCGTGATGAGGGCTAAATGATTCCCCTCTGTCCCTCCAGAGGTAAAGTATATTCCTTTAGGTGGGACCTCAAGCAATCCTGCCAATTTTTTTCTGCATTTAGTCAGTAAATGCTGTGCTTTTCCGCCAATGTCGTGAAGACTGCTCGGATTACCCCAGAACTCCTCACTGACTGTTTGAACCACATGTAAACTTTCAGGATCTATAGGGGTTGTAGCGGCGTAATCAAAATAGTTCATCATGTAACCTGCCTTTTATTAAAATAGTCTGAATATATGAGTCTGGTAAAAAACTCTTGTTATTAGTTTAAATATGTGTAAATATATGTGTCAAGACACCTGTAAATAATCAGGAGGGTTTTTGATGAAAAAAACCGATATTATCATCGTAGGAAGTGGCATTGCCGCCTTGCAATTGGCACGTCAGCTTCAAAATCATTTTTATGTGATGATTATCACAAAGGATAAAATCAAAAGTGGTAACTCTTACCTCGCTCAAGGCGGGATTGCGGCACCTTTAGGACTGAAGGATTCTGTAAATGCTCATTTTAAAGATACATTGGAAGCTGGACGCTATCACCAGGATGAAGATGGTGTGAATCAACTCATAGCAGATGGAAAAAGAATCGTACAATCCCTGGTGGATGAAGGAGCACCATTTGATCGAAAAGAGGATGGAAGTCTTTCTCTGGGGATGGAGGGAGCACATAGTGCACATCGCATCCTGCATAGTGGTGGAGATCAAACGGGGAAATATTTGGTGAAGTATTTGTTGAAATCCCTTTCAATGGAAAAGGTCGAATTCTTTGAAGGAGAAATGGTTTACGAGCTTATAAAAGATGACAAGGGCCATTGCTGTGGAGTGAAAACGAAGGATAAGAGTGACTCAATCCGCTATTACTATGCTTCACATGTCGTTCTCGCCACAGGAGGAATCGGCGGTTTATATTCCTCTACATCCAATCATCCAGCTGTGACGGGAGATGGAATGGCACTTGCTTTTCTTGCAGGGGCAAAGCTATCAGATATGGAATTTATTCAGTTTCATCCGACCCTGCTTTGGTTGGACGGGAGAACATGCGGTCTTATTTCGGAAGCCGTAAGAGGGGAGGGAGCCCTTCTCTTAAACGATAAGGGAAAAAGGATCATGGAGGGAGTCGACCCCCAACTTGAACTTGCTCCCCGGCATATTGTCGCTGAACGGATTTATAAGGAGCGGAAAAGGGGAAGGAACGTGTATCTGGATATTAGTAGAATAGAAGATTTCCAAGCGAAATTCCCTTCCATTTCCACTCTTTGCTTGAAACATAACATTTCCATCGAGGATGGGATGATCCCAGTTTCCCCGGGATGTCATTTTATGATGGGTGGGGTCGTAACAGATCATGCGGGAAGAACGAATATCCCCGGGTTATATGCCATCGGGGAAGTTGCATGCACCGGCATTCACGGGGCTAATCGACTGGCAAGCAATTCATTATTAGAAGGATTGGTATACGGAGATCGTCTGGGCAAATTTCTTATTCAAAAAGGAGACAGCGCCTCACCTCATTTCCCCTCCACATCTGACCAGATTAAAGAGGGGGAGTCCCTGAATACTCCCTTTCAATCTGCTGATATAAAAGAAGGTATGATGAATCGTGTTGGGATCATTCGGGAGGAAGATGGGCTGCTCGCTCATTTGAAGTGGTTAAAGGCACAGCCACTGACATTCCATGAGCTGCTTGATTTTAATTCACGTGAAGAGATTCACAAATATTTCATGTGGATCGTAAGCTTGCTCGTGACCGAGTCCGCTTTATTACGGAAGGAAAGCAGGGGAGGTCATATTCGATCAGACTTCCCTCGTGAAGATAATGATCAATGGTTTAAACGAAAAATGGTTTTACAAAACAATGATGGTCGATTGAGGGTGGAATATCATGAACAAAATGAAACTAAAATCTATGCTTGAAGAGTTTTACCGTGAAGATCTTGGCGACGGGGATCTATCTTCTGAGATCCTGTTCACGAAGAGCGATGAAGGGTCCTTTTCACTTCAAATGAAAGAGAATGGGATCTTTTGTGGAAAGGATGTAGTTGAAATCGGATTTTCCTTATTCGATCCTTCTGTCAACGTTCAGGTCTTCGTTGAAGATGGTGAAGTGGTGGAAGCTGGCCAATTGATTGCTGAAATCAGAGGTACGGTAAGAGATCTCCTTCAAGCTGAACGGGTCGTTCTGAATCTGATTCAGCGCATGAGCGGTATTGCCACCGAAACCCATCGAGCCGTACAGCAGGTGAAAGGCAGTGGAGTTCGATTGTGTGATACACGGAAAACAACCCCTGGATTACGGATGCTTGAGAAGTATGCTGTAAGGACCGGTGGAGGATTCAACCACAGAAATGGCCTTTATGATGCCGTCATGCTGAAAGATAATCACATTTCATTTGAGGGATCGATTACAAATGCTGTAAAAAAGGTGAAAAGTCACATTGGTCATATGGTGAAAGTGGAAGTGGAGATCGAAACAAGGGAGCAATTAGTGGAAGCGATCGAAAGCGGAGCAGATGTCATTATGTTCGATAACTGTAGTCCAGAGGCGATCCGGGAGTGGATCCCCCTTGTTCCCTCTCATATCGTGACGGAAGCATCGGGTGGGGTCACGAGGGAAAGTCTCAGTGCTTATGCAGAGACAGGTATTCATTATATCTCCCTCGGGTACTTGACACATTCGGTGAAATCACTTGATATCAGCGCAAGAGTAAGAATAGCGAAAGGGGTATGAACATGGGGGTACTGGATGAATTAACAAAAGAAACGGGTGTTTTGCCTGAATCGATTACAAGCCTCACAACGGAACAAATGGAAAGTAGAGTGAGGGAAATTAAGTTCGAATTAGGAAAGAAGCTTTTTATCCCAGGGCATCATTATCAAAAAGATGAAGTAATCCAATTTGCTGATGCCGTCGGGGATTCTCTTCAACTTGCCCAAATATCGGCTCAAAATAAAGAAGCGGAATTCATTGTGTTTTGCGGGGTCCATTTTATGGCCGAAACGGCAGATATTTTAACGGATGAAAATCAAGTGGTCATCTTACCCGACATGAGGGCGGGGTGTTCCATGGCAGATATGGCAGATATTTATCAGACGGAAAAGGCATGGATCAAACTGACGGAACAATTCGGTGATACAATCATTCCCCTCACGTATGTCAATTCCACCGCAGCAATCAAAAGCTTTGTTGGCAAGAATGGAGGAGCTACGGTTACGTCATCAAATGCACACAAAATGGTCGAATGGGCATTAGGGCAGAAGGAACGGATTCTCTTCTTGCCTGATCAACACTTAGGACGTAACACAGCGGCTGATCTTGGTGTTTCCTTAAGTGAAATGGCTGTCTGGGATCCGATTAGAAACGAGCTGATCCATGATGGAGACCTTGATGGCGTGAAAGTGATCCTATGGAAGGGCCACTGTTCTGTACATGAAAACTTCACAGAGAAGAATATAGACGAAATCCGGAAAAATCATCCTGACATGAAGATCATCGTTCATCCTGAATGTCGCCGTGAAGTGGTGGAAAAATCAGATTTTAATGGAAGCACGAAATATATTATAGAAACGATTGACCAGTCGGCTCCAGGATCTTCCTGGGCGATTGGAACAGAAATGAATCTCGTGAAAAGACTGATCAATCAACATCCCGATAAGACTATTGTTTCCCTAAATCCATATATGTGTCCTTGTTTAACGATGAATCGCATCGATTTACCCCATTTAGTATGGTCCTTGGAAAAGATTATGGAGAGAAAAACCGAAAATATCATTAAAGTGGATGAAGATACTGCAAGAAATGCGATTTTCGCTTTAGAACGCATGTTAGCCCGTGCTTAATGAAGTTAAATAAATAAAACGACCAAGCTTAAATATACCTTCCCATCGCCGGGACGGTATATTTTTTTTGAATCACTCATAAGTTTTTATGTAGATGATTAGCAATTTGCCTATCTTGTCATAGGATATATAGACTTATGCCTGAGGAGGGAAAAAGAGTGAAAATCCATATTGTTCAAAAAGGGGATACTCTATGGAAGATCGCCAAGAAGTATGGCGTGAATTTCGAAGAGTTAAAACAGATGAATGCCCAGCTATCAAACCCTGACATGATCATGCCTGGCATGAAAATTAAAGTGCCGACTACAGGCGGATCCGTAAAGAAAGAGACACAGATCAAATACGGTTCCAAGGAAATGCCAAAGAAGGAGATGCCTAAAGCAGAGCATCCGTTCAAAGAGCAGAAGCCTATGGCCATGCCAGTAGAAGAGCCAAAGAAAGAAAAGCCGAAAGAAGTACAAAAGCCATTTGCACCTAAAATGCCTCAACCAGTAGTGCCGGAAATTGATATTAACAACTACTACATGATGAATATGGCGAATATGCAAATGCAACAACCAATGCAACAACCAAAGCAGCAAGCAAAGCCAAAGCCAAAACCTCAAACGCCGCCTAAACCTACTAATGTACTTCCAAAAGCAAAAGAACAGCCAAAGCCTAAACCGAAGCAAGAAGCCGTTCAAGGTATTCAAGAAGAAGAAAGCTTACAAATGCCATCTCAACCACAAGGAGGGAACACCCAGCCTATGTTTAACCCAAATAATTGTGTACCCGTATCACCGGTAATGCCAGGATCAGGTTTCTGTCCACCACATGGATGGGGAATGCAGCCAGGAGGATATGGAATGCCGATGGGGCAAGGAATGCCAATGGGACCTGGAAGCGGGGTTCAGGGTGCTTCCATGATGCCTGGAATGCAGCAGATGCCAATGATGCCACAAATGGGGTATGAAGAAGAGTCTTCATCTGTCATGCCATACATGCCGCATGGTCAAATGCCGATGCAACAGCCGATGCAACAGCCGATGCATATGCAACAGCCGATGCAAATGCCAATGCAACACCCAATGGATCAGCCGTACGGAGTAATGGGAGTGTCAGATGAAAATGACTATCCATCCGTTCATATGCCGCAACAGGTATCACCGGCCATGATGTATCCTCAGAATTGCTATCCAGTCTCTCCTGTCATGCCGGGACCAGGATTCCATGGTGGTGGAATGCCAGGAGGGTATCCAATGGGGCCAGGAGGTCATGTTCAGGGAGCAATGTCAGAAGAGTCCCCTTCTTCGATGATGTATGGACATCAAATGCCGATGGGCCAGCCATCAGGAGTAATGGGAGCCCAAACGGGTGGCCAGATGCCGATGGGGCAGCCATCAGGAGTAATGGGAGCCCAAACGGGTGGCCAGATGCCGATGGGGCAGCCATCAGGAGTTATGGGAGCCCAAATGGGTGGTCAAATGCCAATGGGTCAGCCGTCCGGAGTAATGGGAGCAAGCGACCAAGGTGATTGCGGATGCGGTGCACCTCAAGGGTATGGGCCAATGATGCATCATCCAATGATGCAACAACAAATGCCTCAAGGAATGCAGCAACAACCATACGGCTTCGGACCGGGAATGATGGGGCAGGGAATGCCTGGCCAAGGAATGCCGATGGGACCTCAAGGTCAGGGAATGGGCATGCCAATGGGACCTCAAGGAATGTTTGGTCCAAGAGCATTTTCCATGCCCAACTTCAATGACGATGACTTTGAGGGCTAACATGCATGTACGAGGAGACGATTATTCACATCGTCTCCTTTCTTTTTTACAATCTAAGTTATACGATCCCGGAGCAACCCTTAAAACGTTAAAAGAAGGAAAATGGAAGCTCAAAAGCAATGGTAGAAAGTGGTTTGTGAAACGATTTCCAAATCAACTGAGATTCTTACATCAGGAACGGCTGATTTCAACGTTGTTAAGGGAAAAGTTTTATCACGTTCTGCCGTTTCATCCTATTCATGAGCGGGAGATATTATTATTTGAAGGATCTCCGATCGGTATTACCACTTGGTTAGAAACGTCCCAGTCCATCAGTTATGATCAACCTGAAGATCGCGAAGATGCATTAAAGGTACTGAAAAAATTTCATTCAGTATCGAAAAAGATCAATGATTCATGGACAACTGAAATTCCACGGTACAAATGGCTGAAAAAATGGAAAAAACGAATGATACAGTTTCAATATAATCTTCCCTATTTGCAAGCCTTCATTCAACCTTATTATTTGTATACGTATTTAGAATGGGGGAAGTGGGCACTGAAAGAATTAAAATCAATCGACATCGATGAGCATGGAAAATGCATTACTCATGGAGATGTAGCACATCATAATTTCTTAAGAGGAAAGAACGGGATGGTGTATATGATTGACTTTGATTTAATGTCACTTTCTACAGAGTTAACAGATGACCTGCAGTTTTGTAACCGGATTTTACCATATTTAAATTGGTCTCTAAGTGACGTCAAACGCCTGACACCATTCAAATCATACGAGGATGAGCTCATTTTTTATCTTGGTTTAATGTATCCATCAGATGTGTTTCGAGAGTGGAATCGATTCATCCGTGAAGATCAATCTTATAAACAGCGTGTGTGGGGTTACTTAATCAATTTAACCCTTCATCAATTTTCGCAACGAATGCAATTCAATCAAGAGCTGCATGGAGAAGTGAAAAGGATCAATACCCAATTGTAGGAGATGTCTCCAAACTTTGACCCGAATGAAAGGTGAGATGCTTTCACAACCTATTGGTGAGCACAAAATATGCTCAAGTAATGGGTTGAAGGAGGAATCACCATTGAATAAACGATTATTCATGGTACCATTAACAGCCGTCATGACATTGGGCCTTGCTGCATGTAATAGTGGAGAAGAAGAAGCCCAAGATCGCTATACAGACTCCTATGAGCCCCTCGGCTTCTATTCAAACGAAGGCCACGGGGGAGATAAGGGAGATGAGAGGGACGGACCTCTAACTGAAATGTATGATCATTCTGTTGGGAAAGAAGGGCAGGATATCCGTCAAAAGAAACGTGATTACCTTCAAGTGAAGGATGAAAATGGAAATCCTCAAAATCCTTCAAGACCACTTGCTAACTATGACGAGAATTTCATGGCCCAAGACGGCCGCGCGAGCCATGGTGATGCGAATTATCACGGTCATTTAGATGATAATACGCGAAATGCGAAGAGATCTTATTATACAGCTTATGAAGGTGACCTCGCTGAGAAAATTGGCGATGTCACAGGAAAAGTTGAAAATGTCAGTGACGTTCGTGCGGTAGCTTATGGTTCTGATGTCTTGATTGCTGTAGAGCTTGATGACCATAGCAAGATAGAAGAAACGAAAACCAGAGTGAAAAAAGCCGTACAGCCATATCTTCATGGAAGAACGGTTTCGGTCGTGACCGATGAAGGTACATTCAGTCGAGTCAGAAACATTGACAATGATTTACGTGACGGCGGCCCAAGAGAAGGAATTAACTTTGATATGCACGATATGTTTAAGTCAGTAAAGCACCGTATCAATGAGTAAGAAGGGTGAGACTACTTAAAGAGTTCAATCTCTTTGGTAGTCTTTTTTTTGTTCTTTTCTCAAAGTTTGTTGTTTTGTAACATAAGCTCTACCATTGGCTCTGTCAATCGGTGTGTGCAGATGGTGAGGGGAAATTTCAAGACAGAGCTTAAAATTGATAATACATTTAATTGAAAACAGGCTTTTTAGAAGATTTCTTTGCCGATTTCTACAACATAGGCGAAAATCAACCACATTACTCTTTATTAGAGGTTGCTTTTATTTTAGGATTTATTAAAACAAACCGCCCCGCGGAAAGCGAGCATCCTGTAGCGGAAATCAACTCCTACTTTCTTCTGTAAAATAGGTGATGGGTAATTTATTTCACTTTCTGAGGTCCGTCCCTAAAATAATTCACTTCAGACTGGATATTCTTATCATGGTTTGGCAAGACTAGTGGATAGAGCGTTACATAATTTAAGTTCGAGGTGATCACGATGACGATTAAGGTTCGAATCGTGTTTATGGTGATGTTGTTAATAGGTGCTTTTTACTTCACATTCTTTTATACAGAAGAGAAGCAGGCTGCTGATGGAGGCGAGCTGAATGAAACACCGGCAGAGGTTGCATCCGCCCACACAATCACGGTGATACTGGAAAGAGTATATCTGGATGGTGAGGTCAGTGAGGAAATTGTGCAGGAAACGATTTGGAGCATGGAAGACTTCTGGGCTGCATACGAGGATTGGCAGCTAGTGGATATGACGGAAGAACAGATCGTGTTTCAAAAACAAATGGATGATATATCCCCTCTCCTAAAGACAAATGGATATTTCGGTATATCGGATAATGGTGTTTTATCCATTTTTAATGGAAAACCGGGACAGGCAGAGATTATTCAATCCTTCTTCCCGATCGATGTAGAGAAGCTCGAAAGTAAACGGCATGATGATTTAGTCAAGGGCATCCCCATTAAGTCGAAGCAGGAATATGAAGAGGTACTCGAACAATTTAAAGCGTACTCCGTCCCTAAATAAGTGAGTGTAAAACCAGTGCACATGCCACTGGTTTTTTTATCGTTGAATTTTTCCCTGCCCAAGCTTTTCACAATCTGATAAAAATAGAACAAGTGTTTCTTTTTTGTCTCTCTTTCCCATCACTTCAAATAGTGATATGATACAATAGGTTTTATATGACTTTTTAACATGGTATGAAAGACTTTAGATAAATAGTGATAGTGGGAACAAGGAGAGAATGAGATGTATGAATATATAAAAGGGACAGTGACTCAAGTGGGTCCCGAGTACGTAGTGGTGGAGAATAATGGAATCGGATTTCAGTTGTATACGGCGAATCCGTTTGTTTATTCTAAATATCAAAATCAAGAGATTCAGATTTTTACATATCAGCATGTGCGTGAAGATCTTATTGCCCTTTATGGCTTTCTTGCAATGGAAGAAAAATTGCTATTTATGAAACTATTAAATGTTTCGGGAATTGGTCCAAAAGGAGCTTTAGCGATTTTGGCCTCGGGTGCCCCCCAGCAGGTAATCACCGCCATTGAAGAAGAGAATGAGAGTTTCTTGACGAAGTTTCCCGGTGTGGGTAAGAAGACAGCACGTCAGATGATCCTGGATTTAAAAGGGAAGCTTCAGGATGTTGTACCTGATTATTTTCCAAGTTTATTCTCAAATCCAGAGGGGTCTGAAGTCTCCTCAGGGAAGGATGAGGCATTTGATGAAGCGATTCTTGCACTTAAAGCCCTTGGCTATTCTGAACGTGAAATCAAGAAAATCACTCCAAAGTTAAAAGGAGAAGGGCACACATCAGACGAAATCATCAGGAAAGCTCTTCAGCTCCTATTGAAATAAGTGGATTCCATGAAGGGAGGAAGTCTGGATGGAAGAAAGAATCGTATCAGGCGAATCAGAGTTAAATGAAGATTCCTTTGAATATTCCTTGCGTCCTCAGACAATAAAACAATATATTGGACAAGATAAAGTAAAGCATAATCTGGAGGTTTTCATTGAAGCGGCAAAGATGCGTCAGGAAACCCTGGATCATGTTCTTCTTTACGGCCCACCAGGATTGGGGAAAACAACCCTCGCTGCTGTCATTGCAAATGAGATGGGCGTAAACATGCGCACCACATCCGGCCCTGCTATTGAGAGACCGGGAGATTTAGCTGCCGTCCTGACGGCACTGGAACCTGGTGATGTGTTGTTTATCGATGAAATCCATCGTTTGCCACGGGCGATCGAAGAGGTTCTTTATCCGGCAATGGAAGACTTTTGTTTAGATATTGTCATAGGGAATGGTCCGAGTGCCCGGTCTGTTCGTTTAGACCTTCCGCCTTTCACCCTCGTGGGAGCGACGACCCGCGCCGGTGCATTATCAGCCCCTCTCCGTGACCGATTTGGAGTTTTATGCCGTTTGGAATATTATAATGAGGAACAGTTGAATGAAATTGTTCAGCGGACAGCCGCGATTTTAAATACAAAGATCGAAGCGACTGCATCTGAAGAATTGGCCCGCAGGTCGAGGGGGACTCCACGTATCGCCAATCGGTTACTCCGAAGGGTGAGGGATTTTGCTCAGGTGAAGGGCAATGGGGATATTACGACCAACCTTTCAAGGGAAGCCCTCGAGCTTCTTCAAGTAGACAAACTGGGTCTTGATCATATCGACCATAAGCTTCTTAAGGGCATCATCGAGCGCTTTAGAGGCGGGCCGGTAGGACTTGATACAATAGCCGCGAGTATCGGGGAAGAGTCCCACACGATTGAAGATGTATACGAGCCGTACCTTTTGCAAATTGGATTTATCCAACGGACTCCAAGAGGGAGGATCGTCACTCATCTTGTGTATGAACATTTCCAGATGGAGGTGCCAAACAATTGACTGGATTGCCTAAGTTACTAATGATTATAGGTGGAATCATTCTTATTATCGGATTCCTGATGCAATTTATCAAAATAGGTAAGCTTCCTGGAGACATTATTATTAAAAAAGAAAACACAACATTTTATTTTCCACTTATGACTTCTATTCTGTTAAGTGTTATACTTTCCGTTGTCTTATATTTAATTGGGCGATTTAAATAGGAATCATGGGTGAGATTTAAATAAGCTAGGTGACAAATTGTGAAAGTAGAAGATTTTGATTTTCATTTACCGGAAGAACTGATTGCCCAGACTCCTCTGGAGAATCGTTCCGAGAGTAAACTGATGGTGTTGGATAAAAAGGATGGATCCATAGATCACCTCCATTTTAAAAATATCGTGGATTTCCTTCACGAAGGGGATTGTCTCGTTTTAAATGACACAAGAGTACTACCGGCACGTCTTTTTGGACAAAAAGAAGATACGGGTGCCAATATTGAAGTGCTTCTATTGAAACAAGAGGATGGAGACCAGTGGGAGACCCTTGTTAAGCCAGCGAAACGAATTCGCATCGGTACAGAGATTATCTTTGGAGACGGAAAATTAAGGGCTACCTGTGTTGGTTTAAAAGAGCATGGGGGAAGGATTCTTGAATTCCATTACGAAGGGATCTTCTATGAGGTTCTTGATGAATTGGGAGAAATGCCCCTTCCTCCATATATTCGCGAGCGATTGGAAGAGCAGGACCGCTACCAAACCGTATTTGCAAGGGAAAGAGGGTCAGCGGCAGCTCCGACGGCCGGTCTTCACTTTACGGAAGAACTGCTGGAAGAACTGAAAGCAAAGGGTGTACACATTGCGTTTATTACCCTTCATGTGGGGCTGGGTACGTTCAGACCGGTTTCCGTCGATACGATCGAGGAACATGATATGCATGCTGAGTTCTATCAGGTATCTGAAGGAACCGCCCGTCTATTGAACGATGTGAAAGCAAAGGGAGGGCGAATCGTAACAGTCGGAACAACGTCAACACGTACCCTCGAAACCATTGCAACGAAGCATGGGACATTCGTGGAAGAGAACGGCTGGACCAATATATTCATCTATCCTGGATATGAGTTCAAAGGGATCGACGGGTTAATTACCAATTTCCATTTACCGAAATCGACCCTGATCATGCTAGTCAGTGCCTTTGCGGGACAGGAAAACGTGATGCATGCCTATCAAACGGCCGTCAAAGAACAATACCGTTTCTTCAGCTTTGGAGATGCGATGTTTATTAAGTAATGGCTCTCTTTAACAAAAAGTCGTTGTTTTTGATATAGGTTTTGTAAACGTAATGGGTTTACCAAGAAGTTGATTGGAACGGAAGGTGCTCGACTCCTTTCGGGAATAGCTGGACAGGTGAGACCCCACAGGCGCTTGCGCCGAGGAGGCTCACCGCCAGCCCCGCGGAAAGCGAGCATCCTGGAGTGGAAATCAACCACTACTCGCTTATCAACAATGTTACTAAAACAGCCTAAGTAATATACATGGGGACAAATAATGTTAACCACTATGGAAATCGGAAGGAGAATTCGCACGTTGACTGCAATTAAATATGAATTAATCAAAACATGTAAACAAACGGGAGCGAGACTTGGGCGTGTACATACACCACATGGTTCATTTGAAACGCCGGTCTTTATGCCTGTTGGGACGTTGGCTACAGTAAAGACCATGTCTCCAGAGGATTTAAAATCAATGGATGCCGGGATCATTCTAAGTAACACGTACCATTTATGGTTACGCCCCGGACACGAGATTATCAGGGAAGCAGGCGGCCTTCATAAATTCATGAACTGGGACCGTGCCATCCTGACTGATTCCGGTGGATTCCAGGTGTTCAGTTTAAGTAAGCTTCGTCAGATTGAAGAAGAGGGTGTGCATTTCCGTCATCATTTGAATGGAGATAAGCTTTTCCTTAGTCCGGAGAAAGCGATGGATATTCAGAATGCCCTGGGCTCTGATATTATGATGGCCTTTGATGAATGTCCGCCGTATCCAGCAGAATATGAGTATATGAAGAGTTCTGTAGAGCGTACGTCCAGATGGGCAGAACGATGCTTAGCTGCACACCAGCGACCGCAGGATCAAGGATTATTCGGAATCGTGCAAGGTGGGGAGTATGAAGAGCTTCGTAAACAAAGTGCCCGTGATCTCGTTTCCCTTGATTTCCCTGGTTATGCTGTGGGAGGCCTTTCTGTCGGGGAGCCGAAGGACGTCATGAACCGGGTACTGGATTTCACGACGCCTCACCTGCCATCTGATAAACCTCGTTATTTAATGGGTGTCGGCTCTCCTGATTCCCTTATTGATGGATCGATTCGTGGAATTGATATGTTTGATTGTGTGCTTCCAACCCGTATTGCCCGTAACGGGACACTTATGACAAGCGAAGGCCGTCTGGTTGTGAAAAACGCAAAATTCGCAAGGGATTTCAGACCGATTGATGAGAATTGCGATTGCTATACATGTAAAAATTATAGCCGTGCGTATATCCGTCATTTAATTAAATGTGACGAAACGTTCGGAATTCGCCTTACGACTTATCATAATCTTCATTTTCTGTTAAAATTAATGGAGCAAGTCAGACAAGCGATTCGTGAAGATCGTCTAGGAGACTTTAGAGAAGAATTTTTCGAGCAATACGGATTCAACCGGCCTGATGCGAAAAACTTCTAAAGCTAAACCATAAATAGATAATTGAAAGGAGGGGAAAAGAATGGGAGGAAGTTTAGGAACAATTTTACCTTTAATATTAATGTTCGTTCTGTTTTACTTTTTACTGATCCGTCCTCAGCAAAAGCGTCAAAAAGCCGTTTCAAAAATGCAAAATGAGCTTGCCAAGGGTGATAGAATCATCACGATCGGTGGATTGCACGGTGCGATCGATGCTATCGAAGAAGGAAAAGTAGTCATTCTATGTGGTGACGGTAGCCGTCTTACATATGATCGTAATGCGATCAGAGAAGTAGTGAGAGCAGATCAAGTATAATAAAAAAGGGTTCCTCATCATTGTGCCAAGGCACTTTGGGAGGGACCCTTATTTATTTGGTGAGGGGACTAATTCTCCCTTTTTCCACCACTCATATTCACCCCGAGGATCCCCCCCATCATGGCTGTGAGGATGTAGCAGCCGTGATAGATAAGCTGCTCTATTGAAAACAGACTATCGTACCCGAGGTATTGAAATAAGAAGATGACCAGGGTGTAAATGAGCCCGGTTGATCCTCCGAGAACCCATCCTTTTGTTTTTCCTTTTCCACCAGACATAAATCCGCCAACAAATAAAGACAGAAACGATATGATGGTGACAAATAATGTGATGGAGCTTTCAGTCAGTTCTGTAAACCGAAGCAGCAAAGAGAATAATAAGCTTGCGACAATCGCTATGACAAATATGGTTGTTGTCCCGTATAGAACGGCACCTCCCATTTTTTTCGCCTCGATGATGGTCCTCTCCCTTCTAACTCATTAAATTTTATTCATGTGATAGTACAAGCATATTCATCCATCCCTTGAAAAAGACTAGAAATTTTTCATGGTCAAGCCTCATAGACTAGTATGAAACTTCCTGGAGAAGGAGGGGCTGTGACCATGTCTCCGATAATCGTGTTGATTGTGTTTGTTTCTGTATACATCCTGCTGATGACTGAGAAATGGAACCGGGTATTGGCTGCCATGGCAGGCGGTGTTGCCATGCTTTTAATCGGGGCTTTTCCAATTGAGAAGGCGTTGTTTACGTATATAGATTGGAAAACCATCACTCTGTTGTTTTCTATGATGTTAATTGTGACGTTGACGAGTAAAACGGGGTTCTTTGAGTATATTGCCATCCGGTTTGCACAATGGGTGAATGGGAATGGACTGGCCCTTCTGACCCTTTTTTCCTTATTGGCGGCGATTGGCTCTGCCTTTTTGGCTAACGTAACGATTGCCATGTTACTAGTACCAATCCTTTTTAAACTTACGAAGTTACTTGAACTTCCTCCCATTCCTTTTCTGATTATGACGATCCTCGCTTGTAATATTGGGGGAACGGCGACTTTGATTGGCGACCCACCTAATATGATGATCGGTCAGGCGGTTAAACACTTTACGTTTAATGCATTTATTGAAAATTTATTACCCGTCGTTTTGCTGGTTTATATTGTTACGTTAATCATCATGTGTGTCCTATACAAAGAAGTCCTCCACGTAAAGGAAGACAGGAAATTACTTCTTAAAGGAATTAAGGCAGAGGAGTATTTAAAGAAAGACAGGGGGCTCCTTCAGTCCCTGTTTGTGCTTGGCCTAGTGTTGGTCGGCTTTTCTTTATATCCGATGTTTCATCTCGATGTAACGACCGTCTCCCTTGCCGGGGCGGTTCTGTTAATGCTGCTTCTCGAAAAAATTCATCCTCCAGAATCGATATTAAAAGAGGTGGAGTGGGGGACGCTGTTTTTCTTTATGGGCTTATTCCTTCTTGTGGGAGGGATCGAAGAGGCAGGCTTCATAGATGAAATCGCCCGTGAAATTTTGCGGTTAACAGATGGAGATATGAAGAAAACGGCATTCGTCATTTTATGGGGGACCGGTATATTGTCTGCCATTGTAGATAACATTCCATTTGTAGCTGCCATGATTCCGGTCATCCAGGAATTTGGTGAATTCGGTATGGTCAATATGGATCCATTATGGTGGTCGTTGGCTCTAGGTGCTTGTTTAGGCGGGAACGGTACATTGCTTGGTTCTTCATCAAATCTTGTGATTGCAGGACTGGCATCAAAAGAAGATGTACATATCAAGTTTTATCAATATTTACTTATTGGTGTACCCGTGACGTTGATTTCCCTTGCTGTTTCAACGATTTATGTGTATTTCAAATATATTCAGCCATTTTTAGGTGGATAAATATTCCTCCCATTAAATTTCTCTAACTGTCGATACTACATAAGACGAATGTATGAGGGGGAAAAGTAGTGGAGGAATATTTCCTAATTATTATACGCACTCTTTTTCTTTATTTTTTGATCATCTTTATTTTTCGAATCATGGGAAAAAGAGAGATCGGTGAACTAAGCATACTGGATTTAGTGGTCTTTATCATGATTGCCGAGATGGCTGTCATGGCCATTGAGCAACCTAAGGACCCCATCATCCACACGTTGCTTCCAATGGGGGTCATTGTGATGATACAAATCGTATTTGCATGGTTTTCCCTGCGATCCAAACCGTTTCGTGAACTGTTAGATGGGAAACCATCCGTTATCATCCATAACGGAATAATCGATGATAAGGTGATGAAAAAACAGAGGTATAACTATGATGATTTACTTCTGCAATTAAGAGAAAAAGATATCTTTAATCTGGCAGATGTCGAATTTGCAATTTTGGAACCTTCAGGTAAATTATCTGTATTAAAAAAAGATGATGAGGAGCAAGCATCTCAGTCCCTGACTTTGCCGTTGATATTAGATGGGCAGGTCCAAACCACTCATCTGGATATGATCGGGAAAACGGTTTTCTGGTTACGAAAGGAAATGAGGGATAGAGGCTTTAAGAATATACAAGAGATTTCATTCTGCAGCTTTCAGAATGGGCAATTCTATATTGACGAAAAAAATCATTAATCTTTAAAATGCAGGATCTGTTACCGTTCATGTAAAAACTCCTCAACAACATGTTGAGGAGTTTTTATGTGTGATGATTATACTGTAATAAATCGGCGGATGAATGGAATGCGCGCAAGGTCGTTTTTCACGATAAGCTTAAGACCGATGGAGAGGAGAAGGTATACAATCGTTGAAGACATGACTCCAATTAATAAGCGGAACACCAGGCCTTCACCGCTAAATAAGTATAGATACGAATAATGAGCCCATAATCCTGTGACAATCAGTACGAAGCCGATCTTTAAGTAATCCCTTAAGTAAATCGTCATCGGGATATATTTAAGGATGGTCATGAAATGAAGCATGGTGACGAGCATAAATCCTGTTACAATCCCGAGAGCTGCCCCATTGATGCCAAACGCGGGTTGGGAGGCAAGAATGAAGATGACACCGGTTTTTACCACGGCACCTATTAAGCTGTTGATCATTGCGGCTCTTGCCAGGTTCAGAGCTTGGAGAACAGCTTGCAGGGGCCCTTGATAATAATAAAATATAAAGAAAGGGGCCATGATCATTAAGAAACCTGCACCACTTTCGCTTCCGTACATCACCTGCATAAGAGGCTTGGCATAGACGTAAAGGATGACAACGGATATACCACCCGTAATCAAGCAGAATCTCAGAGCCTGTTGAAGCCTATGCTCAATTAATGTGAAGTTTTTTTGAGAGTTGGCTTCGCTTATGGCAGGTACAAGAGATTGAGATAATGAGAGTGTAATGAATGACGGAAGAAACAAGAGAGGTAGGGCATACCCTGTAAGAGATCCATACTGTTTCGTTGCCATTCCGGCCGCCACTCCAGCAAGGGCTAAGCTATTGACCACGACTATCGGTTCGAAAAACCAGGCAATCGACCCAATCATTCTACTCCCGGTTGTAGGCAAGGCCACACCCATCAATTCATTAAACGTCTCCCGTCCATTTCGGATCGAGGTGAAGAAATTTCGTCTAATTTTGAACTTTTTCTTTAATTTGAAGCTGGCGAACAGGTAAAGTAGAGATGCGAGTTCCCCTAATACGGATGCTACCATTGCAGCTGCGGCTGCATATTCAATCCCATATGGAAGAAAGGTTTTCGTTAAGACGGCTATCAACGTAATCCGGACCACTTGCTCAATGACTTGAGAATATGCAGATGGCTTCATGTTCTGTCTTCCCTGGAAATAGCCTCTGATGACAGAGGAAATCGCTACAATCGGAATGATCGGAGCGATGGCAACCAGGGGATAATAGATTCGATCATCAGTAAATAAAGCTTCGGTCAAGTAGGGAGCAAGCAGAATGAGAGCCGGGGTGAAGATGATGGAAAGCCCGAGTGTGATCGATAAGGAAACCACCAATATTTTTTTGACCTTCCGGATATCTCCCCTGGATTCAGCTTCAGCCACATTTTTTGAGATGGCTACAGGAAGGCCCAGTTGAGTGATGGTGATGACAAGGATCAGGGTCGGAAAAGCCATCATAAAAAGACCGACGCCTTCTTCACCGATGAATCTTGCAACGACGATCCGGTTTACAAACCCTAATATTCTAGTAATAAAGGCTGCCATCATTAAGATCATAGTGCCCTTAAGAAATTTTGACATAAAATTCCCTGCCTTCTCAAAATTGGTATTATCGTATACAATGATGTATATGCACAAGGGTGGACAAAGCATGACAAGTAGTGAACAATTCCGGCTATATTTAGCCCAGATGGGGTGAACGGGGAATGAAGAATAATCAGCATCCTTATGATCGTTTCTATGAATCGTTAGAACCAGCACTAATAAGCAAAGTAGAAGAATTTGAAATTCTTGGCTATGGAAAAGCAGATGTCGGCCGACTTTGGTCCTACTTAACGAAGAAAAAATGGAAGAAACCCGAAACGGATGTGAAATTCTTTCAGTTAGTGAGTGATGTGTTAACGGTTAAACCCGGGGAGTATATGAGCTTTGAAACGATTGAAGCATACAGGTCTCCCAATTGGTTCGCAGATGTGAATGAAGATGAGTTGAACGAACTTCTTCGTCCTAATAAGCACGGAAAATAGCCCGAAAAGAAATTGACACCTTTTTCTTTCTCGTAGATAATGAGAATGCCCGAAGATTTCAGGAATTATATTACTTTTTGAAGCACATAGTTCGTATGGTTTTTAAAACGGCAAGGAGGATCTATACATAATGGTAAAGCGTGGCCGAATAATTGCCTTCTTTATACTTGTGGTATTACTTGCAGGTACTATGGGAGGAACAACGAAAAGTATTGTCGATAACATTAAATTAGGATTGGACCTGCAAGGCGGATTTGAAGTTCTTTATGAAGTTCAAGAGATTAAGAAGGGTCAGGAAATTACGAAAGAAACGGTGTCCAATACAGCCGATGCATTGGACAAGCGTATTAACGTATTGGGTGTCAGTGAGCCTAATATTCAAATTGAAGATGGAAACCGGATCCGTGTTCAATTAGCAGGAGTGGAAGATCAAAACGAAGCAAGAGAAATCTTGTCCACTCAAGCCAACCTGTCGTTCCGCGACGTAAATGATAAAGTCCGGTTGGATGGTTCGGATCTTGCATCCGGTTCTGCGAAGCAAACCTTCGATGACAAGAACAATCCAATCGTTTCCTTGAAATTAAAAGATCGTGAAAAATTCTATGAATTGACAAAGGAAATATCAGCAATGGCTCCTCAAAATCAGCTGGTGATCTGGTTGGATTTCGAGGAAGGAAAAGATTCTTATCAAGCTGAAGTGGGGAAAGAAGATCCGAAATTCTTGTCTGATCCCGCTGTAAGACAGCCGATAAACTCCGATGAAGTCATCATTGAAGGGAATTTCACTGTTGAGCGTGCTCAGAATCTTGCTTCCTTATTGAATGCAGGAGCACTCCCTGTAAAGCTGGATGAAATATATTCAACTTCTGTCGGGGCAAAGTTCGGTCAGCAGGCTCTTGATAAAACAGTCACTGCCGGTATCATCGGGATTGCGATCATCTTCTTATTCATGATTGCGTATTACCGTTTCCCGGGCCTGATTGCTACGATTACACTTTCAGCTTATATTTACTTAATTCTATTGATTTTCGATTTAATGAATGGGGTCCTGACACTCCCTGGAATTGCAGCACTCATCCTTGGGGTCGGTATGGCCGTCGATGCCAATATCATCACCTATGAACGGATCAAAGAAGAAATGCGCGTTGGAAAGCCGATTCGTTCAGCCTTCCAAGCGGGTAATAAATCTTCATTCTTAACGATATTGGATGCTAACGTAACAACGATCCTTGCAGCAACAGTACTATTCTTATATGGAACAAGCTCCGTAAAAGGATTTGCAACGATGCTGATTGTCAGTATCCTGACAAGCTTCGTTACAGCTGTATGGGGTTCACGTTTATTACTTGGACTGTGGGTAAACAGCCGCTTCTTTAATAAAAAACCAGGCTGGTTCGGTGTGAGCCAAAACGAAATCAAAGACCTGGCGGAAAATTACGATACGCTGGATCTGCCAACTCGTTTCGATCGCTTTGATTTTGCTGCACAGCGCAAAAAATTCTTCGGATTATCAGCTATCCTGATTACGGCGGGAATCATCATCCTGGCTATATTCAGATTGAATTTAGGGATCGACTTCGTGAGTGGTTCACGTATGGAAATCCTTGCCAATCAAAGCTTAAAGACAGAAGAAATTCAAGAGGAATTAACAGAGCTTGATTTGCCTTCTGAAGATGTCGTGATTTCAGGGGACGATGGGAATATCGCCGTCGTTCGCTATACGGAAGATTTAAACAAAGATGAGATCGCCGCATTAAAGGACCGATTTAATGAACTGTACGGAGCGGAACCAAGCATCAGCACCGTTTCACCTGTTATCGGGAAAGAGCTTGCTAAAAATGCGATGATCGCTGTTGCAATCGCATCGATCGGGATTGTCATCTATGTGACATTCCGCTTTGAATGGAGAATGGCAGCCGGTGCGATCCTTGCACTCCTGCATGATGCATTCTTTATCATTGCCTTCTTCAGTTTAACAAGACTTGAGGTAGATCTTACATTTATCGCAGCGGTCTTAACCATTGTCGGTTACTCTATAAATGATACGATCGTTACCTTTGACCGGCTCAGGGAAAACCTTCATAAGAAGCGTCGACTGAAAACGGATAAAGATATAGAAGATGTCGTGAACCAAAGTATCAGACAAACGATGGGGCGTTCGGTGAATACCGTATTAACGGTGGTGTTTACGGTTCTGGCTCTCATGATCTTTGGTAGTGAGTCCATTCGTAACTTCTCCATTGCCTTATTGGTCGGGTTGATTTCAGGTACGTATTCTTCTGTATTCATTGCCTCTCAAGTTTGGCTGGTGTTGAAGAAGAAAGAACTGAAGAAAACAGGTACGATCAAAACCGTGAAAGAAAAGAAAACGTGGTCAGACGAACCACAAGTATAAGAGTATGAATGGGTCCGGGGAGAGCTTCTCCCCGGACCTGTCTTTTTTTGTTTTTTTACGGTATTGGGTTACAATACTAATAGTTGAAAGGAGGCGACACCGTTGAATCATGAAGACCGTTTTAGGAAAGCTGAAATAGCTGCAATGATTGGTGTTGTAGGGAATATTGTACTGGCGGTTATTAAGTGGGGAGCCGGTACATTAGGAAATAGTAGAGCGTTGATTGCAGATGCCGTTCACTCTGCCTCGGATGTTGCAGGGTCTCTCGCCGTCTTTATCGGATTACGTGCAGCTAAGCAGCCTCCTGATCAGGATCATCCATATGGGCACGGGAAGGCCGAGTCCATAGCAGCAATCATTGTGGCCGTCTTATTGTTTTTAGTAGGGATTGAGATTGGAAAATCGTCCATAGAATCTTTCTTTCATCCTTTAACACCTCCAACAGCGATTGCTATCTATGCCGTCATCTTTTCCATTATTGTGAAGGAAGCAATGTTTCAATACAAATATCGATTGGGTAAAAGAATAAAGAGTGATGCTTTGATCGTCAATGCATATGAGCATCGTTCAGATGTCTTTTCATCCATTGCGGCACTTGTCGGGATTTCCGCATCCATCCTCGGAGGGAAATTCGATATAAGCTGGCTTGTATACGCAGATCCCGTAGCCGGTATCTTTGTTTCACTCCTTGTCCTCAGGATGGCCTGGCACTTGGGAGCTGAATCCATACATAATACGCTGGATCACGTAATGCACGAGGAGGATATCGTACCCTTTCGTAAAATGGTGGACTCTGTCCCTGAGGTGAAGGAAATCAATGAACTCCATGCCAGGGAACATGGGCATTACGTTATCATTGATTTGAAAATCAGTGTAGATCCGCATATGACTGTCGAGGATGGTCATCGCGTCGGGAAGCAGGTGAAGAAGAAACTTCTTGAAGAATCCAATGTGAATGATGTGTTCATTCATATTAATCCGTATAATCCGGATTCTGAAGAAAGGGATGAACAAATAGACTTATCATAAGGAGGGGAATCCGATGAAATTTCAGTGGACATTATTATTAGGTATTTTCTTTGCATTGGTGGTTTCCGTTTTCGCTGTCATCAATGTAGATCCTGTCACCGTCAATTATTTCTTTGGTGAAGCTGATTGGCCTCTTATATTAGTCATACTCGGATCTGTATTCATGGGGGGAATCATTATCGGCTCGGTTGGACTGTTTCGATTATTCGTCGTCCAACGAAAAGTAAAGGCTTTGGAGAAAGAAAATTTACTGTTAAAAGAACAAGCTGAAGGTATGCATAAAGAAAAGGCAGAAAAAGTCCCTTTGAAAAAGAGTGCTCCCGGCTCAGTAGGGGAAACGGGAGAGTAAACAGCTTGGTGGTTTTGCCACCAGGCTGTTTTTTTATTGTATAAGAAAAAACCCTCCTTCTATTAAGATTGAAACCAACCCTTCCTTTTTGTATAATGAGTAAGGCTGAGGGGTGAACGTATGTTAAACTCAAAAACACGTTGGATGATGACAGAATCAGATCAACATAAAATATCAGAATTGGCAAATGAATTAAAAGTACCTTCGCTTGTGGCGAAACTATTAATCAACCGGGACTTGGACGATGTTGAAGAAGCCCGGAATTTTTTATTTGATACAGGCGATTCATTTCACGATCCATTTCTTTTTGAAGATATGAAAAAAGCAACGGAAAGAATCCATAGAGCCATTGAAAATGGGGAGAAGATCCTTGTTTATGGAGACTATGATGCTGATGGGGTCAGCAGTACGTCGGTATTAATGACAGTGTTAAGGGACCTTGGAGCAGAGGTGGAATTCTATATTCCAAACCGGTTCAGCGAAGGATATGGCCCTAATGAAGGTGCTTTTCGCTGGGCAAAGGACGAGGAATTCACGCTCATCATAACAGTCGATACGGGAATATCAGCTGTGAACGAAGCAAAGTTGGCAAAAGAACTGGAAGTCGATTTGATTATTACGGATCACCATGAACCTGGACCGGAATTACCTCCGGCTTTTGCCTTGATTCATCCAAAGGTCGAAGGGACCACCTATCCATTTGGAGAACTGGCAGGAGTAGGAGTAGCATTTAAACTGGCTCATGCCCTTTACGGTGAACTGCCTGTCCATCTGCTTGATCTTGCTGCGATTGGGACCATCGCCGATTTAGTACCGTTAAGAGGTGAAAATCGCCTTCTGGCCAAGCGTGGGATTGCCCAGCTTCGGGTATCAAACCGATTGGGAATAAAAGCATTATGCAGGATTGCAAATGCCCACCAACAAGAAATTACGGAAGAATCCATTGGATTCATGATTGCTCCCCGTATAAATGCTGTTGGGCGGTTAGGGGATGCAGACCCTGCCGTTGATCTTATGCTCACAGAAGATGCTGAGGAAGCAAAGGCCCTGGCTGAAGAAATTGACAGCTTGAATAAAGAAAGACAGGCGATCGTGTTTCAAATGACCGAAGAAGCGGTTGAGATGGTGGAGAATGATTTTCCTCTAAACGATAACTCTGTCCTTGTAATTGGGAAAGAAGGCTGGAACCCTGGAGTAGTCGGAATTGTAGCTTCACGCTTAGTGGATAAGTTTTATCGTCCAACCATCGTGCTTAGTTTCGATTCTGAGAAAGGAACGGCAAAGGGATCCGCAAGAAGTATCGCAGGTTTTGATTTGTTCAAGAATTTATCAACCTGTCGTGATATTCTGCCCCATTTTGGAGGCCATCCGATGGCGGCAGGCATGACCTTACAGTTGAAAGATGTCGAACAGTTCAGGGACAGGCTGAATGAATTGGCCTCTATAGAATTAACGGAAGATGACTTTATACCGGTCACTCAGCTTGATGCTTCTGTTACGGTCGACGAAATCTCCGTAGAGTCGATTGAAAAGCTTCAGCTTCTGGCCCCTTTTGGGATGCATAATCCAAAACCGAAGTGGATCATAGACAATGTAAGCATCGAACACTATAAAAAAATCGGATCTGCACAAAATCATTTGAAGCTGGTCTTAGAAGACAAGGGCGTACAATTGGATGGTGTCGGTTTTGGATTGGGAGAACTGGCAGATCATATGACACCATTTTCGAATGCCTCTGTTATAGGTGAATTATCGATTAATGAATGGAATAATCGCAAGAAGCCTCAGGTGTTTTTACAAGATGTCAAAATTGAACATTGGCAATTATTTGATGTTCGCGGGATTAAACAAGTCCATAAATGGAATGGGCTTATCCCTGATGAAAATAAAAAAATTATTTGTTTTAATCCGGCTACTTTAGAAAAGCTGAGTCTGGAAAAAGATGAAGTTATGCTACTTGAGGATGGTTCTTCACTTGAAGGAATTTCCACCGATAAGGCAAGCCTGGTTCTTCTGGATCTGCCCGTTTCCAAACCTATACTGGAAGAGCTCTTGAAGAAAGGTCATCCTCATCGGATTTATGCCCATTTCTTCCAGGAAGAAGATCATTTTTTCAGTACGATGCCAACACGTGAGCACTTCAAATGGTACTATGGATTTTTAACAAAGCGTGGATCATTTGATTTAAATAAACATGGTGATGACCTGGCGAAATACAAAGGCTGGTCAAAAGAAACAATAGATTTCATGTCACAGGTGTTTTTTGATTTGAAGTTTGTTACAATAGTGAATGGATTTATTTCTCTCAATCCTGAGAAAACCAAGAAAGATCTTTCTGAATCTCTAACATATCAGAAGAAACAACAACAATACGAGCTTGAAAACGAATTGTTATATTCTTCCTATCAAGAGTTGAAGACTTGGTTTAATGAAAGGATAGAAGAGTCTGTTACAATTGAGGAGGAAGTAAGAGCATGAACTTAAAACAATATGTTACGATCGTTGAGGATTGGCCTAAAGAAGGAATTAAGTTTAAAGACATCACTACATTAATGGATAATGGTGATGCATATAGATACGCGACAGATCAAATCGTAGAGTATGCAAAAGAGAAACAAATCGACCTTGTTGTGGGACCAGAAGCGCGAGGGTTCATCATTGGATGCCCAGTGGCTTATGCATTGGGAGTGGGTTTTGCTCCTGTACGTAAACCTGGTAAGTTACCGCGTGAAACCATTCAAAAAGAATACGGATTAGAGTACGGTAAAGATGCTTTGACGATTCATAAAGACGCAATCAAACCTGGACAACGAGTTCTTATCACGGACGACTTGCTTGCAACTGGTGGGACGATCGAAGCTACCATTAAGCTTGTAGAAGAATTAGGTGGAATTGTTGCTGGTACGGCATTCTTAATCGAATTAACGTACCTGGATGGCCGCGACAAGCTTGACAACTATGATATTCTTACATTAATGCAATACTAATTGTTTATCAATTTTCATATACGTATATACTTTGTGATATACTGTTAACTTAAGGGACTGACATCTGGTTTTGAATGTCAGCCCTTATTTTTTATTTGGAAGGGTCAAGTAGATGCTGGATGTGGATAATGCGGATTTTTTCGTCGACAATTATCGACGAAAATAGATGGAATCTGAGAATTTTACACTAACCCCTTTACATAACCCTATTTTTTTTTGATAATAGTAACAATCATTAAAATCGAACACTAGTGAAATATATTAAAATACAAAGGTGATTTTGATCATGGCTAAAGATCAAGTACTAACCCCTGAACAGGTTATTGATAAAACAAGAGAATACTTAAACGATGAGCATGTAGAGATGGTCCAGAAAGCCTATGAGTATGCAAGGGATGCCCATAGTGAGCAGTACCGTAAGTCTGGTGAACCCTATATCATTCATCCCATCCAGGTAGCGGGAATACTCGCGGATCTGGAAATGGATCCGGCAACCGTCGCTGCCGGTTTTCTTCATGATGTAGTGGAGGATACAGGCGTTTCTCTTGGGGAAATTGAGGAAGCATTCAATGCCGAAGTGGCCATGCTTGTAGATGGGGTCACAAAGCTTGGAAAGATTAAATACAAGTCACAGGAAGAGCAGCAGGCTGAAAATCACCGGAAAATGTTTGTGGCGATGGCTCAGGATATCCGTGTCATTCTGATTAAATTGGCAGACCGTCTGCATAATATGAGAACGTTGAAACATTTGCCACAGGAGAAGCAGCGAAGAATTGCAAATGAAACACTGGAAATCTTTGCTCCTTTGGCACATCGTTTAGGGATTTCGAAGATTAAGTGGGAATTAGAGGATACTTCGTTGAGATATTTAAATCCTCAACAGTATTATCGTATTGTCAACCTGATGAAGAAAAAGCGTGCGGAGCGTGAAGAGTATTTAGAGGACGTTGTAAATGAGGTTAAGGATAAGTTAGGCGACGTGAAAATCACAGCGGAAATCTCTGGCCGTCCTAAACATATTTACAGCATTTATCGCAAAATGGCTCTTCAAAACAAGCAGTTTAATGAAATATATGACCTATTGGCAGTGCGTGTAGTAGTAGATAGCATTAAGGATTGCTATGCGGTTTTGGGAATCGTTCACACGTGCTGGAAGCCAATGCCTGGCAGGTTCAAAGATTATATTGCCATGCCGAAGCCGAATATGTATCAATCTCTTCATACAACTGTCATCGGTCCTAAAGGGGATCCTCTTGAAGTGCAAATCAGAACGCTTGAAATGCACCAAATCGCTGAATACGGTGTGGCGGCACACTGGGCATATAAAGAAGGAAAAGAAGAAGCGAACGAAAAGGTTTCCTTCGAGAAGAAACTTTCCTGGTTCAGGGAAATATTGGAGTTCCAGAACGAATCTGCCAATGCGGAAGAGTTCATGGAGTCTCTTAAGATTGATCTCTTCTCTGATATGGTCTTTGTGTTCACACCTAAAGGAGATGTACTGGAACTGCCATCGGGATCTGTTCCGATTGACTTTTCTTATCGTATACACTCAGAAATCGGTAACAAAACGATCGGTGCCAAGGTAAATGGTAAGATGGTCACTCTTGACTATAAGTTGAAAACGGGGGATATCATTGAAATTCTCACGTCCAAACATTCTTACGGCCCCAGTCAGGATTGGCTGAAGCTTGCGCAAACGTCTCAAGCGAAGAATAAGATCAAGCAATTCTTTAAAAAGCAGCGAAGAGAAGAAAATATTGAAAAAGGCCGGGATTTAGTAGAAAAAGAAATCAAGAATCAAGATTTCGATGTGAAAGAAATCCTTACTCCTGAAAATATTAAACGTGTATCTGAGAAGTTTAACTTCTCAAACGAAGAAGATATGTATGCAGCCGTTGGCTATAACGGGATTACGGCGGCTCAAATCGCCAATCGCTTAACGGAGAAAGACCGGAAGAAACGTGAACAGGAAGACAGCCTGGAAGAAACGATGAAGGAATTGAATGCCCAACCAGTCAAGCGTAAAAAAGATGCCGGTGTCCAGGTAGAGGGCATTGACAATCTTCTTATCCGTTTATCCCGTTGCTGTAGCCCTGTTCCCGGGGATGAGATCGTAGGGTTTATCACGAAAGGCCGTGGGGTTTCTGTGCATCGTGACGACTGTACAAACGTAATGGCGGATGAAGTAGAGCAGCGTCTCATTCCAGTGTCATGGGAAAGTGATAGAAATGACCGTAAAGAATACAATGTGGATATTGAAATCTCCGGTTACGATCGCAGAGGCCTTTTGAATGAAGTGCTTCAGGCGGTAAACGAGACGAAGACGAATATATCGGCTGTAAGTGGAAAATCCGATCGAAATAAAGTGGCAACCATTAATATGTCCATTTCGATTCACAACATCTCCCATTTACACAAAGTCGTGGAGAGAATTAAACAAATTTCAGATATTTATGCTGTAAGACGAATCATGAACTAAAGGAGATTTCTTTATGAAGGTTGTACTGCAAAGGAGTAAAGAAGCCTCCGTCACTGTTGATGGAGAAGTAAAGGGAGCCATTCGTTCAGGTGTTGTATTGCTTGTGGGGATTACCCATGAAGATACGGAAGAAGACGCTCGTTATGTTGCAGACAAAGTAGTGAACCTGCGTATTTTTGAAGACGAAGAGGGGAAGATGAATCATTCTTTACTGAATGTAGAAGGGGAAATTCTCTCCATCTCTCAATTCACTCTTTACGGGGACTGCCGTAAGGGGAGAAGGCCAAACTTCATGAGTGCAGCGAAGCCCGATCACGCAGAGTCTGTTTACGACTACTTTAATAAGGTATTAAAAGAAAAAGGTATTAAAGTGGAAACGGGCGTATTTGGAGCCATGATGGACGTGAAATTAACAAATGATGGTCCTGTTACGTTAATTATAGAAAGTAAATAAAGAAAAGCTGATCCTGCAAATAATTCAGGATCAGCTTTTCTTATTTTATTCATATAGCATGTTGTTCTCTGCGCAGCATCAGTCGGAAAAATAATCCCCTAATCCGTGATAGATAGCCGTTGCCGCCAGGTCTTGAAAATACTGTGTATTGACATTGGCTTCCTCTGCTGGATTACTTAAGAATCCCAGCTCCAAAAGGACCGCCGGCTGATTGTTTTCACGAACAACGTGATAATCTCCTACTCGTACACCGCGGTCTTTCGTCGGTAAACGATCTGCCAAGCTTCCATGAATTTCATCTGCCAGTTCTTTCTGCTGACCTTGATAATAGTAGGTAGTATGCCCGACGATAGAGGAATCAAGAATGCTGTCAAAATGGAGGCTGATAAAGGCATCAGCCTGATAATAATGAGATAATGATACCCTTGATGGTAATGAAAGATATTCATCGTTTTTCCTTGTTAAGACCACTTTGGCTCCAGCGCTCTTTAGCTTTTCGGCAAGGAGTTCCCCGGTTTTCATGGTAAGGATCTTCTCCAATGTCCCACTTGCTCCGGTCGTTCCACTGTCTCTGCCTCCATGCCCCGGATCAATCACCACGACTTTATCTTGTAAGCCACCGTTCCGGTTACGTGAAGGAGTGGTGTTTTCCCCGGTGCTGGATCGGATGGACACAACCCAGCCGGCAACAAAACCTGCACTGCCGTCTTCTAATTCAATTTCATACCAATCTCCGTTTTTGCTAATAACGGGGAAGGTGTCACCACTGGAGCCTCGTTCGATAACGCTTGCTCCGGCGTTTGCTTCACTTCTGATGTTGGTACCATTGTATAGAACGGTGACGTTTTCATTTTCTGAAGATGGTTCCCCCTCATGGGCGGAGGCAGTAACGGTTTTTTGGACATACCAACCGGCAATCCAGCCTTTTTTCCCATTTGAGAGTTTAATCTGATACCAATTGTTTTTCTCTTTTAATAAGGAATATTTCTCTCCTTTTGAGACCTTTCCAACGATACTCCCGTTTAAGGAGGTTTCATCACGGACATTTAAACCGTGAACCGTAATGATTCCTATAAGATCTGTGGATGAGGAGGCAGGCTCCTCTTCATTAGCGCTCGACGAGAATTCTACATAGGCATCGTTCACCCATGCCTTGTCGCTGCCAAATTGAATCTCGTACCACCCGCTGACACTTCCTGTTACCTCTACGTGATCTCCCTTATTTAATACTCCAAGGACGGAACTTTGAAGAGAAGGGGAGGTTCGAACATTAAGGGAGTTGTCGGTGATAATCCCTTGTTCATTCTCACTCTTTTTCGATGGGGAAGAAGTTGTGTTGTTTTCCGACACGTATTCCTCATACACCCAGCCGCTGTTCTTTCCCCATTCGATGAACAGCCAGTCACCCTCTTCGTCGGAAACGGATACTCTATCACCAGAGTTTAAAACCGTCACAACTCCTTCAGAGGTGCTGGGCCCTTTTCTGACGCGTAATCCATCGGTGTTCACCTGTCCTTCCTGTTTTGGAGAAACATCGGAAGCAGCAGGTTCTACTGAGACTAACCATTCGGCTACCCAGCCCTCACGACTATCGGTCCTGACCTTATACCAATCATTTTGTGTGTCTACTATACTGTACTCTTCCCCTCTATGTACCTTCGTCAGAACCGGATAACTGAGTCCTGGCCCCGTACGAACATTCAGAGTCGAAACACTGATCGTGGCCGTGCCGGCTTCTGCATGTGCATAATCAGCTTCAAGTGGCTGAAAAGGAATGATTATGAGCACAATCAGTATAGATGCAATTATTTTCTTAATCATCTTCACCTCCTGTTTGAAATACAAACCCCCATAGTAATATCGGATCTTTTCACTTAGATATTGATCAAAATTTCGACGATTTATCGAAAAAATCCCTTATGGTTTTAATACGATAAAAAAAATTAAATTCCTCTAAAACGAAATAAAAATAGGTAATTGGAAATGATAGAGTTAAGGAATGTTTTGAAAGGATGATGGAATTGAGGTCAAGTGAAAAAGGGTTTATGAATGCAAATGGTGATAACCAGCTGTTCGGTGTGGATTTTCACCAGTTTCTAGAACGTGAGAAAGATGCTTTAAATGTGGAACTTGCCTCCGAGTTCGGGTTATCGTTGAAAGAAGTTAAGCTACTGAAAAAGAAAATGGAAAGATCGTAACGAAATTTTCTTTAACCTCTTGACATGAACTAACGGCATCCGTATCATTATAGAAATAAAATAACATTTACAAAAACCGTTGATTGAGCATAGTAGCTGACCCCCACGTGTAAAGAGAGGAAATGCCTTGGCTGAGAGCGTTTCTACATTGTGACTTAGTGAATGAACACTCAGGAGGTTTCTCTCTGAAAAAGTTTCTTTAGTAGGAGATGAACGTACCAGGCGTTAACTGGCTAAGTGGAGGTCTTGATAGACTTCAATTAGGGTGGCACCACGGGAATAACAGCTCTCGTCCCTTGTATGATATACAAGGGATTGAGGGCTTTTTTTATTTACATAAATATCAATGTGCTTTATAAAAGGAGGAAATCAACTTGTCCATTCAGATTCCAAGAGGTACACAGGACATTCTACCAGGTGAAGTAGAAAAATGGCAGTTTGTAGAGGAAGTGGCGAAGAATCTTTGCCACGCCTATCAGTATAAAGAAATCCGCACACCTATCTTTGAGGCGAGCGAGTTGTTTACCAGAGGCGTAGGGGATACGACGGATATCGTTCAAAAAGAAATGTATATGTTTGAAGATCGAGGAGGCAGAAGCTTGGCGCTCCGACCTGAAGGAACCGCTTCTGTTGTTCGCTCCTTTGTAGGAAATAAGATGTTCGGGCATCCAAATCAACCAACAAAGCTCTTTTACTCTGGTCCTATGTTCAGGTACGAAAGACCACAAGCTGGCCGCTACCGCCAATTTGTCCAATTCGGGGTTGAGGCATTGGGAAGTGAAGACCCGGCGATTGATGCAGAAGTGATTTCATTAGCGATGGGGATTTACAAGAAACTGGGACTTACTCAATTAAAGTTAGTCATTAATAGTCTTGGTGATACGGGTAGTCGAAACGTTCACAGAGAAGCGCTGATCAATCACTTTAAACCAAGAATCGATGAATTCTGTGGAGATTGTCAGAATCGTTTAGAGAAGAATCCATTACGTATTCTCGATTGTAAAAAAGACCGTGACCATGAATTGATGACTACGGCGCCCTCGATTCTTGATTACTTAAACGGCGAATCGAAAGCCTATTTTGAAAAAGTCCAAACCCACTTAACCGGGATGGATGTTGAATTTGTTGTCGATCCGACTCTTGTTCGCGGCCTTGATTATTATAATCACACAGCCTTTGAAATCATGAGTGATGCAGATGGCTTTGGAGCCATCACGACCCTTTGTGGCGGAGGACGCTACAATGGATTGGTGGAGATGATCGGTGGTCCGGAAACTCCGGGAATCGGTTTTGCCTTCAGTATCGAAAGACTACTTTCGGCACTTGAAGCTGAAAACGTTGAACTTCCAATCGAGCGAGGCGTCGATTGCTTTATCGTTTCATTGGGGGAAGAGGCAAAAGATTATGCGGTTAAACTTCTTCACAATTTAAGACAAGTGGGAATTTCTTCAGAGAAGGATTACCTGGATCGAAAGGTAAAAGGTCAATTTAAAGCAGCGGACCGTTATGAAGCGAAATATGTAGCCGTCATTGGCGACAACGAATTACAGGAAAATAAAATCAACCTGAAAGATATGTCTACTGGTGAGCAGGAAGAAGTAAGTCTTGATCGTTTTGTAGAGAATGTGAAAGGCAAACTTGGTAAATAGAACCCGTTGATTTTGACAAGGAGGAGAACATGATGACAAAAAGAACAGCGTATTGCGGAGATATCACAGAATCATACATCGGTAAAAAAATTACGATTAAAGGTTGGGTACAAAAGAGAAGGGATCTGGGTGGGTTAATCTTCATCGACCTTCGTGACAGAGAAGGAATCGTACAAGTCGTCTTTAATCCGGATTTATCAGGGGAAGCCCTCGCCCTTGCGGAGAAAATTCGTAATGAGTATGTACTAAGTGTGACAGGTACTGTCGTAGCAAGAGGAGAAGGGACGGTCAACCCTAACCTGAAAACGGGGAAAGTGGAAATTCATGTAGAAGAGGTTCAAATCATAAATGAAGCGAAGACCCCTCCTTTCATGATTGATGATCAGATGGAAGTGTCGGAAGATGTCCGCTTGAAGTACCGTTACGTAGATCTTCGCCGCCCAGCGATGATGGAAACGTTGAGAATGCGTCATAATGTTACGACATCATTCCGTAACTTCTTAAACGAAAACGGATTCCTGGATGTGGAAACACCGATTTTAACAAAGAGTACGCCTGAAGGTGCCCGTGACTATTTAGTGCCGAGCCGTGTTCACCAGGGTGAGTTTTACGCGCTGCCACAATCACCGCAAATCTTCAAACAATTGCTGATGGTATCCGGTTTCGACCGCTATTACCAAATTGCCCGCTGTTTCCGTGACGAAGATCTTCGAGCAGATCGTCAGCCGGAATTCACTCAGATTGATATGGAAATGAGTTTCATGGATACAGAACAAATCATTTCCCTTGTAGAAGATATGATGAAGAAGCTGATGAATGATGTGAAAGACGTGAATGTTCAATTACCAATCCAAAGAATGACGTATGATGATGCCATGAGTCGATACGGTTCAGACAAACCGGATACGCGTTTTGGAATGGAACTGATCGATGTATCGAAAATCGTGAAGGAATCCGGATTTAAAGTATTCGCAGGTGCTGTAGCAAGCGGTGGTCAGGTGAAACTGATCAACGTAAAAGGCGGGGCTTCACAGTATTCCCGTAAAGACATCGATGGCTTAACAGATTTTGTTGCACGTTTCGGTGCAAAAGGGCTTGCCTGGTTAAAGGTAGAAGAAGAAGGCTTAAAAGGACCTATATCCAAATTTGTAACAGAAGAGGATGCTTCGCAAATCACTGCTTCAGCGAATGCAGAAGCCGGAGACCTATTGCTATTCGTGGCTGATAAAAAATCAGTAGTGGCAGATGCACTGGGTGCCCTTCGTTTGAAATTAGGAAAAGAATTGAAACTGATTGATGAAACAACATTCAATTTCCTATGGGTGACCGACTGGCCATTGCTTGAGTTTGACGAAGGGGAGAACCGTTATTATGCTGCCCACCATCCCTTCACGATGCCGGTGAGAGAAGACCTGGAACGTTTCGAGACAGATCCTTCCTCGGTCCGTGCAGAAGCATATGACCTTGTATTGAATGGATACGAGCTTGGAGGGGGATCCCTTCGAATTTATGAGCGTGATATTCAAGAAAAGATGTTTAATGTACTTGGTTTCTCAAAAGAAGAAGCAGAAAAGCAGTTTGGTTTCCTATTGGAAGCCTTTGAATATGGAACACCCCCACATGGCGGAATCGCCCTTGGTCTGGACCGTTTAGTGATGCTCCTTGCAGGACGCACAAATCTCCGTGATACCATTGCATTCCCTAAAACGGCAAGTGCAAGCTGTGTATTGACGGATGCTCCTGGTGAAGTGAGTGAAGCTCAGTTAAAAGAGTTATCCTTGTCGCTGGATGTAGAATAATGTAAAAAAGTTCCGGGGGTCATTCGTTGAAATCATCAAGGTGATATGATATTATTTAAACAATCACAAACGGGTCCTGATGTGTGCGACGTTTTTACCTAACAGTTTTGACCGAACACTTCAAACTTTGGGAGCTTGACGTTTCTGCTAGGCGTTCATGCCTCATGCCGAGGACTAACAAATAGTGGAATAAAGCACCCACCTGCCGAGAGCGGGTTCAAAACGAAGGAAATGATGGCGACGGCACGATTGGGACTCGTCCAAACATGATTTTTAATGAAGATCCTATAGAATGAAGAGTCAGGCTGAAAGTGGCCTGGCTTTTTTGTTGGGACTAAACCTCCTCTTAATAGGGTAAACGAAAGAGAAGGACAACATTTCATATTGATTTTCGTTCCTGTATCCTTTATTCTAATTCAGTATAAACCTAGTTGAATACTTATAATGGAGTTGATTATTTTGCTACACCAGTTTTCACGAAATGAACTAGCGATCGGTAAGGAAGGTCTTCAAACCCTTAAGAATAGTACGGTGGCAGTATTAGGAATCGGGGGAGTAGGATCCTTTGCAGCCGAAGCTTTAGCTCGATCAGGTGTAGGCCGTCTTGTGTTAGTGGATAAAGATGATGTGGATATTACAAACGTGAATCGTCAAGTTCATGCATTGCTTTCTACAGTAGGTCAGCCGAAAGTCGATCTGATGAGGGACCGCATCAAGGATATTAATCCGGACTGTGAAGTCATTGCCTTAAAGATGTTCTACACGGAAGAAACCTACGAAGAATTCTTCAATCAAGGATTGGATTACGTCATAGATGCTTCTGATACGATTTCGTACAAAATACATTTAATGAAAGAATGTCTAAAACGCGATATTCCATTGATCGCGAGCATGGGAGCGGCGAATAAAACCGATCCGACCCGCTTCAAAATTGCGGATATCAGCAAGACCCATACGGATCCAATCGCAAAGGTGATCCGGACCCGCCTGAAAAAGGAAGGCATTAAAAAAGGCGTGACTGTTGTTTTCTCTGATGAGAGTCCTATCGTCATCCGTGAAGATATTAGAAAAGAAATAGGGAACGATGATGCGAAGATTCGTAAAGCGCAGCTTCCTCCATCTTCAAACGCATTTGTCCCATCGGTTGCAGGTCTTGTTGCAGCCAGTCATGTGATGAACCAGTTGTTAAAGCATATTGAAATCAAAAGAGTAAAAGATAAATAATGCTTGTAAGGACTGAGTCCACTTTCGGATTCAGTCCTTTTTCATGTTCCGAAAAATCAATGAATAATAGGAGAAGGGAGACCTGCGTTTTTATCGAGGGCTTCTGCTTCCTTTAGCAGCGATAGCATCGCTTTTAACTTTTCATGCTTTTCAGAATACGCGACGTATTTTTTCTTCAGTTCGTTTTGTTTTAGAAGCAACTCTTCCTTTTCATTTAGGAGAAGTTTATTCTCTTTCTGCTTGCTGCCTCTCATTTCCCTTTGTAAAAAGGCTATACAAGATTCCAATGATATTTCAGATGTCTGCTTGTTTATTTTTGTATAATATCGGTGTGAACAAGTCCCGGGCGATCGCTTGATTTTCACTGCAGCTTCTTCAAAGGCCTCTCTTTTGGATTTACCTTTTTCTATATATGATTGGACGACTTCCCATATTAGTTGATCTTCTTCCTCAGTCCAAGGACGTTTTTTCTTTTCCATTTCCCATCCTCCTCTCCTCTTAGCTTTACACACATCAGCAAAAAAACAATTCCATTAATTAGGTGAAAAAGGTATTGACGGTACAATGTGTCATAGTGTACTATCTAACTAGAACACTAAAACACGTTATGAAGGAGTGCAAGTATGAGCGCTTTTAAAGGTCTTCTTTGGAAAGACTTCAAAACCTCTAAGGTTTGGTTCTATGGTTGGATTGCCATTATTTTTCTGATTTACATCATAGGAATGGTGATCGGAAACTTCGCCAACGAGCCTATAATCGTTCAAATATTTATTATCATGATCGGTGTGTTTCACTTTGCGTTTCTGCCGGGTATTGTCTTCTCCATGCTTCGATTAGAAGGAAAGACGCAGCTTTGGCTCCATAGTCCTTATAGTGGATTTATGCTTTTGTTGCCGAAACTGATTACTGCCTTTATATACTCTACGATGTCACTTCTATTAGTGGATCTTTTAGGTGTGATCACCATGGCGATCTTCCCTGAAGACTCTCTTTTTTCCTATTGGCCAATCAAAGAAGGTATCCTATTTAATTTAGGGGTAACAGTAGTTGGCCTATATTTTTCCGGATGGACGATATTCTTGTGGACTTTCTACCACTCACTTTCAAAGTATCCATCCATCAAGAATATACGATGGATTTTTGTAGCTGGTTTTATCATAGTGTATCAAAGTGTTGTCGCATTTCTTATGAGCATTAAATGGGTGGAAAGATTACTCTTCGATACTTTTACAGTTGAAGTGAGTTCGGGCGTCTTTTTCTCGGTTGGCTCTAATGAGGCGAATGCCGGTTTTGACCCTGAAATGATCCCGCTGCCCTTGCTGCCGTTTTTATTCGAAGGAATGGTGATGATTATCGTATTTATCATTTCCTGCTGGCTATTAGATCGTAAGGTTGAGGTGTAATACATGACAGAAGAATATACTGCTTCCAAGCCGATATACCTCCAAATAGCTGATCGAATCATACGTGAGATTGTAAGAAAAGAAATATCTCCGGGGGACAAACTGCCATCTGTCCGGGAAATGGCCGTTCAATCCGGGGTGAATCCAAATACCATTCAGCGTACGTATAGCGAATTAGAGAGGATGGACATTGTGGAGACGAGGAGAGGGCAAGGAACATTTGTCACGGAAAAGGAAGAGGTTCTTTCCGTTTTGAACAAAAAGGTTCAAGAGGAAATAATCGAGTTGTTCATTAAAAACATGAGAGAACTGGGGTTAACAAAAGAACAAATGATAAAAGGCGTCGAGAGATATCTTGCCCAAAGAGGGGGGGAATAGGATTGGTTGTGAAATTTGAAGCTGTGACCAAAAAATATGGTAATGAATTAGCCCTGAAGAATACGTCGTTTCACTTCGAAAAGGGGAAGATTTATGGTCTGCTTGGTCCAAATGGCAGCGGGAAATCGACCACTTTAAAGATGATCGCGGGATTAGTTCTTCCGAGTGTAGGTACAGTGACCATGAACGGTAAGCCCATTACCCGGAAACGAGCCAGTGAAGTGGCGTATTTAACAGAGCTGGATATGTTTTATGAAGCATTTACCGTTGATGGGATGATCCGTTTTTACTCTTCTCAGTTCGCGGACTTTAATATACAGCGGGCACATGAGTTAGTGGGATTCATGGAACTGGACAGTAAGAAAAAAATCAAACATTTATCAAAAGGGAATCGCGGCAGACTGAAGCTTGTTCTTACCTTATCCCGAAATACAGAGGTTCTGCTCCTGGATGAACCATTTTCAGGATTGGATCCCATGGTAAGGGACTCCATCGTAAAAGGTCTCTTATCCTATATCGACTTCGGAAATCAAACAGTAATCATTGCAACCCATGAAATCGATGAAATTGAAGGGATTCTGGATGAAGCGTATATCATCCATGATGGTGAAATTAAAGGGCACTGTCAGGTAGAGGAGCTTAGAGAAGTGGAAGGATTATCTGTCCTGCAGTGGTTGAAACAAACAACGAAAAAAGAAGGGAAGATGAAGTGATGAAGACGGTTGTGCAATTACAGGATGTCTCAAAAGTCATTAAAGGCAAGACTATTATCGATAATTTATCCTTTGACGTGTATGAAGGGGAAGTATTCGGTTTTCTGGGACCAAATGGAGCAGGAAAAACGACGACGATCCGAATGATAGTAGGACTAATGAATATTTCAAAAGGAGACGTCCTGATTTCGGGGAAAAGCATCAAAAAAGATTTTGAAGGTGCCATAAAAGATGTTGGTGCCATCGTTGAAAACCCAGAGCTCTATAAGTTCATGTCCGGGTATCAGAACTTAAAGCATTTTGCCCGCATGCAAAGTGGAATCACCGAAGAAAGAATGAAGGAAGTCATTGAACTGGTCGGTTTAACAGACCGCATCAATGATAAAGTGAAAACCTATTCCCTCGGGATGAGACAGCGCTTGGGTCTGGCGCAATGCCTGCTCCATAAACCGAAGCTCCTCATACTCGATGAGCCTACAAATGGTTTGGATCCTGCCGGTATCCGCGAAATTCGTGCGTATATCAGAAAGCTTGCCCAGGAAGAGGGTATGGCGGTCATCGTATCAAGTCACTTATTATCTGAAATGGAAATGATGTGCGATCGAATCGGGATCATCCAATCCGGAAAGCTTGTGGATGTACAGCAGGTACGTGATTTCGTTGAAGGTTCCGAACAGGTTTACCATTTTGAGGTGAATGATGTAGAAAAGATTAGAGCTGTACTCAGTGCGTTCGATCCGGGGATCAAATATGAAACGAAGGGTTCGGAAGTACAGGTCGCTTTAACGAAGGAACAAGTACCGAATGTCATTCGGGCACTTGTGGATGCGAATGTTCAAATCTTTAGTGTCATGCCAATTGCCAAGACACTGGAAGATAGATTCTTAGAAATCACGAATGAAAAAGGAGAGGTCGTGCATGCTTAGTCTCATTAGAAATGAATGGACAAAAATATTTAAACGGGTCGGAACATATGTCATGCTCGGATTGCTTATTCTGATTATTGGAGTGACGGCAGCTTTTACGAAGTATGATGACGGGAAAGCAAAGGAATCGGAAAACTGGAAGCAGGAACTCTCAGCACAAGTGGAAGCAGATAAAAAAATGTTGTCGGAAAATCCAAATATGAACAAATTCATAGAGAAAGACACTGAACGAAGAATTGCGCTAAATGAATATCGTATTGAAAATGACATTCAACCGAAAGTAAAAGAAACGGTTTGGACGTTTGTTGAAACGAATGCCTTTTCCGTACTTGTTGTAGGTCTGTTTGCCATCATTGTGGCAGCGGGAATTGTGGCAAGTGAGTTCAGCTGGGGTACGATCAAACTTTTGCTAATTCGTCCCATCTCAAGAACGAAAATCCTTCTATCGAAGTATTTCACTGTCATCATATACGGAATGAGCATGCTACTTGTATTATTCGTTGTATCGTTCCTGATCGGCCTCCTATTATTTGGTGGAACAGATCAGTCCACTCATCTGGCGTATGTGGATGGGAAGGTAGTCGAACAGAACATTGTCGGGTACTTGATCAAAACCTACTTATTAAAAACCATTGATGTCGTGATGATGGCTACAATGGCCTTCATGATTTCAACTGTGTTCAGAAGCAGCTCACTGGCTATCGGGATTTCCTTGTTTCTATTGTTTGTGGGAGCCAATGCAACAAGCCTGCTCGCTCTTCGTTTCGACTGGGCAAAATTCAGTTTGTTCGCAAACACAGATCTGACTCAATACACAGGTTTCACACCACCGCTAGTGGACGGCATGACCATGGGCTTCTCCATCACCATGCTCATCATCTACTTCATCATCTTCCAATTGCTGGCCTTCATCGTCTTTAATAAGAGAGATGTAGCGGCATAGAAAAGCGGAGGCGGCTTGTTCAGGCCCGACAAGCATAAGGCGAACATCCCGGAAAGGCGTCCTTTTGCCTTTTTGGGATGATTGACTTATGACCTCGAGGGACTAGCCGCAGGAGCTGGACAAAGAAAAGCGGAGGCGGCTTGTTCAGGCCCGACAAGCATAAGGCGAACATCCCGGAAAGGCGTCCTTTTGCCTTTTTGGGATGATTGACTTATGACCTCGAGGGACTAGCCGCAGGAGCTGGACAAAGAAAAGCGGAGGCGGCTTGTTCAGGCCCGACAAGCATAAGGCGAACATCCCGGAAAGGCGTTCTTTGCCTTTTTGGGATGATTGACTTATGACCTCGAGGGACTAGCCGCAGGAGCTGGACAACTAAAAAGCAAACAAAAAGTGACGGACTCATCAGAGTTCGTCACTTTTATGCATAACGGTATAAATCTGCGAACTTCAAACGTGTGACTTGTTGAAGGAGAAAGGCTGGCTCAGTGGCATCTTTTTTTCGAAGAGTATTTAAAGCTTCTATCATTTCATCATGAGTCATGATTCCGACTCCGTGACCAAAATACTGATCCTTTCCTAAAAACACAGAATTTTCCCCCATCCATATAGGATCGTCATAGTCGGGATTAGAGAAGTAGTATACATCCCCTGGAATATAGTCCACTCCTTTATAAGTGACCATGCTCATATCATCGTCATAATTGTGACCCCACACTAAAAGGGGAGAGAACAGCTGATTGAAATAAGAAGTCCTGATCGTATCAAGGATCGATTTATAGTATATGAGGACAATGCTGGTAACGCATTCGAAGCTATAGGCAGAGCTATTTGTGAAAATATCTTCAATGGCCTCTGATGGAAGTTTCGAGTCGCGAAGCCTATATCCGTATGGAGTCTTAATCCAAAAAGTAGAGTTGAAATAGGAGTGTTCAAAAGCAGCAAATTTGGCGTCACCCTCATTCATGCTCCTTGCATTGACAATGAATCTTTCCCGCATCTTCAACTCAAATCGGAGCTCGCCTAAGCTACGGTAACGATACTCTGTAGGACTGCTTTCCAACGCTTTAACGATGCTTTCTTCTACAGGTGATAGATTCGTTAACTCTTTACTGGACAATCCATTTTCAATGATAATCAATCCATACACCTCCTGGCCTTTTTACTAATGTATGTTTAGGTGGGGTAATATGGCATCAACACGGTAAAAAAACTCCCAGCTCGTTGGGAGTTTTTATAGTGATGTTCACAATTTGGCGCAACAAATCCCGGAAGTACCGCAACAAATGGTAAAAGTGCAGCAACAAACGGCAAAGTGCCGCAACCAACCTCAAAAAGTGCCTCAACACCTAAGGCCAGCGGGTCATTTATAATAAGAATGCTTGTCGGGGCTAAACAAGCCGCCTCCGCTTTTGTTTCATCCAGCTCCGGCGGCTAGAGGCTCGAGGTCATAAGTCAAATCTGCCAAAAAGGCAAAGAACGCCTTTCCGGCAGGTCCGCCTTATGCTTGTCGTCTCTAAACAAGCCGCCTCCGCTTTTGTTTCATCCAGCTCCGGTGGCTAGAGGCTCGAGGTCATAAGTCAAACCTGCCAAAAAGGCAAAGAACGCCTTTCCGGCAGGTCCGCCTTATGCTTGTCGCCTCTAAACAAGCCGCCTCCGCTTTTGTTTCATCCAGCTCCGGCGGCTAACCCCTCGAGGTCATAAGACGAGCCACCCAAAAGGCCAAAAGCGCCTTTCCGGTGACTCGTCTTATGCTTGTCGGGGCTAAACAAGCCGCCTCCGCTTTTGTTTCATCCAGCTCCGGCGGCTAGCCCCTCGAGGTCATAAGACGAGCCACCCAAAAGGCCAAAAGCGCCTTTCCGGTGACTCGTCTTATGCTTGTCGGGGCTAAACAAGCCGCCTCCGCTTTTGTTATTTCTGTTTATTAATCTTCTCATACACCTGAGCGATCGCCTGTTCAAATTTACCCGTCGATTTAGGGGTATAGTATTGAGCATGCTTAAGTTTATCTGGTAAATAGGTTTGTGGTACCCATCCCGATTCGTAGCTGTGTGGGTACTTGTATTCAATGCCTCTTCCCAGTTCTTTGGCACCTTGATAATGAGCATCCTTCAGGTGATCCGGAACCTCGCCGCTTTTACCTTTACGGATATCACCGAGTGCCAGGTCGATGGCCGTAATCGCCGAGTTCGATTTAGGTGAGAGACAAAGCTCGATGATCGCATTGGCTAACGGAATTCTCGCTTCTGGAAACCCGATTTTCTCAGCTGTTTCGACTGCCGCCAATGTTCTTGGTCCCGCTTGGGGATTGGCAAGGCCGATATCTTCATAGGCAATTACCAATAGTCTGCGGGCGATGCTCGGTAGATCGCCGGCTTCAACAAGTCTGCCTAAATAATGTAGAGCCGCATTCACATCACTTCCTCGGATTGATTTCTGAAACGCGCTTACGACATCATAATGGGCGTCACCGTCTTTATCGTGAGAAAAGCTTTTCTTTTGCAGGCACTCTTCTGCGATATTGACATCAATAGAAATCACACCGTCCTCATTCGGTGATGTGGACAAGACAGCCAGTTCCAATGCATTCAACGAACTCCTCACATCTCCAAAGCTGCTGCTTGCAAAATGTTCAATCGCTTCGTCGGTTACATCAAGTGAATATCCACCTAATCCACGCTCTTCATCCTGTATGGCTCGATGCAAGGCGATTTTCATTTCATCGATCGTAAGTGGCTTTAGCTCGAAAATTTGGCATCTGCTTCTGATCGCTGGATTAATGGCATGGTAGGGGTTGCTTGTTGTTGCCCCAATCAGGGTGATCATCCCGTTCTCTAAATAAGGAAGGAGAAAATCCTGTTTTCCTTTATCCAAGCGATGAACCTCATCTAATAGAAGAATCACTTTCCCGGACATTTTGGCTTCTTCCGCTACGATTTGAATATCTTTCTTATTATTGGTTACAGCGTTCAGGGTTTTAAACCGGTATTTCGTACTTCCGGCAATGGCGCTCGCGATGGACGTTTTTCCAATACCAGGTGGACCATACAAGATCATGGAAGAAAGCTGTTTTGCTTTTACCATCCTGTCTATTATTTTCCCTTCTCCAACTAAATGCTGCTGCCCGATGATCTCATCAATGGTTCTGGGTCTCATCTTAAAGGCAAGTGGTTTAATCGACATGAAAACATCTCTCCAAACTGACGTTCAAGTTAAAATTACTTTATCATAGGCGGTTCTTTTAAGGAAATATTGTGGCTGAGAAAAAGGGGTGGAAAAGAGAATGAAGTCGCCATTTTCACAGTGAGATGGCGGATATGCTATAATAACAAAAGTCAATACAGAAGAAAAATACGTCTCGCTTATGGTTGTGACGTTATTAAATATAGTAGAGGTGCTGAACATGAAGATATCAACTAAAGGCCGATACGGTTTAACCATTATGATTGAATTAGCAAAACGCCATGGTGAAGGACCGACTTCACTAAAAACGATCGCGCAGCAGCATGAGCTGTCGGAACACTATCTTGAGCAACTGGTGGCTCCACTGCGTAATGGCGGTCTTGTAAGAAGTATCCGAGGGGCGTACGGTGGTTATGTGTTGGGACATGAGCCATCTGAAATTACAGCGGGAGATATTATCCGGATCCTTGAAGGGCCCATTAGTCCTGTAGAAGGTATTGAAGATGAAGAACCTGCAAAACGTGAATTATGGATCCGAATTCGGGATGCTGTAAAAGAAGTACTCGATAATACAACGATAGAAGATTTAGCCAGTCATTCAGATGACGGTGAATCAGATGCCTACATGTTCTATATCTAGGAGGTAACGAAAAATGGAAAGAGTGTACCTGGATCATGCTGCAACGTCTCCCATGCATCATGAAGTAATTGAAGAAATGACTTCAGTGATGAAAGAGTCCTTTGGTAATCCATCGAGCATTCATTCATTTGGCCGTGCATCACGTCATCTTGTCGACCGTGCACGTACCATCATCGCTCAAAGTATTCATGCAGATTACAATGACATCATTTTTACAAGCGGTGGAACTGAAGCGGACAATTTAGCTATTATCGGTTCAGCCGAGGCTAATAAAGGAAAAGGAAATCATATCATTACCACACAAACAGAGCATCATGCTGTTTTACATGCGTGTGAATTTCTTGAATCCAAAGGGTTTGACGTGACCTATCTGCCAGTAGACCGTACGGGCAGGATATCGGTGGAGGAACTGCAAAGGGAACTTCGAGACGATACAATACTTGTTACGATTATGTTTGGGAATAATGAAGTAGGAACGATCCAGCCGATTAAAGAGATTGGACAGCTTCTTCAAAATCATCAAGCTTATTTTCATACAGATGCTGTACAAGCGTTTGGCTTAACACACATTGACGTGAAGGAGCTTGGAATCGATTTGCTTTCAGTTTCGGGTCATAAGATAAATGGTCCTAAAGGAATAGGCTTTCTTTATTCACACAAAAACGTGGATGTTCAGCCTGGATTATATGGTGGAGAACAGGAAAGAAAGCGTCGCGCAGGTACAGAAAACGTCCCGGCCATTGTTGGTCTAGGAAAGGCTGTAGAAATTGCACAAAAAGCCGTTGAAGAGAAGAATTCCCAGTATTCTGGCTTCAAGGCTTTACTGAAAGAAACCTTAGCCGGAGCAGGCATTGATTTTGAGGAGAACGGATCTCTTGAGTATGGATTGCCCCATGTGCTAAACTTAAGTTTTCCCGGCACGGATGTTGAATCCATGCTGGTGAATTTAGATATGTCAGGTATCGCTGTATCAAGCGGTTCTGCTTGTACGGCTGGATCTATAGAGCCTTCACATGTACTGGTCGCGATGTTTGGCAAACAGTCAGGGAATTCAAGGAACTCCATCCGCTTTAGCTTTGGTCAGGGGAACACGGAGGAGCAAATTGTCTGGACTGCCCATGAAGTCGCAAAAATCGTGAAGCGATTAACAAATTAAGATTGTCGTCCGCAACGGACGAATGAACGAATAAGGAGGTGGCGTTAGTGAAAAAAGAACCAAAGGATACGAGAGTGGTCGTTGGGATGTCTGGTGGAGTAGACTCTTCTGTAGCCGCATTATTATTAAAGCAACAAGGCTATGAAGTCATCGGGATTTTCATGAAAAACTGGGATGATACCGATGAAAATGGGGTTTGTACCGCAACAGAAGATTACAACGATGTGATTCGGGTATGTAACCAAATTGGTATTCCTTACTACGCTGTGAATTTTGAAAAACAATACTGGGATAAAGTGTTTACGTATTTCCTGGAAGAATATAAAGCAGGAAGAACACCAAACCCGGATGTTATGTGTAATAAAGAAATAAAGTTCAAAGCCTTTCTCGATCATGCACTGAAGCTTGGTGCAGATTATCTGGCAACCGGCCATTATGCACAGGTTGAATACCGTGATGGAGAATACAAGATGCTCCGCGGTGTCGACAACAATAAGGATCAAACGTACTTCCTCAATCAGTTAGGGCAGGAGCAACTTGAAAAAGTGATGTTCCCCCTAGGCGGCATCGACAAGAATAAGGTTAGGGGAATTGCGAAGGAAGCAGGCCTTGCGACTGCTACCAAGAAAGACAGTACGGGGATTTGCTTCATCGGTGAACGCAACTTCAAAGATTTCTTAAGCAATTACTTACCCGCCCAACCGGGAACGATGGAAACATTAGACGGTAAAGTGATGGGCAAACACGATGGATTGATGTACTATACGATTGGCCAACGTCATGGGCTGGGTATAGGTGGAGCAGGTGAGCCTTGGTTCGCAATCGGTAAGGATCTTGAAAGGAACGTGCTCTATGTAGGTCAAAGCTTTGAGCATCCCGCCCTTTATTCAGATTCCATTCTCGCAACAGATGTACACTGGACCTCAAATGGAGAGAAACCAGCTGAATTCGCCTGTACGGCAAAATTCCGTTACCGTCAGGATGATAACAACGTAACGGTTATTCCTTTAGAAAATGGTAAGGTGAAAGTCATCTTTGACGAGCCTATCCGTGCTGTCACACCAGGACAGGCTGTTGTTTTCTACAATGGTGATGAGTGTCTGGGTGGAGGAACGATTGATACCATTTATAAAGACGAAAAGAAACTTACGTATGTAGGTTAAGACTGACCATAACCACAAAAAAGGACTGAGAAGAAGAGATGTACCACCTCTCTTCTCTCAGTCCTTTTTTCATCATGGATGTATATCAATATTGAGAGTACCTTATGTTATACTAGAAACGATAAACGGGAATATCCTTACTCAACTGGCATACATAAATCATAACAATATAGAGGTGTTTGAATTGGATAAGAATTTAAAAGGAATTGAGTTATTACAAGAAGGAAAAGTAGAAGAGGCTGTGAAGCTTTTTACAGAAGCCATCGAAGAAAACCCTAAGGATCCTGTAGGATATATTAATTTCGGGAACGTATTAATGTCGGTTGGAGACAATGAAAAGGCGAAGAAGTTTTTCGAACGGGCGATCTCGATCGACGAGAATGCAGGGGCAGCATACTATTCCCTGGGGAACCTATACTTTAATGAAAATAACTTTGATGAAGCAAAGGATCAGTTTGAAAAAGCTGTTTCGAAAGGAATGGAAAATGCCGACGTTTATTTTATGCTTGGAGTCAGTTTGTTCCAATTGGAGCAGCCGAGACTCGCTCTCCCTTACTTACAGCGAAGTGTCGAACTGAATGAAGAGGACACAGAGGCGCGCTTCCAGTTAGGCCTATGCTTAGCGAAGGTTGAAGCATACGAAGAAGCGATCGCGCAATTATCTCAAGTAGTGGAAGCCGATCCAACTCACGCAGATGCTTACTACAACTTAGGGGTTGCCTATGCAGGCCATAAAGATGATGCAGATACGGCACTGATGTATTTCAACAAAGCAATCGAAGTTCAACCAGATCATATGCTAGCGGGCTATGGCATCAAGATGATCGAAAAGCTAAAAAATGAACAAAGTGAATAGTTAGGAGGTTCACTGATTTGAGCCAGCAAGATTCTTTAAAGCTGTTTGGTGAGGAAGAAATCTATATAAAAGGAAGGCACCTTGTCACCATTTTTCATAATGAGGAAAATCTCTATACCGTGGTCCGGATCCGGGTGGACGAAACGAATGATTCTTATGAAGACAAAGAAGCGGTCGTAACCGGGAATTTTCCTAAGATACATGAAGATGAGACCTATGTGTTTTACGGGAGGTTTCAAGAGCACCCAAAGTTTGGCATGCAGTTTCATGCGAAGCATTTCAAGAAAGAAATCCCACAAACCACACAAGGTGTCGTCCATTATTTATCAAGTGATTTATTTAAAGGAATCGGGAAGAAAACAGCTGAGAAGATAGTGGAACATATCGGGGAAAACGCCATTACCAAAATACTCGAAAATCCAAGCCTACTGGATGAAATTCCAAAGCTTCCAAAGGAAAAAGCGAAAAGTATTTATGATACGCTTTCCGAGCATCAAGGCTTGGAGAGGGTCATGATCATGCTGAATGATCTGGGGTTTGGACCCCAAATTTCCATGAAGGTCTATCAAGCCTATAAAGAGCAGGCACTTGAAATCATTCAAAATAATCCCTATAAGCTCGTGGAAGATATTGAAGGAATCGGCTTTACCCGGGCCGATGAGATTGGGTCTAAGATTGGTTTGACAGGAAGTCATCCTGACCGGATCAAAGCAGGCTGTTTATACACTCTTGAGCAAACATGTGTGAAGCAGGGCCACGTGTATCTCGAAGCAGAAGAGCTCATTGTAACGGTGAAGGATCTCCTTGAGAAAAGTCAGCCCGAAAAAATCGATTACACTGAAATATCCAGTCAACTGGTTTCCTTAGAGGAAGAGGGTAAAGTCATTGGAGAAGGCACAAGGGTGTATGTTCCTTCTCTTTACTTCTCTGAAAAAGGGATTGTGACAAACATTGAAAAGATTTTGTCTCAAACCCAATATAAAGATCAATTTCCTCAATCCGAATTTCTTCTGTCACTTGGAGCACTCGAGGACCGACTGGGAGTTCAATACGCACCTTCCCAAAAAGAAGCCATCGAAACAGCGTTAATGTCCCCCATGCTCCTGTTAACCGGAGGGCCCGGTACCGGTAAGACGACCGTCATTCAGGGGATTGTCGAGCTGTTTGCTGATCTCCATGGTTGCTCCTTGGATCCCAAGGATTACAAAGAAGAACCCTTTCCTGTCTTACTGACAGCCCCGACTGGTCGAGCGGCAAAGCGCATGACAGAATCCACGGGCCTCCCTGCCATGACGATTCACCGTCTTTTAGGCTGGAACGGTCAAGAAGGATTTCAGAGTGATGAAGAACGGGCGATTGAAGGAAAGTTGTTAATTGTGGATGAAGTGTCCATGGTCGACACATGGCTTGCCCATCAATTATTGAAGGCCCTGCCTGAGGAAATTCAAGTAATATTTGTCGGGGATGAAGATCAATTACCGTCTGTCGGTCCCGGCCAGGTACTAAAGGACCTATTGAAATCGGCAGTGGTGCCAACAGTTAGGTTAACGGATATTTATAGACAGGAAGAGGGCTCTTCCATTATTGAACTTGCTCACTATATGAAAAGGGGGCAGGTTCCTGCAGATCTGACCAAACAGCAAAAGGATCGATCCTTCTTCCCATGCAGAACCAATCAGATATCCGAAGTTGTTCAAAAAGTCGTTGAGAACGCGAAGAAAAAAGGGTACTCGCCAAAGGATATACAGGTCCTTGCTCCTATGTATCGAGGCCCTGCAGGTATCGATCGATTGAATGAACTCCTTCAGGAAATCTTTAATAGCAATGACGGGACCCGGAAAGAGATCGCCTTTGGAGATGTGAAATATCGAATTGGAGATAAGGTGCTTCAGCTGGTCAATCAGCCTGAAAACAATGTATTCAACGGAGATATCGGTGAAATCGTCTCGATCTTTTATGCAAAGGAAAATACCGAGAAGCAAGATATGATCATTGTTTCATATGAAGGAAATGAGGTCACCTATACCAGGCAGGATCTCATGCAAATTACCCATGCGTATTGCTGCTCGATCCATAAGTCACAAGGAAGTGAGTTTCCCATTGTGATTTTACCTGTCGTGAAAAGCTATTATCGGATGCTGAGAAGAAATCTTCTATACACTGCCATTACCAGGAGCAAGCAATTCCTCATTCTTTGTGGAGAGCTTGATGCTTTTACGCTTGGAGTGGAGAGAGAAGATGATTTTCTCCGCAAAACAACCCTGAGCGAAAAACTGAGAAGCTTAACCGATGCTGAAGAGAACACGGCAGTTTCTCCTGAAGAAGGTTTACCCATTGAAGAGATCTTGCTGAATGAGGATCCAATGATTGGAATGGAAGGCATCAGCCCCTATGATTTCATGAAAGCATAAGGTCAACGAATGAATATTTCTCATGTAGAAACCATTCATTCGTTGACCTTTTTCTATTGGTTCACTGTCTTAATGATAGGCTCTTTTCGTAAACATTGTTGCTAAGTAGTAGTTGATTTCCTCTCCAGGATGCTCGCTTTCCGCTAGCCGGCCGGTGAGTATCCTCGTCGCTGCTTTGAAGTCTCACCCACTGGCTTTGAATTTCTTCCAAAAAAAGTGAATTTAATTGTGTGTTAGTGTGAAAACATGGACCGTTCCTTTCCGCTCCAGTCACAAGCCACGGGGAGGAAGTCTTAGCCTCCTCGACGTTCCGTCTGTGGGGTCTCGACCTTTCATCTATCTCCTGCAGGAGTCAAGTGCATTCCGCCACAATCCACTCTGTGCTACTCCATTCTTACTCTATCTCCAAAGGAGTACAAAAAAAATTATGTTACCTCATAAGTCGGAATATTATTGAACTATCTTTCAAATGGGTCAAACATCCCTTTGAATTGTCCATGTATGGAGCACCAAGCCCCAAGGCATATGGAATCAAATGTTATCGCCATGATTGCCTATATCCATTCCTTCAATGACAAAAAATAGGATTGAATAACAATCTTATCTGTAGATAGTCTTCTTTGCTCCACGGTAAATAACCTCTTGTGAAGAGCAGTGGTCGCTCTTCTCTTGTGTACTGAAATTCCGTTTTCTATAGATTTGTTTTTGTCACTTTTAAGCTCTGTCACGAAATTTTCTTATAGATGGTGAGGGGAACTGCGTAGACTCCGGCGGATTTTGGACGTGCCGAGACCCCGTTCGGCTAAGCTGAGGAGGCTCGGCCGAACGCTAGCTGCAAGCGGAGCGGTTCCCCTCACCATCCAGCACACACTAATGGACAGAGCCCAAGTAGACCTTATGTTAAAAAACAACAATCTTTGCGAAAAGAGCTTAATGAAAATATTAATGTTAACTATAAATAAATTAAAGTTGACATATATTTGTTGAAAGCGATATCCTTATCTTGTAGAAAAAAGACAGATGGGGGAAGACAGATGAACAGAAAATTAAGGACAATCGATCTTACACTGGCAGGGATGTTTGTTGCACTTATGGCGATTGGTGCCAATATCACGACATTCGTACCTTTTATGGTAGTGGGCGGTGTTCCCATTACGTTACAAACGTTCTTCGCCATTTTAGCAGGAGCGATCCTTGGAAGCAGGGTCGGAGCCATTTCCATGACAGTGTACGCACTGGTAGGATTAGTGGGTGTTCCTGTATTTGCACGATTTGGAGCAGGGTTATCTTCTATAGTGAGCCCCACATTCGGATTTATCGTTTCGTTTATTTTCACAGCTTACATTACAGGTAAAATCGTAGAAAAACATAAAGGAATCAAGGTCTACATTTTCGCGGCACTAGTCGGGATGGCTGTCAATTATGTGGTCGGTACGAACTGGATGTATGCAGCATACAAGCTTTGGGCTGCAGCTCCTGAAGGATTTACATATAAACTTGCATGGGCCTGGATGGTGGTTCCTTTACCGAAGGATATCATATTAGCCGTGTGTGCTGGAATAATGGCTCATCGTCTGGAGAAATCGGTCCTATCAAAGAGTACATTTAAGAATATAAATAGAGCGGCTTAAACTAAAGGGGGAGAAGGTTACATGAAAACGTGGAAGGAACTGGCACTTGGGGTAATCGAGGGAGAAGAATTGACGAATGAAGAGGCGTTATCGATTTTGCAAAGTTCAGATGACGAGCTTCTGGAATTATTACATGGCGCTTACCTGATTCGAAAACATTATTATGGGAACAAAGTGAAATTAAACATGATCATCAATACGAAATCAGGTTTATGCCCTGAAAATTGCGGCTATTGTTCACAGTCCATTGTTTCAAATGCTCCGATCGAGAAATATCGCATGGTGGATAAAGAGACCATTCTAAAAGGAGCTGAAAATGCTCATCAGCTAAATGTTGGAACATATTGTATTGTGGCGAGTGGAAGGGGCCCGAGCAATCGTGAAGTCGATCATGTGGTTTCAGCAGTAAAGGAAATCAAAGAGCAATATAACTTAAAAGTATGTGCGTGTTTGGGGTTATTAAAAGACGATCAGGCGAAACGGTTAAAAGAAGCAGGGGTGGACCGTTATAACCATAACATCAATACTTCAGAGAACCACCATGAAAACATCACCACTTCCCATACATATGAAGACAGGGTGAATACCGTAGAACAGGCGAAAGCACAAGGGATTTCCCCCTGTTCCGGAATCATTGTCGGCATGAAAGAGACATTACAGGATGTGGTTGATATGTCACGCAGCTTAAAGGTGCTGGATGCCGACTCCATTCCAGTGAACTTTTTACATGCAATAGATGGAACACCTCTTGAAGGAACAAACGACCTCGATCCGAGATATTGTTTAAAGGTCCTATGTTTAATGCGCTTCATCAACCCGACAAAAGAGATCCGTATTTCAGGGGGACGGGAAGTGAATTTGCGCAGTTTACAGCCACTGGGCCTTTATCCGGCCAATTCGATTTTTGTTGGTGATTACTTAACGACAGCCGGCCAGGAAGGGACAGCCGATCACCAAATGCTTGAAGATCTGGGGTTTGAGGTTGATTATGTGAAGGAAGTAATTGAGCAGGCAACTTCATGAAAATTGGATAAATAAATTTAGGTGGGTGCTATGGAAAAGGTTACTCCTTATGAAATCAAGAAAATATCCCACACTATATAAGAACGGTGATCAAACATCGTTTGGGTGGATATTCTCATCGAACAAGTATAAAATGAGCTCGGATTGGTCATGATGGTAGGGAATACACACCAGGTTTGGTGTAATAGAGGTGAACCTTACCGATGAAGTGTCCAAATTGTCAGAGCAAAGATATCGGAAAGATCGGCATCAACCAATATTACTGTTGGGGTTGCTATATAGAGCTTTCCTTGTCAAAGGGAGTCATTTATACTCATCAAGTGGAAGAGGATGGATCACTGAGCTCCTTAGACGACTTGTTTGATGAGGAAGAACGCCGACTAAGCTAGGAAGAGGTGTCTTTCTTGAACAAAACATTTGCATCCATCGTTGGTTTTGGAGCAGGAATCGCTGCTTCTATCTATTCACAAAGATCCAATATGATGAACCAAAGACAAATGAAACGAATTCGTAAACAAGTAAAGAAACTTTTTTAACAGCTAAAAAGGCTGGCTTTCGGGTCAGCCTTTTTTTATGTTTACACCTAAATGAATAAAACACCCTTCTATCTTCCAACAATATAGAAGAGAGGGAGTGTTGATGATGGAAAAGAGACCCTATGCCAAATGGTTGTACCGACTTTCAATTGCCCTTATTCTTGCTTTATTCCTTTATATTCTCTATTTATTGAAGCCTGTATGGCATCCGGTGCTGGAAGTCATGTTATTTTCCTTCCTTCCCTTCTTGATAGGGGGATTCATTGCATATTTGCTTCATCCTATAGTAGAAAAAATCCATGAGGCCGGCATTCATAGAGGAATAGCAATCATGCTCATCTACATCCTTTTCTTCGGAGGATTAGGATACGCGGTGTATAAGGGAACTCCGATCATCATACATCAGCTGAAAGATTTATCAGAGAATGCGCCACTATTTACAAAACAATACCAGAGGTGGCTGGACTATGTGCAAAGCGAGACTTCCACTTGGCCTGACGGAATACAATCTCAATTAGAGGAAAGAATAGACGGGATCGAAGCCTGGTTGACGGGGCTGGTAGCAGCCGTTTTGGCCACTGTGATGAAGTTTATGAACAGCCTTCTGCTTGTTGTGATCATTCCCTTCGTCTCTTTTTATTTATTAAAGGATATTACCAAAGTGAAAAAATTTCTGTGGCAGCTTACTCCTAAAAAATGGAGGGACAGTGCGATTTCATTCTCAAAGGATGTGGATGAATCACTGGGAGGCTATATCAGGGGACAGCTTTTAGTTTGTTTGATCATTGGGGGGCTTTCAGCCGTCACACTCTGGTTGATCGGCATGAAGTATCCCTTGATTCTCGGATTGATCATTGGGGTAACTAATGTAATACCCTATTTCGGACCGATTATCGGAGCGGTTCCCGCTGCCATTGTAGCAAGTACGATTTCTGTCAATATGGTGATTTATGTCGTCATCATGGTAGTAGTTCTCCAATTCTTGGAGGGGAATATTTTATCGCCTTTCATTGTCGGAAAAAGCCTTCATATGCACCCACTGTTTATTATGGCGGCCCTTATCATTGGTGGTGAAGTGGGGGGGGTGATCGGCATGATTGTTGCAGTACCCTTTTTAGCTGTGGTAAAAGTAGCGATTTTACATGGACGAACCCACTTCATTCATGCAGTAGGGGAAGATTAAATTAAAAAATTAGGCTCAACATTGACAAATACAGTGAATATTTCTATAATCCAACATATACAAGTATTCGTATAAAATGAAAGCAATGAAGGATCGAGTAAGTTATAGTCCATCTACCAGAGAGAAATCCCCCCAGGCTGTAAGGGATTTTAGATGAAGGATAACCGAATGCTAATCCTGAGTGCAGGTAAAGCCTGCCGTGTAGCCGCGTTAAGGTGTTTTGAGGGATGAATATAAGAAAAGCTGAAGGCTTTTCTCTATTCATAACCAGGGTGGTACCGCGAGAATAGCTCTCGTCCCTGTTTTAGGGATGAGGGCTTTTTTGTATTCTTTTTTAACTATACATACAAAGGAGGAAGCTTCAAATGAAAAAATTAACAGGTGCAGAAATTCGTCAGAAGTTTTTAGATTTCTTTCAGGAAAAAGGACACAGTGTTGAACCAAGTGCATCATTGGTTCCACATGAGGATCCGTCCCTTCTATGGATCAATAGTGGGGTAGCGACATTAAAGAAATATTTTGATGGACGTGTCATCCCTCAAAATCCAAGGATCGTGAATGCCCAAAAGTCGATTCGTACAAATGATATTGAAAACGTAGGGAAAACAGCACGTCATCACACGTTTTTCGAAATGCTTGGAAACTTCTCGATTGGAGAATATTTTAAAGTAGAAGCAATTGAATGGGCTTGGGAATTCTTGACCGACACGAAATGGGTCGGTTTTGATCCTGAAAAACTGTCTGTTACCATTCACCCCGAAGATCACGAAGCATTCGACATCTGGAACAAAAAAGTTGGCGTACCAGCTGAACGAATCATTCGCATCGAAGGGAACTTCTGGGATATCGGGGAAGGTCCAAGTGGGCCGAATACAGAAATTTTCTACGACCGTGGGCCGGAATATGGGGACAACCCTGAAGACCCTGAATTATATCCTGGAGGAGAGAATGATCGTTATCTTGAGGTATGGAACCTTGTGTTCTCACAATTCAATCATAACCCTGACGGAACGTACACTCCGCTCCCTAAGAAGAATATTGATACCGGTATGGGACTTGAACGTATGGCATGTGTGGTTCAAGAAGTACGTACAAACTTCGATACTGATTTATTTATGCCGATCATTTCGGCTACTGAAGAAATTTCCGGTAAGTCATACGGCAAAGACAGTGAAATCGACGTAGCGTTCAAGGTCATCGCCGATCATATCAGAACGGTTGCCTTTGCCATCGGTGACGGAGCTCTTCCTTCCAATGAAGGCCGCGGGTATGTATTAAGAAGATTGCTTCGCCGTGCGGTTCGCTTTGCGAAACAAATCGAAATCAACCGTCCATTCATGTATGAATTGGTCCCGGTTGTTTCTGAAATTATGGTGGATTTCTATCCGGAAGTGAAACAAAAAGCGGAATTCATTCAAAAAGTAGTAAAAAATGAAGAAGATCGTTTCCACGAAACATTGAACGAGGGGCTTGCTATTCTTTCTTCCATCATCAAAGTACAAAAATCTGCAGGTAATAAGGTCGTTCCTGGTGAGGATGTCTTCCGTTTGTACGATACCTACGGATTCCCGGTTGAATTAACGGAAGAATATGCAGAAGAAGAAGGATTAACAGTTGATCATGATGGTTTTGAAAAAGAAATGGAAGCTCAGCGTGAAAGAGCGAGATCGGCTCGCCAGGATGTAGGAAGCATGCAGGTGCAGGGTGGAGTCCTTAGTGACATCAAGGTAGAAAGTCGCTTTGTAGGGTATGACACTTTAGAAACGAGTGCTACTATTCTTGAACTATTGGTTGACAATGAACGTCAGCCGAAAGTAGATAAAGGACAGGAATGTCAATTCATTCTGGACCAGACACCTTTCTACGCGGAGAGTGGCGGACAAATCGGCGATAAAGGGTACATTGAAGCTTTGGGTGTGAAAGTTTTGGTGACAAACGTCAAGAAAGCGCCTAATGGCCAAAACCTTCACTCTGCCATCGTTGAAGAGGGTACGTTAGAGCAACATGCACAGGTGCTTGCTAAAGTGTCCCGTGAATCCAGAACAAGAGTGGAGAAAAATCACACAGCTACTCACATCCTTCATCAGGCATTGAAAGATGTTCTTGGAGAGCATGTAAACCAGGCAGGTTCTTTAGTAGAACCAGATCGTCTGCGATTCGACTTCTCTCATTTTGGATCTGTTTCCCAAGAAGAGATTGAGCGAATCGAAACCATCGTCAATGAGAAGGTTTGGAAGGCTATTTCAGTGAACACAGCCCTTAAATCATTATCAGAGGCAAAAGCGATGGGGGCGATGGCTTTATTCGGAGAAAAATACGGTGAAGAAGTTCGCGTCGTATCGATTGGAGAATATAGCTTAGAACTTTGTGGTGGCTGTCATGTATCGAACACGTCTGAAATCGGGTTATTTAAGATTCTTTCTGAAAGTGGAATCGGAGCAGGCACGAGAAGGATTGAAGCTGTTACAGCAGAGAATGCTTATAAAGTGTTGAATGATCAGGTTTCTCAACTGAAGGAAATAGCAGGCAAACTTAAAGCGAATCCTAAAGAAGTTGTCAATCGCGTTGACTCTTTATTAGTAGAAATGAAAGAGCTTCAGAGAGAAAATGAATCATTATCCGCAAAGTTGTCTAACATAGAAGCAGGTAGCTTAACGGATCAAGTCAAAGTCATTGACGGGGTGAATGTTCTTTCCGCGAAAGTGGCTGCTGGAGATAGCAATGGATTACGTACAATGATGGATGATCTTAAACTGAAATTGGGATCAGGGGTTATTGTATTGGCAACAACTGGGGACGACAAAGTTACGATCATTGCAGGAGTTACGAAGGACTTAGTCGAAAAAGGATATCATGCTGGAAAACTTGTTAAAGAAGTAGCTTCACGCTGTGGTGGAGGAGGCGGTGGCCGTCCGGACATGGCTCAAGCTGGGGGTAAACACCCGGAAAAAGTAGAAGAAGCACTGCAAATTGTAGAAGAATGGGTCAAATCCATTTAACTCCGTGTTAAAGTGGTGTACAATGTAGGTAACGATTAACAATTCGGTTGTCAAAAAGACAAGCCTAAAGAGAGGTGCTAAAAATGAGTTCTTTTGACAAAACGATGCGATTTGATTTTTCAGAGGAGCCGTTCGAACATGACGTGAAGGAAGTACTCCTGCAAGTTCATGATGCTCTTCAAGAAAAAGGGTATAACCCGATCAATCAAATCGTAGGGTACTTATTATCTGGAGATCCTGCTTACATTCCAAGACATCAAGATGCCAGAAATATCATCCGCCGTTTAGAACGTGATGAGATCATCGAAGAATTAGTCAAATCGTATTTGAAACAGCACAAAGAGGGATAATACATGCGTGTAATGGGTTTAGACGTCGGCTCTAAAACAGTGGGAGTCGCAATTAGCGATGAGCTTGGTTGGACCGCTCAAGGAATTGAAACGATTAAGATTGACGAAGATCAAGGTGTGTTCCGGATCGACCGATTAAAGGAACTTGCCGAAGAGTACCAGGTGGATACAGTTGTAGTCGGATTGCCTAAAAACATGAACAACTCAATTGGTCCCCGGGGGGAAGCGTCTAAAGCATATGGAGAATTAATTCAGCAAGAGTTATCCCTTCCCGTTAAGTACTGGGATGAACGACTGAGTACAATGGCAGCGGAACGAGTCCTTTTAGAAGCCGATGTAAGTAGGAAGAAACGTAAGAAAGTAATTGATAAAATGGCTGCGATGATGATCCTCCAAGGATATCTTGACAGCCAAAAATAATGAGGTGAATGTTCATGGAACACGGAGAAAAACAAATTACAGTAGTTGACGAACAAGGAAATGAACAATTATGCGAGGTTCTTTTCACGTTTGAATCAGATAAATTCGGTAAATCATATGTCCTTTATTATCCACTGGGAGCAGATGACAACGATGAAGAAGAAATCGAAATTCACGCTTCTGCTTTCCTTCCGGGAGACGAAGGTCAAGAAGGCGAATTAAAGCCGATTGAAACTGAAGAAGAGTGGGACATGATTGAAGAAATGTTAAACACTTTCTTAGACGAAGAAGAAGACGCAGAATAAGCAGTAAGCTATAGTTTCATACGAAACAGGGACCGCAAAAAGGGACAAAAAATTCACCTTTTTGCAGGTCCCTGTTTCACTTTGTGCAAAATATTGTATAATAGTGGAGATGATGTCGAAATACGTTTAACGGATATCCCGCTTTTTTGCTCGAAAGGGGGAAATATAGCTTTGGAAAAGAACAAAAATATAAAAGAGACACTTATGAAAAAACTGCTGGAAAGACAAGAGGAGGCAAAGGTCATTAGAAAAATAGTAGGACTTGTCATTCTTTGTCTAGTCATCATTATTGGAGGAGCGGCCGTAGGTGGGTATCTATATGTGAATTCCGCACTGAAGCCAGTCGATCCGGATAATACGAAACCAGTGAAAGTGGAAATACCGATCGGTTCTGGGGTGACATCCATTGGGAACATTCTGGAGGAAGAAGGAATCGTCAAGAATTCCACAGTCTTTAAATACTATGTGAAATTTAACAATGAATCCGGTTTTCAGGCAGGATCTTATGACTTGACGCCTTCCATGACCTTGAGTGAAATTGTTAATAGTTTAAAAACGGGAAAGGTAATGAGAAAAGCAGAATTCAAGATTACCATACCCGAGGGACTTCAATTAGATCAGATTGCAGAGATTATTGCAGAAAAGTCTCCTTATAAACAAGAAGAAATCAAAAAGAAATTAAGTGATAAGAAATGGCTCGAGCAATTAAAACAGGAATATCCGGCACTGATAACAGATGAAATAATAAAGAAAGAAATCAAGCGTCCGTTGGAAGGATATCTTTATCCTGCGACGTACCCTTTCTATGAGAAGAAGCCTTCTTTAGAAGCCATCTTAACGAAGATGATTGCCCAAACGAATGAAGTCCTCGCTCAATATGAGGGAGCGATGGCAGACAGGGATTATACGGCTCATGAGCTTCTTACGTTATCTTCCCTCATTGAAGAAGAAGCGACAGAAAAAGCAGACAGAGGAAAAATCTCAAGTGTTTTCTATAATCGTATTGAGGAAGGTATGCCTCTCCAAACCGATCCTACGGTGCTTTATGCATTAGGTAAACATAAAAAAAGAACAGTCTACAAAGATCTAGAAGTGGATTCACCTTATAACACATATCAAGTGAAGGGGTTACCGCCCGGTCCGATCGCGAATGCCGGTGTATCTTCGATTGAAGCGGCTTTAGAACCGGAGGATACAGAGTATTACTATTTCCTGGCTTCTTCCAATGGATCCGTTTATTATTCTGAAACATTAGAAGAGCATAACGAGAAAAAGGCGAAGTACATTACTAACAAAGAAGAATAGCCGGTGAGAAGAGGAAAGAAATATTCGCTTTCCTCTTCTCTATGTGATAAAATAGTACAAGTTATTTTTATATACGGGCGATATCTTTATGAAGATGTGTGTGAAGTAGAAAGCTATTGTAGCTTTCTTCTTTTCATGTTGTCTGAGAAAGTATCGTTACCCGAGACCACTTATGAACATGATCGTGAGGCTTATTTATGAACGAACAGGTTATTCACTATATAGAATCAATCGTGAAAGAACGTCCCCCTTTACTTGCTGAGATGGAGCAATATGCAGAGGCTCATAACGTTCCGATTATGGAACTAGTAGGGATTGAAGCATTGCTGGGGATGTTACGTATACAACAACCGAAACGCATCTTGGAAATTGGGACTGCCATCGGGTATTCAGCTCTGAGAATGGCGGAGGCCCTTCCCGGTTCGACAATCGTTACCCTTGAACGGGATCAAGAAAGATTTGAGGCAGCGGAGAGGTTTCTGTCCCGTGCTGAAGAGGGGAAGAGAGTCGTAACCTTGTTCGGTGATGCCTTGGCCCTCAGCGAACAAGTGGAAAAGCACGGTCCTTTTGATGCGATATTCATCGATGCCGCCAAGGGACAATACCTTAAATTCTTTGAACTCTACTCTGAAATGCTGTCAGTAGAAGGGGTCGTCTACTCGGATAATGTCCTGTTTAAGGGGCTTGTTGCTCAAGAAGAGGTAGAACAGAAAAGAATTCGGAACATGGTCAAAAAATTAAAGAATTATAATGAATGGCTCATGAATCATGGGCAATTTGATACGAGTATTTTACCCGTTGGGGACGGTATTGCCATCAGTAAAAAAAGAGGTGATCGCTCATGAAAAAACCAGAATTACTCGTGACCCCTGTCTCTGTTTCTGATATTGAACCGTTAGCATTGGCGGGAGCTGATGCATTTATGATTGGCGAACAAAGGTATGGCTTAAGGCTTGCAGGAGAGTTTTCAAGAGAAGCTGTAGCCGAAGCGATCAAAGCGGCCCACAAACACGGAAAAAAAGTGTATGTAGCCATGAACGCTCTTTTCCATAATGATAAAATTTCTGAACTTGACGACTATATTGCATTTCTTCAAGATGCATGCGCGGATGCGATTGTGTTCGGTGACCCTGCTGTGTTAATGGCTGCCCGTGAAATGGCACCGGATATGTTGCTTCATTGGAACACGGAAACGACCGCCACCAATTGGTATACATGTAATTATTGGGGCAGAAAAGGGGCGAAACGTGCTGTTCTGGCCCGGGAATTAAGTATGGATACCATCGTGGAGATGAAAGACAATGCAGAGGTTGAAATCGAGGTCCAGGTCCACGGAATGACTTGCATGTTCCAATCAAAACGTTCATTACTAGGTAACTATTTTGAGTATAGAGGCAAGGCGATGGAGATTGAAAACCGTAAAGAACAACGTAATATGTTCCTGCACGATAAAGAACGTCATAATAAATACCCAATCTATGAAGATGAGAACGGCACTCATATTATGAGTCCGAATGATATGTGCATTGTAGATGAACTGGGTGAAATGATCGGGGCCGGCATTGATTCCTTCAAGATCGATGGGGTCCAGAAATCATCAGACTATATATTGGAAGTGACGAAACTATATCGTAAAGCCATTGATCTATGTGTAGAAGACGAAGATCAATACGAAGAGAAAAAAGACGGGTTTTTAGAAGAAGCGAAGAGCCTGCAACCTGAAAATCGTCCATTGGATACTGGATTTTTCTTTAAAGAAACGGTGTATTAAGAAGGAAATGAAGATTGATCAGAACGGAGGAGTTACGATGACCACGGTTGTGAAAAACCCCATATCCAAGATAGTAGATGGAAGACGTGTCATTGTGAAGAAACCTGAGTTACTGGCTCCTGCTGGTAATCTGGAGAAATTGAAAATAGCTGTCCATTACGGTGCAGATGCAGTCTATATTGGCGGACAGGAATACGGCCTGCGCTCAAACGCCGGAAATTTCACCCTCGAACAAATGAAAGAGGGCGTTGAGTTTGCGAGAAGTTATGGTGCCAAAATTTATGTAACAACCAACATCTATGCCCATAATGAGAATATGGATGGCCTGGAAGACTACTTACGTGGACTGCAAGAGGCGGGAGTTGCGGGTATTATTGTCGCTGATCCACTCATCATTGAAACATGCAGGAGGGTCGCACCAAATGTGGAGGTGCATTTAAGTACCCAGCAGTCCCTTTCAAACTGGAAAGCGGTTCAGTTCTGGAAGGAAGAAGGACTTGATCGAGTAGTATTGGCACGTGAAGCGAGCGGCGACGAAATCCGTGAAATGAAAGAAAAGGTAGATATTGAAATCGAGACCTTTATCCATGGGGCAATGTGTATCGCCTACTCTGGCCGCTGCACTTTAAGTAACCATATGACGGCCCGTGACTCAAATCGTGGCGGATGCTGTCAATCATGCCGTTGGGATTACGACTTATATGAAGTCGACGGAGGGAATGAAAATCCTCTTTACGCAAATGGTGATGCACCATTTGCCATGAGTCCGAAAGATTTAAAGCTGGTTGAATCGATTCCGAGAATGATTGAATTGGGTATTGACAGTCTGAAAATCGAGGGACGAATGAAGTCCATTCACTACGTAGCCACTGTCGTAAGCGTATACCGTAAAGTGATTGACGAATACTGTAAAGATCCCGATAACTTTACGATTCAGCAACAATGGCTGGAAGAGCTCGATAAATGTGCGAACCGTGATACAGCTCCGGCGTTTTTTGAGGGAGTTCCAGGCTTCAAGGAGCAAATGTTTGGTGTTCATAATAAGAAAAACACTAATTATGAATTTGTTGGACTTGTGTTAGATTACGACGAAGAAACGCAAATCGTCACCCTGCAACAGAGAAACCATTTTAAAACCGGACAAGAAGTAGAATTTTTCGGTCCCGAAATCTCAAACTTTACGCAAATTGTCGAGAAGATGTGGGATGAAAAAGGAAATGAGCTTGATGTTGCACGTCACCCATTACAAATTGTGAAATTCAAGGTTTATCAGAGAGTATATCCTGATAACATGATGCGAAAGGAGAACACCTAATACTTATGAAGCATAAACCCGTTGTGATTGGTGTAGCAGGAGGATCCGGCTCAGGTAAAACAAGTGTCACCAAAGCCATTTATGAGCAATTTCAAGGTCATTCGATTTTAATGCTGCAGCAGGACTATTATTATAAAGATCAATCGAATCTACCTTTTGAGGAACGTCTAAAAACGAATTATGATCATCCATTGGCATTTGATAATGATCTATTGATTCAACATCTGCACGGACTTTTAGATCATCAATCCGTAAATAAACCGGTATATGATTATAAAATGCACACCCGTTCAGACGACACCATCCTCGTTGAACCGAAAGATGTAATTATTTTAGAAGGAATTTTAGTATTAGAAGATGAAAGATTGCGTAACTTAATGGATATTAAGCTATATGTAGATACAGATGCCGATCTTCGCATCATCAGAAGAATGCTTCGCGATATTAAAGAACGGGGCCGTTCCATTGATTCCGTCATTGATCAATACATTACAGTTGTTCGTCCTATGCATAATCAATTTATCGAACCGACGAAGCGATATGCTGACGTGATCATTCCTGAAGGTGGTCATAATCACGTGGCGATCGATTTAATGGTAACAAAAATTCAAACAATTCTTGAACAAAAGTCATTTTTGTAATACGATAGCATAGATAAAGACATATAGGTAGAGATTACATTTTCCCACATTGTAAAGAATCAGGGAATGGAGAGAGAATTCATTCTCTCTCCATTCCCTACCTTTACATAGTTAACAAATGAACATTTACATAAAGAGTATGGGGAAACTCTTAGATAGTAGAAGGAGTGAAGAGGGTCATGAGTACAGAAAAAGTATTTCCGATGACAGCAGAAGGTAAAGCCAAATTAGAAAAAGAGCTTGAAAATTTGAAAACGGTTAAACGTAAAGAAGTCGTAGAGCGTATTAAAATTGCCCGAAGCTTTGGAGATTTATCCGAGAACTCAGAGTACGACGCAGCGAAAGATGAACAAGCATTTGTCGAAGGTCGTATTTCTACTTTAGAAAACATGATTCGCAATGCGAAAATCATTCAAGAAGATGATATGAACTCAGATACAGTACAATTAGGTAAAAAAGTAACGTTCGTTGAACTGCCGGACGGAGACAAAGAAACTTACACAATCGTCGGTAGTGCAGAAGCGGATCCATTTGAAGGGAAAATTTCAAATGATTCACCAATCGCGAAAAGCCTTCTTGGTCATAAAGTAGGCGCGAAAGTAAGCGTTCAAACTCCAGGTGGAGAAATGAATGTGGAGATTGTAGAAGTAAGCTGATCATGTAGAAGGGACTCATTCGCGAGTCTCTTCTTTTTTTATGCTGTGAATAAGATTATTTCACATGAAACTCGTCAACAATGGGGACGAGGTGACAAAATGAAACGAAAACGAATCAGGTTACTCAGTATCTTTTTATTAATGGCTCTCTTCGCTTTATCGGGGAGACTGATGCAATTGCAATTATTTCAAACAGAATCCTATTCGAAACATCAAATCAATCTTCTGGAAGAAAGTGTCTCTCAACGAACGCAACAATTGGTGATCGATGAAGGCCGGGGAGAATTTCTCGATCGGAACGGAGAACCACTTACGTATATGGAGAAAAATGTTCTTGTTCTTTTTCCTTTTCTGAAGAAAATGGACTGGCCTGCAGAAAAAGTGGCAGATATTCTCCATGTACCTTCTCAAACAATCGTATCAAAGCTGGAGGAAGCGAAAGGACCAATCATCTTTGGCGGAAAAGAACCGTTACAGCTGACCGAAAGCCAAATGAGTGACATTAATGACCTTGAAATCCAGGGAGTATTTGCACTCACCAAAAAGTTCAAAAGTACTCAAGTTCCTGCTTCACAACTGATCGGGGTAACAGGAGAAAATACAGAGGTGTTTCATGAGCGTTATCCTGATAAAGTAAAAGGAGCGAATCAGAAAATTGGCGTGTCCGGGCTTCAAGAAAGCTTTGACGAGTGGCTGGTCGCAGAGGAAGAAGCAAAGCTGATATATCATGTGGATGCCATCGGTGGTCCGCTATTCGGTGTAGACGTGAAATATCTTGCTCCTGCCAATCCCTTCTACCCCCTTAATGTGAAAACGACAATCGATGCCAGAATGCAGCAAGCATTGGAAGAAGTCGCCGATACATATAACATTCAAAAGGGAGGATTACTGCTCCTTGATATAGAAAAAAGTGAAATCGTTGCCAGTGTTTCAAGACCTTCCATGAGCAGCAAGGACCCGTTTAGTGGCGGGGCAACGAACTACATGTTGAAAGCGTTGATCCCCGGTTCCGTGTTTAAGACCGTTGTCGCCGCTGCAGCCATGGACGAAGGGATTGTGGATGAAAGCAGGCTGTTTGCATGTGATAAAGATATTCTAGGAGGTCCTGCGGAAAAACCCCACGGAAACATAAATATCAAGACGAGTATAGCTGTCAGCTGTAACCGAACGTTTGCGGATTTGGCGAATGAACTAACGGAGAAAGATGCCAATCTTCTTGATGAATATGCTGAAAAGATCGGCTTACTTGGAGATCTTTCCTGGAAAGGGAATGTCTTTCATTATGAAAGCTTTCCACAGCTTCAAGTGAGTGAAGGAAGGATTTTCGCGTCTGAAGAACACAGAAATGAACCAAAGCTTGTTTCTCAAACAGGCATTGGACAACAGGAAGTTCGAGTCACCCCCCTCGGCATCGCCAATATGATGGCCACCATCGCCAGGGGAGGGGAAAAATATCAGGTAAGTGCCGTATCCGCAGTCGAGTACCAAAATGGGACGAAGATGTTTTCCTTTCCCAAACAGAAGCAGGATGGTGAGACGATCACTCCTTATACGGCCATGAAGCTTCAGCAGTATTTAAGGGGAGTGGTGAATTCACCTGAGGGGACGGCTCCGTATCTTCAAACGGCGGCCTACACCATTGCCGGAAAAACGGGAACGGCCCAAACAGGGAATTATCGGGGAGAAGAAGGGAAGGAAAATGAATTGTACAATAAATGGTTCGCAGGATATTTTCCCTTTGAAAATCCCAAATACTCCCTCGTTGCCGTCAACATGGATGTGAAGATCGATGAGGGTGGGATCTACCCGATTTTTAAAGATAGCGTAGATGCCATCTATAAACTCGAAAATCAATAAGGTTATTTTTAATAGGCTCTTTTCGCAAAGGTTGTTGTTATCTAACAAACTATTTAGCCTCTGTAAATCAGTATGTGTTAGACGGTGAGGGGGAACTTTTCCGCTTGCAGCTAGCGTTCGCACGAGCCTCTTCAGCTTAGCCGAATGGAGCTTGGTGCGCCCGTACTTCCGCAGGAGTCTGCACAGTTCCCCTCACCATCTATAACTGATTTCAGTGACAGAGCTAAAAGGAAGACAAAAAGGGATAATAGAAAACAGATTTTCTATAGTATACAAGCAGATAGCAATTTTAGATCTCATTAAACCTATTGATATTAGTGTATTTTAAATAAGGACAAGCTAAATCCTCCATGGGTAATAACGATAACAAAGACTTATAACTGATTTTTGAGCTACCATAATGAAGTAACCTATTGTAGATAGTTTGTTTTTGGGAACAAACGCTCAACTTATCTACAATAGGAGCTTTTTTGTGTTTGTCTATCCATACTTGTAGGCAGTAAGAATGTAGTAGCTCAGAGCGGAAAGGAACGGTCAACATTTTATCACAATATCACTCATCCTAAACACAAATTTACGTTTTTGGGAAGTTATACAAAGCCAGTGGGTGAGAAGCAAGTATCATGGAGCAGAGCTCAACTATTGCTTGCTTTATTACGAAATTAGATATCCATATTAAGAGCGTCCAATGGTCCTGCGACCTTTTTCCCATTCTTATGAAAGTGACTTAATGCCGCTCTAGATGGATAATGTTTCGCTTTATTCTTTTCCTCTAATCATGTTAAAATATTTAGGATAATAGGGAGGGAACGTAATGGCGAAATACCAATCTCGATTAGATAAACGATCTAAGAAGAATACAAATAAAATTTTGAACATAATGATCGCAGTCGTACTTTTATTGATTGTCGTTGTCGGTGCCACAATTGTGTTGGGTGGCGGCGATGAGAAGGCATCATCTGGCGTTGCTGATACAGAAACAAAAGATTCAGACAAAAGCAATAAGAATGCTGAAAAAGACGATAAATCTGTTTCTTTAGATGAGGATAAAAAATCTGAGGAAAATGATAATGGAGAAAATAAAGACGAAGAAAAGAAAAGCGATGAAGAAAAACAAAAAGATAAAGCTTCTGATGAAGAGGACACTGTTGCATTAGAGGGTGAAGAACAAAGTGAATTAAAAGTGGAAGAAAGTGACGAACCCAATGTGAAGAAAACAATGGTGCATCCTAACTGGAAGCCGATTGGAACTGAGCAAACAGGCGAGCACGTATCGTCATATGATATGGGGTCTGCCGACTGGCAGGAAAAGGTAAAGGCAACCTCGTATGCAACGGGCATTCCCGAAGAGAATATGACAGTTTGGTTTATCGAAGGAAATGGCGGACCTCAGAAGTCCATGGCTACCGTAACAGCGAAAGATACAAAAACCCCATACAGAGTGTATCTGCAATGGGTGGACGGCAAAGGATGGCAACCTACCAAAGTACAGGAATTAGTGGAAAATGATAAAGATTAATACTAGATGAAAAAGGCTCTTCCGATTGGGAGAGCCTTTTTTTGAATCATTTTTTTACTTTAAAGTGAACCGCCGCGCTATACAATCTTCTACCATTCTCATCAATGGAAACGGCATGATTTACATGATGAACGCTCAGCATGATCGCTTTATTATGCTGGATTTGTTCATCCACCTTCTTTTCCAACGTTCGTAAGCTATCTGCTTCAAAAAACTCCACTTTATCTTCTATTAAGTCGAATGAAATATTCATAGGATTCTCCTCCTCTATTGCTTGTGATCTCTTACACACAGGTTCTCCCCCCTATATTTTAGAGCCGGAAAACGGATTTTACAATTATTAATTGTTGAATTCGTTAAGAGAATATGATAATTTAATAACAGTTTTCATTTTAATTCATAGTATGTTTATAGGAATTATAAACTTAATGTAGCTGAGGTGCTTAACCATGGGTAGAGAATTTTTGGATTTGTTCCAGGATTGGGCAGATTCTTATGACGATACAGTAACGGGGAAAGACGTTGAATATCAAGCGGTTTTCGAGCACTATGAATCCATTCTTGACGAAGTAGTTTCCCGGTCAAAGGGAAGAATCGTTGAATTTGGCCCGGGGACAGGAAATTTAACCAGAAGATTACTGAATACAGGCCTTGAAGTGGTTCCTTTTGAACCTTCCCCTGAAATGAGAGCCATTGGAATGCAGAAGCTTGGAAAAGAGGTAACGTTCATGGATGGAGATTTTCTCGACTTTTCTTTAGAAGGAAAGGCAGATTCCATCGTGAGCTCCTATGCATTCCATCACTTAACAGATGAAGAAAAGGGAAAAGCTTTTCGCATATATGGAAAGCTCCTAGCACATGGTGGTAAAATAGTATTTGCCGATACGATGTTTGAAACGGATCAGCACTATCAAGCCGCCATATCCCAAGCAATCAAAAAAGAGTATTACAACCTTGCTGAAGATTTAAAACGGGAATATTACACTACCTTGGATGTTCTAAGGGAATTATTGGACCAGAATGGGTTTTCAGTCACTTTTAAGCAAGTAAATACCTTTGTGTGGATTATGGAGGCGACTAAACAGTAGAAAGAGGTTTTAGTAATGAAAATCGCCATCATTGGAGCAATGGAAGAAGAAGTAGCTTTACTTAGAGAAAATATTTCAAACCCGACTGTGGAAACAATCGCAGGGTGTGAATATACAAGTGGAACGATGAAAGACAAAGAAGTGATTTTACTTCGCTCAGGAATCGGCAAGGTGAACGCAGCGATGTCGACAGCCGTTCTTCTGCAGCATTTTAAACCGGATTGCATCATCAATACAGGGTCAGCCGGAGGATTCGATCCTTCGTTAAATGTTGGTGATGTTGTCATCTCAACAGAAGTAAGACATCATGATGTGGATGTGACGGCTTTTGGATATGAATACGGTCAGGTACCACAGCTTCCTGCCGCATTTACAGCAGACGAGAAATTAATGCAGACAGCCATTGATAGCGTGAAGGAACTAGGAGATGCACAAGTGGTGTCAGGATTGATCGCCACAGGAGATTCATTTATGAATGATCCTAAGCGTGTGGAAGCGATCCGTGACAAATTCACTGATTTACAGGCAGTAGAAATGGAAGCGGCAGCCATTGCGCAAGTGGCTCATCAATTCAACGTACCATTTGTCATCATCCGATCTCTTTCTGATATTGCCGGCAAGGAATCAGATGTTTCCTTCGAACAATATTTAGAAAAGGCAGCCCTCCACTCTGCCAAAATGGTTATGAGCATTGTAAAGTCTGTTTAATACAAGGAAAATACGGCTGACCCGGGTACCTTCCTTTCTTATCAAATCATACGGAACAGATGTGTTCAACGAGCACTCCAATCATATGCATTTGAGGACAGGGGAGGTGGATGGAGTCAGCTTTTTTTTATGAAGGGGGATTGAATACATGGACGTGTATAACAGCGTACATGACCTGATTGGGAATACACCGATTGTCGAGCTGACAAACTTCCCAATAAAGAAAGGAGTTCGCCTCTTTGCTAAGCTGGAATTTTTCAATCCTGGAGGTAGTGTGAAGGACCGTCTGGGCAGGGAATTATTAGAAGATGCCATCCGTAAAGGTAAAATAGAGCCGGGAGGCACTCTCATCGAACCGACTGCAGGGAACACGGGAATCGGCTTGGCTCTCGCAGCTGTGAATTCGGGATACAACGTCATGTTCTGCGTACCTGAAAAATTCAGCATAGAAAAGCAGGAGCTTATGAAAGCATTAGGCGCCAAAATCATTCATACCCCAACCGAGGAAGGAATGAAGGGGGCCATTGCAAAATCAAATGAACTGGTAAAGGAAATCCCGAACTCTTATTCTCCGCAGCAATTTGGGAATGCTGCAAATCCGAAGACGTATTACAAAACTTTGGGACCTGAACTATGGAATCAGATGGATGGCAACATTCATACATTTGTTGCAGGAGCAGGGACAGGGGGGACCTTCATGGGGACTGCTCAGTACCTGAAGGAAAGAAATAACAGCATCAAAACAGTCATCGTTGAACCTGAAGGCTCCATCTTGAACGGTGGACCATCAGGAGCTCATAAAACAGAGGGAATCGGCATGGAATTCTTACCTCACTATATGGATTCAAGTTATTTTAATAGCATCCATACCGTGACGGACGACAATGCTTTTAAACGAGTAAAAGAGCTTGCGCTGATGGAAGGCTTGCTGGTCGGAAGCTCTTCTGGTGCGGTGCTGCATGCTGCATTACAGGAAGCGGAAGAAGCAGAGCCGGGAAGCCATATCGTCACGATTTTCCCGGACTCGAGTGAGCGCTATTTAAGTAAGAAAATATATGAAGGAGGACTCTAATCATGAAAAAGAAAACGCAACTAATTCACGGCGGTATCCCTACAGATCCTCAAACAGGTGCTGTATCCACTCCCATCTATCAGGTGAGTACGTATAAGCAGGATGAAGTAGGAAAGCATAAAGGCTTTGAATATTCACGTTCAGGAAACCCGACAAGGCACGCACTTGAAGAGTTGATTAAAGACTTGGAATGCGGAGAAAAAGGCTTTGCATTCGGGTCGGGAATGGCGGCTATTACGGCGGTTATGATGATGTTCAATAGCGGAGATCACATAGTCATGACAGACGATGTGTATGGCGGAACGTATCGTGTCATGACCAAGGTCTTAAACCGCATCGGCATCGAATCCACTTTCGTTGATTCAAGTGATATCGGCAATATTGAACGTGCTATTCAACCGAATACAAAGGCTGTCTACATTGAAACACCCACGAATCCACTGCTGAAAATTACCGATATCGAGGCAGCGGCCTCCTTAGCCAAGAAGCACAATCTATTGACAATTGTGGATAATACATTTAGCACGCCTTATTGGCAAAATCCAATCAGCCTGGGAGCAGACATCGTTCTTCACAGTGCAACGAAATACATCGGCGGACACAGTGACGTTGTGGCAGGACTGGTCGTTGTGAATTCCGAAGAGCTTGCTGAAGAGTTATTCTTTGTGCAGAATTCCACAGGTGGGGTTCTTGGACCACAGGATTCATGGTTACTGATTCGAGGCATTAAAACCTTAGGGCTAAGAATGGAAGAACATGAAGAAAACACGAAGAAAATAGTCGAGTATCTTACATCACACCCGAAAGTATCAAAGGTTTACTATCCAGGATTAGAAACGCATCCGAACCATGACATTGCCAAGAAACAGGCATCCGGCTTTGGGGGAATGGTTTCCTTTGATGTAGGAAGTGAAGAAAATGCCGATCGTCTGCTCACGAACACCAAATACTTCACATTAGCTGAAAGTCTTGGGGCTGTAGAAAGTTTAATCTCGGTACCTGCCCGAATGACTCACGCGTCCATTCCGGCAGATCGCCGAAATGAGTTAGGAATCACCGACGGTTTGGTACGTATCTCTGTCGGTCTTGAAGACGTAGAGGACCTGATAGAAGATATTGAAAATGCCCTTTCCAAGTAATTTGTCTACTGGCAGAACTGGTATCAATTACATGGTAGCTGACATGCGTTAGTATGTTACCATAGAATGAGAGTTTACTAGTTCTAAAGTAGGTGAATGCACATGAAGAACGCAAAGAAAAGGACCTTTCAACAAAAAATGAACGATTTCAAGCGATTTGGTTTTACGTTACTTGCACTTAGTGTCTTTATGTATTTAGGGGTTATTATTCCAACAGAAACGGTCACACCAAGTAAAACGATCACCCTCATGACAGGAACCGTTGTTTTACTCGGATTGTCACTTATATTTTTTACAAAAGCGATCAAATATAAAAAAGATATGCAATCTGTAGATGAATAAATAATGTAAAGCGGGTTCTCATTGAGGACTCGTTTTTTCTTGTCGTTTTAAAAGGGGCTGATGGTGAGCATCCTCACCCGCATATAGGATCTCATCCACAGGTTTTGTATAGATTCCAAAAAAGTAAATTCATTTTTTGTATGAGTGGAGTGCGAAAACCTGGACCGTTCCTTTCCGCTCCAATCCACTCTGTGCTAATTATTTTTTTCATGAAATAGTTCCTATTGTAGATATGTTGAGCGTTTGTTCTTAAAACAACCTATCTACAAAGGTGCTAAAAAACAATATATTGATAACTATATACCGGTCATAAGTCAATGTTTATCTTTCTTACTGCCCCATTGGATCATTGGAAATCATATCCTGTACATTCTATATTTATTTTACTCATCTTTAAGCTCTGTCACGAAGATCTTTTATAGATGGTGAGGGGAACTGCGTAGATTCCTGCGGAAGAACGGGCGTGCCGAGACCCCGGAAGCGAGGCTTAGGAGGCTCGGCCGAACGCTAGCTGCAAGCGGAGCGGTCCCCTCACCATCAAGCACATACTCATTGACAGAGCGCCCGGCAGATCTGATGTCTAAAAAACACAAACCTGTGAAAAAGAACATTCTAGAATCAAGTGGAAATTTGTAGAAAAAATAATAAGGAAAGTGGTTTACTTTCTTATGAAAATTGGATATACTAACCAATGTAAGAAAAAATCACAAGAGGGAGGTCGAAGAACATGTTTTTGCTTAATGGAAAAAAGGACACAACTTCATATTGTTTTCATCATTCGACCACTTGTGGGATGCTTTACGCTTAATTTTAAATCCATTAAATGATAGCCACATGGAGAATGTAGGTTCCTGTGGCTTTTTTGTGCCACAAGGATCGTCTCTTTGTGGCTTTTTAGTATGCCTTGCAGTTCTGCAGGCACTTTGAAAGGGGTGATACGTATGACACTGAATCTTTTATTTATAACGGTAACGTTCAATAAGAAACAAGAAACGTTTGAAGAAGCGAGGCACAATGAAACGGTTTCAAAATCCTATGAAGAAACGAAAACCAAGAACCAATACATGTCGCAATTGTTCTAAGTTGATATCAAAAAATGGAGAGGGGAATGAAATATGATTTATGTACAGGAGAAAAGGCTTAATGCGCTATGGGTAGAGAAGGATACTGCCTAACGAAACAAAAGGTGGGTGGAACGATGTTTTTAAATATTGTTTTTTGGTCGGCTTTCTTGCATAAAAAGAAGAAGCAGGATAAGAAATAAATGATTAAGGAGGATGCCTTTTTTGCCGGGTGTCCTCCTTTGTTTTTATTGGGTTACGAGGGGCTAAGACAGACACAGTTCCGTCAATCTTTAGTAATAAGTTGTTCACGAATGAAAGGGGAATATCCGGCTTTTCGTGATACATTAATAGTAAGAAGAACAATAGTAATTACTAAGAGGAAGTGAGATTACGATGTTTTCAATGATCATGGGTCATGTCGTAACATCTGTGATTGATCTGATTATTGCCGCTGAAGTCAGTGTTGAATAGAGAATAAAAAAAAGCGATCCGAGCCTGGATCGCTTTTTTATGATTTATTCCGTTTTTCTTTTTCCTCACGATAAAATTCATGAAACATCTTCATGAGTGCCCTTTTCTCGATTCGTGATACATAGCTTCTTGAGATACCTAATTCCTTGGCAATTTCGCGTTGGGTTTTTTCCTCTTTCAAGTCTAATCCGAATCGTCCGACGATTACTTCTTTTTCCCTCTCGTCCAGAACGCAAATGTATTTTCTTACCTTTTCAAGTTCCATACTTAATTGAATTGTATCGATGACATCATCACTCTCAGACTTTAAGATATCAATTAAGCTGATTTCGTTTCCTTCTTTATCTTGACCGATAGGATCGTGAAGAGAGACATCTTTTTTCGTTTTCTTGAGAGCACGAAGATGCATAAGAATCTCATTCTCGATACATCGTGCCGCATAGGTTGCAAGCTTTGTGCCTTTGCCTTCTGAATAACTTTCAATTGCCTTTATCAATCCGATGGTCCCGATGGAAATTAAATCTTCTGGATCTTCGCCTGTGTTTTCAAATTTCTTGACGATGTGAGCAACCAATCGCAGGTTATGTTCAATGAGCATGTTTCGGGCATGCTCATCTCCTTCTGCCATCAGCCTTAAATATTTTCGTTCATCTGATGCAGATAGAGGTTGAGGGAATGCATTATTCTTTACGTAAGAAACGAGGAAAATTAACTCTTTAAAGAAATACCCAAGTGCTGTTAGAACTCCAGACATATTCACACCTCCATGAGGACTTAAGCCTATACTCATTCATATGATACGAAAGGGATGTCCTTGCATGTCCCTAGAAAGTAATCAAAAAAAAGCAAACTTTCTTATCTGGGGATTCGGGAAAGAAAGTTAGAAACTGCCTATACGCTATTTTCCTACAAACATATACTAGTAGTAAAAGTAGGTGAGGAGGTATTGCAATGCCGTATGGATACCCTTGTTATGGACCAGTCTATCCAGGTTACTATGGTGGTGGCGGATTCTACTTCGCTCTAGTCGTTGTATTACTAATCTTACTTTTCCTGTTTGGTGGATGGTGGTACTACAATAACTGTTAGCCTGACAAGCACAACATCTATAACCAAACAAAGCCCTGTTCAAGGTGAACAGGGCTTTGTCATACCCCTTACATCTTCTTCAATGTAAAAGGGCTGACCATTAAAACAGCTAGAGTGATTGTCATACATAAAATCAGCACACCTGAAACAAACGGGATAGCCAGGTAGCAGAGGGTCAGTAAACATCCGGCTACAGTGATCGGCAATCCCGTAAAGTAGCCATCGTTTTCTGAAATATTGAATCCGGCTAATCGAAAAGCTCCACACCCAATATAAAATATGGTGAAAAACATCCCCGGAAAGTCATACTGATTAAGAACGGATATATACAGGAGTAGGGCAGGAGCTATGCCGAATGAAATGATATCACTCATGGAATCCAGCTGTTTCCCTAACTCAGACTCAATTTGCATTTTCCTCGCAACCATCCCATCGAATCGGTCTGTTAAGGCAGCGATGAAAATCAATAACAAGCTTAGGTTTAATTGGTTATGAAGTATTGAAATAATAGCAAATCCACCTAATGATAAGTTGGACAAAGTAATGAGGTTGGCCGTTTGAGTTTTAAGCTTTTTAAATGTTTGATCGACGACTTCGGAGAGAAACAATCATCACTCACTCCCTTCGAAAAAAGTTTGTTCACTACTGAACATGTATTCTGGCTAACTTGTTCGCTTTCCATACGCCTTGCAAATACAATTGGAACGATAATAACAATATACGTTAAATCCCGCAGTGAAAAAAGATTCTTATAAATATAGTATATAATAATATTTTATTATATACTTATTAAACTGTTAAAGTTAATCGTTTTTTAGGAATTTGTGAGGGATATCAATGAAGCAATCCATTTATCGTCTATTTATCGAACTAACGAATAAAAAATGGTCCTCTTATATGATCAGGAAATTTGTACAGTCTCCTTTGAGTCGGCCATTTATTTCATCATTTATCAAAACGTACAAAATAAATGTGGATGAAATAGAAGGCCAAGTAGCTGACTATAAAACGCTCCATGATTTCTTTATAAGAAACCTGAAAGAAGATGCAAGGATCGTGAAATATAGTGAGAAACAAGCGGTCAGTCCAGTTGATGGATTATTGGCCGAAACCGGCATCATTTCCGATGACCTGGTAATTGAAGTGAAAGGAAAGCCCTACTCCATTCTTGATATGCTTGGTAGTGAAGAGAAAACTTCTGATTATAGTGGGGGAGAATTCGCGGTATTTTATTTGAGCCCTGCGAATTATCACCGCATTCACAGCCCGGTTTCAGGCACGATTCTCAGCAGGTGGTCACTTGGGCAACATTCTTACCCGGTCAACGAGCTGGGATTGTTGTACGGAAAAGAAGCCCTTTCAAAAAACTTCCGCTCGATTACGGAGCTGAAGCATGAAAAAGGGAAAGTAGCTGTAGTAAAAGTAGGAGCCATGTTTGTCAATAGCATTGATTATGTCCATGAGGGGAAAGAATGGGGGCAAGGCGAAGAAGTCGCATACTTCAGCTTCGGCTCCACCGTCATTCTCCTGTTTGAAAAAGATACCTTTCGTTTCAATCAAAGTGAAGAAGTACCAAGAAATGTAATGGTAGGAGAAACAATTGGAGATTTCATTAAATAACGCTGCTTTCTAAAGATTGAAGCGGAAAAATTGACCACTGCTAGCTTAGTCACATTTTTACGAAAAACAGCCTAATATAAAAAGAGGACGGATTTCAAACAAATCCGTCCCATTTCATGTTAGTATTCTACGATGAAGCTTTTATTTTATTAGTAAGAGATCGACGGTGAATTTCCATTTCGATGAGGCGAATGAATTCTGTATTGAGTTTCAACTCCAACGCTTTGAAATAAGAATCAATCAACAGTTCGTCCGATAATTTCCTCATTAATGCCACCTCCAATAATCATCATCTTTTTTGTATCTCGAAACATAATGTTAGTACGGTTTTAAGTAGTAATTAAACTTTACCAAAATTATTTTTTCAGAACAAGCGTTCCTTTATCCACAGTTCACGGTGGATAAGTTGTGACTAACTTGTATATAACTGGTAAATAAGCGATGTTTATGTCTTGTATATTGTGCATAAGGTTATCCACAACCATGAAAGCAATTGGAAATTTGTCGAAAAATATTTATTCTCCTTGGGAATATTTATGGAATTCAAGGAATATATGTGATTTATTTTGAATCTGCAGGAAAAATTGGTTATCATTAATCTGTTATAGGTTAAAAGATACTATAGAGAGAATAAGTATCCGCAGAAACACAATTGACGTGGAGCTATACGACTAAGAAGAAAAGTAAAACAATAAAGTATATAAATGATAATGAAATTTGAGGTGCTGCAAGTGATAAAGCAATTTTTACCCGATGAACAGGTTCAAGATATTTTTAATATCAGACCGGAGTATTTAAAACAAAAAGGAATTAAAGCGATCATTACAGATTTAGATAATACGTTAGTGGAATGGGATCGTCCCAATGCCACCCCTAAATTGATTCAGTGGTTTAAAGAAATGCAGGAGCATGGAATCCTTGTGACCATTGTGTCCAATAATAACAAAAACCGGGTGGGAGCATTTGCAGAGCCTTTGGGCGTTCCGTTTATATTCCAGGCCCGTAAGCCAATGGGACGTGCTTTTAAAAGGGCGATTCAGGAAATGGGTGTGAAGAAGGAAGAGTCGGTAGTCATTGGAGACCAGCTGTTAACAGATGTACTAGGCGGAAATCGAAACGGTTTTCATACGATATTGGTTGTTCCTGTTGCACAATCAGATGGATTTATCACAAAGTTCAATCGTCGGGTAGAACGAAGAATAATGAAGTTTTTCAAGCGTAAAGGCATGCTTGAGTGGGAGGATAAAAAGTGAGTCAAGTTGTATGTATAGGATGTGGCGTTGAAATCCAGACGGAGAATAAGGAAGGGATGGGGTATGCACCTCCTTCAGCTATTCAAAAAGAAGAGATTATTTGTCAACGTTGCTTTAGATTAAAGCATTATAATGAAGTCCAGGATGTCCCCTTAACGGATGATGACTTCTTGAAAATTTTAAATGAACTTGGTGATTCAGAAGGGTTGATTGTCAAGATCGTCGATATATTCGATTTCAATGGGAGCTGGCTGCCTGGATTGCATCGTTTCGTGGGATCTAACCCGATTCTGCTCATTGGAAACAAAGTGGATCTGCTGCCCAAGTCTGTGAAACCCTCCAAGCTGATTCATTGGATGAAGCATGAAGCAAGTCAATTAGGATTAAAGCCTATTGATGTACAGTTAGTAAGTGCCGCAAAAGGTCAGGGAATTGCCGAAGCGATCGAAGCGATTGAACATTATCGAAATGGAAAAGACGTGTATGTAGTAGGGTGTACAAACGTAGGGAAATCAACGTTCATAAACCGTATTATCAAGCATGTATCAGGAGAACAAGATGTCATTACGACTTCTCATTTCCCTGGTACCACTCTCGATATGATTCAAATTCCACTTGATGATGAAGAATCACTCATTGATACGCCGGGAATCATTAATCATCATCAGATGGCCCATTTTGTTGATAAACAGGATTTGAAAATCATTACTCCTAAGAAAGAAATCAAGCCGAGAACCTTCCAGTTGAATCCAGAACAAACCTTGTTCTTCGGTGGGCTTGCCCGGTTTGACTTCATGGCTGGTGAGCGTCAGCCATTTACCTGCTATTTCTCAAATGAGCTATCCATTCATCGCACAAAGATTGAAAAAGCCGATGATCTCTATAGGAACCATGCAGGTGAGCTGTTACAGCCGCCAAGAAAAGATGATATGGGCACATTCCCTCCACTTGTGAGGCATGAGTTCAGAATTAAAGAAGCAAAAACGGATATCGTCTTCTCAGGTTTAGGATGGATTACAGTAAATGACGCAGGGGCGACCATTGCTGCCCATGTTCCTAAAGGCGTTAGTGTTTTCTTGAGAAAATCATTAATCTAGGAGGGATTCTGTGGCTCTTTATGGTGTTCTAGGAGATCCGATTGCTCACTCTATGTCTCCCCAGATGCATAATGCCGCGTTCCAAGAATGTGGAATAGATTCTGCTTACGTGAAATTTCACGTGAAAAAAGAGCAGCTTTCCCAAGCCATTAATGGAATAAAAGCATTAGGAATTCAAGGAGTGAATGTGACAGTTCCCCATAAGGAACATGTCATGCAACTTTTAGATGAAATTGATCCATTGGCCGAGGCTATCGGGGCAGTGAATACGATTGTCAATGAAAATGGAAAGCTGATCGGTTATAATACAGACGGTCTTGGTTTTGTGGAAGGCTTGAAAAATATAGCAAATGAACAACTTGAAGATAAATCGATGCTGATTATCGGTGCCGGTGGTGCTGCGAAAGCCATTTATTATTCCCTTGCTTCTCTTGGAGTGAAAAGAATCGATGTGACCAACCGAACGGCACTGAGAGCTGAAAAGATGATTGAGGCTTGTCCTTTCTATTTGAACTCGAGTTTTCTATCTGTAGAGGCTGCTGAAAACATATTGGACCAATATGATGTGATCATCCATACAACATCTATAGGAATGTTTCCTCATATAGAAGACAGTCCATTAACAATCAAAGAGTTAAAAGAGGGATGCATCGTTAGTGACATTATCTATAATCCTTTGGAAACAGCATTATTGAAGCAAGCGAATCAGAAAGGTGCTCGTACTCAAAATGGTCTTGATATGTTTGTGTACCAGGGAGCTCTGTCATTTGAAAAGTGGACAGGAATCTTTCCACCATATTCGATTATGAAAAACACCGTTTTACAACAACTAGGAGGTCAACATGTTAACAGGTAAACAAAAAAGATATTTACGTTCAGAAGCACATCATTTAAATCCGGTTTTCCAAGTAGGGAAAGGTGGAGTCAATGAAAATATGATCAAAACAATCGGAGAAGCGATTGTAGTAAGAGAATTGATGAAAATCAGTGTACTTCAAAACTGTGATATGGATAAGTCCGAGGTTGCTGACCAGCTATCAAAAGGCGTAGGAGCAGAGATTGTCCAGGTAATTGGAAGTACCATCGTGCTATACAAAGAATCGAAGGAAAACAAGCAATTAATCCTACCACGATAAGGATTGATAAAATGATGAAAAAGGTTGGGCTCCTGGGAGGGACATTTAATCCTCCTCATATGGGCCACTTGGTTATTGCGGAACAAGTTTTAGAAAAGGCGAATTTGGATGAAATACGATTTCTTCCTAATCACGTTCCTCCTCATAAACAGGCGGATGAAAGTGTATCAGTAGATCAGCGCCTCTTCATGCTGCAAAAAGCGATTAAGAGTAACCCTCACTTTTCCATTGAACGGATTGAACTTGAAAGAGAGGGTGCCTCATACACCTACGACACCGTCAAGCTATTAACCGAGAGGGAAGAGAACACCGAGTTTTCTTTTATAATAGGCGGGGATATGATCGAATATCTACCCAAGTGGTACCGGATAGAGGAACTTCAGGAAATGGTCAGGTTCATTGGTGTTAATCGTCCTTCCTATTCACATGACACTTCATTTAATGTTCAATTGATTGAAGTACCGGCCATTGATATTTCTTCTTCCTACATTCGCAACACAGTGAAACAGGGACAATCGGTCCGCTACTTAGTCCCGGACGATGTGTATCGATTCATAAAGGAGGAGAAATTGTATGAATAGGGAAAAAGCCTTGGAAATCGTGAAAGAACATTTAACGGAACATCGATATATACACACTTGTGGAGTCGTGGAAACAAGCATAGAGCTTGCAAAGCGATATGGAGCCGATGAGAAAAAGGCAGAAATAGCGGCGATTTTCCATGACTATGCGAAGTTCCGTGATAAGCAGGAAATGCAAACAATCATTGTAGAAGAGAAGCTGGCTCAGGATCTTTTGCTGTACAATAGCGAGCTTTGGCATGCACCTGTAGGAGCGTTACTTGTAGAGCGTGAAGTTGGTATACAGGATGAAGATATTTTAAATGCCATCCGATACCATACTTCGGGAAAAGAAGAGATGACGATTTTGGACAAAGTGATCTATTTAGCTGATTACATCGAGCCGAATCGTCAATTTCCCGGGGTGGAAGAAGTGAGGGAACTCGCAAAAGAGTCATTAGACCAAGGGCTGTTGAAGGCACTTCAAAATACGATGACGTTTCTTATGAAAAAAAATCAAGCGATCTACCCAGATACATTTCGCTTTTATAACGGATTAATTTTAAACCAGAGGAGATGAAGGAATGGAACAAAATTTAGTAGAATTAGCGTTTAATGCCGCTGATGATAAACGTGCTGAAGATATTGTTGTATTAGATATGAAAGGTGTTTCTTTAATTGCGGATTATTTTCTGATCTGTCACGGGAACTCAGACAAACAAGTACAGGCCATTGCCCGAGAATTAAAGGACAGAGCAGAAGAAAACGGCTATATTGTCAAACGATTGGAAGGCTTTGATCAAGCACGCTGGATCTTAGTTGACTTAGGTGATGTCGTCGCTCACGTGTTCCATAAAGAGGAGAGAGGCTACTATAATCTAGAACGTTTATGGGGAGATGCATCCTTCGTCGAAGTTGGACAAGGTGAGAGTCACTAAATGAGTTATGAACGTTTTGCTTATGTGTACGATTATTTAATGCAGGACGTCCCATACGACGGCTGGTTGGAATTTGTCAATAAACAAGCTAAAGCCTATTCAATCCAAGGGGAAAGCGTCCTTGACATCGCTTGTGGCACCGGGGAATTATCGCTGCGCCTTGTCCGGGACGGCTACGATGTGACAGGCGTCGATCTCTCTCAAGATATGCTGATGGTAGCACAGGAAAAGGCTTTGGAAATGAGAGTAAAGCTTAATCTGTTTCAACAGGATATGTCAAAGCTTGATTCCCTTGGTGAATACGATCTTATTACGATTTTTTGTGATTCCCTGAATTACCTGGAAGACGAAAAAGACGTGGAAAATACGTTCAAAAGTGTATATGCTCATCTTAAGCACGATGGCTTATTCCTATTTGATGTGCATTCCATTTATAAAATGACGCAAATATTTATAAACCAGACGTTTACCCTTACGGATGAACATGTCTCGTACATTTGGGATTGCTTCCCTGGAGAAGTACCCAATAGTGTAGAGCATGAACTGACTTTTTTTGTGAAAGATGAGGAAACAAATCAGTACGAAAGAGTAGAAGAGCTTCACAAACAGCGCACATACCCCATTCTTACCTTAAAGGAATGGTTAATGGATGCAGGGTTCGAAGTGTTGAACATCTCTGCAGACTTCACAGAAGAAGCCCCTACAGACCATAGCGAAAGAATTTTCTTTACATGTAAGAAGAAATGATAAAAAGCCGGATCGTCTCTGAAAAGAGAATGGTCCGGCTTTTATTTATGGTTTTTGGCTCTTTTCGTAAACATTGTGGCTATTTTACAGGAGAAAGTAGTAGTTGATTTCCGCTACCGGATGATACTCGCTTTCCGCGTGGCGGGCGGTGAGCCTCCTCGCCGCTGCGCTCCTGCGGGATCTCACCTGTCTAGCTACAGGGCTTAGGGACTCGAGGTCATAAGCCAAGTCTGCCGAAAAGGCAAAAAGCGCCTTTCCAGCAGACTCGACTTATGCTTGTCGCCCTTGGCAAAGCCCTTCCGCTTTTCGTACTGTCCCGCTTCTCCCGCAGGAGTCGAGCACCTGCAGCGAGAATCAACTTTCTCAGCATAAGTTTCTAAAAAAATCTAAATATAAACAACAAACTTTTAGAAAACAACCTCTTTTAAAGAAATCAGTGGTCGATTTCTTCTAGAAATTCTGTTTTCTTTAGATTTTTTTGTCACTGTTAAGCGCTGTCACGATATTTTCTTATAGATGGTGAGGGGAACTGCGTAGACTCCGGCGGATTTTGGACGTGCCGAGACCCCGTTCGGCTAAGCTGAGGAGGATCGGCCGAACGCTAGCTGCAAGCGGAGCGGTTCCCCTCACCATCACGCACACACTAGTTGACAGAGCTTCTGGCAGATCTTATGTTTCAAAACAACAATCATTGCAAAAAGCGCCTTTATAAAAGATTTTTAAAAAATAAGAAGGAAAAAATCAATTCGTGTCGAAATATAAAAAAGGAGCCTCACTAGACTCCAAATTGTGATTTCGTTCCTTCAATATCATCCACGTACTTTTCCTGTGTGGCTTCAAATAATTTCTCGAAAACATCTCCCAGTTCTCTTTCCATTACGGAAATTCCTATTCCAGTGACTCCACCCTTTACACAAACTTTTTCTTGAAGTGTAGGTAATGTATAGATATTTTTCTTCAATAAGTCCCCAAGACCAACAAGCATTTCAGATGCTAAAACAGTGGCCGTTTCCCTATCAATTTCTGTCACTTCTGCAGCAGCGTTAATAAACCTTTGTGTAACATAACTGAAAAAAGCAGGTCCACAGCTGACAATGTCTGATGCCACTCGCGTCACATTTTCATCAATGACTACCGGTGTGGAGATATGCTCAACCAGTCTCATTAAATCCTGCCTCCATTTATCTGAACAATGACTTCCATACGTTAAAAGTGACACTCCGCTTAATGCACGATTCGTAATGCTTGGAATGAATCTGGCACAGGAACTGGTCAGGATCGATTCTAATTGCTCCACGCTTACTGGACTGGTAATTGAAACCGCGCATTTATCCCTGGTAAAACTTTTTTCATTCTCCTGAATCACATCATAAACATCATGAGGTTTCACACATATGAAGATTAAGTCAGATGACTTGATCACTTCTTCATTTGAATGGCTTACATTCACTTTATTCCATTTTTCTTTTATATCCTCGGCTTTTTTTAATGAACGATTCGTAATATGAAGATGTGAAGGAGAAATCGCTTTTGATTCAATGAGAGCTTCAATAATGATTTTCCCCATGTTCCCCGTTCCAATGATACCCACTTTCATATACAGCCCTCCTTCTATCACACTCTCTCCTAAAACTTATGAATTCCTTTCAATGAATATTCCACCAGAGGTGATTTCCTGTGCATTCCCTAATTGAAAAATACAGAACGGTTCTTGTGATTCTTGTGATTTGTGCCATTGTCCTGATTGCATATATATTAAAAGATGCTTCCGCTGCTCCTGTTAAAGATGCTTCTTTTACAGCCGCTCCCGTTAAAACAGAAAAGGAGCCTGAAGAATTGAAAATAGTCGAAAAAGTATTTGTAGACGTAAAGGGGGAGGTTGTTAAACCTGGGTTATATGAAGTCGGGCAGGGAGACAGGTTGAAGTTTGTGATCGATCGAGCCGGTGGTTTCACCGCAGAAGCAGATAAGAAAGTGATCAATTTAGCGGTAAAGGTATCAGACGAAATGATGATTTATGTCCCTAAAATCGGAGAAATAGAAACGCCCCAGCAGATTATAGCTCCTTCAATGCCTGGGACCGATTCAGGAAAGGGAAGAATCAACATTAATACAGCCACTCAACAGGAATTCGAAACACTGCCCGGAATTGGGCCTGCGAAAGCTTCAACCTTTATCCAATATCGCGAAGAACATGGTCCGTTTGCGACTATAGAAGAGATTCAAAACATCTCTGGAGTCGGAGAAAAAACTTTTGAGAAATTAAAAGAATTTATTTATGTTCAATGAATTGACGAAACATAGGAAGTCTTTATACACTTAAACAAGCAAATGAAAATGCACCTAAAAACATAGAAGGGGGAATGGTGATGGAAAGAATCGCTTGGCATCAATATTTTATGGCCCAAAGTCAGCTCCTTGCCCTGCGCAGCACATGTACAAGACTGGCGGTGGGGGCAACCATCGTTCGTGAAAAACGAATCATTGCAGGAGGCTATAACGGCTCCATTGCAGGAGGGGATCATTGTATAGATGAAGGGTGCTATGTGATTGACAATCACTGCGTGAGGACCATTCATGCCGAAATGAATGCTTTGCTTCAATGTTCAAAGTTTGGGGTAGGAACGGAAAATGCGGATATTTATGTTACTCACTTCCCCTGTCTTCAATGCTGTAAGGCTCTTATCCAGGCAGGAATCAAAACGGTTTATTATGCAAAAGATTATAAAAATCATTCTTATGCCATTGAACTTTTCCAAAAGGCAAACGTCCATGTAGAGAAAGTGCCCTTTCAAGAAAGCAGCATCGACGTAAAACACAAAGAAAAAGCCTCCATGATGCTTCAATTAATCGAAGACTTGAGAAATCAAGGTGCTGAAGACGAGAAGCTCGATTACTATGAACAAGAATACATAAAACTATTTAATGAATAGAGGATTATACCTTTACTCCGCGATTTCAGTACTTTCAGGAACATTACTGGCACTTCAATTTCATTGGGGTGCTGTCGTTCTTGCTCTGCTTCTGTTATCCCTTTTCCTCAGAAAAATGACCTTCACCATCCTTTTTCTCTGCCTCGTATTTCTCTTTATTTCCTTTCTCAACACCACTATTCAAGAAAAGAGACAGAAAACCGTGCTGTCATCAGAACCTGAACCGATCGACTTACAAATAGTGATCAATGACATTCCAACCATCGATGGGAATTCCTTTGTTGCCCTCGCTCAAATAAAGAAAGAGAAGGTTCTCATGCGCTATTATTTCTCTTCAGAGGAAGAAAAACGAAAATTCCAACATGTGAAACCCGGTTTTGTGTGTGAAGTGAAGGGGGAGTTAACAGAACCCAAACCGAATAAAAATCCAAACTTGTTTCATTATAAAAATTATTTAGCTCATCGAGGAGTGTATTGGATTCTTGGCGTAAACGTATTTGAGAAGTGTGCAGATCAAAGTAAATTGAAACATTCCCTCATAAATCTGAGATTCAATGGATTGAAAAAAATCGAAAGGGAATTTCCATCTTCAACAGTAGGAATGACCCAAGCGTTACTATTTGGAGAAACAGGGATGATCGCTGAAGAGACGATGAAGGCATTCAGAGAGCTCGGTGTCGTTCATTTACTGGCAATTTCAGGCCTGCACGTTGGGTTGATCTTTGCGATTCTTTACTATTGTCTATTGAGGATCGGCGTCACAAAAGAATCGGTGACATGGATAGGGATTGTTTTTCTCCTATGTTATATCGTATTGACGGGCGCATCACCTTCCGTGATGAGGGCATCTTCCATGCTGATCGTGATTCTGCTCAGTAGAAAAGTGGCGAGTAAGTTAAGTACAATCGACAGTTTGTCCATGGTATTTGTGATGTTAGTTTTATATGATCCATATTCTGTATTCAATATTGGATTTCAGCTGTCATTTATGGTGAGTTTTTCTATTGTAGTATCGTCAGCAGTTATACTAAATACTTCTTCATTCATTGCACAATTGATGAAAGTAACACTTGTTGCCCAGCTATCTTCGTTACCTATCATCATCTATCATTTCTATGAATTTTCTTTGATGGGCTTTCTCACGAATCTTCTTTATGTACCCCTTTTCTCAGTCATTGTTCTTCCCTTGACCATCATCGTCTATATTCTGTCAGTTGAGTGGTTGATTCTGCTCCATAAACATCTTATGGATGGAATACAATGGGTATCTACTTTTATCGCTTCTTTTCCATTAAGCACAATTGTGATGGGAAGACCTCCATTTCTGTTATTGATTGGTTACCTAATAGCTATTTATGTTGTATTTGTTTGGTTTGAAAAGAGGAAATATATGCTTTCCGGGCTTCTTTTGCTTTTCTATGGAGCCTTACACATGCTTCTAAACACCTATAATCCTTATGGAGAGATTGTATTTATGGATGTTGGGCAGGGTGATGCTACATTGGTCAAGCTGCCGTACAATCGAGGAACCTATCTTATCGATACAGGTGGGGAAGTGCAGTTTCCAAAAGAAGAATGGGAAGAGAGAAAGAATCGTTTTTCTGTAGGGGAAGACATCGTCGTTCCTTTTTTGAAAAGTAAAGGTATCACGTCCATTGACACCCTAATCTTAACACACGGAGATCTCGATCATATTGGCGGATCAAAAGCGGTTCTTGAGGAAATGAAAGTGAACGAAGTCTTGATTAGCCCTAACAGCGAAGAGAAAGGCGAAATGAAGAAAATCATGAAAATCGTCCGACAAAAGAGAATTCCTGTTAAAGAAGCACATTATCCATACAGTTGGGCTGGTGATGATGATGGACTGCATATTGTTTCCCCACAGGATGAAGAGTATGAAGGAAACAATGACTCCATTGTATTATATGGAGAAATCGGGTCATTGAAATGGTTATTTACTGGAGATTTAGAAGAGCAAGGGGAGAAAGAGTTCATCCGAAACTTCGATCTGCCGATTGATGTGTTAAAAGTAGGTCATCATGGGAGTAATACGAGTACAACCGAAGAGTTCCTCGTTGAAACGAATCCGTCTGTGGCGGTGATCTCTGCGGGTGAAACCAATCGCTTTGGGCATCCTCATCCTGAAGTAGTGGAACGATTGAAGAGAAGAGGAATAACTATATATAGCACCGGAGAAAATGGGGCGATCACCTATCGTTTTTGGGATAAAAAAGGAACGTTTTCAGCCCACTTGCCATAGGATGTATGACAAAGCAAATTAAGCGCTAATGAAAAAGGGGCAGACCTATCACAAGGAGTCAGGCACCTTCAAGCCATTCTGTATGATACACCAGTACCATATATGGAAGTTGAAGAAACCGGAATCTTTAAGGTCTGCCTCCTATCTTTCATTAAGAGCCGATTAACTTAATAACAGTTGCAATAACGAACATTGTAGCAAAGAATCCAAAAGAAACAATAAACCCAACGCCTGAATCTACTGCATCATTTCTTTTTGATTGTACATTCTTTTCAAATTGGTTCACAACTACCCCTCCTATTTCTATTCTAGTATAGAACATCGCTACTGAAAAATCTATACTTCACTTTACTTTTTCCTTTACTGACAAGAGTTGTCACCTATAAGTTCCCCAACCTTGGTGACACTAATCATTACAAAGGAAATACCGTTTTCGGAAAAGGTTCCTAGGTCTTCTCCGTTAACGTTAATATAGATATAGGGGGTGTCCCATTTGACGGATGTCCCCTTTACCCCTTGTCAAAACCAAAAAGCTTTTTTACCATAGAGTAGAGAAAAGAATTAATGGAGAGTGCTGACTTGGTTATTGATATTTGGAAAAAAATAGAGAAATCTCAATTCTCAGCTATTTATTTAGTTTACGGAAATGAGTCATTTATTATTAATGAAACGAAACAAAGAATTGTCTCAAGTGCCCTTTCAGAAGAAGAAATGGATTTTAATTTTTCCAGTTATGATCTGGAGGAAACTCCTGTGGAAGTGGCGATAGAAGATGCAGAAACATTTCCGTTTATGGGGGAGAGAAGGGTCGTCATTCTACAAAACCCTGTTTTCTTGACAGCTGAGAAAACAAAAGAGAAGGTAGAGCACAACATTAAACGACTGGAACAATACATACAATCACCTGCTCCCTATACAGTTCTGGTCTTTACGGCGAATTATGAAAAACTGGACGAGCGTAAAAAGATTACGAAGTCCTTGAAGAAACTGGCAGAAGTCGTAGAGGCCAAAAAGCTGAATGAGCATGAATTAAAGTCGTGGGTAAGAGAACGAGCGGCCTCTAATAGCGTTCAGATAGACGAAGATGCAATTGAATTATTGCTGACCCTCGCTGGAACAAACCTAATGATGCTAACACAAGAGCTGGACAAACTTTCTTTATACGCAAGCGATACAAACAGAATCGACGTGGAAGTGGTGGAACGATTAACAGCCCGGTCTTTGGAACAAAATATTTTCACATTAGTGGACAAGGTCGTTCACCGAAGAATAGATGAGGCATTGAGAATTTATTACGATCTTCTCAAACAAAACGAAGAACCCTTGAAGATTCTATCGATACTGGCAGGACAATTCAGACTGATATATGGAACGAAGGAACTATCACGAAGAGGATACGGGCAGCAAAAAATTGCTTCCTACCTAAAAGTACACCCTTTCAGAGTAAAACTTGCAGCAGGACAGGCCAAACACTTCAACGATAAACAACTCGCCCATATCATCGAATTGCTATCTCAAGGAGACTATGAAATCAAAACAGGAAAAATTAAAAAAGAACTGATGATTGAAATGTTTCTGTTTAAACTTCATGATCAGAGTTTTACGTGATTTTTAATTCAATTCAATTCAATAAATAATGAGGAAAAGAAAAACCACCTGGCCATAGGGCGAGGTGGTTTTTTCAATTAGTTCGCTTTTTTCATAAGGCGAGACTTTTGACGATCCGCAGCGTTTTTGTGGATAAGACCTTTTTGAGCTGCTTTGTCTAATTGACGAACCGCTTCTGTTGCTAATTCTTTAGCGTTATCTGCGCTGTTAGCAGCTGCAGCTTCTGCTTTCTTGATAGCAGTACGCATTGTAGATTTCACAGCAGCGTTTTGAGCGTTGCGCTCGTTGCTAGTTTTTACACGTTTGATAGCTGATTTGATATTTGGCATTCCTGTCACCTCCTATAAAAGGATCGAGATTCTATGTGACTCGATTTAAATTCCTAAACAATAAGAACAAATGATATTTTATCAAACGAACAGTGATATTGCAATACTATGTATTGAAATTAAACGAGTGAATGAACCCATACGAAAAAGGTAAACATAAAAAAATAGTAGATAACATCCCAAGCCAGGAGGTAGAGTCGAAATGAAAAACGAAGAAATCGATTACAGTAAATATTCAATTCGAACCGATCTTGCCGTTGAAGCAAGAGAAATGGTCGTCAGTGATAATGCGGAAGATACGTCATCCATCCAAGGAGTCATGATTAAAGAGAAAGAAGAGGATGGGGTAAAAGTTTCCCTTGTCACCGTTACACCTGAAGGAGAAGAGAAAATCGGTAAAAAACCAGGTAATTACTTAACCATCGAGGCTCATGGAATTCGCCAGGAAGATGCAGAACTGCAACAAAGAGTTGAAAAAGTATTTGCCAATGAATTTAATCAATTTTTAATTAATAATAAAATCAGTAAAAATGCAAGCTGCTTAATTGTTGGACTCGGTAACTGGAATGTTACCCCCGATTCATTAGGGCCCCGCGTCTGTGAAGATATCATTGTGACGAGACATCTTTTTGAACTGCAACCGGAATCAGTGGAGGAGGGCTATCGACCGGTCAGTGCCCTCGTGCCTGGTGTGATGGGGCTGACGGGCATTGAAACGAGCGATATCATTTTCGGTGTAGTAGAGAAATCCAAACCCGACTTCATCATTGCCATCGATGCCCTGGCCTCCCGTTCCATTGAGCGTGTCAATTCTACCATTCAGATTTCGGATACAGGCATACATCCAGGATCAGGAGTAGGGAACAAACGAAAAGGATTGGATCAGGAAACATTAGGGGTTCCGGTTATTGCCATCGGCGTTCCGACCGTACTCGATGCTGTCACAATCGTAAGTGATACAGTCGACTTTCTCTTAAAACATTTTGGGAAAGAAATGAGAGAAGGAGGTCGTCCATCCAGATCCCTTGCCCCTGCAGGATTAAGCTTCGGTGAGAGAAGGAAATTAACGGAAGAAGATCTTCCGGAGGAACAACATCGTCAAACCTTCATGGGAATTGTCGGAACACTCGAGGATCAGGAAAAACGAAAACTGATTCATGAAGTATTGGCTCCCATTGGTCATAATCTGATGGTCACACCTAAAGAAGTGGACGTATTCATGGAAGACATGGCCAACCTCATCGCAAGCGGTTTGAATGCTGCACTTCATGATGCGGTTGATCAGGAGAATGCGGGTTATCAGACGAGATAGATGGCATGTGAAAGTAGCGCCTTGGGGTAGGTAATGATCCTTGAGGCGCTTTTTGGATTGCTGAATGATGTGAGGGAATAGGGTGGTCGGATATTGAGGGAAATTGTCAGATCTCGAATATCCTGGTTCCGGAATCAGTGTGGTCTGCGATCAAATCGTGTCGAAAAGAACGTTTCGACGATATATTTGAAATTTCGCCGATAAAATCAAAATATCGCCGTTATCCATAAATCATTTGATGGTATTTCATAAAATTCGGAAAAAACAGGAGGTGAGCAGTGTAAATCATCAGTAGCAGGGCTTTTTGTCGTGAAAATGGCGCATTCTACGAAAAAAATCATCCCTAAAACAATCGGATTTTTCCATATTCACTCTACCGCCTTGTCCTTTCTAAATCCTACTTCTATCCCCATCCCCTTCCAGCTCACCCTAAAAATAATAGATTCCCCCGTTTAACTTTCCACCAATAACCTCATAATGACTACTAAATATAGTTCTACTATCTCTAGTAATGACATACGTTGTACTAGAGTAGGATTTAAGGAAAGGGTGGGAGAATGAGGTCGTATAAAGCGCCTAATTATGTAGTAGCGATTAATATGTCAACGATACTGAAAGGGATGTTGATCTTCGTGGCAGGATTGCTCTCGATTTTTTCGATAACGGGCATCCTCACTTCCTTGAACCCTGAGTATAGAATTACATCGAATTCATTGAATCAAGCGGCTTCCAATGTGAAGGGTGATGCATTATATAAGATCTTGGCATTAGAAAACCGGTCTTTTAATCAAATTTTGACTGAAGAAGAGCAGGCTTTACCGAATTTGTCATCCCTCCTTTTTCAAGTGGCTACCAATGTGAGCTTTGAAGATCCCCGAAGTTTCCTGGGGAGAGAGCTTCCGGGTTTCTCGATTTTCGATGGGGATATCCTCGTGGCCGGAGAAGGAACGGATTTTACGAATATGCCGATTGAGTCGGTCCCCCCTCCTGAAGCTCTCGAAGCGAGGAATGAAGCACCACTTAAGAATGTTGAAAATCGTAAAGAACCGGATCAAAAGAGTGGGGACGTGGCCCCACCATTATCAACCGGAAATAAAAAGACAGTTCATCTTTACTTCACCCACACCCGTGAATCCTATCTGCCTTACTTGGAGGGTGTGACCAATCCGGATTCAGCCATGCACTCAGATGTCAATGTCACCAAGGTGGGAGACATGGTGAAGAGGAACTTAGAGGACCTTGGTATTGGAACGAGCATTGATAAAACCGATGTGATTCAGACCTTAAACAAAAAAGGATTGGATTATTGGGCTGCTTACCAGGAGTCGAGACCGTTAGTGCAGGCTGCCATGACAAGTAATAAAGACTTGCTGTATCTCGTTGACATCCATCGGGATTCTCAAAGAAGGGCTGTCACGACGGGGACAATCAATGGAAAATTTTATGCCAAGCTCGCATTTGTCGTAGGGGAAGAGCATCCGAATTACGAGCAGAATTTAAAGGTGGCAACAGAGCTTCATAAATTATTGGAAGGGAAATATAAAGGTGTTTCACGTGGAGTGATTGCGAAAAAGGGAAGCGGGACAAACGGGAAGTTCAATCAGGATCTTTCAAGCAATGCCATGTTACTGGAGTTTGGTGGAGTCGATAATACGTTCGAAGAATTGGAACGTTCTGCACAGGCTTTCGCTGAAGTATTCGCTGAGTATTATTGGCAGGCTGAAAAGGTGAATCATACACCTGTCACTCCTGCTTCAAGTCAGTAATAAAAAGGATGAATGAACCCATGACAAAATTCTTTTTTAAATGTGCATTCCTTATATCTGCATTATTTATCGGGGTACTGATCGGGATGCAGTATGCGAATCAAGGTATCGTGGAAATGAAGGGACATGAACAACAAAAATTCACTTCGCCGGTGGGAGTGAGTCAGGACGGGGAAGGAAACGTGGAAGCGTCTTTTCTCGGGAATGAAGTAGAATCGAAAACGTTAAGCGAAAAGAAAGAGAAATTAGAGGACATGAAAGCCTTTAATGCGTTTTCCTCGATCGGAAAGGCGCTGGCGAATTTAATTGAAAGTATCACCAATGAAATAGTGAACTTTATTGCTTCGTTAATATAAGAGAGGGCTTTCGGAAATGTTCCAGCCTTCTCTCTTTTTTTTGAGGCTTTGTCTCTAAGAACTTAATTGATTTGCTTTTTAAAATGGACAATTCCCGTATAGCCCTTCAGTTTACATTGAATAATATATAGTCTACTGCTATAATTCAAAATAGTGTACATGTGTGGAAATAACAGGAGTTGAACGTATAATGAACCGTGAAGAGAAATTAGAAAGACAATCGAGAATTAGAAACTTTTCAATTATTGCTCATATAGATCATGGGAAATCTACCCTTGCCGATCGTATTTTGGAGAAAACGAAAGCACTGACGGCGCGTGAAATGAAAGAGCAATTACTGGATTCAATGGATCTTGAGAGAGAACGTGGAATCACAATCAAATTAAATTCTGTGCAATTAAAGTATCAAGCAAACGATGGAGAAGAATATATCTTTCATCTGATTGATACACCAGGGCACGTAGACTTTACATACGAAGTATCTCGTAGTTTAGCTGCTTGTGAAGGAGCCGTCCTTGTTGTGGATGCTGCTCAAGGGATTGAAGCGCAAACATTGGCAAACGTGTATCTTGCCTTGGATAATGACCTGGAAATCCTGCCGGTCATTAACAAAATCGACCTTCCTGCAGCAGATCCTGAAAGGGTTCGACAGGAAGTGGAAGATGTCATCGGTCTGGATGCATCGGAAGCAGTCCTTGCATCAGCTAAAGCAGGGATCGGGATTGAAGAGATCCTCGAACAGGTGGTTGAAAAAGTACCCGCCCCGCAGGGAGATCCAGATGCCCCACTAAAAGCCCTTATCTTTGACTCTTTATATGACGCATATAGAGGAGTCGTTGCCTACATCCGTGTGATGGAGGGAAGTGTCAAAGTCGGAGATAAAGTTCGTATGATGGCGACCGGGAAAGAGTTTGAAGTAACGGAGATCGGTGTCTTCACTCCGAAACCGACGGGACAAAAAGAATTAACGGTCGGGGATGTTGGGTACCTAACAGCAGCGATCAAGAATGTTGGGGACACCCGCGTAGGGGATACCATCACTCTTGCCAAAAATCCTGCACAGGAAGCATTGCCGGGATACCGACGATTAAACCCGATGGTCTATTGCGGTTTATATCCAATCGATTCAAATCGCTATAACGATCTTAGGGAAGCACTTGAGAAGCTTGAATTGAATGACTCGGCACTTCAATATGAGCCTGAAACATCTCAAGCGTTAGGTTTCGGGTTCCGTTGTGGATTCTTGGGACTTCTTCATATGGAGATCATCCAGGAACGCATTGAGCGCGAATTCAAAATCGACCTTATTACGACTGCACCAAGTGTTATCTATCATGTTAAATTGACAGATGGCGAAGAAGTGAAAGTGGATAACCCGTCCATGATGCCTGATCCGCAAAAAGTGGATCATGTTGAAGAGCCTTATGTTAAAGCAACGATCATGGTTCCGAACGACTACGTCGGTGCGGTGATGGAGCTTTGCCAAGGAAAACGCGGAAACTTTATCGACATGCAGTATATGGATGATACACGAGTGAACATCGTCTATGAAATCCCGCTTGCTGAAATCGTGTATGACTTCTTCGATCAACTGAAGTCGAATACGAAAGGGTACGCTTCATTTGATTATGAGTTGATCGGATACAAAGAATCCAAGCTTGTGAAGATGGATATCCTTTTGAACGCTGAAAATGTCGATGCCCTGAGCTTTATCGTTCATCGTGACTTCGCTTATGAACGCGGGAAGTTGATTGTAGAGAAATTAAAGGAATTAATTCCGAGACAACAATTCGAAGTACCCGTCCAGGCAGCGATTGGACAGAAGATTGTTGCAAGATCGACCATCAAAGCCATTCGGAAGAACGTTCTGGCAAAATGTTACGGTGGAGATATTTCTCGTAAACGTAAACTTCTTGATAAACAAAAAGAAGGTAAAAAACGTATGAAGTCCGTTGGGAATGTAGAAGTTCCGCAAGAAGCATTCATGGCCGTCCTGAAAATGGACGATACGGATAAAAAATAAGGTTCTTGATGATAAAGGGGGAAAGTGGCTTGTACCAACCAAGCACTGCTTACCCCCTTTTCTCTATGAATACCCCAAAAGGAGGGATATACTTGGTAAAATCAGCTTATATTCATATACCTTTCTGTGAACATATCTGTCACTATTGTGATTTCAATAAAGTCTTTTTAGAAGGACAGCCCGTAAATGAATATTTAATCAACCTTGGCAATGAAATGAAGCAAAGAGTCATGTCTCCTGACAAACTGGATACGATTTTTATCGGTGGCGGCACTCCGACATCATTGAATGCAAGCCAGCTTGATATATTATGCGAATCGATCAACACTCACCTGCCCTTTGATCAGGGTGAATTCACATTTGAAGCAAACCCCGGCGATTTGACAGAAGACAAACTTCGAGTGTTAAAGGACCACGGTGTGAATCGATTGAGTTTTGGTGTTCAGTCATTCAATGATGAGCTCCTAAAAGGAATCGGACGGACACATAAAAGCGAAGATGTGTATACGTCTGTGGAAACAGCTCAAAAAGTAGGATTCTCAAATATCAGCATTGATCTGATTTATAGCCTACCCAAGCAAACAGAGGAAGATTTTCAAGATACATTGAAGAAAGCACTTGACCTAGATCTTCCTCATTACTCGGCTTATTCACTCATCGTAGAACCGAAAACGGTCTTCTACAACCTGATGAGGAAAGGGAAGCTGTCTTTGCCTTCTCAAGATCAGGAAGCGGCTATGTATGAGATTCTGATCGAAACGATGGAGAAATACGGGATCAATCAATATGAAATCAGTAATTTTGCGAAAAAGGGATTCGAGAGCAAACATAATCTCGTTTATTGGGATAATAATGAATATTATGGTTTAGGAGCCGGTGCTCACGGATATATAAACGGAGTACGTTATTCCAATTACGGTCCCCTAAAAAAATATATGGACCCGATAGCAGAAGGTTCCCTACCTACCATCCAGAAACACGAGGTAACGAAAGCAGAACGAATGGAAGAAGAAATGTTCCTCGGATTACGTAAGGTGGAGGGAGTAAGTAAGTTTGCTTTTCAACAAAAATTTGACTGCAGTATCGAGTCAGTATTCGGTTCATCCATTGAAGAAATGAAGAAACGGAAACTGCTCACTGTGAATGAAGAACGGGTCTCACTTACGAAACAGGGCCGCTTTTTAGGAAACGAAGTATTTCAATCTTTTCTGGGTGTAATCTAATATATTGACATCCCTTTTCTGATTTGATAATTTATTAATTAGATTTAGCACTCATCTCAATAGAGTGCTAACAGGGGTGATGAATGTTGTTAACAGATCGACAACTTCTAATTCTTCAAGTGATTATCGATGATTTTATCCTGTCAGCTCAGCCTGTCGGTTCGAGGAGCTTGTCCAAGAAGGATGAGATTTCCTTCAGCTCAGCTACGATTCGAAATGAAATGGCTGATTTGGAGGATTTGGGTTTTATCGAAAAAACGCATACTTCTTCAGGCCGGGTTCCATCTGAAAAGGGTTATCGTTATTATGTGGATCACTTGCTTTCTCCACAGAAATTACAGAAGAATGACATGCATGCAATACGCTCCATCTTCACTGAGCGAATATATGAATTGGAGAAAGTGGTCCAGAAGTCGGCAAAGATTCTTTCCGAGCTGACGAATTACACGACAATCGTATTAGGTCCCGATTTGAAGGAAAATAAGCTGAAAAAGATTCAACTTATTCCTCTGAACAAAGATACAGCGATTGCCATTATCGTGACGGATAACGGACATGTTGAAAATAAACTGTTCCATATCCCGCCGACAATGGATGCAGCCGAGCTTGAGAAGCTTGTGCACATCTTGAATGACCGGTTATCGGGTGTTCCTATCAGTGAGTTAAACGATAAAATTTTTAAGGAAGTCGCTCTTTTGCTAAGAGAGCATATTCAGAACTATGATTTTATCCTTCACTCGATCACGGATTCCTTTAATCCAACGGTCACGGATAAGCTGTTCTTTGGTGGGAAAACCAATATACTAAACCAACCTGAGTTTAATGACGTCCATAAAGTTCGCATGCTCCTCGAAATGATCGAACAGGAGGAGAGCATCTACAATTTGATTCGTCCATCCGCTACAGGATTGAACATTAAAATCGGGAAAGAAAATGATCATCTCGCTATGGAGAATTGCAGTCTCATAACCGCTACTTATTCTATTGGTAAAGAACAATTAGGTTCCATTGCGATTATCGGACCTACTCGAATGGAGTATTCCCGTGTCGTGAGTTTACTTAATTTCTTTTCAAATGATATGTCCAAGGTTCTTACGAAGCTGTATCAAAGTGAAGATTAGTGGACATATTGTATAAAGGAAAATAAGGCCCAGATGCCGTCTTTATCGTCATCTGGAGCCTTCTAGTGTTCGTAGATTTTTAAGGAGGTGAATGTTATGTCTGAAGAAACAAAACAAGAGCAGCAGGATGCGAAAGAAGAAAACAGCGAAGTGGTGGAAGAAGTGTTCGCTGAAGAACCTCAATCAGAGGAAGTAGAAGAAGAGCAACAAGAATCAGATGAGCTTTCACAATTGGAAGAAAAGCTGAATGAGTCTGAGAACCGTTATCTTCGTTTAAGAGCTGATTTCGATAACTTCCGACGCCGCGTCAATGTAGAAAGCGAAGCGAAAGAGAAATATCGTGCTCAAGGACTGATCACTGAACTATTGCCGGCACTTGATAATTTCGAGCGTGCTTTAAATATAGATGCTGATAATGATCAAACAAAAACACTGCTTCAAGGAATGGAAATGGTTCATAGAAGTATCTTTGAAGCCCTTAAGAAAGAGGGAGTAGAGCCAATTGAAGCGGTAGGTCAGGAGTTTGATCCACATTTGCATCAAGCAGTTATGCAAACAGAAGATGAAAATTTCAATAGCAATGTAGTTGTTGAAGAATTTCAAAAGGGATACAAACTGAAAGACAGAGTGATTCGTCCTTCCATGGTGAAGGTCAATCAATAATAAAGACATTACATATACAAAATAGGGAGGTTTCTTATTATGAGTAAAATTATCGGTATTGACTTAGGTACAACAAACTCATGTGTATCAGTACTTGAAGGCGGAGAGCCAAAGGTTATTGCAAATGCAGAAGGAAACCGCACAACTCCTTCAGTTGTTGCGTTCAAAAATGGAGAAAAGCAAGTTGGGGAAGTAGCGAAGCGTCAAGCCATTACAAACCCAAACACGATCATCTCAGTGAAACGTCATATGGGAACAGATCACAAAGTAGAAGCTGAAGGAAAAGAATACACTCCACAAGAGATTTCAGCTATGATTCTTCAACACTTAAAATCATATGCAGAAGACTATCTTGGAGAAAAAGTTGAAAAAGCAGTTATCACAGTACCTGCTTACTTCAATGATGCAGAACGTCAAGCAACAAAAGACGCTGGTAAAATTGCCGGCCTGGAAGTTGAGCGTATCATCAACGAACCAACTGCTGCTGCACTTGCATATGGTCTGGATAAAATGGATCAGGACCAAACCATCCTAGTTTATGACCTTGGTGGCGGTACATTTGACGTATCCATCCTTGAACTTGGTGACGGTGTATTCGAAGTACGTTCTACTGCCGGTGACAACCGTCTTGGCGGAGACGACTTTGACCAAGTTATCATCGATTACCTTGTAGCTGAATTCAAAAAAGAGAACGGCATTGACCTTTCTAAAGATAAAATGGCTCTTCAACGTCTTAAAGACGCTGCTGAGAAAGCGAAGAAAGATCTTTCAGGAGTGACTTCAACTCAGATCTCACTTCCATTCATCACGGCTGGAGAAGCGGGTCCACTTCACTTAGAAGTGACTCTTTCAAGAGCGAAATTCGATGAAATCTCTTCAGATCTTGTAGAACGTACAATGGGACCAACTCGTCAAGCGATGAAAGATGCTGGTCTTTCTGCAAGTGAAATCGATAAAATCATTCTTGTTGGTGGATCAACTCGTATCCCGGCTGTACAAGAAGCGATCAGAAAAGAAACTGGTAAAGAGCCATCTAAAGGTGTTAACCCTGACGAAGTTGTAGCAATGGGTGCAGCGATTCAAGGTGGAGTTCTTACTGGAGACGTTAAAGATGTTGTCTTACTTGACGTTACACCACTTTCACTTGGTATCGAAACCATGGGTGGCGTATCAACAAAGCTGATCGAGCGTAACACGACGATCCCAACGTCTAAATCACAAACATTCTCAACGGCCGCTGATAACCAGACAGCTGTTGATATTCACGTATTACAAGGTGAGCGCCCAATGGCTGCTGATAACAAAACGCTTGGTCGTTTCCAATTAGCTGACATTCCGCCGGCACCACGTGGCGTACCACAAATCGAAGTGAAATTCGATATTGATAAGAATGGTATCGTGAATGTAAGTGCGAAGGATCTTGGAACGGGTAAAGAGCAAAACATCACAATCAAGTCTTCTACAGGTCTTTCAGATGATGAAGTAGAACGCATGGTGAAAGAAGCAGAAGAAAATGCAGAAGCGGATAAACAACGTAAAGAGGAAGTCGAACTTCGCAACGAAGCCGACCAACTTGTTTTCCAAACGGAAAAAACGTTAAAAGACCTTGAAGGCAAAGTAGAAGAGGATGAAGTGAAAAAAGCGGAAGATGCGAAAGCTGAATTAAAAGAAGCAATCGAGAAAGATGATTTAGATCTTATCCGTGAAAAGAAAGATGCATTACAAGAAATCGTTCAAAGCTTAACAATGAAACTTTATGAGCAGGCTCAAGCGGAAGCTCAAGCAGCTCAAGGAGCAGAAGGCGAAGCTTCGAAAGACGAAGATGTAGTCGATGCTGAATACGAAGAAGTAAACGACGACAAGAAATAATCTAGTATGAACGAAAAAGTCAAAGTCAGGGCGGTTCTTGGCTTTGACTTTTTCTATGATTGAAAGAAACAGAAGGTGATTCATTCATCTAACAGACACAATCAATTAGAAGTAATGTTGAGTTTTTATTGATAATAGTCAAAGCTCAATGTTAAAATAACCTTTATGCAAAGGATTCGGGAGTGGTGTTTTAATGAGTAAACGGGACTATTACGAGGTTCTTGGTGTCGGAAAAGATGCATCAAAAGATGAAATGAAGAAAGCATACCGCAAGCTCTCAAAAAAATATCATCCGGATATTAATAAAGAAGCGAATGCGGATGAAAAATTCAAAGAAATATCGGAAGCCTATGAAGTATTAAGTGATGATCAAAAGCGTGCTCAATATGATCGTTTCGGACATACTGACCCTAACCAGGGATTTGGCGGCGGAGCTGACTTTGGCGGTGGCGGTTTCGGTGGTTTCGAAGACATCTTTAATACATTCTTCGGTGGCGGCGGAGGCCGCAGAAGAGATCCGAATGCACCTAGACAAGGTGCCGATCTTCAGTACACGATGTCACTGACATTTGAAGAAGCGGTCTTTGGGAAAGACACAGAAATCGAGATTCCGAGAGAAGAAGAATGTGACACTTGCCATGGTTCAGGTGCGAAGCCGGGAACAAAAGTCAATACATGTTCTCACTGTAATGGATCGGGTCAATTGAATGTAGAACAGAATACACCATTTGGCCGCATTGTGAACAGACGGGTTTGTCACTACTGTAACGGTACAGGTAAACAAATCAAGGAGAAATGTTCAACGTGTGGCGGAGCCGGAAAAGTACAGAAGCGCCGTAAAATCTCTGTTAAAATCCCGGCTGGTATCGATGATGGACAGCAGCTGCGTGTGACTGGTCAAGGTGAACCAGGTATAAATGGCGGACCTGCCGGTGACTTGTATGTTGTCTTCCACGTTCGCTCACATGATTTCTTTGAGCGTAACGGAGATGATATCTATTGTGAAATGCCAGTGACGTTTGCACAAGCGGCATTAGGTGATGAAATTGAAGTACCGACCCTGCACGGGAAAGTAAAGCTCAAAGTGCCTGCAGGAACTCAAACAAGTACGAGATTCCGTTTGAAAGGTAAAGGAGTACCGAATGTACGTGGATACGGTACAGGTGATCAGCATGTTCAGGTGAAGGTGGTTACCCCTTCTAAATTAACAGATAAGCAAAAGCAATTATTAAGAGAATTTGCGGATATTAGCGGACAGGTTCCAGACGAACAGCATGAAAGCTTTTTTGATAAAGTAAAGAAAGCCTTTAAAGGCGAATAACTAAAGGACGGAGTTGGTAGATCAATGAAATGGTCAGAAATCAGTATTCTTACTACGAATGAAGCGATTGAGCCTATTTCAAACATTCTTCATGAATCAGGAGCAAGCGGTGTGGTCATTGAAGACCCTGCCGAATTAATTAAGGAAAGAGAAGATATGTTTGGAGAGATCTACCAACTCAATCCTGATGATTATCCGAGTGAAGGTGTTTTAGTCAAAGCGTATTTACCCGTAAATAGCTTTCTTGGTGAAACTGTTGATGAGATCAAGCAGGGCATTACGAACCTGGTTACCTATGATATCGACATTGGTGAAAACAAAGTGGAGATTTCAGAAGTGAATGAGGAAGAATGGGCAACGGCGTGGAAGAAATACTACCATCCTGTGAAGATCTCCGATAAATTTACGATCGTCCCTACTTGGGAAGACTATACGCCGGTTCATAGTGACGAACTCATCATTGAATTGGATCCAGGCATGGCGTTCGGGACAGGAACTCATCCTACAACGGTCATGTGTATCCAGGCTCTTGAGCGAATCGTTAAAGAACATAATACGGTCATCGATGTAGGAACAGGTTCAGGTGTATTATCCATTGCTGCTGCACAGTTAGCTGCAGATAATGTAAGAGCGTATGACCTTGATGAAGTGGCTGTTCGTTCAGCGAGACTGAATGTGAAGCTGAACAAAGTTCAACAAACTGTGACGGTTGACGCGAATAATTTATTGAATGGCGTTACAGGGCAAGCGGATGTGATTGTAGCGAACATTTTGGCTGAAATCATTTTACGCTTTACAGAGGATGCCTTCGAACTTGTGAAACCGGGAGGATTTTTTATCACCTCTGGGATTATTCAGCCTAAGAAACAAGAAGTACGTGATGCATTGGAGTCTGCCGGATTTATAATAGAAGAAATTATGGTCATGGAAGACTGGGTCGCTCTTATTGCTAAGAAGCCAATGTGAATTTAAGTAAAAACGGTGGAGTTGAAACTGTATGCAACGATATTTTATAAATGACACATATCGAGAAAATGATCCGATTACAATAACAGGGGATGACTATCATCATATCGTTCGTGTCATGAGAATGAAGGAAGATGATGAAGTCTATGCTGTTTTTAAGGATCAAGCATCAGCAATTGCCCGTATTGAAACGATTTCCAGTGACTCAGTAGAACTATCAATAGTAAAATGGGAAACAACGACGAAAGAATTACCAATTAAAGTAACCATTGCGAGCGGACTGCCGAAAGGGGATAAATTGGAGTTGATTTTCCAAAAGGGAACAGAGCTTGGAGCCACTCAATTTATCCCTTTTAATGCGGATCGCTCCATTGTGAAGTGGGACGATAAAAAAGCAAAGAAAAAGGTAGAACGATGGGAGAAAATCGTCAAGGAAGCAGCGGAACAGTCTCATAGACTCCTTGTTCCCGACGTATCTGCACCCATTTCATTGAAACAATTAATACAGGCACAGTTTGATTACAAACTGATCGCATATGAAGAAGAAGCAAGAGGCGGAGAAAAAGGAAATCTTTCAAAGGTGTTATCGACGATCGAAAATGGACAAAGTGTCCTTGTCGTATTCGGTCCTGAAGGTGGATTGACAGAAAAAGAAGTAGAGGTGTGTAAGAGCGAGGGTTTTATTCCATGTGGACTAGGACCAAGAATCTTACGGACAGAGACTGCTCCATTGTATGTCCTCTCAGCCATCAGCTATCAATTAGAACTTATGAGGTGATTGTAATGCCATCAGTAGCGTTTCACACTCTAGGGTGTAAAGTGAACCACTACGAAACAGAAGCCATTTGGCAACTATTTAAAGAAGAAGGATATGAACGTGTTGAGTATGATTCGATTGCAGATGTGTATGTCATTAACACGTGCACGGTAACGAATACAGGAGATAAGAAAAGCAGACAGGTCATTCGTCGTGCCATCCGTAAGAATCCTGACGGAGTGATTTGTGTAACAGGATGCTACGCTCAAACATCCCCTGCTGAAATTATGGCGATACCGGGCGTTGACGTCGTGGTTGGGACGCAAGACCGAAGAAAAATGCTAACGTACATTGAAGAATATAAACAAGAACGCCAACCAATCAATGGCGTTACAAACATTATGAAGAATCGTGTCTACGAAGAGCTGGATGTCCCGGCATTTACGGATCGTACCCGTGCCTCTCTTAAAATCCAGGAAGGGTGCAATAACTTCTGTACATTCTGTATTATTCCATGGGCCCGTGGACTGATGAGATCCCGTGATCCTGAAGAAGTCATTCATCAAGCTCAACAGCTTGTGGATGCCGGCTACAAAGAGATTGTCCTGACAGGAATTCACACAGGTGGATACGGAGAGGACATGAAAGACTACAACCTTGCCATGCTTCTTAAAGACCTGGAGCAAAAAGTGAAGGGTCTGAAGAGAATTCGTATCTCTTCCATCGAAGCCAGTCAACTGACGGATGAAGTCATTGAAGTAATCGATCAATCAAATATCGTTGTCAGACACTTACACATTCCACTTCAATCAGGATCCAATACGGTCCTTAAGAGAATGCGTAGAAAATATACGATGGAATTCTTTGCAGAGCGCTTGGAAAAGCTTAAGAAGGCTTTACCAGGACTTGCCGTTACTTCTGATGTCATTGTCGGTTTCCCCGGTGAAACGGAAGAAGAATTTATGGAAACATATAATTTTATCAATGAACATAAATTCTCAGAGCTTCATGTGTTCCCATATTCTAAGCGAACAGGTACTCCTGCAGCACGTATGGACGACCAAATCGATGAAGATATCAAGAACGAACGAGTTCATTGTTTAATTGAACTTTCTAACCAACTAGCGAAAGAATACGCTTCTCAGTTTGAAAATGAAGTATTAGAAGTTATCCCTGAAGAAATTTACCAAGATGATCTCTACGTTGGATATACGGATAATTACTTGAAAGTGGTATTCCCTGCAACGGAAGATATGGTAGGGAAACTGGTAAAAGTGAAAATCACGAAAGCAGGCTATCCTTTAAACGAAGGTCAATTTGTACGTATTTTTGAAGAGGCAGACGAAAAAGCTGCTATATAATCGATATTAGGCACCTGACTATGGTTGGGTGTTTCTTTTTTTATTATGGATATTTTTTTAGTATAATGCTTTGTAACCAATTTCTTTTTTTGCCTAGAATCAAAATATCTATTGATATGTACAGGAGAAGGTTGTAAACTATTATTGATAATGAAACAAGAAGTTTCTTTTTTTTATCCATTCAGTGCAAACGATTGCATTAAATGTAAGCGTTTGTATCTTACTATACTTTGATGAGGTGTTACGATGAAAAAGGCATGGCGTAAAGAAGCGGTAGGCTATCAAATTTATCCTAGGAGTTTTCAGGATTCAAACGGCGACGGAATTGGTGACTTGCAGGGCGTGATTCAACGGCTGGATTATATTAAAGAATTAGGTATCGATGTGATCTGGATTTGTCCAATGTATAAATCACCTAATGATGATAATGGATATGATATTTCTGATTATCAGGATATTATGGGAGACTTTGGTACGATGGAGGACTTCGATCAACTACTTAATGAGGTTCACAAGAGAGATATGAAACTGATCATTGACCTTGTACTTAATCATACAAGTGACGAGCACCCTTGGTTCATTGAGTCTAAGAGCTCTAAAGACCATCCAAAGCGTGACTGGTATATTTGGAGAGATGGCGTAAAAGGCAAGGAGCCAAATAACTGGGAAAGCATCTTTGGAGGATCAGCCTGGGAGTATGACGAAGAAACAGATCAATATTTCCTTCACGTATTCTCTACGAAGCAGCCGGATTTGAACTGGGAAAATGAAGAAGTCCGCGACGCTCTTTATGACACAGTCAACTGGTGGCTTGATAAGGGAATTGATGGCTTCAGAATCGATGCCATCAGCCATATTAAGAAACGTCCAGGTCTTCCCGATATGCCAAATCCGAAAAAAGAAAAGTATGTTTCTTCTTTCGATATGCATATGAACCAAAAAGGGATTCATACGTTCCTGCAAGAATTCAAGGATCGGACGTATGCAAACTATGATGTCATGTCCGTTGGAGAAGCAAATGGTGTAAAAGCCGATGAAGCGGAACTGTGGGTTGGAAAAGAAAACGGTAAGATGGATATGATTTTCCAATTCGAACATCTTGGTCTCTGGGACGCAGAAACCAACCCGGACCTTGATATCGTCGAATTGAAGAAGGTGCTCACTCGCTGGCAGAAAGGCCTTGAAGGCAACGGGTGGAATGCCCTATTTATCGAAAACCATGATAAACCACGAGTTGTATCCACTTGGGGCAATGATAAAGAATATTGGAGAGAAAGTGCCACTGCCATGGCCACCATGTACTTCTTAATGCAGGGGACTCCATTTATTTATCAAGGACAGGAAATCGGTATGACAAATGTTCAATTCCCTTCCATTGAAGATTATGATGATGTAGCGGTCAAGAATCTATATCGTCTGAAGCGTGAAGAAGGAGTACCTCATCAAGACATCATGGACATCATCTGGGCTTCTTCCCGTGACAATAGCAGAACACCGATGCAATGGACTGATGAGGTAAACAGTGGATTTACAAACGGCAAACCTTGGATGAAAGTGAATCCAAACTATAAATCAATCAATGTAAAAGCTCAGGATAAGGATGAAAACTCCATTCTGAACTTCTACAAAAAAATGATTCAACTAAAGAAAAATGAAGATGTCTTCACGTTCGGGATCTATGACCTGCTTCTTGAAAAAGACAAGCAAATCTATGCGTATACCCGCACAGGAGAAGATCAATCCATGATCGTGATCACAAACCTTTCCACTAAGAATGCCGTTTGTAACCTTGGTGAATTGGAAGTCTCCTCTTCTAATCTTCTGTTGAATAACTATGATGTAGACAGCCATGAAAATGTAAGCAAGTTAACTCTTAAGCCATACGAGGCGAGAGTGTACCGTTTAACATAATGAAGTTGCAACCCTGGTATTGAATACCGGGGTTGTTTTTATTTGGCACTTTTCGTAAAAATAAATTGTTGTTATTTAAGAGAAGAAAGTAGTAGTTGATTTCCGCTGCAGGATGCTCGCTTTCCGCGGGGCAGGCGGTGAGCCTCCTCGTCGCTGTGCTCCTGCGGGGTCTCACCTGTCCCGCTATTCCCCACAGGAGTCGAGCACCTTCTGCTTCAATCAACTTTCGCAGCATGAGGTTTTAATAATATTCAACTAAAGACAACAAACTATTAGAAAACTACCTCTTTTAAAGAGAACAGTGGCTGATTTCCTCTTGTATACTAGAAATTCTGATTACTGTCACCTATAAGCTCTGTCACGAATATTTCTTAAAGGTGGTGAGGGGGAACTGCGTAGACTCCCTCGGATACAGGGCGTTCCGAGACCCCGTACGGCTAAGCTGAGGAGCTCGGCCGTACGCTAGCTGCAAGCGGAGCGGTCCCCCTCACCATCTAGCACACAGTGGTTGATGGAGCACCAGGCAACTTTACGTTAGAAAACAACAAACTTTGTGAAAAGAGCTTTAATAAATGAAAAGGTTTTCTTTTTTTGGAGATGCTAGTAAGAAATGCTCGTCTTTTTCTCTTTGTTTTGGTATGATTAGAGAGGTACGGACAACTGTTTAAAGGAGAGATAATGAATGACTACGAACATTGCAAGTATGATTGATCATACTTTACTTAAACCTGAATCAACGAAAGATCAAGTAGAAGTACTTTGCCAGGAAGCGAAAGAATTTAAGTTTGCTTCTGTGTGCGTTAACCCGGCATGGGTTCAATATTCAAGCGAATTATTAAGCGGCACTGAAGTAAAAGTGTGTACGGTTATCGGGTTCCCACTGGGAGCTTCTACGCCTGAAACGAAAGCATTCGAAACAAAAGATGCAATCGAAAAAGGTGCTACAGAAGTAGATATGGTCATCAATATCGGCGCATTGAAAAGTGGCGATCATGAGTTGGTTAAACGCGATATTGAAGCTGTTGTGGCAGCATCTAAAGGGAAAGCACTCTCAAAAGTAATCATTGAAACGTGCCTACTGACGGATGAAGAAAAAGTGAAAGCTTGCCAATTAGCTGTAGAAGCTGGAGCGGATTATGTGAAAACATCTACAGGATTCTCTACTGGGGGAGCGACTGTAGAAGATATCGCTCTTATGAGAAAAACAGTTGGACCTGATATCGGTGTGAAAGCTTCAGGAGGCGTACGTTCTTCTGAAGATGCACAAGCGATGATTGATGCAGGAGCTACTCGCCTGGGAGCAAGCTCAGGTGTGAAGATCGTACAAGGCTTGACAAGCGACTCTGACTATTAATAAGAAAAAAGCTGAACGAGGATCTCATTCCTTGTTCAGCTTTTTTTTGGATGGTGAATTCTTTCAATAAAACGGGCGAATTGATTCGCAAATGGCAGAACAAGGATTGAACATAAAATGTTAAATAGGACGCTGGCGTGAGCCAATTGTAAATCGGGCGAACCTGCTAAAGATCGAACCACCAATCCTAGTAATGGGATGAAGGGGATAAAAAGAGCGACCCCAATAACGTTAAGCCATATGTGAGCGTACGCCGTCAGTTTCGCTTGAGTACCTCCACCGATGCTTGCAATAAAGGCTGTAATACATGTCCCGACGTTTGCGCCAAGCATAATGGTGATTCCAGCATGAAGATCAATGGAACCTGCAGCCAGAAACCCCATCGTCACCCCTGTCACAACGGTACTTGACTGGATGATCGCCGTTAATACACAACCAATAAGTAGAGCGAGTACAACATGCTCGTTCACTTCTATGATATACGTGCGCAAGGATTCGTGAGTCGTTAATGGAGTAGCTAACCACTGAATCGCGCGGATCGACGTAAAGATTAATCCAAACCCGATAAATATCATTCCCGCACTTCTGATGGAAGGTGAGCGGAAGAAATACAGAATGAATCCGATGATCATGGATGGGACAATAAAATAATTCATATCCAGTGTGAACATTTCAAGGGTAAACGTTGTCCCGATATTGGAGCCAAGCATGATTCCAATAGTCTGTCTGAACGGTATCAAGCCGGAAGAGGCCAGTCCCACAGTGAGAACCATAACGGCTGAACTGCTATGGATAAAGGCTGTCACAATCGTTCCTGTAAGCACACCCTTAGTAGGAGTGCTCGTTAAATAATGAAGCCATTTCTTTATTTTCTGATTGGCAATATTAAAAAGCCCTGACCGCAGCCAAGTCATCCCCACTAAAAAACATAAGATAAAAAAAATAAAGGCGATTCCATGTAAAATCATTACATTCCTCCCACACACGAGCCTGCTTTATACAAATGTATGGAAGAAATGAGTGAGACATGCCTATTTATATGAGGTGTTTTATGATAAATTGTTGACCTATTACATATCATATATTATAATGGCAAAGTACATGGATTTCTTTATATTAATAAAGAATTCATCCAAGAAAGACATACACTTTCTGTCCCCTTGTGACAATGATCCAAGGGCAAAGCCATAACCTATTGGTGAAGTAAAGGACGCTGGATAAACTTGCGTCTTAAGAAATTGGTACAAACCATTTCTTGACTTGAACATGTAAGTGTAGTGTGTTCGGAGGGAGGGAAAGAGAGATGTCAAAAACAGTTGTTCGTAAAAACGAATCGCTTGAAGATGCTCTTCGTCGCTTCAAACGCTCAGTTTCTAAAACAGGAACTTTACAAGAGTTTAGAAAGCGCGAATTTTATGAAAAGCCAAGCGTAAAACGCAAAAAGAAATCAGAAGCTGCAAGAAAGCGTAAGTTCTAAGAGAGGGTGTAAGCATGAGTCTTCTCAATCGTTTAAATGATGATATGAAACAAGCGATGAAAAATAAAGAAAAAGAGAAGCTTTCTGTTATTCGCATGCTTAAAGCTTCACTTCAAAATGAAGCGATTAAACATGGAAAGCAGGAACTCTCTGAAGACGAAGAGTTGACTGTCCTTTCTCGAGAAGTGAAGCAACGGAAAGACTCCCTCCAGGAATTTCAAAACGCTGGTCGCGAAGACCTCGTTGAAAAAATTCAAACAGAACTGACTTACGTCGAAATATATATGCCGAAGCAGCTTTCAGAAGAAGAAGTCTCTGCTATTGTCCATCAGACAGTAGCGGAGGTAGGTGCTACTTCTAAAGCCGATATGGGCAAAGTGATGGGAGCAATCATGCCTAAATTAAAAGGGAAAGCCGATGGAGCTCTCGTCAACAAACTTGTTCTTCAACATTTATCATAAGATTAAAGAGACCGGAAAGCCATAATGCTTTCCGGTTTTTTTATTCGCATTAAAGAGGGGGTGCAATGAGCGGGGAGGTTTGAAAATAAGTGGGGGAAAGTTAAAATTAAAGTTTGAAGGTTGAAAATAAGCTTGAGGAAGTTGATAATGAGGAAGTCGATAATAAAAGGTGAAAAATCGTAATAGCCAAGATTCACCCCATCAAAAATACCCTTCTTTTTCAAGTTTTTTTACTATATTAATAATTTCCGCGTCAACAACATAATATTTTTAAAAAAGTTGAAACTATTTTAATAGGTCAATCGTACATAGAGTATCAAGGAATATTACCTGAAACGAGGGGGTTACGTTGAAAAGAGGTCTACTTGTATTTTTCATGATGATTCTTGGGTTTAGTTTTCTCCAGCCCTTGTTAAGCTCCTCTGCTGAGAATACAAAAAAAGTATATGTTATTCCCATTCACAAAGAAGTTGAGAAAGGCCTTCATGCATTTCTGGAGAGAGCGATAAGTGATGCAGAGGATAACAATGCTGAACTGATTGTTTTTGATATTGATACGCCTGGAGGTCTGGTCACTGCAGCTGGTGATATTGGTCAGCTCCTTGACGGCGTAGAAACAAAGACGGTTGCCTTTGTGAATAATCATGCTTTATCGGCAGGTGCCTTCATCTCCCTTCATGCAGATGAGATCTATATGGTTCCTAATGGTCAAATAGGTTCGGCGGCTGTGATTGATCAAGGTGGAAATGCCGCTGATAAGAAAGCTCAGAGTTACTGGCTTTCTGCCATGAAGAGTGCGGCTGAATCAAATGGGAGAGATCCTCAAGTTGCTTTAGCTATGGCGGATGAATCGGTAGTGATCGAAGAATTGGGGATTGAAAAAGGGGAATTATTAACTCTCGGTTCAAAAGAAGCCAAGCAAGTCGGCTACTCTGAAGGAACTGTTGCGAATCTGGATGAGTTATATGAAACCCTTGGTGTCGATAAATCTTCTGTCGTAAATGTCGAAGAGACCTTTGCAGAGAAGCTGGCACGATTTATAACCAATCCGGTCGTGGTTCCAATCCTTCTTTCGTTGGCAAGCCTTGGGTTGATTGTCGAATTGTATTCTCCAGGCTTTGGCATTGCCGGTTCTATCGGGTTGATTTCTCTTGTATTATTCTTTTATGGACACTTAGTGGCGGGACTTGCCGGTTACGAAACCATAATCCTCTTTATCATTGGAATCGCTCTTATCGTTGCGGAATTTTTCCTCCCTGGGGGCATCGCAGGCGGACTTGGCATCGGGGCAATTCTCGCAAGTATTATGTTGGCAGGGGGCGATGTAGTGCAAATGGGAATTTCTCTTTTTATCGCTTTACTTATTGCCGTTGCGACAATGATTATATTTGTAAAGGTGTTTGGTAAAAAAATGAAAATTTTTAACAAAATCATTTTAAAAGATTCAACAAGCACAGAAAGTGGATATGTTTCAAATATCAATCGATTAGAGTTGATCGGTAAAGAAGGTGTAACGAAAACACCTTTAAGACCTTCCGGAACCGTGATCGTTGATGATGAAAGAATTGATGCAGTGACAGAGGGAGGCTTTATTAAAGCAGGCGAAAGAGTTAAGATTGTGAAAGTAGAAGGTTCGCGGATTGTTGTAAGAGACATTTCATAATTACTTAGGAGGTAAAGAATATGGTTATAGGACCAAGTACGATTTTATTGCTCGTTGCCATTGTGGTGGGAGTGATTGTATTAGCAGTTTTATTTACATTTGTACCAGTTATGCTGTGGATTTCAGCGATCGCAGCAGGAGTAAGAATCAGTATTTTCACACTAGTGGGGATGAGATTGAGACGTGTTATCCCGAGTCGTGTGATCAATCCATTAATTAAAGCCCATAAAGCAGGAATCACGGTAACAATCAATCAGCTGGAGAGTCACTATTTAGCTGGTGGTAATGTAGACAGAGTGGTCAATGCACTGATTGCAGCTCATCGTGCAAATATTGAACTAACCTTTGAGCGTTGTGCGGCGATTGACCTTGCTGGTCGTGACGTACTTGAAGCGGTTCAAATGAGTGTTAACCCTAAAGTGATTGAAACGCCATTTATTGCCGGTGTTGCAATGGATGGAATTGAAGTGAAAGCCAAAGCTCGAATTACGGTTCGAGCGAACATTGACCGCCTTGTCGGGGGTGCTGGGGAAGAGACGATCGTTGCCCGTGTAGGAGAAGGGATTGTATCAACAATCGGTTCATCCCACAATCACAAGAAGGTATTGGAAAATCCGGATCTGATTTCTCAAACGGTCCTTTCAAAAGGCTTGGATGCAGGTACGGCATTTGAAATTCTCTCGATTGATATCGCGGACGTTGATATCGGCAAGAATATCGGAGCAGAACTGCAAACAGAACAAGCGGAAGCTGATAAAAACATTGCACAAGCGAAAGCGGAAGAAAGAAGAGCAATGGCCGTTGCCAATGAGCAGGAAATGAAAGCAAGAGTAGAAGAAATGAGAGCGAAGGTTGTGGAAGCAGAAGCTGAAGTACCTCTTGCCATGGCTGAAGCACTGCGATCAGGCAATATCGGTGTGATGGACTATATGAACTTAAAGAATATCGACGCTGATACGGAAATGAGAGACTCGATCGGGAAACTAACCGGGGATAAAAATGATCCGAAAAATTCTAAAGATAAGTAATTTCCCCTTGTGAGAAAGGAGTTTTCTCCATGGAACCTTTAATCATTGCCATACTGATCGGGCTCATCACTTCGATTTTCAATAAAGTGAAAGAGTCGCCTTCAAATAAACCAGTAAGGCAAAAGCCGATTCAAACGGCATCTCCCCCTCCTTCCTCGCCTCAGCCCGAAAGAGAGAGGGAGAGACCGGCAGGGAGCAGAGTGCCAAGAGAATATAAAGAACCATTGAAAGACGCAGCCTCTTCTATTCAAACCCGGTTTGAAGAAAAGAAGAAGGAAGCAGAATCAACGTATGCAGACTTGCAAAAGAAAGAAGAGCGTTATTCCCGCAGACTGGAAGCTCATCAAACTAGGGCAAAGAAAATACGGGAAAAAGGTTCAACTCTAAACATTGACTTCAACAAGGAAGATGATATCGTAAAAGGATTTATTTTTTCAGAGGTATTTGGACCTCCTAGATCAAAAAAACGCCATCATCAAAAATAAGAGTGATGAAACCCCTTTTCATTTCATACATATGAGATGAAAGGGGGTTCTTTTTTTATGGCAAAAAGCGTTTTTCAACATATGCGTAAATGGATGACACAGAAAATGGATTTACCTGAAGATGTCATGATGGACCTTCCTCGCGTCACAATGATTGGACAAATTCATATCTATATAGAAAACCATCGGGGTCTGTTAACGTTCACAGATCGAGAGGTACGGCTTCTGCTAAAACAAGGTCAACTTTTAATAAAAGGTGAACAATTTGTCATCAAGATGATTCTTCCGGAAGAAATTCTTCTTCAGGGGAAGATCGTAGAAGTGATCTATTTAGAACAATAGGAGGGACGGATTTGAAGAATCAATGGTTCACCTTTCTAAGGGGAAAGGTATTTGTGAAAATGGAAGGCAGATTAGTTGAGAGGGTCATCAATCAATTGCTTCGTGCCAATATCACGATTTGGAATGTGAAGAGAGCTGGAACTGAGACCATCACCTTTTACTTATCCTTAGAGGATGTACATAACTTCCGAAGAGCGGTTCGAACATCCGAGTGTAAAGTGACATTTCTAAGAGGTCAGGGAGTTCCATTTTTGTTTAAGCGATCCCTGAAGAACTCAGGATTCATGATAGGTGGACTTGCTTTCTTCGTCATCGTCTTCCTGCTTTCCAATATGGTTTGGGACGTTCAAATTAAAGGGGCATCACCTCAAACGGAGCACAGTATTAGAAAAGAGCTGGAAGAAATGGGAGTGTCGAAAGGGAAGTTACAATTCTCCCTGCCGGATGTGGAAAATATCCAACGGGAGCTATCCTACAGAATGAACAATATTACGTGGGTAGGGGTGGAATTGCAAGGGACAACCTTTCACTTCCAAGTGGTTGAGAAGAACGCCCCTGAGCCTTCTGAATCCTCTGGTCTGCAGCATATTGTAGCTAAGAAGAAAGCCATCATCACTCAAATGTTCGTAGAAGAAGGAGATCCCCAGGTGAACGTCAATGACTATGTGAACAAAGGTCAGCTCCTCGTATCCGGTTTGATCGGGAATGAAAAAGATCCTAAAGGGGTACCGGCCAAGGCGAAAATCCTAGGGGAAACATGGTATAAATCTAACGTTAATTTACCGTTAAAATCCCAATTTGTGGTTTTTAGCGGCGATGAAAAAAGAAAACATTATGTCGGAGTCGGCTCTTTCAATATTCCGATTTGGGGATTCGGGAAAGTTGATTATAAAGAGTCCATCGTGGAAGAGAACAAAAAGAACCTTCGTTTCTTGAAATGGGAGCTGCCAATATATTATATTGATAAAAGCTTTAAAGAGAAAGAAGATGTAGAGAGAACTTATACGAAATCAGAAGCCATCGATGCGGCGAAGAAGCTGGCCAAGAGTAATTTGGAGTCCACCCTCCCTGAGGATGCAGAAATCATAGGTGAAAAAATTTTGCAAGAAAAGGTTGAGAATGGTAAAGTTAGGGTAACAATTCACTTCAAAGTATTAGAAAACATTGCAGTAGGACAACCAATTATTCAAGGAGACTAACGAATGTCAGATGAAATCTTAATGAAATTACAACTTGAAAACCCTAATGAAGCCATCGCTTTGTTTGGCGTTTCAGATTCTCACCTAAAATTAATAGAACAGGAATTACACGTTTCAGTCGTAACAAGAGGCGAAGAATTGCTGGTTTCAGGTAAGGAAGAAGATGTAAGTCTCGCTCTTGATGTTTCAGATCGACTCGTAGCAGTGATACGTAAAGGAATAAATATAGGCCAAAGAGATGTCCATTATGCACTTGAAATGGGCAAGCAAGGGACACTGGAATACTTTACAGACTTGTACAATGAAGAAATTACGAAAAATGCAAAAGGTAAATCCATCAGGGTGAAAACCCTTGGGCAGCGTCAATACATTCAGGCTATCAAAAAACACGATTTGGTGTTTGGGATTGGTCCGGCAGGTACGGGGAAAACCTATCTTGCTGTGGTGATGGCGGTACATGCGTTGAAAAACGGGCAGGTAAAGAAAATCATTCTCACACGGCCTGCTGTTGAAGCGGGAGAGAGTCTCGGTTTCCTTCCTGGTGACCTGAAGGAAAAAGTGGACCCTTATCTACGTCCCTTATATGACGCTCTGCATGATGTGTTGGGGGCTGAGCATACAGCTCGGTTGATTGAAAGAGGAACCATTGAAATCGCTCCTCTTGCTTATATGAGAGGGCGTACACTGGATGATGCGTTTGTCATCCTCGATGAGGCCCAAAACACAACGAAAGCACAAATGAAAATGTTTTTAACCAGACTTGGCTTTGATTCGAAGATGATTATTACAGGAGATCGCTCTCAAGTGGACTTACCGAGAGGAAGCGAGTCAGGATTGATTTCTTCTGAAAAAATATTAAAAGATGTAAAAGGAGTATCGTTTATTTATCTTGATCAAGCGGATGTGGTTCGTCACCCATTAGTTGCTAAAATAATCGATGCCTATGAAACAATTGAAAAGTAATACAATAAAGAGATTGATCCAATGTGTTCATGCCACCTGTTAATACTGGTGGCACATGCAGGGATCAATCTTTTTTTATAGGGTTTAACATGGATAATTATGTGGAAAACTGTTATCATTTTACATAATTGCTAGATATTTTTTCTCGTGCTTTTCTGTAAACTCTATACCTTGAACTGGTTGGAATTGTACATACATAACAGGGGGTTCTTTATGCAAACGCACCCATTCTTACTCAAAATAAGGAGCTTTCTTAGCTACCGACTCTTTACTAACCTCTTATTTGTGTTACTTGGCATTATTGTTTTCGGGGTTTTATATGGGAATGTAAAACCGAAAACTCTGGATATTAATTTGTATGAAGAAGCTCCTACAACAATTAGGGCGCCGAAGAAATTTGTTGATGATGAGGCTACAGAGAAAAAGCAGCTGGAAGCTGAAGAAGAAGTAGGAAATGTCTATACCCCTAAAGAAGGGGCGGTCGACAACTCGATATCGTTACTTCGTTCCCTCATGGAAAGTGTAAAAGAAGTGAAGAAGGAATCTGAAACTCAAGAACCCGGATCAGAGGAACTGAAGCCTCCAGCTGAAGCGGAAATAAATGAGCAGCTAAAACGGCTTAAAGCTAAGCTTCCCAAGGATAAGAATAATAATGTAACCAACCAATTGAATGATACGGTTTTAAAAACTCTATTGGAAGCTGCAGAGGAAGATCTGGAACGAGTAGAGACAATCGTTTCTACGCAAATGAAGATTATCATGGAAAATGGTGTGAAAGAAGAGGAATTGAGTGAAGCGAGATTAAATTTAGAACAAAGGATCACAAACTATACCTTTAGGGGGGATCTATCTAATGCTGCCGTAAAGCTTGGGAATGTGGCACTTGAGCCGACTCAATATTTTGACGCGGAAAAAACGGATGAATTAAAAAAGCTGGCCGTGGCCAATGTTCAATCAGTTGAAATCATTGAAGGCGGAGTCATTGTAGAAGACGGGGAATTGATTACTCCTAAAGAATATCGGATCATGAAAACCTTGGGGATGGTGGAAAATACATTCTCTTTTAAGCCGTATATTGGGCTTGCGCTCTTTGTTCTCGTGGTGATCAGTTCTCTGTATTACTTCTTTTATACCCTCGAGGTAACAGAGGAACGAAAACAAAACTATTTAATCCTCACGAGTATCGTGTTTGTCATCTCACTGTTGATCATGAAGATTGTAGGGTTGATAGAACAGCTGGAAATCAATGATATTGCCTTTATATTCCCTGCTGCATTCACGGGAATGATCCTGAGGATTTTATTAAATGAGCGGATTGCCATGATGATGGTGTTTATTTTATCAGCTTGCTCAAGTATCGTTTTTCATCAGCAGTTCTCAGGTTCAATCGATATGGAGATCGCTATTTATACGTTATTCAGTGGAGTATCAGGTATCTTATTCCTGGTGAGCCGCAATCAGCGCTCGAATATTTTAAGAGCGGGTATTTACGTAGCTCTTGTGAATATATTGATATTGGCGTTTTTGGTTCTATTAAGCGGTACTTCTTATTCCAATAGTGAATATGTGTATTATCTAGTGTTTGCCCTGGTATCAGGAATCAGTTCCTCTATTTTAACAATCGGTTTCCTGCCGTTTTTCGAGGCCGGGTTTGGCATACTTTCTTCCATGAGGCTGGTGGAGCTCTCAAGCCCTACACAACCATTATTAAAGAAGCTGCTGACCGATGCGCCGGGTACTTATCATCACAGTGTCATGGTAGCGAATCTTGCAGAATCTGCATGTGAATCCATTGGTGCAAACGGACTATTAGCGAGAGTCGGCTGCTACTATCATGATGTTGGAAAGTCAAAGAGGCCACACTTTTTTATTGAAAATCAGCTTAATATGGAAAATCCTCATGATCGGGTCTCGCCTGAGACGAGTAGGGATGTTATTATAAGTCATGCTTCAGATGGTGCCGATATGCTACGGAAGCATAAGCTGCCAAAGGAAATCGTCGATATTGCCGAGCAGCATCATGGAACGACCTTGTTGAAATTTTTTTATTATAAGGCAAAGGAACAAGGGAAAGATGTTAAGGAAGAAGATTATCGATATCCCGGTCCTAAACCACAAACAAGGGAAGCGGCCATTATTAGCATTGCGGATAGTGTAGAAGCGGCTGTCAGATCGAAGAAATCTCCCACGCAAGGAGAGATTCAACAGCTTGTTCATTCCATTGTACAAGACCGCCTGCAGGACGGTCAGTTTAACGAATGCGATATTTCATTGAAGCAATTAGAGACAGTCAAGAAGTCTCTCTGTGAGACTTTGAATGGAATCTTTCATCCGAGAATAGAATATCCGGAACTTAAAGTAAAAGGAGAAGAAGCATGACTTTATTGATCGACTTTATTGATGAAAGTGAACAATTATCCGAAGAGGAAACAAGTTTGGTGCAAAACATCTTAAACTTTGCAGCAAAAAAAGAAGAGGTCGAAGATGACAGCGAAGTGTCGGTTACGTTTGTGACGAACGAAAGAATTCAGGAAATTAACCGTGAATATCGCCATAAGGACCAGCCGACGGATGTCATTTCCTTTGCTCTTGAAGAACTGGGAGAGGACGAAGTCGAAATAGTAGGTGGTCAAATTCCCCGGGTTCTCGGTGATATCATCATTTCCATCGATCGAGCCAAAGAGCAGGCTGAAGAATACAATCATTCATTTTCCCGTGAACTGGGTTTTCTTGCTCTTCACGGATTCCTGCATTTATTAGGCTATGATCATATGGAAGAAATTGATGAAAAGAAAATGTTCCAGAGACAAAAGGATATTTTAGATGAATATGGACTCAAAAGGGACTAAGTTCGGCCTATTCAGGTTCATGAAGTCTTTTGGATATGCGGCAGATGGGATTAAATCTGTATGGGCGACGGAGCAGAATTTCAGGATTCACTCATGTGTAGGGATAATTGTCTTTATCTTAGCGTATCTGCTTTCTGTATCTGCCATGGAATGGATCATCCTGATTATATTGGTGTTTTCGGTATTGGCACTTGAAACCATGAATACGGCGATTGAAAAGGCAGTGGACCTTTCAATTTCAGACTACCATCCCTTGGCGAAAGCGGCAAAGGACCTTGCTTCTGCTGCCGTGTTACTCTTTGCGGTCTGTACTGCGATTGTGGGTGCCATTATATTTCTTCCAAAGTTGCTTGAGCTCATTTCTGCTCTTTGATGGGAAGTAAAGAAGATACGAATACCTGAAAAACAAAGGCTGCAGGAGAGGAATTGAACGATTTCTTTCCTGTAGCCTTTAATTCATTTGAAAACGTTCTTATACTTGTATAGAATAAGTGGAGCGAAGAACAAAATCGATAAATAGTTTGAATTATCTAACTATTTTATTACAAAATGATAACAGCCCATTTTCTTTTATGAAAATTGTAGTAAAATGAATTTGTAAGGGTTAAAAGGAGAGTTAAACTAATGAATGCAGAACAATTGATACAAGAAGCTAAACTAGCGAGAGAAAAAGCATACGTACCCTATAGTAAATTTAAGGTGGGAGCGGCCCTTCTGTCTAAGGATGGTAAGGTATATCACGGTTGTAATATCGAGAATGCAGCCTACAGTATGTGTAATTGCGCTGAAAGAACAGCTCTATTCAAAGCATACTCAGAAGGCGATACAGACTATTCAATGATTGCGGTTGTAGCAGACACGGCAAGACCGGTGCCGCCATGTGGAGCCTGTCGTCAGGTCATTTCAGAGTTATGTCCGAAAGAAATGAAAGTCGTACTGACAAACCTTAAAGGCGATGTGGAAGAACTAACCGTTGCAGAACTATTACCAGGAGCTTTTTCACCGGAGGATTTACATGAGTAATATAGGCAGTAATACAGAATACAAATCAGGCTTTATCTCCATCATCGGACGGCCAAACGTTGGGAAGTCCACTTTCTTGAACCATGTAATCGGTCAAAAGATTGCGATTATGAGTGATAAGCCTCAAACAACACGAAACAAAGTTCAGGGAGTGTACACGACAGATGATGCACAGATGATATTCATCGATACTCCAGGGATACACAAACCGAAACATAAACTGGGAGACTTCATGATGAAGATTGCTCAGAACACTTTAAAAGAAGTGGACGTCATTTTGTTTATGGTCAACGTAGAAGAAGGGTTAGGAAAAGGAGATCACTTCATCATCGAGAAGTTAAAAGGGGTTAAAACACCTGTTTTTCTTATTCTGAATAAGATTGATCAAATTCACCCTGATGCGTTATTGCCGATGATTCAACAATACAATGACCTGTTTCCTTTCGCGGCGACTGTTCCGATTTCAGCACTTGAAGGAAATAATGTAGATAACCTTCTACAATTATTAAAGGATCAATTGCCAGAAGGACCTCAATTTTATCCTGCTGATCAGATTACAGACCATCCTGAACGTTTTATCGTTTCAGAACTCATACGTGAGAAGGTCCTGCACCTGACAAGGGAAGAGATTCCCCACAGCATTGCAGTCGTGATCGATAAGATGGAGCGAAAGCAAGAGAAGGACCTTATTGACGTGATCGCAACCATTATTGTGGAGAGAGACTCGCAAAAAGGAATTGTCATCGGAAAACAAGGGTCGATGCTAAAGGAAGTAGGAAAGCGTTCTCGTGTAGACATTGAGAACCTGTTAGGATCAAAGGTTTATCTTGAACTATGGGTGAAGGTACAGAAGGATTGGAGAAACCGATCTTCTACCCTGCGTGACTTTGGATTCAGCGACGACGAATATTGATGGCTGAATTAACAATATTTAGGCCGCATCTTTTAGAGAGAAAATGCTCATTCTAATCACAAGAAAGCTTATGAAGTCTTGCTAGTTTAAATCCAGAAAGGTGGGTTTTTTATGTTAGACTTAACATGGAAATTTTTTTCGCAGACAGGAAGTATAGATACCTATTTACTTTTTAAGGAGCTTGAAAAGGAGACGGTTGAGGATCCTTACAGCTTTGAAGAAGAAACAGCGGAAGTTGATTTTCCTTTAACGTGATAAGTTTGTCATCACCCGGGTGGATTGATGTCGGGAGGTGGCTATATGCTGCAGAAGTGTGAAGGAATCGTTATCAGAACGAATCATTACGGTGAGTCGAATAAGATTGTTACCATATACACACGAGAATTCGGAAAGATTGGATTGATGGCTAGAGGGGCAAAGAAACCTAATAGCCGTCTATCCGCCATTTCACAATTGTTTACATATGGTTATTTCCTTTTTATTAAAGGAAGCGGGCTAGGGACTCTTCAACAGGGAGAGATGGTAGAATCGTTAAGGCATGTGAGGGAAGATTTGTTTAAGACGGCTTATGCCACTTACATCGTCGACCTTCTCGACAAAGCGACGGAGGACCGGAAACCGAACCCGTTTCTATTTGAATTGCTTTACAAGACCATTCACTATTTAAATGAAGACTATGATCCCGAAATTCTTATGCACATATTTGAAATGAAAATGCTCCCTGTATTAGGGTTGTATCCTCATTTGAATGGATGTAGTGTATGCGGGGAAGCTGATGGTGAATTCGCTTTCTCCTTTAAAGAAAATGGATTCATCTGTCATCGTTGTTTAAGTGAAGATCCTCATCATTTTCCGATCTCACAAAGCACTGTGAAGCTTCTGAGGGTATTTTACTATTTCGATATCAATCGATTGGGAAATATATCGGTGAAAGATGAAACAAAACGTCAATTAAAGCGGGTAATCAGAACTTATTACGATGAAAACTCAGGTCTAACATTAAAATCCAGGAGGTTCTTAGACCAAATGGATAACATGAAGGACTTATTCTAGCTTATAATGCTGCTTGTGATTATTTAGAAAAGGCTCATTCATGCGGTGCGTGAATGGGCCTGTTTTTTTATGGTTTTGAAAGTTGAATGGGGGCGTTCACAATTTGGCGTGACAAATCGGGAAAGTGCCGCAAGTTTGCCCAAAAGTGCCGCAACAACCTGCGAAAGTGCAACAACAAACGTCCAACGTACCGCTACAACCCCCAAAATGCAGTTTAGCGAATCCCTAAAGAGCATAAAAATACGTCATTCTTGTGATCAGACAGCGCCAACCCATCTGAAACACACGTATAAATATACTTTCTATCATAGATACGACAAAAAAATCCCCAAAGGCACGCCTTCAGGGATTTCTAGATATGCTTGTCGACTCTGGGCAAAGCCTCTGTGCTTTAGGTTTTAAAACTTAATTTTCTCCTGCAAGAACGCCTTTACTTCACTGATTGGCATTCTTACCTGATCCATCGTGTCACGGTCCCGTACGGTCACTTGACCATCTTCAACCGAGTCGAAGTCAAATGTGATACAGAATGGTGTACCGATTTCATCTTGACGACGATAGCGTTTACCGATCGATGCTGTTTCATCAAAGTCTATCATAAGATCCTGTGATAATTCTTCATATACTTTGAATGCATCACCAGATAACTTTTTGGAAAGCGGGAGGACAGCTGCTTTGAATGGAGCAAGTGCCGGATGGAAGCGGAGCACTGTTCGTGAATCATTTTCAAGCTCTTCCTCTTCAAATGCGTCACATAAGAATGCAAGAGTGACACGGTCTGCACCAAGGGATGGTTCAATACAGTATGGTATATACTTTTCATTTGTTTGAGGATCCATGTAGTGGAAGTCCTCATTCGAATGTTCCATATGACGTTTCAGGTCAAAGTCTGTTCGATCAGCTACACCCCAAAGCTCTCCCCAACCGAATGGGAATTTGTATTCAATATCCGTAGTAGCATTACTGTAATGAGATAATTCGTCTTTATCATGATCGCGTAAACGCATGTTATCTTCGTTCATTCCCAGATTAAGTAACCAGTTTTTACAGAATTCACGCCAGTAAGAGAACCATTCCAGGTCTTCTCCGGGTTTACAGAAGAATTCCAGTTCCATTTGTTCAAATTCACGTGTTCTGAATGTGAAGTTACCAGGAGTAATTTCATTTCGGAAGCTTTTTCCGACTTGAGCAATACCGAATGGCATTTTCTTACGCATGGAGCGCTGAACATTTTTGAAGTTAACAAAGATACCTTGAGCTGTTTCTGGGCGTAAATAGATTTCATTTGTAGAAGATTCTGTCACACCTTGATGAGTCTTAAACATTAAATCGAATTGACGGATATCGGTGAAATCCTGGCTTCCGCAATCAGGACACACGATACTGTGCTCCTTGATGATTTCTTCCATTTTTTCAAAAGAAAGTCCATCCACGATCATCTCGATCCCTTTTTCTTCAAGGGCGTTTTCAATGATTTTGTCTGCACGATGGCGTGTTTTACATTGCTTACAGTCGATCATTGGATCATTGAAGTTTCCAACGTGACCAGAAGCTACCCAAGTTTGCGGATTCATTAAAATACTTGCATCAAGACCCACATTGTAAGGGGATTCCTGAACGAATTTTTTCCACCATGCTTTTTTAATATTGTTTTTTAACTCTACACCTAATGGACCGTAATCCCACGTGTTAGCAAGTCCGCCGTAAATTTCAGAACCCGGGAAAACAAATCCTCGATGCTTCGCTAAATTTACTACTTGTTCCATTGACATAAAAGTCACTCCTTTTCATCATGTATGTAATAAAATAAAAAAGCTCGTCCCTAGGCATATAAGCCTAGGGACGAGCTTGATACTCGCGGTTCCACCCTAGTTGATATACATCATACATGTATACCCACTTTTAAATGTAAAATAGCTCGGGATTGCCGTTTTCCTGCTTTCCAGGCTTTCACCGTCCCTGGTCGCTTGAGTGCAGCAAGTACTTATTGATCCGTCATAGCATTATTGATTATAAGATGAAGACATTTTATCATGATAAAGAAATAAAAACAACTACTGATCAGTAGAAGGGAAAAGATTTGAAGTTTGTATCAAAAAAAGATACTCTGTGTTAGGTGAAATTTAAAATATAGTGTTGACACAATTGAATGATAATATGCTCTTTTCATTTTCTTTAAATAGTATATAATATTTAATATAAAGTATAACATAAATCGTTTGTCCGTTAGGTGGTGAGTAACAATCGAACTTAATAAGCGTCAAGAACATATCTTACAAATAGTTAAAGACAACGGACCTATCACTGGTGAACAAATCGCCGATCAATTAAACTTGACCAGGGCGACTCTGCGACCTGATCTAGCCATTCTAACCATGGCGGGTTACCTGGATGCACGTCCTAGAGTGGGATATTTCTATACAGGGAAAACAGGGACGCAGCTGTTGACAGAAAACCTTAACAAAATATATGTTAAAGATTATCAATCGATTCCTGTAGTGGTAAACGAAAATGTTTCTGTGTATGATGCCATTGTTACAATGTTCCTGGAGGACGTAGGAACATTATTTGTAGTGGATGGGAATACGTACTTGGTCGGCGTCCTGTCTCGTAAGGATCTTTTAAGGGCGAGCATCGGGAAGCAGGAACTTAGTACGTTGCCGGTGAATATCATTATGACGAGAATGCCTAATATTACGGTCTGTGAAAAGGATGACCAGCTAATAGGGGTAGCCAAAGACCTGATTCATAAGCAAATCGACTCTGTTCCGGTGATTAAGAAAACGGAAAAAGGCGATTTAGAGGTCATAGGCAGAATTACGAAAACCAATATCACGAAAGCATTTGTAGCGTTAGCAGATGAATATTAGAAGGTGGTGAGCGATCGTGAAAGAACCGATCATCTATGTTGTATCAGACTCGGTGGGTGAAACTGCTGAACTAGTCACAAAAGCGGCGATTAGCCAATTCAATGGTTCCAATACGGTCATTAAACGCTTTCCGTATGTAGAGGACTTAGAGCATATCGATGAAGTGATTTCCCTTGCTAAATTAAACCAGGGACTGATTGTGTATACTCTCGTAAAGCCGGATATGCGTGCGTATATTAAAAAAGAAGCTGAAAGAGAAGAATTGTACGCATTTGATATTATCGGTCCGTTAATGGATAAATATCAATCAGCTTACCAAAAGGAACCGTTGTTCGAGCCGGGAACGGTAAGGAAGCTGGATGATGATTACTTCAAGAAAGTGGAAGCGATAGAGTTTGCCGTCAAGTACGATGATGGGCGGGACCCCCGCGGCATCCTTAGAGCGGATATTGTGCTTGTAGGTGTTTCCAGAACTTCAAAGACTCCGTTATCACAATATCTTGCACTGAAGAGGATTAAGGTGGCCAATGTACCACTAGTACCGGAAGTCGATCCTCCAGAGGAATTATTTATGGTTTCTCCGAAGAAGTGCTTCGGGTTAAAAATCAGCCCTGAGAAGTTGAATACGATTCGCCGGGAAAGGTTAAAGTCATTGGGGTTGAATGATCAGGCAAGCTATGCAAATATTCAACGCATTGAAGATGAGCTGAAATATTTCGAGAAAATAACCAATCGTATCGGCTGCCATGTGATTGACGTAACGAACAAAGCCGTTGAAGAAACAGCCAATGTCATTACGAATATCTATCAACACTCAAGCAATTAACACTTAAAAAAGAATGATTCTTTTCCTGAATAAAAAAGGGAAAGAATCATTCTTTTTTGGTGAATCTAAACGTGAATAATTAAAGATTTCATAAAATGAGTTTTTATAGTGGTCAAACTTGTCCGATTATACTATAATAAAAAATTGTGATAAAAATATTTAAAATAGGTTTAGACTAAACTCTTAAGGAATAAACTAATTATTGTGATATGTCAAGTCTCGCCTCAATTAAAATTCGACAATTTTAATCAATTCTCCAGGAAAGTTCATAAAGAGAGAAGGATAATACGGAGTGATGTAGAATAGTTAGTATTAGCGAACATAAGTCTACCGTATATGTAGATGCAGATGCTTGCCCGGTAAAGCAGGAAATCATTAACATTACCAGGGGTTATGGCTTTGAAGTTGTTTTTGTTGCTTCTCATGCCCATAGAAAGAACACACCTGATCAAGGCAGGTGGGTATATGTCGATAGTTCGAAAGAAGCGGCTGACTTATACATCATGAATCATGTTCAACCACATGATGTACTGGTTACCCAGGATATTGGATTGGCGTCCTTGGTTTTGCCGAAAAAAGTTTATGCTATCTCTCCCAGGGGAAAAACCTACAGGGAAGAGAGTATAGTCACCGCATTGGATTATCGATATGTCGCAGCAAAAGAACGTCGTAGAGGAAACTATGGTAAAGGTCCTAAACCTTTTACAAATGAAGACAGAGAAACATTTTGTACTTCATTTGATAAAATCTTGTCGGAAATTGCAGGAGAATCGGAATAAGTACAGAATGGATTAAGAGGGTAAATAAAAACAGGTGATAAATGGTGTCTGAAAGAATCCCTGAAGATAAGTTAAATAAAATATTATCGTCAACCGATATCGTAGATGTTGTCAGTGATTATGTACAACTGAAAAAGCAGGGACGCAATTATTTTGGCTTGTGTCCGTTTCATGGAGAGAATACTCCATCTTTTTCTGTTTCCCCTGACAAACAAATATTTCACTGTTTCGGATGTGGGGCCGGGGGGAATGCGTTTACGTTTCTAATGGATGTTGATGGTTTAAGCTTCCTCGAAGCAGCGCAGAAGCTTGGTTCTAAAGTAGGAGAAGAAATCTCCATTCAGACCTCTTCATCTGATAGGGAGCTTCCCCCTCAAGAAGATGAAAAGCAAATGATGGAAGCTCATGGGTTATTAAGTAAATTCTACCATCATCTCCTTCTAAATACAAAAGAAGGCCAGGAAGCCCTCGAATATTTATTGGCCCGGGGGTTTACAACTGAAAGCATTACTAAATTTCAGATTGGCTGGTCACTTCCAAGCTGGGATTTCACGGTTAAATTCCTTCAGAAACGAGGCTATACCCTGGAGCTGATGGAAGCGGCAGGCTTACTCGTTAGAAGAGAAAGAGACAATTCCTTCTTGGATCGCTTCAGGGGTAGGATTATGTTTCCTATTGTTGATACGAAAGGAAACACGGTCGCTTTTTCAGGAAGAAGCATCGATGCGAATGATGAACCGAAATACTTAAACAGTCCGGAAACGAAAATTTTTAACAAAAGCAGCATTCTTTATAACTATCACGGTGCTCGTTCCATGATTAGAAGAAAACAGCAGGCCATTCTGTTTGAAGGGTTTGCCGACGTCATATCAGCCAGTGAAGCAGAGGTGGAAAATGGCGTAGCCACTATGGGTACTTCATTAACAGAGCAGCAAATCGGGCTGCTTAAACGCCTGACTGATTCCGTGATCATATGTTATGACGGTGATTCTGCCGGAGTGGAAGCTGCATTCCGTGCAGGAAACCTTCTTCATAATCATCAGCTGAACATTCGTGTCGCAACAATACCGGAACAATTAGACCCTGATGACTACATTTCAAAATATGGTGCAACAAAGTTTCAACAAGATGTAATAGGGGCAAGCTTAACGTTCATGGCATTTAAGCTTCGGTACTATAAGCTGAATAAAAACTTAAATGATGAAGGAGATCGCCTTAAGTATATAGAAGACATACTCAAGGAAATTACCCAACTGAATAAAGCGGTTGAAAAGGATTATTATTTAAGGTATTTAGCAGATGAGTTCGAATTATCTCTTGAGGCTCTTCAACAGCAGCTCTCTGAACTGGAAGGCCCGGACAAACGGAATTCTAAACCGCCTAAACAGATAGGTATGCAAGGCAATTTCTCCAGGCAGACTCAGTCTAAACTATTACCCGCTTACCAAACGGCTGAGAGAAGATTGATTGCCTATATGCTTAAGGATCCGAACATCGCTTATAAGATTCAGGAGTGGCTTGCAGGTACTAACCTAAATATTGATGAACATCAGGCTATTATTACTTATTTATTGGGTTATTATGAAGAAGGTCTACCTCCAAGTGCCAGTGCCTTTATCGGGTATCTTCCCGATGAGAGGTTAAGAAGAATCGTAACGGACATTGAAATGATGTCAATTAGCGAAGAAAGTACGGACCAAGAATTAGTAGATTATGTCAATCAGGTGTTAAAACATCAAAAGATGTTGAGAATAAAAGAAAAAGAAGTGGAAAGAAAAGAAGCAGAACGACTAAAGGATTACCGAAAAGAAGCACAAATAGCAATGGAAATCTTACAGCTGCGTAAGTCTCTATAAAGTTTTGTAAGGAAGTTGGAAGGAGGGGAACAAATGGCTGAAAAGTCAGCGCGTTCCAAACAAATAGCGTCAGAATTAACAGTTGATCAGGTGAAAGAATTTTTAGTTAACCAAGGTAAGAAAAGAGGAGTCCTCACATACGAAGATATTGCCGATAAATTATCAGGGTTTGAGTTAGATTCCGATCAAATGGATGAATTCTACGAACACTTAGGTGAACAAGGTGTAGAAATTATCAATGAAAATGACGAAGATGATGATCCGGGTGCAACGGAGTTAGAGAAAGAAGAGGAAGAAGAATTCAATCTGAATGATTTAAGCGTTCCTCCAGGAGTTAAAATAAATGATCCTGTTCGTATGTATCTGAAAGAAATTGGAAGAGTGGATCTTTTATCTGCAGAGGAAGAGATAAATCTTGCCAAGAGAATTGAAGAAGGCGATGAGGAAGCTAAGCGACGTCTTGCTGAAGCGAACCTACGACTTGTTGTCAGTATTGCCAAACGTTACGTTGGTCGAGGTATGTTATTTTTAGACCTTATCCAAGAAGGAAATATGGGTCTGATTAAAGCGGTAGAAAAGTTTGATTACCGTAAAGGATACAAATTCAGTACGTATGCAACTTGGTGGATTCGCCAAGCCATCACCCGTGCGATCGCTGACCAGGCCAGAACGATTCGTATTCCGGTTCATATGGTTGAAACCATTAACAAACTTATTCGTGTGCAAAGACAGTTATTGCAAGACTTAGGGCGTGAACCGGCACCGGAAGAAATTGCAGAAGAAATGGATCTGACACCTGAAAAGGTTCGGGAAATCCTTAAAATCGCTCAAGAGCCAGTATCCCTTGAAACACCAATCGGTGAAGAAGACGATTCCCACCTTGGTGACTTCATTGAAGATGCAGAAGCACAATCTCCTTCAGAACATGCTGCTTACGAACTTTTAAAAGAACAGCTTGAAGATGTACTGGATACTTTAACAGATCGTGAAGAAAATGTTCTTCGTTTACGCTTTGGTCTGGACGATGGCAGAACCCGCACCCTTGAAGAAGTAGGGAAAGTCTTCGGTGTAACAAGGGAACGTATTCGTCAAATAGAAGCAAAAGCTCTTAGAAAACTGCGTCATCCAAGCAGAAGCAAACGATTAAAGGACTTTTTAGAATAGAACCCCAATTACTGCCTCTATTGTGCATAGAGGTGGTTTTTTTTTGCTCGAAATAAAGGGTTTTCCATCACCTTTGACGAATGTAGCTAAAAGATTTAACAGATAAAGGTGTGACAACTGTGAAAACAGTAAAAAATTCAAGAAAAAAATTGATTGTGGATGAAATACTACTTTGGAAGCAAGCCGATATGCTGCCACAGCACTATTGCGACTAACAGAAGAGTTATTCGGTGGGAGTTCTTTTGGAATGTACATAACCTTATTTCTGAACTGTTTCCTTTGGATAAGTGCAGGTTTGAAATGGAGGCTGAGTTATTTTTCCCTTTCAGGTTTGGCAGGGGGAATCCTACTAATTATTTTTATATTACTATAACTTCTGAAAATTTAAAAGTTTTTTAAAGTTGAGAAAATTCACTATTCCCTTTTATAATAAGAATGAGAGCGCATTCATAGAGTGCAGTGATTATGCTTAAAAGCGCTATTATGGAAATGGGTTAGGGCTTTCAGTCATCAAAGTTAGACAAGGGGGATAAGGATGAATTTCGACTTAACACAAGAACAAACAATGATTAAGAAGACAATCAGGGAATTTGCTGAAGAAGAAGTGGCTCCTGGTGCATTAGATCGGGACCGCACAAAGGAATTTCCTAAAGAAATTTTCAAAAAGCTTTCTGATCTGGGGATGATGGGACTTCCGTTTCCAGAGGAATATGGGGGGGCAGGTGCCGATACGGTCAGTTTCGCAATCGTAACCGAAGAGCTTAGCCGGGCATGTGCGTCGACAGGTATTACGTACTCTGCGCATATTTCACTGGGTGGAGCACCGATTAACTTATTTGGTTCTCATGAACAAAAGCAGGAATACTTAACGCCAATCTGTACAGGGGAATCGTTTGGAGCTTTCGGCCTGACTGAACCCAATGCAGGTTCTGATGCAGGCGGAACCCAAACCACTGCAGAAGATAAAGGTGATAAATGGGTTATAAACGGTAATAAGTGCTATATTACCAATGCAAGCTATGCGAATCATCTCGCTTTAACAGCGATTACAGGAAGAAACAATGGAAATAAGGAAATTAGTGCAATTATCGTTCCGACTAAAGCAAAAGGATTTACGGTAATCGATAATTATGAAAAAATGGGGCTTCATTCATCAAACACGACTGAGTTGGTCCTTGAAAATGTAGAAGTGCCGAAGGAAAACCTGTTAGGAAAGCAAGGAGAAGGATTTAAGCAGTTCCTTGTCACCCTGGATGGGGGCAGGATTGGAATCGGTGCTATGGCTGTCGGTGTGGCACAGGCTGCATTTGATAAAGCACTGCAGTATTCCAAGGAAAGAAAGCAATTTGGCAAAACCTTATCACAGTTTCAAGTCACTCAATTTAAGCTGGCAGACATGGCAATGAAGATTGAACTGGCAAGGAATATGGTTCATAAGGCAGCATGGTTGAAAGATCAAGGAAGACCATTTTCGAAAGAAGCTTCGATGTGTAAGCTATACGCTTCAGAAATCAGTATGGAAGTAGCAGATGAAGCCATTCAGATTCACGGTGGATACGGATACATGAAAGAATACCATGTTGAAAGATATCTACGTGATGCCAAACTCCTTGAAATCGGAGAAGGGACCTCAGAAGTCCAGAGAATGGTCATTTCAAGGCTTATCGGTTGTCAATAAGGTGAAAACACGATAAGACAAATTAGGAGCTCTATTGGTCCTCTAATGGGCAGTAGGGCTCTTCTTCATTCAATGAAAAACTCACCGTCTTCTAAGTGAATGGTTTTTTTCTAATGTCTTCTCGTACAAATTGTTGCTTTTTAAAAAAAGTCCTGTCAAAACAAACCATTGAAGTTGATTCTCGCTGCAGGTGCTCGACTCCTGCGGGAGAAGCGGGACAGGTGAGACCCCGCAGGCGAAGCAAGAGGAGGAGGAGGCTCACCGCCCGCCCCGCGGAAAGCGAGCATCCTGTTGCGGAAATCAACCTCTACTCGCTTTGGGTTAGGTACGACAATTTTAAATTAAGAGACTTATGAAAAGAAAGAATTTCACACGAAATGTGTCTAATTTGTGAGAAAGATGGAAAAGTTAATTGATAGTACTTTTACTTTGTCGTTTTTTACAGTAAAATATAAAGTGTTGAAAAGAGCACTATTTTTGGATGTTGTACATAAAGGAGGTTAAATCATGAATCGTAATCCAATAATTCCATTCATACTAATCATGGCTCTTGGAATTGGTCTTGTTTTCTTCTTATCTTTAGAAGGCCTTAACAACGCTAATGAAAAAGCAAAAGAAGAAGGTCACGGGGAAATGGAAGGTAAAGAAGGCGAACAGGCTTCAAGCGGAGAATTCGATCCGGAAGCTAAATACAAAGAGTCTTGTATATCTTGTCATGGTGGAAACTATGAAGGTGGCGCCGGTCCTGCTCTTAAAGGAACAAAGCTGTCTAAAGACGAGATCAAAGAAACGATCAAAAATGGTAAAGGTATGATGCCGGCTGGTCTAGTTGAAGAAGAAAATCTGGATGCTATGGCAGACTGGATCAAGTCACTTAAATAATCAATGATTGAAAAAGGTTCTTTGTCTTTTGGGCAAAGGACTTTTTTTATCGGGAAAAGTTGGTTAGAATGATTATCGTACATGATTTACCCAATAAAAATGATTAAAGGTGAACGAATGAATATTCAACAATTATCAAAACGACTAGAAACAGTTGTGTCATACATACCCACGCAATCTAAAATCGCTGATATCGGTTCAGATCATGCATACTTACCGTGCTATGCCGTCAATAAAGGCATTGCTTCCTTTGCAATCGCAGGAGAAGTAGTGAAAGGACCATATCTTTCTGCCAAGAAACAAGTGGAAGATGCCCAATTAACTCAGGAGGTAGAGGTGAGGTTTGGAAATGGTCTGGAAGTGATTGCTCCAGGTGAAGTAGATTGTATTACGATTGCCGGAATGGGAGGCACATTGATTGCCTCTATCTTGGAGGCAGGTAAAGCAAAGCTGACCAATCAACCCAGGTTAATTCTTCAGCCGAATGTGAGTGCAAGGTCCATCCGAACGTGGCTCATGGACAATGAATGGGACTTAGTAGGGGAAGAAATTCTTGAAGAAGATGATAAGGTATATGAAATTTTAGTGGCGGAGAAAGGAAATCCGAGACACCACTACTCTGGTGAGCTTGAAAAAGAGTTGCTGCTCGGTCCTTTTTTGATGAAGGAGCGCAACGATGCATTTATGAAAAAATGGAATCAGGAGCTTCATCAATGGAAGAATATATTGAATAACATGGAAAAAGCGGAAAAAACCGATGGGTTGGAAGAACGAAAACGGGAACTTATTCAAAAAATACAAATGGTGGAGGAGGTTCTTATCCCATGAAGACAGTAAACGGTCATGAGATCATTCAGCTGTTTGAACAATTTTCACCTAAATATTTAGCAGAAGAAGGGGATCCGATTGGTCTTCAAGTTGGTAAGTTGAACGAAAAGGTTGAGAATGTGATGATCACCCTTGATGTATTGGAGAATGTGGTGGATGAAGCAATTGAAAACAATGTGAAATTAATTATTGCCCACCACCCACCGCTTTTTCGTCCATTAAAGTCCCTGCAAACGGACACGTATCAGGGACGAATGATTGAGAAATTAATCAAGCATGATATTGCCGTGTATGCGGCTCATACGAATCTTGATGTGGCGACAGGGGGAGTGAATGACCTTTTATCCGACATGCTGAATTTGCAGGATACGTCTGTACTCGTCCCTACTCACAATGAGGAGCTCCGTAAATTGGTCGTTTATGTGCCAAAAGAAAACGCAACGGAACTTCGAACGGCCCTCGGTAATGCAGGAGCCGGGCACATCGGGAACTATTCACATTGCAGCTTCTCGACTGAAGGAAAGGGAAGATTCCTCCCTGAGGAGGGCACGAACCCGCATATCGGTAAGCAAGGTTCCCTCGAGGAAGTAGCAGAAGAGAAGGTGGAAACGGTTTATCCTGTTTCTTTAGAAAAAAAAGTGTTGAAATCGATGTTTACCCACCATCCTTATGAAGAAGTTGCCTATGATATCTATTCCCTTAAAAACGGATCACCTGCTTTAGGATTAGGTAGAATCGGACATTTACAGAATGAGATGAGTCTTAAGGAATTTGCTTTAGTTGTGAAAGAAACATTTGGTATGGACGGAATCAGAGTCATTGGTGATGGGGAAGCGAAAGTGAAGAAAGTAGCAGTGCTTGGCGGAGATGGAAATAAGTTTATCGGGAAAGCGAAAAGACAGGGAGCGGATGTATTCGTTTCAGGCGATATTTATTACCACACCGCCCACGACGCCATGATGATGGGGCTGAATGTCGTTGATGCAGGACATCACATCGAAAAAGTCATGAAGGATGGAGTGGCCTGTTATTTAGCGAAAAAATCCTCAGAAAAAGGGTATATCGTCAATATATTCGCGTCAAAAGCTGAAACCAACCCATTTACGTATATGTAAAGATGGAAGGCCCCTTAGAATTTCTAAGGGGCCTTTCACGTTTATTTTGTTCCCAATTTAGCTTTTCGTACTTTAGGGAGAATTTTATTTAATGGAACATTTCGCTCTCTTGTCCAAGTGGATTCATCTTTTGGATTAAAAGCTTCAAGGAATTTAATGACTTCTTTTACGATTGGAGTAGGAGTGGATGCACCGGCTGTTACAGCAACGATGTTGGCATCTTTAATCCATTCTATATCCAATTCACTAATGTCGGAAATTCGATGTGCTGGAGTACCTGCGATATCCTTTGATACTTGAGCGAGCCGATTGGAGTTATTACTCTTAGGATCTCCAACGACGATGAGAACATCTGCATCTCCAGCTTGTTCAGCAACTGCTTCTTGGCGAACCTGGGTAGCCAGGCATATTTCTTTGTGCAGCTCAACGTGAGGATACATTTCCTTCACTTTATCCATCGTATCCAATACATCCCATTGACTCATCGTCGTTTGGTTTGTCACAATGATTTTTTCGTTTTCAATTGAAAGTTCTTCTACATCTTCTGCTGTTTCCACGAGATGCACGATCTCAGGTGCAACCCCGACAGCCCCTTCAGGCTCTGGATGTCCTTTTTTACCGATATAGATCACGTCATAGCCTTCTGCTTCTTTAGCGCGAATCAGATCATGGGTTTTCGTTACATCGGGACACGTTGCATCCAGTGTAACAAGTCCTTTTTGTTTGGCTATTTCTTTCACTTCAGGAGATACTCCATGAGCCGTGAAGATAACCGTTCCTTCATTTACTTGTTCGATGATTTCTTTTCTGTTGCTGCCATCCAGGGTAATGATCCCATCTTCTTCGAATGCGTCAGTCACATGCTTGTTGTGAACGATCATGCCTAAAATATAAATTGGACGAGGAAGCGATTTGTCTAATGCGGCGTTTCTTGCAATGACCATTGCATCTACAACACCGTAACAATAGCCTCTCGGAGTAATCTTAATAATTTCCATCTATGAATATCCTCCTACATGAGAAAAGGTTCTGTCTTCATTATAAAGGAGAACAGTCTTCCTGACAAAGAGAACGATAATATTGTGAACCTTTCCCTCTCGAAATGCCTTTGATTGGTGGTTAAATAAAAGGCTCTTTTCGTAAAGAATATTGTTTTTTTAACATAGTGTCTGCTAGATGGTGAGGAGAACTGCTTCGCTTGCAGCGTTCGGCCAAGCCTCCTCAGCTTCGCTTCCGGGGGCTTGGCACGACCAAAATCCGCCGGAGTCTACGCAGTTCCCCTCACCGTCTTTAAGAGATTTTTCGTGACAGAGCTAAAAGGTGTCAAAAAACACAATCTAATTTGAAAACGAATTCTTCTTCTTCAATCGGACATTAACCTCTTCTCACCTTAAAGAGGTGGTTTGCTAGAAGTTTTTGTGTTTTTATTGATTTCGTTTAAAGAAACATGCTCAGAAAGTTAATTGGAGCGGAAGGATGCTCGACTCTTTTCGGGAATAGCGGGAGAGTTAGAAAAACGGAGGGGCTTTGCACAGGGGCGACAAGCATAAGTCGAGTCTGCTGAAAAGGCGCTTTTTGCCTTTTTGGCAGACTTGGCTTATGACCTCGAGCCCCTAAGCCCCGTAGCTGGACAGGTGAAACCCCACAGGAGCGCAGCGACGAGGAGGCTCACCGCCCCCCGCCCCCCCGCGGAAAGCGAGCATCCTGTAGCGGAAATCAACTAATACATTCTTCTCAAAGATAGTCACAAACTTTGCGTAAAACGACAATAAAAAAATCCCTAAGCAGGTGATTCAGTACCTTTAGGGATCCTGGCCTTAAATATACAGTTTGGGTTTTGATCCTGATTTAGACTTTGATGGCGCCTGGTTATCATCACTATTATCTGAAATTTCTACCGGTGGTTTCTTCTTCTTTTTTTTCTTAACGGTGGGTTCGACTTCAGGGATGTCGATATCCTCTTTGATTTCTTCGCTATTCCCGTCGTCGGATGCATCATCGACAGACATATCTTTGAATCCACGATATAACTTCCATAGTGCCGGGATATTTTTCACCATAGGTCCATATTGTTGGAACATCGGACCCAGCTGTTGAGCGGTCTGGAGCATTTGCTGTGTATTGGATAAAAATGAATTCACATTCCCGGGGTTCAATAGGCTCTGGAGGATTCCGCCAGCGGCCTGGGGAGATCGTTCAAAGCCAGTCGTATTGGAAGATGAATCCCCCCTGGAAAATTGTTGTAATAATCCTCCGCCGGCATTTTGATTATCACCCTTTTTAAGAAACTTAGACAATAAACCACCTTTACCTGGCCCCCGGCTTCTTCCTCTCTGATTCATCCCCAGATTGAATCCCTGATTTTGACGTTGTCCTCCAAATTGAAACGGAGGTGGCTGCGTCTGCCCCGGTCCAAAGCTGTTTCTTCCAGGCTGCTGCATTCCGAACCCGTTGAATCCCCGCTGCTGTCTCATTCCGAAAGGATTTCGCATATCCTGGCCCTGATTCCTCATTCTTCTAGGCGACATAATGACAGCCTCCTTTCATTCGAATAAATTCCTCGTCATTATAGAGTATGCAATAGCTGAAAAAAGGGTATTCATACAAATATCATCTTAAATTAAAAAAAGGGTATTCATACAAATATCATCTTAAATTAAAATAAGTATGAACTAGATGTTTTGCCAAAAAAATATTATAATGGTTAGATGTTCTTTAAATATGACGCTTACTAAACTGTTACGTTAAGATAAAATCACTCACGATGGATGATAAAGTGATCCGTAAATTTTATATATATCTATGGTGATGATGTGTACGAGAAGACATCCATCCCGATAACAGCGTAAATAAAAGGATATTTTGATAAAAGGAGATGTAAAGAATGAAAAAGAATTTATTTCTACAATTCGGATTCCAGTCTTTCATTAATGAAGCTGTAGAAGAGCAGGGTTTCTACGAACCAACAGAAATTCAAAAGAAAATGATCCCACTGATTTTAAAAGGGCAAAGTGCGATTGGTCAATCCCAGACAGGAACGGGAAAAACACATTCATATCTATTACCGATCATTGAGAAGGTGAATGCAGCTTCTGAACAGGTACAAGCAGTGATAACTGCTCCAACACGAGAACTGGCACAACAGATCTATCAAGAAGTACTAAAGATCACGAAAGCTAGCAACATTGTTTCCCGCTGCTTTATTGGTGGAACGGACAAGCAGAGAACGATTGAAAAATTAAAGAACCAGCCCCATATTGTGGTTGGTACTCCTGGCCGAATCAATGATTTAGTGAAAGATCAAGCCTTGTTTGTTCATACTGCTAGTCAACTGGTGATTGATGAAGCCGATCTAATGCTGGATATGGGATTCATTGAAGACGTGGATCAGATTGCCGCTAAGATGCCTGAAAAATTACAAATGCTAGTATTCTCTGCGACGATTCCAGAGAAACTGAAGCCATTCTTGAAAAAGTATATGGAAAATCCACAATATGCACATGTTGAGCCCGAGCAGCTATCGGCAAAGAATATCCAACATGTAATCGTCCCTCTTAAGAGTCGCGATAAAATTAACCTTTTGTACAATATTTTAGTGGATATTAATCCATATTTAGGTATCGTTTTCACCAATACAAAACAAAAAGCAGATGAAGTCGCAGATGCTTTGATCGCTAAAGGTTTAAAGGTTGGACGGATTCACGGAGACCTTTCTCCCCGTGAGCGTAAGAAAATGATGAAGCAAACGAGAAACCTGGATTATCAGTACATCGTAGCGACTGATTTAGCAGCCAGAGGGATCGATATTGAAGGTGTAAGTCATATCATTAACTTTGAACTGCCACAAGATCTCGATTTCTATGTTCACCGTTCAGGCCGTACAGCGCGTGCCGGTAATAGCGGAATTGCCTATACCATTTATACACCTTCGGATGAAGATGCATTGAATCGTCTGGAGAAGCTCGGAATCAGCTTTGCTCATCAAGACATTAAAAAAGGGGAATGGTCTGAGTTACCACCCCTGAACAAACGTAAGAACCGTCAAAAAACGAATGTTGATGAGATTGATGAAAAAGCTAAATCAATGGTTCGAAAACCAAAAACAGTTAAACCAGGCTATAAAAAGAAAATGAAATACAAAATGGATCAAATCAAGAAACGTGAGAGAAGAAAGAAAAACAGAAGCAAATAAGTGTTTTAACGTGATTCATTTGTACACATTCGATACAATATAGAGAGAGATTTTCTTAGGAGTTGAGAAGAATGGTTAAGGTTGGATCCCATGTTTCAATGAGTGGTAAAAAAATGTTATTATCTTCCAGTGAGGAAGCCGTTTCCTATGGAGCAAATACATTTATGATCTATACAGGTGCACCTCAAAATACGAGAAGAAAAAAGATCGAAGACTTAAATATTGAAGCAGGTATCGCTCACATGAAAGAAAATGGGATAGAGGACATTATCGTGCATGCTCCCTATATCATTAACATCGGAAATACGACGAACCCTGCTACATTTGAATTAGGTGTCAATTTCCTCCGTTCTGAAATCGAGCGCACAGAAGCTCTAGGAGCGGGGCAGATTGTGCTTCACCCGGGTGCTCACGTAGGTGCAGGAGCAGATAAGGGAATCGAAAAGATCATTGAAGGTCTGAATGAAGTATTAACCAAAGACCATAAAGTGCAAATTGCATTGGAAACAATGGCAGGGAAGGGTTCAGAATGTGGAAGATCTTTTGAGGAATTAGCTCAAATCATCAATGGAGTAGAACTGAATGACCGCCTTTCTGTTTGCTTCGATACTTGTCACACCCATGATGCAGGATATAATATTGTGGAAGATTTCGATGGAGTCTTGGAGGAATTCGATAAGATTGTCGGGATTGATCGCTTAAAGGTTCTTCACATTAATGATAGTAAGAACGAACGGGGAGCAAGTAAAGACCGCCATGAAAATGTAGGATTCGGACATATCGGATTCAAAGCACTGAACTATATTGTGCATCATCCACAGCTGCAAGAGGTACCTAAGATTCTGGAAACACCATATGTAGGGGAAGATAAGAAAAATAAAAAACCTCCTTACAAGTTCGAAATTGACATGCTTCGCAATCAAACTTTCGATGAAGATGTATTAACGAAAATTCTGAATCAATAAAAAAAGGCAATAGAGGAGGTCATCTCTCATCAAAAGGGACGCCTCCTCTTCTTTTACTATCTGATTAGCTGCAAAAAGAGTTGGTTGATTTCCTTCGCCTTGGCAGGACCTATGATCCTGGCTAAGTTCTTCACCAATTTACTGCGTTTGCTGTCATCAAAGATATTAATGTTCTTTCCTTTAACACTCGCGACGATGCTTGTTGCCTGCTGGGACGTCAATGAAATGTTATATTGATCGGCGTACTTTAATAATTCTTCATTTGTGATATTGTTGATTTTGTGATTAATCACGTTTTGTAATAGCTTCATGTTTATCACTCCTCATCAGATACATATGTAACTCCTGATCAGAAAGTGACATTTTTATAAGAAAATAAAGTGAAAGGAAAGGAATTGACGATGCCCCAAAGAGTACATAAAAAAGAAAGTCCCCTTCATTTTATTTACCGATTGATCTTTATTACGATTGGAGCAGCCTTAGCTGCTATATCCATTGAGTTGTTCCTTGTTCCAAATAATATTATCGATGGTGGAATTATTGGTGTTTCGCTGATTTTAGATTATTTAGTTTCAGACACCATTCCATTTGTAAACTTTGCAACCCTGCTGGTTCTTCTAAATCTCCCTTTCATGTATTACGGGTATAAACATATCGGGAAAACCTTTGTCGTTTCTTCTCTGTTTGCCATTATTGCGCTGGCAGGAATTGAAAGCCTTTTACACCATATTGATCCGTTTGTAACAGAGAAAGTGTTAGCCACTGTTTTTGGAGGCTTGACTCTTGGAGTTGGGGTCGGCCTTGTGATACGTCATGGTGGATCTCTGGATGGAACTGAAATCCTTGGTATTCTTTTAACGAAGAAGCTTCCATTTTCAGTGGGGGAGTTTGTTATGTTCATCAATATTTTCATTTTCGCCTGGGCAGCATTTGTCTTCGGACTTGAAGAAGCGATGTATTCCGTTATGACCTACTATATAGCCTTTAAGACAATTGATACGGTGATTCAGGGAATGGATGAAACGAAGGCCGTTATCATTGTTTCTGACCATTACCTTGATGTATCCGACGCAATACTAAAAAGACTTGGCAGGGGAACAACCATGTTAAAGGGGCGTGGAGGTTACACAGATAATGATAAAGAGGTCATTTATGTCGTGGTCACCAGACTTGAAGTAACAAAGTTGAAATCCATTATTTCTGATGTAGATCCCAATGCATTCATTACGATTATGAGTACACAGGAAACAAAGGGTGCACGATTTAAGTCTGCCATTCATTAATGCAGCATTCAAGTAAAGGACTGCTCACTCATATTGAGCAGTCCTTTCATTATGGTATCAGGGTATGAATATTTACAATTGTGCACCCATCATGTATACTACCCTATGTACTTTTAAATCGTAATGATTCTTATAAAGAGAGATGATTAAAATGGATACTACAAATCCTATTATAAAAATAGAAGATGTGAATTTCAGATATGAGCGGGAAAGAGTGCTCGAGGATATTAATCTAAGCATTCCCAGAGGGGCATTCCTTGGGATCGTCGGACCTAACGGTTCAGGAAAATCGACCTTACTAAAGCTTGTTCTGGGACTTTTACGAGTGAAACAAGGGAATATTGAGCTATTTGGGATCCCTCAGCATAAATTCAAACAATGGGATCGAATAGGGTTTGTTTCCCAGAAGGCCAATAGCTTCAATACAGGTTTTCCAGCCACGGTTTATGAGGTGGTGGCGAGCGGATTAGCGAAAAAAGCAGGTTTGTTCAAGAGGATTTCATCTAAATATAAACAAGATGTTTATAGAGCCATAGAATCGGTTGGGATGAGTCAATACGCTAAACGTAATATTGGAGAATTATCGGGAGGACAACAGCAAAGGGTGTTTATTGCCCGGGCGCTCGTCAGCCAGCCTGATGTATTGATTCTTGATGAACCGACAGTGGGAGTGGACAGTCAAAACGTCCAAAACTTCTATGATATGTTAGAAACCTTAAATAAAGATTTAGGGATTACACTCGTTCTTGTCACACATGACATAGGATCAATTTCGAACAAAGTGACACATGTCGCTTGTTTAAATAAACACTTACATTTCCATGGCAAAACAGAAGAGTTTGAAAAGCTAAAGGAAAATCAGCTTTCCTCTTTTTATGGTCATGATGTACATTTTTTAAATCATGAGCATGAACACCATCATTCATGATCGATTGGAGGGAAGACAATGCTTCAAGCTATTTTTCAATATGAATTTTTACAAAATGCATTTCTTACGGGGATTCTCATTGGAATCATCGCACCCTTACTAGGAGCATTCATCGTCGTAAGGAGGCTCTCTTTAATAGCGGATGCCTTGAGTCACGTCACTCTGTCAGGTATTGCAGCGAGCCTGTATTTAAGTAAAACAATGCCTGCTTTTTCGGGATTGAATCCACTCTATTTTGGAATGGCCTTTTCTGTCATGGGCTCCTTGTTTATTGAACGTTTGCGTATGTTATATAAGCATTATCAGGAGCTTGCGATTCCGATCATCCTATCTGGAGGAATCGGGATAGGGGTCATCTTCATTTCTCTAGCAGACGGTTTTAATACCGATTTATTTAGTTATTTGTTTGGAAGTGTCAGCGCAGTCAGCAGAGGTGATTTGTATCTGATTGGAGGAATCAGCGTTCTTGTGATAGGCGTGATTTTTCTGCTTTATAAAGAATTGTTTCTTCTATCCTTTGATGAAGATCATGCAAAGGCGTCAGGTATCCCCGCTAAGGCGATCCACTTTATCTTTATGGTCCTGGTAGCACTTGTGATTGCCGCTTCCATGCGCATCGTCGGGATCCTGCTGGTTTCGTCTCTTATGACATTACCGGTTGCTGCAAGTATCAGAATTGCCAATGGATTTAAACAAACGATTGGGTTTTCACTGTTATTCGGTGAAATTTCTGTAATTGTTGGATTGATCAGTGCGTTCTATTTGAATCTTGCACCGGGGGGCACGATTGTCATGACGGCGATTTTAATCCTTCTCATTACAATTGTGATTAAGAAAATAAGAACGTCGAGTCATTCTTCTAAAGTTGAGGTGTAGAAAGTGAATGTAACGGAAGCAATGGACCTGTTAAAATCAAAAGGATATAAGCATACAGGAAAACGGGAGCAATTACTTGAACTGTTTTCCAGCTCTAATAAATATTTGACGGCCAGGGATGTTTTGGAAAATATGAAAGCTGATTACCCGGGGCTCAGTTTTGATACAATCTACCGTAATTTGAGCTTGTTTGTTGAACTTGAGATCTTGGAAGAGACTGAACTCTCAGGTGAAAGACATTTTCGATTTACATGCGAAAGTCATCACCATCATCATCACTTCATTTGTATGGATTGTGGGAAAACGAAAGAAATTCACACATGTCCCATGGAAGCACTTAAAGAAAATTTAACGGATACAGGGTATGATATATCCGGTCATAAATTCGAAATTTATGGTAAATGCCCCCAATGTCAGTAGAGAGATCCTTTAGGGTCTCTTTTTTCTTGGCTCTTTTCATAAAGTTTGTTGTTATTTAAGAGAAGATAGTAGTAGTTGATTTCTGCTACAGGATGCCCGCTTTCCGCGGGGCGGGCGGTGAGCCTCCTCGGCTTCGCCTGTGGGGTCTCACCTGTCTAGCTACGGGGCTTAGGGGCTCGAGGTCATAAGCCAAGTCTGCCAAAAAGGCAAAGAGCACCTTTTCAGCAGACTCGACTTATGCTTGTCGCCCCTGGGCAAAGCCCCTCCGTTTTTCGTACTGTCTAGCTACGGGGCTTAGGGGCTCGAGGTCATAAGCCAAGTCTGCCAAAAAGGCAAAAAGCGCCTTTTCAGCAGACTCGACTTATGCTTGTCGCCCCTGGGCAAAGCCCCTCCGCTTTTCGTACTGTCCAGCTACGGGGCTTAGGGGCTCGAGGTCATAAGCCAAGTCTGCCAAAAAGGCAAAGAGCACCTTTCCGACAGACTCGACTTATGCTTGTCGCCCCTGTGCAAAGCCCCTCCGCTTTTCGTACTGTCCAGCTACGGGGCTTAGGGGCTCGAGGTCATAAGCCAAGTCTGCCAAAATGGCAAAGAGCACCTTTCCGACAGACTCGTCTTATGCTTGTCGCCCCTGGGCAAAGCCCCTCCGCTTTTCGTACTGTCCCGCTATTCCCGCAGGAGTCGAGCACCTGCAGCGAGAATCAACTTTCTGAGCATGTGCCTTTAAAAGAATTAAATAAAAACAAAAATTTTTAGCAAACTAAATAACTCATTGTAAGGTGTGTATAGGTTGATTTCTTTTGGAGGAAGAAAAATTTTGTTTTCTAGTTTGATTGTTCTTTGACACCTTTAGCTCTGTCACGAAAATCTCTTAAAGATGGTGAGGGGAACTGCGTAGACTCCGGCGGATTTTGGGCGTGCCGAAACCCCGTTCGGCTAAGCTGAGGAGGCTCGGCCGAACGCTAGCTGCAAGCGGAGCAGTTCCCCTCACCATCTAGCAAACACTGTTTGACAGAGCTCAAGCAGACCATATGTTAAACACACAATCTTTGTGAAAAGAGCCTTTTATTTTACTGAAATGTCCAGAGTTTAAGTGAAGGTAAAAGAGGGAAAAGACGCAATTATACAGAAGGAATAGAGGAGAGATGCAGCCATGGAAACTGTCCCTTTTACTCACTGCCCAACGAATAAAAAAAACTGTGTGAGCACAATTGATCTCACATCATATCATCGAATAGCACCACTTCCCATCAGTGGAAGCACAGAGGATGCGAAGGCGAAAATCCGCAACACCATCAGTAAGTTCGATCATGTAGAGATCAAGGAAGAGAAGTCACATTATGTGCATGCGGTTTTCACATCAAAGTGGTTGAAATTCAAGGATGACCTTGAACTCTATATTGATGAAAGCACCAACCTTCTACATATCAAGTCAGGTTCACGTCTCGGATATTATGATTTTAAAGTGAATCGGAAACGGGTGGAACAATTTAAAGATTTATTTAATAAGTAAGGGAAAAAGCCTCTTACGATTAGAGGCCTTTTGATTCATTTTGAAGCCAGGTTTGAACCCAGGAGTTCGCTTCCCGCCAGTCATTTACGCGAATGACTCCATCAGGGATCGGTTTTTGATTGTATGGTGTGTTAAATAACAGAACCGGAATCGATAGTTCTTCAGAAATCGCTACAGCATTATCATGTTTGTCTTCAAAGAAAATATCGACACCGTGTTTTTTTGCTGTTGAAATTTTGTCATGTGAGCCAATTAATTCGATGTGATGATACATCAAATCTTGTGAATTAAACCATTCTTTAGTTAATTGAATGAGATCGGATCTTCTTGCACTTATAAAATAAAGCTCATGTATTTCTTTCCATTGATCCAATATTTTCTTTGCGCCAGGAGCAAGGGGAGATTCTTTGTAAATGGTTGGTTCTGCTTCCTTAAACCATTTCCCGAAAGTGTGAGGTGAAATATCCAGAACCTCTGTCAGTTCGTATTGGGTGATGTCTTGTAAGGTTAAATTCAACTTAAAATAATCATTTATGTGAGGCAGTAAAGATTCAGGTGACGTAACTGTCCCATCAATATCGATTCCAAAACGTTTCATTCTTTATCATGCTCCTCTTTATAAAAACTCCTTCAAGTTTATCATATTTCTGACCAGTAGATAAACGATGTTTACACAAATGCTCTTTTCGTAAAGTTTGTTGCTATCTTAGAGAAGAAAGTAGTAGTTGATTTCCCCTCACGATCCAGCTCACACTGATTGACAGATCCCAGGCAGACCATATGAAAAAACAATAAAATCTTTGCAAAAAGAAGCCTTTCAAAAGCAATTAATGGTTTGAAAAGTGAAAGTCAGCTAACAAAAATGACAAACATTAGCATAGTAAATATAGAGAAGTGACACACAATAAGAAGGCTCCCAAACACAGAAAGTGAGGGATTGCTGTATGAATGATGAACGACGCGAATTAAACAGCGTTGATCGAAATCTAAAAGATATCGACGTGTATTACGACAATCCGGAAACAGATGTGAGTAAAGAATACCGTGAAGAAACAGCAGCAGAAATTGCTGCTCCAATGAGTGTAAGCCGCGACTTTGAAGAGGATGCCGCCCGAGATACGACAACATCAGGTCGTGTTTTGGGTTACTCTGCACTTGCTCTATCCATTCTTTCCTTATTTATTCTCCCGGTAATCATGGGAGCTGCGGGAATTGTTCTTGGATTCGTGGCAAGAAGACGAGGAGCAGAAATGCTCGGTGCCTGGGCAATCGGAATTGGGGCCGTATCGATAATTATTGGATTATTTGTACTGCCGTTCTTTTAAAAATAACACTTTTTCTTGAAATTGGGAGCGTTTCAAGAAATAAAAAAAGAGGACTGATCGAGATCAGTCCTCTTTACATGCATTTAAACTTCTTGTTCTTTCTTTTCTGCTTCTTGCTGTGCAAAATATTCTTCTGCGATTTTGTCGATCTCTTTCTTTAATTCCTCAACCATCGTCTCTTCAGGAACTTTACGGACAGTCTTTCCTTTTCGGAATAATAGTCCTTCACCACGAGCCCCGGCAATACCGATATCGGCTTCTCTGGCTTCACCTGGTCCATTTACTGCACATCCAAGGACAGCCACTTTGATTGGTGCTTTAATGGTGGAGATGTACTCTTCCACTTCATTGGCAATTGAAATTAAGTCGATTTCGATACGGCCGCATGTAGGACACGAAATTAAGGTAGCAGCATTTGAAGCTAATCCAAACGACTTTAATAATTCTCTGGCTACTTTCACTTCTTCAACAGGGTCAGCACTTAAGGAAATACGCAGTGTATTACCAATGCCAAGACTTAGAATCGCCCCTAGCCCTGCTGCACTCTTTACAGTTCCTGCAAATAATGTACCTGATTCAGTGATTCCGAGGTGAAGGGGGTAGTCAAATGCTTTAGCTGCTTTCGTGTATGCTTCTATTGCTAAGTTCACATCAGATGCTTTCATGGAAACGATTATGTCATGAAAATCTAAATCTTCCAGGATCTTGATGTGGTGAAGGGCACTTTCTACCATACCGTCAGCCGTTGGGTATCCGTACTTTTCAAGAATTTTTCTTTCCAAGCTTCCGGCATTTACCCCGATTCGAATTGGAATCCCTTTTTCTTTCGCTGCTTTGACAACGGCCTCCACTTTTTCACGGCGACCGATATTTCCTGGGTTGATCCGGATTTTATCGGCTCCGCCTTCAATCGCTTTTAAGGCTAGTTTATAGTCAAAATGTATATCGACAACAAGTGGAATATTGATTTGTTTCTTAATATCAGCTATTGCGTCTGCTGCGCGTTCATCTGGACAAGCTACCCGGACAACCTGACAACCAGCTTCTTCGAGACGGTGAATCTCTTTAACCGTTGCTTCAACATCATGTGTCTTTGTAGTAGTCATACTTTGGATAACAAGTTCATTGTTACCGCCGATAGTTAAATCTCCGACTTTGACCGGACGTGTTTTTGAACGATGTATAATTTCACTCAAGTGTAATTCGCTCCTTTAGAAAGGTTCTCAAACTTTCATTATAAGTAATACGAAGCTATTGTAACAGTGTTTTGTGTGAAATGACAAGAAATAGGTGTTTTTTGAATGCCTGGATTATTGATAATTCGGGATTTTGTAGGTTTTCCCGATTTGGATCTTTGCAGGAGGAACATTATTTAATTCTTCGAAATCAGTAATCACACGTTCAATGGAAACAGGCATAGAACCATCAAGAAGATCTTCTGCAAGACTTAAGACTGTATCACCGGGCTTGACCTCCATTTCCACGTAAGGTATGGATGAGGGATCTTCCTCAGCAGATTCCTGTGAAGCGGTTGGAGACGCCTGACTAACCTGTGGCTGGGCTGTTGCGACAGTGGATTCTTTATAAAGCAGCCGTAAGGTTCCCTTATTTAAATCATAATAGACACTATAAAGAAGAATGATAATACCAAAGAAAATAGCCATTCTTTTCATATATACTTTCCTCCCGGGTTTTTTAGAATGAATCTGACTATGAAGGGGTTACGAATCATGACGAATAAGCTTCTCCAACTGGTAATCGGATTACTACCCATATTAATGGTACTGGGAAATTCTATGCTTATTCCCATTCTCCCGAGTATTGAAGCGGATTTACATTTGACTAGCAGCTGGTCTGGTTTTATCTTAAGCTCATTCACCATTCCTGCAGCAGTGGTGATTCCGTTTGTGGGGATGTTGTCGGATCGCTTTGGACGTAAACGATTAATCATTGTTTCACTTTGGATAATGATTCTGGGAAGTGTACTTTGTGTTGTGAGCGGAGAAGTAAATGAAATTGTTAGTCTTTTCATGATTGGCCGAGGATTACAAGGTGTGGGGGCCGCTGGAACGACACCTCTGGCCATGGCATTGATCGGTGACATCTTTCAGGGACAGGAACGCTCAAGGATGTTAGGCTCGTTAGAAGTGTTTAATGGGATAGGCAAGGTAGTCGCACCTCTTACTGGTGCCACACTAGCTATCCTTGTCCATTGGAATCATGCATTTTGGGTGTTTCCTGTATTGTGCGTGGTGATTTTAATAGGACTTAGAGAAACGATTGAAACGAAAGAGGGTTATCACAAGGCTGATAAAAAGAACCTGTACTCCATCCTTATTTCAAAGGGACGCTTATTATTTCCACTATATGCGATTGGAGGGATAGGCTTATTTTTATTATTCGGCATTCTCTTCTTTCTTTCCTACCATATTGAAAATACTTTTCATATTGATGGCTTTTTCAAAGGATTTACATTTATCTTTCCACTTGGCGCGATGACCATTAGCTCTTACTGGTGTGGGAGGAGGTTAAAGACGGATGAGGAACTCGGATGGACGTATATGAAATGTGGATTGTTAATGATGTCGGTCCCATTAGGCTTTCTGATCTTTTTTTCATCATTGGGGTTTTTAATGTTCTTTATTACGGTAAGCTTTGGTGGATTAGGCTTGATGCTGCCGGTCATTAATACCTTTATTACGGGAAGTGTATCGGAGCATGAACGGGGATTGGTTGTCAGTATTTATGGAGCTGTGAGGTTCGGGGGGGTTGCACTTGGACCTATTGCTTACAGCCTTTGGAGAGACGATGTGTTGGAAATGTATTTGATCACCTTTGCTTTTTCTCTTCTTAATTTGTTGTTATTTATGCTTATCGCCAAGCGCAGGAAGGGGGTCTTTCGTCCTAAAATTCAATAAACCTTTACTCCACCTTTACATTTCCTTCATCTTTCTTTGAGAAAATGAAGTGTGGAAAGATGAGGGAAGGGTGTATAATTTTGTCGGAAAAACTAAACTTCAAACGAGAATGGCTCTGGGGAATTAATACGGTGAAAATGAATGATCCGTTTACCAAGTTATCATTAAAGAATCGATTATTGATTGTCATTTTACTCCTGGTTGCCATTACAGGCTCGACAATTGGGGGAATATCCTATATAAAGTCCAAACAGGCAACGATCCATTTAATGGAGCAGCGATTGGACCGTGAAGTGACGTCGATGAGTGATATAGCACAAAGCTTGATGCTCCTTTATATTGGAAAACAAGAACAGTTTGAAAAAAAGCTAGACGATGTGATTATGAAGCAGGATGCTGCACTAATCCAGGACAATATAGAGGCACAATTCTTTTTTATCAAAGATTCGAAAGCAGTCCCTTTTTCAGTAAGTAAACGTTCTGAATTACGATTTGAGAAACCCCTTATTGATCGAATTGAAAATCTTGAAAAAGGAACCATTCAAACCACCATCAAGGGTGAGCCATATACGTTAGCATTTCATTCGATTCAGGAGCTGCAAGGTGAATACGTGATGGTTGTTCCTCAGGAAGAGTATATGCAAGACATTCGGTCAATGGGTGCCTATACAATGGTTATGATTGGTCTAAGCGTAGGGGTTGCCTTTATCATTGTCCTATTATTGGTGAGCCGGCTAACCTCCCCGATCGCTGAATTGCGAGAATCAATGAAGAAAATAAGAGATGGGGATCTTGCAGCAAGCGTCCCTGTGGAAACCACGCTGCCGGAAATTGTTTCCCTTCAAAAAAGTTTTGATTCAATGGTATTGAAAATGAAAGACTTAATACATAATATTCATCAAACAACAGACAGTTTAGCTTCTACAGGGATTAAGCTTCAATCCTCTTCATCAGAACTATTGAAAGAAAATGAGTATATGGTAGAAACTGTGAGAATGGTGAAAGTGGGGGCAGAACAAACGGCGGGTACTTCTGAAGTAAGTGTCAACCACTTCCAAGAAATGAATATGACTGTCAAATCCATATTTATGAAAATGAATTCCGTCTTTGAGAAAACAATGGATATGAACGAATCAGCGGGTGTCGGGGAGTACAAGGTTGATAAAATGGTTGAGGGGTTGAACAGGGTATCCGGCGACTTCAAGCATATGAATAAGATCATTCAAGATGTCAATGATCAATCATCCTCCATCGTCACTGTAATTTCATTGATTAATCAAATTGCTGAACAAACGAAACTCCTTGCCCTCAATGCCACGATTGAAGCCGCAAGGGCGGGTGAATCCGGTTGTGGATTTGCTGTTGTAGCGAATGAAGTGAAGAAGCTTGCAGATCAATCATCAGATGCTACGAAGAATATTAGTGAAACCATTCATAAAATGGAGTCAATATCTTTAAATGCTTCCAGGCAATTCGAACAATTTTTCAAAGAATTTCATCACTTCGTCTCAGAAGCTACAGAAACACGAGAATCGTTTGATTTGTTAAAAAATGAAATAGATGGTGTCAGCAGGGATCTGCAAAATATGAAGGCGGATTTGGGCTACTTTGAAATATCTCTCCCAAAAGTGGAAGCTTCAACAGAGGCCTTTTCTTACGTGTCACAAGAAACGTTAGCGGGAACGGAGCAAATGCTTGCTGCCTTTGAAGAGCAGCACGAAAAAGTAAGGAATACACATGAAGTAGGGGAGGAACTATTAATCGCCTCTAACCAATTAAAAGAAATTAGCAGGCAATTCAAGATATAAAGTGTACATGAAAGATGAGTCCCTGTCTCCATTAAGACAGGGACTTTTGCTATGCACGTATTCTCTTTTGAGGAATCTCTTTCACGACTAAGTAAAGAATAACGGTGATCACAAACCAATCCAATATCGGGGCTGCAGGAATATAGGTTTGCAGCATTTCCATTAGGGTAAAAAATAAGGTGGAAACCGTTGCGGAATAGGCTGTCATTCGAAAGCTTTGCCGGTAATTTACATTCCGTTTAAGGACATTGGCAAACGTAACACCGATTATGGCGAATAGCGTGATCTTCAAGAACATCATTCCGGAAGTGAATAAGTAGAGAAAAAATAAGGCTACGGGAAGGAGAATCCATTTCATACCTATTAAAGAATCTAACAAATCAATTAAGCCATCTTTTGAAAGGGTTGTACTGCCAAATAAAGAATAGGAAGAAGATTGAACGTTTCCTTGGTTAATGACAACGAAGTTCTTTTTCAAAAATGCAATCGTATTTTCATTTTCATCAAGGTTTCTTTCCTGGAGTTCACCCGTACTATCAAAGATAATGGTCATTCCGTCTTTTTCGATTGTAATCGGTTCTGTATCACTGGATGACAATGAACCATTCTCTATTGAAAAGGATGGAAATTCAGTTTCCACAGATTCTCTTACATTGTCAATGGCACTGGTAGCAAAAGATATAAATTGGATAGCTACAGGTAATATAGAAATAAGTGCCAGCAGAAAGACGTAACGGATCGTCTTGCCAATTCCCTGAAAGCGGAATGTTGCAATGTCTTTTGGGGAATAGATACTTTTATACAATTGTTGAAATACATTCATTTATATTTTTTTCTCCTTTCATACGTACCATATCTATTTTATGCTTGTCTTTCTTCTTCAGCAAGTATCGAACACGTGTACAATTTGTAATAATTACATTTTGTAACGTAATTGTAATAAAAGACGAGTTTTATTAACCTATTGTAAATTTGGAGTAAAAAGTATTTACCTTTGCTCTATAATATATTAAAAATGATATGGGGTTTTTGTTGTTTAGTGTCGAAAATTTATGTAGGGGTTGAAAAAATGGAATTAAATTGGCAAGAGATGTTGTTTCAGTTCTTTGGAGGATTAGGGATATTCCTCTTTGGGATAAAGTATATGGGGGACGGACTTCAAAAGTCTGCTGGTGAACGCCTGAAAGAGATTCTTGATAAGTTCACGACCAACCCATTCATGGGCGTATTGGCAGGTATTTTTGTTACAGTCTTAATACAGTCCAGTAGTGGTACGACGGTTATCGTAGTCGGATTAGTAAGCGCAGGCTTCATGACACTTAGACAAGCGATCGGTGTCATCATGGGTGCGAATATAGGTACAACGGTAACAGCGTTTATCATTGGGATTGATATTGGAGCATATGCATTACCAATCATTGCAGTAGGAACAATTATGTTATTCTTCTTTAAGAATAAAAAAGTACACAATTTTGGACAAATGATTTTTGGTTTCGGTGCATTATTTTATGGATTGGAATTAATGGGTGGAGGAATGAAGCCTCTGCGTTCACTTGAAGCCTTTCATGACTTAACTGTAAGTATGAGTACAAATCCAATTCTTGGAGTAGTAATTGGAACTCTATTTACTGTAATTGTACAAAGTTCATCTGCAACTATCGGTATTTTACAAGAGCTATACAGTTCAGATTTAGTGGACATCCAGGCAGCACTTCCTATTTTATTTGGGGATAATATTGGAACGACCATTACAGCCGTTTTAGCAGCTTTGGGTGCTTCAGTCGCTGCAAGACGTGCTGCAGCAGTCCATGTACTCTTTAATCTGATTGGCTCAACCATCTTTTTAATCATTTTGCCATTTTTCACTAAGTTTGTTCTGTTTTTACAATCTTCATTTAACCTGAATGAACCGATGACAATCGCTTTTGCTCACGGCTCATTTAATATAACGAATACGATTATTCAGTTCCCGTTCATCGCCCTATTAGCGGTTATCGTCACGAAATTGATCCCTGGGCAGGATTCACTTGTTGATTATAACTCTAAACATTTGGATCCAATGTTTATTGAACAATCACCTTCTATTGCTTTAGGACAAGCTAAGGAAGAAGTACTTCGCATGGGTAAATTCGCTGTTAAGGGATTAGAAGAAACCAATGAGTTCTTGAAGTCAAAGAGCTCTAAGAATGCAGAGGCAGCTTATCAAATTGAAGGAGCCATTAACAATCTTGATAAGAAAATCACGAACTACCTGGTTGATTTATCTTCTGCTTCATTATCTGAAAATGAATCCGAGCGCCATTCCATATTAATGGATACCGTACGCGACATCGAACGTGTAGGGGATCATTTTGAGAATATTGTTGAATTGATTGAATACCAGCAGACCAACAAGGTTAAGATTACGGATGATGCAATGAATGACCTTGAAGTAATGTTTAATCTAACAATAGAAACAGTAGAAAAAGCGTTAAAATCTTTAGACTTAAACGATACTGATATTGCAAGGGAAGTAGCTGAAAAAGAAGATCAGATCGATAAAATGGAAAGAAAGCTTCGCAAAAAGCATATTCTGCGTATGAACGAAGGGAAATGTTCGGGACAAGCAGGTATTGTGTTTGTCGATATCGTAAGTAACTTAGAACGTATCGGTGATCATGCTGTCAATATTGCTGAAGCAGTATTGGGAGTAGAATAATACAAGTGCTGACTCATTTGAAATTTGTCAAATGGGTCAGTTTTTTTTATACTTTATTGGAGGTGTTAAAAGATGGAAGTAATCTATTGGAGTATCATTATCGTACTGATGATATTGTCCTTTGTTGGATTGATTTACCCGATATTGCCCAGTGTCGTCTTTCTGATTGGAAGCTTTATTTTGTACGGAGTGTTTTTTAGCTTCGAACCCTTTAGCTGGTTATTCTGGACTGTGCAGGTTCTGTTTGTGATTCTTCTCTTCGGTGCTGATTACATGGCGAACCTCATTGGGGTAAAGAAATTTGGTGGTACAAAAGCAGGGATTTGGGGAAGTACAATCGGTTTGCTTGTCGGACCTTTCGTCATTCCTGTCATTGGAATCCTGATTGGCCCCTTTTTAGGTGCCATCATAGGTGAATGGGTAGTGCATAGATCCAATCTAAAGACCGCCGTAAAAGTAGGCGTAGGATCTGTCGTTGGATTCATTTCCAGTGTCGTGACAAAAGGAATCATCCAAATTGTCATGGCTGTATATTTTTTTCTTGTTATTTGAGGGGGAAATACATTCTTATGACTAGGGATGAAAATATAGGGGATTTTATTCTTGTAAGAAAAAGTGAAGATTAGAAGGCAAAATATTTGAACAGATATAGTAGTTTTGGTAATCTTATACTGAAACGGCCTGAATGCATTGTTCAGGAAACTATACATAGGGAGGAATTTATAATGGCTTACGAATTACCGCAATTACCTTATGCATATGATGCTTTAGAGCCTCATATTGACAAGGACACAATGAACATTCATCACACGAAACACCATAACGCATATGTTACGAAAGTAAATGATGCACTTCAAGGTCACGATGATTTACTAAGCAAATCCATTGAAGATCTTGTTTCTAACTTAGACGCTGTTCCTGAAGGTGCTCGTACTGCAGTACGCAACAATGGTGGCGGCCACGCTAATCACTCTCTATTCTGGACAGTATTATCTCCGAATGGTGGAGGCGCTCCATCTGGAGAGTTGGCAGAAGCTATTTCTTCCAAGTTTGGAAGCTTCGATTCATTTAAAGAAGAGTTCGCTAACGCTGCTGCTACCCGCTTTGGCTCAGGTTGGGCTTGGCTTGTGGTAAACAACGGTGAATTAGAAGTAACAAGCACACCAAACCAGGATAGCCCCCTAATGGAAGGGAAAACCCCAGTTTTAGGTCTTGACGTTTGGGAGCATGCTTACTACCTGAATTATCAAAACCGTCGCCCTGATTACATCGGAGCATTCTGGAACGTTGTAAACTGGGATGAAGTAGCGAAGCGTTATTCAGCTGCTAAATAATTTAAACGTAGGAGGAGAGAGGTTCTTTCAAGAACCTCTCTTTTTTTTGTATAACTTCCCTCCCTTTTTCACAAGATAGGGGTACGTTAAAGGGGAGTTTTTCAAATGAGTAGCTATAAAAAGTTATTAGGCGATATTGATTTAACGAGAGATCTTACTCTGCTACTATTGATTGGCGGATTATATTCATTAAGTATTGCGCTCTCAAACACATTTGTAAACATCTACTTGTGGAAGCAATCAGGTGAATTTATTGATTTAGGCATCTATAATTTAACCGTTGTCATCTTTCAGCCATTAACTTTTATATTAGCTGGAAGGTTGGCAAAGAAAGTAGACCGGGTGATTGTATTACGCTTCGGGGTTATTTTTTTGGCGCTTTTTTACATATCTGTATTGGCTTTCGGGGAGTCGGCCGAAAATTACCTGGTTGTGTTAGGAGCGTTGCTCGGAATCGGCTACGGCTTCTATTGGTTAGCGTTTAATGTACTGACCTTTGAAATTACGGAACCTGAAACGAGAGATTTCTTCAATGGTTTCCTCGGTACGTTATCGTCAGCTGGAGGAATGATCGGCCCGATCCTCGCAGGTTTTATTATTTCCAGATTTGCTTCGTATAAGGGCTATACCATTGTATTCGGTTTATCTCTCCTGCTATTTGCTATAGCCGTTCTTTTGAGCTTCTTTCTAAAAAGACGACCGGCATCCGGAAGATATCTATTCCTCAGAATTCTGGAAGAAAGGAAAAACAATGCTAATTGGCGCTTCATTACGAACGCCCACTTCTTCCAGGGATTGAGAGAAGGAACATTTATCTTCATTATTTCTGTGTTTGTGTTCATTAGTACAGGAAGTGAATTTGCCATTGGTACATTCGGACTCATAAACTCAGGGATCGCATTCGTTGGCTATTACATTGCATCGCGGGTGATTAAAAAAAAGTTTCGGAAAAAGGCCATTTTATTAGGTGGAATTCTTCTCTACCTGTCAATATTCTTGATCGTGTTTGATGTCACTTACACGAAGTTATTGCTCTATGCCGGGGTGATTGCCATTGCGTACCCCATACTCCTGGTACCCTATATTTCAATGACATATGATGTAATCGGAACGGGATGGAACGCCGCTGAAATGAGAATTGAGTATATTGTCGTGAGGGAGATTTTCTTGAATTTAGGAAGAATTGTGTCAGTCCTGGCGTTCATCATTGCCGTCACATTTTTCAACCAGGAAGAGAGTATCCCCATCCTCTTACTAATGCTTGGAGCGGGTCATACCCTCATTTATTTCTTTGTGCGAAAAGTGGACTTGCCCATATAGGATATTTAAGCAAAGAGAGGGAAAGATTTCCTCTCTTTGCTTATGTCTAGATTATCCTTGTATTTTTCTATAAAATAAGAAGGGATGGTCACGATATAAAGATATTTTTACATAGAGGAAGGGTTGGAAAGATTGAAAAGAAATAAGAGAAAAAGAAAGACGCATGTTCCCGTTCGGATGAATCTGCTGTTTTTTGCCGTGTTCTTATTATTTTCTCTTCTGGTTCTTAGACTGGGACTCGTTCAAATAGTGAACGGAGAAAGCTACAAGAAGGAAGTAGAAAGAACAGAGGATGTTGTCGTCAATACAGGTGTGCCACGAGGGAAAATGTATGACCGTTATGGTAATGTGATCGTCGATAATGTTCCGTTAAATGCGATTACGTATACACGTGCAAACAACACCAAGATCGAAGAGATGATGGAGGTTGCTTCCAAGCTTTCTGAGTACATTGAAAAAGATACAAAAGAAGTGACAGAAAGAGACAAGAAAGATTATTGGTTATTAAATAATAAAGAACAAGCAGACAAAAAGGTGTCAGAAGAGGAAATAAAAAAGCTTCAAAACAATGAAGATTACTCTGAAGACGACGTGAACGCGAAAGTGTATCAAATGAGACTAGATCGGATCACAAAAGACGAATTAGCGTCACTGACTGAAAAAGATTTAGAAATCATTGCGATTTACCGTGAGTTCTCCAGCGGCTATGCATTAAATCCGCAAATTGTGAAAAACGAAGGGGTCACCCCGGAAGAATTCGCTGTCGTCAGTGAACATCTCAGTGAACTTCCCGGCATCAATACGACAACAGACTGGAAGCGATCCTACGTATTTGATGATACGTTGAGGACGATTCTCGGGAACGTTTCTTCTTCAAGAGAAGGTTTACCGAAGAACCTGGTAGATTCCTATTTAGCAAAAGACTACAACCGGAATGATCGTGTAGGGAAGAGTTATGTTGAATTAGAATATGAAGATGTTTTGCAAGGTCAAAAGGAACAAATCAAAAACGTCACAAAAGGCGGTAGTGTATTGGAATCTGTACTCGTTCAAGAAGGTCAACGGGGAAAAGATATTGTTCTGACAATCGATATGGAGCTTCAACGTGAGGTTGAAAAGATTATAGAAGAAGAATTACGAAAACAGATAGTGAATCGCGGTGAGTCTCCTAACCTGGATCGAGCTTACGTGGTCATGATTGACCCTAATACAGGGGAAATATTAGCTATGGCCGGAAAACAATATGTAAAGAACCCTGAAACAGGCAAGTACGAGATGAGGGATGCTGCGTTAGGAACCTTTACGTCTTCTTATGAAGTTGGATCGGTGGTTAAGGGTGCCACTGTTTTAACAGGTTACATGACAGGGAACTTGACTCCTGGTGAAGTGCTTGTAGATGAACCAATTAAAATTGGTAAAGATCGACCAAAAACTTCATGGTTTAATCGATCGGGAAGAATTCCGATGTCCGACTTGTTCGCCCTTGAGAAATCTTCGAACTCCTATATGTGGAAAATTGCATTTAGAATTGCCGGAAGAGAATATATTCCGAACGAAACCATGATTAATAATCCACAGGCATTTGACGTTTTACGAAATCATTATGCCCAATTTGGATTAGGTGTGCCAACAGGAATCGATTTACCTGGTGAGTCTTCCGGGCTGACAGGTACCGACACCACTCCAGGTTTCTTACTTGATTTAGCGATTGGGCAGTTCGATACGTATACAACGATGCAATTAGCTCAGTATATCTCAACGATTGCTAATGATGGTTATCGGGTGGAGCCACATATTATGAAAGAAATAAGAGAGCCAACAAACGACCAGGAAAGCTTGGGACCGATTCTGTTTGAAAAAGAGACGAATGTGCTGAATCGCATTGGAGCTACACAAGCCCAGATCGAGCACGTCCAACAAGGTTTCTATCGTGTGTACCACTATCCTGATGGAACGGCGTATGATCAATTTAAGGATGCACCGTATAATGCGGCAGGTAAATCGGGTACCGCTGAGACGTATGTAGATGGAGAGCTGAACTACAACACGACTCTAATCGGGTACGCCCCATTTGATAACCCTGAAGTGGCGTATGCCACAATGGTTCCTGCTTCTCATATTCAAGCAAGCGGAGTGGCCGATCCTTACGTGAATAAATACATTTCCAAACGAGTGATGGATAAGTACTTTGAACTGAAGAAGAAACGTGCAGAAGAAGTGAAGGACCCGACTTCAGTTAATAAGAAAGTAGAAAACGCTGAAGAGGCAGAAGAACAAATGCAAGAGGAAAGAGAACAAAATAACTGAGCAGACTTTAGCTGATTTCCACGAAATAACTTTCTGGAAATCAGCTTTTTTATGTTGTTTAAGTCTTTTTACTCAAATACAATGAACATTCTTATAATATATACGAAAATATCAAATCGATTATTTAATCATTTTTGTGGGAACTACATAATTTACAAATCATTGTCTAATACTATGTTTAATAAGGGTTTGATAAGGTTTTCTAGGTTCGGGGAAGGGTCTGAAGATGAAGAATAATGTCGAATTTACAAAACCTTTACAAACGGTTAAAACCTCATTAACACTCATCTATTAATCTATTACTCGTAGGACAAAACAACCAAGTTTCTTAGGGGGAATTTAGGAATGAAAAGCTTTAAGTATCTGGCAATGTCAGCAATGATCGGATCAGCTCTTGTATTAGGAGCATGTGGTGCTCAAGGTGGAGCAGAGAATGGTTCAGGAGAACAACTATCCGGCAGCGTAAAAATGGATGGTTCATCGACTGTAGCTCCAATCATGGAAGCTGTTAACGAAGAATATGCAGCTACACAACCTGATGTAAAAGTATCTATCGGTGTTTCCGGTTCTGGTGGTGGATTTGAAAAGTTCATCGCAGGTGAAACTGATCTTTCAAACGCTTCCCGTCCAATCAAAGACGAAGAAAAGCAAAAGCTGGAAGAAGCTGATATTGATTTCACTGAATTCGAAGTTGCTAAAGATGGTCTTACAATCGTAGTTAACAAAGAAAACGACTGGGCAGAAGACATGACAGTCGAAGATCTTCAAAAGCTTTGGATCGAAGATGGAAAGACAAAAAAATGGTCTGATATCAACCCGGAATGGCCGGATGAAGAAGTGAAATTCTATTCTCCTGGTACTGACTCAGGAACTTATGATTATTTCAACGAAGTAATTTTAGAAGAAAAAGATATGGTTAAACAAAACATTCAGCTTTCTGAAGATGATAACGTTCTTGTACAAGGTGTAACGGGTGATAAAAACGCGATCGGATTCTTCGGTTATGCTTATTACCTTGCAAATAAAGAAGAACTTAAAGCGGTAAAAATCGGCGGAGTAGAGCCGAATAACGAAACAATCGAGAGTGGGGAATACACTCCACTATCACGTCCATTGTTCGTATATGCTAAAAACGCTTCTGTTAAAGATAATGAAGCTGTATATGATTTCATGAAATTCACTCTTGATAACTCTGCTGAAATGGCAGAAGCAGTAGGTTATGTAAGTCTTCCTGAAGATAAAATCAAAGAAGCTACTGAAAAATTAGAAGGTCTTAAATAAGTTTTAATCGTTGTTAAGTCAAAATGAAGAGGTGAGAAGCGATTACTTGCTTCTCATCTTGTCATGTGGATGAAAGGGGTTTGCATTATATGGCTACAAATTCAAAAGGATCATCATACTCTGTTGCTGAGATGATTTCACAAAAAAGTGGTAAAGGCTTGAATCGTTCTATTGAAAAGTCTATTCCATGGATCTTGTTTGCAATAGCCGGGGTTTCAGTATTAACAACCATAGGTATCGTATTTACTCTTATATTTGAAACATTTACATTCTTTTCAAGAGTATCCGTATTTGATTTCATAACAGGAACAGAATGGTTTCCTTTTTCTAATCAGAATCCAAGTTACGGAATCATTCCTTTAATCTCAGGAACATTGAAGATTACCGGAATAGCTGTAGTGGTAGCAGTACCGATAGGACTTGCTTCCGCCATTTATTTGAGTGAGTATGCAACAGATCGTTCAAGAAGATTCATCAAACCGATATTAGAGGTATTAGCCGGGATTCCAACGATCGTATTTGGGTTCTTTGCTCTAACATTTGTTACTCCTATATTGAAGTCATTTATACCTGCATTAAGTATATTTAATGCATTAAGTCCTGGAATTGTAGTTGGTATCATGATTATTCCCATGATTGCTTCTCTATCTGAAGACGCGATGTCGTCTGTTCCGAATTCCATACGTGAAGGTGCACAGGCATTAGGGGCAACGAAATTAGAAGTTGCACTTAAGGTTGTTTTACCCGCTGCTGTATCAGGCATTGTTGCATCGATTGTTCTTGCCATCTCCCGTGCAATTGGAGAGACCATGATTGTAACGGTTGCTGCAGGAGCTTCTCCAAACCTCTCTTGGAATGTTACTGATTCCATCCAAACGATGACAGCGTACATCGTTCAGGTAAGTACAGGAGATGCAGGGTATGGAACGACGATTTACTATAGTATTTATGCAGTAGGTTTCACATTATTCTTATTCACGCTTGGTATGAACCTGCTTGCCCAATACATCTCTAAGCGATTCAGAGAGGAGTATTAATCATGAAGTATATCAATCATGAAAATGTCTTAAAAAAGATGTCTTCCAGACTAATGGTGAATAGCGTCTTTAAAGGGCTTTTCTTCCTAGCGACTTTATTTGGCTTAGTCGTGTTATGTGTATTATTATATCGGGTATTCACTCAAGGAATTGGATACTTGGATCTGCAATTTTTACAAAATGTGGGATCAAGGTTCCCTGAAAAAGCAGGGATTTATGCCGCCTTTATGGGAACGATTTGGCTGATGTTCGTTGTTGTTATTGTTTCGTTCATATTAGCAGTAGGGACGGCCATTTATTTAGAAGAATATGCTATACAAAACAAAATCAATAAATTTATCAAAGTAAATATTTCAAATCTTGCAGGTGTTCCTTCCGTTGTATTTGGTCTTTTAGGTTTAACGATCTTTGCCCGGGCCTTTGCCCTTGGTCAAAGTGTACTGGCAGCCGGTTTGACGATGAGTTTGCTAATTCTGCCTGTTATTATTGTTGCAGCACAAGAAGCGATTCGTTCTGTACCAAGAGAGTTAAGGGACGCATCGTATGGTATGGGTGCTACAAAGTGGCAGACAATTACTAGAGTCGTATTACCAGCCGCAATACCCGGGATATTGACAGGAAGCATTTTAGCGTTTTCCCGTGCAATCGGAGAAACAGCGCCCCTCGTCGTTATCGGTGTACCAACGATATTACTGTTTACTCCAGGTTCCATCTTGGATACATTTACAGCACTTCCAATGCAAATTTACGATTGGACAAAACGACCACAAGCAGATTTCCATGATGTGGCAGCTGCAGGTATTATAATCCTGTTAGGCTTACTGTTACTCATGAACTCGATCGCAGTGCTGATTCGTAATAAGTTTCAAAAAAGATATTAATATCGTTTATTTATTGGTTTTTAATGGATGAAGGAGGCTTTCAAATATGGAAACAACAATGGTCAACAACAATAATAAAGGTATGATCAATAGTTCAGTGAGAAAAGAGCCTGTTTATCAGACAAAGCAGCTTAACTTATGGTACGGTACAAATCATGCGTTGAAAAATATTGATTTAGATATTATGGAAAATGAAGTGACGGCCATCATCGGTCCATCCGGTTGTGGGAAATCCACTTATATTAAAACATTAAATCGTATGATCGAGCTGATTCCAAGCGTAAAAACATCAGGTGATATCTTTTATCGTGAGCGTAATATTTTTGATCGGAATTATCGTGTTGAGGAATTAAGAACGAAGGTAGGGATGGTTTTCCAAAAACCTAATCCGTTCCCTAAGTCGATTTATGACAACATTGCATACGGTCCTCGTATCCACGGAATTAAAAACAAAAAAATGCTGGATGAAATTGTTGAAAAAAGCTTACGCGGTGCAGCGATTTGGGATGAAGTGAAAGATCGTCTGAATCAAAATGCATATGGACTATCTGGTGGACAGCAGCAGCGTATCTGTATAGCAAGATGTCTTGCTATTGAGCCGGATGTCATTCTGATGGATGAACCTACGTCTGCTCTTGATCCGATTTCTACATTAAAGATTGAAGAACTGGTTCAAGAATTAAAAACAGAATATAGTATTATTATTGTTACTCATAATATGCAACAGGCTGCACGTATTTCTGACCGCACAGCCTTCTTCCTAAACGGGGAAGTAGTTGAATTTGACAAAACAGATAAAATCTTCTCTACTCCATCTGATAAGCGTACAGAAGACTATATCTCTGGTCGTTTCGGTTAATTCACATTCTAAGAAGGATAACTATCACCAGATGTTTAATTCATACTATTGAAAGCTTAAGTGTTGAAAGAGGAAGGGGTATAATCATGGCAGTAAGAGGACAATTTGATGCAAATTTAAAAGAATTGCAAACCAAACTAATGGATTTGGGTAATATTGCAAAGGTTGCACTTGAAAGAAGTATTGTGGCGTTAGAAGAGAAGGATGTTGATACGGCGCTTGCTATTATCGAAGGCGACCAAAAAGCCGATGATCTGGAAGAGGAAATCAATGATTTAGCCATTCTGACTATAGCTAAGCAACAACCAGTGGCAACTGATTTAAGAAGAATCATCGTTGCTATCAAAATTGCTTCAGATTTGGAAAGAATAGCAGATTTTGCTGTGAACGTAGCGAAATCAACGATCCGCATTGGTAATGAACCTTTGATTAAACCGATTCATCATATTAAGGAAATGCATGCCATAACATCTGAAATGATTCAGCTTACATTAGAGTCATTTGTCGAAGAAGATGTGGCGAAAGCAAAGAGAATCGCTGATATGGATGATAAGGTGGATGACTTATATGGTGAAACGATTGTAGAGCTTCTGACTCTTAATAAAGAAAAGCCTGAATTCACGGCTCAGATTACTCAGCTCTCTTTCGTTTGCCGTTACCTTGAAAGAGCTGCGGATCATTCAACAAACATTGCAGAAGGTGTATTCTATCTTGTGAAAGGTCGTCGTTACGACTTGAATGAATAGACACTACCAGAAAAAAGCTGTCCCGCACAAGGACAGCCTTTTTTCTATGGAATCTATTGAGTATCATTTTGGTCAATAAATTTAATAAAATGTAATTCATACACCCTCTTTTTATAGCTTCGAAATAAGTAGCTGAACTTCTGTTTTAGAAAGTGCGGATTGTTTTGCGATTTGTTCGATAGGTATTCCTTGTTGATATAACGCAATGACTTGATTTTTTACAACCTCATGAATGGGTTTTCTCACAGGAGCTGTTCTTTTTAAAGGCGCATCGCCATCCACCATCAACTCTTCTTCCAGTACCCGTATTCTTTTCTTTAACTGATAATGCTCCTGGAGAACATTCATTGACAATTCTTCCATGTCTTTTTCAATATCACGATACCGATCCCGTTGGAAAAACGAAATGACTAGTAATAGGATAGAGAAACTTACTAATCCAATGAATAGTAAATCCACTATATCACCTCATGCAGTATTATTCTCCTTTAGTTATAGCATAGATAAAGGCTTATCTCTATAAGATGAAAGGATAAATTTGTGGAAAGAACCAATATTTTGTCGAATGTCATTAGGCAATTGTGAAAGAATCTTGTCGTTCTAAAAATGTAATCGCTTTAATATCATTTCAGCATGATAATTTGTAAAAAAAATGCATGATAAACCCCATTATCACCACGTTTAACAAGATACGACAAAATGCGTTTATTGTAGCTTTTTGAATAGGGTGTTACGATGAATTTATAGATAATTGTCATAATTTTTAGATTGAAATTATATAATATTAGGTTACTCTTTAGGAGGAATTGTTTTGATCACAGAAATCATACGGTTAAAAGAACAAGGAGTGTCATTCAGGAAAATTGCCAAAGAGCTGAATACTACCGTTGGGAAAGTTCAATATCAATGGGTGAAGTATCAGAAGGCTCAGGGAAACTCTACTGTAAATGAGGGTGCCTCTGTAGAAGTGATTGAGCCGAAAATACCGAAAAAGCGGGTAGGAAGAGCTTCCTTTGGAAGAAAGATGCCCAAGCCCCGTGCGAAAAACCCGCGTGCCAATGAATTATCGATCATGTTCTCTACGTCATCCAGAATCTATTGCTATTGGAACATTACTCAAGAATGGATTCGCCATGTGAAAAGCCACTTTAAAATGAATACAGACCCTCAACCTTTTGTCCTTCGTTTATATGATATTACATCGATTTCCTTTAACGGACATAATCATCACTCATACTCAGATTCATATGTTCCTCATACGGAGAGTGATTGGTTTGTAAATGGTCTAAAGGAAAACCGAAGCTACTGTATGGAAATTGGATTGCGCTTACCGTCCGGTGACTTTGTTTCATTCACCCGCTCCAATGTACTCCACACCCCAAGAACGTCCCATCATCAGGAGTATCATAGTATGAAAGAGTTATTTGAATATGAGCAAGGATTAATTAAGGAACCGAAATGGGTGGAGCATGTGAGCACCTATTCGTATTATGTAATGAATCAGGAGGAAAAGGCATGAAAGGACTTTCGGAAGTGATGATATATCCACAATTTAACGAACTGGCTTTTTCACAATGTAATGAACGGGAAGATCTACTTACTTCTATCCTTATCGAAAATAGTGCATTGTTAGATCTTCTGCAGCGGAACGGAGCATCCTCTATACCTGTTGTGATTAACCCTACCCTCTTTTCACTTTTTATGAGTGAAGAGTTTAAGGAGAAAGCTCATTCAATCATTCAAGCCAACCTTCTACAAGCTGAGCCGCATGAAAAGAGTAAATGGCAGCTGATTTATTCTCAATGGTCAACCCATGACATGAATTTCGTACAAGCCTATAAGACTCTGGTGGTTGAAGGCAAAGCCACCGTGATCCCTACGACGGTAAGCTCATTTCCACTAACTCACTACAGGACTCCGAGAGCGATTGAGTCTCAGGTGCGTATGAGTACGTTGTTGTATAAGCGGTATTTCCAAATGGTTCCAAAGGTTTTTTGGTTACCACAGGCAGCGTATGTGCCGGGAATTGACTTATACCTCACTAAGCAAGGAATCGAATTCACATTTATCTCCTCCTACTCCTATGAACATAGTGAAAAAGAAAGTGACAGCGGTGTAATCAGAACACCTAGGGGCTTAAAGTTAATACCGGTTTCAGAGGGCAGAATCGGAGCATTGGAAGAGAACGGTCATTCCCTCTCGATTGTTTTCATAGAGAATAGAGAAAACTACGCTGAATTAAAAGCCAGAGAGTTCACACACTCATTAGAGGAGAAGATGGAATCTTCTACTGCTCTTTCCAGAGTGGGTTTTGGATTTCTTGGAATGGAGAAGCAAACCCCGATTCTATCTGATCCGGCCATGAAGAATATTCGAATCATTCATCGTATGGAAGAGAAACTGGACGAACTGTATACATCTGCAGAACCGACAGAGGTGACACATCAACTGCTAAGGGAATGGGTAGCCAGCCTTGAAGGTTCGAATATTCAAAATGGCTTGACGTCTGTTCACTTTGACAGCTTACTTGATTTGGTACTGGAAGGGCAGAACGATGAACATTTATTCCTTCATCGTAAAAGGGTCGTTCCATTTCCATCTGATGAAATCCTTGAAGGGCTTTTCGCAGGCAATGTAGAAGAAAAAGCAGTGAAACAGGATTCCGTTCTGATCCTCTCATGGGAATACCCGCCGAATATCGTGGGTGGACTCTCGAGGCATGTGTATGATCTGGCTAATAATCTTGTGAAAAAAGGGAAACAGGTGCATGTTCTTACAACGAAAGCAAATGATGCCCTGTCACTTGAGAAAATGGAAGGGGTTACGATTCACCGTGTGCACCCATTACATCCATACGAAGAAGATTTCTTCAAATGGGTATTTGATTTAAATCAAGCGTTCATTCATTACGCTCATGAACTGATAAGAGATGATAGAATCACTCATATTCATGCCCATGATTGGATTGTGTCCACTTCAGCGATGAAACTGAAAGAGTATTATTCGATTCCTCTCATAACGACCATTCATGCTACGGAACATGGACGTAATCAGGGGATTTATACCGATTTACAACACAAGATTCACCGGGAAGAGCAGCTTCTCATTAGTGCATCTGACCATCTTATTGTGTGCAGTGAGCATATGAAAGAGGAAATCAAGAGCTTATTTACTATCGAAGCACCAGTCGCTGTGATACCAAATGGCGTGGAATTAGAGAAGCTCGATCAATCTTCTCCTTATAGCTTTGAACAGCCATCCACTCCGTATTTCTTTTCAATCGGACGGATGGTTCATGAGAAAGGGTTCGACACGATTATCAGGGTAGCCTCACAGTTAAAGAGAGAAGGATTTAACATCTCTTTTATCATAGCAGGAAAAGGTCCGATGCTAGAGCATTATCGTCAAATGGTAGCCCATGAAGACCTGAGTGATTGTGTGTCCTTCATCGGATACATTTCTGATAGGGAGCGGAATGACTATTTGAAAAATTGTTTAGCCGTAATTTTCCCAAGCCTTTATGAGCCATTCGGCATTGTTGCACTGGAGGCGATGGCTTTCCGTAAAGGGGTTGTCGCATCCAATACAGGAGGACTTAAATCAATCGTGAAACATGAACAAACCGGCTTATTATTTGAGCCCAATCATGAACAAAGCCTTTATGGACAATTGGTCTCATTAATTGAAAATCCTTCAAAATCGGAGCAATTAGGGAATCTCGGTTTCAAAATGGCTCAATCCATGTTTAGTTGGGATCGAATTGCTGAACAAACCATCCACGTATACGATGATGTGCTTCTTCAATCAAAAGTGGAAGGCATAAAAAGATGAAGGCCGTGATATTGGCAGGTGGAGAAGGCAAGCGGTTAAGACCCTATACAATGTCGATTGCAAAGCCGATGGTTCCGATTTTGAATAAGCCAATTCTGGAATACAGTATCAACCTCCTAAGGTCATATGGAATTAACGATATTCTCATCACCACTTGTTACAAAAGCGAAACGATTAAAGACTATTTTGGTGATGGGAAACATTTCAATGTAAACATTACCTATCTGGAGGAAAAATCCCCCCTTGGTACAGCGGGAGGGATCTTTCTCGCCAGGCACAGACTTCGTGAACCTTTCCTGGTGTTAAGTGGAGATGCATTCACAAATATTCCAATTGATAAAGTCATAGAATTCCATTATGAGAAAAAAGCGGTTATGACCGTTGTTTCAAAAGAAGTAGAGAATCCAAAAGAATATGGGATTTGTCATACAGACGAAAATCGTAAATTGGTTGATTTTATTGAAAAGCCGAAAGAGTGGGTAGGAAATGAAGTGAACACCGGGGTATATATGTTAGATCCACGACTGCTTGATCGCTATGCTCACTTAGGAGCGAGGGATTTCGGTCAGGATTTCATTCCTCAGCTGCTTACGAACAATGAGGAAGTCTATGTGTTTAAAACAAGTGCTTATTGGAGAGATATCGGAAACCCAGAAGAATATAAATGCGCACGTGATGACCTCATGAGGGGGCAATATTCTCCTCCCTCCTTAAAAAAAGGCTTCCACCACTCTAAAGACTTTATAGAGCCTTTTATCACCAGACTTCAAGTAGCGTGTCCAAATGGTAAGAAACCCATCGTCCTTGCTAAATTACTGGAAACCGTTCCGTCTTCCTCCAGTCAGAAAGAAATCGTTTTTGATCATAGAGATGGTGGCCGAACGAAAATCATCAGTGATCCAAAAAAAGGATTCATCATTTATTCCAAAGCTGACAGACGAAATCTGGCAAGGGAGCTTGCCAGGTATTATGGAAAGAAAATAAAAATCTGGCAAAAGGTGTAGAGGCTAATGAAGGAGAATCCGAATGAAAAGTTCCATATCCAAGGAATAGCCTGGAACAAGAATAATGAATATGTACCCCTTTACTCAGAGAAACTAACCTCTCTTACCGGCATAAGTGTAAAAATTCACGAACATATTGAAGGGTGGGGAGAATCCTTTGCCTTTGAAATGGAAAATACCACAAAAGTAAGCAGGCATCTTAAGGTTTTCTTTCTCATTGAATGGCTCGCTTGTAAAGAAGATGGAGTTGGGGTCTTATCACTATCCAAGGATACGTTCTGGAATTACAGTGGTAAACTTGTTGCCATCACGAACATTGTTTCCTGCGCGGGATCTGTTAAGAAATCCATCTATCCCCTTAATTTGAAAGGCTTACAACTATGGAAAAAATCCCTGAGTAACGGAAGCCTTTACTACTATCCGATCACCAATGGCCTTAATATGATGGTCTATATGTTAGACTTCTCATTCAAGCCTTTTGAAGTGAAACAAGGCAAAGTGTATGCCATTGAAGGTGCTTTGGAAGAGGAGGTTTCAAATATAAGCGATAGAATAAAAAACGGACTAGCATTTCCGAAAGAAAAGTGATATTATAGAAAAGTCGTATGAATAGTAGAAGATGTATATGTTTGGAGGGAAACAATAATGCGTGTAAACATTACTTTAGCTTGCACAGAAACTGGTGAGCGTAACTATATTACAACTAAGAACAAGCGTAACAACCCAGACCGTCTTGAGCTAAAAAAATATTGCCCGAAATTAAAGCGTGTGACTCTTCACCGCGAAACGAAATAAGCAGCCGGATTTTATCCGCTGCTTTTTTTTATGCTCATAACTGTTATATCATCGCATTTACATAGAGAATCCATTAAAATAGTATAGTAAGTATGGAGGGATATTATGTCTAAAAAAGAACTACGGAATCTTCAGCTTCAATCTTTAAAATTAATCGATCATATAGCATTTCAACAAAAGTGTTTTAGAATAGAACAATTACTCTTTGAATCTCCTGAGTGGAAGAAGAGCAACACTGTTGCGGTGACCATTTCAAAGCCTCCGGAAATCAATACGTGGAATATCATCAAACGGGGCTGGGAGGAAGGGAAAACGGTAGTAGTCCCGAAATGTTTTCCAAAAAACCGTGAATTGGTCTTCTATGAGCTTCATGATTTCCATCAGCTCGAACAATCCTATTTTGATTTGTATGAACCAGACCCATACAAGTCGACCGTTGTACATAATGACGCTATTGAATTGATGATCGTTCCAGGTTTGGCTTATACAGAAAAGGGCTATCGGCTGGGGTTTGGTGGGGGATACTATGACAGGTTACTCTCAAGCTATTCGGGTCTGACGATGTCCCTTGCCTTTGTGGAGCAAATGGTCGCTACATTGCCAATCGAATCTTTCGACATACCCGTTGGAACGATCTTGACGGAAAAGGGACGAATCGATTGTGATTAATGAGTATTTCTATCTTCTCCTTTTTATTTTCACTATCGCCATAGTAGGATGGAAAACCAGTAATTTAAGTCTCTCAGGCGCTGTAATGGCCATAATGATAGGCCTGGCTATTGGCTGCTCATATGGGTTTGAGGGACTGTTTATATTAGGCGTGTTCTTCCTGTCATCAAGTATATGGTCTCGCCTTTTTAAGAAAAGCAAGATAGGAATCGAGGAGCGCTTAGCGAAAACGTCCATCAGGGACTGGCAGCAAGTGTTGGCGAACGGAGGTCCTGCAGCCCTCTTTGCCATAATATTCAGTGTGACGGGAAACGAAGTTTGGACACTAGCCTTCATTGCGTCAATCGCAGGGGCAAACGCTGATACATGGGCATCAGAAATCGGTCCTCTCAGTCATAAAATGCCGTTTTCCATCAGAACGTTTAGGAGAGTTCCCAAAGGCACGTCGGGTGCTGTTTCCATCATCGGTACGGCAGGGGCTTTCTTTGGATCTGCCTTTATCTCACTGGCCTCATTGATTATGTTGAATGTCATGGATGTATCTCTCTTCTTACTCCTTCTCCTTTCCGGGTTTTTAGGAAACATCCTGGATACAGTGCTGGGCGCGTTCATTCAGTTGGAGTACCGGTGTCCGGTCTGCGACCTTCGAACAGAGTCATCCGTTCATTGTGGACATCACACAGAAAGAACGAAAGGGCTTCCTCTCATGAATAATGAGACAGTAAATGCTCTGTCGAGTCTTTTTGCAGGTATACTTATGCTCATACTCTATTGACGGTAACGAAAGAATGTATCGTCTCCTTGTAATTTAGTGGGATAAGCTTCTCTATAATGATCCAAACTACTAGCAGGAGGGATCATCATGAACGGATGGACAAAATGGTTAGTGCTGGGCGGTTTGATTCTTTTTCTGATTCCAAATCGTTATCGACTGTTAAATGTACTTCTGGGGAACTTTCTCATTAGAAAATTTGCTGTGAAAGCAGCGATGGGGATACCTGGTATTCGCTCTAAATTTATTCAAGGTGCATTCAGAGGATAACAGTGAAAAAGACTGTAAGGGGGAAAACCTCTCTTACAGTCTTTTTATTTTACAGGTTAAGAAAAGGTTCGGTATAGTAGGGGAAGAATAGGATTTCTTAAAAAAAGAAAGTAGTGGATGATGTGGATTTACGTTATCATTATTTGTTTTGGAAGATAGCTTACCATTTGGTGGAAGATAAACACTATCGAATTCTTAATCTCTCACCCAATCAGGATGAAATATGGCTTGAGAATACCGGGAAGAAAGAAGCAACCATCATTCGAATGGTCCGGAAAGATCTGGATTGGGGAAACTGGGTCAAGCGGGATATGGAATTGACCTCGGTGAATGGGGAGAAAATCAGAAAATCCCTTGGGAAAAGGCAACTTCAAGTGAAGAATATCTATGTCTCCACTTATCCACCTGTAGATGCAGATCCGGATTTATTCCAGGAATCCCTGAACAATCAAAAGACGTCCGTTCAGCCACTTCTTCTTCATGGTGATCAGAGTGTCGAAACGCTTAGGAATGACCCTTTTTTCAATGAAGGGGAATGGGAGCTTCCCTGGGAAGTACTGGATGCCAATGTAGAGTGGATAAAAAACATGACCATGACTTCTTCTTCCAAACAGATACAAAAGGAAAGGCAGCTGTTTGAAAAAGGAAAGCCGTTCTTTACCTATTTCTTCATTGCACTCCAATTGATCATGTTCTTAATTCTTGAACTAAATGGTGGAAGCAAGGATCCACAAACACTGATTGAGTTCGGTGCTAAGTACAATCCCCTCATGATTGAAGGAGAGTGGTGGCGACTTGTAACCCCGATCTTTCTGCATATAGGAATATTGCATTTACTTATGAACACACTGGCCCTATTTTATCTCGGGATGGCAGTGGAGAAAATGTTTGGACGACTCAGATTCATCTTTATTTATATGATATCGGGAATCACGGGGTCTCTAGCCAGCTTCCTTTTTACATCCAATCTTTCTGCAGGAGCCAGTGGCGCAATCTTCGGCTGTTTCGGTGCACTGCTTTATTTCGGTGTATTATATCCGAAAATTTTCTTTAGAACGATCGGTACCAATATTATTGCGGTGATCTTGTTAAATTTAGCCTTAGGGTTTACCATCCCGGGAATTGATAATGCAGGTCATATCGGTGGATTAGTGGGAGGTTTTCTCGTAGCAGGAATTGTCAGCTTGCCGAATGCTCACCGCCCACTGCGTCAATTGCTATTTCTGGTGGGAAGTATCCTGCTTATTGGAGTTCTTGTGTCGAGGGGGATTGGTACAGATCCAACCTCTTGGGATGTTGACACAGTGAATGGCGTGGCTCAAGAAAAGATTTCAAATCAACAGTGGGAGGAAGCGGAAAATATTCTTGTCCCTGTGGTTGAAGAAGGTTCACCAAATGCTCAGACATATTTCTACCTATCATACGCTGAAATCAAGATGAACAAATTAGCACAAGCGAAAGATCATTTGAGAGCTGCGATCCAAGAAAATGTTGAATTTCATGAAGCTCACTACAATCTTGCGTTAATTCTGATCGACTCTGGCGACAGAAAGGAAGCTCTTGTTCATGCCAAAAAAGCCTATGAATTAAATAGGCAGGATGAAAATTATGAAAAGCTTTATAAAGAATTACAGGAGAACACTTAAATGGAAATCTGTTGTTTAAGTAAAGACGCTTCTCCGTTCTTATCAATCAGCAACACGAGAACTTCCTTTCGATCATTTTTCACTAATATAAGTGGGATGGCACTGTCTATTGACTCAATGACAGAGCCGTCCTCTTTTTTTATTCCTAAATAATAGTTTTTATAAAGTCCTTCCCATAGGTTTCCGATTACACGTTCCCATTCTTGCTCGGCGAATCCTTCCAAAGGTTGATTTTCTAATTTAGGAAGTTGGGTTAATGGAAAGGATGTATAGTCTTCCATAGGGATTTGCATGGATGCGGTTGCCTTTTCCCAGAGATAGTCAAGCTGTTGAGAGGTCACTTTGTCCAGTATGTTCTTCCATTCTTTTTCTGCATCTGTACCGGGTTGTCGGAAGGCATTTAAAGGGCTGAAGTTCGAATCAATCACATACAATGTATCTTCAGACATTTTCTGAGCACTTGTAAAATCTGTTTCCGTTTCATGAATTTCAGAATAGTGGAATGACACAGCTTGAAGAAGACTACTTTCTTTTCCCTTTATGGTTGATTCTTCAACAATTTGATCGGTGTCCTGTTCCCATTCGTTCATGAGTCCTTTTAGTCTCCCGTTCATAAATAAAAAGCCGACATCCTGACGTAAATAGGCAGGTGTATCAAGCTTTGAAGATACCTTCCAGTTTACCTCATAATGATCATTTTTCTTCTCGGGTTGAAGCATTAGAATTGTAGTGGCAGATTCATAGGAAACATGTTCATTTATCGGGAAAAAAATAATGCTTTCTTCTGTTTGGGGCTTGTAAACAAATTGAATCCCAAGAGCAACAATGCACATGATGACAAGAAAGGGCATGGCTTCTTTTAGTCTTTGTTTCATTTCGTTCACTCCAGTAGTATGTCCATTTAGTAAATAGTATGAAGCGCAAGATATCAATATGATAGGATGTATGTTTTCTAGCTGCTTTGTCTAGGATGGTAAAGATGGAAATTCATGTAAAGGTATTGGGAGTGAAGGCTAATGACAAATCAAAAGAAAAAGCCTGTCTCTACTCAGATTGAAGAAAACACCAATTATCTAAGGGATACCTTAGCAGTAGACAAAAGCTTTGATGTCATTCAATTGGATCTGGAGTATGCTGAGAGAAAAATGGCGATGTTTTTAGTGGATGGCTTTGTTAAAGATGATATTATGCATTATCTTATGAAGCTCTTGTCGGGACTTAGTCCTGAACAATTAGAAGAAGATACGTTAGAGAAATTATTGAAGACGTACATTCCTTACATAGAGATCGAGCAAGTGGATGATCTGAACCAAGTGATTGACTTAGTATTGGCAGGTCCCACAGCCCTTGTGGTGGATGGTATTGACAAGGTCATTATGATTGATGCAAGAACGTATCCAGTCAGAGGACCTCAGGAACCAGATATCGAACGGGTGGTGAGAGGTTCAAGGGACGGGTATGTCGAGACGATTGTGTTTAATACTGCTTTGACAAGAAGAAGAGTTCGTGATCCTTCTCTTCGAATGGAATATATGCAAATTGGGAGAAGATCAAAAACCGATATAGTCGTCAGCTATATAGAAGATATTGCCGATCCAAATTTAGTCCATAAAATCAAAGATTCCCTATCGAAAATCGACACAGATGGTCTTCCCATGGGAGAGAAGACACTGGAAGAGTTTATTGCCGGGCGACACTGGAATCCATATCCTATGGTCCGGTATACGGAAAGGCCGGATACAGCTGCTGCACATTTATATGAAGGACACGTCATTATTATGGTGGACGGCTCACCGAGTGTCTTGATTACACCGACAACTTTTTGGCATCACCTTCAGCATGCAGAAGAATATAGGAATAAGCCTTCAGTTGGAGCCTACTTGCGCTTTGTCAGGTTTATCGCTGTTTGGAGTTCGATTTTCTTACTGCCGTTTTACTATTTATTTGCCATTCATCCTGAACTATTGCCGGAAGCAATGAGTTATGTGGGGCCAAATGATGTAGGGGAAGTCCCATTATTCCTTCAATTTTTAATCATTGAAGTCGGGATTGATATTCTAAGGATGGCTGCCATTCATACCCCTTCTTCGTTAGCTACGGCCCTTGGTCTCGTTGCTGCGTTAATGATTGGACAAGTGGCGGTGGAAGTTGGTCTCTTTATCAACGAAGTCATTCTTTACCTCGCCATTGCAGCAATCGGTACCTTTGCAACGCCAAGCTATGAGATGAGCTTAGCCAACCGGTTAGTCAGGATTTTCTTATTGATTTGCACTGCATTGTTTGGAGTGTACGGATTTGTTGTGGGTATACTGCTATGGATTATTATGCTTTCAAGAATGAATTCCTTTGATATTCCGTATATGTGGCCATTTATTCCGTTTAATTTGAGAGCATTCCGGGACGTATTCCTGCGTTCGCCTATGCCGTTAAAAAACAGACGACCGCGTTTCCTACACCCGAAAGATCCCGATCGTTAATATCAAGTTAAAGAGATTTTCTTATTGGATATTCCATTAAGGAGGTCTCTTTATTTTTAGATAGGCTACTTTCGTAAATTTTGTTGCTAATTGGTTTCCGCTACAGGGGCTCGCTTTCCGCGGGGCGGGCGGAGAGCCTTCTTGTAGTTCTGCTCCTGCTGGGTCTCGCCCATAGGTTTTGTACAACTTCCAAAAAACATAAATTTATGTTTTAAATAAGTGATTTGTGTACAAAATGTTGAGCGTTCCTTTCCGCTCCAGGCACAAGATTCCCCGGGGAGGAAGTCGAGCCTCCTCGACGTTCCGTCTGTGGGGTCTCGACATTTCCTCTATTTCCCGCAGGAGTCAAGTGCCTTCCGCTCCAATCCACTCTGTGCTACATTCTTACTGCCTATAAGTATAGATAGATTCCAAATGAATTAAACGATCCTTCGATTTGTCAATGTAAGAAGCCCCAAGGTTCTAAAAAGTCGTAAAAAAATCTTTAGAAAGGCTGTTTTCGTTTAGCTTGAGGTTTTTGTCACAATTAAATTCTCTCACGAACTTTCTTATAGATGGTGAGGGGAACTGCGTAGACTCCGGCGGAAGTACGGGCGTGGCGAGACCCTGTTCGGCTCAGCTGAGGAGGCTCGGCCGAACGCTAGCTGCAAGCGGAGCGGTTCCCCTCACCATCTAGCACACCCTAGTTATAGAGGTCATTGCTGATTTTATGTTACAAAACAACAACCTCTATGAAAAGAGCCTAGTTAGTATACTTGATAGCTGCGTATTGAGAAGATAGGAATTTTCACTTATACTTTAATGTGAATGATAGAAAGCAGGGTGTATGATATGAAAACGATTTATGATATCCAACAGTTATTAAAAAGTTATGGAACCATTATCTATGTTGGGCATCGTCTTTCTGACCTGCAACTAATGGAAGGCGAACTAATAGAACTTTATCAATCTCAGCTGATCGACACGCGGGATTTTCAAACAGCTTTGTTTTTGTTGCGACATGAAATAGAAATTGAAAAAGAAAAACAGGACAGGTGATAAAGATGACAGAAAAATGGTTGGTCGGTGTAGATTTAGGAGGAACAACGACAAAAATCGCGTTCTTGAATAAGTACGGTGAGCTCTTACATAAATGGGAAATCCCTACTGATAAATCAGAGAATGGCAAAAATATTATTGTAGATATAGCTAAAGCGATTGATAAGAAGCTTGAAGACTTAGATCAATCAAAAGATAAACTAGTCGGAATCGGAATGGGTGCGCCGGGACCTGTCGATATGGCGAAAGGGATTATTTACGAAGCCGTTAATTTAGGCTGGGACAAGAATACGCCATTAAAAGATTTACTTGAAATGGAATCAGGTTTATCAGCTGTTATTGATAATGATGCAAACTGCGCGGCACTGGGTGAAATGTGGAAAGGTGCAGGAGACGGAGCCAAGGATATCGTCTGTGTGACACTTGGAACAGGTGTTGGTGGGGGAGTCATAACCAATGGAGATATCGTGCACGGGGTGAAAGGTGCAGGTGGTGAAATCGGGCATATTACCGTTGTTCCTGAAGGTGGGTTCCAGTGTAACTGTGGGAAGACAGGTTGTTTGGAAACGGTTGCTTCTGCGACTGGAGTCGTTCGTCTCGCACATGAAAAACTGGATGCGACAACGAAAACGTCTGTTCTACGAGGGATAAGAGAGTCCCATGGAACAGTCAGTGCAAAGGATATTTTTGATGCAGCCAGAGAACATGATGAACTTGCTCTTGAAGTCATTGATCAATTAGCCTTCTATTTAGGGTTGTCCCTCGCAAATTTAGGAAATGCCCTGAATCCTGAAAAGATCGTCATTGGTGGAGGAGTGTCCAAAGCGGGTGAGATCTTATTAACCCCGGTCGTGAAATATTTCAAGCAATTTTCATTTCCTACAGTCCGTACTTCAACAAACTTGAGCATCGCTACACTTGGAAATGACGCCGGTGTGATCGGTGCAGCCTGGTTAGTAAAGAATAAAATCTGATAAAAATAAGTTGCATAATTATTGGGGAAAGAGCTTTCCTGTAAAGGAGGGTTCTTTTTTCTATGATTCTACTAAAGGTCGCAACTAGTCTTTATGACCCAGGGACGTAGGAACTGTTTTGAAAAAATATAGTTATTTTGAAACTTTCAACGGTTTCAATCGTCTAATAGTATGGGTAAGAGAATAAGACTTAAATAATCATTGTACATGATCGATGTGAAATGGAGTTTGACGTTTTGTAAAAAAAGTATTAAGATAAGTCAAGGTTGACGCCTGGTATTACCTAATTTTACCAATGAAATATTACATGAATTTGTTACATACGAATGAACCGTTTGTAGCAAGGAGGTTGATTAAATGAAATCGAAAAAGACACCAAAGGCTTCTCTTATTATCATCGCTGCATTGCTCCTTTGGGTTAAAACGTACATTGTCTATAAAACTAGTTTTGATATAAAGATAGAGAATACACTCCAAGAACTTATACTCTTCATCAACCCACTAAGTTTCTTACTTTTTATCTTCGGAGTAGGATTACTTCTTAAGAAGGATAAGTCTCGCACCCGCTATATTATCGCTGCCAGCTTCGTCCTTTCGTTTATTCTATACGGAAACGTTGTTTTCTATCGATTCTTTGATGACTTTTTGACACTCCCCGTCCTGTTTCAAACAAGCAATTTCTCTGATTTAGGTACGAGTGCCAGCGCAATTATGAGCTGGAAGGATTTATTCTATTTTACAGATGTCATTGTGTTAATTCTTATCATCAAGTTAAAGCCAACATGGTTCTCTCTGCAAAACTACAGCAGAGCCAATCGACGTGCGTATTTCCTGGTTGCCACGGCCCTTGTTTTCTTTAACCTAGGCTTGGCGGAATCGGAACGACCACAACTGCTGACAAGAACGTTCGATCGTGAAATGTTAGTAAAGAATATTGGAACGTATAATTACCATGTGTATGATATTTTCTTACAATCAAAGTCTTCCGCTCAACGAGCAATGGCAGACGGCAGTGAACTAGCGGATATTGATAATTATGTTCGCGCAAGTTATATCGAACCTGATAAAGAAATGTTTGGTGTGGCAAAGGACAAGAACTTGATCATCGTATCACTTGAATCACTACAGAATTTTGTCATTAATAGCGAAATGAATGGTCAGGAAATTACCCCTTTCCTGAATGACTTTATTGGTGAAAGCTATTACTTCAATAATTTTTACCATCAAACTCAGCAAGGGAAAACGTCTGACTCAGAGTTTTTACTCGATAATTCCCTTTACCCATTGAACCGGGGAGCAGTATTTTTCACTCATTCAGGAAATGAGTTTGAATCCATGACGGAAAAGCTTGGTGAAAATGGATACTATACAACCGCTATGCATGCAAACAACAAAAGCTTCTGGAATCGTGACATTATGTATGATTCCTTAGGATACGAACGCTTCTACTCTTTACCGGATTATGAGGTAACGGAAGAGAATTCTGTTAACTGGGGTATGAAGGATATCCCATTCTTTGAGCAATCTGTTGAGCATATGAAAGAGATGCCTCAACCGTTCAGTACGAAGATGATTACATTAACGAACCATTATCCATTCACATTAGATGAAGAAGATAAGCTTATCGACCCTTACACATCCAAAGATGGTACGGTCAATCGTTATATCCAAACTGTTCGTTACATGGATGAAGCTGTAAAGAACTTCATTACAGACTTAAAGGAATCAGGTTTATATGAAAACTCTGTTATCGTGATGTACGGAGATCACTATGGTATTTCTGAAAACCATAATAAGGCCATGAGTCAATATTTAGGTAAAGAAGTAACGCCATTTGTAAGCACACAGCTTCAACAGGTTCCAATGATCATTCACGTTCCTGGACAGGAAGGGAAGACCATTTCTAAAGTTTCAGGGCAAATTGACTTAAAACCAACGATTATGCATCTTTTAGGAATCGACACGAAGGAAGATATCCAGTTTGGTTCTGATATATTCTCCAGTCAGCATGAAGATCTGGCCATTCTGCGTGATGGTCGATTCATCACTGAGGACTATGTTTTTGCAGGTGAAAAGTGCTGGAATAAACAATCCGAAGAAACAACGGATATGAAATACTGTGAGCCATACAAAGAGCGTGTAAATGAGGAGCTGGAATACTCCGATAAGATCATTAATGGAGACCTCCTTCGCTTTTATGGTGAAAACGAAGACCATGATGAATAAGTAAGACAGAGCTTGCGAAGAGATTCGCAAGCTTTTTTTGTCATGAATTATAGAACCATTCATACATGTAAGTAAGGACGTATGAATAGGGAGGTTCCTTCATGAAAGTGAAAGTTCGTAGTGGCGATTCTTTTTGGTACTATAGCCAGCTGTTTTATATTCCAATCCAATTAATCATTGATTCGAACCCTTCTGTTGATCCGAATGGATTGAAGATTGGTACAGAGATAGAACTCCCTGGATTCAGAAAAGAAAACCATACAATTAAACGAGGAGATTCCTTTTGGACGCTTGCCGAGCAGCGGAATATTGGAGTAGACGCCTTACTCCTATTGAACGAAGGAGTTAATCCTAACCGTTTACAAATAGGGTCAAGCATTTTTCTGCCATCAAGAGTGGTATATCCGATAGTCAATGGGAAACAAGCCTATAGCTCTGAAACATTCGAAGAAGATGTGAAAAAATTAAAAGAGGTCTATCCGTTCATCAAATTAAACTCGGTCGGCGAAAGTGTCCTTGGAAAAGATCTCATTGAAATGAGAGTTGGAATAGGAAAGAAAAAGGTTCACATAGATGCATCTTTTCATGCAAATGAATGGATAACCACTTCCGTATTAATGACGTTCATTAATGACTATTTATTATCGTTAACGAATGGAAATCTTATGAGAGGAATTCAAACCCTCCCATTATATGAAGTAGTGACAATATCGTTTGTACCTATGGTTAATCCAGATGGAGTAGATCTCGTTTTGAATGGTCCTCCGAAAGACAAACGAAAAGAATTAATCGAAATCAATCGGGGAAGTTCCGACTTTACAGGCTGGAAAGCAAATATAAGAGGAGTAGACCTGAATAACCAATTCCCTGCCAAGTGGGAGGTAGAAAAAGAAAGAAAGGAAGAAAAAGCACCAGCTCCGAGAGATTTCCCAGGATATAAGCCTCTTTCAGAACCTGAAACAGTCGCTATGGCAAAACTGGCCCGACAGGAAAAGTTCGACCGGCTGCTTGCCCTCCACACTCAAGGGAAGGAATTTTACTGGGGCTATGAGGGCTTAGAGCCGCCCGAAGCTTCAAAGCTGGCAGAAGATTTTAACATAGTAAGCGGGTATGAATCCGTAAGGTATGTGGATAGCTACGCGGGTTACAAGGATTGGTTCATTAAAGACTTCAAGAAAGCGGGGTTTACCATAGAGTTAGGAAAAGGAATAAATCCGCTGCCCCTCTCTCAATTCAACGAAATCTACCAAGATATGCTCGGAATCTTCCTCGTGTCCATCTATCGTTGGTACTAACAGAAGCGAAGCCGCCGCTGGATGAAACAAAAGCGGAGGCTGCTTGAACAGCCCCGACAAGCATAAGACGAACCTGCCGGAAAGGAGTTCTTTGCCTTTTTGGCAGGATTGACTTATGACCTCGAGGGGCTAGCCGCCGTAGCTGGATGAAACAAAAGCGGAGGCTGTTCGACCAGAGGAGACAAGACTACCATAAAATTCGACTGAATCATAAAAAATGACTCGAAAAATCTTTTGGCAGGTTCCATAAATATCTATTGTAGAAAGTAAAATTCAGGAGTAAAATAAATCATCATCCTATTTAAAGAATAACAGGTTGTGATGACCCAAATGGTGTGTGAGTGAACATCTGGTCATCACTTTTTGAATTTTTGTAATGTTTTTTTAATAATTTTGAAACATTTTCTGCTTTTAAACGTACTAATTATTATGGAATGAATTAAGGGAAGGGAGAAGGGTATGAATAAGAAAAAGGTAAGTGTTTTGCTGTTTTTTCTATTAAGTATACTGTGGCTGTCAGCTTGTCAATCTGAACAAACTCAAACTTCTCCCCCCGAGAAAGAGAAAACTGAAAAAAAGGAAGTCGTTTCAGGAACTCTTGTTCATGAAAGTTTTGAAGAAAACATAGGCTGGCTTTCAGATTCAGAGATTCTTTCCGTACAAAATGATGATGGTCTATCTTCGTTATATATATACAATCTCTATGATGGAAGCAATACGAAAATCTATGGTGTTCCTTCATCATTTGTGAGTGCAAGCATTTCACCCGATAAGGAAAAAATACTCATTCATTCTGCACCTGCCTCGTATTCAGCCCGGGTGACGATTATAGACAGAGCAGGAGAGGTGCAATTTCAAGAAGACATCCCATCCTACGAACTGACTCACTCATGGAACAAGTTTAATGATAGTGCTTTGCTAATGACCAGCTTCAGGGAAGATTGGAGCTTTCAAGTATTTCATATTGATGTAGAAAAGGGAACAATGAATCCTATTGAAGTAGAACAGCCATTTGTGCAGTGGCAATCGAAATCTTCCATTCTTTTTCAAGATTGGAATACGGAAGAAATCAGCGTTGCGGCTCCACTCATAACCCAGAATATTCTCGATGGTGGGAAGGAGATGATTGTGGATTCAAGCGTTCATTTCAATCAATTTAACGATTCTCTTTTATCTATCTTTTCTCGTGAAGCAGAAGGTCCGTTTGCGTATCAATTCATTACCTCAGATGGAGAGATTCAGTCAGAATTTACTGTAGATCTGTTGAGTCGTTATTCCGATTGGTTAATTCCTCATTATGATATGATAGAAGGGAAGGGTCAGTTGATTACTTTCGTGGCAAATGAACCGGGTTCCTTTGATACTTACTCTGGTACATTCTCATTAGAAGAATGGGATACGGTTTCTGGAGGAGAAATGGTTCTTTTTGAGGATCTTCCTTTAGAACCTATTCAGTGTTCACCAAATGGGGATTATTGTTTATATGGAAATCAACTTGAGAAAGTAATCGATTTGACTGACTCAACCATCATTCAACTACTGAAAGAAGAAGGAGCAGATCTTTAATGGCAATCGTTGATGTTACAGTCATTCCAATCGGGACGGAATCATCAAGTGTAAGTTCCTATGTAGCGGACTTACATAGAATACTTAAAGAGTATGAGGAAAAAGGGAAAATCCGTTTTCAACTAACTCCGATGAATACCATCATCGAGGGGGATCTTCCTGTTTTGTTTCAGGTCATACAAGACATTCATGAATCGCCTTTCCAACAGGGGATCAAACGGGTAGCAACAAATATTCGAATTGATGATCGCCGTGATAAGAAGACGACAATGGAAGGAAAGCTATCTTCTGTACAGCGTCAACTCGAACGATAAGCAACCAAAGGGGTGAGTATCTTAAAGATACTCACCCCTTTGGTTTTCTGAACTATGCTTCCTCACTATCCACCAACACTTCGCTTTTGTCAGGATACGTTTTCTCAATATGCTGTTCTCCCCATGCACATAGCATATCTAAAGGTCCTTTTAACGACCATCCATACTCAGTTAATTCGTATTCTACTTTCGGGGGAACTTGATTGTAAATAATTCTATTGATGACTCCATCTGCTTCGAGCTCTCTTAGCTGCTGCGTCAGCATTTTCTGAGTGATTCCAGGCATTAGTTTCTTCAATTCACTGGTTCTTCGCTTGCTTTTAATCAAATGACAGAGAATCACAACTTTCCACTTTCCCCCGATGACTTCTAAGGAAGCCTCCACAGGTATATTATATTTTTTCATTAGTAAACCTCCGTTCCCTCACGATATCTTTCCATATAGGATAGGCTACTACATTGGCTATTATCCTAATCGGCTTAAACATATTTCTATTATAACGTACCCATTGTAATTGACTATAGGGTACTTTTTAGTGCCTACATAACTTTCGAGTACCCTAATCAAAAGTAAAGGCTCTTTTCGTAAAGATTGTTGGTTTTTTCATAAGGTCTGCTTGAGCTCTGTCAATCAGTATGTGCTGGATGGTGAGGGGAACTGCTTCGCTTGCAGCTAGCGTTCGGCCGAGCCTCCTGAGCGGAAATCAACTACTACTTTCTTCTCTAAGATAGCCACAAACTTTACGAAAAGATCCAAAGTAAAAAAGCCTTCCGTCATGAAACGGAAGGCTTTTTTATGATGATTCATTTGTTTAATTAATGCCCACCTGGGTAACCAGAGTGAAGGACAGTCATAATTGTAAACCAACCAAAAACACCTAATGTTGCCAGTGAGAAAAGAATTCCCATAGCGTTCTTGTTTTTGAAAGTGCTTACTACCGCAAACAAAGCTAATAATGTAACCAATGCTGTAATAATTACAAGACCCATTTATATGACCCCTTTCATTAAAATGCGTTTTACTACCTAATAACCATATGTACATAAATGCACTCATTAACATTTTATATTTTTTTCCTCTGTTTGTCGAGGTCAAAAATTTGACACTTCCGTGGCGCTTTATCCACCATGTTTTATGAGGGGATAAGTTCTGCTACAATAATAGTATCACATTTGGAGGTGGAGACGTTGCAGTGGAAACAAATTCCGTTAGGCCCTTTACAAACCAACTGCTATATTCTATGGAACACAAAAAATGAATGCTTGGTCGTGGATCCGGGTGGAGAAGGGGATAAGCTGATTCAGTGGTTAGAGAATCATTCGTTAACTCCGTTAGCCATTCTCCTTACCCATGCTCATTTTGATCATATTGGAGCAGTTGATCAAGTACGTGACAACTTTAGCATTCCGGTATATGTTCACGAGAAAGAAGCGAAGTGGTTATTGGATCCTTCATTAAACGGATCTCAATTATTCATGATGGGTGATCTGATTCGACTTAAGCCTGCTGATTACATATTAACTAATGAAAAACACCTGACCATTGGTGATTTTCAGCTGCAATTATTTGAAACACCTGGTCATTCACCTGGTAGTATTTCTTATTATGTACAAGAAAGTGGAATCGTATTAGCAGGAGATACGTTATTTATGGGCAGTATCGGGCGATCCGATTTGCCTGGAGGAAATCATAAAGAGCTGCTGGCAAGCATTCATGAAAAGTTGTTAACGTTGCCTGAGACTACGACGGTTCTACCTGGTCACGGTCCGGAAACATCGATTGAAGATGAGATGGATTCAAATCCATTTTTAAATGGATTTTAACATGCACAAAAAAATCCCCTTTAGCCATAAGCTAAAGGGAATTTTTTTAGTGTCCTCCTGCACCCGGAGTCATCATAAAGGTCGTCCAATAAGTAAATCCAGCAAAGAACACTGTTAAGTAAGCACCGAAAATGTAAATATACATACGTTCGGACAGTTTTAAATAGCTAAGCATAATGAAGAATCCTGTTTGGCCTAAAAAGATTAATGATGTCGTGGTCATATCACCAAGATAGAACATTACAGCAAAAATACCAGTCCAAAATCCAAGAACTCTAAACATACGATCCATATGTAACCCTCCTTTGCACCCTAAGTCCATCATTCAATATTATAAATGAATACTACCATAAAAGTAAATATCCGTTTGCTTTTAGTTTGTGACGATTACGTGATATCTACACGTGGAACAGTCATTTATCATATTTTCTTCTTGTTTAAATTCTTCCACAGAGTATAGAGTTTCAAACATTCCTTTTAATAATGCGTTGTGTAAACCGCATATGAACACGGGTTCCAGCTGAGCATTTTCATTAAAAGGGCAATGATCATAGTGGAACTTAACTTGACCTTTATCACTGATTGACTCATCTAAAGTTAAGCCGATCGATTTGGCAATTTCTGATAAAACATGCAACTTTTCAGCTTGAGTTACCTCAACTAAGGATAGGTTATGGCTTTCAAGGTAGTGGTCCACCAAGCCTTTACCGTACTCATATCCTGTCTCCACCAGAACCCTAAAACCTTCTTCTCCCAGCTTAGCTATTGAGGAGAGGGTGAGATCACTAAGTAAACGGAAGTCACGAGGAGGAAATGATAACTGCACGACTTCTTCAGAAGGGATATATCGTTTGCCTGGCCTCCCGCCTTTGCCGGTCTTTACATATTCTGATTGCAACACTCGAATTTCTTCAAGCTTTGATAGGTGTAGACGGGCAACATTCGGGTGAATATGAAACTCTTCGGCGATGTCTTGAACTGAAAGCTCATGTTTTCTCTTACTAATGTACAAGTAAATGGAATACCGGGTCGGGTCTGAAAGTACGCTTGTAACCTTCAGTGTCATATCCATTCATGAAACACCTCAATTTTGTGGTTAATAACTCCATTATAAGCCTCAAGAAAAAGAATGGATATGAATGGAAAACCTATTATAGCTTGATTAATTCAGCGTTTATAAAAAGTTCACAAATTCTCAAGGGATATAAATACACAAAAGTTATACAAATAATGTACAATATGTTTAATGACTCATAAACAAGCAAGTTTAAATTTAAGGAGGTCATGAAAGTGAATAACCTGACATTTTTTACTTATCCAAGCTGTACCTCTTGCCGAAAAGCCAAAAAATGGTTAACTGCCCATTCCGTTGATTTTGATGAAAGACATCTATTCAGAGAGAAACCTACACATAAAGAACTGATGGAGCTTCTAACCCTAACAACCGATGGACTCGATGAAATATTGGCGACAAGAAGCCAAACCTTCAAAGACTTAGGTAAAGATGTGAACGATTTACCTCTATCAGAAGTGATTAAATTAATTATTGAAGAGCCAAAACTTCTCCGCAGACCCTTGCTAACAGACGGTAAAAAGCTGGTGGTCGGCTACAATCCAGAGGGATTACAAGGCCTTGCGAACAAGAACAGATCGTTAAAGAAAAGCAGCTAATAAAAATACATTGGTTAGATTGAAAACGGCAGGCACTTTGATCAAGACCTATATTGTAAAAAGCCATAAAAAATAAAGATCGATACATATTAGACATGACTAATATGTATCGATCTTTTACTTCTATTCCACAATCGCGCCCTTTAATGGAAGATCGTTCTTAAATATCCATACGTCAGATATTTAACAAAAACTCCCGATTGTAGAATACTCTTAAAGACTGACAATACCCAAAATTAGTTTAAATTCTTTCCGTTTTTTCTTCATACGCTTTAATCCATCCTTTAGAGTCTAAAACTAAAACTGTTTTTCCTATCCACAACCTTATGTATATTGACTGGAACTTAATTGGTCCAATAATCCCTTTATCTTCAAATTCTGTACCATCTTCCATTTCTGTTTCAGTTCTTACTAGCCATTTATTTCCGATTCCACATTCTATGTACTTCAAAGAGCCAGCCTCTTTCTATAATATCAAATTAAATCCAATTTCATATGTAATAACCATCTGCAGCAATTGCGCCCTATTCTGGAATAAGCTACTACATAATATCGTCGTACTGTGACATAACCAAATCTTTAAAACATTCTTGCTTCATCCTTTATAACTTGTATAATAAAACTATCTTGAAACATGAAGGGATTGAACTATGCGCAGATATCAATATCTTAACCCCAAAATAAAAATATAACGGAGGTAAAAATATTGATTAAAGAACTATACACCGAAAGATTATTTCTAAGAAAAATGAAAACATCAGACTCGGCAAACTTGTTTAAAATTTGGTCTGATCCAGAAGTTACAAAGTTTATGAACATCAATAGTTTCACTGATAAAAGTCAAGCAAAAGATATGATTGAATTACTTGATAAGTTATCACAGGAAAACAAAGCTGTTCGTTATTCAATAATTGAATTAGAATCGAATGAAATTATCGGTTCTTGTGGTTATAATTCTTTAGATTTCGAAAACGCCAAAGTAGAAATCGGTTACGATATTAGTAAAGCTTTTTGGGGCAAGGGATACGCTCCAGAAGCCATTTTCTCTTTAACGGATTATGCGTTTAATTCATTAAAATTCAATAGAATAGAAGCAAAAGTTGAACCTGAAAACATCAATTCGATAAAAGTCTTACAAAAGTTAAACTTTACATTCGAAGGAACAATGAGAAAGTGCGAAAAATCAAAAGGAAAGTTTATTGATCTAAGTATTTATTCAAAATTAATTACTGATTAACTCATCTTCCCTAGCCTACATACTAATGAAATGTAGGCTATTTTTTTCTTGTATTTCATAGTATTTATAATTAAGTTAGTTGCACATTTTGGGTCTACTACGTAATAAAAGAGTTACTCCACAATCTGGCCCGTTTGCTGAACAAAAATCAATCAGGATTCTTCGACTATGCTTCGGTAGTGAGGAAGAGGAGGGAACAACGTTCTCCTTCATAACTTTTTGTAAACATCTGCATAAGCTACTTTTAGATGTTCTCTAAGTTGCTTGTTCTCTTCCTCCAATTTTTTGTTCTTCCTTTTTAGAGAGGCGATAAGGGCATCCTTATTGCTTTCGTTCATTTCTCGTTTCACTTGTTTGGGGATTGCTATTCTCGTAATGTTTCGATCCTCGTACGGAAGTCCTTGTTGTTATAGAGTGTTGCTTTTGATACATTAGCTTCACTGGACACACTGTTAAAGTTTATTTTTTCATTAGCCTTTATAAGCCTTTTAATGGCTTCATCCACCTTCTGATAGGTGTTAGCCTTACGGTTGGCATGAATCGCTTTCAAATGTGCAGAACGGTCATATTCGGCCATTTTTAACACCTAACTTTCGTTTCATCCGCTCTTGTCTACCAAAGATAACATTTCCCTCTTGGAGAGTATTTAAAATGTTCTGGTAACGTTGTAGATTCTTTGTGTTTTTCTCCGCAATATCTTTTCGGCCCCGTTGTTTTGCTATTTCAATTGCTTTTTATGTGAAGTTCATACTTTTGTTTATCTAATTCTGAAAACCCTACTGCTAAGTCTTTACATGGGGTGTGATTATCACCACAAGCTAGACATGGTGGTGCTTCCATATGAGGACAATTTCCATTCAAACGAGCGTGACACGTTCCATAAGGGTTGTCCATCGCATTTAACTTGTGATCTTGCCATAAGGCATCTAATATTTCTGTTGGTATTTATTCTCCTGCTTTAATTTCTTGTACATCACCGTTTATGTCAAAACTAAAAACTCCTTGCTTTATCACTGATTCAAACACTTTTCTTTTCGTATCATCTAATAGTTTGGCATATCTTAATGTCATTTCGGGAGATGCGTGAGCCAATAACTCTTGTACTGTAAGAATATCTGCACCACCATTTAACATTTTTACACCATAGGTGTGTCGGAATTGGTGAGCTTTGAAATGAAATAAGTTCCCATTTTCATCGTTAATGTTCTTTTGCTTTGCTAATTTATTTAGTTGATCTTGAAAAAACTTTGAGTAAATGGTTTCCCTTTGCGTTGACCACGATATCGAACGAAAATATATTGGATTAAGAACTTATCTCGTATATTAGTGGTTGCTTTTAATACTTGCTTTACTTGTTCTTTTGTAAGTGTATCTACTTTTTTGCGTGGCTCTTTTAATTTCAGTATGTTTTTGATTGATTGCTGTCCTTATTTACATGATGTAAGAACTTTTTGTAACGTGAGAAACCTCCTGTAAATACTTGTTTCATTAACTTTTCCATCATATCGTTTTGTACATCTTCATTTCGGTAGAGGTAATCATAGAAGTTTGCTATAACTGTAATTGTAAGATTAATTGTTTTTTCCGTTCGCTTTGCTTTCTCTTGGTGAAATGGAGTGACTTTTGAACTTTCATAAGGACTTCTTAACCACCCCACAAACTCTACTAAATCTTCTAACCTAATATACTTGTGATCTTTATCAGTCTCTTCTAAGTAGGTAAAAAAGTGGTTCAAGGAATAACAATATGTTTTTTGAGTATTAGGGCTTTTTCCTGAAATATCTAAATGCTTTATATATATTTCATAACTGGCATTAGAGGGAATCCATCTCGATCCAGTAATATGTATCTCTTGTCGTTATTCTCAATGAGAACTTCTTGTACCCTCATAATATCCACCTCCCAAAAATCCATATAACGCTCGATCTAAAGACCTCACTACGCCTCCCGCTGTGGGCTACGTCCTCCATCTCTCTCGAACCGAACGTATGTTCTTATTTATCATAAACATATTAGACTATATTTTCAATATCTAATTAATAAGCTAATTTGTATGAAAAAAGAGGATATATGCTCATATATTGAACATAATATCCTCTTATTAGTTTAGTCTACTTAATGTGAAAAGTGCCTGCCGTTTTCAATGGCTTTTTTAACTGGGCTAGCTGGATTCGAACCAACGCATGTCGCAGTCAAAGTGCGATGCCTTACCGCTTGGCTATAGCCCATTGGATTGTCTTTACAAAATATAGTATGGTTGTATTTTAAAATTCTATTCATTTGTTTTTATAAAAAGTTCCCTCCCGCTTTCTAAATGGTTTTTGGAATGCACTGACGATAATAATATAGGTTTGGCTGGTATTGAGAGTGGTATGGTGAATAGGCGAAATGGCACTGTCGTTTAGATGAATGCCTTTGAGGTTCTAAGCAACCCGGACCAATGTAAGTACTTGGTTTCACCTTTTCTGTCGTTTTGATCCACGCACTCTCATCCATGCAATAATTGTACCCATGACACTTGGAGGGGTGAACTTTAAGATATCTGAACCTAATATTACTTCCGGAGTAGGCGCATTAAAAATGGCCAATAGGTGAGTTTGATCTTGGGTTGCTTCCTCATAATGCCACCAGCCTTGTGGGACATTGGCCACCTGTCCTGGAGAAATGCGGTAATTCAGTATTTGTTTCGTATATGGATTGAGCATGGAAACGGTAGCTCCACCAGATATGCAATAGACCAGTTCAGCTGCGTTCTGATGGTAGTGAGGTTCCACAAAATTATGTTTACTTAAATAGATATCAAGAAGGGAAGAGTTATCCAACGTATTCAACTGATTTACCCCTAAGATATTTATTAAAAACTGATTGTCTTTTTTAAATAAGGGACTTTTATTAACATCAAAAGAGAATTGTGCTTCCGGAGAGGTGTAATCTATGTATATACTCATGTGATATCGTCACCACTTTCGATTTTATGAAATTTATTCTTTTTATGTATATGGGCGAGGGGAGAAACTGTGAATGACTGGTGTCGGGTTTGAGAATGGAAGAAATGATTTCAAAAGGAGTTTTCCCTTTGAATATTCCAATAAGTATTTAGTGAGAAAAAATTTCAAGAAAAAGAAGGATTTTGTAAATTAATGTCGTATATCTTAAGTTAGGAAAACAGAAAGGCGGTGCCAATTTATATTTCACTCAGTAGAATCCCTATCGGAAGCAATGATTGGAGAAGCTTTCAGCAGTGATGCGACAGATGTTCATGTAATACCCAGAACCAAAGATTACTTGATTCAATTCAGGAAGCTGGGAGCATTGGTTCCATTCCAGACCATTGACTCGGATCAGGCAGAACGATTAATTGCCCATTTAAAGTTCATGGCCTCCATGGACATTGGAGAAAAACGAAAACCTCAAAGTGGCTCCTTTAGCCTTACCGTCCGAAACACCCCCCTATCTCTCAGAATTTCTACTTTACCAACGACTCATTTAAAAGAAAGTCTCGTCATTCGAATACTCCCACAAAAATATCAAATACCAATTGAAAAAATATCACTATATCCTTCCTCTGCAAAAAAATTACTTGCTCTACTTATGTATTCTCATGGTCTCATTTTGTTCACAGGACCGACTGGCAGTGGGAAAACAACGACTTTGTATTCCCTTGTTCACCATTGTTCGGCAGCCTTGAACCGCAATGTGATCACACTGGAAGATCCCGTGGAGAAGATGCATGAGGATATGGTACAGATACAAGTGAATGAAAAAGCCGGGATAACGTATTCCACCGGCTTGAAAGCGATTTTACGGCACGACCCGGATATTATCATGGTGGGGGAGATACGGGATCGGGAAACGGCGGAGATTGCAATAAGGGCGAGCTTAACAGGTCACCCAGTCATTATAATAGAACCATGCAAAATTATATAATACATATTGTGTAAATCGGTTTCAACGAATCTTCAATTAAAGGGCCATATTCTTAAAGAAGAGAAAGGATTATTCAAAATTGTTTTGTGAGAGGATGTTTTTTTTCAGCAATCAGGAAGAAGGTTTGCTTGTTGCCGAACTAACGAGGAAAAAATTGAAAACAGTTATAAGTTTGTCATATACATAAAGGAAAATAAATTGCAAAAGATAACCTTAAGACACACGCAAAAACAGGGGTAAAAGCGTGGATGTATATAAAAATAAATATGTTTTAAGGTGGAGTTGGGTTGAAGAATGACAGTTAAAGAAGGAATAAAACAAACTGAAAGTGCCTACGAGCAGCTAATTGAAGTGAATAATTTGATGTCCGAAGCAGTCGTTAATGCCTTTATGTTTACATGGCAATGGTGGTTAGGGATCGGACTATTTATTATTCCTTGGATATTTTGGTTTCTGTTTAGAGATAAGGAAAGTACAGGTCGGCTTCTAATTGGAGGCTTTGTAACCATCATTTTATCACTAATTATTGATCTTATTGCTTTGTCTTATGGGCTGTGGTCTTACCCGATGAAAGTCTCACCTATAGCTCCACTATTATTTCTCCCCTATCATTTTTCTTTAGCTCCTGTTGCAATTATGTTTGGTCTTCAAATTAAACCAAGAGCTAAGCCACTTTTAAAAGGTTTAATATTTGCTGCAATTGCAGCTTTCGGAGGCATGAATTTTTTTGCAATGATAGATTTTTACAATCCAAAAGGATGGTCGACGATTTATGACTTTTTTATTTTTCTATCCATTTTCTTTGTAGCGAATTGGTTCAGCAACATGGATAGTTTTAAAAAAATAACAGATCGCTCTTGAAGTATGGGAAGTTGTTCTGCTTTGTTCAAGTAACGGGTGGCTTCAGTTAAGTATCATATCCAATAAACAAGGACTTTTTAAAGCATTAAGCTTATTCCGTAATCGGGCGCTTTAATGGAGGAAGAAACTAACAAAACACCTAGACATTTTCTAGGTGTTTTGAACATGTAAATTTAATAAAACTCAACCTCTTTAATCTCCAAACAATCAGGTTTCAACCGATCACTAACTCGATCAACAACTATCTTCTTCGTGAACATTTGAAGCAACATCTTTTTCTCCAATGCATCAAGCTGATACCAGTTTGTTTTTATGTCTAAGAGAATTTCTGAAAGGTCTTCAGTGTTCATTTTTTCCCCAGCTGGTTGAAGAGAAGATAGCTGCTTATTTACATCTTGTTCTTTAGTGTTTTCCTCTTCCATACGAATAGAAAAATCTTCATCACTAATCATTTCGTTTACCCAAGCATATTGCCACTTTTTCTTCCGTTTATCAATTTCATTTAATTCTTTATTTAATAAGTTCATTCTATCTTGGCTATCATCAATCTCATCTTCATAAGTAACGTCTTCAACTATACCTGGATTAATTTTTAATGAGTCTAGATACTTAATGAACTGAGTTTCTATATATCGTTCTGCCATAGATCGTTGATTACATTCTCCAACAACTTTCCTGTTGCAGATATAGCCTCGAGAACGATATTCTTTATTTCCTCTCTTCGAATAACCGTGTTTACCTGATAGAGGAGATCCACAGCGTGCACATTTTGCTATTCCTGAAAAAATAAATTTACTTGTGGCTGCCCTTGGATGTGATGTACTTCTACTTTGTTTAATCCTTTGAACATTCTCATATGTTTCTTTTGAAACAATCGGAGGATGAGTATTTTCTACTTCAAAGTAATTTTCCTTATTTACTCTGAAGTTATATCTCATGGTTCCGATGTAAAGAGGGTTCGAAAGGATGTAGTTGACTCTAAAGCCACTCCAAATTACATCGTTTCTTGTTCGGATATTCAACCGATTTAACTCAACAGCAATTTTAATTGTGCTTTTTCCTTCAAGATAGTAATTAAATATATTATTTACGATAAGTGCTTCTTCTTCATTAATAGTAAGTGTCTTGTTTTCTTTATCCAAATCGTAACCATAAGGAGATCGATTAATTACCCAGTTGCCCTCACGAGCTTTTTGCTCCATCCCCATACGTATTCGCTCACCAGTATTTTCTCTTTCCCATTGAGCTAATGCAGCCACTATCGTTATGAACATTCTACCCATTGCAGTGGTCGTATCATATACTTCGGTGGCTGATTTGAACTTGCAATCGTAGTTATCGAATGTTTCTAAAATGTTATAAAGATCCCGTACGGATCTAGTCAAACGATCCAGACGATAAACCAAGACACAATCAATCAAGTTTTGCTCAATATGTTTCATCATTCGTTCCAGATTGGGCCTATTTGTATCTTTAGCACTGTAGCCATCATCAATATAGATTTCGAATATATCCCACCCCTGGGACACACAGTAAGCTTTTAAACGGTCTGTTTGTGCACGGATAGAATAACCTTCTGATGCTTGTTCTGTTGTACTTACACGGACATATACTGCTACCTTCATTTAACCACTTCCTTTAAAACTAAATTACTTGTAAATTAAGAACAATAAAATAGAGAGATTGGTAATTTAGAAAATGCTTCTTTGAATATGATTCCTTCGAATAATTTGTTCCAATCGTTCTTCACATAGTTCTGGAGATACCAAGAACATATCAGACATTTGTTTAATCACATCTCGATCATTGATAGGTATGTATTTAATCATGTGATAGGGGATAGCTGCGTACTGAGTAAAATGATTTGCATCCCATTCCTGGAGCTCTCTAAACGAAGCAGGCATAATGGTTTGAACACCAGAATGTCTAAGGATATGGCATAACTCATGAAAGAAAATCTCCCTGTGTTTCTCTATCGGTTCTCTACTATCAATTACAATGTCTTGGTATCTACCGATCACGTGGAAGCTACTTGGTATAGGTTTCTTCTTCACATAGATACCAAGGAACCTAGATATTCGTTCCTCGCTTATTAGATCTGGATTCGTTATTCCGAGCTTTATATAGAACCGCGAAACCCAATCCTCTAATCCGGTGGTCCTGTATGTTAATTGGTACATTTTGCTCACCTCGGTAACATTATACAAACATATGTTCGTATTTTCAACGATTTTAAACCCCTTCCAATATGGTAAGGGGTAATGAATTCGTTTATTAGTCCCGAAAAAGTTTAATTATCCATAAATGGTTTGATGTTTTCTATACACCTCTGACAAGAAATATCCTTAACCTCTCTAAAATAAATTGACTTCATTGTCTGTTTATTATCTTCATAAAAATCAGGATAAGGAATACCACACTCAGCCATTTTAGAATCTTTTATAGCATGTTTTTATCAGAGACGGGTTCTTCGATTACGGGGAAAAGCAATTTAAAACCTCCGAATGGAAAGAATTATTAAATTTAATTTTTTTACGTAACTGTAGAGGAGAACATTAGTGAATTATTGAATAGTAAGTATAAGAGTCTGGGTATAAAGGCTTAATCCAAAAACATAGTTGATTCATCAAATTACTAAACAAGGTTGTGAGATATTGAATATCACAGAATTTGTCGGGGGGAAAATCCGACATTATAGAAAAGATAAGGGGAAAACATTAGAGGAATTGAGTAGTGCCTCTGGTCTAACGGTAAACTATTTATCAATGATTGAGAAGGGTGAGGCTAATGCTACTCTCATGAAGCTAGAGCCTATTATTTATGCTTTAGAGATTAATTGGACTGATATAATACCAATAAAACATGATGAGGAAAAAAGATAAGTTTCCATTTATTTTAATGAACTATGATTATTCTTATTCAGTAGATTACTGGCGTCCAGCACATAATACACAGATTCAAAACAATAAGGTTTGGTATGGTCAGTAATAATCTTAAACCCCTCTCATTCTTGAGGAGGTTTTTCTATGTGATTCTATAATTTGCCCTATAATTTTACAGGTAAATATTAGATTAGTAGTTATTTTGTGCTATATTTAGACTAATAAATAGGTAGGAATATCTTGTAAGGGGTGGAAGAAATAGATGTCTTATTATTATGAAAGAACAGTATATAATTCCTATTTAGGCCTTTCGAAAATAGTTAAAGCAAAAACTCATGCTGAACTTGAAATGAAAGTTACTAATCAAGTAGAAATATGGAGAAAAAGAGAAGAACGAGAAAGACAAAAAGAGCTAATTGCAGATATGAAGGAGCAAGCTGAATTTGATACTGAACAAGCATTGAGTGAGATAGAGGAATATAGGAACATTCTCAGTTATACATTAGATCACAATGATAAAGTTGACTGGAATGAACTTTTAGAAAGTGAAAACTTTAAAAGGTTTAATTTTAATGAAGTTAAACCTGATATAAAGACTTTTCTTTTTAAAAACAAAGTTCCTAATCAAAGCTTTTTCGAGAAGATTTTTAAAAGTATAAAAATTAAAAGAGAAAAGCTAGAGAGTAAGACCAATGAGGAGTTTAACTTTGCACTTAAAGAGTATGAAGATAGATATGATAATGCAAAAAAAATTTATGAAATTGAAAAGGCTGAATTCATAAAATCTCAAGAAGAATATAATAATCAAGTCCTTGAATTCAAGAGTAATTTTGAAAACGGGGAAGAACAAGCGACCGAAGATTACATTAGATTAGTACTTGAAAATTCAATTTATCCAGATGCTGTTTCTAAGGAATTTGATGTAAAGTTTATCAAATCTTCTAAAACTGGAATTATAGATTACGTTATCCCCCACCCAGAAGCGGTTCCAAAAATTACCGAATACAAATTCGTGCAAACTCGTAAAGAAGTTTCTCAAAAGGAAATGAAAAAGAAAGAATTTGAAGAATTTTACGAAGGTATAGTTTATCAAATTGCTTTGAGAACGCTTCATGAATTATATGAATCAGTTTATAACAATCAGCTAGAATTAGTTATATTTAATGGCTGGATAGAAGGAGTAGATTCAGCTACTGGCCAAGATTTCACTTCGTGTATTGTTAGTTTACAAAGTTCTAGAGAAGAGTTTGAGGACATAAATTTGGCTAGAATTAATCCTAAAGAATGTTTTAGGAGTTTAAAAGGAATTAGTGCAGGAGCATTAAAAAATTTAGCACCAGTAAAACCAATTATGAACATTAATCGATTTGATTCAAGGTTTACAGAATCAAAAGATGTAATGGCTGAGATAAACTCTATACCTAATTTAGCTGATATGGATTGGGAAGACTTTGAGCATTTAGTAAGAGGGTTATTTGAAAATATATTTAATGAGAACGGCGGAGAAGTAAAAGTAACTCAAGCAAGTCGTGACGGTGGAGTAGATGCAATAGCATTTGATTCTGATCCCATTCGTGGTGGGAAGTTTGTAATTCAGGCAAAGAGATACAATAAAGTGGTACCTGTATCAGCTGCGCGTGACCTTTATGGAACTATGATAAATGAGGGAGCAGCAAAGGGGATTCTTGTTACTACAAGTTATTTTGGGAAAGATACTCTCGAGTTTGTAAAAGATAAACCAATTTCTCTGATTGATGGCTCCAACCTTATTCATCTTTTTGGTGAGCAAGGTCAAATGGTACGTATTGAATTGAAGAAAAACTAAAGGAGAAATATATTTTAATATGGAAGTCTCAAAAATTAAAAATGGAATACTTGATAGATTCTATACCTTTGAAGTGTTCGATAATACTAAAGGAGATTTATATAAAAAGTATAAAAAAAGTATTGAAGCTCTCATAAATTCTAAATTAATAATTTCCAATGTTGATGTTAATAAAAAGGTTGAGTTTACTGAATCTTTTTTTAATCATCTACTAGATCGAGAAAAATATTTAAGAAAGAAAAATGATGGATTAAGTAAAAGTATAAGAGGAGATTTTGTAACGGTCGAAAAAAATGAATATACTTTTTCTGGATTCGGAAATCAACCTTATGAGTATACAAGAAAAACAGTGATAGATTTGCTTTGGTATACTCAAAATAGAGCATTACATCAATATACTAAAACAAATTTTCTTGAAGAGCATCATACTAGAATAAATTTACTTACTACAAAAAATAATTTTATGCTGTTTCCTATTAGAGTACTGTGGGAAAATGAGGAAGTTTCATTTATTGATATCACTTTAACGATTTATCAACATGGTTATTCGATATTAAATGCTTCAATTCGGTTTCCCGAATGCGAAGTTGATGATTTTGGAGATAGAATGTGGAATGTCCCAATAAAAGAAGCATTTTTACCTAGTATTATGTTCAATGTTGAAGAAGTAAATAATACATCGTTTGAATATAAAAAAGTAGGTAAATGTAAAAACGTAAGTTGTGTAATAGAAAGATACTTGGAAATACTTCAAAATAATGTATTTAAATATGAGAGTGATCAGGAAAATTTTAATGCATTAACTATCAGCGACATATCATATCTTCCAAATATGTTTCAAGAAAATGAAAATAAAAAAATGGCTCAAAATATTTACAAATTGATATTTGCCCCTACTCAAACATTTATTCCTAGAGACGACAAAATTCTTGAGTATATTAATAGTATCAGTCGAGAAGAAAATGAAGTTTTAAAAGTATACGCAAATCAAAATAGGTTTATTTACTTGATTGCAAGAGATTTTGAAAAAGTTTTTCAAGATCAAGGATTAGGTAATGAAGACTATTTATATGAATTAATGTACTCTGGATTTAGGGGTAACTATATCTTTGCAATAGAAAAGCTATTATTGAAAAAGTATACAAATAAAAAATTTATTTTAAAATCACTAAATAATAAATTGAATCTTAGAAAATTGTATAAATTAAACCTAAATAGAGACTATGAAATTAGGTATGAAACTGATCAAATATTTTATGGATATGCAACAACAAGAGAATTAATAGATTTTTTATATGAGAAATGTTTAGATAAATATATAGAAAAAATCTTTGAAGAGCACAAAGAAAGAACAATAGAAATAATAAATTTAAGGAAGGAAAGAAGAGTAACCCAGTTTAGTATACTAGGTCCTATTATTGCAATAATCATTTCCCTTGTCCTTTCAATGTCAGGTATCATAGATGTTTTAGAGGTATTTGATATTAAGGATCAAAAAGTAATCGCAGTATGTTACGTTGTATTTAATTTATCAGTTATTGGACTTATAATACTTGCTTATTGGGATCGTGTAATTGACTTTATGCTAAATCAATTAGGTTTGATTAAAAGTAAATTCAGAAAATATAAGGCCATAAAAAACTCAAATAAATTATTATGAGTTAAAAGTTAAACTGTATATGAAATAAATAAAATCAAACCCCATATGAAAATAAGGGTTTGATTTTATTTATTTCTTTGCTTAGCTTGATAAACAACATACTCAAAATGCTTCTTGATCTCCTCAATATCCTCCGGTGAAAGATCCTTCCACTTATTAATATCAAAGAAACCAAATTGTTCTATACCGTACTCTTTTACAAGATTGTTTATTTCATCAAGAGAATTAGTATTATTAATTTCCGTTTTACTTATAGACTTTTGAGGGTCATTAGTTCTCCCTAGGAGATAATCTGTACTAACATTAAAAATATCTGCTAATTTATTTAATGTTTCTGTATCTGGCTCACTTCTACCGTTTTCATAGTGAGAGTAACGAGCTCTTGATATACCTAATTTCCCTGCAACTTCCTCTTGGGTTGATTTACCTCTTAATTCTTTTAATCTTTTTGTTAGCATTGGCAACCCTTCCTCTTACTTTAATACGTACTTTAACGTACTTTCTTCTATTATAGATACAAAAATTATCGTTTTAAACATATGATAAAAAATGTATCAAAAATACTTGACGATACATTTTTTATCATATAAACTAACATTATTGATACATAACGTATCAAATTCTCTTTAGGAGGTGTGGAATTGAAACGGGTTAAACTAATTGAAATCAGAAAGCAAAAGCAACTAACTCAGAAACAAGTAGCTGAAGTTCTTGGGATTTCTGAAGTATATGTCAGAAAAATTGAAAAAGGAGATTCAAATCCTGGGAGAGATACAATGTTAAAATTTCAACAATTTTATCAATACGACATTAGTGAACTCTTCCCAGATCTTTTTTTTATTTCTGTTGATACAAAATGTATCGATTATTAAGGAGGTGATCTAAATGAACCAACCATCAGATGAAACAATCAAAAAAATTCTACGCTACTTCCTAAAAACATCTGTCCCAAGAATCATCGAAGAACGTAAACAAAAATCTGAAGAAGCAAGTTAACTTTATTTTATGTACTAAGCCTGAACATTGAAATCCTTAAATAGGTAAAGGAAGGAGCAACTTTTATGAAAGTCATGGAAGGGGAGGAGCTTGCTAGTGCAAGGAGACGTCAGGGAATAACGCAACAACAACTATCACTTAAGCTTCCGATTTCAAGAGAAAGCATTGCAAAGTACGAAACGGGGAGACAGCGTTTCCCTAAAGATTTAAGGGCGCTGACAGCTGAAGCGATTGATGATGAAGAATACTACTTCGTTAGATGGAACGAGTCAGCTGGGGATGTATCAATACCATATTTAAATGGTGAGTTCATTGAACATCATCCCACAGCCATGATGCTCCTGGTTAAAAAAGAATCACTAGAAGCTCTGGATCATCTTGAAAAAGCTTGTTGGTACAAGCCAGTAAGATCTCAGAGCGATACAGAGAGAGAAGAAATGAAAAAGGTTGCCTTTGAAGTATTAGATGCTGCAGCCAGTATGATCAACCTTGTCGCTCTTATATCCAAAGAATATCAATTCTCCATGATACAGATTTTTAAACAATGGAGATTAACCCTAAAAGCTCGGAGGTTACAAAAGTGATTACTCAAACATTTAAGAAAGAAGATTTACGCAAGGCAGCTCAACATCAAAGAGGCTCCTGGAACTCTATTCAGGCAATTGAGGAAAATATCCAAGAAGGAAAATATAGAGATGCCATGCTATCAACGGTGGATTTACTAAACTCCATTAAAGAGCTAGATAGATTGGCAGAGAAAAAAGTAAAGCAGGATGAATTACATCATATTACTCAAACATTTGTGAACGTCATGATGAATCGAAGCTAGGAAGGGGTGAAGGATTTGAAAATCAAAGCAGATGAATGGTTAAAGCTTACTTCATTTGAAAAAACACTTTTACTTAGAAGTAAAACAAAAAAAGCAGCAAGCTAAGGCTGGCACCAAAGCTTACTGCATCTCACTATTTTATGCGCAAAAAGAATTATATAACGTGAATGAATATGAATGCAAATTTCATGCATTACCAATTTAAGGAGGTGAAACAAATGCTTGAACATCCGGATATCACAAGGTTAGAGAAACACGGCTACACCAATATGGTCTCTCAGCCAGAACACAACGGAATTGATTATTTTGGGAAGGAGATTTTGGTTGGAGATTCAATTATAACGGATCCCGATAATGGAGAAGTCATTTTAGAAGAGAATTTAGAGGATTACTTGATTGAAAAATGTAAGTTTCATTTCTCAATAGCAGAATAAAGACCTGTGCTAGGAACACAGGTCAAGTTGGAAAGAGGGGTTGAAACCTCTTTAAAGGGTTTTTTACATTCTACTGTACATTGAAAACAAAATCAAATGGAGGGGAATTTATGCCAGCGATATTAGCAACTACAAATGATATGGATCGTAATGAATGGTTAGAAATGAGAAGAAAAGGTATTGGGGGTTCTGATGCTTCTATCATCCTTGGATTAAATAAATATAAAACACCTTTTGAATTATGGCTTGAGAAAACAGGTCAGGTACTTATTGAAGAATCATCAAGTGAAGCTGCCTACTTTGGAAATCTCTTTGAGGATATGGTTGCAAAAGAATTTGAAGTGCGTATGGGGAAAAAGGTACGAAAGAGAAATGCCATCCTTCAACACCCTGATCATGAGTACATTATCGCTAACATTGATCGTAAGGTTGTTGGTGAAAAAGCGTTACTTGAGTGTAAAACAGCAAATCAGTTCCTTGCGAAAGATTGGGAAAGCGAAGAAATACCTGAATCGTATTTGGTACAGGTGCAGCATTACTTAGGAGTACTCGGATACCCCAAGGCATACATCGCGGTCTTAATAGGCGGTAACAAATTTATCTGTAAAGAAGTGAACCGAGACGAAGAATTGATCAGCATTATTTTCGAAGCTGAAAAGCATTTCTGGGAGTACCACGTAATAGGTGGGAATCCCCCAGCCCTGGACGGATCGAGCGCTGCTGAAAAGTACTTAAAAGAAAAGTATACCAAAGCTGAAAAGGGTAAGTCCATAGAATTACAGAGTACACATAAAGACCGTATCCTTGAGTACTTCGATTTGAAAAAGACCATTAGTGAATTAGAAAAACAGAAAAAACATATTCAGCATGACCTGCAGCATGAATTAAAAGAAGCAGAATTAGGCTTCTGCTCAAACTACGAAGTAGCCTGGAAGCCGATAGAGTCAAATAGAGTAGATTCAAAGCTATTAAAAGAGAAGTTTCCGAATATATATAAAGAAGTAACCAAAAAGAGTGCTTACAGACGATTTGATATCAAGGAGGCTAAATAATGGCCACCAATCAATCTCTTAAAACTCAACTAGCTAACAAGAATGGACAAGCTCCTTCTACACAAGGCTCCACTATGAAAGGGTTACTAGCTAGTCCTAGTGTGATTAAGCGCTTTGAAGAGGTATTAGGTAAACGAGCAACACAGTTTACCGCCTCTATCCTTAGCCTTTACAACAATGAAAAGATGCTACAAAAAGCTGAGCCAATGTCAGTTATCTCTTCAGCGATGATTGCAGCCACTTTAGATCTTCCAGTAGATAAGAATTTAGGGTATGCCTGGATTGTTCCATATGGGGGCAAGGCACAATTCCAACTTGGATATAAAGGTTATATTCAATTAGCCCTTAGAACCGGACAGTACCGGTATATAAACGTCACACCGATTCATGAAGGGGAGTTGATCAAATGGAATCCCCTTACAGAGGAAATCGATATCGATTTTGAGCAAAGAGAATCAGAAGCCGTCATTGGATATGCAGCTTATTTTGAACTACTGAATGGATTTAGAAAAACTGTTTATTGGACCCGAGAGCAAGTAGAGAAGCATCGGAAGAAATTCAGTAAATCTGATTTTGGATGGAAGAATGACTGGGATGCTATGGCTATGAAAACGGTATTGAAGAATCTCTTATCTAAATGGGGCATTCTAACAGTCGAAATGCAAAAGGCTGCTATTGAAGATAACGAGGATCGTGAAATGAAAGATATCACACCTGAAGAGGATGACAACACAATCGAATATGAGGTCCAGGAAGAACAAACGGAAGAACCCGTAAAAGAATCTAAATCAAAGAAAAGCAAAAAAGAATCAGCACAAGACACGATGGACATGAAGTTTGATTAACCATGAAGTACCTTACAGAGTCCTTCTTCCAAAATGGATTTGGGAGAAGGCTCAGAGTAAGGAAGAGCTGAAATGTCTGGTATTGGACTATATGAAGCGATATCCCCATTATCACGTAAAAGGTATTAAAGAGGGGAAAGCGATATGTGAAAGGAAGGAAGAGGAATTATGAAGGCAACTGGAATCGTGAGAAAGATTGATGAATTAGGTAGAGTGGTTATTCCGAAGGAGATTAGAAGAACACAGGGATTGAATAGTGGCACACCATTAGAAATGTTTCTTGATCATGGTGGTATTGTCTTCAGACCTTATCAAACCGATGTAACGAAGAATAACACTCTCACATGGCTTGAGAATGCTTTGTCAGATGCAACGAACCAAGAAGATAGGGACTCCATTTCAGCAGCTATTTCATATGTAAGACAAGCATAGAGGTGATGATTTGAATTATCTAAAGGAACTCAAAGCTTTTAAGGATTGGTTGCTACTGAACGATCTTAATACCGGCGCAATTGCGTTATGGCACACACTAATGGCTCTAAACAATATGGCTGGCTGGAAAGAACGATTCAATGCGCCAAACTCCACAGTAGAGAAATTAACTGGCCTTTCTAAACAAGGGTTGGTTAATGCTCGAATAAAGCTTATCGAAAATGAACTTATTGAGTACGAAAAAGGAAAGAAAGGGAAGGCTCCCATCTATAAGGTAAAGTCATTGGTCAACTCAGTTGACCAATCGCTATACCAATCCGATACCCAATCCGTATACCGATATGGATACCAATCCGATGACCAACAGTTGACCATACCTAAACATAAACAAAACAAAACGAAACTAAAAGAAGATGTAGTAGATGATGCACCTGCATCTCTCAATCCGTTTCAGTTTTACGAGCAAGAGGGGTTTGGGATCCTGGGTGGCTATATACCGCAAAAAATTGTGTCTTGGTGTGATGATCTCTGCGAGGAGTTAGTACTGGAGGCCATGAAGATTGCTGTAGAGCAAGGAACGAAAAAGTGGGGATACGTTGAAGCCATTCTTAAGAACTGGTCTCAGAAGGGAATTAGAACTCTGGAGCAGTCTCGAGCTGAGCAACAACAGTTTAAGGAGCAGAGGACTAAGCGAACACCTGCGAGGTCTTCTGGAAAGGTCAGGCCAATTCGCACTGAGAGATTACCAGATTGGTTTGAGGAGAATAAGACTTCCACACAGAATCAACGCAGTGACTCTAGCGACTATGACTTTGAGAAAGAAAAGGCAAAGCTTGAAGCAGAGCTTTTAGCATTTAAAAGGGGGTAATGAAATGGGTGTATTATTTGATTCTATTAAGATTAGTCAGGAAACGAAGTCACAGGGGATGATCAGTGAGCTCCTTACCTTAGGTGTTACTGAAACGAAGAGTGGGACAAGCATTTATGACCTGAATTATTATGATTTAAGGCAAGAATTAGCCATCGCTAAATTTAGAAACAGGAATGTTGAGAGTTCTGAGAATGGGTGGTTTTGAGTAGTGAAGATGATTCAGTTTACGGTCTATGGAACTCCCGTAGCCCAGGGGAGACCAAGGTTTAGTTCTCAAGGAGGAATAGCCAGGGCTTATGACCCCAAGAAATCTAAAGATTTTAAGAAGTATGTAAAGTTGGTTGCTGCTGAGCATCGCCCTAAGAAACTGCTTGAAGGTCCACTTCAGTTGTTTATTAGGGTTTATAAACCAACGTTAAAGAATTTCAGCCAAAAGAAGTTAGCTGCAGCTGAAGCTGGTGAATTGAGACCAGTGACGAAACCTGATGTAGACAACTACGTGAAAGGGATCAAGGACGCTTGTAACCAGATCCTCTGGAAGGATGATAGCCAGGTTGTGGAGTTATTAGCTAGTAAGTGGTATAGCGAGAATCCTCGCATTGAGATTATGGTGGTACCTATTGAGCAATAAAAAAACAGGAGAAACGACTATATCCATCGTTTCTCCTGATAATAGAATTAGAGGCTCTAAGATTTCTAAGTAATGATTAGTTGACGAAAGTATTCATTTCTTTTAAATCAATTTTAAGTTGGAGTGCATCTTCAACCAGTCTTATGAAATCTATGGAAGTTCCGACTCTTTTTGAATCAATAAGTATATCTTGAAGCGTTTCTTCTGTTAAGACAATTAATGAGTTCAATAAAACCATCCTTTCGGCTGCAGAAATAACTACACAGGATAATATTACTGTTATTTACAGAAAAACGGAATAGATAAAAATGATTTTTTTACGAAAAAATGTGAGGAATTTACTACATCTCCTTCCCGATTTCAGATACATGAACAAGTTTAATGTTAGAGTAGCCCTGTGCTATTTCAATGTATTCACTATCATAAAACCAAAAAACTGTATACTCTTCATCTTCGTATAAGACTTTATCACCAATGTTTAAGATCATATAATAACTCCTCTGCTAAAAACTAGGTATGTAATACCGTAAAGAGAGTTGGGTGATTTTTTTGGACATTTCCTTAAATAATAACCGAATAATACATTTCATGCTGTATTCTCTTTAAATTATAATTCAGTATTCATCTAGGAATAATTTATATTTAGAAAAAATAAAAAAAGAACCGAGTGACCAGCTCGGTTCCCTAAAAGTTAAATGGGGTTAGTCTAGATATCTTATGTTGCACTCTAAAATGGTGCTAAATAAGTCAGGAGAAAACAAAAGGAAACGACCACCTAAATTTGTTAAGTGGATGGCTAATTCATACTATGTAAAAAGCTTAAGCATGCTTGGACTTACTTACTAAATAAAGCCATGATTTCTCCCGGCCAACCAACTTAATTATAACATAGGAGGGGTTTTGGTGAGGCTATCAGATGTTGAAATTAATCCAGACACATTAAAGTTAGAAATAGATGCACTAACGTGCAATGGCTCATTTGTCGTTATTGTATGTAACGGAAAGGCAAGGCTAACTAATCTTCCAACATATGGAGAAACACATATAGTAACACATGAAGGTTTAGTGAAAAGGGTTAAGTTTAATGAAGGAGAAGTATTTTAAACTTTAAAAATTTCTATTATTTATCACTTTCTCTTTAAAAATTATCAGGAAAGGTATATATTAGTATATAAAGGATAAATATAGAAAGAAGGTATGAAAATGGAAAAGTACAGGTTTGCTGAAGATCTTAATCAAAAAGTTGTGGACGGTATCTTAAACGGGTATAAGAGTTATGTTGAAGAACGAAACCTAAAGCTTCAAAATATGAGAATCAGTGATGCCTACGCATGGGTGAAAGGGAACCATATTGATGATCAAACTGCTGCTGAGTGTGCTTCTTACGGCACACTTTACAAAAAAGCAAGGGCAGGATATACTTGGGGATATTTGCAATTTACCTCTCCAGAGGATAATAGCATGTTTATTATAAAAAATGCTAAATACTTTAACCCTGAGAATGTTCCAGGAGGGAAAAGTGTTCAAGGTAAAAAAATTAATAAGAAAAATGATGAAAATTATCTCAAAAAACTCTCGAAAATTAATCACAAAGTTGATTTCCCGGAGGAATTTAATCTTTTCTCAGTAATGGATGAAGATCAAGAAATGCTATCAATTTTTGATGATCAGTTATTGAAAATTATTGATGAAGATGATATATCTAATCTGCAAATTGAATTCGAAAAATTTTATATTGTTACCTATGAAATTGACGAAGCTCATATGATTTCTAAAATTCTTTTATGGATGCCAAATCCACAGAACGATACCGCATACCTAGTTGAAGATCTTACTGATAGAATAGATAATAGCTCTGTTAGTTTTGATGGTTTAGATACTGCAGTACTTGAAAATGATTTAGTTGAATATGACCCTGATACATTAACGGCTACTGATTATAATGTTGCCGTTCAAGATGTATCGAAAGAGAAGAAAACAGACAATCAGAGTTAGAAATAATGTGTAGGAGGTAGATTACCGTGTTTGTTGGTACCAGCTTGACCAACATTCGAATACTCCATGGTTATACAAGAAAACACCTTGCCGACTTGCTTCAAATTTCTGAGCAATCTGTTTGGCAATATGAAAATGGTTATACGTCTCCGAAACTTGAAGTAGTTAATAATCTAAAAAAGATCTTCAGAGTTAAAAGTAAATATTTTTATTCTGAAGATTTTCTTCTTGATAAAAATGGGAAATCGAATATACAGGTTAATCATATAGCATATAGGTCCGGTGTGATTAACAGTATTCAAAAGACACAAAGTGAAGCAAAACATATTGAATTTATAAGTTCGTTCCTTCAAATAATTGAAGAAAAAATACAGTATCCTCCTAATGATATTGTAACTTTAAGGGAGCAGGTAATTCAATATATTTCCAACACAACTGAAGACCGAGTAACAATTATTAATAACATCGCACGTATGGCTCGAGATTTACTAGAATTGAAAGAAACAAATATAAATCTTCTGTTTGCCTTGGAGAAAAAAGGTGTATTTATTTTTGAGAAAGCAATTGGCGATAAGATTGATGCCTATAGCTTGTGGTCTAATGATGGGCAGAGACCTTTTATTATTCTAGGTAATTTAAAGAAGTCCGCAGCAAGAAGAAACTTCGATTTAGCTCATGAGCTAGGTCACTTATTACTTCACTATAAAGTGGAGTTTGCAACACTTGATTCGAGGAATTATAAACAGGTAGAAGATGAAGCTGATATTTTTGCTGGAGCTTTTTTATTGCCAAGTGACAAGTTTACAGAAGACTTTAATCAAATTCCAAGGAATTCAAATCCAGATTCTTACCTAGAGCTAAAGAAAAAATGGATTGTTTCAATTCAAGCTCTAGCCTATAGAGCCCGTTCTCTAAACTTACTGGATTACCAAAAGTACAGGTACTTTAATATTCAATTGAATAAAAAGGGTTATAAGAATAACGAGCCATTAGACAATCAAATAAAAATAATTAAGCCGGGGAAAGTAAGGAGTATTTTAGAGTTGTTGTTTGAAAAGAACTTACTTGATTTAAACTCATTACTTGACCAATTAAAGGTTGATGTTGAATTTATTTCAGATTTATTAAGTATTGATATTGAATTCTTGAAAAAATATCAAAATGATGTAGCTCGAAGTTTTTCTGTTTCTGATTTAAATCTAAAAGCAAAATAAATGTTCTACCAGCCAACTGGAGGGCACTGATCTTTACACTAGTAATAAGTGTATCGATCGGTGTTCTTTCTTTATTAAGGGGGAGGATTTATATTGAATGAACCAGTACTCATGCTTCCTGAAATCGACAGAAAAAAAACAAAAGCTGCTGTTGAGTCAGTATTTGAAAAATATCGTTTTTACTTACTAACAATTCCTGAGGACATGTTACCGAAGGTAACTACTAATTATTCGCTGGTACCCCGTTCTTCATCAATTCAGTTTCATTCAACTACTGAGCAATCTGTAATAAATAAAATTGAGCTAGAACTTGAGCGTAATAAGTATATTCATTGGGTTCTTACAGGAATAAATAGATTAAGTAAGGTAGAAAGAGAAATTGTCTATAAAAAATATTTATATGAAGAAGAGGTTTATGATTATGAAATATATAATCAAATAGGAATCAGTGAAAGAAAGTATTACAGATTAAAAGCTAGGATATTCTATAAACTTGCATTTATTTTTAAAATAGAATAATAAAAAATATAAAGCACCCGTTTTTGGGTGCTTTTAGTTTTGTACTAACAAAACATGTAACAAAATTGTAATATACTGTGGTATTATGTAAAAAAAGAGAAAAGTTGGGAGTGTTTTCATTGGAACGATTAGTAATTTTGGTACCTGGTATTATGGGGAGTAATCTAGCGTACGGTTCATATAGAGTATGGCCGAGATTTTTCCCAAGTAATATAGGAGTCTACGAAAAGTACTTACCAATAGGAAAATCTCAATTGGATCCAGCTGGGTTGGTTGAGAGAGTATATAAAAAAATTAATAACCATCTACAAGAGATTGAGGGAGTAACAGTAAAACCTTTTCCTTATGACTGGAGGGAGAACAACCTCATAGCAGCTGAGAAGTTAGATAAATTATTAACTGAAATTCATGGGTGTTATGATGAAATTAACATAGTGGCTCATAGCATGGGAGGGATTGTTTCTAAAATATTACTTAATACATACTTCGAACAAGAATATGTACCAAAAATAAAAAAATTTATTACTTTAGGAACACCGTGGCATGGCTCTCTTGATTCTTATAAATCAATAGTGTATGGAAAAAGTGTTCCGGATTATTTTCCATTCCATTCGATCGTCCTTACAAAGGAAAAATCAAAAATTATATCCAAGGGATTTCCAAGTGTTTATCAATTATTTCCCGATGAAGAGTATCAAAATAGACTAGAAGCGGAGCACCAGTTGAGTATATTAACTCAAAATGATGTTGCAGTGAATTGTGTGGAAATATTTAATCAGAAAGAGATTAAAACTCCAATGGAAGAAATTCAACTTAATTATAATAATATTATTGAGGAGTATAGAGAAAAGGTCCACCTTACAAATGTAAATATTGATCACATCTCTCATCATGAAATTATTGGATTTGGAAGTACCACATTGGCTGCAATAAAAGAGAATAAAAGAAACGAAGTTTTTGGTGAATTTCATGATGGAGACGGGACTGTACCACTTTTCAGCTCTAAACTTAGTACTGCTAATCATAGGTACATGATAAAAGATGCAGAACATCAAGATTTGGTTAAAAATAATGATTCATTAAAAGTAGTAAAAAGTATAATATTAGACGAATCGATAGACGAGCATAATTCTATATATTTGGATGAGGACAGAGTAAAACTAAATGGATTTAAATCAAAAGTACTCAGGATTGCTTGCCCTGTTGAGGTTTCAATTGTAAAGGATGGAAAATCTATTTACGGTATTGGAGATAGTTTAGATTATGATCAAGAAAATTTGGACGAAATGTTAGATACAAACATAAATGTGATTTCATTAGGGAATACAATTTATGTAATTTTTAACGATGAAAAAGAAACTGTTGAAGAAGAAAAAATAATAATTGAAGCATATGACGAAGGGCCAACCAGCATCGCAGTAGAAGAGTATTCTTACGGAATAAAGTCTAAAACTGCTACATTTAAGACCTTTAATATTAATCCAAATATGCGTGCTGAAATAAATTTAAATGATGATATTGAGCACACTAAATTAAAGATTCAAGATAGAGAACAAGATGTTTCAACTGAAGAACCATTTGGAATCGATAATCAAGACATAGTTCTGCCCTCAACAAGTTCTACCTTCCATGCTGATAATGAATATATAGCAGAAGGAATCAGAGTGTATAGTGGCGAATTTAAAATACAAGTAGAAGTAAGAGAAGGAACGTATGGAATTGAAGGAACATATATTAAAGTAAATGGGGAAACAATACTTTTAAACCCAGAGATAGAGGAAAGTGTCATAAACTTGAATGAGGGTCACAATAAAGTTAAGGTTTTCTCTGTAGACGATTTGGGAAATGAAGAAATTACAAATGAAATTTCTATAATTTACTTGAACGAATTTAAACCTAAATTCCACATTGAAATGTTACCACATCAATACCAAATTGACGCCAAAGAAAATGAAGATATAATGAATATTATTACTCAGTACAATTTGCCAAGGTCAGAGTTTCAATTTGAATTAAGTGAAGAAGAAAATGCATTTGTAGATGTAAATTCTTTGACTGTTTTAACACATAATCCAACTATTAGAGAAATAAACATTACTTATAATACATTCTTAGGAGAATTTTTTGAGACTTTAATTTTTGATGAGTTTTCCATTTTAAATTTATTTGAAGGTATAGGAAATGCAGATAATTTCAACGACCTTTTGAACAACTTGAATCTGGAAAATCCAGAAAAAGTTAAACTAACTAAATTAGAAGGACAAGGAATTTACCGTAAAATCACTGATGGTAATTTAAATAATGCCAAAAAAATAATTGTAAACAAGGACAATAAAAGCCTAGAAGTTATAAAAAAGAGTGATTATATTCTTTCCTTCCACAATTTAAATGAAGATATTAAGGTTAACGATGAAGAAATTTACAATTTCAGTTTTAAAGTTTTTGATAAGGAAAATAACGAGAGGAGAACTTTAGAATTGGATGCTTTTTTGAAAGTATCTGTTAACCAGGAAGATTTTATTACAAATGAAGATGACATAGAAATTAATTTTAATCAAGAACTAGATGTGTACGAAGGTTCTTTCCGGATAGAAATTCTAAATGAAATACTAAATGAGTACTGGGAGACAACTCCAATTCACTCAACTGAGTTAGTTATTACAAAAAGAGGGATAAATTCAAATATAATTAGATCTAAAGAAATAAATGTTAGAAGGGATTAGGTAGAACTTTTCTCCATGGAGGTGATAAAGATGATAATACTTATAACAAATTTATTATTATTGTTAGGATGTATAATTTTGGTTAGCCTAGTCGAACTTAAATTAAAAAAATCAATGTTTTATGATCCAACTTTGAGTACAACGGTAATCGTCTTTATCACTCCTATAAGCTTTAGTATTGTTAACCTAATATTATTTGTATTTCTAAAACATGATTATATATATTTAACATTAACCCCTATGCTAGTTCCATTGATTTTTACTGTTTATTATTTTACTAAGGAAAAGATATATAAACGTAAGTATTTGGATTTATTATTAGAAATCCAGCCTTTAATCTTAAAAATATTTAAAGAAGAAGAAATAGAGATAAATGAAGAAGACATACGTATGGTTTATTACAAACAGTTTAAGGAAAAACATTTAGATATAAAGATTACTTCGAATGATTTAGAAAATATTGAAATAAAAAAGAGGTTAGAATTAGTTATTAATAAAGAAAATATTGCTCCGGGGGTAATTACTAAAGTCTTCCTAGAAAAAAAAAATAAATTAATTTTTAGGCTTGTCTAACATTCGATGGGATTTTGTCAGTATAAAGCACGAAAAGTGTTCGATTAGGTGGATTCTTTCCTGGTAAGATTGTAATATGAGGAAATTAAATTTGAAAGATAGTATAGATTAAAGCATCCCTTTAGGAGGCTTTTTCTTTTTGTCAAAAACATATAATCGGAGGTGGCAGGTGTAATGCGATGACAAAAATGACAGATAAACAGAGGCGATTTGCTGATGAGTATGTGAAGTTAGGCAATATTTCTGGAGCTTATAAAATTGCATATCCCAATGTGAAAAAGGATTCAGCTGCTAGAGCTTCAGGTAGTAGGCTGCTAACAAAGGCTAACGTGAGATCCTATATCGATGAGCGCTTGGAAGAATTGAAAAAGAAATCAATTGCTGAACAGGATGAGATCCTTCAATTTCTCACAGCCGTAATGAGAGGAGAACTTACAGAACAAATCCCTGTAGGCATTGGTGAAGGTGCTCAACAGCTAGAAGACAAGGATCCTTTTCTGAAAGATCGAGTTAAGGCAGCAGAACTCTTAGGTAAGCGATACGTCATGTGGACCGATAAACAGCAAGTCGAGACGATAACCCCAGTTTTTGTTGAGGATGTACCAGATGAAGACTAAGCAAGCAAGAATCTCCATCAAACAAAAAATTGGTGGAGGATATAATCGTTTCTGGAACAACAAGCAATTTTACCGAGTCGTTAAAGGTTCACGTGGTAGTAAGAAATCAAAGAACACTGCATTAAATTTCATTCACAGAATCATGAAATACTCCTGGGCAAACCTTTTAGTTGTCCGAAGGTATTCAAACACTAACAAACAATCCACTTATACTGATTTAAAATGGGCAGCCACGCAATTAGGGGTTGCCCATTTATTTAAGTTCAATGAATCGATGCCAGAGATAACGTACATGCCGACTGGCCAGAAAATCTTGTTCAGAGGTCTTGATGATGAATTGAAGATCACATCAATCACCGTTGATGTTGGGATATTGAGTTGGGCATGGTTTGAAGAAGCTTATCAAATTGAAACTGAAGCTAAATTTCGAACTGTTGTTGAATCAATTCGAGGTAAATATGATGATCCTGAATTCTTTAAACAAATTACAGTTACGTTTAATCCCTGGTCTGAGCGACACTGGCTTAAGAAAGTTTTCTTCGATGAGGATACCCGGGAAAAAGATACGTTTGCAATTACAACGACATTCCGGGTTAATGAGTGGCTAGATGACGTAGACCAAGCCAGATATGAGGACTTATATAGAACTAACCCTAGACGTGCCAGGATTGTTTGTGATGGTGAATGGGGAGTAGCTGAAGGGCTTGTATTTGATAACTTTCATGTCAGGGATTTCGATATTCAGCACAAAATCAAAGAGATTCAGGAAACTGCACATGGTATGGACTTTGGTTTTACAAATGACCCTACTACCTTACCAAGTTCAGTGGTGGACCTGAAAAATAAAGAACTTTGGATATTTGATGAGCATTATGAGAAAGCGATGCTCACTGATGACATCTATAAGATGATCATTAGAAAAGGACTTCTTAAATCAGTCATCACAGCTGACTCTGCAGAACGACGATTGATTCAGGAATTAATCAATAAAGGTGTTCGAAAGATGAGAGCTTCAGTCAAAGGGAAAGGCAGCGTGAATCAAGGAATACTGTTCATTCAAGGATTCAAGGTGTACATTCATCCCACATGTGAACATACCATTGAAGAATTTAATACGTACACGTTTGATCAGGACAAAGATGGTAAGTGGTTGAATACTCCGGTTGATGCAAATAACCATATTATCGATGCATTGAGATACAGCTTGGAACAATACCATTTGGGAGTTACAAATAAAGACAACACTTACAATGCATTAAAAGGGTTAGGTTTATAGGAGGTGGAACATGAATAAAGTAAATGATTTTGAGCTTGGAGAAGATAAGTACAACAGGACGAAGAAGAGGCGGTTCAGTAAAGAGGCAAATATTCAATATACGTTTGAATCAGCTAAATCGCTGGTCCAAGATACAAGTGAACTTTCTGCCATTCTAAAACATCATATCGAACACCAAAGTCCAAGGCTCAATGTCTTGGACGATTATTATCTTGGAGAGAACACGACAATCTCAGCCTCCAAACGGCGCAAAGAAGATGATAAGGCAGATCACCGGGCCAAGCACAATTACGCGAAGTATGTATCTAACTTCATGCAAGGATTCTTTGTTGGTGTACCTGTTTCAGTCCGCCATAAGGATAAAACCACTCAAGAGAAAATTAATAAAATCAACGAGACGATCGAAGATGCAGCGCTTAATGCAGATATAGTTCTTGATTTATCTATCTACGGTCGGGCATATGAACTGATACACCGGAACCAACGAGATCAAACCAAGGTATATTTGTCTTCACCATTAGAAACCTTCTTGATCTATGACACTACTATAGAGAAGAACGTTATTGCTGGGGTCAGATACTTCACAGTTGGTTATGGAGGACAAAGAAAAATTAAAGTCATTCTTTATACTGAGTTCAAAATCTATACTTACTTCACTTCGAACATGGGGGACTACAACTTGACGCTTGAAAGTGAGACTCAACACCCGTTTAAAGAAGTGCCTATTAATGAACATAGCAATAATCGATTTCGACAGGGTGACTTTGAAAATGTCCTGGACTTGATTGATTTATATGATGCAGCCCAGTCCGATACAGCAAACTACATGACTGATCTGAATGATGCCATGCTAAAAATTCTAGGGAATGTAGATTTAGATCCTACTGAAGCGAAGAAGATGAAGGAGGCAAATATCATCTTTCTTAAGCCAACACAAAACGCTGACGGTACTGAAAGCCGGATAGAAGCTGACTATATTTATAAGCAGTATGATGTGTCAGGAAGTGAGGCATATAAAGGTAGACTACAAACTGACATTCATAAATTCACTAATACTCCGGACCTGAATGACGAAAACTTTGCCGGTCAGCAAACCGGTGAAGCCATGAAGTACAAGTTATTTGGTCTGGAACAAATACGAATTAACAAAGAACGATTATTCAAAAGGTCTCTCAATCGACGTTATAAGCTGATAAACAATGTCATGCACCTGGCGAGCGAAGCGGGCAAAGGGGAGTTTGAAGGGTTAACCTATAAATTCACTCCAAACCTTCCTAAGAGCACGAAAGAGGCAGTGGAGATGTTCAATGCACTTGGAGGTGAGTTGTCCCAGGAAACGAAGCTGAAGATCATTCCAATGATTGTAGAAAATCCAGAAGAGGAAGAAAAAAAGATATCAGGTGAAAGGGCCGAACAAAGACAATCGATGTCCTCCGAGTATATGAGGAATTGAGGTGTGGTAGATGGCTGATGAAGAATCCTACTGGATAAAGCGTGAAAGAGACAATATCAAGCGTGAGCAAATGAAAGATGAAGAGGTATCAAGGAAATTAAAAGAGATAATTGATCATGCTCTTCGCGAGGTAGAAAAAGAAATCAATGCTTTTTACTCCAGGTATGCAGAAAAAAATACGATATCGTTAGCTGAAGCTGAGAAGAGAGTTTCAGAATTCGATGTTCAATCATTTGAAAGAACAGCTGCACGATATGTGAGGGAGAAGGACTTCTCTCCAAAGGCAAATAAGGAGCTCTACACATATAACACTAAAATGAGAATTAACCGCCAGGAGCTTCTCATGATGTATTTAAATGCTCATTTAGTGTCGATGGCCAATGAACAAGAAAGGAACTTCCAAGAGTATTTGGAACAGGCAGGTATATCTGAAGTGTTAAGGCAAGCCGGGATATTAGGAGTCAACATGGCAATCACCACTCCTACTCTTAAATCAATTGTAGGAGCCTCGTTTTACGGAGCCAAGTGGTCTTCAAGGATATGGGGAGATATGAAAGCCCTTAGAGAAGAATTGAACGGTATTATCAATAGTGCAATCGTTCGTGGTGTACATCCTAGTAAGTATATAAGGAAAATTCGAGAGCGATTTGAAGTCAGTTCATTTGAAGCAAAAAGGTTATTAATCACTGAAACTGCCAGAGTCCAGGTGGAAGCACAGAAGTTATCGTATCAGGCTGTTTCAAATGATGAAGAAGCTGAATATGAATATGTTGCTTTAATGGATGGGAAGACTACAAAAAAATGTAAACTCTTGAATAAGAAAAAATTCAAAGTGAAGGAAATGAAGCCAGGGATCAATGCTCCTCCCATGCATCCGTTTTGTCGGAGTTCAACGGCACTTGTTATTGGGGACTGGAGAAAGGAATTTTTCGCTAGTATGAAAGAGAAATACACCTTATAAGAATTTTTAGGCGCGTCTTTGAGCAACAGACGTTATAAACAGGCTTATTTGTTTTGTTAATAAACGTGTGAGGACGTTAACGATGGGCATCTGCGTGTTGTTGCGTGTTCATGGGTTAGGAGGAAATAAACTTGATCAAACCAATAAATGCATTCAATCCAGAGTTTTTTAAAAAGCATCTAGAGCCTTTGAAACTTGACCTGCAGTATTTTGCCGATGGCGGTGAAGGCGGAGGAGATGGAGAAGGACAAAGGGTAGAAGGAGAGTTGGCCGGCCAAGGTGAAGGTTCAAAAAAGCTAGAGCTTTCGGCAGAGGAACTTCAAAAGAAGATTGAAGCTGAGTCAGATCGAAAGCTTGCAAAGGCTCTGGAAAAGAAGCAGAAAGAATGGGATACACAGCTCGACCAAAGAATTGCTGATGCTAAAAAGGATGCCGAACAATATGCAAAAATGACTCAGAAAGAAAGAGAAGATGCTGAGTTCAAGATGCGCCTCGAAGAACTTGATAAGCGAGAACGTGAATTAAACACTAAGCAACTTCGTTCCGAAGTGGAAACTGACCTGAAGGATGAGGGACTGCCTGCTGCTTTTTCAGAATCTCTTATTAAGCTTGAAGACAACGAGAAAATCAAGGAAGCAGTGACCAGTATCAAAAAAGAATTCGATGCTGCAGTTAATAACGCGGTAAAGGAAAAGCTTCGCCAGGATCCCCCTGAAACGGGCGGTTCAAAACTAAACAACAGCAGTCATACTACTAAGGCAGAAATGGCAAGGAAGAATAGAATCATTAAATAAGAGGAGAGAAATCATATGGGAACAAATCTATTAAAACTTGATTTACAGTACTTTGCACAAACATTTAGCCCAGATAACGTAATGGTTCACGAAGCAAAAGATGGTACGATCCCGGATAAGTACAACACAATGATCTTGAATGATGTAATGGAAAATTCCAAGATTATGCAGCTTGGTGTTTACGAGGAAATGACGGATAAAGAAAAGACATTCGAATACTTTGCCGAAGGACCTGGGGCTTACTGGGTAGGTGAGACTGAGAAGATTCAAACTTCAAAGCCAACCTTGCTGCAAGTAAAGATGACGGCCAAGAAGCTGGCTGTCATTCTACCAGTTTCCCGAGAGTATCTACAGTACAGGGTTTCGAATTTCTTTGAATTGATGCGGCCGAAGATTGCAGAGGCATTCTACAAAAAGTTTGATGAAGCAGGAATTCTGAATGTAGCTAACCCATTCACTCAATCGATTGAACAATCAGTAACAGCTGCAGAAAATATAGTTTATGACGGGATCACTTACGACAATATCCTGGCTGTAGAAGATGAGCTTTTCGAGAATGATGTAGAGCCAAACGCATGGATTTCAAAAGTGCAAAATCATACTGCCTTACGCAATGCTCAAAAAGCTGAAAATGGAACATTACAATCACTGTATGATCGTTCAAACAATACTATTGATGGGTTACCAGCAGTGGATTTAAAAACTGCAAATCTTGCAAAGGGAACTCTTTACGCTGGTGATTTTGATCAATTGCGATACGGTATTCCTTTTAATATTGATTATGCAATTTCAGAAGAAGCACAACTGTCCACTATTACAAATGCAGACGGGTCACCTATAAACTTATTTGAACAGGAAATGGTTGCTCTTCGTGCCACTATGGATGTTGGTTTAATGATAATTAAAGATAATGCCTTTGCTAAATTAGTTCCAGGTCCAGCGCCAACAGCGTAATAACCATTTATCAAGAGAGGATGATAGGAATGGCTTACAAAGTAATAAGAGCTTTTAGAGATAAAGAAGATGATCAACGTGTTTATCGTAAAGGAGACACCTTCCCTGCGAAGGGTAAAGTAAGTAAAGAACGGGTCGCGGAATTATTAAGCTCAGAAAATAGAGTAGGGAAGCCGTTGATTGAGCAATTGGGAGTGGAGTCAGAAGTAGCCGATCATGAGCCTGAGACCTCAAACGAATCTTCTGAAGAAAGTGAGTTTCCAAAGCATACAGGCGGCCCCTGGTATGTATTGTCTAATGGAGAAAAGATTCAAGGTAAAGAAGAAGCTTTTGCTGCAGAAGCAGAATTGATGTGATGGGATGACCATCAAAGATAATGTCAAAATCATTGGGGGAATTCAAGATGATCTTCAAGACAGCCAGATTGATAGACTTATCACAAATGTAGAAGCCAGATTGAAAGTATGGTTAAAACAAAATGCTGGCCTTACAGATATCCCTGAAGAGTTAACGTTCATTGTTGAGGAGCTGGTGGTGAACCGGTATAACAAAATCGGTAGTGAAGGGATGAAGTCAGAATCCATCGAAGGAAGGTCTGTTTCATTTACGGAAGACGACTTCAAACCCTATCAGTCCATCTTAGAAACGTATATTCCTAAAACAGAGACTTCAGGAAAGGTAATGTTTTTTTGATGAGGTACTCCGATCGGATCACACTCCATAAAGTTATAGGCAGGGCATATGATCCTTCTGTCGGCAAGACAGTTGTTAGGGTGGATGATGGTGTCACACTTCCCTGCAACACGTCTCCTATCAGCTTGGAAAGAGTGAAGGTGTTATTCGGTTCCTTAGACAAGCAAATCACCACAGTTAGACTACAGCGACCATATAGACGCAAAGTATATAAAGCTGTCATCAACGGAAAGAAATATAACGTTCTCCGACATGTTCCCTAGCGGACTTGATTGAACAGAAGGTTTCCAAAAATGGCGTTATGTCTGCCATAAGTCAAACATCCGAAATCATTAAGATCGCAGCATCTAAGATCCAATTCGAGGGTGCCATTTTCGGACAAAATGCGAAGTTTGCAGGGTCCATCGTTTCAACAGACGGTAGCAACACATTAAAGATTGATGGAGACTCAATTTCGATAAATGATCGTGAAATCTTCGATTCAGAGAGTACATTGCCGAGTATGTATGATGGGAACCTCTCTTACCCGATGATTTCATCATACGGAAAAATGTATTTGCAAGAAATTACTTTTCAAATACCATCCGGAACACACTCTCCAGGGTCCTATATAGAAAAGACGTTGAACATATCCAATTACACGAGAGTGGCTATTCCTGAAGTCTTAGGATTCTTTTGCCATGCCGTAGCAAAGGAATGGTACGCATATGAAAACGATAGCACCCGAGTGTATGGCGGTACAGACATCATGAGCACTAAAATTCGAATTTCTCCTCATTACCAATATACGAGTGGAGGATCAAGCGTGAAAGTCTATATCATGATCATCGGATACCGATAAGGGGGTGAACGGAATGAGTAAGCAAAATATTGACTTGGTTTTAAAAAGCTTGAAAGAAACCGTTGGGAAACTTGCTGAAGAGAAAGCAATCTACGAGGCTATGGCTATTGAAAAAACGTCATTGATTCAACAACTCCAAGAACAAATCAGTCAGCTAAAGAGTCGCATATCTGAATTGGAAGATTCTATAGTTATCGAGGAAGCCGAATAAGGTTTTTTTATTTTACTTAAAACCAAAGGAGAGATTTCAATGAACTTTCGAATTTCAAACGTTCAGATTAAATATTCAGAGGATGGTCAATTGGAAGCTGTGCAGGTTTATTTTATTGGGAACGAGCAGGACAATTCAATTAACATGAGTGGAAACATACCTCTCACTGCTGAAGAGTATGCAGGAAACGAAAGTGTAGCTTCACTGGCAGCTCTTATTAAACAAAGAGTTATTGAGCGTCTGCAAGCATAATTAAAATAATACCGACAGGGTGTGAGAGAATTGGAGGAAACATCATTGTTCTTAAATTTTGAAACGTTAGATTTAGCAAAGACTTATTTATTCGGAAATGTAAAATTCTTAGATTTGTTAGTGTTGTTGAGTGTCGCTGACATTTTCACCGGAGTAATCAAAGCTTGGAAGGAAAAAAGATTACGCAGCCGTGAAGCATGGTTTGGATACGTGAGAAAAATGTTAAGTTTTCTTGTTGTAATTGTGGCCAATGTAATAGATCAAATTCTCGGATTGAACGGAGTCCTTACTTTTGGAACCGTTCTTTTTTATATTGCAAATGAAGGTCTTTCTATAGCTGAAAACCTTGCTCAAATTGGAGTTAAGATTCCAAAAGCTATTACCGATCGATTACAGGTTATTGAAAATCAAAGTGATGAAAAGAAATAGCTGCCTTTAGGTGGGTTTTTATTTTGAAAGGAGAAGTAACTATGGTTGTTTTAAATTATCAAAAGAAACATATCAGAAAAAATGAATTCAGCAGACCGTGTTATAAACTTTTAAGAGTCCAGGCTGTTATGGATCATTACACAGCGAATCCAGGAGCTGATGCAGAAGATCATTTTGAATATTTCGATAAGACCATCATTCAAATAAAACGATATGCAGGAGCTCATATCTTTATTGATCGGTATAAAGCGCTTGAATTAATACCTTTAGAGGAAGGGACTTTTGGAGGTAATGATGGAGGAAATGCAGCCCTTAAGTTACAGACTCTCAGAGCTAGGGATCCTCGTTATCCAACACGTACAGGAGATGGGAATGCAAATCTTTTATGTATACACGTTGAAATGTGTTTGGAGCCTGATGGCACCATTCATCCAGACACGATTAAGAGGACTGCACTAGTTCATCAGATGTTACAGAGAAAATTTCCTCAATTAAAAGATACGTATAATCGATTTGTACGTCACTTTGATGTAACAGGAAAGAATTGTCCTGCACCAATGGTGAAAAATCCATCTTTATATAAGAATTTGCTTGATATGACTCACGGACTTATTCCAATTAACTTAGTGTCCAAACCAAAGGAGGAAGAAGAAATGATTAAAATGGCAGTAGTAGTATATTCAGATGCAGATCTAAGCGTGGGGTATGATTTGGCGAATGAAAAGAAATGCGGACTATACAACCGAATGTCCTTGGCGAATGAAAAACTGAAGATTAACGAGCTCATGGTGGTCGGTGGGTCAACAGAGGGGCTGAAGGATAAAACAAATAGAATCATCGACTTGTCAGGCGCTAATCGCTGGGATACACGTAAAAAGGTTATTAGCTACTTAGGTAAATAATGTGAATAAGTAACAATAAATTCGACAATAATAAAGTCACACCATGAACTACTATGGCTCATTTTAGCCCTCTTCCTACTGAAGAGGGTAATTTTGTCCTCTTGGTTATTATCCTCATCCCACTCAAATTTTCACTAACTACTCCAGCCTTCCTATAACCATATGATTCAAATGTACTTTCCCTGAATCTACCAGTATGGTAGAATTATATAGTATTTTCCATTTTAAGGAGGTATTATATGAAAAAAGTATCGTTTGTATTATTTTCAATTATTTTAGTGATTAGTAGTATCATTGTTTATCCGTTTTCTAGTGAAGCAGCAAGTGATTACACAAGACTCTCTGGAAGCACTAGGTTAGACACTGCTATTGAAGTTTCAAAAGAAGGGTGGCCAAATGGACTTACATCTTCTGAAAAAGCGGTTGTGTTAGCAAGAGCTGACAATCCAGCTGATGCATTAGCTTCAGCAAGTTTAGCTGGAGTGAAGGATGCTTCCATTTTACTTACATTTCCAACAAAATTAGATCAATCTGTTGTAGACGAATTAAAACGTTTAGGTACTAAAAAGGTTTATTTGCTTGGTGGAGCTGCTGCTATCTCTGCTAATGTAGAAAACTCTCTAAGATCAAAGGGATATAATGTACAACGTGTAGCAGGAAAAAGTAGATTCGAAACTGCTTCTGAGATAAATAAAGTGGCAGGTACTTCGAAAGGTACCAAAGCAATTCTTGCTAATGGATTCACTGTTGCCGATGCCCTATCTGCTTCTGCAGCATCCTCTATTAATCAAGTACCTATTTACCTAACAGAAAAAAATCAACTTAGTGTGAATTTACCTTCTTCTATTAAACAAGTAGATGTATATGGTGGAGTAGGTGTTATTTCAACTAATGTTGAAAAAGAGTTAAAGGCCAAGGGAATTTCAGTAAAACGAATTTCAGGAATCAATCGTTACGCAACAAGCGTAGCTGCAGCGGAAAATTTGAACATTAATTCAGATAACATAATATTAGTTCGTGGAACGTCTTCATCTTCTACAAAACAAGATTATCCTGATGCGGTTGCTGCTTCTGGTTTAGCTAATAAACTGAACGCAAGAATACTCTTGATTCACCCTGAACATTCAGCCAGTGAAACAAAACAATATTTAAGTGATAAAACTCTTAATACATATGTATTAGGAGGGGAAAATGCGATTTCAACCAATGCCTTAAATGAATTAGGTTATGATACTCCAGGGAGACTATTGGTACACTTCATCGATGTAGGACAAGGTGATAGTATCTTCATTGAAATGCCTAATGGTAAGACGATGCTTGTTGATGGAGGTAAGAAATCAGCAGGTGATGAGGTTATTAGTCACCTTAAATCTCAAGGAGTTAAAAAAATCGATGTAATGGTCGCAACTCACCCAGATGCAGATCACATCGGAGGATTAATTGATGTTCTTAATGAGTTTCCAGTAGGTAAAGTAATCGATAGTGGGAAACCACATACTTCAGAGACTTATCTAGAATATTTATCATTAATTGATCAGAAGAATATTCCATTCAAGGTTGCAGAAGAAGGCGACTTTATTGAATTAGATCAGGCAGTAAACGTAGAAGTGCTGAATAGCGGTGCTAATAATACAGATAATAACGAAGCTAGTGTCGTACTAATGGTTTCTCATGAAGAAATTGATTATTTGTTAACGGGTGATGCAGGAGTAGACGTAGAAGAACGTTTAATTCAAGAATATGACTTAGATGCTGAAGTACTGAAAGTAGGTCACCATGGCTCTTACACAAGCACATCGCAAGCCTTTGTAGAAGCAGTAGATCCTATTTTTGGAATTCTTTCTTACGGTGAAGGGAATCAGTACGGTCACCCACACAGTGAAGTCTACAATAGATTAATGGACTATGGTGTTGATTTAATCTCTACAGTTAATGGAACAATAGAAATGTCTGATGATGGAAATTATATTTATATTGGTCAACAACCAACCAACCCCAATCCAGAGCCAACTCCAGAACCAACTGCTGATGTTTCACTAACAGGTGTTAATCTAAACACAGAGGTTGTAACAGTGAAAAATAATGGCAGCAATGACACTAACATGACAGGGTGGACTTTAGTAAGTGTTGAAGGGAATCAAACCTTTAATTTTCCAGCAAACTTCATCCTTAAATCAGGAAGCTCAGTGAATATTACTTCTGGAGCTAATGCAATTAACAATCCTCCAACCTACTTAAAATGGACTGGAGCTTATATCTGGAATAATGCGGGAGATACTGCTAAACTATACAATTCTCAAGGAGAGTTAGTAAGTGAATATTAAAAAATACACATTAGATCAAATTGAAGGAAACAAAGCAACACTCCTTTTGAGATCAAATGAATCTGAAGAATTAATCGTTGACAAGAATATAGTACTTCCTGCAGTGGAAGGGGATATTCTAGAGATTACTTTTTCAGAGACTAACGAAATACTGTCAAGTAGGGTGTTAGCTAAGGAAACTATTGCTGCTAAGCAAAAAGCTAATAATTTACTAAAGAAACTTATCAATAAAAGTAAATAAACAAGAGCCCAACTCAATTGAGTTGGGCTTTTTACATTTCATTTATATGTTCTCCAAGATAAAATTCAACAACGATTCTCAATAAAAACCTTTAGTCAAGCAAACTATCACTAAAAAACGGATACCTCTTTACGATCTCTTCGAAAGTTCCTTCATCAACTATTGGAAGGTTCTCATTACCTGGGCAATCAAAGTGTAAAATGCTATTGGCATAATTTAGAGCGACTTGATCTTGTGGTTGATAATATTCCTTACAGTGCATACATCTAATTTTATTCTTCACTATACTTCCTCCTTTTAATTACTTACATAAATTATTCAAGGAAGTATTACTATTTTCCTGCATTAATTACAAATATATATGTAAAAATAACTATTCTATATTAGAGCGGTACAAAAAAGAACATCACACAGAGTGATGTTCAAGAACTATACTTATTTCAATAACCTTCCTATTACGAAAAAATAAAGTACCGTTTATTATTCCTTTTCATCTTCTGAGGCAATAGGTGAAGGTTGTTTTTCCCAATTAGTTGGACCCTCGTTTGGCTCAATGAATTTTCTCCAATACTCACCAGTTTGTTTGTCATAAAGAATGATATTTTGTTCGTTCACTGGAACCAGTTCATATCTAGGTTCGTCTTTTGCAACAGAGTCTTTCTGTAATGAATTCGAAATTAGCCAGGAACCTAAAAGGATGCAAACCCCTAAAAAACAAATAGATAAATACATTAGATTCTTACTCATGGTTGCCCTCCAAGATAAATAAATGTGATGTGAAAAATGCACTTTAGTAAAGAATAATAATTTCTAAACTGCTAATTTTTCTAAATCTTACATGAATTTTTTAAGTATTACAATAATTATTCCCGTAAGAATAATTATTCTTTTAGGAATATTTATACAATTCAAGAAACTAATGGATTATAATCGCTTTAGAGACTATTTAGGCCTAAATGCCTCTATGTGAATTTACTTTATGATTAAATTTACGATAGCAGTTTTATTTCATATATGAAGTAAAGTAGATCTTTTATTAGAATTTGAGCGAAAATAATAATATCAGTGAAAGGATGTTCAATTTGAAATCATCGAAAATATTATTATCATTAGGTCTTGCATTATCACTTTCAACTTTCTCATTAAGCTCGGTAAGTGCACAAAAAAATCCTGATTTGAAAATTTCTGATCAACCCAACGCATGCCCGGAAGTAGGTTCATATACTACTTCATATAGAAGTAAAACTACATCCAGTAAAACAGATTTCACACATTATGCGTATAATGGTAGTTCTAGTAATGATTCGGTTAGTCATTCAGTTGCGATTTCCCATCAGGCAACAGTATCAATAGGTGGAAAGGCATCTTTTGATGCTTTGGTAGCAGGAGCTGAAATTTCTGCAAACGTTGGATATGGATATAACAATACCAAAACAATAACTAAAACTTGGTCAATTCCAACAGGGAGTTGGAAATTAACTGCTGGTAGTAAATGGGTAAAATCTACGGGGACGCGTTACTACATCGCTCCACCATGTAACCTCACCAATGCTCAAACAACCACTGCAAACTATACTTATGCAACATGGAGTTCTAAAACTGCGCAATAAGAAAATAAATTTAGAAAACTCGATGAAGAAATTCTTTCATTGGGTTTTCTTTTTAAAGTAAATAATTTATTTTAAGGTTTTGTTATTAGAGAGGTAAATTAAATACATAAAAATCATTTAAATAACGGGGGAAGTACAAAATGCTTAAAAACACTAAAATGTTTGTGGTTATTCTTATGGTCATGTTTTCCTTACTAGGATGTTCAACTATAGAAAAATCTTCATCTTCTGAAAACAAAAACGAAACAACAGCTACACAACAAGATAAAGCAGTAAGTCAACAAGAAGAACAGCCAAAAGAGGATTTAGCACAAGCTCATCTGGATAACAGGTATACATTAGAAAAAAAACTATTACCACCTAAATTTATTATTACAAATTTTGAGATTACTTATGATGCTTCAACAAAAGAAGTGAAATATCTAGTAGATTACTTAATGGATTTAGATATTTATGAAAGTTTGACTAAAGGGAAGCAAGAAATGTATTTTTCTTTAGAATACCCTGAGAATGTGCATACAATTTATGAAACACCTTTCTCTACAATAGTAAAATCAGAAGAACCGATCAATAATAAAATGAATTACCAGGTCTTAATTAAACAAAAAGTCGGATCAGATATAAGTACACAAGAAATAAATGATATTACGAATAATTTAGAGAAATATAATTTACATATTGCAGATAAAGATAAAGACACAATAGCAATATTTGATGACATTATTGGTTTTATGGATTATGAACCTGGAGTTTCAAAATCTGAGCACATTGATGACACGAATTAATAAATGTTAATAAATTGCTGAGTTCAATATAAGATCTAGAGTGTTGGCTATATTCCAGCAAACACAGTATTACCCCTTTTGATAATGAAGGGGTTTTTTATTGTATGGTCCTATTATTATTACTGGTCATTTGGTAATTTCAACGATGCATACGAAAGATGCAAAAGGGGCGATCTATCGTTTAATGGAATTAGGAGTTGAGTGGCATGACATTGAACAGACACTGCTGGCCGTTTCAGCCCAGAGATTACTAAGGTTAGTGTGTCCGGTTTGCAAAGCAGAGTGTGGTGGGAAATGCCATCGAGTTAAAACTCTGAACATGGCATCTGTATATGAAATTGTGACCGGAAGTGCTTTAAAGGAGGTGCTGAAAGAGGCGAAAGGTGAAAAAGCGCGACATCAGTACCATACACTCCAGACTTTAATCAATAAGGGGGTGGCACTAGGATTTGTTTCAGAACTTGAATATAGGAAATGGGTTCATGAAGAAAAGCGATGATCAAGGTAAGTTTCTTAAAAGACTGGGAGACCTCCTCCAAAAGGGCTATAGTTTTTCAGAAGCCATCGATTTTCTCTTGCTCCCTAAAGAAAAGAATACGATTAAATTAAAAAAGAGAATGATTGGACCGTTGCAAAAAGGAGAGTCCGTCTCTTCGGTCATCAATAAACAGCTAAATATCCCAAGTCACGTCAGTGCACAAATTTATTTCGCCGAGCATCATGGTCAAATGGGCCACACTCTATCAGAGGCGGGAAACTATCTGATAAAAAGAAGGAAAAACCAGCAGAAAATACAACAAGTCATTCAGTATCCATTAATGCTCATCTTCGTCTCGATTTTAATGATGGTCTTACTTCGAACAGTGCTATTTCCAAGATTTCAGTCTCTGTATACTTCTATCGGATATGAACCTTCAGCGAATCTATTGTACCTCCTGCACTTCATCGAAAGATTCCCAGTGATTTTCAGTATATTTTCACTATCACTTTTTTTCATCACCATAATCTTATTTCTGTATAAAAAAAGGATATCTCCTGTTAAAGTGTCTGCTGCTTTTTGTCGATTTCCCTATCTCTCTACTTATTTCAAGCTTGGTCATTCTCACTTTTTTGCCAGAGAATTAAGTTTCCTGCTGACAAGCGGAGTATCCATTACAGAGTCCCTTCTCATCATCGAAAGTCAATCCTTCCGACCAACTCTACAATTCATTTCAAAAAGATTGATCAAAGGATTAAAAGAAGGGAAGCCATTTCATGAATGCTTCTCTTCGCTCCCGTTTTTTCAAAAAGAGTTATCCATCGTTGTCCATCATGGGCAATCCAATGGACGATTAGCTGAAGAACTGCGACTTTATAGCGAAATATGCTTTCAAGAATTAGAGGAGAAAACCAATGCATTGCTTAAATATATTCAGCCCATGATTTTTACTTTTGTAGGTCTATTCATCATGGCGATCTACTTCTCCATTATGATGCCGTTATTTCAGATGATGCAGGGGATTTAGAAAAATATCTGAAAAAAGCCAATACCTGGGAATACCTTGAGATAACAGCTAATTAAATGCAAAATCGTCGTACACCACAGTCACACCAGTAACTAATACCCAAAACCCAAGGAGGAACACCATGTTCAAAAACGAAAGAGGCTTTACTCTAATCGAGATGATGATTGTATTATTAGTCATATCTGTATTGCTTTTTATTACGATACCCAACGTCACCAACCAAAGCAATTCAATTAACTCCAAAGGCTGCGAAGCATTTGTTCACATGGTGGAAGGCCAGGTTGAAGCCTACAAAATGGAAGGGAATGCGCTTCCGGTCACCATAGATACGCTCGTCACAGATGGGTATTTAAATGAGGATTATAAAGCCTGCCCCGACGGAAGCGCAATTACCATTGATGCCGAAGGGAAGGTAACCTCTAATTAATGAAGAAATAAATGGGGAAGCAGGTTATACCCTCATCGAGATACTTTTCGTCTTATTGATTTTCACGACCCTTCTCTCATGGGTCAGCTTTTCCATCCTACCCATGAAAGAACATAACGAAAAGGACCTATTCCTTTCCCAGCTCCAATCAGACCTCTATCAGATCCAAAGCCACAGCATTAGACATCAAGTTCCCATTACCGTGACTTTTTACCCGATAACAAATAAATACGTTGCGAAAACCACTACTAGACAAACGATCGTCTCAAGAGAGATTTCATCTTCCATTCAGATTACATCAATAAACAGCTTGGAAGACATCACATTCTACCCGAATGGAAATACAAACCGATTCGGCAAGCTGAACTTTAAAATGGGGGATACCATGATTCAGCTAACGTTTCAAATTGGGCAAGGGAGATTTTATGTACAAGAATACTAAAGGTTTCTCACTGCCGGAAACCCTTATTGCCTTCAGTTGCATCCTTATGATATCAGGCGTATTTATACCTTTTCTCATCCACTATGCTTCTCAACTTCAACGACTTCAGCATGAAGTGGAGGCTTTGAAATTTCTTGAAGAAGGGGTGGAGAAGGCAATCGTCAGTCACGAATATGTGGATCATTCAAGAATGTATAAGGGAGTTAGATATGAGCTCGATTGGAAAGGGGGAGGCAATGAAGAAGCGTGTGTTCAATATCATAAAAGAGGTGCGGATCCCCGTGAAGTCTGTATCTCAAAGGCTGAATAACAAAGGATATACATTAATCGAGGCTCTGTTAAGCTTAACAGTATTTTGCATGATTTCACTATGCATTCCTCTCATCATGAAGGGTTTCACTACAATTAAAAATGATATGGTTCCTCCACATTATTATGAATGGAATTTATTCAATGAAAGCTTGAGGCATGAATTATGGAGAGGGCAAAGTGTAGTGATCACGCCAGATAAAATCTCTTTTCTGGTGAGTGGTGAATCCATTTCGTATGAAAAGTATAATCATTCTATTCGAAGGAGGGTAAATAATCAAGGGCATGAAGTTGTTCTACAGTCAGTGGATTCATTTAGCTTTGCTTCCATTATCCAGGGAGTGCATATGGATTTGGAGTTTGTTGGTGGAGAAAAAGTGGAGGGTGAATTCTTTTACTTTTCAACCGAACAAGGAGAAGGAATGCCTTAACAATAAGGGGTTCATATTCCCCTATACTTTATTGCTTCTAATGATTGTTTTATCTATAGGATTTGCGGCAAAGGATCTTTTTATTAGTAAATATCTATACTTAACAAATATGAAAGGCATTCATGAAAGAAACGTGAGTGTGTCCCATGCGATCCTGTTGGAGATGGAGAGTGGGATGCTTACTTCCAAACAATTGAAAGGGAATTATGGTGAAATCGTGACACACAGCGAAATGGTCAACTCGGAAGAAATGCGCTTGGAAGTGACATTCAAACGGGATGAGAAGGTTTTTCTTCCAACGACGGTTGTGTATAATAGGGAAAAAAAACACATTATAAGTTGGGAGTAGAATATGAAACCGATTGTCTTAATTGGATTTATGGGAGTAGGAAAAACAACGATTGGGAAACGTCTTGGGGAAGTACTGAATCTACCGGTCATTGATATGGACAGTTACATTGAGGATAGAGAGAAAAGATCCATTAAAGAAATCTTTGATCAGCAGGGAGAACAATATTTCAGGGATTTGGAAAACAAGGTGCTCCTTAAGTTAGCCAACAAGCAAGCGATTATCACTACGGGTGGGGGAGTGATTGAAAGAGAAGAGAACCGGGAGATCTTACGACATCAGGACTTTGTATTCCATCTAACTTGTCCTTTTGATGTATTATGGTCCCGTTTAGAAGGGGATGGTGAACGTCCTCTTGTGCAACAAAATTCTAAAGACACTTTATTGAATTTATTCCAGCGCCGCTTACCGTTATATGAAAGTGGGAGTTCCATTACCATTCATACAGAAAATAAAACAGTAGAAGAGATAATGGAAGCAATTCTCCCTCACCTTGAGAATGAGGCTGTATAAATTACCTTTTCCCGGGCATACTGATAAAAGCGGGAGGTGGTGCTTTTATGTCAGTGAATGATTATGTTAAATTCATAACACAAACATTTGTACAACATTATGAAAAATCACCTCATGAGCGTAAAAGTATAAAGAAGCAACGGAAGAATGAGCGAGAACCATTCTTATTTCGCTGGTTCGGGATCATCCCATATGCTTTCATGATCATGTTTAAGAAAAATAAATAGGATAGATAATGGCTGCCTTTTGGCAGTCTTTTTTTATGAAGTTAAACGGAGTAAGTGTGTGATGCACTTACTCCGTTTACCGGTTAACTAGAATGCTGTAAATAAAAAATCCCGCCATTGATGATATCAATGGAGATCTTAGGCTCATACTGCTCTTTCAATGCTTGTTGTTCCAAGAAATAGGATTCGGGCTTTTCCTCTTGATCTCCATAAAAGTGATTCAATAACTGTAAATCTTCCTCCCACGTCTTTCGTGCCTGCTCAGCCCATTCAACAGGTTCTTTTTTGATTTCTTCATATAGAAATGTTTGAATGCGGTTCACTCCGCTTTTCGGTTTAATGATTGGTGTCAATGTGAACGAGAAATCAGGAATCTTAGGTGTCAGGTTTCTGGACATCAATGACGAATGAAAGTTTTCCTGAATGACTCCATTGATCAGGTTTAATCCGATACTTCGAATGCTGTCTTTCTTTCGATTGGATTGATACGAAATTTTGATATTCAGCGCCAGCCATGGATGCAGTGGGGTTTGTTGACCACTTGGTGTGTGCCGGTTTTCGAACAACCGTATATACCCTGCTAAATTTCGTGTTGAATGGAAGATTTGGTGTAACCGCGGAGAACCAAAGTGTATAGGTTCTCCTTTTAAGTCTTCAGGTGCTTTATCTGGATTCGTAATAAGGGATAATGTCATTGGATTTGGGATACCTCCCGTTTTCTCAAGGTAGTGCCAGTAGAACGGACGGTTCATCAGCTCCTTATCCAAATCAATCGTGAGCTGGACGGTCATATGTCCGTCTCCGTTCGCAACCAGGTCACATCCATTAGCCACGAAGTATCTCTCAAGAAATCGATGAATTTCGTGCTGCTGCATTTGATTTCTCCTCCTTTAATTGTTCGGCAAATTGAATCATACTCGTTAAATTCTCCATTTTAATCTTCATTTCCCCTTCCGTTCTGGATGAAGAAAGAATATCGGTTACATGCTCTTCGAAGTCACGGAAATCCAGGCGGGTCAGGATTTCATCCAATTGTCCGATTACCCGTTCAAAGAGATTAATTTTTTCATAAAGAAGCTTTAATATATGTTCTTCGACCGTGTTTCTGGTAGCGAAATTGTAGATATGAACATCCTCTGTCTGTCCGAGACGGTGAACACGACCGATTCGCTGCTCTAACCTCATAGGATTCCATGGCAGGTCAAAGTTGATCACGTGATGGCAGAATTGAAGGTTGATTCCTTCCCCTCCGGCCTCAGTAGCAATTAACACCTGTGCATGCTTTTGAAAGAGTTCACGCATCCAATCCTTTTTCCCGCGCTTAAATCCACCTCGGAACGGTACGGAGCTTATTCCATGCTGTTTTAAGAACCATTGCAGATAGAGCTGTGTCGCCCGGTACTCTGTAAATATAATCACCTTATCATTGATTGATTGGACAATTTCCAGTGCTTTCTGAGCCTTGGAGTTCATTGTCACGTTTTCTACTTTTTTCATGAGAGTGCCAATTGTATTCTCAAAACCAGAAGTCGGAGCTTCTTTCTTCTCAAGCATGTTTTTGAGAGTGTAAAATACTGCTTCACGAGAACTGCATGCTTCTCTTTGAAGTGTTAATAGAGAGAAGGAGCTTGAATTAGCCCAGTCATCATAGTTCCCTCTAAGCAAATCGATGCTGTTATATAGATCTCTTTCGGCTTCGCTAAAATCGATTAAGACAGTCTTAACGTGTCGTTTTGTCCATTCTATACCCGTATCGCTACGTCTATTACGAATCATCACTTTGTTAATGAGGCTCTTTAAATGTTCATCCTCTTGAAGAGTTCGATCTCCTTTTTTATATCTATCAGAAAACCCGGATTCATTTCCGAGATGCCCCGGCTTAAGGAGAGAAACAAGATGAAAAATCTCTTCGACGCGATTTTGAATAGGTGTGGCCGTCAGCAATAAGCAGAATTTCTTCTTTAAGTTTTGAACAAATTCATAGTTTTTTGTTTTATGATTTTTTAGTTTGTGAGCTTCATCGATAATAACCAAATCATAGTCCTGTTCATACACCTTTTCTCGATGAGGGCTTCGCTTAGCCGTATCCATGGATGATACGACAATATCGCACTGATCCCATACGTAACTTTTTCGTTGCGGGACAGCCGGGATGAAAAACTTACTGTTTAATTCATAGGCCCATTGAGAGACCAGGGATGCTGGAACCAATATTAATACTTTCTTAACTAATCCTCTAATCATGTATTCTTTCAATATTAATCCTGCTTCAATGGTTTTACCTAAGCCGACCTCATCTGCAAGAATCGCTTTTCCGTTCATCGTTTCGACAACCTGCTTTGCTGCTTCAAGCTGATGGGGGAGAGGAGTGACATTTGCCAAATGTTTTGGAGCTTGCAGGCCTTCAAAGTTCGGGATTGCGAGATGATGTTCAAATTCGATGGCCAGCTTATAAAGCTCCCAATTTCCCCATGGGCCATCGTTATCAATTAAATTCTCGAGACCCTCGCCCCATTCTTCATCAAATAAAACCTCAACATTCATCTGAAAAACATCTCCTTAATTCTAATAAAAATGATTGCTCAATCCTCGTATTTAATGGTAGGATGAAAATAGATTTTCTAATGTTAGAAAAACTCGAAAATCCGAACATTCACATTTACAACATTTCTTCTGTATATTTCTAGTATGACCAATTGTTTCAAGGAATATTGGCGAATGATAACAAGGGGAGAGACTGTGCATACAGCGCCGAAGGAGCAAGCACGTTTAAGTGTGAATCTCTCAGGCAAAAAGACTCTTGTTGGACGCAACTCTGGAGAGTGTTTCCATACCGGAAACCACCAAAGGGGAAAGCCGTTCTTCGGTAAACTTTCAGGTGCAAGGACAGAGAAAACTTCTTTATGAAAAGGGGTTTTTCTGTCCTTTTTTTCATGGGATAAAACTTGGTTAAGGATTATGCATGTAAGGAAGACAAAGGGGGAAAAGTCATGTCAGAGTTAAAACAAACACCTTTATACGAAGTGTACAAAGAGTATGGAGGAAAGACCATCGACTTCGGTGGCTGGGCTTTACCAGTGCAATTCTCAAGTATTAAAGAAGAACATGAAGCGGTACGATCCCGGGCTGGACTATTCGACGTTTCTCATATGGGAGAAATTGAAGTGAAGGGTGAAGGGGCTCTTGACTACTTACAAAGAATGATGACAAACGATGTCTCCAAAGTAAAAGACGGAGGAGCTCAGTATACGGCTATGTGCTACGAAAATGGTGGGACGGTCGATGACTTATTAGTTTATAAAATAAAAGATAATGATTATTTGCTTGTTGTCAATGCAGCAAATATAGATAAAGATTTTCAGTGGCTGAAAGAACATGAAGTCGATGGCGTAGAAATCAATAACATCTCTGAACATATGGCGCAATTGGCACTTCAAGGTCCAATTGCTGAACAGGTTTTACAAATACTTACAAACGGGCATTCACTAAGCGATATCGGATTTTTTAAATTTCAGACCGAAGTGAACATAGACGGAAAGCAAGCACTTGTTTCACGTACCGGTTACACAGGGGAAGACGGATTTGAGATTTACTGTGATGCAAATGATGCGGCAGCAATCTGGAAGGCGGTCTTAGCTGCGGGCAAGGAGCATGGTGTACTTCCATGCGGACTTGGTGCACGTGATACATTGCGTTTTGAAGCGAATCTTGCACTTTACGGACAAGAATTATCTCAATCGATCACGCCGATCGAAGCAGGGATTGGATTCGCCGTAAAAGTGAATAAAGAGGTTCCATTTAATGGTCAAGAAGTGCTGAAACATCAAAAGGAAGAAGGCGCTCCAAGAAGAAGCGTCGGGATTGAAATGATCGATCGCGGAATTCCCCGTCATGGATATAAAGTGTATGCCGGTGAAGAAGAAATAGGGGAAGTCACAACCGGTACGCAATCTCCAACACTAAAGAAAAATGTAGGATTAGCATTACTTAATAAAGAGTTTACTTCTTTAGATACAGAAGTACTGGTTGAAATCAGAGGGAAAAAGTTAAAAGCGAAAGTAGTAGCGACACCATTCTATAAAAGACCAAAGAAATAGGGAGGAATGACGGTCATGAAGCATCGTTATTTACCGATGACAGAGCAGGATCAAAGGGAAATGTTAGACAGCATAGGAGTAGACAGCGTTAACGATCTATTTGAAGATATTCCTGAGAAAGTTCGTTTCAAAGGGGATTACAAAATCAAAGAAGCGAAGTCAGAAACGGAATTGGTAAAAGAATTGACCAAAATGGCAGCGAAGAATGCTGACTTAAAAAGTCATACATCCTTTTTAGGGGCAGGAGTATACGACCACTACATGCCGATTATCGTAGATCATGTATTATCACGTTCTGAGTTTTATACAGCTTATACACCTTATCAGCCGGAAATTTCTCAGGGAGAACTTCAAGCCATTTTTGAATTCCAAACGATGATTTGTGAGCTGACTGGCATGGATGTAGCCAACTCTTCCATGTACGATGGAGGAACGGCTCTTGCAGAGGCAGCTATGCTAAGTGCAGGGCAGACCCGTCGTAAAAAGGTACTGGTTTCAAGTACCGTGCATCCGGAATCACGTGATGTTTTACGATCTTATGCAAAAGGTCAATATATAGAAGTGGCGGAAATCCCGCACAATAATGGTGTTACGGATGTGGAAGAACTTAAGAAATTAATGAGTAATGAAATTGCAGCGGTAATCGTCCAGTACCCTAACTTCTTCGGAAGAGTGGAAGACCTGAAAGTGATCGAAGAAGTGACTCATGCCGATAAAGCGATGTTCGTGGTTTCTTCAAACCCACTTGCATTAGGGGCGCTTACTCCTCCAGGACAATTAGGAGCTGATATCGTCATTGGTGATGCACAGCCATTTGGAATTCCAAGTGCATTCGGTGGACCTCACTGTGGATACTTTGCCGTAAATAAGAAGCTTATGCGTAAAGTACCAGGCCGTCTTGTTGGTCAAACCGTCGATGAAGATGGAATCAGAGGATTTGTTCTGACTCTTCAAGCACGTGAGCAGCATATCCGTCGTGATAAAGCCACGTCTAATATATGTTCCAATCAGGCATTAAATGCACTCGCTGCATCTGTTGCTATGACGGCTCTAGGAAAACAAGGCGTCAAAGAAATGGCCGTTCAAAATATTCAAAAAGCCCATTATGCAAAAGAAGCTTTTAAAGCTAAAGGGTTTTCCATTGCATTTGATGGACCATCATTCAATGAGTTTGTGGTAAAGGTAAATATGCCGGTTAAAGAAATCAATCAAAAGCTTCTAGAAAAAGAAATGATTGGTGGATATGATTTAGGACTAATGGATGACAGCTTATCACAGCACATGCTGGTGGCTGTTACTGAACTTCGCAGCAAAGAAGAAATCGACGCATTTGTAGCAGAATTGGGGGATTGTCATGAATAAGCAAGATCAACCTCTTATTTTTGAATTATCTAAAGAAGGTCGTACAGGCTATAGCTTACCTGAAATGGATGTACCTCAGGTAGAATTATCTGACCTCATTCCAACCGATTATATCCGTACGGAAGAACCGCATCTTCCGGAGGTTTCTGAATTGGATATCATGCGCCATTATACGGCGTTATCAAAACGTAATCATGGTGTAGATTCCGGTTTCTATCCACTAGGGTCTTGTACAATGAAGTACAATCCGAAGGTGAATGAAAACGTGGCGCGATTGAATGGATTCGCCCATATCAATCCTCTCCAGGAAGCGGAAAGCGTTCAAGGTGCACTGGAACTGATGTATGACCTTCAAGAACATTTGAAAGAAATCACAGGCATGGATGAAGTGACCCTTCAACCTGCAGCCGGTGCTCATGGAGAGTGGACTGGTCTTATGATGATCCGTGCCTACCATGAAGCAAATGGTGATACCCACCGCACGAAGGTCATTGTACCGGATTCTGCTCATGGAACGAACCCTGCCAGTGCGACAGTAGCAGGTTTCGAAACCGTAACGGTAAAATCAAACGAAAATGGCTTGGTTGATTTGGAGGATCTTAAGCGTGTAGTTGGAGATGATACAGCAGCCCTGATGCTGACCAACCCGAACACTCTTGGATTATTTGAAGAAAATATTCTGGAAATGGCTGCAATCATTCATGAAGCAGGCGGAAAGTTGTATTATGATGGTGCCAATTTAAATGCCGTATTATCAAAAGCCAGACCAGGAGATATGGGATTTGACGTCGTGCATTTAAATCTTCATAAGACATTTACGGGCCCTCATGGAGGCGGTGGTCCAGGAAGCGGTCCAGTCGGAGTGAAGGAAGACTTGATTAAGTACCTTCCGAAGCCGGTCCTGGTGAAAAATGGCGATACGTTCGAATTCGATTACAACCGTCCTGATTCCATTGGCCGTGTAAAACCTTACTATGGTAACTTCGGCATCAACGTTCGTGCCTATACGTACATTAGAACCATGGGGCCGGACGGACTGAGAGCCGTGACGGAAAATGCCGTTCTGAATGCAAATTACATGATGCGTCGACTTGCGCCTCACTTTGACCTTCCATTCGATCGCCATTGTAAGCATGAATTTGTCATCAGCGGAAAACGCCAGAAGAAGCTTGGCGTCCGTACATTGGATATTGCGAAGCGTCTATTGGACTTCGGATATCATCCACCAACGATTTACTTCCCATTAAATGTGGAAGAATGCATGATGATAGAACCAACCGAAACAGAATCAAAAGAAACCCTTGATTCCTTCATTGATGCAATGATTCAGATTGCCAAAGAAGCAGAAGAAACACCTGAAATCGTCCAGGAAGCACCTCACACAACCATCGTCAAACGTATGGACGAAACACTCGCAGCAAGAAAACCGGTTCTGCGTTATTCAAAAGAAAGCTAAAGAGTGTAAAATTGGAAATCCCCGCAGCGATTCGCTGCGGGGATTTTTTGAGGGACGGACCTTTATAATATATAAAAACTAACGAACCCATCCCACTTCTTCCACCGATCAAAAAAAGGATCGCCCCAAAGGCAATCCTTTTACATTATTTTTTATGTTTTACTTTACCTGTCCACTTTTTAAAGCCGCCCTGCAATTGGTGAAGGTCGCGGTATCCTTTGCGGTGCAGCATTTGAGCTGCTCTTCCGCTGCGAAGTCCGCTTTGGCAATAAAGGTAAACGGGTTGATCGGCACGGATTTCCTTTTGTCTCATTTTAATTTGAGAGAGGGGGATATTTCGTGCGCCAAGTACGTGACCGTTTTCAAATTCATTCGCTTCACGAACATCTATCAACTGAGCTTTACGATATCCTGCTCGAAATTGTTCTTCAGTCAATGTATTCACAATTCTCTTTTGATAGAAGAACGTAAAGAGTGAATAAACAATGATTCCACCAAGTACGACTAAAAGAATATATAATCCTTCCATCATTCATGCTCCTTTCTACAAATGCGCTATCTTCTATTATATTCATGAAGTGCTTGAGAATCAAAACAAATTTATTATTTTACAGCAAACACTTTCCAGTCTGTTTTTCTTTGTTTTTTCTTTTGGATTTGATAGACTAGTAACGGACTTAAATGAAGTTGATTTTTTACATAACAAAATATCAGAGAGAAGACGCAAATGAGGTATGATGCATGAAAAAAGAAACATGGAGATTCATTGACTCAGGGAATTGTTCCCCTTCTTATAATATGGCACTTGATGAGGCGCTACTGGATTGGCATAGCGAGGGAAAGATTCCTCCCACGATCAGGTTTTATGGCTGGGATCCCGCGACGCTCTCCATCGGTTACTTCCAAAAGGTAGAAAAGGAAATCAATCTTGATGCAGTGAAAGAACACGGACTTGGCTTTGTCAGAAGACCGACGGGAGGCAGAGGGGTTCTGCATGAACATGAATTAACGTACAGTGTCATTGTTTCCGAAGAGCACCCGGAAATGCCTAAAACCGTTACAGAAGCATATCGAGTGATTTCTGAAGGGATCTTAAAAGGATTTCAAGGACTTGGACTCGAAGCCTACTTTGCTGTTCCGAAAACAGCAGAAGAGCGGGAAGGATTAAAAAATCCACGTTCGGCCGTTTGTTTTGATGCACCGAGCTGGTATGAACTGGTGGTAGAAGGAAGGAAAGTGGCAGGCAGTGCCCAGACGCGTCAAAAAGGCGTCATCCTTCAGCACGGTTCTATCCTCCTGGATCTGGACGAAGATAAATTGTTTAGTCTGTTTAATTATCCATCTGACAGGGTAAAAGAGCGTATGCAGCGGGCATTTAAAAGCAAGGCCGTTGCGATGAACGAAATCAGTTCTGAAACGGTCACCATGGATATGGCGAAGGAAGCGTTCAAAAAAGGTTTTGAAGAAGGTTTGAATATCCACCTGGAACCATATGAACTTTCTGAAGAGGAAACACAATATGTTGTGGACCTTGCCCAAACCCGGTACGAATCAGATGACTGGAATTTTAAACGATAAAATTTTTTTGTAGAAAAAAAGCGATGCTTGTCGCTTTTTTCCTATTTTACCAACTATTACGCGACTTGGATTTATATCAAGTTCTAAATTAATAGAAATGGTCGGAGTATTATATGATTTTCTATTATTTCCTCCTGTTTTCTATTTCTATTGGCTTATTATCCGTTTGACAAACAAATGAACCATTGACTCGAAACACAATATGTGGTGTGTCGAATATTTTTTTACACACTATATGTTGTGTTTATTTATTGCTTTTCTAATAGAGCTATGATATCGTATTATTTGATATTACACATCAAAGTAAACAACAAACAAAAGAAAGATTTGAGATAGAAGGAGTTGTCTTTATGACTGTTGCGTCGAAAAACACAATGAAATTAAACATCGAAAGATTAAATCAGGATATTGGATTATTTCCTCAAGTACATCCTATAACCCCAGATATGCATACTACACACAAAGGTGTATCCCGTCTTGTTATGATTGATCGCTATTCTTTCAAAGACACGGAAAAGATCACTCTTTCTGAAGGGGATTTTGTGGTCCTCACCATCAAAGAAGATCCTAAATTCCCTGCAAGAGGATTAGGTTACATTTCAAGCATCGACTGGGAAACAAAGAAAGCAGATGTTTGGATTGAAGAAGAGTACAGAAGTGCCATCGACAAGCCGGAAGAAATGGAAACCGGTATCGTCTCAAGAACACTTGATGTAATCGAAAAGCCACTGGAAGTCTACTACGAACAAATTGCGAAGCGTAACGCAACAGGCTTAGCAGAAGTGGAAGAAACTCCTGAAAAGAGACAAGTTTGGTTTGAAAAGTTCTATCATGAATTAGTAAACCTGCATTTTGTTCCTGCTGGTAGGGTGCTTTATGGAGCGGGTGCCGGAACGGACGTAACGTACTTTAACTGCTACGTGATGCCTTTCGTACAGGATTCACGTGAAGGGATTTCGGAACATCGCAAGCAGGTGATGGAGATCATGAGCCGAGGCGGGGGTGTCGGAACGAACGGATCGACTCTTCGTCCACGTAATACCCTGGCAAAAGGTGTGAACGGTAAATCCTCCGGTTCGGTTTCCTGGCTGGATGACATCGCTAAATTGACTCATTTGGTTGAGCAGGGCGGGTCAAGACGTGGGGCACAAATGATCATGCTTTCAGATTGGCATCCCGATATTATCGAATTCATCATTTCTAAAATGCAAAACCCGCGTATTTTACGTTATCTTCTTGAAAATACAGAAGATGAAACCATTAAAAAGGCAGCAGAGGATAAGTTGAAATTCACCCCTCTGACAGAACAAGAGGAAGCGATGTATCAAGGAATCCTAAATTATAGACAAATCCCTGGATACGGTGGATTTGATGCGAAAATCCTTAAGAATGCAGAAGAAAAGCTCCGTACAGGCGGAACGTACAGCGTCCATAATTCAGAATTCCTGACAGGTGCGAATATCTCAGTTTGCCTGACAAGCGACTTTATGGAAGCCGTGGAAAACGATGGTGAATATAAACTGCGCTTCCCTGATGTAGAAAGCTATAATGAAGAGCAAATGAAATACTATAATGAAGAATGGCATAACGTAGGGGATGTCCGTGAGTGGGAAAAGCTCGGCTACAAAGTGCGGACTTACCGTAAGATCAAGGCGAAAGAGCTTTGGAATCTTATCAATGTTTGTGCAACCTACTCTGCAGAGCCAGGAATCTTCTTTATTGATAACGCGAATGATATGACGAACGCGAAAGCATATGGTCAAAAGGTAGTTGCTACGAACCCATGTGGTGAACAGCCTCTCGCTCCTTATTCAGTGTGTAACCTGGCAGCCGTGAATCTGGCTCAGTTTGCCAATAAAGAGACGAAAACTGTTGATTTTGAAAAATTGAAGCGTACCGTTGAAGTGGGTGTTCGCATGCAGGATAATGTCATCGATGCTACTCCGTACTTCCTGGAAGAAAACAAAAAGCAGGCTCTTGGTGAGCGACGTGTTGGCCTTGGGGTAATGGGTCTAGCAGACTTGTTGATCTACTGTGAAAAAGAATACGGTTCTGAAGAAGGCAATCAACTGGTGGATGAGGTGTTTGAAGCAATCGCAACAACCGCTTATCGTGCATCCGTTGAATTATCGAAGGAAAAGGGAAGCTTCCCATTCCTTAATGGAAGTACCGATGAAGAAACGAAGGCTTTACGAAAAGCGTTTGTGGAAACAGGCTTTATGAAGAAAATGCCTGAGGATGTACGGGACGACATTCAACAGTTCGGGATTCGAAACTCCCATCTATTGACCGTTGCCCCAACAGGTTCAACAGGTACGATGGTTGGAGTATCTACTGGTCTTGAACCTTATTTCTCATTCACGTACTACAGAAGCGGTCGTCTTGGTAAGTTCATTGAAGTGAAAGCGGATATTGTAGAGGATTACTTGAAGAGAAATCCGGATGCAGATGCTGACAATCTTCCAGAATGGTTTGTTTCTTCCATGAGCTTGGCGCCACAAGCACATGCCGATGTCCAATGTGTGATTCAGAATTGGATCGACAGCTCTATTTCGAAAACGGTTAATGCTCCTCGTGGTTATACAGTTGAGCAAGTAGAAAAAGTGTATGAGCGACTTTATAAAGGTGGAGCAAAAGGTGGAACCGTGTACGTTGACGGAAGCCGTGATTCACAAGTTCTTACCCTCAAAGCAGAAGAAAACAGCTTTGATGACGAGGACGAGCAGGAACAAAAAGACATTCCTACATCGAAAAAGCCGATCGTGTTACTTGATACGATTCAGGACGTACGTTCAACAGACGTGACCATTGGTTCTGAAGTCGGGAATACGTGTCCAGTCTGCCGTAAAGGAACGGTAAAGGATATGGGTGGCTGCAATACCTGTACAAACTGCGGTGCTCAACTGAAATGCGGACTATAATAAATGAAGAAAGTTAGGAGGGGACTGGTTCCCCTCCTATTTTTTTAGTCTAAAATCCTGCTTTGTGAATTAAAGATGTAGTAATAGACATTGAAGGAGTGGGACCTTTGGACATCGATGGTGTTTTTTCAGGTGGAGGCATAAAGGGGCTCGCGTTGATTGGGGCATATCAAGCATTAGAGGAGAATGGCTACAGGTTTAAGAGGCTAGCTGGAACAAGTGCAGGAGCGGTGATTGCAGCATTTATTGCTGCCGGTTATTCGAGCAGGGAGCTCTTGAAAATCATGGATGGTATTGAATTTAGTAAATTGCTGGACTCAAACGCGATCATCTCTCTCCCTATTATAAAATGGTTTCGGGTTTACTATCGTTTAGGTTTATATAAAGGAGTGGCCCTTGAAAGCTGGGTGGAAGAGAAGCTGAAAGTAAGAGGAATTTATACGTTTGCCGATTTACCACCCCATTCACTCCGGGTCATCGCTTCGGATTTATCGAATGGCAGATTATTGGTTCTCCCAGATGATCTTGAGAAGTACGGCATAGCGAAAGAAACCTTTCCTGTTGCCAGGGCGATACGAATGAGTGCGAGTCTTCCTTACTTCTTTGAACCTGTAAAGCTGCGATCTTTAGAAGGAATAAGTCTCATGGTGGATGGTGGGGTGCTCAGTAACTTCCCTATGTGGTTGTTCGATCGGGAAAATGTGAAAAAGGTAAGGCCGGTCATCGGGGTGAAGTTAAGTCACGATCTAGTCGGAAAGCCAAAAAAACAAATCAAAAATGCGATTGATATGTATGAAGCCCTCTTTACTACGATGAAAGATGCACATGATTCAAGATACATTTCCAGAAAACTTGAAAAAAACATCATCTTTATTCCGACTGAAGGTGTGCTCACGACCGAATTCGGGTTAACGCCGGAGAAAAGAGCAGAGCTCATTCAATACGGAAAATCAAAAGCTGAAGCCTTTCTTCAAAAATGGCCGTATTAATAAAACAATCGAGCTCCTAAAGTGAGGCTCGATTGTTTTTCTTATTCTTTTTTCCTTCAATTACAGTAAGGTTGGCATTGGATTTCTTTCGTATCGAACGTTTCTTTGATGCGTTTGATACTTGAGGCTTACTTGGAGACTTTTTCTTATGCCGCCTCTTTGATTGTTTGGCTGCTTTAAGAAACGCTCTCTGTTCATTACTATTACCAGCCCGCCTCCCGCTGAACCATCTTCGGTAAATGAAGTAGATAATTCCGATCACAGCTGCTGTAACAAGTAATTGTTTTACTAGCCCTAAAGGATTTACGAATAGGGAAGTTCCCAACCCAACAATAGCTAACAATATTAATGTGATAACAAAGATATTGCGAGCGTTCAACAAAGCCACCTCCTAACAATACAATCCATTATACATATCTATACTATTATTCTAGACAATTTCCTTGTTATTTAACCATATTAGTTATCGATTTTCTGTGAATATCGCTCAGGTTATTTTTCTGAAACTTGGAAAGATATTATCTATTTTACTAAAAAATGAATCAAAGCACTAGAGATAGCGTTTTATTATCCATATTTCTTCATTACCCATAGATGAAAAATAAGTAAAACCATGCAAATGTTTAAATCAATGGGACATACTACGAATGGAGGTGTTACAGATGGCTGAACAAAAGGGACAACATGAAAAGATTCAGGATGGAACAGAAGAAAGCAAGGAGAATCCACGTTTAGAGCAGAATCAGGGTGAAAAACCACTTTCATTCATGGGAATGGTTGTTGTGACGGGCTTTATTGGGGGAATGTTATGGAGTGCAATTGCTTACCTTTGTTACTTTTTTTCCTTTACGAAAATCGAGCCAAATATTATATTTGAGCCGTGGGCGGTTGGTGACTGGGTGGACAAATGGATTGGAATCGTTCTTTCCATTGTGGCTTACGGAGTGATTTCTATAGGTGTGGCCCTCATTTATTATGGTTTATTACGAAAATTCAAGTCTATGTGGGTAGGGGTTGCCTACGGTGTAGCGTTATACTTAGCTTTCTTTTTACTGCTCAATCCGCTCTTCCCGAGCATTAAATCCTTTACATCCATTGATTATCACACTTTGATCACAACCTTCTGCTTGTATATTTTGTATGGCGTATTTATTGGCTATTCGATTTCTTATGAAGAAAATGAATTGAGACATCAGAATGAGAAAGAAAAATCAGGGGAAGTTTCACATTAACATATCCTCATTATCAGACAATTATGTAGGTATAGGCATAAGGTTTGTGTTAGAATGTTCATGATGAACATTCTATTTTTTTAGGGGTTTACATATGATGAAAATCTTGCTTTTAAATGGTCCTAACTTAAATAGGCTGGGGAAACGTGAACCCGATATTTATGGACATGTCACCCTGCCGCAACTTGAGGGGAAGCTTTCGAAACAAGCAGAAGGTGAAGGCTTTCAACTCTTTTCAGCTCAATCGAACCATGAAGGGGAAATGATTGATTACATACACAAGGCAGAGGATGAAGGGTATGGGGGAATCATCCTGAATCCCGGTGCTTTCACACATTACAGCTATGCGATAAGAGATGCAGTGGCTTCGGTATCAGTACCGGTAGTGGAAGTGCATATATCAAATATCCATGCCCGGGAAGCGTTTAGACATCAATCTGTCGTGGCAGCTGAAACGGTTGGCCAGATCGTCGGATTTGGACTGTTTGGTTACGAATTGGCTTTACAAGCGATCATACAGAACATTAAGGGAGTGGAATTGAATGAAAATTGAACGATTACGAGAGACTTTTTCAGAAAATGAACTTGACGGGATTTTACTTACAAGTACCTACAACCGTCGGTACATGACAAACTTTACGGGTTCATCAGGTGTTGTTCTGATATCTAAAGAGAAAGCATTATTCATAACAGATTTCCGCTACATCGAGCAAGCAACCGAGCAGGCTGCCGATTTTGAAATCGTCCAGCATACTGGACCCATCCATGAGGAAGTAGCCCAACAAGTGAAAAACCTAGGGATTAAGAAATTGGGCTTCGAGAAGAACTACATGACATTTAGTGCGTATGATAGCTATCGCGAAGTGCTTGAAGCAGAACTTGTACCGGTATCAGGGTTAGTAGAAAAGTTACGCTTGATTAAGACACCTGAAGAGCTTAAGATAATTAAGGATGCGGCGGATATTGCCGATGCAGCATTTAAGCATATATTAGATTTTATTAAACCGGGTGTGACAGAGTTAGAAGTTTCCAATGAATTAGAATTCTTCATGAGAAAAGCGGGCGCGACATCTTCATCTTTTGATATCATCGTTGCTTCAGGTAATCGTTCTGCACTTCCTCATGGGGTGGCCAGTGATAAAGTCATTGAAAAAGGTGATTTTGTAACGTTGGATTATGGTGCATATTATAAAGGATATTGCTCCGATATGACACGTACTTTATCGGTAGGAGAACCAAGTGAGAAATTGAAAGAGATTTATGACGTCGTTCTACAATCACAGCTTCTTGCTATGGAAAAAATCAAGCCTGGTATGACAGGTAAAGAAGCGGATGCTATTGCACGTGATTACATAACAGAAAAGGGTTATGGAGAGTATTTCGGACATTCACTGGGACACGGAATCGGCCTTGAAGTTCATGAAGGACCAGGATTGTCCTCCCGTTCCGATGTGGTACTGGAGCCTGGAATGATCGTAACGGTTGAACCGGGCGTCTATGTTCCAGGCGTTGGCGGTGTTCGTATTGAAGATGATACACTCATAACAGAAGATTCCAATGAAACACTGACACATTCTACAAAAGATCTAATCATTCTACCATTGTAGTCCTAAAGACAGGTCTACTAGACAATAGGAGGAAATAAATATGATTTCAGTAAATGATTTTCGTACAGGCTTGACTATTGAAGTCGATAACGGGATTTGGCGAGTAATCGATTTCCAACACGTTAAACCAGGTAAAGGGGCAGCATTCGTTCGCTCCAAACTTCGTAACCTGCGCACAGGTGCCATCCAGGAAAAAACGTTCCGTGCAGGAGAAAAAGTAGGGAAAGCTCAAATCGATAACCGTAAAATGCAATACCTATATGCTAATGGTGACATGCATGTATTCATGGACAACGAAAGCTACGATCAAATCGAACTTCCTGCTTCTTCCATCGAATATGAATTGAAATACCTGAAAGAAAACATGGAAGTGTCTATCATGATGTACGGAGGAGAGACTCTTGGAGTCGAGCTTCCTAACTCAGTTGAATTGAAAGTAACTGAAACAGAGCCGGGCATCAAAGGCGATACAGCTTCCGGTGGTTCAAAGCCTGCTACAGTGGAAACAGGATTGGTGGTTAACGTACCGTTCTTCGTCAACGAAGGAGACACATTAATCATTAATACAACGGACGGATCTTACGTATCACGTGGATAATTGAGTGTGAAAAGCCTGAGCGAGATTTTTCTCGTTTGGGCTTTTTTTGTTTTTTGTTAGTGGTGGGGGGAGTGTAAACCCCCTCCGTCTTGGGGTATCTGCCATTCAGCAAATTTCAGCAATTTCCGAATCCACATTCCCCTTCATCTACAACTCTCCAAACCAAAACTCCCAGTCCCCATCTCAAATCTTCTAACTCTACTGTCATAATCTCATTTCACTAGAATACATTGTATTATCGGGAAGCATGTACGAAGGTTCATTTCCGTCTTCCTACATTCCGAAGTGGAACAAGATTAGGAGGTACCTATATGCAAGAAGTTCTAGCCTTACTACCCAGCACTATTTCTGACAAAGTCCTGAGCCTTCCACAAGATCTTATTGACCGAATTGAAGAAATTAGGGTTCGTACCAACCGTGTGTTGGAGGTCACGGCAAGGGGGAAGCCATATTTCCTTTCTTATACCGTTACCGAGGAAGATAGCGAACAGCTCATTAACAAACTATCCAGGCATTCATTTTATACATTGGAAGAGGAACTGAAGAGAGGATATATCACGATTGAAGGCGGACATCGAGTCGGTCTTGCTGGAAAGGTTATTCTAGAGGGTGGTGTGGTGAAAGGAATTCGGAATCTGTCTTCCTTCAACATCCGTATTGCGAGACAAAAGCTTGGCATAGCTCAATCTATTTTTCCATATGTTTATGATAATGGTTGGAAGCATACGATGATAATCGGCTCTCCTCAGACAGGGAAAACCACATTGCTAAGAGATCTTGCACGTATGATTTCGACGGGGGTCCCTGAAAAAAATATCCCCCCTTTTAAAGTAGGGATTGTCGATGAACGTTCAGAAATTGCCGGCTGTGTAAACGGGATTCCTCAGCTGATGTTTGGACCGAGAGTGGACGTGCTGGATGCATGTCCGAAGGCTGAAGGGATGATGATGCTGATCCGCTCCATGAGTCCCGACGTCCTGATTGTAGATGAAATCGGTCGGATTGAAGATGGTCAAGCTATCCAGGAAGCAGTAAATGCAGGCATTACCCTTGTGATGACGACACATGGATCTACATTTGGCGAAGTAGCGAAGAGACCCGTAATCAAGGACATCGTGAATCTTCAAACAATCGAGCGCTTTATTGAACTAAGGAGAGGGGATGACCCTGGTAAGGTTCATGAAGTATGGAATGAACACGGCCAATCTCTTCTGAAAAAAGCGAGTGTGACATAAATGATTAAACTAATTGGTGCTGTTTTCATCCTGCTTTCTACTTCCTGGGCAGGATTCGAAGCGTCTAAATATTTAACGGAAAGACCGAGGCAGCTTCGGTTGTTGAAGGTGGCCCTTCAGTCATTGGAAGCAGAAATCACGTACAGCCATACCCCTTTGCATGAAGCAACGAGAAAGATCTCCAAGCAGCTGCAAAAACCTGTTTCATGGTTCTTTGAAACGTTCTCAAAGAAATTAACGGAGCAGGAGATTTCAGTGAAGAAAGCGTGGGAAGAAAGCCTGAATGATATATGGAAATTAACGGCTTTTAAAGCAGGTGAATACGAAATCCTGAAACAATTTGGAGAAAACCTGGGCAAACACGACATGATGACCCAGCAGAAACATATACAGTTAGCGCTAAAACATCTGGAAAGAGAAGAATCAGAGGCGATAGAAAAGCAGAGAAAATATGAAAAGATGACGAAGAGCTTGGGGTTTTTGTCAGGTTTATTATTGATTATCTTATTACTCTAACGATGCTTCATAGGTCAATACTTTTATACACGCCAATCGCTTGCGAGAACAGCTTTTAGAAACCGGGAGGGAAATGAATATGGGAATTGATGTGGATATTATTTTCAAGATCGCAGGGGTGGGGATTGTAGTGGCCTTTTTGCATACGATTTTAGATCAGGTCGGGAAGAAAGAATATGCACAGTGGGTTACCCTCTTTGGGTTCATCTATATTCTGTTTATGGTAGCCTCGATTGTCGATGATCTGTTCCAGAAGATTAAATCTGTCTTCTTATATCAAGGTTAGAGGGGGCGTCCGCGATTGAAATCATTCAAATTGTTGGTATAGCACTGGTTGCGACCTTTCTGGCTTTAATTGTAAAAGAGCAGAAACCAAATTTTGCTTTTTTACTTATTGTGTTTGTAGGATGTTCGATTTTTTTATTTCTGATCGATCAAATTTACTCCATCATTCATATGATTGAAAAGCTGGCTGCGAATGCAAATGTGAATATGGTGTATGTAGAAACTATTCTCAAAATTATCGGCATCGCCTACATAGCTGAATTCGCTTCTCACATTACAAAGGATGCCGGACAAGGAGCACTTGCAGCGAAAGTGGAGCTTGCAGGGAAAATCTTGATTTTAGCAATGGCGGTACCTATTTTAACAGTGATCATCGAAACGATTATCAACATGATCCCAACTGGATAAGCGAAACGTTAAGAGGTGGAAAAATTTGTTGCAAATATATCGAATACTCGTCATAGCACTCGTAATCTTTTTCGTAGGAGCATCCAGTGGACAAGCTGAAGAAGGGGAAGAACAGAACCCGCCCGATTCGACGATTCAACAGCAAATGATCGATCAGCAGTTAGATCAATTAGGAATCGAAGAATTAAAAGGATTCTGGAACAGTATCGTAGATCAATACGGTGGCTATCTCCCTGAAAGTCAAAAGGGCAGTTTGGTTGATTTTATCAAAGGAGAAAAAGAGTTTTCTTTTAAAGCATGGTTTAGTGGAATCTTCAAGTTCGCCTTCCAAGAGCTTGTGATGAATGGAAAGCTATTAGGAACACTGATTATGCTCACGATTTTCAGTATGTTTCTTCAATCCCTGCAGAATGCATTCGAAGGAGGGAGTGTCAGCAAGGTTGCCTATAGCATTGTGTTCATGGTGTTGATCATCATCGCCCTTAATAGTTTTCACGTGGCAATTGATTACACCCGGGATGCCATCTCAACCATGATCCACTTCATCATTGCCCTCATACCTCTGTTGTTAGCCCTTATTGCCGCTTCTGGAGGAATCGTATCTGCAGCATTTTTCCATCCTGTGATTATCTTTTTAATGAACACAAGCGGTTTGTTGATCCAAAATGTCGTTCTCCCCCTGTTATTTCTGGCGGCGCTATTAAGTATCGTAAGTACCCTTTCCACTCATTATAAAGTGACTCAGCTGGCACAGTTATTGCGCACATGGAGTATCGGGTTATTAGGAGCCTTCATGACCGTTTTCCTTGGTGTTATATCCGTGCAGGGAGCCACGGCAGCGGTGACAGATGGGATTACCATTCGAACAGCGAAATTTGTTACAGGAAATTTTGTACCTGTGATCGGCAGAATGTTCACGGATGCGACGGATACAGTGATCAGCGCTTCCGTTCTTTTAAAGAACACGGTGGGAATCGCTGGTGTGGCTATTGTTCTGATCATTGCAGCTTTTCCCGCAATCAAGATCCTCATGATTGCGTTTATTTATAAATTAGCCGCTGCTCTTCTTCAACCCCTCGGTGGCGGACCGGTGATAGAATGTCTCGATATCATTGCCAAAAGTGTGATGTATGTCTTTGCGGCCCTTGCCATTGTGTCCTTTATGTTCTTTTTGAGTCTTACCGTCATCATTGCAGCAGGAAATATCACGATGATGATGCGATAAAGAGGAAGGAGTACCGTCATGTCATTTCTCACCGATTGGATTACAAATATTATTATCTTTGTTCTCTTAGCCACCGTCATTGACATGCTTCTTCCCAGTTCCAACATGCAAAAATATGCGAAAATCGTGACTGGCTTATTGTTGATCACCATTATCCTTGCACCTTTATTTAAATTAATGGCAACCGATTTTGATACGGTGATGGAGTCAATTGATATAAATGGAGATTCTCAGAATAATTCAGTAGAAAATTTAATAGAAATGAAGAAAAAAGAAATACAAGCCTCACAACGTGCATATATTTTAGAACAGATGGCTGTCCAAATGAAACAACAAGCTGAAAAGGAGATGATGGATGAACACGGTAAGGTCATTGAAAAGGTTGAAGTGAAAGCAGATGATCTGGAAAATGTCCCGGATAGTATCACAGAAGTGACAGTGTTTGTAAAAGACAAACAAGAAAACACTTCGATTGAAACTGTTCAAAACGTGGAGATCGATACGGGAGCTGAGCCGAGAAAGAAAAAGCCTGAAGAAAGTACGTCCCAAATGGCCTCCTTACTTGCCGAGCAATGGAATCTTACACCAGACAAAATAATCATTACAGTTGAAGGGGGGACTGGGGAAGCCAATGAACTTTAATAAAGGTCCGCTTAACGCATTGAAGGAATGGCTGTCAAAGGAAAATGCCAATTCACCGCCAAAAGATAAAAAAGGGAATAAGTTTCAATACTTTCTAATTGTGCTGTTAGTAGGTGTCGCCTTTATGCTTATCAGTGATCTTTGGAGTAGAGATAGCAGCTTGGAGGTCTCGAAATCGGTAGACGAAGGAGCCCCTGAAGAGGTCGCAACATTCGGCTCCAGCCATAAGGAATCGGATGGCACCATGAGAGGGTATGAAGATCAATACGAAAACCAACTGAAAGAAGCCCTGGATCAAATTGTCGGGGTCAGCGAAGTACATGTTGTTGTCAATGTAGAGGCAACAGAGTCAAAAGTGTATGAAAAGAATGAATCCACACAGTCACAAACGACCGCTGAAGAAGATAAGTCAGGAGGAAAAAGATCGATTGAGGATAAATCACAAGAGGAAGAAATGGTCATCGTGAGGGATGGAGAGAAAGAAGTTCCCATTGTGAAAGAAACTAAAAAACCTAAAGTCAGCGGTGTCCTTGTTGTAGCAAAAGGGGCCGATAATATACAAATCAAAAAATGGATCATAGAGGCTGTTACCCGCGGATTAGACGTACCAAGTCACAGGGTATCGGTTCTGCCCAAAAAATAAGGGGGAAATGATAGATGTTACTTAAAAAACAAACAGTTTGGTTATTAACGATGTTGAGTCTTGTGATCGTGCTTTCAGTTTACTACATTACTTCTCCAACGCAACAAGTGACGGATATGGCTTATGAAGAAAAGGACGGAAAACAGCAAGCGAAAGAAGATGGGAAGGAAACCATGTCTGACATGGAAGTCGTAACGGACGCTGCTGGAAATGAAATGTTCGAAGCTTTAAGAATTGAAGTATTGGACCAACGCGAACAGCTTCGTGAAGAGCTGGAAGCAAAAGTAGCCAACGCCGATGTATCAGCAGAGGAAAAAAGCGCTGCCTATGAGGAAATGGAGAATTTAAGAGAGTTGGCCATGACAGAATCTGTACTAGAAACAATGATTAAAACAATGGGTTATGAAGATGCGTTAGTCAGAGCTAACGGTGAAAATATTCGTATTACTGTGAAATCCGACAAAGAGCACTCAACAGCCGATGCGAATGAAATCATCCGCCTCGTGATGAGTGAAGTTGGTCAGATGAAACCGGTAGCAGTTGAATTCCAGCCAACAAATTAACGTGTAAACCAGTGCCGCCGAAGGGGAACCTTCAGGTGGCCATTTTTTGTTTATGCTTCTTTTTAAAAGATTGTTGTTTAATAACATTGCATCTGCGAAGTTCTGTCAATTAGTGTGTGCTGGATGGTGAGGGAATCCACTTCGCTTGCAGCTAGCGTTCGGCCGGGCCTCCTCAGCTTAGCCGAACGGGGTCTCGGCACACCCATACTTCCGCGGGGAGTCTACGCGGTTTTCCTCACCATCTATAAAAAAATTTCGTGATATGGGTTAAAAGAGACAAGAAAATCTAAAGAAAACAGAATTTTTAGTTTATAAAAGGAAATCGACCACTACTCTCTTTAAAAGAGGTTATTTCTAAGTTAATTGTATTTACTTAGATTTTATTAGTAAACTCATGCTGAGAAAGTTGATTCTGCTAGAGGTGCTCGACTCCTGCGGGAATAGCGGGACAGCGAAAAGCGGAGGCGGCTCGCCCAGCCCCGACAAGCATAAGATGAATGGGCCTAAGAAGGCGCTCTTTGCCTCTTGGACCATTTAACTTATGACCTCGAGGGGCTAGCCGCCGTAGCTAGACAGGTGAGATCCCGCAGGAGCGCAGCGACGAGGAGGCTCACCGCCCGCCCCACGGAAAGCAAGCATCCTGTAGTGGAAATCAACTACTACTTTCTCAGGTAAAATAGCAACAATCTTTGCGAAAAGAGCCTTTGTTTGAAAAAGGAAAGCAATGACTTGTATCACACATAAGATCCCTCAGAAATCAAAAAAATTCTTCTATTATTTTATTTTTTTCCTAAAAAGGTCTAGAATAGAGAGGAGGGTTGTATGCACTTTACAGAATGGTAGGAATCGCATATTGAATTTATACGAGGTATTATCGTATGATATTAGTAGCTAGTCATAATTATTTAAACTATAAGAGGGGTGTCAACCGTGTTAAAAATTCAAGAAATTCGTGAAATAATCAAACTCGTAGATCATTCTAGTGTTGATGAGTTTACATACGAGCATGATGGTTCGAAAATAAAACTTAAAAAGAATAATGGTGGAACAGTTTCCGGGCAACCACAAGTTGTTCAGGCAGTAGAGGAAGTAAAACCTGCAGCTCATGCAGTACAGCAGGCTCCAGCGCCGGTACAGGAAACAGCTCCTTCAGTTACAGAAGAAAAAGAAGCTCTACAAGCGAAAGCAGAAGATTCAAACTTACATAAAATCACTTCTCCTATGGTAGGGACGTTCTATCAATCTTCTTCCCCGGAAGCAGGTCCATACGTGAAAGTTGGAGATAAAGTCGATGAAAGCTCTGTAGTATGTATCGTGGAAGCGATGAAACTATTTAATGAGATTGAAGCGGAAGTAAAAGGTGAAATTACTGAAATCTTAGTAAAAGACGGTCAATTGGTTGAATATGGACAGCCGTTATTCTTGGTCAAACCTGAATAAGGAGCGAAAATAGATATGATAAAAAAGGTATTAATCGCCAATCGAGGAGAAATTGCGGTACGTATTATTCGTGCATGCCGAGATTTAGGCATTGAAAGTGTAGCGGTTTATTCTGAAGCAGATAAAGAAGCCCTTCATGTTCAATTAGCGGATGAAGCTTATTGCATTGGACCGACTGCATCGAAAGACAGCTACCTGAATTTCACAAACATCATTAGCGTGGCAAAACTGACAGATTGTGATGCCATTCACCCGGGTTACGGATTTCTAGCCGAAAACTCTGATTTTGCAGACCTGTGCCGCGATTGTAACATCATCTTCATTGGTCCTTCGCCAGAAGCGATCTCTAAGATGGGTACGAAAGACGTGGCTCGTGAAACCATGAGAGAAGCAGGCGTTCCCATCGTACCAGGCTCAAAAGGTATCGTGAAGGACGCAGAAGATGCTGTACAGCTTGCAGAATCCATGGGATATCCCGTCATCATTAAAGCCACAGCCGGTGGAGGTGGTAAAGGGATCCGTGTTGCGCGAAGCCAGGAAGAGCTTGTTAAAGGAGTATCGATTACACAGCAAGAAGCTATGACTGCATTCGGTAACCCTGGTGTTTACATTGAAAAGTTCATTGAAGACTTCAGACATGTAGAAATCCAGGTGCTGGCTGATAATTTTGGAAACGTGATCCATCTGGGGGAACGTGACTGTACGATTCAGCGCCGCCTTCAAAAACTGATTGAGGAAACGCCGTCACCTGCTTTAACAGAAGAAATTCGCGTTAAAATGGGGGAAGCAGCAGTAAAAGCAGCCCAAGCGGTTGATTATACTGGTGCCGGCACGGTAGAATTTATATATGATTACGTAAATCAATCATTCTACTTTATGGAAATGAATACCCGTATTCAGGTAGAGCACCCTGTAACAGAACAGGTAACAGGAGTCGATTTGATTAAAGAACAAATTCTCGTGGCATCAGGAGAAAAGCTTTCTCTTACACAAGAAGAAGTAACGTTCACTGGTTGGGCCATTGAATGTCGTATTAATGCAGAGAATCCTGAGAAAAATTTCATGCCTTCAGCAGGACGAATTGAAATGTATCTTCCACCAGGCGGTATAGGCGTAAGAATCGATTCAGCTGCATATCCTGGTTATATGATCCCTCCATATTACGATAGTATGATAGCAAAAGTGATTACCTATGGAGCGACTCGTGAAGAAGCGATTTCAAGAATGAAACGTGCCCTGAGTGAATTTGTGGTTGAAGGTGTACACACAACCATTCCGTTCCATTTGAAACTATTAGATCATGAAACCTTTGTTGGTGGAGAATTTAATACAAAGTTCTTAGAGAAATACGAAGTAATGAAATCCTAGTGTGAATTCAGGAGGTGCCTTACATGGCGGAAAATCAAAACCTTTTACAAATGTCTCACGGTAAAGACGGCCTTGGGAAGATTGAAATCGCACCTGAAGTGATTGAAGTAATTGCAGGAATCGCTGCTTCAGAAGTAGAAGGCGTATCACAAATGCGTGGTAACTTCGCAACAGGTGTCGTCGAGCGTCTAGGAAAGAAAAACCACGGTAAAGGTGTCAAAGTTGAGCTTGCAGAGGAAGGAATCATCGTAGATGTCTACTGCATTATGAAATTCGGTGTAGCCATCCCGACAGTGGCTCAAAAAATTCAGGATAACATTCGTCAAGCCCTGCTTAACATGACTGCTCTGGAAGCAGATGAAGTGAATGTTCATATCGTAGGCGTTCAATTTGAGAATCAGAAATTTGAAGCTGAAATTGAAGACGAAATGTAAGAGTGGGACGGTCCTTTAGGGGCCGTTCTTTTTTGTGTGTAAAGAACTCTCCAAAGGGGGGGATTCACTTGCTTTGAAAAGTACAAGTCTATAATAAAAGTCGGGAAGTGGATAATATAATCGGAAAGTCGATAATATATGTATGAAAGTCGATAATAAGTAGTGGAAAGTTGATAATATTCTGGTATAGCAGCTAAATATTACAGCCAAATGGCACCATTTCAGAAGCTACTCGAACAATCTGATCCGTTATTCAGGGATACTTAATAAAAGGTTCAATTAAAGAGACGAAATCCTAATTTTTATTTCAGTTTCACTCTTAATATACTTGTCGGACCTGACCAACCCGCCTCCGCTTTTCGATTGTCCAGCTCCGGGGCTTAGAGGCTCGAGGTCATAAGTCAAACCATTCAAAAAGGCCAAAAACGCCTTTCCGAATGGTTCGCCATATGCTTTTCGCCTCTGGCAAACCCGGCTACGCTTTTCTGTCAGAATATTGATTTTTTTACATACACGTGCGTATTACCCTTAGTTTGTGCTATTATCAAAGGTATGAAAATTGATGGATTAAAAGGAGTAAATATAAGATGAAGAGAAGAGTTGCTCGTGAAAAGGCCTTACAAGCGTTATTTCAAATAGATATGAGTGGGATTGAGCCAGAAGTTGCGTTAACCAATGTGCTGGAGGAAGAGGAAAAGATGGATGCCTATCTTCAACAGCTTGTTCTCGGGTTCATCGAGAATCAAGAACGTATCGATGGGCACATTCGTGAAAACCTTGAGAAATGGTCATTTGACCGCCTGGCAAAAGTAGATCGTAACATTTTGCGATTAGGAGTATATGAACTGCTGTTTGTGGAAGATGTTCCGAATAAAGTAGTCATTAACGAAGCAGTTGAAATTGCAAAGATCTTTGGAGATGATCAATCCAGCAAGTTTATCAATGGTGTTCTTTCAAAGGTAAGTCAATCTTAACAATGTTAGGGGGCAATGGAATGTCAGCTTCTATAATTGATGGCAAACTCATTGCAGGTCATTATCGAGAACAATTAAATAGTCAGATCGAGGAGCTTAAGGAAAAGGCTGTCACTCCAGGCTTGGCTGTCATTCTGGTAGGTGATAACAATGCTTCTCATTCATATGTCAAAATGAAGAGAAAAGCGTGCAGTAAACTGGGCATTCATTCAGAGCTTTATCAATATGAATCCAGTTTAACTCAAGCCGAACTGCTGAATAAAATTGAAGAGTTAAATGAACAGAGCCACATTCATGGCATACTTGTTCAACTGCCTCTCCCTGAGCATATTAATCCAATAACCGTGATTGAAACGATTTCTCCATCCAAAGATGTGGACGGATTTCATCCCGTTTCCATTGGGAAAATGGTGACCGATCAAGATACCTTCTATTCCTGTACGCCACTTGGAATCATGAAGATGCTTGAATATGAAAACATTTCAGTAGAAGGTAAACACGTCGTGATTTTAGGAAGAAGTAATATTGTCGGAAAACCGGCAGGTCACTTATTTCTCAATCGTAATGCAACGGTTACGTATTGCCATTCGAAAACGAAGAATATGTCTTTCTACACAAAGCAGGCAGATATTATCGTATCTGCAGTAGGAAAAGCAAATTTAATCGGCGCAAAAGATATTAAACCGGGAGCCGTAGTCATTGACGTCGGAATGAATCGTGATGAAAACGGTGCACTCTGTGGGGATGTGAATTTTTCAGAAGTGAAGGAAAAGGCCTGGAAAATTACACCTGTTCCTGGTGGTGTCGGCCCAATGACGATTACGATGCTACTGTATAACACAGTGAAATCTGCAGAATGGGCTCTTGCCAATCGCCAAAACGGCTGAAAAATAGTACACTATAGGTAACTTAAAACGGGAAGGGACAGCTCATCGCTGGTCCCTTTCCGTATTCCTACACATAAATGGTTTTATAAAATGCAAGGAACAAAGGAGTCACTTGAGCATGGAACTCGATCAATCACGTTATTTAACGGTACAAGCTCTGACAAAATACATAAAGCGTAAATTCGATAGAGATCCCCATTTATCCAATCTATTCGTACGGGGGGAAATTTCTAATTTCAAAAGACATTCAAGCGGCCATATGTACTTTACCTTGAAAGACGAAAAAGCCCGCATCTTGTCTGTCATGTTTTCAAGTAATAACCAATCCATGAAATTCAGACCTGAAAATGGAATGAATGTGTTGATTCGGGGAGACGTCTCTGTCTATGAATCGGGTGGGCAATATCAGATCTATGTAAAAGAAATGCAGCCTGATGGAATCGGTGAGCTGTATTTGGCCTATGAGCAGTTGAAAGAGAAGCTCGAAAAAGCAGGCTATTTCGATCAAGGCCGGAAACGTGTGATTCCTAAGTTTCCGAAGCGAATCGCTGTTGTGACATCTCCAACAGGTGCTGCAATCAGAGATATAATTACAACCATCAAAAGAAGATATCCAATTGGGGAAATCCTCATTTTCCCTGCTTTGGTTCAAGGGGAACAAGCCGCAGGATCGATTGCCGCGGCAATGAAAAAGGTAAATGATCTAGGAGATATTGACATATTGATTATCGGACGAGGTGGCGGTTCGATTGAAGAATTGTGGGCGTTTAACGAAGAGATTGTAGCCAAAGGTATTGTCGAGTCAAAAGTCCCCGTTATTTCTGCTGTCGGACATGAGACAGACTTTACGATCGCCGACTTTGTAGCCGACCTTCGAGCACCTACACCTACAGCAGCAGGAGAATTAGCGGTTCCGCATATTGATGATTTGCTGGAAAGAATCATGAATCGTAAATTACGACTGATCAAATCGTTCAAGACTAAGCTTCAAAGTGAGCGAAGCCGCTTAAATAGTTTAATGAAATCCTACGCTTTGAGAAACCCGCGTAATCTGTATCAACAGAAAATTGAAACCGTCGACCGTTTTACTGATCAGCTGCAAAAAAATATCAGCCTGCATGTGAGGCAAAATCGCGATCAATTAACCCGGCTTCACTCACGACTTCAACGTGTCCATCCTTCACAACTCATTACCATTCAACACGAGAGAGTCTTATTTATGAAGACGCGGGTAGAGAAGCAATTTAAGCAGGTGCTGAAAGAAAAGAACAACCGTTTTAGTTCTTCCCTGTCTACCTTGCATGCCCTCAGTCCTTTAAAGATCATGGACAGGGGGTATAGCCTGGTTTACCAGAATGAAGGCACATTGATCAAATCATCTCAGCAAGTCAAAGCGGGTGACCGCCTCGAGATAAACGTCAGAGATGGGAAAATACATTGCGAAGTTGAATCCGTTGAGGAGCGTGAAAATAATGGCAAAGTCTAAAGAAGAGTTATCATTTGAAACAGCTATGGAACAACTGGAGGAGATTGTGGAGAAGTTGGAAGAAGGAGAAGTTCCTTTAGAGAAAGCGTTGGAATTTTATCAAAAGGGTATGGACCTTTCGAAATACTGTCATGATACTTTGCAAAAAGCAGAAAACCAATTAACGAAGATGATGACAGATGAAGGGGAAAAAGCCTTCGACCTGGATGAGGGGGAATAAAGAGTGAACCCCCACATTGATCTGAAAGAATTTCAATTACAACATGGAGAAAAGATTACCAATCATATGGTGCACACTGTAGATGGCCTTTCTATGCCTTCTATCTTGAAGGAAGCCATGATCTATTCATTGCAAGCAGGTGGAAAGAGAATTCGTCCCATTCTCCTCTTAGCGACAATTAAAGCTTTTAACAGAAACCCTTCACTAGGGATGACCACAGCTTCTGCCCTCGAAATGATTCATACGTATTCCTTGATTCATGATGACCTTCCAGCCATGGATGATGACGATTTAAGAAGAGGGAAACCCACCAATCATAAAATGTTCGGGGAAGCGATGGCGATTTTAGCAGGTGACGGTTTATTGACCTTTAGTTTTCAACTGATTGCAGAGGACAATGACCTTACAAGTGACATGAAGATAAGACTCATCGGTCTTTTGGCGAAGTGCGCAGGACCTCAAGGTATGGTTGGCGGACAAGTTGCGGATATCGAAGGGGAAAATAAGCAGCTGTCAGTGACAGAACTTGAAGGCATCCATGTGCATAAAACAGGTAAGTTACTGATATTTAGTGTGCTAGCAGGCGGGATCATTTCTGAGGCCTCGGAAGAAGAGCTGGAATTACTTGAAAAATTTGCATATCATATTGGACTCGCCTTTCAAATACAGGATGACATCCTCGATATTGAAGGCTCTGAAGAAATGATTGGAAAGCCTGTAGGGAGCGACGAATCAAAACATAAGAGTACATATCCAAGCCTCCTGACGATGTCAGGAGCTAAGGAAAAGCTTCACTACCATTTGAACGAAGCGTTAGCATCACTGAAACAAATACCTATAAATACCGGACTTCTTACTGAAATTGCCCAATTAATCGTTGACCGGAATCATTAGAACCATTTCTATGTTTGAGCAAATTATTTAACATATGTTATAATATCTCTAGAATAAAAATTTGGGTGGTGCAGTATTCTAGTCAGTCCACCAATCCTGAAGGTGGGCCTAAAAATCCACTAAAGGGCACATCGATGAAGTTCCTGGAATTGGCTTGAGGCGCCCAGCCTTGGGTCATATCTGGGAGTAAGGCTTGAGGGCGATCCACAATGGCATGTGGGCGTTGACCCGCAAGCCGCGGAGGCTTTGTTTCTTGTGCTGGCATAAGCATATGCAATAAGAACAAAGTATGAACCTGCGATGTGATGATTCACTAGCAGCGTAGCCTGCCTTGAGTGAAGAGAGAGGGGATTATGGTTACAAGGTACACATCAGTTGGCCATTGATATGTGCTTTTTCGCCCATATGAAATCCTCTTTGCAAAAGAGGCTAAGGATTGCGTTAAGGACTGTTGAGGAAAACTCCTAGACTGTTCATATTCGGACATATAAAGAGGATTATAGTGCGGACTAAGTGGTAATCCAGTCTAGCCTGTGGTGACGCGGCTAAGTCGGGTTTAAAGGGAAACCGCCGGTATGGCAACATCCGGTAGCTGATTGGGAAAACCTACTGGACCTAAGCTGCAATTTTTACTCTTTATATGACCATCCAATTACATAGTACTGATCCCTATTTACACAATAGAAACGGTGTGTTTAAACGATAATGAATGAAACAATGAAAAACTCAATAAAGTGGAGTGTCAGCATTGCCGTTATCACATTTGTGTTAGCGGCTATTTTTTCAGTTACATCCAATATGGTCTTAAATGGAGTCGCATGGTATACAGGACTGATTGTTGTGTTGATCATCGTCTTCATTGGAATCTTCTTTGATATGCTGGGGATTGCAGCAACTGCCGCTGATGAAACCCCTTTTCATGCCATGGCAGCCAAAAAAGTGTACGGTGCACGTTATTCAATCAAAATCGTCCGGAACGCCGACCGGTTCGCAAGCTTCTGTAACGACGTAATCGGCGATATTTCAGGGATTATAAGTGGTACTGCGTCGGCGATTGTCATTATACAATTAGCCGTCTCTTTTCAGCTTGAAGGCGGCTCTTTGAGGGAATATATTGTAAGCGTAACACTGACAAGTATCATAGCTTCGTTGACCGTTGGAGGCAAAGCGCTTGGAAAAACGTTTGCCATCACCTATTCTAAGGATATAATATTTAGAGTTGGTAAAGTTCTACAATTTCTTGAAGATCGATTTCACATCGTAGTGATTAAAGATAAAAAAGACAAAAAAGATAAAAACAAGAAAAAACAGTATAAGCGTGCGAAACAAAATATTTAGTGATGAAAGTGAGTGGACCTCATGGATTTATTATCAATAAAGGAGCCTTCTTTTCTTAATAACATGACGAATGAACAGTTAGAAGAGCTCAGTCAAGAGATTCGCCAATTCTTGATAAAGAATCTATCAAAGACTGGCGGTCATATTGGTCCAAACTTAGGGGTGGTCGAATTAACCGTTGCCCTTCATAAGCATTTCTCAAGCCCAAAAGATAAAATCCTTTGGGATGTTGGTCATCAATCGTATGTTCATAAGATCCTGACCGGCCGAGCTTGTCAATTTGACACATTGCGACAATATAAGGGGTTATGTGGTTTTCCTAAACGAAATGAAAGCGAGCATGATGTGTGGGAAACAGGACATAGCTCTACTTCACTGTCTGCAGCTATGGGTATGGCAATCGCCAGAGATGTCAAAAAAGAAGATTCCTTCATCATCCCTGTGATCGGCGATGGTGCCTTGACGGGCGGAATGGCTCTTGAAGCACTTAATCACATCGGCCATGAAAAGAAGGATATGATCGTCGTTTTAAATGATAATGAAATGTCCATTGCGCCAAATGTAGGAGCACTGCACAGTGTTCTTGGACGTTTGCGAACGGCGGGAAAATATAACTGGGTGAAGGATGAGATGGAATACATCCTTAAACGCATACCTGCTGTCGGAGGAAAACTAGCAAGTACGGCTGAGCGGGTAAAAGACAGTTTAAAGTATTTATTCGTTTCAGGTATGTTCTTTGAAGAATTAGGATTTACTTATCTTGGACCGATCGATGGCCATGATTATCATGATCTTTCAGAAAATATCCAGTATGCGAAGAAAACAAAAGGTCCTGTCCTTTTACACGTCATAACGAAAAAAGGTAAAGGGTTTCATCCTGCAGAATCAGATAAAGAGGGTACTTGGCATGGTACAGGTCCGTATAAGATCGATACCGGTGATTTGATTAAACCGGTGAATGCTCCTCCTTCCTGGAGTGGACTTGTAAGTGAGACCGTCAGAAAGATTGCCCGTGAGGATGAGCGGGTAGTTGCGATTACGCCAGCCATGCCGGTGGGATCAAAACTGCTTGGATTTGCTGAAGAATTCCCCGATCGGATGTTTGATGTAGGAATTGCCGAGCAGCATGCCACCACGGTTGCAGCTGGACTTGCTACACAAAATATGAAGCCATTTCTGGCCATTTATTCAACATTCCTGCAAAGAGCATACGATCAAGTGGTTCACGATATTTGCCGACAAAACTTAAATGTATTCATCGGAATTGATCGTGCCGGATTAGTCGGTGCTGATGGGGAAACGCATCAAGGGGTATTTGATATCGCCTTTTTAAGGCATTTACCGAATATGGTGATCATGATGCCGAAGGACGAAAATGAGGGTCAACACCTTGTCAATACGGCTCTTCAGTATAACGATGGTCCAATTGCATTACGTTATCCACGTGGAAACGGATATGGAGTGCCCATGGATTCAGAGCTGAAAACCATTCCAATCGGAACGTGGGAAGTATTGAAGCAAGGAACAGATGCTGCCATACTGACATTTGGTACGACGATCCCAATGGCGATGGAAGCGGCCGCAGAGCTTGAGAAACAAGGTCTTTCCGTTCGTGTGGTAAATGCGAGATTCATTAAACCAATGGACGAAAAGATGCTAAAGAGTATCCTTGGAGAAGAAATGCCTATTTTAACGATAGAAGAAGCGGTTCTTCAAGGTGGATTCGGAAGTGGTGTTCTTGAGTTTTCACAAGAACAGGGTTACCATAACGCTGTGATTGACCGCATCGGAATTCCTGATTACTTCATCGAACACGGAAGCGTGAACGAATTATTGAACGAAATCGGCATGACTAAAGAAAATGTCGTGGATCGTATTTTAACGATCACACCAAAAAAACAAAAAAGGGCTTAATGATGAAAGTAAAAAAACAACGCGTAGATGTACTCCTGGTAGAACGAGGATTAATAGATACAAGAGAAAAAGCAAAACGAGCTGTCATGGCAGGACTTGTTTACTCCAATGAAGTGAGATTGGACAAGCCTGGAGAAAAAGTGAGTGAAGATATCCCGCTGACGATGAAAGGGAAAGTGATCCCATATGTGAGCCGGGGAGGCTTAAAGCTGGAAAAAGCTTTACAAGTCTTTGATGTAGACGTAAACGATAAAGTGATGATTGATATCGGGGCGTCTACCGGAGGATTTACCGATTGTGCCCTGCAAAACGGGGCAAAGATGTCCTATGCACTTGATGTAGGGTATAATCAGCTTGCCTGGAAGCTTAGACAGGATGAGAGGGTCGTCGTGATGGAGAGAACCAACTTCCGCTACGTCACCCCGGCCGATTTACAAGGTGAAATGCCGAGTTTCGCATCCATTGATGTGTCCTTTATCTCTCTTACCCTGATTTTACCTGTCCTGAAAACACTGTTAGTGCCTGGTGGAGATTGTATCGCCTTAATCAAGCCGCAGTTCGAAGCAGGGAAGAATCAAGTCGGAAAAAAAGGAATTGTAAGGGATCCGGCCGTGCATAAGATGGTAATCGAGAAGATTATGATGCTGGCTACTAAAGAAGGCTATCATATCGCCGGTTTGTCTTATTCCCCTATTACAGGAGGAGATGGGAATATCGAATTTCTGATCCATCTGAAATGGTCCGGGGATGCTGGTGAAGGCGAATCTTTCTTAAACAATACGCCGGATGAGGTAATTGAGGAAGCTCATAATCAGTTAAAAGCGAATACGCAATAAGGAATGTGCTGCTCTTCGTGGAAGAGCGGCTTTTCTTATTGTCCAGCTCCAGGGCTTAGAGGCTCGAGTCATAAGTCAAACATGCCCAAAAGGCAAAAAGCGCCTTTCAGGCATGTTCGTCTTATGCTTGTCGCCTCTGTTCAAAGCCCTTCCGCTTTTCTTTTTTATTGTACTTCCATACAAAATAGGCTAACATAAGCGTAGAGGTATATTTATACAGGTTTTAATCAAATGTAAGAGGTGTATGTTCTATGATGAACAAAGGGCAAAGACATATTAAAATCAGAGAAATCATTACGAATAGAGATGTGGAGACACAGGATGAGCTCGTGGAAAGTCTTAAGAATGCTGGCTTTAATGTGACCCAAGCAACCGTGTCGAGGGATATTAAAGAATTGCATTTAGTTAAAGTGCCGTTGATGGATGGCAGATACAAATATAGTTTGCCTGCTGATCAGCGCTTTAATCCTCTTCAAAAACTTAAGCGTACCCTGACCGATGCGTTTGTCAAAGTGGACCAGGCGGGGCATATGCTGGTTATGAAGACTCTACCTGGTAATGCAAATGCTATCGGTGCTTTAATTGATAACTTAGACTGGGAAGAGATTCTAGGAACGATTTGTGGAGATGATACATGTTTGATCATCTGCCGTACTGAAGAAGAGACAAAGATTGTTTCAGAACGTTTTTTAGATATGCTATAAATTGTAGGGGCAATTCTAAATTAATGGGCTGTATTTGCAGCCCTTCATACAAAATCCAATAGGAAGCTTTTCTTTTAAATTGTTTGAGGGAAAAGTTCCTTTTTATTTGAGGTGAATGTTTTGCTACAAGAACTATCAATCAAAAATTTCGCCATAATTGAATCCCTCTCTCTTTCTTTTGAAGAAGGTCTGACCGTTCTATCAGGGGAGACTGGAGCAGGGAAGTCGATTATCATTGATGCCATTCACTTATTGGTTGGTGGAAGAGGATCCTCGGAATACGTTCGGCATGGGGAGAAAAAGGCTGAAATTGAAGGGTTATTTATTCTTGATAATGAAACGCATCCTTGCATTGGGAAAGCGGCAAGCTTCGGGGTAGAAATTGAAGAAGGCATGATCATTCTTCGAAGAGATATCTCGAGTACAGGAAAAAGTGTTTGCAGGATCAATGGTAAGCTTGTGACGATTGCGATCATGAGGGAAATCGGGGCTTCACTTATTGATATTCATGGACAGCATGAGCATCAAGAACTGATGAATGAAAGCCTGCACCTTTCCTTATTGGATCAATTCGGCGGGAAAGAGATTGTCTCAGGTCTCTTGAGTTACGGAGAAGTATACAAAGAGTACCTTTCCATTTATAAGCAACTAAACAGGCTTAATGAGAACGAGCAGGAGATGGCGCATCGATTAGATCTCATTCAGTTTCAGCTGAAAGAAATTCATGATGCGAATCTGCAATTAAACGAAGATGATGAGCTTATGGACGAGAAACGGAAGCTTATGAACTTTGAAAAGCTTTTTGAAGCGCTACAGACATCCTATGACAGCATTCAAGGCGAGAGAAAAGGGCTGGACTGGACGGGCCTTGCCATGAGTCATCTCGAGACAGCTGCAGAGGTGGATTCTCAATATGATAAGACCTTGGAATCTGTTTCGAATGCTTTTTATATGCTTGAAGATGCTGCTCAACAAGTAAGAGGAGAGTTAGATCAATTGGAATTTGAACCGAATCGTTTGGATCTTATTGAGACGAGACTGAACGAGATTAACGGTTTAAAGAGAAAGTATGGATCCTCAGTAGAAGAAATTCTCGCATATAGTTCAAAGATTGAAGAAGAAATTGAAACCATCATGAACAAAGATTCTCATGTAGAACATTTACAAAGTAAATTACAATCACTTGAGAAAGACTTATCATTAGAGGCGAGAAATCTGTCGCAAACAAGAAAGCAGTGGGCGAAAAAATTAACCACAAGTATTCATGAGCAGTTAAAGCAACTTTACATGGATAAAACAAAATTTGAAGTTCGTTTTGTAAAAAGTGGGGAAAATGAATCTTTTTCTTTCCATCATTTTAAAAAGGATGGTTGGGATACAGTGGAGTTTTACATATCCACCAATCCAGGGGAGCCTTTAAAGCCGCTGTCCAAAGTGGCTTCAGGTGGAGAACTCTCCCGCATTATGTTAGCTATGAAAACGATCTTTTCCAAGCATCAGGGAATTACCTCCATCATTTTTGATGAGGTGGATACGGGAGTGAGTGGTAGAGTGGCACAGGCGATCGCTGAAAAAATTTATCAGGTCGCTATTCATTCCCAAGTGATGTGTATATCTCACTTACCACAAGTAGCTGCGATGGCGGATTGTCACTTGTTTATTTCGAAAAAACTTTCAGGCGGCAGAACGAGCACAATGGTTAAACGTCTTGAAGAGAAAGAAAAGATCAAAGAAATCTCCAGAATGATTTCAGGAGTGGAAATTACAGATTTAACATTGGAACATGCAAAGGAATTGTTGCAGTTAGCAGGTTCCATTAAAGAAACATGAAAAGCTATCCAATTCGGGTAGCTTTTTTTTCATGATTACCAGTTATAAATGTGGCTGTTAAAGGCAAAATTAAAACTGTAGCCAATAGTTAGTGTGTGTGGATTAGAAGCGAGGAGAGTGAATATATTGAGTTTAGATTGGTTAAGAAAATGTATAGGTGGAATTCTCCTTGTTTCGCTTTGTCTTATTGGTTTTTACAAACCGGTTCAACAATTTATCAATACTCCGAACTCTGTAAGGGTAATGGAAGGGGATCAAGTTGCTCTCCCTAAGGCTGCATCCGTTACGACGATGGGTTCGTCTGATAATCAACATGTTCAATTGAAAGAAGAGGAAGGTCAGCTCTCAATCCAAGGAAGTTCTGTAGGTAAGGATGAAGTGGTATTTGAGTTAGCTGGGTTACCCATAAAAAAAGTCGATGTAGAAGTACTGAAAGATTTCAAGGTGATCCCGGGTGGTCAATCCATCGGGGTGAAATTAAATACTGTTGGGGTGTTAGTCGTAGGTCATCACCTGGTTGAAACAGATGCAGGTAAGATGTCTCCCGGTGAAAAAGCCGGAATTCAGGTAGGGGATATGATTACAGAAATAAACGGAACCAAAATTGAAGAACTTGCGGATGTTGCTCCTTTTGTTCAAAAGGCAGGGGAAGAATCCCGTTCTTTAGACGTTGTGATAAAGCGTGAACAGAAGACCGTAAAAACTCAATTGCTCCCGTTAAAAGAAAAAGGGGAAAAAAACTATAAATTAGGGTTGTATATTCGTGATTCTGCAGCTGGAATCGGCACAATGACGTTTTTTGACCCGAAGTCCAAGAAGTATGGGGCGCTTGGCCATGTCATTTCTGATATGGATACGAAAAAACCGATTGTCGTTGAAAACGGTGAGATTGTTCATTCAGAAGTAACATCCATTCAAAAAGGGTCGGACGGAAAACCAGGTGAAAAATTAGCCCGTTTTTCTTCTGATCGCAACGTAATTGGCAACATTACCCGTAATAGTCCATTCGGGATTTTTGGTGAATTAAATCAATCCGTAGATAACGATTTAATGGATAAACCAATGCCCATCGCTCTTTCCCACCAAGTGAAAGAGGGACCTGCTCAGATATTGACTGTGGTAGATGGAAAAGATGTAGAAATGTACGATATTGAAATTGTCAGCACCATTCCACAGAAATATCCGGCAACAAAAGGAATGGTTTTGAAAGTAACAGATCCCAAGCTGTTGGATAAAACCGGTGGAATCGTCCAAGGCATGAGTGGAAGTCCCATTATTCAAAATGGCAAAGTCATTGGAGCTGTCACACATGTGTTTGTAAATGATCCTACAAGCGGCTATGGCGTTCACATTGAATGGATGCTGAGTGAAGCGGGAATCGATATTTACAAGAAAAATCATGACCGAGCAAGCTAAAAGTGTAAAACCCTTACTAAAGTCCCGATTGTGGGTGCTTATAAGGGTTCTTTTTTTTCTTACAATTGGTTTTGTGAAATCAACACTACAAGCTTTTTTAAGATAAGATTTAAGAAGAAGGGCATTCAAAAATAAGGAAGGTTTGCCAAAAGCACGGTAAGCTTGTTAAAATAAAGATTATTCGACAAACTGATGAGTAAATATCGAATAGGGTCGAAATATAAAGAAATCTTTAGAAAATCAAAGAAAATATATTATTTTCCAAGTTTTTTTCAAAAATAAAAGGAATTTAGGTTGCATTGTCGAAAAAGTAATTTAGAATAAAATTACAGAGATGAATTTATTAGGATTGAGGAGGAACCCTGTAGTGAAATCGATTAAAGTATGTGTTGTGGATGATAACCGTGAACTTACGTCATTATTGGAAGACTACATTGCTTCACAAAATGATATGGAAGTAGTAGGAATTGCTCATAATGGCCAAGATTGTTTAGATTTGTTAGAAGAAGTGGATCCTGATGTACTGGTATTGGATATTATTATGCCTCATTTGGACGGGCTTGCAGTGCTCGAACGACTTCGCGAAAAAAAGAGCATTCCTAATGTCATTATGCTGACAGCCTTCGGTCAAGAAGATGTTACGAAGAAAGCCGTCGACCTTGGAGCTTCTTACTTTATCCTAAAGCCTTTTGATATGGAAAATCTAGTGAGTCACATTAGACAAGTAAGCGGTAAATCAAACTCAATCATAAAAAAACCTTCCTCATCCAGAATGCATACGGAGCAGAAACCAAGAAATTTAGATGCAAGTATTACAAGCATCATCCACGAAATTGGCGTTCCGGCACATATTAAAGGTTACTTATATTTAAGGGAAGCGATTTCTATGGTTTATAACGATATCGAATTACTTGGTTCAATTACAAAGGTACTTTACCCTGATATTGCAAAAAAATACAACACTACAGCATCAAGAGTAGAACGGGCCATTCGTCATGCAATTGAAGTGGCTTGGAGCAGAGGGAATATCGATTCCATTTCTTCTTTATTCGGTTACACAGTGAGTATGTCGAAGGCTAAGCCGACAAACTCAGAATTCATTGCCATGGTAGCTGACAAGCTTCGTTTGGAACATATGGCTTCATGAAAGGGTAAAGACTAGTGCAATCATTCTTAACTGAATAGTACGATTTTAAAACCCTATGAGCCCAGGTGGATTCGTGGGGTTTTTGGTTTGGCTCTTTTCGTAAACGTTGTGGCTATTTTACAGAAGAAAGTAGTAGTTGATTTCCGCTGCAGGATGCTCGCTTTCCGCCGGGCGGTCGGTGAGCCTCCTCGTCGCTGCGCTCCTGCGGAAGTACGGGCGTGCCGAGACCCCGGAAGAGGAGTGGTTCCCCTCACCATCCAGCACACGCTTGTTGACAGAGCTCCAACCAGATCATATGTTACAAAACAACAATCTTTACGAAAAGAGTCTTTGGTTTAAAGATCTTCATCCGGAAATTTTTTCGTTTTCTCAGTAACAATCGCCTTTTTTTTTCAAAAGTAGGAGTATGCCCTAACGGCTTGTCCTTTCTTACATAAGATATAATGTAATGCAAAAACAATTAAAGGGAGGTGAGAGAATGGGATGCTTCCGTGATAGAGATGATGTGTTTGGTGCATTTGACAGAGACAGAGACAGAGACGACTTTAGAGTTCCTGTAAGAGCCTTTATTAGAGGAGAGGATTTCTGCAGAGCTGTACGCCGTTGTGACAGAGACGATATAAGAGGTATTGAAGACCGTCGCCGCAGAAGAAGATGCTCCTGGTTTTAATAGTTGTCAGCCTTACCATTGAAACAAAAAAATCCTGAGTTTCTCAGGATTTTTTTGAAAAGGTTTCATCCTTTGAGGAGATTTAAAATAAGTATATAATATGAGTAGACAAACATTCATAAGGATCGCTAAAAAATGTACATACAGGAATAGATTAACTTAAGAAAAGGGAGTGCACTCATGACGCTAATCTTTGCACACCGTGGCTCAGCCGGGACTCACCCGGAAAATACAATGGACGCATTTTATGAAGCTGAAAGAGTAGGGGCAGACGGTATTGAATTAGATGTTCAGCTAACAAAAGATGGAGAAATCGTCGTGATTCATGATGAAACGGTTGATCGCACAACTAATGGGAAAGGGTTTGTCAAAGACTATACGCTTAAGGAAATTCAAAAGCTGCAGGCGAATTTTAAATTTAAAAGTAAGTTGTTTAAAAAAAATCGTGTGCCTTCATTGAGGGAGGTATTTCAGTGGTTAAAGGGCAATGATATGCTTTGTAATATTGAGTTGAAAAACAGCATTATGGACTATCAGGGCTTGGAAGAAAAAGTGATCGGATTGATTAGGGAGTTTAGGTTTGAGGATCGAATCATCATTTCTTCATTTAATCACTATTCGATCGTGGCCTGCTATCGATTGGAGCCAGCAGTTGAAATTGCTCCGTTGTACTCATCGGGTTTATATATGCCCTGGATTTATGCGCAATCCATCAGGGCGAAAGCGATACACCCCAATTTAAAGGCTGCCCCCGATGAGATCATTGTAGAAGCCATGAAAAACGGGATAGCTGTCAGACCCTATACGGTAAATAAGATAGACCAGATGGAAAGACTTCTGAGTATTGACTGTTCAGGGATTGTGACGGACTTTCCTGATAGAGCAATGAAGTTAAGAAACCATAAAAAAAGCTAGCGTAGAAATTACGCTAGCTTTTTTTCGTGAATCGGGATTGTACTTTATTCCGCTTTCGATCACGGTGCAGAACAAATCCCGCAATAAAACCGAGACCGCAGATAAAGAATGCCAACCCGATAACGAATTGCAGCCATAAATAAGGAATGGGGGACTGCAGAATACCAAATAACATATCTCTCATCAATTTAATCCCCAGTGCTGCAAGTGCGCCAGGAATCAACATTATAATAAGGGCAATTAGTCGGACCATGAGGTGCATAACTCCTTTTTCATTTCCATACTAAAATTCTAACTCCAACTAGAAAATTGTCAAGTTTAGAAAAGTAGTGTAACATTATGTTTGTGAAAAAAATTGCAGGTATTGATAGTCGAGGTGAAAAATGTTGCAAGAGGTACTAATTGTCGGTGGGGGTAAAGGTGGAACAGCAATATTAAAAATCCTCCACGAAGCTTCTGTCATGAAAGTGATTGCGGTTGTAGACCTAAATGAAAACGCTTCAGGTAGTTTGTTGGCTAAAGAGCTGGGGATACCAGTTGGTACTGATTGGCGACAATTCCTGAATGATACTGTTGATATCGTCATTGAAGTGACCGGTGAACAAAAAGTGTTTGAAAATATAAGAGATAAGCGAGGGAAGAATACAGTCATTATTCCAGGCAGTGTTGCCTTTCTTATCTCAAAGCTTTTGGAAGAAAAGGAAGATCTCATCCATCAATTAACCAGTGAGTCGTTTAAAAGAGATCTTATTTTTAACTCGACTGATGATGGTATGGTGGGGATAGATGATAAAGGAAATGTGATGCTCTACAATAAAAGCGCAGAGCGGATGATTGGGAAGGATCAGAAAGACGTTATCGGGATGCATATCTCTGATGTGATTCCTGAGAGTAAATTAACCACCACGATGGAAACACGGCGTACTGAAATCAATCAAGAAGTGGTGTTAGACAATGGACTGAAGATCATTTCCAACCGTATTCCGATGATTACCGACAATGATGAAATCATCGGAGCATTTTCTGTGTTTAAAGACATCACGGAGGTCGTGAATCTTGCAGAGGAAATAACGAACCTCAAAGAAATCCAGACCATGCTTGAAGCTATCATTCATTCTAGCGATGATGCAATTTCTGTAGTCGACGAAGAGGGGAAAGGGATATTAATAAACCCTGCCTACACACGAATCACAGGACTCACCCAAGAAGAAGTAATCGGAAAACCGGCAACTGCAGATATTTCTGAAGGAGAGAGTATTCACTTGAAAGTCCTGCAAACACGAAGAGCCATCAGGGGAACAAGAATGCGGGTTGGTCCGAAACGTAAAGAAGTGATCGTTAATGTAGCTCCTATCATAGTGAACAATAAGCTCAAGGGGAGTGTCGGTGTCATCCATGATATGTCTGAGATTCAGTCACTCACCCAGGAGTTAGATCGTGCGAGAAGAATCATTCGGACCCTTGAAGCAAAGTATATGTTTGAAGACATCATTGGGGACTCAGAGGAAATGATGATTGCCGTAGAACAAGCTAAATTAGGGGCGAAAACGCCTGCGACTGTTCTTCTTCGGGGTGAATCCGGTACGGGAAAAGAATTATTTGCACACGCGATACATAATGCGAGTGATCGAAAGTTTAACAAATTCCTGCGGGTCAATTGTGCTGCATTATCAGAGAACCTATTGGAAAGTGAATTATTTGGATATGAAGAAGGAGCCTTTTCTGGAGCAAAGCGAGGAGGTAAACGAGGATTATTTGAAGAAGCCAACAATGGCAGTATATTCCTGGATGAAATTGGAGAGTTAAGCGCCAACACTCAAGCGAAGTTACTGAGGGTCTTACAGGAGAACGAAATTGTTAGGGTCGGGGGGACCAAATCCATCCAGATTAACGTACGGGTCATTGCGGCGACGAATGTGAATTTGGAAAAAGGAATTGCCGACGGTTCTTTCAGAGAGGATCTTTACTACCGGCTTAACCGAATGCCCATTCAAATACCTCCTCTGCGACATCGTAAATCAGATATTCCGCTTATTTCTGAAACCCTGATAACTAAGATCAACCAAGATTACGGTAGAAATGTTGAAGGGGTTACAGAGGAAGCGATGAACAAGTTAATGAATTACCATTGGCCGGGGAATGTTAGAGAGCTTGAGAATGTATTGGGAAGAGCGATTATCTTTATGAATTACAACGAAGTAAAGATTGCTAGCAAGCATTTACCTCAGCTGGAGAATACATCAAAGAGCCATCTTAAAGAGGTGGCCGCTGATCCATCAGGAACCATCAAAGATTTGGCCACACAAGTAGAACAATATGAAAAAAATATAATTCAGAAGGTTTTAGAGCAGAATAATGGTAACAAAACGGCAGCAGCCAAAGCATTAAGTGTTTCAGTGCGAAATTTGTATTACAAAATTGAAAAATATAACATTGAAATAACTAGCATGAAATAATTTGCGTGGTGTGAAATAATTTGCAGGGTTAATATGTAGGAAATGAAGCGTTTTCAACACTTTAATTGTTGGCACGGTTCTTGCATATAGTTTAATGGGAACATAATAACAGAAAAAAGGGGTTGAAACGACATACATGAATCTACAATCTTTGGTTGAAAAAGCAACCCAGATAGAAAACTCCACTGTAGCGGTTGCAGCTGCAGAAGATAAAGAAGTCCTTGGGGCTGTCGCAATGGCAGTTGAAAAAAATATGGCCAAATTTTTATTGTTTGGTGATAAAGAAGAAGTTCTCTCTCTTTTAGAAGAGGTCGCGCCACAGCTTCGATCACACGGCAACATTAAAATCAAGCATGCTTTTTCTCCACAGAAAGCAGCGGAACTTGCTGTGAAGGCTGTAAAGGAAAATGAAGCAAGTGCATTAATGAAAGGGAATGTCCCTACTGCTGTCATTTTAAAGGCAGTATTAAATAAAGAGTGGGGACTACGTACAGGAAATGTTTTATCACATGTTGCAGCTTTTGAGGTCGCTGGGTTCGATAGATTGACATTTATTACGGATGCAGCTATGAACATTGCGCCTGATTTGCAGCAAAAAGCGCAAATTATTGAAAATGCCGTTGAGATTGCCCAATCAATCGGTGTTAACCATCCGAAAGTTGCCCCGATAGCCGCGGTTGAAGTAGTGAATCCGGCCATGCAAGCAACATTGGATGCCGCTTCCCTTACGATGATGAATCAAAGAGGTCAGATTCGTAATTGTACCGTCGATGGACCTTTAGCCCTTGACAATGCAGTTTCTCATCATGCTGCTGAACATAAAGGGATTGAAAGTGAAGTCGCAGGACAAGCAGATATCCTGCTTGTCCCGAATATCGAAACGGGTAATGCTCTTTACAAGTCCCTGATCTATTTTGCGAAAGCAAAAGTAGGAGCTGTGATTGCGGGAGCAAAAGCACCAATCGTGTTAACATCCAGAGCAGACAGTGCAGAAAGCAAATTATATTCATTGGCACTGGCTATATGCTCTGCTTCAAATAAATAATAAATAACATCAAACATAATTAGACTTTAGGGGGAAATAAAAATGAAAATTTTCAGCTATATGGAACAATATGATTATGAGCAATTGGTATTCTGTCAAGATGAAGCATCAGGGTTGAAAGCGATCATCGCGATTCATGATACTACTCTTGGACCTGCACTTGGAGGAACTCGTATGTGGACATACGAATCTGAAGAAGCAGCGATTGAAGATGCTCTGCGTCTTGCAAAAGGTATGACGTACAAGAATGCAGCTGCCGGACTTAACTTAGGTGGAGGGAAAACGGTTATCATCGGTGACCCTCGCAAAGATAAGAATGAAGAAATGTTCCGTGCGTTTGGTCGCTACATCCAAGGATTAAACGGTCGTTATATTACTGCAGAAGATGTTGGTACTACAGTTGCTGATATGGACTTGATTCATGAAGAAACAGATTATGTTACAGGTATTTCGCCAGCCTTTGGTTCTTCTGGTAACCCATCTCCTGTTACGGCTTATGGAGTATACCGTGGAATTAAAGCTGCAGCGAAAGAAGCCTTTGGTACAGATTCACTAGAAGGAAAAACAATTGCCGTTCAAGGAATCGGTAATGTTGCGTATAATATGTGTCGCCATCTTCACGAAGAAGGAGCAAATCTGATTGTAACAGATATCAATAAAGAAGCTGTTCAACGTGCTGTAGATGAATTTGGAGCAAAAGCTGTTGATATCAACGAAATTTATGGAGTTGACTGTGACATCTTTGCACCATGTGCATTAGGAGCGATCATCAACGACGAAACCATTCCACAGCTGAAAGCAAAAGTCATTGCAGGGGCTGCGAATAACCAATTAAAAGAAACTCGTCATGGTGATGCGATTCATGAAATGGGTATCGTTTATGCACCTGACTATGTCATCAATGCAGGTGGAGTCATCAACGTGGCGGATGAATTATACGGCTACAATAGTGAAAGAGCGATGAAAAAAGTGGAACAAGTGTACAACAACGTTGAGCGAGTTATTGAAATCGCTAAACGTGATAATGTTCCAACTTACGTAGCTGCTGATCGTATGGCGGAAGAAAGAATCGAGAAAATGCGTCGTTCAAGAAGCCAGTTCTTACAAAACGGTCAACATATTTTAAGCAGACGTGGATAATTAGAAGAAAAAACGCTTTACTTCTAACAAGAGTAGAGCGTTTCTTCCCTGTTAATGCGAACATCGAACAGATTAAGGGGTTATCTATCATAGGGGAAAAATTCTACGTACAAACATTACAATAAAAGCTACCCAAATGGAGGTAACAACAGTGCAAGAGAACAAACATCGAATATTAGTCATTAACCCTGGATCGACATCAACCAAAATTGGTGTTTTCGATGATGATCGATCTATCTTTGAAAAGACGATTCGTCATGATACTGAAAAGATTAATGAATTTCCAACTATAATTGATCAGTATGAATTCAGAAAGGATACCATTCTTCAAACGTTGGATGAAGAAGGGATCAACATTTCAAAACTAAGTGCTGTTTGTGGCCGCGGGGGCCTTCTTAGACCAATAGAAGGCGGCACTTACTTAGTGAATGATGAAATGCTGAAGGATCTTAAAGAAGGATTCTCAGGTCAGCATGCTTCAAACCTTGGTGGAATTTTAGCATTTGAAATTGCTTCTGGATTAAACATTCCGTCTTATATTGTCGACCCTGTTGTAGTGGACGAGCTACAATCACTTGCGCGTGTTTCAGGATTTTCACTCATTGAAAGAAAGAGTATTTTCCATGCGTTAAATCAGAAAGCGGTAGCAAGAAGAGTCGCAAAGGAACTCGGAAAGAAATATGAGGACCTAAATCTGATCATCACTCATATGGGTGGTGGAATTACCGTCGGTGCCCACCGTAATGGAAAAGTGGTGGATGTAAATAATGGTTTACATGGTGATGGCCCCTTCAGTCCTGAAAGAGCAGGTACTGTTCCAGCGGGCGATTTAGTTGACCTATGCTTCTCAGGTGATTATTACCGTGATGAAATCATGAAGAAACTAGTTGGTCAAGGTGGCTTAGTCGGTTATCTTGGAACAAACGATGCGGTAAAAGTAGAGAAGATGATCGAAAATGGCGATGAAAATGCCAAAGCCGTGTACGATGCGATGGCGTATCAAATTGCGAAAGAGATAGGCTCAGCAAGTACGGTCTTAAATGGTAAAGTAGACGCCATTGTGTTAACTGGTGGTCTTGCTTACGGTAAAGAGTTTGTAAAAGCGATAAGCAATCGAATCAATTGGATAGCAGATGTCGTGATTCAACCAGGAGAAAATGAACTGCAAGCTCTTGCGGAAGGGGCATTGAGGGTCTTACGAAGTGAAGAAGACTATAAGGTGTACCCTGGGAATGTAAAAGAAGAAGCAAGAGTATAAGAGCAAGGAGGACTCAAGATTGGCAGAAGAATATGATTTAGTCATTCTAGGGGGAGGCACAGGTGGCTATGTAGCCGCCATTCGTGCTTCTCAACTTGGATTAAAAACAGCAATCGTTGAAAAGGGAAAACTGGGGGGAACATGCTTACACAAAGGATGTATACCTAGTAAAGCTCTTCTTCGCAGTGCTGAAGTATATGCTACAGCTAAACACAGTGAAGACTTTGGTGTGAAAATCGATGGAGTAGAGTTAGATTTCACAAAAGTACAATCTAGAAAAGACGGGATCGTTGAACAGCTTCACAAAGGAGTTCAACACTTGATGAAACAAGGAAAGATCGATGTCTTTGAAGGACTTGGACGTATTTTAGGACCTTCTATTTTCTCCCCGATGCCTGGAACGATTTCGGTTGAAATGAACAACGGGGAAGATAATGCAATGTTGATCCCTAAGAATGTGATCGTTGCAACAGGTTCCAGACCTCGTTCATTACCGGGACTTGATATTGATGGAGAACTCGTACTATCCTCAGATGAAGCGCTTTCACTTGAAGCTCTTCCAAAATCGATCATCATCGTTGGAGGAGGGGTCATCGGTATTGAGTGGGCTTCCATGCTTTCTGACTTTGATGTTGAGGTAACCGTTGTGGAATACGCTGATAAAATCGTACCAACCGAAGACCATGAAATTTCTAAAGAAATGCAGCGCTTGATGAAGAAAAAAGGCGTTAAAATCGTGACAAGTGCAAAGGTGCTTCCTGAATCCTTAGAAAAAGGGGACGGAGAGATAACCATTAAAGCTGAGCATAAAGGAGAAGAAAAATCCTTTACAGCAGAGAAGATCCTTGTATCTGTAGGCAGACAAGCGAACGTTGAAGGCATTGGATTAGAGAACACAGATATTAAAGTGGAAAAAGGCTTTCTTGAAGTGAATGAATTCTTCCAAACGAAGGAATCTCATATTTACGCGATCGGTGATGTCATCGGGGGACTTCAATTAGCTCATGTTGCATCTCACGAAGGAATCACAGCAGTGGAACATATGGCGAATGAGAAGCCTCATCCCATTGACTATTCCCTAATTTCAAAATGCATCTACAGTAATCCTGAAATTGCAAGCGTAGGGATCACGGAGCAGGAAGCGAAAGAAAAGGGATATAACCTGAAGACAGGAAAATTCAGTTTCAGAGCAATCGGAAAAGCCCTTGTTTATGGTGAATCAGATGGGTTCGTCAAGATCATTGCAGACAAAGATACCGATGACATTCTGGGCGTGCACATGATTGGTCCGCATGTAACGGACATGATTTCAGAAGCGGGACTTGCTAAAGTATTGGACGCAACCCCATGGGAAATCGCGCACACAATCCACCCGCACCCATCGCTATCAGAAGCGATCGGAGAAGCAGCGCTTGCTGTAGATGGAAAGGCAATTCACTCATAGAAAAGCGGAGCCGACTGTTTTGTCCCGACAAGCACAATGGGGAAATCCCAAAAGGTGTACTTTGCCTTATGGGATTTATCCATTGTGACCTCGAGGGACAAGGAGGCGCAGCTGGACAGAAAAGCGGAGCCGACTGTTTTGTCCCGACAAGCACAATGGGGAAATCCCAAAAGGCGTACTTTGCCTTATGGGATTTATCCATTGTGACCTCGAGGGACAAGGAGGCGCAGCTGGACAAGTAGACAAATAATTTCAATAGGAAAGGTAGAGAGCCTCTCTACCTTTCCAACCATTAGATTGTGTAGGAGGTAAACAAAATGGCAGAGAATCGTCATGAAGAGTTAGGACTTTCCAATGAGAAAGTATTAGAAATGTATGAAACCATGCTGCTTGCCAGAAAAATTGATGAGCGCATGTGGTTACTGAACCGTTCGGGTAAAATCCCATTTGTTATTTCATGTCAAGGTCAAGAAGCAGCTCAAGTTGGTGCTGCATTTGCTTTAGACCGTGAAAAGGATTATGTTCTTCCGTACTACCGTGACATGGGTGTTGTATTAACATTCGGGATGACGGCTCAGGAGTTAATGCTATCAGGTTTTGCAAAAGCAGAAGATCCAAACTCAGGTGGACGTCAAATGCCTGGTCACTTTGGTCAAAAGAAAAATAATATCGTAACCGGTTCATCTCCTGTAACCACGCAAGTGCCACATGCCGTTGGTATCGCTCTTGCCGGTAAAATGGAGAAGAAGGATGTTGTGACGTTTGTGACGTTCGGCGAAGGGTCTTCCAACCAGGGAGATTTCCACGAAGGTGCAAACTTTGCAGGTGTACATAAACTTCCTGTGATATTTATGTGTGAAAACAATAAATATGCGATTTCGGTTCCGATTGAAAAACAATTAGCTTGTGAGAAAGTGTCTGATCGTGCCATTGGATATGGAATGCCTGGAATCACGGTTGATGGAAATGACCCAATCGAAGTTTATAAAGCGGTCAAAGAAGCAGCGGATCGTGGCCGTCGTGGTGAAGGTCCAACCCTTGTTGAAACAGTTTCTTATCGTTTAACTCCTCACTCTTCTGATGATGACGATCGAAGCTATCGATCTCCCGACGAAGTGGCAAAAGCGAAAACAAACGATCCAATCATCACGTTTGGTGCTTACCTGAAAGAGACAGGCGTTATGAACGATGACATTGAGAAAGAAATCAATGATCGCATTATGAAGCTCGTGAACGAAGCAACGGATTATGCAGAAAACGCTCCATATGCTGAAGCAGAATCAGCGATGAAGTATGTTTATGCAGAAGAGAAGTAAGGGGGAATTCAATCATGCCAGTAATTTCATACATTGATGCCGTAACAATGGCCATTAGAGAAGAAATGGAACGTGATGAGAAAGTATTCGTTCTTGGAGAAGACGTAGGGAAAAAAGGTGGAGTATTCAAAGCGACTCACGGATTGTATGATCAATTTGGAGAAGACCGTGTCATCGATACACCACTTGCAGAATCAGCTATTGCAGGAGTTGGAATCGGAGCTGCCATGTATGGTATGAGACCGATTGCAGAAATGCAGTTCGCTGATTTTATCATGCCTGCTGTGAACCAAATCATTTCTGAAGCATCACGAATTCGTTATCGCTCGAATAATGATTGGAGCTGTCCGATGGTTATTCGTGCTCCATACGGTGGTGGAGTTCACGGAGCACTTTATCACTCTCAATCCGTTGAAGCTGTTTTCGCTAATCAGCCAGGATTGAAAATAGTGATGCCTTCTACTCCATATGATGTGAAAGGCTTGCTGAAAGCGGCGATCCGTGACGAAGATCCAGTATTATTCTTCGAACACAAACGTGCTTATCGTCTAATTAAAGGAGAAGTACCCGAGGATGATTATACTCTTCCAATCGGAAAAGCAGACGTGAAGCGTGAAGGGGAAGACATCACAGTCATCACTTACGGCTTGTGTGTTCACTTTGCACTTCAAGCAGCAGAAAAGCTTGCGCAAGATGGAATTGAAGCGCACATCTTAGATTTACGCACGATCTATCCATTAGATAAAGAGGCGATCATTGAAGCAGCTTCTAAAACAGGTAAAGTGCTGCTCGTGACAGAAGACAATAAAGAAGGAAGCATCATGGGTGAGGTTTCTGCGATTATCGCTGAAAATTGTTTATTTGATCTTGATGCTCCAATCAAACGCCTTGCTGGTCCTGACGTTCCTTCAATGCCATATGCACCAACAATGGAAAAATACTTTATGATTAACCCGGACAAAGTAGAAAAAGCAATGCGTGAACTTGCAGAATTTTAATCATAATAAATACCAATTAAACGCACAGTAAGGAGGGTTCCTCATTGGGTATTGAAAATATGAAAATGCCTCAGCTAGGGGAAAGTGTTACAGAAGGTACAATAAGTAAATGGTTGGTGTCACCTGGTGATACCGTCAATAAATATGATCCGATTGCAGAAGTTCAAACGGATAAAGTAAATGCAGAGGTACCATCATCCTTTACGGGTACCATTAAAGATTTAATTGCTGAAGAAGGAGACACGCTTGAAGTCGGAGAAATCATTTGTTCGATTGAAGTGGAAGGTGGCGGTTCTGCACCTGTTGAAGAAACTCCGAAAGAAGAGCCTAAGAAGCCAGCGGATGAAACACCTCAAACAGTACCTAAAACGAAGGCTCCAAGTAAAGATAGTGGGAATAAAGCAAGGTATTCTCCAGCAGTATTAAAGCTATCTCAAGAGCATGACATTGATCTGAATCAAGTGGAAGGCACTGGAAATGGCGGCCGCATCACTCGTAAAGATCTAAAGAAGGTCATTGAGTCAGGTAATATTCCAAAAGCAGGAGAGGCTCCGGCGCCTAAGGCTGAAGCCGAGGCTCCTCAGCAAGCGCCTGTGAAAGAGCAAGCAGTTCAACAACCAGCCAAGCAATCGGCATCTGCAGCGAACGTTCCAGTTGTACCTGGTGATATTGAAATCCCGGTTTCCGGAATTCGTAAAGCCATCGCATCCAACATGGTTCGTAGCAAGCATGAAGCTCCTCACGCATGGACGATGATGGAAGTGGATGTTACAAACCTTGTTGACTACAGAAACTCACTTAAAACGGAATTTAAGCAACGTGAAGGTTTTAATCTGACATTCTTCGCATTCTTTGTGAAAGCTGTAGCGCAAGCTCTTAAAGAGTATCCGCAAATCAACTCTATGTGGGCTGGGGACAAGATTATTCAGAAGAAAGACATCAATCTTTCCATTGCAGTGGCCACAGATGATGCACTCTATGTACCTGTGATCAAAAATGCAGATGAAAAGACGATCAAAGGAATTGCAAGAGAAATTACTGAGCTTGCCGGAAAAGTCCGCAGCGGTAAATTAACTTCTCAAGATATGCAGGGAGGCACATTTACGGTTAATAACACTGGGTCATTTGGTTCAGTACAATCGATGGGGATCATTAATTATCCTCAAGCAGCAATCCTTCAAGTGGAATCGATTGTGAAGCGTCCGGTTGTCATGAACAACGGAATGATTGCAGTTCGTGATATGGTGAACCTGTGTATGTCGCTTGATCACCGTGTTCTTGACGGATTGGTATGCGGTAGATTCTTGCAGCGGGTGAAAGAAATCTTAGAAAACACATCAAAAGAAAACACATCTGTATATTAATAGTGACAAGGACTGACCCTGGGTGGTTAGTCCTTGTTTTTTTCTGCTTATGGATAGAAAGGTCTATAAAAACAAAATGATAGGCCCAAGGATTCAGTAAATGAAGGGAAATTATAACTGGAAGAATATTCTAATGGAAATATATTTACTATATATAGGTCGTTTTTCAAGTGCCTTCAAGAAAAAATTTCTCCTATGCCTTCTCTCTCATTTATTTCTTACTTGATCTGAAATAGTTGGAGTACCACATCCTTTTAACCTATGAGATGTGCATTGTAATCCAGAATATTCCTGGAGTTATATTATCTGTGTGACTAAATACATACTTGCAATAAGGGAGAGTGTGACTTTTCTATTAATTTCTGAATATTCAGATTTAATTCGACATAATTTTACAACATTTTGCATCTTCAATTGGTTATCTTTGGTTTAATACCTACTTTTTACCAAGTAGTGAACCGGGGAGGTGTCGGGTTTACTGAAGGAATCAAAAATTACTGGGAGGGAATTAGATGACAGGTAGAAAGCGTAAGGCAAGATGGTTATCCATTGTACTCACCTTAGTAATGTTTGTCCCATTACTGTTTCCATTCAATGCAGGGGCAGCGAATACCTCACAATCAGCTCTGGCTAAAGAAAAACCATCCACTTCAGCAAGCGAAAGCGCAAAGGTAAGTCCACAATCAAAGATCACATCAAAACTACATGATCAATTCAAGAAAGATAAGCATGTCACATACTTAGTGAAGTTCAAGGAGCAGCTTGATACAAAGGCTGTAGCTAAGAAGGCGACTGAAAAAGCGAAAAAGCAGAAGCTGTCTGCTAACAGCAAAAAATTACTCAAACGAAATATGGTCGTTTCCGAGCTTCGTGCCACGGCCCTTGAATCTCAAGCAGAAGTGAAAGAATACTTAACGAAACAGAAGAAGTCCGGTGCAGTAAAAGAAATAAAAGACTTCTATGTTGTAAACGGAATGGCTGTTACCTCCACAAAAGAGGTAATGGATAAAATTTCAACATTTGCTGAAGTTGAGAAAATCTTACCGAATGAAACGCGTCAACTCATTCAACCGGCAAAAGCTGAAGGTTCAACTGCAAGTGTTGCAGAAAAAGAAGTCCAAAACAGTCCGGCATCCATTGAATGGAATATCGACAGGGTTGGTGCACCGGCGGTTTGGGATATGGGAATTGATGGAGCAGGAACCGTTGTAGCATCGATTGATACAGGTGTTCAATGGAATCATCCGGCTTTACAGGAACAATACAGAGGATATGACCCTCAAAATCCTGATGCCCCTGATCATGAGTTTAGCTGGTTTGATGCAACAGCCGGGCAAAATGCGCCTTATGATGATCAAGGACACGGTACGCATGTTACAGGAACAATGGTTGGTTCTGAACCTGACGGCAGCAATCAGATCGGCGTCGCCCCGGGAGCCAAGTGGATTGCTGTAAAAGCATTCACGGCTGATGGAGGAACAGATGTTGATTTATTAGAAGCGGGAGAATGGATCCTTGCTCCTAAGGATGCTGAGGGCAACCCGCATCCGGAGATGGCTCCAGATGTTGTCAATAACTCATGGGGTGGCGGTGCCGGTCTTGACGAGTGGTACCGTGATATGGTGAACGCCTGGAGAGCGGCCGAAATATTCCCTGAGTTTTCTGCTGGTAATACAACATTATTTAATCCTGGTGGCCCGGGTTCAATTGCTACACCTGCAAATTACCCTGAGTCATTTGCAACAGGCGCCACTGATATTGATAACAACCTTGGAAGTTTCTCACTACAAGGTCCTTCTCCTTACGAGGAAGTTAAACCTGAAATATCCGCACCGGGAGTGAATATTCGATCTTCAGTACCAGGAAGTAACTACGAAGGTGGATGGAATGGTACATCAATGGCCGGTCCCCATGTCTCTGCAGTTGCAGCATTGTTGAGACAAGTAGATGCAAGTTTGACGGTTGACGAAATGGAAGAAATCTTAATGTCAACTGCTGTTCCATTGACTGACGGTACCTTCCCTGAAACGCCTAATAATGGATATGGTCATGGATTGGTTAACGCATTCGATGCCGTTTCATCCGTAATGAGCGGAATTGGAAAAGTAGAAGGGCAAGTTTCAAAAGAAGGGGATGACTCTGAAGCGCCAGTAATCAGTCATGAAGCCCCTGGTGAAGCATTTGAGGGAATGAATCTGCCACTACAAGCGGAAGCAAGTGATAATGTGAGCGTTACGAATGTTTCATTACATTATCAAAATCAGGAGGGTGCTTGGGAATCTGTTGAAGCAACAAGATCCGCAGGCGACTATACATCAGGAACTTATGAGGCAACCATTCCTGGAGAAGCACTGACAGGAGATAGTGTTACTTATAAATGGATGGCAATGGACTTTGGCGGAAATGAAGTAGAAACGGATGCTTATTCTGTCACTCTTCTTCCAGGAATCACTATTGGATATGAGCAGGACTTTGAGTCTTCTCCAAGTGGCTGGAATTCTTATGGGCCAGGAAACAGCTGGGAGTGGGGTGTACCTGTAAATGGTCCAGGGGCAGCTACTTCTGGAGAAAAGGTATATGCAACAAGTCTGGATGGTACTTATGACAACAGTGCCAACATGTCGCTGCAAATGCCTCCGATCGATTTGCCTGAAGGGAATAGTTTCTTGCAATTTAAGCAGTGGCATGAGCTTGAAAGAAACTATGATTATGGTCATGTGTTTGTATCCACTGATGGTGAAGAGTGGACGCAAGCGCTTCGTGTCAATGGGAATACGGATGGCTGGATCGACGGGGAAGTGGATCTAAGTCAATATGCGGGTCAGCGAATCTACATCGCTTTCAATGTTACATCAGATGGAAGTGTTGTAAAGCAGGGCTGGTACGTAGATGATGTGAAACTAAGTGGGGAATCGATTCTTCCAGCTAATAAGATGAACCTTGGATTGAAATCGAAGGATGAGAGGTCATCATCTGTTTCAAAGAAACCGAGTGTAAATCCGAATAATATCAAAATGGCTAAACATGTAAGCAAAGAAACTCCGGTAGAAGGAAACGTACCCGGGCCAGTGCTACTTCCATTGCAAGCAGAAGTAAGTGTACTGGAAACTGGACGTTCGGTATATACGAATCCTGCCAATGGATCGTACGAAATGACTCATGCAGCCGGTGAGTTTACGCTACAAGCATCAACCTATGGTTTCAGATCAGAAACACAAAGTGTAACGATTGAAGCAGATCAAACATCTAACGCCAATTTTACTCTTGAAGAAATTCCTCAAGGAAATATTACGGGAACTGTCACAAATGAAATTTCTGGAGAACCGGTTGAGGGAGCTACTGTCTTCTTACTTGAAGATGCAGTTGTGGAGCCGGTAGAAACGAATGAAAATGGTGAGTATGAACTGGAGGCATATGAAGGTGAGTACACCCTTAAAGTAGTTGCACCTTACTACTATAGTAAGGAAACGACTGTAACGGTTGAAGGTGGAGAAGTCACAAACGCCGATGTTTCATTAGAGCCTTTCATCGGGTATCCTGGTGAAATTGGTTACGATGATGGAACAGCAGAAAACGCCCGTGCATTCTATGATGCAGGCAATGGCTGGGCTGTGAAAATGTCTCTTGAAGAAGGTAATGAAACAGCGTTGGTTACAGGTGGGCTATTCCGCTTCTGGGATACAGAATGGCCAGTACCAGGTGGAACAGAATTCCAAGTTGCCGTTTATGATGCATCTGGTCCTGATGGGACGCCAGGTAAGAAAGTAGCCGGTCCGTTTGATGGAACTGCTTTACGTAACGGGGAATGGACACATGTAGATCTAAGCCAGCATGGCATTATGGTAGACGGTGATTTCTACATGGTTTACATTCAATCAGCTCCAAATCCGAATGCGCCAGGACTTGGAACAGACGAAGATGGCGATTATGCAGCCAGAAGCTGGCAATTTGTTGGAGGTGCATGGTCACAAGCACCAGAAGATGAAGGGAACTATATGATTCGTGCAACAGTGAATTATGAAGTGACTGCACCAATCATCACATCACCGAAAGATGGATCATTTACAAATAAGGATTCGGTTACCGTTGAAGGGACTTCTGCCCCGACCACAACGGTTCACCTCTTTAATGGTGACGAAGAAGTGGCAACAGCAGAAACGATGGAAGATGGTACCTTCTCTGCAGATGTTTCATTACATGATGGAGAGAATTCGATTACAGCCAAAGCAGCAACCGAGCAAGGGATGACAGGAACAACTGAGCCTGTAACCATCACCCTTGATCAAGTGAAGCCTGAGCTTGCCATCACGTCTCCGAAAGAAGGCATGAAAACGAATCGTGAAGCCATTACCGTAGAAGGAACGATTGCCGATGAAAACCTCGATTGGGTAAAAGTAAATGGCGAGAAAGCTTCTGTAAGTGATGGACAGTTCAGTCATAGAATGCTTCTGAATGAAGGAGAAAATGTCGTCCAGGTAGTAGCAAAAGATAAAGCTGGAAACAAAAAGAAACAAAGAGTAACAGTCTTTGCTAAATTTGGTGACATCGCTGTTGAAAATCTTCTTCCTGCTGAAGATAAAGAGCTGAAGAAGGGTGAATCGGTTAAAATCGAATTTGACAGTGAGCCTGGTTTAGATGCCACATTTGTTATCCAAATGCCACTGACAAATGCGCGTTCACAAATAAAAAACGCAAATGAGCTTTCAATGATGGAAACATCGGAAGGTCACTACGTCGGTTATTATACAGCCACTTCAAATGTAAAAGCACCTGGAGCACTTATTGAAGTGAAGATTTCCGATGATTATGGGAATGTCACAACAAAACGTGCAGAAGGTAAATTGTATATCAATACAAAAAAATAAACCTTAAAGGAAGAAGAGTCGACCCCGTCGACTCTTCTTTCTTTTTTTACACATTTCCCAGAGTGATTGAAGTAATACGTTTTTTTTTATATACTAAAATAGTATTAGTATAAACATTTCGAATTTTCAATGAGCAATCCTGCTAGTTTAGTAAGATTCTTCAGGTAAATATGTAAACGATTACAATAATGCAGGTCGAAAGAGGGGTATTATGAAGCTTAATGATATGAAAGTTCAATCATTCAGTCGAGGAACACTTACAGAATGGCAAGAAGCAGCTGAAAAAGCGTTAAAGGGGAAAGGAATTCGTTCCTTACATACAAAAACCTATGAAAATATTGAACTTAAACCGTTATACACGAAGGATGATTTACCTGGAGTGGATAGGGTGAATGCTTATATCCCTAATGTTGAAGGGAAGTTGGAGCGGGCTCCAAAATGGTTCATCGCTCAACCGATCAAAAGGGGTTCTTGGGAAGAACTCACCTCTGCAATGAAGGATGCATTATCCCGGGGACAGAACTGTGTTTCATTTCAAGTAGGTGACTTAGACATAATAGAAGGCTTCGATCAATTTATAAAAGAAGTCGTTGAGTTAGAGACCCCTGTCTTTTCTATTGAAAAAAAGACAGCTTTCTCTATTCAGCGAATGATGGAAATTCCTGAACTGAAGGAAATCAAAGGTGTGATGGGCTTTGATCCAATAAATGAAAATCGGGAGCATATGTTTGAAGGTTGGTTGGAGGTTGTAAAAGACGTAGACAAGCAACTGCCTAATCTGAAGACCATAATCATTAATTCTGCCCTGTACCATAATAGTGGAGCGAGTGCCACGCAGGAGTTGGCATACGGCCTGAGTGAAGGGATCGCTTATATTGAAACACTTCAGGAAAAAGGATGGACTATTGAAAAGATTGCTGGGAAGATGCATTTTCACTTTTCAGTTGGCAGCCATTTCTTCATGGAAATAGCCAAAATCAGAGCTTTTAAGAAATTGTGGCAAGAGATATTATCCTCTTATGGACTTTCAGAACAAGCGATCGCGAATTCTGTCAGCTGCAGTGCGGAAACGTCTCAATTGAACAAATCCACGCTTGATCCGTATGTCAATATGCTTCGCGGGGGTGGAGAAGCTTTCTCTGCGGTTCTTGCAGGAGTCGATTATCTTCTGGTTGCACCTTTCAATGAAGTGGGTGGAGAAGTGAACGCATTTTCTGAGAGAATTGCCCGGAATACTCAACTTATCCTCGGTGAAGAGGCTCATCTGGATAAAGTGGTGGACCCTGGAGGCGGTTCTTATTATGTAGAATGGTTATCAGAAGAGGTAGGGAAGCTAGCATGGAAAGAATTTCAGGACGTTGATGGGGGTGGGGGGATTCTTGCCTGTTTGAAAAATGGTTCCATTCATGAAAAAGTAAATAGAGTGAGAGAGTCACGTATTCATGATTTAGCCACAAGAAAGAACTCGATGATCGGGACGAATATCTATGCGAATCTTGAGGAGCCATTTCAAGCTCCATCATCAAATGCGGGTAAGCGATTGTCACTTCCTTTTGAAAGATTAAGAGAAAGGACACATAAGCTGGCAAGGAAACCAGTGGCAGGTTTAATAGGATTAGGGGAGTTGAAGACCCATAAGCACCGGGCTGATTTTGTGAAAGGGTTTTTAGCAACGGGGGGCATTCATGCGAATCAAAGCAAAGAGTGCTTCTCTAAGGAAGATGTCCTTCAATTTGTGGAAGAAACCCGTTATCCATACTATGTGGTTTGTGGAAATGAAGAAGAATATCAAGACAAACTGCCCATGCTGATTGAGTCCATTCATCATATTGATTCGACCATTGTGATTGACATAGCAGGGAAAATACCTGATGAACATGATAGTGAGTGGGTTCGTCTTGGACTGAATGGCTCCATATACAACAAGCAAAACATACTTAAAAAAGTAGAAGAGCTATTAACCATCTGGGAGGAGGGAACTGACAATGACAAAGCCTGATTGGCAAGAAATCAACCCTTATTCGAAAGAAGCGAGAACGAATGATATTTCTTTAACAGGCAGCACCTATGAGACAAATGAGAAGATTGTCATTAAATCTCTTTATTCAGAACAAGACTCAAAGGATATATCTCATGGAGAAGACCTTCCAGGCTTGGCTCCTTATACAAGGGGACCGTACCCGACGATGTATGTGAATCGTCCTTGGACGGTAAGGCAATATGCAGGATTTTCAACAGCAGAAGAAAGCAATGCGTTTTATAGAAGAAACTTAAGTATGGGTCAAAAAGGCCTGTCTGTCGCTTTTGATTTAGCAACTCATCGTGGCTATGATTCCGATCATCCCCGGGTAGTAGGGGATGTAGGAAAAGCGGGAGTGGCCATCGATTCGATTCTGGACATGAAGATTCTGTTTGATGGAATACCTCTTGATCAAATGTCTGTTTCCATGACGATGAACGGAGCGGTGCTACCCATTCTTGCATTTTATATCGTCACGGCAGAAGAACAGGGCGTTTCGCAGGAGAAGCTGTCCGGTACGATTCAAAATGATATTTTAAAAGAGTATATGGTTCGGAACACCTATATTTATCCTCCTGGAACATCCATGAAGATTATTGCTGACATTTTTGAGTATACGTCCAAACATATGCCGAAGTTTAATAGCATCAGTATTTCCGGGTATCACATGCAAGAAGCGGGAGCTCCTGCCGATATTGAGTTGGCTTATACGCTTGCGGATGGTCTTGAGTATGTGCGGACAGGTCTGCAGGCAGGGATCGATATCGACTCCTTCGCACCAAGACTCTCATTCTTCTGGGCCATTGGCATGAATTATTTCATGGAAGTGGCCAAAATGAGGGCGGCGCGGAAAATTTGGGCGAAAATGATGAAAACATTCAATCCTAAGAATCCGAAATCGTTGGCGCTCAGAACCCACTCCCAAACGTCCGGCTGGAGCTTAACGGAGCAGGATCCGTATAATAATGTCATTCGTACATTACTTGAGGCGCACGCGGCTGCTATGGGTCATACTCAATCCCTTCATACCAATGCATTGGACGAAGCGATTGCCCTGCCGACAGACTTCTCTGCGCGGATCGCACGTAATACACAGCTATACCTTCAAGAGGAAACCGGTATTACGAAAGTGATTGATCCATGGGCAGGTTCACATTATGTTGAATCCTTGACCGATCAGCTGATGGAGAAGGCCTGGGAACATATCGAAGAAATCGAAGAACTTGGCGGAATGACCAAGGCGATTGAAACAGGATTGCCGAAAATGCGAATCGAGGAAGCGGCTGCGAGAAGACAGGCCATGATTGATTCGGGGGATGAAGCGATTGTCGGGGTAAATAAGTATCGCCTGGAAAAGGAAGACCCGATTGAAACACTGGACATTGATAATACAGTTGTAAGACAAAAGCAAATTGAGCGAATTCAAATGTTAAAAGAAGAACGAAATGAAGATAGAGTAATCGAAACGCTCGAGGCATTAACGCTTGTAGCAGAATCAGGAGAAGGGAATCTTCTTGAAAAAGCGGTAGAGGCAGCGAGAGCCAGGGCGACACTGGGAGAAATATCTGATGCCATTGAAAAAGTATCAGGACGACATAAAGCAACGATCAGGAGTATAAGTGGGGTGTACAGTTCGAATTTTTCAAATGAACAAGAAATCAACGTCGTAAAAGAGATGACAGAAGAATTTTTGGAAAACGAAGGAAGAAGACCGCGTATCCTAATAGCGAAGATGGGACAGGATGGGCATGACAGAGGTGCTAAAGTGATCAGCACGGCGTTCGCAGACCTTGGCTTTGATGTGGATATCGGACCATTGTTCCAAACGCCTGAAGAAACGGCTTTGCAAGCAGTTGAAAATGACGTGCATGTCATCGGTGTAAGTTCATTAGCCGCAGGACATAAAACACTCCTGCCTCAACTGGTAGCGGAACTAAAGAAATTAGGCAGAGAAGACATTCTCGTTGTCATTGGTGGAGTGATTCCGGCTAAGGATTATGACTTCCTATTGAATAACGGTGCTTCTGCCGTTTTTGGACCAGGGACGATCATACCTGTCGCTGCACAAAAAGTCATCAAAGAAATTTATGAAGTGCTGGGCTATGAGGAAGTGGCTGAATAATGGCAGTGCATGACTCAGGGCGAAAGAAGCGGTTTGTGAAGAAGAAAAAGGATTCTGTATCGATTACCGAATTGAAGAACGGGGTCTTGAATGGCGACCGTAGCTACTTGGCGAAGGCCATCACACTGATTGAAAGCAATGCAGAGCAGCATTATGCCATGGGACAGGAACTTTTGCAGGAGCTCTTGCCCTATACGGGTAACAGCTTCCGGATCGGCATTACAGGTGTGCCGGGAGCCGGTAAAAGTACATTCATAGAAACGTTCGGGGAGATGTTATGTGAGCAGGGCCTCCGAGTTGCCGTCCTTGCGATCGACCCCAGCTCTTCTATTTCAGGGGGCAGTATTCTGGGGGATAAAACAAGGATGGAACAATTATCTAAAAACCCCCGTGCTTTTGTACGACCTTCCCCCACTGCAGGAACACTTGGTGGAGTACACAGGAAAACCAATGAAACGCTTCTTTTATGCGAAGCGGCCGGATATGATCTGATGATCATTGAAACCGTTGGAGTGGGTCAAAGTGAAGTGATGGTGAGGCAAATGGTGGATTTCTTCCTCCTGCTCGTCATCACAGGAGCCGGGGACGAGCTTCAAGGAATGAAAAAGGGGATCATGGAGCTTGCCGATGCATTACTAGTCAATAAAGCAGATGGAAAGAATAAACCTCTCGCCGAGAAAACAAGAAGAGAGCTGAACCAAATCCTGCACTTTTTGATTCCCGCTACTAAAGGCTGGAGCTCAAAGGCTTATACCTGTTCTGCCTTGAAAAATGAGGGATTAAAAGAACTGTGGAATGTGATTCAAGAGTTCGAGAAGCAATCAAAAGAACAGGGAGTCTTTGAAGAAAGACGACTTCTCCAAAAGCAGGAATGGTTTCATACGATGTTGAAAGAAAGAGTTCTCTCAGACTTCTTTTTTCATCAAAACATAAAGTCTGCCCTCCCTCGCATGGAAAATAGAGTGAAAGAAGGAGACTTTACGACTTCTCAGGCAGTAGAAGAATTGCTAAAGCTGTATAAAGGAGCAATTCATTGAATGGATTAGTTAATTTTAATTGAAACATAGGGTTTGAAATTGTTATGATAGGGGTACATCAAAATTCCTGTTTTTATGGAGAATGATTAAGTCAGCGATTAAAAGGAGAGTTCAAGCATGGATATAGATTTCAATTTATTTATGAATGATGTTGTTCGCCAGGCTCGTCAAGAAATCGAACAAGCCGGTTATACTCAGCTAACAACTGAAGAAGAAGTAGATCAAGCTTTCACTAAAGAAGGTACAACACTTGTGATGATCAACTCCGTTTGTGGATGCGCCGGAGGGATCGCACGTCCAGCAGCAGCTCATTCCATTCATTATGATAAACGACCAGATCAATTAGTAACGGTTTTCGCCGGTCAAGATAAAGAAGCCACTGCAAAAGCACGCAGCTACTTTACCGGCTACCCGCCATCTTCACCGTCATTTGCTCTATTAAAAGACGGAAAGCTATTGACGATGGTAGAAAGACATGAAATTGAAGGTCACGACCCAATGTCGGTTGTGAACAAAATTCAATCTTATTTCGATCAGTATTGTGAAGAAGTGTAAGTAAGAGAGTGAGACCCGTTAGGATCCTTACATGAATATCTGCTTTAGGTGGATGTTGTGTAGGAATCCTGACGGGTTTTTTTCTGTGTTCGGACGGATATTTTTGTTTTGTAACTATGCATATATTATGAATGAAATCAATCCGGTATATTTCTTTACTTCTTCTATACAACGCTAAAACCTAGCGAAATAAGCACTTATATTTTCAGAATATATAAACAATTATGGATAACTATAAAAACTATTGAATAAATATTTATCTCTGCTACAATGTGAATATAGTAATTAATATACATTATATATTATATTTATACACACTAACCAAGGAGGAACTACAATGAAAAAGCTATTATCTCTTATATTTGTATTAATCGTTTCTACTACTCTTGCTGCGTGTGGTGCAGGAGAAGAGAGTGAACACACCGCTTCAGGTGAATCAAAGAAACTGATCATGGGTACGTCGGCGGACTATAAACCATTTGAATACGTCGACACAGCAAACAGTGATGAAATCATCGGGTACGACATTGATTTAGCTAATATGCTTGCAGAAGAACTAGGCTATGAAATAGAGATTAAGGATATGGAATTCAGCGGTTTAATATCAGCTCTTAAGACGGGACAAGTAGACTTTGTGTTATCAGCCATGACACCCACTCCTGACCGACAAAAAAACGTTGACTTCAGTGATGTTTACTACACAGCAAAAGATATGATCATCTCAACAAAAGAGAGCGGAATTCAAAGCGAAAAGGATCTTGATGGGAAGACAGTTGGTGTTCAGTTAGGTTCCATCCAACAGGATGCTGCAGAAGAACTTTCCACATCCATCCAATTAAAAGTAGAGACCCGTAACCGTATTCCTGAGCTGATACAGGATCTGCAAAATGGACGTTTTGATGCCATTATCATAGAAAATACAGTAGCAAATGGTTATTTGGATAAAAATGAAGAACTTCAAGGAAATGCAATGGACGTGAACGAAGAAGAGGCCGGTTCTGCCGTTGCATTTCCAAAGGACAGTGAGCTTACAAGCGAATTCAACGATGCATTGAAAAAGCTCGAAGAAAATGGAGATTTGGATAAACTGGCAAAAAAGTGGTTTGACGTAGAACAGTAGATTGATAGAAGGGCTAACCCATCATCGGTTAGCCCTTCCTATTTAACAGTCACCAGCATGATTGGAGGAGAATACAATGCCGCTTGATTTTCAACAACTGATCCCTTCGATTCCTTTTATTTTGGAAGGATTGAAGGTCACTCTTAAAATTGTCGGGTTGGCAGGAATACTTGGATTTGCATTCGGTATTCTGCTTGCTCTTTGTAAAATAAGTTCCATCAAACCTTTAACATTACTTGCAGATATTTATACATCGGTTTTTAGAGGGACTCCTTTAGTTCTGCAATTAATGATCATCTTTTACGGTTCGCCTCAGCTTTTTGGAACTCAGATTGAACCGTATACAGCAGCCATCCTTTCTTTTTCCCTTAATTCAGCTGCCTATATTTCCGAGATCATCCGGGCGGGAATCAATGCAGTGGATAAAGGGCAAAAGGAAGCGGCAATGGCTCTTGGGGTTCCATATCGTTTGATGATGAAAGATGTGATTCTTCCTCAGGCCATCAAAAACATCTTGCCTGCATTAATGAACGAATTTATCACCCTTACGAAGGAATCTGCCATCGTCACTGTTATCGGGGCAGCCGACGTGATGAGACGTTCGTATATGGTAGGTAGTGATTTGTATTCCTTTTTCGAGCCACTCTTATTTGCAGGACTGATCTATTATGTGCTTGTCATGATTCTAACTTTATTAGGGAAAGCGCTGGAAGGGAGACTACGTGGAAATGATTAAAGCAGAAAAGATTACAAAGTCGTTCGGAAAGCTACAAGTATTGAAAGGTATCGATTTCTCCGTAGAAAAAGGGGAGGTTGTCGCATTAATCGGTCCTTCCGGTTCCGGGAAATCCACCCTTCTCCGCTGCCTGAATTATTTAGAGGAACCAACTTCAGGATCGATATACTTTGAAGAAACTGTTGTGAACAGCAAAAATATAAGCAAAGTGAGACAAGATATAGGGATGGTATTTCAACATTTTCATCTTTTTCCTCATATGACAGCGTTGGAAAACGTGATCTACTCTCCAGTGAAAGTGAAGGGGCTCAACAGAACAGAAGCAAAAAAATTAGGGACGGACCTTCTAACAAAAGTCGGTTTGTTAGAAAAAAGTGATGAATATCCAAACCGTTTATCAGGAGGCCAAAAGCAGCGTGTAGCGATTGCAAGGGCACTTGCAATGGAACCGAAAGTGATGCTTTTTGACGAACCCACATCTGCACTGGATCCGGAAATGGTCAAAGAGGTGCTGGAAGTCATGAAGTCACTTGCTCATTCAGGGATGACGATGATTATTGTGACACATGAAATGGGCTTTGCAAGGGAAGTGGCAGATAGAGTCTTATTAATGGATGATGGAAAGATCATCGAAGAAGGAGAGCCTCTTCCGTTTTTCTCAAACCCTCAAAGCGACCGGGGAAAAGAATTCTTAGAGAAAATACTGTAAATAATGGAAGGATTAACGAACAGAATCGTTAATCCTCCTTTTTTTGTTCAAGGCCATTATGGTATTCTTAAGTAGCTAAAAAATAGAAAGAGTTAGGAGAAAGATGAATGTTTCGAATCGGGTATCGAACACTTAAGACTGGAATCGGCACAGCCGTTGCGATCAGCATTGCACAGTGGTTTCAGCTGGATAACTTTGTATCAGCCGGGATTTTGACGATACTGTGCATTCAGAACACGAAGAAGAAATCGGTTAACGCTTCATGGAGCCGTTTCCTGGCCTGTGTGATTGCCATGGTGATTTCGGCTGCGTTCTTTGAGTTCGTTGCCTATCATCCTGCCGTAATCGGCTTGTTATTACTTGTGTTCATTCCGATTACGGTAGCCCTGAATATCAAAGAAGGAATAGTCACCAGTTCCGTTATCATTCTACATATTTATTCGGCAGGTAACGTGACCCCCGGGCTTTTTCAAAATGAATTAGGGATCATTGTGATTGGAATCGGAATCGCTCTTGTTATGAATTTGTATATGCCAAGCGTTGATAAAAAGATGATCGAATATCAAGAAAAGATCGAAGCCAATTTCTATAAAATCTTTTGTGAAATGATCAACTACCTGCGAACAAATGATAGCCAATGGGATGGGAAAGAAATCACTGAAACAGAACAATTACTTAAAGAAGCGAAGACCATAGCATTCAAAGATGTTGAAAATCACTTTTTACGACATGAGAACTTATATTATTTGTATTTTAAAATGAGGGAAAAACAGTTCGAAATCCTACAGCGTATTTTACCGATTGCGACATCGATCTCATTGACGGTAGAGCAGGGACATCGGATTGCAGAATTTCTGGATGAGCTTAGTGATCACATACATCCGGGAAACACGGCCCTGTTTTATTTGAAAAAATTGTACGATATGAAAGTGGAGTTTGAACAGATGGATTTACCGAAGACGAGGGAAGAATTTGAAACCCGCGCCGCTCTCTATCAATTTGTTCAAGAGATGGAGCAGTATCTTCTTCTGAAAAGTTCGTTTAAAGGAATAAAGAAGGATGAAAATGATCAAAGGGAAGTAAACTACACCTAAAACACGAAAAAAGGTGATAGGATGCGTATACTTCTTGCCATTATCTTGTTCGCTTCTCCCATATGGCCACTTGGAAGGAATCCACTGCCCGGGGATCCGATAATTATCGTGAACAAGGAAAGGAATCAATTAGCTTACATCGACGACGGAAAGGTTCAGCGCTTATTCCCGGTAGCAACAGGGAAAACGACGACCCTCACCCCGGAAGGACTATTTAATGTAACAGTCAAAGCCAAGAATCCTTATTACCGTAAGAAGAATATTTCGGGGGGAGACCCGCGGAATCCATTGGGTTCAAGATGGATCGGATTTGACGCCAAGGGGACAGACGGAAGGATCTATGGAATCCACGGAACGAATCAACCTTCAAGTATAGGCAAATATATCTCAAACGGATGCATTCGAATGCACAACAAGCATGTTGAATATCTGTTTGATCATGTGCCAGTCGGAACAAAGGTTCTAGTCGTCAAAACGAACAAAAGCTTCTATCAGCTGGGAAAAGATCACGGTGCGATAAAATAAAAAGGATCTGCTTATCGACTGAGTCGAAAAGCAGATCCTTTGTTTTCTATAATAAGAAAGTCAGTCCTGCCATGATCGTCGATGCAATCATCGCAAATAGCATGACAAAAACAATTATTTTTTGTAATTTTTTATTGCCCATTGTATCTCTCCATTCTCCATCTCACCTGAACATGTGGTGATTTTCAACTCTATTTTATCGTGAATAGTGAGAGAAAACAACCATTGGCATAAAAGAAAACGCTTTAATTATTCGCCGGATTAGGAGGGAATTCGACAACATTTATCGAATACTATACGGGTGGAGCATGTAAACAACAGGGGGATGATAGGGATGAAAAAGGTAGACCATATCGGAATAGCAGTATCATCAATAGACAATGTTCTTCCATTTTACGAAGATACTCTTGGGCTTTCACTCGTCAAGATCGAAGAGGTGGGAAATCAAGATGTGAAAGTAGCATTTATTGATGGTGGAAATATTAAGCTTGAGTTACTTGAACCACTACATAAAGAAAGTCCGATTGCCAAGTTCATTGAAAAAAAGGGAGAAGGCATTCACCATATTGCCTTCGGTGTCGAAGGAATTGAAAAACGGATCAAGGAACTGCAAGCCAATGGAGTCCGGATGATCAACGAAACCCCAAAAACGGGGGCTGGCGGAGCTGCTGTTGCCTTCATGCATCCAAAGTCAGCGCACGGTGTACTATATGAACTATGTGATAAATCAAACATCAAGGGGGAGTAACATAATGGATATCTATGAAAAGATTAATGAATTGTATGATCGCAGAAGAGAAGTAGAATTAGGCGGCGGAGATAAAAAAATAGATAAGCAGCACGAAAAAGGGAAACTGACTGCGAGAGAACGAATCGATATTTTAGTGGATCCGGGGAGCTTTGTTGAGCTGAATCCATTCATTGAGCATCGCTGTTCAGACTTTGGACTGGACGGGGTTCAGGGCCCTGGAGATGGAGTCGTTACAGGTTATGGAAAAGTAAATGGAAAACCCATCTACTTATTTTCTCAGGATTTCACGGTATTTGGCGGCGCATTGGGGGAAATGCATGCGAAGAAGATTTCACATGTCATGGATCTGGCAGTCAAAAATGGTGCGCCTTTCATTGGATTAAATGATTCTGGTGGTGCAAGAATTCAAGAAGGCGTCGTTTCTTTAGATGGATACGGACATATCTTCTATCGAAACTCCATTTATTCCGGAGTGATTCCACAAATCTCAGTGATTATGGGACCTTGCGCAGGAGGAGCGGTTTATTCCCCTGCGATCACGGATTTTGTGTTTATGGTAGATGATACAAGTCAAATGTTCATCACAGGACCTAAAGTAATTGAAACAGTTACCGGTGAGAAAATCAGCTCAGAAGATTTAGGCGGTGCGAAGGTCCATAACTCTATCAGCGGGAATGCTCATTTCAGAGGGAAAACTGAAGAAGAAGTGCTTCTCGAGGTTCGAAGACTATTAGCGTATTTACCACAAAATAATGAGGAGAAGCCTCCTCGTTTGGAAGTGGATGAAGAAGATGATTATCGTGGAAATTTAACGGACCTGATTCCATTCGATGCTATCCGTCCTTACGACGTCCGCACGGTCATCAATGAAATCGTGGATAAAGACAGCTTTATGGAGGTTCAAAAAGAATTTGCGAAAAATATTGTCGTAGGGCTGGCCCGAATAAAAGGAGAGGTCGTAGGACTTGTCTGTAATCAGCCAAAATTCATGGCAGGAGGTCTCGACATTGACTCCTCTGACAAAGCAGCCCGTTTTATCAGATTCTGTGATTCCTTCAATATCCCATTGATCACGTTTGAAGATGTAACTGGCTTCTTCCCTGGAATCAAGCAGGAACATGGCGGGATCATCCGTCACGGTGCGAAAATCCTCTATGCCTATTCAGAAGCTACGGTTCCAAAAATGACGGTGATTTTACGAAAAGCCTATGGAGGTGCTTATGTTGCCCTAAACAGTAAGTCTATCGGGGCTGATTTAGTTTTTGCATGGCCTAATGCAGAAATTGCCGTCATGGGTCCGCAGGGAGCAGCGAATATTATTTTTGCAAGGGAAATTGCAGGCAGTGAGAATCCTGAACAGCTCCGCGCGCAGAAGATTGAAGAGTACCGTGAGAAATTCGCTAATCCATATGTGGCAGCGTCCCGTGGAATGGTGGATGACGTCATAGATCCTCGTGAAACCCGAATCAAATTGATTCAAGGATTGGAAATGATGAGAAATAAACGGGAAGAGAGACCAAAGAAAAAGCACGGAAATATTCCATTGTAGAAGCGATACCATTTGTTGAACCTGCCTATTCACGCTATACTATAAGTGAATACATATTTGTGGAGGTCGACTAAATGATTAATCATGAACGTTTACTAAATGAATTCCTGGAATTGGTTCAAATCGATTCTGAAACGAAGGAAGAAGCGGAAATCGCGAAAGTATTAAAGCGAAAATTCTCTGATCTGGGAGTAGAGGTATTTGAAGATGACACGATGGGTGAAACGGGCCACGGTGCCGGAAACCTGATCTGTACGTTGAAAGGGAACAAAGAAGGCGTGGATACCATCTACTTCACTTCTCATATGGATACAGTTGTACCTGCAAAAGGGGTTAAGCCAACGCTTAAAGATGATGGCTATATTTACTCTGACGGCACGACCATTCTTGGAGCCGATGATAAAGCGGGACTTGCAACGATGCTTGAATCCGTCCGTGTACTTAAAGAGAACAATATCTCCCACGGTGATATCCAGTTCATCATTACGGTAGGGGAAGAATCAGGATTAGTCGGAGCGAAAGCGCTGGATTCTTCTCTAGTAAAAGCGAAATATGGTTTCGCCCTTGATAGTGATGGGAAAGTCGGAAATATTATCGTGGCCGCTCCTACACAAGCGAAAGTGAGAGCAACGATATATGGGAAAACAGCACATGCCGGTGTAGCTCCTGAAAAAGGCGTTTCTGCCATCACGATTGCAGCTAAAGCGATTTCCAAAATGCCACTCGGCCGCATCGACGAAGAAACGACTGCAAACATCGGCCGCTTTGAAGGTGGAAAAGCAACGAACATCGTATGTGAACAAGCGGATATTCTTGCAGAAGCACGCTCACTGGTCCCTGAAAAAATGGAAGCTCAAGTAGAGAAGATGAAAGCTGCATTCGAATCCGTAGCAGAAGAAATGGGTGGAAAAGCGGAAGTTGAAGTACAGGTGATGTATCCAGGCTTCAAGTTTAAAGACGGTGACGAAGTAGTCGAAGTGGCGAAACGAGCCGCGAAGAAAATTGGCCGTCCAAGCGAGCTTCTTACAAGCGGAGGCGGAAGTGACGCCAACGTTATCGCAGGTTTCGGAGTGCCGACCGTCAACTTGGCAGTAGGATACGAAGATATCCATACAAAGAGCGAAAGAATGCCTGTTGAAGAACTGAACAAGCTTTCTGAAATGGTTGTAGCAATCATTCAAGAGGTTTCGGGAGAATAGACCTCTAGGGTCTAGCCGCCGGAGCTGAACAGAGGACCCATACAATCCAATGTCCACGAACGAAAGATCATCCTTCGTTCGTGGACATTTTCTTCTTTCAAAACCAGCACCTAACTTTTCTAAAATATGGTACATTAATAGTATACATATCAGAAGTTTAAGAGGGGACGTTATACAATGCCGAAAGTAGTTGTTTTTCATGCTGGAAAAGAAGAATATTCACTACCGATTGAGAACGTAGTTTCGATTGAAAAAGTGGAAGAAGTGAGATCCATCCCTCATCTGCCTTCATTTATCCTGGGACTTGTAAAGGTCAGAGGAGAGCTGATCCCTGTCCTTGATTTAGCAAATATCCTTTATAACACGAATGCAGATGCAGAAACAGGAATGTTTATTCTCGTCGTTCACACAGAAACAATGCAGATCGGTTTGATCGTAAAGGAAGCGAAAGAAATTCTCGAAGTACCGAATGACTCCTTTACAAACGTAGGTTTACTTGCGTATTCAAAAACAAACTATTTCTCAGGAATCATTCATCTTGAAGATTCGCTCATTACCCAGATTGACCCCGATGTTTTAGTAGAGAGTCTAGAAGGTATTAGAGAGATAAAGGATTACGTGAACGAGCAAAAAACCCATCAAAATTAGACAAAGAAAGCCGCGATTTAAATGAACTCACATTATCCAAAAAACGGACGAGTGATCCTTCATGTTGATATGAATAGCTTTTATGCCTCGGTTGAGATGGCTTATGACCCAACATTGAGAGGCAAACCATTAGCTATAGCAGGGAATCCCCAAGAGAGACGAGGCATTATCGTGACATGCAGCTACGAAGCGAGAAGCTTCGGAGTGAAAACGACAATGCCTCTTTGGGAAGCAAAAAAACTGTGCCCCCAGCTCATTATCATGACGCCTAACTTTGACCGTTACCGCGCAGCCTCGAAAGGAATATTTGATATCCTCAGACAATATTCAGAATTAGTTGAACCCGTCTCGATTGACGAAGGCTATTTGGATATTACCGATTCTTTTGAAAAAGGCACTCCTCTTCAAATTGCGTCAGACATTCAATCCCAAATTAAAGGGCAGCTCGATCTCCCTTGCAGCATCGGGGTGGCTCCTAATAAATTCTTGGCCAAAACCGCATCCGACATGAAGAAACCTATGGGAATCACCGTATTAAGAAAGCGTGATATTCCCGGAAAGCTTTGGCCCCTTCCTGTCATTGAAATGCATGGAATTGGAGAGAAAACCGCCCAGAAACTCAATACAATTGGAATTCAAACTTGTAATGATCTCGCTCACGCCAATGATATTCAACTTAAATCACTCCTCGGAATCAATGGCTTTCGTCTCAAAGAGCGTGCAAATGGTATTGATCGACGAAATGTAGACCCTGAGTCGATTTATGATTATAAAAGCGTCGGTAACTCCACCACGTTACCAAAGGATACGACGAATCAACATGAGCTTTTAACGGTTATAGAGAAGCTTTGCGCGAAAGTGTCCTCACGTCTGCAACAGAAAGACGTGCTGGGGATGACGATCCAGCTGATGATCCGGGATAAATTCAGGAAAACCATTACAAGAAGCAAGAAGTTAGAAAATCCAATTAATAAAAAAGAAGACTTATTTCGCTACTCTAAAGAATTACTGCTGAAACACTGGGATGGAGATCCAGTGAGGCTCTTGGGGGTCACCGCCCAAGATGTTGTGGAAAAGAGTGAAGCTACGGAGCAGCTGGACTTATTCTCTTATAAAAAAGTGGCTGAAAAAGAACCTCTCTATAATGTTTTATCCCAGTTGCAGGATAAGTTTGGGAAGGACTCCATTTCTCAAGGGGTAAAAGGGAAGAACAAAAGGAAAGATTCATCCTTTGATTCAAAGCGAGACACAAGCTTCAACAAAGATTTTTTAAGAGAATGACACGTGAAAAAGAGGACACCTTAAGATAGGTCACATACTCCATAAACGGATTATTTGCATCGCTTCTCTATTCTTGTTAGATTGAAAGAGAGTGCAAAAACAGGTTTTTGAAAATATAAAGGTACATTTTCTTTTTATCTTAAGAAAAGAGATTAAAAACCAGTAATTTTATAAGGGAAAGGACGTTGATTGAATGTCTCAACAAGAAATTGGTGTAATCGGCTTAGCCGTAATGGGCAAAAACCTAGCTTGGAATATTGAAAGCAGAGGGTACTCTGTTTCTGTATATAACCGTTCCAGTGAAAAAACGGATGAAATGATAAGCGAATCTGAAGGAAAGAATGTCGTTCCTACATATACGATTGAAGAATTCGTTAATTCTTTAGAAAAGCCTAGGAAGATCCTCTTGATGGTGAAAGCAGGAAATCCAACTGATGCAACCATCGAACAATTAAAGCCCTTCCTGGAAAAAGGGGACATTCTCATTGACGGAGGAAATACGTTCTTCGAAGATACGCGTCGACGTAACCATGAATTAAGTGATCTTGGCATTCACTTTATCGGAACAGGTGTGTCCGGTGGAGAAGAAGGTGCTCTTACTGGTCCTTCCATCATGCCTGGTGGACAGAAGGAAGCGTACGACCTTGTCGCTCCTATCCTGAAAGACATTGCAGCGAAAGTCGATGGAGACCCTTGTACGACGTATATCGGTCCTGATGGCGCGGGACACTATGTGAAAATGGTGCACAACGGCATCGAGTACGGAGATATGCAGCTCATTGCAGAATCCTACTTCCTGATGAAAAATGTCTTGGGCTTAAGTGCCGAGGAACTTCATGAGGTGTTTGCTGAATGGAATAAAGGTGAGCTGGATAGCTACTTGATTGAAATCACAGCAGATATCTTCACGAAGAAAGACGAAGAAACAGGTAAGCCTATGGTGGATGTCATCCTAGACAAAGCAGGACAAAAAGGTACTGGAAAATGGACAAGCCAGAGTGCATTAGATCTTGGCGTTTCATTACCGATCATCACAGAATCTGTCTTTGCCCGTTTCATCTCAGCCATTAAAGAGGAACGTGTGAAAGCAAGCAAAATGCTAAAGGGACCTGACACGAAACCATTCCAAGGCGATAAAAAAGCATTGGTTGAATCAATCCGTAAAGCTCTTTACATGAGTAAAATCTGTTCCTATGCTCAAGGATTTGCGCAAATGCGCTCTGCATCTGATGAATACAAATGGGATCTTCAATACGGGGATATCGCCATGATCTTCCGTGGAGGATGCATCATCCGTGCTCAATTCTTGCAAAAGATCAAAGAAGCTTACGACCGTGAATCAAATCTTTCAAATCTTCTTTTAGATCCTTATTTCAAAGAGATCGTAGAAAGTTACCAATACGCCCTTCGCGAAGTCATCAGCGTAGCTGTCCAAAATGGTGTACCGGTACCTGGCTTCTCTGCGGCACTTTCTTACTACGATAGCTACCGCACAGAAACCCTGCCTGCAAACCTGATCCAGGCTCAGCGTGATTACTTCGGTGCCCATACGTATGAGCGTGTGGATAAAGAAGGTATTTTCCATACTGAGTGGATGAAATGATCGAATGAGTATAGCCCCTTTCCTATTACTGTAGGAGTGGGGCTTTTATTTTATCCATTGAATTATTCATGCAATTCCCCTTATTGATTAAGTTTATAAATTTCACGGGCCATTGATTCCAAAATATACACCACAGGTACTTGAGTGGTAATATTAGCGTCTCCCATAAATTCTTCAGTCACATAATATGGAATATTGATATCGGATATTTTGGAAATAGTCGAGAGTTTTGTGTTTGTGATACTAATGATTTTACTTCCTTCTTGTTTTAGTTGATTAAGATGAGTGACTGTAAAATGATTTTCTCCGGAGACGGATAATGCAATAGTTACACTATTCTGCATGAGTTTGGAATGGATCGGAAAGTGAGGATCTTTAATATACATTGAGAATTTCCCTAAGCTTGAGAAATATCTTGCACCATACTCAGCAAGAATACCTGAGCTACCTATCCCAATGAAAATCACGTTGTTTGCTGATGAAATTACTTCCACAGCCTCTACAATTTTTTCTTCGATATCTCTATTTAAAGTTCTTTCGAAGAATTCAAGTACGGAATGTTGGGAACTTTTTATCACCGATTTCTTGTTTTCTTCTATATCCAATTTCAGCTTCACTTTGAATTCCGAAAAACCATCATAATTTAGTTTTCTGCAAAAACGTAAAATTGTCGCAGTTGAGACGTGGGTTTCATCTGCCAGTTCACGAATTCGCATATAGGCAACCTTCTCACGATTTTGAGAAATGTAATTGTAAATAGATGTTTCGAGTTCATTAAATGAAGCTATAATCTCGTTAGAAAACATACATGTAGATTCCCCTTTGAACATCAGTTAGTTTTACTAAAAGCTACTTCCTTATTGTACCATTGCCAGTCATCCGATACACAGTGTTACATATTTGTAACGAATAACCCGATTTGTTAATCGAAACTAGAGAATCCTATCTTATTTACTGTTTTTAAAAATCTCGTTAATATGAACATACCATTTACATTATTTACGACAAATTATTGGGGGTATTCCTATGAAACAATATCAATTCCCGAAAAAATTTTTATGGGGTGGAGCAACTGCCGCCAACCAAATCGAAGGCGGATTTTACGAGGGGAATAAAGGATTGAATATTGCCGATGTTCTTCCAGGGGGAAAAGAAAGGCTTCACATTTTACAATCTCCGGGTTTTCATTTTGAAATCAATCGAGACAAGTACCGTTATCCCAACCATGAAGCTATTGACTTCTATCATCGTTACAAGGAAGACATTGCATTATTTGCAGAAATGGGTTTCAAAGTATTCCGTATGTCCATTGCCTGGACAAGAATCTTTCCTAATGGTAATGAGATGGAAGCAAATGAGGAAGGTCTGGCTTTCTATGATCGTGTGTTTGATGAATTGCACAAACATGGAATAGAACCCGTTGTCACCATTTCACATTATGAAATGCCTTTACATCTTGTAAAGGAATACGGCGGCTGGAGAAATCGTGAAGTGGTCACTTTCTTTGAACGATATGCAAAAGTGATTTTCAAGCGTTATAAAGACAAAGTGAAATACTGGATGACGTTCAATGAAATCAATAGTGGTTTCATTATGCCCATTCAGGGGCTAGGTTTCTCCATCCAAAAGGAAGAAGACAAATACCAGCCGACATTCCAGGCATTCCATCATCAATTTGTAGCGAGCAGCATGGCAGTAAAAGCCTGCCACGAAATTATTCCCGAGGCTCAGATTGGATGTATGATCTTGTATGCACCGGTATATTCGTTTGATTCTGACCCTGAAAATGTGATGTATGCCCTTCAGGAAGAACGCATATTTAACTATTACTGTGCAGATGTCCAAGTGAGAGGCGAATACCCTGCTTTCATTAATCGCTATTTCAAAGAACATAACATTGATTTAGATATTCAGGAAGGGGATCTTGAACTACTGAAGGAAGGTACGGTCGATTACATTGGGTTCAGTTACTATATGTCGAGGACGGAGAAGAAAGATAAGACAGACCTGGAAGAATCACATGGAAATCTTATCGGGGGGACTAAGAATCCGTTCTTAAAGGCAAGTGATTGGGGATGGGAGATTGATCCAGAAGGATTGCGTATCAGTCTGAACCAATTATATGATCGCTACCAGGTACCATTATTTGTTGTGGAAAATGGGTTGGGAGCCTATGACAAAATCGAAGAAGACGGCTCGATCAATGATGACTACCGGATTGAATTTCTCCGTAATCATATCAAAGCAATCGGTGAAGCGATCGAAGATGGAGTTGAATTAATGGGATACACAAGCTGGGGCTGCATCGATTTAGTCAGTGCTTCCTCAGGGGAATTTTCCAAGCGGTATGGATTCATTTATGTTGATAAACAAGATGACGGCAGCGGGACATTAGAACGCAAAAAGAAGAAGTCCTTCTTCTGGTATAAAGACGTGATTGCAACAAATGGAGAAAAGCTATAAACCGCTAATAATGAATAATATTACTATACAGTAAAGCCAGGGAGAGGTTGCTCTTCCTGGCTTTTTTTGGGTCTATTATGGAATATTGGGGATTGTCTATTTTGGGGATTTTTGAAATAATTGGTATTGAATGAAAGGGAACGATTTTTAAAAGCGGGTAGTATGATTCACGTAAAGAGTTATGGACTCTCGGATTTTTCAGGTTATCAAGGAGTGATTTCAGTGCTTAACATTGAATTAAGAAGACCACAAATAGAAGACAAAGATGAGCTGAATCAATTTTTTTCTACAGTCATTAAGCATACCTTTGCCAGAGAAGGTTTAGCGGAGCTGCTTGATGACATCGAAAGTGAAGTAGAGAGCAAGAAACAATACTTAAAAAGTGACTTGGACACTAATGGGACGAATCGATACTTTCTAATCGCTTCAGAAAAGAACGATGCTGACATCATCGGAACCATTGAATACGGTCCTGCCAGTGAACTGATTCGCAGCTGCACAGATGGAGCATTGAAAGAGGTGTATGAGATTGGAACGGTGTTTGTGCATCCCGATTATCAAGGACGTGGTGTAGGGACATTACTATTAAACGTCATGTTCCTTACTTTTCTAAACAAGGGTGTCCAGGAATTCTGTTTGGATAGCGGATACGCCAATGCCCAGAAGATATGGATGAAAAGATTTGGGCAGCCTGATTATTGGCTGAAGGATTTTTGGGGTAACGGGTCTGATCATATGATATGGAAGAGATCGATGAATGATGTTTCCATCAACTTTAGATGGTGAGTTTACTAGAGCCAGAATATTTTAATTTATATCCAAGATAAAAGAGAATCTGGAGATTGAGTTTTAACTACGAATTGGAGGTCCATTCATGCCAAGGCTAGTAATCATGACCGTCGGAAAAACCCATAGCGGAAAAACAACCTTCGCCAGGAGCCTGGAAGAACAATTGCTGAATTCCGTTGTGATCGACCAGGATAACCATGCTGAATTTATCAACACCTATTATAAAAGCCTGCTTCCAATGGAAGGGCCTAATACGCTCAAGTATGCCGTCAGTCGAACCATTGTCGAATATGCCATGAATGAGACTTCATATCACCTCATTCTTTGTAATTCGAATTTGAGCCACAGTGGACGGTTGAAGCTATTGAAGCAGTTCAATCAGAAGGGATTAACGACCATCCTCGTCCATTTGGATATCCCCGAACGGGTTCTTCAAGCCAGAGTGGCGAACAGTGATAGAAGTACAGCCATCTTCAGGAGTGCTGCTACTTTTGAAGAAGTACTAAACCGTCAACAGACTGATGGTTACTTCACGGACGTAGCTGCACCTGTTGAAGGAGAAGCTGACCATTTATTTGTCATCAGACATTCGGATGAAGGGCAGAATGTCGTTGGGAAGATTATTGACGTAGCACAAAGAATATGAGTACTTTAGTAGAAAAGAGAATTTGAATCCGGTAAAAATTGAGTTTTAGTAGTCCACTGAGGCTTTCGACAAAAGGATCATAAAATCGAAAAAGTGGTTCGTAAATCAGAATTCTGGTTCATAAAGAGCTGAAACCGGAACATAAGTATCTAAAATTGGATCATAGAATGGGAAAGATCACGTTTTTTTAAGAGCGGACCTTCAAATCGTCCGACTTACCGAGTCAATCTCACTCCCTTTAATCTGAAAATTAGTCAAATGTGCCTTTTTTACGGCAAAAACACGAAAATCCTCATCATTTGATCGAAAAAGAAGTCATCACTCCCAACATTAAACGAATAAATCTCCTCCCGGGTTGCGCCAAAATAGTCAAGGAGTGGGAAAGTAAGATTTTCAACAGTATCCTAGAAATCAAAGAGGCTAATCAAAAAAACGACTCCCTAGTATACTAGAGAGTCGTTTTAAGATATCACCCAATCAATTCATCAAACAACAACACACGTGCAGGTGATGCATCGGTGTTTTCAATCTTAAGTGGAGCTGCCACCATGAAGTATTGGCCGGCTTCAATGTCTTTCAGTTGAAGTCCCTCCATGATGATGACTCCGCTTCCCATTAAACTGCGGTGAGTAGGGTGTCCTTCCTGGGCTCTTTCGATACCAAGTGCATCGATTCCAACCCCTGAGATTTTTTTATCTGCAAGGTACGTTGCTGCATCTTCTGCTACATAGATGAATTCAAAATTAAATTCGCTATCCCATGAATTTTTTGTTTTAAAGAGGATGAAATCATTCTCTTCTATTTCTAATCCTTCGATATCTTTAAGACTGATTTTCTCATCGGCCTTTGTTACATCAAAAACCTTTACAGGACGAACGAGCTGCTCGATATCGATCGTTTCGATTGTTTCCCCGTCGTTAATCATGTGAAGGGGAGCATCTACGTGAGTTCCTGTATGAACGTCCATTGAGATTCTGGACTCCGTTACATGACCATTCGTATTTGTATCGATCGTAGGTTGTTTTTCCGGTTTGTTCTTATAAACCGGCATTCCGTTAAAGATTGGAGCTGTTACATCATAAATTTTCATTGTTTCCACACCTTCCTTAGCATTGGTCTACGTCTAGATTCGCAATTGGCCACCAGTAGAAGCCATCTTTAGCCAGCAGGTTGTCGGCTGCTTTCGGACCCATTGATCCTGCTTCGTAGTTCGGGAATTCTCCGTCACGTGTATGTTCCCATACTTCAGAAATCTTATCGACGAATGCCCAGGATAACTTCACTTCATCCCAATGAGTGAAGTTGGTTGCATCCCCGCGCAGGCAATCGAATAAAAGCTTTTCGTATGCTTCCGGCGTGTTCATCCCGTCTATACTGGTGTTGGCAAAGTTTAGTTTTACCGGAGTCGTTTCAATGTTTTGTCCGGATTTTTTCACGTTTAAGTGCAGAGTAATTCCTTCTTCAGGCTGAATGTGAATCACCAATAAATTCGGTGCCAGTGGATTGTCCGGATTGTAATACAGGTTCATTGGAATATCTTTGAATTGGATGACGATTTTCGTTGACTTTGTTTCCATTCTCTTTCCTGTGCGGATGTAGAACGGAACGCCAGCCCAACGGAAGTTATCGATCATCAGTTTCCCTGCAACATAAGTCTCGGTATTGGATTGATCATCAACGTTCTCTGCTTCGCGATAACCTGGTAGATCCTGATTACCGGATGTTCCAGGGCCATATTGACCTCGCACGAAATAATCTTTCACTTCTTCATGTTCAAACGGACGCAGGGATCGTAATACACGGACTTTTTCACTGCGGATTTCGTCTGTCGTCAATTTGATTGGAGGCTCCATGGCAAGTAACGCAACCATTTGAAGCAGGTGGTTTTGAACCATATCGCGGAGAGCTCCACTTTTTTCGTAATAGCGTCCACGATCTTCGACACCCAGCTCTTCAGAGGAAGTGACCTGGATATTGGAGATGTAACGGTTGTTCCATAGCGGTTCAAACATCGCATTGGCGAAGCGGATGACTTCGATGTTTTGAACCATTTCTTTCCCGAGATAGTGGTCGATACGGTAAATTTGATCTTCAGAGAACGATTCACGGATCTGGCTATTCAGTTTTTCGGCTGAAGGCAGGTCGTGACCGAATGGTTTTTCGATGACTAGTCTTTGGAAACCGTTTGTATCGGTTACACCTTGATTCTTCAGTTGCTCTGTAATCGTTCCGAAGAATTCAGGAGCCATCGCCAGGTAGAAAATGCGATTTCCTTCTAATTCATATGTTTCATCCAGTTCATCAGAAAGGTTCTTCAACGCTTTATACGAGTCACTGTTTGAAACATCATTCGGCTGATAGTAGAAATGAGAGACGAACTCATCTATGTTTTCGTTGCTGCCTAATGCTTTATGTACCGATGTTTTGACGTGTTCCTGGAACTCTTCATTCGACCATTCACGGCGTGCTACCCCTACAACGGCAAAACGCTTCGAAATTTTCCCTTTACGGAACAAATGATAAAGAGATGGATAAAGCTTTCTTTTTGCTAAATCACCAGTGGCTCCAAAAATAGTAATGAGAGATGATGGTGTAGTTGAATTATTCAATGTCATGACCTCACTTTATCTTGTTGCTAGCTTGTTTAATGTATGTCTTCTTATTTAATATCCTATACAATTACTTAATTTTAAAGACTTATGGTTCAATTAGCAAATTATATGCCGATGACTTTTTTTATTAAAAACATGAAAACGTTTTATGCAGAAACTCTACGTCATTATATTGGCTTTAATTCACATTCCTTATTACTCATTTGTGTTTCAGGGGGAGATAAAGCGGTATGAACGATGGGAGTGAAAGGTAAATATTCGTTGAATGTGCTAAAATAAAGGCAGCATAGCTCATTATAGGAGTGAATAAGTTGGAACTATTATTTTTAGGAACTGGGGCAGGAGTACCCGCTAAACTCCGGAATGTAACCAGTACTGCTTTGAAATTATTAGAAGAACGTGGTGCGGTTTGGCTTTTTGATTGTGGGGAAGCAACGCAGCATCAAATTTTACATACTAGCTTGAAACCGAGAAGAATAGAGAAGATTTTCATCACCCACTTACACGGGGATCATATTTATGGGTTGCCAGGATTATTAGGCAGCCGCTCCTTTCAAGGTGGACAGTCCCAGCTTACGGTATATGGACCTAAGGGAATCAAAGAGTATATCCACGTGTCTCTATCAGTCAGCCGGACGCATCTTCAATATCCCCTTGAAGTGATTGAGATCGAGGAAGGGGCCATCTTTGAAGATGAAGGATTTATTGTAGAGGCGAGGGAGCTGGATCATGCCTTGCCTACCTTCGGATACCGTGTGGTTGAAAAAGATAAACCGGGTGTCCTTCAAGTTGATCAATTACAGGAAAGAGGTATTCAACCTGGACCGGTCTACAAGAAATTAAAATTAGGTGAAACGGTTCAGCTGGAAGACGGCACTGAACTTAATGGAGAGGATTTTCTTGGACCTTCTATTCCTGGTCGGATTGTCACGATCCTAGGAGACACGCGAGTTTGCTCTAATGCTGTCGATTTAGGAAGGTTAGCAGATGTACTCATTCATGAAGCGACCTTCAATCGGGATCAGGAGGAAATGGCCCGTGAGTATTTCCATTCGACGACAAAGCAAGCAGGAGAGATAGCTTTAGAAGCAGGGGTTAAATTGCTGTTTTTAACCCATATTTCCTCTCGATATGCAAAAGAGTCATGGGAAGAGTTGGAGAGGGAAGCAAGGGACGTTTTTCCAGAATCCTATATCGCCAAAGACTTTATGGAGTATGTAATACCTATAAAGAAGTGAGGGGAAGCAAATGAAGACGATTTATTTGGTGCGCCATGCGAAAGCTGAAGGGCAGGCGTTCCATGCGCCATTAACAGAGGTAGGGAAGCAGCAAGCGGTCGAATTGGCTACATTTCTGGAAAACCGAACGATTGAGTCGATCTATTCCAGTCCTTTTGTAAGGACCATAGATACCATAGCACCCTTTGCCAAACAGTCCGGATTAACGATTCAAGAAGACGATCGCTTGGGAGAAAGAGTGTTAAGTGATCGGGAACTTCCTGATTGGATGGAAAAGTTAAAGAAGAGCTTTGATGACTTTTCACTTGTTTTACCTGGTGGAGAATCGAATGACCAGGCAATGGGGAGAGCAAGGTCTTTTATAGAAGACGTATTAAAAAAAGAAGAAGATTATGTGGTGTGTGTGACTCATGGAAACTTAACGACGCTGCTTTTGAGATTGTTTGATGAGAAATATGGATATGATGAGCTGTTCGCCCTTACCAATCCTGATGTATATGAAGTAAAAGTCGAAGATGACGATGCATCTGTTCAGCGGATCTGGGAGTAAGTTCATAGAGGAAAAGGGGAATATTAATGAAGGAAATCACATTTGACCATATTTATAGTCCAGGACATGAAATAGGAGAGAATGATCTTTATAAACATATTCATTTTCCAGAAATGTTAACAAGGTATGATAGTAACTTTCTTGAATTCAAAAAACATCCAACCCTGGCTGAATTTAAAGAGGCTGCTAACTTTTTAAGGGAATTTCATCAATCAAAAGGGCAAAAGCATGTGAAATTTTATTTTCCGCAGGATACAAAACTAACAGAGGAATTTATGGACTATTTTAAACGTGAAGGGTATGAATCAGGATTTAATGAACTATACAGTATAGAACCTCGTCAATTTCCTTCTATAGAAGACAATTCTAATATTGAAGTGAAAGTGGTGACCGACAGGGAATTGGATGCGTACCTGGCATTTCAGTATAGGCAGGATCTGGAGTACGGTGAAGCCTTTGCAAATCAAAAGGTCGACATGCATAAGAGGAATTTTCAAAATCCCCGTTTGATGCAGCTCCTCGCTTTCTATAAGGGGACCCCGGCCGGATCCATGGATGTGATCATTGAAGACGGGACAGCAGAAATCGATGGACTGATGGTTCATGAATCGTTTCAAAAGAAGGGGATCGGCAGCAGGCTGCAACAGTTCGTCATGAGACAATTCCCTGAAAAAACCGTGATTCTGGTAGCGGATGGAGAGGATACACCGAGATTGATGTATCAAAAACAAAACTATCGTTGTTTAGGGTTTAGGTATGAAGTCCAAAAAGTGTATGAATAAAAAAAGAGAGTTGCATGCCCGTTGGCATGCAACTCTCTTATTAAGTCTGACAAAACATTTCTTACCATGCGCGATCATACTGCTTTGGCGCTTCGATCTCTACACCCAACTCTTTGGCTGCCGTTCTTGGCCAGTATGGGTCACGAAGTAATTCACGAGCGAGTAAGACGAGGTCAGCACGCTCGTTTTGCAGGATTTCTTCTGCTTGTATGCCTGTCGTAATCAGCCCGACTGCACCTGTATCCATCTTCGCTTCTTTTTTAATGGTTTCAGCAAGCTTCACCTGATAACCAGGGAACACCGGGATTCGCGCGGGTACGACGGCACCGGAGCTTACGTCGATCAAATCGACTCCTTGTTCCTTCATCCATCGGGCGAACACCACATAGTCTTCAACGTCCAATCCTTCTTCGTTATAATCTTTGGCAGAAACACGAACAAGGAGAGGTCCGTCCCATACTTGTTGAATTCCATCAATGACTTCACGAAGGAAGCGGTAGCGGTTCTCAGCAGATCCGCCGTATTCGTCCGTACGTTTATTGGAAAGCGGGGACAGGAATTCGTTGATGAGATATCCATGTGCCCCATGAATTTCAATCACATCAAAGCCCGCTTTCTTCGCTCTTTCGGCTCCTTTGATGAAGGCAGTGATGGTCTCTTTAATGTCATTCGCCGTCATTTCAACAGGCTTTTTCATCACATCGTTGAACGGGATCGCAGATGGAGCAAGAATATCTCCTTCGAGAACGGCCTTTCTTCCTGCATGAGCAAGCTGAATACCTGTCTTCGCACCGTGTTCTTTGATTAATCCCACTAACTCTCGTAATCCTTCAATATGCTCGTCATCCCAAATCCCTAAATCTTGCGGGGAGATTCTTCCTTGGGGCGTGACAGCTGTAGCTTCCTGAATGATGAGCCCAACGCCACCCACTGCACGGCTTGTATAGTGAGTACGATGCCAGTTCTCGACTTTTCCATCTTCGTTATGAGAAGAATACATGCACATAGGTGCCATTACAATTCGATTCTTTAGTTCTACATCTTTAAGCGTATATGGTTGAAATAGCTTTGTGTTCATTTCTGATCACCTTCCATGTCGTGGTATTTATTTCGGGTTACTAAATAGTACTACACATGAATTATAACAACACCTTTTTTGTTAGAAAAGAAATGTGCTTTACTTTCTTTTCTGCTTCAGTTCCTTATACGAATAAACCGTTCCACGCCATTCGATTCCGCCTCGTTTAAAGGTTAAAAACGTAGCTCGTCCAATGGAATAGATAAATATTAGGGCTGTTACAGGTAATGCAAGAAAAAGAAGAGGAGACTCATTCGTCATCTGCTTTATGACTTTTAAATAAGTGAGGCTAATGAATAAAATGATCAACAGACTCACGAGTCGAATGGGTGGTGACGCTGAAAGAATCGTGATGAAAGGGAGTACCGTAGAGAAGAAGATTCCAAACATGGCAAACACAACGAGCAGCATGGAGTAATGCAGGCCGGCAAATGTATTTTTTTCCAATCCGTTGAAGGCTTCTTTCAAGGATCGATACCATTCCACTTCCAGAGATTTAAGAGCCGTGAGGAAGAATTGTTTTTTATGGTGCTTCTTTAACTGGACCCCCAGCTGCAGATCATCATCGGGCATATGCTTAATTGCTTCGTGAGTACCGATTTCCTCGTAAGCAGGTCGGGTGATGAGGTTGAAGGCTCCGATGCCCATACCTATCTTAGAGGAGGGGTCGTTCGCTTTCCAGGGTCTTTTATAAAAAGAGAAACCGAATAAGAAAAAAGCCACAAAGCTTTTTAGCCAAAAGGATCCCGATCGAATATAAGGAGCCAGTGTAACGTGGTCCAGTTTCTGTGATTGAAGAAAGGAAACCGCTCTGGATAAGATGGTGGGATCTTTAAAGATGACGTCTGCATCGGTGAAAAGGATCAGGTCTCCTTTTGCCATTTGATACCCTTTATATAATGCCTGATTTTTTCCCAGCCATCCCTGTTCCAGTGAGTCGATATGAAGGACGCTGATTCGCTTATCCAGTTCGGCCAAAGCTTCAATTTTTTCAGGAGTTCCATCTGTTGAACGATCATTGACTACGATCCATTCAATCTGATGATAGTCCTGTTTCAGCTGCGACAGGATGCTGTCTGCTATCGTTTCTTCTTCGTTTCTCGCCGGTACGATGACAGACAGGAGCGGCCCTTGATCTGTATAGGAGAAGTCTTGAATGGAAGAGAGCTTTGATAATCCCCTCCACACATCAATGGTAAGAACCAGCCAGACCGCAAGTACAGTGTAAAGTAGAATGAGTAGGGAAATCATTGTGCCGACCTTCTTTTTTGCTTTGATTGTATCAATGGAAATTGAAATTTGCGAATAATGATGGGTTTTCACCTTATTTTTTCAAAGATTGTTTTTTTAATTCCTTCCCAAGAACTTCAGAACGGCTTTTCGCAGATGAGACACATTGGAAAAACGCATCTCTAACCTGGTAATCTTCCAATGTGGTGATTCCCGCCTCTGTCGTTCCACCTGGACTGGTCACGTTTCTCCTTAATTCCCGGGCTTCCAAACCGGATTCTTCTAGCATCGCACTTGCCCCTGCAATCGTTTGGGTAACGAGGCTTTTAGCGAGTTCCTCCTGCAAACCTAAGTCTACTGCCGCATTCTTGAGTAATTCAGCTACATAATAAATATAAGCAGGGCCGCTGCCCGATAGAGCCGTTATAAGGTCTAATTGTTCTTCCGCTACTTCCGCTGCTGTTCCGACGGATTGGAACAATGTTGTCGTCCATTCTTTCTGGGAGTCAGAAAGATACCGGTTGAACGATACTGCCGTTGCTGATTTTCCCATGGCCGCACTTGTATTGGGCATGGCTCTTGCAATAGCTCCGTTAAAGGAGAGTTTGTCGCTAATATGTTCCATGGTGATCCCTGCTAAAACAGAAATGACCACCGTATTCTTTGACAGGTGGGTCCTAATCGAATCTGCTGCCTCATGAAAGTCTTTTGGTTTCATGGCCAGAATGACGACGTCGTATGGTGAATCGTGTTCTACATAACGCACACCGAATTCGTGCACGATTTCGTTTAAACGTTCTTGGTTGGCCCGATTGGTAACATGCACTTTTTCATTTTTCAGAACCCCGGCTTTCAGTGCTCCACTCATTAAAGCGTAAGCCATCGACCCTGCTCCAATAAACAATGTCTTCATTCGTTGATTCCTCCTCCATTTTTTCGAAAAAAAAAGCAGACCTTCTCATCCATAAAGGACGAAAGGGTCTGCTTCCGTGGTACCACCTTGTTTTGTTCATTCCTCATTGGACGAAATGAACACACTTCACTTCCATGTAACGCTGGAAAAACGTTCTGCTTTAAGACGCTCAAAAGGCAGGTTCACAAATAGAGGGGATGACGGTGCCTTTCAGCCGGTGGGCACCGATCTCTAACATCATCTATTCATTACTATTCTTTATCATCGCTTTTTCTTTTTTCGTTATGTAAGGTGACTTTTCAATAGTAAACGTATATTATAGGTGATTATCATAGAAAGACAGCTTATCTGTCAAGTGTTTATTTCAGTATATTCAATCATTTTAAAAATGACATTTGTTAGGAAAAAATGTACACTATTAAATGAAGGATCATTCATTTTTTTAAAGTCAGAGAAATGAATGTCTGGAAGGGGAGGGCATGTCGTATAGGCTGCCTACCCTTTTATTATGAAGAATGTGGTGAATTTATGACAACTTTAGTGAATGATATTGCAAAAATTACTCTATCAACTCCTTTTGCCGTTGGAGCAGTGAATGTTTATTTGGTGAAAGGGGACGCCTTGACGTTGGTGGACGCAGGGCCGCTTACAGATACAGCCTGGGTACAGTTGACCGAGCAATTATCCCTTTTGGGGTATACACCTCAAGATATTGAACAAATCGTTCTGACCCATCATCATCCGGATCACGCGGGGCTGCTTGATCGGTTTTCTTCCTCGGTCAAAATTTGTGGGCATCCATATAATAAGTTTTGGTTGGATCGCAACGACCATTTTCATGAAGTGTATGATCGCTTCTTCCTTCAATTGGCGATAGAATCTGGTTTACCTCAAGAGTATCTTCGAGCAATCCATAAATTTAAGAGTCCTTTGAAATTTATGGGAAATCGAAAACTGGATATTGAAATAAAGGAAGGGGACGTCATTCCCGGAATGGAAGAATGGAGGATCATCGACACGTTAGGGCATGCTCAGAGTCACTTATCCTTTTACCGGGAGAGTGATGGTGTTCTGATAGCCGGAGATCATATACTCGCGAATATTTCCCCTAATCCAATCATTGAACCTCCTTTTGAAGGGGAGCCGGAACGTTCAAAGCCATTGCTTCAATACAATGCGTCTTTGAAAAAGTTATTGGATATTCCCATTTCCCTTGCCTACACAGGTCATGGGGACAATATTTCGGATGTTCATGGATTAATTCCCAGAAGATTAGGGAAACAGGATGAAAGAGCACGTGCTGTACTCGAAATGATCAAAGGTAACCGTCGGACCGTATTCGACATCTGTAAGACACTATTTCCTTCCGTCTATCAAAAGGAACTAGGCCTGACACTCTCTGAAACAATCGGACAATTGGATTATCTTGAATCACTTCACTACATAAAGAAAGAATGGCATGAAGGAATCTATTATTATTTTGCCTAGAAAGATGGGACCAGACATGAACAGTATAATAAAAGGAAAAACCATTGTCATTACCGGTGCCTCTGGAGGAATTGGGGAACAGATGGCCATTAAAGTAGCAGAAAACGGCGGTAATCTCGCCTTGATCGCACGCCGCGTTCATCTGCTTGAAGCATTAAAAGAAAAGCTCATAACCGAATACCATTGTAAGGTGGAAGTGTATCCGTTAAATGTAACGGATTACGACGAAATCCCCCGCACCTTCAACACCATCGTGAAGGACTTTGGAGCAATTCATGCATTAATTAATAACGCAGGCTATGGAATATTCCAGGAAGCACATGAAACATCATTCCATGATGTAAAGGGAATGATGGACGTGAATGTTCTTGGACTTATGGCATGTACGGGAGAAGTCCTTCCTTATATGCGTCAACAACGTTCTGGTCATATCATCAACATTGCCTCTCAGGCAGGTAAGTTCGCTTCGCCAAAGTCGAGTGCGTACTCTGCCTCTAAGCATGCTGTACTGGGATATACGAACAGTTTAAGGATGGAAGCGAAAAGGTACGGTGTGAGGGTGACTGCGGTGAATCCCGGGCCGATTGCCACAGACTTTTTCTCCATTGCCGATGAATCCGGGACGTATGTGAAGAATGTAGAAAAGTTTATGCTTGATCCGAAAGATGTCGCTCAAAAAGTCGTGGAAGCCCTTTTTACCAATAGGAGAGAAATCAATCTGCCGCGATGGATGAATATGGGGAGCGTCATCTATCAATTATTCCCATCTTTTGTCGAAAAAGTAGGAAATAACCTTTTCTTCAAAAAATAGTGAAACCAAATCATGCTCTCATTCGTCTAATCTAATAAGGGGGGAGTCCATGAAGAAGCGTTTGACTGTTCTGATTCTTTGTTTCTGTTTTCTATTTACCGGTTGCGGGCCTTCAACATCTGTAAATACATCACAAGCCAGCGCCAATTTCATAGGATTTGTTACCCAGCTTGAAGGCAATCAAGTGCTTATTAATGATGTTTGGTTTTCTTTCGATGACCAAACCGTCATGAAGACAGACAAAGATAAAAAACTACATAAAGATGATATAGAGATGGGCAAAAAAGTGAATGTGACGTTTGACGGTGAGCTCCAGGAATCCTACCCCCGAAGAGCTTCCGCGAATCAATTCGTTTTTCTTACGGATCAACAAAGTAAAACCGAGGAAAGCGCCGTCAGATTAGTCATGAAAGACCCCCGGTTTTCACTGGTCGTCATCCAATCCATTGAAAAAAATCCCACCGGCTTATATTCATTGCGATTCAAAGATCTTTCCATCGACAGAGATGTCCATGTCATTGTGAATGTCGAGAATGAAAGAGTGATTGTGCCGATACATACCTCTACAAAATGACAAATAAGAAAGCGTTGATTATAAACCAACGCTTTCTTATTTGTTTTCAAGCGCCTTTATTTTCTCTACTTGATCAAGGATTGCTTTCGTAACGAGAGACGGATTTTCCATATGAATATTGTGACCGTGAGAGGTTTGGATGACGGTGGGGTGATCCGTGAGCTGTTTCAAGTTATCCTGATATCTTAGACACTCCTCTGATTGATTATTAGACTGAATGATGTCATGGAAAACTTTCGGTGAAGGGGCTCACATTCCGCCACTTGTTCAGCTGTGATTTTACTGTCTCTTAATTCTTTATATACAGCTTCATATGCACTTGGCTTAAAGCCTATAAATGAGTGATAGTGTGCTAAATCCGGAGCTATGAATCTACCCCCGACCTTCATTTTCAGCATCCGGGGCAATCCTGTATAGGCTGTATAAAATCCAATCCTCATGAATCTTAAGCTTTTCTGTAATGCTTTGATTCTATCGGGCTCTTCTGTCCTGTACCTCTCTTCATGCACTGCATCCACAAACACAATCCCTCTCACGCACTCCCGATGTTCATGGGCAAATAACCGTACATTGAGCCCCCGTATGAATGCTCTACTAATAAGAGAGAAGATGTGCCATTCAATGCTTCCAATATGGCGCTCATATCTTGAACGGTCCCCCGTCCATCATGCAGTCCATCTCTCTTACTGCTCCAGCCCTATCCTCCCCGGTCAAAAGAAATCGTGTTTGCATGTTCACTTAGTTCTATCTTGAACTTTATGCCAATGGAGCGAATTACCTGATAGTCCCGCATCCATCACCACCGTAATCGGGCCTTTTCCTTTTTCAATTACATGAAACGTGCCTCGTGGTGTATGAACCAATTTCCCAACCGGCGGCTGATATTCCCCTTTTCTAAGCAGAGAATTTATGATACTCCCGGGAAATAGCAAAGTTGTTATGCCATATTGTATCCATTTGTCCATGTGCATCTCTCCTTATATACTGATCATCCATATTTCGACCAAAATAGAAAAAACCCTTCTATTTCATAGAAAGGTTTAACCGACTAGAAACTCATATACGACGTCTTCAATGATTTCATGAAGCTCCGATTCGGGTTCTTCCTGGTATCGAAGCTCAATTTCTGCCATAAAGACTTCATAATTCCTTTGATTGAGGGGGACGGTTTCTTTCGTATGTTTATATTGTTGAAACGTCCTGTCAATCATCTTCATGATCCATTGTCTATCCATATTTCCACCTCACCTTGAGATTATACCGGACAAAATCAGGGTATGCATCAGAGAGTGGAAAAAACAGTTGTTTTTCTGGCATGAATGGCTAGAATGTTCGTTTCAGTGGAAAACTATGATTATTGTTGGGAAAAGGATGTGGTTGTATGATAGGGATTCTTTTAGCCCTGATCCCCGCAGTGGCATGGGGAAGTCTTGTGTTTGTAAGTGTAAAACTTGGAGGGAATGCCTACAGTCAAACGGTTGGGATCACCATTGGGTCATTGTTGTTTGCGGTAGGCGTATTCTTCATCAAATCCCCGGAATTGACGTTATTTGTGTGGGGAATCGGCTTCATTTCCGGCGTCTTCTGGGCAGTCGGTCAAGTCAATCAATTAGCGAGTGTAAAGTTCATCGGCGTTGCGAAAACCGTTCCGATTTCAACGGGAATGCAGCTGATTGGAACGACTCTTTTTGGCGTTTTAGTGTTTAAGGAATGGAAAACGACAGAAACGATTCTTCTCGGTTGCGGAGCCGTTTTAGCTCTGATTGTTGGTGTGGTGTTAACATCATTCACACAAAAATCCGAGGGAGATGAAGAGTCCCAACTGAAAAAAGGTCTACTCACTTTATTGCTATCCAGTTGTGGATACATAGCCTATGTCGTCATTTTAAGATGGTTTGATATTGACGGATGGGAAGCGGTTTTGCCACAGGCGATTGGAATGTTTATCGGGGCGGTTGTCATTACGTTCAGGCATAAGCCCTTTACAAAATATACGGTGCGAAATATCTTAACCGGTCTGATGTGGGCATCGGGGAATTTAGGGTTGCTGCTTGCGCTTCCACGCATTGGGGTGGCAACGAGTTTCTCCCTATCTCAAACAGGGATCGTTATTTCTACCCTTGGAGGTTTGTTTTTCTTAGGTGAAAAGAAATCCAGGAAGCAGATTCTTCTCGTCATTGCAGGGTGTGTTCTTATCATTATCGGCGGTGTTCTATTAGGCTTTACGAAAGACTAAGGAGGAATGGATATGTATTCAGATCTAACAGGGAAGGTAGTCGTTATAACCGGAGCTGCTACTGGAATAGGAAAGGCGATTGCTAAACGATTTGCCAGTGAAGGCTGTAAAGTGGTCATTAATTATTTCAAAGAAGAAGAAAATCCTGAAGAACTAGTAAGGGAAATCGAAGAAGCAGGGGGAACAGCCTCCATTATTCAAGGTGATGTGTCAAAAGAAGCAGACGTTCAGGGCTTTGTCCATTTTGCGCACGATACGTATGGTCGTCTTGATATCTACGTGAATAATGCGGGAATCGAAAATGAAGTTCCGTCTGAAAACCTGCCTATTGAAGATTGGCAAAGGGTCATCAACACTAACTTAACAGGTACATTTCTCGGATGCCGTGAAGCTGCGAAATACATGCTCGAGCATAACATCAAAGGATCAATCATCAATGTTTCTTCTGTTCATGAAATCATTCCGTGGCCTCACTTTGCTCACTATGCAGCCAGTAAGGGTGGGGTGAAATTATTAATGGAAAGTCTTGCATTAGAATTCGCACCCGATGGAATCCGGGTAAACAATATCGCTCCCGGGGCCATTGATACTCCCATCAATGCCGAGAAATTTTCCGATCCCGAAAAGAAAAAAGGTGTGGAAAAGCTCATTCCAATGGGCTACATCGGAGAACCGGGGCAAATCGCTTCCTGTGCAGCCTTTTTGGCTTCAGAGCAGGCAAGTTATGTCACAGGGACCACCCTCATCGCTGATGGGGGCATGACGAAATATCCAGGATTCCAAGCCGGGAGAGGCTGATTGATGTATAGGAATAGGCCAACATCATAAGGTGATGTTGGCTCTTTTTATTGTGTTTTGAGTATAAGCATTCCTAATTCACTATGGTGATGATCGACCTGATCAAGCCGCCTCCGCTTTTCTTTTGTCCAGCTCCAGGGCTTAGAGGCTCGAGGTCATAAGTCCAACATACCAAAAAGGCAAAGAGCGCCTTTCCGGTGTGTTCGCCATATGCTTGTCGCCTCTGGACAAAGCCCTTCCGCTTTTCTTGATGTCCAGCTCCGGCGGCTAGTCCCTCGAGGTCACAACTGAAAAATCCCATAAGGCAAGAAGCGCCTTTTGGGATTTCCCAGTTGTGCTTGTCGGGCCTGATCAAGCCGCCTCCGCTTTTCTTTTGTCCAGCTCCAGGGCTTAGAGGCTCGAGGTCATAAGTCCAACATACCAAAAAGGCAAAGAGCGCCTTTCCGGTGTGTTCGCCATATGCTTGTCGCCTCTGGACAAAGCCCTTCCGCTTTTCTTGATGTCCAGCTCCGGCGGGCTAGTCCCTCGAGGTCACAACTGAAAAATCCCATAAGGCAAGAAGCGCCTTTTGGGATTTCCCAGTTGTGCTTGTCGGGTCTGATCAAGCCGCCTCCGCTTTTCTTTTGTCCAGCTCCAGGGCTTAGAGGCTCGAGGTCATATGGCGAACATACCAAAAAGGCAAAGAGCGCCTTTCCGGTATGTTCGCCATATGCTTGTCGCCTCTGACCAAAGCCCTTCCTCTTTTCTTGTTATTCTCTCTGTTTCCATTAATTTTAGTTGAAAGGGAACGTATATTCGTATAGAATCATAACTATACTATATAAGAACGTTTGTTCTATTTTGGGTAAAATGGAGGACGATTATATGACTGTCGATTACAGTGTGCTGCCACACCACAAGATTCTGTGCATCGATATGAAGAGCTTTTATGCTAGCTGTTCGGCTGTCATGCTGGGTCTCGATCCCCTTGAATGTCATTTGGCTGTAGTAGGGGATAGGGACCGCCAAGGAAGTATTGTGTTAGCGGCATCACCCAGGCTGAAGAAGGACTTTGGGATCAAAACGGGCTCGCGGATGTTTGAAATCCCAAAGGACCCGCGCATCCGGCTTGTAGAGCCGAAAATGGCTACGTATGTCAGGATCTCGACTGAGTTGACCCGGTTATTCCATCGCTACGTACCGAAAGATGCCATTCACACGTATAGTGTGGACGAAAGTTTTATTAAGATTGATGGAGCGACGAATCTTTGGGGGGATGCCACGACCATTGCCCGCAAAGTCAAGGATGATATGGAAAGGGAGTTTCAACTTCCCTGCGCCATAGGCATCGGTCCCAATATGCTGTTGTCTAAGCTGTGCCTGGATCTTGAAGCAAAAAAAGAGGGGATTGCCGAATGGACCTATGAAGACGTTCCGGAAAAGCTGTGGCCGCTATCGCCTTTACGTGAAATGTGGGGGATTGGCGGACGCTTAGAAAAAACGCTCAATCGCATGGGCATTTTCTCTGTCGGGCAATTGGCGCAGTATGACCTGGAGAAGCTGGAGGCCAAGTTTGGCGTTATGGGGAATCAGCTCTATTACCACGCATGGGGAGTTGATTTATCTGAAATAGGAGCACCGATCATGGATGGTCAAATCAGCTTCGGCAAGGGACAGATCCTGCTGCGCGATTATAAGGGGAAAGAGGAAATCAAACGAGTCATTTTAGAAATGTGTGAAGAAGTCGCCAGACGTGCCCGTACCCATCGAAAGGCAGGAAGGACGGTCAGCTTTGGTGTCGGTTACAGTCACGAAGAATTCGGTGGAGGGTTCCAACGGTCAAGGACGATAGAGGAACCGACCAATATCACCATGGATCTGTACCGGGTGTGCCTGGAATTATTCGAAGAGAACTACAATGGGAAAACCGTACGGAAAATCAACATCGCCCTTTCTAATATTGTAGAGGACGCAGCACTGCAGATTTCATTATTCGAACCTGACCGTTGGGAAAAACGGGAACTCGGGTATGTAGTGGATCGAATCCGAAACAAATATGGATCAGCCGCCCTGCTCCGCGCCGTATCCTATACAGAAGCGGGAACAGCAAGGCATCGTGCCCGCCTGGTGGGCGGACATAAATCGTAACAAATATAGGAGGTGAGAGGATTGATCCGTGATCGGGGAAGAATCAAGTGGACATCCATGATGCTGCCGGAGCATGTGAAATTACTGAGGGATTGGGCAAAGGAAGATACGCACGAGAAGAGGGTCGAACTTGACGAGCAGGAATTAGACAGGATGAATGAAGTCGTGGCAGAGGCGATGGAGCTTGGTAAAATGGTGTCGATTACTCATTATGTAAAGCACCGTCATCAATTATTGATTGGAACCATTCACCATGTCGACTCACTGGATGGGAAGCTGCACGTGGTAGACAGGTTCGAAGACGTACACTATATTCCACTTGTAAGCATTGTGGACATTCGCTTTTTCGATTGACAGCCCAATGAAAAGAGAGACTTCACCAGAGTGAAGTCTCTCTTTTCATTCCATTTACTCTTCGTCCAATACCTTTTCTGCGCGCACACATGATTCAAATTTTCCTTTATGGGATGCATCACAAAACGGCATGTTTGTAGATAAACCACAGCGGCAAAGAGTAAACACCTGTTTCGTTGGAAATACATTTCCGTCAGCATCAATCAGTTCCACGTCCCCACTTACACGAAAAGAACCATTATCATTCACTTTAATTTGAGCTTTTGCCATAAAAAACCACCCTTTCTATAAAATACAAAAGAATTCCCCTTATCGATAGTAAATGGAAAATAGGAAAAATGCAATATTCTAAAGGAAACAAATGAAACGTGATAGGATAAGGGATAGAGGAGGTCGTCGAATGAAAATCGAACTAACCAACGAAGCAACCAAAAAGATTCAAGATAAAATAGGAACCAAAAATGGTCACCTGAAATTAAAATACGATACTGAAGGCTGCGGCTGTGTTGTAAGTGGAATTCCTACTTTATGGTTTGTACATGAACCTGAAAAAGGGGAAGATATAACGATTGAAACCAATAGCTATCCAATCCTGGTAGAAAAATCTAAAGTGGTATTTCTTGATGAAGACCTAAAAATTGACTTTTCTTCACAAAGTAACACGTTTCAATTAAAAAGCCCCGGGCAGATCATAAATGGAAGAATGAGCTTTTTGTTGTTTCCAGGGGAATAAAAATAAAAGCCTCAGATCTGAGTACATCCGAGATCCGAGGCTTTTATAGATATAAAGCCATTTATGTATCGTGATGGGTGTTATAGCGGTAAATGGTTCTATAGATACTAATCTAGTTCATTCACCAATTCCTCAAACAACCGGGCCACTGAAACCCCTGTCTTCCACCCGTCCATCCCGTCCTCTACCGACCAGCACGCAGATAAAACCGAATGACAGAACCCGTAACGAATCAAACGTTCATAAGAGAGGGAAAGTAGAGAGGCCATTGTTTGGATTCTGTATCGAAGCAGCTCTATTGGAACATCCCATTTACTCCATTCATTTAATGTAAATTGAATGCAGTCATATTCTCTCTCTCCGAAAAGCCCCTTGGGATCAATGGCCGTCCAGCCGGAGGATTTAGAGAATAGAATATTGCCGTGGTGCAAATCACCGTGTAGAAGAAAAAGATTCTGAGCAGAACTAAGTAACTCGGGGTAGAACATCTCAGCTTTTGAGACTATTTCTTCAGGCAGGGGGCCAGTACCTCCGTTGAACCGTTCACGCAAGCGACCGATCCCATTTGACCAGGACTGAACGATAGGGTAGGGATGCTGGCTGACGGGTTTATGCCATAAACGGTGAGCAACATGGGCAAATACCTGCAACACCTCTTCTTCATCCTCAACGGAGTGAAGGGAAGTTCCCGGTCTCAGGCGATCTAAAAGGATCCATCCCTCATCCTTATTGAAATCGAGGACTTCCACCATGCCCCTTCCTTGAAAATCTTGAAGTGCATGAAACTCATTGGAAAAATCGTTGTTCGGATACCCGACCTTTAAAACGGCATCCCGTGTACGCCCGATCTGGACCGGTACCACAAAGTTATAGCTTAATGAAAAAGGTTCCCCGTAGGTTAAATGGAATCGATTCTTTAAAGACCCCAGTAGACCTTCCACGTGCGAGATCCACACAGCACCTGAATCACCGTGCATGGTTTGCATTTTTGACCTGAAATCAGTTGGAATCAAGAAACATCATCCCTTTCATTTAATACAAATTGGTGAAGAAACCGTTGTATCACTTGTTCATATTCCCCAGGGTTGTCATTATACGATTGAGCATGAGTGCCCCGAAAATCGAGAAACATCTCTTTTGGTCCCTGTTTTTTTTCAAATAAATCCTTCGTCATTTGAGGCAGGATAAAGTCATCATTTGTGCTGTGGATAAATAACACGGGTTTTCTGATGTTATGAACAACTGATATCGGTGATAAATCCTTTAATGAGTACCCTTGTCGCAGCTTTAGTGTGCCGCCCACGAGGGGAAGGAGAAATTTTGCCGGCATCTTCACTTCTAAACTCATACGATAGGCGAGCTGTTCACCAAAGTCGGAAAAAGGGCAATCGGCAATATAAAAGTCTGCCCGATCTTCCACACTGCCTGCATATAAAAGCAGAGTAGCTGCACCCATGGACTCCCCGTGGATTCCGAAGAAAACATCCTCGCCTTCCCGACGGATCAACTCATCCACAACAGCTTTTAAATCATATTTCTCAAAATATCCGTAACTTGTCGTCTTCCCGCCGGACTCCCCATGACGGCGATGATCATAAATCACGGCATTGAATCCTTGTTTGATGAAAAGGTTCATATACTTGACCGAGTTCCATTTGTTTTCTGTCACCCCGTGAGAAAAGATCATGAATTTTTTATGGGGGTGAGGCTTCACAAAAATGGCTTTAATGTCATATCCGTATTGTGAAGGGATCAGCACCTCTTCTTTAGGAAGGGAGTCATAATCCTCTTCTATCAGCCTGGTCGATCCTGTTTCACGTGACCGAATAAAGTCATCACCCTTTTTCGGTAAATACATAAAACGATTCGTAATATAAATCCCAAGCAGACCTATGGAAGAAAGGGTACCGCCAAGGATGGCAAGTTTTTTTCTCATCTTCATCACCTCAAGCAAAATCAATCTTACTCATATTGTAGCAAAAGGAGGGAAAAAAGGAATTTTTGAACAGGGGAATACAAAGAAAAAGTGTCCCTGAGAAGAGACACTTTCATGAATTGGTACTTACGATTTAGCATTTTGCCCTTTAGTAGGATGAATGGCTTTTTCAAGTTCTTCCTTAGCCATCGGATTAGAAACCGTATCTGAGTTAGGTTTGCCCTTTTGGCTGAAGCCTTTATCGCGTTTTTGACTCATTGAACTCATCTCCTTCAAGTTTTATCTAGTTTAGAATGCTCGAAGGAGAAAGAAGGTATTCATGATTGATTCAATTCATACAGGCGGTAGTAACCGCTTTCAATGGGGCGACTGACATGGGGCTTCACCAGCTCGATGGCATGAGCCAGCTTCCCTAAATCAATTTCTGTGGAGATTCCCATTTCTTCTAACATATATACAACATCCTCAGTTGCTACATTCCCTGTTGCACCAGGGGCGAAAGGACAGCCTCCAAGTCCACCGGCAGAGGTGTCAAAACGGTCAACTCCAGCTTGAAGCGACGCAAGGATATTAGCAAGTGCCATCTTACGGGTGTCATGGAAATGCGCTGTCAGTAATGTGTGGGGCAACTCCTGTTTCAGTAACGCAAAGAGATGATATGCTTCAGATGGATTAGCCCTTCCTATCGTATCAGCGACGCTCAATTCATCCACGCCCAATGAAACAAATTCCTGACAAAGCGAAAGAGTATCCTCTGGTAAGACCTTCCCTTCATATGGACAGTAGAAAGCGGTGGAGATACAAGCTCTCACGAAGTAACCCCGCTCTTTTAACTCTGAAATCAGAGGGGCCAAGCCTTCAAGAGCTTCATCTGTCGTTTTATTAATGTTTTTCTGATTAAACGTATTGCTTACCCCTACAAATACGGCCACTGATTGACAGCCCGTTTCATATACCCGCTCGATTCCCCTTTTATTGGGTGCGAGAACGATATCTCTTGAATCAATCGTCATGCAGGAGTCGACAATATCACTCGCATCCTTCATCTGGGGAACCCATTTGGGAGATACAAACGAAGTCAGCTCCATTTCCCTGATTCCTGATTGCTTCAGCCGAAGGATAAACTCTTTTTTTACATCGGTCGGAACAAAGTTCTTCTCATTTTGTAATCCGTCTCTCGGACCTACTTCAATAATCGTTGCCTTTTTAGGTAAATTCATAATTTCCCTCCCTCTTTCATTTTAAGAAAATTTCGACATATAAATCAATATAAAAATTTTTTGACAAATTTAGAGGAATTTAACCGCTTACATAGAATGAGTTAAAGTGGAACTGTTTTTAAAGGTTAGTCATAGGCAAATCAATCAGTCAGAAGAGAAAGGGAGGAAGAAAGATGTCGAATGAAGTCGTCATTGTGAGCGCAGTGCGCACAGCCATCGGAAGCTTTAACGGATCTTTAAAAGATATTTCAGCTCCGGAACTTGGAGCGATTGTCATTAAAGATGCCCTCGAAAAGGCTGGTATAAATGCAAGTGATGTAGATGAAGTGATCATGGGGAATGTATTGCAGGCAGGATTAGGTCAAAATCCGGCACGCCAAGCATCCATTAAAGCGGGACTCCCTGAGCATGTGCCTGCCATGACCATAAACAAAGTGTGTGGATCAGGATTAAAAACGGTCCATCTGGCAACGCAGGCAATCCTTGCTGGGGATGCGGATATCATCGTTGCAGGTGGAATGGAAAATATGAGTCAGGCTCCATATTTACTAAAAGGAGCAAGAGAAGGATACAAAATGGGAGACCAGAAAGTAGTCGACAGCATGATTTCCGACGGCTTATGGTGTGCCTTTAATGATTATCATATGGGCGTAACGGCAGAGAATCTTTGCGACCGCTATTCCCTTACACGTGAAGAGCAGGACGAATTTGCGGCCTGGAGCCAGCAAAAGGCAGCTGCTGCGATTGAATCCGGCCGATTTGAAGAGGAAATCGTCCCGGTACATATCCCCGTGCGAAAAGGGGAGCCTGTTGTATTCAATCAAGATGAATTTCCCCGAAAAGGCTCAACTGCCGAGAAACTTTCAGGCCTTCGTGCAGCCTTCAAAAAAGAGGGAACTGTAACAGCTGGAAATGCATCGGGCATCAATGATGGAGCCGCTGCCGTTGTCGTCATGTCGAGGAAGAAATCCGACGAACTGGGTATCACGCCTCTAGTGACGATCAAAGGAAACGCTAATGCCGGTGTTGATCCGAGCGTTATGGGAATCGGCCCTGTTGCTGCCGTTAAAAAAGTATTGGAAAACACAAAGCTGACGATTGAGGATATGGAATTAATTGAAGCAAATGAAGCATTTGCCGCCCAATCATTAGCGGTAGATAAAGAACTTCAATTCAAAAAGGACGCTCTTAATGTAAACGGCGGAGCTATTGCATTAGGTCACCCGATTGGAGCCAGTGGGACACGGATTCTGGTGACACTGATTCATGAAATGAAGAAAAGAGGCGTTCAAAACGGATTGGCTACCCTTTGTATCGGTGGGGGCCAGGGAGTAGCGACAGTCGTTGAACTTCATAAATAAGGAATGGAAAAGATCCAGATTCAAGGAGGGAATATAATGAAAGAAGTATACACTTCATATGACGAAGCGGTAGCAGACATCCACGATGGAGCAACTTTAATGGTTGGAGGATTCGGCCTGTGCGGGATCCCTGAAAAACTCATTCTTGCCCTTGTAGAAAAAGGTGTGAAAAACCTGACCGTCATTTCAAATAACTGTGGGGTAGACGACTGGGGCTTAGGTTTATTATTGAAAAATAAGCAGATTGATAAAATGATAGGATCCTATGTCGGGGAAAACAAAGAATTTGAAAGGCAGGTCTTATCTGGTGAACTGGAAGTGGAATTGGTTCCTCAAGGTACGCTTGCAGAGAAAATCCGTGCCGGGGGAGCAGGGATTCCTGCCTTCTATACGCCGGCAGGAGTCGGGACACCGGTAGCCGAAGGAAAAGAAACACGCACATTTAATGGAAAAGAATACTTGCTGGAAAAAGCCTATACGGCAGACTTTTCCCTTGTTCGAGCTTGGAAGGCCGATAAGATGGGGAATCTGATCTACAACAAAACGGCTCAAAACTTTAACCCGATGATCGCGGCTGCAGGAAAAGTGACGATTGCCGAAGTAGAAGAGCTTGTTGAAATCGGGGAAATCAATCCGAATGAAGTGCATACCCCAAGCATCTACGTGCAGCGACTGATTCAAGCAAACCAGGAAAAACGCATTGAAAGAAGAACAATAAAGCAAGCATAGAAGGGAGAGTGGAACGGGATGGATCGTGCCAAAATGCGTGAAAGAATAGCAAGAAGAGCGGAAAAGGAAATAGAAGATGGTTTCTATGTCAATTTAGGAATCGGGATGCCTACACTGGTAGCCAATTATATAACAGAAAACAAACAGGTTGTACTTCAATCTGAAAATGGATTACTTGGAATCGGCCCTTATCCAGGGGAAGATGAAGTCGATGCAGACCTCATCAACGCTGGGAAAGAAACCGTTACGGCAATTCCAGGCTCCTCTTACTTTGATAGCTCAGAATCATTCGGGATGATCCGTGGAGGCCATATCAATATTGCCATCCTGGGTGGAATGGAAGTAGCAGAAAATGGTGATCTTGCCAACTGGATGATACCTGGAAAGATGATTAAAGGTATGGGCGGAGCAATGGATCTCGTCCACGGAGCCCAACGCATCATCGTCATCATGGAGCATGTGAATAAAGCCGGTGAGAGCAAAATCCTGAAGGAATGCACATTGCCTCTGACAGGAAAAGGCGTCGTGCACCGGATTATCACCGATCGTGCTGTGATGGATGTGACGGAAGAAGGCTTATTGCTTCGTGAAGTAGCGAATGGCTTCTCAGTGGAAGATATCCAATCATCAACGGATGCGACATTGATTGTAGGGGATGACGTGTTGCTGGAAGCATATTGATGGAGAGAGTCGGTTATAAGGGGCGTGTCCCCCTTTTGACCGGCTTTTTTTGAGCCTGATTTTTGACTAAAACTCAAAAAAGATTTATAACTATGACAGATAGGGGGAATTCAGCACATGTCTAAGAAAAAGAAACAGGAAGCAGAAATGACGTTAAAGAATTCAATCAACCAGGATCTATTCGAACAATTGAAGCAGAAGAAGAAAGAGCTTGAAAAGGTAGAGTCTGTGAAAAAGGAAGAAGAGCGTCTTAGAAAAATAGAAGAGAAAAAGCAGCGGGAGAAGAATAAGAGCTTTGAAGAGCTGCTGAATGAAAGCAGTATGGATTGGAAGAATTACAAGAACTGATGAGGGAAGTGAAGGTAGTACCTCATCAAGCGGCTTGGAAAGAAAAATTTGAAACAGAAAAGCGTTCTTTGAAAGAGCTTCTTCCTGACGCATTCATTCACCATATCGGCTCGACCTCGGTACCTGGGCTAGCAGCAAAACCAATCATTGATATTCTGATTGAGGTCCCTGATTTGGAGAGTATTGATGAACAGACAGAGGAATTTCGTCAACAGGGCTTTGTGGGAAAAGGGGAAAATGGTATTCCCAATAGACGCTACTTCTATAAGGGTGAAGGTAACCTGAGAGCCGTACATCTTCATATTTTTCCTAATGGAATCCAACATGTTATCAGACATTTAGCTTTTCGTGATTATTTAAGAGAACATGACCGGGAAGCCCAACAATACGGAGAACTAAAAACATACTTGGCGAAAAATTTCCCACTGGATATGGAAGGGTACATCCAAGGGAAAGATCAGTTTGTTAAGGACATGGAAAAAAGAGCGTTGGATTGGCATCAAACAAAATAGCGAGCAGGGAACTAAAAAAAACCCTGACTCGCTTATTTGTTTAATCATTCATCCCTATGCTGCTCATACCTGGATAATTTCGTCAACTTTTTAAGCGTATCCAACTCCTCACCGGATAAAGAAGGGCTATTAACAGCAGCAATATTCTCCTGAAGTTGTTGGATCGAGCTTGCGCCTGGAATCACTCCAGCGACCGAATCATGGGCGAGATTATATTGAAGGGCAAGTTCATTCATCGTACGGTGGTCCCCCATTTTTTCATGGATGGACCCGATGGTTTCCTTAAGTTCTTCATAAGAATAATCGAGATACCCATTTTCTTTCATCTTTGAAGAAGCTTTGGAAAGCATTTTCTCTGAAAGAAGTCCTTTAGCAAGGGGACCGCGTGCAACGATACTCACCTTGTGATCATCCAGTAATTCCATCCATTCTTCCGGGCGACGATCCAGTAAGCTGTACTGCATCATGACGCTTTGAATGGAAGAAATCTTCAGGAATCGCTTAATGACATTCGGTCGAATGGAGGAGATTCCATAATGGCGAATCAAACCTTCACTCTTTAATTCTTCAAAAGCCTCGATCGTTTCTTCGAAATGGTCTTCAATCGTCCCGCCATGAAGTTGATAAAGGTCGATATAGTCCACTTTCAGGCGGGATAAGCTATCCTTAACGGCAGACTTGATATAGGGTTTGGAAGGATCCCAGCGCCAGCCATCCTCCGCGTCATCCCAGCGATTTCCTACTTTTGTGGCAAGAATAATGTCATCTCGGACCTCGCGGATGGCATTACCCACTATTTCTTCATTTTGACCAAAGTCATATAAATCAGCGGTATCAAGATAATTGATCCCATTCTCTAAAGCATATTTCACAATTTCCTTGGCAGCTTTCTCTTCGGTTCCAAGTGACATACAACCGAGTCCCATCTTTGATACAAATAAATCGGAGTTTCCTATTTGTCTTTTTTCCATTGTATCCGTCCTTTCGACATTAGCACTCTCTATTATATTAACGAAAGTCGGGACGAATAAACAAAAGAAACGGTTGGTTTCAACGATTGGCTTCGATCCATTCCTTCACCGTGGCGTAGGTTTGATTATATTGCTTCAGCTTCTCCCTGATTTCCCAGCCTTTACCTACCAGGACGATCCGGTTTTTTTCAGCAATCACCTTCAAGGGATTTCACCTCGATCCTCGAATCAGATATGGTAAAATGTATGAGGTCAAGGTCAATGACAGAACAAGGAGAGTTGAGCGGATGAAAAAATTTGAAGAAAAGACGATTAAAACGGAAACCATCTATCAAGGGAAAATCATTGATCTTCAGGTGGATGAAGTAGAGCTTCCCAATGGAAAGACTTCCAAGAGAGAACTGATTAAGCATCCCGGGGCTGTTGCCGTTATTGCGTTAACACCAGAGGGGAAACTTGTCATGGTAGAGCAATATCGCAAAGCGCTGGAGAAATCCATCATCGAAATTCCTGCAGGTAAGCTTGAGCCGGGGGAAGAGCCAGATAAAACAGCCCTCCGTGAATTGGAAGAAGAAACGGGCTACGGCTGTGAGAACCTGGAGCATTTGATTTCGTTTTACACGTCTCCTGGATTTGCAGATGAGCTTGTTCACTTGTATATCGCTCACGATCTTTATGCCATTCAGGAAGCAAAAGAAACGGATGAAGATGAATTTGTAGAGTTGATTGAAGTGACAGTCGAGGAAGCGGTGCAGCTTATAAAGGAACAACGGATTTACGATGCAAAAACGGCTTATGCTGTTCAATATCTGCAACTGAAGAAGCTTGCAAATTAAGAGTTGTGAAGGGAAGCTGGACTTATGAGGAGAGGGAGTCCAGCTTTCATGTTTTTGGTAAATGGTGGCAAAAAACGTATATAATAAAAAATTGACGCAATTACGACTAATTTTGACGCAATAAATAAAAAAACGACGCAATAACCCCGGATTTCGGCGCAATAAATGCCAGAATGACGCAATCGGGGCTTAACTTTCCCGTATTCGAGCGCCTAGCCCCTGTTCTGAGAGCGTATTTCCCTCAATGATTCATTTTTTTAGCTGAAAAGGTCAAAAGGTAACGGTTTTTAACTCTAAATGGACTAAAAGTGACGGAACTGCCATACGATTCGATGTTCAGTAGGGGAACGTTCATGAATTCACAATCTTTGTAACCCAATCAACCTAATCAATTCCCAAGAATATCAAATCTTAATTGAGTCCCCTGGAATAAGAGCATAAACACACGTATCACGTGCGTCTGTCCCGTTTTCATCAAGATGATCATGCCGGATGATGCCCTCAAGCATGAACCCCAGTTTTTCAGGTACTCTTTTGGAGGCTGTATTTCTCTCATCGCAGCGAATTTCCACCCGCTGGCAGGAAAGGTCGTCTAAGGCGAAATGGGTTAACGCGTTAACCGCTTCAACGATGTAACCCTTTTTTGTGTGTTTCGTGTGAAGCCAATATCCGATTTCCACTTTTGGCACGTTCCAATCGATGCGGTGCAGCCCTGTAGATCCAATAAATTCATCTGTTTCTTTCAGATAAATATGTAGTCGAATGTCGGTCTTCTTTATGAATTCTGCATAGGAATCCCGTACTCCCGCCTCCACTTCTTCCAGGGATTGGTCTTTACGGGCGAAGGGAAGCCAGGGCTTTAATTCATTTCTTGATTCAGAGATGGCAATAAAGACGTCAGGACCGTCTCCGGGCATGCATGGTCTAATGTAAAGGCGCGGCGTTTCAATCCTATCGGGAAACTCGATTAGACTTGGATTTCTCATAGTATGTTCCTCCACTTCCACCATAAGGTTTCTATGATTATACGTTTAACCCTATGAAAGTTCAATAGAATAGAAGAGAGAAGAATAAACGTGTCCCTCCCTACATATAGATTAGTAATCGATATCTAGGAGGAGCACTGTGATGCGCAAAAAAATATCAAATTCTAATCCACTCGTTCAACATGTACAAGCACATTCCTCAATCTATTTATTTATTATTACGCTGTTTCTAATGGGGATCATTTTTGGAGCAATCGTGGTTAATTCATTGTCTTTTGCCCAAAAAGAAGACCTTTATTTCTATTTAAGTAAGTTCTTTAGTGAAATGGAAGATGGCAGTATGACGTCAGCAGAAGAGCTGTTCCGTCAGAGTTTCCTTCATAATGTAAAGTATCTTGGGTTGGTGTGGTTACTGGGAATCTCGATTATAGGACTTCCCCTCATCTTCGTTCTATTATTTATGAAAGGCGTAGTGGTGGGATTTTCAGTAGGTTTCCTTGTGAATCAAATGGGATGGAGCGGGTTTTTATTATCTTTTGTCAGCGTCTTACCGCAAAATATCATCATTATTCCGGCGTTTATTTTCATCGGAGCGATCAGCGCCAGTTTCTCCCTTACGCTGATTCGAAAGATTTTCATGAGGCAGACATCATCCATGCAGTTTCAAATGATTCCGTTCTTATCCAGATACGTGATTTTCTTGGTGGTGGCTATAGGGATTGTCACGATTGCAGCCAGCATCGAAGCGTATCTTTCTCCTAACTTAATGGAAGCGGTTATTTCAAAAATAAAATAAAACGATTCTTATATAAGAATCGTTTTATTTGTTTAATTATAATAATTTTATTTTGCTTATTCCTCCCTTTTTGATATAATAGTAAGGACATTGACGAGGGAGGAGAGGACTATGGAAAGCCGTATTGAAAGAATAAAAAAACAACTTCATTCTGCCAGCTACAAGCTTACGCCGCAGCGCGAAGCAACGGTACGCGTGTTATTGGAACATGAAGAAGATCACCTCAGCGCCGAAGATGTATACCTCCTCGTTAAGGAAAAATCTCCGGAAATTGGACTGGCAACCGTATATCGTACGTTGGAATTGCTATCTGAACTGAAAATTGTGGATAAAATCAATTTTGGCGATGGTGTATCGCGTTATGATCTTCGACAAGAAGGGGCAGCTCACTTTCATCACCATTTAGTATGCATTGAATGTGGAGCGGTTGATGAAATACAAGAAGATCTCTTAGAAGACGTGGAAGCGATTGTTGAACGAGATTGGAAATTTAAAATAAAAGATCACCGCCTTACCTTTCATGGTATTTGTTCCAGATGCCAGGATAAAGAAGAGGACCCAGAAGAATAATATGATGTCGAAAAGCCTTAAAGATTCCTGTCGTTGTTTCTCATTTTGAAACATCCCATACATACTCTTTAAGGCTTTTTTATATACACGGACAGAAATTTTCACCGTTTTAACTCCATAAGGTATAAAACAGTTTAAAAACGTCATAGCTTGTATTAATAGACGTTAGTACCGATGAATATGGAGGACGACAAGATGATAAAAGGAATTCAAATGGTATGGCAAACCATTAAAGTGTTTATTTTGTTTACTGGATCAACGATTTTGTTTTACTATGGTATTATGTGGATCAGTGAAGAATACGAAGGCTATCACAGATATGATGAACCCGAGGGAGCAGCAGTCAAGGTGTATTCTTCTGTGACGGATGAAGAAAGCCAATGGTATGATCGGCTATTATTTTTTTATATGAACGGGGAGTAATGCAGTGTGGAAGACCATATTCAAGATTTCATGCACTTTTTAATAGTAGAAAAAGGGCTGGCCAAGAATACGATAGAGTCGTATCAGCGTGACTTAAAGAATTATGCACTATACTTAACAAAGGTTGAGGAAGTATCGGAACTGAACGCCGTTTCGAGAATGAATATTGTCCAATTTCTCGGCCACTTGAAGAGTCAGGGGAAATCTTCAAAGACAGTTGCACGTCATGTTGCATCAATCCGATCCTTCCATCAATTTTTATTAAGGGAGAAGACGACGGAACAAGATCCAACTGTTCATATCGAGACACCGAAAACAGAGCGGACACTTCCGAAAATATTAAGCATCGCTGAAGTGGAGGCTTTACTTGAAGCCCCTGAGGAATCGACACCGTTGGGGATGAGGGACAAGGCAATGCTTGAAATCCTCTATGCGACAGGGATACGGGTAAGTGAGCTCATCCAGCTAAAACTGGATGATGTCCACTTGACCATGGGATTTGTCCGATGTATAGGAAAAGGGAATAAAGAACGGATTATCCCCATCGGACAAACGGCAATGAATATTCTTGAGAAATACTTAGAAGATGCCCGGTTGAAATTAAGAAGCAAGAAGCACCGGGATGATCACCTGTTTTTAAACCATCATGGTAAAGGCCTGACAAGACAAGGTTTCTGGAAGAACTTAAAAGCTCTTGCAAAAAAAGCCAATATTGAAAAGGATCTGACTCCTCATACACTTAGGCACTCATTCGCAACCCATTTATTGGAGAATGGGGCAGACCTAAGGGCAGTACAGGAAATGCTCGGTCATGCAGACATTTCCACCACACAAATCTATACACATGTAACGAAAACACGCTTAAAGGATGTATACTCACAATTTCATCCGCGGGCTTAAAAGATGAAGAGAGATGTCTTAAAGAAAATAGTATTCTTTAAGGGATCTCTCTTGTTTTTTTTGAAAGGAAAAAGTAGAATGTAGATGTCAGACTTCTGACGTTAAATCCTGTCGATTGCTATAAAGCAGTTAAGGGTAAGATACGATTAAAGAATAAAAATGTAACCGCTTTTTTAAATAAGGAACTACATATAGGAGGTTTATTTCAAATGAGTAACTATACATACAAAAGAGTTCATCTGATCGTCATGGACTCAGTGGGCATAGGTGAGGCACCGGATGCTGAACTATTCAACGATAAAGGAACGGATACGATTGGTCACATTGCTGAACATATGAATGGGCTGAACATGCCCAACATTGGAAAGCTTGGACTTTCCAATATTAAAGAAGTGAAGGGAATTGAAAAAGCTGACAAGCCGTTAGCATACTTCACGAAAATGCAGGAAGCATCTGTTGGGAAAGACACGATGACTGGTCATTGGGAAATAATGGGTCTTAATATTGATAAACCGTTCAAAACGTATCCAGACGGTTTCCCTGAAAAATTAATTCAGAAACTTGAAGCTGAGACAGGCAGAACGATCATTGGAAATAAGCCTGCAAGCGGAACTGAGATTATTGAAGAGTTAGGAAAAGAACATATGGAAACAGGAGCTCTTATTGTTTATACTTCTGCAGATCCTGTCCTTCAAATTGCCGCTCATGAAGACATCATTCCTATTGAAGAGCAGTACAAAATTTGTGAAATCGCCCGTGAAATCACGAAAGAAGAGGAATACCTCGTAGGTCGTGTGATTGCTCGTCCATTCGTTGGCGAACCAGGCGAGTTCAAACGCACATCCAATCGTCACGACTATGCGTTAAAACCTTTTAACCGTACCGTAATGAATGAACTGAAGGATTCCGGGTTTGACGTGATCGCCATTGGTAAAATTTCAGATATTTTTAATGGCGAAGGAGTGACTGAATCGATTCGTACGAAGCATAATATGCACGGAATGGACGGACTCATTGAATCATTCGATCAAGACTTCACAGGCTTAAGCTTCCTGAATCTTGTCGATTTCGATGCTTTATTCGGACATCGTCGCGATCCAGAAGGATACGGAAAGGCGTTAGAAGAATTTGATGCACGACTGCCAGAAGTGTTCGAGAAAATAACGGAAGATGATCTTCTTATCATTACAGCCGATCACGGGAACGATCCGACCGCTCCAGGAACAGACCATACAAGAGAATATGTTCCACTTCTCGTTTATTCAAAACGCTTTGACGGAGGGAAAGAGCTGCCTATCTCTGAAACATTCGCAGATATCGGCGCTACCGTGGCAGACAACTTTAATGTGACCATGCCGAAGTTTGGTCGAAGCTTCTTATCACAATTGAAATAGGTATTCCCGGTAATAAATATAGAAAGGGAGAGGGGTCAAGGTGCGGGAACATCGGCCCATTTTCTCCTCTTTACGATGAATGATAAAAAAGGAGCAATGAACATGAATTACGAAAACATCCAAAATGCAGCAAACCATTTAAAAAATCAATACACAGGCCAACCGAAGATCGGACTCATCCTAGGTTCAGGGTTGGGTGTGTTAGCTGATGAAATCCAAAATTCAGTGAAAATACCTTATAAAGAAATCCCTGACTTTCCTGTTTCGACAGTGGCAGGACACGCCGGGCAGCTTGTGTTCGGTCAATTGGCGGGTCAGGAAGTAGTCGCCATGCAAGGGCGCTTTCATTACTACGAAGGGTATGGATTCGATAAAGTTACATTCCCCGTCCGTGTTATGAAAGAACTAGGCGTCGAAGTGTTAATCGTGACAAATGCAGCCGGTGGAGTGAATGAAAGCTTTAAGGCTGGAGACTTGATGCTGATCACAGATCATATTAATAACATGGGTGGCAATCCACTAATTGGGGCAAACGATTCCCGTTTAGGACCAAGATTCCCGGATATGTCAGAAGCATATTGTAAAGAACTGCGTCAAATAGCGAAAGAAATCGCAGAGAAGCTTTCAATTGAAGTGCAAGAAGGCGTATATGTGGGGAATACAGGTCCTACATACGAAACTCCAGCTGAAGTTCGACTTGCCCGTACACTTGGAGGAGATGCAGTAGGAATGTCGACTGTACCTGAAGTAATCGTAGCCCGCCACGGGGGAATGAAAGTGCTTGGAATCTCATGCATTTCAAATATGGCGGCAGGTATCCTTGACCAACCTCTTTCCCATGATGAAGTGATTGAAACAACCGAAATGGTTCGTGCAAACTTTCTGGCATATGTGAAAGAAATCGTGAAATCAATCTAAGAGTTGTACGATTCAAATTAAATACTAAAGGACTTCCCTTTGACAATACTAGAAGAGCGGGTGCAAACAATGAGAATGGTTGACTTAATAGAGAAGAAGCGTGAAGGTAAAGAACTCTCTACAGAAGAAATAAAATTTATCGTTGAAGGTTATACAGATGGAAGCATCCCTGATTATCAGGTAAGTGCCCTGACAATGGCCATCTTCTTTAAAGACATGAGCGATAGAGAAAGAGCAGACCTTACAATGGCAATGGTCGAATCAGGAGATCAAATCGATCTGTCTGCAATTGAAGGAATTAAAGTAGACAAGCACTCTACAGGCGGTGTTGGTGATACAACGACCCTTGTTCTGGGACCACTGGTTGCTTCCGTTGGAGTACCAGTAGCGAAGATGAGTGGACGAGGACTTGGACACACTGGGGGAACCATCGATAAGCTTGAATCCGTCGAAGGCTTCCATGTGGAAATTGAAAACGATGAATTTATCCGATTGGTGAACAAGAATAAGTTAGCCGTTATCGGTCAAAGTGGTAATTTAACACCGGCTGATAAAAAGCTATATTCACTACGTGATGTGACGGCAACGGTCAATAGCATTCCTTTGATCGCAAGTTCCATCATGAGTAAAAAAATAGCCGCTGGTGCGGATGCTATCGTACTTGATGTGAAAACGGGTGCCGGAGCTTTCATGAAAACACTGGACGATTCAAAAGACCTTGCAAAAGCAATGGTGAACATCGGAAACAACGTCGGCAGAAAAACAATGGCGGTCATTTCGGATATGAGTCAGCCACTGGGCTTCGCGATCGGAAACGCACTTGAAGTGAAAGAAGCAATCGATACATTAAAAGGTGAAGGTCCAGAAGACTTAACAGAATTATGCTTAACTCTTGGAAGTCATATGGTCTATCTGGCTGAAAAAGCAACTAAATTGGAAGAAGCGAGAGAGCTATTACAGAAAGCGATTGAAGATGGATCGGCTCTTGAGAATTTCAAAGTATTCCTAGAATCACAAGGTGGGGATCCATCCGTTGTGGATGATCCATCAAAACTTCCACAGGCGCAATATAAGGTTGAGCTTGAAGCGAAAGAAGATGGCTATGTATCAGAAATTGTGGCCGATGCAGTAGGAACGGCTGCTATGTGGTTAGGAGCAGGCCGTGCAACGAAAGATTCTGTTATCGATTTAGCGGTTGGTCTTGAGTTACGCAAGAAGATCGGTGATTCTGTCAAAGCGGGAGACTCTCTTGTGACGATCTATAGCAATGATGAGAATATCGACAATGTAAAAGAGAAATTATACGAAAGTATTAAAGTAACACCTGAACATGTGAAAGCACCTACGTTGATTCATACTGAAATCACAGGTTGATCATTTGTTTTGTTGTGGGGCCTTTGCCAAAGAGGAGTTTCTCTTTGGTGGAGGCTTTTTTTGATGGGAGGAAGGTTGCTTTGGAATGGAATCCATAATTCTCAAGCAATGTATTCCTTTCAAATAAAACATCCCCGATTACCTTCTTTTATTAAAAAACACACTATTTTAAGATGATTTTCCCCTCACAACCATCAAAAGCTATTCGCCTGAAAACCTTGTCAGCTAAAAGCTCTTCCAATTTATAACTCGTTCCTTACTCTTATTTAATACGTTTTAGTTTCGACACCTCTACTTTTTTACCAATGTTTGTATAAAAATGATGCAGTTGGAAAAAATGGGTCTATGAGTATTGATTTAAAACGAGATTTGATTGGAGGACAGTTGGATGAAACGTTTTGCGTATATAGTGGTTACATTTGTTTTAGCAGCTTTTTTGTTTCCTTCAATGGGGTTTGCCCAGGAGAAGAAATCGGAATTAGCTGAAGTAGCGAAATCAGCTGTTTTGATTGAGCGGGATACTGGAACGGTATTATATGAGAAGAATAGCCATGAAAAGCTTGCACCAGCATCCATGACTAAGATTATGACAATGATGTTGATCATGGAAGCCCTTGAAGAAGGTCAAATCAAGTGGGAAGACAAGGTTCGTACTAGTGAATATGCCGCATCGATGGGTGGATCACAAATCTTCCTGGAGCCCGGTGAAAGCATGACGGTTGAAGAAATGCTTAAGGGGATTGCAATTGGTTCGGCCAATGATGCATCAGTAGCCATGGCGGAGCATATATCAGGAAGTGAAGAAGCTTTTGTTGAAAAAATGAACCAAAAGGTAGAAGAGCTAGGGTTAAAAGACACTCAGTTCAAAAACCCGACAGGCTTACCGTCCAAAGATCATTATAGTTCGGCACATGACATGTCCATGATGGCCAAGGAACTTCTAAAATATGAAGGAATCACCAAGTTTACAGGTAGCTATGAATCGTACTTACGTGAAGATACGGAAAAAAAATTCTGGTTGGTAAATACAAACAAATTGGTTCGTTTCTATGACGGAGTAGATGGACTGAAAACTGGATTCACCAATGAAGCGAAATACTGCTTAACGGCAACGGCGAAGAAAGATAATATGCGAGTCATTGCTGTCGTGTTCGGAGCACCGACACCTAAAGAGCGAAATAACGAGGTAAGTAAAATGCTGGATTTTGCCTTCAATCAGTATTCAACCAAACCTCTCTTCAAAAAAGGAGACTCCCTGGCTCAGGTGAAAGTATCGAAAGGGAAACAAAACAGAGTGGAGGCAGTGACGGAAGAGCCTATCTCCCTATTAACACAAAAAGGTGAAAAACTGGATAAAGTAGAACAGAAGATTACACTCTCTAAAGACCTGAAGGCTCCTATCAAAAAAGGAGATAAAGTCGGGACCCTTGTCATCATGAACAAAGGAGAAAAAGTGTTGGAAAGCACTCTCGTCGCAAAGAAAAATGTAAATGACGCAAGCTGGTGGGAGCTGTACAAAAAATCCTTTGGACTATTCACGAAAGTTGGAAAGTAAAACCGTCTTTACGATTCCTGATGAAAATTACCTCTAATTATGACGAATTCCTTCTAGTTTTGTCATGGAGAAGGAATTTACTAAAAGAATAGCGAAATGACTCACTATACGACAGAGAAGGAGGCTTTCTGATAGTGAGTCTTGCTATTAACTTAGAAGTCAAAAAAGATGTTTTGTGTATTCGTTTAAGTGGTGAGCTGGATCATCATACTGCTGATGAGCTTAGGGAAAAAGCTTCGAATCTGATTGAAAGTGAGAATGTGAAGCATATCATTTTGAATTTAGAGGAACTGAGCTTTATGGATAGTTCAGGCTTAGGTGTGATTTTGGGTCGATACAAGCAGATTAAACAAAAGCATGGAGAAATGGTTGTGTGTGCGATCTCCCCTTCTGTAAACCGATTATTTGAAATGTCCGGGTTGTTTAAGATTATCCGTCTTGAGCCGTCTGAAGAAAACGCATTACAAAGATTGGGGGTCGCCTGACATGAGAAACGAAATGAACATTCAATTCAGTTCTTTAAGCCAAAATGAGTCCTTTGCCAGAGTTACCGTTGCTTCATTTATTGCACAGCTGGATCCGACGATGGATGAGTTGACTGAAATCAAGACAGTCGTATCTGAAGCCGTTACAAATGCCATCATTCACGGATATGATAACAGACCGAATGGTACCGTCTATATTTCTGTCATTATGGAAGAGGATGGGTACATTGATATGACCATCCGTGATGAAGGAGTCGGGATTGGTGATGTAGAGGAAGCCCGTCAACCATTGTTCACGTCCAAGCCTGAGCTGGAACGTTCTGGAATGGGCTTTACCATCATGGAGAATTTCATGGATGAAATAGAAGTGTCATCACACCCAGGTACAGGCACCACGGTAAGACTAAAAAAGCACTTGACCAATAGTAAAGCGCTATGCAATTAAGGAGTCGTGCCCATGGATGTCGAAGTTAAAAAAGAAAAGGAACAGACCTTTCTGAAGGATCATGAGGTGAAAGAGCTCATAAAGCAGAGCCAGGACGGTGACCAAAGTGCCCGGGACTTGATCGTCCAGAAGAACATGCGTTTAGTATGGTCCGTCGTCCAGCGCTTCCTCAATCGGGGATATGAGCCTGATGATCTCTTTCAGATAGGCAGTATCGGGTTGCTGAAATCAGTCGATAAGTTTGATTTAAGCTACGACGTCAAGTTTTCAACATATGCAGTTCCGATGATCATTGGTGAAATCCAGCGGTTCATCAGGGATGACGGAACAGTAAAGGTAAGTCGTTCGCTGAAGGAAATGGGAAACAAGATTCGTAAAGCCAAGGATGAACTTTCCAAGAAATTTGGGAGGGTTCCGACGGTTAGTGAGCTTGCCGAACATCTGGAGTATTCGGTTGAAGAGGTGATCATGGCTCAGGAAGCAAGCAGAGCCCCTTCTTCCATTCATGAAACCGTTTATGAAAATGATGGAGATCCCATTACCCTTTTGGATCAGATTGCGGATAATAGCGATAATAAATGGTTTGACAAAATTGCTTTAAAAGAAGCCATTAGGGAACTGGATGATCGGGAACGGCTGATTGTGTATTTAAGGTATTACAAAGACCAAACCCAATCGGAAGTAGCAGATCGACTGGGGATATCCCAGGTCCAGGTATCGAGACTGGAGAAGAAGATATTACAAACAATGAAAGATCACATGCATACAGAATCTTAGGGAAAATAACCTTGTTGTTTCAAAGAATCATGTTGAAACGACAAGGTTATTTTTAATTTATGAAATGAATACAACAGTTGATTATCTATTGCCCCCACATTCGCCCTTTGAAATTGTTGCCATTTACAAAAGCTCAAGAACCTTCAAAATCTATACTTTTTCTACTTCCTCATCCATACATCTCAACCGGCCACACGCAGCCATTACATAAATTATTTCCGTTAATCCATACTATTGGTACGAAGGGAAAATCATGTTTTCAGGAAGTGAACTGCATGGAAGGTATTTTGTATATACGCTTACGTCATCGAGTGCAGGTAAGAGAAGAGAGTACAGTCAAGCTTGGACAGCTTGCTCAAATCATAGCACCTGAAAATATTCTAGAAGAATTAAGGCAAATCCCGATCCATCAAGTGACAGCATCTGATAAGAATATCATTGTGGTCGATGTGATGAGGGTGATAAGAGAAATATGCAAGAACTTCTCGGATCTTGATATTCAAACGATTGGACCCACACAAAGTATTATTGAAGTGATCTATGAAAAAAAGAAAATCTCTCTTCCGCTCTTCATTGGCGTTTGGTTACTATTATTCATCGGTGCAGCCCTAGCAATTATGAATTTTCATGAAGATGTAAGTATGAGGGAAGTTCATCAAAGGCTGTATCATTTTGTAACTGGGGATGAGGATCCTCATCCATTACTGTTTCAAGTTCCCTATTCATTCGGTTTAGGCCTTGGGATGATCTTATTTTTCAACCATGTGTTTCGAAAGAGACTTAATGAAGAACCCAGTCCACTAGAAGTTGAAATGTTTAATTACCAGCAGGATTTAGATCAGTATGTCATCATGCATGAAAATAAAGAAAGTCAGAAAAAATTAGATGACCATTAGCATATTGATTACAGTATTTATTGGTTTTGCTGGTGGACTGGCAGTCGGTTCCGGGTTTGTAGCTTTTCTAACTGTATTAGGAATCATCCCAAGGTTAACTCAGTTAACAAAAACAATGAAAATGATTCACCACTTTGAACTGGCTGTCATTATTGGTGCACTGGCTGGAGGATTTGTCAGCTTAAATAATTATACGCTGCACTTTTCCCCGTTCGTTCTTATGCCCATCGGTTTAGCGAGCGGAGTGTTCATCGGGCTGTTGGCGGCTGCATTAACAGAGGTATTGAACGTGTTCCCGATCCTCGCAAAGCGAATTGGGATTGAAGGTCAAATCGTCATTCTCATTATGGCGATTGTGTTTGGGAAAATTGTCGGCTCACTTTTTCATTGGCTCTACTTGGTTCATCAATAAACAGCAAGAGGCAGGGGTTCGTATGGACGACAAAAGAAAAGTGATCTTGGTTACAGATGGCGATGAATATGCCAAGCGGGCAATCGAGTGTGTGGCAAAAGAGTATGGAGGACGATGTATCTCAAGCTCTAAAGGGAATCCTTCTGTATTATCAGGACCAGAGATTGTGAAATTGATCAGAAGAGCAAAGAATGACCCCGTCTTTGTGATGTTTGATGATAGTGGATTTATTGGAGAAGGTGCAGGCGAAAGGGCACTAAAGCATGTTGCGAACCACCCTGGCATAGACGTGCTCGGAATCATTGCGGTAGCAAGTAAAACCAGGCAGGCTGAATGGACAAGAGTGGATGTGTGCATTGATAAATTTGGTGAATTAACTCCATATGGGGTGGATAAATTTGGTGTTCCTGAAATGGATTTGGGAAGATTAACTGGTGATACTGTTTATTGCCTTGATGAGCTGGATGTTCCCGTTATTGTCGGAATTGGTGACATAGGCAAAATGGCCAAAAGGGATCACTATTCACAAGGTTCACCCATTACGAAAAAGGCTGTTGAAATCATCTTGGAAAGGAGCGGATATCATGCCTGAGAAAACGAAAGAAACACCGATATCAAAAGATTTAGCTGTTATAGAAGAGTACATGAAGAATAATGTAGGGTTAAACCAAAGCTTTGATTTAGGTGTACGTAAACTCATGGTTTTGAAAAAAGGAGTGCACTTCTACTATATAAACGGGTTGACTGATGCCTCCTATATTATTCAAATCGTGGAGGAACTCGTTGAAATCAATGATCATGAGCGTGCAACGAGCCGATTATATGAGATTGTACATAATCGCCTTGTTCATCAATCGGTTGAGCCGGTTAAAACGATTGAAGAAGCAGTTGACGAAGTGCTATCAGGATTAATAGCAGTCTTTGTCGAAGGCTACGAAGAGGCAATCATTGTGGATGTTCGTAGTTATCCCGGGCGACAGCCTTCAGAGCCTGATACTGAAAAGGTAGTCCGTGGTTCCCGTGATGGATATGTAGAGAATATTATTGTGAATACCGCTTTAACAAGACGAAGAATTCGGGATCCACGATTGAGGTTTGAAATATTTCGTATCGGAGAACGATCTAAAACCGACATTTCCATTGCCTATATAAATGATGTTGCAAATCCCAGCTTAATTGAAGTCATCAAGAAAGAATTGAAAAGTATAAAGATCGACGGTTTAACGATGGCGGATAAAACGGTTGAAGAGTTCCTTGTGAAGCAAGGATATAATCCATATCCTCTCGTTCGCTACACAGAAAGAGCAGACGTCGCAGCCACTCACTTATTAGAAGGACATGTTCTTATTTTTGTAGATACTTCGCCAAGTGTCATCATTACACCAACGACTTATTTCCATCACCTTCAGCATGCGGAGGAATATAGACAATCACCGGCTGTCGGGACCTTTGTCAGATGGACTAGATTCCTTGGGATATTAGCATCGCTATTTTTACTCCCGCTATGGTATCTCTTTGTGTTGGATCCTTCTCTCTTACCTGAGGTGATTAAATTCGTAGGACCAAATGAACAGACGAATATTCCCGTTATTGTTCAGTTGTTCATAGCGGATTTCGGGGTTGAAATGTTCAGGGTGGCCGCCATTCATACCCCAACCCCATTATCCACTGCAATGGGGTTGATAGCAGCAGTCTTAATTGGACAAATAGCCATTGATGTAGGGTTATTTCAACCGGAAGTCATCCTTTATGTAGCCGTTGCTTCCATAGGAACGTTCGCAACACCAAGTTATGAATTGAGTGCCGCGAACAAGATGGCCAGACTGTTTCTTCTTATTGCAGTAGCCTTCTTCCATATCCCGGGACTGGTGGTGGGTACCACACTTTATATCTTATTCATTACAAATATAAAATCTTTAAATACCCCATATCTATGGCCGTTAATGCCATTCAGTCCTATAGCATTCATGCAAATCCTGATTCGCCGCTCAATGCCAGGAGCGAAAATCAGACCTAGCATTGTGCAGCCGAGAAATAAGTATAAGCAGCCGGCGAAATCTTAGAAATATTGCAACAACTCTCATTCTGTGGTAAATTACGTTTAATTAGCAGAGCATTAAAGAGGGGAATGAGACGTTTCATGCATCTTCATGGATCAGCAGAAATAAAAAATGGTCATCTAACGATAGGAGGGGTGAGTACCTTAGAACTAGCCCAAAAATATGGTACACCCCTTTATGTTTATGACACTGCCCTCATTAGAGAACGGGCAAGAGGTTTTAAAGAAACATTTGATTCCCTTGGAGTGAAAGCAGAAGTTGCCTATGCCAGTAAGGCATTTTCATGTATCGCGATCTTTCAATTAATGAAAGAAGAGGGATTATCACTGGATGTGGTTTCAGGAGGGGAGTTATACACTGCCTTAAAGGCAGGATTCCCTCCTGAACGCATCCATTTTAATGGAAATAATAAATCTGAAGAAGAACTGATGATGGCCATTGATAACAACATAGGTTGCATTGTAGTCGATAATTTCTACGAGCTGCACCTTGTGAATGACATCTCACGGTCCACTGAAAAAGTGACGAAGGTCTTGTTAAGAGTGACGCCTGGGATAGAAGCCCATACTCATGATTATATTTTAACCGGACAAGAGGATTCCAAATTCGGATTTGATTTGGGGAATGGTCAAGCCCGGGATGCAATGAAAATGGCGATGAGCTATGACGGGATTGAATTGTTAGGCCTGCATTGCCATATTGGCTCCCAAATATTCGAGACGACAGGCTTCATTCTTGCTGCTAAAAAAATTATTGAGAAGGTGGCACAATGGAAATCTCAATATGATTACGATCCGAGAGTGATTAATTTAGGCGGTGGATTTGGAATACGCTATACGAAGGATGATGACCCGATTCCACCTGCACAATATGTGAAGGAAATGATTACGGCTGTAAAAAAGGAAGTGGTGAGATACAACCTTGAAATGCCGGAAATTTGGATCGAGCCAGGCCGTTCCCTTGTAGGTGATGCAGGGACCAGCCTGTATACATTAGGGTCAAGAAAAGAAGTGCCCAACATCCGAAAGTACTTAGCCATTGATGGGGGAATGAGTGATAATATAAGACCAGCTCTCTACAAGGCAAAATATGAAGCGGTGATTGCGAATAAAGCAGATCACCCCCCTGAAGAAACCGTGTCAATCGCTGGTAAATGCTGTGAATCCGGAGATATGTTGATCTGGGATTTACCCGTTCCACAATCAGAATCTGGTGACACTCTTGCTGTATTATGTACTGGTGCATATGGATATTCCATGGCGAATAACTACAATCGTATTCCCCGTCCCGCTGTCGTATTTGTCGAGAATGGAGAAGCAAGGTTAGCTATTCAAAGAGAGACATATGAGGATATAGTTTCACTTGATGTAACGTTTAAATAAGCTGGAAACATAGTCTTTAAGTATATCGTACTTAAAGACTACTTTTTTTGTATTTTTAATTACATACTTTAACAAATATTGATTTTACTATACAATAACAGTGACGTATATAGGTGAATATAGTGTAGACAAAGGAGTCATATATGAAGATCAGCAATAGGGGATTGTTCTTGTTTTTATTAGTATCCGGCATAGGATGGGGAGTCATCTACTGGCTGTTCCTGGCGGGAAACTGATTGGTTAAAGTTGATTAATAAAAGTAAATTTAGTAAGATAAATAAACGTTCATATCATTTAAATTTCTAGTTTTTGTCTATAATAGGAAATAAATAGATTAGGCATAAAACATAACGAGGGGTAAATATGTTAATTCGGTATAAAAAGGCGTTTGAAAAGATCGCAATGGGATTATTATCTTTCATGCCAAATGAAAAGGATTTGAAGAAGCTTCAACAGACGATGAAGCAATACGAAACTGAAGATAATTGGCAGCTCTTTTTATGGAAAGAAGAGGACATAGTAGGTTTAATTGGAGTATTCAAGACAGATAGCACTTTAGAAATTCAGCATATATCCGTTAATCCATCCCATCGGCACGAAGGAATTGGGAAATCAATGGTGAAGCATCTTAGAGACATGCATACTGAGCATGAAGTGAAGCCGAATTCAGAGACCGCTTCATTCTTTGAGAAGTGTGACGGAATCGATCAAGAGAAAGAAATAGACGAGGAACAATAAAGAGGACGGCCACCGCATCAGCAGGTGGTCAGCCTCTTTTTTTTCGTTGTAATGCATTTTTTCGCTCTAAAATCACTTCTGAACGGTCACGCAGGGAATGACGATGAATGAGCTCGTTATTCTTTAAATCACTTGGAGAACACCAAGAGTACCCTTTGTCCTCACATAGTGATTTGACCTGCTTTTGTAGAGAAGCATCCGTCAGGGGGATATTGATGCTGTTATAGGGTTGATTGGTTCTTACTCCATGGGTGATATCAACGAGCTTTTCCTGAAGTTTGCCAGGGTGGATCCCTAGTCGGGAAAGTTCATCCTGATTCAGTTCGATATTTTGGACGGCTTTCTTAAATGTCCGGGCTGCTCCTGAAAGATTACCTCTTCTGTAATGATATAAACCCACGGCAACCTGGATTAAACCTACCCAATGGGAAGAACGGTTCTTAGGATCCACATATTTCCAATGCTCTTCCAACACTTCATGGCACTCGAAGTAATCACGATTTCCGTGGAAATACATTAAGAATTCTAAGTAAGGTTGAGGATAAACCATGTGAGTCCCTCCTTTATTATTAAATAGCGTTTGAGTATTTAAAGTGTAGCATATTCTACATCTTTGCCAAAACGACAGGTCCATCCTCTTTATACAAAAACTTTCTATTGGAGAATAGTGGTCAATCTACTATACTATTAAGTAGCGATCAGGAATGACTGTAATTAGAAATTTGGTGATAAAGTGGAATACAATGTGAAGATTGACGCTTTTGAAGGTCCGTTAGATCTTCTTTTGCATCTGATTAATTCGTTGGAAATTGATATATATGATATTCCTATGGCTCAAATTACTGAGCAATATATGTTATATGTACATACGATGAAGAGTTTGCAACTTGATGTTGCCAGTGAGTACTTAGTGATGGCGGCTACATTATTAGCGATTAAAAGTAAAATGCTTCTCCCTAAACATGATGATGGCCTTTTAAACGATGAAATTGAATTCGAAGAGGAAGATCCCCGTGATGAATTAGTAGAGAGGTTGATTGAGTATCGCAAGTTTAAAGAAGCTGCCAATGAGCTGAAGCACCGTGAGGAAGAACGGGGACAAGTGTATACGAAACCTCCAAGTGATCTCTCGGAATTTACGGAAGAAGTGAATTTAAAGAATAGTGAGGTTCAAGTGTCTTTATATGATATGTTAGGAGCTTTTCATAAACTATTGAGGCGTAAGAAGTTGCAAAGACCCGTGCAAACCAGGATTACCAGACAGGAAATATCCATTGAGAAAAGAATGAGTGATATTCTTTATAGTCTGCGAAATATCAAAGAGCGTACATCCTTTACAAGTCTTTTCCCATCTGATAATAAAGAACACCTCGTGGTTACTTTCCTTGCCGTGCTGGAATTAATGAAGAGAAAGCAAATTATTGTCAATCAAGAAAAAAACTTCACGGAAATCTTTGTTGAAGCAGGAGAGGAGGTAGGTCTAGTTGAATAGTAGTAATTGGAGAGGGATCCTTGAAAGCTTATTGTTTGCAGCTGGTGATGAAGGTCTTTCACTCAAGCAAGTCTGTTCTGTTCTGGAAATCGGTGATCAGGAAGCGATGGCTGTGATCGAGGAGTTAAAGTCGGATTATGAAAAAGATCCCAATCGGGGGATTTATATGATTGAGATAGCGGACACCTTTCAATTGGTGACAAAAAAAAGTAACGCCGATTACTTAAAGAAATTGGTTGAATCACCAAATGTAAGCTTTTTATCACAAGCAGCTCTTGAAACACTTGCGATTGTCGCTTATAAGCAGCCGATCACGAGGATGGAGATTGAACAAATCAGAGGTGTCAAAACCGAGCGTCCCATTCAGACCCTTACGTCAAAAGGACTGGTGAAAGAAGTTGGAAGAGCAGAAGGAACAGGTCGTGCCTACCTATTTGGAACGACAAAAGAATTTCTGGACTACTTCGGACTGAAGAGAATAGAAGAACTTCCTCCCTTACCTGAGAATATCGAGGACGAATTCATGCAGGATGAAGCGGACTTGTTTTTTGAGAAATTTCAGGAAACGATGGAATCGAAAGAGTAGAGCAGAATCAAATATAAATGGACAGGCAGGGACTCAGCTATATGATATGAGCTCCTGCCAGTTTTGTGAGTCTTCTTTACATAATCTATCCTAGAAGGATTAATCGAATTTGAGGACGAATCGGACCAAAAAGAATAGAATGACGAAAAGACACAGCAGAGATATTCTGTTGTGTCTTTTCGTGGGTTAAATGACAGAAATTGAACCTGAGTGAATTCCGGATTTTCATTCATATTACCCCTTGTCCTGCATAAACTTGTACAAACACGTTAGAATTAAAGGAGTAGATGGGTGTGAATCAAAAGAGAGTGAAATATTACATATATTATATTCTTATCCTCACTTTGCTATTTGTAGTAGTTTCCAATGAAGTTCAGGCCGCACCTTCTGTTAGTTCACAGCGGGCGATTTTAATGGATCAGGAGACGGGTCGGATTCTTTTTGAAAAGGATGCCCACAGTCAAAGTCGGATTGCAAGCATCACAAAAATCATGACGGCGATTCTTGCGGTTGAATCCGGAATGATGGATAAGGAAGTAACGGTATCTTCGAATGCTGCTGGCACGGAAGGTTCCTCCCTTTACCTAAAAGCGGGAGAGAAAATCAAGCTGGAAGATCTCGTGTACGGGCTTATGCTGAGATCCGGGAATGATGCAGCAGTCGCTATCGCAGAATCTGTTGGAGGAAGTCTTGACGGGTTTGCCTATATGATGAACGAAAAGGCGAATAAAATAGGAATGAAAAATACGCATTTCTCCAATCCCCATGGTCTGGATGATCATGAAGACCACTATTCCACTGCTTACGATATGGCAGTTCTGACTAGATATTCAATGGAGAATGAAGTATACAAGGAGATTGCAGGAACAAAAGTGCATACAGCACCAAATCCTGAAGAAAAATGGGACCGTAAGTGGAAGAACAAAAATAGATTATTAACAGAATTGTATAAGCATAGTACGGGAGGGAAAACGGGATATACAAAACGAGCCAAAAGAACGCTTGTGTCCACAGCTTCCAAGGATGGGGAGAACCTGATTGCCGTTACACTAAATGGACCTGATGATTGGAATGATCATATTGGAATGTTTGAATACGGATTTAAGCAATTTGATTATAAGGTCGTCCTGGAAGAAGGTACGATTGAAAAAATGGATGACGAAATATATAAGAATCATGCCTATCTTAAACGGGAATCTGTCCTAACACTTCAAAATGATGAAGTGGATGATGTGAAGGTAGAGTACAAAATGTTAAAGCCTAAAGAGGAATGGTTAAAGAATAAAAATGTACCTGACGTAGTAGGGAAGGCTGTTGTGTATTTAGAAGACGAAGAAGTAGACACTCTTCCCATTTTCTATAAAACAACGGATGAAACAGAAAAAGAAAAGAGCTGGTGGAAATTCTGGGCCTACTCCTTTGAGTCCTTTATAGGGGTCAGCGATCATGGTTAATCTCATTTGGGTTGGGATGACCATCATTGGTTTAGTGTTCGCCATTATCAATGGGAAGATGAAAGAAGTAAACGAAGCCATTTTCACTTCTGCAAATGAAGCCGTTACCCTCTGTATAGGGTTGGTCAGTGTATTGGTGTTTTGGTTGGGAATCATGAGAATTGCCCAGGAAGCGGGATTGTTGGATAAACTGGCCAGGCTATTCAGGCCATTTGTCACCCGGTTGTTTCCGGAGGTACCTGATAATCATCCTGCAATGGGGTATATATTATCGAATATGATGGCCAATATGTTCGGCCTTGGAAACGCAGCAACACCTCTCGGGATCAAAGCGATGGAGCAGTTAAAGGATCTTAATGGAGGAAGAGACTATGCCAGCAGATCGATGATTACTTTCTTAGCGATCAATACGTCAAGTCTTACCATCATACCAACAACGGTCATTGCGATCCGGATGAAATATGATTCAGCTTCCCCGACTGAAATTGTAGGACCAACCTTAATTGCGACCATGCTCTCGACCATAGGAGCCATACTGATAGACCGTTATTTTCATTATAGACGTACTCGTAGAGAGGTGAAGTAGATGCAATGGATATCCACGATTTCATTATGGTTGATCCCCATTATGATCGGCTTCATTTTAATCTATGGAACCCTCAAAAAAGTACCTACGTATGAAGTGTTTGTCGATGGGGGAAAAGAAGGCATTAAAATTGCCGTGTCAATCATTCCTTTTCTCATTGGGATGCTTGTAGCCATTACCATTTTTAGAGAATCGGGAGCACTTGAGTTCTTTGTGAACCTCATCCGTCCGGGATTGCTTGCACTCGGGATTCCGCCTGAGATTGTGCCTCTTGCCATTATCAGACCCATTTCAGGAACAGCTGCACTGGGGATGATGAGCGATATAGTCGCAACCCACGGACCAGATTCCTTTATCGGAAGACTGGCTTCAACCTTACAGGGAAGTACCGATACGACCCTTTACGTATTGACCGTTTACTTCGGGGCGGTAGGGATCCGGAAAATGGGAGACGCCCTGAAGGTCGGATTACTAGCCGACATCGTCGGAATCGTCGCAGCCATCTTCATCGTCACGATCATGTTTTAATGGTTGGCATCTATTAATAAAGGAAACAATAAGGTATAAAGAAATCGACTGAAAGCCGTCGATTTTTCTTTATACCTTTCTATTTTGCCTGGATTGTGTAATAATTCATGAAGACAAATGTATTGAAAATTAAATGAGGTGAAAGACCGTGGAACGATTACAAAAGGTTATTGCTCATAGTGGCGTAGCGTCAAGACGAAAAGCTGAGCAATTAATTATAGAAGGTAAAGTAAAGGTCAATGGTGTAGTAGTGAAAGAGTTAGGAACCAAGGTTTCCAATTCCGATAGAGTTGAAGTGACAGGGATTCAGATTGAAAGAGAAAATAAAGTATATTATATGCTCTATAAACCAAGAGGGGTCATTTCAGCTGTGACTGACAACAAAGACCGTCAAGTCGTAACGGATTTCTTCCCTGAAATACAAGAAAGAATCTATCCGGTAGGAAGACTGGACTATGAGACGTCAGGTATTCTTCTTCTAACCAATGATGGGGATTTCGCTAACTCCCTGATGCATCCAAGTAACGAAATTGAAAAAACGTATGTAGCGAGATTAAAAGGGATTCCACCTAAATTCAAAATCAGAGAACTTGAAAAAGGGGTTAAACTGGAGGACGGCATGACGGCTCCAGCAAAAGTGAAAGTGTTAAGCATTGATAAGAAACAAGGGAAATCCATCGTCGAAATTACCATTCATGAGGGCAGAAACCGCCAAGTACGAAGAATGTTCGAAGCCCTTGGATATCCGGTTCAAAAGCTGAAGCGAGAAAGATATGCATTCCTTACTCTTCATGGGTTGAACGCAGGTGAAGGAAGAGAACTTACTCCCCATGAAGTGAAACAGCTAAGAACACTTGCTGAAACGGGAAGCATTCGATAATGAATAGCATGGAAAGTGTCACATATCCTTCATATAATTTACACTAACTATAAAGTGATAAATGATATAATGAGAAAGGAATTTTACCCTGAAATCCAAGGGATATTTCCCTGCTTATTATGAAGGAATGGAACATTACATTATGGCAGGGACTGATCTCATAAGAGAATTCTTATGAAATCAGGCCCTTTGCTACTGTAAAGAGAGAAAAAACATTTCCATTTTTTGAGAACGATTTCAATATGGGAGGCACACGTACATGGATAAGAAAAAACGCAGATTACTCATCCGGACAATTATTCTCATTGTATTGACTTCTGCGGTTGCATATACCCTGTATGCAAACTTTACGAAGGATGATAGAGGGAAGTTAAAGGTGGGAGATCATGCGCCTGACTTTGTATTAGAGGACATGGAAGGGAATAAACATCGTTTGTCCGACTATGAGGGACAAGGGGTATTCCTGAATTTCTGGGGAACATGGTGCAAACCATGTGAAAGAGAAATGCCTTATATGAATAATCAATATGCGAAATATAAAGATCAAGGTGTACAGATATTGGCTGTTAATGTGGGGGAATCGGATTTCCTTATCAATCGATTCGTATCGAAACACGGGTTAGAGTTCCCTATTGTAGTAGACGAGGAAGAAGAAGTTCAAAACGCATACGGTATTGATCCGTTACCAACGACATTCCTCATTAACCCTCAAGGTGAGATTGAAAAAATCATTACAGGAACCATGTCAGAAAACGATATCATAGAAGATTTAGAGAGCATTAAGCCTTAGCTCAGCAGTTTAACTTGATATAAGGAGTTTTAACATGAAAGAGATCAAATGTGTATGCGGTCATGTAAACCCGAATGGTACCGTTCTCTGCGAATCCTGTGGACGTGCTTTAACGGATGAAGCGAAGAACGAGAAGCTTCATGACATGCGATATGAGGGTAGTGCAAGACGTTCCCAAACGTATAATAAAACGATTGTCGACAAGATTTGGAATTTCTTTTCATCTGTTAAGGTTGGCGTATGGTTAATTGTCATTACACTTATCGCCTCTGCAGTCGGCACGATTTTGCCTCAGGTACAGTATATTCCGAATGGACAGCCAGCAAATGAGTACTATGAAGATGTATATGGTTTTTTTGGAGAATTATATTATACGTTAGGGTTCCATGATTTATATAGTTCATGGTGGTATCTACTGTTAATCGCATCGATTGGAGTTTCCCTCGTGATCTGCAGTCTGGACCGGGTGATTCCCCTCTATCGTGCCCTCAAGAATCAACGTGTTTCCAGACATGCCGGTTTTCTGAAGCGTCAACGAATCTATGGGAAAACAGAAATGGTAGAGGTCAATGATTCTATAAGTAAGATTAAGGGAAAATTAACTCAAAAAAAATACAAGATCCGAGAAGAAGACGGAAACATTCTTGCAGAGAAAAATCGTTTCTCGAGATGGGGTCCATATGTCAATCATATCGGTCTTATCATTTTCCTTTTCGGGGGCATGCTGCGATTCGTTCCCGGAATGTATGTTGATGAAACCGTGTGGATCCGTGAAGGTGAAACAAGGGCCGTTCCTGGTACGAAACAAGAATATTACTTAGAAAATAAAGGGTTTACGCTAGAGACATACGATAAAGATAAAGACAAAGAAGTATTTGGGGAAGCCATTGATAAGAATGGAACCATCGCAAAGAATTTCCAGTCTGACGTGGTACTGTATAAAGAATCCGGAGATAAACTTCCAGGACAAACGGCTGACCGGGAAGTGGAAAAAGAGGATTCCATTAAAGTCAATCACCCACTTAAATTTGGGGATTTTGCTGTATATCAAACCAGTTACAAGTTAGACGAATTTAAATCAATGTCCTTTACATTTGATAATAAAGAGTCAGGGGACAGCTTCGGCAAATTTACCGTCGATCTATTTGATCCTCAAGATACCTATGCATTTGAAGAAGGTTATAAAGTAGAATTAATGGGCTATTATCCTGATTTCTCTGGATTTAATGAACAAGGAGAGCCACAAACCAAGTCTCCTTTACCGAATAATCCTGCCTTCCTTTTCAAATTGTTCTCGCCTGAAAAACCCGATGGCGAAGTGAGCTTTGTAGGAATCCAGCAAAATCTGGAACCGCTTGGTGACAATGAATATAAATTGTCATTTGCGGGTGTGGAGACGAGAGATGTATCTGCTTTAACCGTTCATAAGGATCTCACTCTTTGGATCTTAGCCGTTGGTGGAGCCATCTTTATGATAGGTGTCGTACAAGGTGCTTATTGGCACCACCGAAGAATCTGGATCAGGCGAAGTGAAGATGGAGTCATTGTGGCCGGTCATACGAATAAAAACTGGCATGGATTAAAAAATGAAATCAACTTCGTTTTGGAAGGTACTGGAATACAGGAACCTGATGATCAACAACAAAAAGACGAAGCAAGGAGGAATGAAGATGTCAACGATAACAATGGCAGAGTGGAGTAGTAATTTACTCTATGTATCCTTCATAATGTATTTGATTGCTACGTTGTTTTTTGGTGGAAGCATCCGCCAAAAAAATACAACTGAAACGAATCAGCAAAAGTGGGGATTAATTGGAATTGTTTTAACCCTTATCGGATTTGCCGCTCAATTAGGCTACTTCTTTTTAAGATGGGGGGCAGCAGGACATGCTCCTGTAAGTAATTTATTTGAATTTACAACCTTTTTCGGAATGATGCTTGTTGGAGCCTTTATTATTCTTTACTTTATGTATAAGACAACGATTCTGGGTGTCATTGCATTACCATTTGCACTTTTGGTGATCGCCTATGCCAGTATGTTCCCTAAAGACATTAGTCCATTGATCCCTGCTCTTCAAAGTGATTGGTTGAAAATCCACGTCACAACTGTTTCAGCCGGGGAAGCCATTTTATCCATCAGTTTTGTGGCAGGGTTAATCTACTTATTGAAATCAGTGCAACATACAAAAGGAAGCAAGCAATCGTTTTGGCTTGAAACCGTCATGTATTCTTTAGTTGTCGTATTAGGGTTTGTGGTTGCATCAACTGCTTTTACCCTGGGGAATTACGAAGCGAATTTTCAATATGTCAATCAAGAAGGGGCCGAAGCGATTTCTGAATATACACTCCCTGCCCTTGTCGGACCCAATGAAGGCCAATTATTAACCGACAATGTAATGAAGCCACTGGTAGAAATGCCAGCCATTATTAACGCTAAGAAACTAAATACAGTTATTTGGTCGTTTCTGATTGGAACTGGAATTTATCTTCTATTACGCTTAATCTTCAGAAAGCGAATAGCTGCTAAATTACAGCCATTGGTGAAAAATGTGAATCTGGACCTGATGGACGAAATCGGTTACCGCTCAGTATTAATCGGCTTTCCAGTCTTTACACTGGGTGGGCTCATCTTCGCCATGATCTGGGCTCAAATTGCCTGGACTCGCTTCTGGGGATGGGATCCTAAAGAAGTATGGGCGTTAATTACATTCTTATTCTATGCAGCATTTCTTCATCTACGCCTCTCCAAAGGATGGCATGGTGAGAAGTCTGCATGGTTAGCCGTCATCGGGGTTGCCATTATTCTATTCAACCTGGTGGCTGTGAACCTTATTATCGCAGGATTACATTCATACGCTTAAACAGTCGATATAACGAATGGGAGGGAGCTGACTATAACGAGAGTGATATTCTCTTTGAGTCAGCTTCTTTTTTCATATAAAATATAGGATAATATGGTTTAATTAGACAAAAGGGGGATATACCCATGGAGGGAAATATTCGAATTTTAGTTGTAGATGATGAAGACCGGATTCGTAGACTTTTAAAAATGTATCTTGAAAGAGAAAACTATGAAATTGATGAAGCCGAAAATGGAGAAGAAGCATTAGCGCTGGCTCTGGAGAATAATTACGACTGTATCTTACTGGATATCATGATGCCTGGGATGGATGGGATCGAAGTATGTAAGTACCTTCGTGAAAAGAAAGCGACGCCCGTGATCATGCTTACTGCTAAAGGAGAAGAAGTGAACAGAGTACAAGGGTTTGAAGTGGGAACCGATGATTACATAGTGAAACCTTTTTCCCCTCGCGAAGTGGTACTGAGAGTGAAAGCGTTATTAAGACGTTCTTCAAAGACGAGCTTCATTCAAACCGATGCGAAGGCGAAGGACCTGATTGTCTATCCTCATCTTACGATCGATAATGATGCCCATCGGGTAACCGCTGACGGTAAAGATGTGAACTTAACACCAAAAGAATACGAGTTGCTGTATTTCCTTGCAAAAGCCCCTGACAAAGTGTTTGACCGTGAGCACCTACTTAAGGAAGTGTGGCATTATGAATTCTTCGGGGACCTGCGTACGGTCGATACGCATGTGAAACGATTAAGAGAAAAACTGAATAAAGTATCCGAGATGGCTGCAAAAATGATTGTTACCGTTTGGGGAGTAGGTTACAAGTTCGAGGTAACGAATGAATGAGGCTGTGGCGTAGTGTTGTAGGGAAGCTGTGGCTAACGATTCTGCTCTTAGTTTCCTTTGTGTTATTTATCCTTACGATTCTTTTACTGGAATTCTTTCAAAACTATCACGTCGATGTGGTTGAAAAAGAACTAACTCATACTGCTGAAAAAGTGGCGAGAGTCATTGAGAATCATAAAGACTTTGAGCTGGGGATGGAACTGGGAAAAGAAATCATCGATGATCCAGTCAATATCATTATTTCATTAGATCAAAATGAATCACTTTATTCCCAGGATTCTACAGCGTTTCAAAAGAATATTCATGAGTATATTTCAGATGATAAACAACTTCAATCGGTAAAAACAAAAGAAATCACCATCAAGAAAGAGATTGAATTATCCTCGGAAATGTCGTCGAACCGATATGAAAATGTCATTATTGTAGGGACTCCTCTTCATATTGATGCAGAAGATGGAGCGGTATATCTCTATCAGTCTCTTGGTGTTATTAAAGATACAACCCGTCAAACAACGAAACTGATCTTGCTTGCTGCCGGGATTGCCATTATTTTAACAACCATCTTTGCTTTCTTCCTTTCCACCCGTATCACTGCACCACTGAGGAAAATGCGGGAAGCAGCCTTTGAGGTAGCAAAGGGTAAGTTTGATACAAAGGTTCCGATTTTGACGAAGGATGAAATCGGTGAACTTGCAACAGGATTTAACCAAATGGGCAGGCAGCTAAAGTTTCACATTAACGCATTGAGCCAGGAGAAAGAGCAGCTCTCCTCTATTTTGAGCAGTATGGCTGATGGAGTCATCACCTTTAATCGAGACGGCACGATCTTGATCACCAATCCACCTGCCGATCGATTCCTGCAACATTGGTATTATGAGCAAAGTGAAAACAGTGAGGAAGCCATCCCTACTACTGTAAAAGAATTATTGCAGAGCGTGGTCGTGACAGAAATGGAGCAGACAGGTGAATTGAGTCTGCAGGGTCGTTCGTATGTGGTGATTATCAGTCCTCTCTACAATAACAACAACATCAGGGGAGCCGTGGCGGTCGTCCGTGATATGACAGAAGAGAGAAGATTGGATAAGCTTCGGAAAGACTTTATCGCCAATGTCTCTCATGAACTCCGTACCCCAATCTCTATGCTTCAAGGATATAGCGAAGCGATTGTTGATGATATTGCTGAAACAGAAGAAGAAAAGAAAGAAATAGCCCGTATTATTTATGATGAGTCATTGCGAATGGGGCGTCTGGTCAATGACCTTCTGGATTTGGCCCGTATGGAAGCAGGGCATATTACTCTTAATAAAGACGTCATTGGTGTCATGCCCTTCACCGAAAGAGTGACGAATAAATTTATTGGGCTGGCCAAAGAAAAAAAGGTCTCCGTTTACTTCGAAAGTGATGTAGGTATCAAAAATGAGATTCACATGGATCCGGACCGAATCGAACAAGTATTAACCAATCTTATTGATAATGCTTTGAGACATACTCCTAAAGGTGGAGAAGTAACCGTATCCTTGACGGAAAGCAAGGGCGGTTATTTATTCCACGTAAAAGACACGGGTTCCGGGATTCCTGAAGAAGATCTTCCTTTCGTATTCGAGCGCTTCTATAAAGCGGATAAAGCCCGAACAAGAGGGAAGTCCGGTACTGGTCTGGGGCTCGCGATCGCAAAGAACATCATTGAGTCCCATAAAGGTCATATCCAAGTTCAAAGTAAAGTCAATCAAGGGACAACCTTCACCTTCTTTCTTCCCATATAACCAAGAATCGATGATATCCATAGAAACTTGACGATTTTTCTTGTTACATGGGAAACATTCTTTATTTTATCGCTGCTAGTAGAAAACGATGTTGAAAAAATGATGAGAATAAAGGGAAATATGAGAAGTCAACAGGGGATAAGTACCTTGTTGACTTTTTATTTGAGGTAAAACCTATATTAAATATAAGTCTTTCCTTTTTACCAAAAGAATACTATATTGATAGTGTGTAACGTTTTTACATAAAAAACGACTAATAAATTGACGGGGAGGGAAGCAAGTGGACTCCGTTTTTGAGAAATTATACTCTACTTATCATCAGGACGTCTTTCAATTCCTCATATACATGGTACAGAATAAGCAGCAGGCTGAAGATCTGGTGCAGGAAGTATATATCAGAGTGCTTAAATCGCATGAGCGTTTTGAAGGGAACAGCTCTGAAAGAACCTGGCTTTTTTCGATTGCAAAAAATGTAGCCATAGATCATTTTAGAAAACAGAAGAACTGGAAAAATCGGATATTGGATAAATTCGATTGGAGCCGGAATGATGTGACAGACGATGGAGCACTCCCGGAAGAAATTACTGTTGCGAAGGAAGAAATTCAGGTATTGTACGAATGTTTGAAAAACTGTTCGACGGATTATCGGATGGTCATTATTATGCGTTACTTACAAGAGCTTTCAATTATTGAAACATCAGAAGTCCTGGGCTGGTCTGAAAGTAAAGTGAAAACGACTCAGCATAGAGCCATAAAGTGGTTAAGAATTGAAATGAATCAACGGCTAACAAAGGAGGAAAGTGACATTGAAGCAGTCAGAATGGAAAGATCGTGATATAGAGGACCTCGTTAAAAAGCTTCCTCAAATCAAAGATGATCGAACTCCTCAATCAATATATGCGAAAATGGAACGTCAGAACAAAAAGACTTTCTTTGCTTTTAACCGTTTTATTCCAACAGTCGCAGCGTTGGCAGCCATTTTCATCATGGTCATGCTTGCTCCAACCGTATTAAATCAATTCAATGAAAATAGTATGGAAAAATCAGAAATGAAATCAATGGAATCATTAGGAGAGGAATCAGCAACGAATTCAGCACAAGATTCCTTGGGGAAATCAAATGATAAATCAGCAATGATACCAGACTCCGATAAAGATCAAATGACAGCCGAAAAGGATAATAACGAGCTTAGTATGGCTGAGACTGAAAAAGACCTTCAACCAACTACGGCAGAAAGATTATCTTTATATGCAGAAGACTTAGAAGGGCAGGACTACTATTCTTATGGACTCGTTTCACCGGAAGCGGTACCTGTTCCTATTTCAATTATCGACCGCCCGGCAGAAGGGGAAGAAGACTGGTTGACCCGTCATGAAGAGATTGCAGGTGAGTTACCTGAAGGCGAGTGGGGGATGGAAGACTTTCTCCCGTTAAAAGGAAAATTTACCTCGGGTGAAAACAAAGTCATTTTTACTTTGGATTCTGAGCATTCATATAGCGGCGGTAGTGCAGTGGAATACGCGTTTTACCATTCTCTATTATACTCATTTCAACATAAGGGGTTAAATGAAGTGGTTCTTCAAGAACAAGACGGCTCAGTTCCGGAATTCAGCTCCACCGGGGAATTCTCAAAAATCGATCTAAATGAAGCTGTTCATACGGCCTATTACCTATACTCGCCAAATGGAAGGGAACGCTTCCTCGTACCGGATAATATAAATAGAGGAAATGTCAAAGAGTCCATCCAGGCAATGAAACACACAGAAACAAGCCTTTTCCAAAGTGTGATTCCTAAAAATATCAATATCAGTGTGACAGAATCAGAAGGAGATCTAACCATCAATTTCTTAAATGAACTGGACATAGAATCATTAGACAATGAAACAGCCATGGAAATGATTGAAGGCATATTACTGACAAGCAAAAGCTCCGGGTACGAAAGAGTTCAATTCGAAAACATTAAACAGGAAAGATGGAATGGATTCATGTTCAACGAACCCATTGAGACTCCTATCAGTCCGAATAAGAAAACGTTCGAAAATTAGGTTATCACAGATAGACTGGAAGCGGGAAAGGAATCCGTTTCCGGTCTTTTTTTTGTATGAAGGGCATGTTCGTCTAGTCGCCTCTATGCAAGCCGCCTCCGCTTTAGAGATGTCTAGCTGCGCCTCCTAGTCCCTCAAGGTCACTTTGGAAAAATGGCATAAGGCAAAGTACGCCTTTTGCCATTTTTCCAAAGTGCTTGTCAGGCCTAACCAGTCGGCTCCGCTTTTCTTATCATCCAGCTCCGGCGGCTAGAGGCTCGAGGTCATAAGTCAAACATGCCAAAAAGGCAAAGGACGCCTTTCCGGCATGTTCGTCTTATGCTTGTCGCCTCTGACCAAGCCGCCTCCGCTTTTGTCATCATCCAGCTCCGGCGGCTAGAGGCTCGAGGTCATAAGTCAAACATGCCAAAAAGCAAAGGACGCCTTTCCGGCATGTTCGTCTTATGCTTGTCGCCTCTGACCAAGCCGCCTCCGCTTTTGTCATCATCCAGCTCCGGCGGCTAGAGGCTCGAGGTCATAAGATGAGCATACCACAAAGGCAAAGGACGCCTTTCCGGTATGCTCATCTTATGCTTGTCGCCTCTGACCAAGCCGCCTCCGCTTTTGTCATTATCCAGCTCCGGCGGCTAGAGGCTCGAGGTCATAAGTCAAACATGCCAAAAAGGCAAAGGACGCCTTTCCGGCATGTTCGTCTTATGCTTGTCGCCTCTGACCAAGCCGCCTCCGCATTTGTTATCATCCAGCTCTGGCGGCTAGAGGCTCGAGGTCATAAGATGAGCATACCACAAAGGCAAAGGACGCCTTTCCGGTATGCTCGTCTTATGCTTGTCGCCTCTGACCAAGCCGCCTCCGCTTTTGTGATGTCTAGCTGCGCCTCCTAGTCCCTCGAGGTCACTTTGGAAAAATGGCATAAGGCAAAGTTCGCCTTTTGCCATTTTCCCAAAGTGCTTGTCGGACCTGACCAGTCGGCTCCGCATTTCCGTGTATATTTATCTCAAACTTAGACAAACTACTCAAAGGAAAATTATCTCATTCACTTGTGAATAATGAAAGGAGGGTCTACATATAGTGGGGAGTGCATGAATTGATGGTGAGAAGGTTAGAATGGGTTAATACATGAAAGGTAGCGGACGTGAAGATTCAGTAGGGAAGAAATTAGGTATTGCGTTAAATGGGTAAGGAGGACAAGCATGATTTTGGATTATGTAAGAAGGCTTTTAATCGTATTTCTGTTAGCGATATGTGTGAGTATTATGTTCTTTACAGGAAAGATAGCGAAAGCAGAGACGAATAAGATCACGGAGGAAACGGTATCCTGGACATTTCCTGTTGAAGGGATGATAACGGATTCGTATGGGACAAGGTCTGGTAATCATAAAGGAATGGACATAGGAGGAGACATCGGCTCTCCTGTTTATTCTGTTGCAAAAGGAAAGGTGATTAGATCATATCTATCTCCAAGTTATGGACATGTGGTATTCATTAGGCATGAAAATGGATATGAAACCGTTTATGCTCATCTTGAAAGCCGGCTTGTTGAAGAGAATCAAGAAGTGGGTCAAGGTCAACAGCTTGGAAATTTAGGAAATACAGGCAGATCGACAGGGGCTCACCTGCATTTTGAGGTGCACAGGGGTGAATGGACGATTGATAAGGAGAATGCAATCGATCCCTATATGGTATTTGGACAAGGTGAGGTCGGGCAGCTTGTGTTTGCTCAGGAGAAGGATCCCTACCAGGCAGTGGGTGTTTCTGGAACAGCTGAAATCAATCATGATGTAAGCACGAAAGAAGTTCATAATAATGAAAACCTGGTAAATCATGTCGTACATAAAGGAGAAACCCTTTGGGGGATTTCTCAGAAATACAATATATCTGTAGAGGATATTAAGAGTGCCAATGGGTTAAACGAAACTAATTTGGTGGTTAATCAATCGTTAGCCATTCCTCAATCAGCTGTGAGTGGGTATGTAGTGAAACAAGGGGACACCTTATACTCCATTTCAGTCGCACAAGGAGTTGATGTGAATGACTTGGTGGCTTGGAATGGCCTGGATCTTAAGACACCAATATATCCTCAACAAGTTTTAAACATCCAATAAGGGAAGTGTAAACCTAAAAAGTACCATGTGTAAACAAAAATATTTCGAATTCGAACTGTTTTCCTTCACATAACTCCCATCATTATGTATAATGAAAATATATAAAAAAATAAAGATTCGTCTTCGGGGCAGGGTGAAATTCCCTACCGGCGGTGATGAGACATTTGTCTCTAAGCCCGCGAGCCTTCAGGGGCAGGATTTGGTGCGATTCCAAAGCCGACAGTATAGTCTGGATGGGAGAAGATGAAGGTTTATGCCAGAACGTTTAGAAAAAGGGAAGCTGAACGTTTATTCGGGTATGCCTTATCATTCTCCTAGATACACGTATCTAGGGGTTTTTTAATGCTAACTTTGGCTTGAGCTATCTTCGATATGAGATGAATCTCCTAAAGGAGAGAGGTTTATGAGAAAAATGAATACACGCACGTTTGTAACGGTTGGTATGTTAAGTGCCATATCCTATGTGTTAATGCTTTTTAACTTCCCGATTCCACCATTTCCAAAGTTTTTAATGGTAGATTTCAGTGATGTGCCTGCATTGATTGCGACAGTAACTTTAGGTCCTCTGGCAGGAATATTAGTTGAATTATTCAAGAACGTTATTGACTACATCATGACAGGAAGCGATACCGGCGTTCCGATTGGTCATGTTGCAAATTTTATGGCGGGAGTGCTTTTGATTCTTCCGACATATTATATTTATACACGTTTTCAATCTAAAAAAGGTTTGTTGATCGGACTTATCACAGGAACTGTGGTCATGAGTATCAGTATGGGAATTCTTAATTATTTTGTGTTCCTTCCTGCGTATAAATACTTCATGAATTTTGAGCTTCCTGCTGAGATTATCATTACAGGAATTGTTCCTTTCAACATTTTAAAAGGAATCCTTGTAACATCAGTCTTCATCTTACTATTTGTTCGTCTTCAAGGCTGGTTAGCAAGACAGACTGCCCTGAACAGAGCGGCATAGTGCAAATATAAATGATAAACCCCTCAATTACATTTGAGGGGTTTTCTAATGTCATTCAGCCCAAAAAGAAAAAGCTAAGGGGAATTCCCCTTAGCTTCGGTAACAACTATTCAAATTTAAGTGAATCACCATCGAATGGCTCGTCAGCTACTTTAATGGAATCTGTAGGACAACCTTCGAATGCATCAATCATATCATCTTCTAATACGTCAGGAACTTCAACCGTCCCCTGGTTATCGTCTAATGTTACAAATGCAATACCTTCATCATCATAGTCGTAAATATCTGGAGCAGCAGCCCCACACGCTCCACATGCAATGCATGTATCTTTGTCGACGATCGTATATTTTGGCAAAGAAAAAACCTCCCGAATAATTCTATATAATTCATCATTATACACAATGTAAGTTTGTGAAAAATTACTTAATGTTTATTTTATAGAGGATTGTATAACTTTTCAATAGTTAGGTGGTTTCTTTTTATTTTTATCCTATATATGAAAAACAAAACATAGTTAAACAACAAATTCGTGGTACAATATTTGACAATAACCTACATGTTAAGGAGTAGAGAATTGACCTATCTTAATTATGTGATTTTATATTGTTTCATGCAAATAAATGGAGAGCGATCCATTTACTCTGTTTTTCATATCTTAAAAGGAAAAAAATCTTCCCAGTCGATTCAGGATGCTCATATCTTTTATTTGCAGCCGTTTTTCCTCTCTTTACCTAAGCTTACACGACCGTACTTTAATCAGAAGGTAAAGGAATTAGAGAAAGAAGGATATGTCAATGTCGATGAAAGTGGGAAAGCGATTGTGACCACTGATGGAACTGATTCTGTTAAAAAAGATTTTCAAGGTGACTCTTTTCCATCAAATATGAATGGTCTTGTCTACGGTGATCAAACGTTTCTGTTTTGGAAAAGATTAAGCCTCCTTGTTCAGGTTCTATCGAACGGGAAACAGCAGGAAACGCTCTACTTTCCTGTACAACGTAACAAAAACATACAAGAGTGGGTAAAGAGCTGTTTACGGGCGAACCCTAATATTGAAAAATTGTCTTCCGATTTGTACAAGGAGCTGTATAGCCTGTTGACCAGTCTATCTCAAAACTTAAATCCAGACATTCTCGTATCACGCTTAACGGGATACAAGGATTATGGATGGACAGAATTGCAAGTTGCTGAAAAATTGAATATGCATGAAGAAGAATTCCGCTTTCAGTTTCTTAATCTAATTCACGGTATATTATCTGAATTAGAAAGGAAGCCTTCAACTTATCCCTTATTATATTCAATTAGCTTAAAAAGTGATCAGCAGCAAAATCTGACCATTTCAACAAGCAAAACATATGAGTTGTATCAAAGGGGGCATTCAATCGAAGAAATTGCGCGTATACGTGATTTAAAGATAAATACCATTGAAGATCATGTAATTGAACTAATCTTAACTCAGAAAGAATTGGCAATAGATCCGTTCATTTCTCAGGTGGAATATGAGAATGTGCTTTTAGTTATGAAAGACGCTCGAACTAAAAGGCTAAAGCCGATAAAAGAGAAGCTTCCCCATTTATCTTATTTTCAAATTAGAGTAGCGATTGCGAAGGCAGGTGAGAACCGTGAATTTGCAACAAGAGCTTAAAGAGAGGTTTGGCTATTCTTCCTTCAGAGAAGGGCAGGAGGAAATCATTCAATCCGTTTTAAATCAACGGGATACGGTGGCGATGCTTCCGACAGGAACCGGTAAGTCGCTGTGCTATCAATTACCCGGGTATCTAAAGAAAGGACAAGTGTTAATCGTTTCTCCACTTCTCTCTTTAATGCAGGATCAAGTAGAGCAGATGAAAGTAATGGGTGAAAAACGGGTGATCGCACTGAATTCGTTTTTACCTTATATGGAAAGAAGAGCGGCCCTTGAGCAATTACACGTTTATAAATTTATATTCATATCACCGGAAATGTTAATGAGTTCGACTCTTATTCCTTTACTACAATCTTTAAACATTTCTTTATTCGTCATTGATGAAGCACATTGTATATCTCAGTGGGGTCCTGACTTCAGACCTGATTACTTAAAACTGGGGGAGCTTAAAGAGACGATTGGCAATCCGACTACCTTGGCATTAACGGCGACTGCCACTGATGAAGTAAGGAAAGACATTAAACGAGTGCTCCAAATGGAAGGCGCTGTGGAAAAAGTCTATTCAATTGATCGGGAAAATATCGGTCTGTTTGTTGATAAAGTCACGAATCATAGTGAAAAACTTGATAAGCTTTTAGACTATGTGACAACATGGGTTGGGCCAGGCATTATCTATTTCTCAAGTAAACGCATGGCAGAAGACGTTTCTTTATGGCTTGGGGAAAATGGTGTATCAGGTGTTGCTCACTATCATGGGGGAATGGAACAGGAGGATCGGATATTGATCCAACAACAATTTCTATCCAATAAGCTAAGAATCATATGTGCCACTTCTGCTTTTGGTATGGGTGTAAACAAAGAAAATATTCGATTTGTTATTCATTTTCATTTCTCTTCAAACATAGAAGCGTTTTCACAGGAAATCGGAAGAGCGGGACGAGATGGGGAAAGCAGTGTGTCTGTCGTGTTATACTCTGAACAAGACCTTTCGATCCCTCTGCAGCTTATTCAAAGTGAATTGCCTGATGATGTACAAATGCAGAGGTATGTAAAGGAAAGCAGACAGGGTCAGGCGAAGGAGATAATCGATCTGTTGCAATTGTCGGAAATTCAATATCGATTTCTTACGTATTATTCAGAGGAGCTGACTCAAGGGCAGACACTTAGTCATGATAGATTAATAGAAAAAATGAAACAAATTCGAAACAATCGTTTACAATACAAGAAGGACAAACTGCTCTCCATGATCGAGTGGTTACAGGTTGATTCCTGTAGAAGAGAGAAGCTCCTTCATTATTTTGATGAAGTTCTTCAAAAGGAGAATAGCTTCTGTTGTGATCAATGCGGTTATTCCCTTAAGGATTTCAACTGTCAGCCTTTGACTACTGACAATCAAAATCCAATGGAAACAAGATGGGAAAAAAGATTGGAAAAATTATTATTATTAGGATAAGTGGTATTCATGCAGAAACAAGGGGAAGTCATACAACAGCTCTCTAAGAAGCAGTTAACATTTCATTTGTATTTCACTCAATTTTTACTATTAACGATTGCCTTAGGATTAGGTATATTTTTATTTGGCACATGGTCCGGTTTTTGGAAACAGTTTTACTTTTCTCCGACTATTTTGACCATTGGATTAACAAGCGGTCTGATGATCGTAATCATCGACATCGTGTTGATGAAGCATTTACCCAGTAAATACTATGACGATGGTGGGGTGAATGCACGGATATTTACGGATAGAAGCATTGGAGAAATTGCATTGCTTGCATTTTTCATTAGCATCAGTGAAGAAATATTATTTAGAGGTGTGTTGCAATTTCATTTTGGCATAATCATCTCAAGTATTATATTTGCGCTAACACATTTCAGATACTGGGCTCACTGGTTTTTAATTGTCAATATTGTACTGCTTAGCTTTTGGATCGGTTTCATTTATGAACAAACAGAGAATTTATTGGTAACAATCATCATGCACTTTGTCATCGATTTCTTACTAGGTATACATATGCGTAAGAAAGGAAGACAAGGAAGTAAAGAAGGGATGTCTCATGAGTAAAGACCCATATCGAGATCAAGCAGCGAAATTAAAACAAAAGATTGAACGCGTCCCAGAGGAAGCACCTATCAAAAAAAGAGAACCTCTCCCAGCCAGAAGTGAGGTACATAGAGAGAAAAAGAAGAAAAACAAATGGAGAATGAAATATCCATTGATTAGTATGCTGCTCTTATTTTTTATTCTTTTGCCCTTGACAGTTTTTAGCATTTATTCTTATTTTGATAGCAGGAACGGTCCCCTGGTGGTCATGTCTGAAGATGTGGACGATGTGGAAGAAGTTCGCTACGACCAATCCGATAATGAAAATGAGGAGAGCTTTGTAGAGGCTGATTCCAAAGAAGAAGAGGCAGCTGTGAATGACAAAAAAGAAGAATCCTTGAATGAAGGTGCTCCCTCTATGACTGGAAAGGAACAACCAGCAAACACTGAATCTGCTTCTCCACCTGCTAAACAAGAAACAACTGAGGAAAAGCCGAAAGAAGAGGTAAAAGAAGAACCTGAGGAAGAACAGCCAACAAACAAGATCGTGTATCACACGGTCGCACCCAAGGAAACCCTTTACAGGATTGCTATGAAATACTACAATTCCCAATCAGGGGTTGAACGAATTAAGGAATGGAATAGTATTCAAAATAGTGAAATTCAGACAGGACAAGTACTGGAAATCCCATTAGATCAATAAAAGGCACTCCCCCAAAGCAATTTTGGGTGGGTGCTATTTTTTTTTTTACAAAAATTCGCGATAAAATTTACATTCATTTATAAGAAGCATTACAAATCGAAAATATAATGGAGGTGACAGCACTAAAAGAGAAGGGGTTGGTTTCATGGACAGAATGCTTACGCGCTTTCGAAAAGTAGATGACTTGTTATTTTACAGAATCAATGGAAGCAAACGGTTGTATCGTTTATTCTTCGGCTATGTTACTCATTTGGGTGGAGCGAGGTTTACTGTAGCCTCCGTCCTGATCCTGTTTTTCTTGAGTCAATATTATCCACAGATGAAAAGAACGGTAATGGCCGCCATGATAACGTTATGTATCAGTCATATTATTATGTCGATCACCAAGAAATTGGTTAAACGTATCCGACCTTATCTAACATTACCTGATGCAAGGATACACGGCTATGAATTTAACGATCATTCATTTCCGTCTGGTCATTCAACCGCTATTTTTTCCATATCATTTCCTTTTATGCTTCAGTATCCAACCACAATGCTTATCCTCCTACCTTTAAGTTGGTTAGTGGGATACTCCAGAGTGGTTCTTGGAGTCCATTATCCTTCAGATGTATTGGCCGGGGCATTTCTTGCATTTGCTACGACTTTAATGGTCCTTTTGTTTATCAGATAAACGTATAGAATTTACGAATTGTAAGGTAATCATAAAGGGGGAAGAGTACATGCGAGTGGCATTGTTTTCGGATACTTACTATCCTCAAGTGAACGGGGTCGCAAGAACGTTAAAAAGATTGACGAATCACTATGAGAAAAGGGGGATTGAGTATAAGGTCTTTGTTCCTGATATTCAAGAGAAGAAAGAATCCTATCCAAATGTACATTCCTTCACAAGTTTTCCTTTTTTCTTTTATCCTGAATGCAGAACCGCTATTGCCAACCCCAAAACGATTGTAAAGCAGTTGAAAGATTTTTCACCTACACTGATTCATGTAACCACACCTCTTACAATGGGACTTTATGGGATCCGCGGTGCAAAGAAAATGAATATCCCCTTGGTTGCCTCTTACCACACCCATTTTGATCTGTATTTGAACTATTACAAAATGATGTGGGTGGCACCATTATTATGGAAATACATGAAATGGTTTTATTCACAGGCAGATCGGATTTTTGTCCCCTCAATTGAAACGAAACTTCACTTAGAAAACCAGGGTTTTACCAATTTATCCATATGGAGCAGAGGAGTGGATTGTCAAACCTATTCTCCGGAAAAGCGCAGTCCTAAACTAAGGAGGAAATTTAATAAAAACAAGAAATACACTCTTCTTTATGTGGGGCGTTTAGCTCCTGAAAAGGACTTGGACACACTCGAAAAGACGATTAAATACCTTCCTCAAACATTAAAAGATCAAGTTCAATGGGTTATCGTAGGCGATGGACCGATGAGGAATGAGCTTATGGATAAAACCAAACAAGAAGATGTACTCTTTACGGGTTATGTAACAGGCACCAAATTAGCTGAAGTGTATGCATCCTCTGACTTATTCGTCTTCCCTTCTGCTTCAGAAACGTTTGGAAATGTAGTATTAGAAGCATTTGCCTCCGGTTTGCCAGCAGTAGTGGCTGATAAAGGCGGTGTGACGAACATCGTAGAGCATAACCAAACCGGAAGAATGGCGAAAGCTCATCAATATCCTTCGTTTATTCATCATATTGAAGAGATATTAAATGAAAATCTCCTAAATGAAATGAAAAGAAATGCTCTTCAAATGGCTGAAAAACAATCCTGGGATTGCATCTTTGATCAACTCATAACGGAATTTCATGAAGTTAGCTTTTTTCGTAATGAGAATCAGATGTCAGGGTGAAGAAACCTTCCCCCCCTTCCTGATAGATGTTTGTGTAAAGGGCCTGAAAGAGGTCCTTTTTATTCTACTATTCTAATTTTATGGACAAGTTCATAAACTATAAGGGAAGGAAAGGAGAGGTGGGAATGGATTTTGGAGAATGGACAGATCAAGCCACTGGACAGATGTTACATAATTTAATAGACAAAAAACAAAAATTTGATAAAGCCAAAGCGGTACACCTTTATACCTTATGTGCAACAATGTTTGCTTCCTTCTTTTTTCTTTATTATGTGACGAAATTTGTGCTAGGCCCATATTCTTATTCATTTGCAGCGATGTTTTCTGTATTTGTATCCAGCTCTTTTCATCTATTTATCACAATGCTTCTTGTCGGACTTTTCGGTGCTACAAGAATCTTATATGAGAAAAAGGAGAAAAAGGAAAAAGAATATCATGAATTAAGGTGTGAGATCATAGATCGAAGTAAAGATTTATGGAAAGAGGATGCGTGGAAAAAAAGGCATCATGTGTATGAAAAAATGAAAAAAGAATGGGATATTAATTTATTTCATGGAAGTAAGTGAGAGTAAACTGAAGCACTATATAACGAGACCATGATGGTCTCGTTATATAATGCTTATCTAAAAAATAATAAGGCTCTTTTCGTAAAGTTTGTTGCTATCTTAAAGAAAGTAGTAGTTAATTTCCGCTATAGGATGCTCGCTTTCCGCGGGGCTGGCGGTGAGCCTCCTCGGCTTCACCTCC